>NZ_JBHTIM010000001.1:0-2896408 GCF_042677105.1 Microbacterium koreense
GTCAACGACCCCGGATCCGTCGGAACATTCGCCGGCGCCGCCGACGCAGGCCCCGCAAACGCCACAACCCCCGCCACAGCAAGCACCGAAGCACCCACCACAGCAGCCACGCGACGCGCGAAACCGCCCTTCACTTTTTCGTTCATTTCCCTCTCCCCTACGGGTCTGGTCTTTCTGTTCTGTTGTCTTGCTGGTTCTGCTGCGGCCGGGCTACGCCATGGCACGCCTTCGGCGCCACACGAGGACGAGCCCGAGCATCGCAACGGCGACGATTCCGCCGCCGGCGATGACGAAGAGGTCCGTGGCCGCTCCCCCGGTGAGCGGAAGCGCGATCGCCGGGATCGCTTCGTTGACGAAGCGGTACACGGCGGTCTCACCGGCCGGCGGCGCGACGATCTGCGCGTCGGTGAGGGTCGTCCAGGAGCCGTCGGTGTCACGCACCTGGAGGCGCCACAGCCGGTAGGCCAAGGGCGACGTCGGGTCGGCGAGCGCCTCCGAGAGTGTGTACGTGTGGCCCGGACGCACCTCGACGGTGTTCGGGGTCTGTATTCCGCCCTGACCTTCCACGGTCAGCGGATCAAGGTCCAGACCTCCGGCAGGAGTCGCCGTGAGATGCCAATCCCCGGGCACACCGGCGCCGTCACCGCGTACACGCTTGATCAGCGTGATCGTCGCGGTCGCATTCGTGACCGTGCAGGTGACGTCGATGCCCGCAGGCACGCGCACGTTGCCGGCATCGACGGGTACCGGCGTGGCGCCGTCGGACGTCCGGACGCACTGCCACGCGTCGGTCTGCACGTAGGTCGCCGGCCCCCCGGACTCAGAGAGCGAGTACGCGACCGCCGGCGACACCGGGGCCGAGACCGCGTTCGCCTCGGAATGCCGACCGATCGGTCCGGGCAGAGCATCTGAGGGGCCGCTGGCCGACAGCGTCCATGAGTCCGTCGGCTCGGTTCCGGCCGACACCTCCTTGACGAGCGTCAGTTCCTGCTCGCAGGTCACGGTGTTGGTCACCGTCGCCGTGTTCTCCGGATGCGTGAGCGCGATCGGGTTCCCACCCGCGCCCAGCACGATGTTCGTCGTGACTGCGTTGATCGAGGTGATCGCGGCGGACGATGTGCATCCCGCCATCGCTCCGAGACCGACGGTCTCAGACACGGTGACCGTCTGCCCGATCAGGTAGCCGTCACGCGCTGTGCCCCAGGGCTGGTCGGTGGCCCCCGCGGCGCCGGGCCCGGTGAGACGAAGTCGGGCAGTGAGATCGGTCGGCTGCGCGCCGTGCTCGAAGACCTCGCCGTCGACGACCCATTTCTTCGTCACACTGATGCTCGCGGTCGCGGGCCGGTTGTAGATCGTGCACTCGATGGCGGTGTTGACCGCGACCGGCAACGACACGCCCGGCGTCGCGATCGTGCCGGCGTCGCTGACCGAAACGGGGTTGCCCGTCTCGGTGTTCACGCAGACCGCATTGCGCGGCGGCGCCGACGCGTCCGCCCGCACCGGCTGCACCGAGTATCCGCTCTGTTGGGTCTCGGTCCACGTGACGGGCCCGGTCGCGCGTGGCGTCGGAAAGAGGAGCGGAATCGTGGCGCCCCCCGCGCCGTCGGTCGTCCACGGCCCGGCCGGCGTGCCGAACGAGACGCCGGCTCCGGTGCTGACGCCGTTGACCTGCCAGCCCGGGACGGGGGTCGACACGGCATCCAGATCCGTCTTCGTGGGGTTCGACGGGATGACCGCGTCCGGCGCGATCACGCGCTTGACGACGTCGATCGAACCCTCACAGTTGCCTTTGGCGATGCTTGCGAGCGTCGTGGCAGCTTGGTTGTAGTTGCCGACCTGGAAGTAGTCGCTGTTGCGGACCGGGCCCGAAATCGCCTGCAGGTTGAGTTCCGAAAGTCCGCTCGCCCCGGCACCGACGCCGATCGTGACGACGCGCGTGCCTTTGGACTTGATGAGGTTGGATGAGAGAACGCCCGCTTCGATGTCACGCAATCCGTTCCACCCATTGACTCGGTTGTTCGCCGTCGTGCCATATGCCGTCGGGTTGCCGTCGGTGAGCACGATCACGACGTCGTAGTCGACAGGAGCTGTTGCGACTCGGTGGAGCCCCGCGTCCCAGTTGGTCCCGGAGCCGATCTCCCAGTCGTCATACATGTTCTTCACGACATTCGCTTCGGCCTGGGTTCGCACGCTCCGCAGCGTCGCTGACTCGCCACCTTCCGACGCCGGGCTAAATCGATCGAACGAGAACAAGCCGACGCGGGACGGAGTGCCGCGCAGCGCGTCGACGAAGGTGTCGACGGCGTCGATCGCGGCAGGCAACTGCGACCCGATCGAGCTCGAGAGATCGATGAGCACGCCGTAGTCCGCCCCACACTGCAGGGGCGCTCCGGGGTTCACGCGCGGAATCTGCCACACACCGCTCGACGTGGCGAGATCCTGGACATCGCCGGGGTCTGTGCGCATGAACGATGGCGAATCCGTGGAGCGATACGCGCGCCCGGCCTGCAGTGTCTGATCGACCTGAAAGCGGTAGGGGACGTTCGTGTTCGGCGCCGAGGTTCCGTTACCGTGCCCCGTGCGGAGGCTGGTGTTCAACCGCCAGCCGGTCGGCGCGGAGATCTGGTGGACCCATGGATCGGCATCGGTGCGCATGCCGTTCGCATCTGTGCTGCCCGAGGTCTTCACGGGGATCACGAAGTTGCAGTCTCCGTCGACATCGGAGACGCAGGTCGCCCATGTGTAGCTCTGCCAGCTCGCCGTGTTGCCGGCCGACGGCCCGAGCCGCAGGTGCACGCCCGCAAGACCGGTGCCCGTGATCTCGGTACCGCCGATGCGGTCACCGGCGACCTTGACGCTGATCACGACGTTTCCCGGACCGGGGTTCGGAATCGACAGCGGCGCGACATCGGGAGCGACGGGCTCGACAGTGAGCGTGCGCGACTCGGCGTCGGTGGCGGGCGTACCGGACTCCGACTCCGCGTCGGCGCTGTCTTGGATCGCGGCTGTACCGGCGGCGGGCGCCGCCTCAGGAGCCGTCGCGTCGTCGCTCGCGTCGGAGACCTCGATGGTGGCGCTCGGCGACGGCGTCGAGGCCCCTGAAAGCTCGGACCCGCCCTCCGAAGACGGCACAGCATCTGCTGCCGTCGCAGAAGCCACGCCCCCCGCGCCGAGGAGCCCGACAACGAGCGCCGCGATTCCCACGCTTGCGGCGAAAGCGCGCAGACGCACAGCCGGCCGGCGCTGGCCGCGCACGTGCCGGCGCACGCCAATACCCTGCTCGATCATCGATCCCCCTCAGGACCGACCCGCGCGTGCGTGCTCCCTGGTGCACGCGTTCGCACTCCACGCGGTTCCGTTCGCGCGGTCGTCCGTCCGTCATTGACCACGACGGGAGATACCGTCGAATCTGGCCGGACTTAAGGACGTACTGAGGAAATCCTGAGGTGCCGTCGCGAAGGGCGGTCGATCACGATGACGTCACAGGCGTGCTGCGCGAGCCCGACGATGCCCGACCATCAGCGCGAGTGCACCGAGCGCGATCGCCGATGAACCGGCGACGATCATCCACCACGGCACCTCCGACCCGGTCGTGGGCATCGGCGGAACGTCGGTCACCGTGTTCGTCACGGAAACGGCGATCGACGCATCCGACTCCACGACGAACCGAGCGCTCCCGTCGTCGAGTGTCTCGACGCCGTCCCCGGTCCACGATTGGGCGCTCGATCGCACATCCGACGGCAGATCGTCGGGCTCTGCCTCGGCGACCGTGACCGTCGAGCCCGCCGGAACGACGATCGCTTCGGAGATCTGACCGCCCGTGACGACGACTTCGCCGCGCGGTCCTGTATCGCTCGTCCAGGTCACCCGAAAGCGTACGTCGGATGCGGCGGCCATCGCCGCGGGATCACCGTCGAGCAGCTTTTCGATCGTGAAGGATCCGTCCGGCAGCAACGTGTTCGTCACCGTGACCGTGATCGGCCGGCCATCCGCCGGCGTGATCAACACCTTGGCGGCATCGCCGGCGGTCGACGGCGGCTCGTAGCGCACGTCCGCAGCGTTGTCCGCATCCGCCTCAACGAGAGTCAGTGAGTACCCCACCGGCAGCTTCTGCGGCGAGGTGTCACCGACCGGACGCGGCTCCCCGGCGATGATCTCGAAGGAGAACTCCGTCGGCGTGACCGCCCAGTCGCCGACCCATGCAGGGTTCCACGCTGCGGTGTCGGACGGATACACGTACGTACTCCCCGCCCCGAGCCGGTCCTCGCCACGGAAGTTCACGGCCTCTGTGACCTCGACCGTGAAGACCTGCCCCTCGACCGGCGTAGCCCCGCCGGCGTCGAGGACCTTGTCGACGGTGAAGGACCCGAACGCGACGAAGCCTGCATCGATGGAGTGGTCGTTCTCACCGGGACCTCCCACCGACACCGGCGCCTCACCCGTCGTGGGGTCAGGATTCGAGTCGGTCGTCGCCTGCGCGAGGTCCGACATCTGACGTGTGAGTCGCAGGTCGCCCCAGTCGAGACCTGCAAAGCCCGGGTGAGTCGCGTTCTCGCCTGCCAGCGCGACCGTTCCGGCCGCTGTCCCGAAGACGACGACGTACTCACCATCGGGTTCGAGGCCCTCCGTGTCGACGGACGAGAAGTAATACGTGCCGGGAGCGCCGTCGACCGCGGCGGTCACGGTCGATGCGAGGGCGGTGCCCTGCGGCGTGCCCTCGGCATCGGCAGCGAACAGGTCCACCGGGGCGCCGTTGATCGCGGGTTCGTCGGGGTCCTGGCGACCGTTCAGGTCGGCATCCAGCCAGACGCGGTTCCCGATTTCGACGGGAGCTTCATTGAGGAGCAGGGACACCGATCCGAGCCCGCCGGCCTTTTGGAAGAAGCCGCCGGTCGGCGTGGTCTGGATGAATCCACGCGCAGCGACCCCGCCCGACGCCGACTGGAACCTGACGCCTGCGACGTCGAGGTTCGGCGGCACCGGGTCATAGGCGGAGGTGGCGATCTGGTCGACGCCCGGAAAGCTCGCCGACCATCCCAGCCCGTTCTCGTCATGTCGCCAGCCACCCTGGTCGACGTTGTCGTCGAAGAACTCGCCACCCCCGACGCCCTGGGTCGGCAAGTTCGTCGTGTTCGTCCACGTCCGTGTCAGCCCTGCCACCTCACCGTCGTCTTCGAGGTGGAGAGTCGGTGAAGCCACGAGCACGTCCCCCTGAGCGAACGCGTAGTAGAGCGTGCCGCCACCCGTCGGAGCGATGTTGTACACACCGTTCTGCAACGCGAACCGATCCGAGAGGGTGAGGACGAGGTAGCCGTCGGCGGTCATCTCAAGGTCACTGAGGATCGGCTGGCTCCACGAGATTCCCGGATTCGTGCGTGGCAACACGGTGAAGGTCGCCGCATCCCATTCGTTCGTCCAGTTGTGCCAGACCTTGAAGCGGTCGGGCACCGTGGACGCGTCGTTCGCCGACGGCATGATCGGCACCCCGCGCGGATAATCGGTCGCGAGGTTCCGACTCAACACCTGCGAGAAGGATGCACCGTTGCGCAGGGCGCCGTCGGTCTCAGATGCCGAGTACACCCGGAGGGACCCGGTCGCCGTCGACGAACCGGGATCGGCTACATCGCCGGGTAGCGCTGCGGACAGCTGTCCGCCGGTTCCGACGACACCCACGTATACGGTGCCCTCGTCGACGACGATCGCCGATGCCTGGTCGTCGGCCGCAAGGCCCAGATCCCATGTACCGGCGAGGGTGGGGGCATCGTTCAGATCCGCCGGCAACGCCAAGGCATAGAGCCGACTGTCGAAGCGATTGACGAAGTAGAGCAGCGACGAATCCGAACTCATCGCGATGCCGCCGATCCCCGCACGTCCGGCCCACTCGTAGGCCGTCGGGTCTTGGGCGGTGAAAGTCGCCGGATTGACCGTGGTGTCGCCGAGCCCGCGGGCGACGGCCGTGAGAGCGTTCGGCTGCAGTTCCGTCAAAGACTGTCCCACATCGACGCCGAGCGTCGCGACGTCGACGAATCCGATGTCCGCGGTGAGGTCGCTCGGCGACTCGATCGTCCCATCGGCTTTGAGCACGTCCTCGATGATGTAGATGCCGCCCAGACCGAGTGGACCGAGGTCGGCGAAGCGGCGGAACTCGGCTGCGGCGAAGAGATTGCCCCGCACGCGATCGAACGTGGAGCCGCCGAGTGAGCCCGTCTGCGGCGTGAGGGCGATCGTGGTCCGATACTGCGCCCAGGTGGCGGGAATGTCCGCGGCGCCGCGGTTGTCGGGCACATTCCAGGGGATCGACACGACCGAAGGTTGGGTGACATTGGCGGCGGCCCCACCACCTGTCGCATTCCGATTCGCACCGCGCTGAATCGACTGGACGAGTGGGACCTCACCCGCGGCACCGGGCGAGCTGAAGTACGCGGGCACGACGACCGAGAAGTCGACGTTCTCTGCGCCGGCGTCCACGAACTGGACGCTCGTTCCAGAATCCTCGCCGTGGAAGCCGTCGAATGAGGACGCGGGCAACCCGGTGAACTCGATACGCAAGGGCGTTCCGTCCGGCACCGAGCCGGTGTCGATGGCGTACGTGCCGGTCGCAGAGGTGACGACCGCCGCCCCGACCTGCCCGTTCGTGCTGTCGTAGGCGGCGACGGTGACGTCCGCGACAGGCTGGTCGTTGGGTATGCCGCTGCTGGGAGTGTTACCGGTGTCGAACACACCGTCGCCGTCGAAGTCGAGGAACACCATTCCCTGTATCGATCCGGCCGCGGCGAACGCCGGAACCGACCCGACGCCGACTGCTGTAGCCATCATCCCGATGACAGCGGCGCCCACCACGACGGAACGAAAAGCACTTCGCACAGCGGCCTCCCCAGGTCCCCGGACGCGCCTCGGGGAGGCGCACGTGGACGCCACGGTATCCAGCCGGCGGCCCACGAGGTCCCGAAGAGCCACACCCGCGGCACGATTCCGATGCCTCGCGGCACGGATCGGGCTCCATCGGGCCACTCGCGGCCACGGAGGCCGACATAGATTCGAACGGTGGCAGCCCGGCGCCGAATCGCACGCATCCTCGCCTTCGTCGCGATGGCGTGCGCTGTGATCCCGACGGGCGTCGCATGCGCATCGTCCGAGTCACGAGCGCTCATCCATGTTCCGGACGACGTGGCGACGCTCACGGAGGCGGCACACCTGGTTGACGAGGACGGGATGATCGTCATCGGGCCCGGTGTCTACGCCGAGCAGCTGTCGATCGACACCCCCGGCGTCACCGTTCGTGGTGAGAGTCGGAACGACACGATCATCGACGGCGGAGGTATCCGCCCGTACGGCGTGGTCGTGACGGCGGACGGCGTACGGGTCGAGAACCTGACTGTGCACTCCGCGACGTTCTACGGCGTCCTCTTCACCGGGCTTCACGACGAGTCGGGACCGTCAGCGCCCACGGCCGACGGGTACCGACGTTGGGATCCGACGGTTTTTCCACCTCTGGAGCGATTCCTCGTCGATCATGTGACCGCGTACAACAACGGGCTCTACGGCATCTACGCGTTCAACGCGCGACATGGCGTCATCCGTGATTCTTACGCATCCGGCTCGGCGGACAGTGGCTTCTACGTCGGTCAATGCGTCGAGTGCGACATCCTCGTCACGGGAAACGTCGCGGAACGCAACGCGGTGGGTTTCGAGAACGCGAACGCCAGCGACTCCCTGATGGTCGCCGGCAACCGATTCAGCGACAACCGGGTCGGCGTCGCGATCCTCTCGAGCTATCAGGAGGCGTTCACCCCACAGCGCGGCACGACCGTCGTCGGCAATCTCATCTCGAACAATGCGTCCGACGACTCCCCCGCCCATGCCGAAGGCGGGTTCGGTATCGGCATCGGTCTGGCCGGCGGACAGGACAACACGTTCTCCGAGAACCGCGTGGCCGGGCATCCGCGAGCGGGCATCGTGTTGTCCAACACGGAAGACATCCCCACCGCTGACAACTCATTCGTCGATACGGTCTTCGACGACAACGCCATCGACGTGGCAGATGTCTCCGCATCGCGGACGCCGGCCGTCGGCAACTGTGTCGAATCCGGTGATCCGTTGACGAGCGCACCGGCGTCGCTCGCGCGAGAACTCCACGCGGCATGCGCGGACGCCACCACGACCCAGTCCGCGGTCGCGTCGCTCGACGACCCCGCGGCACCGGTCGGAGTGAGTTTCCTCCGCGTCGCTCCGCCGCGACCGCAGCCGAACCTTCGCGCCCGCGATTCATACCCGCCACTGCCGGCGAGGATCACCCTCCCGGATGCGGCGCAGTTCCCCGCGCCGTCCTCGGGCTTCCTGGCCGACCGGATCGGAACGCGGTGATGTGGCTTCGAGTCGCGGTCGTCGTCCTGGCCACGGCTGTGGTTCTCGGCGGATGCGCGCCGGCCGCGCCGGCCGATCGCCCCGTGACCACCGAGGAAGCGCAACTCCTCGCGACAGCGCGCTTCCGCAACTACGACCTCGGCAGCCGCACCTTTCGCGCCTCGATCACCGACCGCGGTGTCGAGGTCGACCTCGTCGGCTGGGTCGACTACCCCGCGCGACTCGGCTACGCCACGCTCACGACCGCGGGATCCACCCGTGCGCTGTTGTGGACGGGTGTCACCGCCGGCACTGCCCGCCTTTCAGTGGCGAACGGAGACCTGCCCCCTTTGCCCGTGCCCGGCGCCGGTGCGGAGTGGACCACGCACCCCATCGACCCGACGATCTCCCGACTCGATGCCTTCCTCGCGGCCCTCGGTGCATTGGGCATCGACCGTCCGGACAACCCGCTCATCCTCCAGCAGTCGGGCGCACTGTGGCTCCGGGAAGATGATGTGGAAGGCATCCCGGTGACGGTGTTCGCCGCACCTCCAGATGAGCTCGTTCGTGACCCCGCCGCACCTCCCCTCGCCCCGGACGCGTCGCCGCTGCATCTATGGGTCGACGGCTCGGGACTCATCCTGCGCGTCGACATGCGATTGGGCGGCGAATGGGAGTCGGTCATCTTCGAGGATGCGCCGGGAGAACGCCTCACCCTCCCCGACGACCTCGTGGAGCAGGGCGGATGACACCCGGGGATCACGACAGCCGGTTCTCGCGCCGCGCGCTGTTCGCCGGCGCGGGCGCAGTCGCGGTCGGTGCGGCGGGGGTGATCGCCGGCCGCGCGTGGACCGACGGCGACCCCGGCGAAGTCACAACCATCGCCGCGACCGGTATGCACCAAGCCGGAATCGCGCGTCCGCAGACGCCCCAACGCACGTGTCTCGTGATGGTCGCCGACGTAGATCCCGGCGCCATCCGCGCCTCCCTCGCCACTCTCGGCGATCGCGTTCGCGCTCTGGCCTCGGGGACCGAACCCACGGTACCCGCGTCGGGCGACCTCTCGGTCACGGTCGGCGTCGGACCCCGCGTGCTCTCCGCATCCGGTCATCCCGGGATTTCACATCTCCTCACGCTTCCGACTTTCGCCGGCGACGAGGCGCTCCGAGCGGATCGGCGTGGCGGTGATCTGTACATCAGCCTGAATGCCGATGATCCGACGGTGCTCGAGCCGGCGGCCGCCGTTGTCACGGAGACGATCGCGGGGTGGCGTCTGCGTTGGTCGGACCTGGGGTTCCGCGGCACCCCCGACGGTGACATCGTGCGCAACCCTTTCGGCTACCACGACGGCGTCGTGATTCCTCGGGGCACCGAGGAACTGGATCGCGAGGTCTGGATTTCAGACGGACCGTTCGCGGGCGGAACCATCTGTGTGATTCGGCGCTTCCGATTGGCCACCGACCGATTCCGCGCGTTGTCCACGACGCGCCGCGATCAGATCATCGGCCGCGAGCAGGGCACGGGCGCACCTTTGTCCGGCGGCGTCCTCCACGACGAGGTGAACCTCACGGCGAAGTCCGCGGACGGGACATTCCTCACGCCTGCGCACTCCCATGTACGGGCTGCGCACCCGTCCTTCACGGGAAGCGGGCTCATGTTGCGACGCAGCTATGGCTACCGCACTTCTGCTGACGACCATGGCCACCTCTTCATCTCGTTCCAGAAGGACATCGGCACCTTCACACGGACGCAGTTGCGAATGGACGACATGGACGAGCTGATGACCTTCAGCACCCCGACCGCAACCGCGGCGTTCCTGATCCTTCCGGGCTTCACCGCCGATCGTCCGCTCGGTTCGATGTTGTAATCCACGCTCCCCGGAGCGCCCGAAACGTGTGAGCGCAACAGAAAAGGCCCCCCGGGTGGTCCGAGGGGCCTTTCTACACGTCGCACGCGACGCGAAGGGATTACTTGATGATCTTGGTCACCGTTCCGGCACCGACCGTGCGGCCACCCTCACGGATGGCGAAGCCGAGACCGTCCTCCATGGCGATCGGCTGGATCAGCTCGACCGTCATGTCGGTGGTGTCGCCGGGCATGACCATCTCGGTGCCCTCGGGCAGCGTGATGACGCCGGTGACGTCGGTGGTGCGGAAGTAGAACTGCGGACGGTAGTTCGTGAAGAACGGGTTGTGACGGCCGCCCTCTTCCTTGGACAGGATGTACGCCGTGCCCTCGAAGTTGGTGTGCGGGGTGACCGAACCGGGCTTCACGACGACCTGGCCGCGCTCGACGTCGTCACGCTTGGTGCCGCGAAGGAGCAGACCACAGTTCTCGCCGGCCCACGCCTCGTCGAGCTGCTTGTGGAACATCTCGATACCGGTGACGATCGTCTTCTGCGTCGGGCGCAGACCCACGATCTCGACCTCCGAGTTGATCGCGAGCGTGCCGCGCTCGGCGCGACCGGTCACGACCGTTCCACGGCCGGTGATGGTGAAGACGTCCTCGACGGGCATGAGGAACGGCTTGTCCTTGTCACGCACCGGGTCCGGGATCGACTCGTCGACGGCTTCCATGAGCTCGATGACGCTGTTGACCCACTGCTCGTCACCCTCGAGAGCCTTGAGGCCCGAAACGCGGATGACGGGGGCGTTGTCGCCGTCGAAGTCCTGCGACGAGAGAAGCTCGCGAACCTCGAGCTCGACGAGCTCCAGGATCTCTTCGTCGTCGACCATGTCGGACTTGTTGAGCGCGACGAGCAGGTACGGAACACCGACCTGCTTGGCGAGCAGAACGTGCTCACGCGTCTGCGCCATCGGGCCATCGGTGGCCGCGACGACGAGGATCGCGCCGTCCATCTGCGCAGCACCGGTGATCATGTTCTTGATGTAGTCGGCGTGACCCGGGGCGTCGACGTGTGCGTAGTGACGCTTCGGGGTCTCGTACTCGACGTGCGAGATGTTGATCGTGATACCGCGCTGACGCTCTTCGGGAGCCGAGTCGATCGACTGGAAGTCACGCTGCACGTTGGTGGCCGACGGGTACTTGTCGGCGAGCACCTTCGAGATTGCGGCGGTGAGCGTGGTCTTGCCGTGGTCGACGTGACCGATCGTTCCGATGTTCACGTGCGGCTTGGTCCGCTCGAACTTGGCCTTAGCCACTGGGTCCTCCTCAGGACGGTCGTGTAGAAGTTCCGGGCGCTGGTGTGCGGCCGGTTCTCTACGGGGATTTCTCTACCTTAGTAGAGCGGTTCGTGTGAGTCTGTGAAGTTGTAGAACGGATGCCGGGAGCCGGGCCCCCGGCATCCGAGGACGATTACTCGCCCTTGGTCTTCTGGACGATCTCGTCCATGACGTTGCGCGGGACCTCGGCGTAGCTGTCGAACTCCATGGAGTAGACGGCACGACCGGAGGTCTTCGAACGCAGGTCGCCGATGTAACCGAACATTTCGGAAAGCGGAACGTTGGCACGCACCACCTTGACGCCGGCGGCGTCTTCCATCGACTGCACCTGTCCACGACGCGAGTTCAGGTCGCCGATGACGTCACCCATGTATTCCTCGGGCGTGCGCACCTCGACGGCCATGATCGGCTCGAGGATGACGGGGTTCGCGCGGCGGATGGCCTCCTTGAAGCCCATCGAGCCGGCGATCTTGAACGCCATCTCCGACGAGTCGACGTCGTGCGACGCACCGTCGAGGAGGATCGCCTTGACACCCACCATGGGGTAGCCGGCGAGCACGCCGACGTTCATGGCGTCCTGGAAGCCGAGGTCGGTGGGCCCGATGTACTCGCGCGGGATGCGGCCACCGGTGACCTTGTTCTCGAACTCGTACGTCTTGTCGGCCGTGACCTCGAGAGGCTCGATCGTGAACTGGATCTTCGCGAACTGTCCCGATCCACCCGTCTGCTTCTTGTGGGTGTAGTCGTGCTTCTCGACGGTCTTGCGGATCGTCTCGCGGTAGGCCACCTGGGGCTTTCCGACGTTCGCCTCGACCTTGAACTCGCGCTTCATGCGGTCCACGAGGATGTCGAGGTGCAACTCGCCCATGCCCTTGATGACCGTCTGGCCGGTCTCGGCGTTCTGCTCCACGCGGAACGTCGGGTCCTCTTCGGCGAGCTTCTGGATCGCCAGACCCAGCTTCTCCTGGTCGGCCTTGGTCTTCGGCTCGATGGCGACCTCGATGACCGGCTCGGGGAACGTCATCGACTCGAGGACGACCTGGTTGTCGGAGTCCGACAGCGTGTCACCGGTCGTCGTGTCCTTCAGACCGATGACGGCGTAGATGTGGCCCGCGGTGACCGAGTCGACGGGGTTCTCCTTGTTGGCGTGCATCTGGAAGATCTTCCCGATGCGCTCCTTCTTGCCCTTGGTCGAGTTGACGACCTGCGAACCCGAGTCGAGGTGACCCGAGTACACGCGGATGTACGTGAGACGCCCGAAGAACGGGTGCGAGACGACCTTGAACGCGAGCGCCGCGAACGGCTCGTCGCGGTCGGCGTGACGCTCGATGATGCGCTCTTCGTCCTTGGGGTCGTGCGCCTCGATCGAGGGGACGTCCAGGGGCGAAGGCAGGTAGTCCACGACCGCGTCGAGCATCGGCTGCACGCCGCGGTTCTTGAACGCCGAACCACACAGGACCGGGTAGACCTCGCTGGCGATCGTGAGCTTGCGGATCGCGCCCTTGATCTCTTCGGGGGTGAGCTCCTCGCCACCGAAGTACTTCTCCAGCAGCGCGTCGTCGGACTCGGCGACGGTCTCGAGGAGCTTCTCGCGGTACTCCGCCGCGCGGTCGGCGAGATCAGCCGGGATCTCCTGGATCTCGTACTTGGCGCCCATGGTCACGTCGCCCTTGGCGTCGCCGGGCCACACGAGTGCGCGCATGTAGACGAGGTCGATGACGCCGACGAAGTCGTTCTCTGCGCCGATCGGGATCTGCAGCACGAGCGGCTTGGCCTTCAAACGCGACACGATCGTGTCCACGGTGAAGTAGAAGTCGGCGCCGAGCTTGTCCATCTTGTTGACGAAGCAGATGCGCGGAACGTCGTACTTGTCGGCCTGACGCCACACCGTCTCGGACTGGGGCTCGACACCCTCCTTGCCGTCGAAGACGGCGACGGCACCGTCGAGGACACGGAGCGAGCGCTCCACCTCGACCGTGAAGTCGACGTGACCCGGGGTGTCGATGATGTTGATCTGGTTGTTCTCCCAGAAACAGGTGACGGCGGCCGACGTGATCGTGATGCCGCGCTCCTGCTCCTGCTCCATCCAGTCGGTCGTGGCCGCACCGTCGTGCGTCTCGCCGATCTTGTGGTTGACGCCCGTGTAGAACAGGATGCGCTCGGTCGTCGTCGTCTTGCCGGCATCGATGTGCGCCATGATGCCGATGTTGCGGACCTTGGTGAGGTCGGTGAGCACTTCTTGTGCCACGGGGTGTCTTCCTTACGTGTGGAGGGGAGTTCGTGTCTTCCCGCCGTCCGCGCGGTGACCGGGGTCTCCGGCCGCCGCGCGGACCACGCGAAGCGGATCGCTGATTACCAGCGGTAGTGGGCGAACGCGCGGTTCGACTCGGCCATCTTGTGGGTGTCCTCACGGCGCTTGACCGCGGCACCGAGGCCGTTCGAGGCGTCCAGGATCTCGTTCTGGAGGCGCTCGGTCATCGTCTTCTCACGGCGACCCTTCGCGTAGCTCACGAGCCAGCGGAGAGCGAGCGTGTTGGCGCGGTGCGGCTTGACCTCGACCGGCACCTGGTAGGTCGAACCACCGACGCGGCGCGACTTGACCTCAAGAGTGGGACGCACGTTGTCGAGTGCCTTCTTGAGCGTCGCGACGGCGTCCTGGCCGTTCTTCGTCTCGACGCCGCGAAGGGCGCCGTAGACGATCGACTCGGCGAGCGACTTCTTGCCGTCGACGAGGATCTTGTTCACGAGCTGCGTGACGATGGGTGCGCCGTAGACCGGGTCGTTGACGACGGGGCGCTTCGGGGCGGGTCCCTTGCGAGGCATCTAACTCAACCCTTCTTCGCGCCGTAGCGGCTGCGCGCCTGCTTACGGTTCTTGACGGCCTGGGTGTCCAGGGCACCACGGACGATCTTGTAACGGACACCCGGAAGGTCCTTCACACGACCACCACGGACGAGCACGAGCGAGTGCTCCTGAAGGTTGTGACCTTCACCGGGGATGTACGCGGTGACCTCGGTGCCGTTGCGGAGCTTGACACGGGCGACCTTGCGCATCGCCGAGTTGGGCTTCTTGGGCGTGGTCGTGTAGACGCGGGTGCAGACCCCCGCCTGCTGCGGGTTCGACTTCAGCGCGGGTGCCTTGGTCTTCGAGACCTTCGGCGACCGCCCCTTGCGAACCAACTGCTGAATGGTTGGCACGTTCTCTCCTTGTCATGCTGTGCGTGCCCTCGCGGGCGTGCACAGGTGCTGCACGGTGACAGCGTTCGTGTCTCCCCCGCCGCTGTGGAATCTCGTCGATCCGGAGCCGCGGGCTCACATTCATCCACCGTGCGCCGGAGTGATCCGGTGCGTGTGTGGTGGATATGCCGTGGGGGTGACCTGTTCGCAGGTCGATCCCTGAGATGTGGGCGCCGACGCTCCATCCTTCGCACCGAGGCACGGCGGACGGCGCGCAGGAACGCACACCCGGTCCATGATACGCGGGATGCCGGGGGTCGGCAAACGCGTGCGACCCGGTCAGCCGATGAGCAGGAGCGCGAGAAGTCCGGCGAGCGCGGCCGCAGCCACGACGGCGGCCACTGCTCCGGCGACCACGAGTCTGCGGGCCGCCCGACGGCGTCTCTCCGCCTCGAGCGCCGCGGTGTCGATCGGATCCTGTCGATGTCCGCGCGCGGCGTCCCGTTCCCGACTGTCGGGAGGGGCGGGGATCTCGCGCGGCGAGTACGTTTCGGCTGAGAGTGCAGAGACGGGCGGGCGTGCCGCGGGTCGGGTGTCGCTGATGTCACGCGGGGCACCCGTGCGAGTGAGCACCGTGTCCGCCAGCACGACACCGTCATCGGCCGCAGCGGCCTCGGCCCGCCGTCGCGATTCGCGCCGCACCACGACGGTCGAGCCGTCGTCGTCCGGCGACGGCCGCACCGGGTCGACGGGGCCGATGGCGGTCGAGCGACGACGCGCGGGCGTCACGGCATCCGGTGTCGTCCTTACCCGTCGCGCCGGTTCGGTCTCATCGTCGAAGCCGCGCCGACGCGAGACGCGCGTGACGTCGTCGGGGACGTCACTCACCCCGTGCTCCGCACCAAACGCACTTCGGCATCACCCAGCAGGAACCGGTCACCCGCCTCGATCTCGACCCCGGGGGTTGCCTCGACCTCGGTGCCGAGCACGGTGGCGAACACGACACCGTTGGTCGATCCGAGGTCGGTGACGAACCACGTGTCGTCGCGCAGGTGCAACCGCGCATGGGTCTTGGACACCGTTCCGTCATCGATCGAGACGAGCTGCGCTGACGGATGCGCGGGGTCGGCGGCGGGCCGGCGGCCGAGCAGTACCACGTCGGATGCGATCGCGATGGTGTCACCCTCGGGCGTGACGATCGACCAGTCGGTACGACGCCGACGCGCGACGATGGTGTGGTCTAGCGGGTCGTCGGGAATCTGCGGCCGGCGGGACTGCGCCGACACGGACGACCGTGCCGCGCGGGGCGAGCCGGCATCCGGCGCACCCGCGATGGCCGAGACCGGTCCCGAGCTCTCGGCGAACGCCTCGGACTCGGGCACGGCCGAGCGGGACGGCGCCCACGGCTCTCCGCTCTCGCGGCGAGAGACCGTCGGCGGAGTGCGGGTCACCGGTGGGAGGGCGGCCGACGACTCGCCACGATTCGCCGGACGCGGCTCAGGGGCGCCCGGCACGGCGCCCGTCACCTCGGCGGACTCCGAGAACGCCTCGCTCGCGGGCTCGGGCATGATCACCGGCGGCTGCCAGGGCGCGGGTGACGGGGGCTCGTCGCCGATCTCTCGGGGCGCCCAGCCTCCGGGGGGCGGATCGATGGGCGAGCCCGCACGCGCGGCGCGCGGCGGAAGAGGCGGCCCGCCGGCGACGACGCCTGTTCCGGGCGCAGGGGGCGCGGGCGGAGCCGTCGGCGCGAACGGCGTCGGCCTCCCCGGGGCGGGAGCCGGCGGAGCGACGACCTCGGGCGAGGTCACGTACAGCGGATCGGTCGGGGCGATGTGCGTGGAACGCCCATGGAAGGCACCGTCAGAACCTCCCGGCGGAGGCGGCACGAAGCCCCCCGAGGGTGCAGGGGGCCGCGGGGGCGCCGGGTTCACCGATGGTGCATCGCCCGAACGTCGCGGTCCTGACTCCTCGCCGACCCACCGCGCCGACCCGAAGCCGATGATCGTCGCCCACACCGGAAAGACGAGTGCTGCAAGGACGGTCATGCCCGACCCGAAGCGGAACGCCGCGTTGACGCGAGCGCACGCGAGGATCTGCACGATCCACACGGCGAGCGCACCCGGTCCGACGGCCAGGTAGAGCAGGAGCAGCATCGGAGTGTATCCCCCGAGCCGGAAGAGCACGGCCTGGTTGTAGATCGGCACCCAGGCTTTCCAGCCTTGCTCGCCGGACTTGCGGAACACCGCAGCGAGTGCGATCGCTGTCCACACGTACAGAGCGACGATCACGAGGAGAGTCGTCAGTCCGAGCGCGACGGCGCTCGCATCAGCGTTGGGAGTCATGTC
Source organism: Microbacterium koreense (assembly GCF_042677105.1). Classification (NCBI taxonomy): domain Bacteria; kingdom Bacillati; phylum Actinomycetota; class Actinomycetes; order Micrococcales; family Microbacteriaceae; genus Microbacterium; species Microbacterium koreense. The sequence continues at coordinate 17,047 of NZ_JBHTIM010000001.1, forward strand.
GTGGGGCGCGGTTCGTGCGGGGCGCTGCGCCTCCCCCTCTCGGTCGACGACGGCAGAGGCCCCGACTCGGGGGCCAACGGGCGGATGATCGATCTCAACGATACGGCTGTCGCCGTTCGCCGCCACAGCGCATCTTTCGGCACGAGGGCGCGACGCTCGGCCTCGACCGCATCCCAGTAGGCGCGTGCGTCCGCTTCGTCGAGGCCGAGGCCATGCGCGAAGACGGCGCGATCCGCGCCGTGGGCGAGGTGGTGTGCACCCGGCGAGGCCACGGCCCGCGCGATCTCTTCGCGGGTGGCTGCGCGCGGAAGGGTGTGTCCGGCGTCCGTCGCTGCGTCGAGGAACTCCTCCCAGCCGCCGGCGATGCGCGCCTCGGGCATCGTGGCGGCGCGGCGGGCGCGGCGACGCAGCGCCTTGGCGATGACGACGGCCAGGAACGGCCCCACCGCGAGGAGCAGAATCAGCAGACCGGCGGCGGTCCCGCGTAGGGCCGGCCACAGCCATGTGAGGTCGATGCTCCCGCCGGCCTGGTCGCCGTCGTCGACCAGCGCGTCCTGTTGCTCGGGGGCCGGGGGGACGACTTCTTCGACGAGATCGGGGCGCACGTCGGTGACCACCTCCGGGTCACGTTGCTCGGTGAACTCCATGCTGGGCGACCGGGTGTGCTGCGGTGTCACGTCGATCGGAATCCATTGCCCGTCCGACGAGAGAACCTCGGTCCACGCCGTCACGTCTCCCGCGCGACATATACCCGCGTCGCATACCGCAAGCGTGTCGTCGTCGGCGACGAGCCGCGCGCCGACGACGACACGCGCGGGAAATCCCAGCTCTCTGGCGATGACGGCCACGGCCACCGCGAACTGCTCATCGTCGCCGACGGCGGCGACGTAGTTTCCGGATGCGGCTGCCCGCGGATCGTCCTCGCGTTCGAGCAGGCGTGTGAACATCGCGTCGATCCGCCCGAGCGAGTGTCCTGAGGCGCTCGGCTGAAACTCGTACCCGTCCAGTGCCTGCACCCACTCCGGCGTGTCGGTCTCGGGCACGGTCAAGGCATGACTGAGGTAGCCGCGCTCGCGCAGAAGGGTGACCAGGCCATCGAGGGCCGTGCCGTCGACTCCCTCGAGGTGCCGCTCGATCCAGGTACGGACGCTCTCAGGGGCGTCCTCGATGGCCTCCGCTCCGGGTGCGGTCACCGTGGTCAACTCGGGAACGGCGGATTCGACCGCGTGGATGACATACGCGTCGCCGTCGGTCAAGCCACCGCCGGCAATCTGTATGCCGGCGTCGGCATCCGTGCTGTAGTAGAAACCGTCGGCGAGTTCCGCGGCGCGCTGTCCGTCGAACTCGACGCGGTGGAGACGGCCGACGGTGGGCATCCACACGCCGCCCAGGTCGGATACTTCGATATGCGCGTCGATGGTCCGACCGGTGCCGGGGTCGATCGCAGACGGTAGTCGGAGAAACGCCCCCGCACCCTCACCCGTGCGGAAGACCTCACCGTCGTAGTCCGTCAGTGTCGCCAGACGCACGCGAGCGGGCAACTCCTCCCCGGAGATCGTGAAGAGCACCTCGCTCGCGCGGGCATCATCGAACATCCCGCGGTGTTCGGTCAGTGGACTCACCTGTGCGGAGAGATCGATCTGCGGGCCCACTGCACTGCGCAGAACGTCCCTGTCCATCCCCCTCGCAACGAACGGGACGACGACGACGGCGACCAGCGCGCACCCCGCGATCATCGCGAGACCGAGCATGACCCGATGCCGATCCGTGGGTGAGATCCTGCGGGCGACGCGCACGCCACTCGAGTCCGCCGCGCGGCGCAGGGCACGCGCGCGTTCGTCGTGTGTGCGCCACGAGAGCCACAGGAGTGTCGCGAGCAGTCCGCTGATCCCCAACACCGTCTCGACCGGGGCATAGAGGGTGATCGACCCGACCGTCCACGGGGCGCTGACGTCGGCGCGACCGAAGACGAGACCGAACGACACCATCGACAGCGCGACCGGTACGGCGAGGTAGGCGCGGCGACCCGCGCGCCAGGACAGCAGGAGTACCGCGCTCGTCCCCACGAGGAAGACGATGAGAGCGGGCACCAGCAGATTGCGGTACGACCCGACGGGCAGTTCGACCGTGAGGAGGTCCTTCCACCCGAGCACGACGCCGGCTGCCACCTCTCCCCATCCACGCAGCAGGTCTCCCGCGTCTCCCATTCGCGAGGGCACCGCCAGGGGGATGCCCGTCACGAGAACGACACCCGTGAGCACTCCGCAGACGATCCATCCGCTCCAGGCGAAAGCGCGCGCAGCGAACGCCACCACGGTGGCCAGTGATACAGACACGGCGACCAGAAGGACGAACGCCGATGTGCGGTAGATCGGCCACGCCGCCGCCGCGGCGATGACCACGATCACCAGAGCGAACGTCGAACCCGCGTGGACGCGAGGAGCAAGACCGCGCGTCCACGCGGAGGGCGCGCGGTCGTTCGCCGTCACGCCGTCACCCCGCGCAGGAGCAAGCCGGAGAGATCGCCGAGCGTGCCGACGGTCATGACCGTGAGCGCCGACATCGGCTGTAGACGCGGATGCGCGCGCTCATCGCAGATCACCGCGACCACCGCCGTGTCCGCCGAGAACGCCAGCGCCGCTTGCTGAAGCGACGCCAGGGGCACGCGTGAGCCGACCACCACGAACGCGACCGAGAGGCGCTCACGCGTCTCGGCGGTCAGGCGGCAGACATCGACGATCGGCATCGTGTGCTCGTACTGCCGCACCGCGCAGAAGCCGTCGAGCATGCCGCGCGGCGACGGCGCCGGGAGCTGGCGGATCTCGCGTCGCCGCCCCTTGACCGCGCGTGGAATCTCCCCGCCGGACACGAGCGCGACATCGCGGGCGTCGCGGACGGCCCGGAGTCCCAGCGACGCCGCACACGAGACGGCGAGTTCGAACTCGTCGGCATCCAGATACTCGGCCGGGTCGACGCTCCACACCACGGCCATGCGAGAGCGACGCGATTCTTCGTACTGTCGCACCATGAGCGTGCCGGTCTTCGCGGTAGACCGCCAGTGCACCTGGCGCCGACTGTCCCCCGGCGCGTAAGGACGGATGGCGTGGAACGACATGTCGTCATCGACGATGCGTCGCGTCGGGCTTCCCTCCAGGTCGCGCACGAACCCCGCACTCGTGGACGGCAGGTCGACCGTCCGCGGGTGCACGAACACGGTGTGCACGTCGGCGAACGCGTGTTCGCGCCGCAGGAGACCCACGGGGTCACCTCGGACGGTCGTCGCCGGACCGATGGGGACGACGCCCCTGCGCATCCGAGGAATCTCCAAGGGCTGGGAGACCGTGTGTCCCGGCCGCAGAAGCGGCACTCCGAACTCGACCAGCCCGGGTCCGACGGGGATGTCGATGCGACCCGGAAGCGCGACACGGCGGCCATGGTTGCGGACGACGACCTCGCCCGTGAGGTCCTCTCCCGCCACGACACGTTCGCGCGACAGCGACAATCCGACGTCGTACGACCGCGAGCCGAACAAGAAGGGCACACTCGCCGCGAGCAGGAGCAGCGCGGCCACGCCGCCGACCATCCACTCGATCCACCCGAACGCGATACCGAGCAGGAGACCGAGCGTCGCCGCCACGATCACGAGAGCACCGGGAGGGCGCACCGTCCGCGCGAGCCACGACGCGACGGTTCGCGTATGCCCCGTTGCGCGTCGGGCGAATCGGGTGAGCCGCACGACGACCCCGACGTACCGACGCGAATCCACCGACGTCGCCGTCACGGCGGTCGCTTCCGTGGGCGCGTCGGCACCGGACGTCGTGGACGCCCGGGTCACGCGGGGGTCGTCCCTGCTCATTCGACCTCGCGGCGGGTGGGCGGCGCGATGTCGAGCAGTACTTGTCCCACGACGGCCTCCTGCGTCACGCCGTCGAACTCGGCCTCGGCCTGGAGGATCAGGCGGTGCGAGAGCACGGGCACGACGAGGGCCTTGACGTCGTCGGGGGTCACGTAGGTGCGTCCCTGCGATGCTGCGCGGGCGCGAGCGGCCCGAGTGAGCGCGAGGGCGCCGCGGATGCTGACTCCCAGCCGCACTTCATCGGCGAAGCGCGTCGCGTCGACGATCCGGGCGATGTAGTCCAGCACGAGCGCGTCGACGTACACACTCGTCGCCAGATCGGTCATGCCGACGAGCGCATCCGGGGTGACGACCGGGGCGAGGTCGGTGATGCGGGCGGCCGCTCCATCGAGGATGCGCACTGTCGCTGCGTGGTCGGGATACCCCAACGAGGTGCGCATCATGAAGCGGTCGAGTTGGGCTTCGGGGAGGCGGTACGTGCCCGCCTGCTCGACCGGATTCTGGGTGGCCAAGACGAGGAACGGTTCGCCCACCGGTCGCGTGACACCGTCGATCGTCACATGCCCTTCCTCCATGACCTCGAGCAGAGCCGCCTGGGTCTTGGGGGACGCACGGTTGATCTCGTCGGCGAGCACGATGTTCGCGAACACAGGCCCGGCGTGGAACTCGAACACGCCCTGCTTCTGGTCGTACACGCTGATGCCCGTGATGTCACCGGGAAGCAGATCCGGGGTGAATTGGATACGGGAGTGCGAACCCTGGACGGATTGTGCCATCGCGCGTGCCAACGAGGTCTTTCCCGTCCCGGGCACGTCTTCGAGGAGGACGTGCCCACCGCTGAGCATCGCCGTCAGAACCACCTCGACGGCGTGCCGCTTGCCCAGAACCGCGCGCTCGACGTTGTCGGCGAGTTGGGAGAAGGTCTGCGCGAACCAGGTCGCCTGCTCTTGCGTGATCGTCATCGGGTCCTCGTTCGGTTCCTCAGGGCTGGATTTCGGGCTCGGCCGTGGGCGTGCACGTCGCCGGAGCGAGGGTCGCCGTGGCGTCGGCAAGGCCGAACGCACCGCCCCAGCTTGCCCGAACGCCGACGCCCTCGACCCGCACGGCGGTCGCCGGCACAGTCCACGTTCCCGCGTCATGGGGAATGAGCGTGCCGTTCGCGTCGAAGTACCGCAGCCCGGCGGGATCGAACGTCACGGCGGCGGTGGTCCCATCGGGCAGGTTCGACGACCCGCCGCTCGTCCTCAGGGTGGCATCGCCGACACAGCTGGACACCGACCAGGTCGCGCCCAACGCATAGGGGGCGGAGCCCGATCGCGGCACGACCGCCGCCGGCGCCGACGATGTGCCCCAGATGTCATGGACGTACCGGACGGTGATGCCGGGGTCGCTGCCGATCACCGCGGAGGGCCACCGGTCGAAGACTGCACTGTTGCGGTTGGGAGGGGTCTCGGGCGACTGCGGCTGCTGCCTGATCACCCACTGCGCCCGGTCGGCGAAGACATCGGGCGTCGCGTCGACGGCGAAGGTGTAACCGGTCGGCGCCCGGCCCGACTGCACCGCCCGCACGCCGGCGTCGGCCGTCGCCCGGCCGTAGGAGGTTCCCGAGGCGATCGACTCGACGCACACCGTGAAGGTGTACACCTCACCGTCGGTCAGGCCGGTGAACGTCGCGTCCGCTCCCGCCGCCTGCACCGTGCAGGTCTGTCCCTGGCGGACGATCCCGTAGCGCAGCGCGGAGCCGTCACCGTTGAGTTGGGCGGATGCGCGGGCCTGGACCGTGGAGGTGCCGTCTCCGTTCGATGTGGCGCTGAGCGCGAGACTCGGCGACAGCGGGGCTCCGATTCCGTTGCCCCACGCGGTCACGCTGGTCCCTGTCGGGCTTCCTGAGGGACCGGAGGGCACGTCGAATCGAGAGTACGGTGTGACGCTGATGAGAGACCGCGTGTTCGCGCCCACGCGATACGACGGCACCTCGATCGTCGTCTGTCCGGGCCGCACGGGAATGCGCACGGTGTCCCCCGACGCACTCGAGATTTCCAGCGTCCCGGTCTCGGCCGCATCCACCCCCTCGATGACGAGGGAGACGACCCCGCCCTGTCCTGCCGTGACCACCGGCTGAGCGGTCACCGCGGTCGGGGCTTCGGGCACGTCGTACGCCCAGGCCACGGTGCGCACCGACGTTTGCGAACGCCCGACCGCGTTGACCGCGAAGACGTCGAAGGTGCGCTTCTCACCATTCGCGGAGGCGATCGGAGGACACGTGCCGTCGGCGGCGCACCGCACCACTTCGACGCCATCCGCCAGTACGACGAACTCCGTCAGGGCCGGGTACGCGGCGCGGGCGTTGCCGGGGTCGACCCCGAGTGTCAGGGACCCGTCGCCGTATCCGACCTGCGTCAGCGACGCGGGGGCCTTCGGGTATCCCTGCAGGTCCAGCAACAGGCTGCCCCGACGATCGCCGTTCGCGATCCTGCCCTGCGCGTCACGCACCGAGAAAGCAGCTGTGCACGTCGCTCCCGGGGCGTCTGCCGTCCAGGATGCGGTGATGGTCGTGGCGGACGCGCGCGAGAAGGTGACGCCGACGCAAGATCCGGCATCCGCCACATCGACGACCTCGAGCGGCGTTCGCGGCAACGGGTTGACCTCACCAGCCGCGCCGATCACCGTGACCGTGCACGACGAGCCCGATGCCTGAGAGCATTGCTGGGCGGCGACCCCGCCCTGCGGGAGGGTCGACGGCGCGGCGCCGACGCGCAGAATGAGGCGCACCGGTGCCACGTCGCCGTGGCTCGTGATCGAGATCGTCGCCGCTTCGTCGGTGCCCGGCACCGCGCGGTCGGCGCCCGTCACGGTCACGAGCGAACCGTCCAGGCTCACCTCGAAGGAGGTACCGCCGTAGTCGATGTCGTAGGCGAGGCCGTCCCAGTCGTCGCGCAGCTGCCATGTGGTCATCGTTCGCAGATCGTGGGTGATCGTCTCGCCGGGCCCGGCCGTCACCGATCCCGCGCGCAAGATGGGCTGTGGTTCGCGAGCCTGGACCACGATGGGAACGGACAGGTAGGTCCACTCGTCCTGTCCGTCGAGACGAACGGGAACACGGCAGGAGTCGACCCATGGTGCCCCGGAACCGGCGTCGTAGCGCACGGTCGTGTCCGTCTCGAGCGCGCACGTCGCCTCGGAACGCGCGCCCGACGGCTCGATGTCGCCCCCGACGAGCAGTGTCGCGCCCCGTGGCACCGCGACGAGGTCGATCATGTCGAACGTGACCGATTCAAGTTCCGTCACCTCGGGCGCCGAAGCCGCCCGGCGAAGCGCGAGGGTGATGTCGTCTTCACCGGGTATGCGCAAGAAGGCATATGTGGTGACCTCGCCCGAGGATCCCGTTCCCGACACCTCGAGCGGAACGATACGACTGTCTGCTCCGAGCGCTCCGCTGACCGTCCACCCGTCGACCTCGACGCCGCGTTGCAGACCCCACAATCGCAGGTCGAGCGAGTCGACGTCGCCGCCCGACCAGGCGACCTTTCCGCTGAGCACGTCGACGCCGTCGGGGAAGTCCTCGCGTGTCTCTGCAGTCAGAATCGTGTCGGCGACGACCGGATAGTCGGGGACGTTCTCGCGGACGACCTTCACCACGATGCGCCCCCGCGCGGTGTTGCCCGACGAGGATTCGAGATCGTAGAGGAAGGCCATCGTGCGCGCGTCCGCTCCGGCGGCGAACTCGACCTCGTTGTCGTCGCTGAACAGGATGCGGTCGGCGAGCCGTTCGTACTCGGGATTGGGTTGTCCGTCGTCCAGCGTCGCGGCGACGTCGGGACGGACCTCGCGCAGCTGCAGCTCCCCACCCACCGGATCGACGTCATTGGCGAGCGGGGCAACGCGGATCGTGTTGTCGGCGCCGAGCTGGACATGGACGTAGTCCGTGTAGGTCACCGGGCTCGGATTCGACTCGGCATCGAGCACACCGACCCGCACCAGTCCCTCGCCTTCGTCGCCGAACTGGTCGATGAGCCGGTACGTGAACGACACCTGGCCGCGATCGCCCGGAACACTCGTATAGACGATAGAAGCGCCATCGGCGGACAGCGTCGCCGCGCCGCGTTCGGGTTGCGTGACGATGCGATCGAGGGTCACAACATCCCCGTCGGGATCCCGGCCGAAGCCGTCGACATCGATCACGGTGGTCTGACCGCTGAGCACTCGTCCCTCGAGGGTCTCGGGGACAGGGGCGCGGTTCTCTTCGTCGTCGAGCACGCGCACCCGCACGGTCGCGGTGTCGGCGAGCGCCGGCGACCCGGTGGCGAAGATTCCGTAACCGATCTCGTAGTCGCCCGGCTCGTCGGGGGCGAGATAGCGGACGACGTCGTCGGCGGCGAAGGCCAACGCGTCGGGTGTGGATGAGGATACGAGCGACGGGTCGAGCAGCGGCCGACCACCCGCCGGGGCGACATCGTTCTCGAGCACGGGGATATCGACCTGCGCCCCGGCGCGCACCGTCACCGTGTCGTCGACCGCGATAGGTGCGAGCGCCGGCGCCGGCGGCAACAGGTACACCGTCGCTTCGCCTTGGACGGCGGCTCCGGCATCCTCGCTTCCGTCGCTGACCGTGTAGCGGACGGTGCCGAGGGGACCGGGAGCGCCGTCAGGGGTGGATCCCGAGACCCTCAGATGGTTCTGCGCGACCGCGTCGACGGAGAGCGATGCGCCCGCCGCGGCGGTGGGTCGTACGTCGCTGAGGAGGAGAACACGCCGCGTCGGGTTGGACACGGCGGACAGCACGTCGATCGTCGCATCCTCCTGAGGATGGACGAACGCGACCACAGGCGACGTCGCCAGCTCGGCTGGAGCATCGGCCGGCAGGACGGTGATCCGCACCGTTCCCGTCGCCTCGGATTCACCGTCGGTGACGGTCACATCGACGCGGAACTCCCCCGCCTCGGCGGGCGAGAAATCGAACGCCGTGGTCCCCGCGACGACGGTGGCGGTGGCGGCGGCGTCGTCGAGGACACGCACCGAGTCGACGATCAGTCGCCCGAGAGTGCCCGTGACGTGATCGGCGACGTCGACGGTGATTCCCGCGCCGAGCACGTCGACGACGGCGAACGATTCCATTTCGACCGCGGGCTGGGCCGTGACACGGATCACGAGCGAGCGCGTCGTCGTCGCCCCCTTCGTGTCGGCCACGCTCGCCACGAGCTCCACCACCTGCTCGGCGCCGGATCCGTCGTCATCGTGCTGGAACACGACCTCCCCGGCGGGCGTCGCGGCGACGCTCCCCTCTCCGGACAGGTTCTCGATGGATTCCAAGAGCAACGGGTCGCCCTCGGGGTCGACCCACCCCTGCAGGATGGGGACCGTCACCGTGCCACCGCGCGCGACCTCCGGCCGAGGCCACTCGACGAGACACCCTTCGGTCGCGCACCACTGCGGTGCCGCATTCTGCTCGTCGGGAACGACGGTGACGGTGACTGTTGCGGGAGGCGACCGAAGGCCGGCGGAGGAGGTGCCGTCGGTGACGGCATAGGAGAAGGTCGCAGATCCGGTGACACCCGGGGCAACACGAAGGGCAAGGCGTTGGCCATGGTCCGTGATGGCGACCGTCCCGAACTCCGGATCCAGGCCCGTGATCGACGCCGGATCGATCATCAGCACGTCCTCGTTCGGGTCGTGGTCGTTGAGCAGAGGAGCCAGTGTGGTCAAGGCACCCGCGCGAACGCCGAACACGTCTGGTTCCGCGACAGGTGGCTTCGGATCGAGCATGACCTCCAGTTGTTCGTCGCTGGGGATCGCCTCGGACTCGACGCGGTCATCGAGGGACCAGTCCTGGCTCGATGCCACCAGCGTGCCGTCCGGCACCTCCCAGACCCATCCCGACCGCGATTCGTTGAGCACGACCGTCCCGTGACCCTCGACGAATGTCGGCCGACGTTGGTCTCCCAGCTCGGATCCGCCGTAGTCGAGGGTCACCGGCGGATCTTCGGAACTCCACAGCCAGCCGCCACTGTCGCCGAGGCCCACCCACGCCGCATACACGACGCCGTCGGCGACGATCGGGCGGGCGGGGGCCCCGAGTGTCGAGGTGCCGACGCTGAACTGGACTTCACTCGGCGATCCGTCCGCCGGCACGCGCACCAGCCCGCCGGGCCCCGCGAGGTAGACGGCGTCCCCACCGGCATCCGCCTCGCCGGCGCGCACCGCGCCGACGTCGGGGATCGGCTGCGTCGCGTCATCACCTCGCCGCAGCATGGTGCCGGCGCCGCTGTCGACGAGCACCCAGGTGTCGCCGGCAGCGGTGATCGCGTCGGGGGTCATGCCGTCGACCGCGACGGCATCCCTCGCGACGACGGTGGACGTCGCGACGTCGTAGCGCAGCACTGCCGCGTCGTCCTCCGAGTACGCGAAGAGGATGCCACGATCATCGACCGCGATCGCGTCCGCCTCATATGCGGGAGCATCCTCGTCGGCGGCATCGGGGTCGACCTGTATCGGGGCGTCACCCGACAGGCGCCCCGCGAAGACGCCACCCACGTCCGTTCGATAACCGACGAAATCGCCCGCCGTGACGACCTCGACCGTTCCGGCAGGAGTGGATGTCGATCGGGAGAGCACCTCCTCGTCCAGGTCTTCGGGTTGCGCCTCGTCGATGCGGGTAAGGGTGCTCAGGCTGTCGCTGAAGATGTACGCGGCATCCTCCGTGTGGACGACCCGGTCCGGGTTGCTGACGCTGCGCACCGTGTCGAGTTCACCGACCGCGGTGTTCACGCGTGCGTATTGGCGGCCGTCGCCGGTCCGCAACGCCCACACCGCTTCGTCGACCGGAGGCGTCTCTTGTGCGTCGAGTCCGGGCCACACGATGCTGATCGTGGTGATGAGGGCCACCGCACCCGACGCGGCGACAAGGCCGGCGAGCGTGCGCCGGCGCATCAGAATCCACCCGTCAGAAGGAACACCGACACCAGTCCCGCCACCGCGGCGGCGACCGTTCCGATCGCCACCGCGAGAACGACCCGCGGGCGAGCGGTGGTCACCGTGCTCGGGACTTCCCACGCCGTGTCCTCGTCGCGTGCCAATCCCGTGATGTCGGGGTCGACGAGCTTGGCGCGACGAGGAACGGAGTCGACGCTCGAGCGGGTCGGACCACGAAGCTCACTGTCCGCCAGATCGAGGGGTCTCGCGGCGACATCCCACTCCCGTGCGGGCACCTCCAGCGGCGTCGGCGACGTGCCGAGGTCGACTTGTACGCGGCGCAACGCCTCGGCGAACTCGCGCGCGCTGGCATACCGTTCGTTCGGATCGCGCGCCATCGATCGGGCGAGTGCCGCCTGCAGCGCCGCCGGGACGTCGGCGCGGGTGATGTCGGCGTAACGGGCGCGGGCGATGCGGCGGCGGAGCAATTCCTTCGTGTTCTGCCCGCGCTCGCGCCGCTCGAACGGACTGTGACCTGCCAGCAACGAGTACACGGTCGCCCCGAGACTCCAGACCTCGCTGGCGACGGTCCCGGCCGTCTGCTCGGCGACGACCTCGGGCGCGCTCCACGGAATCGACATCGCCAGCATCTCGTCGGCGGTCTCACGCATGAGCGACGACGAGATTCCGAAGTCGGCGAGAACCGGGGTGCCGAATGTGGTGATGAGGATGTTGCTCGGTTTGACGTCTCGATGGACGACGCCCGCCTGGTGGGCCGATTCGAGTGCGCCCGCCATCCGGACGCCCGTCACCAATACTTCGTCGACGGGGATGCGTTCGACCCGGTAGCGACGCGCGAGCGATCCCGGGCAGTACTCCATCACGATGTAGGGCCGCCCATCGGCAGAGATCCCCGCCTGATAGACGGTCACGATCGCGGGATGCGCCGACAGTCGGGCGAGCACGTCGGCCTCGGCGTTGAACATCCGCCGCAGCTCGGGGTCGCGGACGTCGCTGGGAAGCACCTTCACCGCCACATCTCGGCGCGGCATGTCCTGCTCATACAGGAAGACGTCGGCGAATCCCCCCGACCCGAGAGGGCGGATGTACGCCAGCCCCGGGAGGATGGGCGGCGCGGATGGCAGGCGAGTGGCCACCGTCACCTCCCCCGGGTCATCCGCCGTGCCGGCGGCGCGCGTCGCCGCGCGGAAATCGGCTAATGCTAACAAAGCGGGGCTGGGTGCGATCTGACCCCGTGGACAACCGCGCCCTCAGGGCGTCATGGTGTCGGGTCGTGGGGGTCGAACGGAGAATCCAGCGATTGCGTCAGCTCATCGAGCATCGCCGCGATCTGCGGCTCCACGTGGACGGCGACAGCTTCCTGAATCCGCAAGCGGTGGCGCAGCAGCAGCGTGCACAACTCACGTCCGACCATGTTGGCGAAGTCGTCGGCGAGACCGACCTCCTGACGCAACGCCGCCTTGGCTTCCTCGGTGAGTGGTGGAAGTGCGGGTACACCGGCGTCGGACTCTTCCGCCATGCCGGCGATCGTGAAAAGGAACGGCGCGCCGGGCGTCGGCTCAGGATCCAGCGGCATCCCCTCGAACTCGGGCGAGAGCCCCTCGGCGGGGCGGTAGCTCCGCGCACGGTTGCGGGCGGCCTGCTGATCGAGTTCGGCTTGGAGGGTCGGCAGGTTTCGTGCGGTGTAGTCGGCAACGGCGTGGTCGACGATCGACTTCATGCGGATGGACAATCCGTGTTGAACGCCGTGCGGCACATCCGAGCCGAGACCCGCGGCGGACAGGATCGGAGACCCGAAGCAGCGACGGCACGGCGCGACACGTCCGCGATGCGTCGCGGGTTGCCAACGTGGCAACCACGCGAGCCAGGCGTCCACCGCCTGGCTGACCTGCGTCTCGAGCGATCGCTCCACACATCCACGGTAGACCGTCGTCCGCGGGATTCTCGGATGTTCCACGCTTGTGGCGTGGGAATCGGGCGCCACACCTACTCGTTGCGCTCCCATGGCCATCGCGGCCTTCGCCGACGCGTGCGGGCGAGCGCGATCCCTCCCCCGGCGGCGACGACGGCGGCCGCGACGACGGCGACACCGAACCATCCGGTCGCGATCCGCGCCGCAACACCGGTGGCGGTGCCCAACGAGGCACCCGTGAACACGGCACCCACCCACAGGCCGCCGATGTAGGCGAGCCCCACGGCCAGCCCGATCCACAGCGCATTGACCGCATGCGGGCGCACGGAGCGGACCACCGTTGCGAGAGCAAGCGCGAAAACGCCGGTCGCGCTCAGAGAGGCGAAGACACCGGGAACCTGCCCGAGCCCGGGAGCGGTGACCACATCGGTCTCGGTCGCGAGTGTGACCACGCCCAGCCCCAAAATGAAGAGAGCGAAGAATCCCGTCGTGGCGAAAAGAACGGTGAGCCCCGGCCCGACTCCGGGCTGGGGCTCACCGTCGTGCGGGGTCACCGCAGATCAACCTCGTGCGAGCTGCGGCCCGGCCTCGAGTGTGCGCTCGTACTCGCGCTGCGCTTCGGCGTTCAGCTCGGTGACGCGCTTGCCGCGCGACGCAGCCCACGCGCCGAACCAGATCGTCAGCTCGCGCCCGAAGACGAAAGCCGCGATCGCCAGCGGGGCCAGCAACTGACCCTCGACGAGCTCCGCACCCTGCGAGGCCGTGAGCTGCCAGAACGGCGCCTGGAAGAGCTGACCGAGCAGGTGTCCGCCGTACGCGGCGACGCCGACGAGGAGGCCGATGATGACCCATGCCCCCCAGCGTCCGCGGTTGACGATCGCGCCGAGCAGCCAAAAAGCGATGAAGAAAACGACGACCGGAACCCACAGCGCCCACGTGCCGAGCGCGGCGACGGCTGTCGTGCCGACGTTCGCGCCGGTGACATCCCCGGTGATGGCGCCCAGAGCGAGCCACGCACCGAGATAGAGAACGGCGAAGCTGAGCGCGGCGAGGATGCCGATGGCACCCGCAGCGGCACGATTTCCGCGCGGGCGCGGCGCCTCGGGTGCCTGGACGAAGATCGGCTGTGCCGCGACGGGCGCAACGGGCTCGCGCTCGGCGACGGGCTCACTGGGAGACACCGTCGTGTCGCTGACCGTCACGCTCTCTTCGTAGACGGCGGTCGGTGCGGCATCCGTCGCCACCGGTTCGTCATCGAGTGGAGCGTTCGCGGCCCACGCGGGAGGTTCGGCGGCCCATTCGTTCACCGCGGACGGAGCCTCATCGGCGACGACGACCTCTTCGACGACCGTCTCCTCGACGACCTCACCCGCTCCGGGCTCGGGGGCTTCCGTGGGCTCGACGGCGCTGCGGCCGGCGGCCTCGGCATCCGCGAGACCTTCTTCGGCGCGACCGACGACGTCGTCATCACCCGTCGTGGGCTCATCCACCGGCTCACCATAAGACGACTGGGGGTCACTCATCCGACGCACTCCTCACACGGGGCTGTTCCCCGCCCTGCGAGGGTATCCCCCCGGACGCCCGTGGTCACGCAGGCGTGCCGGGGATATCCGGGCGCGTCCGGTGTGTCGACGCTGGATCGGGGTTATCGTGACGGCATGGTCACCGTCGCCCGCGTGCGAATGGTCGCGGCCCTCGTCGTGGTCGCGGCGGGCGGGTTGCTCGCCGGCTGCGTCGGCGAATCCGGCACGGTCCCCGCGCCGTCGTCGTCCACGCCGGACCCGTCGCCGACCGCGTCGCTCACCCCCGGCCCCACCCTCACGCCCGAACCGACCCCGATCCGGACTCCGACGGCCACCGTCCCCGACGACTGCCGGGCCATCCTCGACGATGCGGTGTTGGCAGCACTCGGCGACACACCGTTGAACGACGCCGCCTTCGCTCCCACCGGCGTGCAACCCGGTGGGTCGCTGATCTGCGTGTGGCGCGACCCCGGCGCCGACACGACGGGTCTCGTGACCACGATCTCCGCGATGTCCCGGGGTCCCGCGCTCGACATGCTCAACGACCTCGCCGACGACGAGGGGTTCACCTGCTACACGCCCGACGGCGGGACGCGCTGCGAGAAGACCTGGCAGAACTCCGACTACCCCGTGACCGATGGTCGGACGCTGTTCTGGCGGGATGGCATCCTGATCGACACCGCCTATTCGAACCTGGCACCGCCGGGCTACACGTCTGCGGTCGTTTCCGCCGTCTTCGGCTGACTCATCCCCACACGAACGCACTCAGCCGCGCCGGATAGTCCTCGGGCATCCACCCGTCCACCACGGTCGCCAGCCACAATCCGCCACGGAAGACGTGTTCCTCGGCGACACCGCTCGCCGCACCGCGACACGTGGTCACGGCATCCGTGGTCTCACATGTGAATCCGGATGCCGTGAACGCCGCCTCCGCGACGGATGCCGCATCTTCACCCACCGTCGCCAGGCTCGACACGATCGAACCGGCGTCGCCGAACGTCCAGGCGCACGTCACATGCACCTGCGGTGCGAGGGCTTCGCCGACGTCGGGCGTCGACAACGGCGGCGACGTGCGGTTCTGACCGAGAAGGCCATCGCCCCGCCAGATCAACTCCGCCCAGAGCAGATCGGGATAGGCATCGCGGCAATCGAGCTCCGTCCCGTCGGCGACGACATCCGCGGGCGCGGGAGCGTGCTCGGCGGCCTGCTCGGCGGCCGTGGCCGTGCGCAGCGTGTCACCGACCCAGCCGAACGCGACGGGCAGCATCGGGCGTGCGAACCACACCAACGCCGCGAGCACGCCGATGCACACCACCGTCGCGGGTATCGCCACCCACAGACTGCGACCTGTCGCCCGAGCCATCGTTCCTCCGCGTCCACGCTATGCACGCCGCGACCGAGTGGCCGCCGCGGCGCGCGAGAACGCCGAAGGCCCCGGACTCGAAGCGAGCCGGGGCCTTCGGGAGTGTCAGCGAGGATCAGCGGATCCGCGCCGTGACTCAGTTGTAGTTGGTGAAATCACCGTCGGTCGAGAAGCTGTCGAAATCGACGTAGCTCAGGTCCGCGTCCGAGAACGCGCCGTCCGACGCGAAGATGCGGTTCGGGTACCGCTCGCTCTTCGCTTCTTCGGTCGCTTCGACCGTGACCCCGCGATACTTCGAGAGACCGGTGCCGGCGGGGATGAGCTTTCCGATGATGACGTTCTCCTTGAGGCCGACGAGCGGGTCGCTCTTGCCCTCCATCGCGGCCTGGGTGAGCACGCGCGTCGTCTCCTGGAACGACGCGGCCGACAGCCACGACTCCGTCGCGAGCGACGCCTTCGTGATACCCATCAGCTCCGGACGGCCCGACGCAGGACGCTTGCCCGACGCCACCGCTTCACGGTTGATCATCTGGTAGCGCTTGAAGTCCACCATCTCACCGGGCAGCAGCGCCGTGTCACCGTGGTCGACGACCGTGACCTTGCGCAGCATCTGACGCACGATGACCTCGATGTGCTTGTCATGGATCGGCACACCCTGCGAGCGGTAGACACCCTGCACTCCGCCGACGAGGTACTTCTGCACCTCGCGGGCACCCTGCACGCGCATGACCTCCTTGGGGTCGAGCGTGCCGACCTGCAGCTGCTGACCGACCGTGACGTGCTGGCCGTCTTCGACCAACAGCGTCGCGCGCTTGAGCACGGGGTAGACGTGCGGCTCCTCGCCGTTGTCGGGCGTGAGGATGATCTTCTTCGACTTCTCGGTCTCGTCGATCGTGATCCGACCGGCCGACTCCGCGATCGGCGACGCACCCTTGGGGGTACGCGCCTCGAAGAGCTCCTGCACACGGGGAAGACCCTGCGTGATGTCATCCGCCGACGCCGAACCACCCGTGTGGAACGTACGCATCGTCAGCTGCGTGCCGGGCTCACCGATCGACTGTGCCGCGATGATGCCGACGGCCTCGCCGATGTCGACGATCTTGCCGGTCGCGAGCGACCGTCCGTAGCACTGTGCACACACACCGACGGCCGAGTCACAGGTGAGCACCGAGCGCACCTTGATGGTCTCGACACCGGCCTCGACGAGACGGTCGATGAGAACGTCACCGACGTCGTCGCCGGCGTCGGCGAGCACCTCGCCCGAGGGCGAGACGACCTGCTCGGCGAGGGTACGCGCGAACACCGAGTTCTCGACGTTGGCGTCCTTGACGAGCGTGCCGTCGGCATCCGGCGCGGCGATCGTGAACTCGAGCCCCTTCGTCGTGCCGCAGTCCTGCTCACGGATGATGACATCCTGCGAGACGTCGACGAGTCGACGGGTGAGGTACCCCGAGTCGGCGGTACGCAGAGCCGTGTCGGCCAGACCCTTACGGGCACCGTGCGTCGCGATGAAGTACTCCGCCACCGACAGCCCCTCACGGTACGAGGAGATGATCGGGCGCGGGATGATCTCGCCCTTCGGGTTGTTCACCAGGCCTCGCATACCCGCGATGTTGCGGATCTGCAGCCAGTTACCACGCGCACCCGACGAGACCATGCGGTTGATGGTGTTGTCATCGGGGAAGTTGGCGCGCATCTCCTTCTGGACCTCGTCGGTCGCCTCGGTCCAGATCTTGATGAGGTCCTGACGACGCTCGGCGTCGGTCGTGAGACCACGCTCGAACTGCGACTGCACCTTGGCGGCCTGCTTCTCGTAGCCGGCGACGATCTCCGCCTTGCGCGGCGGTGTCAGGATGTCGGACAGCGCGACGGTCACACCCGAACGCGTGGCCCAGTAGAAGCCGGCGTCCTTGATGCGGTCCAGCGATGCGGCAACCTCCACCTTGGGGTATTCCTCGGCGAGCTTGTTGACGATCTGCGAGAGCTTGCCCTTGTCAGCCTGCTCGCGCACGAACGGGTAACCCTTGGGAAGCGTGTCATTGAAGATCGCCTGGCCCAGCGACGCGTCGAGAAGACCGTGACGCTCGTAGCCCTCGGGCGCTTCGCCCTCGAGGAACGTCAGCCCCGGAACGCGGATGCGCACCTTCGCCTGCAGGTCGAGGGTTCCCTCGTCCTTGGCGAGGATCGCCTCACCGACCGAGCCGAACACGCGGCCCTCACCTAGTGCACCCTCCTTGACCGTCGTCAGGTGGTGCAGACCGATGATCATGTCCTGCGAGGGCAGGGTCACCGGGCGGCCGTCCGACGGCTTCAGGATGTTGTTCGACGCGAGCATCAGCACGCGAGCCTCGGCCTGAGCCTCGACCGACAGCGGCAGGTGCACGGCCATCTGGTCACCGTCGAAGTCGGCGTTGAACGCAGCGCAGACGAGCGGGTGCAGCTGGATGGCCTTGCCCTCGACGAGCTGCGGCTCGAACGCCTGGATGCCGAGACGGTGCAGCGTGGGCGCGCGGTTGAGCAGCACGGGGCGCTCGCGGATGATCTCCTCGAGCACGTCCCACACCTCGGGGCGGTGACGCTCGACGGCACGCTTGGCGGCCTTGATGTTCTGCGAGTGCCCCAGGTCGATGAGGCGCTTGATGACGAACGGCTTGAACAGCTCGAGCGCCATCTGCTTCGGCAGACCACACTGGTGCAGCTTGAGCTGGGGTCCGACGATGATCACCGAACGACCCGAGTAGTCGACACGCTTTCCGAGCAGGTTCTGACGGAAACGTCCCTGCTTTCCCTTGAGCATGTCCGACAGCGACTTGAGCGCACGGTTGCCCGTGCCGGTCACCGGGCGGCCACGACGGCCGTTGTCGAACAGGGCGTCGACTGCTTCCTGCAGCATCCGCTTCTCGTTGTTGACGATGATCTCGGGGGCACCGAGGTCGATCAGGCGACGAAGACGGTTGTTGCGGTTGATCACACGACGGTAGAGGTCGTTGAGGTCGCTCGTGGCGAATCGGCCACCGTCGAGCTGGACCATCGGGCGCAGCTCCGGCGGGATGACCGGGACGACGTCGAGGACCATCGAAGCGGGGCTCATGCCCGTCGACAGGAACGAGTTGACGACCTTCAGCCGCTTGATCGCGCGGATCTTGCGCTGGCCCTTGCCCTCCGAGATCTGCAGGTGGAGGCTGTCGGCCTCAGCCTGCAGGTCGAAGGTCTCCAGGCGACGCTTGATCGACTCCGCGCCCATGTGAGCCTCGAAGTACTGACCGAAACGGTCCTGCAGCTCGTGGAAAACCTCATCTTCGGCCTTGAGCGAACCGACCTCAAGGGTGCGGAACTCTTCCCACACGCGCTCGAGTTTGGCGATCTGCTCGTCCGCGCCCTTGCGCGTCTGAGCCATCTCCTTCTCGGCGGCGTCCTTGACCTTCTTCTTCTGGTCGGCCTTGGCGCCCTCTTCTTCGAGCGCCGCGAGTTCTTCCTCGAGCTTGGCCAGACGCGCGGCGATTCGCGAGTCGCGGCGGTCGCCGAGGGTCTTGATCTCGAGACGGATGTTGTTCTCCTGCGTCGCGAGGTCGCGGTGGCGCGCATCCTCGTCGACCGAGATCACCATGTAGGCGGCGAAGTAGATGACCTTCTCGAGGTCCTTCGGTGCCATGTCGAGCAGGTAGCCCAGGCGCGAGGGCACGCCCTTGAAGTACCAGATGTGGGTGACGGGAGCGGCGAGCTCGATGTGGCCCATGCGCTCGCGGCGCACCGACGACTTCGTGACCTCGACGCCACAGCGCTCACACACGATGCCCTTGAAGCGCACGCGCTTGTACTTGCCGCAGGCGCACTCCCAGTCGCGGGACGGCCCGAAGATCTGCTCGCCGAAGAGCCCGTCCTTCTCGGGCTTCAGCGTGCGGTAGTTGATGGTCTCTGGCTTCTTGACCTCACCGAAGGACCACCGACGGATGTCGTCGGCGGTGGCCAGGCCGATGCGAAGCTCATCGAAAGTTGTTGCGTCGAGCACGAGTTCTCCTGTGTCGAATTCGAAAAATTAGCCTGGCCGGATTCAGATCTCGTCGATGGACGAGGACTCGAACCGGGTCGAGATGTTGATGCCGAGCTCCTCCGCAGCGCGGAACGCGTCGTCGTCGGTGTCGCGGAGGTTGACCGCCGTGCCGTCGGCCGAGAGCACCTCGACGTTCAGGCAGAGCGACTGCATCTCCTTCATGAGCACCTTGAACGACTCGGGGATGCCGGGCTCCTGGATGTTCTCGCCCTTGACGATCGCCTCGTAGACCTTCACACGGCCGAGGATGTCGTCGGACTTGATCGTGAGGAGTTCCTGCAGGGCGTACGCGGCGCCGTAGGCCTCGAGTGCCCACACCTCCATCTCACCGAAGCGCTGGCCACCGAACTGCGCCTTACCACCCAGCGGCTGCTGCGTGATCATCGAGTACGGCCCGGTCGAACGCGCGTGGATCTTGTCGTCGACGAGGTGGTGCAGCTTCAGGATGTACATGTACCCGACCGAGATGGGCGCCGGGAACGGCTCGCCCGAACGTCCGTCGAACAGGCGGGTCTTGCCCGACGAGTCGATCAGACGGTCGCCGTCGCGCGTCGGCGTCGTCGAGTCGAGAAGACCGGCGATCTCCTGCTCGTACGCACCGTCGAACACCGGCGTTGCGACCTTAGTGCCGGCAGCGGCCTCGCGCGCCTCTTCGGGCAGCTTCGCCGCCCATTCGGGCGTGCCCTCGACCTTCCAGCCCTGCTTCGCGACCCAGCCGAGGTGCGTCTCGAGCACCTGACCGAAGTTCATTCGACCGGGGATGCCGAGCGGGTTGAGGATGATGTCGACGGGCGTTCCGTCCGCGAGGAACGGCATGTCCTCGACGGGCAGGATCTTGGCGATGACACCCTTGTTGCCGTGACGGCCGGCGAGCTTGTCACCCTCGGTGATCTTGCGCTTCTGAGCGATGTAGACCACGACGCGGCGGTTGACGCCCGAGCCGAGCTCGTCGTCGCCGTCCTCGGCGTTGAACTCCTTGACCGCGATGATGGTGCCCTGTTCACCGTGGGGCACCTTCAGCGACGTGTCGCGCACCTCGCGGCTCTTCTCGTTGAAGATCGCACGGAGCAGTCGTTCCTCGGCCGACAGTTCGGTCTCACCCTTCGGCGTGACCTTGCCGACGAGGATGTCGCCGGGACGGACCTCGGCGCCGATGCGGATGATGCCGCGCTCGTCGAGGTCCTTCAGCAGGTCGGGGCTCACGTTGGGGAGGTCACGGGTGATCTCCTCCTTGCCGAGCTTGGTGTCGCGGGCGTCGACCTCGTACTCCTCGATGTGGATCGACGAAAGCGTGTCGTCCTTCACGAGGTTCTGGCTGAGGATGATCGCGTCCTCGAAGTTGTGACCTTCCCACGTCATGAACGCCACGAGCAGGTTCTTGCCGAGAGCGAGCTCGCCGTTCTCGGTCGCGGGGCCGTCGGCGATGACCTCGCCGGCCTCGATGCGGTCGCCTGCCGAGACGATGACGCGCTGGTTGTAGCTCGTGCCCTGGTTCGACCGGTCGAACTTGCGCAGGTAGTAGTCCTGCGTGCCGCCCTCGTCGAGCTGGATGGTCACGACGTCGGCCGAGACCTCGAGGACCACACCGGCCTTCTCTGCGGTGACGACGTCACCGGCGTCGACGGCCGCGTAGCCCTCCATGCCGGTTCCGACGACAGGCGACTCCGAGCGCAGCAGCGGCACGGCCTGACGCTGCATGTTCGCACCCATGAGGGCGCGGTTGGCGTCGTCGTGCTCGAGGAACGGGATGAGCGAGGTCGCGACCGACACCATCTGGCGCGGCGAGACGTCCATGTACCCGATCTCGTCGGCGGGGATGAGGTCGACCTCGCCGCCGGTCTTACGGGCGAGGACGCGGTCCTCCTGGAAGTGGCCGTCGGCCTTCAGGGGCGCGTTGGCCTGCGCGACGACGAAGTCCGCCTCTTCGCTGGCCGTGAGGTACTGGATCTCGTCGGTGACCCGACCGTCCTTGACCACGCGGTAGGGCGTCTCGATGAAGCCGAACGCGTTGATGCGCGCGAACGATGCGAGCGAGCCGATCAGGCCGATGTTCGGGCCTTCCGGCGTCTCGATCGGGCACATGCGGCCGTAGTGCGAGGGGTGCACGTCACGCACCTCGACGCCGGCACGCTCACGTGACAGACCACCCGGGCCGAGCGCTGACAGGCGGCGCTTGTGGGTGAGGCCCGCGAGCGGGTTGTTCTGGTCCATGAACTGCGACAGCTGGGAGGTTCCGAAGAACTCCTTGATCGCGGCGACGACCGGACGCACGTTGATGAGCGTCTGCGGTGTGATCGCCTCGATGTCCTGCGTCGTCATGCGCTCACGAACGACACGCTCCATGCGCGACAGGCCCGTGCGGACCTGGTTCTGGATGAGCTCGCCGACGGCACGGATGCGGCGGTTGCCGAAGTTGTCGATGTCGTCGACGTCGAGACGGATCTCGGCCGGCTTGCCGCCACGCAGACCGTCGAAGGTCGCGTCGCCACGGTGGAGGCGCACCAGGTACTTGATCGTCGCGACGATGTCGTCGACGGTCAGCACGGAGTCGTCGATCGTCGTGTCGAGACCGAGCTTCTGGTTGATCTTGTAGCGACCGACCTTCGCGAGGTCGTAGCGCTTCGGGTTGAAGTAGAAGTTGTCCAGCAGCGCGCGGGCGGCCTCGGCGGCAACCTGCTCGCCCGGACGGAGCTTCCGGTAGATGTCGCGGAGGGCGTCTTCCTTCGTGAGGATCGTGTCCTTGGCGAGGGTCTCTTCGATCGAGTCGAAGCCGGCGAACTCACGCTGGATGTCTTCGGTCGTGAGGCCGAGGGCCTTGAGGAAGACGGTCACCGACTGCTTGCGCTTGCGGTCGATACGCACGCCCACCTGGTCGCGCTTGTCGATCTCGAACTCGAGCCACGCACCGCGGCTCGGGATCACGCGGGCCGAGACGATGTCCTTGTCACTGGTCTTGTCAGGCGTCTTGTCGAAGTAGACACCGGGCGAACGCACCAGCTGCGACACGACGACACGCTCGGTGCCGTTGATGATGAACGTGCCCTTGTCCGTCTGCAGGGGGAAGTCACCCATGAAGACGGTCTGGGTCTTGATCTCACCGGTCTGGTGGTTCATGAACTCGGCCTCGACGTAGAGCGGCGCCGCGTACGTCTTGCCGCGCTCCTTGCACTCGTCGATCGAGTACTTCTCGGGCTCGAGGTAGGGGTTCGTGAACGAGAGCTGCATCGTCTCGCTGAGGTCCTCGATGGGCGAGATCTCCTCGAAGATCTCCTCGAGACCACTCGTGTCCGGAACGCCCTTGCGACCGGCCGTGCGGGCTTCGGCCACGCGCGCCTTCCAGGCGTCGTTGCCGACGAGCCAGTCGAAGGACTCCGTCTGCAACGCGAGGAGGTCGGGGACCTCCAGCGTGTCGGAGATCTTGGCGAACGACAGACGCGATGCGCCGCGGCCGTTCTTGAGGGTGGTGGTGGGGTTGGATGCGTTGCGCGCAGCAGCCAAGGGGATTACCTCCGTGGGCCCGATCGGGCTCGTTTCCTTGTCGTCAGGTGGAGTGCTCCGTATTCCCGAAGTCAGGCGCCGCACACGTCACGCACATTCGAGCGGGACGGGGCACGCAGACACAGCCAACCACCATATGAAGGCAGGGGGTTCGGAGCGCAACTACCAACTATAGGCCGCAAGGCACGCCGTGTCCAGTCGCATTCTTGACGATCCTGGAGCGCTGGGGTATAAATGCGCGCTCCGTCACGGACGAGCGTGGCGGAATCGGATGAGAGTGCCCGGCCGGGCCTGAGCGAGCAGGTCGAGGGATGCGGCGGTCACGACCGCGATGACGGGATATCCACCCGTGACGGGTCCGTCGGCGAACAGAACGGTCGGCTGCCCGGAGGGAGGTACCTGCACCGCACCCGGCACCATGCCTTCGCTGGCGATCTCGCCCTCGCGCGACCGCGCGAGCAGTGGCCCGTCGAGTCGAACCCCGACGCGGTCGGCGTCGTTCGTGACCGTCCACACCGCATCGAACAGCGCGGCACGCGCGTCTTCGGTGAACCAGTCGACCCGAGGCCCGTCCGCGAGGTCGAGGGTGATCTCATCGTCGGGCGGAGGCCCCCACGCCACGGGTGGCGCGGGCGGTACGGGTCCCTGCTGGTCGTCGGCGAGGGCAAGGGAGTCTCCGGCGCGCAGCGCCGGTCGCCCCAACGCCGCGAGCGTGTCGGTGGATCGCGAACCGAGGATCCCTGGTGCATCGATCCCGCCGCGCGCCGCGACGTACGCGCGGGCACCGCGTGTGAACCAGTCGAGACGCAGCTCGACCCCCGGCATCCATTCGTGAGCGACGTACGGATCGATCTCGCGCCCGCCGAGGTGAACCGGCCCCCACGCACCCGTCACAGCCACCCACAGGTGCTGCTCGGCGACCGCACGGAATCCGCCCATCGTCACCTCGATACCGGCGGCGCCCTCGGAGTTTCCCACGAGCCGGTTCGCGGTCCGCAGTGCTCCCCGGTCGGCGGCACCCGACGGAGCCACCCCGAGCGACGCCGCGCCTGGCCGGCCGAGGTCCTGCACGGTGGCGAGCAGCCCCGGTTCGACGACCCGCAGACCCGGTCGTTCGTCGCCGAGTGGCCGCTCGACGGCGGAACGGTGGCCTGCACTCCGACCGCCACCGGCACCTCGCGCGCCAGTCGCGGGCACCGTCGGGCGAAACCGCACGCGCGTGCCGGGCGCGAGCAGCGCCGGGTCGGCGGCACCCGGATCGAACAGCGTCGCCGAGGTCGTGCCGATCAGCCGCCACCCGCCCGGGGTCTCGCGCGGGTACGCACCGCTGAAAACCCCGGCGAGACCGACGGCGCCGGCAGGGACGCGCGTTCGCGGTGCCGGCAGGCGCGGCACGTCGAACGGCCACTCCGGACTGACGAGGTAGCCGAAGCCCGGGGCGAACCCGGTGAATGCGACGGTCCACTCCGTTTCGGTGTGCCGACGGACGAGTTCATCCGGCGATAGGCCGAGGAGCGCCGCGGTCTCGTCGAGGTCCGCACCGTCGTACGTGATGTCGAGGTCGACGGCCATGGACCGCGTGGGCCCGGGCAAGGTCTCCGCATCCGCCGACATGGCCCATGCGCGCGCGGCCTCGATCGAGATGACAGCGGGGTCGATGCGGACGAGCACCGTGCCGGCTGCCGGCACGAGGTCGACCACCCCTGGGGGTCGCGTCGCCTGGAGCCGACGATGAAGTGCGAGCACCTCGGCCGGCGAGCCGAGCTCGAGCAGAAAGGCGCGCTCCCCCATCGGGCGCGCGATCACCATGGCGCACGCACGTCGATCGCAGCGTCGTCGAGCGCCGACCGGACGGCACGGGCCATCGCCACGGCCGACGGCGAGTCGCCGTGCAGACACATCGACACGGCGCGGGTTCGGACGACGCTTCCGTCGACAGCCTCCACCTCGCCGTGGCGGGCCAGGCGCACCGCGCGCGCGGCGACGACCTCGGGTGAGTCGAGCAACGCCCCGGGCTGTCCGCGGGGAACGAGCGCACCCGTGGGCAGGTAGCCACGGTCGAGGAAGGCCTCGCCCACGAAGGGCAGCCCCACATCCTCGGCCGCCGCGAGGATCTCTCCCGCGAGACCCAGGATCGGAAGGGCCCGCCCCGCACGCTCGGATGCGGCGGCCACGACATGGGCGACGACCCGCGCCTGCCCGGCATCGGTGGTCACCGCGTGGTACAGCGCCCCGTGCGGCTTGACGTAGCGGATCGACGCGCCCGCGCGTTCGAGTGCGCGCAACTGCTGGTCCAGTGTCAGCGCAAGGTCGTCATCGTCGATGTCGATGCGAACCCGTCCGAAGCCGACACGGTCGGGGTAGGAGGGATGCGCACCGACGGCGACCCGATGCCGCCGTGCACGATCGACCGCTTCGGTGAGCGCGGCGCCGCCGCCGGCATGACCCCCGCACGCGATGTTGGCGCTCGAGATCACGGCGAACATCGCTTCGTCGTCGGCGGTGGGCACCCCGTCGACGGTCTCGCCGAGGTCCGCATTGAGGTCGATCGCCGCCATGTGCCCACGATACGCGCCGCGCAACTCCACCGATCGGTGACCCGGAGGGCCCAGAAGCGCGGATTCGGGGTCGCCCGGGGCCGAATCCGTGGAGTTCGGCAGATGCCCGGCGCCGGTGGCACACGACCGGCGCGGCGGCCGCGTGCCCGGCCGGCGCCCGTGGACGGTGTTCTGGGGTCACGGATGGGTAAAGGCTGTGGAGACACCCGGACAGATCGGGAGCCGGCGCGGCAGGATAGGTGAATGGTCCGCTCCTCCGAACGCCCCACCCCCGGCGCTCCTCTCCTCCAGGTCCGCGATGTCGCGGTGCAGTTTCAGACGCTGGAGGGATCGGTGCAGGCCGTCCAACAGGTCGACCTCGATCTGGCTGCCGGCGAGACGCTCGCGATCGTCGGCGAATCGGGCTCGGGCAAGTCGACCACCGCGATGGCGGTCATCGGTCTACTGCCGGGCAATGGCCGCGTGACGGCCGGAAGCATCCGTCTCGAGGGCGAAGAGCTCGTCGGTGCTTCCGAGAGTGTCATGCGCACCGTGCGCGGGGCGACGATCGGACTGGTCCCGCAGGATCCGATGTCGAACCTCAACCCGGTCTCGAAGATCGGTACCCAGATCGCCGAGACCCTCCTCGCCCACGGCTTGGCCACCCGCAAGGATGTCGACCGGAAGGTCGTCGAGACGCTCGAAGCCGCGGGGCTCCCGAACGCAGCCGAGCGTGCGAAGCAGTACCCGCACGAGTTCTCGGGTGGAATGCGCCAGCGCGCCCTCATCGCGATCGGACTGGCCTGCAACCCCAAGCTCCTCATCGCCGACGAGCCGACGAGCGCCCTCGACGTCACGGTCCAGAAGACCATCCTCGATCAGCTCGGCCGCATGACGACCGACCTGGGCACCTCTGTGATGCTCATCACCCACGATCTCGGACTCGCCGCGGAGCGGGCATCGCAGGTGGTCGTGATGCATCGCGGCCGGATCGTCGAACAGGGTCCCGCGCGCCAGATCCTCGAAGACCCCCAGCAGCCGTACACCCAGGCGCTCGTGAAGGCCGCGCCGTCGGTATCGGCCGTGCGCCTGCGTCCCGAGGTCTTCCGTGTCGGCTTCGACGGCTCGGATGCCGCAGCCCCCGCCGCGACGCCGGATATCTCGCCGACGTCGACCGCCGATCACACCGAGTCGGCATCGCCCGCGACGGCACCCGACAACATCGTCGAGGTCGAGGGGCTCACCAAGATCTACAAGATCCGTGGCAAGAAGGAGGACTTCGCGGCGGTGAACGATGTGTCGTTCGCGATTCCGCGTGGCGAGACGGTCGCGATCGTGGGCGAGTCCGGTTCGGGCAAGACCACCACGGCACGGATGCTGTTGAAGGTGATCGAACCGACCAGCGGAGCGATGACCTTCGACGGACAGGATGTCGCGAGCCTCAAGGGTCGCGCGCTGCGGGAGTTCCGGCAGAAGGTCCAGCCGATCTTCCAAGACCCGTACTCGTCGCTGAACCCCATGTTCACGATCGAGCGGATCATCGAAGAGCCGCTCACGTTCTACAAGCGCGGCTCCGCGAAGGAGCGCGAGGCGCGCGTACGGCAGTTGCTCGATGACGTCGCCCTTCCGCAATCGATGTTGCGCCGCTACCCGTCGGAGCTCTCCGGAGGACAGCGTCAGCGTGTCGCGATCGCGCGGGCTCTGGCACTCTCGCCCGAGCTCATCGTGTGCGACGAACCGGTCTCGGCCCTCGACGTCCTCGTGCAGGATCAGGTGCTGACGCTCTTGCGGGATCTGCAGTCCGAGTACGGTCTCAGCTATCTCTTCATCTCGCATGACCTCGCCGTCGTGCGACTGATCAGCGACTACGTCTGCGTGATGAAGGATGGAGCCCTCGTCGAAGCGGCGTCGTCCGAGGAGATCTTCACCAACCCGCGCGATCCCTACACGCGCCACCTTCTCGCGTCGATCCCGGGCAACGAACTCGACATCGCGGTCTGATCTCCGAAACGGGCTTGCGTTCGTTCCGCCGCGTCGGGGCCACCGTGACGAGGTGGCCCGTCGTCACCGCTGACGCGTGCGCGGATCCATTGCTTCGCGCAGCGACTCCCCCAGGAGCGTGAAGCCGAGGGCAGTCACCATGATGCAGATGCCGGGGAAGAACGCCAACCACGGCGCGATCGCCAGCTCGGACTGCGCGTAGGTGAGCATCCGACCCCATTCGGCCGTCTCGGGGCGCCCGCCGCCGAGGCCGAGGAACGACAGCGCCGCCGCATCGATGACCGCGGTCGCCAGGGTCAGCGTTCCCTGCACGATCACGGGGCCGATGCTGTTGGGCAGCACATGGCTCATCGTGATCGTGCCCCGGCCGAGCCCGAGCGTCTGGGCGGACAGCACATAGTCGGCGCTGCGTTGCTGGAGCATCGATGCACGCAGGAGGCGCGCGAAGATCGGCACCTGCGACGCTCCGATGGCGATCATGACGGCGAGCTGCGACTGACCGAGGATCGCGGCGATCGACACGGCCAGCAGCAGGTTCGGCACCGACAGCAGCAAGTCGACGAAGCGCATGATGACGTTGTCGACCCAGCCACCGAACATGCCGGCGAGCAGCCCGAGCAACATGCCTCCGGCAAGCCCGAGTGCCGTCGAGACGACGCCGATCAGCAGCGACGCCTGTGCACCCCAGATGAGTTTGGACAGCACGTCGCCGCCGAACCGGTCGAGACCGAGCGGGAACTCGGGGATCTCCCCCGGCCCGGGGATGTGGGTGGGGGTGATGTATCTGGCGCCGGGCAGGGCCGTCTCGGGGTAGGGGGCGAGCCAGGGAGCGAGGACGGAGACGGCGACGAAGAGGAAGACGATGATCGCCCCGGCCCAGGCGGTCGGGTTGTGGCGCAGGCGCCGGAAGACGCCGCGCCAGAAGCCCCCACCGCCGGAGCGCGCGGAGAGGAGTTCGCGATCGTCGACCGCGGTGTCGTCGACGGGACCGCCTTCGGGTGCGGGCGGGAGCATGGCGGAGGTCATGCGTCTCCTCCCCCCGTGACGTTCAGGATGTCGTTCATGAGACCCTCACTCTCGGGTCGATGAAGCTATAGGAGATGTCGACCATGAGGTTGATCAGTGCGTAGGCGATCGCGATGAAGATGATGAACCCCTGTAAGACGGGATAGTCGCGCGCGAAGATCGCTTGGGCGAGGAACGAACCGATCCCCGGGTAGGCGAAGACGGTCTCGGTGAGCACCGCGCCGGCGATGAGCAGACCGACCTGCAGGCCGATCGTGGTGATCACGGGGAGCATCGCGTTGCGCAGGATGAAGCGGTTGCGCAGCGTTCCCCGACCGATCCCCTTGGCGCGTCCGGTGCGCACATAGTCGGCGTTCTGCACTTCGAGGACGGAAGCGCGCGTGATGCGCACGATGATCGCGAGCGGGATCGTCCCCAGCGCGATGGCGGGAAGGATGAGGTGCAGAATGGCATCCCACGCCGCATCGAACTCTCCGGTCAGGATGCCGTCGAGAACGTAGAAGCCCGTGGGATGCGTGGCGTCGATGCGCGGGTCCTGTCGTCCGTCGGAGGGCAACCAGCCCAGTTGCACGGCGAAGACGTACTTGAGGATGAACGCCAGGAAGAACACCGGGATGGTGATTCCGACGAGGCTCAGCACGACCGAGGCGTGGTCGGTGAACTTGCCGTGGCGCCGTGCCGCCCAGTATCCGAGCGGCACACCGATTCCGATCGCGAAGATCAGTGCCGCGATCGACAGTTCGATCGTCGCCGGAAAACGCCGGAAGAACTCCTCGGTGACCGCGCGGCTCGTTTCGATCGACGCGCCGAAGTCGCCGGCGAGGAGACGTCCCGTCCACGTGAAGTACTGCTCCAGCAGCGGTCGGTCGAACCCGTAGAGGCTGTTGATCCGTTCGATCGCGTCGGGGGTCGCGCGCTCACCGAGGAGGGCGACGGCAGGGCCTCCGGGCAACGACCGCACCCAGAGGAAGAGCAGGATGCTCAGGCCGACGAGGGTGGGGACGAGGAGCAGAAGCCTCTTTCCGATGGTGCGCAGCACTGCGGGCGATCTCCAGGATGTCGGGGTGGAGCGCGGCGCGGAAGGGATGTCGTTCCCCTCCGCGCCGCGCCGTGCGGCTCAGGCCGCGGTCACTCGGCCAGGACGATGTCGGTGAAGACCTCGTCGTTGACCGGGCTGGCCGGGTAGCTCTCGACGCGCGGCGAGAACGCGAGCGTCGGGGCGGGGTGGGCCAGCGGGACACCCGGGATGAACGTCGCGACCATCTCGTTGATGGCCTGGTAGAGCGCCGTCTGCTCCTCGAGGTTCGCGACACCACGCGCTTCGGCGAGGGCGGCGAACAGCTCGGGGTTGTCGAAGCCCCACTCCGACGACTGTCCTCCGAAGAAGACGCCGACGAAGTTGTCGGTGTCGTTGTAGTCACCCGTCCACCCGAGGAGGTGGATGCCGTGATCCGAGGTCCCCGTGATCTTGTCGAGGTAGTCGGGGCTCCACGCATCCGTCTCGGGAACGGTGACGACACCGACCTCGGCGAGCTGGCTGGAGAGGACCGTGAAGATCTGCTCCGGGTCCGGCATGTACGGACGCGAGACGTCGACCGGGTAGTTGAAGGTCAGCGTCAGCGGGTTGTCCTCGGTGTAGCCGGCTTCGGCCAGAAGCGACATCGCGAGTTCGGGGTCGTACTCGTAGGTGGTCACGTCGGCGTTCCACCCGTTGACCGTGTCGGGCATGAACTGCGTCGCCTTCTCGGTGCCTTCGGGGAGGACCTGCGCGATGAGCGCGTCCTTGTCGATTGCATGCGAGAGCGCTTCACGCACGACGGGGTCCTGCAGCTCGGGCACCGCCTGGTTGAACGCGAGGTAGAGCACCGTGAACGGCGGGCGCGAGACCATCGTGAAGCCGTCCTCTTCGAGAGCGGCGGTGTCGGCCGGCCCGACGAGGTCGTACCCGTCGATCGAACCGGACTCGAGCGCCTGGCGACGGGCCGTCGGATCGTCGATGACGCGGAAGATGATCTCGTCGACCTGCCCGCTGTCACCCCAGTAATCCTCGTAGGACGAGAGCGTCAGCTGCTCGCCCGGCGACCACTCGTCGAACTTGTACGGTCCGGTTCCGGTGGGGTGTCCCTGGCCGTACTCCGAAAGCGTCGGCGCCTCGGCCGAACCGCCGATCTCGTCGGCACCGTACTCGGCGAGCGCGGTCGGGCTCTGCATGGCGAACGCGGGCAGCGACAGCGCGGGGATGAACCCGGCGAACGGCTGGTTGAGTTCGACGGTGACCGTCGAGTCCCCGTCGACGGTGCAGGACTTGTAGACGGCGTCTTCGGGGTTCTCGACGTATCCGCGGAAGAGCTTGCCGTAATAGTACGACAGCGCCTCGCTGGCGGCGAGACCGGTCCAGTTGTACCAGCGGTCGAAGTTCGCGCACACCGCGTCAGCGTTGAACGGGGTGCCGTCGTGGAAGGTGACGCCCTCCTTCAGCTGGAACGTGTGCGACATCCCGTCCTCGGACGACTCCCACGATTCCGCCAAGAGCGGGGCGGGGTCGGCGGTGCCGGGAACCGTCCCGACGAGTCCCTCGAAGATCTGGCGCGAGACGCGGAAGGTCTCGCCGTCCTGCGCGAAGGCAGGGTCGAGGTTGGCCGGGTCGGACGAAGCACCGAAGACGAACGTGCCGTCGACGCCACCCTCGGCGTCACCGCCGTCGTCCCCGCGCTCGCTGGCGCATCCGGTCAGGATCAGCGCGCCGATGGCAGCGGCTGCGGCGCCCGCCATCCAACGCCTTCTCGAATTGTGGAGCATGTGCTGTGCACCTTCCGTGTGGTTCGGCGGACCGACGCCGCGGCGTCGTCGCCCGCCGGCTATGTGATGAGACGAAGCTACCCGCGACCGCGGTGGCCGGAGGTTACGCCTTCGTCTCGATCGTGTATCGACCGTGTCAGCGGCGTGCGCATCAGCGTAATGCTCAATGCCCGCCACCTGTTCTGCGCATATCCCCCTATGTGGATAACTCCGTCTCCGCAATCGGAACAGGTAACGTGGATCCATGGCGCGTGCGAGATTCGAGCCTGCGCCGGCGCGGGCGCGGCTGTCCGACGGCACGATCGCGCAGGTCACGACGGCCGCCTTCGCCGGCGGATGGGAACTCGTCGTCGACGGCACGCCGCAGTCGCACGTCGACCTCGATGACGCGACACATCTGCACTTCGAGTACATCGCCCGCATGGGTGCCGTGGTCGACGTCCTCCGGATGCCGGGGCAGCCGATCACCGCCGTCCACCTCGGCGCCGGCGCCCTCACTCTGCCGCGCTACATCGATGCCACGCGTCCGGGGTCGCGTCAGCAGGTGATCGAACTCGAACCCGCGCTCTGGGACCTGGTCAGAGAGAACCTCCCCCTCCGCCGCGGCGCGGCGATCCGCGTGCGCATCGGTGACGCACGCGCCGGGCTCGGTCGCCTCCCCGACGCCATGACCGGCAACGTCGACCTGCTCGTCTCGGATGTCTTCAGCGGCGCACAGACACCTGCCCACCTGACGACCCGCGAGTTCTACCGCGAGGCGGCGGCACTGCTCGCCGACGACGGGGTGCTGCTAGTCAACGTCGCCGACGGCGCCGGTCTTGCGTTCGCGCGGCGACAGGTCGCGACCGTGCGCGAGGTGCTGGAGCACGTGATCCTGCTCGCCGAAGTGCAAACGCTCAAGGGCAGGCGCTTCGGCAACGTGGTGCTCGCCGCATCCGCTCGCCCCCTCCCCACGCAGTGGCTGCCCCGCCTCATGGCGGCCGGACCCCACCCGGCGAAGGTCGCGGAAGGCGCGGAGATCGAACGCTTCATCCAGGGTGCGGGGATCGCGACGGATGCCGATGCCCGCCCGTCACCGAAACCCTCGGACTCGGTCTTCGACCGCTGAGCACGGAACAACCCCGGCGTGCCGACGGACCGGCGCGCCAGGGTCGATGCACACTGGATGGACGCCGAGCGAAGGGAGTCGTCGTGAGCTATATCAAGGGTTACGATCCCGAGACGTTGCGCGAAATCGTCGACGCCCACGAATGCCGCGAGCGACTGGATGAGATCGGCGAGCAGCGCAGCCTTCCCGCGCTTCTCGAGCGCGTATGGCTGCTCAAAATGCTCGACCGTCTCGACGATTCCCTCGTGCTCTCCGAACAGTCCGTCAGGGTCGCGCGGATGGCAGGTACCCGCAAAGACCTGTTGCGGGCTCGCATCCTGCACGCCACCGTGATGCGCGCGCGAGGCGCCTCTGCCGCCGCGGAGCAAGAACTCACGACCTGCGCCGAAGAAGCCGAGGGGCAGGGTTGGTCGGGGATCGCGGCGTTCGCATATCAGCATCGCGGGCGCACGCACTTCGAGGCCGGGGATTTCGATGCAGCGCGCGAGGATTTCAAGCGCACGCTGTTCCTGCGTCAGGAATCGGGCGCCAGCGAAGACGAGCTCGCCGCGGTGTTGCACGCGGTGGATGCCGCAGACCGCCGCCGCATGACCTCCACCCTCGCCGGGTGAATGTCGTAGGTTTGTTCTAATCTCGCCTCTATGTCGGACCTTCATCGCGTGCGCACATGGGCCGAAGCCCTGATCGCCACCCACCTCGACGAGACCTGGACGTTCGCCTTCGACAACGCCAAGCGCCGCGCAGGTCTGTGCGATTACAGCAAGCGACGGATCAGCGTCTCGCGGTACCTCGCGGCGCGATACGACGACGACGACAACCACCAGACGCTCCTGCATGAAGTCGCGCATGCCGTCGCCGGGCCTTCTGCGGGCCACGGCCCCCAGTGGAAGCGCATCGCGCGGGATCTCGGCTATGTGGGCGGCACGACCCACCACGGCGAGACCGCCACGGATCTTGCCCCGTGGGTCGGCGTCTGCCCCGCGGGACACACGGCGTACCGACACCGTCGACCGTCCCGGGCGACCTCGTGCGCGACCTGCGCCCCGCGATTCGACGAGCGCTACGCGTTTTCGTGGCGGCGTCGCGAGATCACCCCGGCGGCACGCCTGGCCGCGCTGACGCCGCGCTGACCGCCACTTCTCGCTCCGAACGACCGACCAACCGACCGACCGACCCGGACGCGGCCGAGGATCACACTTCGGCGGGGGATCCGTTCTCGGCAGTGGCATCGACGATGGCCGCCGCGTGCACCCGGTCCCGGCCTCCGGCCTCGCTCAGGGCGAGTCCCGACCCCGAGGCTGCCAGCAGATGACGCAGCGCCGGACGCAGTCCGCGATAGGCCTCACACGCCGCCGCTGCTTCGGGGGAGGTGTGATCGATGCCGAGAGCACCGAGCGCGTCGATGATCGCCCCGGCGCCGAGGAGGTCTTCGACGGTGACGCGCATCCCGCCATCCGACGTTTGCTCGCCCGCGGCGATGACCGAGATGCTCGTGCGCGCGGCGCGGCGCCCCTGCTCCGCGAGCAGCTCTCGCGCGACCGCGCCGGCGGTGCGGATGTCGCCGTGCACCACCCGGGCGCCCGTACTCTCGGCGACCGCGACGATCCGGGCAGCGTCGCGGCCGACACCCGGAGGGTCCTCGACGGTGGGCAGCACGTCGACGATCACGACGACATCGGCCGGCGCGAGGCGCGCGATTCCCGCCGCGCCCCACTCGAGACGGACCTGGTAGCGATGCTGGTCGAAAGACGTCACCGGACGAGCCTAGAACTGCGGAGCCGTCGGCTCCAGGCGGATGAAACACTGGTGTCATGCGCGTTCTGCTCAAGCTCGAGATCGACTGCGATCCGGATGCCGCGTGGCGCGCGGTCCGCTCCCCCCGCGCGATCGCCGAGCTGTACGGTCCGGTACTCGACCTCGCCCCGCTTGTGCCGGCGGGGATGCCGACGAGCTGGTCACCGGGCGACGACGTCCCGGTCGCCCTCTCGGCGTTCGGCACCGTGCCGATGGGGCGACAGCTCATCCACGTGAGCGAGCGCACCGTCACTGAGCCCACCGGCGAAGTGCGGATCTTCCGCGACAGCGGCATCCCGCTGACGGGCCCCCTGTCGAGCCTCGACGTGTGGGACCACCAGATGGCGATCTCGCCGCTCCCGGGGCATCCGAGTCGCACGCTCTGGCGTGATCGCCTGGTGTTCGGCGGCCCGACCGCGGGTCTGTTGTGGCCCGTGCTGTGGAGCATGTGGCAATGGCGAGGCGCCCGCATCCGCGCTCTCGCCCCGACCTGGGCGCACGACCCCGAGGCATCCTGACCCCGGGCACGCCACCTCGAGCCGCGACCTCGAGCCGAGAGCCGAGCACAAGTGCGGGCGTTCCGGACGACACGCCGCGGCGCGGCCGCACGAGCCGGCGTGTCGCCGGGCGCGTCCGCAGTTGTGCCCGCGGCCGCGCGACGACCGGGAGACAAGCCCTCCAGAACCCGGGAGGTCCGGCCGTTTCGGACGTTCCGTCCCGGCGGAGACAGTTCCCCGCCGGGACTGTCGGTTGATTTCGCGGCGGTGACCGTGGAGCGTGTCTGAAGAGACTTCTCTCCCCCGAAAGGACTCCCGTGACTGAAGACGCCGACGCCGAGGCGCGCCGACTCGACCGCGCACATGTCTTCCACTCGTGGCTGGCCCAGCGCGACCTCGAACTCCCCATCGTCGCGGGTGGCGAGGGCTCGACCGTGTGGGATCACGCCGGAAACCGAATGCTCGACTTCTCGAGCCAGTTGGTCAACGTCAACATCGGGCACCAGCATCCGGCCGTCGTCGCGGCGATCCAGGAGCAGGCCGCACAGCTCACGACGATCGGGCCGCCGACCGCGAATCTGACGCGCGGACGCGCCGCCGAGCGCATCGTGGCGAAGGCTCCCGCGGGATTCCGCAAGGTGTTCTTCACCAACGGCGGCGCCGACGCGAACGAGAACGCGATCCGCATGGCGCGCCTCCACACCGGGCGCGACACGGTGCTGTCGACGTACCGCTCGTATCACGGCAACACCGGCGCGGCGATCGTCGCGACGGGCGACTGGCGCCGCGCCCCCAACCAGTACGCGCGCGGGCACGTGCACTTCTTCGGTCCGTACCTGTACCGCAGCGAGTTCTGGGCGACGACCCCCGAGCAGGAGAGCGAACGGGCACTCCACCACCTGCGGCGCGTCATCCAAGCCGAAGGCCCGCAGACCATCGCGGCGATCCTCATCGAGTCGATCCCCGGCACGGCGGGCATCCTGCTTCCGCCACCGGGATATCTTGCGGGGGTCCGCGCGATCGCCGACGAGTACGGCATCGTGCTCATCTTCGACGAGGTGATGGCGGGGTTCGGACGCACAGGACGCTGGTTCGCGTTCGAGCGAGAGGATGCCGTGCCCGACCTCATCACCTTCGCCAAGGGCGTCAACTCGGGCTACGTGCCGGTCGGGGGCGTGCTGATCTCGGAGCCGATCGCGGCGACCTTCGACGATCGGGTGTTCCCCGGCGGCCTCACCTATTCCGGGCATCCGCTCGCCGCCGCGTCCATCGTCGCGGCGCTGGACGCCATGGAATCGGAGGGCATCGTCGACCACGCACGCCACATCGGCGAGTCGGCGATCGGCCCCGGTCTTCGAGCTCTCGCCGAAACCCACCCGCTGATCGGCGAGGTGCGGGGCGAGGGGGTCTTCTGGGCGATGGAACTGGTCGCCGACCGCGCGACACGTGAACCCGTCGGACCGGACGTGATCGCCCGGCTCAAGGGCGAACTCACCTCGCGTGGACTCGTCCCGTTCGCCGCCGAGAACCGCATCCACGTGGTGCCGCCCTGCGTCGTGACCGAGGACGAAGTGGCGCGGGCGATGGCGATCTACGACGAAGCCCTCACGAGCGTCGAGTCCGCGCTCTGACAAGTCCCTGCTCCCCGCCACAAGCGGGGCGCTCGAAGGAAGGAAAACCCATGACCGACAACACCCTCGACCACTGGGTGGACGGCGCCTCCTGGGCCGGAACCGGAACCCGCACCGGCGATGTCTACAACCCAGCGCTCGGCACGGTGCACAAGCAGGTGCGATTCGCTTCGACCGACGACGTCGCCGTCGTCGTCGAGTCCGCCGCCGCGGCGGCCGCATCCTGGCGCGACACGTCGATCGCGAAGCGTCAGACCGTGATGTTCGCGTTCCGCGAGTTGCTCAATCAGCGCAAGGAAGAGCTGGCGGCGATCCTCACGACCGAGCACGGCAAGGTGTTCTCGGACGCGCTGGGTGAGATCGCCCGCGGCATGGAGGTCGTCGAGTTCGCCTGCGGTCTCGGGCAGCTCACGAAGGGCGCGTACTCCGAGAACGTCTCGACGGGCATCGACGTCTACACGATCCGTCAGCCCGTCGGTGTCGTGGGGATCATCAGCCCGTTCAACTTCCCTGCGATGGTGCCGTTGTGGTTCTTCTCGGTGGCGATCGCCGCGGGCAACGCGGTGGTGCTCAAGCCCAGCGAGAAGGATCCGACTGCCGCGAACTGGCTGGCCGAGCTCTTCGTCGAGGCGGGGTTGCCCGCAGGTGTCTTCAACGTCGTCCACGGCGACAAGGAAGCGGTCGATGCGCTCTTGACGCACCCCGATGTGTCGGCGATCTCGTTCGTCGGTTCGACGCCCATCGCGCAGTACGTGTACGAGACGGCGACCGCGCACGGCAAGCGCGTGCAGGCCCTCGGCGGCGCGAAGAACCACATGCTGGTGTTGCCGGACGCCGACCTCGACCTCGCGGCCGACGCCGCCGTCAACGCGGGCTTCGGGTCGGCCGGCGAGCGCTGCATGGCGATCTCGGTCGTGTTGGCGGTGGACTCGATCGCCGACGAGTTCGTGGCGAAGGTGTCGGAGCGGATGGCGACGTTGCGCACGGGCGACGGCATGCGCGGATGCGACATGGGTCCGCTCATCACGCGGGCTCACCGCGACAAGGTCGCGTCGTACCTCGATCTCGCAGCCGAGGACGGCGCCGACGTGGTCGTGGACGGTCGCGGAATCGAGATCGACGGTGACGCGAACGGATTCTGGCTCGGCCCGACCCTCGTCGATCGGGTTCCGACGTCCTCGGCGGTGTACACCGACGAGATCTTCGGCCCGGTGCTGTCCGTGGTGCGCGTCGAGGGCTACGAAGAAGGCCTCGAGATCATCAACGGCAGCCGGTACGGCAACGGCACGGCCATCTTCACGAACGACGGCGGCGCGGCCCGACGCTTCCAACGCGAGGCGACCGTCGGCATGATCGGAATCAACGTGCCGATCCCCGTGCCGGTTGCATATCACTCGTTCGGCGGATGGAAGGCCTCGATCTTCGGCGATGCGAAGGCGTACGGCCCGCACGGGTTCGACTTCTTCACCGCGGAGAAGGCGATCACCTCACGCTGGCTCGACCCATCACACGGCGGTCTGAACCTGGGCTTCCCCCAGCACGACTGACACCTTTCTCAGTCTCGAGGACCGCCCGGTGCGATCGGGCGGTTCTCGAAGAACGTCTGCAGCACGATGGTGGTGCGTGTGTTGACGGATGCCGCGAGTCGGATATCGCGGATGAGCGCTTCGAGGTCGCGGGGCGATGCCACGCGGACGAAGAGCATGTACGCGGAGTCGCCGGCGACCGAGTGACACGCCTCGATCTCGCTGAGGTGCGACAGCCGCTCGGGGGCGTCGTCGGGTTGACCGGGATCGAGGGGCGTGATCTCGATGAACGCGGCGAGCGGCTTTCCGAGGGCTTCGGGGTCGACGACGGGGCGGTAGCCGGTGATCACGCCCGTGGATTCGAGCTTGCGCAGACGGGTCTGCACCGCCGACACCGACAGCCCGACCTTGTCGGAGAGTTGGGCGAGGGTGGCGCGCGCGTCCGCGGAGATCGCTTCCAGGATTCGGATATCGACAGCGTCAGTCATGCATGGAAGAATACCGGTAGCACCCTGACAGTGCAGGAATTTTTCCTGCACGCGGGCTTTCCGCGATATCGGATCGGAGGTTCCCATGCAGACTCACACGACCGTCACCACGAGCGTCGTCGGCGAACCCGAGGTCGTCGAGGACGGCTTCGCACAGGGCGTGGAGACCACCGCGGCGTGGGCACGGCTGAAGGAGGCGGCGACCGCCCTCCAGTCGATCCAAGTGAAGGACGGCTCGGTGCCCGAGGCATCCGATCACGCGACGGCACGCGGCCATGTCGAGACCATCACGGCGGCGATCGCCGACCTCGCGCCGCTGTTCCCCCACGACGCCGACTACCTCGCCGCGAGCATCGCCGACTTCGATCGGTGGTCGCGGGACGGATTCGGGGTGCCCGACTTCTACGACTCGTTGACCGCCTTCCAACCCCAGCATCACCGGGTCGACGGCATCCGACACCTCGTCGTCTTTCCGATGTACACCCAGAACGGGTCGTCGAACCGGCACGTCGAAGCGCTCATCGTGCAGGCGATCTGGCCCGAATTCATCGCGCAGCTCGAGCGGGAGTACACCAACCGTCTCTTCGTCTCGTTGCGGCTCGTCGACTTCACGCCCGGATACGACACCAACTCGGCGGTTCTGTTCCCCGAGACGGTCGCGATGCGCGAGATCCCGACGTTCACGTGG
Organism: Microbacterium koreense; assembly: GCF_042677105.1. Lineage (NCBI taxonomy): Bacteria > Bacillati > Actinomycetota > Actinomycetes > Micrococcales > Microbacteriaceae > Microbacterium > Microbacterium koreense. The sequence continues at coordinate 56,275 of NZ_JBHTIM010000001.1, forward strand.
GGAGCGATCTTCCAGGATCGCGAGGCCGCGCGCTACCGCCGCGTCACCAGGGCAGCGGCCGAGATCACGAAGCTCGAGCTGCCCGCAGATGCCGCCCGACTGCTGGATGACCAGGCGCTGGCCGAGAAGACCTTCGTCATGTGGGACATCATCCACGACCGCACACACATGCGCGGCGACCTGCCGTTCGATCCGTTCATGATCAAGCAGCGGATGCCGTACTTCCTCTACTCGCTCGAGGAACTGCGCTGCGACCTCACCGCATTCCGCGAGTGCGTGCGGATCGCCGATCGGTTGCGCGCCGTGCGCGAGAACGACGGCGCAGAAGCGCTGACGCCCGCCGAGGCCGAGATGCTGGAGCACGCCGTCCTCGTGCAGTACGCGGTGATCTTCGATCGCATCTTCCGGTTCGCCATCACCGGGTCGCGCGTACGCAACTACGACGGCCTCGGTGGGCAGTTGCTGTTCGCGTGGCTGCATCAGCGCGGCGTCCTGCACTGGACCGACACCGCGTTGGCGTTCGACTGGGATGTCGTCCCGGCGGCGGTGGTCGACCTCGCCGATGCGATCGATGAACTGTACTGGCGGTCGATCGACCGCCCGAAGACGGCCCATTGGCTGGCCGCGTACGACCTCGTGCGCACGACGCTCACGCCGAACCCGGCCTCACGCTGGGCTCGGGGTCTGCCGGATGACATCCTCGCCGGCCCGCCGAAGGGTTACACCGACGCGGTCCTCGACGACGAGTTCCCGCTGTCGATGTTCTTCGAGGCACTCGAGAAGAAGATGCGTCCCGTGATCGAGTCGACGGTGGGGATCACCGCCCAGGATGACTGACCTGTCACACTGCACCGTCGTGATCGCGGGCGCCTCGAGTGCCTCTGGTCTCGCGGCGACCCGCGCGCTGGTGGGGGCCGGCGCCCGGGTCGTCGCGGTCGGGCGCAGCGCCGATCGTCTCGATGAGGTCGCCGCGGCGGGAGCCGAGGCCGCCGTCTGCGACCTCAGCGACCTCGCGGCCGTCGAGCGCCTCGCCGAGGCCGTCGGCCCGATCGACGGGCTCCTCCACCTCGTCGGCGGGTGGCGCGGGGGCGGCGGACTTGCGGGACAGAGCGACGATGACTTCGACGCGCTCCTCGCCTCGTTCACCGCCCTCCGACACGCGACCCGCGCCTTCGACGCTGCCCTGCGCCGATCAGAGGCCGCGCGAGTCGCGATCGTGTCATCGACCGCCGTCGCACGCCCCCTCGCGGGCGGCGCGAACTACGCGGCGGTCAAAGCGGCGAGCGAAGCGTGGACCCGCGCGGTCGCACAGGGGTTCGCCAAAGCCGCACGCGATGCCGACGCGCCGCTGCGCGCGGCATCCGTCGTCTTCCGTGTCAAGAGTCTCGCTGGGCTCGAGGACACACTCGCCGAGGCGTTCGTCGCACTGTGGGATGCCCCCGCCATCGAGATCAACGACACGATCATCGACCTCGCCTCCGCGTAGATCACCCGCCTCCCCACGCGCACGCCGACGGGACCGCGACGGCGTCCGTTGAGACCAGAATGGAACCATGACGACTCTGCATGACCCGAACGTCCGTGGCTTCGCGTCGGACAACTACTCCGGCATCCACCCCGAAGTCCTCGCGGCGATCACCGCGGCCAACGACGGCCACCAGGTCGCCTACGGCGAAGACGCCTACACACAGCGTCTGCAGTCGGTCATGCGCGCCCACTTCGGCGACGGCGTCGATGCGTTTCCCGTGTTCAACGGGACGGGCGCGAACGTCGTCGGGCTGCAGTCGATGCTCCCCCGCTGGGGTGCGGTGATCTCGGCGAGCACGGCGCACATCAACGTCGACGAGGGCGGCGCTCCCGAGCGTGTGGGCGGAATGAAGCTGCTGACCGTTCCGACAGACGACGGCAAGCTGACCCCGGACCTCATCGATCGCGAAGCCTGGGGGTGGGGAGACGAGCACCGCGCACAGCCTCTCGTGGTGTCGATCACCCAGTCGACCGAACTCGGCACGCTCTACACCGTCGATGAGATCCGCGCGATCGCCGATCACGTGCACCAACGCGGAATGCGCCTTCACATGGACGGCGCCCGCATCTCGAACGCCGCGGCCTCGCTCGGTCTGCCGCTGCGTGCGTTCACCCGCAACGCCGGCGTGGACGTGCTGAGCTTCGGAGGGACGAAGAACGGCGCGATGCTCGGTGAGGCGATCGTCGTGCTCGACTCGGATTCGTCCGAGGGACTCACCTATCTGCGCAAGCTCGACATGCAACTGGCCTCGAAGATGCGGTTCGTCTCAGCACAGCTGGTCGCGCTGCTCGACGGCGATCTGTGGCTGCGCAACGCCTCACACGCCAACGCGATGGCACAGCGGCTGCGCACCGGGATCGAAGCCGGGCTTGCCGACGGCTCGATCCGCGGTGTCTCGTTCACGCAGCCGACGCAGGCCAACGGCGTCTTCGCGACGCTGCCCGACGGAGTGGCCGATCGCCTGCGCGAGTCGTTCCGGTTCTACGACTGGGATGCCACGCGCAACGAGGTGCGGTGGATGTGCTCGTTCGACACGAGCACGCACGACATCGACGCCTTCATCGCGGCCATCACTCGCGAGACGGCGGGTTCAGACGCCTGAGCCCTCGTCGTCGCCGTCCGACTCCTCATCGGCGGCGTCACCGTCGGATGACTCGTCGATCTCCACGGCAGTCTCGACCTCGACGACGTCGCCCTCGGACGGGTCGGCCTGCGCCTCGTCCGACGCATCGGTCTGATCCGTCTCGTCGGGGGCCGGCTGCGTCGGCTCGGCGAGACCCTCGGGTCGGATGAGTTCCTTGACCTCCGACATAAAGCTGGTCAGCTGCTGTTGCTGCCACCGCAGTTGACGCGTGCGGTCTTCGGCATCACGCAGCACGGCCTGGGAGTGCGTCACGACGGTGTCGATGATCGACTGGGCCTTGTCACGCGCACGATCGAGCTTCTCGCGCGCGCGGAGGTTGGCGTCTGCTTCGATCTGCGCCGCCTGCGCCCGCATGAGCCGCTCGAAATCCTCCGCCTTGAGCGACACGCGTTTCGCGTGCTCGAGCGAATTGGCGACCTGGTCGTTGGCGTCCTGCGTGATGCGATCGGCGTGGGCGACCGCCTGGTTGTGCAACGCGAGGAACTCCTGCTGCGCGTCGTCCTGACGACGCGTGAGCGACTCCTCGAACTCGAGCGCCCGCATCCGTAGTTCCCGCACCGCCTCTTCTGCTTCTGCGCGCATCTGCGTCGTCTCACGCGCGACGAGGGCCCGCAACGCGGCGGCACCCTTCTCGGCTTCGGAGCGGATCGTCGCGGCCTCCTGCTCCGCCTGCGCGACCTTCTCGTCGGCATGCGTCGCTTCGCGCTCGATCCGCGCCTCGTGGGCCGTCAGTTCCGTGTCGATACGCAGGCGAATCTGCTGCGCATCGTGCTGCGCTTCGGAGATGATCGCCTCGGCGTCGGCCTTGGCATCCTTGCGCTTGGTCTCGATCTCTTCCTGCGCGGCAGCGAGCAGCCGCTCGCCCTGCGTCGACGCATTGCGCAGCAGAACGTTCGCCTGCTCCTCGGCGACGCGGAGGATCTCTTCGAACTTGTTGCGTCCCGGGGTGTCGTCGTTCGCCGCGACGAGCTCTTCGGCGAGCCCCTCGATGCGGTTCTCGGCGTCGGTCGCCTTCGCCTGGGCGGCGGTGAGGTCGGACTCGAGTCTCTCGATGGTGGCTCGGCTCTCGGCGAGCGCGTCGTCGACAGCTGTCGCCGCCCGGTCCTCCGCATCCTTCGCCCGAACCTTCGCCGCCTCGGACTCCTCTTCGAGGCGCTGCACCGTCGCCAGGAGGTCGGCGTGGGCTTCGTACGCCTGCGTCGCGCGCTCGTCGAGATCGGCGATCGCATCGGCCTGCTGCCGCACCCGCGAGGTCAGCGCGGCGATCGCATCATCGACGATCTCCTTGTCGTACCCGCGGAACACCGTCGGAAAGACGGTTTCGGCGGAAGGTGTCGACGACGCCGAAGCGGCCATCAACTCATCGAACGGCGTCTGGGGGTCGGACATGACGTCTGCGCTTTCTCGGGGGTGTAAGCGGGGGAAGCGCCGGACCGACGCGGGAGCGCACTGCGTCACGGCGGTGACCACGCCGCAACACTCGGGAGCTCGGGCGTGCGCGGGCGATCAAGGGAACACTACCCCGGAACGAGGCGCGTGCGAACCCCCGAGGTCAGGTCGCCGACACGCGTCAGCGCAACGCGCCGACGCTGGCGAGCGCGAGGCGGATCAGAGTCCCGCGGCCGCCTTCCATCTCATCGGCGAGGGAGTCGGAGCATGCCTCTTCGGGCGTCAGCCACGTCACCTCGAGCGCATCCTGCCGGGGTTCGCACGTGCCCGTGACCGGGACGACGTACGCGAGGGATACCGCGTGCTGACGGTCATCGTGGAACGCGCTCACACCGGGCAGCGGAAAATACTCGGCGACCGTGAACGGCGCGGGCTGCGGGGGAAGCAGAGGAAAGGCCATCGGGCCGAGGTCGTTCTCGAGGTGGCGGAAGAGCGCGTCGCGCACGGTCTCGCCGTACCTCACGCGACCGGAGACGATCGTGCGGGTCATCTCACCGAGGGGGGTGGCACGCAGAAGGATGCCGACCTCGGTCACCGCCCCCATGCCGTCCAGCCGTACCGGCACACCCTCGACGTACAGCATCGGCAGGCGTCTGCGAGACTCCGCCAGTTCGATCTCGCTCAACCACGCCGGATTCGACACGTTTCCCGCCGGCGGGCCGAAGGGCTCCTCGCCGGACGGCTCGGGATCGGGAGTACGCACGGACATGTGTCCTGTATACCCCACCTGGAAAGATGGGGGCATGGCTTCGCATACCGCTTCTGAGACGCCTCCCCTCGATCACGACGCGGTGATCTGGTCCGTCCCCCCGCAGGACCGCGCCGGGAGGCCCTTGTTGGTGCTCCTCCACGGCTATGGCGCGGACGAGCGCGACCTCTGGGATCTGTCCTCGTACATGCCGGACTCGTTCGTCATCGCGGCGGTGCGTGCACCGCTGTCTCCCCCCTGGCCGGCGCCAGGGTACTCCTGGTACCCGATCGAAGGACTCGCCGCCCGCGACACAGCCCGGGTGACCGCGGCGGCGACGCGCTTCATCCAGTGGCTCGATGAGGCTGCCGATGCCGAGTCGATCGGCCTCCTCGGGTTCAGCCAGGGCGCGGCGGTGGCACTGCAAGCCCTGCGCGTGGAGCCCGAACGCTTCGCCTTCGTCGTCAACCTGAGCGGATACGTCGCCCCGGGCCCGATGCCCACCGATCTCGAACTCGCCGAGCGACGACCTCCGGTGTTCTGGGGGCGCGGAACCCACGACGAGGTCATCCCGGAGGTGCTCGTCGCGCATACCACCGAGTGGTTGCCCGCCCATGCCGAATTGAGCGGCCGGGTGTACCCCGGGCTCGCACACGGTGTCTCGACAGAAGAGATCGCCGACGTCCGTGTCTTTCTCGAGAAGCGGTGCGCGGAGGCATCGACATGACGATCACCACCTGGATCGATGTCGTCGCCCTCGCCGCCCGCGCCGAAGCAGTGCTCGCGGAAGCAGCAGGCCACGTGATCGTGGATCTTCGCCGCGACGCCTGGGGTCACGGATTGGACCTCGTCGCGCCCATCCTCGCCGACGTCGGTGTGCGCGCCGCACGCACGGATGCCGACGCTCGACCCGTCGCCGCAGCCGCCGGGCTGACAACGACTGCCGCGGAGCCGACCGTGGACGGGCGATTCCTGTTCGGCCTGCCCGACGCGCCGGTGATGCACGCGACAGGACGCGTGTTGTCGACCAAGACCCTTCGCGCCGGTGAGGGCGTGTCGTACGGCTACAGTCACCGCGCACCGCGGGACACACGTATCGCGCTGGTGTCGGGTGGGTACGCGCACGGAATCGTGCGGGCGCTGGGCAACCGCGTGACGGTCGCGGTTTCGGGTGAACGTCGCCCGATCGTGGGGCGGGTCGCGATGGACGTGTGCGTGGTGGACATCGGCGACGCCGACGTCCACCCGGGAACCGAGGTCACCTACTTCGGCGGCGCCGCGTCGCTCTCGGAGTGGGAGGCCGCCACCGGGATGACCGCCGAAGAGATGGTGTGCGCCGTCGGACTGCGCGCACACAGGAGGGACGCCCGATGACCGACGCGCTGTTGCGGATCGATGTCTCCCGCATCCGGACCAACCTCATGACGCTGCGCGCCCACATCGCCCCGGCGCGTGTGATGTTCGTCGTGAAGGACGACGCCTACGGTCACGGCGTCGACGCCGTCGCCGCAGCCGGGGTGCAGGCGGGTATCTCCTGGTTCGGGTCTTTCGACGTCCCCACGGGTCTGCGTGTACGCGCGGTCGCCCCCACAGCGCGGGTGTTCACGTGGGATGTCGCCACCGACGAACAGATCACGGCGGCACTCGCCGCCGACCTCGACGTGGGTGTTGGCGACCGTCACGTGCTCGAACGGGTCGCGGCCGTCGCCCGGGGACGCGGCATCCGCATCCATCTCAAGATCGACACGGGTCTTCATCGCAACGGCGTGCGTGCAGAAGAGTGGCCGGACTTCGTCGCGCGGGCGAAGACGTTGCAGGATGCCGGCGACGTCACCGTCGTCGGCATCTGGAGCCACATCGCCGAGGCGAGTGAGAACGACGACGAGGAGGCCCGCACCGTGTATGAGCGGGCGGTCGACATCGCACGTGCGGCCGGACTGTCACCCGATGTCCTGCACCTCGCGGCGAGCGCGGCGGGCTATGACCGCTCGACATTCCGCCACGATCTGGTGCGCTTCGGCGCGTTCGGTTACGGCGTGCGATCGACCGACGGACCCGACATTCCGGGGATCGCTCCCGCAGCGACGCTCTTCACCCGCGTGAGCGCAGTGCGTGGCGACGAGGTGACGATCGCCTACGGCTCGTTGGACGGCCTCCCCACCACTCTCGGGGGCCACATCACCGTCGGCACCCCCGGCGGGCCACAGCCACTCGTGCGCGTCGATCCGGCGACGAGCGTCGTCGCGCAGTGGCCGGACGCGGCGGTCGGCGACACCGTGGCGATCTTCGGCCCCGGCATCCTCGGCGAGTCGAGCGCCACGACACTCGCCGAAGCGATCGGCACCGTCGGCGAGGAGATCCTCGTCAGAGTGTCGCCGCTCGTACCGCGCGAATACATCGACCCCGAGGCCCGCGGCGCTCGGAGGTGAGCAAGCCCACAGACAACGGCTTCCGCATCCGCTATCGTGGCGCATGCTCCTGTTGTCGACGTGAGGACGTCCCGTGAAGATGATCGACCCGACCGCGCTGTAATCGCGCCGCTCGCGTCGTTCGTCTGTGGCGATCTCGCCACACACCCCGGACTCCGGTCTCCGCACGGTTGACCTCGACGCGTCGGTGCTCGATTCGCGCCGACCGTCCATCTACTCCGCCTGGTTGGGCGGCTGTGGCGATCCGTCGGCGCACCGATCAGATACGGGGCACCATGCCTGCACATACGTCTTCTCCCGCCGTCGTCATCGACGACGTCACCTTCTCTTGGCCCGACGGCACGACTGCGCTGTCCGGAGTCTCGGGCAGCTTCAGCGCCCGCCGAACCGGGCTCGTCGGACGCAACGGCTCCGGCAAGTCCACACTGTTGCGCCTCATCGCCGGCGAACTCATGCCCGACGCAGGACACATCACCCGCACGGGGATGACCGCGTGGCTTCCTCAGCGTCTCACCCTCGAGACATCGCGCTCGGTGGCCGATGTCCTCGGCGTCGGTGAGGCGTTGCAGGGGCTGCGGGCGATCGAGGCGGGCGACATCGCCGAGCGACACTTCGACGCGGTCGGTGACGACTGGGATGTCGAAGCCCGCGCGCGCGGCGCTGGCCGAGGCCGGCCTTCGCTCCGACATGCTCGAGCGTCGCATCGGAGAGGTCTCCGGCGGCGAGGCCGTGCTGATCGCGCTCACGGGCATCCGCCTCTCGGGGGCGGCGATCACGCTGCTGGACGAACCCACCAACAACCTCGACCGCGACGCAAGAAACCGCGTCCATGACATGGTGCGCACGTGGCCGGGGACGCTCGTCGTCGTGAGCCACGACACGACCCTTCTCGACCTCGTCGACGACACCGCTGAGCTCTACGGCGATCGGCTCTCGGTCTTCGGCGGCGGATACACCGACTGGCGAGCATGGCTTGATGCGGAGCAAGAGGCGGCACGGCGTGGTGAACGGGCGGCGGCACAATCGGTACGGCGCGAGAAGCGCGACCGCATTGCAGCCGAAACCGTCATCGCACGGCGCGCCGCCATGGGACGAAAGGCGCAGCTCGAGCGCCGGGTGCCGAAGATCGTCGCGGGCAACCTCTCACGTACCGCCCAGGTCTCTGCGGCGAAACTGCGCGGGGACTCGCAAGATCGTGAGTCGACCGCACGGGCGGCCCTCGAATCGGCCCAGGACCGTGTCCGCGACGACGAGACGATCATCATCGACCTACCCGATCCGCAGGTCGCACCAGGTCGGCGGCTCGCGACGATCGGCGACGCCGAGCGCGCCTGGGTGGTGCAGGGGCACGAGCGCGTCGCGCTCACCGGCCCGAACGGTGCGGGCAAGACGACGCTGCTCGAGCGTCTGGTCGACGCGGGCACGTCCGTGCCCGATTCCGCGCCGCACGCCCGCGCCCACACGGACCAGATCGGATACCTGCCACAACGTGTGGACGGTCTCGACGATTCCGCGACCGTGCTCGACGCGGTTCGTGATGCGGCCCCGTCGACATCCCCCGGGCAGTTGCGCAATCGACTCGCACGGTTCCGGCTGCGCGGCGACACCGTCTCCCGCGCGGTATCGACGCTGTCCGGAGGTGAACGCTTCCGCGTCGCGCTGGCGCGGCTCCTCTTGGCGGATCCGCCGCCGCACCTGATCGTTCTGGATGAACCGACGAACAATCTCGACCTCGACACCGTCGACCGGCTCGTCGAAGCGCTCGCGTCCTATCGGGGCGCACTCATCGTCGTGAGCCACGACGAGGGCTTCCTCGAGCGGATCGGGATCGACATCCGACTCGAGCTCACGCGCGAAGGTCGCCTGACCGAGCGCTGAGCCAGGAGGAGGGCGAGGTGCCTCATGTCCGCACCCACGGCAGTCGCACGTCCCACTCCGGCGACGTCTCGACCCTCGATGTCGGTGGCACCGGCGAAGATGGAGCGGTGGGAGATGTGCTCGAGCGGTTCGGCCCTGCAACGCAGGACTGGTTCCGTGGCGCCTTCGCGGCGCCGACGACTGCACAGGCAGGCGCGTGGGATGCGGTGTCGCACGGCAAGCACGCGCTCGTCGTGGCACCCACCGGCTCGGGAAAGACGCTGTCGGCATTCCTGTGGGCGATCGACCGACTTTTCCGTGAGAAGGATGCAGCGGCGCCCGCTGTTCCGTCGAAGCGCAAGACCATACGGCCGCAGTCGACGACGCGGGTTCTCTACGTCTCGCCGTTGAAGGCGCTGGGCGTGGATGTCGAGCGGAACCTGCGTTCACCGTTGGTCGGCATCGGGCAATCCGCGCGCCGGTTGGGCATCGCCGTACCCGAGATCACGGTGGGCGTCCGCTCGGGCGACACCCCTTCGGCTGACCGCCGCAAGCTCGTCGCCCATCCGCCGGACATCCTCATCACGACCCCCGAGTCGCTGTACCTGATGCTCACGAGCCAAGCGCGAGAGACGCTGCGCGACGTGCACACCGTCATCGTCGACGAAGTACACGCCGTCGCGGCGACCAAGCGCGGAGCGCACCTCGCCGTCAGCCTCGAGCGCCTCGACGCATTGCGCCGCGAAAACGATCCCGCGGTCGCGGACGTTCAACGCATCGGCCTGTCGGCGACCGTGCGGCCCATCGACGAAGTCGCCCGTTTCCTCGGGGGTTCTGCTCCCGTCGAGATCGTGGCCCCCCGCGCGACGAAGGCCTTCGACATGCGGGTCGTCGTTCCCGTCGAAGACATGCTGCATCCGCCCCCGCCGCCCGGCGCGCCCGCACCCTCCGACGGCGACGCCGAGTGGTTCTCTGAGGAACCACCCGCGCCGGTCGGCGGCGTGTGGCCCCATGTCGAGGAAGCGATCGTCGACCGCGTCATGCAGCATCGCTCGACGATCGTGTTCGTCAATTCCCGGCGGTTGGGCGAGAGCCTGACCGCGCGATTGAACGAGATCTACGCGCAGCGCGAGGGACTCGACGTTCCCGACTCCACTGTGCCGGCGCAGATGATGGCGCAGTCCGGTGCCACGGCCGGCGTCGCGCCGGTTCTCGCGAAAGCGCACCACGGGTCGGTCTCGAAAGAACAGCGCGCGCAGGTCGAAGACGACCTGAAGTCCGGCGTCCTGCGGTGCGTCGTGGCGACCTCGAGCCTGGAGCTCGGCATCGACATGGGAGCGGTCGACCTCGTCATCCAGGTCGAAGCTCCGCCGAGCGCGGCCTCAGGCCTGCAGCGCATCGGACGTGCCGGCCACCAGGTCGGCGAAGTGAGCCGCGCGGCTCTCTTTCCCAAACACCGCGCCGATGTGCTCCACACGGCGATCGTGACCGAACGGATGCTGGCAGGTCAGATCGAAGCGATCTCGGTTCCGCAGAACCCGCTCGACATCCTGGCGCAGCAGACGGTTGCCGCCACCGCCCTCGACACACTCGACGTCGAGGGGTGGTACGAGACCCTCAAGCGGTCGGCGCCGTTTCGAAACCTTCCCCGCTCGGCGTACGAGGCGACGCTGGATCTGCTCACCGGCCGCTATCCATCCGACGAGTTCGCCGAGTTGCGTCCGCGCCTGGTGTGGGACCGCGACCACGGCACGCTCTCGGGCCGCCCCGGCTCGCAGCGCATCGCGGTCACCAGCGGCGGCACGATCCCCGACCGCGGCCTGTTCGGCGTCTTCATCGCCGGGGAGAGTCAGAACGCGCGGGTCGGTGAACTCGACGAAGAGATGGTCTACGAGTCTCGGGTCAACGACGTCTTCACGCTCGGCACGACATCATGGCGGATCGTCGAGATCACGCACGACCGCGTGAACGTGCTCCCCGCCTTCGGGCAGCCCGGTCGGGTGCCGTTCTGGCACGGCGACAGCATCGGGCGTCCGGCCGAGCTCGGCGAAGCGCTGGGGCGATTCTCGCGCGAGATCTCCGCGGCGACGGCCGAGGTCTCGCGGGCGCGTCTCCACGACGCCGGCCTCGACGCCCTCGCGCAAGGAAACCTGATGGCCTATCTCTCGGAGCAGAAAGAGATCACGGGCACCCTGCCCACCGACAAACACCTCACGGTCGAGCGCGGGCGCGATGAAGTCGGCGACTGGCGTCTCATCCTGCATTCCCCGTACGGCATGCAAGTCCATGCGCCATGGGCACTGGCGGTGAACGCCCGCATCCGGGAGCGGCTGGGCGTAGAGGGATCGGCTGTTGCCAGCGACGACGGCATCATCGCGAGGATTCCCGACGCCACCGCAGAACCGCCGGGAGCCGAGCTGTTCGTCTTCGACCCGGACGAACTCGAGCAGATCGTGACGGACGAAGTCGGAGGATCGGCGCTGTTCGCCTCGCGCTTCCGCGAGTGCGCGGCCCGAGCCCTGCTCATGCCCCGCCGTGACCCGGGTCGGCGCAGTCCGCTGTGGCAGCAGCGGCAGCGCTCCGCGCAGCTGCTCGAAGTCGCCCGGCGGCATCCGACGTTCCCGATCATCCTCGAAACACTGCGCGAGGTCCTGCAGGACGTCTACGACGTCCCGGCCCTGCTGCGGATCGCCCGCAGCATCGGCGAACGCCGCATCCGGCTCGTCGAGACCGAGCCGTCACAACCGTCGCCCTTCGCGCGCGATCTGCTCTTCGGGTACGTCGGCGCGTTCATGTACGAGGGCGACTCGCCGCTGGCGGAGCGTCGCGCGGCGGCGCTGTCGGTCGACCCGTCGCTGCTGAGCGAACTGCTCGGCAAGGTCGAGATGCGTGAGCTTCTCGATCCGGAGGTCATCGCGCAGCACGAGCGCGAACTGCAGCGTCTCGATCCGGAGCGCCACGCGCGAGGTCTCGAGGGTGTCGCCGACCTCTTGCGCATCCTCGGACCGCTCGACGCGCACGAGGTCGCGGCACGCACCACCGATGGTGGTCCGATCACCGCCGACGACGCCTCGGCCCTTCTGGACGATCTCGTGGCCGCGCGACGTGCGATCGCGGTGGTGATCGCCGGCGCGGCACGCGTCGCGGCGATCGAAGACGCCGGGCGACTGCGTGACGCGCTCGGAGTCGCGCTACCTGTGGGGGTGCCCGTCGCCTTCGTCGAACCCGTGGCCGATCCCCTCGGCGATCTCGTCGCACGGTTCGCCCGTACCCACGGGCCCTTCACGACGGATGCGGTGGCGACGCGTCTGGGTATCGGCACCGCGGTCGCGCGACACACCCTGCAACGGCTCGAATCGCAGGGCCGACTGGCCGGCGGATACTTCCTGCCCGATGCCGGTCCCGGATCGCCCGCCACCGGGGACGACCTCGAGTGGTGCGATGCGCAGGTGCTCCGCCGGTTGCGCATGCGGTCACTCGCTGCCATCCGCGGCAGCGTCGAACCCGTGCCCCCGTCGGCGTTCGCGCGGTTCCTCCCCGTTTGGCAGTACGTGTCGCGACCCCTCGAAGGCGTCGACGGCGTCGCTGCGGTCATCGAACAGCTCGCGGGCGTGCCGATCCCCGCCAGCGCGTGGGAGTCGCTGGTGCTCCCCTCACGCGTCGCGGACTACACGCCGGCAATGCTCGATGAGCTGACTGCGTCGGGAGATGTTCTCTGGTCGGGTCAGGGGTCGCTTCCAGGTCGAGACGGATGGATTGCGCTCCATCCCGTCGACACCGCGCCTCTGACGCTCGCCCCTGTCGACGACGAGATCACGCCGGGGTCGCTCGAGCACCAACTGCTGCGCGCGATGGAGGCCGGCGGCGGCTATTTCGCATCCCAGCTCCGCGCGCAGACCGGCGCCGACAGCGAGCAGGCGGTCGTGGACGCACTCTGGTCCCTCGCCTGGGCAGGGCGCGTCACCAATGACACGTTCGCGCCGATCCGCAGCCTGGTCCGCGGCGGGTCCACGGCCCATCGTGTCGCGCGCAAGGCCCCGCGCACGCGCATGTATCGCGCCACCACGGCCCGCGCGATGGCGCCCGCGGTTCCCCCGCGCACCATAGGCGCGGGAGGGCGCTGGTCGCTCCTTCCCACACCCGACGGCGACCCGACTTTGCGGGCGACCACCGCAGCGAGTCTGCTCCTTGATCGCTACGGGGTCGTGACGCGGGGGTCCGTGCAGGCCGAGGGTGTGCCGGGCGGCTTCGCGCAGATGTACCGAGTGCTCGCGGGGTTCGAAGAGGCGGGCCACTGTCGCCGCGGCTACGTCATCGAGACACTCGGCGCCGCCCAGTTCGCCGCATCCACCACCGTCGATCGGTTGCGTGAGTACGCGGGCCTCGCCGACCCGCCTCCGCGCACCGCAGTGACGTTGGCGGCGACGGACCCGGCGAATCCGTACGGTGCAGCCCTCGCGTGGCCGACGCTCGACGGGATCACGCATCGGCCGGGCCGCAAGGCCGGCGGTCTCGTCGTACTCGTCGACGGCGCTCTGGCCCTCTACCTCGAGCGAGGCGGCAAGACCGCGCTGGCATTCACCGACGATGACGAGGTGCTGCGTGCGGCCACGCGCGACCTGGCCGACACCGCGCGCACCCGCCGCCTCGAAACCCTCACGATCGAGCAGGTCAACGGCGCTTTCGTCCTGGGCACCGACATCGGTCGCGCATTGCGCGACGCCGGGTTCGTCGAGTCCCCGCGGGGCCTGACCCTTCGACGCCGGACGGCGGGCGAAGCGGCGCGGGCCACATGAAGCAGAACGAGATCGCCCATGCCCGAAGGTGACACCGTGTTCCGTGCCGCGCGGCGGTTGGACGACGCCCTCGCGGGGCGTGAGGTCACACGCTTCGACCTGCGTGTCCCGCAGGCGGCCACAGTCGACCTGAGCGGCCTCGTCGTCGATGCCGTCGTGGCGCGCGGCAAGCACCTGCTGCACCGCATCGGTCCCTGGGTGTTGCACTCCCATCTCAAGATGGAAGGTCAGTGGCACGTGTATCCGAGCGGCGGCCGTTGGCGCAGACCGGGACACACAGCCCGCGCCGTCGTCTCGACCGCGACGCACGACACCGTCGGATTCGACCTCGCCGAGATCGACGTCGTCCGCCGCGAGCGCGAGGGGGATCTCGTCGGGTACCTGGGTCCGGACCCCCTCGGCCCCGATTGGGATGCCGCCGAAGCCGCCCGGCGGGTGGCGCGAGACACCCGGGCAGTGCACGTCGCGCTGCTCGATCAGCGATCGGTCGCCGGTTTCGGCAACGTCTACGCGAACGAGTTGCTGTTCGTCCGCGGCATCGCACCCACGACCCCGGCTTCGGACGTCGACGTCCCCGCACTCCTCGATACCGGGGTGCGCATGATCCGGGCCAACCGCGATCGCTCCGCGCGCACCTTCACCGGGGATGCACGCCCCGGTCGGCGCACCTGGGTCTACGGGAGAGAAGGCGCCGACTGCCGGCGATGCGGGACGACGATCGAAGCGACCTCACTGGGCGCCGACCCGACCCGAGAGCGCACCGTGTTCTGGTGTCCGCGGTGCCAACCGGCGGTGGAATAGGCCGCTTCGGGCGCGCATGAGCGACCGACGTCGGACATCGATCCGAAACACGCCGGTCACGCCCGCCCGGACGATCTGTCAGACCGTGAGACCGACAGCCCGCGGATCGTCCGGTTCGTCCGGACCTGCGTTGCGCGTGCGTCATCCGGCTGGATGTAATACGCGGTACATTCACCCGGCCGCGCGACGGTGCGCGGCGCTGACCAGGAGGCCTCCACAGGTGACCACAGCGACCGACGCGCACGCGAGCCGACAGCCCACGGATGCCGCGGCACCCGACCGCGGCGCCGTCGTCATCGACGCAGTCACGAAGCGGTACGGCGACCAGACCGCCGTCGACGATCTCTCGTTGTCGATCGAACCCGGCGAGTTCATCTCACTGCTCGGTCCGTCCGGGTGTGGCAAGACGACCACGCTGCGGATGATCGCGGGTTTCGAGAATCCGGATGCCGGCGACATCCGCATCTCAGGGCAGTCGGTACTGGCGGCTCCGCCGTACCGTCGCGACGTCAACACGGTGTTCCAGGCCTACGCCCTGTTCCCACACCTCTCGGTCGCCGAGAACGTGGCGTACGGTCTGCAGCAGCGACGCACGCCCAAGGCCGACATCCGCGAACGGGTGTCACAGGCGCTCGACCTCGTGCAGATGCGTCGATTCGCAGACCGCAAGCCCACTCAGCTCTCCGGCGGACAGCAGCAACGCGTGGCGCTCGCCCGCGCACTGGTGAATCGTCCCGCAGTCCTCCTGCTCGACGAGCCGCTGGGAGCCCTCGACCGGCAGTTGCGCGAAGAGATGCAACTCGAGCTGAAGCTGTTGCAGGCCCGCTTGGGCATCACCTTCGTGTTCGTCACACACGATCAGGGCGAGGCCCTGTCGATGAGCGATCGCATCGCGATCATGCGGTCCGGACGCATCGAGCAGCTCGCCGACGCCGACACGGTCTATGCGCGACCTTCGTCGGCCTACGTCGCGGCGTTCGTCGGTCAGCAGAACTTCTTCCGCGGAGACGTCTCCGATGGGGGGACGACCGTCGTCTCCGCCCACGCGGTGGTGAAGGGGGACGTTCCACGCCTCGCGGGTGCACCACGCGGCGAGGCCGCCGTGCGCCCGGAGAACATCCGGATCACCGCCGCCACCGCGCGTGCGGGCACCGCCGAGGTCAACCGTGCCCAGGGTGAGCTCATCGGCGTCTCGCATCTCGGCGACACGATGCAGTACCTCGTGAAACTGAGCGACGACCAGAGCCTCATCGTGCGACGCCCGACTCCCGACGCACCGTCGCTGCGCATCGGCGACCCCGTCAGCTGCGAGTGGCTGCCCACGCACGTCTTGCTCTTCCCTCTCGACGATGCCGCCGAAGCCGGCGGCTACATCGCCCCGCCCACGAACTGACACCCGCGACCCGACAACCAGGAGATCACGATGGCCGAACCCCGCACCCCTCTGCGCATCCTCGCACCGCAGGAAGCCGTTCCCACCATCGCGCGGGAGCTGTCCCGCCGACGCTTCCTCGGCCTCGCCGCGATCGCCGGCGGCACGGCGTTCCTCGCCGCCTGCAGCCCGGGCGGGAGCGGCGAACCGGCACCGCAGGCGACCGGAGGCGACCTCGAGTCGAGCCTGTCGATCTACACCTGGGGCGACTACGACTCCCCCGACGTGATCGATGCGTTCACCGGCGAACTCGGTCCGACGGTCACGATGGACTCGTATTCGTCGAACGAGGAGCTGATCGCCAAGCTCATCGCCGCGCGGGGCACCTCCGGCTACGACATCGTCGTGCCGACCGGTGTGTTCATCCCGCAGATGATCGAGAACGGGTTGCTCCTGCCCCTCAACAAAGACCTCCTGCCGAACCTGACGAACATGGACCCGTCCGCGCTCGGTCGCGCATGGGACCCGAACAACGAGTACTCCGTCTGCAAGGCATGGGGAACGACCGGGTTCGTCTACGACCGCAACGTCATCTCCCGCGAGCTGACGACATGGGGCGACTTCTTCGACGCCGCGCAGAACGAGGCCAGCGGCCGCACCGCCATGTCGGATGACCCCGCCGGCATCATCGGCGCCTACTTCTGGGCACGTGACATGGACTGGAACACCGAGGATCCCGCCGAACTCGAGGAGTGCCGCCGCTACCTCGTCGAGGAGATCGCCCCGCACATCTCGGCGTTCGACTCCTACCCCGGCACCAACGCGATCCCGCAGGGCACGCACGCGCTCATGCAGTCGTGGAACGGCGATGCACGCCTGGGCCTCATGGAGACGAGTGAGCCCGAGCGCTGGCAGTGGGTCCTCCCCGGACCCATCACCGAGCTGTGGATGGACAACTGGGCCATCGCCGAGGGCGCACCGAACCCGGAGGCGGCGCACGCGTTCATCAACTTCTCGATGACCCCCGAGAACCTGCTCCTCAACCTCGACTACATCGGCTACAACGTCGGCGGAAAGGACACCGAGGCCGAAGCAGTCGCCGCGGACTTCCCGCTGACCGACATGGTCTTCTTCGACGAAGCACAACTCGCCACGATGAGCGAGCAGGTCCTCAACGATTCGCAGACCACGCGCGTGGCGATCTGGAACGAGATGAAGGCCGCCGCGGGTGCCTAAACGCTCCACCGGAGCCGCGCTCGCCGTCCCGGCATGGGCGTGGCTGGCCGTGTTCTTCGTCGCCCCCGTCGGCATGGTCGTGTGGTTCAGCTTCGGGTACAAGCCCGGCGTGTTCGGAACCCACGCGAACGACATCCTGTCGTTCGACCGATATGTCGAGGCGATGTCGCCCACGTTCTTCTCCACGTTCCAGAACACCCTGTGGGTCGGGATCTTGGGCACGGTGATCTGTTTCCTTGTGGGCGCACCGGTGGCGTACTGGATGGCCTTCAAGGTGCGGCCGCAACGGCGGGGGCTGCTGATCGCCCTCGTGCTCGTGCCGTTCTGGACGAATTTCCTCGTACGCACGATCGGGTGGCAGGTCATCCTCGCACCCGAAGGGTGGATGTCCACCGCACTCCAGGCGATCGGCGTTCTCGACGGGCCGTTGGAACTGATGTACACCCGGACGGCGGTCGTGATCGGCGTCGTCTACAACTACCTGCCACTCATGATCCTGCCGCTGTTCGTGGCCTTCGACCGTGTCGGCCCCGCACTACGCGAAGCGTCGAAGGATCTCGGAGCGGGCAAGATCCGCACGTTCTTCCGTGTCACGTTGCCGCTGTCGCAACCGGGCATCATCGCCGGGGTCTTGCTGGTGTTCATCCCGCTCATGGGTGACTACATCACCGCGACGGTGTTGGGCGGCGCCCGGGGCAACATGGTCGGCCAGCTCGTGGCCAGCCAGTTCCAGACGGCGCAGAACTGGGCGCTCGGCTCGGCGATGGCCGTGCTTCTCATGCTGGTCATCACGCTCACGATCGCCGCGGCGGCGGCGGTCATCTGGCTGGTGTCCCTGCCGTTCCGAAGTTCCAACCGGCTCGTGCTCGGTCCGGCACCGACGCACGCGCAACAACCGGCATCCGCCCCCGAACGCGAGGGAGTCGTGGCATGACCGCGCAGCAGCCGACCACCGAAGCGATCCTCCGCGCTCGCGACGGCGGCACGCCCGCGCGGGCACGCGGGCAGCGTTCCTGGTCGGACGTGGCGCTCGGGGTCTGGGGCATCCTGGTGATGCTCTTCCTCTTCGCGCCGATCATCGTGATCGTCGTCTACTCGTTCAACACCGGTCGACTGCTCGTCGCGTGGGACGGCTTCGGCTTCGACGCCTTCCTCACGATCCTCGAGAAACCGGCGATCCAGAACGCCGTGCGTGTCTCACTGATCACGGCCTTCATCTCCGCGATCATCGCGACTCTCATCGGCACACTGGCGGGCATCGCGATGGCCCGCTATCCCGGCAAGTGGGTGTGGTGGTTCTTGGTGCTGCTGCTCCTGGTTTCGGTCACCCCCGAGATCGTGGATGCCGTCGCGCTCCTGCCGTTCCTCGTGTGGCTGGGGCAGGACCTCGGGCTGACCATGTTCAACGACGGAATCGTCAGGCTCTCGGTGGGGTCGTCCCTGTTCTCGACCGCGGTGGTCTCGTATATCGTGCGGGCACGGCTGGTCGGGCAGGACGCACATCTCGAAGAGGCCTCGGGCGATCTGTACGCCACACCGCTGACCACGTTCCGCCGTGTGACTCTGCCCCTGGCGATGCCCGCCGTTCTGGCCGGATTCCTCCTGGCGTTCACGCTCGCGCTCGACAACACGATCGTCGCTGCCTTCGTGCAGGTGTCGGGGACGACCCCCTGGCCGGTCTACGTTCTGAGCGCCGTCCGATCGGGCCTGCGCCCCGAGATCGCCGCGGTGTCGACGATCATGTTGCTCCTGACCCTCGTGGCCCTCGCACTCGTCGCGCTCGTGCTGAAACGGGCGGGCGACTCGGCGACGCAGATCGCGCGCACGATGACAGGAGGGTGAGCGTGGTGCACGCCGATCTCGTCTTCCGCGGCGGTCCGGTGTTCACTTCCGACGCGGTACGGTCGCGCACCGACGCCGTCGCGGTGTCGGAGGGTCGGATCGTGGCCGTCGGCCGAGAGGTCGACGACCTCGTCGGTTCGGGCACAGAGGTCGTGGACCTCGCAGGCCGCCTCCTCGTTCCCGGTTTTCAGGATGCCCATGTCCACCCCGTGTGGGGCGGACTGGACATGTTGCGCTGTGATCTTGCGGCGTTGAACACCGCCGACCAGTATCTGGCGGCCATCGCGGACTACGCGCAGGACCACGCGGATGACGCCTGGGTCCTCGGCGGCGGGTGGCAGATGTCGGCGTTTCCGGGTGGCACCCCGACCGCGGCCGCACTGGACACCGTCGTACCCGATCGCCCGGCTTTCCTCCCGAACCGAGACGGTCACGGCGCGTGGGTGAACTCCGCAGCCCTGCGCCTGGCCGGCATCGACCGGCACACCCCGGACCCGGCCGACGGGCGCATCGAGCGGGATCCCGACGGTTCCCCGACGGGGACGCTCCACGAGGGCGCGATGACCTTGGTCAACCGACTGCTGCCCGAGGAGCCGCCGG
The DNA here is from genome assembly GCF_042677105.1 of Microbacterium koreense. Classification (NCBI taxonomy): domain Bacteria; kingdom Bacillati; phylum Actinomycetota; class Actinomycetes; order Micrococcales; family Microbacteriaceae; genus Microbacterium; species Microbacterium koreense. The sequence continues at coordinate 76,017 of NZ_JBHTIM010000001.1, forward strand.
AACGATTGGTCGAGGCACTGCTCGTTGCGCAGCGGTACCTTCACTCGTACGGCATCACGGCCTGGCAGGACGCGATCGTCGGCGCCTACGGCGACGCGGGAGATCCGGCCCCGGCGTACATGGCGGCCGCGGCAGACGGGCTTCTCACCGCCCGTGTCGTCGGGGCGTTGTGGTGGGACCGCGGACAGGGCGTCGAACAGATCCCGTCGCTCGTCGACAGGCGCGCGCGCTTTCGTGCCGGACGCTTCGCCGCGACGTCGGTGAAGGTCATGCAGGACGGCGTCGCCGAGAACTTCACGGCCGCGATGCTCGAGCCCTACTGCGACGGGCACGGGCACCCGACCGACAACTCCGGCATCTCTTTCGTGCCGCCGGAACTGTTGGCCGAAGCCGTCCCACTCCTGGATGCCGCAGGCTTCCAGGTGCACTTCCACGCGATCGGAGATCGCGCCGTACGGGAATGCCTGGATGCGGTCGCCGCGGCGATCGCACGCAACGGGCGCGGTGACAATCGCCACCACGTCGCGCACATCCAGGTCGTGCATCCCGAGGACGTCCCCCGATTCCGCACACTCGGGGTCGCGGCGAACATGCAGTCACTGTGGGCGACGCTGGAACCTCAGATGGTGGAACTCACCCTTCCCTTCTTGGGGCAGACGCGGAGCGCCTGGCAGTACCCGTTCGGCGACCTCCTGCGCTCGGGCGCAGTGCTCGCCGCCGGGAGCGACTGGTCGGTGACTTCCCCCGATCCGCTCGCGGCGATTCACACAGCGGTGAACCGGATGCCGGCGCCCGGGTACGAAGACGGCGAGGAACACCCGTTCCTCCCCGAGCAGGCGATCGACCTCGCGACGTCGCTCGTGGCGTACACGGCCGGGTCGGCATGGGTGAACCATCTCGACGACACCACCGGGACGATCGAGGTCGGCAAGTCCGCGGACGTCGCTCTGCTCGACCGCGATGTGTTCGCCGGCCCCGCCGATGAAATCGGAGCCGCGAGGGTTCTGCAGACATTCGTGGAGGGCGAGCGCGTGTACGCGGCGGACGACGCGTAGGGATCGCGGCGGATTCCGCCGGATCGTCCGGATCTCGCGGCATCCGCTGTCTCCGCAGCGCAGGAGCACCGACGATCGAGTGAGCACCGGATGAGAGGACGCACTGCCGTGGGAACGACGGTCTACGAACGCCAGAAACCCGCACCGACGCTCGTGGTCGAGAGCCTCGCCGACGCGCGCCACAGCGTGTTCTGGCTCGACGATCTGCCCGCTCAGCCCGCACGCCCCGCCGTGAGCGGTGGCATCCCGGCCGACCTCGTCGTGGTCGGCGGTGGGTACATGGGGTTGTGGACGGCACTCCTGGCCAAGAAGCGCCGCCCCGAGGCGCGCGTCGTGCTCCTGGAGGCACGCACCGTCGGGTGGGCTGCGTCGGGACGCAACGGCGGTTTCTGCGAAGCGAGCCTCACCCACGGCCATGAGAACGGCGCGTCGCGCTGGCCCGATGAGATCGAACAGCTCGACAGGCTCGGGCTGGAGAACCTCGACGCGATGGGCGACGACATCGCCGCACACGGCATCGACGCCGACTGGGAGCGCGTCGGCGCTCTGGGCGTTGCGACCGAGCCTCATGAAATCGCCTGGCTCGACGAGTGGGTGGCCGACGCGCAGCGTCGCGGCGAGGAAGGCGTCGTCCGCCTCGACCGTGCCGAGGTGCAGGCGACGATCGCCTCACCCACATTCCTCGGCGGAGTCTTCGAGAAGAACACCAACGCGCTCGTGCACCCCGGCAAGTTGGCGGCGGGTCTCGCGCAGGCCGCCGAGGCCCTGGGCGTGCAGATCTTCGAGCACTCGCTCGTTCGCGACATCGACGACGAGGGCGCGGGCGTGGTCGTGCGCACCGCCGACGGCGAGGTGCGCGCGGCACAGGCGGTGATCGCGACGAACGTGTTCCCCTCGTTGCTCACCCGCAACCGCCTGATGACGGTGCCGGTGTACGACTACGTCCTGATGACCGAGCCCCTCACCGACGCCCAGTTGGCGTCGGTCGGGTGGAAGGACCGCCAGGGCCTCAGCGATCTCGCGAACCAGTTCCACTACATCCGTCTGAGCCGCGACAACCGCATCCTGTTCGGCGGGTACGACGCCGTCTATCACTACGGCCGCAAGGTGCGCAGTGCGTACGAGGATCGCCCCGAGAGCTGGCAGAAGCTCGCGAGTCACTTCTTCACGATGTTCCCCCAACTCGAGGGCGTCCGATTCACCCACAAATGGGCAGGTGCCATCGACACCTCCACGCAGTTCTGCGCGTTCTTCGGCACCGCGCGCCGGGGACGGATCGCGTACGCGGCCGGATTCACGGGGTTGGGGGTCGCGGCAACCCGCTTCGCCGGTGAGGTCGTCCTCGACCTGCTGTCGGGCGAAGCGACCGAGCGAACCGAACTCGAGATGGTGCGCCGGCGGCCGTTGCCGTTTCCGCCCGAGCCTGCGGCATCCATCGGCATTCAGGCGACGCGCTGGTCACTTGATCGTGCCGACCACAACGAAGGACGCCGCAACATCCTCCTGAAGACGCTCGACGCGCTGGGTCTGGGGTTCGACTCGTGAGCCGGCTGACCTCGGGGGTCGCGGTGGATGCGGCGTTCCTCCCGGTTCCGTTCGACCCCGTCGAACCCGAGAAGGTCGTCGCGGGAAGCCCTCAGGCGCGCTACCTGGATCTCGACGAAACGGCTGGACGCACCGTGGGCGTGTGGGAGCACACCCCCGGCGTCTCCCGCGACGTCGAGAGCGACGAGGTCTTCGTGGTGCTTGCCGGCGACGCGACCGTCGAGTTCATCGATCCGCCGCATCCGCCGATCGACCTGCGCCCCGGCGTGCTCGTTCGCCTCAAAGAGGGAATGAGCACGGTCTGGACGGTACGTGAGACCGTGCGGAAGGTCTACATCGCCCCGTAGGAGCTCAGCGTCCGGCGGCCCGCCGGACCAGCAGCGCCAGGTGTAGCGCCGTCTGGGTCTCGCCATCGTCGAGGTCGACCGCGAGGAGCTCTTCGATGAGTGCGATGCGTTGATAGAACACCGAGCGCGACAGATGGGATGCCGAGGCCGCCGCCGTGCGGTTGCCCGGGTGTGCCAGCATCGCCTCGAGAACGTCGATGAGGTCTCCGCCTCGGGAGAGATCGTGCGAGATGAGCGGCGCGAGCATCCGCTCGCCGTGGTCGAGTAAGCGATGATCGCCGCGCAGCGAGGTCACCAGCTGCACGAGCGGCCGCTCATCGGCGCGGCGCAGGAAGGGGCCGCGACCGGCCGGGCGCTGCCGGGCGTGAGCGAGTCCGACCGCCTCGGTGAGGGAGGCGAGTGCCGGTTCGAGTCCGTCGGCAGGGCGCCCGATCGAAAGCACGAGCCTGTCGGCGGCCTCACCGGAGTCGACGAGCGCCCGCGCGAACGTGACCGCAGTCGCATCATCGAGCGTCACACCGGACGGGAGGGACAGGAGGATCACCGCCGCGGGGGCGGCGACACCGGTCGGCGCGGAGCCGGCGATCGCACGTCCGCGCAGCGCGCGGGCCGCGGCGTCGGTCGCCTCCGCCGTCACCCGCGCACCGGTCGCGACGATGCCGTACAGGTTCATGCCGCGCAGCGGCAGCCCGGCGGCTTCGAGCCGCGCCGCGGCGCCGCCCGCGCCGGCGAACCGTCCGGCGAGCAGTCCGTCGACGAGTCGGCGTCGGCTGACGCGTCCCCACTCGTCCCGCTCGCCGTCGGCCAGCCGTCCCACGGCGAGCGCGATGGCACCCTGTTCGAGCACGGCGACCCGTCCGGCAGGATGTTCCGGCCCGGGCAGCAGCACGAGGTGCCCCCATCGGATGCCGCGGGCCTCGACCGGCACGACCACCCAGTCATCAGCGCCGGGCATCGCGCCGCGCTCGCGGCGTTGGTCCGCCCGTCGATGGGCGGCACGGGAGCGCAACTCCCATTCGGTGAACAGGTCCTCTTCGAGCGCCAACGGGACTTCGGCGGCGATGACCTCGTGAGCACGGTTCTCGAGGACGACGGGAGCGCCGAGGGTCTGGGCCAACTGACGGACGATGTAGTCGGCCGGCGATCCTCGCAATGCCAGCGCGGTGAATCGTTCGCGCACCTCGTCACGGGCGAGGAGCGCCTCGGTCTGATCCGAGATGACGCGACTGTGTACGGCTTGGGTGAGCGTGACGAACTTGACCTCGCGATGCAGCACGATCACGGCGAGGCCCCGCTCGGCGGCGGCGTCGACGAACCCGGTCGGCGTCTGGGCGAACCGCGTGCCGAGTTCGAGAATGACGCCGGCGACCCCGACGTCCGACAGACTCAACGCCAGATCCCGCAACTCAGCCGGATCATCGGGCCACGCGGAGCCGGTCGTCAGCAGAAGTTCCCCGCCATCGAGCAGGCGCGCGACACCGGGGCTGTCGGAAACGTGGAGCCACCGGACGCGGGAGTCCAGTCCCGTCTCGCCGGTGACGACCTCGGGGAGACCGTCTTTCACCGCTGTCAGAGCGAGCACGTCGCGCAGCGAAGGCAGGGTCTCGTGCGGCGCGCGTCCGGTCGGACGATCCGTCTGATGCGCACCACCGCGCGCCCCGTCGACCCTCATACGCCGTTCTCCTTCATCGCTGACACGCGCATCGGCGCCGCGGGGATCAGCCTAGACGATCTGTCCGGAACAGATCAGCGACGCGGCGTCCAGCCGGACGGCAACGGCGAACCGACCGCGGCGCGTTCGCGATCGGCGCGCGCCGACCATCCTTGGGCCTCGTCGACGGCGTCGAAGCCCCCTCGTGCGACACGGAACCCCACGTCGTCGTGGTGCATCCGCGGTGCTCCACCGCGACGTGTCCCGGCCCGGACGCTCCACGCGTCATCCGCGAACCCACCGCCCCGGAACACCCGGTAGTCGTCATAGCGCGCGGTATCGAGGTGGTCCCAGCACCACTCCCAGACGTTGCCGAGCGTATCGAGCATGCCGTTCAGGTTCGGAAGCTTCAGGCCGACGTCCTGCGGCGCGGTCACACCGTCGGCACTCGTCCATGCAACGTCGGCGAGCGGACCGTAGTGCGGACCGGTGGACCCGGCACGGCACGCGTACTCCCACTCCGCTTCGGTCGGCAGCCGGTATCCGTCGGCATCGACCTTCCAGGTGACGTCTTCGCCGTCGAGGGTGTACACGGGTTCCCGTCCCTCCCACTCCGAGGCCGCATTGCAGAAGCGGACCGCGCGCAGCCACGACACCTCGACGACCGGGCGCCGCGGATGCGTCCCCGAGATGCCGAGCATCTCCGCCATCTGCTCCTCGGTGACCGCGAAGACGCCGATCTCGAAGTCCTCCAGCACCGTCGTGCGACGCTGTCGGCGACGTGCGTCGTGGAGGGTGACCGCTCCGCCTGACAGCGCCACCATCTCGAGGTCACTCACGGAGGCAGTCTGCCACGGCGATGGAGCGCCGATGCGCGGGAATGAATGGACCGGAGCATGTGTTGTGAACAGAACGTCGGCTCCCCGAGGGGCCGCAGGAGGGGATCGTGGGCAAGAACTACGTCGATATCGAGAACGACCGCGGCGAGGTGCTGCGGTACCGCAAGCACGCCAACGGCCGTGGCTTGATCGCGCACGGCGCCAAGGTGCACCCGACGGCCACCGTCGAGCTCGGCGCCTATGTCGAACCCGGTGTGCGGATCGCCGAGGGCGTCTATGTGGGCCGCGGAGTATGGGTCGAGACGGATGCCGTGATCGGCCCGGACGCCCGCATCGCACCGCACGCGCACATCGGTTCAGGCGCGGCCATCGGCGCCGGCGCGAAGATCGGCATCCGTGCCAACGTCGGCACCGGAGCGCGCGTGGCTGTGGGATCGCTCATCGGTGATGACGAGACGATCCGCGACGGCGAGAAGGTCGCCACCGACGGCCGGGGCTTGCGCTCCGCGGCGTGAGACCCGTCAGGTCAGATCGCGCAGCCGAGCGACGAGACCGCCTTGCTCACCCGCACGCCGCTCGTAGGTCATCGCGATGATGAGGAGCACGGCCCCGACGACCGCGAGCGTGATCCACCACGGCATCGCGTCGATACCGCGCCCGATCTGAACGGCGAACGCCAGCACGTTCTCGACCGGGAGAACGACGATGCCGACGACGAACGGCGCCGCCAGCCGACCGCTCGCCCCCACGAGAATTGCGCCGAGCGCAAGCACGATGACGAGGATGGCGCGCCACGTGAGCGGGTCGGTGAAGGTGGCGGCGATCGACGCGCTGAGGGTGACGACGAGCCCCGGCGCGAGGAGCGCCCACGACCCGTGCCACGTCGCCGGCCACGCAGTGACCGATCTCTTCGGCGGAACTGCCGTGACTGCCCGCAGTGCCATCCACCCGGCCACCAGCAGCGCTGCACCCAAAGGCAGCGAAAACCACTCGACGCGCAGGTCGCGCGGGCTCCACGCGACGACGGCGGTGATGAACGCGAGCGCGAACAGGAACCACACCGGAGGAAGACCCGTGCCCGCGCGCAGGCCGCGCGCGGAAGCGACGACGAGCGCGCCGAGCACCGCCAGCATGAGGGCCCACATCGTCCAGATCGTGAACCAGTCTCGTTCGATCGCCGGCCAGACCCCCGTGGTCAACACCGCGAACCCGACCGCGGACAGCCACCGGGTCGTCACCCATCGGGACCTCGGCTCCGCGACGGTCCGCAGTCCGCGGGCGGCGCCCAGTGCTGCCGTCGCGGCAAGCCCGGCGATGCCGAGCGCCGCGATCACGGCGGGTGTCGCCGCCGGCGGTGAATCGATGCCGACGCCGTAGCGCGCGCCTTGGAGCGCGCCCGCGACCGAGGCTGCGAGCACCGCGGCGAAAGTCACCCGCGCGAGCACCCGCATCCGCTCGCCCTCTCCACGCGCCGACCTGCCCCGGCCGAACCACGTCCCGATTGCCGCAAGACCCCACGCTGCTGCGACGAGCGCGACGCCGCGCACCGGCGTGGGTGCCACCGGCACGAGCGCGACCAGCGGCAGTATCGCCACACCGAGTCCGACGGCCATGAGCGAGGCCCCGCGCCCCCGATGCCACACCAGAATCGCACCGACGAGAGCGAGCGTGATCGCCGGTGGCAGCACGTACGCCTCGATGGCGGCGAGCGGTACGTGTGCCAGCGCGAGTGCCGCCCAGAGCGCGCCCGTGCCGGCGACACCGGCCATCCACCATCCGTATCGGCGCCGACCCACGGTGGCGGTGAGCACCCCTCCTGCGGCGAGGATCACGAACACCATCGTCGCCGTCGGGAGCCCGGCAGCCTCGCGCAGCAGCGCCAACGCCGCGGTGATGGCCGCAGTCACGAGCGTCGACGTCTCAATGGCGACGCGCACCGCGGTCGCGTCGTCGCCACCGATCCGCTGCGATACGAGCGCACGGACCCGCCCGGTGAGGGGAAGAACACTCGCTACCAGCACGGCGATCAGCGGCAGCACGACGGGCGATCCACTCGAGAGGAGGATCTGCGCGCCCAGGCACACGATCACGACGGCGAGCGACGGAACGAGGATGCCGGCCGCCAGCACACGGATCGCCCGCACGAGGCCGCGCCTGCGCGTCTGCACGAGCGCGACGGCGAGCAGAAAGACGAGCGACGTCGACAGCGCCGTCCACCCGCTGCGCTCGACGACGACCTGCGCGACGCCGAGGACGAACGGCACCGCTGTCACCATGAGCACGGCGTACCACCCCCGCACGCTCACGCGGGGCGTGAACGTCGCGATGATCGCCGAGAGCGCCGCCACCGAGGTCGTGAGGCACATCACCGCAACAGCGGAAAGGCCCGTCTGCGCGAGCGCAACCGCGATCGCCACGAGCGCGTACGCGTAGCCGATCGCGACGTACACGAACCGCGCGCCGGCCGGCATCACCGCTCCGATCGCCGTGACGGCCACGATCACGGCGATCGCCCACGAGGGAGCCGTTCCCGGTATCTGCCACGACAACACGGCGGCGGTCACCGTCAGGGCGTGCGCACCCGTGATCAGCGGAACGCGAACAGCGGCGGGACGCAGCGCCGGGATGCGGCGTGCTCCGATGGCGAGCGTGGCGGCGAGTACGAGACCGAGCGCGATGCGTGCGGGCAGCACGATGGTGGGCACCGTCAGCACGACCAGGAGCGCCAGCATCCCGTACCAGAGGCCGACGGCACCGACCCAGCGCGTTCCGAGGGGCGGCGGGCCGCCGTCGGGAACGATGGGAGGTCGACGGCGCTCCCGCAACCAGGCGAACGCGATGAGCCCGACGGCCAGTGCCGTCAGTCCCGACGCCGTCGCAACGGCATCGAGTCCCAACGAGTCCCAGCCGAGCACGGTGCCGGCGCCGAGGATGATCGCCATGCCCGTCGGTTGAAGAGCGACCGCGGCGACGACGATGAGGGCGCCGCCCGCCACGAAACCGACGTCGGCAGTTCGGGGCAGCGGCGCAAGCGTCGTGATCACGATCGCCCCAAGCACGACACCGGCGGGGAGGGTCGCGACGAGCCACACTTCGGGCACATCGATCGCGAAGACGCCGACGGCGACGGCTGCCGTCGCGAACGCACCCGACAGCACGCCCCACATTCGCGAGGCAGCATGCGCCGTCGAGAAGGCAGCGAGCACGGCGGATGACGCGAGCACCGCGCTCAACGACAACGCGAGAGAGTCGGACCACAGCGCGCCGAAGAGAACGCCGTGCACCGGCGCCACGATGATCGCGCACACCTCGATGACGGTGAGCGTCGCCGTCTCGCTGCGCAGCGGCGCCCCGATGCGGCGCGCCACGGCTCGCCTCGTCCCCAGCAGGGCGAACGCGACGAGGGCGACGCCGAGGTGGCCGACGACGGGTGCGTTCGCGGCATACCCGACCATGGCCGGGACGAGGGTCAGCGCGACGGCGCCCGCCGCGAGCCATGCGCGAAGACGCGCGCGCAAGGCCAAGGCGCACAGGAGAACCCCGCCGATGACGCTCCCTCCCGCGGCCACCGCCCATGCTGTGACGCTCGCCGCATCGGTGGCGGTCGCAAGCGCATGCACGTCGAGGCCGACGAACACGGCCCCGAGGGCGGCGACCGCCTCTGCGGACGACCGAAGTCCCTGGCGCACGAGCATGAGCGCCCCGCAGATGAAGACAACGGTCACCGTGCCCAGAACTGCGCCGCGCAGCGCCCCGCCGAGGTCGGGCGTGAAGAACGAGAACACGATCGCCGCGACGGCGACCAGGCCCGCGCCCGCGACGGCGAGAACGGACTGCACGGTGGCGCTGCGTCGTGTCGCCCGCGAGAGCGGCGGCTTCGGCGGCGCGGCCTGCGGGACGGTCGACGCATCCGGCCGCTGCCTCGTCGGCACGCGATCCAGCACCTGTTGACGCGCGTGGAGCGCGTCGATCGCCGTCTGCGATGCCCGCCAGAGCTCCGACCCGATCGGACCGCTGTAGTCAGCACCGCAACGACGGCACGACGGCGAGTCGAGCGTCGCTGCGCACCGCGGGCAGACCATGGTGTCGGCCAATGCCGCCAGCGCCGTGTCGCTCCATCGCGGCACGACGGCGGTTGCCGAGGTCATTCGTCATCCACCCACTGCAGGATGTCGCCGGGTTGGCATTCGAGCACCCGGCAGATCGCGTCGAGCGTCGTGAACCGTACGGCCTTCGCGCGGCCGTTCTTCAGCACCGAGACGTTCACCGGGGTGATGTCGATCGCGGCGGCGAGTTCGCTCACCGACATCTTCTTCTTCGCCAGTTCGACATCGAGATTGATGACGATCGCCATCACACGACCTCCGAGAGATCATGCTCGAGCTGGGTCGCCTTCCGCAGCAGACCGCGCAGCACGACGATCAGCAGCGACAATCCGGCGCCGACGACGATGCCGAGCACGCAGAGAAGGGTGATCGACCCGTTCATCACCCCGGATGCGGTGAGCGTGACCAGCGTCACCGCCACGAGCAGCGTGGCGAAGGCCACGGCCCACAGGCTGACGTCGACTTCCGGCACGGTGGGCTGGGTGAAGATCGCGTCCTCGCGCACGAGCGACAGCAGTCGCCAGACACAGATCAGCACGACCTGCACGCATGCGAGGAAGAGGATGCCGATCACGATGCCGGGCACCTGCAGATAGGCGATCTGGTGATAGCGCCAGGCGGACTGTTCGGCCACGAGCGGCACGACGAAGATCTGACAGGCGAGGATCATCGCCAACAGCACGCCGATGAGTCCCTTCAGGATCACAATGGTTGACCGCTGCATGACACCTGCCTATCGCTATTCGATCACTAGATATCGAAAAACGATAGCTATAGCGGCATCCGATCGCAACCGTTCGTCCGCTCCTGCGTGGCCGTTCGGCGTCGCCGCGGCTGCGCGGGTGGCTACGCGAAGAAGAACAGCACGAACCCGATCAGCGGCAGAACGCCCTGGATGAGCGCGGGTCGCAGGTAGCGACGACCCGACGTCACCAAGACGAGGGAGGCCGCCAGCATCGACCCGAGGCTGAACAAGGTGAGCGCGCGGCCGGCGATGTCGGCGGGCGATCCGTCACCGCCGACCCAGAACAGCACCAGGCCGAGCGTCGCGCCGATGGCGAGGAAAAGGTTGTAGAACCCCTGGTTGTACGCCATCGGCTTCGTCGCTTCCGCGGTGGCCTGATCGCGCACACCGAAGCGCTTCCAGATGCGCGGTTGCGACCACTGCACACTCTCCATCACGAAGATGTAGACGTGCAGCAGCGCGGCGAGGGCACCGACGACGGTGGCGATGATCGCGATCATGCCCGAACTGTAGCGGAACGCGCCGGTAACCTGGTGCCCATGGCGAAGCGCACCCGGAAGAACGCGTCATCCGCGCCTCGCCCGCCGAGAGGCACCTCCCCTGCCCCGGCTCCCTCGGGTCCGTTCCGGCTCGGAGCGATCCCCGGCGCGACGCCGGGCAAGTGGATCGACGTCTGGCGCGAGCGGATGCCGAGAACGCCGCTGGAGCTCGTGCACCTGAACGTCGCGGAGCAGCGCGACGGGCTCATGTCCGGAACCGTCGACGCCGCGCTCGTGCGGCTGCCGATCGACCGCGACGGTCTGCACGTCATTCCGCTCTACGACGAGCTGCCTGTCGTCGTCGCCTCGACGGATTCCGCCCTCACTGCGGTCGACGAGCTGCATCGGGAGGACCTCGCCGGCGAGGTGCTCATCGTTCCTGCCGACGACGTGCTCGACATCACTGTCGACGACGAGATCGCGCCGTCGTTCCCGCCACCACGCGACACCGCCGAAGCCATCGCCACCGTCGCCGCAGGTGTCGGCGCGGTCATCGTGCCGATGTCGCTCGCGCGGTTGCATCACCGCAAGGACGTCACCTACCGCCCGCTGATCGACGGCCCGACCTCGACGGTCGGGCTCGCCTGGGTCGCCGAACGGACGACGCCCGCGATCGAGACCTTCATCGGCATCGTGCGCGGGCGGACGGCGAACTCATCGCGCAGCTGAGTCCGCCGGCCGACCCGTCGCCCCCGAACGGATCCGGGGGATGTCGTGGACCCGAAACCACGACATCCCCCGACGGATCGGTCTGCCGAAGATCTGCGCGCGCGCTCTGTCACTTCGACGCCCCAAAGCGACCTACCCCACGTGTGCCGCCGACCGTCCACAGTGAAGGAGACACCACTGGGGACCGTGATACACCGGTTCCGAGATTTTTCTCAGAACCCGTCTCCGTGCGCATGGAAGGGCGCCACGATGCCGGTTGATTCCTGAGCACGTGCCAGCGCGTTCGCCGGTGCGTCCCCGGCGGCGAGTCCCGCGTGCACCGCCGACAGCAGCTCACACGCCGCGTCGTCGGCCACGACCACCGGGGCCGCCATCACACATCGTGCGCCGGCGTGCAGCCAGACACGGGTCATGCCGACGGCCTCTTCCCCCCACCGCACACTGGATCTGCCTACCTCGCAGGCAGAGAGGATCACGGTCGTCGGCACGTCGGGAATCAGATCGACGTCGTAGCCGAACAGCGTCCCGTCAGCGAGCTCGATGCCCGAGAACAGCGGGTTGTCCGCCGCATGGCGTCCGTGCGCGGCCACATGCAGTACGTCGGAGCGCGACGCTGCGTCGGTCACCGCCGCCACGGTCGCAGTGTCCCCCCGCAACGTGATCGGCCTCTTCCACGCCGCTGCTCCCCGCGTGACCTCTTCACCGGCTCGCGCCACATAGGGGCCTGCCGCGAATGCCGCCCGCAAAGGATGCGCACGCGGCACGGACGTGTCGGCGACCCACCGCGAGACCGACGACGCGATCGTGAGCGGGACGCCCCGGAGCGCGGGCAGCATCGCCCATGGAAGCCCGGCGAGAACGCCCGGCACGGTCACGACGATCCTGCCCACACCGGGAACCGACGCCGCGAGGGGCTCGACGAGCGCACGCGACAGGTCGGCGAGCCGCTCCGACAGGGACTCCTGGACGATGCGCGCCATCGGTGCGTTGCGGACGGATGCCGACACGTCGAGGTCGGCCCGCAGACCGTCGAGCAGGGCGCTCACCCGCGCCCAGTCGAGGTCGACCAGGCGCACGGAGGTCGCGGTCACGACGAGGGCCACCAGTCGCTTCCCGTCGAAGACGTAACAGAACAGCGCGTCGCCGTCGGCGAGCCGCTCGCGGGCGTGGTCGAGCCCCACCCGTGCGTGCGTGTCGTCGGAAGCCGCTCCCGCCCACAACTGTGCCCGGGCGCGATCGAGGAGGCTGGCCGCACGAGCATCGGCCGCGGCATCCGATCCAGGGTCGGCAAGGCGAAGGCGGCGGATCTCAGCGAGGTGCGCCGCCACCTCGGGATCTCGCGGCGGACGTAGCGGCACGACCTGCGCATTGAGGTGACGCGAGCGCTCCGACCATTCGAACACCACCGCGGGATCGCGCGACGTCACCGCTGAGGTCAGCCCGATGCCGATCAGACCGAGCCCCTGCATCCCGATGGGTCCCTGCTGTTCGAGACTCGCGCCCCGCTGCAGGGATCGCTCCAAGAGGTCGATTCCCGCCGCGGCGCGCCGCCGCGCCTGATGTTCGCGGCCTGCGGCGCGGGCACGCTCTGCCGCGACCTCGTGTGCGAGCACCTGGACTTCCAGGGGCGCCTCCGGTCCTACCCGCGGCGCGCGAGACGGTGAACTGCCGTCGCGCCGCACATCGCCCAGAACCTGGGCCAGCCGCAACGCCGTGGCGTCGTGGTCGAAGCCGATGCGGCGTAGGCGCCTCACCACCTCATCGACAAGTGTCCGAGGAGGCCGACGCCCGGCGGTCGGCCGCGCACCCGAACGGTCGATCCTGCCGCGCGCGAGACGCGCCCGCAGGTGGAGTCCCTCGGCCCGCGCCGCCCAGGCGTCGCTGCCGAGTCGTCGATATCGACGCGCGGATGCCGCGGCCACCTCCGCCGCGCGCGCCGGGTCATGGTTCAGCAGCGACCGGGCAAGCTGGTACTCCGCCCGTGCGCGCTCTCCCGGCGCGCGCGCACGCCCGAAGGTTCGAGCGACCGCCTCGAGGCTGCGCTCCGCTTCGGTCACCAAGCCCGCTTCGCGTAGCACCTCGGCGTGGTCGAGCTCATTGATTCCCGCCCACACGTCGGAGGTGTCGTCGATGGGTTCGCGCACCGAACCCATCACGCGGAGCGCTTCGACAAGATCGCCCGCGAGCATCGCGACGTAGCCGCGGTTGTGAACGGTCAGTGACGCCTCGACGTGGCGTCCTTCGGATCGGAACACCGCCTCGGCCCACTGCAGATCGGCGACCGCGGCGTCGAGAGCCCCCTGCTGCATCAGGGCGATGCTGCGGTTCATTCGCACGTTGGCGCTGCGCACGGCCTGACCGTCGGCTCCGGCGAGCCCCTCGATGCCCTGCGTCAGCCAGTCGACGGCGCTCGCGAGGGCTCCGCGTTCGAGTTCGAGCGCCCCCATCTGCCCCGCGAGGATCGCGCGGGTCGTCTCGCCGACGCCCGCCCGCTCGCGGGCACGCCGGCAGAGGTCGAGGCCTGCCTCGACGCCACCCGTGCGCGCGATGACGTAGGCGGTCGTCCCTTCGATGCGCGCGGTGAGATCGTCATCTCCCGCAGCTGCCGCGGTCTCCCATGCGTCCTTGAGCACCTTCTGCGCCATCGTGTAACGTCCGGCGTTCGCGAGCGCGACGCCGCGCGCGGCGAGGTCTTCGGCGTCGGCGGTCACACAGTCATGATGGCATCGACGCAGGAGCGACGGCCCGAGGACGGCGCCCGGCCGCCGCAGTCAGCCGCGGTGCCGCGAACCGTCTTCCGTGTCGATGTCGGCGAGGACCGCGGCGACGACGTCCGCATCGCGCACCGCCGCTGCACCCTGCATGAGACCGGGCGCGAGCGCGGCCGCGACACGACCCGCGACATACGGCGCCGCGAAAGAGGTTCCGCTCCAAATCGCGAAGCCCGTCGTGTGGTCATCGGGATCGAGGCTCTGCCGCCGCCGCCCGTAGAGGTCGGCGCGAGAACCGGCCTGCACTCCCCCGCTGAGGCGCGGGAAGCAGGAAAGCACGGAGCTTCCCGGCGCGAAGGTCGTCACCCACGGCCCGAGATTGCTGTACAGGGCGACAGAGGTGCGCTGCGGGTTGAGAGCCCCCACCGCGACGTGCGCGGACAGTCCTGGTGGTTCGTCGATCGAGAGGTCGACGTCGCCCCAGTCGTACAGGGCCGCGGGGAAGGTCGGTCGATCGGTCGCCTCATTGCCCGCCGAGCACACGATGACGCATCCGAGTGCGCGCAGCCGATGAAGGCTCTGAAGCAGGCGTCGGCTGAACAGCCCGTCCTCGGGGGTCTCGTGGGCGTACCCCAACGACAGGTTGACGACGTCCAGCGGGTTGTCCTCGGCCCACACGGCGAGCTCTTCGATCGCGTCGATCAGTTCGCTCTCGAGCACCGTCCCATTGCTGTCGGCGACCCTCACCGACACGAGGTCCGCTTCGGGCGCCACTTGGCGGATGATTCCGGCGACGAACGTGCCGTGACCGGCAGCCTCATCGAGGAAACCGTCGAGCGGACCGGATTGATCCCCGTGTACTTCGGGATCGGTCGCCGGGTCTTCGACGCCGATGACCTTTCCCGGATGCGTGGGCGACGGCAATCGGCGCCGCACGATGTCGTTCTGCCCGGTCTCGGCCGGGAGCCACCCGTCCACCTCGCCGCACCCGGTGTCGAAGAAGGCCACGACCGGCCGTCTCCCCCCGGCGGCAAGCGGTGCGGTGCGCACCGGCGACGGCCCCACGAAATCGACGACCTCGAGACCTCCTGTGCCCGCCAGCGCGTACCCCTCGACGCCGGCCGGGTTGGTGCGGCCGTGGGGATTGGTGCGGCCGTGCGGATTCGTCCGTCCATGGGGATTCGTCCGACCGTGCGGGGCGAGACCGATCGGATCCACCACGAGAACGTGGTCGAGCCCCACAGCACGTAACGCCCGGTCAGCGACGACGAGGTCGCGATCCGCATGACGTCGCCTGCGCGCGACCGGCTGATCGAGCGACCTCGACGCCGCGAGAGACACATCGCGTTTCGCTGCGGCGATCCGGTCGGGATTATCGCCCCTCCCCCTCGCCTTCGCGCGTTCGATGACACGCCGCCGCGCCTGCTGGAGCAGGCGCCACGCATCCACCGGCGGCACGGGCTCGTCGTCGCGTCGCGGGTGCGGTGCCTGCACGATGCGCGCGCGGGTCAGCGGCTCACCGGCATCCCTCACCGTCTCGAGTTCGACGTCCCACCCGAGCTCGGCAGCAGCCTTCGAGAGCGCATCCCGCGCCGCAACCGGCTCCCCCGAGATGAGCACGTGCCCCGGAACATACAGGGTACGAAAGGCCTGGATACCGGCGACGGGATCTCGTTTCGGATCGAGGGCGATGCCGCGCGCTTCGGCTGCGGCCTCGCGCTCGCGCCAGGAGCGGTGGGGGGTGTCGTCACGCATGGGGCGCCTCTCGTGCGGGGCGGGTCAGACCTCGAATTGCGGGGTGCGGAACTCTCTCAGCCCACCACCGGACTCCCGTGCGACCAAACGGAGACAGGCGACGCCGGGCGTGACGTCGTCGAAGACGAATCGGCCGTGCGAGCCCGGGTCGGCGGTCGCCTCATCCGTCGTCGCAGGATCGGTGTGGACCATCCTCACCGCGATGACCGATCCGTCTGCCCACCCGTCGATCCGGTGCCGGCCGCTCGCTCCCGTCGATACATGAAGGAGCACGGAGGTCGTGCCGTCGCTGAACTGCAGAGTGGCGGTTCCTCCTTCGCCCCTCACCCCGACGGACTCGGAGTCCGACACGAGGGTCAAGAGTTCGTACTCGCCGGAGAGATCCTCCATCGCCACCGCCGCGAGCATGCGATCGACGAGGTCGTCGGGCATCGGGTCGATTGCGCGCCACATGCCGCGCAGGGCGGCGAAGAGCGCATCGTCGACCGTGTCGTGGTCATTTCTCATGGCGGTCGCCTCCCCAGCCGTCGTTCGCCATCTGTGTCCGCAGTTTTCCGAGACACCGTTGTCGCGTCGGCCCGATCGACCCGACCGGCATCGCCAGGTCCTGCGCGATACGCGCATAGTCGGGTCTCTCGTCGAAGGCGACGATCCGCAGGAGCCGCTGGCACCGCTCGTCGAGAGTCGACACGGCCGTCCACAATCGGTGGCTCTCATCCGCCCGTGCGGCTGTGGATTCCGCCGACTCCTCCACCGGCAGGTGCGGCTCGAGGTCGACGGTATCGGTGGCGTCCGCGCGGCGGTGCACTTTGCCGACCCGCCAGGCCTCTCGACGCGCAGAGGTGGTCAGCCATCCCGACACGGCTCTGGTGTCGTGGATCCCGTCGCCGCTGCGCACGAGCGCCAGCCATGTCGACTGCACCACGTCTTCGGCCATCGCAGCGTCGAGACCATACGACCGCGCGACGTGCCACAGCACCGGCGTCATGAGGCGGACCAGATCATCCATCGCCCGCGCATCGCCGTCGCGCCAGCACTCGAAGAGGTCGGCCGCCCGATCCCACCGAGACGGCTCGGCCTCGGTCCGGTGATCGGCGCCCGCTCGAGTCATAGCGCCCATTGTGTCCACACCCGCTCAGAGCACGAAACCCCCCACGGTGATACATCCGCGTGCCGGAGGATTCGCGAGGCCACGTGGGGCGACCTAGAATCTCGCCATGACGTCCGCACCGTTGCTCTACGTGGGCGTTCGACCGCAGCGCGACGCCGCGACGGCCGAATACGAGTCGTTCCGCAGCGCCGCGCGCCTGGACGCCACAGCGATCGCCCGCCTCGATCTCGTGGATGAGCCACTCTCGTCCGATGTCTTCGACCGGTGCAGTGGTTTCGTGATCGGCGGGAGTCCTTTCAACGTCACCGATCCCGAATCGACGAAGACCGCCGTCCAGCGTCGCGTCGAGGCGGACCTCACACGCATCGCGGAGGCCGCCCTCACTCGCCGGACGGCGGCGCTGTTCACCTGCTACGGCATCGGCATCGTCACGCGCCTGCTCGGGGCCGAGGTGTCGCGCGCCTACCCCGAGGACACCGGCCCCACTGACATCACCGTGACCGAGGCGGGGCAGAGCGACCCGCTCTTCGGCGGGCTCGCTACCCGCTTCGCCGCACTGACGGCCCACAAGGAGGGCGCCGGATTCGTACCGCCCAGCGCCGAACTCCTCGCCACGAACGACGCGTGCCCCGTGCAGGCCTACCGGGTCGGCGACCGGCTCTATGCGACACAGTTCCACCCGGAGCCGACGGCCACCGCTTTCACCGCGCGGATGGCCGTTTATCGCGACGACGGCTATTTCGATTCCAGCGACTTCGATGCCATCGCAGCGCGGGTGCTCGCGGCGTCCGTCACCGAACCGACCCGCCTGCTGCGTGCGTTCGCTCGCGAGTTCGGACCTCACTGACCCCGAAGGTAGACCGTCGCCGTTTCGGTGAAGAAGTCGCGCGCGGCCACACCCTGCTCCTTCGGCCCCAGCGCGCTCGCGCGCACACCGCCGAACGGGACGTGCAAGTCGGCTCCCGCCGACGGCGAATTGACATGGACGACTCCCGCGCGGATCTCCTCGACGGCGCGCAGCGCGGCGGAGAGGTTCGTCGTGAAGACTGCGGTCGAGAGTCCGTACTCGCTGTCATTGACCAGCGCGATTCCTTCCTCGGTCGATGCGACGCGGCGCACGCCGACGACCGGTCCGAAGAGCTCTTCGGTCCACAACTCGCCCGGATCTTCGGACGGCAACTCGAAGATCGATGGGGCGACGAAGTATCCCTCCGCCGACGAGCCGGTCATCTCCGCATCCGGAGCGTGGACGACACGGGCGTGGTCCCGCGCCCGTGCGATCGCCGCGCAGACCCTGTCGCGCGCCATCGCGTCTACGAGCGGACCGACCACCGTTCCGTCCGCGAGAGCATCGCCCACCGTCATCGCGCGGGCTCGCTCCGCCAGAAGCTCCAAGAACCGGTCGGCGACCTTCTCGTGCACGACGACGCGAGACGTCGCCGTGCACTTCTGACCTGCCGCGAGAAAGGCCCCGATCGCCACGTTCTCGGCGGCGAGGTCGAGGTCGGCGTCCTCGAGGACCAGCGCGGCGTTCTTCCCACCGAGCTCGCCTTGAAAAGGTACGCCGCGTGCTGCCAACTGCGAAGCGATGAGACGACCGACCCGCGTCGATCCGGTGAAGGTCACCGCGTCCACGTCGGGGTGCGCCACGATCGCCTCCCCGACCTCGGCGTCGCCGCTGACGAGGTTCAACACCCCCGCGGGCAGCCCTGCCTGCTCGAGCGCCTGCGCGAACCGTATCGCGAGAAGCGGCACGAACGTGGCCGGCTTCCACACGACGGTGTTGCCCCACACCAGAGCGGGCGCGAGCTTCCACGCCGGAATCGAGATCGGAAAGTTGAAGGGGGTGATCGCACCGACGACCCCGACGGGGCGCCGCACCACGAGAATCCGCTCGCCGGGCGTCGGCGACTCGTACACCTCACCGGATGCCGTGTCGGCCTGATGGGCGGCGAACCGCAGGATGTTCGCGGCGTGGCCGACTTCGGCGACACCCTCTGCGCGCGTCTTTCCTTCTTCTCTCGCGAGCTCGCGCCCCCACGCCTCTCGATGAGCGGTGATGACATCGGCCGCACCGAGCAGGACACGTGACCGCGTGCGCGCCGGAGTGCGCCGCCAGCCGTCGAGCGCGGCGCGCGCCGCACGATAGGCGGCGTCGACGTCGGCGCGCGTGGCACTGCGTCCCCGGGCGACGACGTCGGTCGGGATGCTCGGATTCACGTCGTCGTAGACGTCGCCGTGGCCGTCGATCCATTCGCCGCCGACGTAATGCCGCAGTTCGCTGGTCGTCGTCATGCCCGCACCTCCACCGGGGTCGTGGATCGGAACGCCTGGATACCGGTGATGTGGGCGCCCAAGATGAGGGTGTGGATCTCGTCGGTCCCCTCGTACGTGCGCACCGACTCGAGGTTGGCGGCGTGACGCATCGGCGAGTACTCCGCAGAGACTCCGTTGCCACCCAGCACCGTGCGCGCCTCACGGGCGATCGCGATGGCCGCGCGCGTGTTCGCGAGTTTGGCGACGGAGATCTGGTGTGGACTCAGTTCGCCCGTGTCCTTGAGGCGTCCCAGGCGAAGAGCCACGAGCTGGGCCTTCTCGATCTCGAGAGCCATGTCGACGAGCTTCTGCTGCGTGAGCTGGAATCCCGCGATCGGCTGGTTGAACTGCATCCGCTCACCCGCGTAGCGCAGCGCCGTCTCGTAGCTGTCTCGCGCGGCCCCGATGACTCCCCATCCGATCCCGTAACGCGCCTCGTTCAGACACGAGAACGGCGCACGGAGGCCCCGAGCCTCGGGGAGGCGCGCCGATTCGGGCACTCGCACGTCGCGCAGCTCGATGTCGCATTGGATCGACGCCCGCATCGACATCTTCGGCGCGATCGGCGTCGCGGCGAATCCGGGGGTGTCGGTCTCGACGAGGAATCCGCGCACACCCTCGTCGGTCTGCGCCCAGATGACGGCGACCTGGGCGATCGAGGCGAGTCCGATCCAGCGCTTCGAGCCGTTCAACACCCACTCGTCGCCGACGCGGCGCGCGAAGGTGGTCATGCTCGACGGGTCCGACCCTGACCCGGGCTCGGTCAGCCCGAAGCAACCGATGACCTCCCCGCGGGCCATCGCCGGAAGCCACCGGTTCTTCTGATCCTCACTTCCGTGCTTGTGGATCGCGCTCATCGCCAGAGAACCCTGCACCGACACGAAGGTGCGAAGGCCGGAGTCGCCGGCTTCCAGCTCCATTGCGGCCAGTCCGTACTCCACGGCGCTGCGCCCGGGGCAGCCGTAGCCGGTGAGATGCATGCCGAGAACGCCGAGCTCGGCGAGCTCAGGGACGAGCGTGGCCGGGAAGACCGCTCGGTCGTACCAGTCGGCGATGTGCGGGCGCACGCGCTCGTCGACGAAGGCACGCACACGCGTACGCATGGCGATCTCGTCCGGACTGAGCAGTCCGTCGAAGTCGAGAAGGTCGGGAACGGCGGTCATGCGGCAGCCTCTCTGGCATCGGCGGTGGTGACGGAACGAATGGCCTCGACGAGGATCTCCAAGCCTGCCGAGAGCGCGGCGGGATCGATCACGAGGGGCGGCAGCAGACGGATGACGTTGCCGTGGGTGCCGCAGGTCAGTGTGAGCACCCCTGCGGAGTGGCACGCGGAGGTGACGCTCTGGGCGAGGTCGGGGCGTGGGACGAGACTCTCAGGATCGGCGAACTCGATCGCCATCATCGCGCCTCGGCCGCGGAGATCGGCGACGGGACCGAGGTCGTCGACGAGAGGCTGAAGGCGTTCACGGATCACCTGCTCCATGCGGCGGACGCCATCGAGGAACCCGGGCGATTCCAGTTCGTCGAAGACGGCGAGCGCCGCTTCGCACGCGAGCGGATTGCCGGCGTAGGTTCCGCCGAGTCCGCCCACATGGGCGGAGTTCATGATGTCGGCGCGACCGGTCACGGCACTGATCGGCACTCCCGCGCCGAGCGCCTTCGCGGTGAGGGTGAGATCGCCGGCGACGCCCTCGTACTCGCTGGCGAACAGCGCACCCGTTCGTCCGAGTCCGGATTGGATCTCGTCGACGACCAGCACGATGCCGTGGGCATCGGCGATGCGACGAAGGCCCGCGAGGAACCCGGGAGCGGGAACGACGAAACCCCCCTCGCCTTGGATGGGCTCGACGACCAGCGCGGCGAAGGCATCCGCCCCGTGTTCGTCGATCGTGCGTTCGATCTCACTCAGCGCGTACGCGGCACCCTGGCCGCGCAGGGGGTTGGCGTTGGGCACGCGCACGACCTCGTCGGCGAACGGACCGAACGAGGTCTTGTACGGGTGGTGCTTCGCGGTCATGCTCATCGTCAGCAGCGACCGCCCATGGTAGGCCTCGTCGACGACGAGAACGCCCGGGCGTCCCGTGTGGGAGCGAGCGATCTTGACGGCGTTCTCGACCGCTTCGGCGCCGGTGGTGAACAGAGCCGTTCGCTTGTCGAAGTCGCCGGGCACGTGGGCATTGAGCCACTCGGCGACCCGCACGAACCCCTCGTACTCGGTCACCATGAAGCAGGTGTGGGTGAAGCGATCCAGTTGCGCGGCGACGCGGTCACGAACCCGGGGATTCGCGGCGCCGACGCTTGTCACCGCGATGCCGGATGCGAAGTCGATCAGGCGGTTTCCGTCGACGTCGACGAGTGCCGATTCCGTCGCGTGATCGATGAAGACGGGCAGCGCCACGCCGAAGCCCTGCGGCACCGCGTCAAGCCGCTGCGCGTGCAGTCGTTGAGATTCTGGGCCCGGGATCTCGGTGATCACGTGAGGAAGCGAAGTCATGTTCAGAAAAGTAGAGCGTTTCGACCCTCCTCGTGCGGTGCATCTCGCACCCCTCCTACAAGGTTATGTGCATAGTGCACACTGGAGGCATGGCACTCCTCGGTGAAGTGGTGGAGGCCGCGGGCGCGGCGCTTCTCCCGCACGGACCGTACGATCCTGCGCGTGCGATCACCGGCGTCCACGTGTCGGAACTGCCCGACCCCGGCCGCTACCTCGACGGCGGCGAACTGCTCCTGACCACCGGCATCCCCCTCACGGGACGCGACGGGGACGACCGCGCATACGTGAAGCGACTCGCCGACCACGGCATCGGCGCGGTGGGCCTCGGGATCGGTGAGGGATGGTCGGCACCTCCTCATGGCCTGGTCTCCGCATGCGTGGACGCAGGTGTGCCGCTGCTGTTGGTACCGGACGGCGAGCCGTTCCTCGCCGTCTCGCGCGCCTACGGTCAGGTGACCGGCCGCGACCGCGACATCGCCGCATCCAGGGTCGCCCACGCGCATACGCGTCTCGTACGTGCGGCCGCCGACGGTCCACGGGCTGTTGCGCAGGCCATCGCCGAGTCGGTCGGCGGGTGGGCGGCGTGGATTCCCCTGGAGCCCGGTCTCGGGGGGTCGGCCTTCTACCCCCCGAGCCTCGACGCGATGCTCCCGCACGTCGAAACGGACGTGCGGGATTCACTCCACCGCGCGGGGGTGACGACCGCATCGTTCGTCGCACACGGGTCGACCGCCGTCGCCCACGCGGTGCGAGGACACAACCGATCCATCGGCGCCCTCGCCGTCGGGACGGGGCGCACCCTCGGCCGTGACGACCGGCAGCTCGTCCTCACCGCTGTCGCCGTCCTCGAACTGTCCGTCTCCGCCCGACGGTCACCCGGCCTCACGTCGGGTTCTGCGCTGATCGTCGACCTTGTCATGCAAGGCCAGACCGACGCCGCTCACGCCGTCGCACGCGTGCTCGGGCTCTCCCTCCCGCTCGAGGTTCGCGTTCGCGTACGCCGAGGCCCCACCCCCGACGCCGCCGCCGCGCTGAGCACCGAACACGATACTTTCGGCATCGACCTCCTTCCGCCGACGCTCTCCGGCGCCCCCCATGACACGGCATCAGAACCCGTGCCCCTCGGATCCGTGCCTCGCACGGTCGAACGCCTTCTCGCGCACCGGGAACCGTCCGGCACGGCAGGCGGGCGCCCCGTCGACCGCTGGTTGGCATCGTTGGCTGCTCAACCCCCGCTTCTGGTCACGGCGCGAGCCCACTTGGCGGGCGGCAACCGGCTCGAGCACACCGCCCGAGTCCTGGGGGTGCATCGGAACACCGTTCGTCAGCGCCTGGCGCGCATCGAACGACTGCTGGGGGCGTCGTTCAGCGACCCCGACACGACGGCCGAACTCTGGATCGCGCTGCGCGACCTTCCGCTCGGTGCTGTCCGGACCGGCGCCCTTCCGCCACGCACGCCTCCGCCCCGTGCACTCCAGCCCTGATCACAGAGCCTCGACCCAGCTCCGCACGTCATCGGTGTGTTCGCCCAGACGCGGTGGTGCGACTGGGGCCGCGTCGAAATCAGGGGTCCACGAGATCGGCGGGCGCACCTGCCGCGATACCCGTCCGTCGGCACCCGCCGTCTCCCACACCGGATCGAGGCCGAGCCGCTCGGCGAGCGCGAGGCCGTCGCCGATCGTGCCGACCGCCCCCGCAGCGACGCCCACGGCGTTCAATCGCTCGGCCCAGACGGCAGCGGGATCCTCGGCGAGCGCCCGCTCGAGGTGCACCGCGAGTTCGTCACGGTTCGCGACCCGATCGACATTTCGCGTGAATCGCACGTCGTCGGCGAGGCCGGGCACTCCGAGCGCACGGGTCAGCTTGCGGAACTGCGCGTCGTTGCCGCACGCGACGGCAAGCGGCGCGTCGGCGCAACGCAGGACTTCGTACGGCGCGATCGAGGGATGCCGGTTGCCCATCCGCGCGGGTTCCCGGCCGGCACCGAGCACCGCCGATACCTGGTTCGCCAGCGCACCCTGGAGGCTCGAGAGCAGGTTGACGTCGATGCGCGACCCGCGCCCCGTCACCTCGCGGCGTCGGAGTGCGGCGAGTATTCCGATGACCGCATCCTTTCCGGTGAGCACGTCCACCAGCGCGACGCCGGCCTTCATCGCCTCGCCGTCGGCGTCGCCGGTGATGTGCATGAGCCCACCCACCGCTTGGGCGACGAAGTCATAGCCGGGCAGGTCGGCCCCGCCGTCGAGTCCGAAACCACTCACCGATGCATAGACGAGCCGGGGGTGGCGCCGGGACAGCTCCGCCCAGTCGAACCCGAGTCGTGAGAACTGCCCCGGCCTGAAGTTCTCGATCACGACGTCACTGCGGGCGATGATGGCCCGTGCGGTCTCACGATCGGATTCGTCGGAGAGGTCGAGCGCGATGGATTGCTTTCCGCGATTGGCGGACTCGAAGTATGTCGTCATACCGGATTCGGCATACGGCGGACCCCAGGAACGGGTGTCGTCCCCTGCCCCTGGGCGCTCGATCTTGATCACGCGAGCCCCGAGATCGGCGAGCGTCATCGTGGCCAGGGGGCCCGCAAGCACGCGGGAGAAGTCGGCGATCGTCACGCCGTCGAGAGGAGCGGTCACTGTCGGTGTACTTCCGGGTGGGTCGAGGTGAGGGGACGAGCGGTGGATTCGCGCGCCACCACGGTGATGGGGAACTCCTGGGCCGATCCGTGATCGGCACGGCCTTCGAGAATGTCGATGAGGAGTTCGGCACATGCCACGCCCGACTCTCGCGGACGCAGGTCGATCGACGTGATCGAAGGCTGCAGGAAGGGCAACGACGGATGATCGACGCAGGAGACCACGGTGATGTCGTCCCCGATACTGCGCCCTGCCCGCCCGAGGACCGCGACGACCTCGATCGCACTGGAGTCGGGTCCGCAGATGATGACGTCCGTCTCGGGATGTTCGGCAAGCAGTCGTTCCGTGGAGGCACGCACCGCATGCCAGGGCGCCTCGAACTCGATCGGTGCGATGACAGGCTCCCACCCGCGAGTGGCGCATCCCTCTCGGTAGCCCTCGACGAGTTGACGACTCCAGTCGGTCACGTTCGGCGCGACGAGCAGTGCCGGGTGCTGCGGCCGCACCCGGTCGACTTCTTCGAGCAGACGACGCATGCCCGCACGGTGAGACGACCACACCACCCCGTCGGGTTCGCCATCGACGTCGTCCGGCAGATGCTCCTGCGTCACGATGGGGATGCCGCTGGACAGGAGCGCAGGAAGCGCCGGATCGCCCGCGCGCGGGTCGCCGACGATCAAGCCATCGGCTCGGATCGGGCGCGAGCGTCCGGATGACACCGACGGGCTCACGATCGTCACGTCGACGTCGTGCGCCGCGGCATAGGTGACCACCCCGAACGTGAATGCCATGTAGTACGACGAGCGCGCCAGCACTTCGGGCAGGACGACACCGATCGTCCCGGTGGCACCGCTGCGCAACGCGCGCGCGGCGGTGTTCGCGGTGTAGCCGAGCTCTGCGGCGGCCGCGAGAACGGCATCCCGTGTCGCCGGCGAAACCCGGCCCGTGCCGCTCAGAGCGTCCGATGCCGTCGTCTTTCCCACTCCCGCGCGCCGGGCCACGTCAATGAGGCGGGCGCGTCGGAGCTCGGGCATGCGGCCGAGTCTAACCACACCGAGAAGCGCCGTAACACGGTCGCAACAATTGCGGCCTTGCGCTGTAACGAGGTTTTCGCCTACCTTTGCCGGAACGTTCCGGCACAAGCCGGCGCTCGCGCCCCACACCCACGGAGATCCGATGTCCTGCTCCTGCTCCCCCTCATCCCACGTGGAGAGATCGCGGCGTCTCGGCGACGAGTCCGGCGCCCCGTACGCCACGTTGTCGGAGAGCGAGCTGCGTGCGGTGACGACGATCCTGCGCGAGAACGACGCGTTCGATGACGACGACCGCATCGCCTACGTCGGGCTCGCCGAGCCCGACCGTCGGCTCGTCCGCAGCGGCTCCCCTTCACCGCGTCGGGCCCGCGCGCACATCCTCACCTTCTCGACGGGCACCGCACGCACCGTCATCGTGGATCTGAGCACCCGGGCGGTCGTGGAGACCACACGGATCGAACCGACGGAGACCGGGCAGGTGCCGCTCCTTCAGGAGGAGCACGCCCTGATCCGCGAGATCCTCCTCGCCGACGACCGGTGGACCTCCGCTCTCGAACTGCGGGGGATCGATGACGCGTCCACCGTCGCCCTCGCGGCCCTCTCGGCAGGACGGTTCCCCATCCCGGGTGAAGACGGACGCCGCATGGCACGCGTGCTCGGCCATCATCAGCCCACCCCGCAGACGATGCCATGGGCACACCCGATCGACGGCCTGGTCGCCTTCGTGGATCTCACGGCGCGCGAGGTGACCGATGTGGTCGACACGGGAGTCGTCGACATTCCGCAGGAGAGCGCCGACTATCACGTGCCGGGCACCTTCGGCCCCGAGCGCACGACGCAGAAGCCGATCGTGATCCAGCAGCCCGAGGGGCCGAGCTTCACCTTCGACGGCGACACGATCTCGTGGGAGAAGTGGTCGCTCCGCATCGGCTACGACATGCGCGAAGGCCTGATCCTTCACGACGTCGGATTCGAGGACGCCGGTCGTATCCGCCCGATCCTCCACCGGGCATCGATCGCCGAGATGCTCGTGCCGTACGGCGACCCGGGACCGGTGCGGTTCTGGCAGAACTACTTCGACACCGGCGAGTATCTGCTCGGCCGTCTGGTGAATTCCCTCGAGATCGGCTGCGACTGCGTCGGCGACATCACCTACCTCGATGTTCCGATCGCCGACGCCCGCGGCGACGTGAAGATCCTGCCGAACGCGGTGTGCATCCACGAGGAGGACGCCGGTGTGCTGTGGAAGCACACCGAGCAATTCACCGGGACGACCGATGTGCGTCGCCAGCGACGTCTCGTGATCTCGTTCTTCGTCACGGTCGGCAACTACGACTACGGGTTCTATTGGTATCTCTACCTCGACGGCAAGATCGAGTTCGAGGCGAAAGCGACGGGTCTCGTCTTCACCGCCGCGTTCGACGAGCGCACGAGCCGGTTCGCAAGCGAGCTCGCCCCCGGGTTGGCCGCCCCGTATCACCAGCACCTCTTCTGTGCGCGCCTGGACATGGCCGTCGACGATGACGCGAGCGTCGTCGACGAGATCGATGTGACCCGGGTGCCCCGCGACGACGACAACCTTCACGGCACCGCCATCGGGTTCACCGCGACGCGCCTGCGCACCGAGCAGGAGTCCGGCCGTCGCGCCGACGCGTCGGTCGACCGCACCTGGCGGGTCAGCGCTCGCGACACGCGAAACCGCTTCGGCCGCCCGGTCTCTTACGTGCTCGCTCCGGAGGGCAAGCCCGTCCTCATGGCGCAACCGGACTCGGTCATCGCCTCGCGAGCACGTTTCGCGACGCGAGACCTCTGGGTCACCGAGTACGACCCCGAGCAGCGGTATCCCGCCGGAGAACTGGTGAACCAGAGCGCCGGTGAGCAGGGGATCCCGGAGTTCATCGCCGACGACGCCTCGATCGACGGTGCGGATCTCGTCCTGTGGCACACCTTCGGCCTCACTCACTTCCCACGGACGGAAGACTGGCCGATCATGCCCGTCGACACCTGCGGGTTCGTCCTGCGCCCCCATGACTTCTTCGACCGGAACCCCACCCTCGATGTTCCGGCCTCCGCCGACTCGTGCGGATGTGCCCACCAGGCACACACGCACGCGTCACCCGAGCACCACCTGCAGCACCATACTGTTCACCCGTCTGCCGAACGACGCTGATCGGCCGACAGCCCGAAGGGAATCCGAAATGCACAACGCAGCTCGAGCGTCGATCGCGATCGCCGCGATCGCCACACTCGCTCTCACCGGCTGTTCCGCCGGAGAGTCCGAGCCCGACAGCGCGCCCACCCAGGAGGAGGCCGCACCCGGCTTCCTCGCCGTCGCCGACGAAGACTTCGCCACCGGAGGAGAACTCGTCGTACAACTCGACTACGACACCGCCGAGGCCAGCGGCCTCGACCCGCAGGGCGCGGGGGCGGCTCGCGCCTGGATGATCCAGGGCCTGGCCTACGAAACGCTCACCAGCATCGACGAGAACCTCGACGTCGTCCCGAAGCTCGCATCGTCTTGGGAGACTCCGAGCGACACCGTCTACGTCTTCACTCTCGTCGACGACGCGACGTTCTCCAACGGCCGGGCCATGACCGCGGACGACGTCGCCGGCAGTCTGCAGCGGCTGATCGACAACCCGACGACCTGGACCGGACAGCTGGGACCGGTCGAGAGCATCGAGGTGACGGGTGACCGCGAGGTGACCGTGACCCTGTCCTCGCCGCACACACCCTTCCTGGCGGCACTGGCCAATACCCCCGCAGCAATCCTCCCGATGGCCGAGATCGAGGCCGGCGAGATCGACATCACCACGGAGATGCTCGGAACCGGTCCGCTCGTGGCGACCGCACACCGCCAGGATGAGGAGTGGACGTTCGAACCGAACGAGTACTCACCGCAGGCGGATGCGATCGGTTTCTCCACTCTGACACTCGACATCGTCGGCGACGAGGCCACTCGGGCCGCCGCGCTGCGTGACGGCTCGGCGGACTTCGCGATCCTGAACTCTGCGGACTCGGCGGAACTGCTCTCATCGTCGAGCGACGTCACCGTGGCGGGCCAGCGCAACACGGACTACTTCTACGCGATGATCAACTCGATCGGAGGGCACGAAGCCCTCCAGGATGAGGAGGTGAGGTTCGCCATCAACTCCGCGATCGACCGCGCGGCACTCAACGAACTCACCTTGGGCGGCGAATCCGCCGCATCCGGAGTCTCACCGGCGGGTCTTCCCGACGCCTGCGCGGCCGACGCCCTGCCGTCGGCAGGTGCAGACCTCGCCTCCGCCAAGGCTGTCATCGACGAGCTCGGAGGCCTGGATCTCAACCTGCTGGTGTACAACAGCGAACCCGTCCTGGCCCAGATGGCACAGGTCATCCAGCAGAACCTCGGCGAGATCGGCGTGACCGTCTCCATCGAACAATTGGACTACGTCACCTACTCCGACTTCGTGTACGCGGATCCCTCGAACTTCGACATCGCGCTGAGCTGGTTCGCCGGCTACGCCGACCCTGCCATGGTCACCACCTGGTGGAACCCCGAAGCCGCCGGGTTCTCGTCGGTGTTCATGCAGGGCTCGCCCGAACTGAACGAACTCATCACCGAGGGCTACATCACCGAGCCGGGAGCGGAGCGTGCCGCCGTGTTCACCGACCTGTGCACCGTTGCCGACGAGCAGAGCGAGATGGTCCCGCTCCTGCTGCGTCCGAGCACCCTCGCATGGAACACCGAGACGGTGAGTCCCACGCTGACCGTCGACGAAGGATACGGCGACTTCCTCCGTTACGTCACCGAGTTCCGCGCGAACTGACATGCCCGTCGTTCTGTGGTCACTCCGGCGCATCGGCGTCGCTTTCATCACCCTGATCGGCGTGTCCGTGCTGATCTTCGCCTCGGTGCGACTGATGCCGGGTGACTACACCGACCTCGTCCTGGGCCCGCTCGCCACCGATGAGCAGCGGGCCCAGGCTGCGGCCGACTTCGGCCTGGACGCTCCCGTCATCGTGCAATACCTGCGATGGATGTCGGGCGTGTTCACGGGCGACCTCGGATACTCCTTCGTCTCGGGAGTGTCGGTATCGGAGGAGTTCGCCGCGAGGATGCCGGTGACCGCGACCATCGCACTCGTCACGATCATCGTCACGCTCGTGCTCGGCGTCTTCCTCGGCTTCTTCGCCGCCCTGCGCGGAAACGGCTCTTCCGGCGCCGCCGGACGGTTGGCCAGTGCGATCGGAATCAGTGTTCCCGAGTTTCTTCTCGCGGGCCTCGTCGTCTTCGCCGTCTCGACGCTGGGCCTCGGAATCTCGGTGGGACAGTTCGCACCGTTCTCCGAAGACCCGGGGCGGTTCTTCGCCTCGCTCGCGCTCCCCATCGCCGTGCTCTCGGTGGGTGCCACCGCCGTGGTGGCCCGCAACACCCGCGACGCAGTGATGAATGTCCTCGTCGAACCTCACGTACAGGCCAGCGTCGCCCGGGGCGAGTCGCCCTGGTTCATCATCCGTCACCATGTCCTTCGCAATGCCGCCGCACCGGTCCTCACCGTCGTCGGCTCACTCGTGGCCGTCCTGCTCGGCGGCACCGTGATCGTGGAGTTCATCTTCGATGTACCGGGTATGGGTTCGTACCTCGAGACAGCCCTCGGGCGACGCGACTACGCGATCATCCAGGCGGCGGTGATGCTCGCGGCGACCGTCTTCATCGTCACGAGCCTCGTCGTCGACCTCGTCGCGAACGCCGTGGACCCCCGCCTGCGCCTGACCGGAGGAGGAAAGCGATGACCGCGGTTCCCACAGCGGCGATCCGGATGCGGGCCGCCGTCACGACCTCGCGACGAGGGTGGCGCAGCATCGACCCGCTCTCGCGAGCCGCCGTCATCGTGCTGGCAGTGATCGTCCTCGTCACCATCGTGGCGACGCTCACGGGCCTGACGGGATCGACGAGCGCCACCGTCGGCGGACGTTTCGAGGGGCCCTCGTTGGCCGCACCGCTGGGGACCGACAACCTCGGCAGGTCGCTGCTTCCCCGCCTTTTCCAGGGGATCGCGACGACACTCGTCGTTTCCCTCGTCGCCGTTGCCTGTGCGGCCGTGATCAGCGTCGTCCTCGGCATGATCGCGGGCTACGTCGGCGGCGCGGCGAACGAAGCGGTCATGCGCGTGGTGGACGTCCTCTACAGCTTTCCCGCCCTCGTTCTGGCGATCCTCGTTTCGGCACTGATCGGACCGGGGCGTACGGCGGCGACGATCAGCATCGTCGCGATCACGATCCCCCTCATGACTCGCGTCGTCCGCCTCGCCACACGCGCCGTCTCCGAGCGGGACTTCGTGATCTCGGCACGGATCAGCGGAGTGTCCACTCCGCGCATCTTCGTGCGCAGGCTGCTTCCCAACATCTCCGGCACCGTCGCCGTTCAGGCCAGCTACGCCCTGTCCGTGGCCATCCTCGTCGAGGGCGGTCTGAGCTTCCTCGGCTTCGGGGTTCAGGTACCCGAGGCGTCACTGGGCCTGCTCATCCAGCAGGGGATGCTCTACATGACACTCGCCCCTCAACTGCTCGTCGTTCCGGGGGTCGTCCTCGTGGTGTCGATCCTGTGCATCAACATCATCGGTGACGGCCTGCGAGACCGCTTCGAACCCCGAGAGACGAGGTCTCTGACATGACCGGTGTGAGCATACGAGACCTTGTTCTCGAGTTCCCCGCCGCCTCCGTGCGCGCCCTGGACGGACTCGATCTCGAGGTGGCCGAGGGTTCCTCGATGGCGATCGTCGGCGAGTCCGGATCCGGAAAGTCGACCCTCGCCTCGGTGATCGGCCGGCTCCAGCCCGATTCGGCGCACATCCCCCGTGGACGCGTCCTGGTCGGTGAACAGGACGTCCTCGCGTTGAGTTCCAACGATCTGCGCGTCTTCCGGCGCGAACGGCTCGCCTACATCGCGCAGGATCCGATCGGCTCGCTCGACCCGACGATGCGAATCGGGCGCCAGCTGCAACTGGTGCTGCGCACGATCGGCGACGACACGTCGACGGCGCGACAGACGGGCCTCCTCGAAGGGATGCAGATCGCGCACCCCGAGCGTGTCCTGCGCCTGTTTCCGCATCAGATCTCCGGCGGGATGGCGCAGCGCGTTGCGATCGCGATGGCGATGTGCCGGCGTCCCCGCCTCCTCATCGCCGATGAGCCGACCGCCGCCCTCGACGCGCAGGTTCGCGAAGAGGTGATCCGGCTCATGTTCGAACAGGCACGGCACCTCGGCACCACGATCCTCTGGCTCAGCCACGATCTCACCGCGGTCTCACGATGGTGCGACGAGGTGGCCGTCATGTACGCAGGTCGAGTCGTCGAACGGGGGCCCGCCGGCTCGGTGTTCGACACTCCGGTACACCCGTACACGCGCGCTCTGGCACACGCCGACCCCTCCCGCGCGGCGCGCGGCGAACGCCTCGCAGGCATCCCGGGAACTCCTCCCCTCCTGCATGGCGAGTCTCTCGGGTGTGCGTTCGCACCCCGGTGTGCCTTCGCCCTGGATGAATGCCACGCGATACGGCCCGAGCCCTCCTCCATCCGTCACAGCCTCTGCATCCGCACAGACGAACTGGTCGCCAACGACCGAGAGGAGGTCTCGGCATGATCTCCCCACATCCCGTCGTCTCGCTCGATGACGTCTGCGTGACCTTCCGTACCGGCCACGGGGCGGCGCGCCGAGAGGTGCGCGCGATGTCACATGTCTCGTTCGATGTGGCACCCGGCAAAACCCTCGGCCTCGTGGGTGAGTCCGGCTCGGGCAAGTCGACGACCGGTATGGTCGTGCTCGGTCTGCAGCGCCCGGACAGTGGTTCGGTGCGATTCGACGGGGCTCCAATGGCACGTAGCCTGCGCTCACGCGCAGGACGGATGCAGGCCGTGCTGCAGCATCCCCGCTGGGCCATCGATCCGCGTTCGACGGTCCTCGGCGCGGTGCTCGAACCCCTCCTCGTGCACGAACGGCGCACGCGCGCGTGTGAACAGCGAGCTCTTTCGATGCTCGAACAGGTCGGGCTCACCGAGGCCTTCGCGTCTCGACGACCACATCAGCTCTCCGGTGGGCAACTGCAGCGCGTGAGCGTCGCCCGCGCCCTCGTGACGCATCCATCCTTCATCGTCTTCGATGAAGCCGTCAGCGCCCTCGACGTGTCGGTGCAGGCGCAGATTCTAAACCTCATTCAGGACCTGCAGGCCGAGCACGGCTTCGCCGCGCTGTTCATCTCGCACGACCTCGCCGCCGTTCGCTACATCGCGCACGACGTCGCCGTCATGCGCAGCGGAGAAATCGTCGAGCACGCACCCACCGACGTCTTCTACGAGATGCCCACCCACCCCTACTCGCGTCAACTGTTCCAGGAGCTCACATCGTGACCACGTCCCACCGCCTCGCACCCGTCATCGAAATGACAGCGCGCCCGTCGAACCGCGACTTCGACCTCAACCCGAGCTACGGCACAGACCGTGGGCAGGTCGAATACGACTTCGACGGCGTACTCATCGGCACCGCCGAGTACGCCGAGGGGCCGACGGGCGCGACGGTGATCTCGGTGCCCGCCGGAGCCCGCACGTTCATCGATCGCCGCGGCGGCGCCATCGGTGTGACGGGCCTCTACGCGTACAACCACGCGATCTGTCTCGCCGGTGGATCGGTCTACGGGCTCGCGGCGACCGCGGGCGTCGAAGAGACTCTGTTCGAGCGGGTGGGCTTCCGCGCCGGCTTCGACCAGCTGCAGCTCGCCTCCGGGGCCATCATCTACGACTACTCCGTGCGCGAGAACTCGATCTTCCCCGACGCACGCCTCGGAAGCGCCGCTCTCCGCGCCGCTCGTCAGGGCGTCGCGGAGGTCGGACTCGTCGGCGGAGGGGCCTCGGCATCGGCGGGGAAGATCGACCCCGCCCGTGTGGAGATGACCGGCCAGGGCGTCGCCTTCCGCCAGATCGGGGATGTGAAGGTGCTCGTGGTGACCGTCCTCAATCCCTATGGGGTCATCGTCGACCGAGACAATCGCATCGTGCGCGGAAATTACGACGCCGCGACCGGCGAACGCCGTCACCCGAGCGCGGACTACGAGGATGCCATCGGGGAGTCCCGACTGGCCGATCCCGTCGCGGGGAACACCACGATCACGACGGTCGTCACCAACGTCCGCCTCAGTGATGTGGAGCTTCGCCAGTTCGGGCTCCAAGTGCACAGTTCGATGCATCGCGGCATCCAGCCGTTCCACACGCAGCTCGACGGAGACACCCTGTTCGCCCTCACCACCGACGAAGTCTCGCTGCCCGCCGACCCCGCCACCTCGCGCGGTCGTCTCTCGCTCACCGCGACGGCGATCGGGAGCATGGCGAGTGAGACCGCGTGGGACGCGATCCTCTGCGCTGCGGGCTGAAGAATGTACGAATTCGAGAAGTATCGGGCTCCCAGCCAGGCAAACGTCGTCGATCTCGTGCGCACGCACCCCTTCGCGCTCATCGTTTCCAACGGTGGCGGTGCCGAGGGTGCCCCGACAGCCACGCACACGCCGGTGATCATCGAGCGGATGCCGACGGACGGCGGGTTCGTCGGTGCTGAACTGCTCGGCCACATCGCCCGGAAGAATCCGCAGTGGGAGCACCTCACCACGGGCGACACCGTGTTGCTGGTCTTCTCCGGACCTCACGGGTACGTGTCGCCGACCACATATGACGACGACCCCAACGTTCCCACCTGGGACTACGCGGCGGTGCATCTGACCGCGCGCGTGACCGTGTGGGAAGGCCCCGCCGAGGGGATGCACGTGGTCACCCGCACGGTGGAGGAACTCGAGAAGCTCGAGTCGACCCCGTGGGACATGACCACGTCGCTCCCCACCTTCGAGCGGATCGTCGGCGGCATCGTCGCGTTCGGGTTCGATGTCATCGAGCAGCGCACCGTGTTCAAGCTCAGCCAGGACAAGCCGCGAGAGGTGAGGGACAAGGTCGTGGCGGCGGCACGCGAACGCGGGTGCCCGCACGGTGCGGTCGCCGACCTCGTCGACCGAGTGGGGGGTTCGCGATGATCGTTCACGAATGGACCGCGGCGGCATCCGACCCCGTACAGGAGGGTCGTGCGTACGGCGACGTCTGGCGGCCACAACTCCGCGCGTCGCTGTCGGCGTATCTCGACCTCTTCGCGCAGTCCGCCATCCCGACCGCCGTCGCGCTGGACGTCGCGGATGGCTGCCGACTGATGACCGAGGAGCACGCACCGGAGATCGCGGCTGAGATGCGGGGAATGGCAGAGGGCAGCGGCCTCTCCCTCCTCGAGGTCTACCTGCTCGCCGCGCGCACCGAGGTGCTGGCTCGCTCACCCCAGGGCGGCGAATGCTCCACGATCGTCGATCTCTCGGATCCGTCCGCGCCGCCCAGAACACTTCAGACCTGGGACTGGCACGAGACGCTGTCCAATGAAACCGTCGTCCGCCGACTCACGTCCACCTCCGGAGCCCGCGTGGTGACCTTCAGCGAGTTCGGACAGCCCGCGAAGATCGGGGTCAACGACCGCGGAGTCGGCCTTCACTTCAACATCCTCCACCACACCAGCGATGGCGACTCCGCAGGAGTGCCGGTCCACGTCCTTGCACGCATGATCCTCGACCGCGCGCACGACCTCGACGACGCGATCGCTCTCGCCGAACGGACACCCTGCAGCGCATCGAGTGTGCTGACCGTCGTCACCTTCGACGGCGCGGTCGGCGACGCCGCATCCATCGAGGTCGCTCCCGCCGGTGTCGCGGTGATCCGACCCTGTGCGCACGGGACGCTGGTCCACACCAACCATTTCCTCGACCCCGTGCTCGCCGCCGGTGAGTACGCGCCGTACGTATCCACGACGGTGGAGAGGTTCAGATGTCTCTCCGACGCGGCTGCATCCGCTCAGTTACCGGACGCGTTCGCACGCGCCCGCGCCTTCGGTGCGATCCCGGATGCCCCCATCACGGTGCGCCCACGCGCCGATATGCCGGCGCACACGCGCTGGGAGACCAAACTCACCGTCGCCCTGGACGTGGAGTCCGCCGCTGTGGAGTTCGCCGCCCGTGCCCCCGCGGATGTGGAGGCCGAAGATTGGCGAAGGGTGACCGTGGAGGAGCGTACGGCAGACACGGCAGGGTGACGATCAGGCCTCCGCGTTGCGCATGTCGATCACGCGATCGGCGGCCTTGCCGACGGCGGTCACGAGCAGGACGACCACGGCGATCACGATCGCCGTGGTCCCGATCGCGACGTCCGACGGCTCGCCGGTGAGCCGGCCCACGGCGAGCCATGACAGACCCCACGTGAGCGCGAGCGCGGGGGCGATGTGCCACCCACTGGCCCACGCCAGGATCACGGCGATGATCCCGACGACGATGAGCACGGTGACGCCGAGCACGGTCGCGGCATCCGCCCACTCGGAAGGCCCCGTCGCGGTCAGCCACGCGCTCGTGTTCGCCACGGTCGCCAGGGACACCCAACCCAGGTGAAGGCCCGTCGACCCATCGATCAGGAGCGAGTCGAGCAGCCCTTCGGCGGGAATCGCCACCGTGCGCTGGAAGGCGATACACAAGACGAGGAGTAGCGCGACGATTCCCGCGACGGTGAGCGGGAGGGTGGTGAATTGCGCGAGCAGCAGCCAGCATCCGTTCAATACCGCCGACAGGGCGATCCACCACCCGAGCGCCCGCTGACGTGAACGCGCTCGTTGCCCCGGCAACGCCTGCCACACCGCGTAGCCGACGAGGAGCACATAGATGACGCTCCAGATCGAGAAGGCCGGGCCGGCGGGGGCCAGGACGGAACCGTCTTCGGCGAGTGCCCCGTCTTGCAGGTCCTGCACCGGGGTGCCGCCGAACGCTCCGCCGCCGACAAGAGCAGCGATGATCATGAACGACGTCGCAGAGAGCACGCCGATCTGTCGGACGAGGTCTTTCCCGTGAGTGACCATGCTCTGACGCTACGCCGCCGGCCGGCCCGCTGTCTCGGCCTTGACAGCGCTACAGCCGGGCGTCATCCCGCGAGGCCCAGACGCTCCTCCACGTAGGCCTCCAGCGGCACGTAGCCCCCACCGGCACTCCATCGGACGCTCACGACGCCGTCGATGGTCGCCAACGGCCCCGATACCCGGCCGGCCTGGACTGCCGTGAGGTCGATCGGCGTCCAGCCGAGGTGCACGACGGCGCCCTCCTCGAAGCCGCCGCGGCGGGCGGCCGCAGCCACTTCGGCGCGGTGGCGCTGGGCCTCAGCGGTGAAGCCCCGCCTCACCTCGGCGCGTGCGCGGATCACGTCACCGACGCTGTAGACGCCGTCGTCTCCGACGAGGAGCACGCCCAGTCGCCATACGTGACCGCGTGGCGCCACACGCACCGCGCGGGCCACGCCGAGTATGCGCTTGGGCTGCACGATCTCACCCAGGTGTTCGCGCGGCACCTCCGAGAGCCGAGCGCGCGCGTCGTCGAAGAGGTCGGCGACGCTCACGCCAGGTCGTCCTCGATCGGCTCGTCGCGGGGAGCGGGTGCTGCGCCGGTCGTGCGCCGGCGCAGCGCCATCGCGACGAGCGGAAAGACCAGAACCGACAGCATGCCCGCGCCGACAAGGACAGATGCGACACCCGAGGTGATCACCTGCTCGTCCACACCGATCGCGGTCACGGCGACGATGATCGGGAGCCCGGTGGCTCCGAGGAGCCCGACGGCAACGCGATCGCGGGGAACGGTCTGCTCCGGAGCGGCGAGCATCGACGGAAGTCCTCGCACGACGATCAGCACGATCGCGGTGGCAGGAACCAGCGCCAGCAGCACCGGGTTGGCCAAGAGCGCGTCGAGGTCGAAGGTCACCCCCGTGTAGATGAAGAAGATCGGCACCAGGAAGCCGAAGGCGATCGCTTCGATCTTGCTCTCGACGGCGTCGCGGTCGGCGGGGTCGGCATCCCTCATCATGAGTCGCCACACGATGCCCGCCGTGAATGCGCCGAGGAGGATATCCAGTTCGAGCACGAGGCTGAGGGCGACGAGGGCGGACACGATCAGGAAGACCAGTCGTACGGCGAACTGCCCCGATGTGTGCAGGGTCGCGTTGACCGCGCGGTGCATGGCCCCGGCAGGCACCACGAATGCGAGCCAGATCGCCAAGCCTGCGATCACGGCGAAGAGGGCAAGGATGACGGTCGACAGGCCCGGGTCACGCCCCCCGAGGAAGACCGAGATCGCGATCAACGGCCCGAACTCGCCCACCGCGCCGATCGCGCCGATCGCCCTCCCGAACGGCGTGCGCAGCTCACCGCTGTCGCGCAGCACGGGGAGGATCGTCCCGAGGGCGGTCGAGCTCAGGGCGATTCCGATGATGATCGCCGCCTCACCCGGTGCCAACAGCCACCCGAGACCGATCCCGACGATCAGGCTGATGAGCCAGCCGAGCGACGCGGTGCGCCCGCCGCGACCGCGGAACGCCGCGAACTCGATCTCGGTCCCCGCGACGAAGAAGAGCATCGCGACGCCGAACTCGGCCATGGTGTCGGCGAATGCCGTCGGCTCGGCCCAGCCGAGAACGCTCGGGCCGACGGCGATTCCGAGCAACAGCTCGAACACGACGATCGGCACGCGCACCCAACGCCCGAGTCCCCGCGCGAGGATGGGGGCCAGCACAGCCAGCAGCGGGATCGCCAGCAGTGTGGGTTCGAGGTGGTCCACGCGTTCAGATTATCGGCGCGCGCGACCCGGGGATCTCGTCAGGTGCGCGTCATGGCGCGAGACGCGAGAAGACGGGGGCGACTCCGCGCTCGAAGACACCGATCGTCCCCTCGGGGATCTCCTCCCAGTGGCGTCTGCTCCAATGCAACTCGAGCGGTTCCGAAACGACGAGCTGCGCGTCGGGAGGCAGCTGCTCGACTGCGCCCTCACCGATGTGGAGGGTCTCGGGGCCGATGCTGTGGAACAGCGACGGTCCCGCCGCCCCGCCGTCTGGGCTCGCCCACCGCAGCACGACGAGGCGGTCACCGTCGGATGCGCAGATCGTGGCGCGGAACGCGGCGGCCACCCCTCGCTCGGCGCGGGCACGTTCGACGCGTGCGACCATGCGGGTCAATGCCGCCACGGGGTCATCGGCGAGGCCGTAGGTCAGTGCGAGGAAGAAGCACACCTCTGTGTCGCCGTTGCCGAGGATGTGCGGGTAGAGGTCGGGGTCGACGTCGAGTGTCAGGTCGCGCTTGATCGCGTCGAACCCGCCGATCTCGCCGTTGTGCTGGAACATCCATCCGCCGTGGACGAACGGGTGGGCGTTCTGCTCGGCGATGGTGCCGCCCGGCGCCGCGCGCACGTGGGCGAGAAAGCAGCCCGACTCGATCTGCGCCGCCAGATGGCGAAGGTTCTGGCTGTCCCACGCCGGCGTCGTCTGGCGGTACTGCCCGAGCGCTCCCCCACGCCCGGACCAGGCCACACCGAAACCGTCGCCGTTGGTGGGGAAGGCGCGGTCACGGAACTGCGCGGCGGGGGCGTAGGTCGGCAAGAAGAGGTCGCGCGCGGTGAGGCTCTGATCGATCAACGAGTGATCGGGACGCACGATGACGTCTTCGATCGGCAGCGGCGATCCGAGGTACGAGATCCAGCGGCACATATCAGGACCCACTTCCCGTTCCCGCGAGACCCGGGAGCAGGGTCGTCAACCCCGCTGCCATGATCTCGAACGCGAGGATGATCACGATGAGGCCGACCAGGCGCAGCAGGATGTTCATGCCGAACGTCCCGAGCACCGCGCGGATGGGGGTGCCGAGCGCGAAGACGACGAACGTGATCGCGACGTTCGCCGTGAGCGCGAGGAACACCGTCATCGCCGGGTTGTCGGCGGCCGCGATGAGGATCGTGGACATGAATCCGGGCCCGAGGATCATCGGGATGGCGAAGGGGAACATCAGCGTCAAGAACGCGGCCCGTCGCCCCGCGGACTGCTGCTTCTCGGTCACCGGCGCCGCATCCGTTCCCGTGACCGAGCGGGTGACGGCCTCACCGACCGCGCCGCTCGGGGCCGACGCGGCGTTCGTCGCGAGGGATGCCGCCGCATCCGGAGAGGAGGCGTGCACGGATGCCGCCGCATGCGCGGCCGAGTGGCCTCGGCGCACGAGGTCGTGCACGACACGCCAGAGGCTCCGGCCCGACTTCTTGGTGTCATCGACGTGCGTGTTCATCATCGCCAGCCCCGAGAGCAGGATCACGAAGCCCCCGCCTACGCGGAGCCCGGCGATGTCGATACCGAAGAACCCGAGCACGGCGTTGCCGGCGAACAGGACGATGACCCCGCCGACCCAGACCGTCGCCACCGTGATGAGCGCGGCGAGCAGTTTCTCAACCACGCCCGAGAGGGGGGATGTGTACCCCAAGAAGAACGGAATGCCCGAGAAGGGGTTCGCGATGGCGAACATCGCGCCGAAGACGGCGACGAACCCGACGATGTGTGAATCCATGTGACTCCCTGCGTGCGTTCGCTGCCACGGAGTGGCAATCCCACACCCAGCCTGGCGTGTGTCGAAACCCCGGACGAGACGAACCCGCCGACTCGGCACGGAACCGACGCATCAAGGCTTGGCATGAATCGGCCTCTCGCCTGACCCGCACGGATGGGAGAGTGGACGGACCCTCGTCATCGCCCTCTGGAGAAGTCCGTGCCCTCGCGCCCTGCACCGACCCTCGCTGCCCTCGTGGGTGGCGTGTACCTGCCGATGCTGCTTGCTCAGATCGGGGTCGGGGCGCTCATCCCGATCATCCCGCACGCCGCGGTGACGCTGGGAGCGACGCTCGCGATCGCCGGCGTCATGTCTGCCCTCCTTCCGGCCGCACGCGCCGCGTTCGACATCCCCGGCGGCACCCTGCTCGCCCGCATCGGCCTGCGGCGCACGATGCTCGCCGCGTGTGCGATCGCGGTGGTCGCCTACGCCGTCGCCGCGCTCCACCTGTCGATCTGGCTTCTCGCTGTGGCGATCGCCGTCGTCGGGCTCTCGAGCGCGTCCCTCCTCGTGGCCACCCAGACCGCCCTCAACGCACTCGTTCCGGCGAACCGACACGCCTCGACGATGGCCGCTCTCAGTGCAGTCGTGAGTGTCGGCGGCATCGCCGGTCCCCTCATCGGATCGGCGATCATCGGAGCCAGTTCCATCTGGGTCGTGATGTGGTTCTGCGCCGCGGCCACGGTCCTCGCGGCCGTCGCGATCGTCCTGTCTCCGCTCCTGCGGCAGGCCGAAGCCTCGACCGGCGAGCGCGTGGCGACGCGGACGGTGCTCGCACGCAACCGGGCTGTCCTCTCCACCGTCGGGCTCGGGGTCTTCTTCGGGTGCGTACTGCGAGGGGTGCCCCAGATGGGGCTTCCGTTGTGGACCGAACACCTCGGGTTCGACCCTGCGACCACCTCGCTCGTCTATGCGATCTTCGCCGGGGGCGTGCTGGCCGGAACCCCCGTCAGCGCGTTCCTCGCCCGACGCTTCGGGCGCCTCACCCCTCTGACGATCACGCTGACGGGTTCCGCCGCGCTCACGGTCGTGCTCGTCTTCACACATGCCACCGTCGACGTCACCGTATGCGCGGGTGCTCTCGGCGTACTGATCGGCATCGGCAGCGGACTGTTCCTCACGATGGCCACCGACGTCGTCCACGAAGACCAGGCGGAGTTCTTCGGTGTGTGGCGCGTACTCATCGATGGCGGTCTGACCGCGGCGCCGATTCTGCTGGCGGTGGCTTCGGCCGCATCACTGCTTGCCGGTGGCCTCGTGCTCGGGGCGGCGATGGCCGTACCCTCCGGCATCCTCATCGCGCGGTTCCTCCCGCGCTACACCCCGCAGGCTTCCCGTCGCGCCCGTCGTGCCGCAGGTCTCCCGGTCGACGCCGGGTGAGCGCAGACACGCCTCAGTCGAGCGCTCGGCGTGCCTTCTGAGCCGCCTGGGAGGCATCGGCGGCGGCCCGGGAGGCGGCTTCGGCCTCGACCGTGCGCTCATCCAGCTCTGCTTCGGCCTTGCGGGCGTCCGCCTCGAAGCGTTCGAGCTCGGCGTGAAGCTCGTCGACGCGCTCTCGCAGGTGATCGACGCGCTCGCGACTGCGCTCGCGTCGTGCTTCGGCCCGCGCGAGGTCGCGGGCAGCGGCGGCGGCGCGCTGATCCGCCTCGCGAGCCGCGCGCTCGGCGGCCTTGCGGACGCGTCGTTCGGCGAGATCGTCGCGACGCACCGGCGCGACGATGCCCGGAACCGACCCGCCCACCGATGCGGCGAGCACACTCGCGTCCAGATCTCCGCCGTCGAGCGGCTTGACGAGCCTGCCGCTCAACACAGCGGCCGCAGCGGCCGCATCGGTTACGGCGGCGTTGATCGTCCGTTCGATCTGCTCCCGCGCCGCGGGGCTGATGCCCGCTCCCGCTTCGTCAGCCAGCTCGGCGGCGTGACCGGCCAGCGCGGCGACGAGCGCGCGGCGCTGCCGTCCGAGGCGCGACAGTTCCGCGGCGTCGAGATCGTCCTGTGCTTCGCGCATCGCCGCGGACAACTGCACCGCCTCGGCGAGTTCACCGCGCTGCACGAGGAGGTTCACCGCCCATGCGGATACCGTCGGCTTTCGCAGTGCGCGGATCGCGGCGGCATCGCCCCCGCGTGCGCGGGCGTTGCGCTCCGCGGTGAAGCGGTCCGGCGGCAGGACGTAGAGCTCCGCCGCGATCGCGTCGAGGTCGCCGGCCATGCCGTCATTGTGCCGCGCCGCCGTCCACACCGCACGCCCCTCCCCGTGACACGCTCGCGCGAGTGCGCCGAACAGCTCACCACCGGCACGAGCGGCCCAGCCCGCCGGCACGCCGGAGGGGCTGGTCGCGCGATCGGCTCACAGGACGGATGCCGCCTGTCGGGCGGCGCCGAGGGCGACGTACTCCCCGGTCGCCGGCACCTCGACGGGCACACCGAAGACGTCGGGCGCGATGATTCTGACCGCCTCGGACTGCGCACCCCCGCCGATCAGCAACACGCGCTCGACCGACACGCCTACGCCGCGCACGGCGTCCAACCCCGCCCGCAGGCCCGAGAGCATGCCCTCGACTGCGGCGCGCGCAAGATTCTCCCGCGTCGTCGACGCCAACGTCATGCCGGTCAGCGATGCGGTGGCGTCGGGGAGATTCGGAGTGCGTTCCCCTTCGAAGTAGGGAACGAGCGTGAGACCGTCGGCGGCAGGCGCCGCCGTCAGGGCGAGACGCGACAGTTCGACATGGTCGACCGCGAGCAAATCGCCGATCGCGTCGAGCACGCGGGCGGCGTTGAGCGTCGCGACAAGCGGGAGGAAGTTCCCCGCGGCGTCGGCGAAGCCGGCGACGGTGCCCGACGGATCGATCGTTCTGGTGCGACTCACCGCGAAGACCGTTCCGCTGGTGCCGATCGACACCACGGCGTCGCCGAGGGTGGCCCCGACGCCCAGAGCCGCGCCGGCGTTGTCCCCGCATCCGGCAGCGACGCGGCGGCCGGCGGCATCTGACACGGATTCGCGCGGGCCGAGCACGCGCGGGAGGACGGCATCGTGACCGAGCGCGGCGGCGAACAGTTCACGGTCGTAGTCGCCGGTCGCCGGGTTCCAGTAGCCGGTCCCCGAGGCATCCGAGCGGTCCGTGATCAGCTCGTCCAGCACGGGCTTGTCGGGCCCGAAGCCGCGCAGGCGCCACGTCAGCCAGTCATGCGGAAGTGCGACGGCGTCGACCCGAGCCGCGACGTCCGGCTCGTTGTCGCGCAACCAGCGCACCTTCGAGATGGTGAACGATGCGACCGGCACGAGGCCGGTGCGCTCGGCGAGCGCGGCAGCGCCGTACTCGCCGATCAGGGCGGCCGCGGCATCCGCCGATCTCGTGTCGTTCCACAGCAGGGCGTCGCGCACGACACGGCCGTCCGCATCGAGGGCGACCATGCCGTGTTGCTGCCCGCCGATGGACCAGGCGACCACGTCGTCGAGTCCCCCGGCGTCCGCGATCGCGTGCTGCAACGCGTGCCACCAGGCCTCGGGGTCGACAGCGGTACCCGCCGGGTGGGTGGCTCTCCCCTCGCGCACGATGGCGCCCGACTCGGCATCGACGATCACGACCTTGCACGACTGCGTCGACGAGTCGACGCCCATCACCAGCGGCATGCTTCGTATCCTTCCATTCGCGGGAGCGGCGTCGATGCCGATGCCCGCCTGCGGTCAGCGGGCGCCGAGAAGGTGTTCCGTGGCGAGTTGCTGCAGACGCACGAACCCGCCACCCTTGCCGTTGAAGGATGCATCGGCGTCGAAGTCCTCGTACGCCGACCGGTCGGCGAGGAAGTCGGTGTAGGTCTCACCCGGCGACAGCGTCGGCACGGCCAGCTCATCGACCTTCGCGGCCGCCAGCGCCTCCTGTACCTCGGGGTCTGCGCGGAAGGCAGCGGCACGCTCCTTGAGCAGGAGGTAGGTGCGCATGTTCGCCGCGGCAGACTCCCAGACACCCACCTCGTCCTCGGTGCGCGATGGCTTGTAGTCGAAGTGCCGGGGGCCGTTGTAGGTGGGACCGCCGTCGACACCGCCGTTCTCGAGCAGATCCACCAACGCGAAGGCGTTGTGCAGGTCGCCGTGCCCGAACACGAGATCCTGGTCGTACTTGATGCCACGCTGACCGTTCAGGTCGATGTGGAAAAGCTTGTCGTGGTACAGCGCCTGGGCGATACCCGCGGCGAAGTTGAGCCCCGCCATCTGCTCGTGCCCGACCTCGGGGTTGAGACCGACCATCTCGGGACGCTCGAGTGACGAGATGAACGCCAACGCGTGACCGACCGTCGGCAGCAGGATGTCGCCGCGCGGCTCGTTCGGCTTCGGTTCGATGGCGAAGCGGATGTCGTAC
This sequence comes from Microbacterium koreense, assembly GCF_042677105.1. Lineage (NCBI taxonomy): Bacteria > Bacillati > Actinomycetota > Actinomycetes > Micrococcales > Microbacteriaceae > Microbacterium > Microbacterium koreense. The sequence goes on from NZ_JBHTIM010000001.1 coordinate 120,431, forward strand.
CCCTTGTCGACCACGTACTGACCGAGCAGGTCCACGGCCTCGCGGTAGCGCTCGAGCGCCTGGCGGATGTCTTTCGCCGAGTCGTACTCGGCGCCCTCGCGGCCGCCCCACATGACGAACGTCTTCGCACCGAGCTCGGCTCCGAGGTCGAGCTGACGGAAGACCTTGCGCAGGGCGTACCGCCGCACGTCACGATCGTTCGCGGTGAATCCGCCGTCTTTGAAGACAGGCGCCGAGAACAGGTTCGTCGTGACCATCGGGACGACCATGCCGGTCTCGGCGAGTGCGCCCTTGAGCCGCTCGATCTGGCGGTCGCGGTCCGCGTCGCTCGATCCGAACGCGAACAGGTCGTCGTCGTGGAACGTGAGGCCATAGGCACCGAGTTCGGCGAGCTTCTCGACGACGTGTACGACGTCGAGCGGCGCCCGGGTGGGCCCCCCGAACGGGTCGGTGCCGTCATATCCGACCGTCCACAGCCCGAACGAGAACCGGTCATCACGAGTAGGGGTAGTCATAGTTTCCTCACCGTCGAGATAAATTGTTGCGCCTCACAACCTATACGTCTCGCTCGTTCTCGTCTACACCCTCGCCACGCTGGTTTCGGCCGCAACGGTCGAACCATCCGGCCCGCACGCAAGTCGCGGCGGATCGTCCGACGGCACCCGAGTCGCCGCGGAGTATCGTCGGAACATCGACGGGAGGATCCATGTCCATGACCAACACCGATCCGATGCGCGGATTCAGCGAGAGCGAACTTCAGGAGAAGGCTCGCGACCACCTGTGGATGCACTTCGCGCGGCAATCGGTCATGACCGAGGGCCCGGGCGTCCCGATCATCGTCAAGGGTGAGGGTCACCGCATCTGGGACTCGCGCGGCAAGGAATACATCGACGGACTCGCGGGTCTCTTCGTCGTCGCCGCCGGGCACGGACGCCGCCGCCTGGCCGAAACGGCGGCGAAACAGGCCGAGCAACTCGCGTTCTTCCCAATCTGGTCCTACGCCCATCCTGCCGCGATCGAACTCGCCGACCGCATCGCCGACTACGCCCCGGGCGACTTGAACAAGGTCTTCTTCTCCACCGGCGGCGGCGAGGCAGTCGAGACCGCCTTCAAGCTCGCGAAGTACTACTGGAAACTGCAGGGCAAGCCCACCAAGCACAAGGTGCTGTCACGGTCGGTCGCCTACCACGGCACACCCCAGGGCGCGCTGGCGATCACCGGCATCCCCGCGATGAAGGAGATGTTCGAGCCGCTCACCCCCGGCGGGTTCCGCGTGCCGAATACGAACTTCTACCGCGCCGCCGACATGGGGGCGCCCACAGGAAGTCTTGAAGAGTTCGGCGTCTGGGCTGCGGACCGGATCGAGGAGATGATCCAGTTCGAAGGCCCCGACACCGTGGCCGCCGTCTTCCTCGAGCCGGTGCAGAACTCGGGCGGGTGCTTCCCGCCACCTCCCGGATACTTCCAGCGGGTGCGCGAAATCTGCGACAAGTACGACGTACTCCTCGTGTCGGACGAGGTCATCTGCGCCTTCGGGCGCATCGGCCACATGTTCGCCTGCGACGCGTACGGCTACCAGCCCGACATGATCACCTTCGCCAAGGCTGTCACCAGCGGATACTCGCCGCTGGGCGGCACGGTCATCAGCGACAAGATCTACGAGCCGTTCGCCCACGGCGACCGCGCGTTCTACCACGGCTACACGTTCGGCGGCCACCCGGTCTCGGCTGCCGTCGCCCTCGAGAACATCGCGATCTTCGAAGAAGAGGGTCTCCTCGCCCGTGTCCAGGAGAACTCGCCGATCTTCCGCTCGACGCTCGAAAAGCTCACCGATCTGCCGATCGTCGGCGACGTGCGCGGCGACGGTTACTTCTTCGGGATCGAACTCGTCAAGGACAAGGCCACGAAAGAGACCTTCAACGACGACGAGTCCGAGCGACTGTTGCGCGGGTTCCTCTCCAAGGCGCTCTTCGACGCCGGCTTGTACTGCCGCGCCGACGACCGAGGCGACCCGGTCATCCAGCTCGCGCCGCCACTGACGATCGGCCCGGCGGAATTCACCGAGATCGAGCAGATTCTGCGCTCGGTGCTCACCGAGGCGTGGACCCGACTCTGACGGCACCTGGGCGCAGCAGCGGCACCGCCGCGAGCAGCACGCCACCGGCAACGCTGCCCGCGGCGCCCGCGATCATGTCGCCGATCGTGTCGGGGTAGGTCACGAAGATCTCGTCGGTGATGAACGCGTGACCGGCCCACTCCACCATCTCCCACAGGGCGCTCGCCGCCAGCCCGAAGGCGGTGGTGAGAACGAGGGCGACGCGCAGCCGCACGGTGCCATCTCCAGGATGTTCGACGATGCCCAGTTGCGCGAGCGCCAGGTACATCGTCACCGCGATCAGGCCCGTGCAGACGACGTGCACGACGACGTCCCAGCCGGCGATCGTCGTGTAAAGGTCCAGCACGTTGCTCCAGGCGGCCACGAGCACTGCGATCCCGAAGATCGCGTCGAACCATGCCCGCACGCCGATGAAACGGGGCGCCACGAGGGCCGGAAGCGAGAACGCGAGGATGCCGGCGTCCGTGGCCGTTCCGACGATCGCGGCGGCGACGACGCTGAGCAGTCCGACCAGTCGCACGGCGTCGGCGAGGTAGTCGACGACACCGTGCGGCGGACGCAGGAAGTTCTCGATCATGTGCCCTCATCGTCTCGCGAGATCCGCAGGAATGCCTGCACCGGTGCGTGGTCCGACGGGCGACCACCGCCGTACGCGGCGACGTTCACCGCGACTCGGCGCACCTCGACCGCGGAGGAAACGAGGATGCCGTCGATGCGGCCATGTGTTCGGCGGGGGGCCGCGCGGCCGACGAAGGTATTCCACTCAGGCGTGTATCGCTCCGCGGCGATCGCCCAGGCATCGCGGAGCACACCGTCGCGGCGCAACTCGCGCAGGGCCGGTGCGCTCGCCGTCGCGTTGAAGTCTGCTGTGACGACGGCCGGGATGTCCTCCTGCGCGACCAGGCGACGCACGGCGTGCGCACTACACCGCCGCGACCGAGGAGAGAGGGGGTCGAGGTGCGTGTTGACGAACAGCAGACGCCGGCTCGTCGCACGGTCGGCGAAGCGGGCAGCCACGACGACGCGGGGCACCAGGTTGCCCCACGACTTCGATCCGGCCTCGGCGGGGGTGGAAGAGAGCGCCCGCTGCGACCAGCCGAGCAGGTCGAGGCGATCGGCGTCGTAGAAGATCGGGCATCCCTCCCCGCGGCCATCCGCCTGCCGCCCGTAGCCGATCCGGCGGTAGTCGGGACCCAGCGCCGCGGCCAGTACCGTCGCCTGGTCGGGCATCACCTCCTGCGCCCCGAGGATGGTGGGTTGTTCCTCGCGCAGCAGCTCGGCGACCCGCGGCCCTCTCGCGCTCCACCGCTCGGCGCGCGGCGTGATCCACGGCGGCAGCCGTCGGCGCACGTTGAACGACATGACGTGCACGTCCGGCGGTAGGAGCGGCCCGAGAAGGGATGTCACCGGCGCACCGCCCGCCGAGTGGGAACGCCCCCGCGGGCGAGGACCCGGCGCAACACGAGCCTCACCCATCGCACCGGCGGAAAATCGGCCGGCCAATGGATCACCACCGTGCGAAAGCCTCGACCGATCCGTGAAGCGAATCCGCGCAGGGACGAGAACGGGCGCATCGACATCGTCATGTGCGCTCGCGGTAGGAGCCGAATCCGGTGCAGCTCGCCGAGGTGGAAGGCGAGGTCGAGATCGTCGTGGACGGCGGCATCACGGCGATGCACCGCCGCGCGCACGTCCTGCCATGCCGAGCGATGGAACGCGAGATTGGACCCGAACAGAGGGAGATGGCCCAGCGCCGACGCCGAGACCGCCGCGTACGCCACCAGGTATCCCGCTGCCAGAGGCACCCGCAGCAGCGGAGGACCATCCGAGAACCGCGCTCCGGCGGTGAAGACATGGACATCGGGCCGGGCCGCGAAAGCCGCGACGACACCTTCGACCCACCCCGCGTCCGGCACGCAGTCCGCATCGAGACGCAGGACCACGTCACCGCGCGCCCGGTCGTACCCCCGGGCGGCGGCCGCGGGGATGCCGGGGCGATCGCAGCGCACGACCGTCGCGCGGGCCGTGCGCGCGACGTCGGGCGACGCGTCGGAGGACCCGTTGTCGACGACGATGATCTCGTCGGGCCGACGCGTCTGCACGTCGAGCGCCGCCAGACATCGCTGCAGTTCGACCGCGTCGTCTTTCACCGGGATGACGACCGACACGGTCGCGCTGTCGATCCATCGGGGCACTCCGCCACGCTATCGAGTCCCCCGCGTGGGCACCTGCGGTTGACAGTCGCGCGCCGGCCCCTTAGCGGGGGCTCGGGCACGCCCTCGGGGAGAGCGTCAGAGCGTTGCGGCGAAGGGATCGAAGTCAGCGGGAATCTCGCCGACCGCCGACACCGTGCTGTCGACGGGCACGAACGCAGGCGCCACGACCGCCTCTTCGATCGAGAGGAGGGTGTCGAGGACGTGATACCCGATTTCGCCGTTGGCCACATGAGGTCGACCGTCACGGATTGCGCGAGCCATGTCGAGCACGCCGAGCCCTCGGCCGGTCATGATGCCTTCCTGCTCGATGTCGATGACCTCCTGCACGACCGGCGCCGGCGGCACCACCATCTCGGTGAGCGGACGGGTGATCGTGATGTCGCCCCCGAAGGTGTTGGGGTCGGGGATGACGAGCGTGCCCTCGGTGCCCGCGATCTCGACGATGCCCTGCCGCCGCAGAGGCGAGTCGGTGCTGTAGAGGCTCTGTGCCTGACCGCCCTGCTCGAACTGCATCAGCACCGACACGGTCGAGGGGATCTCCACGGGGAAGTGCGTGCCCGTGAGGGGTCCCACCTGCACGGTCCGGGTCTCGGCGCCCCGCATCCCGAGCGCGCCGACGGAGGCGACGGGTCCGAAGACGTGCACGAGGGTCGAGACGTAGTAGGGCCCCATGTCCAGCAAGGGCCCCCCACCCCGGGCGTAGAGAAAGGCGGGGTTGGGGTGGAAGATCTCCGGTCCCTGCCACTGGAACGTGGTCTGGGCGAACAGCGGCGTACCGATGTCGCCGCGGGCGATGACTCTCTTCGCTGTCTGCACGCCCGGCCCGAGCACCGTGTCGGGTGCGACCCCCACGCGCAGGCCTGCGGCATCCGCTTTGTCCAGCAGGCGCCGCGAGCTGTCACGATCGATTCCGATGGGTTTCTCCGTCCACACGTGTTTGCCGGCGGCGATGATCGCCTCGGACACTTCGACGTGGGCGGCGGGGACGGTGAGGTTCACCACGATGTCGATGTCGGGGTCGTCGAGGACGACCTGAGGGTCGCCGGCGACACCGACAGCGTATGCCTGCGCCTGCGCGCGGGCGCGGTCGCCGTCGAGATCGCCGATCGCGCGCACGTGCACGTCGGGGAAGCGCGTGAGATTCGTCAGGTACTGGTCGCTGATGTTCCCCGCGCCGATGAGACCGACGCCGATGGGGCGCGGCATCAGAGCGCCGTCCGCTCGTCGAGGAAGACGCGGCTCTGCTCGATGGCCGCGAACAGGTCTCCTGAGAAGGCATCGAACTCGACGATCGCGTATTCGAGAGCGGATGCCGCGTCGAGCGCCGCATCCAAGGGCACCACGCCGGCACCGGCTGGCACCTGGTCGGCGGGCGGGTACGCCGCGACGGCGTCGGGATCGAGCGTGCCGTCCTTCACGTGGACCGCGACGACGCGATCTCCGAGTCGCGTGAGCAACGCGACCGGGTCGACGCCCGCACGCGCCGCCCAGTACAGGTCGACCTCGAGCACGACGCGCGGGTCAAGGGCCTCGGCGAGCACCTCGAGTCCGGTCACCCCGTCGAACGACGCCTCCAACTCGTGGGCGTGGTTGTGATATCCGACGCGCAACCCGCGCCCTGCGGCAACCTCTGCGGCGGCGTTGAGGCGCCGAGCGGTCTCTTCGATCTGCTCGCGGGTCTCCCAGCGATTCGGATGCGTGTACGGGTCGATGACCGTCGTCATGCCGAGCGCTTCGGCCGCATCGAAGACCTGCTCCGGCGTGGGCACGGGCGTCTCGGTGTCGCTGCCGTCGGGGTTCACGAACGTCGTCGAGGCGAGGAAGGCGTGCCCGGTCGGCGCGGCGAGATCGGCCGCGCGCAGTGAGTCGGCGAGGGTGTCGGCGCGGCGGACGAAGTCATACGGCTCGACCGCCGTGAATCCGCGGCGGGCGATCTCGGCGAGGGTGCCGTCGAGGTCGGCGTCGAGCGCGTCCTTCACGGTGAAGAGTTGGACGGATGTGCGTGGGGTCATGAGTGCTCCTCGATGAGTGGTCGTCGCGAGACTAGCAGAATACCTCCATGTGGAGGTTTCTGTGCGGATAGGATGCCGAGGTGACCTCACCGCCGCCCGCCGACGACGCGGACACCTCTGCCGCCGCGCCCCCGCGGACTCGCGGCCCCTACGCCAAGGGTGTGGCCCGGCGCCGGGAGATCCTCGACCGGGCCATCGAGGTGTTCGCCCAACGCGGCGCCGAGGGGACGAGCCTGCGCGCGATCGCCCGCGAGATCGGCGTCTCGCACGCCGCCCTGACCCACTACTTCGCCTCGCGTGAGGACCTGCTGGTCGAGGTCTACCGCGAGGCGGAGCGTCAGGTGAACGAGCGCGAGTCCGACACGGGTGACATCACGGCCGCGGAGTCGATGGCCGCCTCGGCGTACCGCAACCACGCCGTCCCCGGCCTCGTGCAGCTGTACTCGTCGCTCGTCGCGTCGGCGCTCGAGCCCGGGCATCCCGAAGCCACCGCATTCGCCACGGAGCGCTTCACTCGCGTGCGCCGGAACGTGACAGCGCACGTCCGCCGCGACCAGCGCGCGGGCCGTGTGCGCGCCGACCTCGATCCCGCCGCGGTCGCGACGCTCATCATCGCCGCGTCCGACGGTCTTCAGACCCAGCATCTGCTCGACGCTTCGGCACCGCAGACCGAAGCGCATGCTCTGCTCGTCGACCTCCTCACCCCTCGCGACTGACCCTTGAGCCGCAGACAGAAGCGCGACGGTCGGCTGCTGAACCCGGCGCTCAGAACGGCCAGATCAGCGGCACGTAGAACGTCGCGATCGCGATGAACAACAGCGCGAGCGGCAGACCGAGCTTCCAATAGTCGCCGAACCGATAGCCACCCGGCTCCATCACCATCAGGTTCGCGGGAGTCGCGATGGGCGTGAAGAAGGCTGCGGCACCCGCGACGGTGAGCGCCATCATGAAAGGCATCACCGACAGGTCGAGGGTGGATGCCACCGACACCGCGATGGGCGCGACGATCAGCACGGTCGCGGTGTTGCTGATCAGTTGTCCGAGGAGCACCGTCAACACGCACAGCGCGAGCAGCGCGACGTGAGGCCCCGCTCCACCGACGATGTCGAGCAGCCAGCCGGCCACGAGGTCGGCCGCACCGGTCTCGATGAACGCGGTGGACAACGGAATCATCCCCGCGATGAGCACGATCGTCGTCCACGAGATCGACTGGTAGGCCTGGGTGACCGTCACGGTGCGTGTCAGCACCAGCGCGCAGGCGGCGAGCAGCGCGGCGACGGCGGCGGGCACGACCCCCGTCGCCAAGAGCACCACCATCGCCCCGAGGATGATCAGCGCGCGCGGTGCCCGCGAGCCGAGCGGGACCGACCGTCGCATGAGCGCCGGCGAGTCGACCGCGATGACGTTCGCCCCCGGCCGATCGGTGTGGCGGGCCAGGTCGTCCCAGGTGCCCTGCAAGAGCAGCGCGTCACCGACCTGCACGATGATGTCCTGACCCTTGAGGATCTCAGACCCGCGCCGTGCGGCCAGCAGCACCAGGTCGCCGCTGGGTGTCGCCATCCCCGTGCAGAGGTTCGCGCCGATCAGCGGCGAGCGCGGCGGCACGACGACCTCGGTCACGCCGTTCACCGGTCCCAGAAGCGCAGCGGTGTCGAGACTCAACGAGTATTGCGAGCGTAAGAGGTGGGCGTGACGGACGAGGTCGGTCGGCATCTGGGCGCCGTTGCGTGCGGGAAGCAGTCGATGACCGAACAGACCGAGGATGACGAGGGTGCCGGCGAGCAGCGGGAGGCCGACGAGCGCGAACTCGGCATACCCGAACGCCCGTCCGCCGTTCTCGGCCGCGATCTGCGACACGATGATGTTCACCGGTGTTCCCGTCAGCAGCAGCAGTGAACCGGCATGCGCGGCGAAAGCCAACGGCATCAACAGCTGCGAGGTGGGAATGCCGGCGCGCGCGGCGACGACCACCACCAACGGCAGCAGCGCGGCGACGGCACCGTTGATGCTGATGAACGCCGTCAGCACCGCGACGAGCACACCGATCACGAGCACCAACCGCGACCGCTTCGTCCCCGCGCGTCCGATGACCATCTGCCCGGCCCACGCCGTGACCCCCGTCGAGTCGAGGCCCTCGCTGACGACGAACAGCGCCGCGATGAACAGCACCGTCGGGTCCCCGAAGCCCGCGAGCGCCTGCGGCAGGGTCAATACGCCGGTGAAGTACAGCGCGAGCGCCACGCCGATCGCGACGATGCCCAGCGGCACACGGTTGCTCATGAACGCCACGACGGCCAGCACGAGGATGGCGAAGGTTGCGATCACGGGGTCCACGCGCCCAGCGTAGCGACGCCGCTTCCCCCGCCTGCGCCGCCGAGCTGCCGATCGATGCGCGACTCGCACTCCGTTCCGGCATCTGCCGTCATCGCGGCGCTCACGTCCTCCGCCGGCGGGTAGTGCCGGATTGGGCACGGATCCGTTGCCGAGCTGCGTCGCCCTCGGGACGTGACTCTCGCTAGTCTGGCGCGCAGGCCGACCTGCCGGGAGCGCATCATGTGGAACCAGACGATCGATCCGACCGGTCAGTTGTGGCTGTCGGCGCTTCTCGCGCTCGTGCCGATCCTCGCCTTCTTGTTGTGCCTGGTCGTCTTCAAGCTGAAGGGCATCACGGCAGGTCTCATCGCGGTCGTCCTGCAGGTCGTCATCGCCCTGTGGCCGTTCGGGATGCCGGTGGGTTCGATCGCCGGTGCCGGCCTGCTCGGCGCCCTCACCGCGATCTGGCCGATCGCGTACATCATCGTCATGGCCGTCTGGCTCTACAAGCTCGCCGTCGCCAGCGGCCGGTTCGACATCATCCGCGCCAGCATCTCGGGGATCTCCCCGGATCAACGGATCCAGGTGCTGCTGATCAGCTTCTGCTTCGGCGCATTCCTCGAGGGAGCCGCCGGTTTCGGCGTCCCGATCGCGATCTGTGCGGCCCTGCTCGTGCAGTTGGGATTCGGGCCGATCAAGGCGGCCATGCTCTCCCTCGTCGCCAACGTCGCCGCAGGCGCGTACGGCGCGATCGGCATCCCGGTGATCGTCGGTGCGCAGGTCGGCGAGGTCGAGCTCATGGACCTCACGTTCGACATGGTGCTCGTCCTGCAGCTGCTCACCTTCGCCGTGCCGTTCCTGCTGGTGATGATCCTCGACGGCTGGCGCGGCATCCGCGAGACCTGGCCCGCAACCCTCGCGATGAGCGCGGTGTACAGCATCACGCAGGCATCGATCCTGATCTTCCTCGGGCCGGAGCTCGCCGACATCCTGCCGGGCCTTCTGGGCATGGTCGCGATCTTCATGATCGGGCGCGTGTGGCAGCCGAAGCGGATCTACCGCGAGGACGGCGGCGAAGCACCGGCGAAGGAGTCCTACGAATTCGGCGACGTGGTCGTGGCGTGGAGCCCGTTCTACATCCTCACGGGCGTGATCTTCGTGTGGAGCATCCCGTGGTTCAAGGGGCTGTTCGCCCCCGACGGCCCTTTGTCATGGTTGGTGTTCGCGTTTCCGATCCCCGGCGTCACGGGCGTCGTCACTCCCGATGGCTCTGACACCCCGGTCGCCACCACCTGGGCGTTCACGCCGGTGAATGCGACCGGTACGGCGATTCTGATCGCCGTGCTCATCACCTTCTTCACGACGCCGCAGCTGCACGTCCGCGATCTCGGTGCACAGTTCGCAGCGACGGTGCGCGAGCTCTGGCGTCCGATCGTGCTGATCGCCCTCATCCTCATCGTCGCGAACATCGCCAATTTCTCGGGTGGTTCGGCGTCGATCGGAAACGCTCTCGCCGCCGTCGGGGTGATCTTCCCGCTGTTCGCACCGATCATCGGGTGGTTCGGTGTCTTCATCACCGGTTCGGTCGTCAACAACAACACCCTCTTCGCGCACCTGCAGACGATCACCGCCGAGCGCATCGGGGTGGACCCGACCCTGCTCGTCGCGGCGAACACCGCAGGCGGCACGGTGGCGAAGGTCGTCTCGCCGCAGTCGATCGCCATCGCGGCGGGCGCCGTCGGACTCACCGGCCGCGAGAGCGAGATCCTCCGGGCGTCGATCAAGTACAGCCTCGGCATGCTCGCCGTGGTGTGTGTCTGGGTCTTCGTCCTGTCGTTGGTGCTTCCCGCCGCGTAGGCGAAGATCAGAGAACGGTCAGCGCCTCGTCGAGGTCGGCGATCAGGTCGTCGGCGTCTTCGATGCCGACCGAGAGGCGTACGAGAGTCGCGGGAACCGCGAGCTCGGTTCCTCGCACCGAAGCGTGGGTCATCGCATCGGGATAGTTCACGAGCGATTCGACGCCGCCCAGCGATTCGGCGAGCGTGAACAGTCGCGTGGACTCGGCGAAGCGACGAGCGGATGCGGCATCCGCGAGCTCGAGCGAGACGATCCCCCCGAACCGGCGCATCTGCCGCGCGGCGATCTCGTGCCCGGGGTGCGTTGCGAGCCCCGGATAGTGGACGGCGGTGACCCGGTCATGGCCGACGAGGAAGTCGGCGATCGCGGCGGCGTTGTCACTGTGACGCTGCATCCTCACGCCCAGCGTCTTGATGCCTCGCGTCGTGAGCCACGCGTCCATCGGTCCCGACACGGCACCGGCCGCGAACTGCACGAAGCGCACCTGCTCGGCCAGCGCGTCGTCATCGAGCACGAGTGCACCGCCGACGACATCGGAGTGTCCACCCAGATACTTCGTCGTCGAGTGCACGACGACATCGGCGCCCAGCGCGAGCGGCTGCTGCAGCGCGGGTGAAGCGAACGTGTTGTCGACGACGACCAACGCGCCCGCGTCATGACCGATCCGCGCGAGCTCACCGATGTCGCTGATCTTGAGCAGCGGATTGCTCGGCGTCTCGACCCACAGGATGCGTGCCGGGCGCTCTGCCAATGCCGTCGCCACCGCGTCGAGGTCGCGCATGTCAACGACCCGCACACCGACACCCCACGCGCCGAGCACGCGAGAGATCAGTCGGTAGGTGCCGCCGTAGACGTCGTCGCCGAGCAGCACGTCATCGCCAGGGCGCAGAGCCGCTCGCAGCAGCGCATCCTCTGCCGCGAGCCCCGACGCGAACGACAGCGCGTGGCTACCGCCTTCGAGCGCGGCGAGCTGTTCCTCAAGCGCCGACCGGGTCGGGTTCGCACTGCGACCGTACTCGTACCCTCCGCGCAGGCCCCCGATGCCGTCCTGCGCGTAGGTCGACGAGAAGTGCACGGGCGGGATCACCGCCCCGGTCGTCGGGTCGAAAGCCTGTCCGGCGTGGACGGCACGGGTGTCGAAGCCGCTCATGAGTGGGGTCCCTTCCTGGGGGTGTTTTCGGATGCGGTGAAACCGTTCCGCCGCATCCAGTCATCGTCGAAGATCTTGCTGAGGTAACCACGCCCGTGGTCGGGGAGCACGACCACGACGATCGCGTCAGCGGGGAGGTCGCGGGCCACGCGCAGCGCACCGACGACGGCCATGCCGCTGGATCCGCCGACGAGCAGGCCCTCTTCGCGGGCCAACCGGCGGGTCATCGCGAAGGACTCCGCATCCGACACCGTCTCGTAGGAGTGCACCACGGCTGGGTCGAAACTCTCGGGCCAGAAGTCCTCGCCGACGCCTTCGACGCGGTACCCGTGGACGGGCCCGCCCGAGTAGATCGATCCGACCGGATCGACGCCGACGACACGCACGGTGTCGTGGGAGACCTCCCGCAAGTAGCGACCGGTGCCGGTGATGGTACCGCCCGTGCCGACGCCGGCGACGAGGTGCGTGACCCGCCCGTCGGTGTCGCGCCAGATCTCGGGGCCGGTCGACGTGTAGTGGGCACGAGGCCCGTTCGGGTTGGCGAACTGGTTCGGTTTGAACGCGCCGGGGATCTCTCGCACGAGGCGATCCGAGACGCTGTAGTACGAACGCGGATCATCGGGCGGCACGTTCGTGTCGGTGAGGACTACCTCGGCGCCGTACGCCCGCAGAACGTCGACCTTCTCGCCGTCGAACTTGTCGGGCACGACGAAGACCATCCGATAGCCGCGCTCGAGGGCCACCAGCGCCAGGCCGACCCCGGTGTTTCCGCTGGTGGGTTCGACGATCGTGCCTCCGGGGCCGAGCAACCCGTCGCGTTCGGCCGCGTCGACGATGCTGCGGGCGATACGGTCCTTCGCCGAGCCGCCGGGGTTGAAGTATTCGACCTTGGCCAGGACGGTCGCGGCGATGCCGGCGGTGACGCGGGTCAGTTCGACGAGAGGGGTGTTGCCGACGAGATCGGCGACGTGGCGGACGTAGCGCACGGGTTGGTCCTCGGTGGGGCGCGCGGGGCGCGGGCTGACGGGGTCGACGAAGGCGAGCGTGGGAACGCTCAGCGACGACAGCGACAGGTCAGCACGCCTCCACCATAGGCGACGGCGAGGGCACCCGCGCGCCGGCGCCGTCACACATCGTCACACAAGACCTGCGGCGTGATTGTCGCTAACCTCTCAGCGAGGCGTGTCGACGGGGATGTCCACGCGAGAGGGGGCGAGCATGGGTTGGAGGATGCCACCGGAGACGGCCCGGCACGAGCGCACGTGGATGGCGTTTCCCCGCGAGGGCCTGACCCTGGGCGAGACACCGGCTGCCGCCGAGGCTTGCTACGCCGCGTGGAGTGACGTCGCCCTGGCCGTGGCACAGTTCGAACCCGTCTCGATGGTGGTCGACCCGAGTGAGCTCGACCGCGCACGCCGCATGCTGGGCGACACCGTCGAGATCGTCGAGGCTCCCCTCGATGAGTTCTGGATGCGCGACTTCGGACCGACGTTCGTCGTCGACGACGACCTGCCCGGTGTCCTCGGCGCCGTCGATTGGATCTTCAACGGCTGGGGGGCACCCGAGTGGTCGCAGTGGCGCCTGTCGGCCGAGATAGCCCGAACCGTGAGCGGCCTGGTCGGCGCCGAGCTGGTCAGTTCCGTGCTCGTCAACGAAGGCGGGGGAATCCACGTCGACGGCGAGGGCACCGTGTTCGCCACTGACACGGTGCAACTCGATCCACGACGCAACCCCTTCGCCGATCGTGCGCGGGTCGACGCCGAATTCGCACGGACCCTCGGTACGAGCAAGACCATTTGGCTGCCGCGGGGGCTCACCCGAGATTACGACGACTTCGGCACCAACGGTCACGTCGACATCGTCGCGACCTTCGTCGCACCGGGGCGTGTGCTGCTTCATCACCAGCCCGACGCGTCGCATCCCGATCACGATGTCACGCGGGCGCTGCGCGCCCAGTTGGAGAACGAGACGGATGCCGCGGGCCGCCCGCTCGAGGTGATCGACCTGCCGGCACCGGCGACGCTGCGCGACGACGAGGGTTTCGTCGACTGGAGCTATGTGAACCATCTCGTCGTGAACGACGGAGTCGTCGCGTGCGGTTTCGGCGAGCCGGATGCCGACGCCCGCGCCCGCGGCATCCTCGAGGACGTCTACCCGGGCAGGCAGGTGGTGACCGTCGATGCCCGCGAGATCTTCGCGCGGGGTGGCGGCATCCACTGCATCACCCAGCAGCAACCCGAGGTGCCGCGATGATCGACGTCGTCGAGGCGTCGATCGCGGACCTCCGCGCTGCCCTCGCGTCCGAGACGGTGACCGCGGTCGAGATCGCCGAGGCATATCTGGCCCGCATCGCGGCCTACGACGGACCCACGGGTCTCAACGCCGTGGTGGTCCGAAATCCCGAGGCGCTCGCCGAGGCCTCGGCATCCGATGACCGCCGCGCACGCGGCGAAACCCTCGGTCCGCTCGACGGAATCCCGTACACCGCGAAAGACAGCTATCTCGTGCACGGGCTCACCGCGGCTGCGGGGAGCCCCGCGTTCGCCGACCTCACAGCCCAGCGCGACGCCTTCACGATCGAACGCCTGCGCGCGGGTGGCGCCATCTGCCTGGGGCTCACCAACATGCCGCCGATGGCCAACGGTGGCATGCAACGGGGTCTCTACGGGCGCGCGGCCAGCCCGTACAACGGCGCGTACCTCACGGCGCCGTTCGCCTCGGGATCGTCGAACGGGTCGGGTTCGGCCACGGCGGCCTCGCTGGCCGCATTCGGGCTGGGAGAAGAGACCTGGTCGAGCGGACGAGGGCCCGCCTCGAACAACGCCCTGTGCGCATACACACCGTCGCGCGGGGTGATCTCGGTGCGCGGCAACTGGCCGCTGGTTCCGACGATGGACGTCGTGGTGCCGCACACCCGCACGATGGCCGACCTGCTCGAGGTGCTCGATGTCATCGTCGCCGACGATCCCGAGCCGCGCGGGGACTTCTGGCGGACGCAGCGGTGGGTGAAGATCCCGCCGGCCTCCCGCATCCGCCCGGAATCGTACGTCGCGATCGCCGCGACGCGCTCCGCACTCGACGGCGTACGGATCGGTGTGCCGCGCATGTACATCAACGCCGACGCCGCGCCGGACGGACCCGGCATCGGCGGCCCGACGGGCACGCGCATCCGCACGCGCGCGGCCGTCATCGACCTGTGGAGGGCGGCGCGGCACGACCTCGAGTCCGCGGGCACCGAAGTGATCGAGGTCGATTTTCCCGTGGTGTCGAACTACGAGGCCGACCGTCCCGGCGCACCGTCGATCGCGACCCGCGGGCTGGTGTCGCCCGACTACCTGCGGCGCGAGATCGTCGACCTCTCGGCCTGGGGGTGGGAGGACTTCCTCTCCGCAAACGGCGACCCCGCCCTCGCGACCCTTGCACGGATCAACGGGGCGGAGATCTTCCCGCACCCCGCGGGAGCGCTGCCCGATCGATACACGGGGTTCGACGACGACATCGCCGAGTATCCGGCGTGGGTGCGCGCACACCCGGGCGCGGGGCCCGATGACATGCCCGAGCTTGCCGACGGCCTCCGCGGTCTCGAAGAGACCCGCCGCCTCGACCTCGAACAGTGGATGGACGAGCTCGGGCTGGATGCGATCGTCTTCCCCGCCGTCGCCGATGTCGGGCTCGCCGACATGGATGTGAACGCGGCTTCTGCCGACCTCGGATGGCGCAACGGCGTGTGGGTGGCCAATGGCAATCTGACGATCCGCCATCTCGGCATCCCCACAGTGACGGTGCCGATGGGGACGATGACCGACATCGGGATGCCCGTCGGGCTCACCTTCGCCGGTCGGGCCTACGACGACACGAGCCTGTTGCGCCTGGCATCCGCCTTCGAGTCGACCGGTGAACGGCGGACACCTCCCCCGCTCACCCCGCGGCTCACCTGAGGGTGTCGAGGATGCCGGTGAGCGTCTCGAACGTCGTCATCGGACTGATGATCGCGAAACGCAACACCGGCTCACCGTCGTGAGAAGACGGGACGACGAATCCGCGCTGGTCTTCCAGCAGCCGGTCGGACCACGCCCGGTAGTCCTCCAGCGTCCAACCGTCGCGACGGAAGACCACCACGGAGAGCTGCGGGTCGCGCACGAGGGTGAACCCGTCACGCGCCGTGATCTCGTCGGCGATGCGCCGTGCGAGGTCAATGCCCGCCGCGATCGCGGAGCGGTACTCCTCGGTGCCGTAGGTCGCCAACGAGAACCACAGCGGCAACCCGCGCGCGCGTCGCGTGAGTTGGATGCCGAGGTCTGACGGGTTCCAGTCCGCGCTGTCGGTGATCGTGTCGAGGTACTCGGCGCGCTGCGTGTGGGCGGCGAGCGCGAGGGCGGGGCGGCGATACAGCAGCGCGCACGCGTCGAACGGTGCGAACAGCCACTTGTGCGGGTCGACGATGAGCGAGTCCGCCCGCTCGACGCCCGCGAACACCGGACGCATGTGCTCGACGAGCATCGCCGCCAACCCGTACGCACCGTCGACGTGCAACCACACGTCCCGCGTCTCGGTCACGTCGGCGATCGAGGCGATGTCGTCGACGATGCCGAAGTTCGTCGTGCCGGCGGTCGCGACGACGGCGAACACGGCATCGCCGTGGGCGTCCAACACCGCTTCGACGGCGTCTCCGCGCAGTCGGCCGTCCCCACCGGGGCGCGCGACGGCGACGTCGACGTCCATCACCGCCGCCGCAGACGCGATCGACGAGTGCGCCTCGGCGCTGCACACGACGACCCAACGATCAGGAGCGGTGCGTCCGGCTTCGCGCTGCCGGCGGCGTGCCGCATCCCTCGCCGTCACGAGCGCCGACAGGTTGCCGATCGTGCCGCCTTGCATGAAGACGCCGCCGGCTCCCTCGGGCAGCCCGAACTCTCGGGCGAGCCAATGCAGCACCTCGTTCTCGGCGAAAACCGCTCCCGAACCTTCGATCCACGACCCGCCGTAGATCGCCGACGCCGAGACGACGAGATCGAAGGCGATCGCCGCCTTGCTCGGCGCCGACGGAATGAAGGACAGATACCCCGGGTGGTCGGTGGTCACACACGCGGGCGCGAGCACGTTCTCCCACAGGGCAATGGCCCGCCGCGATCCGATGCCGTCGGCGGTGATGGTGCGGGGGGCGAGACGCGAGAGATCGCGGGGCGTCAGCGGTTTGTCGAGCGGGACGTCCTCATACAGGGCACGCCGACGGGCATAGTCGAGCACGTCGTCGACGGTGGCGCGTGTCTCCTCCGAAAGTTCGTGCATGCGCTGCGGGGCGTTCGGCATTCGTCCTCCTCGACGGTGCACTTCGCGCGGGGTCACTGCTCGGCCGGCGGGACGACAGGCTCGGGTGGCTCGGGGACGACGGTGAGCCCGTTCGGGCCGGAGGCGGCAAGCATGAGTTCGTCGATCCACGCACGATTGATGCGGGGGTGCCGCGTACCGTGGAACTGCAACTGGATCGGGACGGCGGGGTGGATCCAGAAGCTGCGCCGCCCGGTGCCGTCACCGAGTTCGACGTCGAACATGAACGGCTCCGACCGGCGGAGCTTGTTCATGATGACGATGCGCAGGTGCGCCAGCGTGCGGTCCTCGAGTTCGACCGAGTTCGCCATCGTGTCGTAGATGAACCTGCCCATGCCGCGAGCCTACTGGGCGATGACGCTCCCGGTATCGTCGAGAATCGCCGTGCGGCGTCGGATGTCCATCGCCGCTTCACCGGCGCCGCGCAGGCGGACGGGAAGGGCTTCGGGCGCGTCGATCACGACGAGTGGCGCGTGGGCGCCGAGGGCGAGCGCGGTATCCCGCGGAGATCCGTCGACCACCGCCGGGAACCGCACCGTGTCGGCGCGATGGAACTCGTTCAGCACCCGCGCATAGTCCAGGAGCGAGTCGGCGACTTCGTCGGTCGTGAGTAGCCGCGTTCCGTGGATGACCACATCCTTCATCGTTACCCCCCGACGTCGCGGCGTCTCCGAGTCGCTCTGGTTCGTCCAGCGTCGCACGAGATGCCTCACCGACGAACGGGTTGACCGCGGTGGCCCGCTTTGGTACCCCCGGCCGATCATCTGCGTCTACTCTGGGCGCGTGGGCAAAATCTATTACGGCGGTGAAGCGACGCCGATCGACATCGAAGATCGCGCGCTGGCGCATCTGAAGGTCGTCATCGCCACGAAGCTGCGCCGCGGTGAGAGCTTCACCGTGTCATGGAAGCACCCCGACGACGATGGCGGACGCTCCACGATCTGGCTGCACCCGTCGATCCCCCTGCGGTTCACGTTCGACGAGGCCGACGCCCCCGAGCTGAGTCGAGAATGGCTCGAAGAACTCGCCAACTCCGCCCACTCGTCGGGCGGCATCGTGCTCGTCGCCGAGCACTTCGGCACGGGCCCGGTCGAGGTGCCGTCCTAGCCCGCTCCACCGTCGGCGTAGACCTCGACCGCATCGCCGGTCAGAACGAACGCCAGCGCCGTGCCGACGTCGTAATGGTCCAGCAGGTCCTGCGGCATCCCCTCACTCACGAGTACCGCGACCGTCGCGGGGAATGACCCCGCGGTGCAGGCGGCATCGAGAACGACGTTCGACTGGCTGTCACGACCCCGGTCACTCAGCGCCAGGTACATGCACGGGGTCTCCGCGCCCGCCATCCAGCCGTCGGGCATGACGACGGCGACGATCCCGTGGAACTCCTCGGTCATGCGGGCGCCGTCCGGGCGCGCGCCGAAGTAGTCCTCGAGCCACGGAGTGGTCGAGTCCTCCTCCAGCGTCGCGACATGCCCCCGCGGCTGCATGACCGCCGACCAGATCGCCGCGCCGGCGACAAGTGCCACGACGAGCGAGCCGGCCCAGAGCCACATCACCCGCCGGCGCGACAGCGTCCAGCGCCACAGCCGCAAGCCGTCGCGCGGCGCGGTTGCCGGCACCACCTCTTCCGCCGGCGCCGCTTCTTGCACGACAGAGTCGACGTGTTCCGGTTCAGACGGCTCCTCCGCCGCACGATCGGATGCGGCGAGGTCCTGCACGTCGTCTCCGTGCGTGCGCGGCGCAGACTTCGTCGAGGCGTCCGTGATCTCGAGTTCGTGAAGGCGCGCAAGCGCGCTCGGGTCGTCGTGGATGTCGGCCTTCGGCCCGTAGGCGCGCTCTCGCAGAACCCGCAGCTCCTCGTCGACACCCTCGGACATCATCGCCATCCTGCCACCGACGGACCCGAGGCGCGCTCACCGATATCGGGCGACAGGTCGGGGGCCCGCGTGGCGCCGAACCGGTCGCGCAGCGCGCAGAGCGCGGCATACCACCCCGCCAAGCCATGCACACCGGGCCCGGGCGCCGTCGACGCCGAACAGAGATACAGACCGTCCGCCGGGGTACGCCACGGGGCCGGACCCATGACCGGCCGCCGGGCGAGTCCGCGCAGGTCGGGGATGCCCGCCGCGATGTCACCGAAGGGCATGGTGGCGTTGTGGCGGGCGATCTCGGTAGCGGTGCGCGATGAGACGGCCAGGATCGTGTCGCGGAACCCGGGTGCGAACCGCTCGATCTGGGCGATGACGGCCTCGCGACGGTCCACGTCCGATCCGGCGGGAACATGCGTGTACGTCCACAGAGTGTGCCGCCCGGCGGGCACCCGCGACGGGTCCCACACCGACGGTTGCGAGGCGAGCACGTACGGAGAGCGCGGCATCCGCCCTCGGGCGATGTCACGCTCCCCCGCGGCGATCTCGTCGCGGGAGCCGCCGACGTGCACTGCGGCCGCCTTTCCCACGGCCGCCTGGGCCCATGGCACGGGTGCAGACAACGCGAAGTCGACCTTGGCGACTCCGTTGCCGTAGCGAAAGCGGCCGAGCGTGCGTCGATAACGCTCGGGCAGCCGGTCACCGGCGATCGACGCGAAAGCGTGAGGCGTGACGTCGAAGAGCACGACGCGGGATGCGGGCAGCTCCGCGAGGTCGGTCACGCGATACCCCGTCACGATCTCTCCGCCGTGGCGGGTGAGGTCGTCGACGAGGGCACCGGAGATCGCCCCGCTGCCGCCGATCGGGATCGGCCACCCGCGCGCGTGCGCGTAGGTGGTGAGCGCCAGACCTGCGCCCGCGGCGGCGAGGCTCCGCACCGGCAGGATGGCGTGCGCGGCGGCGCCGGCGAGAAGCGCCGGTGCGACGTCGCCGCGAAAGCGGATGTTCCACAGCGGCGTGCCTTGCTCGGCTGCCCGTGCGGCCAGGATCGCCGCGGTCGCGGGGTCGTCGGGAACGCGCACGAGCGGCGCCCCGGTGAACTCGGCGACGCGGCGCGCCCGATCGATGAGGGGCCTCAGGAGCGCGGTGTAGGCGCGACCGTCGCGGCCGAGCGATGCAGCGGTCCGGTCGAGGTCTCGGTACGCGATTCCGGCGCGCCCCCCGTCGAGCGGGTGGGCGAAAGAGGCGTCGGGCGTGACGAACGGTACGCGCTCGGCCAGCCCGAACGCGCGGAAGAAACGGGACTCGAACGCGAGGGGGTGCACCGCGGAGCAGACGTCGTGAACGAACCCCGGCAGCGTGAGGGCGCTCGTCGACGCCCCGCCCCCGGGCTGGGCAGCCGATTCGTAGACGACGACTCGCAGACCGGCGCGGGCGAGGGTGACGGCGGCGGCGAGCCCGTTGGGGCCCGAGCCGACCACCGTCGCATCGACCGCGTCCGAGGGCATACGACCACCCTGACACCTCTACCCGGCCGCGCGGGGCGAATCACTCTCGAATGTGCTTGTCGCGGGGGCGCGCGGGGGTCATGCTGATCCTGTCTGATCCGTCCCCCATTCCCCCGGAGAACACTGTGGTCCACAACGATCGCGAGGAGCGCCGCCAGCGCATCTTCGACATGGCGGCGGTCTTCGTGCTGTCGATCACCGCGGTCCTGACCGCGTGGTGTGGCTTCGAAGCCTCGAAATGGGGCGGCGAGATGTCGATCGCGTTCAGCCAGGCATCGAGCGCACGCGTGCAAGCGGTCGCCGCCGACGGAGAAGCCCGCGACGCGCGTCAGTACGACCTGACGATCTGGACGCAGTGGGTGCTCGCAGCCGAGGACGACGACACCCAGCTGCGCGAGTTCATCGAAGCGCGGTTCTCGCCGGAGTTCGCGATCGCGTTCGACGCGTGGGATGCCGGGGGACGCACCGCGCTCGGCCCGTTCGTGATGCCGGAGTACCAGCCCCCGGGAACGGTCGAGGCCGCCGAGCTCGGTGAGCGCGCGGACGCGAAGTTCGCCGAGGCGTTGGAGAACAACCAGAACGGCGACAACTACACGCTGCTGACGGTGTTGTTCGCCTTGGTGCTGTTCCTCACCGCGATGTCACAACGTGACCTTCCGGTCTGGGCGGGTCGGGCCTTGCTGTCGATGGCCATCGTGGTCGCGGTCGTCGGGATCACGATCATGGCGACGTTCCCGATAAGAATCTGATCGCGGTCCTGGGTTCCGTTCGGACCGAGGCTGGGGTACGCTTTCATTCCTGACCGACCAATCGGTCAGTAATCCTCGCGCACCACCTCTCAGAACAACGGAGTTCGAATGACGACTGACGTCACCGATGCCGCAAAGCCTCAGCGGATGTCCACCGAAGAACGCAAGGTACTCGCCGGCACTCTCGTCGGCACCTCGATCGAGTGGTACGACTTCTTCATCTACGCCCAGGCCGCCGGCCTCGTGCTGGCCCCGCTCTTCCTCGCACCGCTCGCCGAGCAGAGCCCCGCACTCGCGCAGATCCTGTCGTTCGCGACGATCGGAATCTCGTTCTTGTTCCGCCCGCTCGGCGCGGTCGTCGCCGGTCACCTCGGCGACAGGATCGGCCGCAAGAAGATGCTGGTCTTCACGCTCATCACGATGGGGCTCGCGACCGCACTCATCGGTGTTCTCCCGACGTACGCCGCAATCGGCGTCGCCGCCCCGATTCTGCTGATCTTCCTGCGCATCCTGCAGGGATTCTCGGCAGGTGGCGAGTGGGGCGGCGCGGCCCTCATGGCCGTCGAACACGCCCCCAACGCCAAGCGCGGCTTCTTCGGCGCGTTCCCGCAGATCGGCGTGCCGATCGGCATGATCCTCGCGACCTTCACGCTGTGGGTGCTGACCTCGTCGATGTCGGCTGAGGCATTCCTCGAGTGGGGGTGGCGCATCCCGTTCCTGCTGTCGATCGTTCTTATCGTCGTCGGCTACCTGATCCGCCGCGCGGTGGAGGAGAGCCCGGTATTCGAGGAGCTCATGCGGCGCCGCAAGGAGTCGTCGGCTCCTCTCGGTGAACTCTTCCGCCACAACTCCAAGAACGTCATCCTCACGGCCGTGATCTTCATCGCGAACAACGCCGCCGGGTACCTCTTGATCGCCTTCTTCGCGACGTACGCAGTCACCCGTCTCGGCATGGACCGCCCGACCGTGCTCCTGGCCACGACACTCTCGTCGTTCGGCTGGCTCGCCTTCACCCTGTTCGGCGGCGCGATCTCGGATCGATGGGGACGCGTGCGCACCTTCCAGATCGGTTACATCCTGTTGGCCGTCTGGGCGATCCCGATGTGGTTCCTCATCGACAGCGCCAACATCGTCTGGTACTTCGTGGCCCTGTTCGTCATGACTCTCGGCCTCGGCCTCTCGTACGGCCCGCAGGCAGCGCTGTACGCCGAGATGTTCCCGGCGAGCGTGCGCTACTCGGGAGTGTCGATCGGCTACGCGCTCGGCGCGATCCTCGGTGGCGCGTTCGCCCCCATGATCGCCGAAGCGCTGTTCAGCGCCACAGGCGCCTCGTGGACGATCGGACTCTACATCGCGATCGCTTCGGTGATCTCACTGATCGGCGTCTCGCTGGTCAAAGAGACCAAGGGTCGGAACCTGCTCGACTGACCTGCAGTGCGGATGCCCCGGCCACCCCGCGTGTCCGGGGCATCTTCGCGTCCACCCGCCGTCTGTGATCGGTGGCGGGAGGTGCGTCGGCATGGCATACTTACTTTCCGAACGATCGGTCAGTATTGACCGGCGCCCCCCACTCGACAGCGACGTCAGGAGCACGCATGCCCGAGGCCTATCTCGTCGGAGGCGTCCGAACGCCCGTCGGCCGCTACGGTGGCGCCCTCGCCTCGGTCCGCCCCGATGATCTCGCCTCGATCGTCGTCGGCGAGCTCGCCGCCCGTACGGGACTCACCGCCGCCGGAGCACTCGCTGACATCGACGAGGTGATCCTCGGCGCCGCCAATCAGGCCGGCGAAGACAACCGCAACGTCGCCCGGATGTCGGTCCTGCTGGCAGGACTCCCCGACTCGGTTCCCGGCATCACCGTCAACCGCCTGTGCGCCTCGGGCATGTCGGCGATCACCATGGCCGCACAGGCCGTGCGCGCAGGAGATGCCGACCTGATCGTCGCCGGTGGCGTCGAATCCATGACCCGCGCACCTTGGGTGCAGGCCAAGCCGGCCAAGGCGTGGGCGAAGCCCGGCGAGGCGTACGACACCTCGATCGGGTGGCGCTTCCCCAACCCGACGCTGCTCGCCCGCGACAAGGCCACCTTCTCGATGCCCGAGACCGCCGAAGAAGTCGCGCGCGTCGACGGGATCACCCGCGAAGAGGCCGACGCGTTCGCGCTGCGGTCGCAACAGCGCGCCGCCGCAGCGATCGCCGCTGGCCGGTTCGAGGCCGAGATCGTCGGCGTGCCCACCGCCCGCGGTGAGGTCACCGTCGACGAAGGGCCCCGCCCCGAAACCACCCTCGAAGCCCTCGCGGGTCTGCGCCCCGTCGTGGCGGGCGGGTCGGTCGTGACGGCAGGAAACTCCAGCTCGCTCAACGACGGCGCCTCGGCGATCCTCGTCGCCAGCGCCGAGGCCGTCGAACGGTACGGACTCACCCCGCGGGCGCGGATCGTCGTCGGCGCGAGCGCGGGGCTCGCCCCCGAGATCATGGGCCTCGGGCCCGTTCCCGCCACGGAGAAGGCGTTGCGTCGCTCGGGCCTCAGCGTCGACGACCTCGGTTCGATCGAACTGAACGAGGCATTCGCCACACAGTCCCTCGCCTCGATGCGGCGCCTCGGTCTCGACTCCGACCGCGTCAACGTCGACGGAGGGGCCATCGCCCTCGGGCACCCGCTGGGATCCTCCGGCGCGAGGCTGGTCGTGACGCTCCTCGGACGCATGGAACGGGAAGACTCCCGTTACGGGCTCGCGACGATGTGCGTCGGTGTCGGTCAGGGCTCCGCCGTCATCGTGGAGCGGATGGCATGACCGAACCCGCACCCCTGCGCATCGAGCGCGGCGACGACCGCGTGGTCGCGACCCTCGATCGCCCCGCCCGCCGCAACGCCATCGATCAGGCCACGATCGACGCGCTGCACGAGTTGTGCGCCGAGCTCGAGGCCGAACCGCGCATCCTCATTCTCACCGGAGCCGACGGTGTGTTCGCATCGGGCGCCGACATCGCACAGCTGCGGGAGCGGCGGGCAGCCGACGCGTTGCGCGGCATCAACGCCCACGCCTTCATCCGCATCGCCGAGCTTCCGATGCCCGTCATCGCGGCGCTCGACGGCTACGCGCTGGGCGGCGGGGCCGAACTCGCCTATGCCGCCGACATCCGCATCGGAACCGCCACGGTGAAGATGGGCAACCCCGAGACCGGGCTCGGCATCCTCGCCGCCGCCGGAGCGAGTTGGCGCCTGAAAGAGATCGTCGGCGACGCCCGCGCGGCGGAGTTGCTGCTCACCGGGCGCACCGTCGACGCCGATGAAGCTCTCGCCATCGGCCTCGTCTCGAGCCTGCACGAACCCGACGACCTGCTCCCCGCCGCCCACCGCATCGCCGACCGCATCGCGCGCAACGACCCGGCCGCCACGATGGCGACCAAACGTGTGTTCCGGATGCCGCGTGCGTCGCACCCCGACGCCGATCTCACCGAACAGGCGGAGCTGTTCGAGAGCCCCGAGAAGTTCCGGCGCATGACCGAGTTCCTCGAGAGGAAGTCCCGATGACCCCTTCTGCACCCGCAGCCGTGGGCGTGCTCGGCGGTGGCCGCATGGGCGCCGGTATCGCCCACGCGTTCCTGCTCGCCGGCTCGCACGTCACCGTCGTCGAGCGTGATGACGCCTCTGCGGCCGCGGCATCCGCTCGTGTGATGGATGCCGTCGCCGCCTCGATCGCGCGCGGCACAGCGTCGGACGACCAGGCCTCGTATGCGGCGCGACTGACCACCGGTACCGACGTCGCGGCGTTCGCCGCGTGCGGCCTCGTGGTCGAGGCCGTTCCCGAAGACGTCGGCCTCAAAATCGACGCGCTCACGCGCGCCGAAGCCGCGATGGCGGCCGATGCCGCCCTCGCCACCAATACCTCGTCGATCTCGATCGATGAACTCGCCGCGGTGCTCGAGCGTCCGCAGCATCTGCTGGGCATGCACTTCTTCAACCCCGTACCCGCATCCACGCTCGTCGAGATCGTCCGCGGCGCACAGACCGCGCCCGACCTCATCGACGATGCCCGCGGGTGGGTCACCGCCATCGACAAGACTCCGATCGTCGTCGCCGATGCCCCCGGCTTCGCCTCATCTCGGCTGGGTCTCACACTGGGCCTCGAGGCGATCCGCATGCTCGAATCCGGAGTCGCGAGCGCCGAAGACATCGACGCGGCGATGACGCTCGGCTACAAGCATCCGATCGGGCCTCTGAAGCTCACCGACCTCGTCGGCCTCGATGTGCGCCTCGGTATCGCCGAGTATCTCGCTTCGACCCTCGGTGAACGATTCGAACCCCCTGCTCTGCTGCGTCGCATGGTCGCCGACGGCGACCTCGGGCGAAAGTCCGGCCGCGGCTTCTACACCTGGGACGCGCAATGACGCGTGCGTCGACCCCTGAACGAGGAGATGACATGACCGAAATCCTGCCCAGCTATATCCGCGATGCATGGTGGACGCCCGGCGACGATGCCACTGCCGTCGATGTGCGCGACGCGTCGACCGGCGAGGTCGTCACGCGGGTGTCGACCGAGGGCCTCGATCTGGCGGCCGCACTGGAATACGCCCGCACGACCGGACAGGCATCGCTCGGCGACCTCACCTTCCACCAGCGCGCGGTGCTGCTCAAGCAGATGGCGCTGGCCCTCACCGAGCGCAAGGACGAGCTGTACGCCCTGTCCAGTCGCACCGGCGCGACCAAGGCCGATTCGTGGGTCGACATCGACGGCGGCATCGGCGTGCTCTTCGCCTACTCGGGCAAGGGCCGCCGCGAGATGCCGAACGCGAAGGTGTTCGTCGACGGCGACGTCGAGCAGCTCTCGAAGGACGGCTCGTTCCTCGGCCGGCATATCTATACCCGCCTGCCCGGTGTCGCCGTGCAGATCAACGCCTTCAACTTTCCCGTGTGGGGTTCGCTTGAGAAGTTCGCTCCCGCCTTCCTCGCGGGAGTGCCGACCGTCGTCAAGCCGGCGACGCCGACCGGATACCTCAGCGAGGCGTTCGTGCGGATCCTCGTCGAATCGGGCCTGCTGCCGGCCGGCTCGCTCCAGCTCGTCTCGGGCAGTGTCCCCACCCTGTTCGACAACCTGCGCCTGGGCGATCTCGTCGCCTTCACCGGCTCGGCGTCGACGGCGGAGCGCCTGCGCTCGCACGATGCCGTGCAGACCGGCGGCGTCCGCTTCACGAGCGAGACCGACTCGATCAACGCGAGTGTGCTCGGAACCGATGCCGTCGCCGGCACCCCCGAGTTCGACGCGTACGTCAAGCAGCTCGTCGCCGAGATGACGACCAAGGCGGGCCAGAAGTGCACCGCGATCCGACGTGCGATCGTGCCCACGGCATCCGTCGATGCCGTCATCGATGCCGTGCGCACCCGCATCGAAGAGCGCGTCGTGCTCGGCGACCCGCGCGCGGAGGGCGTCACGATGGGTCCTCTCGCCTCGCTCGATCAGCGCGATGAGGTGCTCCGACAGGTGCGCCGGCTGCAAGAGGCCGGCGGCGAGGTGGTCGTCGGTTCGACCGACGCCCCCGAAGTGCGCCTTGCCGACGGATCGACCGCCGCGACCGACGAGGGCGCCTTCGTCTCGCCCGTACTGTTGCGCTTCGCGGATGCGGATGCCGCCGCCCTCCACGAGGTGGAGGCCTTCGGACCCGTCGCCTCGATCGTGGGCTACTCCGCCGTCGCCGAGGCCGCCGACCTCGTCTCGCGCGGTGGCGGATCGCTCGTCACCAGTGTCGCCACGCACGACCCGGAGGTCGCCGTGGCACTGGCGACCGGCATCGCCGCCTACAACGGACGGATGCTGTTCCTCGACCGTGATGACGCCCGCACCTCGACCGGCCACGGTTCACCGCTCCCGAACCTCGTGCACGGCGGCCCCGGTCGCGCCGGCGGCGGCGAAGAGCTCGGCGGTATCCGCGCCGTGCTGCATCACATGCAGCGCACCGCGGTGCAGGGGTCGCCCGAGATGCTCACGGCGCTCACGGGCGTGTGGCACGCGGGCGCCGGCGCGCGCGCCGAAGGCGAGCACCCCTTCCGCAAGTCGCTCGCCGAGCTGCGGATCGGCGACCAGATCGTGTCGGCATCGCGCACGGTGTCTCTGGAAGACATCGAGACGTTCGCGAACTTCACCGGTGACACGTTCTACGCGCACATGGACGAAGAAGCCGCAGCCGCCAACCCGTTCTTCCCGGGACGTGTCGCGCACGGCTACCTGCTCGTGTCGTGGGCGGCCGGTCTGTTCGTGGATGCCGCACCCGGCCCGGTGCTCGCCAACTACGGCCTCGAGAACCTGCGGTTCGTCACGCCGGTCTCGCCCGGCGACGCGATCCGCGTCGAACTGACGGCGAAGCAGATCTCGCCGCGCGAGACCGACGAGTACGGCGAGGTGCGCTGGGACGCGGTCCTGAAGAACCAGGACGACGAACTCGTCGCGACCTACGACGTGCTGACGCTCGTGGCGAAGACCCGCGAAGCCCAGCTCGCCTGACATGGGCCGTGTCTGATTCCGCCCGGCGCGCGGGGCGGGATCAGAGACGGTCGGGGGATAGTCGCGTCTCGCACCGGCCATCAGTGGGGAGGCGACCCCAACCCGATGCGGGCGGCTGTCCGCCAGGCCGGCGGAGCGGTGTCGAGGAGCGGTCGAGGAGACCGATCGCACCGAGCGTTTGGTACCGATTGACCCGCTTCGATGCGGTCGCGCGGGAGATGCCCATCTCCGCGCGACGTGCGCAATCGGACGCCTGCGGCAACGCTCGACAAGCCGCTGCCGACCCTCAATCGTTGGGGGCGCATTCTGGTGAACCTTGATGCTCATTCGGCTCGCGACACGTCAGTCCGGCCCTGCCGGCGTTCGACTCGCCGCCGGTCATCTTGGTGCGCGATGCGGAGCGCCGCAAGCGCGCGGGAGATGGTTGCGCTCCCGGGGTTCACGATGCACACCCACCCGTATGCGCCATAGAGGGGGTGCGGGAGGAACGCGTCGGTGGTGCTGTAGTCCGTGTCGCTACCGTCGCTCTGCTCGGGTGGGTATCCCAACAGCTCGGTGAACACTGCTGGTCCGACGTGAATGTTGAGCCGCCAGCGATCATCGTCGTCGAGGCGAGACTTGGCGTCGTCGGGGTAGTCCTTGATCACGATCGTTGCGTAGGGCTGGCGGTTGCGGGGCACGAGCCCGTCCGGGGCGTAGTAGAAGAAGTGGTCGCCCCACGAGACCTCCGGATGCGTGCTCTCGGGCAGGGGAGCGAGCTCGAGTAGACCGTCGTAGGTGCGGAGTTCGGCCAGAATCTCTTCCATAGTCATGGTTCGAGTGTGAACGTGAAGTGCTTGTGGAGGGTTGGTGCCTGATGGATGCTCACGTCAACGATGTAGCGCGCTACTCGACGAGTCATCTCGCCGACGCCTCCGGCTACTCAGTCCAGCAGGTGAGAGACCTCGAGCACCTTGGCGTGATACCGCCCGCGCTGCGGCAGCCCAACGGATACCGACAGTTCACCGGCACCCACGCCATCGCGCTGCGCTCGTACCCGTCAGCTGGCGATCGCAGTTGGTCCCGTGGTCGCCCGCGCGACGATGCGTGAGATACGTCATCTGCCGTTCGACGAAGCCATCGCCCACATCGTCGCGCTGCACGTCGACCTCGCCCGCGCCCGCAGCGACACCATCGCCGCGCTCAGCGCCTTGGAAGCGATCATGGAGGAAGGAGCCCACGACGCGCCCTCGGCGCCGACCGACACGATGAGCATCACCGAACTCTCCGCTGCCCTCGGGGTGCGCTCGTCCACTCTCCGCTTCTGGGAGCGTCAGGGGCTCATCACCCCAGATCGGGACCAACCCCTCGGCGCGCGTCGATACCCGCCCACGGCAGTCAGCGACGCCCGGATCGTCACAGCCCTCCGCGCCGGCGGATATCGCATCCCGGCCGTCCGTGCCGTCATGACATCGCTGCGAGAACTCGGTGACACCGGCGATGCACGCGAGGCCCTCCAGGACAGGCTGCAGAGCACCGCGGCGCGCTCCGCCGCGCTCCTTCGCGCTGGCACGGACCTCGCGGACCTATTGAGGGCTCTTCACGATCGAGGGTGTAGCGCGGGTCTGAAGCCGCCGGCTTCGAGCAGCGGACGCGCGATGTAGTGGGTGAGGTTGCGGAAGCCGAGCGCGGATCCGCGGAGGTGCTCGAGCCGGTCGTTGATCGCCTCTGGCGAGCTGCGCGACCGGCTGGGTTCCCACCTCCTTCTCTTCTTGCCAGCATGTCCCGAGAGTGGAAGACTTCGGCACTACCGTCACAGCAGGGCTGAAGGAGAGCAATGCAACGGCGTCTCATACACGTACTCACCGCAGGAACGGTTGCTACTCTCCTAGCGTTGACCGGAACGCTCCCGGCACACGCCGCAACGGAAACTGCGAGCGGCTCCAAGACCTGCCCTGTTGGGCAAGTTGTGTACGTGCGTGCCGACCTTCAGAATCCAGCGACGATGAAGTTCCGTCAGAGTGGCGCGCTGGTATATACATCCCCAACGAGCCTTATCCACTACTACAGGTATTCATCACGGTCAGTGAGTTGGACGATCGAGAGTGCCGGCAACATTCTCACTCAGAGTGACGGATGTACGACCGGAGGGATTTCGAGGATCGGGGAAACCCCGCTTTCTGAGGAGCAGCCGTGAGCGACCTCACCGAGGGTATTCCTGTTCGTACGTCGCGCGAACTTTCTGTCCAGGACTATGCCAAACGAGCATGCGATGTTCTTGCGACTTTTGACATCCGGGCTGTTGCTGATGCCAGAGGTGGCATTCGTTTTATCGACGGACTGGATCACGATGACGAACCGCTCGTTGCTGCCGTCATTCGCCTAGTGGCGAGGCGATTTGGACGGGACGAGCAGCGGTAGCGTCGTGCCCGAAGCGGGACTGCTGCACAGGCAGGTGGCATCTTGACCTGCCCCACGGAATGGGTTCCAGTTTCAGTGGCCAACTGGTGGCCTGAGCCGGAAGGCTCATCCCTCATTGGCCTTGTCAAGCCGAATCGGACCCACATGACGGGTTGATCTGGACCCCCTATCTTCCTGCCATAGCGAGATCTCGACGTCATCGGGACGTCACCTCGGGGCAGTCTGACTGGCAGGTGGACCAGCCCTCCCATTTGGGGGATAGTGCATTCTCGTGGGGCGGATTAGCTTCGGTGAAGGACGGGGACAACCCCACGAGCCAACGGAGGCGAGAATGCGTCATGGTCTGCTTAGAGCCTGTACTTCAGCCGCAGCAGCGGTAGCGATCGGGATAACCCTCAGCATCGCTGCTGTCCCACCGGCGACAGCGGCCGAGAAGGACCAGGATGAGGGCTTTTCTGATCTCCGGTACGGACCAAGTGATCCTGACGCGCTCACAACGATCGAAGGCGGCTCAAGTGAGGCGACGCTCAGCACCGAGCCCCCTGCCAAGGGTGATGTCGCGACGACCATGCGCTTGAAGTGACGGTCAATTTGGGTACCACGGCGAAGATCGCGGTCGTGCAGCTGCTTTACGTCGCCAAACGCGAAGACAGCGATGGCCTCGTCCACCTCAACGGCTCATGGGGGGTCCGTATTGATGCTTCTTGATTTGTCAACGGTCACTCGAGTTCGGGATTCGCTCGCTCCTCACGGTGGGCTGGTCGCCTCGTTCGTGAGCGCGTCTCACGACGCGGCAGCGCGGGTGCTCAATCCCGCGCGCTCTTCCAGCGGCCAGCCAATGAGGTGGCGTGATGTAGCGCCTGTGGAGTTTCAGAACCGCAGTTCGTTCCAGTGGCGGGACCTCGGCGTCGGCGAGGACTGGGGGGGTGGAGCATCGCCAAGCATGGGAAGTCCCGACCCTGAGATGGTGGCGAATCTTCTCGTCGCGATGGGGGTGGATGGTTCCAGCCGCGTCAACGTTGCGCAGTGGACGGGATATGCAGGTGTTGTCTATCCCGAAGGTGGCGTACCAATGCGGTTTCCCCCCAGCCGGGATTCGATGGTGTGGGAGACCACTGCTTCGGGCTTGCTGCTGCTCGACCGAGTTCCGATGCGGTGGTGGCACCCCGAACTGGACTGGGCGGTCGGGAACGACATCTATGGCCGGAGCCTCTTCATCAGCGGTTCACAATCGATGGTCCAAAGAGTTGTCGCTTCGGATCTCGTCGAAGCCTTTCCCGTCGCATTCGATGACCCGGTTACACCCGAGGACGAGTAGGCCCCTGGACTCCCTCCGCGATTGTCTGCACCCGGGTGTGCCCGAGGCGGTAGCTGGTGGTGCCGGTTTCGATGATGGTGCCGTGGGAGGTGAGCCTGTCGACGATCGCGGCGCAGAGCCTTGGGTCGGTGAAGGTCTTGGTCCACCCGGAGAAGGATTCGTTGGAGGCGATCGCGACGGAGGCCTTTTCTTCGCGTTCGGTGAGGACTTGGAAGAGGAGTTCGGCGCCGCGGCGGTCGAGTTCCATGTATCCGAGTTCGTCGATGCAGAGCAGGTCGACGCGTCCGTAGCGGGCGATGGTGCGGGCGAGTTGTTTCTCGTCGGCGGCTTCGACGAGTTCGTTGACGAGTTTGGTGGCGAGGGTGAACTTCACCCTGAACCCGTTCTCCGCCGCCGCGGTGCCCAGGCCGATGAGGAGGTGACACTTGCCGGTGCCGGAATCGCCGATGAGGCAGAGCGGGTCGCCGCGGCGGATCCAGTCGCGGTGGCGAGGGTATGGATGGTGGCGGGGTTCACGTTGGGGTTCTGTTCGTATTCGAAGTCGCCGAGCCATTTCTGGCGGGGGAAGCCAGCCCCATTAACGCGTCGGATCGTGGAACGCCGGTCCCGGTCATCGCATTCGGCGAGGAGGAGTTCTGCGAGGAACCCTTGGTAGGTGAGCTGCTCACGCTCCGCCGCAGTTGTTGCTTCGTCGAGCACGGCGCGGATGGTGGGGAGTCGGAGGCGCCGGCAGGCTTGGTCGACGGCGGCGGCGGCCGCCCGCCCGGCCTGCCGGGCGGGATCACACGGAGAAGTCTTCGATGCGGTTCGAGGTCGGCATCCGCAGGCCGTCGAGCGCGATCGCGATCACGTCGTCGGCCAGCCGGTCGGCATTCTCGCGCCCACCCGGCCGGTACCACTCCACGATCGAGTTGATCATGCCGAACGCCAGACGGGAGACCACGCGCGCGTCGATGTCGGTGCGCAGTGATCCCTCGTGTTGCGCCTCTTCGACCAGCGCGGTAACACGCTTGTCGAACGCGCGACGCCGCTCGAGGGCGCGGCGTTCCACATCGGTGTTGCCGCGCACCCGCAGCAGCAGGGTCACTTCGGGCAGCTGTGCCACGAGCACGTGGACGGCGCCGCGCAGCACGCGGTCGAGCCTGTCGGCGGCGCGTCCGCCCGCGGCATCCGTCTCATCGACGACCCTCTCGAGACCGCTCAGCGCATCGTCGAGGGCGTGGTCGAGCATCTCGTCCTTCGATGCGAAGTGGTGGTAGATCGCCGACTTCGACAGTCCGAGCCGCTCCGCCAGCACTCCCATCGACGTCGCGTCGTAGCCGTACTGGTTGAAGGCGGCGACGGCGACGTCGAGGATCCCCTGACGGTCATAGCCGGGGCGGCCTCTGCGGAGCGTTCCGTTCTCAGACATCGCCCCTATCTTTCCACCGCCGCAGGC
Source organism: Microbacterium koreense (assembly GCF_042677105.1). Lineage (NCBI taxonomy): Bacteria > Bacillati > Actinomycetota > Actinomycetes > Micrococcales > Microbacteriaceae > Microbacterium > Microbacterium koreense. The sequence continues at coordinate 153,204 of NZ_JBHTIM010000001.1, forward strand.
TTTACATGTCGGATTCGGCAACGATCACAACGGCGTCGCCCGCCGTGTCGTCGCCGAGATCCGCGAGAAACTGTCCGGGCCGCAGTTGGACAGATCCACCTGCCTTCTTCCTCCGTAGTGAAAGCGAACGCGCCATCGGAATCAGTGGCCTGCGTGAGCCCAGGTGTCGCGAGAAGGTGCTCGCGAATCTGGTCGACGTAGTCTGCGCCGGCCTCTTCACTCGGCGCAATGAGAACCACGGCTGACCGGGAGTGATCAGCGCTGACAAAGACGCAGGATGCGCTCAGTCCGCTCGGCAGCAGATCTACTCCTGCATCTGGCGAATCGCCCCCCGGCGCCATGCCGAAGGTCTCACTACTCGCCATCCAGGTCGTCAAGGCTTCGGGACAACATTCGTCGCAGTCGCATCCTGGAAACACAGATGCATGCGGTGAGCACTGAGAATACTGCGGCAGCAATGGGCCGCTAGGCATCCATCCACAGGCGCTCGGCGGGTGCACCTTCCACTCATGTGGCCGATCGCCGCAGGTCGTAGAGGCGCTTGTACTTGCCTTCGCTCCGCGGCAGCGCACCCGGCTCCTCGACGCGCACCTCGACGGACGTGCCGATCAGCACCTTGATGCGCTTGCGCAGCACCGCACCGGCGGCTTCACACACCTCGAGGGCGAGGTCGGGGTGCCGCTCGATACGCACCGTGAGCGCATCCATCCGGCCCTGCTTGGTGAGCTCGAGCACGAAGTGCGGCGTGAGGTTCTCGATGCCGAGCACGATCTCTTCGATCTGGGTGGGAAAGAGGTTCACCCCGCGCAGGATGATCATGTCGTCGTTGCGGCCGGTGATCTTCTCGATGCGGCGCATTCCGGGGCGCGCGGTTCCCGGCAGCAGGCGGCTGAGGTCGCGCGTGCGGTAACGCAACACCGGGAAGGCCTCCTTCGTGAGAGAGGTGAAGACGAGCTCGCCCTTCTCGCCGTCCGGCAGCACCTGGCCCGTCTCGCCGTCGATGATCTCGGGCAGAAAGTGGTCTTCCCAGATGTGCGGGCCATCCTTGGTCTCGACGCACTCGTTGCCCACACCCGGCCCCATCACCTCGCTAAGTCCGTAGATGTCGAGCGCGTCGATGTCGAGGCGCTCTTCGAGTTCGCGGCGCATCTCGTTCGTCCACGGCTCGGCGCCGAGCACGGCGATCTTCAGCGATGTGGAGCGCGGGTCGATGCCCTGCTCGACCATGGCGTCGGCGATCGTGAGCAGATAGCTCGGTGTGCACAGGATCACGTCGGGCTCGAAGTCCATGATCAACTGCACCTGCCGCGCGGTCTGGCCACCCGACATCGGGATGACGGTGGCTCCGAGCGCTTCGATGCCGGCGTGGGCGCCGAGACCGCCGGTGAACAGGCCGTAGCCGTACGCGTTGTGCACCTTCATGCCGGGCCGCACGCCGCTGGCGCGGAGCGACCGGGCGATGAGGGACGCCCAGCGGTCGAGGTCGCCGCGGGTGTAGCCGACGACGGTCGGGCGGCCGGTGGTGCCGCTCGAGGCGTGGATGCGGGCGACCTCGGCCATCGGTACGGCGAACATTCCGAACGGATAGGTCTCGCGCAGGTCCTCTTTCGTGGTGAAGGGAATCTTGGCGATGTCGGCGAGGGTGCGGATGTCATCGGGGTGGACGCCCGCCTCGTCGAACTTGCGCGTGTACAGCGGCACGTTCTCGTAAGCGTGCCGCACGGTCCACTGCAGTCGCTCGAGCTGGAGCGACTCGATCTCCTCGCGCGAGAGCTGCTCCTCGAGGTCGAGGTGTTCGTTGCCGCTCGCGGCGGCGTGGGGTGCGGGCGGGAGGGTCGGCGTCGACACGGTGATCTCCTCGGTGGCGGGTGGGTCAGTGGGTGCGGTTGGTGGTGAAGGACCGGCCGCGGAACTCCGCGACGGCATCGCCGGTCTCATCGACGACGGTGACGTCGTAGAGGCCGGTGCGTCCGGCGCGCACGCGGCGGACGGCGGTGGCGGTCAGGGTTTGACCGGCGACCGTGGACTTCAGAAAGGTGATGTCGGCGCCCGCCGCAACGGTGACGGAAGCGTCTTCGTTGCAGGCGATCGCGAACGCCGTGTCGGCGAGCGCGAAGACGAGACCGCCGTGGGTGATGTGGAACCCGTTGGTCATATCGTCGCGCACGGTCATCGAGACGACCGCGTGGCCGGGCTCGTCTCGTTCGACGGTCATCCCCAGCGCAGCGGAGGCGCGGTCGTTGGCCATCATCGCGCGGGAGGGGACTGACTGCGGCGGTGCGGCATCCGTCATGTGCGACTCCTCATCGAGTTCGTCAGGGGACGTTGCCCCGGCGTGCGACTCAGCATATACTACCTGAACGTTCGGTTAGTAATACCGGATGCCGAGGGGTATCGAGTGCCACCGGCCCGGTCCGCCAACACACAGGAGTCGATGATGACCGCACCCGCAGACATGAGCGTGGTCGAGCCCGAGGCAGAACGCGCCCAGTTCGACGAACTCATCGCCGCCGATTCGCGTATCGAGCCGCGCGATTGGATGCCGGAGGCGTACCGTCGCACGCTGATCCGCCAGATCAGTCAGCACGCGCACTCCGAGATCATCGGCATGCAGCCCGAGTCGAACTGGATCACGCGGGCGCCGAGCCTCAAGCGCAAGGCGATCCTGATGGCCAAGGTGCAGGACGAAGCCGGTCACGGCCTCTATCTTTACTCCGCCGCGCAGACGCTCGGCATCACACGCGACGAGATGATGCAGCAGCTCATCGAGGGCAGGGCCCGCTATTCGTCGATCTTCAACTACACCACTCCCACGTGGGCCGACATGGGCGCGATCGGGTGGCTCGTCGACGGTGCGGCGATCTGCAACCAGGTTCCGCTGTGCCGTGCCTCGTACGGCCCCTACGGTCGCGCGATGGTGCGCATCTGCAAGGAGGAGTCGTTCCACCAGCGTCAGGGCTTCGAGATCCTGCTCGAGCTCATGCAGGGAACCGACGCGCAGCGTCAGATGGCGCAGGATGCAGTGGACCGCTGGTACTGGCCGAGCCTCATGATGTTCGGGCCCCCCGACGACAACTCCCCCAACTCGGCGCAGTCGATGGCGTGGAACATCAAGCGGTTCTCGAACGACGACCTGCGTCAGCGTTTCGTGGGGATGCTCGTCCCGCAGGCCGAGGTGCTGGGTGTCACGCTGCCCGACCCGAACCTGCGCTACGACGAAGAGTCCGGCACCTATGAGATGAGCGAGATCGACTGGACCGAGTTCAACGAGGTGCTCGCCGGTCGCGGCCCCGCCAACGCCGAGCGTCTGCGCCGCCGGCGCGAAGCGCACGAAGACGGCGCCTGGGTGCGTGAAGCTGCGGCCGAGTACGCCCGCAAGCAGGCTGTCGCGGCCGAGAAGGCGGTGGCGTGATGGCGACCCCCGGTGAAGACGCGACCGAGTCGTGGCCCCTGTGGGAGGTGTTCGTCCGCGCGAATCGTGGCCTCAGCCACGTGCACGTCGGGTCGTTGCACGCCCCCGACGCCGACATGGCGGTACGCAACGCCCGCGACGTCTACACCCGCCGCAACGAAGGCGTGTCGATCTGGGTGGTCCCCGCGGCCGCCGTCACCACGAGCGACCCTGACGCGAAGGGCGCGTTCTTCGAGAGCCCGTCGGGCAAGAACTACCGCCACGCGGTGTACTACACAAAGAGCGAAGGGGTGAAACACCTGTGAGCGCACCGACGCACGATGAGGTGCACGGCCAGGTGACGGTCGACGACGTCGAACTCGCCGAAGAGCTCGCCGGCGCGGGGATCACCGGCGTCGGCGAAGTCGCGACACCGGATGTCGCGGAGTACGCCCTGCGCCTGGGTGATGACGCGCTCATCCTCGCCCAGCACCTCGGCATGTGGATTTCGCGTGCGCCCGAACTCGAAGAAGATGTCGCCCTCGGCAACATCGGGCTCGATCTTCTCGGTCACGCGCGTTCGCTGCTGCACTACGCGGGGTCGGCGACCGGTCGCTCCGAAGACGATTTGGCCTTCTGGCGCGATGAACCCGAGTGGCGCAACGCGTGGCTGTTCGAGCAGCCGAACGGGGACTTCGCCCACACCATCGCCCGACAGTTGTTCGTGTCGTGCTACCTGATCGAGCTCTACCGAGACCTGTCGGCGTCGACCGATCCGACGCTCGCGGCCATCGCCGCCAAGTCGCTCAAAGAGGTCGACTACCACCGCGACCACGCGGTGCAGTGGACGCTGCGCCTGGCCGGAGGCACCGACGAGTCCCGCCGCCGCATGGTCACGGCGATCATCGACACGTGGCCGTACGTCGACGAACTCTTCGAAGACGACGAACTCACCGAGCGCCTCGCCGCCGACGGTGTCGCCGTTCTGCCGTCGCATCTACGTGATCGGTTCGACGCCGCCATCGACGAGGTCTTCACCGCAGCTGACCTGGAGCGCCCGACGGGCCGTACCGCGTTCATCGCGTCCGGCCGCGGGCGCACCGGTGGTCACACCGAACATCTCGGTCCGCTGTTGGCCGAGATGCAGGTGCTCGCCCGCCAGCATCCCGGAGCCTCGTGGTGATCGCCATGGCTGAGGCATCCGTCGCACGCCCTCGCCCCGACGACGAGCGCGCACGCACCGCGTGGGATGTCGCGGCGACCGTCACCGATCCTGAGATCCCGGTGCTGACGATCGAAGACCTCGGTGTCTTGCGAGCCGTCGAGGTCGACGACGACGGGTCGGTGCGCGTCGCCTTGACGCCCACCTACAGCGGGTGCCCCGCGATGGACGCCATGCGGGATGACGTGCTCCTCGCCCTCACCCACGCCGGCTACACCGACGTGACCGTCGATCTCGTCCTCGCTCCGGCGTGGACCACCGACTGGATGAGCGAGAGCGGCAAAGAGAAGCTGCGCGAGTACGGCATCCAGGCCCCGACCGGGAGCGCCGCCGTCCGTGCCGGCGGTCCCGTTCGCGTCGCACTCACGGTGAAGTGCCCTCGCTGCGATTCGCTGCGCACCCGCGAGCTGGCCCGCTTCGGATCCACCTCGTGCAAGGCGCTCTACGAGTGCCTCGACTGCCTCGAACCGTTCGACTACTTCAAGGTGTTGTGATGGCTGCCGTCAATCTGGGGTCGACGACGACCCCTCTGCCCGACTCGGACGAATCCGTCGCCGAGGCCTTCCTCGCCTCGACCGTCGGCGGCACCACGCCCGCCGGTGTGCCGCGTCGCCGCGCTCGCTTTCACGCACTCGAGGTCGCGGAGGTGCGCCCCCTCACGTCGGATTCGGTCGAGGTGACGTTCACCGTACCGGCGGACCTCGTCGACGAGTACGACTACCTGCCGGGGCAGTATGTCGCGCTGCGCGCCGAATTGGAGGGCCACGAGCGGCGACGTAGCTATTCGCTCTGCCGCCCTCCCCATCGCGGAGCCACCGGCGAGCCCGGTTCGATCTCGGTCGCGATCAAACGCGACATCGGCGGCGTTTTCTCAACCTGGGCGAACACCGAGCTGAAGGCCGGGGACGTCCTCGACGTCATGAGCCCGCAGGGCACGTTCACCTCGACACTGGACGACCTCGACGGCCGTCGCATCGTCGGCATCGCCGCAGGAAGCGGGATCACCCCCCTGATGGCACTCGCGCACACGGTCCTCGACCGCTCGGCGGACTCGACGTTTGAACTCGTCTACACCAACCGGTCGACCCTCGACGTGATGTTCCTCGAAGAACTCGCCGAGCTGAAGGACCGCTACCTGTCGCGCCTGGCCGTGCATCACGTCCTCTCGCGCGAGCAGCGCACGGCGCCCCTGCTGTCGGGCCGCATCGATGCCGACAAGCTCGGCGAAATGCTCGACGTGCTGCTGCGCCCCGAGGGCGTCGACGAGTGGTTCCTGTGCGGCCCGTTCGAACTGGTGCAGTTGGCTCGCGACACCCTCGCGGCTCGGGGCGTGGATCCTGCGCACGTGCGCTACGAGTTGTTCACGACGGATGCCGACAAAGCCGAGCCGCGCAGTGCACGGCCGGTCGTGATCGAAAAGGGTGAGAAGACCTACGCGGTCGAGTTCACCCTCGACGGGCAGTCGTCGACGGTCGAATCGCCGGTGTCGGCGAACGAGTCGATCCTCAACGCTGCCCTGCGTGTGCGCCCCGACACCCCGTTCGCCTGCGCGGGCGGTGTGTGCGGCACCTGCCGTGCCCGCGTCATCGACGGCGAGGTACGCATGACCGAGAACTACGCGCTCGAGCCGGACGAGATCGACGCGGGCTACGTGCTCACCTGCCAGTCGCACCCCACGAGCGAGCGTGTCGTCGTCGACTACGACGGCTGACCGGCCGCAGACAAGAGATCAGGAGATCCCATGGCGATCACTTTCACCGTGGAGGGCGCTGTCGCCGAGATCGTGCTCGACGCGCCCGACAAGCTGAACGCGCTCGACGAAGACGCGCTGGCCGGACTCTCCGATGCCTTCGGCGAAGTCGAACGCCTCGCCGCGACCGGCGACGTTCGGGCCGTGCTGCTACGCGGTGAGGGTCGCGCCTTCTGCGCAGGTCGTGACATCTCGGGCGTCGACCCGCGCGACGACGATGTGATCGGATACCTCGGCGGGCTCGTCGAGCCGCTCTTGCAGCGGATGGCGGCGGTTCCAGTGCCGACGTTCGCCGTGGCGCACGGCGCGTGTCTGGGCGTCGGCCTGGGACTTCTCATCGCGAGTGACATCGTCTACGTCGCCGATTCGGCAAAGATCGGCTCACCCTTCGCGAATCTCGGCGCGACGCTCGACTCGGGCGGTCATGCGCTGTTCGTCGAGCGCCTCGGCGCACACCGCACGATGGACCTCATCGTCACCGGGCGTCTGATGTCCGGAGACGAAGCGGTCGCCGCGGGGCTCTTCTCGCGCGTCTTCCCCGCAGACGAGGTGACGGATGCCGCGCGCTCGGCAGCCCGTACGGCCGCTCAGGGTGCCACGCAGGCGTTCGCGGCATCCAAGCGCCTCGTCGCTGCGCTGCGTGACGAGCGGCTGGGGCTGTGGGCATCGATGGCCGAAGAGAACCGGGCGCAGGCGGCTCTGTGCGAGACGCCGGACTACCGTGAGGGGTTCGCTGCGTTCAAGGAGAAGCGTCGCCCCGTCTTCACCGGCCGCGCCTGAGCACGCGCCCGCCGAGCCTTTCCGGCCGGACGCGAACTCACAGGCGGGAGTAGTGCGAGAGCGGGTTCTCGATCGCGCCGACGATGTGACGAAGGAACCCGGCGGCGTATCCGCCGTCGCAGATGCGGTGGTCGAACACGAGCGAGAGCGTGACGATGCGACGGGGCATCATGACACCGTCGACGACCCAGGGGCGTTCGATCATGCGTCCGACCCCGAGGATCGCGACCTCGGGGTGGTTGATGATCGCGGCGGACCCGTCGACGCCGAGCGAGCCGTAGTTGTTGAGCGTGAACGTCGAACCGCGCAGCTTCTCGGGCGGCAGGCTGCCGCCGCGCGCGTCGGCCGCGAGGTCACGGAGGCGCACGTCCAGCTCGGCGATGGACAGTTCGTCGGCACGGGGCACGACGGGAACCAAGAGTCCCCGCTCGGTGTCGGCGGCGATGCCGAGGTTGACGCCCGCGTACCGGATGATCTCGGTGCCGTCATCACTCAGCCGCGACGCGAGGAGCGGATACTCGGCGAGCGCGAGCAGCGTGTACCGGGCGAGGAGGGCCGTGAGTGACGGCGGTCGCTCCCCCGCCGGTGCCAACTCCGGACGTAGCTCCCACAGACGTGTCGCGTCGACGTCGACCCACACGGTGGCTTCGGGGATCTCGGTGCGACTGCGCGTGAGTGTGGCCGACACGGTGCGCCGGAGCATCCCGAGCCGTTCCCGTCCAATCTCGACGGGATCGACGGATGCCGTTGCCGCGGGGGCCGCTGTCGTCGACGAGGCGGCGACGGACGCACCGCCCGCGGGACCGCCGGCCGCGCGGAGGATGTCGGCGCGGGTCACCGTGTCGCCGGCGCCCGTGGGAACGACCGTCGACAGATCGACCCCCAGGTCGCGTGCGACGCGGCGCAACTGCGGCGAACGCACCCGCACACGGGAGCTCGGCGCGGGGGGCGGGGAGGCGGCGATCACGCTCGACCCTGGCGCGGGCGCGGACGCGGGCTCGTTCGGCGAGGCGGGGGCCAGCGCCGCCCCTGTCTTCGCGGCGCGCGGGCGGCGGCGCGCCGCGCCGCGCGACTGCGACGTGCCGTAGCCGATGAGCACGTTGCCCGAGCCGGCCTGTTCCTCGGCACGATGCGCCTCGAGTTCAACGTCGTCGCCGGTGGCTGCGGGATCCGGTTCGTCGGGCGCGGGGGCCTCGGACCCGTCGTCGATCTCGATGACGGGCTCGCCGACGACGAGCATGTCGCCGCTCGTGCCGTGGAGTGCGCGGACGGTTCCCGCGAATGGCGACGGCAACTCGACGACGCTCTTGGCGGTCTCGACTTCGGCGACCGCCTGGTCGATGCGGATGGTGTCGCCGACGGCGACCAGCCACTGGACGAGTTCCGCCTCGGTGAGCCCTTCACCGAGGTCGGGCAGACGGAAGATCGCCGACATCAGTCGTCCTCCCAGTTGAGCGTGTCGACCGCGTCGAGGATACGGTCGACGTCGGGCAGGTAATAGTGCTCGAGCTTCGGCGGGGCGTAGGGCACGTCAAGGCCCGTCACGCGTCGCACGGGAGCTTCGAGGTATTCGAAGCACTGTTCGCCGATGCGTGCCGACAGCTCGGAGGCCACCGAGACGTACCCGGGTGCTTCCGCGACGACGACGGCGCGGCCGGTCGAGCGCACCGCCGCCATGATCGTCTCGTCATCGCACGGCGCGAGGCTCACGACATCGACCACCTGGATACTCCGCCCCTCGGCCTCGGCGACCGCAGCGGCGTCCAGGGCCACCGCGACCGACGACCCGTACGTGATGATCGTCGCGTCCGTGCCCTCTCGGGCGATGCGGGCTCGGCCGATCTCGGTCGTGCGGTCCAGATCGACCTCGCCCTTCGACCAGTACATCTTCTTCGGTTCGAGGAACACCACAGGGTCGGGATGCCGGATCGCGGCGCGCAGCAGACTGTAGGCGTCCTGCGGTGTGGAGGGCGTCACGACGGTGAGTCCCGGGGTGTGGGCATAGTAGGCCTCGGATGAGTCGCAGTGGTGTTCGACCCCGCCGATCCCGCCGCCGAAGGGGATGCGGATGACCATCGGCATCCGTATCGCCCCGTGCGTGCGGTTCGAGAGCTTGGCGACGTGGCTCACGATCTGCTCGAACGCCGGGTAGGCGAACCCGTCGAACTGCATCTCGACGACCGGTCGCATGCCGTTCATCGCCATGCCGACGGCGGTGCCCACGATGCCGGATTCGGCCAAAGGCGTGTCGAAGCAGCGCTCTTCGCCGAAGCGCGCGGTGAGCCCATCGGTGATGCGGAACACCCCACCGAGCGCTCCGACGTCTTCACCGAAGACCAGCACCGACGGGTCGGAAGCGAGTTCGTCTGCCAGGGCGCGGTTCAGCGCGGCGGCCATCGTGAGCGTGACCACCCGAGGTTCGGTGGCGGTGGGGGTGTCGTCGACGAGGGTCATCTCATGCCTCCTCACGGGCGATCTCCGACAGCACGAGGTCTCGCTGTCGGACGAGCTGCGAGGTCGGCTCGGAATAGACGTGCGCGAACAGATCACGCGGGTCGGGTGTGGCATCCGTGTTCATCGCGGCGCGCAGAGCGGAGGCAACTTCTTCGGCGTCCGCGGCGAACGCCTCTTCGGTCTCGGAGTCGAGCGCACCGACACCTGCCAGGTAGTCCCGCATCCGCGTGAGCGGATCGCGTGCGACCCACGCCTGCACTTCGTCACGCTCTCGGTAGCGCGTGTCGTCGTCGGCGTTGGTGTGCGCCTGCATGCGGTAGGTGTGGGCCTCGACGAGCGAGGGCCCGCCGCCGGCACGCGCACGCTCGACGGCTTCACCGAGCACCGCGAGCACCGCGGCGAGGTCGTTGCCGTCGACGCGGCGCCCGGGCATTCCATACCCGATCGCCTTGTGCGCGAGCGACGGCGCGGCGGTCTGCCGTGAGAGCGGAACCGAGATGGCGAACTCGTTGTTCTGCACGAAGAAGATGACGGCGAGTCCGAAGACCGCGGCGAAGTTCATCGCTTCGTGGAAGTCTCCCTCGCTCGTCGCTCCATCGCCGCACATCGCCAGCACGACGGTGTCCTCACCGCGGAGTTTCGCCGCGTGCGCGAACCCGACGGCATGGAGCAGCTGAGTCGCCAAGGGGGTCGCCTGCGGGGCGACGTGGTTTTCGTGCGGGTCGTACCCGGAGTGCCAGTCACCCTTCAAGAGGACGAGTGCGTCGGCGGGGCTGACCCCGCGGCTGATGACGGTGACCGAGTCGCGGTAGGTCGGAAACACCCAGTCGCTCTCGCCCAGGACGAGAGCTGCGGCGACCTGACATGCTTCTTGCCCGTGCGACGACGGGTAGACGGCCAGACGCCCCTGACGCACGAGAGCATTGCACTGCTCGTTGATGCGCCGCCCGCGCACGAGCGCCGCGTATCCGTCACGCAGAGCCTCGACGGGAGGTAGCGCATACCCGTCGGCGGTCACGGCGCGGCCGGCCGGGTCGATCAGCTGCACGGGATCGGGGTGTGGCAACAGGTCGGATTCGAGCGTCATTGCTGAAAGCCTTCGTCGGTGGACGGAACTCTCTCAACTGTGCGCGATTCGGCGACGTTTCGATACTGTTTCCACGCATTCTGAGACGTGATCTGTTGAATGACCACTCATCGTGACAATATGTCTCTCACCTTCGACACACGCTTCGACCACCGGGAGCACCATGGGTCTCGACACGATCGACCGCGCGATCCTCGATGTGCTCCGACAAGATGCCCGCACCTCGGTCAACGCGCTCGCACAGCGCGTGAGCATTTCGCGCGCGAACGCCTACGCCCGGTTGCGGCGGTTGACCGACGACGGAGTGATCGTCGGCTACGGCCTGCGCACCGACCCCGTACGCGAGGGTTTCCACGCGTCCGCGTACGTCGCACTGTCGGTCGACCAGTCGGACTGGCAACACATACGATCGGGCCTCCTCGCGATGCCCGAGGTGGAGCACGTCGCCCTCGTCGGCGGCGACTTCGACGTGCTCGTCCTGGTGCGCGCGCGGGACAACCGCGATCTGCGCCGTATCGTGCTCGAAGAGATCCAGGCCTTTCCCGGCGTGCGATCCTCCCGCACGTTCCCGATCTTCGAAGACCTCGACGCGGTCACCGGCCGACGTGGCGCAGACTGACCGCCCACACGCATGCCGTTTCTGTGGCAAGAGTAGCGAGACCCTTCACGTCGCAGACTCGACCTCCGTCGACGACGTCACACCACTTCGCCGGCGAACGGGTTGCGTGGGCGTCTCAGGATCGTGTCGATCACGACAGCCAGCACCAAGACCGCGCCGGTCACGATGCTGCGTACCGACGCATCCAGGTCCATCAGGGTCAGCCCGTTGGCGATCGACTGAATCACCAGGATTCCCACGAGCGCAGACCAGGCACTGCCGTGTCCGCCGTACAGGCTGGTCCCGCCGACGACGGCCGCGGCGATGGCGATGAGGAAGAGTTCACCACCGCCCGTGCTTTGATTCGCCGCGGCCAGGCGCCCCGCAGCAAGAACCCCGCCGAGCGCGGCGAGTGTGGAACAAATGATGAACGCCGTCACGACGATCCGCCGGACGGGAATCCCCGCCAGCCGCGCAGCCGCCCTGTTGCCACCGATCGCACGGATCCCGCGGCCCCAACGCGTACGGCGCAGTGCAATGTCGACAGTCCAGACAAGGACGATGAAGAGGACAAGGCTCCAGCCCACGCCGCGCTCCTGCGAGAGGTAGGCCACGGGCAGCGCAAGCACGAGCGCCACGAGCAGGGTGCGACCGGCGATGGCGGCGATCGACTCGGGGACGAGGTCGCGGGCGATGCGCCGCCTCCGCGCGACGATCCGCACGACGAGCGTCGTTGCGACGGCGACCGCGACGAACACCCACGCCAGCCAGGTGGGCACGAACGCGGTCTGGGTGAACACGACGAGCCAGGAATCGTAGGGCAGGTTGACCGAACCCACCGGCCCGAGGATCTGCCACTGCACACCGGTGGCCACAAGGAGCCCGGCCAGCGTGAGCACGAATCCCGGCAGGCCGACCCGCGCGATCAACACCCCGTAGACGGCTCCGATGGCCGCGCCCACGGCGAGGGCGACGACGACGGAGACCGCGAGATGCCAGCCCAGCGACATGGCGCTCACGGCGACGATCGCTGCAGCGAGTCCGCTCACCGCCCCGACCGACAGATCGATCTGTCCGATCAGCAACACCAGCACGACGCCCAGCGCGATGACTCCCGTGGACACCGACTGCAATGACAGGTTCACCAGGTTCTCAGCCGTCCAGAAAGTCGGCGACACGGCACCCAATATCAACCAGATGACCGCCAATGCGACGATGAGCGGGATGAGGGTCCGCTCGCGGTCGCGGACGCGCCTCCAGAGATCTCTGAACATCACCCACCGCCTCCCCACTCCGTCACGCCCGCCGCCGGCGCGGTCGCTCCGGTGATCGCCGCGAGCAGCTCCTCCGCGTTGGTCTGTGCGGCGTCGTACTCCGCGACGATCCTGCCCAGCCGCAGCGCCACGATGCGGTCTGCCACGGCCAGGACGTCCGTGATGGAGTGGCTCGCCAACACCACGGCCAGCCCGCGTGCCCGGAGCCGGCCGATCAGGGTGAGGATCTGAGCGGTCTGACGGACGCCGAGAGCGTTCGTCGGCTCGTCCAGAAGGAGTACCCGTGGATTCCCCAAGAGGCTTCGGGCGATGGCGACGCTACGACGTTGTCCACCCGAGAGCGCGTGCACCGGCACACGGACATCGGGAATGCGCGCCGCCAGACTCTCCAACGCCTGCCTTGCTCCGCGTTCCATCTCGGGTTCGTCGAGGATGCCGAAGTTGGTTTCCTCGTGGCCGAGGTAGAGATTCTTGACGACGTCGAGATTGTCGCAGAGCGCGATTCCCTGGGGTGAGGCGACGATTCCCTGGCGACGCGCATCGGCCGGAGAGGAGAACCGTTGTGGCGCCCCGTCCACGCGCACGACACCACTGGTGGGGGCCATCGCACCGGACGCGATCCCCATGAGGGTCGACTTTCCGGCGCCGTTGTCGCCGACGAGGGCGAGGACCTCCCCCGCGTTGATCTGAAGGTCGACATCGATCAACGCTTGAGCCGCACCGAAGCTCTTCGATACGCCCGCGAATGTCACCACCGTCGTCATTCTGCTTCCCCTTCGATGAGGCCGACGCCCACGCACGCGTCCACATAGGCCGGCGCACAGATCTCGGCAACCGAGTGCACACGACCGCGGACGATGACACGCGAGATGTCGTCCTGCCAGACGACCGTCGGCGCGAGCAGGAAGCTCGGTATCCCCTGCGTCGTCCCGGGCGCTGCCGGCGTTTCTCCCCGCAAGAAACGAACGGCCAACTCCGCCGCGGTGCGGGCTTGGTCATCCGTGGCCTTCGCGACCGTCATGAGTTGGTCACCCGCGACGATGCGCTGAATGGCCGACAGTTCACCGTCCTGCCCCGACACCGGAACGGGCTCGTCGACCCCGGCCGCCTTGAGCGCGGCGATCGCACCACCGGCGAGCGCATCGTTCGCTGCGACGACTCCGGCGACCCTTCCCGGGTATTGGGTCAGCTGACCGGATACCCACTCTTGCGCAGCGGTCGCGCTCCACGCCGGCGCGTCGAATTCGCCCAGTATCTCGACGTCGGCATCGGCAAGCGCCCTGTGGACGCCGGCACGGAGGTCGGCGGCATTCGGGTCCGTCGCGGATCCATGGACGAGGAGGAGACCGGGAGGCCGGCCGACGCCGGCATCGAGAGCGGCCAATACCGCGTCTGTCTGCAGCCGACCGATCAGTTCGGAGTCGAAGGACACGTACGCCGCGACGTCGGGCGAGTCGATGAACCGGTCGTAGGCGATGACGTCAGCGCCGTGCCGGGTGGCGGAGGCGACGATGCTCTCGGCGGCGACGGTATCCACCGCGTCGAGGACCAGAACCTCCGCTCCGCGCGCCAGCATCGCCTCGGCCTGCTCCTGCTGACGTGCGGCGCTGGACCCGGCATTGGCATAGAGCAGGTCACACTCGGGGCATCGCTTCTCGACGACGGCTTCGAACGCAGGCCGGTCGGATGTCTCGTAGCGCGCGACCCCCGCTTCGGGGAGCAGGAGCCCGATCACTCCCGCCGGTGCCGACGGCTCCGCGGGCGCACACGCGGCGAGCGCGACCGACACCACGATCGCGGCGGCGATCGTACGCAGCACGCGTCGGATCATGAGGCCACCCCCAACGCACCGAGTTCGCGCGCCCGGTCCAGGGCGGCCGCCAAAGCGCCGCGAAGGCCCGCCTGCTCGCCGAACTCCGCCGCGACCACGGCCGGCGATCCGGCGGGCGACCGCATCGTGTGTCGGTCGACGGCATCCCGCAGTGGATCGAGGAGGAGGTGGTCGGCGCGCGCCACCTCACCGCCGACCACGACGATCTCCGGATCGAGGACGTTGCACATGTTCGCCACAGCGGCACCGAGGGCGCGGCCGGTGTCCGCGATGGCGCGCCGGCATCCGGCATCCCCATCGATCGCCCGCGTGACGGCGTCTTCGAGCGTGAGGTGTCCGTGGCTGGCCTGGAGAAGGTGGAGCATTGCCGCTGACCCGGCGACCGTCTCAAGACACCCGCGGTTTCCGCATCGGCAGACCGCACCTTGTTCATCGACGATGACGTGGCCCAGCTCACCAGCCGTTCCACGGCGCCCGTGGAGGACGCGCCCGCTGAGCACGATCCCCGCCCCGATCGTGTGCGAGACACGCACGAAGACGACCGGGTCCGCCCCTACCGCCGCGCCGTAGCGCGCTTCGGCCAGGGCACCGAGATTCGCGTCGTTGTCGACGACGACAGGTACGCGCACCCGCGCGGTCAGCAGGTCTGCGACGGGGGCGCCGTCCCATCCACGGAGCAGGGACGACGACGAGATCGTGCCGGCCGCAACGTCCACCGGAGCAGGCACCCCGACACCGACGGCAAGGAGTTCGTCGCCGGCGGCATCGACCGATTCCACGAGTTCGTTGAGAAGGCTCGCGGCACGCTGGAGGCTGAGGTCCGCGCGATGATCCGGCGCGAGCGGCAGGACCTCCTCGGCGAGCACCCGCATCGCGGTGTCCGACAACGCGATGCGCAGGGCGCGGGCGGAGACGTCGATCCCGGCCACGACCCCGATCGACCGAGCGAGGGTGACCATCCGCGCGCGTCGGCCGGAGCGGATCGAAGGGGTGGTGTCGAGCACCCCCGCGTCGGCGAGTTCGGTCACGATGTTGGACACGGACGACGGCGAGAGCCCCGTGATGCCCGCGAGTTCGACCTGCGTCAACGAGCCATGTTGCTGGACAGCGCGCACGACGCGGGCGCGGTTCGCCTCGCGAAGTGACTGCTGCGACCCCTTCGCCGCATGGATGTCCTGCACGGTGTCGAGATTATCGGGTGCCGACGGTTGAATTTCGAAAGTCACGCAAAGATCACGTTCTGCGCCTTCTTGAGTTCAAGTCTTGACTTCAAGACGTGAAGCCACCTTAGATGAGTTCAGCAGCGCACGGACGCGCTCAGGCGCGGCGAACCGTGCATCACATCGGCAAGGAAGACGGTATGAACATTCGTAGC
Source organism: Microbacterium koreense (assembly GCF_042677105.1). Classification (NCBI taxonomy): domain Bacteria; kingdom Bacillati; phylum Actinomycetota; class Actinomycetes; order Micrococcales; family Microbacteriaceae; genus Microbacterium; species Microbacterium koreense. Next base: position 168,966 of record NZ_JBHTIM010000001.1, read on the forward strand.
AAGCGGACACTCTTGGCGTTGGGCGCCGGCGCGGCTGCCCTCACCCTCGGCTTGGCATCGTGCTCTGGTGGATCCACCGACGAGAGCAACGACGGCGGAGGAAGCAGCGGACCCGAGGTGGAGGTCTTCACCTGGTGGGCGGCCGGTTCCGAAAAGGCCGGACTCGACGCTCTGGTGAGCGTCTTCGATTCCCAGCACCCTGATCTCGAATTCGTCAACGGCGCCGTCGCCGGTGGCGCCGGATCGGCGGCCAAGGACCTCCTCCAGTCGCGCCTGCAGGCTGGCGACGCGCCCGACACCTTCCAGGCCCACGCCGGCGCCGAGCTGCAGGACTATATCGACGCCGCGCAGATCCAGGACGTCTCGGACCTGTACGACGAGTTCGGTCTCACAGATGCGTTCCCCGCCGACCTCATCGATCGAATCACCGTGGACGGCGCGATCTACTCGGTGCCCTCGAACATCCACCGCGCGAACGTCGTGTGGGCCAACCCCGCCGTGCTCGAAGAAGCAGGCCTGGACCCCGAAGCCGAGTACGACAGCATCGACGACTGGATCGTAGCGCTCGACGCGGTCCAAGAGACCGGCAAGACCCCCTTGTCGATCGCCACCACGTGGACGCAAGTTCACCTGCTCGAGACCGTCTTGCTCTCTTCGCTCGGCGCCGAGGAGTACAACGGCCTCTGGGATGGCTCGACCGATTGGGAGGGTTCGTCGGTGACGACGGCACTCGAGGAGTTCGAGCTGCTGATGAGCTACACCAACAGCGACCGTGACGGCCTGGACTGGCCTGACGCCACGCAGCAGGTCATCGATGGCCAGGCCGCGTTCAACGTCATGGGGGACTGGGCGGAGGCAGCCTTCGCCGAAGCCGGGCTGAGCTCGCCGACCGACTACATCTACTTCCCGGTACCGGGCACGGCTGGTGTCTTCGACTTCCTCGCAGACTCGTTCACGCTGCCCGTGGGCGCACCGAACGAGGACGGAGCAAAGGCGTGGCTTGAAACGGTCGGTTCGGCCGAGGGTCAAGCCGCCTTCAACAAGGCGAAGGGCTCGATCCCGGCCCGCACCGACGCGGACACGAGCGACTTCAGCCCGTACCAGCAGTCGGCCATCGAGGCGTGGGGAAGCGACGTGATCGTTTCCTCGCTCGCACATGGTGCGGCCACGCCGGTTGCGACGCTCAACAAGGTTTCGGACGCGACGAGCAAGTTCACCACGGGTGCATCTGACCTCGCCACGTTCCAGGCCGAGCTCGCCGCGGCCGTCAACGGCTGATCCATCGCGGGCTGCCCGGGCACCGGTGCTCGGGCAGCCCGCGCTGACTTCCGGGAAAGACTCCGATGCTCAAACGTCTCAAGGCGGCAGGACCGCCACTCCTCCTCCTGGCACCGTCGCTGATCCTGCTCGGCGTGTTCGTCTACGGATTGCTCGCCGCCAACTTCCAGACCTCGATCACCGACAATCACACCGCCGCGCAGGCGACCGGTCAGGAGCCGACGACGGTCACGTGGTTCGAGAACTACTTCGCTCTGCTCGGGAGCAGCGACTTCCAGCACTCGCTGATCAATCTGGCGATCTTCACGGTGGTGTTCCTCGCCGGAACCATGATCATCGGTTTCGGGTGGGCCTGGCTGATGGACCGACCCAGCCGCGGGGAGGGTTTCTTCCGCGCGATCTACCTCTTTCCGATGGCGGTTTCGTTCATCGCCTCCGGTGTGGTCTGGCGCTGGCTGCTGAACTCCAACGAAGGCGAGAATGCCAGCGGCTTGAACCGGCTGTTTCAGATGATCGGACTCGATTTCCTCCAGAACCCCTGGTGGAACGACGTCACATGGGGAATCGCGGCCATCGCGCTTCCGGCGATCTGGCAGCTGAGCGGTTACGTGATGGCGCTGTTCCTCGCCGGCTTCCGCGGCATCCCGGAGGAGCTTCGTGAGGCAGCGCGGATGGACGGGGCGTCGGAGTGGCAGCTCTACCGCATGGTGCTGTTCCCGCAGCTGTCCCCTGTGGCGCTGTCGGCGCTGATCATCATCGGGCACATGTCGCTGAAGTCGTTCGACCTGATCATGTCGATCTCCAAGCCCTCCAATTACCAGACCAAGGTGCCGGCCGTGGACATGTACGTGTTCAAGTCGAGCTTCGACTACGCCAACGCGGCCGCCGTGGGCACGATCCTCCTCGTCATCGTCGCAGCGATCGTGATCCCCTATCTCATCTGGACGAACCGTCAGGAGAAGCGATGACGACCTCGCTCACGGCACCTCAGGCTGAATCTGAGAGCGCACGCGCGGAGGACCGCTCACGCGCGCGAGTCAAGAGCCGTTTCCGCCCGGCGCGGACCATCCGTTTCCTTGTGATGATCCTGTTCGTGCTGGTCGTGCTCACCCCCGTCTACGTCTTGTTCGTGACCAGCTTCAAGGGCGCCGGCGATGCCTCGCCGGCGCGCGCGTGGAACCTTCCCGAAGTCTGGATCCTCGACAACTGGATCGGCGCATGGAACGCGCTCGCTCCCTCGATCGGGCGATCCTTCATGATCGTGATCCCCTCGGCGATCATTTCGGCGTTCCTCGGATCGCTGAACGGCTATGTGCTCTCGCTCTGGCGCTTCCGCGGCGCGAATCTCGTCTTCACGCTCATTCTCTTCGGCATGTTCATCCCCTACCAGGCAGTGATGATCCCGCTGCTCGAGCTGATGCTGGGCGCCGGGGTACCCAGCGGAGTGCCGTCACTGATCCTTCTGCACATCATCTACGGCATCCCGATCACGACGTTGATCTTCCGCAACTACTACCAGACGGTGCCGACCGAGCTGATCGAAGCAGGTCGCGTGGACGGCGCAGGGATGCTGCGCACCTACTGGTCGATCATCCTCCCCATCTCGTTGCCGAGCTTCGTCGTGGTACTCATCTGGCAGTTCACCAACGCGTGGAACGACTTCTTGTTCGCGGTGTTCTTCTCGTCGAGCCAGAACGGTCCTGTGACGCTGGCCCTCAACAACCTGGCCAACGGCGCGCTGTTGCAGGACTACGGCATCTCCATGGCGGGAGCACTCCTGGCCTCTCTCCCGCCGCTGGTCGTTTACATCCTTCTCGGAAAGTACTTCGTCGGCGGTTTGATGGCCGGCTCGGTCAAGGGGTGATTTCCGGAGCGTGGGGGTCGCGTCGATCGGCCCCCACGCTCGGATTGCGTGCCACGCTTGCCTTTTCTGCGGCACGGGCTATGGTGAGGGCCATGATCTCCCGCCCGCACGTCGTAACGCGTCCCGCCGACGCCTTGCTCATCACGTGCGCTGCGGACATCGCGGGCGCCCGACACGAGGTGCTGCCGCCCTTGTTCGTCGTCGCCGGCGGTCGAACCGTCGCGCGCGCTGCGGCACCGTAGATCCCTCTTCATTCCGAAGAAACCGTTCCGGTCACCCAGCGCGTCGCATCTGCGGCGCGCTTCTTGTTTATAGGAGCAGATATGGCCATTCCCCTCTCAGACGACGTCCGTCCGGCACTGGATCTCGAGGGCGCACGCCGCGATCTCGAGGCCCGGCTGCAAGCACACCTCGACGTCATCGCCGATCTCGCACCGCACGCGCTTCCCACGATCGATCCGGTCGCCTATCAGACCGTCACGACCAACCGACAGACCGTCTCCGCCATCACCGCCGCGCTCAACCGGCTCGACGCCGGTACATACGGCGTGTGTATCCGCTGCGGCACCGAGATCCCACCAGCACGTCTGGAGGCAGTCCCCCACGCCGCCGCATGCGTCCCCTGCCAGTCGCGCGTCGACGCGGGGTGATACTGCGCTGGTCGCGCCTGCGAGTGTGGTCCTTGCCTCGTGTGCGCCGCGCAGCCTGACGCCGCTGTCGACACGAGCACGCGCAGGCCACCCGCGACGGGGCGGGTGACCTGCGCGAGTGTCAGCGCTGGATGACCTTGGGTGCGGCGACCGCCTTGAGGCCGGCGACGCCGAATTCCTGTCCGTAGCCCGAGGCCTTGATGCCCCCGAACGGCACGTGCGGGTTGATCGCGCCGTGCTGGTTGATCCAGACGGTGCCCGCCTGCACGCCGGTCGCGACCTGCGCGGCCTCGTCGGGGTCCTTCCCCCACACCGAGGCGCCGAGGCCCTGTGATGAGGCGTTGGCGAGCTTCACGGCCTCGTCGACGGTCGAGTAGCGGATGATCGGCACGACCGGTCCGAACTGCTCTTCGTCGACGAGAGGGGCACCGTCGCTGATGTCGGCGACGATCGTCGTCTCGTAGAACAGAGGTCCGAGTTCGGTCGCGGCCCGCCCGCCCGTCACGATGCGGGCGCCACGCTGGCGGGCATCCTCGACGAGGTTCGAGACGATGTCGAACTGCTTCTCGTTCTGCAGCGGCCCGAGCACGTTGGCTTCGTCGAGCCCATTGCCCATCGGCATCGCCCGTGCGAGATCGGCGAGCGCCTGAACGACCTCTTCATACTGCGATTCGTGCACGTAGAGGCGCTTGAGCGAAGCACATGTCTGACCGGTATTGAGGAAGATCCCCCAGAACAGACCCTCTGCGATGGCGGCGATGTCGGTGCCCGGCAGAATGATGCCCGCATCGTTGCCACCGAGTTCCAGCGTCAGCCGAGCGAGGTTGTGGGCCGAAGACTCGACGATCTTGCGCCCGGTCGCGGTCGACCCGGTGAACATGATCTTGTCGAGCCCGGTGTGCGCGGCGATCGCGGCGCCCACCTCGCGCCCGCCCGAAACGCCCGTCAGCACCCCGTCGGGCAGGTGACGGTTGAAGACGTCGATGAGGGCGAGGACGGACAGCGGGGTGTACTCGCTCGGCTTGGCGACGACCGTGTTGCCCATACGTAGCGACGGCGCGATCTGCCAGACGCTGATCATCATGGGCCAGTTCCACGGCCCGATCGCGCCCACGACACCCAGTGGGTCATAGTGCACCTCGGCGCGCGATCCCTCGTGTTCGAACACGACCTCGGGCTCGATGGGGGTGTCGGCCGCGGCGCGAAGCCACGTCACGCAGGCCCCGACCTCGAACCGCGCGTTCGGGCCGTTCATCGGCTTGCCCTGCTCACGGGAGAGCAGGGTGGCGAGCTCTTCCGCGTGTGCGTCGATGTCATCGGCGATGGCATGAAGGACACGGCTGCGTTCCTCGTGACCGAGCTCGGCCCACGCGGGCTGTGCGGCGCGGGCGCGGTCGATGGCTGCATTGAGGTCGTCGACGGTGTGCTCTGGCGCGTATCCGATGATCTCGCGAGTGGCGGCGTCGGGGATCGGGCGTCCCTCGGTGGTCGGAGCCGTCATGGTCATGGGGTCCTCTCCTTCGCGGCAGGTGGCCGGCCGCGCGTTCGTCGGCTGAACGACATCGTTCGATGACGCGAGCGTAGAGAAGCGCGGATGCCGCAGACCAGGCATCCGCAGTGATCGTGCGCGCACGGCACAGCGTCGTGCGCGTGTCGCCCAGGAGAGTCATCGGTTCCGAATCTGACCGACTCTCGCTGTTCCGCGGGCGCTCAACCGGCTCGGCGCGGCTCCGCCAGGTCGGCGCCGATCTCTTCTCGCACGAGCGTGCGCCTCGCTGCGATCGCCTCGCGGCGAGACGAAACGCCAAGCTTTCGATACAGGGAGCTGAGATGCGTCTTGATGGTGTTGGGCGAGAGGAACAACGCCGACGCGAGATCCGCGACACGTTCGTGCTGTGAGAGGGCATCGAACACGCGTTGCTCGCTCGCCGTGAGATGGACCGTCGACCTTCCGATTTCCGCGAACACGAGACCGGTGATCCGCGCCTCGAAGTCGTCCCGCGCCAGTGCCGGTAGCGCCTGCGCAACGGCCTGCACCACCCACGCCGGAGTCGACGCGAGGATGCGGCGCGCCGTCGGCGTATCGGCCAATGCGGCGAACCGCCGGGCGACGCCCGCCCCCACCGCGCCGCGCGCGGCTGACTCCCACGCGAGCAGACACGTGATCTCGTGCTCGCGCGCCGGGCAAGCCCATGCCTCTCCCGAGAGCTCCTCGATCAACCGCGCTGCCGCGTCGACATCCCCTCGAGCCAGTGCCAACCGCGCGTGTGCCGTCTTCGCGGTGGGACCGGGCTCACGGACCACGAGCCCTGCGCGGGCGGCAGCTCGCTCGTTCCCCAGCCCGAGGAACGCATCGATGTAGATGGCGGCCAGGATGTCCGCAGCCAGGGTGCCGTCTTGGACGCGATGGGCCGCGACCGTGGCGCGGACCGCTTCGACCGCTTGCGCAGGCTGCCCGCCCAAGAGCGCGCAGCGCGCCCGGGCAAGTGTGAAGAACGGCCACGTGAACGCCGTCGGCTCCACAGCGTCCAGCTGCCTCAGATCGACGGCCTCCCCTCGCTCGAGTGCGATGAGCACTTCGGCGACCGCCTCCGTCCCCGCACCTTCGAGGGTGTACGCACCTTCATACGGCGCCAGCTCACGTGCTGCACGCAGAGCCGCACCAGCCTCGCGCACACTCCCACGCAGCACATCCACGAGCGCAAGCCGCGCGAGCGAGCTGCGCTCGCCTTGTGTCGAGCCGGATTTCCGAGCGACGACCCGCGAGGTCGCCAGCTCCCGCGCGCCGGCCGCCGTGTCTCCGGTCAGCACGAGCGTAGACGCCAGGCAGTAGTGCAGGAACCACAGGTTGCTCCCGCGTTGCGCTCGTTCCGGCACAGACTCCTCGTAGATCCGTCGGCGCAGCTCCTCCGCGTGTGTCGCGGATGCGCGCATGTCACCACTCCACTGGGCGGCAATCGTTTGGAGTGCCACGAGGGTGTCACGAGCGACGGCACTCGGCGCATCGACCGACGCCAGCGTGTTCGTGTCGAACGGGGCGCTCGACGCAGCGATCACAGGCGTCATGGGATGAAGGAGCTTCAGCAGCGGCGCGTCGTCGAGCTCGCGACCCGGGACGCGTTGGATCGCGTCGGTGAGCTCCTCGAAGCACTGGTCCCGCAACGTCCAGAGATGACGTGCAACCACGCCCTGCAACGTTTCGACCGACTCGACCTCGACCGCTGCGCGCAATGCCGCGCACGCCTCTGATGGCTCCTGGTTCAATTGTGATGCCCAGCGACTCACCTGCTCAGCCTCCCGCCCTGCCAAGACGACGTATACACCGACGTCGACATGCCCCACGGTCGCACTGGGCGACGTCGCGGGCGGTGAAGAGCTGCGAGATTAGCCCTCCGCATCACCCGCTTCATACCACCGGCGTCACCCTGGCGAGTTCTCCCCAGCGCCGACGTTCGGTGGACGGCCGCCCTCCACGTGCGACGACATCGCGGTCACCGGCGGCCGGTCACTGTCGGCACGCGAAAGCATGAAGACGCCCGCGATCGCGACCGTACCGGCCCCGGCGAACGCGAAGACCGCCCACAACGGGGCACCGCTTGCCTCGCCGAGGATGGTGATACCGAGAACCACCGCTACCGCGGGGTCGACGACGGTAAGCCCGGCAACGACGACCTCCGGCCGGTTCGCGGCGTGCGCCAGTTGGACGAAGTAGATCGACAGACCTCCGGCGATCGCGATGCCGAACAAGCACCCGATCGTGAGGAGGTTCGTCGTGTCGACGCGGAAGTCTTCGTGTCGCAGCGCCGACTGCACACGCAAGATCACGGTCTTACCGAGCGTTGCGACGAACGCCGAAAGCACTCCACCAAGCAGCACCCAGGCGATCGGTGGAACGGGTCGACTCCGGCCCAGGCCCCACACGCCGCCGGCGACGATGAGAACGCCGGTCAGCACCGAGAGCACGGCGATGAGCTGCGTGTCGGTGATCGGGTGTTGCGAACTCACGAGCGCAGCGACCGTCACGAAAGCGGCGACGCCGATGACGCACACGGCGATGGCGCGCACCACGGCCGCAGACGGCGCTCGGCGAGCGAAGACGGCCGACAACACCACCGTGAAGACGAGGGCGGCGACGCCGATCGGTTGCACGACGATCAGCGGAGCGAACGTGAGGCTTCCGAGCTGAAGCAGGATCGCCGTGCCGAGCAGCACTCCGCCGATCAGCCACCATCGGTTTCTGACGAGGTGTGAGGCCTTCGACCCGCCGGCTCCGGTCGCCGCCTTCTGCTCCATGATCCGTACGCCGCGGGCCTGGAGGAGGTTGCCGACGGCCAGCGATGCCGCGGACAACAGAGCAAGGGCGATGCCTGCGAGAGGCACGGACGCAGGGCCCACGTCACTCCTCGCTTTCGAGGTGGAGTCTCGCGCTGATCTCGGATGCATCGAGCTCATCCAGCACGTACCGCAGGGCGGCCGTGCTGTAGCGACCCGATCGTCCGAGCTCGTGAAGGCGTTCACGCATGACGCCGATGACGGCGAGCTGCAGCTCGAACTCTATGGACCCATCGCCCTGAAGATCGGCATCCATTCCCAGTCGTGAGAGGACACGCACATGGGATCCCTCGGGGAACGGTGACCCATCCGCTCGCGCGATACCGCCCGAGCTCAGTCGTGCGCGGGCAGTCGCCCGCAAGTCGCCGTCGAGCATGCGGATTTCCGCTCGCGGGGGCCCCGCGGCAGCTTCTCTGCGCAGCCCGAGGGCTTTTGCGAGCACGGGAAGGGTGAGGCCTTGCAGCAGCAGACTCCCTGCCGCGACCAAGAACGCGATGAATACGAGCAGATCGCGCTCCGGCGTGGCCTGAGGCAGGGTCTGCGCGGCGGCGAGCGTGACCGCGCCCCGCATCCCTGCCCAAACGATGATCGTGTTGTGCTTCCACGTCAAAGGCGACGCGTCGAAATAGTCGAGGTCGACTCGCGCGCGCCCCGCGCGGCGTTCCTGTCGCACCGAAGCCGCCTCTTGCTCGGCCCGCACTCGTCGCCGCCGAGCGCGGGCGACGTGACGCGTATGCAGACTGAGCATCGGCACGACGTACGCCGCCCGGACGAGGACGATCACGACGAAGGCGAGAGCGGCGATGCCGAGCGCCTTGGCGACGCCGCCATCTGCCGCCACGTTGCCCTGGACGATGCCGTACAACTCCAGCCCCATCATCAGGAACACCGCGCCCTCGAGCACGAACTCGATCGTCCGCCATGTCGACGCGTCGGAGAGTCGTTGCTCAGGCGTGAGCCACCTGACCGCCCCCTGCCCGCACACCACGCCCGCTGCCACGGCGGCGACCAGTCCGGACCCGCCCAGTGCCTCCGTCGGCAGATAGGCCAGGTAGGGAACCGTCAGCCCCAGCGCGGTGTTCGCGGTCGCACTGGTCGTCCAGTGACGAAGCCGGAGCGCGAGGAAGCCGACGACGACCCCCACGACGACGGCAGACAGGACCGCCCAGAAGAACTCTCCCAGCGTTGCGAGGAACGAGAACCCGGATGCGGCGGCGACGATGGCCGTGCGAAGGAGCACCAGAGCAGACGCGTCGTTGAGCAGCGACTCTCCCTCGAGAACGGTCACGACCCGTCGCGGCACACCGAGTCGCTTGACGATCGATGTGGCGACCGCATCGGTCGGACTGAGAATCGCTCCGAGCGCGACAGCAAGCGGAAATCCGAGCCCCGGAATCGCCCACCAGAAGAACACACCCAGCACGAGCGCGCTCACCACGACGAGCAGGACCGAGAGACCCCCGATCGCCGTGATGTCACGCCGGAACTCGATGGCGGGCGCCGATACCGCAGCCGAGAAGAGCAGCGGAGGAAGCACGCCGGCCAGAATCAGTTCAGGCGGGATGGTGATCGCGGGCACGGCGGGAACGAGGCTCACGATCACCCCGACGACCACGAGCACGAGAGGGCCGGCCACACCGGTCTTGCTCGCGATCGAGTTCGCGAAGACGATCGCGATCACACCGGCGATCAGGACGAGCAGCAGATCCGTCGGCATCGTTCAACCCGCCAAGTCCATGACACCGGAAGCGATGAGCTTCACGCCGAGGATCGTGAACAACACCATCATGATCACGGAGTGATTCGCGATGAGCCACACACGCATACCTGTCAGCCGCGCCTCGACCTGGGCAGGTGCAAGGACACTGACGAGCCACGGAACCGCCACGGCCAAGACCCCGATCAGCGCGAACACCAAGACGACCGCGACGACCTCCGCCACCGGAAGAGGGGCCTGCGAGATCCGCCCGCCCGCGGCAACGAGAAGGGGAAGGTCTTTCGGCGACAGCGGCCCCGAAATGAGCACCCCGACCAGGAAGGCTTTTCCGATCGTCAGCCCGTCAAGCCGCGTCATCCACGCCGGAGTCGTGTGGCGGCCCCGCCTTCGCCATTGGATCACCGCGAGGACCAGCAACGCTCCGCCGAGGATGATCTCGACGATGTCGACGGCGACGTGCGGGCCGGAATCGGGGTCGTCCGTGCCACTGGCTCGGCCGAGCACCACGAGCCCGCCCACGAAGACCACCGCGAAGAGATAGCAGCCGAGGATGAAAGCCGTGCCGTTGGTGCGCCCTTTACCGGCGGTCGCCATCAGGGTGACGGTCACGATCGCGAGCGGACTGATCGCCACCGCGACACCCAACGTGAGCAGGTCGGCGAGCACGACCAGCATCACTGCGCCCCAACAGGCTGATCCGTCGTGCGCGCGATCGCGTGGACGTTCCGAAGGAAGAGGATGATCCAGCTGAAGATGAGAACGGCCGACACCAGTTCGACCGCGGTCAGGTTGTAGACCCCCCAGAAGAACATGAGCGCGAGCGCGATGATCACCGCGATGTAGACGAATCCGAGCGCGAGGAATACGCGCGGCATCGCGGGCACCAACCACGGCAGAGCGATGACGAGCACGGCGAACGCGACGGACATTCCTGTGGCCACCGTGTTGTGGAGAAGGAAGAACCGATCGACGGGAAAGATCCCGACACAGGCCAACAACACCCCGAGGAGGATGAAGAACACCCTGACCAGCAGTCGATGACGCCTCTCGGCGCTCGTCGAGGTCGGGAGGGCAGCCGTACCGACGCGGGCGATCGTCGTCACGATCACCCCTGAGATCACGAGCGTCAGATTGAAGGTCAGGGACGACAGGTCATGCGTGATTCCCAAGGCGGAGAGATTCATCTGCCACCACTGCGGGTCGTTCGAACTCAACATCGCCGCGGTGACACCGACCACGAGGAAGACCGCCAGCACGATGGAGAGTTGACCCGACGAGAGGTTCGCACCGCTCACGAACGCCAGATAGGCACTCAACGCAGCCCCCGCCGCCGCGAGTATCACCGCGGGCGAGGCGAAGACGGTGGCACCCACGAAACTGTGATCCATGATCGTCGCGGCGCCGATCCAGCCCAAGAGCGCGATCACGCCATGTGCAAGCGACAGGGCTATCAGGTCGAACCAACGAATCGGCCCCTGCACGTTCGAGCCGTCGACCTTGCGGCGTGGGATCACGCGTGAGGCGGCGAACGCGATCGCCGCCGCGACAGCGCCTGCGATCGCGGTGAATTCACCGAGGGACCCGCGCCCGTCGATGGGGAGCTCGTTGCCCCCGAAGACCACGAGTGCCACGAGCGCCGTCACACCGAAGGCCAACGCACCCGCCGTGATGGCCAGTGATTCATCATCCATACGCGCGACCGCACGCAACCGCGATGGACGGGGAGCGACGCTCATTGGACGACAGGCTCATAGTCCTCACCGGCGACCGGACGCCCGGCTGCGCGGTTGCGATCCCACCAGGGAAGGATCACCAGCGACGTGAGGAAGAAGCAGATCGCACCGATGAACGTGCCCCAGTTCGCCCACTGGCTGTCCAAGACGCCGCCGTCCGGCAGGATGTACGCGCCGACCGCTGAGATCCCGAACGCGACGCAGCCGATGAAGTTGAGCAGCACCGACCACCACGCCCGCCGCCCAAGGTCCCAGATCTTCGCTGTGTGTGCGTACGCGATCCACGCCAGCACCCCGCTCACGAGGAAGGCGACAGACCCACCCGCGTCCGGATTCCACACGAACCGCTCCTGCGCAGAGATCGACTTCGCGTACAACGCAGCGGACGTGCTCACATTGAACATCAGCGTCCCGAAGGTCTGCGTAGCCGCCGCCAACCACTCGGCGCGCACCATGCGCCCAGGTGCGTAGGAAACTTTGACCGCCACGGCACCGCTCAGGAAGAGCTGGATCAGGCCCGCGCCGGTGAAGAACCACGCCCCGATGAAGAAGAGGATGTTGGCGCCGTTCGCGCCCAACAATCCGCTGAGCCCGGGTGCGGACCCGATCGCGAAGAAGGACGCCCCGATCATGAACCCCCAGCACTGCTTCGTGACAGTCGGGAGAAGGAAGCCAGGTCGCGATGTCGGTGCGGTCGCCGCGGGTGAACTCATGGTCATCTCCTGGTGCGGGATGGATCAGAGGAGGGTGGCGGGCGCCGATGGCGCCCGCCACCGCCTCATCAGTGGTGGAAGTGCGAACCGGAGCTCGCCGAGTCGGGCAGCGCGACCGTGAGCGAGTCGAGGTAGGCCACTTCACCCTTGATGTCCGCAAGCAGCGCGGAAGCGAGGTCACGGCTCAAGCCCACCTTCACGACGATGCGCTGGAGCACGACATCCGCCATGTCATCGGCCATCGGGTACGCAGGAACGAGCCACCCCTTCATGCGCAGACGGTCCGCCAGGTCGTAGAGCGTCCACTTGTCGGTGTAGCCCTCCTTCAGCACCCAGGCGAACACGGGAATCGTGTCGCCCTTGCTGACCAACTCGAACGGACCGATCTTGGCGATCTCGCTCGAGAGGTACGTCGCGACGTCGATCGAGTTCTGCTGCACCTCGCGGTATCCCTCGAATCCCAAGCGCAGGAACTGGTAGTACTGCAAGAGCACCTGGGATCCCGGGCGCGAGAAGTTCAGCGCGAGCGTCGGCATGTCGCCCCCGAGATAGCTCACGTGGAAGATCATGCTCTCGGGCAACACCGCGGTGTTGCGCCAGACGACCCACCCGACACCGGGGTAGACGAGCCCGTACTTGTGCCCTGACGTCGAGATCGAGTTCACGCGGTCGATCTTGAAATCCCATTCGAGGTCCGGCTGGCAGAACGGCGCAACCATCGCTCCCGATGCGCCGTCGATGTGCATCTTGACGTCGAGGCCGGTCTTCTCCTGGATTTCGTCGAGCTTCTTCGCGATGGCGACGGCATCGTCGTAGAGACCCGTGAAGGTCTGTCCGAGGATCGCAACCACGCCGATCGTGTTCTCGTCGACGTAGTCCTCGAGGTTGTAGCCGTCGAGGATGATGTGGTCGGGGCTCACGGGAACGTAGCGCGGTTCGATGTCCCAGTAGTTGCAGAACTTCTCCCAGACGACCTGGACGGCAGAGGACATGATCAGGTTCGGCTTGTCGTAGGGCTTGCCCTCCGCTTTGCGCTTCTCCTGCCAGAGCCGCTTGAGCGCAAGACCCCCGAGCATGCACGCTTCGGAGGAGCCGATCGTCGAGGTACCGATCGTGTCGTTCTTGTCCGGCACATGCCAAAGGTCGGCGAGAATCCGCCAGCATCGGTCTTCGATCGCTGCCGTGGCCGGGTACTCGTCCTTGTCGATCATGTTCTTGTCGGCCGCCTCGGCGTACAACTTCTTCGCTTCGTCGTCCATCCACGTCGAAACGAAAGTCGCGAGGTTGAGGCGAGAGTTGCCATCGAGGATCGCTTCGTCGTGAACGATCTGATACGCCGTCTCGGGCAGGCTGGGCCCCGGGGGAAGGGTGAACTTGTCGAACTCCGTCGCCTCGCCAGGGCGGACGAACACCGGGTTCAGGCTCAGGGTGGGGTCGACATTGGTCGACTGACGTGCCCTGCTGTTATTTGTGGTGGTCACGGTCGCTCCTTGATCTTTCTTCTTCTTCGGGTCGGGTCGGTCGGGCGGTGTTCTAGCCAGTGGTGAGAATGGTCGGAACGTCGTCGAACGCACTCAGAGCGCGTTCTTGACGACTTCACCGCCCTTGATGATCAGCGTGAAGTTGGTCTCCGGGTCGGCGATCACGGAGAGGTCGGCGAGTGGGTCTTTTTCCACGAGCAGGACGTCTGCCCACGCGCCTTCAGCGATGACGCCGAGTTTCGCGGCGCGATACGTGTTGCGTTCGCCGGCCGCTTCACACAGCGCGGCGTTGCCAGACGTCAGCATTCGCAACGCTTCGACGTTGCTGTAGAACTCACCGAGACGGGCAGCCATCACGCTCTGGCGCGCCGCCGCTTGCGGCTCGAGGAGAAGATCCGTTCCCCACGCCGTATTGACGCCATGGTCACGCGCCCACCCGTACACCTGGGCGGTGCCCTGGCAGATCTCGGCGTTCTTCGCTGCACGGATGGGGTCGGGATAGTGGTGATCGTCCTCGGCGAAAGGCTGGATCGACAACCACGCATCGGCATCCGCGATGCGCCGCACGGTCTCCTCATCGGCAAGGTGCCCATGCTCGATCGACCGTACGCCCGCATCGAGTGCTCGCGCGATCCCGGCCGGGGTGTAGACGTGCGTGGCGACGTACGTGCCGTAGTCGGATGCGGCCTCGACCGCGGCACGAATCTCATCCGTCGTGTACTGGAGCGTGCTCAGTGGGTCGTACATCGAGGCTGCTCCGCCGCCGAGCGTCAGCTTGATCTGGCTTGCCCCTTGACGAAGTTGTTCGCGAACGGCCGTCAAGACGCGCGGAACACCGTCCGCGACGCGCGTGAAGTGGAGGTCCTCCATCCGCGATGGCCGCCCACCGAACTCTTCCGGAACGTCGTACACGAAGGAGAAGTCGGCATGTCCGGAAGTCTGCGAGATCATCGCCTGGCTCGGGAAGATCCGAGGCCCGGGAAAGCGGCCTTCGTCGATCAATGCCTTGATCGGCGCGGTGTCGCCACCCATGTCTCGCACCGTGGTGAACCCTCGCTGAAGCATCGATCCGGCTTCAGCGATCGTGTTCCCGTACAGCCGCCCCGTCGCGGCCTGCAGAAAGTCATTCATGCCGTTGGCGTTGCCCATGACGTGGACATGCGCATCGCTGAGCCCGGGCATGAGGACGCGACCGCGACCCTGAATCTCAAGGACGTCGTCGGACTGATCGCGAGCGACGGGAGAGGTCGAGACGGCGATCACCCGTCCGCCTTCGAGCAGAACGTCAGCGTTGTCCAGAGTCCGCTCCGCGACACCATCGAACACACGGACATCGCGAAGGATGATCCGGCCGGGTGACGTGCGAGAGGTGGACACGATGGCGAGATTAGGCCGCGCGGGTACGCCGGATCGCGTTGATCGAGGGAATTCCCCCACGCCCTCATCCGGTTCATCACCCGCTGGTTCACCCGGGTTTGGGCCCTGTCACCCGCGCGGTTGCAGCGCCGGCGTCCATTGCTAGGCTGACGCCGCCGCGTGCATATTCCCGCACCGACACATGTTCAGAAAGGAACATCTCGATGGCAACCCAGCAACGTTCGGACGGTGCTGACGCTTCGTCGGCGTCCTCGGTGAACGGACGCGCGATCGCCGCGATCCTGATCTCGATCGCCGCCCTGATGTTCGTTTTCTCCAACGTCGGGCCGGCCACTCTTCGGTTCTTGTTCCTCCAGTTCACGATGCCGGCGTGGGGTTGGTTCCTCGCGGTCCTGATCGCGGGCGTCGTGATCGGCTCACTCTTTCCCTGGTTCCGACCGCGCAAGAAGTGACTTATACGGACAGCGGCATGGGTCGCTGTCCATAGAACAGGAAGACAGCACATGTGCACACGTGTCGTATGGCCCGATGCCGGCGGTTCGGTCATCGTCGCTCGGAGCATGGACTATCACCGGGACCTCGCGACGAATCTCTGGATACTGCCGCGGGGCATCCGACGCACAGACGGCGTGCGCGACACCATGGCGTGGACGGCGCGACACGGCAGTGTCGTCGCCACCGCGTTCGACATGATCACCGTCGACGGCATCAACGAGGCGGGACTGGCCGGCCATGTGCTGTGGCTCGCGGAGTCGACATACGGCGAACTGGAGACATCGCGGCCTGCGTTGAGCCAGGCGGTCTGGCTGCAGTACTTCTTGGACCTCTTCTCGACCGTCGCCGAAGCCGTCGCGTGGGCACGTGCCGCTGATGTGCAGGTGGTGCCCCTCGCCGATCCCGTCAGCGGCGAGGTCCCCGCGATTCATCTTGCGCTGGACGACGCCACGGGTGACTCCGCGATCTTCGAATACGTCGACGGCAGGATGCAGATCCACCACGATCGCGCCTACCGGGTCATGACGAACTCTCCGACGTATGACCGCCAGCTGGAGCTGCTTCGCGAGATCGATGCGTGGGGAGGCGACCGACCGCTTCCGGGCACGACCGCAGCACCCGATCGATTCGCCCGCGCGACGTACTACGTGGAACGACTTCCCCAACCGCAGACACAGATCGAAGCGATCGCATCGATGTTCAGCGTCATCCGCAACACCGCGCAGCCCTACCGGCTCCCCGATCCCGGACGCCCCGACGTCTCGCAGACCATCTGGCAGGTCGTCGCGGACCTGACACGTCGGCGCTACGTGTTCGAGTCCGCGACCCGCCCGAACATCGTGTGGGTGGATCTCGACGACGTCGACTTCGCGGAGGGGTCCGGCCAACGCCTGCTCGACCTCGGAAGCGGTCTTGCCATCGAAGGTGGGCTCGCCGGCAACGTCAGTGCCGCCTTTGCGCCCTCGGACGCGTTGCAATTCCTGACACTCTCGACCGTCGAAGCCGCAACGCGCGGCCGATGACCTGCGGGTGAGAGGGCGATGACGGCGGCGCGTCGATGAACTTCCGGGATGAGGGGCGAGCCCGCTCGGAGCTGGAGCACGCTCTGGCGAGTGGACGAGCAGATGCCGTCGCGGAATCGGCGATGATGAACGTCTGGCCCTTGTTCAGCGCCCACTATTCACTCCTCGTCGCAGCCGTCGAATCGCTCCCTGCGCACGTTCTGGAGCGATACCCCGTGCTCCGCGCCCTCCATCCCATGACTCCCGTCCTCGCGCGCACCAACCGGCCCTTCAAACCGCTGGTCTACCCGGACGATGCGCGACGCATGTCCCAGGACGAGCTCGATATCCTCACGCTCACCCAGATCGTCTGCTTTCGCTTCAGCGGGGACGTGGCAGCAAGCTTGATTTATGCGCGACGCCTGAGCGAACGTATCCAACAGGAGGGAGTGGAGGCGCGCGATCGCGTCGACGGCCCGTTGTGGTACTTCCACCATCAGATCGCCTCCACCTACCTCGCCGCCGGCGACTCGGCTGCGTCGTTGCAGGCGCTTGCGACGGCCAGGCAACTGGCGCGACTGTCGAAGCAGCCAGACGCCGAGCGCCTCACCGTCGGGCGCGCCGCCCTCGCGTATGCGGTGCGCGGCTCACTCGACGACGCCGCCGCGGCATTGGACGAGGTGAAGGAGCACCCCCGCCCCACGCCTGGACATCAGCGTTCTGCGCTGTCCACTGAGCGCGCTGCCGCTGCCCTTGTCGCCGTCGAGCGTATGGACGCAGACCTCGACGATCGTCTCTCGCAGCTCGAACCCTACGACAGCATCGAACTCGCATGGGCATTCGCGTTGCTCGCGCGCGCACGCGCCCGGATCGTTCAACAGCGCCCCGACGACGCTCTCGAAGCGATCCGACTCGCTCGCGACGCCCACCCGCCGCAGCATGGCGCGTTCGCATCCGATGTCATCGCCGCGATGTCGATCGAAGCACACTGCGCGAACGGTGACCTGCGGTATGCGCAACGGATCGCAGACCCCAGCGCGAGCGTCGGCTACCTCACCCAACTGGCTTCCGCGAGGCTTGCCATTCAAAGCTCCCGCTGGAGCCTGGCGAGCGACGCACTCCGCCGGCTGCTCCACGACAGGTCTCTGAGTCCCGGGGCACGCGCAGAAGCCCTCGTGCTGTCAGGCTGGATGGAGCTCGCGCACACCGGAACGCTCGAGCGACCCAGCGCGCTGCAACTGTCGCGCATCGCGCGTCAGGGAAACGCCAGACGGGTATTCGCGTCGGTGCCGGCGAACGTGGCCCGCGCCGTCAGCGACGCGCTCAACGGCGAGGATCGCACGTCGACGCTGATGGCGATCGGAGACCTTCCGCACGGTGACCAGGAAGTGACGCCGACCCTCACCCGCGGCGAGTTGCGCGTACTCGAGGCTCTTGCCACACACACGACGACAGCCTCGATCGCGCAGACGTTCCATGTGTCACCGAACACCGTCAAATCACAACTTCGCGCCGTGTACCGCAAGCTCGGATGCTCGAACCGCGGCGATGCCATCCGCATCGGCGCCCGGCTCAACCTGTTGGATCCCGATGCCGAGCACACCGGCAGGGAACGGAGCCCTCGGCCGTGACCTCGCTGTCGGATCGCGTTCGAGGCGCATTGAGCGCCTTCCGAAGCCCCACCGTGCCTTCGGCTGCTCCGCCTGACGAACCGGGCGACGTTCCCGAGATGCTCGGAGTCATCGGCGCGGCACTCCTGTCGTCCGCGCAGGCCACCAGCGACGTCGAAGACACCTTGCGGAGAGTCGCTGCACGGTACGACAACCCTCACATCCGAGTCTTCGTGCTGCCGACCCTCGTCCTCGTTGAGGACGCCGGAGTCACACCGCCGCAAACGTCGATCTTCCCCGCGGTGAAGGAGACGCTTCGCCTCGATCAGGCCGGCGAAGTCGATCACACCGTTCGTCGTGCCCTCGCCGATCGGCCGGGACCGCGCCACGTGATCGATGAGATACAGCATGCGACGACCCTCCCTCCCCGATTCGGATGGGTCCTCGGCATCCTCGGCTATCTGTTGTTGACGATGGGTTTCGGCCTCGTCCTGAACCCCACCGCATCGGCGCTACCGATCTACCTCGTCCTCGGTCTCGTGGTCGGAACGATCGTCAAGATCGGAGCGCGCTTTCCGACGCTGTCGCTCATCCTCCCGGTCGCAACCGCGTTCACCGTGACCCTCCTCGTCGCGAAACTGGCCAGCCCACTCGTCCACGACGACGTTCTACGCCTGGTCGCACCATCGTTCGTGTCATTCCTTCCCGGTCTCACACTCACCGTGGCCGCCGTCGAGTTGACCGCAGGACAGGTGATGGCAGGTGCCAGTCGCATGGTCTTCGGGTTCGCGCGCCTGGGTCTTCTCGCCTTCGGCGTATACGCAGGTCTGAGCGTGGCCGGCGCATCGGCCCCTGTCGACGGGCATCCCGACACGCTCGGCGCCTGGGCTCCCTGGGCAGGCATCGCTCTGGTCGCGATCGGCTTCTACCTCTACTCCACCGCTCCGCGTCGATCACTCATCTGGATCCTCTACGCCTTGATCGTGGCGTACTCTGCCCAGCTGCTCGGGAGCCTGCTCGTCGGAGCGGAACTGTCCGGGCTGGTCGGCGCGCTCATCGTGGTGCCCGCAGTTCGTCTCGTCGGGCAGCTGCGTTCTGCGCCGCCCCCCGCCGTCATGCTGACGTGCGCGTATTGGCTACTGGTGCCCGGATCGATGGGATTCATCGGCCTGAGCGAGGCAGCCGCCGGGTCAGCAGGAGCCACGGACACGATTCTGCAGACGCTGGGGTCTCTCCTCGCGATCGCCATCGGGATGATGTTGGGCGCCGGATTGAGCAAGGACGCGGTGGCCATGGTTCGCGGATGGAAAGCCCACCCGCTGACGGGAGCCGACCGTGTCTGACCCCCGCCCGCCCTCAGAACCGCGCGAGGGCACCTCGCAGCTCACCGATCGCACAGCATCGTTGTCGCTGAGCCGTCCGCTGGTGACCGGATTCGTGGTGACACTCGGAGGTCTGCTCGCGTACACCTTGTCCCTCGCGTTCGTGCAGCTCTCGGGCGTGCTGATCTCCATCGCGTTCGGGCTGTTCATCGCTCTCGGCCTTGCGCCTGTCGTCGGCCGTCTCGAGCGACGCGGCCTGCCCCGGGCCTGGAGCATCGTGGTCGTGATCGCGGCGTTCGTCCTGCTCGGTGCACTCGGTCTTCTCGCGGTGTTGCCGACGGTGCTCGCCCAGATCAGGGAGGTCGTCCGAGCGATCCCGACCTGGGTCTCGGAGGTGCAGAAGACCGAGTTCTACCGATGGCTCGACTCCACGATGGGCGACGATGCCAGTTCGCTGATCGACCAGGCCACATCCTTCGTGACCGATCCCGGACATGCCGCAACGATAGGTCAAGGCGTCGTGCAGGCAGGCGTGACGGCGACGGGCGTGGTCTCCGGGGCCGTCATCGCCGTGGTGCTGAGTCTCTACTTCCTCGCTTCCCTCCCCCAGATGAAGAACGCCTTCGTCAGGCTCGCACCGGCGCGGCACCGCACCGCGGTGGCTGAGATGACCCAAGACGTCGCGGATTCGGTCGGCGGCTATCTCACCGGGATGGTGATCCTCGCGGGCGCGAATGCCGTCGTCGCCTACCTCCTGCACCTTTTGCTCGGACTTCCGGTGCCTTTGCTCATGGGGTTGGCGGCGTTCTGCATCACCCTCATCCCGTTGATCGGTTCGGTGCTCTATTGGGGGATCGCCTCCGCGCTCGCCTTGTTCACGGGATGGGTGCCGGCCCTCATCTTCGCCGTCTGCTATCTCGTCTACATGCAACTCGAGGCGTACGTCCTCACCCCGCGAGTCATGAACCGCGCGGTCTCGGTCCCCGGGGCACTTGTCGTCATCGGGGCGCTCGCCGGAGGGACGCTGCTCGGGTTGCTGGGCGCATTGATCGCCATCCCCGTCACCGCGTCGATACTCCTCATCGGCAAGCGGACGATACTCCCGCGCCAGGACGCGAAAGTGTGAGGGCGGTGCGCGTATCGCGCACCGCCCTCACACCCGAACCGACGTCAGGCGGCCTTCCCGGCCAGGAGCGCCTCGGTGGCGTCTCCCCCCATCGGGTCAAGTCGGGGGGTCAACAGAATGCGCGGACCGTCCGCTTTCGCCGCGACCTCTGCGAGATCGAACGACGTCCAGTTGAAGGCGTCGTAGGAACGGAAGAAGAACCTGCCGCGGTTCAAGTCGGCCATGTTCGTCCACACGGTGTACTCCGTGGGCGGGCCCGACGAGCCGGAGTCGATCCCCTGGAATTTGACGCCCTCTCCTGCCGCAGCGTCCGGCGGGCTCGTGGTCGCGCCGCGCGGACGATCGAAGTTGTCCATGATCCGAGAAAGGGTCACAAGCGCATGGTCAGGACCGTCGACCTTCTCCACGAAGTTGGTGTAGAACACGGCCCGAACGAACCGGTCCACCGAAGTGTGCGAGCCGGGGAGCGTTGCCGTCGCGATTCCAGAGTCCGGCTGGCGCGCCTCGAGCGAACCGAATTTCGCGTGTGACTTGTCGACGTTGGTCAGGTGCGTCCAGTTGCCCAGGTTCGTGAGGTGCCACGGGAAAGTCGGACCGTTGGTCATGACACCCGTCGGGTTGTCGTAGACGTTCTCGACACCGTCATGCCACTCGATCACGATCGACGCGCCGGACTTGTCGTGGACGACGAGGTGGAACGGGAAGACGGCGTTGCCGACCAACGCGATCCGCGTGAGGTACACCCGCTGATCGCTCAGGCCCGCCTTGACTTCTTCGACGTTCGAGAACTGGCTGAGGATCCACGAGCCGAGATCCCACGCTTGGATGGCGGCGAGCGTGTTGGCGGCAGCCTCGGACGCCGACCCGGAGGACGGGTAGGCGAGGAGACTGAAGGTCACACCCTCGGTGTTGAGCCCCTCGATGACCTTGAGGTCGTTCGGTGTCAGCGGCTCCTCCTTCGTCGGCATCCGAGCCGGCGCGGTCACCGCGATGAAGCCGTGCTTCCCGGTGAATGTGACCGGGTCGTGCTCGGGTGCTTCGCTGGTGAACGGCATCCCCGCGGGCACATAGGCGAGAACCCAGGGTTCATCGATGTCGAGCTCAAGCGTTCTGCCGAAGTACGGGGCTCCGGCGACGTCGGTGTACTGCAGAGAGGTGCACATCTCAATGCCTTTCAGGTCATGAGTACGGACCGTGGCGCGTCTTTCCGCGTCACGTCGCCAGTAACGTACTGTCCGGACGCCGTCCTCAAGGGCGGCTCGGACCACATATCACCCCCCAATTGACCTGAGGCATCGCCCGCCTTTCGCCCTTCTCTCACACGCACAGACACGCCGCACGCGCGGGGGTCCGCAATGCTACTGTCACGCCGTGACCGTCATTCCCCCCACGTCGCCGCGCGGCACCGATGCTCCACCATCGACAGACACACCTGGCCTCGGCCTCGCCCTCGGCGGCGGCGGCGCCTACGGCGCTGCCCACGTCGGAGTACTACAGGTACTCGAAGAGCGCGGGATCCGTCCGAGTATCGTGACCGGTACGAGTTCAGGCGCACTCGTGGGCGCGGCCTACGCCGCTGGTCTCGGAGTCGCGCAGATCGAGTCCGTCACTCGCGAGTTCCGCTGGCGTCGGATAGCGCGCTGGAACATGTCCCCACGCTGGGGTCTGCTCGACACCCACGAGATCGCGACCGGACTGGTGCAGCTTCTCGGCGAGGACCCACGGATCGAGCAACTCCCCCGCCGGTTCGGCGCAGTCGCAACGGATCTTCGCACGCGGCGCGCGGTGACGATAGCCGATGGCCCGCTGAGTCGCGCACTGCGTGCCAGCATCGCCGTGCCGGGCCTGTTGCCCCCGGTTCGCGTAGGCGGACGACTCTTGGCCGATGGGGGAATGGTCGACAATGTCCCCTTCTCGGCGGCGCGTGGGCTGGGCGCCGAGCGCGTCATCGTCGTTCGCCTCCACGCCCGCTGGGAGACGGTGCGGATGATGCGGACCGTCTCCAACACCGCCGCGTTGGCCTCCGACCCCTCGGTCGTACTCATTCAGCCGGAGATGGATCGGATGGCCCAGTGGAGCATGCGCGACGTTCCGCGGCTGGTCGCAGAGGGCAGGAGGGCCGCCGAATCGGCCCTTTCGGCCCGTGCGTCCCATCAGGACGCGCCGTCAGTCCAAGAGGCGTAGCCTCTGACCTTGGATCACCGCCTCCTCGCGTGTCGCGCACCCGAGCTTGCGGTAGACCGAACGCAGCTGGGTCTTGACCGTATTGAGCGACACATGGAGCTCCGCAGCCAAAGGCGCGTTGGAGGCGTGACGCGGCAGCGCCTTCAAGACCCGAAGCTCACTCGGCGTGAGAGATGGCCGTACCGCGACATCGGCGCGGAGATGCGTTCCGACGGCGACGTCGAATTCGGCGGTCCGCGGATCCGGCAGGCTCTCGCGGACCGCGTCCACCAGGGGTTGAGGGAGGATCGTGCTCAGGCGCCGGAAGTCCCGACGCTCCACCACCCGAGAGATCTGGAGTGCGGATTGTCGATCGAGAGCACCGGCGCGCAAGAGCTCTGACCAACCGGACAGAACGGTGATCTCGGCACGCTGTAAGGGCCCGAGCGCGATGTGATCGGCTGTCATCCGCAGCAGTCGGTCTGCCGTAGACGTATCGCCCTCCCCGAGCGCGAGCCTCACCGTCGCAAGTCGGGTCAGGACGCCCGCGCGGCGCGCATCGTCCGCCACCGTCCGGGCGCGCACGACGTCATCCAGCGCGAGGTACGACTTGATCAATGCGGCGGTGATGACGTCGTGCGCGAGCGAGCCCGGGCGGACGGGGTGGGCGTCGCGGGCGACCCGCACCGCCTCGACGGCGTCGTCGGGCTGGTGACGCGCAAGATGCGCACGCGTACGTGCAAGCAACGCCAACGGCCACGTCAGTTCGACGGAGTCATAGTCGGGTAAGGCGCGCAGACGGTCATCGAGGTCGTCAGCCATACGATCGACGGCGATGAGAGCGGCTGCCACGCTCTCCGTGGACAGACTCGACGATGCATGCGCAGGCGTGGGTGGATCCTGGGTGCAGATCTCAGCGAGCACCTCGTCGGCGTCGCCCAATGCGCCACGGGTCGCGTGCGCAAGCGCGACGCGGCCGAGGACCGCCCGTTCCGCGCCGGGTTGGCCGGAAAGGCGCGCGAGTTGTCGCGCGGTCGCGAGCTCGCGCAGGGTGCGAGCGGTGTCGCCCGCAGCGAGGTACGTTGCAGCGATCTGATGATGGAAGTACCAACGCGGCCCGTCGAGGCGATCACGCGATGCGTGCGTGACATTGTCGATTCGATCAGCCAGGCGGTCTGCGTATCGCAGCGCCGCGGTGATGTCGCCGCTCGTGCGGTAGGCGATGATCTGCGTGAGAACGACGAAGTCGATCTCTTCCTCAGACTTCGTACGGGCATTCTCTGATGACACCAACGGGAGAAAGGGACGCGGCGATCGCGCGAGCACGGCGGTCATCGGGTGGACGATGCGCAACACCGGATACCGTTCGAGTACACGCATGTCGAGGGCCGAAACGGCCGACACCAGGTCTTGGGTGTGAGTTGTCAACAGCGGCCAGATGTTGACCATGGCGGCGCGGGCGATCTCCTCAGAATCCCCCGTGGCCCGCGCGAGCGCAAGCTCACGTCTCGCCCGATCAGGGTCGCTCAGGTTCAATCCCCCCGAGAGTCCCGCCACCGTGTCATCCTTTCCCCTACCGGCGTCTGCAACTGCTCGAAGCCGATCGGCGACGCTCGCCCCTCGGTCGTCCGGGCCCGGACGGGGCCGCATTGTGGTACCGCTACGTCGTCGGATCGCGGAAGCCGACCGGGGGAAACCGCGCAGATGCGGCGATCAGGCTCCGAAAGTAAGCATGCCGCACTATTCCGCACGATCACCACGTCGACACGGTATCGACCAGCCGTCCCTCCCTCAGGTGGACGACGCGGTCGGCGACGCGTCGAAGAACTTCCTGGTCGTGGGAGATGAACAAGCACGCCGTGCCGGTGCTCGTTCGCAGCTCGGCGATCGCGGAGAGCACAGCATCCCGCGCGTGCGAGTCGAGCGATGATGTCGGCTCGTCGCAGACGACGAGGGCGGCCCTGCCCGCGAATGCTCGGGCCAGCGCGACACGTTGCTGCTGTCCCCCGGAGAGTTCATGCGGCATTCCGTCCGCGATGTCTTCACCCAGACCGACCATCTCGAGCAGCTCGCTGACAGTTCGACCGCCGTTCAAGAGCGTGACCGCACGACGGAGCGTCTGTCGAACGGTCCGCCGCGGGTTCAACGAACTCGCCGGGCTCTGCCACACCATCTGCACGGGAGGCGGACGATCCGGTGCGCGCACGAGTACGGCTCCGTCGTGATCGATAAGTCCGGTGATCGCCCGAGCGAGAGTTGTCTTGCCGCTTCCTGACGGGCCCGTGAGTCCGACGATCTCACCGGGCGCGATTCGGAGGCTGATGCCGTCGAGGACGCTGCGACCGCCCCGGACGACTCTGAGAGCGGACACTTCGACCAGCGCCCCGCCGGCATCGGCCGAGGGAGGAGTCCTCACATCGCGCCGAGCAGCGTAGCCGCGGTCGCATGCGGGTTCCGCTCGAACGCGGAGTGGGCGTGCGGGTCCCGATGGCTTGGGGACCTCCACGACTCGACCATCCTCGAGCTTCGCCACCCGATCGGCGTGATCGGCGACGACATCCTGGTCATGGCTGATCAACATCACCGCGGTGCCGTGCGACTGCTGCAACCTTCGCACCGCAGCGAAGGCATCGATGCGCGCACGGCCGTCAAGCCCACTCGTCGGTTCATCCAGCACGAGCAACCGCGGACGACGCGCGAGCGCCATGGCGAGCAGCACCCGCTGGGCCTGACCGCCGGAGATCTCCCGCGGAAATCGCCGTGCGATCTGCTCGGGCTCGGCGAGTCCGACCTCCGCGAGGCATGCGAAGACGGCATCCCTGGGCGCATCGGGGGGCATCACGTCTGCGACGTGGGCCGCGATACGCGAGGTCGGATTCAAAGCGCGGAGCGGATCCTGTGGCACCACTGCGAAGTCATGACGCCGAAACCGTCGAACCCCGCCACGGCTGAGCCGGAGCACGTCGACCTCGTCGACCTCGAGGAGTCGTGCCTGTAGTCGGACCCCTCGGGGAAGCATTCGGCCCAGCGCCCACGCGAGGCTGCTCTTCCCCGCGCCCGAGGGTCCGACGACCGCCAACGTCTGGCCTTCGTCGATATCGAGGTCGACGCCCTCGACGAGACTCCGACCATCGGCGCGAACAAGCGTGAGCCCCCGGGCACGTAGCAGACTCATCGCCTCACGACCTCGTCGAGATCGTCTGCAACGAGCGTCGTCGCCACGACGAGGGAGACGATGGCAAGGCACGGGAATGCAACCGTCCACCATGCGCCTTGCACGTATGCACGATTCTCGCTGACCGCGAGGCCCCAATCCGGTGACGGCGGCGCGGCCATCAAGCCGAGGAAGGACAGTGACGTCGAGACGAACACCGCGACACCGAGACAGAGCGTGGCTTGCACGAGAACGTGCGGCCACACGTTGGGGAGGACCTCACGCGTAAGGATTCGCGCCGTCCCCTCGCCCTGGAGGCGGGCGCTGAGCACGTATTCCTTGCCTGATTCGGCGAGCGCCTGCGCTCGCACGACGCGCGCGATCATCGGCGAGAGGATCAGCCCGACCGCGATGATCACGACCATGGCGCTCCGACCGAACGCGGTGATCGCCACCAAGAGAACCACGATCGCCGGCGCAACGAACATCACGTCGAGAGCGCGCATGGCGACGGAGTCCGCCCAGCCGCGGAGGTACCCCGCGAACAGCCCGAGCACGGTCCCGACGATGACCGCGATCATCGTGGCGGCAGGCGCAACGGCGAGAACCGACTCGGCGCCGGCGAGGACGCGAGCGAACACATCGCGACCGATGTGGTCCGTCCCGAACCAGTGCGTGGGCCCCGGTGGCGCCAATGCCAGACCGGTGTCTCCATACGGATCGATCCCGGTCCAGCGCCACACGAGCGCAATGGTGGCCCACGCGAGGATCACCGCCAGGCTCACCGTGAAGCTCGGTCTGCGCACAAGCCGCCGGACGTGCGCAAAACTGCCTCGCCGAGCTGTGTGAACCGATTCCGGCGACCACAAATCACGCGTCATACGATCACCCTCCTTCCCGACCGCCACGGGCCGAGGGCGGTGACCATGACGTCGGTCACTGCGATCGCCGTCAGCGAAACGGCCCCGGTGACGACGACACCGGCAGTCAAGACGGCCGTGTCCTTCTTCTGTGTCGCGGTGACCAAGAGCTCACCCAATCCGGGGTATCCGTACAGCGTCTCCACGACCGCGCTGCCGGCCACCAGCACCCCGAAGCACAGCCCGAGCAGCGCCACCGTCGGCAGCATCGCGTTGCGCGCGACGTAGCGCGTCAACAGCGTGCGTTCGGGAACCCCGGAGAGCTCTGCCACTCGGTAGTGATATGCCCGCCGCTCATCGATGATGCCCGCCCTCGTCGTGCGCGCAACGATCGAGACCGTCCCCAGCGCCAGCGTCAACGCCGGAAGCATCATTGCCCGCAGTCTCTGTTCGGCTCCGCCGGACATCAGCGCTCCAGACTGGATGGGGAACACGTCGAAGACCACTCCGAAGGTGACCAAGAGAAGTGCACCGAGGACGAAATCAGGCACGGCGGCGAGCACCATGAGTCCGACGGTCGTGGTTCGGTCCACGCGTGCGCTGCGAGCGCGCGCCTGCAGAACGCCGACGCCGATCGCGATCGGGGCCATGATGGCGAACGCGAGGATGCCGAGCCAGAACGAGTTCGTGAACCGTTCCATGACAAGGTCGAACACGGGAGCTCCGTAGACGAGGCTGGTGCCCCACTGCCCGGTGACGAAGCCCTGGAGCCAGTCCAGGTACAGCTCCGGCGACGGCGCTCGTACACCGTGCGCCGCGTTCCAGGACTCCACTTGTTCCGCAGACGCCTGCGGACCGAGCGCGTTGCGCCCCGGGTTTCCCGGCACGACGTTGACGAGAAAAAACGTCAGAGCCGAGACCACCAGTAAAACGACCAGCGACTCGAGCGTGCGGCGCGCTGCCATTGCCCCGACACCGATCCGCCCGAGGCGACCATCCCGCGTGCGCCGCTCGATCCGAGTATGCAACGGTCTACTCTTCGATCGCGATTCCCGCGAGATCGTACCCCGTGTAGAAATCGATCGGCCCGATGAGTTCCCCGGTGACGCGCTTCGACTGGAGTGCACGGGACGCCGAGAACGCGGGAATGACGACCGGAACCTCCTCCCACTGCAAGCGCCCGATCTCGTCGGCGAGCTGCTGTCTGCGGGCGTCGTCCGTCGTCTCGTCGAACTCGGCGATCAGGACGTCGAGTTCCTCGGAAGCGAAGCGTGATGCGTTCCATTCCGCGCCACTGCCGTACATCATCGTGATGAACTGTGACGGAGCCCGCTTCCCCCAGCTTGTCGCCGTGACAGGCGCGTGAAGCCAGGGACTCGCTTCGCCGTCGGCATAGTATTCCTCGCTCGACAAGACGTCGAGAGCGACGTCGAACCCCGGGATCGCGTTGAGCTGTTGCTGAAGCACCTCCCCGAGGAGTTGATAGGAGGTCGTGATCGTGAATGAGAGCGTGCGTCCGTCGAGGAGCTGGGTCACTCGATCGAGGTCCTGGAATCGTTGCTCCACGTTCGACGGCGACGGCTTGTAGTCGGGAAAGAAGGTCATGTCGTTCGCGACATCCGCCGCGCCGAGATAGACCCGCTCGATCAGCGCCGGGCGATCGATCGCCCACGCTACCGCCTGGCGCGCCTCCACGTCGTCGAACGGCGGTTCGGTGACATCGAAGAACACGCCGTCGAAACGGTTGTACCCCGTCGAGACGATGTCGTAGAGCGCCAGGTCGACGGCCGCCGCGGCTTCGCTCGTGAGCGCGGTGCGGTCGATCTCATCCGCCTGGAAAGCGAGGAGTTGGCCTTGCGCATCCGGGTAGATCTTGAGCTCGACCCCGTCAAGCTCTATCTCGTCCGCGTTCCAGTACCGCTGGTTCTTCTCGTAGGTGGCGCCGCGGCTGGGGCTGTACTCGGTGAGGACGAACTGCCCGGCGCCGACGGGATCCTCCAGCCATGTCCCGGCTCGATACCCCTCGGGGACGATGCCGGTGTTCGCACCTGTCAGCAACAAGGGGAAGTCCGAGAAGGGCCGGACGAGATCGAACTCGACGGTCAGATCAGAAGCGGCGTGTACTGAGTCGAGGATCCCCGAGAACGCCATACCTCCCGGCGAAAGGGTGGCATCCGCTGTCAGCGTGTCGAACGTGAACACGACGTCCCGCGACGTCAAAGGCGTACCGTCGTTGAACTCGACGCCCTCACGCAGCACGACCGTCCACGTCAGACCGTCGTCTGACGCGAACCACGCCTCCGCAACCCGTCCGCGGAGCGCGCCCTCGGCATCAAGGCTGATGAGAGGTTCGGTGACCAGACCCGTGATCGCCAGCGCGAACGGATCGGCCGCTGTCATCGGGTCGATCTCACCACCCGGCGCCGAGATCGGAAGCCGATAGATTCCACGCTCGGGCTGATCCAGCTCGCTTTGACACCCTGAGAGACCGGCGATGAGCATTCCGGCTATGGCGGATGCCGAGACTGCGGTCGCCGCGAAGCGGCCGGCTGTGAGCATGTCGAACTCCTCGCTCCCGAGGGGCGATGCAGATGCGGAGGCGCGTTCGCACGATCACATCGGCACGACGGGGGCAGTCCGCGCCTCGAGTGGTGTTTGGGGGAGCTCCAGTCTGGCGCAAATCGCCACGCGCGGTGCGCATTCAGAGGGGGCACCCCTCCAAGGGACCAACGGGTACCGCCATGGCGCGCGGTTCGCCACGCGTGGCGGAGGGGCCGACCTTCGCCGCCCCCTCCGCCCGCACCACCCTCAGAAGTTCAGGATCTGACGCCCTTCGAGGGCGAGTTCCCGGATGCTCACTTCGCCTCCCGCCTCGTCGCGCAACGACCAGCCCGACCCGGTGATGACGTGGGCCACCTTGTGCGATCCGGCGCAGTACGAGCACGCACCCCGCACGTTGTCGCGCAGCGACTCCAGCAGCGGGTGCAGCGGGTGCGTCGAGTCGCTCAGCGCGGCAAGCGACTCGACGCCCGAACCGTCGAAGACCACGGCCACATCGTCACCGGAGGTTGCGAATTCGGCGGCGATCTTCAGGCCGCGGTACACACGGGACATGTCCCCGCTGATGGGTTCGTAGATGACGACGGCGATCTTGTTCTCAGTCATGTGAGCAGCTCCTTATTTGCCAAACCGGTCGGTATACCGTGAGGCTAGCTTTACCGACCGGTATAATCAAATCCATGTCCGAGAACGTGTCCCGCACGCGCGGCACTGCGCGCGACCGACTCCTCGCCGCCGCGCGCGACCTCTTCTACGTCAACGGCATCAACACCACCGGCGTCGAGGCTCTCGCCACCGCGGCGGGCGTGACCAAAGCGACGCTCTACAACAACTTCCGCAGTAAGGACGAGGTCGTCGTGGCGTACCTTCGCGAGAAGCTCAGCGCGACGAAGGCTGCGTTGGACGCGCACGATGACCCGTCGGCCCCACCCCCCGAGCGGGTCGCCGTGGTTTTCGATTCACTCGCCGCAGACATCGACGCAGGTAGGTTTCAAGGCTGCCCCTTTGCCAAGGCAGCCGTCGAGGTGCCGGCGAACACCGCAGCCATGACCGTCGTCCGCGAACACCACGACACGGTGGTCGGCCACCTCACCGGAATCACCGCAGATCCGCGCGCTGCCGAGACGATCACCATGCTCTACGACGGCGCGATCGTCGCTGCCAAGGCAACAGGCGACGTCGCCCCGGTCGTACACGCGCGTGATGCCGCGCTGGACCTGTTACCGCGACGCTGACCGCGCAGGCGACTACCACGACGCGTCACCGTCACCGCAATCAGACAACGGACACCGGTGCTCACATCAGCTTGGTGGATTCGAGCATCCGCTCCATCGAGGCGTTGACGCCGACCAGAGGCTTGCGGAGCACCAGACCGAGGAGCAACATCGGAATCACGAATGCGACCAGCCATCCGAGCGAAACCCAGTAGTCCGCACCGTACGTGCCCGCAAGGGCGGCACGGAAGGCGTCGATCGCGTGGGTGGCCGGCAGGAAGGGGCTCACGTTCTGGAACCACTCCGGCAGGAGCGCAAGCGGGTACGCGCCGCCGGCGCCCGCCACTTGGATGACGAGCAGGAATACGGCCAGCGCTTTTCCGGCGTCACTGAATGACACGACGAGCGTATAGATGATGAAGGTGAAGACGAGGGACGTCACCCACCCGGTGAGCATGAACAGCATCGGATGGACCGGTTCGAGGCCCACCATGAAGATGTTCCCCGCGAACACCAACGTGCTCTGAGCAAGACCCATGAGCGCGAAGATCGCGTAGCGGCCCAGGAACTGCTGATTGAGCGTCAGCTTCGTGTCGGCGGCGGAAGCGAACGCCGGGGGCTCGACGCGGAGCGTGACGGCCAAGAGCAACGCCCCGACCCAGAGTGACAGCACGGTGTACAGCGGCGCCATCCCCGCACCGAAACTGACGACGGGATAGACCTCGATCCGCTCGAGGCCGATGGGCTGCGCGATGGCCGCCGCAAGCACCGACGGGTTGGTGCCGATGATCGCACTGATCTGACTGAAGTCGCCGGTGTCGATCGCCGATGAGAGCGTCTCGACGACGAGGTCGACTTCGTCGGCGGCTCCGGCGAGGGTGTCCGCGAGTGCGCGATTGTCCGCCGCCGCGTCGTCCAGGACGGTGACGACGCCGGCGAGGTTCCCGCTCGCACCCGACACCTCTCCGCCGATTCCGCTCAGCGCCGACCCGATGGATGTGAGCGCACCGCCGAGCTGGTCCAACACCGGCTTCAGATCGTTCTGATAGACCGCCCCGGCGTTGGCGAACGCCGATTGCGCGGCCGAGATACGCTCGTCGATCTGGGCGCGGAAGCGCTGGACATCGGCGTTCCCGTTGCTGATGCTCGCCGCGGTTTCGCTCAGTCTCGCAGCGAGCCCCTCCTCCTGGGCGATGGCCGAGTCGAGACCCGAGATGATCGCGTCGAATGCCGGGAGCTCGTCCTCAGGAATGTGGGGAGCGACGTCGTCGACCAGCTTCGTCCGCAGCGATTGATGATTCGAGATGAGTTGGTCGAGGTCGGCGGTCATCCGGTCGATCGCTTCGACGCTTGCGGCAGAGTCGACGGCGATGCCCGAGAAGATCCGGTCGACCTCGGTCGCGAATCGGCCCAGTTCGGCGCTACTCTCGCTGAACGCCGTGCCCAGCGCTTGTGTCGCGCGTCCGATCGCGGCGTCGGCACGTTGGGCGGCGCCGATACCTTGCTGAACCGTACCCGAGGCTCCAGAGAAGTCCGATTCGACGGCATCGATCAGGTGCGACGCGCTCTCGACCAAAGGCACACTCGCTTCGATCAGCGAGGTGAACATCGTGGCTGTGCCCGCCGCCGCGCGCAGTTGAACGCCGACGTCACTGATATGCGCCTCGATGCGCACGAGGGCCGCCTGCGAGTCCGCCTCACCGAGCGACTTCGCCAGTGAGGACACCAGGCTCAAGGCGATGTCGCTGAGCTCCTGCGTGAACTCCGCGTTGATCTTCGCGGTGAGATCGTCCGCTCCCTCGCTCGTGATGAGCGGCGCCAGCGGATTCGACTTGTCGTTCGTGTAATAGTCGATGCTCGTGCGCTGCGAGCCGTCGGTGTAGAAGGTGAGCATCCGCTCGCTGAAGTCCTCGGGGAGGACGATCGCGGCGTAGTACTCGCCCGACTCCGTGCCCGCGATCGCTTCGTCGCGTGTGGTGATCACCCAGTCGAGCTGGTCGTTGGCGCGCAGCGCCGATTCGACGATGCTTCCGACGTTCACGTGGAGGGGGATCAGCGGGCTTGTGTAGCCTTCGTCGACACTGGCCACCGCGACCTTCAGGTTTCTGGTGTTGTCGAACGGCTCCCAGCT
The DNA here is from genome assembly GCF_042677105.1 of Microbacterium koreense. NCBI lineage: Bacteria > Bacillati > Actinomycetota > Actinomycetes > Micrococcales > Microbacteriaceae > Microbacterium > Microbacterium koreense. The sequence continues at coordinate 201,746 of NZ_JBHTIM010000001.1, forward strand.
TCCGATGACGTTGAACCACGTGAAGGCCGACGGAATCACGATCAGCCCGCACAACACGATGACCGCCATGACCCTGCTGGTCGCGCGCCTCAGGTCGTCTCGAAACAGCTCCCAGATGCCCCTCACCGGTTCGCCTCCAGTTCAGCCAGTTCCTCGCGGATTTGTGCTTCCGGCATCTCGCCCACCTCAGTCGACAACCGCAGGCTGTAGCGGATGTACTCGAGCGCGATGAGCGCCGCGAAGACGATCACGAGCCACAGGATCCACCAACCCACGAAAGTGGTCTTGGCGTCGGGGATCGCCACGGCCAGCCCGGCGAGGACGAGGATGCCGGCGACACCCACCGCGACGATGGCGGCGCGCACCTTTCGGTACGAACGGGCGAACGGCAGCGCGCGCTTCGCAATCTTCTCGTTGTAGCTCGCGCGGTCTGCGAGGGCTCGGAGCAGGTGCCCCACCCGGTACCCGGGCCCGACGGGCGCGCCGCTTTCATTGGTGAACAATTCGGTCTCGCCGACCTGTTGGGTGAAGAGGCGTGTGAGGTTCGAGACACTGCCCCGCAGCACCAGTCCGAGGAAGAACGCGATCGCGACGAAGAGCAGGAGCGTGCCGATGAAGCGCCAGTAGGCGAACCCGGCGAATCCACTGATCACCTCGCGCATGGCGTCGATGCCGTAGGTGAAGGGGAAGAACGGGTAGAGGCTTTGGAAGAACTCCGGCATGAGCTGGATGGGGTAGATGCCGGACGCGCCGGGGATCTGCATGATCACGAGGATCACCACGAGCCCCTTTCCGATGTAGCCGAAGGTCACCGACAGCGCGTAGATGATGCTGAGGTAGCTGAGCCCGATCAGGATGGGTGTCAGGATGAACGCCGCGGCATTGACGTGTTGCACCCCGATCATGAGATTGCCGATGCTGAGTGTGATGGCCTGCGCGATCGCGATCGTCGCGAAGAGCATCCACCGGCCGAGGTAGCCCTGACGTTCGGTGAGACCGGGCACGCCCTCGTCATCGACGCCGAGCTTGAGGATCACGACCAGGACGAATGCCCCGATCCACAACGAGAGATTGATGAACAGCGACGCCATCAAGGACCCATACGTATGCGTCGGAAAGATCGTGTGCTGATCGACGACGACGGGAGTCGACATGAATTCGGCGATCTGCTGCGGATTCAGGGCTGTGAGCGCCTCGATCTGTTGGAAGAGAGCCGCACCACCGAGCGCGCGCATGTCCGAGATCGCCACGCCCATGTCGGTTTCGAGCGTCGCAAGATCACCGTCGAGACTCGCGAGTGCCTGGACGGTCCGCGCGAGCTGCTCGTCGAGAGCCGCCACGAGGCTCTGGGCCTCGCCGAGGATCGTTTCCTGCGCCGAGACACCGGCAGAAAGGGAGTCGACCGCAGCGGTGACCTCTGCGATTCCGGCGAGCGCCGCTGCCGCGCCTTCGGCAACCTCGGCGGAGCCGATCACATGACCGGTAGTCGCTTCGCCCGCCAGTCTCAGGAGGTCGGTCTGCGCGCGCTCAGCCAAAACGCTCGCTTCACCGAGAGCCGACTCGACATCACGGAGGGCCGAGCGGATGGCGCCGATATCGCCGGTCTGTGATTGCAGCCCCTGACGCGCCAGCCCGAGCTCGACTTCCAGCGTCTCCAGATGTGAGCGCGTCTGCGCGATGACCTCCGAAGCGTCCTCGAGGTCGCCGATGATGCGGGCCTCGACGTCGCGGAGGTCGTCTTCTGCAGCTGCGCTACCACTCTTGATGGCGGTCGCGACAGCATCCGCGACCTGTTCCGTGAACGCGTCGATCATCTGCGTTTGCACCGTGGTGGCAGCGGTGTCGGTGATTTCAGGGGCGACGCCGTTGAGTTTCTCGTTGACGTAGTACTTCAACTTCGGCTTGGTGAAGTCACCTGTCGTCAGACTGAGCAGATCGGCGCTGAACGTGCTCGGGACGACGAATGCGGCGTAGCTTTCTCCACTACGAATCGAATCCATGGCTTCGGCTTCCGAGAGGAAGTGCCAGCCGAGGTCGTCGTTTTCCTTGAGCTGGGCGACCAGCTGGTCGCCGACGTTCACCTCGCCGGCGAGCTCGTTGGACGCGCCTTCGTCGAGGTTCACCACCGCGACGCTGAGGTTGCGGGTGTTGTCGAACGGATCCCAGAACGCCGAGATGTTGAACCAGGCGTACAACGAGGGTGTGATCAATGCGCCGAAAATGATCACCAGCGCCAACGGCACACGTCCCAGTCGTTTGACATCACGGACGTACACACGCCAGACGTTGCGCATATCGTTGCCCTCGCGTTTTCCGATTCGGTGTGCGCATCCGTCCGATTGCCGAGCGGCGCGGACGGACGGCGGTACGTTGCCTCCGCCACACAACCACGGCGTCGCCGCGCATTCCTTCCCGGGACGGGAGTCATCATCCCCAAGATCACCCGACGCTCACCCGCGCCCAGGCTCTCGCCGAACGACGGGCGGTCGACGTTGCGCCCAAGACGGAGCACGACCGGAGGCGCATGCGAGAACAGCGGTCGGAAGCGATCTGTTATTCTCGGTGAGAATGATTCTCATTACTTGATCGGAGATTCTCGATGCGCCGTGCCGCCGGTTCTGTGACCGCCCTTTTGGCCGCCGGCCTCGTGCTCGCGGGGTGCAGTTCATCGACCGAACCCGGCGACGACTCCTCTGACGGCGCTTTCGTCGTCGCCACGACCACCATGCTCGGAAGCGTCGTCGGCGACATCGTGGCCTGCGCCGGTGGCAACGCGGAAACCCTGATGCCCGCCGGTGCCGATCCCCACGACTTCTCGGCTTCGTCCGCGCAGATCGCGTCCATGGCGAGCGCAGACCTCGTGGTCACCAACGGCTTCGATCTGGAGGAGGGACTGACCGACGCGATCGACAGCGCCGCATCCGACGGCGCGACCGTTCTAGGAGTCGCGCCTGAAGTTCACCCGATCGAGTTTGGGGCGGGCGGACACGAAGACGAGCACGACCACTCCGAAGAAGACGCGCACAACCACGAAGACGAGCACGCCGAAGATGAGCACGACCACGACCACGCCCACGCCCACGACCACGGCTCGATGGACCCGCACTTCTGGCACGATGCCGCGCGCATGGCCGAAGCTGCCGAGTTGATCGGGGCCGAGCTCGGCGAGGTCACGGGCGACGATGCGTATGTCGCCTGCGGCACCGAGGTGCACGACACTCTCCTCGAGACAGACGCGCAGGTCCGCGAAATCCTCTCGGCCGTGCCTGCGGAACGTCGTGTGTTGATCACCGATCACGATGCGTTCGGCTACTTCGCCGACGCGTACGACTTCGAGGTGGTCGGAACGGTCATTCCGAGTGGCTCCACGCTTGCCGAGCCCTCGAGCGCGGAACTCACCGCGCTGGTCGAGACGGTCAACACGACCGGCGTCCCCGCGATCTTCTCGAACAACGCCAACCCCACCGATCTGGTCGACGCTGTCGCCGAGGAGGCCGGCACGGATGTCGAGGTCGTCGAACTGTTCGTCGGATCTCTCGGTGAGGCGGGGTCAGGCGCGGATACGTACACGGGCATGGTGACGACGAACGCGCAACGAATTGCCGACGCACTCGGCTAGCGGCATCCGATGGACTGGCTGATCGAGCCCTTCACGCTCGGTTTCCAACAGCGCGCGCTTCTCGGCGGAGCGATCGCGGGTGTGATGTGCGCCGCCGTCGGGACGTGGCTGGTGCTACGCGGAATGAGCTTCTTCGGCGACGCGTTCGTCCACGGCATCGTTCCCGGAATCGCCCTCGCGGTTTTGCTCGACTTCTCGCCGCTGATCGGCGCAGTGATCGCCGCGGCGGTGATGGTCGCCGGCATCGAAGTGGTCAGCAGACAAACCGCACTGAAAGAAGACACCGGAATCGGCCTTCTCTTCGTCGGGATGCTGGGTCTGGGCGTCGTCCTCATCTCACGCACCGACTCGTATTCCGGAAGCCTGACGACCATCCTGTTCGGCGATGCACTCGGAGTCACCGAAGCGGAGATTCTGTTCCAACTCCTCCTCGCCCTCGTGGTCATCGCCGCAGCCATCGCCCTCTATCGTCCGCTGCTCGCCCTCGCGTTCAACGAGGGGAAGGCAGAGGTGCTGGGAATGAACCCGCGGCGAACGCACGCATTGATGCTCGCTCTGATCGGTGCCGCAGTGATCGGCAGCTACCAAGCGGTGGGCACGTTGCTCGTGTTCGGACTGCTGGTGGGACCCCCGGCGACCGCCGCGCTCATCTCGCGCACGATACCGATCATGATGGCGATCGCCTCCGGCATTGCACTCCTCTCGGTTTGGGCGGGACTGGTTTTGAGCTACTACCTCGACACCGCCGGGTCGGCGACGATGGCGCTCGTGCCGATCATCGTCTTCTTCGTCACCCTCGCCGTCGTCGCGCCGGCCCGCCGCCGGCGCCGCGCGGCCGCGCCCGGGCGTGCGGCCGCGGAGTCGTGTCGGTGAGCGCAGTCGCCGAGGCCCGGGGCCTCACCCTGAGTTACGGAGCGCGGGTCGCCGTCGCGGCATCCGATTTCGTCATTCCGGATGCCGCGATCACCGCCATCATCGGCCCGAACGGCTCCGGCAAGTCGACGCTGATGCACGCGATCACCGGCGCGCTCACCCCGGAGTCCGGCCGCCTCACTGTGCTCGGCGGTCCCCCGACCGCCGCGCAGAAGCGTCTCGCCTACGTCTTCCAAACCGTCGACGTGCCACGAGGCGTGCCCCTCACCGTCCGCGAGACCGTGGCCATGGGCCGGTATGCCAGCCTTGGCATGTGGCGCCCACGCCGTGCGATCGACCGTGAACGAGTCGAAGCCGCCATGGCGGCGCTCGAAATCTCGGACCTTGCCGAACGTCACCTGAGTGAGCTGTCAGGGGGGCAACGTCAGCGCACCTATGTTGCCCAAGGTCTCGCCCAAGATCATGACGTGCTGTTGCTGGACGAGCCGCTGACCGGGCTCGACTTCACATCCGCGCGCACGATCGACCGCATTCTTCATTCCGACCGTGACCGCGGGAGTGCGGTCATCCTTACGACCCATGATCTCGACGAGGCGCTGTCGGCCGATCATGTGCTCCTCATGAACGGCCGCGTGATCGCCTCCGGCTCGCCCAAGCAGGTACTCACGAGAAGAAACCTCGAGTCGGCCTACGGACTCGGCGCGCTCCACACCCACAAGCCGGGGTTCCTCGACGACCTCCATGAGATCGACCACCGCCGATAGTCAGCACGCGCGCCGCGCAGAAGCCTCGCCCGGGTCTAGCTCGCGGCGACCCGTTCGCGCGAGCGCACGCCGGCACGGATACGGCCGAACAACCCCTCATGCAACGCAGCACCGATCGCGAAGGCCACACCACCGGCGATCACCGCTACGAGCAACGGCGCCCACACTCCCGCGGCGAAGCCGACCACCGTCGCGAACACGGCGATGACCCATACGACGAGCATCGCAAACGAGGCACGTGCCATTCCGAGCGCACACTGGCCGATCGCCACGATTCCGGCCATGACCGCCACGCCCGCCGCGACCCACGCAACCAGGTGGGTCGTCGACGCGAACCACTCCGCGAGTTCGTAAGATCCGCTCACCGTGATGCCTCTTCTCCGGGCGCCCCCATGACCGCCCATGGAAGAGATGCGGCTCGGGGCTGTTTGTTACGCGACTTGCGGCCTCAGGAGCTCAGGGATATTCGTCCGCCCTCTCTTCGACGGCTGAAGTCTCCGATCCTGACGGGCTCGCGCCACCGCCTCGGGTCTTGATGAGGCTTGCCACCGTCGCGACGGCGATCGTGGCGGCGATGAAGAGCAGCGAGAACCAGATGGGGATCTCGGGCGCCCAGAGCATCGGTTCGCCCCCGTTGATGAAGGGCAGTTCGTTGACGTGCATCGCGTGGAGCACGAGCTTCACACCGATGAACGCGAGGATGACGGCGAGCCCTTGGGCGAGGTAGACCAGGCGTTCGAGCAGTCCACCGACGAGGAAGTAAAGCTGACGCAACCCCATCAGGGCGAACGCGTTCGCGGTGAAGACGATGTATGCCTCTTCGGTGAGTCCATAGATGGCGGGGATCGAATCGACGGCGAAGATCAGGTCGACGAATCCGATCGCGATCACGACGAGCAGCATCGGGGTGAAGTAGCGCCGACCGCTCTCGACGATCGTGAAGCGGTCGCGGTGATACTGCTCGGTGAACGGCAGCACCCGGCGCACGAGACGCATGAACCTGCCCGTGGCGAAATCGGAGCCTTCTCCACCGAACGCCTGCCGGTACGCCAAAAAGAGCAGAAGCGCCCCAAAGACGTAGAAGATCCACGAGAAGTTGGCGATCAACGCGGCCCCGACGGCGATGAACACACCGCGGAGGATCAGCGCGATCACGATGCCGATCATCAGAACCTTCTGCTGGTAGATCTTCGGCACGGCAAAGCTCGTCATCACGATGAGGAAGACGAACAGGTTGTCGATCGACAGGGCCTTCTCCGTGAGATATCCGGCGAAGTACTCCCCGCCGTAGGTCCAGCCCGAGACGACGCCGATGCCTACACCGAACAGGAGCGCGAGTCCGATGTAGAACGCCGACCACCGGGCGGACTCACCGACCGTCGGTTCGTGCGGCTTTCGCACGTGCGCGAAGAACTCGTAGACGAAGAAGAGGATCGTCACCGCGATGGTGATGATCCAGACGAGCGGGGTGATGTTCACGGGACTCCTGACGTGGCGCGACGAGCGGCGTCAAGGTCTTCCCCATCCTCGAGATCGAGGACCGACCGCCCGGGATGCGATGCATCCGTAATGACGAGCAGGCCGTGTCGGAGTACTCCCCCTGTGGTCAGCAGGATACGCGATGCACTCCGACGGATGCTGCACATTCTCACAACTCGCGATGCGTGAGCGGATGCGCGGGCCCGATCCGAATCCCGCCGATCCGATTCACGCCCGGCTCCGAACAGCACGTGAACCCGACCCCACGATCAGGAGTGCCCCGTGACACGTCGCAGCGACCATGCGAAGAACCTCTCGTTGGCCGCGCTCGCCGGCGTGGTCAGCGGAGCGGTGTTCCTCGCGACATCCGAACTGATCGCTCTGCTCGTCGCGCGGGACGCCAGCCCGATCCTCGCAGTCGGCTCGTTCGTCATCGACGTCGTGCCGCAGCCGTTCAAGGAATTCGCCATCGAGACGTTCGGCGAGTACGACAAGATCGCCCTCCTCGCCGGTCTCGGCCTCGCCGTGGTCATCGCCTCGGCGATCGGGGGGATGCTGCAGTTCCTCCGCCCGCCCCTCGGAGTGGTCATCGTCGGCATCGCCGGGGCGCTGTCGATCGCGGCGATCGTCACCCGCGCGGCGGTGACCCCGCTGTCGTTCCTGCCGCCCGTCGTGGGGGCGGTTGCGGCATCCGTCGTTCTCGTGCTGCTCACCCGGCGACTGCGCGCGTGGCGAGTGGACGACGACGGGGAGCAGAAGGGTGTCGACCGTCGCGGATTCTTCACGCTCGTCGGGGTCGCCGGGGCCTCCGCGGTGATCGTCGGCATCACAGCCCGCGCGGTGAGCATCGCGACCTCGTCGGTCGAAGCGGTGCGGCGGGCGCTCACCCTGCCGGCCGCCCGTTCGACGGTCACCGTTCCGACGGGGGCCGAGCTCGACATTCCCGGGGTGAGTTCGTTGTTCACCCCGAACGATGAGTTCTACCGCGTCGACACGGCACTCACCGTGCCGACGATCGACCCGAACTCGTGGCGTCTCGTGATCGACGGCATGGTGGATGAGCGTGTGGAGCTGACCTTCGATGACCTCCTCGCGATGGGACTGGACGAGTACGCCATCACGCTCACGTGCGTGTCGAACGAAGTCGGCGGCGACCTCGTCGGCAACGCCATGTGGCTCGGGGTTCCCGTCCGCGACATTCTGCGGCTGGCGAGACCGCAGGCTGATGCCGACATGGTGCTGTCGCGCAGCACCGACGGGTACACCGCGAGCACGCCGCTCGAATCGCTCACCGATGACGGTCTCGACGCGATTCTCGCTGTGGGGATGAACGGCGAGCCTCTGCCGCTCGAACACGGATTCCCCGTGCGGATGGTCGTTCCCGGGCTGTACGGGTACGTGTCGGCGACGAAATGGCTGACGCAGTTGACGGTCACGACCTTCGCACAGGACGAGGCGTATTGGACCCCGCGCGGATACAGCGCCCGAGCGCCGATCAAGTTCTCGTCACGCGTCGACACCCCCACGTCGGGAACCCCTATCGAGGCGGGGCGCACCCCGATCGCCGGTGTCGCGTGGGCCCAGACCCTGGGAATCGAACGCGTCGAAGTGCGCATCGACGACGGCGAATGGATGCCGGCGACCCTGTCCACTCCGCTCAACGACGACACGTGGGTGCAGTGGTTCGTCGACTGGGACGCGACCCCGGGGACTCACTACGTGGCCGTGCGGGCGGTGAACAAGGACGGCGAGCTGCAGACCGAGGAGCGCGCGCCCATCGCCCCCGACGGATCGTCGGGCTGGCAGCGGTCGTTGGTCACCGTGCGGTGAGGGCTGAGCCGTCGGGGGCTCTACTCCCCGCAACGGCGAGCACCCGCCACGAGCGATGGTGGTAGACGGGCGGATGCCGAGCCTGCACGGTCAGGACACGTTCACGTCGTCAACATCGGTGCCGATACTCATGAGCGCGCGAGTGAGAATCCTCAGTTCGTCTTCATCGAGGTGATCAAGTACCCGGCGACGCGCGCTCCGCAGATGACTGGGCCACGCGTGACGGAGTCGTTCCAACCCCTTCTCGGTAAGCACGACGTCCGCCCCTCGCCCGTCGGACACCGACCGTTCACGGGCGACGAAACCCAGCGATTCGAGGCGCATCACGGTGCGGGTCGCACCGCTGATCGTCATCCACAGTCGCGCGGCGAGTTCATTCATGCGCGCCCGGTGTCCTTCGCTCTCAGCGAGATACGCGAGCGCGAAGTACTCGGTCAGCGGCAGATCTTGATCGCGTCGCAGGTCAGCATCGAGCGCGCGCGGCAAGACGTTGATGACGCGCGCAAGCGCCTGCATCAGCGCCTTTTCGTCGTGGGTCATCGTCGTTCTGCGATCTTTCATAGCTCCGATTGTAGTTGACTCGTCAAGCACCTGTTATAGTTGAGCAGTCAAGTAGATTGCGTCGAGCGAGAGCTCGAGATAGGCATGAAAGAAGATGAACGTGAGCAGGAGCAAGACTGCCGTCGTCACGGGCGCGGCATCCGGTCTGGGCAGAGACATCGCTGCGGGTCTCGCCGCCAAGGGACACACCGTCTATGGAACGGAGCTGTCTGACGCAGCGATCCCGGCGGCCCCGGGCGTGCATCTCGAGCGCGTCGATATCAGCGATGCGGGCGCCGTGCGGGCGTGGGCGGCCGGCGTCGCAGAGAAGTCGGCCGGCCGCGTCGACCTGCTCATCAGCAACGCCGGCATCCTTACTCCGGGTCCCCTCGAAGTGCTGCCGCTCGATGAGATCCGTCGCGAGTTCGAGGTGAATACGTTCGCGCCGCTCACCGTGATCAACGCGTTCCTGCCACAGTTGCGCGAGAGCCGCGGTCGCATCGTGCAGATCAGCTCGATCTCGGCCGTGTTCCCGATGCCGTTCAACGCTCCGTCTGCCGCGTCGAAGGTTGCAGCCGAGGCACTGATGACCGCCTACCGCGCGGAGCTGCACAGCTTCGGCATCGACGTCACGATCGTCCAGCCGGGCAGTATGCTCACCGGCGGCCCCGCGAAGTCGGCCGCCTTGGTCTCGAAGCTGAGCGAGGCATTCACGCCTGAACAGCGTGCTCTCTATGGCGACCAATTCGCGAAGTTCGCCGCCGAATTCACCAGCGGTCAGGCAGCGGGCATGCCTTCCGAGGTTGCCGCGGCGCAGGTCATCGAGATCGCCGAGCAGCAGCCGGCCGCAAGCATCGCCACCATCGGCGACGACGCCGCGCGAATCGCGCACGCGATTCGCAACTCCACCCCCGAGCAGCTCGACGCGATGCGCGTGAGCCTGATCTGATCCACCACCAGCAAGCGAAAAGAGAGACTGATGATCGAAATCTTCGACCCCACCGATGACCGCGCCGTACGCAACAAGAACAACCTCATCGCTTTCTACAACGAAGCGATCAACGAGAAGAACCCGGTTGAAGCCGCGAACAAGCTTGTGGCCGAAGGCTACATTCAGCACAACCCACAGTTGCCAGACGGCGCCGCCGGCCTCGGCGCGGCATTCGCCGCGTTGACGGCACAACGCAAGCACGCGCGCGTGGTCATCCACCGCATCATCGCCTCCGGCGATTGGGTGTGGGCGCACGTGAACTTCGTGAACCTCTACACCGATGACCCCGCCGACCTGGGTGTGGCGGGTGTGGACATCTGGAAAATGGATGCTGACGGCATTGCGCTCGAGCACTGGGACGTCCTGCAGCCGGTGGCCGCAGAAGTGAGCCCGGTCAACGGCCACGGCATGTTCTGATCCGACGGTGCACTGCGCGGGAGCGGCGATTCTCGTCACCCCAGCGCAGTGCGCGTTCGGCCCGCCTACGCAGAGATTGGAGCCCTCGTGGACTACGGACACCCGCTCAAGTTCGGCGCATTCGTGACGCCGACGAATGTCACCCCGCACGCACCCGTGGAGACCGCCCAGCTGGTGGAGTCTCTGGGGTACGACCTCGTGACGTTCCAAGACCACCCCTACCAAGCGTCTTTTCACGACACCTGGACGCTCATGTCGTATGTCGCGGCGCGCACCGACAGCATCCACATCGCACCGAACGTCATGAATGTGCCACTGCGCAACCCCGCTGTGGCGGCGAGGGCCGCGAGCAGTCTCGATCTGCTCTCAGGCGGACGCATCGATATGGCACTGGGAGCTGGGGCGTTCTGGGATGCGGTGGTCTCGATGGGCGTTCCGCGCCTCACACCCGGGGAGTCCGTCACCGCCCTCGAAGAAGCCATCGATGTGATGCGTGGAATCTGGGACGCCGGAAACCGCACCCCCCTCCGCCTCGACGGCACCGTGCACAGCGTTGCCGGAGCAAAGCGCGGACCCCTGCCCGCGCACGACATCCCGATCTGGATCGGCGCGCTCAAGCCGCGCGGTCTGCGCCTGATCGGCCGCAAAGCAGACGGCTGGCTGCCCTCATACGGCTACATGAAACCGGGCGACTTCGCCACCGGCAATGCCACCATCGACAAGGCGGCGGCCGCGGCAGGTCGCGACCCTCGCGAGATCCGTCGGCTGCTCAACATCACGGTGCCGCAGACCGGTCTCGACGGTTGGGCGGAGAGTCTCGCTGCCCTCGCCATCGAAGATGGCGCGAGCACGTTCATCCTCGCCACGGACAATCCCACCGCGCTTCGCATCTTCGCCGAAGAGGTCATGCCCGCCGTGCGCGAGATGCTCGAGACAGAACGTGCACGGATGGGGATCGACGTCGGCGAACCGAGGAAGGCGACCGCGCTCGCCCAACGGCGTGGGGGTATCGACTACACGTCGGTGCCCAGCAGCGTGCAGTCCATCGAACCGGGCGACTTCAACTACGCCAGAGTGAAGTCGACATACATGCGCGGCGGCGCACCGGGCCTCATCCTCCAGCCCAAGACCGTTGACGAAGTCATCGAGAGCGTCGCATTCGCGAGGCGCCACACCCACCTGCCGCTGGCGATCCGCAGCGGCGGTCACGGCATCAGCGGTCGCAGCACCAACGACGGCGGATTGGTCATCGACCTGCGTCATCTCAATGAGATCGAGGTCATCGACCGGGAACAGCGGATGGTGCGCATCGGTCCGGGCGCCCGATGGCTCGACGTTGCGGTGGCCCTGGCAGAAGAAGGCTGGGCTCTCAGCTCGGGCGACTACGGCGGCGTCGGTGTCGGCGGCTTGGCGACTGCGGGCGGGATCGGGTGGCTGGCACGCAAGCAAGGACTGACCATCGACCATGTCATCGCTGCCGACATCGTGCTGGCAGACGGATCGTTGGTGCACACGAGCACGAGCGAGAACAGTGACCTCTTCTGGGCGATCCGAGGCGCGGGCGCGAACATGGGCATCGTCGTCAGTTTCGATTTCGCGGTGGAAGAAGTCGGCGACGTCGGTTTCGCTCAGCTCGGCTTCCAGCCCAGCGACCTCGAGGACTTCCTGCAGCGCTGGGGCACCACCATGGAGGAGTCCGCACGGGATCTCACCACAGAGCTCGTCATCACGCGCGGTACGCCCACAGCTCCGCGCGGTGTGCACGTGATGGGGGTCGTGGACTCTGACGAGCCCGATGACATCGTCAGTCAGCTGCAGCCTCTCGCTGAGATCTCGCCGCTCACCAGCCAGTCCGTGCAGCTCGTGCCGTACAGCGCGGTCATGGCCAACGCAGATCCTGCGCCGCACTCCGGACAGGGCGAACCGGCATCCGCCTCGGGCCTGATCGATCACATCACTCCCGACGTCGCTGAAGCGCTCGCCCGATTCGTCGACAGTGGCGCGAGCCCGTTCGTGCAGATCCGATGCGTGGGCGGTGCCGTATCGGACGTTCCCGCCGACGCGACCGCGTATGCACATCGCTCAGCGAACTTCGCCATCAGCGCCGGCGGAGCACATGGAGAACGGCTCGCCAACGAGTGGGCGAAGCTCAAGCCCTATCTGAACGGCACGTACCTGAGCTTCGACACCTCGCTCGATCCGGACCGGATCCACGACGCCTTCCCCCCGAACACGTTGGCGCGACTGCGCGAGATCAAAGGAAGAGTCGACCCCGACGGCCTGTTCCGCGACAACTTCTCGATCATCCCGGACTCTGACGCGTAGCGACGCACGCGGCCTCGGCCAGCAATCGTGCGGCACGTCATCCCAGGCCGGGAGGACCGTACTGGCCGCCGTCCGCTCATCGGGCTGGCAGCGGTCGCCGGTCACCGTGCGGTGAGCATGTGGCCTGTCATCGCATCCGGATGACTCACGCAACGTCGCCGAGCGATGTCGGTCAGCGGTCATCCGACATGCCAGCTGAGGCGAGTGCGGCCGTGGCCACGGCCAGCACCGCTTCGCTGTGATCGAGTCGTCGATCCCTCTCCGAGGTGTCGTGCTCGCGGATCATCCGCTCGAACGCACGGAACTCCTCCACCATGCGATGCGGTTCGGTCGACAAGTTGATGACTTCCTCGACATCGGCCCCCCGCGTTCCGGTTTCGACGCGCGGAATCGCGTTCGGTGCGCCTTCTGCGACGATCCACCCATCGGTGCCCTGAATCTTGGAGCGGATGGGACCATCGGAGTCCTTGGCACACACGCAGACTGCCGTGCACTCGTCGTACTCGAGAACGAGGACGCCGGAGGTGTCGACGTTGCGCTCGATGTTCGCTGTATAGGTCGCCGCCCGCGGCATGCCCATCAGCCCCACCACGAAGTGGATCGTGTAGATGCCGATGTCCATGAGCGCGCCGCCACCCTGCACCGGATCGAACGCCGGCAGGATCGTCCCCTCCCGGAACGCGTCGTAGCACGAGGAGTACTGCGAGTAATCGCACTGGATCATCCGTACGTCCCCGACCCGTCCGATGTTCTGGCGGATCCACTCATAGTTCGCCAGATACTGCATCGAGATCGCCTCAACGAGGATGAGGCCGCGTTCGACCGCCATCGCGCGCAGTTCAGCGAGGTGGTCCTGTCGCAGCACGAACGGCTTCTCGCAGATCACGTGCTTGCCAGCCGCGAGCGCCGCACGGGCGTACTCGAAGTGCAGCGAGTTCGGCACGGCGACCCAGACGGTGTCGATGCTGTTGTCGGCGAGGCAATCGTCCATGCTCAGGTGAACCTGCGGGATGCCGTGCTCCGCCGCGAGTCGAGAAAGCTTGTCCTCCGACGCGGCACGCCCGACGATGGCGCCGAGGCCCACTCCCGGAACGTGTGCGAGGTAGGGCAGGAACTCCGTCACGATCTTGCCGGAACCGCATACGGCGAGTCTCATTCGCGTCTCCTCTCGCGGCCCGACAGGCGAGCTGTCCGCGGGCCGACGCGCCCCAGTATGCCGGGGCAGGCGCCGGGCGGCACTCCCCCGGTTCGCGGAGGTGAGGATGCGTCATGGCCCTCACGGGGCGCGGTCGGCCCTCCTGCACGATGCAACCGAAGCCGGTCACCCCAGAGTCTCGACCGGGTGGCCGGAGGCGAACACGTCGTCGGAATCGAACCGATACTTCAGATCGATGAGTCGACCACGCGAGCGCCCCCACGCCGGCGCGCGGTCGACTCCCCCGTCGACGAATGTGAGTGCGAGCGAGTCCGCGTGCCACGGCCGCAACGCGTCGACGACGCCGCGCACCGCACGCGCCACAGGCGCCGCCATCTCGAGGGCGGGGACGACACCGATCCCGACAACGCAGTACTCACCCCCCAGAGCGCTGATCGCCCCGCCGCCCGCCGCCCCGCGGGCGATCGCCCCGCCGCAATGGCGAAGCTCGGCGATGAAGACGCCCGGCGCTGACCCCGCGGCGACGAACGCGTCGACTGCCTCAGCCGGAAGCTCGGCGACCATGCCGCCGATGGTCGCCACCGGCGTCGGGTCGGGTGGATCCATGTGCACCGCAACGAGGGCGGCCGACGGCATCCGCGCGAACGTGTCCATCTCGGGCTCCAACGCTCGCAGCGGCACGAGAAGCTCGGCGGCGACATCGTCGGATTCGAGTATCGCGCCGTCGATGACAACGACGGACCGCCCCGAAAGGAACGGTGGCAGGTCTGGCATCGGCGGGAAGTTCATCACACGCAACGACGTCGTGGCGCTCTCAGGAGCATCTTGCGTCCATGCGGCCCACGCACGCGAGACGGCAGGTGCATGCACGGCATCCCACAGCAGCATCCCGGCGAAGACGTCACCGTACGGGAGCAGATCGATCTCGAGCGAGACGACCACACCGAAGGCGCCGCCTCCACCGCGAACCGCCCAGAACATGTCAGGGTGCTCCTCTGCGCTGGCCCGGACGAGCGACCCGTCTGCGGTGACGAGCTGGACGGCTCGGACGGTCGTAATCGCCAGCCCGTGGGTGCGCCCGTAGAACGAGAGCCCGCCGGCGAGGATGTAGCCGGCGACTGAGACATCACCCGACGAGCCGTGCATGGCGGCCAGTCCATACGGGGCGATTGCATCGATCACGTCGTTCCACTGAGTCCCGCCGAGGACGCGTGCCGTTCGCACGTCGGGGTCGACCGAGACGCCACGCATCGCCGAGAGGTTCACGAGCACGGCATTCGCGATGTCGGTGTCGGCAAGAGCCGCGGCACCGTGTCCCGTCGACTGCGGGGCGACGCGTAATCCGCATTTCACGGCAGCCCGCACGATGTCGACGACGTCCTCGGCGCTCTGTGGATAAGCGACAGCGAAGGGCCGTTGATCGATCGCGACGTTCCACGGCATGCGCAGCCGGTCGAAGTCGGCGTCGCCCGGGAGTGCGACGCGATCGCCGAGGGCTTCGCGCAACAGATCAGCCGCGCCGTCGACTACGCGATCAGAGACATCCTGAGCAGTCATCGTCCTATCCATTTCGTGAGGGTGACGGATCCCAGCCTGCGCCTGGCGCGCAGGCAACGCCATCCCAGATAAGGAGGAATACGGCGTCCCCCAGATACCTGGGATTCCGTGGGCGGCGTGGCTGGGAGCAGACTCGACTCGGAGCAGGCACGGGGCTCGACGCCGACTGGGGGAGGCGAGATCATAGGACCATGACGACGGCGCTGCAGGCGGGGCGTGTGCGCAGCGACATCGATGTGATGTCACGGGCCGGGTTGCCGTTGCACCGCTTCATGGACGAAGCCGCCGAGGCGATGAGCCGGGTGGTGCCCGCGGTCGCCGGATGCTTCTCGACGCTGGACCCCGCGACAGGCATCGTGTCGAGCACGCGCAAGATGGGTG
This sequence comes from Microbacterium koreense, assembly GCF_042677105.1. Classification (NCBI taxonomy): domain Bacteria; kingdom Bacillati; phylum Actinomycetota; class Actinomycetes; order Micrococcales; family Microbacteriaceae; genus Microbacterium; species Microbacterium koreense. The sequence continues at coordinate 217,678 of NZ_JBHTIM010000001.1, forward strand.
ATCTCGATGGACGCAACGAAGGTGACCTGACCTGGGCGCGCATCGAATACGGCGAGAACGATCCGACTGCGATGCTCACGATGATCGCAGAAGACGTCACCGCCGTCGGGGTGCTGTCATCGCTCAAAGGGAACATCGATGGTTCGGTGCGTCTGGCCGAATTCTTGATCCCAGCGTTCGACTACCGCGACGAGGCTCGCGTGGTGTTCCGCGACCGCGCGGGTGCCTGGGGGTCGATGTGCTTGTTTCGTGGATCGGATGAGGCACCGTTCTCGCCCGACGAGGTCGAGTTCCTCGGCGTGATCGCACCGCTGGTGACACGTGGAATCAGAGTCGGCCTTCTCGCCACGGGCGATCGGGTGGAGCCGTCCGATACCCGCGGTCCGGCGGTGATCATCGTCGATGCCCACGATCGGATCACCCAAATCACGCCGGCGGCGTCGGCGGAGCTGGCGCGGATGACGCGGATCCCCGAGGGCGGAGATCCGCTCGCCGTCGTGCAGTCGCTCGTCGCCAGCGCCCGCCGGTTCGCGTGCGGCGAGCAAAACACTGCGCCACACGTTCGACTGCGCACTGTCGACGGCGTATGGCTGACGATCGGCGCGTCGCCGCTGAGCGGCTCGAACGACCGTGCGGGTGATGTCGTCGTGACGATCGAACAGGCGCGCCCGCAGGAAGTCGTCACACTCGTGGCCGCGGCTTTCGGGCTGACGGCGCGAGAGAAGGACGTGACCGGGATGGTGCTGCGTGGGGCCGATACAAAGCAGATCGCGGCAGCGATGCACCTGTCGCCGTACACGGTTCAAGATCACCTGAAGTCGGTGTTCGAGAAGGCCGGCGTCACGAGCCGCGGGCAACTCGTCGGCCGCGTCTACGCCGACCAGTACGCGCCGCGATGGGGATCCGACATCCGATCTGACGGCTGGTTCGCGGGCTGAGGCCGTGCCCGAAGGCTCAAGACCTGGAGCGGTCAAGCGACGGCGGCGTGGCCGAGAGAAATCGTGCTGACCAGTGATTTTTCGGCGGAGACGGAGGGAGTTGGGCTCCGCCGAACGGGATGTGGTTCGAGGTCGTTCAGGGTGGTTCACTGCGGAATTGCGGGGTTCGAAAGCACTCTAGAGGGAGTTTAGGGGCGCTCAGAGTTGCTCAAGTTTTCACATTTCTTTCTCACGTCGTCGCCGTCTGCCGCGAGTCGACGTTCGGTACGCAACTACGAGTATGGGCCGGTCGGCGACTAAGCACAATCGTGCGAGCTCGCGTCTTCGTGCAGCACGGATGCCGGGCACAAGCCGGGCGCGGCTCGGTCTGCAAGAAGCTCTTGCTACCGCCGCCCAGCATGCTCGACGTGCGGCTACGACGATCACATCGGGGGCGATCGTCTTTCACTGGCGAGGGTTGGCAGATTCACCGGACGCGCGGCCAGCGAAGGCCTCCACGTCTGCAAGAAGCGGGATGGTGGATGACGCCCCCGCGCGGCTCACAGTGATCGCCGCCGCTGCCGTCGCGACCCGCAGCGCGTGCGCGAGAGGCCTGTCGACGAGGGCCGCGAGGTAGCCGACCACGGTGTCGCCGGCTGCCGTCGTGTCGACGACCTCCGTCGGTAGCGGGCTCACGAAGCCGCGCTCGGCCGATGTCACCCAGATGGACGGCTCGGCGCCTTGCGTGCAGACGAGGTCGCAGTGCATCTCGGTCGCGACCCACTGCGCAAGCGACGTCGCGTCGTCGCGCGGGCTGTCGCCCGTTCCATCGATGAGCACGGCGATTGCGCGGAGCTCGTGTTCGTTCACGACGAGGAGATCGACCGGGGGTATCGCTGCGGCATCGGCCGGGACGGGCGCCGCGTTCCAGATCACCCGGGCACCGACTCGACGGCCCACAGCAGAGGCGGCGAGCGTCGCGTCTTCGCTGATCTCGCTCTGCAGCACAACGACGTCGTCGGACGAAAGCGTGCGCAGGCCGTGTTCGACGTCGGCGTCGGTCATCGTGCAGTTCGCGCCGGGGATCACGACGATGGAGTTCTCGGACGCGTCGTCGACGAAGACGAGCGCGCGACCCGTGGGCGCGTCCGGTCTCACGCTCACGGATCCCACATCGACGCCTCGGCCGCGCAGATAGGCGAGCGTGCCGTCGGAGTCGTATCCTGCGGCACCGACGAGGACGACTGATGCCCCGCCCGACGCAGCCGCGACAGCCTGGTTCGCTCCCTTGCCCCCGGGGTTCTCGTCGGCCGCACGGGCGATGGCCGTCTCGCCGGGTCCAGGAAGGACGTGCACGCGATACAGCGAGTCGATGTTGATGCTCCCGACGACGAATACCCGCACCGCTTCTCCTGTCTGCCATGTGGAGGCGGCGTGGCCTCCTTTACCGAAGAATCCGAGCGTAGCGCTGCGCGAGCGACCGCCGGAAGGTCGATGATTTCGAAACCAACTTGTAACAATGCCCAATTGATTACGAAACCAACGACGGGCATAGTCGACCTATCGACGTCCTTGCGAACCAGATGTTCCCGTCGATCGCCCGGGAGGCGCACGGCATGACACCCCGCAAACTCATCCTCGATGTGGATACCGGGACCGACGACGCGGTGGCCATCATGATGGCCGCGTTGCACCCCGGTCTCGAGCTTCTCGCCTGCACGACCGTGAACGGCAACATCGAGGTGGAATACTGCACGAACAACACCCTTCGCGTCCTCGACTACATTGGGCGATCGGACATCCCGGTGTTCGAAGGAGCCAAGGAAGCCATCGTCCGGAAGGACCTGCCGATCCCGCGCAAGGACCGGATGTCGGAAGCCGACAGTCATGGACTCGAGCTCCCGATCCCGCATCCCACGTCGAAGAAGCAGGATCGGCATGCGGTCGAGTACCTCATCGAGACCTACCGCTCGGCGACCGAGCCCATCACCTTGGTGCCCGTCGGCCCGCTCACTAACCTCGCGCTTGCCGTCAAGCTCGACCCGGGCTTCGTCGACCGTGTGCCTGAACTCGTCATCATGGGCGGCGGGCACGAGATCTCGAACACCACGTCCTCGGCCGAGTTCAACATCTGGGTCGACCCCGAGGCTGCTGACGTCGTCTTCCAGGCGGGGTTCGAGCGCATCACCCTCGTCCCGCTCGAGGCCACCCACGAGGCGCTCGTGTCGCTCGACCACGCACGGCAGCTGCGCGAACTGGGCACACCGGCCGGCGAAGCATCCGCCCGCTTCATCGAGCGCCGCATCGATGCGTACGACATGGGCCAGCCGATGGAGATCCCCCAGTCGGCACCGGTGCATGACGCCCTCTGCGTCGCGTACCTGCTGGACCCCAGCGTCATCGAGCTGCGCGATTATCACGTGGCCATCGAGACCGTTGGCCGGCACACGCTCGGTCGCACCGTCATCGACACACACTTCCGCGGAAAGCAGGCGCCCAACGCCCGTGTCGCGGTCGGCTCCGATCCCGAGAAATTCGTCCAGATGCTTCTGGCGGCCTTCGCGGCGGAGCACTGAGCGTCACCGCAACACCCGGCTCCACCCTCACAACAGCAGCAATCCACACCCCAAATCAAGGAGACACAGTGAAGACCAGAGCAGTCGCCGCTGCGATGAGCGTCATCGCTCTCGCCGCGATGCTCGCCGCGTGCTCATCGGACGATGACAGCGGCAGCGCCACGTCGGAATGCCCAGACGGCAACGTCACCCTCTCGCTGCTTCGCGCCGAGAACAACCCGCCCACGAACGAGTACATCGAGCAGTGGGAAGCGAACAACCCCTGCTACTCCGTCGAGGTCGAGGAGGTGCCGTGGGACCAGCTCGCCACGAGCACGCAGCTGATCGCCAGCGAAGACGGCGGCCCCGACATCATCGAAGTGGATGCGCCCAACACGCAGACCTTCGCCGCCGCGGGCCTGCTCCTGCCGCTCGACGAGTACCTGCCCGACGGGTACGAGGATGCGGCTGTCGGTGCATCCATCGCCGAACTCACCTATGACGGGTCGGTCTACTCCACCGGCATGGCCCAGACGACACTCGGGCTCTACTACAACAAGGCACTCACGGATGCCGCCGGCATCGAGGTGCCAACCGCCCTCGACGAGGCATGGACGTGGGACGAGGCGCTTGAGGTGATGCAGTCCTGCCAGCAGGGCGACGCGGCGAACGCCGACATCTGGGGCCTCGCACCGTCCGCCTTCGGAAACGGGACGCCCGGCAACACCTACCGAGACCTCACGATCATCCGCAGCGCGGGCGACCCCGAGGCCGCCGAGGGCTCGTCGGCATACAACACCTACTGGGGCATCTCGGCCGACGGGACCACCGCCGACGGGTACCTCAACACTTCCGAGGCCGTTGCGGCCGCCGAGCTCTACCAGTCCATGTACCAGGGCGACACCAAGGTGACTTCGACCGAGGGTCAGCCGAACGCGTTCATCGACGGCAAGGCGTGCTTCGACCTGCAGACGTCGTACCTGGCGGGAAACCTCGCCGCCGACGCGCCGTCGTTCGAGTGGGGCATCTCGCCCGTCCCGTACATCACGTCCCCGATCGTGCAGACCGGTGACGTCGTGCTCGCGGTGTCGTCCAAGACCGAACACCCCGAGGCAGCGGCGAAGTTCGCCATCGACCTCGGAATCGGCGAGGAGGGTCTCGCATGGGTGGCCTCCAACCGCTCGTTCCCATCGGTCACCACGGCCGAAGCGGACCCGGACTTCTCCTACCTGAGCGAGCAGCCGCTCTCGGTGCTGTACGAGGAGATCGTCGAATGGGGCGCTCCGCGCCCGCCGTCGACGCACTTCGTCGAGTACGACCAGATCGTGAGCCAGGGTCTGCAGGACATCGCCTTCGGTGCAGACGCGCAGTCCACGCTGGATGCGGTCGTGTCTCAGGTCGACGAGGCGCTCGCCCGCTGATCCGATGACTGCACCCTCATCCCTCGCCCCCCGTGTGTCTGGCCGCCCGGCCGGGCCCGCGGGCGGGCGCGGGCCCGCCTTCCTCAGCCGACCGCGTCGCGGCGGTCGGCTGCACTCGCCGCGGGTCGGCCTGGTCTTCGTCGCCCCCTTCCTGCTGTTCCTCATCCTCTTCCAGTACATCCCGATCGCGATGCTGCTGCGGAACAGCCTCTTCGACTACACGCTGATCAATCGCGAAGACCAGACGTTCGTCGGGTTCGACCAGTACGCGCGCATCCTCACCGATGCCGACGCCCTCGGCACCTTCGGGGTCACACTAGCCTTCGCGGCCGGCGTCGTCCTCCTCGTTCTGCCCACGGGCTTCGCGCTCGCACTGTTCCTGAACGGACGGTTCGCCGGTCGAACTCTCGTCCGCACGATCGTCTTCCTGCCGGTCGTGACGTCGGTCGCCGTGACCTCCACGATGTGGCTCTTCATGCTCACCCAGAACGGCGGGCTCGTGAACGGTCTGTTGGAGAGCCTCGGGCTGCCTCGCGTCGCATTCCTCAGCTCGATCCCGTGGGCCCTCATCAGCATCATCGTGGCGACCGCCTGGCAGCAGATCGGCTTCGTCGCTGTGCTCTTCCTCACCGGGCTGCAGTCCGTGCCCGATGACATCGTCGAGGCGGCGCGTGTGGACGGCGCCGGTCGTGTGCGCATCGCGGTGTCGATCATCTTGCCCCTGATGAGCCGCAGCACCCTCTTCATCGTGATCACGATGACCGTGTTCTCACTTCAGGCGTTCGCCCCCGCCTTCCTCATGACGAGCGGGGGGCCCCAGGGAAGCACGAGCCTGGTGGTCTATTCGATCTACATCGCGGCATTCCGCCTTCAGGATCCCGGCTACGCGTCCGCGCTGGCGGTCGTGCTGCTGCTCGTGGCGCTCGTCCTCAGCGGCATCCAATCGCTCGCCCTGCGCACCCGATGGAGCTACTGATGACCGCCGCCGCTCCCGCTGTGCGACGCACCCGACCTGGTCCGGCCCGGCTGATCGTGACGGTCTCCGTGATCGTCGTCGTCGTGGTGGCGTTCCTGCTGCCGTACCTGTGGATCTTCGTGTCGTCCTTCAAAGCTCAGAACGCCATCTTCTCGGATGTCTCGCCTCTGAGCTGGGCGACCTTCTGGCCCACGAATGGCTCTTTCGACAACTGGATCAGTGTCATCGAGAACAAGAACGTTGGCACCGCGCTGCTGAACTCGGTGATCATCGCGGTGCTCCAGGTGTCGCTGACACTCGCCCTCGGCTGCTTGGCGGCCTTTGGGCTCACACGGGTCAAGTTCCGCGGAAGCCGGGTACTGTTCGCGTTCATCCTCCTCACCTTCCTCGTGCCTATGGAGGCGCTCGTCGTTCCCCTCTACTCCTGGATGGGCGATCTCGGCCTGCGCAACTCCCTGCCGGCGGTCTTCCTCCCGTGGATCGCCAGCCCTTTCGCCCTATTCATGCTGCGTCAGGCGTTCGAGGAGATCCCCGCCGAACTCGACGAAGCGGCGTATCTGGATGGCGCCGGTCCGTGGCGGGTCTTCTGGCACGTCATCCTGCCGAACGTCCGCTCGAGTATCGTCGGCTGCGGGCTCGTCGTCTTCCTCTTTAGCTGGAACAGCTTCCTCTGGCCGCTCATCGTGAACAGCTCGAGTCAGTACGAGGTCATCCAGGTGGCGGTCGCTCAGTCCGCGGCCCCCGGTCAGCTGCCCAACTGGGGCGAGACGTTCGCGGGCGCCATGATCGCCACGATCCCATTGGTGGTCCTCTTCCTCTTCGCCCAGCGCCACATCGTGCAGGGCCTCGCCTCCTCAGGAATGAAATGAACAACGCACGCACAACGACGAGCCCCGCGCGCACGGATGTGCTGCTGCGCACAGTCGTCGATGAGATCTCGCCGATCGGCCGCGCCGATGACGGCTCGACGAGCCGCCTGGCATACAGCTCTGAGGAGCGGGCAGCGCACGATCTGCTGTCACGGAGGTTCAGCGACCATCCGTCGAAGAGGTTCGTCGTGCACACGGACGCCGCCGGCAATCGCTGGATTACCCTCCTAGGTTCACGTCCCGATCTCCCCGCCGTGCTCACCGGCTCGCACCTCGATTCCGTGCCGGAAGGGGGAATGTGGGACGGCGCGCTGGGCGTGTACGCGGGAGCGGTGGCGCTCCTGCAGCTGGCCGAGCGCGATCCGCTGCCGCGTTCGATCAGCCTCATCGCCTTCGCGAGCGAGGAGTCGCCGCGGTTCGCCCAGTCCGCCTACCGATTCGGCAGTAGAGCGATCGCCGGACGCGTCGACCCAGCAGACCTTGCGCGACTCGCCGATGCCGACGGGGTGACGCTCGCCGCGGCCTTCGCGGCGCTCGGTCTCGAGCCCGACAGGGTGACCGAGGCGCACGTGCCTTTCGATCGCATCCATGCCGTTCTCGAACTCCACATCGATCAAGGGCTGCTCCTCGTGAACGCGGGGGTTTCCGTCGCGGCGGTATCGGCGATCACGGGCTCCTGCCGGTTGCGCGTGACCGTGCACGGCCAGGCCGACCACTCGGGTGCCGCGCGCATGCGCGCCCGCCGGGATGCCCTGGCCGCGGCGGCGGAGCTCGTGCTCGCCGCCGAGATCATCGCGCGGGCCGATCCCCGCGACGATCTCGTTGTGACCGTCGGTGCGATCAGGGTCGAGCCCGGCTCGATCAGCGTGGTGCCAGGCCTGGCGGAGTTCAGTGTCGACATCCGTTCTGTGGATGCCGACACTCAGAACGCCGCGCAGGCGTCCTTGCGCGAGGAGTTCGACCGTGTCTCGGCGGAGCGCGGGGTTCGTGTGGAAGCGGTGACGATCCGCGACGTCGCCCCGATCACTATGAGCGAGCAGGTCATCCAGACCGTGATGGACGTGCTCTCGGATCAGGGGATCGCGCCCGACCGCGTGCCGAGCCATGCCGGGCACGACACGGGGAGCTTCGCGGGACACCCGCGCCTGGGCATGCTCTTCGTCCGCAACATCTCCGGTCGTAGCCATTCACGCGATGAGCACATCGATTGGGCGGACGCCGTGCGCGGAGCCGACGTGCTGAGGGAGTCGCTCGCGCGACTGGCTGCCGAGACCCCCGAGACCGCACACCAGGAGGAGAGATGACCACGATCACCATCGGACTGGCCCAGTTCACCGCCGTGAGCGACGGCGACGAGAATCGTCGGACGGCGCTCGCTCTCGTCGAGCGCGCCATCGACGCGGGTGCAGATCTCGTGCTGCCGCACGAACTCGTCGCCACACAGTACTTCCCGGCGTTCCCGATCGACGACTCCTACTTCGATCTCGCTGAACCGATCGACGGTCCGACGGTGACGGTCTTCCAGGAGCTCGCACGACGGCGCCGCGCTGCGGTGCTCGTGCCGTGGTTCGAGCGTGCCGGGTCGGGGCGTTACTTCAACACCGCGGTCTTCGTCGACGAGCACGGCGAGATCCGCGGTCGATGGCGCAAGGTCCACATCCCCCGCGTGCAGGTCCCGGCAGGTGAAGCCAACATCGAGGTGGATGAGAAGTACTACTTCGAGGAGGGTCACGAACCGTACGGTCTCGTCGACTGGAAGGGCCTGCAGATCGGTGTACTCATCTGCCATGATCGACACTTCCCCGAGGCCGCGCGCGCCCTGGCTCTCCAGGGAGCAGATCTCCTCCTCGTGCCGTCGACGTCACGAGGGATCCCCGGCTCCGCCGACCCCGTCGCCACATGGCGCACCGAACTCGGCGCCATGGCGATCCAGAACTGCCTCTTCGTCGCCGCGACGAATCGCACGGGGCGTGAAGCCCAGCAGGTCTTCATGGGCGCGAGCCTCGTCGTGCACCCCGCAGGTGACGAAGTGGTCCGGATGGGTGCCGAGCCAGGAGTCGAGGTCATCGAGATCGACCCGTTCGCCGCCGAGCGCGTGCGCAGAGCGCGCGGATTCTTCCGCGATCGGCGGCCCGAGCTCTACGCATCAATAGTCGAGCTCGACGCCACGACGGCGGGCGGTGTGCGATGACCGGCAACCTGCTCGTCCGTGGCGGACGCGTGCTGCAGGGCGACGAACTCGTCGAAGCCGATGTCCTGGTGAGGGATGGCGTCATCGCCGCCATCGGTCGCATCGAGCCGCTCGAGGGGATGACGATCGAGGATGCGACGGGGCTCATCGTGCTGCCCGGGATGATCGATCCGCACGTGCACGTCGGCTGGCCGGGGGCGGCGGATGACTTCGCCGCGGGGTCGCGCGCAGCGCTCGCGGGGGGTGTGACGACGTTCATCGAGTTTGCCGTCCAATTCCCCGGCGACGCGCTCGACGACGTCGTGAAGGAGTGGAAGCGGATGGGCGAGGCTAGCGCCTGCGACTTCGCGCTCCACGCGATCGTGAGCGACAGCCGTCCCGAGACGCTCGAGGCGATGGCTCGTGTGATGGATGCCGGCGTCACGAGCTTCAAGATGTTCATGACCTCTCAGCACAGCGGTGGGCTGGGCGTCGACGACGGCACCTTATACGACATCATGTGCCGCGTCGCCGAACTCGGCGGGCTCTCGATGGCGCACTGCGAGAACGACGAGGTGATCGGCCATCTCTCGGAGCGGCTGATCGCCGATGGCGTGGTGACGGCGGCTGGCCACAGCGCCGCACGACCCCCGTTGGTCGAGGCGGAAGCGATCGCCCGGGCGGTTCGATTGGCGGATGCCGCGGGGTCCCCCTTCTACATTCCGCACCTCTCATCGGGCGAAGGGCTGCGCGCAGCGCTGCTAGACACCGGCCGTCGCGTGCCGGTGATCGCCGAGACCTGTCCCCAGTTCCTGGCCCTCACGGCGGATGTCTACGCACGTGCGGACGGAGCGCACTATGTCATGTCTCCGCCGATCAAGTCGACGGAAGACCAGGCCACCCTCTGGGCGGGCGTGATCGACGGTCGCGTATCGACTGTGGGGTCTGATCACTGCCCCTACCCGCGGCGCTTCAAGGACGAGAACGCCGCGAGCGACTTCCGGCGCATCCCGAATGGCGTGCCCGGCGTCGAGACTCTGCTGCCCGTCATGTACACGCTCGGCGTGCGCACGGGCCGCATGACACTGGCCGATCTCGCCCGGATCTGCAGCCTCAATCCAGCGAAGATCTTCGGACTCGAAGATCGCAAGGGATCGATCGCCGTCGGCAAGGACGGAGACCTTGTGCTGTTCGACCCTGATCGCCGGTTCGGCACGGCGGCGTCGGACCTCAACAGCGAGATCGACTACTCGATCTACGAGGAGATGGAGCTGTGGGGGATGCCGGTGGCCACCGTGGCGGCGGGCACGATCGTCGCGCGTGAGCAACGGATCGTTGACGACGCCCACAGGGGGCGCTTCCTCGCCCGCACGCCGGGCGTCGCCCTCTCGGAGTTCGATCGACGCGTGGTCGCCGCGTGAGTTCGCTCGTCATCCGCAACGCCCAGGTGTGGGCGGACGGCCGCTTCTTCCACGGTGGGGTCCGGTCCGAGGACGGCGTCATCGTCGCTCTCGAAGCGAGCGGGACGACGACACCCGCCGACGAGGTGATCGACGCGGGCGGGGCGCTCGTGCTACCGGGAGCGGTCGATCTGCACGTGCACTTCCGCGACCCTGGCAAGCCGCACAAGGAGGACTTCACGTCCGGGTCGCACGCAGCGGCGCTCGGGGGAGTCACCACCGTGCTGGACATGCCGAATACCACGCCTGCGGTGCTCGACGCCGGGGCGCTCGCCGTCAAGCGCGCTGCTCTCGAGGGGCGCTCCTTCGTCGACTTCGGCCTCATCGCTGCGGCCGATCCGAGCAATGCGGACGAGATCGACGGGCTCGCCGCCGCCGGGGCCGCCGCGTTCAAGCTCTTCACGTATGAGCGTCGTGACGCGCCGCCGGCTGGCATCCTCGACGATGCGACTTTGCTCTCCCTCCTTCAGGCTGTCGCAGCGGTAGGGCTTCGCGCCCACGTCCACGCCGAGAACGACAGCCTCGTGAAGGCCGGACGACGCGCCGAGTCGGGCAGCCAGGACTGGGCGGCGCACCTTCGTTCGCGAGCTCCGCTCGTGGAGGAGGAGGCGGTGATGCGCACTCTCCTCTTCGCGCGCGATGCCGGCGCGCATCTCCACGTCTGCCATCTGTCGAGCGCGCGAGCGCTCGCGCGCATCCTTCACGCTCGGGCGGCCGGCCAGAGCGTCACGTGCGAGGTCACGCCGCAGCACGTGCTGCTGGACGACGCCGGCTACGGCGAGCGCGGGGCCGACCTGATCATGGTTCCGCCCGTGCGCACGACGGGAGATCGATCAGCGCTCCACAGCGCCCTCGTCGGGGGCGACATTGACGTCGTCGCCACCGACCACGCGCCGCACACCAGCGAGGACAAGATCGGAGCACCGCTGGCGATCTCGACCGGCCTCGTCGGAGTGCAATGGTCGTATCCCCTGCTGCTGACGGAGGCCCTCGCCGGGCGGATGCCGCTCGCCCGGGTCATCGATGCGATGGCGACGCGTCCGGGCGGCATGCTCGGCGCCACGACGCGCAAGGGCGTGATCCGCCCCGGTGCGGCAGCAGACCTCGTCGTCGTCGAGACCACCCGTGACGTCCTCGATCGCCGAGCGCTCGCCAGCCGCGGCCGCTCAACGCCGTTCGACGGGACGCCCGTGCGCTGCCGCATCCGCGACACCGTCGTCGGCGGGCGCGTCCAGGTCGCCGACGGCGTGCTGGTCGGTGCGCCGACGGGCCGCTTCATCTCTCCCTCGTCCGAATACCGAAAGGCCTGACGTGCTGTCCCTCGATACCACCCGCTCCTCGATCTGCCTCGACACCTGTCTCGCTGTGCAGCCCGGGGAGGTGGTCACCCTCCTGCATGACCCGCACCACGCCGACGACGCGGCCGCGCTTGCCGCGTACGCGGCATCCATCGGGGCGTCACCTCGCCTCGTGCCCGTGCCCGAGCGCCACCTTGGCGAGAAGGATGTCTCACCGGAGGCCGCCGCGCAGCTGCGCGGAAGCGACGTCCTCGTGGTGGTGTTCGACCCGGAGGACGCGTGCCAGTTCTGGCACACGCAGGGCAGAATGGATGCGAGCGCCGACGGAGCGCGGGTGGGACTGCTCTTCCCTCCGGCGCACTGGGATCTGACCGCAGACGATCTGCGCGTCACCGAAGCGCTCACCGACAGGCTGGGTGCGCTACTCGACGCAGCGTCCGACGCGCACCTGACGACCGTCGCCGGCACGGACCTGCGGATGTCTCTCGCCGGGCGCGAGGGCTTCTCGTGCCACAGCATCCTTCACGAGCCGGGCGCCACGGCGACGATTCCCGACTGGGGCGACGCCGAGATCTCGCCGCTCGAAGGCACCGCCACCGGGCGCATCGTGTACGACGCCTCGATCGCCTTCATCGGCGAAGTCGACGTGCCGATCGTGGTCGAGGTCGTCGACGGCGCGGTGACGACGGTCGAGGGCGGGGCGTCAGCCGCGCAGCTGCGTCACATCTTCGACACCGAGGGCCCTGCCGCGCGCAACATCGCCGAGCTCGGCATCGGCACGGTGCCGCGTGGCGAGATCACCGGACACAAAGACGACAAGCTCTTCGGCACCGTTCACGTCGCCATGGGCCACAACGTGTCGCTCGGCGGTGTCGTCGACGCTCCCGTCCACCTCGACGGCGTGCTCCACAATCCCACCCTCGTTCTCGACGGCCGGGAGGTGCTGGTCGAGGGACGACTCGCGCCCTGGCTGGCCGACGAGCTCTCCCGTCCCGAACTCGCCTCAGAACCCGAAGGATCACGATGACCAACCAGCTGACCACCGTCTATATAAACGGCGACCACGTGCCCGTCGAGAGCGCGAGCATCTCGGTGTTCGACAGCGGCTTCAATTTCGGCGACGGCGTCTTCGAGGGGATGCGGGTGTACAACGGCCGTGTGCTAATGCTCGATGAGCACATCGAAAGGCTGTACGACTCAGCCGCCGCGGCGTTCATCGAGCCACCCATGTCACAGGACGAGCTCAAGAGCGACATCCTCGCGTGGCTGCGCGCGAACGACATCGACCATGACTTCCACTTCCGACCGATCATCACCCGCGGCCTTCGCACTCCTCCGCGCGTCGATCCTCGATTCGCGTCCGGTCCGGCCACGGTCGTCGTCCTCGGGCAGGCGATCAGCGGTACGGCGACCGAAGGCATCCACCTCGTGGTCTCGCGCTATCGTCGCCACGGCCCCGACTCGGTCGACAGCAAGATCAAGTCGCTCAGCTATCTGCACGCGGTACTCGCCAAGCTCGACGCCGTGCGCCGCGGAGCCGACGACGCCATCGTGCTGGACAACCGCGGGTGCCTCGCAGAGTGCAGTGCGTCGAACATCTTCCTGGTCCGGAAGGGGGAACTGGTCACGCCGTTCGCGATATCGACGCTCGACGGGATCACGCGCAACCTGCTGCTTGAGCTCGCGGCGGAGCTTGGCATCCCCGCGCGCGAGAAGGACCTGACGACCTCCGACGTCCACGCCGCCGACGAGGTCTTCCTGTGCGGCACGGGCGCCGAGATCACTCCTGTCGTCACCTTCGAGACGCAGCCCGTCGGCGATGGATGGATGGGGCCGGTGACCGCGAGACTGCGTGATGCGTACCTCGCTGCGCTCGACGCCCACGGAACCCCGATAGCCCATGTCTGACGCTGTCGCCGCCCGGTTGGGGCTCGTCATCCCCTCGACGAACACCACCGTCGAGCGCGAGATCTCCCGCCTGGCGGTGGGCGAGGCGGACTGGTTCGCGACGCGCGTGCTGCAGGTCGAGACCGAAGACCCGGGCGAGAAGGTCGCGACGGTGCTCGCGATGCGGGATGAGCTGGGATCCGCGGTGGAGCGACTAGCGGGGATCGCGCCCTCGGCGATCGGCTTCGCTTGCACGGCGGCGAGCTTTCTCGACGGGCTGTCGCCCGACCTCGAGCTCTGCGAGCGCCTCAGCGCACAGGCCGGGGCGCCGTTCGTGACGGCTTCCACGGCCGTCAGTCAGTCGCTGCGAGCGCTGGAAGCCCGATCGATCGCGCTCGTGACGCCCTACATCGATTCGGTCAATGAGAAGGAGATCGCCTATTTCGACGACGTCGGCATCGCCACCGTCGCGGTGTCGGGCCTCGGCATCGTCGGCAACCTCCCGAAGGGTCGGCTGCCGCTGAACGCGAGCGCCGACGCCGTGCGGGCCCTCGATCTGGGCGACGCGGATGCGGTCTTCGTCAGCTGCACGAACTGGCTCACCCTCGGCAGCATCGCAACGCTCGAAGCCGAGATCGGGCTCCCCGTCGTGTCGAGCAACTCCGCGCTTGCGTGGTCGATGCTGTCGTCTGCAGGAGTGCGGGCACCGAAGGCGCTCGGCCGGCTGAGCACGCGAAACCTCGCCGAGGTGATCTCGTGAACGACCGCGGAGCGGGCCCCGGCGAATTCGAGGGCAAACGGGTGCTCGTCACGGGTGCGGCGAGCGGTATCGGACAGGCGATCGCGGCGGCATTCGCCTCCGAGGGGGCCGAGCTCATCCTTGTCGACCTCGATGCCGATTCCCTCGCTCGTGTCTCGGGTGAGCTGCGGGCCGGCGGTCATGCAGTCGAGTCGCACGTAGTAGATCTCGGGGACGAGGATGCCGTCGCAGGGCTGGCCGCGGTCGTCGAGCGGTCGAATGCCCTCGACGTGCTCGTCAATCAGGCAGGCATCATCCGACGCGGCGAGGTCACGACACAGCGATTCGACGAGTGGGAGTTGATCCAGCGGGCGAACGTGTCCAGCATGTTCCTCACGTGCCGAGTGTTCCTCCCCGGGATGATCGCCGCGGGCGGGGGCGTCGTCGTGAACTGCTCGTCAGGTGCCGCGTTCGAATCGGGTAAAGGCCTCGCCGCGTACAGTGCGTCGAAGGGTGCCGTCGTCGCCTTCACCCGCAGCCTGGCGGTGGACTACGCGCCCACGGTGCGCGTGAACGCCGTCTGCCCGGGTCTCATCGAGACTCCGGGTGCGTATGTGGACGCGAATGAACAGATGCGGCAGGATCGACACGCCGCCGCTCTTCGCACGCCTCTTCAGAGAATGGGCACGCCGGCGGAGGTCGCCGATGCCGTTGTGTTCTTGTCGTCGCGGCGATCCGCATTCTGTACAGGTACCGCGCTGATGGTCGACGGAGGAAAGCTTGCCGGAGCGTGACGATCTGCTGGAGACCGGGCTGCCACCCACGATCCCCACGCAGAAAGATGTGGCCAGGCTTGCGGGCGTGAGCCCGGTCACCGTGTCGCGCACGCTCGCGGGAGGCAAAAACGTCACGCCCGAAGTGCAGCAGCGCGTCATCGAAGCGGTGAGGCAACTCGACTATCTTCCCAATGAGAACGCACGTGGACTGCGGCCAGGTCAGCACAGTGGCCTGATCGGCGTGGCGATCACCAACCTCAGCAACCCCTTCTACGGCACGTTCGCGCTCGGTGTCGAAGAGATCGCGCACGCGCGAGGTAGGTATATCCTGCTCGGCAGCACCGGGGAGAGCGCGTCACGCGAGAGCGACTTGATCGCGAACTTCCTTAGCCGACGGGTCGAGGGCCTGATCGTCATCCCGGCCGGCGAGCCTGCACCGCGACGGTGGGTGAGGCGGCTCGGTCAGGTGCCCATCGTCGTCGCGGCGCGCGAGGCGGCGGATCTCGACGCAGACCGTGTGCTCATGGACGATGCCGCGATGGCGCGCCGTGCCGCCGACGACCTTCTCGCGGAAGGCCATCAGCGAGTCGCGTTCATCGGAAACATCGTGACGGTCTCAGCGCACCGAGCACGCTACGAGGAACTCGGTCGTGCGATGGGCGCGGCCGGACTCCGGATGGATCCGCGACTCGTGCGCGGTGTCACCGACGACGTGGAGGATGCCGCATCGCACGCGCGTGATTTCCTGGACATCGCGCATCAACCCACCGCGATCATCGCGGCCAACAACCGGATCGGTGTCGGAGTCCTCCGCGAGTACGCCCGACGGCTCGACGAAGGCGTCCGCGCCGATGCGCTCCCGCTGGTCGCGGTGTTCGACGAGCTGGAACTCGGGGATCTCCTGCGCGTCCGCGTGCGCGCGTACGCCTCAGACCCGCGCGAGCTCGGCCGGACCGCCGCGCGGACGCTCTTCGAGCGTCTGGACGGCGTCGCCGTCGGTGGGCCTCGGAGACTCATGGTCCCGGCGTGAGCCTGTCGCCGACGGCCTGGCTTCCATAGCTCGCCAATGCAGATGTGCGGGGCCGAGGCCCACGACCTGAGCAGCCGTGATCGCTGACCGATCGACGATCGAATGTTCGCTCGAAGGCACGCACGTCGTGCTCACGAAGAACGGACTGCCAGCGATATCCTGATGCGCATTCGTCACCGTTGTCTTGAGACATCACAGCAGAAAGTGGGCTGTCATGAACCGTGCTCCATCAGGGAGCGCGATTCATGAGATGGAGACGGAGGGATTCAGCCCCTCGATCCTCCGTTCGCAAACCTTTCTCCCATGACGCCGATTCACCCGAAACGCGTCAAGACATACGCACAACGCTCGAGCCGCCATGGTCGCAGAGGGCAGAACGCGTCCCGAGTCGGACGTCACTGGCGGAGTGACCTCTGACCTGGGAAAGATTTGCGTAATCCCTGCGTAACGTCGAACGACCCCGAGTACCCCTGAACTCTCCCGAATAGCCACTCAAGCGGCTCCGAAAAACTCCGCGAACAGCCCTCAAAATGGCGGTGACGGTGGTGTCTGGGTTCACGAGATCGTTGACACCTAATCGCGCGGATAGTGGTTGTGATCGTTGACCGATGAGTCGCGACATAGGCGACATCCGCGTCGTGGTGATCGTTGACGGGTGAGTCGCGTCATCGTTGACAACGACGTGCCCTGACGATGGGGCGTGAAGCCGAAGAACCTCGTCATCGTCCGCGCCGTTCGCGAGCAGGGCCTCAGTCATGCTGAAGCCGCCGCCCGGTTCAGTGTCACCCGCCAATGGGTCCATGCCCTCGTCACCCGTTACGACGCCGACGGCCCCGACGGGGTCGCCGCGCGTTCCCGGGCGCCGATCACCCACCCCGGTGCGACACCGGCTGTGATCCGCGAACGGGTCATCGCGTTGCGGGTGGAGCTGACCGCGAACGGGGCCGACGCGGGACCGGCGACGATCGCATGGCACCTCGAGCAGGAAGGACGCCCAGCCCCCTCCACATCGACGATCCGCTGCATCCTGCACGCCGAGGGACTTGTCGTGCCGGCGCCGTCGAAGCGGCCCCGCAGTTCCTACATCCGCTTCGAAGCCGATCTGCCGAACGAGTGCTGGCAAGCCGACATCACCCACTGGTACCTCACCGACGGCACCCGGGTCGAGATCCTCGACTTCCTCGACGACCACTCCCGATACCTGCTGCACATCCGCGCCGCAGCCGCGTTCACCGGACCGATGGTCGTCACCGCGATGACCGACCTGATCAGCCGATACGGCCCCCCCTATCCACGCTGACCGACAACGGGCTCGTCTTCACCACCCGCCTGGCCCGCTTCAAAGGAGCCCACGGCGGATTCGAGAAACTCCTCGCCGCACACGGCATCACCCAGAAGAACGGCCGCCCCGGACACCCGCAGACCCAGGGGAAGATCGAACGCTTCCACCAAACCCTGAAACGCTGGCTCACCGCCCGCCCCCACCCCGCAACGATCGCCGACCTGCAGCTCCTACTCACCGAATTCCGGACCTGGTACAACACGCAACGCCCGCACCGCTCCACAGCGCGACGCACCCCCGAGCAGGCCTACACCGCCCTGCCGAAAGCGACCCCGACCGGGCCGGCCCGATCCGAATGGCGCTCCCGCACCGACAAAGTCGACCGCGACGGGAAAGTCACCCTCCGCTACGCCGGGAAACTCCGCTACCTCGGCATCGGCAAAGCCCACGCCGGCACTCCCGTGCTGCTACTCATCCACGACTGCGACGTCGTCACCAGCAACGCGAACACTGGAGAAATCATCGCCGAACACACCATCGACCCCAACCGCGACTACCAGCCCAAGAGCCCCTAAACCGCCCGTCAACGATGACCCGACTCACCGACAGAGCGTCACCGTCAACCCGCCGAACCCAACAAAAAGTCCTGAGCCACGACTCGTTCGTAAACGATGTCGCGACTCAGGACAACCGCGGAGACGGAGGGATTTGAACCCTCGGTCCCCGTGAGGGGACTCCACCTTAGCAGGGTGGTGCACTAGGCCTGACTATGCGACGTCTCCAGGCATTCGACGGCCGAAGGCGCGCGAATGCACTCCGCAAGTGTAACTGCTCGGCGCCGGGCGATCGAACCGGCATCCGAACGTGCAGGGGGCGTCCGCGCGATGCAAGTCCTCGGGCCGCGCCAGAACGATCCAGCGCAGCCACCTGGCTATTGCTCGGGGACGGTGCAGGTCACCTGCGCGGCAGTCTGGCCCGCAATGCTCGAGGGCAGCTCGACGCGCTCCTCGGTGGCGGGGGCGGTCACCGAGGGAGATGCCGAAGGCGACCCGGACGCGGTGGGCGACGGTGTCGCGGTCGGGGCGACGGCCTCGCCGGTGACTTCGACGCCGTAGCCCTGGCTTGCTTCCCCGGTGAGGGAGATCGGCACGTTGTCTCGCAGCGCGGCGAACAGCTCGTCGGCGGCGTACGTCACCGGCAATACACGCGATGCTCCTGCGCCGTATTCGGTGGGGTACTGCACGAACACGATGTCCTCGTAGGGCACGTCGCGCACGGCCATCGCGATCTGCACCATGAGAGTCGGGTTCGCCAGCGACTGGCTGAGCACGAGCTGGCCCTGGCTGACCTGCGAGATCGCGGTCGTCGCCAGTGAGAAGAGCGCGCCGGGATTCCCCAGCACGTCATCGCTCTGCAGTTTGCGCACCATCGACGACATGAACTGCTGCTGGTTCGAGATGCGTCCGAGGTCGGAACCGTCGCCGATGCCATGGCGGATGCGCAGGAACTGCAACGCTTCCACGCCTTGTAGCGTGTGCTCACCGGCGGCGAGGGTCAGCCCGGTGTGCGAATCACTGATGTCGCCGGCGACACAGACGTCGACGCCGCCGATCGCGTCCGACATGTTGATGACGCCCGTCCAGCGCACCGCGGCGGCGAATTGGATGTCCTCACCCGTGAGTTCCTCGACGGTCTTGACCGTGCAGGCCAGCCCGCCGTACATGTACGAGACGTTGAGCATCTGCGCGCTCATCGCCGAGTACTCGCCTTCGCCGTCCTCGCGGGCGCAGGCGGGGATCGGCACGACCATGTCGCGGGGGAACGACACCACCGTGACCCGGCGCGGCTCGTCCGAGATGTGCACGAGCATCGTGACGTCGTTGCGCTCACCGTCGGTGTCGCCGGCCTGGCACGCGCCCGACAGGGCCGCGTTCGCACCCTCGCACGAGTCGGTGCCGACCAGCAGCACGTTGACGCCACCCTCGATCGCACCGAGCGACGGCGGGATGGCCTCGTCTTCGTCGAGCACCACCGCGTTGTCGCTGACGGACTGAGCGGCGTTCCACACCGCGAACGCGCCGATTCCGAGGCCGCTGACGCTCAACACCGCGACGACGACACCGAAGATCGCGAGGATCGTGAGAAGCGGATGCCGGGTGCTCAGCACGCCGTGGCGCGCGATCGGAGGGCGGCCTTCCGGCCGAGGTGCGCTTGCCATCAGCCCCTCAGGTTTCCTGCGGAGCATGTCTCATCCGCGGCGGATGTGCCGGGGATGGAGTCGGGAAGCTCGACGGTCGCATCCGTCGTCGGAGCGTCGGTCGACCCAGGAGTGGGGGTCGTCGTCGGGGTCGGTTCGTCGGTCGGCTCGACCGTGACGACACCGCCACCGCGGTTCGGGTCGTTGGTGACCTCGATCGGCCGGTTCTCGGCGAGCGCCGTCCACAGTTCCTCCGCTGCGGCGTAGTTCGGCACAACGCGGTCGGGGTCAGCGGGGTCGGCGAGCACGGGGTACTGCACGAAGACGATCTGGTCGAACGGAACATCCTTCACGGCCAGCGCGATCTGCACGAGCGTCAGCGGGTTGGTGAGACTCTCACTCGGCGTGACGTTCTCGACGGCGGTCGTCGCCAGCCGGTAGAGGGTACCGAAGTCCGACAGCACCTCTTCGCTGACGAGCTTTCGCGCCAACCGCGACATGTACTGCTGCTGGTTCGAGATGCGCGCCAGGTCGCTGCCGTTCTCGAGGCCGTGGCGAGTGCGCAGGAACTGCAGCGCCTCGATTCCCTGGACGTTGCGCATACCCGCCGGCCAGTCGATTCCCGTGTAGTAATCGCGGATCCCGCCATTGCCGATGCAGACGTCCACGCCACCGATCGCGTCGGTGATGTTGATCACGTTGCCGAAGCTGACCTTCGCCGCCATCGGGATGCTCTGACCACTCAGCTGCGAGACGGTCTTGGCCACGCACGACAAGCCGCCGTACGACCACGCGGTGTTGATCTGCTGCTTGCTCATCGCCGACGTGGTCGACCCGTCCTCGCGGGTGCACGAGGGGATCGGCACCATCAGGTCGCGCGGGAACGACACCACCGTCACGCGGCGCGGGTTGTTCGAGATGTGGACGAGCATGTTCACGTCGTTGAGTTGGCCCGCGGCATCCGCCCCGGTGCACCGCTCACCGAAATAGCTCGCGTACTCGGGTTCGCACTCATCGGTGCCGACCACGAGCATGTCGACGCCGGTCTCGATGGCGCCGATGTCGGGCGGAGCCGCCGACTGCCCCTCGAGTTCGACTGCCTCATCGGCGAAGCTCGCCGTGATGTCATACGTGGCGTAGGTGGCGACACCGAAGCCCGAGACGAGCACGACGGCGACGACGACCGCGACGATCTTGAGGAACTGCGCGAACGGGTGCGGCGACGTCAACGCGCCGTGCCGTGCGAGCGGACGACGGCCACGCCTCGGAGGCTTGGTCGTCGGATTCATTCGGGTCCTCTCAGGGGCGATTTCCCGCATGTGGCGGAGGGTGTGGGATTCGAACCCACGGGACATTGCTGCCCACTGGTTTTCAAGACCAGGTCCATCGGCCGCTCGGACAACCCTCCCAACGGATGCCGCAACATCCGTCGAACAGGCGACGAGTCTAGCCGACGGCACCGTCTGGTCGATTCTGACAGCGGCGGCTGTGCAAGATCTGAAAGACCACGCCGAAGCGCCTGATTTCGTCAGATGCCGTGAAACCGCAGATCAGAGCTGGGTAAGGATGGCGGCGACTCCGCCTTCGTCGACCGAGAGAGTGATCTCGCCCGCGGCATCGCGAACTTCTTGCGGCCCCTGCTCCATCGCGACGGCGCGCCCGCCGTGTGCCAGCGCCCAGGCGAACATGCCGAGGTCGTTGCGCCCGTCGCCGATGACGAGCACGTCTGTCGGCGCGATGTCGAGGGCGGTGCGTACCCGCTCAAGCCCGGTGCCCTTGTCGACGTCTTGCGGCGCGATGTCGAGCCACGCGGTGTAGCCGACGGCGTACGACACCTGGTGCAACCCGATGCGTTCGACGAGGTTGAGGAAGTCGTGCGACCCCTGATCGGGCGCGACGACCACGACACGGCACACCGGCCCGCGGCTCAGCTGGTCGAAGGGGACCCGCTCGGCCTCCATCAGATTCCAGTCGTCGAGATAGTCGGTGTACAGCCGGTGCCCGTCGGGCAGTTCGACGAGGTAGCGCGCCTCGGGCAAGTGCTCCCGCAGCAACGTGAGCACCTCGCTGGGGTCGAAGGTCTCGATGTGGAACCGCTCGTATTGGAGGTCGTCGGCATCCAGGCGGCGCAAGACGACGGCACCGTTCGAGCAGACGACGTACTCGGGCGCGATGCCGAGCACACGCAAGACACCGCGGGTTCCCTCCCAACTGCGTCCCGTGGCGATCATCACCTCGTGACCGGCTCGCTGTGCGTGCGCGACGGCGTCGACGACTCCGGGGCTGAGGCTTTCGTCCTCGAGGATCACGGTGCCGTCGATGTCGAGCGCGATCAGCAGGCGGGCGGGCGGATGCTCGGCGACCTCGTCGACGACCTCGGCCGCGGCATCCGGTGTCACAGCCTCGATCTCACCGGACTCGGGGACGCGCGTCACGCCGTCGGCTCCATGATTTCGAGGCCTCCGAGGTAGGGCCGCAACACCTCGGGCACGGTCACCGAACCGTCGGCGTGCTGGTGGGTCTCGAGGAGCGCGACGATCCAGCGGGTCGTGGCGAGGGTGCCGTTGAGGGTGGCGACCGGCTGCGTCTTGCCGCTCTCGGGGCGGAAGCGGATGTCGAGCCTGCGGGCCTGATAGGTCGTGCAGTTCGAGGTGGACGTCAGTTCACGGTAGGCGCCCTGGGTCGGAACCCACGCTTCGATGTCGTACTTTCGCGCGGCGCTCGAACCGAGGTCGCCCGCCGCGACGTCGATCACCCGGTAGCTGAGTCCGAGATCCTGCAGCATCCGTTCCTGCAATTCGACGAGGCGCAGGTGCTCGGCCTCGGCGTCGTCGGGGGTCGTGTAGACGAACATCTCGAGTTTGTTGAACTGGTGCACCCGGATGATGCCGCGGGTGTCCTTGCCGTACGACCCGGCCTCACGGCGGTAGCAGGTCGACCATCCGGCGTAGCGCTTGGCCCCGCGGCCCAGGTCGAGGATCTCGTCCATGTGGTAGCCGGCCAGCGGCACCTCGCTCGTGCCGACCAGATACAGATCGTCGTCGTCGAGGTGGTAGACCTCGTCGGCGTGCTCGCCCAAGAACCCGGTGCCCCGCATCACCTCGGGGCGCACGAGGGTCGGGGGGATCAATGGGGTGAACCCGGCCTGCAGCGCGCGGTCGAGCGCCAGTGACATCAGGGCGATCTCGAGCCGAGCACCGATGCCGGTCAAGAAGTAGAAGCGACTGCCCGAGACTTTGGTGCCGCGTTCCATATCGATCGCGCCGAGCTTCTCCCCGAGCGCGAGGTGGTCCAGCGGCTCGAAGTCGTACGACGGCACGTCACCGTGGGTGCGGAGTGTGACGAAAGACTCCTCACCACCGGCCGGTACGCCGTCGATGACGATGTTCTCGATGCGCGACAGTGCCTCGTCGGATGCCGCTTCCGCCGCCGTGACGGCGTGCTGCGCATCCTTCACCCGGGCGCTGAGGTCCTTCGCCTCGGCGACGAGCGCCGGCTTGTCTTCTTTCGGAGCCTGGGCGACCTTCTTGCCATGGGCGTTCTGCGCCGCGCGGAGTTCTTCGAACGCCGTAATCGCCGCTCGCCGAGCGCGGTCGGCTTCGAGCGCCTGGTCGACGGTGTCGGGAGACGACCCACGCGCCTCCTGCGAGCGCTTGACCAGGTCGGGATTCTCGCGGAGCACAACAGGATCGATCACGCCCCAATCCTAGCCGCGCCCCCCACGTCGGCAGGGGCCTGGCGGCCCTAGTCTGTTACTCATGGCGAACGCCGAAGATCCGCACACTGATTCTCCCCGCGATGAGGGTGCCGTTGCGGGTACTGACGCGCCCGACCCGGAACAGGCTGCGGCACCCGACGACGTCATCCACGAGCCAGAGGACGTCGCACCGGATCACTCGGGTCACGGCGGCGACGCCCGACGCGTCGATGAGGAGGGCGACACGGCATCCTTCGCCGGCGGCGGCGAAAGACCGACACCCAAAGCCGCGCTGGTGTACAACCCGATCAAGACCGACGGCGACGCCCTGCGCGAACTCGTCGGCCGCGAGTCGGAGAAAGCCGGCTGGGCGGAGCCGCTCTATTACGAAACCACGGTCGACGACCTCGGAGACGATGTCACACGCGAAGCTCTGGACGCCGGCGCGACCGTCGTACTCGTGGCCGGCGGCGACGGCACGGTGCGTGCGGTGTCCGAAGCGATGTCGGGCACCGACGTGCCCCTGGCGATCGTGCCCAGCGGCACCGGAAACCTGCTCGCCCGCAACCTTCACCTCCCCCTCACCGACCCCCGCGCGATGGTGCGCGCGGCGTTTCAGGGCGACACACTCGCGATGGACGTCGGGTGGGCGGCCCTCCGTCGCGCCGACGGGGAGCGCGTCGAGCACGCGTTCGTCGTCATGGGTGGCATGGGCTTGGACGCGGCGATGATCGCCAACACCAACCCCGACCTCAAACGCACTGTCGGGTGGGTCGCCTACGTCGACGGCGCCGCGCGGTCGCTCGCGAACGCCAAACCGTTCCGGGTCATGTACCAGCTGGTCGGCCACCGCCTCCATTCGGTGCGGGTGCAGAGTCTGCTGTTCGCCAACTGCGGATCCCTGCCCGCGGGCCTCGAACTGGTGCCGGACGCATCGATCACCGACGGCGCGCTCGACATCGTCATCGTGCAACCGAAGGGCCCACTGGGCTGGATGTTCGTCTGGCGCCGCGTCGCATGGGACAACAGCGTGCTCCGACGCTTCCGCGCGGGTCGACGCGTGTTGGCGTTGCGGACCAAGGACAACGCGATCATCTACTCGCGTGGTGGCGGCATCGATGTCGCGTCGTCCGAGGCGCACCCCGTGCAGCTCGACGGCGACGAGTTCGGCGAAGCCGTCGAGATCCGAGTCCGCGTCGAGCGCGGTCACCTGCGGATTGCCGTGCCCCGCGGCCACGCCGTCGACGGGCTCTGACCCGCCGTCGTCACCCCCCCACCCCCATCCGTTTGTGCGGAGTACCGGCCGCTCCCGGCGACCGCGTTCCGGCCCTATCTCCGCACAATCACCCCCGAACGCCCCACCCCGCACGACCCACCCCCTGAGTCGGTTGTGCGGAGTTCGCGCCGCTCCAGGCGAGCGGGATCCGGCATCTCATCCGCACAAACGGCCGTGGGCGGCTCCTGCGCAGGCGGGGGTGCAGTGTTCCCCATCCACAGGGAAGGTGAGGACGCGTGAATCCGCCGCTCGGGTGGGCCAGCCTCAGCGGATGCGCACCCCGAAGCCCTTGCCCGAGATGTTCCGCGGTCGCGACTTCACCGTCGCCGAAGCGAAGGTCGCGGGTATCTCCTCGAGCCGACTTCGCCGTAGCGACCTCGATGCGCCGTTTCGCGGCATCCGCTCGCCCACAGGTTCACTTTCGACTGCCGATCTGACGCATGCCGAGAGTGCCGAGAACTACTGGGATGCCCTACGAGCGATGGCGCTCGCGCGCGCCGCGGCATACGCGCCGGCGCTCGACCCGCGCGCCGCCTTCAGCCACCTCACCGCGGCGAAGGCGCACGGGTTCCCGCTCCGCTCCGCGCAGATGCGCGACCTCGAGGTCCATGTGTCGACGGCGACGCGCGAGGCGCGTCCGAGGGCGCGCGGCGTGACCGCGCACTTCTCGCCCCGCGACCTACGCGCCGTCGTCATGGCTAGCGGACTGCGCGTGACGACACCGGTGCAGACCTGGGTCGCTCTCAGCGGCAACATGAGCACCGTCGAACTGGTCGGAATCGGCGATCATCTGCTCCGACGCAAGCGCCCGGATGCCACACTCGGCCAACTGCAACGAGCGGTCGATCGCGCCGCGGGGCGGCACGGTGTCAAGCGGTTGCGTGAGGCGCTGGAGTTGATCCGGCCGAGAACGGACTCGGTGCGCGAGACCCAAGTTCGCCTGCTGCTGACCGACGCGGGCCTTCCCGAGCCGCGGGTGAACGCGCCCCTCCACGATCTCGAGGGACGTTTCATCCGGCACGGCGACATGGTCTACCCGGAGTATGGGGTTCTGGTCGAGTACGACGGCGAACAGCACCGCACAGACGACGAGCAGTACCACCGCGACAAGCGACAGCTCGAACAGCTCATCGCCGCGGGATGGATCGTCGTGCACGTTCTGAAGGCCGACATGCGCGACCATGCCGGCGTCGCACAACGTGTCCGCCGTGCCCTCCACGCGCGCGGATGGCGCTGACCGCCGTTCGTGCGGACGATCTGAACACATGCGCGTGCTGTTTGTGCGGAGATCTTGCCGCTTCGACGACGTGGAGACGCCCGGAACTCCGCACAAACGGCTCGGGGGCGGGGAGTGCGGGGTTGTCAAGGCGGTGCGGGGTGGGGAGCGCGACGGCGAGGATGGGCGGATGGCATCCCCCTCGATCGTCTGGTTCCGTGACGACCTCCGGCTCGCCGACAACCCGGCCCTGCGGGCAGCGCTCGACCGCGACGAGCCGGTCATCGCGTTGTACGTGCTCGACGAAGAATCCGACGGCGTCCGCCCGCTCGGAGGCGCCGCGCGATGGTGGCTGCATCACTCTCTCGCGTCGCTCGCTGAGCGCCTGCTCGAGCGCGGAAGCCGCCTGGTCTTGCGCCGCGGCTCGGCCGCGCACGCGGTTCGGGAGGTGGTCCAGGATGCGGGGGCGGGCGCAGTCTTCTGGAACCGCCGCTACGGCGGGCCCGAGAGCGCGATCGATGCGGGGCTCAAGTCCGACCTGCGTGCGGAGGGTGTCGAGGTCGCCTCCTTCGCCGGGTCACTCTTGTTCGAGCCGTGGACCGTCGCCACCGGATCCGGCTCGCACTACTCGGTGTTCACCCCGTTCTGGCGCGCGTGCCGCGCCCTGCCCGCGCCGCGGGAGCCGTTGCCCGAACCGCGGGAGGTCCCCGGGCCGGAGCGACCCCCGGCATCCGATCGGCTCGAGGATTGGGGTCTGCTGCCGACGGGCCCGGATTGGGCGGGTGGCCTGCGCGACACGTGGGAGCCGGGTGAGCCGGCCGCCCGGCGACGCTTACGCGAATTCCTGAGCGACGACCTCGCCGAATACGATCGCGCCCGCGACGAACCCGCTGCGGGCGCGACGTCGATGCTGTCCCCGTACCTGCGGTGGGGCGAGGTGAGCCCGTACACCGTCTGGCACGAATCGGTCGGCGTCGACGGCGCGGGCGGCTTCCTCACCGAACTGGGATGGCGCGAGTTCGCCTGGCACACGCTCTTCCACTTTCCCGACCTGGCGACGAAGAATCTCCGCACCGAGTTCGACGCGTTCGCCTGGCCCCGCCTGAAGCCGGCACACCTGAAAGCATGGCAGCGGGGACGCACCGGCATCCCGCTCGTCGACGCCGGAATGCGCGAACTCTGGCACACCGGCCACATGCACAACCGCGTGCGGATGGTCACGGCATCGTTCCTCGTGAAGAACCTGCTCATCGACTGGCGACGCGGCGAGCAGTGGTTCTGGGACACACTGGTCGACGCGGATGCCGCCAGCAACCCGTTCAACTGGCAGTGGGTCGCGGGTTCAGGAGCCGACGCAGCGCCGTACTTCCGCATCTTCAATCCCGAGCTGCAGGCGAAGAAGTTCGACCCGCACGGCACCTACATCGGTGAATGGCGGGGTGATGCCGACCTCGAGCCGATCGTCGACCTGCGCGAGACGCGCAACGCCGCGCTGATGGCCTACGAGGACGTCAAGAGCGCGGCTCCAACGAGCAAATGACGAGACCCCGCGTCGGGGGTGACGCGGGGTCTCGAACCGCCTTGAGGGGGGTTTCGGCGGTCTTCCAGGAGCCGGGTTCAGGGGGCCTCGGCTCCCGGGGCCTAGCGGCGGCGGCGTGCCGCCACGGTCAGGCCGGCTCCTCCGGCGATCACCGCGAACCCGGCGACGGCGGCCGCGATGAGTGCGGCGGTGTCCTGCCCGGTCTGCGGCAGCTCAGTGGCGGCCGCCGTTCCGTCGGTCAACGGGAGCTCGGCCGGAAGCTCGGGATAGCTCGGGTCCACGGGCTCGGTCGGAACCTCCGGGTCGACCGGCTCGACCGGAACCTCCGGATCCACCGGCTCGACCGGAACCTCCGGATCCACCGGCTCGACCGGAACCTCCGGATCCACCGGCTCGACCGGAACCTCCGGATCCACCGGCTCGACCGGAACCTCCGGAACCTCCGGATCCACCGGCTCGACCGGAACCTCCGGATCCACCGGCTCGACCGGAACCTCCGGATCCACCGGAACCTCCGGCTCGCAGCCGTTGCCGACCGGAGGTTGGCCGCCCTCCCCGTAGTGCTCGTCGTAGTCGCCGATCTGGACCCACTCGACGCACACAGACTCCGTGTCGTAGCCGAAGGCCTCCCACGGCAGGAACGACTCACCGATCCACGCACCCGAAGGCTGGTTGTTGCGCGACTCGAAGTGAATGCCGCGGTTGCCTTGGTTGGCACGCACGTTGACGTGCCCGCCGTCGGTGAACACCGCACCGTCAGGCAGCGTGATGCCGGATGTGCCGACCGTGTACGGGGTCGGGGCATCCGAGCCCGCTGCCAGCGCAGGTGCCGACGTGATGAGCGCACCGCCGGCGCCGAGAAGCAGAGACAGCGCGCCGACCGCCGCCAGGCGACCACGCGCAGACGTGTATACAGACATGTTGTTCTCCCCAGACGCACCCCAAGTGCGTCCCGTGGGGACGACACGCGTCCACGGTGTGGACACCCCATCGCCCCCGGATGCCGCCGTCGGCGCCCAATCGCCGTCGGTACTGAGGCCCCACGCCTCGGCATCGCACACCTATTCGAGCACCGCGCGCACGACACTGACGGGGATATCGGCGAGAACTACCCGGTCAGTGCTCCCGCGCGCCGCTCTCCCCTACCCGCCGACTACCCGCGCGTGCCGGAGGCCGGCGATGTACGACCGGCCTCTGCGTCCGGTGTCACGTCGATCAGGGCGCCGATCTCCTCGGCGCGTTCGACCGCGCGTGCCCGCGTGGCCACGCCGAGGGCCCGGTAGGCGCGCGCAAGGTGGTACTTCACCGTGTTCGCCGAGATGTGCATCCGCTCGGCGATGAGCGGGTTCGTGAGGCCCATCGCGGCGAGCGACAGCACCTCGCGTTCACGGCCTGTGAGCGTCGGGGACGGATGGTCGGCGAGCATCGCCTGCTCGGGTTGGGGCAGCGCCCGCCTCAACACGACCGTGCCTCGTTCGTCGATGAGACGCAGAAGGGCGATGACATCCGATCGGGGCAACATCAAGACCGCTCCGCCGAGACTCTGCATGCCGATCTCCCGGCCTGCTCGCTCCATATCGGCGATCGTCTGAGACTCCCGGCCCTGTCTCAGGTGCGCGGCGGCGAGGACCACCGAGAGGAACCCGACATGCCGTGCCGTGACCCGGTCGCGCGCAACGCGTGCACCGACGGCGACGACACCCTCGTTGTCGCCCTGCCACAGCAGGCGATACGCCTGCGCCAGATTTCGGCGAGGAGATGCGGGGTCCATCCGCGCTTCGGCGCGCAGGGCGGAGGCCATGTCACCTGACGCTGCAGCGGCGAGGCTACGCATGAGCAGTCGGGTGTCGCCCACAGCGGTCGTCGGCGTCGTCGACAATCCGACGCGCTCGACGGTGTCGAGGAACTCGCCCGCCCACGACGGGTGTCCCGCGGCAATCAGCATCGTCGCGTGCACCGACACCAGCGGACCCAGCGAGTACGGGTCGGGGAACATCCCGACCGCTTCTTGGCTGCGCATCAACCCCTCTTCGGGATGCATCGCGTCAAGAGCGAGGCAAGCCTTCGCGACGAAGAGCATCGCGCGCCACATCCCATCTCCTGCTTGCGGGTCGGAGGCAGCACCGCTCGGCGCGCGTACGGCGCCGCGCGAACCGGTGATCTCGGCGACACACATCAACCCGATGTCGGCCATGCGCCACATCGGTGAGAACGGGTCGTGTGTCCGCGCCCGGGTCACGCGACACATCCGCGTCGCTGCTTCGTACTCGTCGAGCACGAGAAGCAATCCGGCGAGGTCGATCGCCGCCGTCGCGATCCGTCGGTCCTGCTCCTCTCCGAGCCGAGGACCGAGGTCGTCGATGAGTGCGGTTGCGCGCAGACCGATCTCCACGGAATCGGCACCGCGGTCCGCGAGCCCGAGACACAACGCCTGAAGCACCAGGTCCCGCGCGCGGCGCACGGGGTCGGGCGAGCGGTGAGACGCGAGCGAATCTGCAGCGGCTCGAAGATCGGCGTCCATCGAGCGGATGTCGCCGGAGACACGGTATCGGCCGAGGGCCACCAAAGCCACCAGTGCCGGGTACCCGCGCATCTGGTTCCACCGCCGCGAAAGGTCCGTGTTCCGGCGCGTGACGATTCCCGCGAGCGGTCCGGTCAGCGAAACCAGTGACAGCCCACGCGTGTCTTCCTCCGCCTCGGCGTAGCGGTCCTCGCTGATCAGCTGCACGATTCGCTCGAGCGCGCGCTCCATGTCGATGGTGTCGTCCTTTCGCCACGTAAGCCCAGGCGCGTCCCCGCCGATCCCGACCCTAGCGCGAGCCGCCGGAATGTTCCGACGCCGGGACGCGTTCTGGCACGACGTGATGCCAGACATGCCCCGCCCCGCTCTTTCCGTCCTCGACCTGGTACCCGTGAGGTCGGGGCAGACGACGGCGCAGGCGGTCGCGGCATCTCTCTCGTTGGCGGCCCACGCCGACCGTCTCGGGCTGCGCCGCTACTGGTTCGCCGAGCACCACAACATGCCCGCCGTCGCCTCGACCACCCCACCCGTTCTGATCGCCGCGACGGCCGCTCGCACCTCACGCATCCGCGTGGGATCCGGCGGTGTCATGCTCCCCAACCACTCCCCCCTCGTCGTGGCAGAACAGTTCGCCGCGCTCGAAGCGATGGCCCCCGGGCGCATCGATCTGGGTCTCGGGCGTGCCCCCGGCAGCGACCCCGTCATCTCGCAACTCCTGCGTATGTCGGGGACGACGAGCGATGTCGAACGGTTCCCCGAACACGTCAACGACATCGTCTCGTTGGTCTCGCCCGACGGCGCGACCGTGCGATTCACGTCGGGGGGAACCTACGACGTACACGCGACACCCGCCGCGACGACCACACCCGAGGTGTGGCTGCTCGGCTCGAGCGACTACTCCGCCCAGCTCGCGGCATCCCTCGGCATGCCCTACGTCTTCGCGAACCATTTCTCGGGCGCCGGGCTGGAGCGCGCCCTCGACCTCTACCGTTCCGGGTTCCAGGCCACGGCGCAGAATCCGGCACCGCGCACGTTCCTGACCGTGAACGCCGTGGCGGCGCCCACGCAGGACGAAGCCGAGCAGCGTGCGCTGCCGCAGCTGCGGATGATGGCGCGCCTGCGACAGAACCGTCCGCTCACCGCGCTCGAGACGGTCGAGCAGGCGCAGGCCGCGGCATCCGAGTTCGACAGTATGGGCGAGCAGATCATGTCGGGTGTTCGCCAGACGTGGTTCGTCGGCACCGGCGAGTCGGTCGCCGCCGAGGTGCGCACGTTCGCCGACAGGTGGGGTGTCGACGAGGTCATGCTCTCGCCCGTCTCGGGTTCGTTCGATGACGAGCCGATGGATGCCGCGCCCGGCCGGGTACAGACGCTGGAACTCGTGACCTCAGCCCTCGGCGACTGAGTGCGGCGCCGAGAAGGTGAGCGCGGCCCGCGGCTTCAGTCTTCGGGAGCGCCGCTGATCAGACCGCGGAGCCAGTCTCGCGCTTCGACGAAGACGTCGTCGGAGTACCGCTCGGGATAGTGGACGATCGAACGGTCCGCGCGCGGATACGACCCGAGGAAGATCACGCGCGGACTGAACCGCCGCAGCCCGAGCAGGGCATCGGCCATCCGCTCGTCCTGGATGTGACCGTCGGCGTCGATGACGAACCGGTAGCGGCCGAGGGCATCGCCGATCGGGCGCGAGGCGAGGAGCGACAGATTGATGCCGCGCGTCGCGAATTGCTCGAGCATCTCCAGCAACGCACCAGGGTGATCGTCGGGCAACTCGACGACCAGCGAGGTCTTGTCCGCACCGGTCGGAGGCGGCGGAGCCGTGGTGCGGGACACCAGCACGAACCGCGTGACCGCGTCGGGGTTGTCGCCGATGTTCGCGGCGAGCAGCGTGAGGTCGTGATGATCGAGGATGCCGGGAGGGGAGATCGCGGCATCCGCATCGCTCGTCCCGTCGAGCAGTCCGATGGCGCTGGCCACATTGCTCGCCGCCGGAAGGTGCGCGTGGGCGGGAACGGTGCGGGTGAGCCACTGCAGGCACTGCGCGTAGGCGACCGGGTGTGCGGCCACCAACGACACGTCCTCGAGCGTGGCACCCTCGCGCCCGACCAGGACGAACTCGACCGGCACGAGGAACTCGCCGGTGATCCGTAGACCCGGCACGGTCGCCAACGCGTCCTGTGCCGTGGACACCCCTCCGTCGACGGAGTTCTCGATCGCGATCACCGCGGCATCCGATCGACCCTCGACCACATCGGCGAGCGCTTCACCGACGTTGCGCACGGGCACCCACCGCTGCCCGCGGGCTTCGGGAACCTGGGCGAGCGCGGCTTCGGTGAACGTCCCCGCGGGCCCGAGGTAGCTGTACGTGCGGAGCTCGGAAGTCACGGGCTTCAGCCTAGACCCGCACTCGTCGGCGGTCCCGCCCGCCATGCGCTCCCCCCGCGCGCTGCCGTGCGCGCCGTTCTCGCGACACGAGACCAGGCGTCAACCCGCGACAACCGCGCGCGTTCGGGGCAGACTGGGAACATGAGCCGCGCTGGACATCCCGCCGAAGCCTCCGACCTCATCGACGTCGACGAACTGATCGCCGCCTACTACGACCGCAAGCCCGATCCCTCCGATCCTGCACAGCGCGTCGCTTTCGGGACGAGCGGGCACCGCGGTTCGTCGCTCACGTCGAGCTTCAACGAAGACCACATCCTCGCAACGACCCAGGCGATCGTCGATTACCGCACGGCCGAGGGCATCGCCGGTCCGCTGTTCCTCGGACGCGACACCCACGGGTTGTCGCTCCCGGCCGAACGCAGCGCCGTCGAAGTGCTCGTCGCCAACGGTGTGGACGTGCGCGTCGACAGCCGCGACTCGTGGGTGCCGACACCCGCGTTGTCCCACGCGATCCTCGCCCACAACACCGGCCGCGCCGACGACGATCCGGCCCGCGCCGATGGCATCGTCGTCACGCCATCGCACAATCCTCCGCGCGACGGCGGCTTCAAGTACAACCCGCCGCACGGCGGCCCCGCCGACACGGGCGCGACGAGTTGGATCGCCAACCGCGCCAACGCCCTCATCGCGGCCGGACTCGACGGCGTACAGCGCGTCCGCTTCGCCGACCTCGACGGCGACGCCCTTGCCGAGTACGACTTCCGCAAGGCGTACGTGAGCGATCTCGCGAGCATCATCGACATCGACGCGATCAAGCGCGCGGGCGTGCGCATCGGGGCGGACCCGCTCGGTGGCGCATCGGTCGACTATTGGACGCTCATCGCCGAGATGTACGGTCTCGACCTCACGGTCGTGAATCCCGACGTCGATCCGACCTGGCGTTTCATGACGCTCGACTGGGACGAGAAGATCCGCATGGACCCGTCTTCACCGTCGGCGATGGCCTCGCTCGTCGCACGCCGCGACGAGTACGACATCCTCACGGGAAACGACGCGGATGCCGACCGTCACGGGATCGTCACCCCCGACGCGGGCCTGATGAACCCCAACCACTATCTGGCCGTGGCGATCGACTACCTGTCGGCGCATCGGGACGGGTGGCCGACGGGAGCGGCGATCGGAAAGACGCTCGTGTCGTCGATGATCATCGACAAGGTCACCGCCGCGCTCGGACGGCGCCTGTACGAGGTGCCCGTCGGGTTCAAGTGGTTCGTTCCGGGCTTGATCGACGGCTCGATCGCCTTCGGCGGCGAGGAGTCCGCGGGCGCCTCGTTCCTGCGAAAGGACGGGTCGGTGTGGACGACGGACAAGGACGGCATCCTGCTGTGTCTGTTGGCCGCCGAGATCCTCGCCGTCACAGGGAAGACCCCTTCGCAGCGCTACGCCGAGCTCGAGTCCGAGTTCGGCGCCTCGTCGTACCAACGCGTGGACGCCCCGGCCACCCCGGCGCAGAAAGAGGTGCTCGCGCAACTCTCTCCTGAGTCGGTCACGGTGACCGAGCTCGCCGGCGACACGGTGACCGCGGCCCTCTCACATGCTCCGGGAAACGGCGCGCCGATCGGTGGCATCAAGGTGCAGACCGACCACGCCTGGTTCGCCGCCCGCCCGTCGGGGACCGAGGACGTCTACAAGCTCTACGCCGAGTCGCTGCGCGGCCCCGAACACCTCGCCGAGGTGCAGGCCGCCGCGCGCGCAGTGGTCTCCGCCGCGCTCGAGGGGTAAGCCCGCCCGGCAGCGCCTGGCGTGCCGCCCTTGCCACCGTTGCCGCCGTTCGCCTGGGCTGACCGCCCCTTCGCGCCGAGAATCGCTCTCTGCATCGAAACTCGGCTGTGGTGGGTGATTCTCACCACCGGATCCAATTCTCGCGGGGGTGCGGCCCGGGCGAGGGGCGGCCCCACCAGGGCCTAAGGCGACCCCACCAGGGCGAGGGGCAGCCGCGTCAGCGGCGATGCGCGAGCGTGGCTGCGGCCTCGCGCAACCATCGCGCGGGGTCGGCGAGCGCATCCTCCGGCGATCCGGCGAGCTCCGACAGTGAGACGGATGCCGCGAACGCACTCGTGTCGGCGTCCGGCGAGACGCGTCCCGCCACCAACGCCGCTCGCGTACCCACAGCGTGGGCGAGACGTGCGACCTGAGCGGGCACCTTGCCCGCGGCGGACTGCGCGTCGAAGGACCCTTCGCCCGTGATCACGACGGATGCGGTGGCCACGACCTCGGGCAGACCGATGAGCGCGGCGACATCGTCCGCACCCGGACGGATCCGCGCACCCCACGCGCACAACCCGAACCCCGCACCGCCTGCGGCGCCCGCGCCCGGGGTTTCGGGGTCCGCGGCAGGTGCCTTCGCAGCGACGAGGGTCGCGAAGCGGGCGAGCGCGGCGTCCGCCACAGAGATCTCCCCGCCCGTGAGCCCCTTCTGGGCTCCGAACACCGCCGCGGACCCCCGCTCTCCGAGCAGGGGGTTCGTCACGTCGGTGAGCACGACGACCCCACCGGGCGGAAGGGGGCGCAGCGACGACAAATCGACGGACGCCACGGTGTCGAGCCCGCGCACTCCCGGGGCGATAGCCCGCCCCTCGCCGTCCAGGATGCGAGCCCCGAGTGCGGCCAGCACGCCGGCGCCGCCGTCCGTCGACGCGCTCGACCCGATCCCGAGAACGAGGCGCGACACCCCGGCATCGAGGGCCGCGGCAATGGCCTGACCGAATCCCTCGGTCCCCGCATCGGCGCCGAGCCGTCGCTCACCGAGGAGTTCGATCCCACTCGTCGAGGCGAGTTCCACCACCGCCGTCCCTCGCGGGGCATCGGCGGTGGGTGGCAAAAGCAGCCAGGACGACTCGACGGCTCGACCGTCCGGTCCGATCACGACGACCGGTCGACGCACCGCTCCGGGCACCGCCGCCGCGAATGCCTCGAGGGTCCCTTCCCCGCCATCGGCCATCGGTCGAAGCACCGTCTCATCGCCGGGCCGCACGCTGCGCCACCCTTCGGCGAGCGCGGTGGCGGCATCCGCCGCACCGATCGACCCCTTGAAACTGTCGGGCGCGAAGACGACTCGGGTCACGGCGGGAGTCTATTGCGTGCCGTGTGCGATGCGCGGGGGCGGGATCGGCGACGGATGCGGCAGGCTGGAACGATGACGACGAACGACTTCTGGCAGAACCGCGAAGGCTTCTGGAACCGCGGCGGCTTCTGGAAGGCGATCCTCGTCGCCGGCGTCTACCTCGCGTTGTTCCTCGGCGCCAGCTGGATTCTGGGCACCGCGTTCCGCGGCTCACTCGACCGCTCGAGTCCGTTCGCCAGCGTCGCCGACGTCCTTGTTCTGCTGCTCGCGCCCGAGGTGATCGGCAGTGTCATCATCCTGGTGTTCCTCGCATCGATCGGGTGGCTCGGGCCGCTCTTTCGCCGCCAGCCCGTCGAGGGGCGTGGATGGATGTGGATCGCCGTCGCGATCGTCGCCCTCCCGGTCGTCCTGCGCCTCATCGGCCTCGACTACGGTGCTTACGCCGCAGGCGTCGTGCCGCTCACGCTGTTCGCCGGCCTCTTCATCGGTCTGACCGAAGAGCTCGTCACCCGCGGCGCCGCCCTCGGGCTGCTCCGCAAGGGCGGCTACAGCGAGCGCATCGCGGCCGTCGTCGCTGCGGCGATCTTCGCGCTCATGCACTCCGTCGATTCCATCGGCTCGGGGCTGTCGTGGGGCACGCTCATCCTCGTCACCTACGCGTTCTTCTTCGGCATCTGCATGTACCTGGTGATGCGGGTGACCGGCAACATCCTCTGGGCGATCCTTCTACACGCCCTCACCGACCCCACGCTGTTCCTCGCGAACGGCGACATCGACGCCTCTTCGTCGACGGCGCACCAGGACGTGTTCCTCTCGATCGCGTCGTTCGGCAACGTCGTGGTGATCGGGTTCGGCGTCGTCGCGCTGTTCCTCATCCGTGGGCGCGTGCTGGAGGCACCGGCGCTGCGCTGAGACGGGGTCCTGCCCGGCGACTCAGGCCCCGCTGCTGTCGCGCACGATCAGACGTGTGTGGATCAGCGCCGCCGCCGGCTCGGCGCCGCCGATCGTATCGATGAGCGCATGCACGGCCTGCTCGCCGAGCGTGTCGAAGTCCTGGCGGACCGTGGTGAGCGGCGGGCGGTAGTTCGCCGCATCCGGAACATCGTCGAAGCCGACGACGGCGACATCCTCGGGGACGCGTCGGTCACGGTCGGCGATCGCGCGCAACAGCCCGAGTGCCATCTGGTCGTTGGCGACGAACACCGCGGGCGCGCGAGGATCGTCAGCCAGGACGATGCCGACCCGATATCCGGATGCCGCGCTCCAATCGCCGCGCACGACGTCGAGCGGCGTGCGTCCGGCGGCCAGCAGCGCCGCCCGCCACCCGCGTTCACGCTCCTGCGCGGCGAACGAATCGGCGGGTCCTGCAAGGTGCGCCACCGTCTCGTGGCCGCCTGCCAGGAGATGCTCGGTCGCCGTCCGCGCGCCCGCCGCGTGGTCGGATGCGACCACACCGAACCCGGCGTCAAGGGGTGCGTCCACGACGACGAGGCGCACGCCGGTCGGTGCATCGACGCCGCGCGCGAGGGCGGTGGCTTCGTTCAACACGATGGCTCCATCGACGCCCTGGTCCACCAGCGTTCGGAACGCGGAGGCGAGGGTGTCCGTTCCCGTCACTGTCACGGCGGTGACGGCGTATCCGCGTTGGCCTGCAGCATCCGCGACGGCCTGCAGCATGCGGTAGTTCCCCACAGTCGCGAGCGTCGAGGCGACCACACCGATCGTGCGGCTTCGCCCGGTGCGCAGCGCGCGCGCAGCACGGTGCGGGCGGTACCCGAGGTCGCGCATCGCCGCCTCCACGCGCGCACGCGTCGCCGGATCCACACGCGGACTCGCGTTGACAACGCGAGAAACGGTCTGACCGGACACACCGGCGCGGGCGGCGACATCCGCCATCGACGTTCGTCGTTCCTGCGCCACTCGCCGCCTCTTCCCACTCCGCCCTCGCCGGATGATGTTGACGTTATCACTGCTTGTCGCCTAGCGTGTTG
Organism: Microbacterium koreense; assembly: GCF_042677105.1. Taxonomy (NCBI): domain Bacteria; kingdom Bacillati; phylum Actinomycetota; class Actinomycetes; order Micrococcales; family Microbacteriaceae; genus Microbacterium; species Microbacterium koreense. Next base: position 255,005 of record NZ_JBHTIM010000001.1, read on the forward strand.
ACGTGAACATGCCCCCGATGACCCCGACGACCCTCGGCGCGGGCGTCGTCAAGCGCACGACGCGGCTCTCCGACGGTCGGGAACTCATCTACTTCGACGACCCCGGCTCTGAGCTTCCCGACGACCGCGGTTCCGACATCCGAGAACCCGCACCACGTCCCGCGACGGCGACCATGCGCCACGACGTCCTCACCGGCGACTGGGTCTCGGTTGCCGCCGCGCGACAGAACCGCGCGTTCCTTCCCCCCGCCGAACTCGATCCCCTCGCCCCGCAGACCTCGGCCAACCCGTCGGAGATCCCGTCGCGATACGACGTGGCGGTATTCGAGAACAAGTCGCCGTCCTTCGGGCCCGCCACCGGCGACCCCGCTCCGCTCGGCACCGCCGGCCTCGGCGCCGAGCGCCCCTCCGTCGGCCGATGCGAGGTCGTCTGCTTCAGCCCTGAGCACGAGGGATCGTTCGGCACGCAGACCCGAACACGCGCACGCACGGTGATCGAGGCGTGGGCCGACCGTACAGCTGCACTCTCGGCAGTGCCCGGCGTCGCACAGGTGTTCCCCTTCGAGAACCGCGGCGAGGCGATCGGCGTCACCCTCCCCCACCCCCACGGCCAGATCTACGCCTACCCCTACGTCACGCCGCGCACCCGCACGCTGCTCACCCAGATCGACGCCGAGGGCGTCGACCTCTTCGACCGCATCCTGGCTTTCGAGCGCCACTCCGAGCGCGTTGTGCTGCAGGGCGAGCACTGGACGGCCTTCGTCCCGTTCGCCGCGCGCTGGCCCGTCGAGGTGCACCTCTTGCCCCACCGTCAGGTCGCCGACTTCGCCGCGACGACCGACGCCGAGCGCGACGAGCTCGCACCGCTCTACCTGCGGCTGCTGCGCGGTGTCGATGCGCTGTACGACACCCCCACCCCGTACATCGCCGCCTGGCATCAGGCGCCGGTTGAAGAAGGCCGCGACACTGTGCGTCTGCACCTGCAGCTCACCTCCCCGCGGCGCGCGGCGGACAAGCTCAAATACCTCGCCGGGTCGGAGGCCGCGATGGGCGCCTGGATTGCCGACATCCCCCCGGAGGAACAGGCGAACCGGCTTCGGGACGCCCTCGCGCGGGTTCCGGAGGTCGACGCGTGAACGCCACGAGCGCCGCTCGCGCCCTCTTCGTGGAGGCCTTCTCCTCGACACCGATCGGCACCTGGTCGGCGCCGGGTCGAGTGAATCTCATCGGTGAGCACACGGACTACAACGACGGCTTCGTGCTCCCCTTCGCCATCCAGCACCGCACGGCGGTCTCCCTCGGGCTACGCGACGATGATCGCATCCGCGTCGTGTCCGCGCTGACCGGCGACACCGTCGAGGTCGCACTCCGCGCGCTCGACAGCCTCTTTCCCGCACAGCGCGACGAAGTACCCGACTGGGCGCGCTACCCGCTCGGCGTGGCGTGGGCGCTCGGCGCAGAGGGCCGTCGCGGGGTGGACCTGGCGTTCGCCTCGAACGTACCGATCGGCGCAGGCCTGTCGTCGTCGGCGGCCATCGAGAGCGCCACGGCCGCAGCACTCAACGACGTGTGGCAGCTCGGCCTCGACCGCTCCACGCTCGCCCGGGCAGGCCGACGGGCCGAGAACGACGCCGTCGGCGCGCCAACGGGAATCATGGATCAAATGGCGTCGATGACCGGACGCGCGGATGCCGCGATCTTCCTCGACTGTCGGACGCTGACTGCCGAACTGGTCGACCTCGGCTTCGTGGATGCCGGGCTCGAGCTCGTCGTGATCGACACCGGCGTCGCGCATGCGCACGCCAGCGGCGGATACGGCGACCGCCGCACTGCGTGCGAGCGAGGCGCGGCTGCACTCGGTGTCGCGGCTCTGCGCGATGTGAGGGTGGAGGATCTTCCCCGCGCCGCCGAACTTCTCGACAACGTGACCTTTCGGCGAGTGCGGCACATTGTGACCGAGAACCAGCGGGTGATCGACACGGTCCAGGTGCTGCGCAGCGAGGGGCCGCGGGCGATCGGCCCGCTGCTCGTCGCGTCGCATGCGTCGATGCGTGATGACTTCGAGATCTCGGTACCCGAGTTGGACACCGCCGTCGAGGCCTCCCTCGCTGCGGGTGCCCTCGGCGCACGCATGACCGGCGGCGGCTTCGGCGGCGCCGCGATCGCTCTGGTGGCCCGCGACGACGTCGACGCCGTGGTGGATGCCGCAACCGCCGCGTTCGCGGCATCCGGGTTCCGTGCACCCACCTGCTTCACCGTGGCACCGTCGGCGGGCGCCGCGCGCGACGACTGACGTCTTCCACCCGCAACCCCAGCGCCCGCCCGCAACCTTCGCCCCACGCCGCGAGAATTGATCGTGAGCGCGACACTCGCCCACAGTGGGCGATTCTCGCCGTGAAGAGCGAGTCTCGCTGGGCCGGACGGAGGCAACCCCTTCACTGCGTCGCGGCGACGGCGTAGCGTCGGAGGATGCCGGAAACACCCCCGGCGGAAAGGTCAGGCGAACGTGGCATACCTCACCGTCGGGACGGAGAACTCGGCCGACGTCGACATCTACTACACCGACCAGGGCAGCGGACAACCGGTCGTCCTCATCCACGGCTTTCCCCTGAACGGGGAGTCGTGGGGCAAGCAGCAGGCGGCACTGCTGGATGCCGGCTACCGCGTGATCGCCTACGACCGCCGCGGGTTCGGACAGTCGTCGAAGACCGGCGGCGGATACGACTACGACACGTTCGCAGCCGACCTTCACGCGCTCATGGAAGACCTCGACCTCACCGACACCGTGCTCGTCGGCTTCTCGATGGGCACGGGAGAGATCGCGCGCTATCTCTCCCGCTACGGCGCGGATCGCGTCGCGAAGGCGGCGTTTCTCGGTTCGCTCGAGCCCTACCTCCTGAAGACCGACGACAATCCCGACGGCGCGGGACCGCAGGAGTTCTTCGACGGGATAGCAGCCAGCGTCCGTGACGACCGATATGCGTTCGTCTCGGGCTTCTTCGGCGACTTCTACAATCTCGACGACACCCTCGGCTCGCGCATCTCGCAGGCGGCCGTGGATGCGAGCGTGCGCGTGGCGGGGTCGGCCGGCAACGCCGCGATCGCCGCCGCCCCCCTGACGTGGCCGACGGACTTCCGCGACGACATCCCGGCGATCACCGTGCCCGCGTTGATCCTTCACGGCACGGCGGACAACATTCTGCCGATCGATGTGACCGCCCGGCGGTTTCGCGACCTGCTGCCCTCGGCGGTGTACGTCGAGATCGAGGGGGCGCCGCACGGCCTGTTGTGGACGCACGGCGCAGAAGTGAACGAAGCACTTCTGGCCTTCCTCGCCACGCGCTGACGCCCCGCACTGACCGCGCCCGGCCACAGGCATCACCGTAGGCGCACAAGAAGGCCCAGCCGGTTCGATTCCGACTGGGCCTTCTCAGTAGTCGATTACTGCTCGACGGGCTGCGGTTCGCTCTCGCTCGCGCGCATCACCGAGCCGGCGTCGGTCGTGACGTCGATCTTGCGCGGCTTCGCCTTCTCGCTCACCGGGATCGTCACGCTCAGCACACCGTTGGTGTAGCTGGCCGAGATGCGCTCGGTGTCGATTCCCTGGCCGAGGTTGAGCTGGCGCAGGAACGACGCCGCCTCACGCTCGCGCGTGATCCACTTGACGCCGTCACCCGACGGCAGCGTGCGCTCGGCGCGGATGGTGAGCAGCTGGCCGTCGACGTCGACGTCGACCGAGCCCGGGTCGATCCCCGGAAGGTCGGCGGTGAGCACATAGTGGTCGCCGTCGCGGTACAGGTCCATCGGCATGCGGCGCGGTCCGCGGCGCTGGTCGAAGAGGCTCGTTGCGAGACGGTCGAGGTCACGGAACGGGTCATACGTCGCCATGGTGTCTCCTTGTGTCTGAGGCTTCGAAACTTGAGTTGCTTCGACTCAAGCAAGACTCAGATTAGCACTCTCGACCAGAGAGTGCTAATACCGTTTCGGCGAATTCTCAGGTGTGCGAAAGGATGGTCCCACTCGCACCAAGGAGGCCGTGATGTCTGCTGACAGCCCACCCCTCGTCGACACCGCGTCCGGCCGTGTACGTGGCGTGTGGCGTGGAGACTCGGCGGCGTTTCTCGGCATCCCCTTCGCCCAGCCGCCGGTCGGCGACCTGAGGTTCGCGGCCCCCGTGCCGGTCGAACGGTGGGAAGGGGTGCGCGACGCGGTCGAGTTCGGCGCCACCGCGCAGCGCGGCGACCCCGGCGAGACGCTCATCCCCGAGCCCTCCGTCGCGGGCGATTCCACGCTGAACGTCAATGTCTTCACTCCTGCCCCCGCAGACGACGCCCGACTTCCGGTCATGGTGTGGATCCACGGCGGCGGGTACACCGGCGGGTCCCCGGCGAGCCCCTGGTACGACGGCCGATCCTTCAACCGCGACGGCGTCGTCACGGTGACCGTGTCGTACCGCCTGGGATTCGACGGGTTCGGCCACATCGAGGGCGCACCGAGCAACCGCGCCGTGCGCGATTGGCTCGCAGCCCTCGAATGGGTACAGCGCAACATCGGAGCTTTCGGCGGGGACCCCGACCGGGTGACGATCGCCGGTCAATCCGCCGGCGGTGGCGCGGTGCTCACCCTTCTCGCGATGCCCGCCGCGCAGCATCTCTTCTCGGCCGTGTGGGCACTCTCTCCGGCGCTCGGCGACATCCCCGCCGAGCAGGCACGCACCGTGTCGGCGAAGTTGGCGAACCTCGCCGGTGTCGCCCCCACTCGAGCCGGATTCGCAGCGGTCAGCGAGGAGCGCCTGCATGCGCTCCAGCATGACGCCACGAACCCCCCACCGGCACGCCCGTGGGAGAAGGCACGGGAGCTCATCAGCCAAGGCTCGCCGTGGGGTCCGGTCATCGACGGAGACCTACTCCTCCGCGACACCGTGACATCGCTCGCCGCGGGCGTCGGCGCCGACAAACCTCTCGTCATCGGCAGCACCGACGACGAATTCACGACGATGACGGATGCGGCCAAGCACCCGCTCGGCCTCGTGCCGGCATCACTGGCTCTGGCAGTGGTCGCCCCCGACCCGCGCCGACGCAGGGACTACCTCGCCGCGAACACCGAGCAGCGGCGGAAGGGAACGGCGGCGGTCCTGGGGCGGTACGTGACAGACGCGGTCTTTCGCGTCACGGTGGTTCGGGTCGCCGATGCTCGCGGAGAAGCCCCGACCTGGGTGTACCGGTTCGCGTGGGCTTCACCGACCCGCGGCTGGGCGCTTCACTGCCTCGACGTCCCGTTCTGGTTCGACGTGCTCGACGCCGATGGCGTGACCCGACTTGCCGGACCGCAGCCGCCCCGCGCTCTCGCGAACGCGCTGCACGATGCGGCAACCGCGTTCGTCCGCACCCGCGCGCCCGGGTGGCTGGCGTGGTCCGGCGAACCGGGCACCGCACGCGTCTTCGGCGGGCCCGCTTCCCAGCCCGATGTGGCTCGCGACGCCTATGCGAGCGTGCTCGCCCTGGTGTGACGAGAGCGTGATGCGACGAGGGGGATGCCGCGATGGCCGCGGCATCCCCCTCGCTGTGTCACGTCAGCGCGATCACCCGAGGATCTGCGCGTCGAGCGTGTCGCGGATATCGCGCACGCCCGCGACCGAGTCCCATCGCGCAGCGAGCGCCCTCGCCGCGCTCAGGACCGCACGGGCCGCCGGCGCGCGCAACTCGGGATCGAGCGTCTCGATATCGGCCACCTTCGCCGCACCGACGATACGGCGCGCCATCTTGGCCGACGCGAACAGCGCTGCCTCGCGCAGGATCTCGGCCACCCGCCGCTCAGCGAAGTCGCGATTGAAGAGGTCACGTTCGAGCCAGCGCTCACTGAGGGCGAGATCCGTGTCGGCGAATCCTTGCCAGGTCTGGTCGATGAGTCCCAGTGCCCACGCCGCACGCTCGTCTTCTCCCAGCGCTCGGGCGCGCGCGGCCGCGAACGCGTAGTTCGCGAACAGAGCACCGAGGTCGAACGCGATCGGGCCGTAGAACGCGAACTCCGAATCGAACACCTTGACCGAGTCAGCGGCGTCACCCGCCTCACCGGAACCGCGCACCATGACCGACCCGGTGTGGAGGTCTCCATGGATCAGCGCCTCGGCATGGGTCATGAACCGCCACTTGGCTTCGCTCATCGCGCTGGCGAACACCGCGTCACCCGCGAGGGCTGCAGCATCCGGCTCGTTCGCCGGCAGGACGGAGTTGCGCCCGATGTCGAAAACGGGCTCCGTGAACACGAGATCCTCGGTGATCACACACAGCTCGGCGTTCTGGGATCGAGCCATCGCCTCCGCGACGTCCCCGCGGTCCATTCCCAGCACCGATGTACCGACGGCGACACCGGCGACGTACTCGCCGAGTTGCGCGGCCACGCCGTCGTGATACTCGCCGTCGTTCAGCGCCCCGCGCCACACGCGGTGATCCGAGAGATCTTCGAGCGCGAGCACGTAGCGATCGTGGTCGTATCCGATGACCTCGACGACAAGGTCCGCGCGGATCGCGCCGTGTGCGACGAGCGATTCCGCCTCGCGACGCGCACGATCCGGAGTCATGGGCCACCCCTCACCGGTCATCCGCACATAGGGCAACGATTGCTTCAGGATCATCGAGCGGCCATCGGCATCCGTCACGTGGAAGACCACGTTCAGGTTGCCGTCGCCGATCTCGCGGACCTCCGCAAGACGTGCCCCGTCGATCCGCGCCTGGAGTTCGGGCCGCGAGGCGATATAGGTGCCGACGTTCTTTTCGGTGAGGAATTCGTACTCGGTCGACATTGTCCGTCCTTTCGATGGAGACGACTGATCGGTGGCAACGACGGTCATGTCGCTGGCGAGTAGCGCGACTTGCGCCGAGACAGCGTGAACGAGAACAACAGCGCCACAATCAGCACGAGCCCCTTCGCCGTGTCTTGGAAGTAGTACTGGAACCCGGCCATGGTCATTCCCGTCAGCACGATGGCGACGAGGACAGCGCCCAGGAGCGTACCCCACGCGTTCGGCTTGCCGATGCCCAGCACCGACGTGCCGACGAGAGCGACGGCGACGGCCTCGAGCAGACTCGATGACCCCGCGTTCACATCACCCTGACCGATTCGCGACACGAGGATGATGCCGGCAACGGACGCGAAGAGCGACGAGACGACGTAGGCGCCACCGCGATAGAGCCCCACTCGGATGCCCGAGAGCCGGGCCGCTTCAGGATTGGCGCCGACGGCGTACAGCACGCGACCCCACGACGTCCGCGTGAGCACGAACCACGAGAGCACGACGAGGACGAGCATGATCACGACGGGGATCGGAACGGGGCCGATCGTGCCGCGGTCGATGAGCAGGAACGCCGGGTCGAACTTGCCCGGCGCGGTCTCGCCGTTCGGGAGGATCATGCCTGACGAGACCGACTGGCCCGACACCGGGATCAGCTTGACCCCCTGGATGACGAACATCACACCCAGCGTCGCAAGAAGATCGGGGATCTTGCACACGACGATGAGGAAGGCGTTGAGCAGGCCGACGAGGAGGCCCGCAACGAGCGCGACGCCGACGGCCGTGACGCCGGTGAGGTTGTAGAACACCATTGTCACCGCCACCAGCTGCACGGCCAGCCCCGCGACGGATCCGATCGACAGATCGAGCCCCCCGACGATCATGCTGAACATCACGCCGAGGCCGAGGATCGCCGTCACCGATGCGAACTTCAGCATCGAGAACAGAGACTCCGGGGTCGCGAACGCCGGCTGGGTGATGGCGAAGAACACGAAGGCGATGATCGTGACGGCGATGAAGCCGTACTTCACGACACCGTCGCGGATGAGGTCGCCGGCGCGCGTGTCGCGCTGTGCTCGAAGTGTCGTCGTGTCGGCCATCTCAAGCCACCTCCGTCATGCTTTGGACGATCTGCTCGTCGGTCACTGTGTCAATACGTGCGTCGAGGGTGATCCGCCCCTCGACGAGGACGAGAACGCGGTCGGCGATCTCGCGAAGTTCATCCACGTCGCTGCAGAGCATGACGACGCAGCTTCCGTCGGCCGCCTGCGCCCGCGCACGGCGCGCGATCTCGCGACGCGCGCCGATGTCCACTCCGCGGAACGGCTCGTCCAAGACGAGGACGTCGGGTGGGGTTTGCATCCATCGCGCGACCATCACCTTCTGCTGATTGCCGCCCGAAAGCGCGTCGACGCTCTGCCCCGGGCCGGTGGCGACGACGCCGAATTCATCGATGGCCTGCGCAGCACGCTGAGTTTCGGATTTCGGCTGCAGGAGGGATCCGCGAGCGAAACGCGAGAGAAAGGGAAGGCTGAACGTCTTGGCGATCGACCACCCCGGCATCATCCCCTGAGCCGCGCGATCCTCGGGCACGAGGTAGACGCCGTTTGCGATCGCATGCTTCGGGTGACGCGGCGAATATGGTCGCCCGCGAAGAGTCATCGAACCGCCGTGGGGCGTCGTGGTCTCACCGAACATGTGCTCGGCGAGTTCGGTCTTGCCGGCGCCGATGAGTCCGATCACGCCGGTCACCTCGCCCCCACGCAGTTGCATCGAGAGCGCCGGTGACTCGGGAAAGATCTGGTGACCCGTGAGTTCTATCGCGACCTGGTCGCCGACGAGGTGCTCCAACCGGGCGATGTCACCGGTCATGCCTTCGCCGAGCATCGATGTGACGGCCGCGGCGAAATCGAAAGGCCGGTCTTGCGTCGCGGTGATGCGCCCGTCGCGCAACACGACGATGTCGTCGGCGAGCTGTTCGATCTCTGCGAGTCGGTGGGATACATGGAGGATCGCGACCCCGTCATCGCGCAGCTTGAGGATCGTCTCGAACAGACGCTCTGCCTCCGACTGCGACAGGGTCGACGTCGGCTCATCGAGGATGAGGACCTTGGGCTCGGTGACGAGCGCGCGAGCGAGCAACAGCATCTGGCAGTCGGCGATGCCCAGCTCGAACACATCCTGCTTGAGGAAGGCATCGTCCCACTCCAGCGAGAGGGCCGCGGCGACCTTCCGTGCGCGCGGAAGGAGCGACCCGAGCGAAGCGACGGGTGGCGCCTCCCTCAACGCGATCTGCTCGAACACCAGATTCTCGGCGACGCTGAGTCCCGGGACGATCGCGTCGTCGATGCGTTGGTGCACTGTTCGCACCCCGAGCCGGGATGCAGCGATCGGGTTCTCCAGCTCGACGGGCTTGCCATCGACGAGAATCTCGCCCGCGGTGGGATCGTGGACGCCTGACAGCGCCTTGATGAGTGTGGACTTGCCCGCGCCGTTCGCGCCGAGCAGTGCGGTGATCCGCCCGGGACGCAGCGAGAGATCCACGCCCTTGAGGACGGCGTTGGCGCCGAAGGACTTGCGGAGGTCGCGCAGTTCGAGCACGGGTTCGGGTTGCGGAGTACTCATGGGGAATTCGCTGCTCCTCGCTGAGCGGTGGGGAGGGGTGGATGGGGCGCCCTGCGGCGCCCCATCCTGAGGTGTCAGAAGCTGACGACCGGGATCCAGGCTGCGCTGGAGACCTCGGACAGATTGAGTTCGGGAACTGCCGCGCGAAGACCGTCCATGTTCTGGATGTCCTCATCGCGCAGCATCTCCTGGGTCACGAGAACGGGCGGGAACTCGACGAGCTCCTCGTTCAGTTCACCGGCCATCGACAGCGCGAGCGTGCGCAGCACCGCCGCACCGATCGCGTTGGGATCCGTCGCCCCGGTGGCCACCCACCGGCTGCCGTCGGCGCGCATCAGCTCGATGTCGGCGTTCGAGATGTCGGCGCCGTAGACCAGAACGTCCTCCGTGCCGCTGACCTGGTCGAGACCGGTCAGCGTGCCCTTGGTGAACTCGTCGTACGGCGCGTACACCGCGACGATGCCGGGGTTCGCCTGAGCCGCCGCGGCGACCATCGGGGCGCTGTCGCTCGCCGACGAACTCGTGAACGAGCCCGTCTTGAACAGCTGGTCCCACGCGTTGTCGGCGACGTACTCGCGCCAGACGGCGTCGCGACGATCGAGCGGTGCGATGCCCTCGACATTGACGTAGCCGACGGGAACGTCGTCTCCGATGTCCTGATACATGCGGTCGAGCACCAGCTGCGCCATGATTTCGTCGGACTGCTGGGTCTGAATGACTCCGTCGGCGCACTCCGAGACGTTCACGTCGTAGGCGATGACAGCGATGCCCTTGCCGATGGCATCGTTCACACCGGGGCAGAGCGTGTCGGGGAATCCGTGCCGGACGATGATCGCGTCGACGTCGGACGAGATGGCCTGGTCGAGCTGGGTGGCCTGCGTGGCGTTGTCCCCCTGAGCGTCGTAGACCGACAGCTCGAAGCCGAGCGCCTCGGCCTGCTGACGCGTGCCGTTGAGGTACTGCTGGAAGTAGTCGCCCTGGCCGGCCTGCTGCACGATGGCGATCTTGGCGCCGACCAGGTCGGCGGGCATCTCGTCGGTCGCCTCGGTGACACTGCCGGAGTCGGATGTCTCCTGGGTGACCGGGTCACCCTGGCTGCACGCGGCGAGCGTGAGCGCGGCGATCGCGCCGATCGCGCCGGTGGCGACGAGTCGCCGCCCGAATCGGTGGGTGGTCATGCGCTTCATTGCGGGTTCCTTTCTGGAGGGGGATCAGTGCGAGGGGAATGCGGGTTGGGTCCGTGTGGGCTCGACGACGCCACGCTCGGTGACGATTCCGCCGATGAGGTCGTGCGGGGTCACGTCGAAGGCGGGGTTGAACCCGCGCACGCCTGGCGCCGACATCGCGGTGCCGCCGACGGCGAGGACTTCAGATTCGTCTCGCTCTTCGATCTCAATCAGGTCACCGCTCGCGAGCGTCACGTCGACCGTCGACATCGGCGCGGCGACGAGGAACGGGATTCCTGCACGCTGAGCCGCGAGCGCCAGCGCAACCGAGCCGATCTTGTTGGCGGAGTCACCGTTCGCGGCGATGCGGTCGGCGCCGATGACCGCGAAGTCGACGAGGCCCCGCAGGATCGTGCTACTTGCGGCGCCGTCCACCTGGACGACATGCGGAATACCATCCTGCGCGAGCTCCCAGCTGGTCAGGCGCGTTCCCTGAAGGAGCGGGCGGGTCTCGTCGACGTACACCAGCTCGAGGGCACCCCGCTGGTGCAGTTCCTTGAGCACGCCGTAGGCCGTGCCCCATGCGGTCGTGGCGAGAGCACCGGTATTGCAGTGGGTGATCGCGCGCAGTGTCGACTTCCCCGTTCGGGCGAGAAGCCAGTCGGCGCCGTGCCGTGAGAGTTCGCGGTTGGCCGCTTCGTCTTCGGCCGCGATCGTGCGGGCCTCGGCGAGGGCATCGCCACCCGCACGGCGGACGGCATCGACGCGACGCGCTCCCCATTCGAGGTTCACCGCCGTGGGGCGGGCGAGCGCGACACGCTCGATGGCGGCGTCGAGTTCTGCAGGAGACCAGTCCTCGCGAGCGCCCTGACGTTCGGCGAGGGCGACACCGAAGCCGCCGGCTGCTCCAAGCGCGGGCGCTCCCCGCACCGCGAGCCGTTGGATGGCGTCGACGAGGGCATCGACTGTGCGCAGGTCGAGGTGTACTTCCTCCTGCGGGAGAACTGTCTGATCGATGATGCGGACGGCTGCGCCGCCGTCGTCCTCGATCCAATCGATCGCGTGAACCACCGTGGTTGTCTCCTCTCGTCGCACTCCGTCGATGCGTCACTCGGGACGGTACTGGTTGTCCGACAACTGTGTCAAATGCAACTAACAACAGGGCCGTCTGCCATGATGTCTGTGACGGACCGCCGCACTGCCGCAGCGCGTCCGAAGGCTCGTCCGTCGAGCAGAATCCGCTCTCGGGCGAAGGAAGGGTTCGCAATGGCACGAAAGGCTTCCCGGGTCGATGCCGTCGTCGCGGGCATTCGCGCGAGCATCCTCGACGGAACGTTCGGCGTCGGAGAGCGTCTACCCACGGAATCCGAGCTGGGCGAGAGGTTCAAGGTCTCACGCCCTACGGTGCGCGCGGCGTTGAGCGAGCTCAAGACGGCCGGCCTCGTCCACACCCGACACGGCGTCGGCACCTTCGTCTCGGAGCCGCCTGCGGTGACCGCCGGACTCGAACGCCTCGAGTCGATCACCGACTCGATCCGGCGCACCGGACGCGAGCCGAGCATGCGTTATCGCAGCCGCATCGTTCGGCCCCTGCTGCCCGAAGAAGCCGTGAAACTCGACCTCACGGCGAACGACCTGGCACTGGAAACCCGTCGTGTGATCCTCGCCGACGGCGAGATCGTCGCGTACTCGTATGATCTCCTGCCCATCGGAGTGTTTCCCGAGGGCGAGTCGCCCGACGTGCTCGACGGATCGGTGTTCGCCTACCTGCGCGACGCGCGCGGTATCGTGCCGGTGCGTGCGGTCGCCGAGATCCACCCGGTCGTATCCGAACACGTCACCTGGGACGCGCCGACCGGACGCAATGACCTCGCACTCCTCCTCGATCAAGTGCACTACGACGAGGATGATCGCGCCGTCGCGTACTCACGCACCTACTTCATCGACGGTCGATACACCTTCTCGATCATCCGACACGCCTGACTCACTTGCGTCGCGCATCTCGGGTGTGGTTGTCTGACAACAGCGCATCGGTCGATGGGGGTCGATGCCCGAGACACCGACCAGTCACCGCACGAACGGACGATCCGATGCCGAATTCCGCGCCGCGGCCCACCGCACACCACGACGCCGTACGCCAGCTGATCCGCGCGGGTGGAGAGATCGTGGACTCAGGCCTCGCGCTGGCGAGCGCTGGGAATCTCTCGGTCCGACTCGATGACGATCGGTTCGTCGTCAGCGCGTCCGGCACATGGCTCAACCGGTTCGACGAAGACTCCTTCACCGTGATGACCCTTGCCGGCGACGTCGTGGGCGGAGCGCCGCGTCCATCGAGCGAGTGGAAGCTGCACCAGAGGGCTTACCTCGCTCGACCCGACGTCGGTTCGGTCGTTCACGTGCACCCCGCCCACGCGATCCTGCTCGATGCCATGCGGGTGCCGGTGCGACTCATCACCCTCGATCACGCGTTCTACGTCGCATCGGTCGGCCGCACGCCCTACTACCCGAACGGTTCCGACGAGCTCGCCGACACCGCGGCGGAACAACTTCGGACCCATAATTGCCTGATCATGGGCAACCACGGCTCGACGACCGTAGGTGATGACCTCGATATGGCGCTGCGGCGAGCGCTCAACCTCGAGAACGCTGCGGAGATGACCTATCGTGCCCTGGTCGCCGGCCGCGACGATCTCGATTTTCCTTGGGAGTCCGAACCTCATCTGCACCACGCGTAAGCCACGGGGTGAGAACGAGGGGGATGCCGCGATGGCCGCGGCATCCCCCTCGTCTGCTCCCCGCCTACTCCACCGTGATGCGGGTGAGTTCCATCGGAGTCGAACGAAGCGCGTCGGAGCGCAGCACCGCAACCGTCGACCACGTTCCGCGGATGAGCCCGCGTAGCGTGTAGTCGAACGTGACCGTGCCGCCGGCCGTCGACGGCGACGTGGTCACCGCGTACTCGTCGCCTGCGGTCGGCAGCGTGGCGAGAGCGACCCCGCTGGTGCCATCCCGGTTCTCTGCACCGGCCACACCGGGAGCCGCTGCGTCGGGAACGGCATCCGTCCCATACGTGAACCGGGTGTCTTCGGTGCCCGAGATTCCGATCCATGCTTGGAACGTGTTCACGGCGTTGCCGCTCCACGTCGGAACGCCGTCCCACTCGATGATCACCCACGTGTTGACCCCGTCACCGAGGGTCCCGACGCGCACACCGCCGCCGGCTGACGGGTCGAGGTCCGTCCAGAACGGTGCGATCACGTTGTTCGGTGCCGCCTGATCGGGGAACGACTGGGCCAGGTAGTCGATGTCGGCATCCGTGCCGCCTCCGACGACGATGTAGCCGTTGGATACGACGCTGATCCGGTCGTACGCCTCACCCCCGTACAGGAAGGACGGCACGTTGTAGCTGACCATCGCCTCGTCCCCGAGTGGAGTGAGCGGAATACCGTAGGCCTCGAGCGGGATGTATCCATACCCGGTGGCCGGGTCGACCCCGGTGATCTGGGGCGGGATGGCCGGTGACAGGGTTCCACTCCAACGAGCGCCGAGGAACGTCTTCTTCGCGGGGGCCGTGACCGAACGCACCTGGAGCAGGGGCGTTGCGGCGACGTCGATGCGCGCGTCCACGGGCACCGGCAGGTAGTTCGCCGCGGTCACCGTGCAGGTCGTCGTCGCACGGCGCTCGATCGTCATCGGATCACACGTCTGCGAGAACGACACGTCCGCCTCGGCGACGTTCGCAGCCACCGGGATCACGACCGCGTTCCCGGAGCGTGGAGTGATGGTGATCTGCCCTTCGTGCCATCCGTCCTCTGCTTCCAGCGCGTCGAGCACGATCTTGAGCGTGCGGGACTTGCCCGGTGCGAGCGCGAAACTGGACGGCACGACGGTGATCCGCACCCCGGCCTCGCTCTGCGCACGCACCGAGAACAGCTGAGTGCGGCCACTGACGTTCGTCACGGTGCGCTCCGTGGCGATGGCGCCCGGAAGCGGGTCGACATAGACGCTCGGGATGTTGAGATCGACCCGGTGAAGGGGATCGGCCGCACTCTCCTGGAAGTCCGTGAGCGACTCGCTGATCGTGAGGACCGGAGCGATCGCGCGGTCGGCGCGGATCGAGCCGGCGCCGCGGTCGAACACCCCGGCTTCGGAACCGTCCACGTTCACGACATCCTGCAACGACGATGTCATGAGGGCCGACTTGATCTGGCCTGGCGTCCATGAGGGATGCGACGCCTTGACCAGCGCCGACACACCGGCCGCGTGGGGCGCCGACATCGACGTTCCCGCGATCGCCTGGTACAGCTCACCTGGATACACGGCCGGATCACTCGGCTCTGGCGTGTTGCCGGCGAGCACCTGAACGCCCGGAGCGGTGATGTCGGGCTTCAGGAAGTCGCCGACGGGGCCTCGCGAGCTGAACGCGGCCATCACGTCACCCGGGGCCACGACGGCCTCGCCCTGCGCCCACGTCGCGGTGACGTCAGGGTTGTCGGTGATGAAGGCGACCACGTCGTCGTTCGGGCCCTCGAGCTGAATCGCCGGCAGGAAGTGGTTGTCGGTCTGCAGGTCCTGCGGCACGGGGTTCGCGAGGATCATGCCCTCGGCTCCGCCGAGCGACGCGTGGTACCCCTTCTCGACACGACCGTTCTCTCCGCGCATGCACAGCACGATCTGCCCGGCGAGAACGCCTGGCGCGAACGGCTCGAGGCAGAGCTCGGTGCCGGTGTAGCCCGGGACATCCTGTGCTCGCACGACCGGTGAGGTCGGGGCGCCGGCCGTGATCGTCGTGCCCTGCTTGACGAGGGTTTCGCCGTTGCTCGAGGCGAGCACCAGCGCCGACAGGAACGCGCGGTCCGAGGTCGATGCCCCGACCGT
The DNA here is from genome assembly GCF_042677105.1 of Microbacterium koreense. Classification (NCBI taxonomy): domain Bacteria; kingdom Bacillati; phylum Actinomycetota; class Actinomycetes; order Micrococcales; family Microbacteriaceae; genus Microbacterium; species Microbacterium koreense. Next base: position 270,464 of record NZ_JBHTIM010000001.1, read on the forward strand.
CGTCGTCCACGGGCTCGCGTGGTCGAGCGTCGACGCGCCCGGCCCCGAGTTGCCGGCCGACGAGTTCACGGTGATCCCTGCGGCGAACGCGTCGAGAAACGCGAGTTCCACCGCGTCGTAGGGATTCTGGCTGCCCGAGATCGAGTAGTTGATGACGTCGACACCGTCGAGCACCGTCTGCCCGATGGCTGCCAGCAGGTCGCCGTCGTATCCACCGGCCGGGCCGAGGGCCCGATAGGCGATGATCGAGGCGCCCGGGGCGACGCCGCTGATGGCACCGCGGTCGACCCCGTAGATGGGCGTCGTGTCGACGTAACTCCCCGCCGCGGTGGTCGCAGTGTGCGTGCCGTGGCCGTCCGAATCACGTGCTGAGCACAATGCGCCCGCACAGAAGTCTTCGGCTCCCGCGGCGTTGGGCGTGCTCTGGTACGTGTCGAGGAAGGCGTAGGCGCCGATCAACTTGTCGTTGCAGGTGAAGGCGTCACCGACGGATCCATCACCGAACTCGCACCCCCATGGTCCCCCTTCGGGTGCGCTGATGCCGTTGTCCTGGAGCATCGGGTGCTCGGGCCAGATACCCGAGTCGATGACACCGACGATGATCCCCTCACCGGCCTTGTCACGGCCGCCGAGCTTCGGCCACACCGCATCCGCTCCGATGAACGTGGTCGCGTCGGAGTCCGGCGCCGGCGTCGTCGGCGGCAACTCGACATCGAGCGCGACCGGCGGCGCTGAGGTCTCGGCCTCGGGCGTCGTCTCGGTTTCGGGCTCCCTGCTCTCGCTCTGCGTCGGAGTGGGCTGCGGAGTCGCCGATTCGGTGGGCTCCGCTTCGGGGTCGGCCTCGCCTTCAGGTGCGGCACCTTCGGTCTCGGCCTCGGGCGCCGGAGCGGTGGCCTGACGGAGTTCGTTCGCCTGCACGGCCGCGACCGTTCCCAGCTTGGCGACGTCCTTCGCGCGGTGCGCGGGAATCGTCATCGCGAACCCGCCGTACACGGTCGAGTACGTCCGCAGCATCGTCGCGCCCGAGACGAGCTCGGACGCTTCGGATTGTGCGGCGGCGATCTGTTCTTCGACGTACGCGGTGTATCGGTCGATCGCGGCGCTCCCGTCCGAGATCGCGATTCCGGTCACCTCCGGGCTCGTCGCCGCGTACCCGTCGACACCGCCCGTGTACGACGCGACCGGATCGACGTCGACCTTGACGAGGATCGGAATGACCGCACGGTCGGTGCGTGCGAGCAAGGCCTCGTCGCTCTCGGCAAGGCGTCCGGATGCCGACTTCGCGCCGACGTCGTCGGGCCCATCGGGTTCGAGCGCGGTCGCGGTGAAGTCAGGCGGTGGTGGCGGTGCTGCTCCCGCCGGTGCGGCGATCGCGCCGATCATCAGACCCGCGATGGCCGCCCCCGCGGCCAGGATCCGGACTCGGCGGTTTCGGGGCTCGGTCATGACACTCCTCATGGTGACCGCGGAACGTGCCGGGTGGTGGGAAGACCCACACCACGCCCTCGATGAGAGTGAGGATAGGACGATCCGGGGGCGCACACCAGGGTCTTGCAAACCTGAGTGTTCGCTGAGTAAGGTCTACGGTTTCACTGGGAGCGGGATCCTGCGACCTGGGCATGCGGCATCCGCTCACGCATCACCTCGAGCGCGACCGGATTGTCGTCCACGAGCACGGCATGGCGCCCGAGCGCAGAAGCGACGGCGCCCGTGGTACCGGACCCGGCGAAGAAGTCGAGCACCCGATCGCCTGGACGGCTGGATGCCTGAACGATTCGCCGCAGGATGCCCTCGGGCTTCTGCGTCGGGTACCCGGTCTTCTCACGACCGCTCGTCGGCACGATCGTGTGCCACCAGACGTCGGTGGGGAGCTTGCCGCGGCGCGCCTTCTCTGGCGTGACGAGCCCCGGCGCCATGTACGGTTCGCGGTCCACCGCATCCGAGTCGAACCAGTACTGCGCAGGATCTTTCACGTACACGAGGATCGTGTCGTGCTTGGTCGGCCACCGACGGCGCGACTTCGCACCGTAGTCGTACGCCCAGATGAGCTCGTTGAGAAAGTGGTCCCGCCCGAAGAGGGCGTCCAGCAGCACCTTGGCGTAGTGCGCCTCGCGGTAGTCCAGGTGGAGGTAGAGCGTGCCCTGCGGATCGAGAAGACGCCACGCCTCGGTGAGCCGGGGCTCGAGGAAGCCCCAGTAGTCGTCGAACCGGTCGTCGTAGGTGCGCAGGTCGCTGCGCAGGCGCTCGTAGTCGCGGCCATGGAAGCCCCGGCGCACGATGCCACCCTCGGTCTCGGGGCGCACAGGCCGCGCCGACTCCAGGGTGCGCGCACGCGCGCGTCCGGTGTTGAACGGCGGGTCGAGGTAGATGAGCGTGAACGATCCGTCGGCGAACCCGCGGGTCACCTCGAGGTTGTCGCCGAGGTGGATGTCGACGCGACCGGCGCTCACGGCACCCGGGTCAGCCAGGCGTCGGTGGCGAACTTCGACTCGACGAGGGCCTCGGCCTCGGCGTACTCATCGGCGCTGATTTCGCCGGGGACGGCGCCGTACAACGTCGTGAACGTGTCGATGAAGCGCTCGATCACGGCCTCGCGAGACAAGCCGGTCTGTCGCCGCAGGGGGTCGACCCGCTTGGCCGCCGACGTCGTGCCCTTGTCGCTGAGCTTCTCGCGACCGATGCGCAGGACCTCGGTCATGACCTCCCCGTCCATGTCGTAGCTCAGCGTCGCATGGTGCAGGACGCCGCCGTTCGCGAGGCGCTTCTGGGCGGCTCCGCCGATCTTGCCCTGCGGCGAGGCGATGTCGTTGAGAGGCTGATACGTCGCCTCGATCCCCATCGACCGCAGCGCCTGCAGCACCCAGTCATCGAGGAAGGCGTAGGAGTCGGCGAAGGTGAGGCCCGCGACGAGGGATGCCGGGACGTACAGCGAGTACGTCACGATCGAGTTGGCGGCCATGAGCATGGCGCCACCTCCCGAGATGCGACGGACGACATCGAATCCGTGTTTCGCGGCACCCTCGGGATCTACTTCGTTGCGCAGGGACTGGAATGATCCGATCACGACCGCGGATTCGTTCCACTCCCACACCCGCAGTGTCGGTCGGCGGCGGCCGTCGCCGACACGCGTGGTCAGGACCTCATCGAGGGCAAGGTTCATGCGCGGTGATACGGGGCGCTCGTGCACGACCTCCCAGTCGAAGTCACGCCAACCTGGTGCCGTGACGAGCGCGCGCCGCACGGCGGTGCCGACCGCTTCGGGGCTGAACCCGAGCAGCTGCGCTCCATCGGGCAGTGCGGCACGGATGGCGCCGGCGATCGTCGTGACGTCGGCTTCGACGGGCAGTCCCTCGACGGCGGCGTTGATGTCGACGAGCGCGTCGTCGGGTTCGAGGAAGAAGTCACCCGCGAGGCGGAAGTCGGCGATCCGGCCGTCGCGTTCTTCGAGATCGACGACGACGAGCTTGCCCCCGGGCACCTTGTATTCACCGTGCATGGTGCCAGCCTAGGACCGCGGCGCGACGACCACCCCGGCGCTGGTAGCCTAGAAGTCGGCTCATCGAGCCCAGCGTCGTCGATACGCTTCCCGGCCAGGATGCCGGGACCCTCTCGAACGGCGAACCGATGCGCGGTTCCGCGCCGTCGCCGTCCCCGATTCTTGTGCGCACATCCCCGTGATGTCTGCGCCCTCCACCCGAAAGTATGTGTATGTCTTCCTTTGCTTCGCTCGGCGTGCCCGAGAAGCTCGCCGCCGTCCTCGCCGACAGCGGCAAGATCGAACCGTTCCCGATCCAACGCGACACCCTGCCCGACTCCCTCGCGGGACATGACGTGCTCGGCCGTGGTCGCACCGGCAGCGGCAAGACCATCGCCTTCGCGCTCCCGCTCGTCGCGCGCCTCTCCGGCAGCGCTGCGTCATCGAGGCGCGCGGGCCGTCCGCGGGGTCTCGTCCTTGCACCCACCCGCGAGCTGGCGACGCAGATCGCGGCGACCATCAAGCCGTTGGCGGATGCCGTGGGCCTCACCGTGACCACGGTGTTCGGCGGTGTGAGCCAGCGCCCGCAGGAGCAGGCGCTCGCGCGCGGCGTCGACATCGTCGTCGCGTGCCCGGGCCGTTTGGAAGACCTCATGAAGCAGGGCATCGCGAATCTGGGTGCCGTTGAGATCTCGGTGCTCGACGAGGCCGACCACATGGCCGATCTCGGGTTCCTCCCCGGTGTCACCCGGATTCTCGCGGCGACCCCGCAGGGCGGACAGCGCATGCTGTTCAGCGCCACCCTCGACCGTGGCGTCGACAAGCTCGTCGCCCGGTTCCTGCGCGACGAGGTTCGCCACGAGGTCGATGAGGCGAGTGTGCCGCAGGGTGTCATGACACACCGCGTGTTCGTCACCCCCCACGAAGACAAGGCGGCGCTCGTGCGCCACCTCGCCGCCGGCCAGGGACGCCGCATCCTGTTCACCCGCACGAAGCATCAGGCGAAGAAGCTGGCAAAGCAGCTCACCGCCTCCGGAATCCCCGCGGTCGACCTGCACGGCAACCTCGGTCAGAACGCGCGCGAGCGCAACCTCGCCGCGTTCGGCGCGGCCGTCGACCAGGGCGGCGTGCGTGTGCTCGTGGCCACCGACGTCGCCGCCCGCGGGGTGCACGTCGACGAGGTCGAACTGGTCGTGCACGTCGACCCACCGGTCGAACACAAGGCATATCTGCATCGCTCGGGCCGTACCGCGCGCGCCGGTGCAGAAGGTGTCGTCGTCACCGTCGCCACCGATGCGCAGCGCGGCGAGGTCAAGGATCTGCTCCGCAAGGCGCGTGTCACAGCGCCGCTCGAAGCCGTCACCGCCGAGCACGAGAGCGTCGCGCTCCTCGTCGGCGAACGCGCACCGCATGTCACCCCCGCAGCGCCCGTCCAGCAGCGCCCTCCGGCGCAGAAGAAGAAGTCGGCGCCGTCCGCACAGCCCGGTACGGGTTCGCGGCGCCGTCGGCGCGGCTCGGGTTCGGGCGTGGATGCCGGCGGCCGAGGTGCCGGATCGGCGAGTCGCGGCGCCGACGGCGACGCGCGCAGCGATGCCACTCGGTCTGCGAAGAAGTCCCGCGCCCAGGGTGCAGGTCGCGCCGCCGATAGGCAGCAGTCGAAGGATGCGGCCCCGCGCCGCGCTTCGTCGCCCGAGAAGCCGCGCACCGGCACCGCGTCAGGTCAGCGGTTCACGACCGGCGCGACCATCGGCGACATCCGCCGCGGCACGCGCACGCCGCACCGCCGCGCACGCGGCTGATCACTCTGCGCCCGGAGACGGGCCCTGGGTACCTCAGACGCGCACCGGAAAGCGGGCGTCGATCCAGGCCAGGAGATCGGCACGCGCCTCGGCCTGTGACACATCGTTGAAGATCTCGTGGCGCGCATCGGGATACACGAGCGTCGTCACGTCGGTCAGGCCCGACCGCGACCGGTAGGCGTCGGCCAGTCGGTGGACGCTGCGGGGGCCACCGACTGTATCGTCACGGCCGACCATCAGCAGGACCGGCACGTCGTGGCCGAGATTGCGCCGCGGCCTGCCGACGAGACGTGCCGAGTCGACCACACCGAACAGCTTCGCCAGCGGTGTCGTCGTGGTCAGCGGGTCGGCGACGAACTCTTCGCCGACGCTCTCGTCGGACGAGAGCCACTCCATCCCGGTGACCGCTCGGTCGCTCCACGGCGAATTGAGGTCGCCGCTGTTGAGTGATCCCGGCCAGCGCAGCGCGGAACCGGAGAGCACGAGGGCGTCGTAGGCATCGGGATGGCGATCCAGCAGCATCTGGGCGAGGAACGACCCCCACGAATGTCCGAGCAGAATGAGCGGAAGGCCCGGGTGCTCGTCGCGGATGATGCCCGTGAGTTGCCAGGCGGCATCGCGCGCAGCGCGGAGGCCGCCCGGGCCGAGACGGCCGAGTTTCGACGCGTCCCCGTTCCACTGCTTCATTCCCGTCCGACCGTGACCGCGGTGGTCGTCGGCGTAGACGACACATCCGTCGGCGACGAGGGCGTCGATCAGCGCGGCGTAGCGCCCGGCGTGCTCACCGACGCCGTGGAGCACCTGCACGACCGCACGGGGGGTCGTCTCGGGGTGATGGACGTCATAGACGATCGCGACGCCGTGCGCGTCGATGAACTCCGGCATGGAAGCGAGTCTAGGCACGAGATTTACTTAACATAGATAATGAACTATGCTAAGGACTTATGCCTGATTCGGATTCCGCCCCATCTGCGCAGGCCGCCTCCGATCTCCGCATCGCGGTGTTCCGCCTCGCTCGTCGCATGCGTACGCAGCGCGCGGTCGACTCGATGAGTGACGGTCAGATCGCGGTGCTCGCGTCGCTCTTCGTCCACGGCGCCCACACGCTGGGCGAGCTCGCCGACCACGAACGCGTCTCTGCGCCCGCGATGACCCGCACCGTCAACTGCCTGCAGGACCTCGGGTACCTCGAAAGAAGCGCTGACGAGAACGACGGCCGCAAGGTCGTCATCGACCTCACCGACGAGGGCCGCGCAGTCATCGACGAGACCGCCCGCCGCCGCGATGCATGGGTGGACGCCGCCCTCGCCGAGCTCGATGACGACGACCGCGAGACGCTCGCCCGCGCCGCGGAGATCATGCAGCGGATGGCCACCCGATGAGCGCCATGTTCCGGTCGTTCTCGATCTTCAACTACCGCGTCTGGTTCATCGGCGCCCTCGTGTCGAACATCGGGGCGTGGATGCAGGCAACCGCGCTGAGCTGGGTGGTGCTCACCGAACTCACCCCGAACGACGCGGCGGCGATGGGGATCACCATGGCGCTGCAGTTCGCGCCGCCACTGCTCCTGGTTCCGGTCACCGGGTGGGTCGCCGACCGGTTCGACCGACGCCACCTGCTCATGGTCACCCAGGGTCTGCTGCTGGTGCTCGGGCTCGCCATCGGCACCCTGCTGCTGCTCGGACTCATGACGCTCTGGCTCATGTACGCGTTCGCCCTCGTCCTCGGCCTTGTCGCCGCGTTCGACAACCCCGCGCGACAGGCATTCGTCTCCGATCTCGTGGCGCGAGAGATCGCGTCGAATGCCGTCGCTCTCAACGCCGCATCGTTCAACGGTGCGCGCATGATCGGACCGGCCGTCGCGGGCGTCGTGATCGTCGCCGTCGGAACGGGGTGGGTCTTCGTCATCAACGCCGTCACCTTCGTCGGCATGATCGTCGCGCTCGCACTCATCCGTCCCGATGAACTTGTGCCGCGCGTGCGCTCGGCCGGCGCATCACGTCTGGCCGACGGGTTCCGCTACGTCGGCGGCCGACCCGACCTCATCGTGACATTCGCGATGGTCTTTCTCATCGGTGCGTTCGGCATGAACTTCCCGATCTTCGCGTCGACGATGGCGCTGGAATTCGGACAAGAGGCAGACGGGTACGGGCTCCTCAGCTCGATCCTCGCCATCGGTTCGCTCGCCGGCGCACTGCTCGCCGCGCGCCGCGACCGCGCCCGCATCCGCGTCGTCATCGGTGGCACTCTCCTCTTCGCGACCGCCGCCGCGGTGTCTGCTTTCATGCCGTCGTACTGGGCATATGCCGCAACGCTCATGTTCACGGGATTCGCGGTCGTGACGATGCTCACCACTGCCAACGGGTACGTGCAGACCACGACGGATCCCGCCTTGCGTGGCCGCGTGCTGGCCCTCTACATGGCGATCCTCATGGGAGGCGTGCCGATCGGCGCGCCGATCGTCGGCTGGGTTGCCGCGGAATTCGGCCCCCGCACGGCAATCGGCCTCGGGGCCCTCGCCGGGTTCGTTTCGTTCGGGATCGGAGCGACGTGGCTGCTCTGGTCAGGACGGCTCCACCGCCACGAGTCACGGCGATTCCGCCTCACGATCGACGAGACACGACCGCTCGCCGTCGTCGTCGCACCCGAAGAGTTCAGCGAGCAGGTCGCGACCACGACGCCCATCCGCCTGCCCGAGACCTCCGGGCGCAAGCAGACGAGATCCGGCACGCACGCGAACCGGCGTACGACTCCGTCTACGCGAATCAATCGCCCCGAGCCGGCCGAAGTCTCCGCGGAAAAGGGCTGATCGGCTCAGTCGAGCTTGACGCGAAGCGCGCACTCGAAGTCGGCGACCGACCCGCCGAGGACGTCGAGCTCTGCGGCATCCATCAGGAGCACCAGATCATCTCCGCTGCGGCGAAAGACCGCAGGCGCGCCGTGTTCCGCGACGGCGGCGGCGAGCGACGCGTCCATCTCGTTGAGATGCGCGAGATCGAACGGCACTCCGAGCCGCGCAACCATCGCATCCCACTCCGGTTTGCGCCGCCACGAGTGCGTGATGTCGCACAGAGAACAGTGTGCGGTGCCGAGCATGTGTCCGACGATGTAGCGCAACTCGCCGAGCGCGCCGCCGTCAGCGCGATATACACCGACCAGTCTGTCCACCTCACCCATAGGTCGATTGTCGGTCCATCGGGACCTTCGGCGGGTCGACTCACCTGGGAGAGCGTCGAGAGTTTCCGTCAGAGGACCGAGGACGCGCGTGCCACCAACTCGGGCGTATAGACGACATGTCGGCGTTTCGCCTCATCGGACTCCGTCGTCGACAGGAGCAGGTCGACCGATGTCGAGCCGATGAGCTTCGCGGGCTGCCGCACCGAACTGAGCGGGATGACCGCGGCAGCGGAGAAGTCGATGTCGTCGTAGCCGATCAACGCGAGGTCTTCGGGAACCCGGACATCGCCGGCCATGACGAGACTCTGCAAGAGGCCCAGCGCGAGCAAGTCGTTGGCCGCGAACACCGCATCGGGTCGCCGAGCAGGTTCACGCGCGACGATCGCTTGCCCCGCGATGCGCCCCTCGTCGACGGTGAGCGCACCCGTGCCGATGAACTCAATGGTTCCGCCGGCCTCCGCGACAGCGCGCTGAGCGCCTTCGAGGCGATCGGACACCTGTCGAATCGACACGGGGCCGCCGACGAAGGCGAGACGGCGGCGTCCCTGATCGAGAAGGTGATCTGCCGCGATCCTGCCCCCCTCGACGTCGTCGACCGCCACGGAGGCGAAGGCCTCGTCCTTCGATTCACGGTCGACGAGCACGACCGGGATGCCGCGATCGCGCAACAGCCGAAGCCGCGGCATGTTCTCCGCAACCGGCGTGACGAGGATGCCGGCCACTCGTTGTTCCTCGAACAGGTCGAGGTAGGTCAACTCGCGCTCGGTCTTCTCGTCGCTGTTCGCGAGGAGAACCGACAGCCCCCGTTCCGCCGCGCGCTCTTCCGCACCGCGCGCGACCTCGGTGAAGAACGGGTTGCGCACATCGAGCACCACGAGCCCGATGGTGCGACTACGTCCGGCGCGCAGTTGGCGCGCGGCGTCGTTGCGCACGAAGCCGAGGCGTTCGATCGCCGTCGTGACGCGGGCGACTGTGGCCGGCGAGACTTTCTCCGGCCGATTCAGCACGTTCGACACCGTTCCCACCGACACCCCGGCAAGCTCGGCGACATCCCGCACGCTGACCGTCATTCAGCCACCTCCTCGTGCGATGACTCTATCCCGCGCCTCGGTCAAATGAAACGAATCAGTCACGGATTGGTGCGAGACCGCATTCCGACCTTGACAAGCATTCGATCCGGCACCTATCGTCGTCCCGCGGCGCTGAAACGATTCATCCCGTGGTTCCACCCGATCGACTCAATGGAGAGGCAGTCCATGTCACAGGACTCGTCGCAGCCGGATACGGCCGCTGAGCCCGTTCTCTCGCTCACGGGCGCGGTCAAGACATTCGGCCCCGTCGTCGCCCTCGCCGATGGAACGATCCGCCTGCACGGCGGAGAAATCCACGCGCTCGTCGGCGAGAACGGCGCGGGCAAGTCCACGCTCGTGAAGATCCTCGCCGGCCTCTACCACCCAGACGCCGGACAGTTCTCGATCGACGGGCGCCCCGTCGCATTCCGCTCGGTCGCGGACAGCAAGGCCGCCGGTGTCTCCGTGATCTACCAGGAGCCCACGCTGTTCCCCGACCTCACCGTCGCCGAGAACATCTTCATCGGCCGCCAGCCCCGCGGGCGCGCCGGGCTCATCAGCAAGAGTGTCATGCGCCAACGCGCGGACGCGCTGTTCGCGCAACTCGGCGTCCCGATCGATCCCGACCGTCTGGCGGAAGGCCTTTCGATCGCCGACCAGCAGATCATCGAGATCGCCAAAGCCATCTCGATGGACGCACGCGTCCTCATCATGGACGAGCCCACCGCCGCACTGAGCGGAGTCGAGGTCGACCGTCTCTTCGACGTCGCCCGCACACTTCGCGACCGCGGGGCTGCGCTGATGTTCATCTCGCACCGGTTCGAAGAGGTCTTCGCGTTGACCGACCGCATCACGGTCATGCGGGACGGGCGCTACGTCAGCACTGTGGCCACCGCTGATGCCACCGTCGAGGACATCGTCAACCAGATGGTCGGGCGCGACATCGACCAACTGTTCCCCAAGACGCCGGCTCCGATCGGTGATGTCGTCCTCGACGTCGACGGCCTCACCCGCGCGGGAGTTTTCCGCGATGTCAGCTTGCAGGTGCGTGCCGGCGAGATCGTCGGACTCGCAGGACTCGTCGGCGCAGGCCGCACCGAAGTCGCCCGAGCGGTCTTCGGTGTCGACGACTACGACAGCGGCTCCGTGTACTTCAGAGGCCGCCCCCTCCCGTCGGGAAACACGCAGAAGGCCATCGACAGCGGCATCGGTTTCGTCCCCGAAGACCGACGCAAGCAGGGTCTCGTACTCGACCTCTCGGTCGCGCGGAACGCCACCCTCGCCTTGCGACGGGCACTGGCGAAGTTCGGTCTCATCAGCGGCAGCCGCGAACGCCGCGTGGCCGAAGAGTGGACGACGAAGCTCCAGGTGAAGACGAGTTCGATGGAGTACGCCGTATCGACGCTTTCCGGCGGCAACCAACAGAAGGTCGTCCTCGCCAAATGGCTGGCGACCGAACCCGCACTCCTCATCATCGACGAGCCCACGCGCGGGATCGACGTCGGAACGAAGTCCGAAGTCCACCGCCTTCTCTCCGATCTCGCCGGCGAGGGCATGGCGATCCTCATGATTTCGAGTGAGCTGCCCGAAGTACTCGGCATGGCCGACCGTGTGGTCGTGATGTGCGAAGGCCGCGTCACCGCCACGATCGATCGGTCGGATGCCACGCCCGAGAGCGTCATGCGCGCCGCCACCCAGTCCCTCGCCCACGCAGCGTCAGGAGCTGACTCATGACCACGACAGCCGGCGCACCGGCGACTGCCACGACCCGGCGCTCGTTCTGGAGCGGGCTGCGCAAGGCACGTGAACTCCCGGTCACGATCGCGTTGGTCGTGCTGGTCGCGGCGACCTACCTTGCGAATCCGCTCTTCCTCTCCCCCCAGGGGACGAAAGACCTGTTGCTCAACGCGACGATCATGATCATTCTGGCCGCGGGCCAGACACTCGTCATCATCACGCGCAACATCGATCTGTCGGTCGGCTCGATCCTCGGACTCGTCGCCTTCATGACCGGATCGCTCTTCGCGGGCGTCGAAGGCATCCCCATCTGGATCGTGTTCGCCGCGGGGCTGCTCTTCGGCGCCCTCCTCGGTGCGGTCAACGGCCTGTTGGTGACCCTCGCCGGGGTTCCCGCCCTCGTCATCACACTGGGCACGTTGTACGTCTACCGCGGAATAAACAACTGGTGGGCGGGCGGCACCCAGTACTTCGCCGACGACCGCCCCGCGGCGTTCGGTAACCTCGCGGTCGACACGGTGCTCGGCTTCCCGATCATCACCCTCATCGCGATCGTCGTGGTCGTTGCCTTGGCGATCTACCTCAGCGGCGCCCGGTCCGGGCGAGACCTCTACGCGATCGGCTCCGACCCCGCCGCCGCGACCCTGTTCGGCATCAAGGTGAACCGACGCGTGATGTTCGCCTTCCTCGTGAACGGTTTGCTCGCCGGCCTCGCCGGAGTCTTGTACGCCGCCCGGTTCAACTCCGTCGGCGCGACGACCGGAACCGGTATGGAGCTGGACGTCGTGGCGGCAGCGGTCGTGGGCGGGGTCGCCATCTTCGGCGGATCGGGCAGCGTCGTCGGCGCTGCACTCGGAGCCATGCTCCTGACCACCATCACGAGTGCACTCACGGCGGTCCGCGTCGACAAGTTCTGGCAGCAGGCGATCGTGGGTGTCCTCATCCTTCTCGCGATCGTCATCGACCGCATCGCAGCCGTGCGATCCGCTCGCAAACTCCGACTCAGTGAGGCCACGCGATGAGCACCACCGAAACATCCACCAATCTGACCTCGGCGTCGACGTCGAAGACGCTCGCCGGCGAACCGAAGGGCCGCACGGGCGCCTCGCGACTGTTGCTGGGTCGAGACGCGATCATGATCTACGTGCTGGTCGCCGCCATCGCGCTGGCGATGCTCGCGATCCCGCGTTTCGCCTCCCCGGTCACGACGGGCTTCCTTCTCCTCGACGTGGTACCGGTGTTGCTTCTGGCCATGCCGATGACGCTCATCATCATCACCGGTGAAATCGACCTGTCCGTCGCCTCGACAGCCGGACTCACGAGCGCCGTCCTCGGCGTCCTGTGGGCGGGCGGGTTCGACATCGGGATCGCGCTGGTCATCAGCCTCCTGGTCGGAATCCTCGCCGGCGCGTTCAACGGTTTCCTCATCGCCGTCGTGGGCTTGCCCTCGCTGGCCGTCACGATCGGTACCCTCGCGCTCTTCCGGGGGCTCGCGCTCGTCGTCATCGGCGACAACGCCGTGGCCAACTTCCCGCCCGAACTCAACCTGTTCGTGACTTCGAAGCTCGGCGCCACGGGCATCCCCACCGTCATGATCGGAGTCGTCCTCGTCATCGCGATCTTCGCGACGGTCTTGCACTTCACGCCCTTCGGGCGGGGCCTGTACGCGATGGGCTATTCGAAGGAAGCCGCACGATTCGTGGGGATCTCGGTGGCCCGCTCGAAGTTCTGGCTCTACGTCGCGTGCGGACTCATCGCCGCGATCGTCGGCATCTACTGGACGCTGCGGTATTCCAGCGCCCGCTCCGACAACGCGTCCGGGCTCGAACTGACCGTGATCGCGGCCGTCCTCCTCGGCGGGGTGTCGATCTTCGGCGGCAAGGGGTCGATCCCCGGTGTGGTCGCGAGTGTGCTCCTCATCGGCACGATCAACTACGCCCTGCGCCTCGGACGCGTCTCTGAAGTCGTCCTCATCATCGTCACCGGGTTGCTGCTCATCATCTCGGTGATCATCCCGAGTGTCTCCGCCGCCCTGTCGCGGTGGGCGCATGAACGCAGGCTCCGACACGAACTTCCCCGCGGCATCACCCCGGGGACCACCAGCGCCTAGCACCGGCGCGCATCGAAAGGAAAGACAATGGAGTTGAATGCCCCTCGTCGACGCGGTCGTCGCGTCGCCGGCGCTCTTGCCATCGCCGCCACAGCAGCATTGACCCTCGCCGCCTGCGCAGGCGGCAGCGACAGCGGTGGCGACGACATGTCGTCGGGCGGCGGCGAGACCGCCGACCAGTCGATCACGTTCATCCCGAAGCAACTCAACAACCCCTACACCGACGTCGTGCTCGGCGGTGGCGAGGACGGGGCCGAAGCAGCCGGATTCGGTGCGTGGGAGATCGTCGGTCCGCTCGACGCCAGCGCATCGAGCCAGGTGTCGTTCATCAATGCCGAGACGCAGGCGGGGACCAACGTCCTCGTCATCGCCGCCAACGACCCCGATGCAGTCTGCCCCGCCGTCGAGGAAGCCCGCGCCGGTGGCGCGAAGATCGTCGGTTTCGACTCCGACCTCAACTGCCGTGACCTCTTCGTCAGCCAGGTCGTCGCGAAGGACGTCGCCCTCATCCAGCTCGAGCTGATCTCAGAGCAGATCGGCGGCGCGGGCGAGATCGCGATCCTGTCGGCCACCGCCAACGCGACGAACCAGAACGAGTGGATCGCGTTCATGGAGGAGGAGCTCGCCTCCAACCCCGACTATGCCGACATCGAACTCGTCGCCAAGGTCTACGGTGACGACGACGACACCAAGTCGTTCCAGGAGGCGCAGGGTCTGCTGCAGGCCTACCCGAACCTCAAGGGGATCATCTCGCCGACGACGGTCGGCATCGCGGCGACCGCGCGCTACCTGTCGACGTCCGAATACAAGGGTGAAGTCGCGTTGACGGGTCTCGGCCTCCCGAACGAGATGCGGCCGTTCGTCAAGGACGGCACCGTGACGGAGTTCGCGCTGTGGGATCCTGCACAGCTCGGCTATGTCTCCGCCTTCGCCGGCAAGGCGCTGGCCGACGGCAGCATCACCGGCGCCGAAGGCGACACGTTCGAGGCCGGTGACCTCGGCGAGAAGACCGTCGGTCCCGACGGCGTCGTCATCGTGGGCCCGCCCACGGTGTTCGACATCGACAACATCGACGACTACGACTTCTGATCGTCGCGCGGGGGTCGGCTCCTGAGTCGACCCCCGCACTCCTCTCCCTCCCTGCCAACGCGGTGTTTCGTCGCGCCGTGACGATCGACCCCGCACCGATTCGACGCACCACTCACGAGGAGTCACCATGTCCAGCGCCGCTTCACTCCTGACCCCGCGCCCGCGCCGCAAGCCCCGTATCGGACTCGTTGCCGGCGGGCTCGGTACGTACTGGCCGCAGTTTCCCGGTTTGCTTCCGCAGCTGGAGGAGTCGTCCCGGTATGTGTCCGAGCGATTCGCCGCGATGGATGCCGACGTCACAGATGTCGGGTTCATCTCAGATGCCCAGGAGGGCGCTGTCGCCGCCGAACGTCTGCGGCAGTCCGACTGCGACCTGATCGTGCTCTTCCTCACGACGTACCTGACCAGCTCGATGGTCCTCCCCATCGCGCAGCGGGCCGACGCGCCCGTCTTGGTCATCGACCTCCAGCCGACCGAGAAAATGGACCACGCCACGTTCGATACGGGAGCCTGGCTCGCCTACTGCGGCCAGTGCCCGGTGCCCGAGGTGGGCAACGTGTTCCGCCGCGCCGGCATCCCCTTCCGCTCGGTCTCCGGATGGCTCCGCCAGGAGTCCGCCTGGGAGCGGATCGGCCGCTGGATCGACGCCGCCCACATCCGCGCGGCGCTGCGTCACGCGCGCCACGGCCTCATGGGTCACCTCTACCCCGGCATGCTGGACGTGTCCACCGACCTCACGCTGTTGCCGACGACTTTCGGGTCGCACGTCGAAGTGCTCGAGTTCGACGACCTCCGCGTACGCGTCGACGAGGTCACCGACGCAGAGGTCGCCGAGCGGATGGACCTCGCCCGGCAGATCTTCACCCTCGATGACAGCGTCGTCGAGGACGACTTCGCATGGGGTGCAAAGGTCTCGGTCGGCCTGGACCGACTGATCGACGACTTCGAACTCGACTCCCTCGCCTATTACCACCGCGGCCTCAACGGAGAGCAGCACGAGCGGCTCGGCGCGGGGATGATTCTTGGGGCATCACTGCTCACCGCCCGCGGCATCCCCACGACCGGAGAGTACGAGCTACGCACGACCGTTGCCCAACTCGCGACGCAAGTCGTCGGCGCGGGCGGGTCGTTCTGCGAGATCCAGGCGCTCAACTTCGAAGACGATGTCGTCGAGATGGGGCACGACGGTCCGGCACACCTCGCCGTTTCGTCACGCGACCCGCTGCTCCGCGGCCTCGGCATCTATCACGGCAAGCGCGGTTGGGGGGTCTCGGTCGAGTTCGATGTGCAGGCCGGCCCGGTGACCTTGCTCGGTCTCGGTCAGGACCAGGACGGCTCACTGGCGCTCGTCGCCTCCGAGGGAACCGTCGTTCCGGGTCCACTCCTGGCCATCGGCAACACCACCAGTCGCGTCGACTTCGACCGCGACCCCGGCCTGTGGGTCGACGAGTGGTCGGCGACGGGCATCGGGCACCACTGGAGTCTGTCCACCGGCCACCGCGCCGAGACCTACCGCGCCGCAGCATCCCTGCTCGGTATCGACTTCCGGGTGGTGTGAGCGATGAACCGATACTGCTTTCAACTGATGGTCGACCCGGCCCACCTCGACGAGTACAAACGCCGGCACGCCGCGGTGTGGCCCGAGATGCTCGCCGCGCTCTCGGCGGCGGGGTGGCACAACTACTCGCTGTTCGTTCGAGACGACGGTCTTCTCATCGGCTACTTCGAGTCTCCCGGCACCCTCGCGGAAGCTCAGGAGGCCATGGCCGGAACCGACGTCAACGCCCGCTGGCAGGCCGAGATGGCGCCGTTCTTCGCGGGCCTGGAGGGGAGCCCCGACACGGGGTTCGTCCAACTGACCGAGGTCTTCCATCTCGAAGACCAGTTGCGGGATGCCGCGGCATCCGGCATTCGAACACCCACATCCGACAACGAAAGCGCCGCATCATGACCACGTTCACCCCTGAGATCCAATCGACCCTCGCCGCACAGGGCGTCGAACTCCCCTCGTGGGCCTTCGGCAACTCAGGCACGCGATTCCGCGTGTGGACGACCGAGGGAACCCCACGGGACCCGTTCGAGAAGATCGCGGATGCCGCCGAGGTCAACCGACTCACCGCGCTTGCCCCGTCGGTCGCCCTGCACATCCCGTGGGACAAGGTCGACGATTTCGGTGCGCTGCGCCGCCACGCGGAAGACCTGGGCGTGACCCTCGGAACGGTCAACTCCAACACGTTCCAGGACGAGGATTACAAGTTCGGCGCCCTGACACACGAGGACGACCGCATCCGCCGCAAGGCCATCGACCACCACCTCGAGTGCATCGACGTGATGGACGCGACCGGCTCGCGTGATCTGAAGATCTGGCTCGCCGAGGGATCCAACTACCCCGGCCAGACCGACATGCGCGCACGTCAGGACAGGTTGAACGACTCACTCGGGCAGATCTACGCGCGCCTGACCGGCGACCAGCGTCTCGTGCTCGAGTACAAGTTCTTCGAGCCGTCGTTCTACCACACGGATGTTCCGGACTGGGGTACGTCGTACGCCCAGGTCGCGACACTCGGCGACCGCGCGATGGTGTGCCTCGACACCGGTCACCACGCCCCTGGGACCAATATCGAGTTCATCGTCATGCAGCTCTTGCGCCTGGGCAGGCTCGGGTCGTTCGATTTCAACTCGCGTTTCTACGCGGACGATGACCTGATCGTCGGAGCGGCCGACCCGTTCCAGTTGTTCCGGATCCTCGTCGAGGTGATCCGAGGCGGCGGGCTCAACAACCCGGATGTCGCGTTCATGCTCGATCAGTGCCACAACGTGGAGGCGAAGATCCCAGGTCAGATCCGCTCTGTCCTCAACGTGCAGGAGATGACCGCGCGGGCATTGCTGCTCGACCACGAGGCGCTCGCTACCGCGCAGTCCGCCAACGATGTGCTGGGCGCGCAGGCCGTGTTCATGGACGCGTTCTACACGGATGTCCGGCCGGCGCTCGCGCAGTGGCGCGAATCGCGCGGTCTCCCGGCCGACCCGATCGCGGCGTACGCGGCATCCGGATACCAAGAGCGCATCGAATCCGAGCGCGTCGGAGGCGTGCAGGCCGGCTGGGGAGCCTGAGCACGGACACACGCGATCCCGCGCCCGACGACGTAGGAAGCGCCTCGCCACTGGCATACACTAAGCTGATTTTGGTTCAATGAACGAGTCAGACTGGTGGAGGTTGCCGTGGCGAACATCCGCGACGTCGCGCGAGCGGCGGGAGTGTCGGCGGGAACCGTGAGCAACGTGCTCAACCGCCCGAGCTACGTGAACGCCGAAACCCGCAAGAAGGTGCTCGATGCCATCGCAGCGCTCGACTTCACGCCGCGCAAGGCGTCGAGGCAATTCCGCCCTGGCCGCGAGCGGACGCTGGGCCTGGCCCTGGCCGACATGGGCAACCCGTTCTTCGTCGACGTCGCACTCGGCGCCGAAGCTGCGGCGAAAGAACTCGGTGTCGGCGTGCTCATCGTCCACAACGGCGAAGACGTCACCCGCGAAGAGCAGAATCTCGATCTGCTCGCCCAACAGCGCGTGCACGGCATCATGATCACGCCCGTCGACGAGCGCAACCCGCGCCTCGAGCAACTCATCGAGCGCGGTGTGCCGCTGGTGTATGTCGACCGCATCTCGGGCGACCGCCCGTGCTGCTGGCTGGCCACCGACGATCTCGCGGGGGGACGACTCGCCGGTGAACACCTCATCGAGCGGGGCCATCGACGTATCGCATTCGTCGGCGACAGCGACATATCGCGCCAGGTCTCCGATCGATCCCAGGGACTGCGCGATGCCGTTCGCGACGCCGGCCTCCCCGACGACACCGTGGAGCTCATCCCCGCGTCGTCGTGGAAGATCCGTGACGGTCGCCAGACCGGTCATGACCTGGCGCTTCGCGCGGCGCATGACCGACCCACCGCTGTGTTCTGCGCCAACGACATGCTCGCTCTCGGAGTGCTCCAGGAACTCGCGCTGCACGGCGTACGCGTTCCCGACGACATCGCCCTCGTCGGTTTCGACGACCTCGACTGGGCCAGCCGCTCGACGGTGCCGCTGAGCTCGGTGCGTCAGCCGCGTGAGCTCCTCGGCCGCACCGCGGTGCGCATGATCCTCGACGAGATCGAGCAGGGCGCAGACCACGTGCACGAGCACGTGAACTTCGCGCCGGAGCTCATCATCCGCGAGTCGAGCGACATCACGCGCTCGACCTGACCGCGCTCAGATCAGCTGCCACTCCCCGCCGCGCAACGCCGAGCGTTCGATCGCCTCGATCGTGCGTTCGATCTCGAGAGCCTCGCGAAAGTCCGGTGACGCAGGGCGGCCCTCGGCGATGGCCTGCAAGAGCTCCCATGCCTCGAAGATCTTCAGCTCGTGCAGCCCGACGTTAATGCCTGACATGGGCCACAAGTGCCCGAAGTGGCCATGCCCGGGGCCCAGCTCGATCGTGCGGAACCCGTGGGTGTCGAGACCGTCGCTTTCGAGCGAAACCTCGAGCACGTGACTGTCCTGCTGGTTGAAGCGGATGGCGCCCTTCGTGCCGGTCACGACGAATGACACCTCGAACGCCCGCCCCGTCTGCACGCGACTGGACTGCATCGTGCCGATGGCACCATTGTCGAACTCCAGCAACGCGAGCGTGTGGTCGTCATTGTCGACGGTGCGGCGCATCCCATCACGGTCGACGCGCTCTCCTATGACGGTGCGCGAGAGACCCGACACACGTGAGACCCCGCCGACCACGTTCCGCGCGATCGAGATCATGTGCGACCCGAGATCGCCGAGAGCACCACCGCCTGCGAGTGCGCGGTCGGTACGCCACGTGAACGGCACATCCGGATCGATCATGGTGTCGGCGCTGAAGAACCCGGTGAACGAGAAGAGGTCTCCGAGCTCACCGCGGCGAATGAGATCACGAGCGAGCGCGAGTCCCGGGTTCTGAAGGTAGGTGAAGCCGACGAGCGTCGTCACCCCCGCTGCCTCTGCGGCATCCGTCATCGCCTGCGCGTCGTCCGACGTGAGCGCGAGCGGCTTCTCGCACCACACGTGTTTTCGAGCGGAGGCGGCAGCGAGCGCCGGATCCCGGTGATGGATGTTCGGCGTCACGATGTCGACGAGGTCGACGGCAGGGTCGGCGACGGCGTCTTGCCACGACGTCGACCACCGGGCGACGCCATACTGTTCCGCGGCCGCACGCGCACGGTCGGCATCGGGATGCACGATCACCTCGAGGCGCGGCTGCGGCACGTCCGCACCGAACACCGCGCGCACATTGCGCAGCGCCATCGTGTGCTCTTTGGCCATGAGTCCGTCACCGATAACGGCGACGCCGATGCTCGTTTTCGTCATGCTCGCTCGTCTTCCTCGTTCTGGCGTGTCGAACCGGCGACGATATGCCGCTCTCAGATGGCAACGACGGCGGCAGGGTGACGTGCCCCTGCCGCCGTCGCAGCGCACTCGAAACTGCTTACATCGCGGGCTCGAGGTCGTCGACGTTCGAGCTGTCGACGACGGTGTTCTCGAGCGGAACCATGTCGGGCACGGTCTCACCCATCATCACGGCGATAAGGGTCTCGATGGCCAGCTCGCCGTTACGGAACGGGGGCTGGATGATGGTGCTGTACTGGGTGCCGGCCTTGATCGCCTCGAAGGCACCCTGCTCACCGTTGATGCCAACGACGTAGGGCGTGATGCCCAGACCCGACTCCTCCAGCGCCTGCGCGAAGCCCTTGGCCATCGTGTCGTCCTGCGCGTAAACGCCCTCGATCTGGTCGCCGTGCTTGGTGAGCAGGTCGCGCGACGCAACCAGCGCCTTCTGCTGGTCGAAGTCGGCGTTCACGACATCGAGGACGACGATGTTCGAGTCGCTCGCCTCCAGAGCATCCATGAAGCCGCCGCTGCGTGCAATCTCGGTGCCGTTTCCGGCCTGACCGGCGAGGACGATGATGCCGCCCTCACCACCCATGGCGCTGTCAAGCTGTTCGAAGCTGATCTTGCCCTGGTCGTACTTGTCGGCGCCGACGAACGATTCGATGAGTGCCATCGATTCGTCGCCCGTGGTTGTGTCGATCGCGACGACCGGAATCCCCTCCTGCTCGGCCTTGAGCAGACCCGGAAGGTAGCTGTTGTCGTCGAGCGGCCACAGCAGGATCCCATCGACACCGCGTGCGACACAGCTGTCAAGCTGCTCGGCTCCCGTCTGCGGCGAGAACTCCTCGCTCACGATCGTGAGGTTGACACCGGCCGCATCTGCCGCCGCCTGCGCGCCCTCGTTGGCGGGCGTGACGTACGGGTGCGAGTTGGCCGCGGTGATGTAGCAGATCTCCTTGCCCTCGACACCGCTGTCCCCACCCGAAGCAGCGGTGGAGTCGCCTCCGCCGTCTCCCGATGAGCAGCCGGCAAGTGCGAGCAGAACGACTGCCGTTGCAGACGCGACGGTGAGCTTACGACGAACGGTCATGCTTCCTCCTGGTTTTCCCTTGGTGTTGTGGGTACTGCCCGCCTGCGCAGAAGCGCGCGGGACGTCAATCGGGTGTCACTGCTGACCAGACGGTCGAGCGTGATCAGGATGATCAGCAGCACCCCGGTGTAG
Organism: Microbacterium koreense; assembly: GCF_042677105.1. NCBI lineage: Bacteria > Bacillati > Actinomycetota > Actinomycetes > Micrococcales > Microbacteriaceae > Microbacterium > Microbacterium koreense. The sequence continues at coordinate 291,540 of NZ_JBHTIM010000001.1, forward strand.
ATGGCCTGGGTGTACGACGGCACTCCGTTGAACTCGAGCATCATGGTCAGCCCGCCAAGCGCGAGCACACCGCCGAGCGTGGCGAGCGACGATCCGCGGCCGCCCTCGAGACGCGTGCCGCCGATGACGACGGCTGTGATCGCGGGGATCAGCATCGCCGCACCGGCCACAGGCGATCCGGTCGCCGTGCTGAGCGACTGCAACACCCCCGCAGCGCCGGCGAACAAGCCGGAGATCAAGAAGGTCGCGGCGATGTATCCGTTCGAGCGGATGCCCACAGATGTCGCAGCCGGGGCGTTGCTGCCGACGGCGTACAGGTTGCGACCCGACGGCGTGAGACGCAACCACACGAACATGAGGAGCGCCGCCACGACGAACATCGCAGATCGCGGGGTGAAAAGTCCGAGCAGGTCGCCCGTCAGGGGAATGCCGAACACAGGATCCGGTGAACTCACCGGCTGTGAATTGCTCAGCAACAGCGCGAGACTCGCGAAGATCAGGAGAGTCGCCAGAGTCGCGACGAGCGATGCGATCTTGAACACGACCACGATGACTGCGTTGATCGCGCCGATCGCGAGCCCCACCGCAAGGCCGGCCAACGCGGCCGGGATGTTACCGATGACCGGTTGCAGTCCGATCGTCGTGATGCCCGCCATCGAGAGGATCGACCCGATCGAGAGGTCGATCTGGCCAGCGATCAGGACGGGTGTGAGGCCCAGCGCGAGAAAGCCGACCACGGTAGCCCTGTTGAGCACCGACTGGAAGGTGTCGATCGTGAAGAAGTCGTCGATCGTGATGCTGCCGAGGATCGCGACGATGACCAGCAGCACGAGCAAGCGGTACTGCACGGCTGCGCGACCCGCGATTCGGAGGTCGAAGCGGTTCATTCGCGGCCTGCCTTCCGTCGGAAGTAGACATCGACACCGACCGCGATGAGCACGATCGCGCCTGTGACAAGTCCGGTCGATTGAGTGGGCAGTCCGCCCAGGATGATGAGGTTGCCGATCAGCGCCGTGATGATCACGCCGCCGATCGTGCGCAGCACGCTGCCGCTGCCCCCGAACAGACTCGTTCCTCCGATCACGACCGCGGTGATCGCGACGAACTCGTACCCGGTGCCGATGATCGGGCGAGCCTGTCCGTTGCTGAGCCCCAGCAACACCCCACACAGCCCTGCGAGCGCTCCGGTGAGCACGAAGGCCATGGCCTTGGTGAAACGAACCGGCACGGCACTCGCTTCGGCAGCCTGATAGTTGCCGCCCACCGCGAGGTTCCATCGTCCGAACGCCGTGCGAGAGAGCAGCGGTGTGAGGATCGCCGCGACGATCACGAAGATCCAGACGAACAACGGGATGCCGAGAAAGCTGCTCTTGACGAAGTCGGACAGTGGATTGGCTTGGCCATAGACGATCCCGCCGCCGATGAGTTGCTGGCTCAGTCCGAGAAGCACGGATCCGGTGCCGAGCGTCGCAATGATGGGGTTGATTCGCAGGTAGCCGATCAGCACGCCGTTCACGATGCCGCCGACGGTCGCAACCGCGAGGCCGAGCATCGCGGCCCCGAAGGGGCCGGCTACCGGCTGCGCACCGAGGGTCACGAGCGCACCCATCGCGACGTTGGCAGGCACCGAGAGGTCCGCCAGGCCGCCGGCCACGGCGACGAATGTCATGCCGAGTGCGATCAGCCCGACCGCCGCATTGGCGTTCAAGACGTTGATCAGGTTGGAGACGGTAAGGAACGACGGGGAGATGATCGCTCCGATGATCAGCAACACGATGATCGCGACCGGGATGCTGATGCGCGAGAACAAGGCCCCCGGCGCGGCAGAGCGGCCTGAATCGACTGTCGTCGAGGAAGTCATGCGGCCACCTGTCCTGTCTGTCCTGTCGCCGCGCGCATGACCGACTCCTCGGTAGCGTCGGCTCGGGCAATCTCCGCGGTCACCCGTCCTTCGTGGAGGACGAAGACGCGATCGCACACAGCGAGCAGCTCGGGGAGTTCGGAGCTGATCATGAGCACCGCTCCGCCGCCTTGAGCGAATTCGCCGATGATCTCGTGGATGTCAGCCTTCGCACCGACATCGACGCCGCGCGTCGGTTCGTCGAGGATGAGCAAGGATGGCTCGGCGAGCAGCCATTTGCCGAGGACGACTTTCTGTTGGTTGCCCCCGCTGAAGACGCTGAGGGGGCGTTCGATCTGCGGCGGGTTGACCTTGAGCCTGTCGGCAAGCCTCCGCACGATCCCCCGCTCTTTGCGCGCGAAGATCAACAGTGCGGTGGTGAGTCGCTGAATGACCGGCAGTGTGAAGTTCTCACGGACGGTGAGCATGGGGATGATGCCCTGTCCCTTGCGATCCTCGGGAACGAGCGCGACGCCGGATGCCATGCCCTTGCGGGCGCTGCGGATCTTCACCTTCCGGCCCCGCATCGCGATCTCCCCGGATTCGATGGGGTCGAGCCCGAAGACCGCGCGGGCAACCTCGGTGCGCCCCGATCCGACGAGGCCCGCCAATCCCACGATCTCGCGTTCGCGTACGTCGAGTGAGACGTCGGTGAAGTCGCCCGACCGCGAGATGTTTTTCACCGTCAGTACCTGTTCACCCGGAACGAGGTCGAGCTTGGGGAACATTTCGCTGACGTCGCGTCCGACCATGAGACGCACCATGTGTTCGGGGGTCACTCCCTCGACGTCTCGGGTCTCGATGCGGCGGCCGTCGCGGAGCACCGTGACACGGTCGCCGATCTCCATGACCTCCTGCAGGCGGTGGCTGATGTAGATGATCGCGATGCCCGCTGCCCGCATCCGTCCGATGACCTCGAAGAGCACCCGCGTCTCCTTGTCCCCGAGCGATGATGTGGGCTCGTCGAACACGACGATGCGCGGCTTGTCTGCCATCACCTTGGCGATCTCGACCAGCTGCTGCTGGCTTATGGACAGGTTCCCCAAGGGGGTGGCCGGATCGATGTCGGCATGCAGCTCGCCCAGCACCTCTGTCGCCTTCTGTGTGACGGCTCGGTAGTCGACGAACGGGCCGCGGTGCGGCATCCGTCCGAGGCTGATGTTCTCGGCAACGGTGAGGTCGGGCACCAAGTTCAGTTCCTGATAGATCATTCCGATCCCGCGTTCGCGCGCTTCACGCGGATGCCAGTGACGCACCACGTGCCCGCCGATCTCGATCTCGCCGTGATCGGGCTGATAGAAGCCCGCGAGGATCTTCATGAGGGTGGACTTGCCCGCACCGTTCTCTCCGACGATCGCGTGCACCTCGCCCGTTCGTACCTCGAGCTCGACGTCCTGCAGAGCTTTGACGCCGGGGAACGATTTCGAGATGCCCCGCATGTGGAGCGCGATCGGGTGCGCGCTTGGCGGCTGGTCGGTCATGCTGTCTCCTCCGAAGACGCCACGGGTGCGCGGCGCAGGCGAATGGTCACCGTGTACCGCGCACTCTCACCGGGTGCGAGGTGCGGCAGCCGCCCCGCGGAACGGGCCGCGGGACGCCCATCGATGATGGGGGTGTTGGCCGGCTCGATGCCGAGCGCATAGTGACCCTGTCCCTTCATCTTCCATTGGAAGACCGTTCCGAGCTGAGCGGGATCGATGTCGACGCGGAACTCGAGCCCGTTGCGCGGGTTGTGCACGATGACCTCGCGATTCGATGCCCCATCGAACTCGTGGATGAACACCTGCTCGCGGAAGTCGGGGGTGGGCGCACCGAACACCTCGCGCTCGGCCATGCCTGCTTCGGCGTCCGAATCCCGCGGCCTCACACGCTCGGCGGGGATCGTCACCGTCGTGTCTTCGTCGAGCAGCGGCCAGCCGAGGTTGAGGTGATACAGCACCATGTGGGGCTGGTCGTGGAACGCCTCGTTCGTCACGACATCGTCGATGACGATCGTGTCGGATCCCGCGGCCGAGCTGATGCGTCGCCGGAGCACGAGATTCTCGCCGAAAACGGCCGATTGTCGGACGACGCCTTCGACGACGACCCCCGTTCCGGTCGCTTCGGCGCACACAACGGTCGCTCGCTGCGTGCCGATGCGTCCGTGTTGCCCGAGATGAGTTCCCGCATCCGTCGCCGGTGGCCCGAACGTGTCCAGTCCGCACGTGGCCAAGAGACCGCCGCCGAACGTGCGCAGCCATCCCTGCCCGGCCGGCTCGGCGGCATCCGGACCGGTCATTCCCGTCGGCGACATCCAGGCGAACGGAACACCGTCCACCGTCACCTGACCGATGTCGAGTGCACGGTCGGGGTGCACCTCGATCTCGAGCCCACCGCCGTTCACAAGGCGCACACGCCGGGTACCCTGTGCGGCACCCTCCGCTTCGATGAAAGAGTCGACGCGCATCACCTGTGCGAGCGAGCCGATTCGCTCACGCAGACGCTCTCCCGACTCGCCGAACACGTCAGGCATACAACCCGAGCTCCTCGTTACCCGGTCCGAAGTGCTTGAGGATGACCAGGTCGTCCGTCGCCGACTGGTTGACGATCCGCACACCATGACGTGCTGCCGATTCTGCGACGAAGAACTCATCCTGGCTGAGCTGCCCGAAGCGGATGAGGGTGGCCGCGGCGACATCGTGTCCGCCGAACGTGCCATGCCCCTGGACGACGATCATTCCGTATGCGTCCTGGTCGGTGATCGTGACAGCCTCGCCCGGACGCACCGTCAGCTCCTTGGCGCTGAAGTGCGGTGACCGGAAGACGATCCACTTCTCCCGATACGCTCGCTCGCCTGCGTCCAGGGACGTGTCGGTCGAGTAAGGCACCATGAAGCGGTTCTGCACGAAGTGCGGATCGACGTTCAGATCCCACTCGAGCAGGCTGATGACGAAGTCCAAGTCGCCGTGCTTGTCGGTCGGCACATCCTTCCACAGCAGCTCCTCGGGAACCTCGCGGTTGTTGCTCCACGACTCGCACATGCAGAAAACGTCACAGGCCGCCTGCGGTTCGTAAGTCGCGATGCTGGCGGGGGCATGCAGCACTCCTGACGGGATGTCCCATCCCGTTCCGAGCTGGATGCGGTAGCCGAGCGAGAGATCGGTGATGCGGTTATCACCTCCGCGCGTGAAACGCTCCAGCCGCTCCTTCACCTGCTCCTTCGTGACGTCGGGCTGGAAGCCGAAGAACGAGATCGGCTGATCGCCGAGGTGATTGTTCATGTGGGGCGAGTAGTAGTACGCCTCAGGCTTGCCGGGTTTGTCGACCAACGCTGCCTTCTCGTCGGTGTGGTGCACATGGAACGGCAGCGCCTGCTGGTTGTCGAAGAACTTCGAGTACATCGGCCAGCGTCCGTGGCGATCCCACAGCCGCCGGCCGATGAGTTCGCCGCGGTGATGCGCGACGAAGTCATCGAACGGAATCAGCGCGTCGCCGTCGGGGTCGACGACCAGGCTCAATCCTTCGTAGGGACCGGTCTTCGGCCCGTTGTCGGCCCGCACGGCCGACGACAACCACCGCTCGTCGACGCCACCGCGACCCTGCTCGAACGGAAAGTAGTCGTCGGGGTGCAGGCGAATGCGGCGACCTGGCGTACAGAACGCCCGTGGCACCCATGTCGGCGCGAGGCGGACGATACCGCCGCCGGCCTCGAGTGCTCTGTCCATGGCCGAGGCCGTGGATGCCACGTTCTCGTATGCGCCGTTCGCCATTGTCTCCCGCTCTCTTCGTCGAGTTCGAGCCTCCGCTCTGTGAGCGTGGGCACCTTCGCTGGTTCAGTGAACCTTGTGTTCAGTGAACCTAACAGGATGCGACGGGGGTGTCAATGCCACCTCTGGAGCGCCCTGACACCACCCCCGGGTGGACACTGGACTACCGTTCTTGTGAAGTGATGTGATCGATCGATCACGATCGATCACCGACGGACGGAATACGTATGGCCACCAACGGAACGGTTCGGGCGACGGAGCGACGAGCAGCGATCCTCGCGTCCCTCTCCCGCGACGGAGCCGTGCAGATCGACGAGGTCGCGACGGCACTGGACGTCTCGTCGATGACCGTGCGTCGCGACTTCGACGAACTCGAAGCCGACGGACTTCTCCGACGCGTGCGTGGCGGCGCCGTCGCTGTGAACGGACCCCAACCGTTCGGCGATCGGCAACGGGTGAACGCCCGCGCCAAGCGGGTGATCGCCGCGAAGTCGGCCGAACTCGTGCCCAGCTCTGGCGCGATAGCCGTGGACGCCTCCAGCACGACGGGAACCCTCGTCGGCGACATCGGACCCCGCGACGGGCTCACCGTGGCGACGAACTCGTATGACAACTTCGCAGCGGTGCGCGCCACTCCGGGCGTCAATCCGATCCTCATCGGCGGCGAGGCGGAGAAGACGACGGGCAGCTTCGTCGGAATGATCGCGTGCGAGGGTGCGGCATCCCTGCTGTACACCCGCTTCTTCACATCGGCAACCGGAGTCGACCCCACGCACGGCAGCTCCGAAGTCTCCCTCGGTGAAGTGCAGGTCAAGCACGCATTCGGCGAGCACGCTAGATCGATCGTCCTGTGCGTGGACTCGTCGAAACTCGGCCGGACGTCGGTCGCCCATGGATTCGCCTTCGACGCGATCTCGGTCATGATCACCGAGCTCGATCCGACCGACGCACGGCTCGATGAGTACCGAGGCATGGTCGAGCTCAGATGATGTTCTTTCGCCTCGCATCCTCGCGTGCTATGTTCGCACTTGTTCAAAGTCACATATAGTCACAGAACGCAGGTTTTCATGTCGAACCCCACCGCTGCTGCCCTGATCGCGCGGTCCAACCGCCTCGGCGCCGACCCCAAGAACACGAACTACGCCGGCGGCAACACGTCGGCGAAGGGCAGCGAGACCGATCCGGTGACCGGTGAGCCCGTCGAGTTGATGTGGGTCAAGGGTTCCGGCGGAGACCTCGGCACCTTGCAGGAGAAGGGCCTGGCCGTGCTGCGCCTGGACCGCATGCGCGCGCTCGTCGATGTCTACCCCGGCATCGACCGCGAGGACGAGATGGTCGCCGCGTTCGACTACTGCCTGCACGGCAAGGGCGGAGCTGCCCCGTCGATCGACACCGCGATGCACGGACTCGTCGATGCCGCGCACGTCGACCACCTCCATCCCGATGCGGGAATCGCGATCGCGACCGCGGCAGACGGTGAAGAGCTCACCGCGAAGATCTTCGGGGACAAGGTCGTGTGGGTGCCGTGGCGTCGGCCCGGCTTCCAGCTGGGCCTGGACATCGCCGAGATCAAGGCAGAGAACCCACAAGCGGTGGGCACCATCCTCGGCGGCCACGGGATCACCGCCTGGGGCGATACTTCCGAGGAGTGTGAGCAGAACTCGCTCTGGATCATCGAGACCGCTCAGGCGTACATCGATGCGAACGGTGCGGCCGAGCCGTTCGGCGCGGAGCGCCCCGGGTTCGAAGCACTTCCCGAGGCCGAGCGGCGCGCGAAAGCCGCGGCGCTGGCCCCGACGATCCGCGGACTCGCGTCGACCGACAAACCGATGGTCGGACACTTCACCGACGCGGAGGTCGTCCTCGACTTCTTGGCGTCGGCGAAAGCACCCGCCCTCGCCGAGCTCGGCACGAGCTGCCCCGACCACTTCCTCCGCACGAAGGTCAAGCCGATGCTGTTGGATCTGCCCGCAGATGCGTCGGTGGAGGAATCGATCGCCCGGCTGAAGGAACTGCACGAGGCATACCGTGCCGACTACCAGGCCTACTACGACGCCCATGCCGACGCCGGCTCCCCCGCGATCCGCGGCGCCGACCCCCTCATCGTGTTGGTGCCCGGCGTCGGCATGTTCTCGTACGGCGCCAACAAGCAGACGGCGCGCGTCGCCGGTGAGTTCTACGTCAACGCCATCAATGTCATGCGCGGCGCCGAGGCGCTGTCGACCTATGCACCGATTTCGGATGCCGAGAAGTTCCGGATCGAGTACTGGGCTCTCGAAGAGGCGAAGCTCCAGCGGATGCCGAAGCCAAAGACACACCAGGGACGGATCGCGTTCGTCACGGGTGCCGCATCCGGAATCGGCAAGGCGATCGCGACACGCCTCGCCGCCGAAGGTGCGTGCGTCGTCGTCGCCGACCTCGACCTCGAGAAGGCGCAGGCCGCGGCAGCCGAACTCGGCGGCGCCGACGTCGCGATCGGCGTGGCGGCGAACGTCGCCGACGCCGATGGTGTCCAGGCGGCGATCGATGCGACCCTGCTGGCCTTCGGAGGTATCGACCTCGTCGTCAACAACGCCGGACTCTCGCTCTCGAAGCCGTTGCTCGAAACCACCGAGAAGGACTGGGACCTGCAGCACGACGTCATGGCCAAGGGGTCGTTCCTCGTCTCCAAGGCTGCCGCGAAGGCCCTTGTCGAGCAGGGCATGGGCGGTGACGTGATCTATATCTCGTCGAAGAACTCGGTGTTCGCCGGCCCGAACAACATCGCCTACTCGGCCACGAAGGCCGATCAGGCCCACCAGGTGCGACTGCTGGCCGTCGAACTCGGCGAGCACGGCGTGCGGGTCAACGGGATCAACCCCGACGGTGTCGTGCGCGGCTCGGGCATCTTCGCGGCCGGGTGGGGCGCTAACCGCGCCGCGACCTACGGCGTCAAAGAAGAGGACCTCGGTCAGTTCTACGCCAACCGCACGATCCTCAAGCGCGAGGTCGTCCCCGAGAACGTCGCGGATGCCGTGTACGTGCTCACCGGCCCCGAGCTCTCACGCACGACGGGCCTCCACATCCCGGTCGACTCGGGCGTCGCGGCGGCGTTCCTCCGATGACCGGCCACGTCGCGGCTGTCGATCTCGGCGCCACCAGCGGACGGGTGATCGTCGGGCGAGTCGGCGCCGACACCCTCGAGCTCACGCCGGTCGCGCGGTTTCCGAACACTCCGGTGCCGGTGAGTGACGGGCTACATTGGGACATCCTCGGACTCTACGGCGCAGCCCTCGATGGCCTGCGCGACGCGTTCCGACGCGAACCCACCATCCGCAGCATTGGTATCGACTCATGGGCCGTCGACTATGGACTGCTCCGCGACGGCCGGCTGCTCGGAAATCCGTTCCACTACCGCGACGCGCGCACCGAACGAGGCGTTGCAGCTGTGCACGAAAGGATGCCGCACGCCGAGCTGTTCGAGCGCAACGGGCTGCAGTTCCTGCCCTTCAACACGCTCTACCAGTACGCTGCCGAGCCGGTCGACCTGCTCCGCTTCGCGGACACCGCACTGCTGGTTCCGGACCTCATCGGCTACTGGCTGACGGGTATCGCGCGCGCCGAGCAGACCAACGCGTCCACGACCGGGCTCCTGCGCGTGCTCGACGCCTCGTGGGATCACGACCTCGCCCGGGCCCTCGGCATCCCCGACGGGCTTCTTCCGCCGCTCATCAAGCCGGGAGAGACTCTGGGCGCGCTGTCGCCCGACATCGCCGCCGCCATCCGTGCTCCCGAAGACGTCGCGGTCACGGCCGTCGGGTCTCACGACACCGCGTCCGCCGTGGTGGCCGTGCCGATGCAAGCCGATGCCGCAGCGTATATCTCGTGCGGTACGTGGGGTCTCGTCGGCGTCGAGGTGGACCGGCTCGTCCTCACACCCGAAGCCCTCGCCGCGAACTTCACGAACGAAGGCGGCGTCGACGGCCGTGTCCGACTGCTCCACAACATCATGGGCTTGTGGGTGCTGAGCGAAACGGTGCGCACATGGGAACGGTCGGGTCACGCGATCGACCTGCCGACGCTGCTGGACTCTGCCGAGGAAGTCACCGCCGCTGTGCCGGTGTTCGATGTCAACGATCCGCGCTTTCTGCCGCCGGGTGACATGCCCGGCCGTATCGACGCGTGGTGCGAGGAGCACAGCATGGCGCCCCCACGCACGCGCGCCGAGTACGCCCGTAGCATCGTCGAATCCCTCGCCCAGGCTTTCGCGGATGCGGCCATCGAGGCGGGGCGGATCGGCGGTGTCGACGTGCGCACGATCCACATCGTCGGCGGCGGCGCGCTCAACGAGCTACTGTGTCAGCGCACCGCCGACCGCGCCGGGCTGCCGGTGCTCGCCGGCCCTGTCGAAGCCACCGCACTCGGGAACATCCTCGTGCAGGCTCGCGCGGCCGGATTCCTCTCCGGATCGCTCGAGGCGCTCCGCGATCTGGTGGTCCGCACCCATGCACCACGGCGGTTCGACCCCCGCGCCTGACCGGTCACCGTCGCACGATCAAGGCGCTCGACCGCGACGATGACCCCGGCTGATCCCGGCTACGCCTCGCGGGTGATCGTCACCTGGACGTGTAGCTCACCCTTGTGCGGGCCGGCATACACGCCGCGCAGCGGGGGCACGTCGTTGTAGTCACGACCGTGGCCGACGAGCACGTGACGGTCGCCGATCTCGATGTTGTTGGTCGGGTCGAACCCCTGCCAGTCGCCCGCGAACCACTCGACCCATGCATGCGACTCTCCGGTGACACTGTCGCCGATGAGCGGTTGCGGATGCGGGTGCAAGTAGCCCGAGACGTATCGCGCCGGAATGCCGACCGCGCGTAGCGCCCCGATGGTGATGTGCGCGATGTCCTGACAGACACCCTTGCGTTGGGTCCACGCCTCGGCGGCGGTGGAGTGCACGCCGGTGATCCCGAACATGTACTCCATCTCGCCACCGATCGCCTCGGCGATCGCGTGGGCGGCATGTCCCGGATGCTCATGCCGTGCCGCGACCGACCGCGCGAGGTCGACGACACCATCATGCGGTTTCGTGCGCGGTGTCTGCGTCAGATGCTCCGACACCGTCACGTTACGTTGCGCTTCTCGACGCAGTTCTTCCCACGTCGTGTCGGCGTGCTCGATCGGTTGCGGCCTGACCTCGACGAGCGAGCGCGAGGTGATGCTGAGTTCCGAATGAGACGACAGCACGTCGAAGGCGGCGACGCGCGTGCCGAAGTAGTCGTAGTACTGATTGACGGATGCCGACGGCTCGATGTCGAGTTGAGAGCTCAGCACGAACTGGCTGTCGGTCGAACTCGGCAGCATCCGTGCTTCGTTGTACGAAGCGCTGACATCTCCCGGATACGAATAGCCGGTCGTGTGCTCGATCCGCAACCGATACGGACGCAGGTCTTGACGAAGGGTCATGAGATCTCTCCGATCCAGCTGGGCTCGGCCTGTGTCGGGAAGAACCTCTGGCGGATGGCTTCCGATGCCTCTCGAGTGACCTTCTGCACGCGGTGCATGTAGCGCGGCAGTTCGCCGAGGATTTCGCTGATCGGCCGGTACTCGAGATCGTTGCGAATCTGCCCGAGCGCCCGCAGCACGGTGTTCGAGTGCCCGACGCGGTCGGTCCGCGGGTCGATGGCGCTCATGCAGTTTTCGGCGCTGGCCACCGAATAGACGATCGACCGCGGAAAGAGCCGATCCAAGAGAAGCAACTCGGCGGCGTTGCGGGCGCTGGGCATGCCGCGGTAAGTCCGGAGGTACGCCTCATATGCACCGCACGATCGCAGGATCGTCGTCCACGACGGCCCCGATGCCTCGGTCAGCGATCGCGTTGCGAGCATTCGAGCGGTCATGTCCGCGCGCTCGATGCTGCGCCCGAGGGTGAAGAACTGCCACGACTCATCACGGCTCGTGGATGAGTCGACCACCCCGGCCGCAAGCACAGCGCGCTCTCGCACCCACTCGAAGAAGTCGTGCGCCTTGTCGGTCTGCAGGCGCCGCGGCATCCGCGCACCGGTGGTGTTGAGCGTCTCCCACAGTTCGGTGGACACGATCTCGCGGGCCCGGCGCGCGTTCTCGCGTGCGGCGGTCATCGCGTAGGCGATGCTCGACGGGTTGCTGCGATCGACGGCGAGGCGGGCGAGCACGTCCTCTCGGGTGATGACCTCACCCCGCTCGGCCGGGGCGGAACCCATGACGCTCAACAGCGACCGGCACGCAGTCTCTTCGTCGATCCACGGGTCTTCGAGCAGCAGTTGCAGGTGGACGTCGAGGATCCGCGCGGTGCCGTCCGAGCGCTCGATGTACCGTCCGATCCAGAACAGCGACTCGGCGATGCGACTCAGCATGATGCGCCCCCGTCCTCGTCGTCCGCAGCCGTGCCACGGCTCGCCTGCTGTTGCTGCTCCTGCTGCGACCGGCTCTCCGCATCGGGATCGCGCGGCGAGTGGGCCGGGGCAGGTTGCCCGTCGTAGATGATCGGGATGGCCGAGGTGGTCGCATCCTCGTCGGTGAACGCCGCGACGTTGTCGCGCTGCCCGTACTCGACCTGGCCGGGGGCGGCGCCACCGACGATCCACGTGTCCTTCGAACCGCCGCCCTGACTCGAGTTCACGACGAGCTGGCCTTCGGGAAGCGCCACACGCGTGAGGCCTCCGGGGAGCACCCAGATGTCGTCTCCGTCGTTCACAGCGAACGGGCGCAGATCCGCGTGGCGCGGACGCATCCCGTCTTCCACGAGGGTCGGGATCGTCGACAGCATCACGACAGGCTGTGCGATCCATCCTCTGGGGTCGGCGATCAAGCGTGTGCGCAAGGCGTCGAGCTCTGCGCGCGAAGCGTCGGGCCCGACGACCAGGCCTTTGCCACCCGATCCGTCGACGGGCTTGACGACGAGCTCCGGCAGACGGTCCAGCACCTCTTCGAGCGCGCCGGGGTCTTCGAGGCGCCACGTGTCGACGTTCTTGAGGATCGGCTCTTCGGCGAGGTAGTACCGGATCAGGTCAGGCACGTAGGTGTAGAGCAGCTTGTCGTCGGCGACACCGTTGCCGACCGCGTTCGCGATCGTGACATTCCCCAGGCGCGCTGCGAGCATCAGCCCGGGCGCGCCCAGCATCGAATCCGCCCGGAACTGCAGCGGATCGAGGAAGTCATCGTCGACCCGGCGGTAGATGACGTCGACACGCTTGGGTCCCCGAGTGGTGCGCATGAAGACCTTGCCGCCCATGCACAGCAGGTCGCGCCCCTCGACGAGTTCGACGCCCATGAGACGCGCGAGCAGGGTGTGCTCGTAGTACGCCGAGTTGTAGACGCCCGGCGTCAGCACGACGACGTTCGGGTCTTCGATACCGGCGGGGGCGGATGCCCGAAGGGCGGCGAGCAGCTTGTTCGGGTAGTCGCCAACCGGGCGCACCCGCATCGAGACGAACAGCTCGGGAAGGGTCTGCGCCATCACGCGTCGGTTGGAGATGACGTAGCTCACCCCGGATGGCACGCGTACGTTGTCCTCGAGCACGCGCATTTCGCCGTGTTCGTCGCGGATGAGGTCGATCCCCGAGACCTGAATGCGTACGCCGTTGGCCGAGTGGATGCCGGCGGCTTGCCGGTAGAAGTACTGACTCGACGCGATGAGGCCCGCGGGCAGGACCTCGTCGCGCACGCAGTGCTGATGTCCGTAAGCGTCATCGAGGAAGGCTTCGAGGGCGCGGACACGTTGTTTGACGCCCGCCTCGACCCGCGACCACTCGTCGTATGCGATGACCCGGGGAACCGCGTCCAGCGGGAACGGTCGCTCCTCGCCCGCGAAGTCGAACGTGACTCCCTGGGCGAGGTACGAACTCGCCAAAGACTCGGTGCGCCCGCGCAGCTCTTCCTGCGTCATCCGTGCCAGCGCCTGATGCAACTCTCGGTAGGCCGCTCGCGACTCGGCGGGTCCACCGGCGTCTGCCGACGCGGCGAACATCTCGTCGAATGCGGGCACCCCCGAGGGCGTCTTGCGCGGCGTGAGTGTGGACCCGTAGCCGTCGAAGAGATCACCCATGTGCCGACTCTAGCCCTGCACGTGTTGCCGCGGTGTTTCCCCGCCGAACCCTGCCCAATGCGGCACGATCCGTGTAACCTTCGCGCGCGCGGCATCGCGGGCCAACCGGCGAAAACGCCGTGAACCGAGCCGGCCCGACCGGCCGCGACTTACGCTGAAAGGGTGGGCGCATCCTCAGAGAACCGACGCATATCCACCGTTCTGCCCGGGTTCGCCGGTGTGGCATCCGTCGTCCTGGGCGTCGGGCTCGGCGAACTTGCCGCCCGTGTGATCGCCCCAAGCGCGAGCCCGGTCGCCGGCATCGGTGGTGCCCTGATCGATCTCGCTCCCTCGTGGGCGAAAGATGCCGCGATCGCACTGTTCGGCACCGCCGACAAGATCGCGCTCGTCGTCGGTATCGGCATCGTCCTGCTCGTGGTGGCGGCCATCGCCGGCTGGCTTCAGGTGCGTCGCCCGCCATGGGGGATCGTGATCGTCTCCGCCTTGGGTGTGCTGGGCGCCGTCGTTGCGATGATGCGCTCCGTCTCGCCGGTGACGGCGTGGATCCCCGCTGCCATCGCCGGAACCGTCGCGGCGGTCACGCTGTGGTTCCTGACACGAATGCTGCATCCGCGTCCCGCGGCATCCGCTGACGAATCGGATGCCGGTCCCGACCGGCGCAGATTCCTCTTGCTTTCGGGCGTCGCACTCGTCGCGGGCGTGGGTACGGCACTCGTGGGCGGCATCCGCACGGCCGGAAGTGTCGCGGTGGATGCGATCCGTCGCGCGTTGAAGCTTCCCGCCCCGGCCGTCGCGGGTCCCGCCATCCCGGCGTCCGCCGAGCTCGACATCCCGGGACTCGCGCCCGTGATCACACCCAATTCGTCGTTCTATCGCATCGACACCGCGATCATCGTGCCCGAGATCGACCCGGCGAGGTGGACCCTGCGCGTGCACGGCATGGTCGAGGAGGAGTTCTTCCTGTCGTGGGACGAACTTCTCGCCCTGCCCCTTGAAGAGAGCGTCACGACCCTCGCCTGCGTATCCAACCCCGTGGGCGGCGACCTCATCGGCAACGCCCGCTGGCTCGGTTACCCGATCCGCGACATCCTTGCCCGGGCACGTCCACTCGCCGACGCCGACATGGTGCTGTCTCGCTCGCGCGACGGGTTCTCGGCGTCCACCCCCATCGAGGCGCTCACCGACGACCGCAACGCGATCCTCGCCGTCGGGATGAACGGCGAACCTCTGCCCCTCCAGCACGGCTTTCCGGTCCGGATGGTCGTGCCCGGGCTCTACGGGTATGTGTCGGCGACGAAGTGGGTCACGTCGCTCGAGGTCACCCGGTTCGACCGCGCCAGCGCCTATTGGACTGACCGAGGGTGGTCCGAGCGCGGCCCGGTCAAACTCC
Organism: Microbacterium koreense; assembly: GCF_042677105.1. Taxonomy (NCBI): domain Bacteria; kingdom Bacillati; phylum Actinomycetota; class Actinomycetes; order Micrococcales; family Microbacteriaceae; genus Microbacterium; species Microbacterium koreense. The sequence goes on from NZ_JBHTIM010000001.1 coordinate 306,641, forward strand.
AGTCACGCATCGACGTGCCCCGGGCGGGCACCGCCGTCATCGCCGGCGACACGGTCATCGCCGGGATGGCCTGGCAACAGCACGTCGGGGTCTCGGGTGTCGAGGTGCAGATCGACGAGGGTCCGTGGCAGCAGGCGGACCTGGCGACGGCGATCTCGGCGGACACGTGGGTGCAGTGGAGCCTGCCGTGGCAGGCGACACCCGGCGATCACCGCGTGCGGTGCCGGGCGATCTCCGCCGATGGTCAGACCCAGACGAGCACGGTCGCACCGGTCGTTCCCGACGGTGCAACAGGATGGAACGAGCGCACGATACGGGTGACCGAAGCCTAGGGCGCCGATCAGCCCGCGAGCACGACGCGCAACTGCTCGACCGCCCAGTCCAGTTCGGTGGCGCGGACCACGAGCGGCGGGGCGATGCGCAGCGTCTGCCCGTGCGTGTCCTTGGCCAGAACGCCACGGGCCAGTAGCCGCTCGGCGATCTGCCGCCCCGTGCCCGCGGCGGGGTCGATATCGACCCCGGCCCACAGACCCGCGATGCGCACGTCGGTGACACCGTGCCCGATCAGGCCCCGCAGGCCGTCTGCGAGGTGCTCGCCGAGCGCGAGGGCGCGCTCCTGGAACTCTCCGCTCTGCAGCATCTCGACGACACGCAGACCGATGGCCGTCGCGAGCGGGTTGCCGCCGAAGGTCGACCCGTGTTCGCCGGGTCGAAGGACGCCCAAGACGTCGCGGTCGGCGACGACCGCCGAGAGCGGCACGATCCCACCGCCCAGCGCTTTGCCGAGCAGGTACACGTCGGGGACGACGCCCTCGCGCTGGCACGCGAACGTCGTCCCCACGCGGGCCAGGCCCGCCTGGATCTCATCGGCGATGAAGAGCACCCCGTGGCGCGTGCACAACTCGCGCACCGCGCGGAGGTAGCCCTCCGGTGGGATGATGACCCCTGCCTCGCCCTGGATCGGCTCGATCAGCACGGCCGCGGTCTGCGGTCCGATCGCCGCCTCCATCGCATCGATCTCACCGAAGGGCACGCTCACGAAACCCGGGGCGTAGGGTCCGAAGTCGTCGTGCGCGACGGGGTCGTCGCTGAATCCCACGATCGTCGTGGTGCGTCCGTGAAAATTGCCGCCCGCGACGACGATCTCCGCGGCATCCGCAGTGATCCCCTTGACGCGATACCCCCAGGCGCGGGCGACCTTGATCCCCGTCTCGACCGCCTCCGCACCGGTGTTCATCGGCAGGACGAGATCTTTTCCCGCAAGCTCCGCCAACCCTGCGGCGAACGGTCCGAGGCAGTCGTTGTGGTAAGCCCGGCTGGTGAGGGTCAGCCGATCGAGCTGCTCGCGGGCGACCGCGAGGAGAGCGGGATGCCCGTGGCCGAAGTTGAGCGCCGAATACGCCGACAACAGGTCGAGATACCGCTTGCCCTCGACGTCGGTGACCCAGGCACCCTCACCGCGCGAGATCACGACCGGAAGCGGTGAGTAGTTCTGCGCGACGTGCGCGATTTCCGACTCGATGGCGGCGGAGGTGGCGACGTCGAGGTCGACAGAGGTCATGGCGGGGCCTTTCGTCAGCGGCGCAGCTCGAGCGTGCAGCACTTGATGCCGCCGCCGCCCAGCAGGAGTTCGGACAGGTCGACGAGGATCGGGTTGTAGCCACGCTCGCGCAGCTGCGCCTCGAACCCCTTCGCCCGGGGGGAGATGATGACGTTGTACCCGTCGCTGGACGAATTGAGACCGAACACGGCGCCGTCATCGTCCGAGACACGGATCGCGTCCGGGTACCGTTCGGCCAGGATCCGCTGGGAATCCTCGTCGAACGCGTGCGGGAGGTAGGCGATGTTCGCGTGCTCCACGCCACTCGACCCCTCGACGGGGTCGAGGACGGCGAGCGCCGTATCGAGGTGGTAGAAGCGGGGGTCGACCAGGCGGAGCGAGATGACCTCCTTGCCGAACACCCGTGCGAGCTCGGCGTGGCTGTCATCGGTCGAGCGGAATCCCGTCCCGGCGAGGATCGCGTCTCCGACGAGGAGGAAGTCCCCCTCCCCCTCGTTGACCTCGGCGGGGTCGATGACGTCGAACCCGTTGGCGGCGAACCATTCCATGAACGCCGGACCTTCGGGTACCCGCTCGGCGAACCGGAACTTCGCGCCGTAGGCGCGACCGTCGATCACGAATCCGCCGTTGGCCGTGTAGACCATGTCGGGAAGACCCTCGATGGGGTCGATGAGGTGCACATCGTGGCCGAGCCGCACGTATGTGTCGTGCAGCTCCTGCCACTGGGCGACGGCCTTCGCGGTATCGGTCGGGTTGGCCGGTTCCATCCACGGGTTGATCGTGTAGCTCACCGTGAAGTGCTCGGGCCGACACATGAGGTAGGTGCGATGCTGGGCGATTCGGGGGGTGGGCGATGCCGCGACGGCGGCGGGGTTCGGCGTCGACATGGTGTCTCCTTGCGAGAGGCGGCGGACGCTGTCCAGGGGCCCGGCGGTCCTCCGCGCGCTCATCGTCGACCCGGACGGGCGTCGATGCAAGGGCACGAGAGGCGGCGACACGGGCACGCCGGGCTCCATTCTGTCATGAGGCGCCGTATTCACCCCGTCTCCGCTCGTTCACCGCCTCGTCGCCTGGCCGTCGTCTGCTGTGCTTCGGCGTGACACGCCCGCCGCCCATATTGGGCAGACCGGGGAGGTGCCATGGATCGCGATGCCGTGTTGGCGTGGGTGGAATCGCCCCTTCAGTTGGTCGGCGCCGCGGAGTGGGCGGAGGCATCCGGGCGCACTGTCCCCGTCGCCGGTCGACTCACCCCTCAGATGTCCGAGACCGCGGACGAACTCGTCCGGCGCGGTGCACGTTTCGGGCCGATGGACCCGTACATGGGCATCCCGTGGCGACTCCTGGCCCAGCACGACCATTGGCTCGTCGGCGACGGTTTCTCCGGACAGTTCCGACTGGCGGCATCCGTCCTCCGGCCACGACGCGTGACGTTTCTCGACGACGGTGCGCACACGCATGCGTTCGCTGCCACAGTGCTCGGCGATCGCCCGTACTCCCGCCCCCACGTCGCCGAGCGCGGAGCGACGACACGGCTCGCGCCGCTTGCGTTCGAATTGATCCAGCGCCGTGCGCGCGAACGGCGCGCGGGGTTCTTCACCGCGTTCGACCTCGGACCCCACCGCGAGTCGGCGTTGGGCGACCGCGGGTTCGCCGTCACGCGGCATCGGTTCGCGTGGACGCGGGCCACCGCGTCGCCGGTGACCGAGCTCGGTCACCGGCTGGTCCTGGGCAGCGCGCGCCCCGTCGACGGCCGGATGACCCTCGCCCATTTCGTCGACTGGGTACGCGCGATCGCCGCCGAGGGCGACGTGACCTACCTGCCGCATCGTCGTGAACCGCAGGAGCAGCGCGCGGCGGTCCGCCGCATCCGAGGAGTGCACCTGCACGAAACGACCCTCCCCGTCGAGCTGGTGCTCGCCGGGGCCGAGGGGCGCGTCGATGTCTTCACCCTGCCCTCGAGCACGACCACGACACTGCCGCTGGTCACGCAGGGGCTCGACGTGCGCATGTTCACCGCCGCGCAGCGTCCGCTCGGAGCAGTCGCGTGAGCGCGCCGACCGTCGCGGTCATCCCCGCGCGAGGCGGGTCCAAGGGCGTCCCCCGCAAGAACCTGCAGCGCGTCGGCGGCATCCCGCTCGTGGCCCGCGCGATCCTCGCCGCACGGCGGTGCCCCGAAGTGGACCGGGTCGTCGTCTCCACCGACGATGCCGAGATCGCCGGCGTGGCCCGAGAGTGGGGCGCAGACGTGGTCGACCGGCCCGCCGAGATCGCCGGCGACACCGCGTCGAGCGAGAGTGCGCTGCTGCACGCCCTCGAGGTGCTCGCCCAGCGCGGAATCGACGTCGGCGTGCTGGTCTTTCTTCAAGCGACGTCGCCCTTCATCGACTCGTCGGCCCTCGGCGAGGCGATCCGCACCGTGCGCACGCGGCGGCGCGATGCCGTGTTCTCCGCCGTCGCCACCTACGGGTTCCTCTGGACGAAGGGGCGCGGCGGCTCGGCCGATGCTCTCAACCACGAAGTCGGCACGCGCCCGCGTCGCCAGGACCGCGAGCCGGACTACCTCGAGACCGGGGCGTTCTATGTCATGCGGGCGCAGGCATTCCGCGCCGTCGGGCACCGCTTCTACGGGTCGATCGGCATCGTCGAAGTCCCGGAACGCACCGCACTCGAGATCGATACTCCGGCGGAGCTCGTCATCGCACAGGCTCTCGCGCCGATGATCGACGACCGCGAAGCACCCGACGTCGACGCGGTGGTGACGGACTTCGACGGCGTGCACACCGACGACACCGCCCTCGTCACCCAAGACGGCACCGAGTCTGTGCGCGTGAGCCGGTCCGACGGCCTCGGCGTCGCGCTCCTCCGACGCGCCGACATTCCGCTCACGATCCTCTCGACCGAGACCAATCCCGTCGTCGCCGCGCGCGCCGCCAAGCTCGGCGTCGACGTCATCCAGGGCGTCGATGACAAAGCGAGCGCTCTGCGCTCGTGGGCGGATGCCGCGGGCATCCCGCTGGCACGTCTCGCGTACGTCGGCAACGACGTCAACGACCTCCCCGCCCTCGAGATCGTCGGGTGGCCCGTCGCGGTGCGCAACGCGCACCCCCTCGTTCTCGCTGCCGCCCGGGTCGTGCTGGACCACGACGGCGGTGCCGGCGCGGTGCGCGAGATCGCCGACCTCGTGCTTCGCGGGCGTGCCGTTCCGGCATCCCTCACCCTTTCCTGACTGGAGACCACCTTGACCGTCACGATCGGATCCCGTGTCGTCGGAGGCGGACGCCCCACGTACGTCATCGCCGAGATCGGACTCAACCACAACGGCGACGTCGCGCTCGCCAAGCAGCTCATCGACGTCGCCGCGGACGCGGGGGCGGATGCCGTGAAGTTCCAGAAGCGCACGCCCGAGCTGTCGACTCCCGAGCACATGCGCGACATCCCGCGAGAGACGCCCTGGGGCACGATGAGCTACCTCGACTACCGGCGACGAGTCGAATTCGGACGTGACGAGTACATCGAGGTCTCCGATCACGCATTGCTGCGGGGACTCGAGTGGTTCGCCTCGCCGTGGGACGAACCGAGCGTGGCGTTCCTCGAAGACATCGGCGTGGCCGCACACAAGGTGGCCTCAGCATGTCTCACCGACACGGGACTGTTGCACGCGCTGCGAGACACGGGAAAACCCGTCATCCTCTCGACGGGCATGTCGACGGTCGAGCAGATCGACCGCGCCATCGAGGTGCTCGGAACCGACAGGCTCGTGCTGATGCACGCAACCTCGACGTATCCCATGGAGCCCGACGAGGCGAACCTGCGCATGATCCCCGCTCTACGGGATCGGTTCCCGGGTGTGCCGGTCGGATATTCGGGCCACGAGCGCGGGCTCCAGGTCTCCCTCGCCGCCGTGGCCATGGGAGCCGTCGCTGTCGAGCGGCACATCACCCTCGACCGCACCATGTGGGGGTCAGACCATGCCGCTTCTCTCGAGCCGACGGGACTGCAGCACCTCGTCCGCGACATCCGCATCATCGAAGCGGCGCTGGGCGACGGGGTCAAGCGGGTGTACCCCGGTGAGCAGGCCGCGATGTTGAAGCTGCGGCGCGTTCCCGCGTGAAGCCGCGCACCCGGCCGTCGGCGGGGGCGGCTGGGCACGCACCGATGCGCATCGTCGCCGTCGCCGACACCGACTCATACGTCAAGTGGGCCGCCGCGCTGCTCGGCGCGGCACCGCCCGAGTGGGACGTCCGGCTGCGGGTGCTCGAAACCCCGCTCGCCGTCAGCGCGTCGCAGCAACGCTCCGCCCTCGCGGGGAGCGGGCTGCGACCCGCAGCGGTCGAGCGGGTCACACCCGGCGAGCTGAACCGACGGCTGCGCGACGACCCACCCGATGCCGTTCTGCTCGCCGCGCGCGGACCTCTCGTTCGCGTGCTGGCGAAACAGGTCGCCTCCCTCACACCGCGCCCGGTGATCGTGACGGGACTGCCGGGCATCTCGATCCCCGCCACACGCAAGGCGGTGCTGTTCCGCACGCAGTGCGACCTCTTCGTGCTCCACTCGCACCGCGAAATCACCGCGTTCGCGCGCCTCGCCGCCGAAGAAGGTTTCGCGCAGACGTTCGCGCTCGCCTCGCTCCCGTTCGCCCGACGCGGAGCCCCTGGACGCGGAACCGATCTCGTCTTCGCGGCGCAGGCGGTCGTACCCCGCGAGCGTTCGGAACGGATGCGTGTCGCCCGACTGCTGCGCGACACCGCCCAGGCTGATCCCACCCGCCGGGTGGTCGTCAAGCTTCGAGGGGTCACCGGCGAGCATCAGACCCACACAGAGGCCGATCCCTACCCAGACCTGCTCGCCGCGCTCGGCGACGTGCCGGCGAACCTGGTCGTCTCGACGGCGCCGATGGCGCGTGCCCTCGACGACGCCGAGGGCCTGGTGACCGTGAGCTCCACTGCGGCGATTGAAGCTCTCGCGCGCGGCATCCCGGTGATCGCACTCGACACGTTCGGAGTGTCGCCTGCGCTCATCAACCCGGTGTTCGTCGGCAGCGGCCTCTTCGGCGACGAGGGCGAGGTCATCGCGCGGCGGTTCCGGCATCCGCGTGCCTCATGGCTGAACGCCAACTACCTGCACGATCCGACCGACGACGATTGGAGCGACCGGATCGTCGAACTCGTCACGCGGCGCCGCGCAGGGCTGCTTCCTCCGGCCCACGCCGTCCGTCGCCCGGGCGGACGTCTGCGCGACGCATGGGAGCGCAAGCTCGTACTCGGCGCGCACGACACGACCGTGTCGGGCCATATCGCCCGTGCGATCGGAACGCCGCTGCGGGCGGCGGTCCGCCGCATCCGCTCTCTCGCCCGTCGACGACAGCACATCGTTTCTGCACACTGACCGGCGGTTTCGTCGATTGAGTGCCATATTGGCAAATTCTCACGCGCGGCCCGCGACAGCCTGCGAGAGTATGTACATGCCGCGACGATCCGCCGACGACACCCGGCTCCTCATCATGGGCGCCGCCCTACGCATGCTCCTCGAGCGGGGGGCGACCGCGGGTGTCCAGCACATCCGTCTGCAGGAAGTCCTGCGGTCCGTCGGACTCACGACCGGCGCGGCGTACCGCATCTGGCCCGACCAAGATGCCTTCCACCGCGACCTCGCGATCGAAATGATGCGTCTGCGTTTCGCACCCCCGGCCGACAGCGCCTCGCGTGCGATCCGGGAGGCCATCGCCGGGGATGGATCAATGGACGATGTGGTCCGACTCGCCGCTCAGGATCACGTGTCGTACGCCGCACGCTTCCACCTCGAGCCCGAATCGCGCGACTCGCACGCCTTCATCACCGCCCTCGCGCTGCGGACGGCGGCCGGAGCCTGGCCCGAACTGCGCGAGGCCGCGGCCGAACGGCATCGTGAGTCGATCGACTCGTTCGCGGCGTTCTATGGCGAACTGATCGCCCACTTCGGCTATCGCGTGCGCGATCCGTTCACGATCACCGATTTTGCCGAGGCCATGGCCGCGCTCGGCGAAGGGTTCGCGATCCGCGCCGCGCAGGGGCTGGACCATCCGACGTACGAGTTCAGCCCCGACGGAGGACCGAAACAGGAGTGGACGCTGTTCGGAGTGGCGATCCGAGGCCTGGCATCGGCATTTCTCGAGCCAGAGGGTACCCCCGGCCGCCTGGACTGAGCCACGGCGGCCGGGGTTGCTTGCCCCCAAGCGAGGACGCGTTCGCGCGGGACCCGAAACCCGTCAGGTGCGTCCGTCCCCGAAATCCATGGTCACCCGAGAAAGCCGCTTCGTCCAGATAGATAACTTGTTTATCTTCCAGGTGACATTTTGTTACGACGGCAGCCGCCGCCCGCCGCGCCGACGGGGTTCCCCGGGCCGCCCGGCGTTGCGCTGCGCCGCCCCCGCGTCGCCCCGCTCTGCCCAAGAATGCGCCCGCTCTCAAACGCAGTTTGTGCGGAGAAAGGGTTGCATCGCGCTGGCCGGAAGCGGCCGGTTCTCCGCACAAACGGACGACCGACAGGCAGGGGGTGCGGGGAGGCGGGACCGTGTCAGATGACGGCGTCCGACCAATGGTCGGGGTTGCCGAAGCGGTGCGCGGTGATCGTGATCGACTGCTCGCGCAAGAAGGGCAGCAGTTCCAGTCGCCCGGCGGTCGTCACCTCATCGGCGTACACGGCGAGGTCGGGGTCGCCGTCGGTCGCCGCAGCGAGGTCTGCCCTCGCGGCGGCGGCGGATGCCGGGGGCCCGACGATCCGCACGCGATCGGCGCGATCGGCACCCGACATCCGTGCGATCCACTCGTCGTCGGATTCGACCCACACCGCGACGTCGACGTCGGAGAGCACGCGGCGCACAGGCGCCGGCAGGCCCACCGGCGTGGACACATCGAACTCAGTACCCGATCGGATTCCCGCCACCACCACACGCAGGAGCGATTGCCACGAGGCGTCGCCGGTCGCCCGCACGGCGACGCGCGGAGCCGGCCGATAACGGAACAGGTTGCGCTCGACACCGACGCGGGACACGTCCTTCACTCGGCCGAACTCACGGTCCCAGACGATCGCGTCGCCCAGCGCCCCACGCCGCAACCACTCGAACTCCTCGTACCCCAGCGACGGCTGCGCCGCCTCGATGAGGGCGGTGATCCGCGAGTCGAGCCCGCGCAGATGCAGCGTCGTCGACGGTGCCGCGCCACGCGAGGCCCGCCATGTGCCGAGCCCGACGAGGTAGTTCGGTCCACCCGCTTTCGCCCCCGGTCCCACCGAGGAGCGCTTCCAGCCTCCGAACGGCTGACGCTGCACGATGGCACCGGTGATGCCGCGGTTCACGTAGAGATTGCCGGCTTCGACGTGGTCCAGCCACGTCTCCAGGTCCCCGGGATCCTGCGTGTACAGGCCGGCGGTGAGTCCGTAGGCGACGGCATTCTGCATCGCGATGGCGTCGGCCAGCGAGTTGGCGAACATGATCCCGAGCACCGGGCCGAAGAACTCCTCGCGGTGGAACCGGGAACCCGGCGCCACGTTGGTTCGGATGCCGGGACGCCACAGTCGTCCGGCGTAACCTCCGGCATCCGCGTCGTCGACCCGCTCGGGTTCGACCAGCCACCGTTCCCCGTCGTCGAGGGTGGTGAGCGCCCACTCGAGTTTTCCGTGTGGCACCTCTACGACAGGGCCGACTTCGCTCAGCGGGTCGGTCGGCGACCCGACACGCAACGATCGCGTGGCGTCGACCAGTTGCCGGGCGAACCGGCGGGAGCGCCCGACCGGGCCGACGAGAATGGCCAGCGATGCCGCCGAGCACTTCTGTCCCGCGTGCCCGAACGCACTCTTGATCACATCGGATGCCGCCAGGTCGAGGTCGGCTGACGGCATGACGATCATCGCGTTCTTGCCGCTGGTCTCCGCGAGCAGCGGCAGGTCGGGCCGCCACGAGCGGAAGAGCGCGGCGGTTTCCCACGCGCCGGTGAGGATCACGCGGTCGACGTCCGGGTGAGAGATCAGGCGCGTGCCCACCTCTCCTTCGTCGATGTCGACGAGCGCGAGAACCTCGCGGGGGACGCCGGCGTCCCACAGCGCCTGAGCGATCACGGCCGCACAGCGGCGGGCCTGCGGTGCCGGTTTGAACACGACGCCCGATCCCGCGGCGAGCGCGGCCAACACGCCCCCGGCCGGAATCGCGAGCGGGAAGTTCCACGGCGGCGTGACGACCGTCACTCGCGCCGGTTCGAATACGGCACCGCTCACGCGGTCGAGCTCGCGCGCGTTCGCGGCGTAGTAGTTCGCGAAGTCGACGGCTTCGCTCACTTCGACGTCGGCCTCGGCGAAGACCTTGCCTGTTTCGGATGCCGCGACCTCGATGAGGTCGGCCCGACGCGCTTCGAGCACGCGGCCGGCGGCAACGAGCACGGCTGCCCTCTCGGCCGCGGGACGCCCACCCCACGCCTGGGCGGCGTCCCGCACCCGGGAGACGGTTTCGTCGATGTGGCCGGTCGCGGTGAGACGGGCCGCAGCGAGCGTGTCGACGCCGACGGTCGAGGTGGCGATGCGATCGAGGATGCCGCGAGCCCACTCACGGTTGGCCGGCAGCGCGGGATCGGTGTCGGGCGTGTTGCTGAACCCGGGTGCGCCGGTGGCGTGTTCGTCGGACTCGCGCAGCGAGAACACCGCGGTTTCGACGTAGGAGTCGCCGCCGAAGATCTGCGCCTCGGCGGCGGGGCTGCCCTCATCGCTCGAACCTCGCGCGATACCGAGGACCGCCTGGGTGAGTCCGCTCTCCCCGTCGTCGGGGCCCTCACGCACGAGCGCCGGTGTCGATTCGCCGGGGTCGGTGGTGCGGTCCTGTCGACGGTTCGGCCCGAGTGCCAGGTCGACATCCTCCGCGCGCTCGAGCGACGCGAGGAATCGGTCCCGTTCACGCTCGAACATCGCCGGGTCGTCGGCGAGATCGAACGCCGCCGAGAGGAAGTTCTCGCTCGACGCGTTCTCCTCGAGCCGGCGCACCAGGTAGCTGATCGCGACGTCGAACTCGTCGGGCCGCACGACCGGCACGTAGAGGAGCACCTGACCGACTTCGGCGGCGACCGCGCGCATCTGCCCCTCGGCCATGCCGAGCAGCATCTCGACGTCGACAGCGTCGGTGACGCCCCGCTCTTGGGCGAGAAGCCATGCGTAGGCGATGTCGAAGAGGTTGTGGCCGGCGACACCGAGGCGCACGGCCGCGGTGTTCTCCGCGCTCAGAGCGAGATCCAGACACCGCACGTAGTTGGCGTCGGTGTCGAGTTTGCTGCCGTAGGTGGCCAGCGACCATCCGTGCATCGCCGCATCCACCCGCTCCATCGGCAGGTTCGCCCCCTTGACCAGACGCACCTTGATCGGTGCTCCGCCCGCGTCGACACGCTGCCGCGCCCACGCGGTGAGTTCCTGGAGAGCGGGGAGCGCGTCGGGAAGGTACGCCTGCAGCACGATTCCCGCGGTCAGGTCCGACAGGCGTGGATCTTCGAGCAGACGCGTGAACACCGCGATCGTGAGGTCGAGATCGCGGTACTCCTCCATGTCGAGGTTGATGAAGGTACCGTCTTTACGAGCACTGAGGTAGAGCGGCAAGAGGCGTCGGACGACCTGGTCGACAACCTCGTCGAAGGCCCACATCGAGATGTGACTGGCGATGGCCGACACCTTCACCGAGACGTAGTCGACGTCGTCTCGTCGGATGAGATCGTGGATGCCGTCGAGCCGACGCTGAGCCTCGCCGTCGCCGAGCACCGCCTCTCCGAGCAGGTTGAGGTTCAGACGCGCGCCACCCTCGCGCAGGCGGGCGATCGCGGGGCCGAGCTTGTCGGGCCGGGCATCGACCACGAGGTGTCCGACCATGTCGCGCAGGACGCGGCGCGCGATCGGGATGACCGGAGTCGGGAGCACGGTTGCCATCGCTCCCCCGACCTGCACAGCGGAGCGAAGGTACCAGGGGAGGAACTGCGGCGCGAGCGGAGCAACGCGCTGCAGGCCTTGTGCTGCCGCGGTGATGCTCTCGGGCCGCATGACTCCATCGACGAAGCCCATGGTGAACGCGAGCCCGTTGGGGTCTTTCAGCACCCCTGCCAAGCGGGCGGCGGCGGGGTCCACATCGGTGGCCGCGGATTCGTCCACCCACCGGCGGGCGAGCGCGACCGCCCGTTCGGCGACATCGGAGCGCGGCGCTGGTGGCGCCGCGTCGGAAGCGTCTGACATGGGCCCAGCCTAGATCCGGCGGGGCCCATCCGGCGGCAGCGCTCTCCTTCGGCCGACCGTGTGCCGGTGGCGGGCGGTCAGCGCCAGATGCTCGGCGCCGGGCGTCGCGTGGACGGAAGAGCCGAGGCCTCGGCCCAGTCGCGGACCCAGGGTTCGAGTTCAGGCAGGTTGTCCGGGCGATGGAGGGCTTCGAACAGCTCCTCGATCGGAACGACCCCGCGTCCGTTGCGGCGAAGGAAGCGCGCCCGAACGATCATCTCGGTGTACAACTCACCGTCGACGACGGCGCGGTGCATGAGGTACGTCGATTTGTCGTCGTGTCCGAGCAGACGCGACTCGATCGTGAAGCGCTGCCAGAGGTTGAGAGACTTGCGGAAAGTGATGGTCTCGCTTGCGACGACGGCGTACCAGCCGTGCTTCGCCGCGAGGTCCCACAGGCCGGTGCGGATGAGCAGATCGAAGCGCCCGAGGTCGAAGAGCGACCCGTACCGCCCGTTGTTCATGTGGCCGAGCAGGTCGATGTCGGTGGGCAACGTGCGCACCGTCACCTTCCCGACGGTGGTCGGCTCGAGGGGGCCGGTGCGTCGCAGCATCCGCTTCGCGCGCCAGATGGTGAGGAGGGTGCGCCAGATCACGTTCACGAGCAGTGATCGTAGCGATGCCCCAGCGATCTTGCGTTTCGGATTGACGATTCCTACAGTCAGCACCCGCCCGCCCTCTGAGCACCCCGCGATCGGGCGAGCCGCGGACGGAGGTGGCGTCGGTCGATTTCTCCTCGGCGGAAGGCGAGCGTAAAGTCAGCCGCATGGAAGCCGAACTCACGACCGACACCGTCGTCCGTCCTGTTCGCGATGTGGATGCCGAAGCGCTCGGACGCGTCCACGCCACGTGCTGGCATGAGACCTACGACCACCTGATCAGCAAGGCGGCGCTCGAGAAGATCTCGCCGCGTCGCATGGCCGAACTGTGGACCCACTGGGCCTCACAGGGACCCGACTTCAAGATGTTCGCGGCGCTCGTCAACGGCGAGATCGTCGGCTTCGCCGGCTCCGGCCCGGCGCGTGACCGTGACGCCCCGGCCTTCCGCGAGCTGTACTTCATTTATTTGCTCGACGCCCATCACGGCACGGGCATCGGTCAGAAGCTCTTCGATGCCGTCGTCGCGAAGGACGAGCCGCTCTACCTGTGGGTCGCCGACGACAACCCCCGCGCGCACCGCTTCTACGCACGCAACGGGTTCACCCTCGACGGCGCCTCGCACACCGAACCTTTCCTCGGCGAGACGCTGACCGAAGTCCGCTTCGTGCGCTGACACCCGTGTTGCAGGTCTGGGCCCTCGAGGGCATCCCCGAGGTCTCCCCCGGTGACGACCTGGTCACCCTCATCGTCGCGGCCGCCGGTACGTCGCTGGCCGACGGTGACATCGTCGTCGTGACGTCGAAGGTCGTGTCGAAAGCCGAGGGACGTATCGTCCCCGCCGACGACCGCGAAGACGCGATCACTTCCGAAACGGTGCGCGTCGTCGCCTCGCGCGAGACCAGCCCCGGCCACCGCACCCGCATCGTCGAGAACCGTCTCGGTATCGTCGCGGCTGCCGCCGGCGTGGATGCGTCCAACACCCCGCACGGCACGGTGTTGTTGCTTCCGGTAGATCCCGACGCGTCCGCGCGCGCCATCGCCGACGGAATACGCCTCGCCCGCGGCGTGCGCGTGGGCGTCATCATCACCGACACGCTCGGGCGCGCGTGGCGCGAGGGACAGACCGATCAGGCGATCGGCGCGGCGGGTGTCCACGTGTTCGAGGATCTGCGCGGCGGCACGGATGCCGAGGGCCGCCCGCTGAGTGTGACCATGCCCTGCGTCGCCGACGAGATCGCCTCGGCCGCCGACCTGGTGAAGGGCAAGGCGTCCCGTCTGCCCGTCGCGGTCGTGCGTGGTCGTGCCGACCTGGTCGGAGATCTCGACCTGCCCGGTGCGCGGGCCATCGTGCGCCCCGCCGAGCGCGACATGTTCCACACCGGCGCCGAGGAGGCGTACTCCGACGGGTTCGCTGCGGGCGCGGCATCCGTCTCCTGATCCGACGGTACGACGCGCGGTGCGATCCGTGCCGAGTCACCCGCCTCGGCGTGACCCGGGGCGCCACGTCGCGCAATCCTGGGTGAGGTGACCCCCGGGAGGACAGGGACGACGGCAGCACAACCGACAGCGCAGATCGCACCGCGTCGGGCCCGGGGTGCAGTGTGGGCGGTGATCGGACCGCCCCGTTCCGAACCCCGTCCGAGGAGTCCGCATGACTGATTCCCCCGCTATTCCCGACCGCGCGAGCATCCGCCGCCTCGAGTCGCTCTCTCCGTTCGAGCTCCGCGAGAGGCTGCTGGCGCTCGGTTCCGATGAGCAGCGCCGCGTCGCGAAACCCCTGCTCAACGCGGGGCGCGGAAACCCCGACTTCCTCACCGCCGCCCCTCGCGAGGCGTTCTTCCAGCTCGGACTCTTCGCCGTCCACGATGCCCGGGCCGCCGGCCAGTGGAGCGCGGAACTCGTTGCGCAGCCACCCGCATCCGGCATCGCGGGTCGTCTCGACGACTGGTTGACCGCGAGGGACGGCGAACCGGGCATCGCCTTCCTCCGGCAGGTGGTCGCGTGGATCACGGCGCAAGGCTGGAACGTCGACGACGTCGTCTACGAGTTCGTCGACGGCGTGCTCGGGGCCCACTACCCCGACCCTCCCGCGATGCTCACGCACTGCGCGACCATCGCCGCACGCTACCTCGGTTCGATCATGGGCGACGGATTCCCGGATGCGGCAGACCTCGACGTGTTCGCCACCGAGGGCGGCACCGCCGCGATGCGCTACAGCTTCGACACGCTCTTCATCAACGCTCTCCTGCGCCCCGGCGACAAGGTCGCGATCATGACACCCGTGTTCACCCCCTACCTCGACATCGCCGCCCTGCCGGGGTTCGACCTCGAGGTGGTGCAGATCGCCGCGGACGCGACTTTCGCCGACGGCACGCACTCGTGGCAGTTCAGCGCGCAGCAGCTCGACAAGCTGCGGGATCCGTCGATCAAAGCTCTTGTGTGCATCAACCCGACGAACCCGCCGTCCGTGCGACTCGACGACGCCGCAGTCGAGCGAATCGCCGATGTCGTCCGCGAGGACAACCCCGGCCTCATCGTGATCACCGACGACGTCTACGGCACGTTCGTCGAGGGATTCCGGTCGTTGTCGGCCGTCGTGCCCCGCAACACGATCCTCGTGTATTCGTTCTCGAAATACTTCGGCGCGACGGGGTGGCGCCTCGGCGTCATCACGACGACGCGTGACACCGTGCTCGACGATGCGTTGCGCGCCCTTCCCGACACCGAGAAGGAACGCCTGCAGCAGCGCTATTCATCGTTGACGGAGGATGCCGCGTCGCTCACGTTCGCGCAGCGACTCGTCGCCGACTCCCGCGATGTCGCCCTCAACCACACCGCGGGACTGTCACAACCCCAGCAGGTGCAGTTGGCCCTGTTCGCGCTGTTCGACCTGCTCGACACCGAGCGCACCTACCGCGCTGCAGCGCAGGCTCTGATCGCCCGGCGACTCGACGCCCTGCTCGACGGCTTGGGGATCACGCTCGACCCCGATCCTCTGCGGGCCGGGTACTACATCGAACTCGACTTCATGGCGTATGCCGAAGCGCACTACGACGCGGGTTTCGCGGCGTTCCTGCGCACGAACTACGAACCCACCGACATCCTCTTCCGCCTCGCCGCGCAGACCGAGATCGTCGCGCTCAACGGATCGGGATTCGACGGACCCCCGTGGTCGATACGCCTGTCATTGGCCAACCTCGACGAAAACGACTACCGCGCGATCGGAATCGGCATCCGACACGTCGCCGAAGAGTATCTCGCCGAGTGGAAGGCGAACGCGCCACGACCGTGACCGCGGAGTCGGATCGGATGTCCGCGGTCACGGTCGTGGGCGCGTCAATCGGCGCGGAGCGTCAACGATCCCGCTGACACGGTCGCCGAGACCGTACTGTCGGCGCCGGGCGTCGATCCGATGCGGTTGTCGAAGTCGCCCGCCGACACATCGGAGCTCACGTCGTACTCGCCATCGGGAATGCTGATCGTCAGCGTTCCCGCGCTCACCGAGAGTCGCAGATCGTCGGGGCTGTTGCCGCGCAGATCGGCGACGAGGTCGCCCGCGCTGACTCCGAACTCGCCCCGTTCCACGTCCCGGAGTTCGACATCGGCGCCGCCGGCGTTGACCTGCACCGTCGCGTCGGTGGCGGTTCCACGCACATCGGCCTGGCCGGCATTGACGTCCAGATCGAGTGTGCCGAAATCACCGTCGACCCGGAGGTCCCCGGCCGAGAGGGTCAGGGCGGCGTCCGCACCCTGGAGATCGTCCGGGAGCACCAGCACGGCATCCCCGGGTCCGCTGAACAGCCACCCGAAACCGCCCCACCACTGGGGCGACGCGACCCGCAGCGTGTCACCGACGCGCTCGAAGGTCCAGTCGTCGGCACCGCGCGCGGAGCGGGCCTCGAGTTCCGCTTCGGCGACATCGGAGAATTCCACGCGCAACGAACCGGCTGCCAGATCGATGTCGAGGGTGTCGACGCCTGCCACGGCGACCGAGGCATTCGACGTGCGCGACTCGACCGAGACCAGCGACGCGACGAACGTCCAGGTGAGGACCCCGACGATCACGAGTCCGCCGAACACGATCGCCAGGATCGCGATCACACGGGAGGCCGCACTCGGACCGTTCGTCGGGTCCGTCGGGGTCGGAGGCGTCATCTGCGGCGGGGCGGGAGGGGTGATGGTCATGACAGATCTCCTGACGGTCGGCCGCCGTACTCGAGGTGCACGAGCGCTGCGAGCACGCGACGGTTGCCGTGTTCGTCCTGCTCGAGGTCGAGCTTCTGGAACACCGCGGTGATGTGTTTCTCGACGCTTCCCTCACTGATGAAGAGCGTCTGTGCGATCGCCTGGTTCGACTTGCCTTCGGCGATGAGGGCGAGCACGGTGCGCTCGCGTTCGGTGAGGCGCAGCATCCGTTCATCACGCGCGCGGCGCCCCAGCAGCTGCGCCACCACCTCGGGATCGAAGACCGTCGCGCCGGCGGCTATCGCTTCGACGGTCTCCACGAAGTCGGAGACGTCGGCCACGCGGTCCTTGAGCAGATACCCGAGGGCGCCACCGCGACCGGTGATGAGATCTGACGCATAACGCTCCTCAACGTACTGCGAGAGCACCATCACAGCGAGATCGGGGCGCGCCGCCCGCAATTGCAACGCCGCGCGGATGCCTTCGTCGGTGTGGGTCGGCGGGAGGCGCACGTCGAGGATGCACAGGTCGGGCGCGACCTCGTCGACGGTCGCGTCGAGTTCCTGCGCGTCGGGGAGGGCTGCGACCACCGTGTGACCGGCGTCTTCGAGAAGCCGCGCGATGCCCTCACGCAGGAGCGCGGAGTCTTCGCAGATCAGGATGCGCATGGGATGCTCACCTCCACGGAGGTCGGTCCGCCGACGGGACTGTCGAGGCGGAAGGTTCCCCCGACCCCCAGAACGCGATTGGAGAGTCCGTCCAACCCGCCACCGGGCAGTACGCGTGCTCCCCCGACACCGTTGTCTTCGACGCGGGCCCACAGCAGGTCACCGTCATGCTGGCGCACGACCACACGGCACTCGGTCGCCCGAGCGTGCTTGGCGGCGTTGGTGAGCGCCTCGGCGATGACGAAGTAGGCGGCGGTCTCGGCGGCCTGCGTGCATCGACGTGTCACGCGTACGTCGAGCGACACCGGCACCGGCGAGCGCGAAGCCAAGGCCGAGAGCGCGGCGTCCAAGCCGCGATCGTCGAGGACGGAGGTGTGGATGCCGCGGGCCAACTGTCGCAGTTCGGTGATCGCCGCTTTGGTCGACGTGTGCGCCTCGGAGATGAGCTGCTTCGCCGCGGCGGGGTCGTCGTCGATCTTCTGCTGGGCCATGCCGAGGGTCATCCCGACCGAGACGAGCCGCGGCTGGACCCCGTCGTGGAGGTCACGCTCGATCCGGGTGCGCTCGACGTCGGCAGCGCGGACAGCGCCGACGCGCTGGGCGTTGGAGCGGCGTGCCTGCTCGGTCAACAGCGCCGCCTGAGAGGGCACGAGAATCGCGCGGGCGAGGACGCCGTGGAGGATGGCGACACCGATCAGGAGCGCAGCGCCCACGACGACGGCGAGGAGTCCGCCGCCGAACGCCCACCCGAGCGGCAGGGTGATGCCGAGTGGGAAGATCCGGAACGTCTCGTCGGCACGCACGAGAGGCGCGATCGTCGCGGCCAGACCGGCCCCGATGATCGTCACGAGCGCGAGGGCCATGACCCCGAGGATCGTCGACACCGCAGCGCTGGCGACGCCGCGCCACATCGTCGGATCGATCGCCTGCAAACCGATCGTGCGCATGACACCGCCGAACCCCGGCCGGCCGCTGGTGCGCACGCGGCGCGGGGGCAGGCCGAACCCGTAGAGCCCGTCGACACGTGCCGCTTCGAGCCAGCCGAGGCCGAACAGGACATAGACCAGCCCGACGAGGAAGAGCACCCCGATGAGCAGCACGGGCACAAGGCTCAGGCTCGTCCCCAACAGCGAGAACAGCACGGAGAAGACCACCGGCCCGATCACGCCGATCGCCGCGAGCTGCGGGATCGCTCCGAGGACGACCCGCGGGCGGACCACACTCACGCGACGCGGCACTGCGAGATCCGCGTCTTCGGCCTGGACGGGTGTTGATGTCATGCCTCAACGGTAGGCCGCGGCGCGTCGTCGCACCCGGGTGTGTTCCGGACGATCCTCTTCGGGTTATCCCCCGTCCGACGCGCGAACGGGCGAGGCTGCGTCAGCGACCGCTGACGGTGCCGAACAGGCGGGCGATCGGCGCCAACACGAGCGGACGTGCGGCCACGAGCGACCCGATGATCAGCACGAGCGAGCCCACGAAGATCCAGAAGCCCGCCCAGTTGTCGGCGTACGCGTTCGGATCGACCGACCCCTGTGCGGCGTACATGTGGTTGAGGTTTCGCAACGCTCCCGTGGCGAACACCAGAGCGACGTGCGCGATGATGAACAGCACGAAGTAGAGCATCGTCGGGAAGTGCACCTTGCGGGCCCACTCGACCGGGTAGATCCGGTTGAGTGTCTTGGCGTTCTTGGGCCAGACCCCCGACATCCGCACACCGGTGATGATCGCCAACGGTGCCGCGATGAAGACGGTCGTGAAGTATGCCAACTGCTGGAGCGAGTTGTAATTGACCCAACCGTTCTCGGTCGGCCAGTCGAGCGAGATGTACTGCAGGACCGCCGACAGGGCGTTCGGGAAGACCTCCCACGACGTGGGCACAATGCGCATCCACTGCCCCGAGACGAACAAGAGCACGATGAAGATCGCGCCGTTGACCACCCACAGGATGTCGAGCGACTGGTGGAACCACAGCCACACGCTGATCTTGCCCTTGGGATTGCGGCGCGGCGCCCAGAAGGCGGTGGGACGTTTCTCGGTGCGCACCATGAGCCCCGAGCGGATGATCAGCACGATCAGGAAGACGTTGAAGAAGTGCTGCCACCCGAGCCACGCGGGGAATCCCACCGGCGCACTCTCGGGCAGGTGGTACTCGCCGGGATACGTCGCGAGGAAGTCCTGCATCGGTTCGAGCGACAACAGCCACCGCACCGCGAAGACGGCCATGGCTACGGCATAGAGGAGCCCGATACCGCCGATGACGACGATGCCCGCCCAGTGTCCGCGCGTGAACGGCCCGATACGTTTCGGTTCGACCGGCTCGGGGCGCGGCGCGCGCGCTGCCGCCCCGGGCCAGACGGTGCGGGTGAACGGCAACGGCTGCGACAGATCGTGACCGGATGCCGCGACCTGCGCGGTGGGAACGTCGTCGACCACCGTCTCGGTGACCGCTGCCTCTTCGGTGGTCCCATCGACCGGCTCCGCGACGACCTCGTCGGTGACGACCGTGGCGATCGCGGTGTAGTCGGCGGGGGGCCAGGGCTCGCCCCCGGCGACGCGGGGAAGGCCCCGACGCACGGTGGCAGCCTCGCCCGTGACCGTTCGGGTCGTGGCCGGCGCCGCCGCGGCGGGCGTCGGCGCGGTCTCGGCGGCCGGGGTCTCCTGCGAGGGTGCCGACACGGTTGTGGCGGTCTCGGAAGCAGCAGCGACGCTGGATGCGGTAGCGGTGGCTGTGGCGGATGCCGGCGGCCAGGGCTCCCCGCCCTTCACGCGCGGCAGCCCCCGCCGGACGGCGCGTCCTGCGGCCGAAGCGGCAGGCGCCTCTGCCGGGGCGTGCGCAGCGCTTGCCGCCGGTGTGGCCGCCGCAGCGGTGACCGTCTCACCCGGAGCAGCGGCCTCGGCAGCGGGAGTGGCGGTCGCCGGCGCAGTCGGTGCGGCCTCGTCAGCAGGCGGTGCTGCGGATGCGGCGCCTACCGGCGCCTCGCCCGCGGGAGGCCACGGCTCCGCACCGGGACGCCGCGGCAACCCGCGGCGAAGCGTCGACCCGTACGTCGCCATCCTGGTTAAGCCTTCTTCGCCTCGAGTGCCGAGATCAGCTGCGGCACGACCGTGAACAGGTCGCCCACGACGCCGAAGTCGGCGATCTCGAAGATCGGGGCGTCCGCATCCTTGTTGATTGCGACGATCGTCTTCGCCGTCTGCATGCCGGCCTTGTGCTGGATCGCGCCCGAGATCCCGAGGGCGACGTACAACTGCGGCGAGACCGAGACGCCGGTCTGACCGACCTGGTACGAGTAGGGCACGTATCCGGCGTCGACAGCGGCGCGCGAAGCGCCGATCGCCGCGCCGAGGGCGTCGGCGAGCTGCTCGACGAGCTCGAACTTCTCTTCCGAACCAAGCCCGCGTCCTCCCGAGACGACCTTCGCCGCGCCGCGCAACTCGGGGCGAGACGAGGTCGCGACGGCTTCTTCGAGGGTTCCGTAGTTCGCGACCTTGCGACCCGATGCCTCGACCGTGAGGGTCTCGACCTGGGGCGACGCGACGGCGTCGGCCCGCGCATCCACGGCGCCCTGACGCACCGTGATGACCGGCGCTCCGAAGGTCGCCGCCGATTGCACGTTGTACGAGCCCCCGTAGACCGAGTGGTGGGCGACGACGCCCTCGTCATCCCGCGCGACGCCGACGGCGTCGACGGCGAGGGCCGAGCGCGAACGAACGGCATACCGGCCGGCCGTTTCACGTCCCTCGATCGAGTGCGACACGAGGATCGCGTCGGGCTTCACGAGGTCAGCGGCGGCGGCCAGCGCATCCGTGCTGTCGCCGGATGCCACGAGTACCGACGACGCACCGAGCTCAGCGGCGGCGGAGGCGAGCTTCTCGTCGCCGACGACGAGCGCCACGGGCGTCCCGACCTCGGAGGCGGCTCCGAGGAGCGCGGCGGACGATTTCGCGAGCTCGCCCGAAGGAGTCGTGTCGAGCAGGACGAGGATCGAATCAGGAGCGAACGACATGACAGCCACCCTTACGCGAGCCGGTTCTGGATGAGGAACTCGGCGAGCTTCTCGCCCGCGTCGCCCTCGTCGACGATCTTGGTACCCGCCTCACGCGGGGGCTTCTCGGAGAGGCCGATCATGATGCCGCGAGCAGCATCGGCGGGCAGCGCTTCGACGCCGAGGTCGGCGAGGGAGAGCGTCTCGAACGGCTTCTTCTTCGCGGCCATGATGCCCTTGAAGTTCGGGAACCGCGCATCGGGGAGCGCCTCGGTGATCGAGATGACGGCGGGGAGGGCCGCGTCGACCTCGACCGTTCCGGCATCCGTCGCGCGCACGCCCTTGACGCCGTCTTCGGAGATCTCGACCGAGGCGAGGTTGAGCGCGGCCGGCACGTCGAGCTTCTCGGCGATCATCGCCCCGATGACCCCGCCGGAGCCATCGGTGGACAGGTTGCCGGTGATCGCGAGGTCGTATCCGATGTGCGCCAGTGCAGCGGCGAGGACTTCGGCGGTGAGACCCAGGTCAGCACCCGCCAAGTCGTCGTCGATCACCTGCACGGCAGATCCAGCGCCCATCGCGAGGCCCTTGCGCACCGTGGCCTGCGAGGACTCGGGCGCCATCGACAGCACGACGACTTCGGTACCCGCGTTCTTGTCCGCGTAGGACAGCGCCACCTCGAGCGAACGCTCGCCGATTTCGTCGAGCACCGCCTCCGAGGCTCCGCGATCGGCCAAACCGGTTTCGAGGTCAAGCTTGCGGTCCCCATAGGTGTCAGGGACTTCCTTGACCAGGACGACGATCTTCATCGAACACTCCTCACGACCCTTGCGATCTTACCGTCGTGGAATCGGTGCCCCGACTCGGGTGGGCATTTCCACAATTGACAGTCCTGCAACGGTTCTCTTGTGCACATTCCACGACAAACGACACCCGCCACTACCGTGGACGCCAGGGAAGGAGCGCCATGGTCAAGCGCGGTCCGCTTCCGGTCGATCCCATCGCGGAAGCCAAACGACAGTGGGTGGCACACGGCTGGACCGATGCCGCCGCCGGAATGTCGGCGGTTACGAGCATCATCCGTGCACAACAGCTCATGCTGGCCCGCATCGATGCGGCGCTGAAGCCGTTCGGCCTGTCCTTCGCCCGGTATGAGATGTTGCGTCTGCTCGCGTTCACGCGCCAGGGAAGGATGCCCATGGCCAGTGCGATCGCCCGCCTACAGGTACACCCGACGAGCGTCACGAACACCGTCGATCGGCTCACGCGCGCAGGGCTGGTCGAACGCGAGCCGCACCCCGAGGACGGCCGCGCGGCGATGCTCGTCCTCCTGCCCGCCGGGCGCGAGCTCGTCGAACGAGCCACGGCGGCGCTCAACACGTCGGTGTTCGAGAGCCCCGGCCTCAGCGACGAAGACACGGCGGACCTGGTGTCGATCATCGCCCGCCTTCGCAAAGCCTCCGGGGACTTCACCGACCCCCGCCCGGTACCGGATCCGCTCTGACGAGCGAGTCCGGTCCGGCCGGTGCGATCGTCAGCGCCCGCGGAAGTCCGGCGTGCGCTTCTCGCGGAAGGCCGCCATCCCTTCCTTCTGGTCCTCGGTGTCGAACAGCGACGTGAAGACGTGCTTCTCGAGCCGCAGACCCTCGGCGAGCGGTGTCTCGAGGGCGGCGTCGAGCACGGCTTTCGCGCCGTACAGCGCCGGCAACGATTTGCCGGCGATCGTGTCGGCGAGCGCTCCAGCCTCGTCGAGAAGGTCCGCCGCGGGAACGACGCGCGACGCGAGTCCCGACCGCTCGGCTTCGGCGGCATCCATCATGCGCCCCGACAGGATGAGGTCGGCGGCCTTGTAGTAACCCACCGCGCGCAGCAGTCGCTGCGAACCACCCATGCCGGGGATGACACCCAGATTGATCTCGGGCTGTCCGAACTTCGCCGAGTCGGCAGCGAGGATTATGTCGCACATCATCGCCAGCTCGCATCCGCCGCCGAGCGCGTACCCGGCGACCGCGGCGATCACCGGCGTCCGCACCGCGGCGAAGTCACTCCAGTCGCCGAAATGATCGTCCATGATCATGTCGAGCCCCGACTTCGCCTCCATCTCCTTGATGTCGGCGCCGGCGGCGAACGCCCGATCCGAGCCTGTGAGGACGATCGCACCGATCTCGCGGTCGTCATCGAACGCGGAGGAGGCGGCGACGACATCGCGGCACACCTGCGTGTTGAGCGCGTTGAGCGCTTCGGGACGGTTGAGGGTGATCCATCCGACCCGGCCACGGGTTTCGACCAGGATCGTTTCGTACTCGGTCATACGGCTCCTTCGACGGTTTCCCGGACCGCCACCTCAGCGCTCGGATGCGCGGATCTCGGTGATGATCCCAGAGAAATCCTGCCGTGCTCCGTCTCCCTGCGCGAACCGGTGGTAGATCTCGCGGGCGAGCAGCCCCATGCGCGCGTCCACACCCGTCAGGTCGATGGCCTGTTCGGCGAGCCCGAGATCTTTGTCCATGAGCGCGCCCGCGAACCCCGGCTGATAGTCGCGGTTGGCGGGGCTCGTCGGCACGGGCCCGGGGACGGGACAGTTCGTGGTGAGCGCCCAGCACTGCCCCGACGCATTCGAGGCGACGTCGAAGAGCGCGTCATGCGAGAGCCCGAGCCGCTCACCGAGCACGAAGGCTTCGGCGACGGCGATCTGCGAGACGGCGAGGATCATGTTGTTGCAGACCTTGGCGGCTTGACCGAGCCCGGCACCGCCGCAGTGAACCACGCGTCGCCCCATCGCCTCGAACAGCGGCGCACCGGCGGCGAAGTCTGCCTCCGAACCGCCGACCATGAAGGCGAGCGTGCCCGCCTCGGCACCGACGACTCCCCCCGAGACGGGTGCGTCGAGGCTACGGTGGCCCGCGCCCTCCGCGGCGCGGTGCGCCTCGCGCGCTTCGTCGACGGCGATGGTCGAGCAGTCGATGAACAGCGTGTCGGCGGCTGCCGCATCGAGCAGCTCGCCGGTGTAGGCGCCGATCACCTGGGCACCGGACTGGAACATCGAGATGACGACCGCGGCACCCGTCACCGCCGCCACGGCCGACTCGGCGACGGCGAGCCCGGCATCCCGCGCAGCGTCATTCGCTGCGGGGAAGACGTCGAACCCGACCACGTCGTAACCCGCCGCGGCGAGGTTCTTCGCCATCGGCAGCCCCATGTGGCCGAGGCCCAGGAAAGCGACCCGGGCGCTCATTGCTGTGCCGCCAACAGCCCGCGCCCGATGACCACCCGCATGATCTCGTTGGTGCCCTCGAGGATCTGATGCACCCGCAGATCGCGGACCACTTTCTCGATGCCGTAATCCTGCAAGTAGCCGTAGCCGCCGTGCAGCTGCAGCGCACGGTTGGCGACGTCGAACCCGGCGTCGGTGGCGTAGCGTTTCGCCATCGCGCACCGCATCGCGGCATCCGGATCCTTCGCGTCGACGGCGGCTGCGGCATCCCTCACGAGGGCGCGCGCCGCGCGTAGCTCGGTGGCCATGTCGGCGAGGGTGAACATGACGCTCTGCTTGTCGGCGAGCGGTTCACCGAACGTGAAACGCTCCTGCACGTACTGCACCGCACGGTCCAGCGCCCACTGCGCACCGCCGAGCGAGCAGGCGGCGATGTTGATACGGCCGCCGTTGAGCGCCGACATCGCGATCTTGAACCCCTGTCCTTCGTGACCGAGGAGGGCGGATGCGGGAACCCGCACCTCGTCGAGGATCACCTGCCGGGTCGGCTGCGCCTTCCACCCCATCTTCTTCTCGTTCGCGCCGAAGGAGAGCCCGGGGGTGCCGTCCGGGACGAGGAAGGCGCTGATGCCCCGTGCCCCCGGCTCGCCGGTGCGGGCCATGACGATGTAGACGGATGCTTCGCCGGCCCCCGAGATGAACTGCTTCACCCCGGTGAGGACGTACTCGTCGCCGTCGCGGATCGCGCTCGTCGCGATGGCCGCGGCATCCGATCCGGCACCGGGTTCGGTCAAGCAGTAGCCGCCGAGCTTGTCCATCGACGCAAGGTCGGCAAGCCACTCATGCCGCTGGGTGTCGTCGCCGTAGGTGTCGATCATCCAGGCGACCATGTTGTGGATCGTGATGTAGGCGGCGATCGTCGGGTCACCCTTGGCGAGCTCCTCGAAGATCGCGACCGCGTCGGATCGGCTGAGCCCGGTTCCGCCGACATCTTCGCGGACGTAGACGCCGCCGAGCCCGAGCTCACCCGCACGGGAGACGACGTCGCGCGGAAAGTGCGATGCCTCGTCCCATTCGGCGGCGTGGGGGGCGAGCTCGGTCTGCGCGAACTCGCGCACCGCGCCGAGGATCGCGTCGCGTTCGTCGTCTGACAAGGCGTCTGGCACGAGAGTGGGGGTCGACATCGGTGTCTCCTTCGTCACAACCGATCGACCTCGTGGGACGGATCGGCGCTGATCGTGATGCCGGTCTGGCACGCAGCTCAGTTTACATGGACGTCCTACTATTTTCACGGCCGACCGACAAACTCCACGCACACGACGAAGGGCCCGGGAGATCGCTCTCTCCCGGGCCCTCCTGTCACACGTCAGTTGAGCGTGAAGGTGTACGTCTCGGTGTTTCCAGCCACGTCGAAAACGACCAGCGTGTTCTCACCCTGCGCAGCGCCGAACGTGCCCGGCTTGATGAAGTTCACATCCGACCAGGTGTTGTCGGTGAGGTTCTTCACCTTTCCATTCAGCTCGACCTTGTCGATCTTCTGGGCGTCGAACAGCTTGAACGAGATGAGGTCGTACGATTCACCGGTCTGCACGGTGTACCGCTCACCGCTCTTGATCGTCGCTTTCGGGGCCGTCGCGTCGATGGTGAATGCGAACGTACGGGTCTGCGCGACGTTGCCTGCAAGATCCTGCGCGTTGTACTTCACGATGTAGTCACCGCTCGGCAACGTGACCGACGCCGTGTGGGTCGCCGAGGTCGCACCGTCCGCACGGGTCTGAGTCGACTTCACGAGAACGCCGTCCTGATAGATGTTCGCGACGACCCGGTTGAGGCCTCGGTCATCGGTGGCGTCGACCTGGATGTCGAGCTTCGGTGCCGGACCCTCCGTCGTCGGTGCCACCAGCGTCGTCTGAGGCTTGACCGTGTCGGGCGTCAGGTCTGCGATCTCGAAGATCGTCGTCGTCCCCGACACCTCGTTGCCGACCGCGAGCAGCGGCGCGCCGTTCGGCGACTGTGCCGCCGGAATGAACGCGACGCCCTCGGGGCCGAGATCTCCCGCCTGCGACAGAGTGGCGCGGTGTTCGGCGTTCTCGGGCTCGTAGTCATCGATCGCGTCCTCCATCGAAACCGAGAAGTCCCGGTTGTTGACGTAGGTGACGAACGCGGATGCCGCGGGCTCGGTGATGTCGAACACGGCGATTCCGCCGACGCGCTCGAAGCCGACGAAGGCGTAGGTCCGGTCGCCGACCTGGCCGACGGCGAGGTTTTCGGGCTCGGGTCCCTTGTCTTCGCTGCGCCCCTCGAGGTTCGACTCGGAGTGGTTCGAGTTGAAGAAGTCGGGAGCGGCCGCGTGGGTGATCTGCTCGAATGCCTCACCCGAGTCGAACACCTGCTCGCCCGTCGTCGTCCAGATCGAGAAGGACCGCGAGCCGAACGCGTAGAGCTCTTCGTAGCAACCGAGTGCCTCGTTGAAGCCCTCTTCGATCGACACGCTGAGGCGGCCGAGGTCTTCGTCCTCAAGGTAGTCAGCGGCTGCACTGTCGGCGCACACCTCACCGTATCCGTCGTCCTCAAGGTCCTTCACACGGGCGGGCTCGACGTAATCGCCCCACTCCCGCGCGTCGCCCTCATTGGCGGTGACGAGATAGGTCGCGCCGTCCGCCTCGTACGACGCGATCCCGTCCGGCATGTACATGCCCGAGAGTCCCTCATACGTGCGGATGTCGAACTCGGGAGCGTCGCGAGGGTCCCGGTCGCTCGGGTCGATCCCGAAGCCCTCAAGCGAGTGGTCCTTGAATCCGAGCGGCCAGATGTCGGTGACGGTCGCCGAAACGAGGTCGACGACGGCGACGGCGTTGGCCTCCTGCAGCGCCGCGTACGCCGTGTTGCCATCGACGGCGATGTACTCGGGCTCGAGGTTGCGCGACACCCGCAGATCGTCGCCGTGGGGCTGCGGACCGAAAACCCGCACGTCGGGGTGGAGGGTCTTCGTGCCGCCCGCCTCGAACGCGTGGAAGTCGGCCGTGCGCACCGCATCCTGCGAGGGGGCCGCCTTGTCCTCGGGCAGAGTCACAACGCCGACGGAACCTTCGGGGTCGACCGCGAAGTCGTCGTCGGGCTCGCCCTCGTTGGCGACGACAGCGTAGGCGCCGTCGTGCGAGATGACGACGTTGTCGGGCAGCGCCCCGACGGTGACCGATCCGAGAAGGGCGGGGGCCGCGGCATCCGCGTCGAAGAACACGAGCGAACCGGGCTCGGTCTTGGTGGGGTTCTCGAACGCGACGACACCGAGCCCGTCCTCACGGATCGCGAGGGAGTTCGCGGTGCCGGTCGCCTCGAGCTCGAACAGCTTCACGGGGTTCGCGGGATCGGCGATGTCCAGCACGTCGACGACGCCGGCGAGCGCGTTGACGACGTAGAGGCGGTCGCCGTGAACCTGGACGATCTCCGCAGCGGACTCGTCGAAGACGCCGGTCTCGTACGTGCCGATGGGCGACAGGCCGAGCGGCGCATCTTCGGCGGAGTGGACGATCGGCTCGTCGACGATGCCCGCCTGCGCGGCGGGGGCCGCGAGGAACGGGACGGCGAGAGCCGTGGCAGCGGTGAGCGCCAGCGCTGCAGCGCGACGGCGACGGGGGATTCGGGGGGTCATGCTCATCCTCGGGTCGATGGGAATGGACCCCGACATCGAAGTGGAGCAGGTTGTCTCGCGGGTGAACGGTAGGTGGCGCAGTCGGATCAGCGCACGGTGCGCTGGTCAGGCGAGGCGGCTCAGAGGCGCTCGATGATCGTCGCGTTCGCCAAGCCGCCACCCTCGCACATGGTCTGAAGCCCGTAGCGACCGCCGGTCGCCTCGAGCGCCGCGACCAGCGTGCCGAGAAGCCGGGTGCCCGAGGCTCCCACCGCGTGACCGAGGGCGATCGCACCGCCCCACGGATTGAGACGTGCCGGATCGGCGTCGAGGTCCTGCAGCCACGCGAGCGGCACCGACGAGAACGCCTCGTTCACTTCGTAGAGGTCCAGGTCGGCAATCGTCAGGCCCGACCGCTCCAGCACCCGGCGCGTTGCGGGTATCGGACCGGTGAGCATCAGCAACGGGTCATCACCCACGACCGAGAACGAGTGAAAGCGCGCCCGTGGCGTCAATCCGAGTTGCTCCGCCCGGTCGGCGCTCATGATGAGTGCGGCGGATGCGGCATCCGTCAGCGGTGACGAATTTCCGGGCGTCACCCGCCACTCCACCTCGGGGAACCGTGCGGCCAGCTCGTCGGTGCGAAACGCGGGGCCGAGACCGGCGAGCCCTTCGGCCGTCGTCGCAGGGCGAATCGTCTCGTCACGGTCGGCCAGCCCCGTCGGAGTCTGAACGGGAATCATCTGCGAGGAGAAGGAGCCGTCCGCCGCCGCGGCAGCCGCGCGCCGGTGCGATTCGGCCGCGAACGCATCGAGCGCATCCCTGCTCAATCCCCACCTCTGGGCGATCAGTTCCGCCGACACACCTTGATTCACCAGGCCCTCGGGGTAACGCGCGGTGATGCCTGCCGCGACCGAACCGCCGCGCGCGCTCGAGCCGAGGGGGACCCGGCTCATCGACTCGACGCCCGCGGCGATCACGATGTCGTAGGCGCCCGCCATCACACCCTGCGCCGCGAAGTGCGCCGCCTGCTGGCTCGACCCGCACTGCCGGTCGATGGTCGTCGCCGGAACCGACTCATCGAACCCGGCCGCCAGCACCGCCTGGCGCCCGACGTTCATCGCCTGGTCGCCGACCTGGCTGACACATCCCATCAAGACGTCGTCGATCTGTCGCGACTCCAACCCGTTGCGCTCGAGGAGACGCGTCAGCACCGTGGCAGCGAGATCGACGGGATGCACCTCCGACAACGTGCCACCGGGCTTGCCGCGGCCCGACGGCGTACGCACGACATCGACGATCACCGCATCCGTCCGACCCATGTGTTCGATCCCCTCAATCCGCGCGGCGGCCGTCGGCCGTCGCGTATGTGCTCTTCTGTTCGATTACTGCCAGCGTGCACCGCGAGATGCACACGAGCTTTCCGGCGTCGTCCACGATCCGCACCTCCCATACCTGCGAGCGGCGGCCGATCGCCGCGGGTGTCGCGGTCGCGGTCACCCAGCCCGAAGAGACGGGACGCACGTGGTTGGCGTTGATCTCCTGCCCGACGACGTGAAACCGATCACGATCGACGACGAGGTACCCCGCCCACGAGGCCAGGGTTTCGGCGAGCGCGACGGAGGCTCCACCGTGCAGCACGCCCGCGGGCTGAGTAGTGCGGTGGTCCACCGGCATCCGCGCAACGACGGCATCGTCACGCACCTCCACGATCTCGATGCCGAGAGTCTCGATGAGACTCGCCCCGGCCATCCCGTTGAGGTCGGCGGCCGTGACCTGACCCGCCCACAGGCTCACCCCGCGGCCTCCTCCGGGCGTTCGGACGCAGCCAGCACCGCTTCATCGGCGACGTAGCCGTCGATGTGCCGCTCATCGGCGCCGTTGTACTCCGACAGCGGACGGATGAGCGCGTTGGCGGCGAGCTGCTCGAGGATGTGCGACGTCCATCCCGTCACGCGTGCGGCCACGAAGAGCGGCGTGAAGGTGAGCGTATCGAACCCGATGAGGTTGTACGCCGGACCCGACGGGTAGTCGAGGTTCGGGTAGATGCCCTTCCGGGCGACGAACTCCGACTCGAGCGCATCGTAGAGCGCTGCGACATCCGGTCGGTCGTAGTGGTTGACGAGCGTGTCCAGCGCCGCCTTCATCGTGGGCACGCGCGAATCACCGCGCTTGTAGACCCGGTGGCCGAAGCCCATGATCTTTCGCTTTTCCGCCAGAGCGGTGTCGAGCCAGCCGTTCACGGCTGCCGCGTCGCCGATCTCGTCGAAGATGTGCAGCACGGCCTCGTTGGCACCGCCGTGCAGCGGCCCCTTCAGCGCGCCGATCGCGCCGACCACCGCCGAGTACAGGTCAGACAGCGTCGAGGTGATGACGCGCGCGGTGAACGTCGACGCGTTGAACGAGTGCTCGGCGTAGAGGATCATCGAGCGGTTGAAGGCGTCGACGACCACATCG
The DNA here is from genome assembly GCF_042677105.1 of Microbacterium koreense. Lineage (NCBI taxonomy): Bacteria > Bacillati > Actinomycetota > Actinomycetes > Micrococcales > Microbacteriaceae > Microbacterium > Microbacterium koreense. Next base: position 337,215 of record NZ_JBHTIM010000001.1, read on the forward strand.
TCAGGCACCTCGCCGAACGTCATCCACAAGAAATTCGCCGAGTAGTCGAGGTCGTCTCGCGGCGCCACCGGCTCGAGTCCGCGGCGACGCCGCTGGCCGTAGGCGACGATCGCCGGCAGCACGGCGAAGAGGCGGACGCTGCGGGCCAGGTTCTCTTCGGGATTGCCCGATGCGTCGAGCACCGAGCCGCTGCCGGCGAGGTCCTGCGCACCGATCAGGCTGACCGCGGTGCGCAGCTCGTCCATCGGGTGGGCATCCAACGGCACGCGGTCGATGACCGCCCGGACGTCGGCCGGCAGGGCGCGGTTCTGCCGCTCCACGGCGCGCAGCTGCGCGAGCTCGACGTCGGTGGGCAGTTCGCCGTTCCACAACAGGTAGGCGACGGCCTCGAACGGCTGCGTGGCCGCGAGCTCCTGTACGGGGTATCCGCGGTACAGCAGCGAGTTGGTCTCGGGGTTGACCTTCGAGACGGCCGTGTAGTCGACGACGACTCCGGCCAGTCCCTTTTTGATGTCCGTCATGCGTGTCACTCTCTCGTGGTCGAGTTGCCGGTCCTCGTCGGATTCCGGGTCGGTGTTCCGGCATCGAGCGGCAACTCGAGGCCGTTGTGGTGTCAGTGGGTGATCTGGAAGTTGAAGACGCTCGTGTCGAAGTGGTTGTACTCCTCGTAGTTCACCAGGTCGTAGAGCTCGGCGCGATGCTGCATCTCATCGAGCTTCGATGTCAGGTGCCCCTCGTCGGTGATCGTGTCGAGCGCACGGGATGCTGCGCCCATCGCGATCCGCAACAGCGACACCGGCCAGATCACGATGTTGACGCCGACGTCGCGCAACTGGTCGACCGGGAACAGCTCCGACTTTCCGAACTCGGTCATGTTGGCCAGAATCGGCACGTCGACGGCCGCGCGCATGGCGGCGAACTCGTCGAGCGTGCGCATCGCTTCGGGGAAGATCGCGTCCGCCCCCGCGTCGACGAGCGCCTTGGCCCGGTCGATCGCCGCATCCATCCCGTCGACGGCCCGGATGTCGGTGCGCGCCATGATGAGGAAGTTGTCGTCGCGACGGGCGTCGGCGGCGGCGCGGATGCGCTTGACCGCCGTGTCCTCGTCGACGACGGACTTCCCGTCGAGGTGTCCGCAGCGCTTCGGGTTGATCTGATCCTCGATGTGCGTGCCGGCGAGCCCGGCGTCCTCGAGGGTCTGGATGGTGCGTGCGACGTTCATCGGTTCACCGAACCCGGTGTCGGCGTCGATGATCGCGGGGAGGTCGGTCATCCGGGCGATCTGCTGGCCGCGCGCGGCCACCTCGGTGAGCGTCGTCAGACCGATGTCGGGGAGCCCCAGGTCCGCCGACAGCACTGCGCCCGAGATGTAGACGCCCTCGAACCCCTTCCGCTCGATGAGTCGAGCCGACAGAGGGTTGAACGCGCCCGGGAACCGCAGCAGTTCACCCGAGGCGAGCCGCTCCCGGAACAGTCGCCGCTTCTCCGACGCCGGAACGGTCGAGTACAGCATCAGCGCACCCCCGCCCGTGCACGACTGCGGGCGGATGCGGCGACGCGCCGGGCCGTGGCATCCCTCACCGGCGTGTCGACCCCGGCATCCGCACCTGTGCACATCATGAGTCCCGTGCACCCCATCAGAAGAGGCCCTTCGGGGCGGGCGCCGAGGCGAGCACCCCGGGCTTGGCGACGATCGACAACTGACGCACCTCGTCGGCGGTGAGCTCGGGCAGGCGCTGCGCAAGGTCGAGGAACCGCTCGATTTCGGCGGGCTCGAGCACCGGCTCGGCGAGGATCCGGAACTTGCGGATGTAGTCCTGGCGGGCGAACGGGCGGGCACCGAGCGGGTGGGCATCGGCGACGGCGATCTCGTCCTCGATGACCGTGCCGTCGGCGAGGGTCACCACGACGCGGCCACCGAAAGCCTTCTCGATCGGGTCCTCGGAGTGGTAGCGACGCGTCCACTCGGCGTCCTCGGCCGTGGTGATCTTGTGCCACAGCGCGACGGTGTCTTCGCGCCCGGCGCGCTCGGGCGTGTACGAGTCGACGTGGTGCCAGCCGCCGTCCTGCAGGGCCACCGCGAAGATGTAGGGGATGGAGTGATCGAGGGTCTCGCGGGACGCGGTCGGGTCATACTTCTGCGGGTCGTTCGCGCCCGAACCGATGACGTAGTGCGTGTGGTGGCTGGTGTGCAGCACGATCGACTGCACGTCGGCAGGATCGAACGCACCCTCGTCGTGCAGCTTGCGGGCGAGGTCGATCCACGCCTGCGCCTGATACTCGGCCGAGTGCTCCTTCGTGTACGAGTCGAGGATGCCGCGCTTCGGCTCGCCCGCAGCGGGTAGCGGGACGTCGTACGCGGCGTCCTTGCCGTCGAGCATCCAGGCGACGACGCCGTCTTCACCTTCGTAGATCGGCGACGGCGAGGTCTCGCCGCGCATCGCCCGGTCGACCGCCTCGACGGCCATCTTGCCGGCGAACGCGGGGGCGTGCGCCTTCCACGTCGAGATCTCGCCCTTGCGCGACTGCCGTGTGGCGGTGGTGGTGTGCAGGGCCTGACCGACGGCCTGGAAGATCGTCTCGGTGTCGAGGCCGAGGAGGGTGCCGATCCCGGCGGCGGCCGATGGCCCGAGGTGGGCGACGTGGTCGATCTTGTGCTTGTGCAGGCAGATGGCACGCACAAGGTCGATCTGGATCTCGTACCCGGTGGCGAGGCCCCGCACGAGAGCTCCACCATCGGCGCCGACGTGCTGGGCGACGGCGAGGATCGGCGGGATGTTGTCGCCGGGGTGCGAGTAGTCGGCCGCGAGGAACGTGTCGTGGTAGTCGAGTTCACGCACCGCGACACCGTTGGCCCAGGCCGCCCACTCCGGCGAGCTGCGACGCTCGAGGGCGCAACCGAACACGGTGGCGCCGGTGCCGCCGACCGAGACGGGGTGGTCGAGTGCCTGCTGACGTGCGGCACTGACGGGGCGGCGGGTGAGAGATGCCGCGGCCACCGAGGCATTGTCGATCACCCGGTTGATGATCATGTCGACGACGTCGGCATCGACGGCGACCGGGTCGGTGGCGACCTCGGCGATGTGCCACGCGAGCTGACCCTCACGCTCGAGGTTCTCGTCGCTGCGGTGGACGCGGAGATGGTGCTGGACGGTCATGCTGCTCCCTGCTGGTCGGTCGTGGGTCGAGCCGCGGCGCGGGAAGAATCCCGCCCATCGAGCGACTCGAGGATGTTCGTGAGTGCGTTGTGGAGATGGACGTGCGTGGCGTGCGCGGCCAGGTCGGCGTCGCGGGCGGCGATGGCGGAGGCGATGAGACGGTGTTCGTCAACGGATGCCGCGAGCCGCGCGGGATTGTCGCGCGCGAGTCGTCGCACCCGTACCAGGTGGGTGCGGATCGTGCGCAGCGCGCCGGTGAGGTAGTCGTTGGCGACCGCGCTGTCGAGCGCGCTGTCGAAGCGCGCGATGCTCGAGTAGTAGGCGTCGCGTCCATCGGCCCCACGCAGGCTCGCACGGGCGAACTCGTCGGCGAGCTCCGTGAAGACGGCGGCATCGCCGCGGGATGCGGCCAGCCGCGCTGCGGTCTCCTCGAGGGCGCGGCGGACCTCGAACAGTTCGACGATGTCTTCGGCGTCGACACCGGTCACGACGGTGACGCGGGGAGACTGCTGGGCGACGAGGCCGTCGGCCACGAGTCGGCTGATCGCTTCCCGCAGCGGGGTGCGGCTGACTCCGAGCCTGGTCGACTGGTCGACCTCACCGAGGACAGCGCCGGGGGCGAGCGCGCCCGACTGGATCTCGTCCAGCAGGGTGGCGTAGGCGCGGTCACTCGCTCGCATCGTCGCTCCCTCCACGACCGACTGTATACATAAGTCAGCCGGAATGTCGAGTCACGGCACGACTGAGCCGATCAACGTATACAAAAAGGGCGGCCACAGCCGAGGGGCGCCCGCCGCGGGGACCGGCATCCGATCGGCGACGCGACACACCCCTGGCTCTGGCCTCCCGCCACAGGCAGGTAGCCTGTCTCGGTGACCGATCGCTACATCGTGGCCACTGATGGCGCCTGCAAGGGAAACCCGGGACCGACCGGGTGGGCCTGGGTCGGAGAAGACGGACAGTGGGCAGCCGGAGCGATCCCGAGCGGCACGAACAACATCGGCGAGCTGATGGGTCTGCTCAAGGCGATCGACGACCACCGCAACGTCGCCCGGCTCGTGGTGCAGGCCGATTCGCGCTACGCGATCGACACGTACGAGAAGTGGATGGACGGTCACCGTCGCCGCGGCTGGAAGACGTCGTCGGGCGCCCCGACGAAGAACGTCGACCTGCTCGAAAAGCTCATCGAAGCCCGCGATGCGCGACGGGCAGCCGGGCTGCCCGATGTCGTGCTCGAGCACGTGCGCGGACACTCCGGGCACGTGCTGAACGCGTGGGCCGACGAGCGCGCGGTCCGCGCGTCCGAGCACGCCGCGAAGGGCACGGCGAGTGAATGGTCGTCCCTCGGGTCGCACGATCCGATCGACGTGTCGACGCCGCCCAAGAACGGCCGTTGACCCACACGCCCACCCCGCCCTGCCGGGCGCGGACGGGGTAGGGCGGATGCGGGGCGCCGAACGGGAGTCGACGACGCCCCGCGCAGCGGCGGGTCAGGCCATGCGGCTCTTCGGCGACACCTTGTACGTGTTCTCGGCGTCGTCGAACACCGCAGAGCCGAGCGCGTTGTCGATGGCGGCCATCGTGTCGGAGTCGAGAGTCACACCCGACGCCTTGACGGTGTCGGCGAGCTGCTCGGGACGCGAGGCACCGACGAGCGCGGCCGCGACGTTCGGGTTCTGGAGCACCCACGCGATCGCCAGCTGCGGCATGCTGAGCCCTGCCTGTTCGGCGACGGGCTTCAACCGTTGCACGGCCTCAAGCACCTCATCGCGCATGAAGCCCTTGATGAAGCCGGCCCCGCTCTTCTCATCGGTGGCACGTGACCCTTCGGGAACCGGCTGACCGGGCAGATACTTGCCCGACAGCACGCCTTGGGCCATCGGCGACCACACGATCTGCGAGATGCCGAGTTCTTCAGAGGTGGGGACGACCTTGCCCTCGATGACCCGCCACAGCATCGAGTACTGCGGCTGGTTCGAGATGAGTTGGATGCCGAGACTCTTCGCCAGAGCGTGTCCTTCTCGCAGCTGCTCGGCCGTCCACTCCGATACTCCGATGTACAGGGCCTTCCCCTGACGGACGATGTCGGCGAACGCCTGGAACGTCTCCTCCAGCGGGGTCTCGTAGTCGAAACGGTGCGCTTGGTACAGGTCGACGTAGTCGGTTCCGAGTCGGCGCAACGAGCCGTTGATCGAGTCCATGATGTGCTTGCGGCTGAGGCCGGTGTCGTTCGGGCCCATCGGGCCGGTCGGGAAGTACACCTTGGTGAAGATCTCGAGCGACTCCCGACGCTGACCCTCGAGCGCCTTGCCGAGCACCACTTCGGCGGCGGTGTTGGCGTAGGTGTCGGCGGTGTCGAACGTCGTGATTCCGGCGTCGAGAGCGGCGTGGACGGTCGCTATCGCCGCACCGTCGTCGACCTGCGACGCGTGGGTCACCCAGTTGCCGAACGTGATCTCCGAGACCTTGAATCCACTGTTGCCCAGATAGCGATGATTGACCATGTGAAAACGCTACCCCCGGGGCGACGGGGAGGGGCGCGGTAGAATCGCCTGCGTGAGCATGACAATAGATTCGGTCTTAGACGAACAGCTGGAGCTCATGCGGCAAGGCGACTCGGCAGCCTTGGCAGCCCGCTACAGCGAAGACGGACAGATGATCCACTCGGGTGGAGTCGCGAACGGCCGCGCCGAAATCGAGGCGGAATTCGCTTCGCAGGCGGCCCTGCACCCCGCCGTGGAGTCACTTTCCGAAGCCGGACGCGGTGAGGACTGCGTCAACTATCGCGGAGTGATGGCGGTATCGGGCGAGCGCATCGGCGTCGCCGGCACGTTCGTGTTGCGTGACGGCGAGATCTGGCGCCACACGACGATCATCACCTCGGTCGAGTAGCGCCGCCCGATCAATCCTCGAGGGGAGTCGATGCGGCGACCGCCGCGTCCTCCTCTGTCGCGACGAGCTGCCCACAGGCGCCGTCGATCTCTTTGCCGCGCGTGTCCCGCAGGGTCGTCGGGATACCCTTCGCTTCGAGCCGGCGGACGAACTCGTTCTGCGCGGCGCGGGTCGATGACGTCCACACCGAGCCTGGCGTCGGGTTCAGCGGGATCGGATTGACGTGCACCCAGCCGCGGCCACGCTCGTTGAGCTTGTCGCCGAGCAGATCGGCTCGCCACCCGTGATCGTTCATGTCTTTGATCAGCGCGTATTCGATCGACACGCGACGCCCGGTGCGTTCGAAGTACTCGCGTGCGGCGTCGAGCGCCTCATCGACTTTCCACCGCGAGTTGACCGGGATGAGTTCATCACGCAACTCGTCGTCGGGGGCATGCAGAGACAGGGCGAAGGTGACAGGGATGTCCTCCGCGGCGAGTTTGCGGATCGCCGGGGCAAGCCCGACCGTCGAGATCGTGATGCCGCGGGCGCTCATCCCCAGACCGTGCTTCTGGTCGGTCATCACCCGCACGGCGTGCATGACGCGGGCGTAGTTGGCCAGCGGCTCCCCCATGCCCATGAAAACGATGTTCGTGACCCGTTCATCCGGGTGTTCGGCCTTGCCCAGGCCGCCCTCGGCGATGAGCCGGTTGGCGCGGACGATCTGCTCGATGATCTCGGCCGCCGACATGTTGCGGGTGAGACCCGCCTGCCCCGTCGCGCAGAACGGGCAGTTCATGCCGCATCCGGCCTGTGACGACACACACAACGTGATGCGTCCCGGGTACCGCATGAGCACCGACTCGACCAATGCGCCGTCGTGCAACTTCCAGAGGAACTTGATCGTGTCGCCACGATCTGTCTGGAGGCGCCGCACTTCGGTGAGCAGAGGCGGGAGGAGTCCGCGGACGAGTTCTTCACGACCGGATGCCGGCAGGTCGGTCATCTCGGCGGGGTCGTGCGTCCAGTGGGTGAAGTAGTGCTTCTCGAGCTGCTTCGCCCGAAACCCGGGGAGTCCCAGCTCGACGACTTTCTCGACCCGCTGCTCGGGGGTGAGATCGGCGAGGTGCACGGGCGGCTTGCCGCGCTTGGGTGAAGCGAACTGCAACAGGGGACGGCCGGTGTCGTCCTTCTTCTGCGTCCACCCCTCGGTGCGGGGCCGCACCTGTGTGATCCGCGACTCGCGTTCCGTCGTCATGGTGTCCAAGGGTACCGGCGGCATCCGCACATCGCCTGTGCGCCGCGGACCGCCTGCTCGGCCAGAATGGAACGCGTGACATCCACACAGCGCATCGTGTTCATAGACGTCGACGGCACCATCCTCGAACACGGCGCGCACGTCGAGCAGTCGAGCGTCACCGCGATCGACACAGCTCGGCGCAACGGCCATCTCGTCTTCCTCTGCACGGGACGCTCTCGCGGAGACCTTCACCCCGATGTCGCCGCTATCGACGTCGATGGAGCCATCACCAACGGCGGCGTCACCGCAGAGATGGGCCGCTCCACGATCGTGTCACGGCCGATGCCGCCGGCATCCGTCGAACGCATTGTCGGCGTCTTCCGCGAACGAGGGATCGAGTACTTCCTGCAGACCGATGACGCTGTCTACGCCACTGAGGGGATGCGCGATCTCATCCGACAGTATGCGCGCGCGTCCGCGGCCCGCGAAGAGTCGGGCCCCGAAGACGCCCTCGCCGGGCCCGCGCACCGCAACTACCCGGATGTGGCCGATGCGCCGGCCGACCGGATCGGCAAAGCGGTGTTCGTGGGCCTGGCCACCGACGACCTCGAGGTGGTCACACGCGAGCTCGGCGAGAGCTTTCACGTGGTGCCCGGCAGCATCCCCATGCCCGGTGGGTCCAACGGAGAGATCTGCGTGCGCGGCACGGACAAGGGGTCGGCGATCACCCGGGTGCTCGACCATCTCGGGCTCGATCCGACCGACGCCATCGGCATCGGCGACAGCTGGAACGACGTCGAGATGTTCCAGGTATGCGGCACAGCCGTGGCGATGGGCAACGCCCATGCCGAACTGAAGGACCTCGCCGATCGCGTCACGACCGACGTCGGTGATGACGGCGTGTGGAACGCGTTCCGCGACCTCGGTCTCCTCGACCCGGTCGGGTGAGCCTGCGGACCGCTAGAGTCTGCCCGTGATCCCTCCCGAGAACCTGCTGGCGTTCGTCATCGCCGCGTTCGTCCTGATCGTGATCCCGGGGCCCGCAGTGCTGTTCTCGGTGGGCCGCACCCTCGTTCTCGGACGCACCGGTGGCCTGATCAGCGTCGCCGGCGTCGCACTGTCGCTCCTGCCGATCGTCGCCCTCGTCGCCCTGGGTGTCGGCGGCATCATCGCCCGCTCGGTGCCGCTGTTCGTCGCACTGAAGATCATCGGCGCGCTCTACCTCGTCTACCTCGGCGTGCAGGCGATCCGCCACCGCAAGAACGCGGCGGCCGAAGCCATCGACCCCGCCACGCTGCCGGCATCGCGCGGTCGGCAACTGACCCAAGGCTTCGTCGTGGGGATCACCAACCCCAAGACGATCGCGTTCTTCGTTGCGGTGCTGCCCCAGTTCGTCGATCTCGACGCGGGGTCGGTGCCGCTGCAGATGCTCGTGCTCGGCGCGGTCTTCGCCGTGATCGGCGTCGCCTGCGACTCGATCTGGGTGCTCGCCGCATCCGCCGCCCGCGCCTGGTTCGCGCGCTCACCGCGTCGCATCGAGCGCCTCACGGCGACCGGCGGCGGCATGATGATCGGCCTCGGCGGGCTCCTCCTGGTCACCGGCGCCGACCACTGAGTGCGGCGCCGGTGCCGAACGATCAGAGGAAGATGTCGGGGAACAGCTTGTCGTCAGGCGTCCCTGGCACGGCGGCATACGACGAGAAGTCGGTCACTCCGGCGTCAGTCAGCACGTCCTCGACGATGAGCGACCGCCCCGTGTACTCACGCGAGGGCTTGAGGAAGACCTCGTACGCCGCGTCGGCGTAGATCTCGGGCGTGCGACTGACCTTCATCATGGCGTCGCCTCCGAGGGCGAACTGCACCGCCGCGGTGGCGATCGTCGTCGCCGGCCATAGCGTGTTCGCGGCGATCCCGTGCTTCGCGAACTCGACGGCCATGCCCAGGGTCGCCATGGACATCCCGTACTTCGCCATCGTGTACGCCGTGTGGGCGCCGAGCCACTTGGGGTCGAGGTTCAGCGGCGGAGACAGCGACAGGATGTGTGGATTCTCGACATCCTTCAGCATGGGCGCGGCCGCCCGCGACAGCATGAACGTGCCGCGGACGTTCACGTCCTGCATGAGGTCGTACTTCTTCGCCGCGAGGTCGAGCGAGGGTGAAAGGTCGATGACCGACGCATTATTCACGACGATGTCGATGCCGCCGAACTCACCCTGCGTCTTCATGACCGCTTCGGTGATGTCGTCGTCGTTGCGGACATCACCCACTATCGGCAAGGCATTCCCACCGGCCGCCTGGATCTGCTCGGCAGCGGTGTGCACGGTCCCTTCGAGCTTGGGATGCGGGGTGTCGGTCTTGGCCATCAGCGCGACGTTCGCGCCGTCACGGGCTGCACGCAGGGCGATCGCGAGCCCGATGCCCCGACTGCCGCCCGACATGAGGATGGTCTTTCCGGCGAGCGTGCCGGTCTTCTCTGCGGTCATGCCTGCTCCTTGCTCACAGCCTGCTTGCGGGATGCGGCGGCGAACGCGGCGACGCGCGCCTTCGCCTCGTCGGTCTCGAACCGCGCGCCGATCGTCGCCGCCTCGTCGTCGAGGTTCTCGGACAGAGTGCGCCGCGCGCCGGCATGGATGAGGCGCTTGGCCTGGCCGTAGGCAGCCGTCGCACCGTCGAGCCAGGATCGCGCGATCTCTTGGGCGCGGGCGGACGGATCGGCGACGACCTCGGCGACGAGTCCCCACTCACGCGCGGTTTCGGCGTCGAGGGTTCGGTCCTGCAGCAGCAGCTCGAGCGCGCGACGCCGGCCGATCGCCGCCGGGAGGAGCGTGGACACCCCGAGGTCGGGTGAGAGGCCGATGTTGGCGTACTTGCTCACGAACTTCGTACCCTCCGCGGCCACGACGTAGTCGCCGGTCAGCATGAGTCCGATGCCGCCCCCGGCGACGGCACCGTGGGCGGCGGTGACGATCGGCTTGTCCGACTCGACGAAGGTGCGAATACCGTCGTGGATGATGTCGGCCATCGCCGATAGTTCCGCTCCGGTCGCCCCGGATGTCGCCATGGCGACGACGTCGCCACCCGCGCAGAAGGCAGGGCCTGCGGCATCGAGGATGATCGCACCGACGGAATCGTCGGCGGTCACCTGGTGGGCGATGTCACGCCAGCGGGTGCCCATCTCGAAGTCCATCGCGTTGAGGAACGTCGGACGGTTGAAGGTCACGCGGGCCAGGCCCGCATCGATCGAGAGAAGGATGGAGTCGCTCACTTGGGTGCCATTCTGATCGCGCCGTCGAGACGGATGGTCTCGCCGTTGAGGTAATCGTTGTCGACGATCGACATCACGAGTCGAGCGTATTCGTCGGGTCGCCCCAACCGCGAGGGGTAGGGCACTTGTTGACCGAGGGAGTCCTGCGCGGCCTGCGACAGCCCCATGAGCATCGGCGTCTCCATGATGCCCGGGGCGATCGTGAGGACGCGGATGCCATAGCGGGCCAGTTCGCGCGCGAGCGGCAGGGTCATGGCGTGCACGCCGCCCTTGCTCGCCGAGTACGCCGGCTGACCGATCTGCCCGTCGAACGCGGCGACGGATGCGGTGTTGACGATGACGCCGCGACCGGCGCCGTCGACGTCGTCGGTGCGGGCGATGGCTTTGGATGCCTGCGCGGTGACGTTGTAGGTGCCGATGAGGTTGACCCGCACGATCCGCTCGAAGTCGGCGAGCGGGCTCGGTTCGCCGTCGCGATCGAGCACCTTGGCGGGCGGGGCGATGCCGGCGCAGTTCACCACGACGCGCAAAGGACCGGTCTCGGACGCGGTATCGACGGCGGCAGCCACCGCCTCTGGGTCGGTCACATCGGCCGGGGCGAAGCGTCCCTCCAGTTCTGCGGCGATCTCGGCACCGGCCGAGCTGGCGAGATCGACGATGGTGACGGTTGCGCCGGCGGCGGTCAGCCGTCGCGCGGTGGCCAGGCCGAGGCCGCTCGCACCACCGGTGACGAGGGCAGAGGCACCCGTGAGGTCCATGGATTCTCCTTCGAACCGTGCGGAGCCGCTGCGGCACCGCGACATCGAATGCCAGCATACGCGGGACGCAGTCTCACTGCCCACCCGAGCCGAGAGGCCGCGACGACCGGGCTGCGGACGAGCTCAGGAAGGCCCGAGGATGAAGTTCCAGGTGCCCGCAACGATGGATGCCGCGACCGCGACGAGCGCGATCGTCAGCCCGATCGCCATGAGCGCCCACTCGCGCCCGCCGAAGCGCGACTCGCGCGCCCAGGTTCGACGCCCGGGTGCGCCGAAGCCGCGGGCCTCCATCGCGGTGGCGAGCTTCGCGCCACGACGGATCGACAGCACGAGCAGCGCGAAGGCCATGCCCAGGAACCGCCTCACACGGCCACGGTCGGCGACTCCTCGCGCACGACGGGCGAGCTCGAGTGCGCGCCAGTCGTCGAGGAAGAGCCCGACCATCCGCAGACCCGCGAGGGCTCCGAGCACGAACCGCGCGGGCAGGCGCCAGATCTGCGCGAGTCCGTCGGCGAGGTCGGTCGGGTCGACGGTCACGAACAACACGACCGACGGCAGAGCGATCGCGAGAACCCGCAGCAAGGTCGCCGCGGCGAGCTCGAGCGACCCCTCACTGATGCGCACGACGAACCAGTCGACATAGACCGTGCCACTGGTCTGTCCGTAAAGGGCGATCGTCACGGCGGTCATCGGCGCCGCCACCCACACCGGCCACGTCCGCACCCAGAACTCACGCCAGCGCAGCCCGGCGAACGGCAGAAGCAAGCACTCGAGCAGGAGGGCGACCGCGGCCGAGACCCAATCGAGGGTGAGGACGAGCGGGATCGCAATGAGCGCGCTCGCGCCGAGCTTCGCGACGGGGTTGATGCGGGCGACGGTTCCGGTGCGCGCCCGCGCATCGAGCAGCGTCATGACATCGCCTCGGGCCGCGGCATCCGATATTCGTCCGCGTACAGTGCACGGACGACCTCACGGTCGTGGGTGATCGTGATGATCGCCGACCCCTCATCACGCAGGCGGGCGAGCAGGGCGACGAGCTCTGCCCAGGTGCGCGCATCCTGCCCGAATGTCGGTTCGTCGAGGACGAGCACGCGGGGTGCGGTGGCGAGGGCTGCGGCGACGGTGAGTCGCCGCTTCTCGCCCCCCGAAAGCGTGTACGGGTTGGCTTCGGCGAGCGCCGAGAGCCGCAACCGCTCGAGCAGCTCGTCGATGCGGTGCCGGATCTCGGCCTCGCCGAGACCGAGCGCCCGCGGTCCGACCGCGAGTTCGTCGGCGACCGTGCGCGAGAGCAACTGGTGTTCGGGGTCTTGGAACACCGTGCCGACCCGGGTGAGCAGCTGCCGCGACGACCAGCGGATCGGTTGGGATCCCGCTCCGTCGGCGAGTCGCTCGGACGCGGTGAGGTCGCCGGATGCCGGGGCGATGAGTCCCGCGAGGGTCAGTCCCAGGGTGGATTTGCCCGCCCCGTTGGGGCCGGTCACGGCGAGCGCGGACCCCGCGCGCACGGTCACGTCGATCGCGTGCGCGACCGGGTGGTTCCGCACCCGTTCGACGGCGAGGTCGCGCGCCTGGAGGAGCGGCGCACCCTCTCGCGACATCGGCGGTGCCGGATGACGCGGCGGGATGCCGGGGACCCACACGCCGTCGGCGGCGAGTTCTTCGCCACGGTCGCGCAGCACCGCGTCCGGGTGCCCGTCGGCGATGACCCCGCCCGCGCCGAGCACGATGACGCGGGTCACCAGCGGAAGCCACACGTCCACACGGTGCTCGACGACGACGAGCGTGGCGTCGTGGGCTTCGAGCATCGATGCGACCGCGGAGCGCACCTCGGCGACGCCGTCGGGATCGAGATTCGCCGTCGGCTCGTCGAGCAGCACCAGTCCCGGGCGCATCGCGAGCGCACCGGCGAGCGCGAGTCGTTGCTTCTGCCCACCCGAGAGCGCCTTGGTGGGACGCTCGCGTGGCACATCGAGGCCGACGGCGTCGAGCGCGGCATCCACCCGCGACCAGATCTCCGCTCGCGGTACGCCGAGGTTCTCGCACCCGAACGCGACGTCATCGCCGACGCGGGCGAGGATGACCTGCGAATCGGGGTCCTGCAGCACCAGGCCCGCCCGGCCCCGCGCCGCGGTCGACGGAACGCCTTCGATGAGCAGTTCACCCTCGGATTCGCCGTCGTCGTCGCCGCCGAGCACCCCGGCGAGACCGTGGAGAAGGGTGGACTTTCCCGAGCCCGACGCCCCGAGCAACAGCACCCGCTCACCGGGCGCGATGTCGAACGAGACATCACGCACCGCCCACGCCAGGCGGGAGGCGTGCCGCCACCCCCAGCCGCGCGCACGCACGGCGAGGGGGCGGTCATCCGCCATCCGCTACACCCGCTTTCGCGCCTCGCGGCCCGAGGCGAACCGGTCCAGCGCACCGGTGGCGGCGAGCCCGCGGGCGAGCAACCACGAGAGCGCACCCGCGATCACCGCGCCCGAGACCATCGTCGAGATCAGGTAGACCACGATGAAGGTCGTATCGGCTCCAGCGAACCAGAGGATCAGATTGTTGATGCCTCCGAGCAGAGCCGCACCGATGCCGGCGAGCACGGCAACGGGCAACGACCACCGACGGTAGAAGAAGATCAGGAAGATCAGTTCGGCGCCGAGACCCTGGACGAGTCCCGCTTCGATCGTGAGGAACCCTCCCCACGTGTTGCCGACGAGCGCCGAGACCACCGCGGCGAGGGTCTCGGTATAGATCGCGGCGCCCGGCTTGCGGATGATGAGGGCACCGAGAACACCGGCGAACAGCCAGGGTCCGTCGAGGAGGCCCTGGAGCCCCGGCGTCAGCGGTTCGATGAGCGCCTTCGGGCCGAGGTATCCGATGTTCCACAGCAGGAAGATCAGCCCCGAGGCCACACCGATGACGCTGGCGACGACGATGTCGACGATGCGCCACCGAAAGCGGTGGCCGATTGCAGTTGTTGTGGGCGCAGACGCGTGCATGTGTTCTCCTCCCTGCGCCGGCATGATCCGGATCAGGTTCGACGGTCGGAGCGTGGATTCGCTCCCTCTCAGCCCGGCTCACCGGACTCCCGTGGTTGTGCGACGAGTATACGCATTGTGGCGCGGTACCGTAGGCGGGTGTCCCCCGACGAACCTCCTGCGCTCACTCGGCGCTCGCGACGTGAGCGCCGCGAAGAGGCATCCGCGCCGTCCGGTGCGACACTGACCGTCGACGACACCGGCGCTCGCGCAGACGACGACATGCCCCACGACGCACCGGTGGAACCCGTCGCGGAAGCCGACCGTGCGGCCGACGACCCGATCGAGCCACAGACCGACCACCGTTCCGCATTCTTGTGGGTCGATCCCGAGGTGGTCGCGCGGACGCCGGCGCCGATCGTCGACCCCGACCAGGTCGCCCCGGATCTCCTCGAGCGCCCGCCGCGGCGTTCTCCCTTCCGCCCGAGTGTTCTCGTTCCGACGGCGCTAGTCGGGCTCGTCGCCGGGGCATACGCGGCGACGACGCTGCTGTGGCCGTTGCACGAAGTGGCACCCGAGATCGAGGCGATCGGCGTCCAGACCGTCGCGGCGGCGGCCGCGGCCCCGCCGTGGCCGGAGACCGGTGCCGCGTCGATCGCAGTGCGCGGTATCCCCGGTGACCTCGCCTCGGGTGTCGATGCCCAATCGATCGCGAGCATCACGAAAGTCGTCACCGCGTTGGCCGTCCTCGATGAGATGCCCCTCGCGCCGGGCGAGGCGGGCCCCGAGTACCGGTTCTCGAGCTGGGACAGCACGATGTACTGGCAGTATCGCGCCCGCGGAGAGTCCGCACTGGACGTTCCCGTCGGCGGCTCGTTGAGCCAATACCAAATGCTCGAAGGCATGCTCATCGGGTCGGCCAACAACTACGCCGATCGTCTCGCGACGACGCTGTGGCCGACGGATGCCGTGTACGCATCGGCCGCCAACGGCTGGCTCAGTGCTCACGGCATCGACGGTGTCACCGTCGTGGAACCCACCGGCCTCGACCAGGGGAACATCGCGTCGCCGTCGGCGCTCATCGCGCTGGCCGAGATCGCGCTCGCCAATCCGGTGATCGCCGAGATCGTGGCCAAGCCGTCCGTCGACCTTCCCGGAGCAGGATTCGTGGAGAACACCAACGGGCTTCTCGCCGACCCCGGTGTCATCGGCATCAAGACGGGCACGCTCGACACATGGAACCTGTTGTCCGCGAAGGAGATCGTCATCGGAGAGACGACCGTGCGGATGTACGCGTCGGTGCTCGGTCAACCCGACAACGACGCGCGGCTCGCGGCCTCACGCGCCCTCTATGCGCAGACGGAGGCCGAGCTCCAGCCCCAGCCGTCGGTGGCCGAGGGCACGACGGTCGGATACGTCACGACCGCGTGGGGTGAGGACGTCGCGATCGAGACGGATGCCGACGCCTCGGTCGTGTTGTGGAACGGCGGGAGCGGCACGGTCTCGACCGACTTCGCGCTCGGCGATGCCCGCGAACGCGGAGCGGACGTCGGATCGCTCTCGGTCGTGGGGCCGCTCGATGAGTCGACGGTCGCCCTGCAGTTGGCCGACGATATCGAAGAGCCCTCGCCCTGGTGGCGCCTGACGCATCCGCTCGAACTGTTCGGCCTCAACGACTGACGACGGCGAGCCGCTCTCAGACGAAGCGCACCGTCTGCTGCAACCGCGTGCGCACGTCGAACACCTCGTTGCCGCCCATCGAGCGGGCCCCGGTGATGCCGCGCCGCAGAACCGTCGCCAAGGCGCTGCGGGCGACGACGGCCACCGGCATCCCCCGTACCTTGCCGATCTCCTCGATGGGGTGAAGGACGTCGTCGTCGGGGAGGACGACGATCGCGCCGCTGAACCTCACCCGCGCGGCGCGCGCCATGACACGCGTTCGGGCGACGAGCGATCCGATCGGCTCATCGACGACCCCGTCGCCGGAGAGCTCGCCGCGGCGCACGCTGACGGGGCCGCCGGCGTCTTCCGACCGGATCGCGTAGAGCCCACTGGGCCCGAGCACGATGTGGTCGATCTTGGCGTCGGGCCCGTCGCCGCGGCCGACCGCGCTGACGTCGTGCCACACGGTGTAGCCCATGCCGAGATCGGCGACGATGCGCGCCGTGGACTCCTCGGCGAGCGCGTCGGCGAGGAGTCGGCGCACGTCGCGCGGAGCCGACCGCACGAGAGCGGGGTCGTAGGGGTCATCGAGCGTCACGCCGCGCCCCACCCACTCACGCATGAGGTCGAGGTACCGTTCGCGATGACGCCCACCCGGTTGACCGTGCGAGCGCGCCCGCGGGCGGGTGTCGGAGGCGGCGCGCGGCGGGCGCCACCCGGCGGCTTCAGAGGCGAAGGACGGGGTCGATGCGGCGCCGAAACCGTGACCGCGGTCGTAGGCTGCGCGCGCGTCGGGTTCGCCGACGAGCCCCCAGGCCCGTTGCACCTGCACGAACACCGCCGCGTCTCCCCCGGTGTCGGGATGGGTCTCACGCAATCGCAGGCGGTACGCCTTGCGCAGGCCGTCGTCGTCGATGTCGGGAGCGACGCCGAGCACGTCGTAGGCCGACGCCGAGAGCGGACTGTCGAACACGTCAGCGCCTTTCGTTCCTGCGAGCGTAGGCCGCTGCGCTGCGGCTCGAGAGGGCAAGGAGGATCAGGATATCCAGGCTGAGCGAGACGAAGGTCCCCTGCAGCGTGATTTCTTGCCCTTGTGCCCACCAGCCGATGAAGACACCGGTGATCGATCCGGTCGAGACGACCATGAGGATGATGCGCGCGACGTTGTTGCCGCGCAGGACGCCGAAAGCCAGCACGGCATCGATGATGACGACCACCGCACCCAGCGCGACGATCACCGCCAGAACGATCACGGCGTCGCCATCGGCGCCCGCGTCACCGAGTTGACCGGCGGTCTCGCTGACGAAGTGGGACCAGTTCAGCGCGACGACGACGATGATGACGATGCCGGCGAGCACCCGGAGTCCGACCAGCAGTGCGCCGGCGACGGTCGCCGACGGCCGCGGCATGTCGGGTTCGTATCCGGTGGGGGCGAGCAGGCGCGAAGCCGGTTCGAAGGCGGGCCGCTTGGCCGGGGTCCCACTCATCGCGCCACCTCCTTCGCGGTCGCGACCCGGCGCACATCGACGATCGGGAGGTCGCCGTCGGTGCGGATGGAATCGCCGCCGCCGTTACGCGAGTGGTACCCGGTGGCGAAATCCTCGATCACGTCGACCGTGATCTCCGTGTCGGATGCGGTGAGGGTCGCTACGACGTGGTCTCGTTCGATGTCGGTGTCGGCGTCGATGCGATGCGTGACCTGCAGGGTGAACAACGACAGGCCGACGCTCGTGTCGAAGGTGCCGGCGGCGAGCCAATCGACCCGTCGCCCTCCGGGCAGTAGCCATCCGTCGGGACAGTGCCAAAAACGCACGTGGTGGCGCTGGGCGGGGTTTCCGTCGACCTCCTGCTGGTACGCGAAGTCCTGCTGTCTGCCGAAGAGGAAGAGCGGGCTCACCGGCGCATTGTGGTAGCTGCGGCGGGTGATCGTCGAGGTGATGATCCGCCACGACGAGGCGAAGGTCACGGGGTCCGCTCTCGTCCATCCCGCGGCACGCATCGCGCGTTCGATCTGGTCGCCGGTTCCGAGCACCGCGATGTTGACGGGGTCGCCCAGCAGCCCGTCGCTGGTCCGGGTGCGCCCGATGAAGTAGTCGGGCACATAGACGGTGGTGAGGATGCGGTGAAGGCGCGGGAGGACCAGGTACGCCAGGAGCACCCAGAAGGCGATCGCGAACAAAATGCCCCACCACCCCACGCGGAAGGTCTCGGTGAGGCTCAGGTACGCGAGCCACACCGAGGCGAGTCCCGCGAAGACGAAGAAGAACCAGTCGACCGCGACGCCGATCGAGAAGCTCCGTCTGCGGGGTGCGCGGCTCATGTCCAGAGCGGGGTCTTCGGGCGGTGGGCGAATGCCTGGTCGACGATGGCCGGGTCGAGTTCGGCGAGGGTCGCCGGCTGCCAGCGCGGCGAGCGATCCTTGTCGATCACCTGGGCGCGAATGCCCTCGACCAGGTCGGGCTGCGTCTCGGCGAACCACATCACCAGGCCGTACTCCTGCGAGAGTGTGTCGCGCAGCGACGGAAGCTCACGCGCGCGACGGATCGCGGAGAGTGTCACGGCGAGTCCGGTCGGAGAGAGCTCTTCGAGGGTGTCGGCGGTCGCCGCCGCGGCGGGCTCCGGGCGCGCCCGCAGACGCTCGACGATCTCGCCGACCGTCTCTGCAGAGAACGCCTCGTCGATCCACTCGCGGTCGGTGTGAAGGCGCGACTCGGGTGCCGTCTCATCGAAGAGCAGCACGATCTCGGTGGGGCTCGACGGATCGGCACGGGTCTCCAACGCCTCCCGCACGCTCTCGAGTCGCTCGCTGGGCACGACGTGATCGGCGAACCCGGCGTAGACGGCGTCGGCGGCATCCATCGAGGCCCCCGTCAACCCGAGATACTCCCCGATACGACCGGGAGCCCGCGCCAGCAACCGGGTCCCTCCGACGTCGGGGGTGAAACCGATCCGGGTTTCGGGCATCGCCAGCCGCGACCGCTCGGTGACGATGCGGATCGGTGCGTGGCCGGCCAGTCCGATGCCGCCCCCCATCGTGATGCCGTCTGCGAACGCGATGACCGGCTTCGGATACTCCGAGATCCGTGCGTCGAGCGCGTACTCCACGCGGAAGAACTCTCCCGCATCCTCGGCACGACCTCCGCCGACCTGCTCGGCGAGACCGCGCACGTCGCCGCCGGCGCACAGCCCGCGGTCTCCGGCACCGTCGAGGATCACCATCTCGACGTCGACGTCGTCTTCCCACGCGTCCAGCGCCGCCCAGATGGCGCGGGCCATCTCGAGGGTGAGCGCGTTGAGCGCCCGAGGGCGGTTGAGGGTGAGGTGCCCGACGCCGTTGCGGGCGGTCGCGAGCACCGTCGGCTCGACGGATGCGGTGGCAGGTTGTTCGGTCGCTGCGGTCACGTCGCCAGGCTACCGGGGCGCGCCCGTGCCACGGGTTCCCGCGCGAGCGAGGATCCTCGGCCATGATGGGAACCGGCACACGCTGACGAAGGGATGCCGCATGCCCGATGGTCTGGTGCTCGAATTCGACGGGGTGACCAAGCGATTCGGCGCCGTCACGGCCGTCGACGGACTCACTGCGCGCGTCGAGCCGGGCGTCGTCACCGGTTTCCTCGGACCGAACGGTGCCGGCAAGACCACATCGTTGCGGATCCTGCTGGGCCTCATCCGTGCGACGGACGGCGTCGCCCGGATCGGGGGGAGCAGCTACGCAGATCTGCGGCATCCGCTCCAGAGCGTGGGTGCGGTGTTGGAGGCGTCGAGCTTCCACCCCGGTCGCACGGCTGCAAACCATCTCCGTGTGTACGCGCGGGCAGCGGCGATCGGCGACGCTCGCGTGGACGAAGTCTTGGGCTTGGTCGGACTGGCGGATGCGGCGGGCCGCAAGGTCGGCGGATTCTCCCTCGGCATGCGTCAGCGGCTGGGACTCGCGTACGCCCTGCTGGGCGACCCGGGCGTGCTCGTCCTCGACGAACCGTCGAATGGTCTCGACCCCGAAGGCATCAGGTGGATGCGCGGATTCCTCCGGCAGCTCGCAGCGGAGGGGCGCACGGTGCTGATTTCGTCGCACCTGCTGACCGAGGTGCAACAGACGGTCGACTCCATCGTGGTGATCTCGCGTGGCCGGTTGGTCTATCAGGGCGGGCTGGGCGAGCTCGCCGACCCGTCCGAGTTCGTCACCGTCGCCGATGCTCCCGATCGCGAGGCGTTGACCGCGGCACTCACCGCGGCAGACGCATCGTTCGAGGTGCTGCGTTCGGGGCTCACCCTGCGAACGCTCGGTCCTGAGGCGGTGGGACGGATCGCCGCCGACGCGGGCATCGCCTTGTCCGCACTGCAGCGGCGAGGCCCCGCGCTCGAAGAGGTCTTCCTCGAACTCGTCAGTGGCATCCGCGTCCACGCCAGCGCCACGGGTAGTGCGGTCTCACCTGCACCTGCACCCGAACCCGCACCCGAACCCGCACCCGAACCCGAGCCCGAGCCCGAGCCGACGCCCGAACCCGAGCCGGCGCCCGAACCCGAGCCGGCGCCCGACGTCGAAGCCGAACCGCAGCCGACCACCGACGCCGCGAACGATCCGCAGCCCGCGATCTCGACCGCCGCGTTCACCGTGGCGAGCACCGGCGTGATCGACGTCGTGCCCCCGTCGTCTGCGGAGGATGAGTCCGGTGCGGTCGGCGACGCGGCCCCCGAAGGAGGTGACGACCGATGAGCCTCGCCGCCGCGATCCGTTCGGAGTCCACGAAGTTGTTCACCACCTCGATGTGGTGGCTGTTGGCGCTCATCCTGGCCCTCTACGTCGCGTTCACCGCGTCGGTCCTGGGGTTCGTGTTCGCCGGCGCCGCCACGGGCTCGCTCGGCGGTTCGGGAACACCGGGCATGACCGAAGACGGTCTCGCGATGACGCTCTACAGCACCGCGACGTCCGTCGGATACGTCTTCCCCCTCCTTATCGGCACGCTGCTGGTGACCGCGGAGTTCCGCCACAAGACCCTGTCACCCACATTCCTCGCCACACCGCGGCGCAACACGGTGCTGTGGGCGAAGCTCGCCGTCGGTGTGGTCGTCGGAGTGCTGTACGGCATCGTCGGCATCGTTGCTTCGGTCGGCCCGGGTGCGGGGTTCCTCGCGGGCTTCGGCCTCGACACCGAGCTCACCGAACCAGAGACATGGGCCATGCTCGGCCGCGTGCTCCTCGCCTTCGTCCTCTGGGTGGCGATCGGGGCCGGTGTCGGAGCCCTCGTTCGCAACCAGGTCGCCGCGATCGTCGGCGTGCTGGTTTTCACACAGTTTCTCGAACCGATCGGACGCACCGCCGCCGCCTTCGTCGACGGGCTCTCAACGGTGACGCAGTACCTGCCGGGCGCGGCGAGCGACGTGCTTGTCGGGGCGAGCGTCTTCGGCGACGCGCTCACCGACGAGAACGCGCTGCCGTGGTGGGGCGGAGGCCTCGTTCTGGTCGGCTACGCCGTGGTGCTGGTGCTGCTCGGCGCGATCACGAGCTGGCGCCGCGACATCAACTGAGCGGAATCGCGCCCGTCTCGGCGGCGATGGTGACGACATCGGCAGCCTCCGCCGGGGCATCCTCGAGCCGCAGGGACTGCACGAGCGCAAGCCCATGACGGGTCGAGAGGATGATGCGCTCGAACTGATCGTGCCCCGTGAGATCGATCACGACACCGGGTCGGCGGCGCCGGACGATGACGAAGTCCGAACCCGACGACGACTTCCAGGTTCCCATCGCGATGACTCCGCGAAGGTGGGTTCCGGGGCTGGCGACTCCACGCAACCACGTCCACCCGTCGTCGGTGAGCTGCACCTTGGCGATCTGTGACCGCTCGATGAGGACATTCCCCCGGTGGAATGAAAGTGCGCGCTCGGTGCCGGACAGCGCGACTTCGAGCCGCGTCGAGTCCAGCAGCAGCGTCACCATGCCTCCAGTCTGCCAGCGTCGCGCGCGTCGCGGTGCCCGGTTTGCTTACGTTGGAGCAACGATCGACAGCTCCGGGGCACGCAACGGGCTCTTCGCAGATGACGGTGTTGTCGGGGTGGGGCGCTGGTTCGCGCATAGGCGTCGAGGTCGTCGTCGAAGAAAACTCACACTGCCCATCCGCCGGACGACCTCGACGCGCACCACCCTACGTTCGCGTCCACTGACCTCCCCACGCTCCGCCGTGTCGACGAGCTCCGTCTCGTCGGGCAACTCGTCGAGCCCGACGGGGCGGCGCTCGAGTGCCGCGTCATCGACGACGACACGTGGCGCCGGAGATACTGCACGTAGGGTGTGCGTACCGGTGCGGACACTGCCCACGTGCGTGCCAAGACACGAGCTCTGCGACGGCGCCTCGGGCGAAGACCTCCCACGGCACCCCCGACGACCTGCCGCCGTCGCCCGTACCTCCACCTGCAACAAGCAGCTCGTTGCGCGGCGCGGAAACGAGCGAGCCACTTGGCGTGGCGTCATCGGAATACCCCGAAGCGTTCAGGTGTGGCTGATCCGCGGTTGGTACGTCTTGATGAACGAGCGGTGTCGCGCAGAGACTCCTCGTGGTCGCGATGGCTACGTCGGTCTTAGCGCGTCGAGCGCGAGAGCCTCCAGCGCCGCCGCATAGGCGTCAAGGACCCCGTCGTCGAACAGCACGTGGGGCGAGTGCGGCGAGAAGGCATCCTCTTCCGAGACCTCCGCGGGCCGCGCACCAAGAAGGAGGAACGCCCCGGGCACCTCGCGGAGGAAGAACGCGAAGTCCTCGCTCGCCATGAGAGATTGGTCGAGCTCCGCCACGCGATCCGTCCCGAACGTGCGCCCGAGAACGTCGATCGCCCTGGCCACTTCTCTCGGCGTGTTGACGGTGACGGGATAAACCTCGGAGAACGACACCTCCGCGACGCAGCCGTGGGCCTCGGCGATGCCGTGCACGAGCTTGGGGAGCTCGTCGGCCAGGAGCGCGACGGAGTGCGGCGAGAGCGTTCGGACCGATGCCGCGAAGGTTGATCTCTCGGGGATCACGTTGATGGCGACCGATTCCGCGTTCATCCGCGTGACGCTCAGGACGACCGGATCGTGAACATCCACGCGCCGGGAGACGAAGCTTTGGAGCGCCATCACGATCTCGGACATGACGGGGACGGTGTCCCGCAGGAGGTGGGGAGCCGATGCGTGTCCGCCGACCCCGGCGATGCTGACCCGCAGCTCGTTCAGGCCCGCCATGATGGCGCCCGTCCGGGTGAGGAAGCGACCCGCGGGGACCGTCGGCCAGACGTGGATGCTGTAGCACTCCGACGCGCGGACACCCCCGGCATCCAGGACGCCCTCGTCGATCATGATCTTCCCGCCGCCGTAACCCTCCTCGCCGGGCTGGAAGGCGAAGACCACGGTGCCGGCCAGATCCTCCCGTCGCCGCACCAATCGGCGGACGGCGCCGATCGTCCCGGCCATGTGGAGGTCGTGTCCGCAGGCGTGCATCGCGCCGTTCGTGGAGGCGAACGCCACGCCACTCTGTTCGTGCAGGGGGAGGGCGTCCATATCGGCTCGCAGGACGATTGTCGGACCCGGCCGCGTGCCGCAAAGGACCGCGGTGACGGAGGTGAGGCCCGCGCCAGCGCGCACGTCGTCGAGATCGAGCGCGCCGAGCTCACGGAGAACGATGGCCTGAGTGACGGGCAGGTCGAGTCCGACCTCCGCGGTCGCGTGCAGCTCTCGGCGAAGTTCCTGAAGGGAGCCGTCCCCCGGCTCTGCCGTCGCGTCCGGGGTGGTCGCCGCAGGACCGGTCACAGCGACCTACCGCCGCGCCGGAGAGCGATCCGCGCGGCGACAGCGGCTGCGTAGTCGGGATCGGGTTCGTACAGCGTGCCGTGATGGGTGAGACAGACCCACTCGTCGCCCTCCTGCACCCACGTCCCGGTGAAACGGGTGTGGGCGGTGAGGTCGTCTCCATCTTCGGTGACCGAGTGCGTGAAGTACTCGCCGTCGAGTTCGGCGACGTCGCCCCTCCGTCTGGCGCTCGTCCGGTGGATCTCGTAGAAGGCGCCATCGGTGAGGCTGGAGGCGAGCGCAATGTACGACTCCTTGTCGTAGCGCTTGCCGAACACGCTCACGTAGAGGAAGTCGGGGTGGAGGAATCCGGCGAGGGATTCCATGTCGGCCGTGCAGTTGCAGTCGGTCCAGCCGCGAAAGCGTCGCGCGAGGACCTCGGCGAGCGCGGGATCCCAGGCCCAACGAGTCATGGCATGCCCCTTCCTGAGTGATGCCAGCGGAGCGCACGGGGCGGGCGGTCGACCCCGCCCCGTGCGCGCAGACGCCGACAGGTGCCGCCGACGTCGAGTGAGTCGCCTACGACCGGACGCCCTCGCTCGTGACCCGAAGCGGTGTGATGCCGGGTCCATGGCCGAGGCCGCGCTCGCGCCCGGTGTCGCCGACCGAGGGGCGGGGCTCGTCGGGGTCGGGCAGGGGCGAGCAGTGGAAGTGCCACATCTTCCACACCGGGTTCCCGTCGCCGTCGTCCCGCTGGTAGATCTCGGTGGCGCGCAGCCGGTTCTCCGTCGCCTCGCCCTTCATCTGCCAGGTGTCCGAGCCGGTTCCGGCCTCACCGATGGCCTGCATCGGGAAGACGCCCTCGCACGCGAGCCACGCCATGTCGCCGGAGATGGTGAGACGCATGATCTGGATGTCGGGGTACGCGACGATCTCGATCTGCCCCTGGTACCACTCCCACAGGTTCGTCTTCTCCTCGATGCCGAAGTAGGGGTGGCCGTTGGCATTGAACATCAGGTAGGAGTCGCCCGAGGGATACACAGACTGCATCAGCGGGATGACCAGCTGGTGATTCGCCTCCCACCAGTCCTTGTGCAGCTTCAGGATCGCTTCGCGGTCTTCTTCGAGAGTGGGCATTGCTCGTTCCTTTCGGTGAGGGATCTTCGTGCGAGGGTCAGGGTCGTTCGGTGAGGGCGAGAAGGTCGTCCATGGGCGACTGCCACATCCCCGCCCCGGCGAGCGACGCGAGCAGCTGCGTCACGGCAGGGTCGTGGGATGCGGCGGCGCTGAGCGCGTTCGCGGCTCCGGTGCGATCGCCGAAGCGGGCCAGGATCAGTCCGCGCCACACCGTCGGTTCGAGGTTCGCGTCGCCGAGTATGCGCTGAGCGCGTTCCAGCTCGCCGACCGCGTTCGCGACCGCATCCTCGGCCGCCGTAGCGTCTCCAATGAGAAGACCGGGATGCTCGAGCATCGCCACGAGCCCGGAAAGCGCCGTGGCGGCAGACGCCAGCCTGCGCAGTTCCGCGAGGGGTGCGGGATGGTCGTCGACGCGCAGGTCGAGGACAGTGTCCGCGCCGAGGTCGCTCGTATCCGTGGTCGAGACGATTTTCAGTGCGGCGGCCTGCTGTCCACGAAGGTCGCCGCCGGCGTCTTGAGCGGCGTCGAGGGCATCGAGCATCCGCGAGGCCAGCGTCCCCGCCGAGTTCTCGAAGACGTCGAGCATCCCTTCCCACACGGCCGGTCCGGCGACGAGATTCGCCTGGCCGCGGGCAAGGGACCCCACCGCGTGTCCCGCGCTGGCGATGCACCCAGAGCCCGTGTGCGTGGCCCCGACGCCGTCGATCCGAAGGACGGCGACCTGCCGAACGGCTTCCCCGTCGTCGGCCGCGACCAGCTCGTCCAGCGCCTGCTGAGGATCTCGGCCCGCCGCGAGCTCGTCGAGGAGGTCCCGCCCGTACTCGGCGCGCACCACCGACTGGGTCGCGACGACACCGACCCCGGGTCGGGCCCACGGCACGAGGGATCCGACGCCGAAGTAATGCGACTGCACGGCTACGCCGATCTGGCCCGCCTCCGGGTCCAGGGCGAGGATCGAATAGGTCATGACGCACCCACCTTTTCGGTATCGGAGCTCGGCTCGCCCACGGACTGCGCCGTCGTCTTCTCCGAGTGCCGGCGCGACCGCCGGAGCGGGCCACCCGCGCCGAAGAACCAGACCAGCGACCCCCATGACAGCTCGCGCCCGTCGGTGATGCCGCGGCGGCGGAAGGCCAGGATGGCCAACAGCGCGATCCCGAGGCCCACCTCCGTCAGTCCTGGACGCTCGATGCCCCCTTCGATCCACTGCAGGCTGCGGCGGAGCGCCGTGATGACGAGGGTGCCGACCACCGCGCCGGTGAGGGAGGACATCCCGCCGACGACGAGCATCGCGATGAGGATGAACGTCGGACCGAGGTAGAACGCATCCGGAGAGAGGCTCCCCTGGAGTTGCGCGTACAGACCTCCGGCGATGCCGACGACGAACCCGGACGCGACGAACGCGATGCCGCGCGACACCCCGACGTTGATGCCGATCGCGCGGGCCGCGACCGCATCCTCTCTCGTCGCGCGGATCTTCAAGCCGATCGGTGACTCCTGAAAGAGCCAGACCGCGACGATGACGACACCGCCGACGACCAGCGCGACCACGAGCGTCGTCGAGGTCGGAATGGCGGTGATCCCGCGCGATCCGTTCGTGACGGCCGACCAGTTGCCGGCGACGACGTACACCGCCACGAGGATCGCCAGAGTGCCGAGGCTCGCGGTGATGTCGTTCATCCGGGCGAGCGGGATGCTGAGCACGAGAGCGACCGCCGCGGCGAGCACCGCCCCGACGAGCACCGCCAGGATGCCCGGCAGCTGCGCCTGGACGAGCCACTCCGGCATGCCGTCGAAGAGGGCGCTCTTCGACGCGATCGGAACCGTGAGGACGGCGGTCGCGTATGCGCCGATCGCCATGAAGGCGAGCTGCCCGAAGGAGAACACCCCCGTGAGGCCGATGAAGACGTAGATCCCGATCACGGCGATCATATTCACCAGCGCACCCACGACGATGCGGCGGAGCGAGGCGTCGCCGAGGGTAGAGGCGAGCACCGACGCCACGACCATCACGACGATGAGCAGGAACGGCGTTGACAGCGAGTTCAGCGGCCTGCGGATCGGAGAGGTGTGCTGTGCGATGGGAGACATCAGACCCTCGCTCTCGACGCACGCGTCACGATCAGGCCGTTCGGGCGGAAGACGAGCACCAGGAACACCGCCGCGAACAGGAAAGCGTCGCGGAAGGGCCGCAGCTCCAGGGGCAGCACGAGTTGCAGGGCGACCGAGATCGCGCCCAGCGCATACGCACCGATTACGGCACCCGAGAGCGACCCCATCCCGCCGAGGATCGTCGCTACGAACGCCATCAGCACCACCTGCACGCCGATCGTGTTCGTGACCACCCCGGTCTGCGCCGTCAGTAGAACGGCGGCGATCGAGGCGAGGAGGCCGCTGATGCCAAACGCGACCGCGATCACCACGTTCGCGCGGACGCCCACCAGGCGTGCGGTGGTGAAGTCCTCGGCGGTGGCGCGCATCTGCATGCCGACCGAGGTGCGCTTAAGGAAGATCGCGAGCCCCACCAGGAGGACGGCGGTGAGGATGATCGTCACGAGGTTGAGCGTCAGCATCCGCACGGGTCCGAGCTGGAAGGACTCGTTCAAGAACGGCCACACTGAACCGGAGCGCAGGTCCGGCCCGAAGATGAGGATCGCCACGTTCTGCAGGAGGTAGCTGACGCCGAACGACGTGATGAGCATGACGACCGGTCCCGCCCCCCGGACCGGACGGAACGCCACGCGCTCCATGAGCACGGCGATCAGGACCGTCACGATCACCAGCACGACGAGCCTCATGATGAGCGGCACGTCCGCCATGAGGATGAGCACGTACGCGCCGATCGTGACGAGCTCGCTGTGGGCGAAGTTGATCATCTTGAGAATGCCGAAGATGAGCGCGATGCCGAGCGCGAAGATGGCGAAGAGGCTTCCGAGCGAGAGACCGTCGACAATGGCCTGGGAGATGTTCATGCGTCCGCCCCCGTCCCCCCGGACGCGTCCGGCGCCGGCGTCTCAGGCGAACCGCTCCTGCCGCCGAAGTAGCTGTCCACGATGTCGTCGGAGGCGAGGATCTCGTCCGCCGTGCCGGACATCACGACCTCCCCCGACTGCAGGACGTAGGAGACATCGGCCAGAGCGACCGCCTTCGCGGCGTTCTGCTCCACCAGCAGCACGGTGCCTCCCTCCGCGCGCAGCTGCGCGACGATGTCGAAGATCTGCTCCACGATGAGGGGCGCAAGCCCCAGCGACGGCTCGTCGAGCATGAGCAGTCGCGGCTTCGCGATGAGCGCCCGGGCGATCGCGAGCTGCTGCTGCTCGCCGCCAGAAAGCTTTCCCGCCGGGGAGTTCTGCCGGCGTCCGAGCGCCGGGAACCGCTCCATGAACTCCCGCACGTCGGCGCGGAGCGCGCGCTTGTCCTTCCGGGCGGTGCCGCCGAGCCGGAGATTCTCCTCCACCGTGAGCGTCCCGAAGATGTGACGCCCCTCCGGCACGAGCGAGAGCCCCCGCCGGAGCAGCGCCTCCGGACGTCGCCCGAGAACGCTCTCGCCGTCGACCGTGATCGACCCGGATGCGGGTGCCACAAGACCGACGATCGCCTTCAGCGACGTGGTCTTCCCGGCCCCGTTCGGTCCCACGAGCGAGACGACCTGCCCCTCGTCGACCCGGAAGCTCACGCCGCGCAGCGCCGGCGAACGGCCGTAGCGCACGACGAGATCGTCAACCCGCAGCATCCTGCCCCCCGGTCTCCGACGTCTCGTTCACGCCGAGGTAGGCCTCGAGCACGGCGGGGTTCGCGCGCACCTGCGCGGGAGTGCCCTCAGCGATGCTGCGCCCGAAGTCGAGCACGTGGATGCGCTCGCAGATGCCCATGATCAGCCGCATGTCGTGCTCGATGATCACGAGCGAGCACGAGAATCGCGCCTTGACGGCGAGCAGCGAAGCGACGAGCTCATCGCTCTCGGACTCGTTCGTCCCCGCTGCCGGCTCATCGAGCAGGAGCACCTGCGGGCCGCCCGCGAGAGCGCGCGCGATGCCGAGACGACGCTCCTCGCCGTGGGGAAGAGCGTCGGCGTAGCTGTCGCGACGGTGCGTCAGCGACAGCGCGTCGAGCATCTCGGCCGTGCGCTCCCGCACTTCGCGACGCGCGACGCCGGCACCGATGGCGCCGAGTTCTACGTTCTGCTGCACGGTCAGCCGGCCGAACGGCCGCACCGCCTGGAACGTGCGCCCGACACCGGCCTTCGCGATCTTCTCGGGCCGGACGCCCGTCATGACGCCCCCGCCGACGCGGACCGAACCGGCGGTGGGTCGCTGGAACCCCGAGAGCACATTCATGAACGTCGTCTTGCCCGCGCCGTTCGGACCGATGAGCCCGAACACCTCGTTCCGGCCGACGGCGAGCGTCACATCCTCGAGGGCCTTGACGCCCTCGAACGCGACGCTGATGCCGTCGGCCTCGATGACCGGATCGGCCGGATGTCCGACCTCGAGCCTGTCGGCTGCGACCTCGGCGATGCTCATGATCGGGGAAGGAGGGGAAGCACTCGTTCGCCGGCGAAGCGAACGAGCTCTTCGCCGCGCTCGAAAGGCGCGGGAAAGAGGATGACCGAGTCGGAGCCGGCATCGAGGAACGCCTGAATCTTCGCGGCGCACTGCTCGGCGGTGCCGGCGATCGCGAGATCCTCCAGCCACGCGTCGGGCATCTCGGCCGCCACCCGCTCCGCTCCACCGGTCGCCAGCTCCGCCAGTTCTTCGTCGATGCCGTACACCGAGATGAGGTCGGTGCCCTGCATGATCGTCAGGTAGAACGCGAGCGACTGCCGCAGCGCGTCCCGCGCCACCTGGGGGTCATCGTCGCCGCAGAACAGCGCGAACGTGACGATGCGCTTGTGGCGGGTGTCGCCCGCCTCCGCGGCGCCCGCATCCAGCAGCTTCCGCGCCCACTCGATATAGGCGGTTCCCGACGTCGTCGAGGCAACGAGTCCGTCCGCGATGCGGCCGGTCTGCTGGATCGACTTCGGCCCGACCGCGCCGATGTACATCGGCGGCACCTCCTGGGCCGGGTAGGCGAGCCTGATCTCCGAGAGCTGGTGGATGCCGTCAACGGTGACGGTTTCTCCGGCGAGGAGCGCCTTGGTGTTCTCGACCGCCTCGCGCACGGCGCGCATCGGCGACTTCGGCATGATACCCATTTGGTTCAGCCACGCGGGAAGGCCGAGTCCGATGCCGGGCCAGAACCGTCCCGGGAATATCGCCTCGATCGTGGCGAAGTCGAGCGCCTGGATGGAGACGTGGCGCGAGACGGCGGACTGGATCCCCAGTCCGATCGGGATGCTGGCGGTCGCCGCGAGCGCGGCCGTGGCGGTAATGACGCCGGAGGAGTACCAGAGGTCCTCGGTGAGCCACACCTCGCCGAAGCCCTTCTCCTCGGCCAGCACCGCCAGGCGCGGGATGTCGGCGGGCGGAATGTGGCTGCCGATCAGAAGACCTACCGGAGCAGTCATGAGGGGGTCCTTTCGGTGTGGTCGAGGTGGGCGCTCACGAGGTGAGCGACTCGGGCGGGAGCCTCGAGCATGGGCATGTGACCGATGTCCGGCATGAGGACGAGTTCGGTGCGGAGGGCCCTGGCCATCTGCATCCCGAGTTCCGGCGTGCACGTCCCGTCGAACTGGCCGGTGAGAACGAGGGTGGGCACGTCGATGCGCGCCGCGCGGTCGGTCGAGTCGGAGTACACCGTCGCCTCCCAGACACGCTTGACGATCTCCACCGGGTTGGGATTCGAGAGGCGGATGCCGAGGTCGATGATCCCGCGGTCGACGTACGGACCGAACGTGATCTCCGGGAAGACCTTTTCGAAGGTGCCCGGCACGCCGTATTCATCGAAGACGTCGAGCACGGCCTGTGCGTCGGCGCCCTCGAAGTTGAGCGAGCTGCCGATCGCGGTGATGGACAGGACGGCTTCGGGCCGACTCCCGGCCAGGCACACGGCGAGCGAGCCCCCCAAGGACCCTCCGACGACATGCGCCGGGACCGCGGGCCCGACCTGATCGATGAACGCCTCGATGTCGGACAGCCATTCGTCCAGTCCGAAGTCGCCGTCCGGATCCGAGTCTCCGTGCGCGCGGAGGTCGGGCATGAACAGGGTCCGCTCGGGCCCGAGCTCGTTCGCCAGATCGAACCAGATCCTCCCCTGCATGTTGATCGGGTGAAGGAACAGGATCGGGATGGCTGCATCGTCGGTGCCGGGGCGCACCCAGCCGGCGAGGGCGCCTGCCGGTCCCTGGATGCGGACGGGATCGAAGCTCACGGGATCTCCTTGGGGTGGGACGGGTCCCCGGACACGGCCGGGGACCCGTCGCGGCCCTGGCTGGACTGCTAGCTGCAGCCGTCGGGCAGGATCGGCTGGGAGGGCGTCAGCGACTCGACCCAGGTGCCGGCGTCGTTCGCGTACGAGATGATCTGCATCGGACGCTCGATCGTGACGTGGCATCCAGCCGTGTACGTGCTCGGCCCCAGGATGGTCTCGACGTCGGTAAAGGTGTCGAGCGCCGCAGCCATGGCTTCGCCCTCGGTGGAATCGGCCTGAGTCATCGCCTCCACGATCGACTGCACGATCGCGTAACCATAGACCAGGTACGACGTCGCCGGCGCACCGTACTCCTCGGTGTAGGCGGCGACGAGCTCGTTCACCGCGGGGTTCGGGTCGTCGCCGTAGATCGAGGCGCTCGCCACCGCGTAGACATCGGAGACTCCCGGAACGGCCTCCATCCAGCCGGGTCCGTCGAACCCGGAGGTGGTCACGATCGGCGCGGTCACGCCCGCGGCGCGAAGCTGGCCGACCGCGGTCGAACCGGTCGGGGGGTAGCCGCACAGCGCGACCACGCCCGGGTCCGACCCCGACGAGACGAGGTTCGACACCTGGGTC
The DNA here is from genome assembly GCF_042677105.1 of Microbacterium koreense. Lineage (NCBI taxonomy): Bacteria > Bacillati > Actinomycetota > Actinomycetes > Micrococcales > Microbacteriaceae > Microbacterium > Microbacterium koreense. The sequence goes on from NZ_JBHTIM010000001.1 coordinate 368,958, forward strand.
GCGACCGTCGTGTCGCCCTGGACGAACGTGTCCTCGCCGACGATCGATCCACCGAGGGTCTCGAATGTCTCCTTGAACGCGGAGCACCAGGAGCTCGTGAAGTCCTCGCCGGTGTCGCCGAGCATGTACGCCGTCGTCCAGCCCGAGTTGTACGCGAACTCGGCGCCGATGGATGCCTGTGTCGTCGAGCTCTCGTTGACGCTGTAGGCGAGCGGTCCGATCCCGACGGGCCCGAACAGCGCGCTGCCGGCGCACGAGAACGCGATCTTGCCCTGGGCCTGCGCCTCCTGAGCGGCGGGAGCGCCGAGGTTGTAGTCACACATCGTCACGACGACGTCGGCGCCCTGGTCGAGCACCTCGATCGCCGCCGACGCGCTCAGCTCCACATCGGACTTGGTGTCGGAGACGACCACCTCGAGCTGACGCCCGAGCACCCCGCCCTCGGCGTTGTACTCGGCGACGGCCATATCGATCGCGTTCTTCACCGGCACATCGAATCCGGAGAAGAATCCGGTCTGGGCGCTGGCGACCCCGATCACGATCGGGTCGCCGCCTCCGGTGTCGCCCGAGGAGTCGGGCGTGGAACCGCCGCCGTCGCTGCATCCGGTGAAGATCAGCGCAGCGGTGACGGCCGCTGCGGGAATTGCAAGAAGCGCTTTCCTTCTCATGGTGCCTCTCCGTTCGGGTGGTGCTCTGTAGGTGGGGTGTTGCTCTCTCTGGTGCGCCCCGTCGGGTCGAGGGGGACGGTGGTGGATGCGCGGGCTTCGTTCACGATCAGCTCGACCAGCCCGGAGAACGCCGCGCGCACGCGGGCTTCGTCCTGGGTGGTGAAGAGATCGAGTTGAAGACCGCGCAGGGTCGCCAGCACGAGGGTCGCGCGGGCGACGGCGAACTCCGGGCTGTACCCGGCGCGTTCAAAGTTCTCGGCGAGGGAATCGACCCAGACCGAGACGATGCCGTCGAGGAACGGCTCGTAGGCTTCGGGCTTCGACTGCGCGATGCCCCACACCTCGTAGAAGAGGCGGAAGTAGGAGCGCATGCCCTCGGAGATGTTGTGGTCGAAGAACGCCATGAGGGCGGTGGCGAGGTCGGTCGTCTCCGACGGCTCCTCCTGCCGGAAAAGCTCGCGTTCGCGGCGACGAACCTCGTGGACCACCTCGTTGACGAGGTTCTCCTTCGAGGTGAAGTGATAGATGAGCACGCGGTGGCTCGTGCCGATCTGGGCTGCGAGTTCGCGCAGGCTGAGGTCGTTGATGCCGGTCGACATCAGCTGGTCGATCACGGCGTCGAGGTGCTTCGACTTCTTGGAGACCTTCTTCTCGGTCATGCCGGCACCTCCTGTCCCGTCGTCGGCGGTCATGTACCAAGTGGTACGGATTCTGTTGGGTGTTGAAGTTAGGGCACGAAGGCCCCTGCGTCAACGACACCCGTGGACCTCGATCGACGAACCGCAATCGCGAAACGAACGTGTTACATACCAGCGTGGGGCACTTCGCGCCCCCGCTCCGCGGGAATCCGCGCTACGACGGGCCACCATTGACACCAACTACTCCTGGCAGCGCGCATTCGCGGAACCCTGTCGAAACCTGAAATTTACACACCTGACTCGCCCCGGCATGTCCGGAGAGCGAGTTGCTGGCGCCAGTCGACCCTTTCGACCAATTCGAGGCTGGCGGCGTCCTGACGGACCCGGCAGCGGGTCCGGCAGGACACGCTCGGGTACCGCGGTCACGCTGGGGGTCCCCACGTGCCTCCACACCGTCGCGAGCTTCCTCGCCGAGAAGCAGACCGCACGCATTGAGGCCGTGTTCGCGGCCGAGGAGCATGTCGAGGTCGAGGCGACTTGGGGTATCTACCGGCGCATCGTCACCGCCTACCGCGACCCCGAGCAGAACAAGGCCAAGGAGATGATGCGGGGGACATCGTGTCCGTCAGCAACGGCGCCCTCGCGATACTCAACGGAACCACCGATGCGACCGAACGCTCAAGCAGCGAGCCGCCGGCATTCTCGCTTTCCTCGGCCACCCGGTGCCTCGAACGAGCCACGAGGCGATCAACGGGCGCCTTGAGCACCTCCGCGGCTACGCAACCGGGCTCCGATACCTCACCACCTGCATCGCCGGATCACTGCTCGAACCCGGCGGATTCGGACCGCTCCTACGCTCTCGTTCGCGATGAGCCGCGAATCGGTGCAAGACTTGATCGATGACCCTGCTCGACCCGCTGCCCCCGCAGCAGACGGCGCGCGACGCCGCGCTGGCTGCCGCTGAGCGAGGCGAGCGACTCGGCACCGACGAGGCGGAGGCCCTGCTGTCGGCATCCGGCGCCGACCTTGAGCGACTGCTCTCGGCGGCGGGGTCGCTACGCGATGCGGGCGGCATGGAGTCCGGACGCCCGGGCGTCATCACCTACTCCCGCAAGGTCTTCGTTCCCCTGACGACCCTGTGCCGCGACCGCTGTCACTACTGCATCTTCGTGGACACCCCCGGCCAACTGCTGAAACAGCACAAGCCGGCCTATATGAGTCCCGAGCAGGTGCTGGCCGTCGCTCGACAAGGGGCCGCGCTCGGGTGCAAAGAGGCGCTCCTCACCCTCGGTGATCGCCCCGAAGACCGCTGGCCCGAGGCGCGCGCGTGGTTGGACGAGCGCGGCTACGCCTCGACGATCGACTACGTCGTGGCGATGGCTGATCTCATCACCCGCGAGACCGGGCTGCTCGCCCACGCGAACCCCGGTGTCATGACGCACGACGAGCTCCTTCGGCTGCGCGACGTGTCGCCGTCGATGGGGATGATGCTCGAGACGACGTCGCGGCGGCTCTTCGAGGAGCCGGGACAGGTGCATTACGGCTCACCGGACAAAGACCCCGACGTGCGCCTGACGGTGATCGAGGATGCCGGCCGCGCCCGGGTGCCGTTCACCACCGGCATCCTCGTCGGGATCGGTGAGACGCTGCGCGATCGAGCCGAATCGCTCCTCGCGCTGCGCGACGCCCACGAACGACACGGGCATCTGCAGGAGATCATCGTGCAGAACTTCCGGGCCAAGCCCAAGACGGCGATGCGCTCGGCACCCGACGCCGACCTGATCGAGTACGTCGCCGCGGTGGCCGTCGCACGCCTCGTGATGGGATCGCGCATGCGCATCCAGGTGCCGCCCAACCTCTCCGACCCCGGAGAGTTGTCTCTCCTGGTGCGCGCGGGTGCCGACGACTGGGGCGGGGTGTCGCCGCTGACGGCCGACCATGTCAACCCCGAACGGCCCTGGCCGCACATCGACGACCTCGCGAAGCAGACGTCCGCGCTCGGGTTCGAACTGCACGAACGCCTCACCGCGCATCCCGAGTACGTCGCTTCAGCGGACGAGTGGATCGCCCCCACCCTCACCGAGGCCGTGTCCGCGCTTGCCGACCCCGCCACGGGTCTGGCCGCGGCGAGCGCCCGGACGGTCGACACCGCCCGCGACGAAGGCCCCGCGCCTCGCATCCGCGCGACGGCGTCGACCGTGCGCACGTTGGCGGAGTCCGCGGCATCCGACCCGCTCGCCCTCGACGACGTCGACTGGGCCACGCTGCTCACCGCGTCCGGTGAGGACCTCGACGTCGTGACGGCGACAGCCGACGACGTGCGGCGATACACCGTGGGCGAAGCAGTCACACTCGTCGTCAACCGCAACCTGACCTCGTCCGGCTTCCGCCGTGCCGGCGCACAGGCCGACGACGAGTTCACCCTCGACGACGCCGCGGCCGTCGCGCGCGACGCCGTGGACCTCGGCGCGACCGAGGTCTGCATCCAGGGTCGTCTGTCCGCATCCGAAGACCCGCAGGCTTACCTCGACATCGTGCGGACGATCGCCCACGCGGCGCCCGACCTGCACATCCATGCCTATCGTCCCCAGGATGTCCGCGATCTCGCCGACCGTGGTGGATTCGGTCTCGTGGGCGCGCTGTCGGCACTGCGAGATGCGGGGGTCGACACCGTTCCCGGTACCGGAGTGAAGGTGCTGTCCGAGCGCGTGCGTGCCCTCGTCGCCCCGGAGGACCTCGAGATCGATGCCTGGATCGAGGGGATCAGTGCGGCCCATGCCGCGGGCTTCCGCTCGACCAGCGTGCTCTTCTACGGACACGTCGAAACGGCCGCCGAGCGCATCGCACACCTCAGGCGTCTGCGGCGCATCCAGTCGACGACAGGCGGCTTCAGCGAATTCGTCCCGATCCCTCTCCCCGGCGCCCGCAGCGGCGTGCCCCTCGTTCCGGGGCGCGCGGCGATCGACGAACACCGTGCCATGGTCGCCGTGTCGCGCCTGCTGCTCACCGGCAGCATCGCGCACGTGCAGATCCCGTGGACCCGTGTCGGCCGCGAGAACGCCGCGACCCTGCTGCGCTCGGGGGGCGACGACCTCGGGGGCACCCTGCTCGACGGGCGCGTCAAGCCAGCGGCCGGAATCGAGCACGGTCATGAACTCCCCGTCGCGGACGCCGCGGCCATCGCCTCCCGCCTGTTCCGGCCGTTCCGACTGCGCACCACCACGTACACCACCGCACCCGCACGCGAGGCGGGATCATGACGCGCCTCGAGGTGGCGATCGTCGGAGCCGGGTTCGCCGGCATCGGCATGGCCATGTCGCTGCGCCGGGCGGGCGTCGAGTCTGTCACCGTCCTCGAACGCGCGACCGCCCTCGGCGGCACATGGCGTGACAACACCTACCCCGGCATCGCCTGCGATGTGCCCAGCCACCTTTACGGTTTCGCCGATCATCCGAATCCTTCGTGGTCGGCCGTCTATGCCCCGGGCGCCGAGATCCGCGACTACCTCGAGCAGGTTGCCGCGGCCGAGGGCATCGTGCCGAGGCTGAGTTCGCCCCTCGACGGCGCGGAGTGGATGGGTGACCATTGGGTCCTCGACATCGGTGGCATCGCACCCACAGTGCTCGAAGCCGACGTGCTCGTGCTCGCGTGCGGTCGCCTGACCGAGCCCTCGATTCCCGAGATCCCCGGTTTGGAGTCGTTTGCGGGGCCCATCTTCCATTCCGCGCGATGGGATCACTCCGTCGACCTTTCCGGCGTGCGTGTGGGCGTCGTGGGCACGGGGGCATCCGCGATCCAACTCGTGCCCGAGCTCGCGGCGACCGCCGATGTCACGCTCTTCCAGCGCACGCCCGCCTGGATCATGCCCCGCAACGCGCGGGAGTACACCGCAGCAGAGCGAGCCCGGTTCGCCGACGATGCCGATGCCCTCGCCGCGGTGCGTGCCGAACTCGATGCCGAAGGCGAGGAGCGGTTCGCGTCACGATCGGGTGATCGGGATGCGGCGGCCGCCGCGACGGCGCAGGCGCTCGCGCACCTCCACGCGCAGATCTCTGACCCCGCGTTGCGTGACGCACTGACACCCGACTACGCCTTCGGGTGCAAGCGGGTACTGCTGTCGGACGCGTTCTATCCTGCCCTCGCGTCGGATCGCGTCCGCCTCGTTCCGTCCGCTCTCGCCTCGGTGGATGCCGGAACCCTCGTCGCCGAGGACGGCACTCGCGCCGAAGTCGACGCACTGGTGCTGGCGACCGGGTTCTCGTCGACCCGACAGCCGTACGCCGAACTCGTGCGCGGCGAGTCGGAGACACTCGCCGAGCATTGGTCCGCGGGCATGACGTCGTTCGGATCGACGGTCGTGAGCGGATTCCCGAACCTGTTCGTCCTCAACGGCCCGAACGCCTCGCTCGGCCACACGTCGTCGGTGCTGATGATCGAAGAACAGGCCGCCTACGCCGCCCGCACGATCGCGCATCGCGACGGCGTCCTCCGCGTCGATCCCGACGCGGAGGCGGCCTACACCGCCGAGATCGACGCGGCCGCCGCCCAGACGCCGTGGCTGCGCGGCGGATGCCGCAACTGGTACGTCGACGACCGTTCCGGCCGGCTCACGCTGCTGTGGCCCGGCACGGTCGCCGCCTTCCGAGAGCGGCTCGCCGCCGCCGACGGGTCCGAATTCCTTCCTGCCCCCATCACGAGAGGTTCCCCATGACCATTCCCCTCCGTTTCGGATACAAAGCCTCCGCCGAACAGTTCGGCCCCTCGCAGCTGGTGGACTACGCCGTCCTCGCCGAAGAAATGGGGTTCGACTCGGTCTTCGTCTCGGACCACTTCCAGCCCTGGATGCACGAGGGGGGACACGCGCCCGCCGCACTGCCCCTGCTCGGAGCGATGGGCGCTCAGACCTCACGGGTCTTGCTGGGAACGAGCGTCCTGACCCCCACATTCCGCTATCACCCGGCCGTCATCGCGCAAGCATTCGCGACGCTCGGCGTCATGTTCCCGGGCCGCGTCATCCTCGGTGTCGGCACCGGCGAGGCGCTCAACGAGGTGACGCTGGGTCTTGACTGGCCCGACCCGCCCGAGCGTTTCCAACGCCTCAAGGAGTCGATTGCTCTCATGGAGGCCCTGTGGTCGGGTGAGCGTGTCACGTACGAGGGCACGTACTACTCGGTCACGGACGCCACCGTCTACGACCGCCCCGAACAGAAGGTGCCGATCTACATCGGCGCTGCCGGCCCCGCGGCCACGCGGCTGGCCGGACGCGTCGCCGACGGTTTCATCACCACCAGCGGCAAGGACCCGGCCCTGTACGCCGACAAGCTCCTGCCCGCCCTGCGCGAGGGCTTGGAGAAGTCCGAGCGCGCCGCAGATGCGATCGACACGCTGATGGAAGTCAAGGTCTCGTACCACCCCGACCGCGATACCGCGCTCGAGAAGACGCGGTTCTGGGCGCCGCTCGCGCTGACACCCGAAGAGAAGATGGGAATCCACGACCCGATCGAGATGCAACGTCGCGCGGCCGAGCTGCCGATCGAACGCGCCGCATCCCGTTTCATCGTGTCGACCGACCCCGACGAGCACGTCGAGTCGATTTCGCGCTACCTCGATCTGGGCTTCCGGCACCTGGTGTTCCACGACCCCGGTCACGACCAGGAGGAGTTCCTGCGCATGTACGGCGCCGAGATCCTGCCGCGGTTGCGGGCCCGGTTCGGCGGGTGACATCCGGCTGGATCCTCGTCATCCCGGTCAAGGATCCGACCCGCGGCAAGACGCGCCTGAATGTCGACGGCGTCGACCGGGTGGCGCTCGCGCGTGCGCTTGCCGCAGACACGATCGCGGCGGCCGCTGCGTGCGACGAGGTCGCACAGATCGTGGTGGTGGGCGATGACGGCAGTGTCGTCCTCGACTCCCTCGAGGTGCGCGGGCTTCGTTTCGTCCCTGAAGGCGAACGACGCGGTTTGGATGCTGCGGTCGCCACCGGCGTCACGGCGTTCCCCGATCGCCCCCGGGCGGCGCTCCTGGGTGACCTCCCCGCGCTGGACCCGACCGATCTCGCGCGGGCTCTCCGGGCGGCGCGGACCCTCGCGCGCGCCGTGGTGCCCGATGCCGAAGGCACCGGCTCGACCCTCGTGACCGCTGGCCCCGGGGTGACGTGGGAGTCCTCGTTCGGCGACGGGTCGTTCGCCCGCCATCGCGATCTCGGGTGCGTTCCCGTGGCGATGGATGCGGCGACCCTCCGCCGTGACATCGACACGGCGGATCATCTCGCCGAAGCGCAGCGGCTCGGGCTCGGACCGCGCACGGCTGCTCTGCTCGCGGGCCGATGATCGACGCACACGTGCGGTGCGACGTCCGTTCAGCCGAACACGGCCGCCAGAGCACGGCTACGCGATCAAGAGGTATAGCGCCCCCGCGATCGTGAAGACGATGACCAGGTGTTCGAAGAAGCGCTGAGGGATGCGGTTCGCGATCCACCGTCCTGTCAGCGCCCCGCCGACGACGAGCGGGACGAGGATCGCGTCGATCACGAGCCCCGGCATCGTGATGAGGCCGAGACCGACCGAGAACGGCACCTTGGCGATGTTCACGATCGCGAAGAACCACGCGGCCGTGCCGAGGAACTCCTTCACGGGGAACCGGGCGGCGAGGAAGTACATCGACATGACCGGGCCGGCAGCGTTCGCCACCATCGTCGTGAAACCCCCGAGGGTGCCATAGGTCGCTGCCGCGACGCGGTGCGGACGCTCGTCATCGATCCCGGGGGGCATCCGTCGCCTGATCAGCGTGATCGCGACGACCCCGAGCAGGATCACCCCGATGACGCGCCGCACCCAGAAGTCATCGGCGACGGCGAGGAACGCCGTTCCCACCACGACTCCGACGATCACCGCCGGCGCCAAGCCCAGCAGGGCCCGCCAGTTCGCGTGGCGCCGGTACATGACCACGGCGAAGATGTCGGCCACGATGAGCAGCAGCAAGATGACGCCCGTCGATTGCCGTGCCGGTAACACCGCAGCGAAGATTGCGACGGCGATCGTTCCGGCACCCGGGACCGCCGTCTTCGAGATGCCGATCACCACCGCGGCGATACCCAGCAGCAGCCAGCCCGTCCACGCCAGGTCCATCATCGTCAGAAGCCCGCCGCCGCGAGCGCCGCATCGGCGATCGCCGCCGAAGCGGCGGCGTCCGACATCAGCAACGGCACGGCAGACGCACCGATGCCCGACTGCGCGAGCTCGGCGACGCCCGCCGCGTCATCCTCAGCGACGAGCCACGCATCGAGAAGACCGCCACGATCTCGCGCGCCGTAGTGTCGGGCGACGGCGACCGCCGAGGTCTCGACCCCGATCGCCGTGAGGCACACATCCGCCATCCCGCGCACGACGCGGCCACCGATGATGGGCGAGATACCCACGACGCGGGCACCGGTGGCTCGGAGCGCGTCACGAACACCGGGGACGGCGAGGATCGGCCCGATCGAGACGACGGGGTTCGACGGGGCGAACATCACGACATCGGCCGACGAGATCGCCTCGGCCACACCCGGCGCGGGGGTGGCCGAGGCGATACCCGGCGAGACGAACTCCGCGGGCGGGAGGGCGGCACGGTGGCGCGTCCACCACTCCTGGAAGTGCATGCGCGTGCCGTCGGTGAGAACGACGTGCGTGTCGACCTCATCGTCGGTCATCGGAAGGATCGACACCCCGAGTGGCCAGCGGCGCGAGAGACGCTCGATCACCTGTGTGGGTGTGAGGCCGTCGCGCAACCATCCGGTGCGCGCCAGATGCGTGCCGAGGTCGAGGTCGCCGAGCGTGAACCACGGCCACCCGGCACCCCATGCCTGGAGTTCTTCGCCTACCCGCTCACTGTCACCGGCACGCCCCCATCCCCGGACGGTGTCGTTCACCCCGGCGAGCGCGTACAGCATCGAATCGACGTCGGGCTGCAGACGCACGCCCGACAGCCAAAGGTCATCCCCCGTGTTGGCGATGATCGTCGCCTGCGGTGCATCGCGGCGCTCGAGGGCGTCACGCAGCCCCAGCGCGAAGCGCGAACCTCCGACACCACCGGCCAACAGCACCACACGTGGTGCGGACGTCGCCACCCGTCGCCGTCACTCGTTCTCGGGCGGCAGCAACGGGAATGCCCCGGTGCGCGGCGCGAACTCGTCAGCGGCGTGCGGCAGGGGAAAGCGCGCGACAGCGGCGAGCAACCCGTCGACGGTCTGGGTGTCTGCGACCACGTCGACGGGCAGTCCCACCCTCCGGGCGTCCTTCGCCGTTCGTGGGCCGATCGCGGCGATGACGGTCGCGTCGGGGATACCGGCGAACTGCTGTCGTACCTGTTCGGCGACGGAGCCACTCGTGACCAGAATCGCGTTGATCCGTCCTGACCGGACGTCGCCGGCGATCCGCTCGGTCACCGGAACCCCGACGGTGCGGTATGCCACGACGCTGCGTACCCGATGGCCCGCCTCGGTGAGCTTACGGGTGAGCACAGGCTTGGCGATCTCGCTGCGCAAGGTGAGGATGTCGCGGGGCTCCGCTTCGAGGGCGATGAGCTGTTCGGCCATCCCTGCCGCCGAGTTGTCCTGGTCTGGAACGAGATCGACGCGGTACCCGACCGCCTGCAATGCCGCCGACGTCGTCTCGCCGACCGCCGCGACCTTGGTTTCGGGCGGAATCGTGGCGCGATACGCATGGAGCACATCGACCGTGGTCGCACTCGTCACGGTCAGCCACGCGAACCGACCAGCCGACAGATCGGCCAATGCCTCCTCGAGGGTCGCCTGATCCGTCGACGGAGCGAAGTTGATCAGCGGGGCGATCACCGGTACCGCACCCTGGCTCCGCAAGGTCGCCGCGACGCCGTCTCCCCAGGGGCCGCCGCGGGGCACGAGGACGCGCCAACCCGCGAGGGGCTTCTCGGGCGTAGGTGTTGCGGCTGTGTTCATGGATCGACTCTCGTGGGACTCAGCCGGTTGCCCGGCTGTCGGGCAACCGACGCGCGATCGAATCGGATTCGCGCAGTCGGCAGCATCCGCTCCATTGCACTGCCTGATTCCCGAGCATACCCCGTGAATGAGGCGTCACCTCGGGGCCTCCGCAGAAGCGGAGGTCAGCGCGTGTAAAGGCGCACCAATCCCCACACGGCGCCCCCGACCACCGCTGCCGTCGCGACGACGCCCACGATCACGAGAGTCGGGTTGCGGCGGGCGGCCCGACGCAGGGCCGCGGCCTTCTCAGAAGCCGCCTGTTCCACGCGACGAGGAACGTTCGCCTTCTCTTCGATCGCGGCCAGCGCCGCCTTCAACTCTGCACGGGCCTGCTCGACGGGGTCACCGATCCCGATCGGAACTCCGGTACGGGGCACGGGTACGGGCGCTTCAGAGCTCATCGCGCACCTCCTTGACGTCCTGGGCGATCGATTGCACGGGGTTCTGCGACTTCGAGATGCGGCGGAACCTCCCGATGCCGAGGAGCGCCAGGATGATCGCGATCAGCAGCATCGCGACGAACACGACCAGCGCCGACAGCCACGCCGGCCACCAGGACGACAGGCCGATGATCACGAACGCGCCGAGTGCGGGAACCGTCCAGAACAAGACGAACAACGCCCCGGCGATCCAGCCGGCACCGATGCCCGCGTCCTTCGCGGTGCGCTTGACCCATGCCTTGCCGGCCTCGAGCTCGGCGACGACGAGGTTTCGGATGAGTTCGGGTATGTCGCCGAGCAGCGTCAGAAGGCTGTCATCGGCGCGGTCACGAAATCCGCGCGGCGTCGTCACGTCATGCTCCCCCGCGCGTGTCGGCCGCGGACTTCGCCGCCTCGGCGGTCTCCTCCGCAGCCTCCGCAACATCGGCGGCACCGTCCTTGCCCGCCTGCAGTGCGGCGTCGAGACGCTCGCCCGCCGTCCCCTTCGTGGTCGCAGCCTTCGTCACCTTCACCGCGGACTCCCACAGGGTGGTCGGCACCGCCAACGCAGCGGACTTCGCGAGATCCTTCGCCTTGTCCACCTGCTTCTGCACGGGCTCGGTGTTCCACAGCTTCAGCCACTGGGTTCTGATCTGCTCGTAGCGTTCACGACCCGCCCGCGAGCCGAGCACGTAGCCCACGGCGAGTCCGATGACGAGTCCAGTCTTGCCCCTCATGGGGTCTCCTCACGGTCGGTGTTGCGCATGCCTACCCGTCCAGCGTAGACCCGTATTCCCTTTCGGGCATCCACCCTTGACATCCAGGGACGCGCACGCTTCACTCCGCGGCCTCGGCACCGAAGAGCGCGTGGCGCCGCACCCGTTCGGCCGCGTCGAGCGCATCGGGGATGATCTGCGCCAGCCCGCTTCCGGCGATCCAGCCGCCGATCACAGACAGACCGCCGACCGCGCGGACGCCGTTGCGCACCCGCTCGGACTGCACCATCCGCCCTGTCGCGGAGCGGGGCGGTGAGGGGTGGAACGTCGCGCGTCGGGCACCGCGCACGTCGAGCGACTGCCCGAGAAGGGCGGATGCCGCATCCTTCGCCGCCGCGATCGCCGCCTCATCGTCGGCCGCCGGTTCGGCGAGCGTCACCCGCACCACCACAGCGTCCGCGCCGACCCGCTCGGCCTGCGACGCCCAGCGATGTGAGGGAACGGTCACCGAGCGTGCCGGGCTGGCGCCCGGGACCGGCAGCACCTCGCGGCCCTCAAGCGAACCGTTCACCACCAACGTGACCGTGTCGAGCGGGGCGAGGCCGCCGTCGGCTTCGACCACCGGGACGTGCGGCGCAAGCAGACGACGGGCCTCAGCCTCGGGCGTTGCGATGATCACCACATCGGCGATCACTTCGCCGTCGCCGATCGTCACGCCCCACCGACCGTCGCCGTGCCGGGTCAGCGCCGAAACCGGGGACTCGCCCGCAACGTCGGCTCCGAGGACGCGCAGTCGTTCGAGCAGACCCTCGACGAGTCCGGTCATTCCCCCGACGAGCGACCGGTATCTGGGAGCACCCTCACGGTCGGCCCGCACCTGAGCGACCGCACCCCCGAGCGACCCGGTGCGCGTCAGCGCGGTGTTCAGTCCGGGGGCGGCGAGATCGACATCCACCTCATCAGGACGCAGACCGTGGCGCCCCACTGTGACCGGGGCGACAAGACGGTCGACGACGCGGTCTCCCATGCGTCCGCGCACCAGGGCATCGAGATTGCGTTGCTGGCCGATCGTGAGCGGGGGTCGCAGCCGGTCGAGATAGGCCCGCCATGCGCCGCGCCACCCGATCATCCGGCGGACCGAGGCGTCCCAGGGATTCGCAGGGATGCCGAGCACGCTGTCGGCGGGGGCGGGCGCAACGACCCCCGCATCGGCGATCCAGACAGGCAACTCGGCACTGTCGACGAGCTCGGCAGACAGCCCCAACTCGTCGATGATCGCCTCGACCTGGCCGCCACCCGTCGCGAAGCCATCCGCGCCGACATCGAGGGTGAAGCCGGCGATGTCAGCCGAGCGGATCGTGCCGCCGAACTCTGCGTCGGCCTCGACCACCGTCGTCTGCAGGCCTACTTTCGCACACTCCCACGCGGCGACGAGTCCGGCGATCCCCCCGCCGACGATCACGACATGGGTGTCGCGGGCATGGCCGGCGAGCGACTCGACGGGCGGTGCAGGGTCGGTCATGGCCCCATCCTCCCACTCCGCCCGAACCGCCGAAGAAGCCATCTGGCTCGAGGTGCCCTTCACCGTCAGCGTGCCACGCGGGAACACGCGGTTCACCGGCCTGCATGATCCCGACCCGGAAGCCCCGTCGAACCATCGCTATGTGCACGGCCAGCGGCTGTACCTGCAGGAATCGGATCCTCGGTCGCGCGCGAACTGGCTGTTCGACAACACCGACCTGGCTCATCCACGCCTTCACACCCGGACCCCGTCCGACGGGCCGCTCTGAGCGCGGCCCCCACGCTTCTGCTCACAGGGCGATACTGGACGCATGGCACTCCACATCACCGGCGATGCCGAAGCCGACGCATTGCTCACCGACGATCCTCTGGCGCTGCTGATCGGGATGCTGCTGGACCAGCAGGTTGCGATGGAAACCGCCTTCGCCGGCCCACTGAAGATCCGCGAACGTGTCGGCGCGATCGACGCGTCGACGCTCGCCCACGCGGAGCCCGATCGCGTCGTCGAGGCGTTCCGCATCCCGCCCGCCGTGCACCGCTACCCCGGTTCGATGGCTGGCCGCGTGCAATCCCTCTGCCAGGCGATCGAACAGGAGTGGGGCGGCGATGCCGCGGCGATCTGGACCGCCGACGACCCCGACGGTGCCACCGTGCTGAAGCGGTTGCGCGCACTTCCCGGCTTCGGCGAGCAGAAGGCGAAGATCTTCCTCGCACTGCTGGGCAAACAGTGTGGGTATGCGGGTGCAGGCTGGCGGGAGGCATCCGCTCCGTACGGCGACCCCGGTTCGTATCGCAGCGTCGCCGACATCGTCTCGCCCGAGTCGCTCACCAAAGTCCGCGCGTACAAGCGCGAGGTGAAGGCAGCGGCCAAGGCGAAGAAGGAGAGCGGATCATGAAGAAGACCGGAGGGGACGTCGGCGAGTTCGTCGCCGGAGTGCGCTCGGCGCGTCGTCGGCGTGACGCCGAGACCATGGTCACCCTGTTGCGCGATGTCACGGGTCTCGAGCCCGAGATGTGGGGCACGATCGTCGGATTCGGTTCGTACCACTACCGCTACCCCACCGGCACGCAAGGCGACGCGCCTGTCTCGGGGTTCTCGCCGCGAGCGCAGGCGACCACGATCTACTTGCGTTCGACGGATGCGCACGCCGATCTGCTGTCGCGGCTCGGACCCCACAAGACGGGCGTGGGATGCCTCTACATCGCCGACCTCGACGCTGTCGACGGTGACGTCCTCCGTCAGATTCTCGACGACGACTTCCGGCACATGGCATCCGAGCAAACGCCCTACGGATCTATCACCGTCGACCAGTCCGTCCGCGACGCGGCCACTCGATGAGAGAAAATTCATCCGAACACGCGTAATCGAATGCGCGGAGTGTGGTCTCCTATATGAAGCCGCGATGCAATCTGGGGTGCTGACCGGCGTGTGAACGCCCCTTCGGGTGTGTTCTTGGGGGAACTTCATGCAGGACCACGTCGCGCTTTCGCGCGCCCGAAATCGCACCGCGGAATCGCGCCGCGCGTCGCGGCGACGCCGCGGCCTCGCCGGGGCCACCGCGAGTCTCGTGCTGGGCGCCGCGTTGACAGGTGCGGGGATTCTCGGCGCCGCCCCGGCCGCCGCGCTCGATGTGCCGGTGCCACCGGATCAGTCGGTCCGGGCGAGCATGGTCGATCACATCGGGTGGGACGGCGCGGCTGCGCCGAACCCGTCGCTCGGCGACTGCGCCCGGTACGGCAGCGCAGCGGCAGGGGCCGACGGTGTCATCGGCAACAGCGGCGGAAGTCCGGGCACGGATGATGCCGCGCTGACCGATGGGTACACCGCGTCGGTCGAGCACGGATCGGTGGTCTACAGCGCCCACGGCAACACCGGCAGCGCCTGCGGCGGAGCCGACCTCGACCTCACGCGGCAGAGCGCGCTCGGATTCGAACCGGCGCAGGTCACCTCGGTACCGACCGACACCGCGTTCAACCTCGGACGCATGGTGCACCGCAACAATCCGGTGTCGACGCTGGAGAACTCCTGGTTCCGCGGCATCATGCGGATCGACTTCCTCGGGATGACGCTCGACTACGAGTGGATGCTCAACGAGACGTCCAACACCGCCTCACCGGTATCCAACCCGATCAACAACGACACGGTCGAGTTCCTCAACACCATCGGATCGCAGTCATTCACGGGGTCGGATGGCAACCGATACACCCTTGTCGTCTCGGGTTTCACCGCACCGGCCGCCGATGGTTCGTGTCCCGCGACCCTCGATGAAGCGGGCGACGCGATCCCGCAGTTCTTGACGGTCGAGGGGACCGCGACCTACGGCTGTCTCTATGCCGAGATCGACCAGGTGCGCTCGATCACGATCGCCAAGGTCGCTGAAGGCACGGAGCCGGACGCCGGCATCCCCGCCTTCACCTTCACCCCCGGTGGCACGGACGCCGAGATGTGGGATGGCCTGTCACTCCAGCCGACCGAGATGGGAACGGCTGTCGCATCTGGGACGCGCGACTACGTCGTCGGTCGAGACCTCACCATCACCGAGGACGCGACCGCCGACCCGTGGTCGTTCACGAGCGTGCAGTGCCTCGACGGTCTGGGAGCGGATGCCGGCGCCGCCGTCGACGGTCCGACCGTCTCGTTCGCTTCGATCGCGCCCGCCGCGAGCGCGGCTGCCGCACCCATTACGTGCACCTTCACGAACACGGCCGACGAGCCGGAGCCGGAGCCGACCGAAACGTCGACACCCACTCCGACACCGACACCGACACCGACACCCACGGACACGTCGACACCGACGCCGACTCCCACACCGAGCGAGAGTGAGACGCCGCCGTTCGAGTTGCCCCTGACCGACGGTGACCCGGGTGGGCCCAGCGCGCTGCCCTTGACCGGATCGGGACCGGTGTTGCCGTTCGCGATCCTCGGCGGCGGCCTGCTCCTCGTCGGAGCCCTCACGCTCGGATCAGCCATGCGCTCTCGAAAGCGCTGATGAGCTGCGGGGTGCGGACCGGCACAGATCCCCAGAGTCGTCCCGCACCCCGCATGGCCCCGCTTCGGCGGAGCCGCCGGAGGGTCCGCATCCCTATGCGGACCCTCCGGTTTTTTGCGAGTGTATGCGGCGGGTCAGGCGCCCGCGAGACGCTCCCGGAGGAATGGCACGATCCGGTCGAGCGAGACACGCTCCTGGGCCATGGTGTCGCGATCGCGCACCGTGACGGCGTCGTCGTCGAGCGAGTCGAAGTCGACCGTGACACAGAACGGGGTGCCGATCTCGTCCTGGCGGCGGTAGCGGCGTCCGATCGCTCCCGCGTCGTCGAAGTCGACGTTCCAGCCGTGCCCGCGGAGGTCGTCGGCGAGCCCGCGCGCGAGCGGCGACAACTTCTCGTTTCGCGAAAGCGGAAGCACCGCGACCTTGACGGGTGCCAGACGCGGGTCGAGCTTCAACACCGTGCGGGTGTCGGTCCCGCCCTTCGCGTTGGGTGCCTCTTCTTCGTGGTACGAGTCGACGAGGAAGGCCATCATCGCGCGGGTGAGGCCGAACGAGGGTTCGATCACGTACGGCACGTAACGCTCACCGGACGCCTGGTCGAAGAAGCTCAGACTCTGACCCGACGCCTCCGAGTGGCTTGTGAGGTCGTAATCCGTGCGGTTGGCGACACCCATGAGCTCGCCCCACTCCTTGCCGGCGAAACCGAAGCGGTATTCGACGTCGATGGTGCCGGCAGAATAGTGAGCACGGTCTTCCTTGGGGACATCGAACCGTCGCAGATTGGTGGGGTCGACGCCCAGGTCGACGAACCAGTTCCAGCACGCCTCGACCCAGTGCGAGAACCACTCATCGGCCTCGGCCGGCGGCGTGAAGAACTCGATCTCCATCTGTTCGAACTCACGCGTGCGGAAGATGAAGTTTCCCGGCGTGATCTCGTTGCGAAACGCCTTGCCGACCTGGCCGACGCCGAACGGCGGCTTCTTGCGACTCGCGGTGAGCACGTTGCCGAAGTTGATGAAGATGCCCTGCGCGGTCTCGGGACGCAGGAAGTGCAGCCCCGATTCGTCGTCGACGACGCCGAGGTAGGTCTTGACCAGACCGGAGAACGCCTTCGGCTCGGTGTACTGCCCCTTCGTACCGCAGTTCGGACAAGGGATGTCGGCAAGACCGTTCTCGGCGGGACGCCCCTTGCGGGCTTCGAAGTCCTCGATCAGGTTGTCGGCCCGGAAGCGCTTGTGGCACTGCAGGCACTCCACGAGCGGGTCGGTGAACGTCGCGACGTGACCCGATGCCTCCCACACACGCTTGGGGAGGATGATCGACGAGTCGAGCCCCACCATGTCGCCACGACCGCGGACGAACGTCTGCCACCACTGCCGGCGGATGTTCTCCTTCAGCTCCGTTCCGAGGGGACCGTAGTCCCATGCCGAGCGCGACCCGCCGTAGATCTCACCTGCCTGGAACACGAATCCGCGATGACGGGCGAGGGCGATGACTTTGTCGAGGCGGGACTGTTCGGCCATGGTGGCTCCAATGGTCGGGCGGGGGTGAGGGCGCGCCGTTCGGCGCATCCCCCGAGTCTACTGGCGGCCCACCCCGCAGCCGCGTCGCGGTCGGGTCAGGCCACCGCGCGCAGGGCGTCGCGATCCAGGTCGCGCACCGCGGTGTGCCCAGAAAGCCCGACGGTGATGTCGAGCTCGGCGAGAATGTTGCGCAACGCCTCGCGCACGCCGGCTTCGCCGGCGATCCCGAGGCCATACGCGTACGGACGCCCGACCGCGACGGCCGTCGCTCCCAGCGCGAGAGCGATCGCAGCATCCGACCCTTGGCGCACACCGGAATCGAACACGATCGGCACCCGTCCGGCGACGCGGTCCGCGATTGCGGGGAGGACATCCAGCGTCGGCACCGATTGATCGATCTGACGACCGCCGTGGTTCGACACCCAGACGCCATCGAGCCCGGCATCGACGGCGCGCGCCGCGTCGTCGGGGTGGACGATCCCCTTGAGGATGATCGGAAGGCTCGTCCATTCCCGCGCCTTTGCGAGGTCGTCCCAGGTGAGTGCGGGGGTCGAGAAGACATCGAGAAACGTCTCGACCGCAGCCCGCGGCAGCGGTGAGCGCAGACTCTCGCGAATTCCGGCGCCCGTCAGGGCGCGACCCTTTCGCGCGATGGTCACACCGGCGGCGACCGCCTTGGGCGTCAACTTGACCGCGGGCGCGTCGGTCGACGTCGCGGTGCGGGCACGGGCACGGGCACGGGCACGAACGAGCTGCTGGAACACCGGATCGCTCGTGTACTGCGCGATGCCCAGCCCTCGAGTGAACGGCAAGTAGGCGAGGTCGAGGTCGCGCGTGCGCCAGCCCAGCAGGTGCGTGTCGAGTGTGACGACGATCGCCTCGCATCCCGATGACTCGGCCCGGCGCAACAACGATGCGTTGAGGTCATCGTCGGCCGACCAGTACAGCTGGAACAGCCGCGAACCGTCGGGGGCCGCGTCCCGCACGTCCTCCATCGGGTACGACGCCTGGTTCGACAGCGTGTACGGCATCCCGAGCGAAGCCGCGGCACGCCCGACCGCGAGGTCGGCCTCGTCGTCGACCATCTCCATCACCCCGAGCGGTGCGAGCAGCAGCGGCGAGGGGCGCCTCGTGCCGAGGAAGTCGATCGACAGGTCGCGTTCGCCGACGTCGCGCAGGGGGCGCGGCCAGATCTGCCAGCGCCCGAAGGCGGCACGGTTGGCAGCCATCGTGCGCTCGGCACCCGCGCCGCCGGCGATATACGCGAAGGCTTCGGGTGTCAGCGCCTTGCGTGCGGCAACTTCGAGCGCCTGCGTGTCGACGGGCACGAGCGGCCGAGTGCCGCTGATGCCCGCGCGGTAGATGTCGGACTGCGTGCGGCGAGAGATGCCGCGCGCCGATTCGTGGTCTTCGGGAGCGTCGTTGCCCATCCCCCCACCCTACGCAGGTGGTCCGTTTGTGCGGAAAAGGCGCCGCTTCGCATGACCGCGAAACGACCGGAACTCCGCACAAACGGGCGGCTGGGCGGGGCCGAGCCCGACGCCGGGTCAGCGCCGGATGGTCTCGCGGGCCACCGTGAGGTCGTCCAGGGCGACGAGGTCGATCTCGATCCCCAGCCCGTGACCGGTCGGCACGCGGACGTGCCCCTCTTCGAGCACCACGGGTTCGGTGACGATGTCGCGCGTGTAGAACCGCGACGATGCCGAGACGTCGCCGGGCAGGGTGAAGCCCGGCAGCGCCGCGAGCGCGGCGTTCGCGGCGCGCCCGATCCCGGTCTCGAGCATCCCGCCACACCAGACCGGCACTCCGGCATCTCGGCAGAGGTCGTGGATGCGGACACCCTCAAGGTAGCCACCGACGCGGCCCGCCTTGATGTTGATGATCGACGCCGCCTTCAGCGCGAGCGCGTCAGTGGCAGCCTTGGCCGAGGTGATCGACTCGTCCAGGCACACCGGTGTGCGCAGCTGCTTCGCGAGGGTCGCATGATCGACCAGGTCGTCTTCTTGCAGCGGCTGCTCGATGAGCAGCAGATCGAACCGGTCGAGTTCGGCGAGTGTGGCGGCGTCCGCGAGGGTGAAGGCCGAATTGGCGTCGACCTGCAGCGGGATCGCACCGAACGCATCGCGCACCGCCGCGGTGTCCTCGACATCGCGCCCCGGCTTGATCTTGATCTTGATGCGCATGTATCCCTCGTCGAGGTAACCGCCGACGGCGTCGACGAGGGCCGCGGGGTCACGTTGGATGCCGACGCTCACCCCACTGGGCACGCGGTCGCGTGTCACGCCGAGGTACTCTCCGAATGATCGGCCCTGCGCACGCAACGCGGCGTCGAGGACGGCGAGTTCGAGTCCCGCTTTCGCCATGCGGTGGCCGATGAAGTGCTCCAGTTCGCCCGCGATCTGCTCGGGGACGATCGTTCCACGGTCCAACAGCGCCGGGGCCAGGAACCGCAACGCCGCATCCCAGGCTCCCTGCGTGTACTCACTCGAGTATGTCGGGACAGGCTGCGTCACCATCTCTCCCCACCCGTCACCATCCGAGGTCAGGGCGCGCACGACGATCACTTCACGCACCGTTTCGGTGCCGAAGGAGGTCGTGAACGGTGAGACGAGAGGAAGATGCAGCACACGCAACTCGAATCCTTCGAGTGCGACGGATGCCGCGGGCAACGCGATGGGCATGTCGCCAGGCTAGCCCGACCCCGGCGACGACGCTGGGCTTCGGCGGTCCCGGTGTGTCAGGCTGCGACGCGCCGCGAGACCCGCACGTCGGCGGGGAGCCGGAAGGTCGAGCGAGCTCGGGCAGGACGCAGGTTGCGCGGGACCCGGGGTGCGCGGGGAGAACGACGGCGCTCGTTCGCGCCGCCGGGCGTCATCGCCCGCACGATGTCTTCGATGGTCTGACGCATCGTCGTGTCCTTCATTTCCTGCTCCCTTCGCTCACTCATGAGAGCGGGCGATGCGCGATTCATAACGCGACTTCACAGAAAAAGAGGAAGATGCGTGCCCGGGTGATACGCCGTGAGGTCACTCACGCACGAGCAGGTACCCCTGATCGCCGTCGAACCCTCCCACGCGCAGACCTTCGTCGAACGCGCCCAGGAGGGCGTCGCGGACACGCGTCCGCCAGGCCGCCGCTTCGACGGGAGTCTCGCGACGCACCTGCTCGATGTCGCGCGGAACGGCGACGGTTGCGACCACGTCATCGGGTTCGGGGGTCGGGGCGGGAGGTGCGGCGAGCGCCCATGACACGAGGATGCGATCGGTTTGGTCTCCGCGGTTCACCCCGTCATCCATCGGCCCGTAGTGGTCGACGAAGTAGTCGGTCACCCGTGCACCGAGCACGCGCAGGTTGAAGTGGGCGTTGCGCGCGACGAGCGGGTCGAAGGTCCACGTGATGTGGCCGACTCCTCGCGCGAGCGCCCACTCGCGCTGGTGGTGCTTGAGCAGCCGCCCGAGCCCGCCACTCTGCCGTCCCGGGAGCACACCGGTGATGTGGCTGTGCATCGATCGGTCGGCGGGGGCGGCGAAGAAGGCGACGGATGCGCCGATCATCGTGTCGCCGTCCCACAGCCCGACGGTGTAGTTGCCGGCGTGTGCGAGTGCGCGCAGCAGGTTGGGCGGCATTCCCGCCCTGTCGCCGCCCCACACCTCGGCCAGCACGTCGGACGCACGGAAGACGTCGTCGATGGTGGTGAGGGCGCGGATGTCGATCGGCGTGCTCATGGGTTCAGTGTGTCACTCCCCGTGACCGCGAGGAACGCGTGCCGATAACCTGGCGCGATGACCCCCCGCTCCGAGAACGAACCCGAACAGGTGCCGGTCGGCCCACCGGATGGCGCGACCGCAGCCGGAGACCTCTCCGGCGACGACACCACGCGCGTGACCGCGGCCGCAGAGAGCGGCACCGACGATGCGGCCACGCACGGCACCACGGGTGATCCCGACACACGGTTCTTCGGTCAGCCGTTCGCCCTCGCGCACGTCTTCGGCGTCGAGATGTGGGAGCGGTTCAGCTTCTACGGCATGCAGGGCATCCTGCTCATCTACATGTACTTCTCGGTTTCGGAGGGGGGCCTCGGTATCGACCGGGAGGTCGCGACCGGAATCGTCGGCGCCTACGGCGGCACCGTGTACCTGTCGACGATTCTGGGCGCGTGGATCGCCGACCGCCTGCTCGGGTCGGAGCGGGTGCTCTACTACAGCGCCATCGTGATCATGGCCGGCCATGTCGCGCTCGCGATCCTTCCGAACGCCTGGGGGCTCGGAGTCGGCCTGGTTCTGGTCGCGCTCGGCTCGGGGGGCTTGAAGGCCAACGCGACCTCGGTCGTCGGCACGCTCTACACCGCCGATGACGTGCGACGGGATGCCGGTTTCTCGCTGTTCTACCTCGGCATCAACCTGGGGGCGTTCTTCGGTCCGCTGTTGACGGGGCTGCTGCAGTCGACGATGGGGTTCCACTGGGGCTTCGGCCTCGCAGCCGTGGGCATGGCGGCCGGCCTCATCCAGTACTCGTTCGGCCGCAAGCATCTCCCCGCCGAGGCGCGGGTTGTTCCCAATCCCCTGCCGCGCAGCCGACGCCCGCTCGTCGTCGGCATCGCGCTCGCGGGCATCGCCGCCCTCGTGGGGTTGGTCTTCGTCGGCGTCATCCGCGCCGACAACCTCGCGCTGATCGTGATCGCGGCGACCCTCGTGGCCGCCGTGGCGTATTTCACCGTCATCACCGCATCGCGCGCCGTCACCGCGACCGAGCGCTCGCGTGTGTTCGGGTTCATCCCGTTGTTCATCGTGAACGTCGGCTTCTGGTCGCTGTATCAACAGCAGTTCACGGTTCTGACGATCTATTCGGATGAACGTCTGAACCGCAGCATCTTCGGGTGGGAGATGCCCATCTCGTGGGTCAATTCGATCAACCCGATCTTCGTGATCATCTTGTCCGGTGTCTTCGCCGCGGTGTGGACGAGGCTCGGATCCCGGCAGCCGTCGACGCCGGTCAAGTTCGCGGTCGGGGCGATCATCATGGGAACCGCCTTCTTGCTGTTCCTCCCGTGGGCCAACGGCCCGGCGAACTCGACGCCGCTGCTGGCCATCGTCGGCATCCTGCTGGTGTTCACGATCGCCGAGCTGTTCATCTCGCCGGTCGGCCTGTCGGTCTCGACCAAGCTGGCTCCGGAGCGGTTCCACACGCAGATGGTGGCGTTGTACTTCTTGTCGGTCGCGCTCGGAACGTCGATCGCCGGATGGGCGGCGGGCTTCTACGACCCGCACGACGAGGTGCCGTACTTCCTGCTGTTGGGGGCGATCGCCATCGCTCTGGGCGTCGCTTTGCTGGCATCGGTCAAGCCGGTGCTCACACTGATGAAAGGCGTGCGCTGACGGCGCACGCCGCCGCGCCTGCGGCCTGTCGAGCTTTCCGCCGAGAGCGTCCCAGCGCACGCGCGTGCACACCCTAGGCTGAGCGCATGGCCCCGCGCGACGAAGCCCGTGATCACCACGCGATGGATCCGGCGCGGCTCTCGCCACAGCCCGTTTCCCCCGCGCACTCCCAACCGCTGCGCACCGCGCTCACGTCCGTGCTGACGCACGCACGCTCGCTCACCGATGGCGAGGTGGCCTCGTACATCCCTGAACTCGCCCGCCAGGATCCCGAGCAACTGGGCATCGCATTGGCGAGCGTCCGCGGCACCATCCATGCGTGGGGCGACAGCGAGGCCGAGTTCACGATCCAGTCCATATCGAAGCCCTTCACGTTCGCCCTCGCGCTCGACGCGCTCGGCCTCGCCGCTGTCACCGAGCATGTCGGACTCGAGCCCAGCGGCGAGCCCTTCAATGCGATCAGTCTCGAGGAGACGTCCGGACGCCCTCTCAACCCGATGATCAACGCGGGTGCGATTGTGACGACCTCACTGATCGCCGGCGACGACGACGCGGAGAAGTTCGCGGTCGTTCGCGATGGCCTGTCCGCGTTCGCCGGGCGCCGGCTCGACGTCGACGAGGACGTGTACCTCTCAGAACTCGACACCGGTGACCGCAACCGCGCTCTCGCCTACCTCGCCCAGGCTGCCGGCACCTTGGCGTCCAGCGCAGAGGTCGCCACCCGCGCCTATTTCCGACAGTGCTCCCTGCGCGTCAACGCGCGCGACTTGGCAATGATGGCAGCCACGCTCGCCGGTGGCGGCATCAATCCACTCACTCGCGAACGCGTCGTGAGCGAAGACGTCGCTCGGTGGACCATCGCCGTCATGACGAGCTGTGGGATGTACGACGCGTCGGGCGACTGGCTGGTGCGCGTCGGACTGCCCGCCAAGAGCGGGGTGGGAGGTGGGATCGTCGCTCTCCAGCCCGACCAGTTCGGCGTCGGCACGTTCAGCCCGCGGCTCGATGCACGGGGCAACAGCGTGCGCGGCGTGGGGATGCTCGAGCAGCTGAGCAAGGAGTTCGGCTTGCACATGCTCGAGCATCGCGCGGACCCGCTGTCACCGATTGCCGACATCACGCATTCCGGACCCGACGATGATCGCGACACCACGGCCGTTCTGCGCGGCGACTTCAAGTTCAGCGACAGCGAGCAGGTGCTGAGCATGCTCCCCGAGTTGATGGTCGGCCGCTCCCTCACGCTGGACTTCAGCTCGGTCACGCGGGTCGGCCCGTCCGCCGCGCGCATATTCCGGGGCGCCGCGGAGCGCGCGGGCTCCGCGCCCGACGGACGCCCGCGACTGGCACTGCACGATCCCGACCACGTGCTCGGGGACTGAACCCCGCGAAACCATGGTCGCCGCGACGCGGCGGCAGCTCGGCGATCTTCAGCTGAAGCGGCTGGATCTCCCGGACTCCCGGTCCTCCGAGATACGCCTGACAGGGCAGAATCGATGCATGACCGCTGTACCCGCATCCTCGCTCACCGACCATGCCTGCCTGATCGTCCACGGTGAGGACCGCCCCGGGATCGTCGCTGCGGTGTCGGCGCTCATCACCCGCAACCAGGGCAACATCGTCGCTTTCGACCAGTACTCGGATGATCCGACCGGCGGCGCGTACTTCCAGCGTGTCGTGTTCCACCGGCCCGGCCTCGAGGGGGCGCTGCCCGAGATCGAGGCCGACCTCGCGGCGACCCTGGGTGGCGGGTTCGATCTCGAGTGGTCGATCACCGATCAGTCCACGCCCAAGCGCATGGCGATCCTCGCCTCGAAACAGGACCACTGCCTGCTCGACCTCTTGTGGCGCCACCGGCGAGGCGACCTGCCCGTCACGGTGCCGATGGTCATCTCGAACCACACGACGTCGGCCGAGGATGTGCGCTCTTTCGGTGTGCCGTTCTTCCACGTGCCGTCGGTCTCGGGCCCAGACAAATCAGCGTCGGAGGAGCGGATCCTCGAATTGCTCGACGGCAACGTCGACTTCGTCGTGCTGGCCCGATACATGCAGATCCTGTCGCCCGAATTCCTGGAGCGACTGGGCGTGCCGGTGATCAACATCCACCACTCGTTCCTGCCGGCGTTCATCGGCGCCGAGCCCTACAAGAAGGCGAAGGAACGCGGCGTGAAACTGATCGGCGCGACGTCGCACTATGTGACGGGTGATCTCGATGAAGGCCCGATCATCGATCAGGACACGATCCGCGTCACGCACGCCGACACCGTGGCCGAACTCGCCCGGCGCGGCGCCGATGTCGAGCGACAGGTGCTTTCACGGGCCGTGCTGTGGCATGCCCAAGACCGCGTCATCCGTCACGGCAATCACACGATCGTCTTCTGACCCGCCCTTCTCTGCGGCGCGTCGCCGCCGGATGCCGGAAACCTCCGGTTGCTCCTGCGTATCGGCAACGGGACCGAAGAGCGGTGCGGAGAATCGTCGTCAGTACACGTATTCCATGAGATCGAGGCCGAGCGTCCGGAACGCCTCGTGCGCGCGCATCCGGTGCATGATCGACAGGTCGTCGAAGCACACGATGAGCGCATAGGAGACGCCCGCTCGCGGCCCCGCGAGGACCCCCGCCTCGACGCGGACGCCGTCCTCCCGCCCCGTCTTGTTGATGAAGAGCAGGTCGTGGGCGTCGTGATCGTGGGCGAAGGGGTCGAGTCCCGTCGCGGATGCCACCAGCGACAGGTCGTGGTTGAGGCTCAGCCATTCCGCGACCTGGGCGCTCACCCCCGCCGACACCGCGTCGGCATTGACGAGGGCGCGGAAGAGATCGGCGAGCTCACGCGACGAGCCCAGGGCGACATGGGGCGCGTCATCGGGACCACGGCGGTCGCGGAACCGATCCAGAAGAGCGGATCGCTCCAATCCCAACTGTTCGATCCGGGACCGTACGGCGGGCATGCCGACGCGGTCGAGCAAGGCGTTGGCGGCCAGGGCGTCGCCGGCGGCGGCAGCCAACACCGCGAGATCCGAAAGGGACAATGTCGGGGTCGTGAGGTGCTGCCACACACCGGCGACGCCGACGTCGTCCACCTGGGCGCGGTCGATGGACTCCTGCGGGTCGAGGGTGCCCGCCTCGAACCCGGCGGCGACCTCCACCAGCAACGGAACGATCCCGAGCCCGCCGACGGGGAGGGTCACGAAGTCGTCGCCCGCAAGCACCTCGGTGCCCCGATCGAGATCGGTGATCCGCACGGAGATCTTGGCGCCCGCGCCGGCCAGATCGTCGAGGGCCTTCAGCGTCGAGGTGAATGTCCGCCGCTCGGCGGCGGCGCGGCGCGGCAGTCGCCTCGTGGGGCGGTGCGCCCGCCGCAACGGTTGCGCGTCACGACGGGCTGACCCTGCGGCGGGCGAGGTCGCCCCGGTGTCTGAGGGTTCGGGAGGGGTACCCACGGGGTCCTTCCGTTATTGGGGGGAGGGGGAAGGATGCGGACGCATCACCAGATGGTGACGCGCTGCTCCGGTGCGAGCCACAGTTCGTCGGACTCGGTGACGCCGAACGCATCGTAGAACGCGTCGACGTTGCGCACGATCTGGTTGCAGCGGAACTCATTGGGCGAGTGCGGGTCGATGGTGAGCAATCGGATCGTCTCGGCATCGCGTCCCTTCTGCTGCCAGATCTGGCCCCACGACAGCAACACGCGCTGCACGCCCGTGTATCCGTCGATGACGGGCGCCTCGACGTCCGCGGCCTCTGAGTCGGCGTCGAACGTCGGCACACCTTCGGCGACCGACTCGGCACCGAGCGACAGTGCGTAGGCCTTGAGCGCGATTCCGAGACCGCCGAGGTCACCGATGTTCTCACCGATGGTGAGCGCCCCGCTGACCTTGTGGTCGCCCGGGAGGCCGGTGGGCGTGAGCTCGTCGTACTGGGCGATGAGCGACGCGGTGCGCTCCTCGAACGCGGCGCGGTCTTCGTCGGTCCACCAGTCACGCAGCGACCCGTCACCGTCGAAGCGGCTGCCCTGATCGTCGAAGCCGTGGCCGATCTCGTGCCCGATCACCGCGCCGATTCCCCCGTAGTTGGCTGCGGCATCCCGATCTGCGTCGAAGAACGGATACTGCAGGATCGCCGCGGGGAAGACGATCTCGTTCATCAGCGGGTTGTAGTAGGCGTTGACGGTCTGCGGCGTCATGAACCACTCGTCGCGGTCGACGGGCTTGCCGATCTTCGCCAGTTGACGGGAATGCTCGTGTTCGTTGGCGCGCCGCACGTTGCCGACCAGGTCGGTGGGATCGATCTCGAGCGAGGTGTAGTCCTTCCACCGAACCGGGTAGCCGATCTTCGGGGTGAAGGTGTCGAGCTTGGCGAGGGCCCGCTCGCGGGTCTCGGGACTCATCCACTCGAGTTCGGTGATCGACTGACGGTAGGCCTCGATGAGGTTGGCGACGAGTTCGTCCATCGCTTCCTTCGCGCGCGGCGGGAAGTGCCGCTCGACGTAGACACGCCCGATCGCCTCGCCCATCGCCGCTTCGGCGAGACTCACGCCGCGCTTCCACCGTTCGCGGTTGACGGGAACGCCGGTCAGCTGGGTGCCGTAGAACGAGAAGTTCTCTTCGACGAACGCGTCGGTGAGGAAGGGGGCGTTGGCGTGCACGACGGCGAATCGCAGCCACGCCTTCCAGTCCTCGAGGCGGTCGGCGGTCATCAGAGCGCCGAGGCCCTCGACGAAGCTGGGCTGGTAGACGTTGATCTCGGCGAACGCGTCGGCGTTGTCGGGGGCGACTGCGTCGAGCCACGGCTGAAGGTCGAACCCGATCATCGCCTCGACGTCCGCCCGCGCCGTGAGGTTGTACGTGGCCACCGCGTCACGGCTCTTGACGTTGTCCCAGTGATGCGAAGCGATCTCGGTCTCGAGGGCGACGATGCGATCAGCGGATGCCGCGGCATCCGCCACGCCCGCCAAGGCGAGGATCCGCTCGACGTGCCCCCGGAATGCATCACGCGTCTCAGCGAAGCTGTCGAGCCGGTAGTAGCTCTCGTCAGGGAGCGAAAGCCCGCCCTGCACGAGGAACGGGACGTACCGCTGGGGGTTGCCGGGGTCGGGTTCGACGTAGACGTGCGCGAAACCCGCGACACCCTCACGCTCGAGCACGCCCATCGTGCGCAGGAGTGCGGGGATCGAGTCGACCGCGTCGACGAGCGCAAGCTGTCCGGCCAGCGGTTCCGCACCGCGCGCGGCGATGCGCTCGGTGTCCATGAAGCTCGTGTACAGATCGCCGATCTTGCGCGCCTCGGTGCCCGCCTCGGCACTCTGGGACTCTTCGACGATGGCCCGGACGTCTTTCTCCGCCTGCTCGGCGATGAGGTGGAACGAGCCCCAACGCGCCTTGTCGTCGGGGATCTCGGTGCGGTCGATCCACGCACCGTTGACGTGGCGGAAGAGGTCGTCCTGCGGGCGGATGTCGGCGCTGAGCTCGTCGAGAGCGATACCGGAGGGAAGGGCGTCGGTCATGCGAACCAGGATAAGCGCCGAGTCTGACACCCGCGTGGGTGTCTGTGGGTGAAGAGTGGGCGAACGAGATCGGTCGTCGACCCTAGGCTCGGTGGGTGACCACCCCGACGCTCAACCGCGAGATCCTGCGCCTGGCGGTCCCGGCGCTGGGGGCGCTGGTCGCCGAACCGCTGTTCCTCGTCGTCGACGCCGCGCTCGTAGGACACCTCGGGGTGGTGCCGCTCGCCGGACTCGGCATCGCGTCGGCGGTACTGCAGACGATCGTCGGGCTGATGGTGTTCTTGGCGTACTCGACCACGCCCGCCGTCGCGCGCCGCTTCGGCGCCGGCGACCCGTCGCGGGCCGTGTCGGCCGGCATCGACGGCATGTGGCTCGCTCTGGGCCTGGGCGCGATCCTCGCCGTCGCCGGATGGTTCGCAACGCCGACGCTCGTCACGGTCTTCGGGGCGACGAAGGAGGTTGCCGCGCAGGCCGAGGCTTATCTGGGGCTCTCGATGTGGGGGTTGCCGGCGATGCTCATCGTGTTCGCCGCAACCGGCCTGCTGCGCGGCATGCAAGACACGGTGACGCCCCTGTGGATCGCAGGCTTCGGATTCGGGGCCAACGCGCTGCTGAACTGGGGGCTGATCTACGGGCTGGGCTGGGGGATCGCCGGCTCGGCGGCGGGCACCGTCATCGCCCAGTGGGGCATGGTGGCGGCGTTCGTCGTCATCGTCGGTCGCCTCGCGCGGCGGCACACCGCATCCGTCCGACCGCGGCGCGCGGGCGTCGGCGACTCAGCCCGAGCCGGTGGTTGGTTGTTCGTGCGCACGGTGTCGCTGCGCATGGCACTTCTGGCCACCGTCGCGGTCGCCACCCAGCTCGGCACCGACGAACTCGCCGGGTGGCAGGTCGCGTTCACGATCTTCTCCACGGCGGCTTTCGCCCTGGATGCCCTCGCCATCGCCGCGCAGGCCCTGATCGGGCGGGGGCTCGGCGCCGACGACGAACGGTTCGTGCGTCGCGTGCTGGCCCGCACGCTCGCATGGGGCGTGTGGTTCGGAGTCATCGTGGGGGCGCTCATCGGTGCGTTTTCAGGAGTGATCGGACTCGTCTTCACCGGCGACCCCGAACTCGCCGCCCTCGTCATGCCCGCACTGATCGTGCTGGCGGTCGCCCAGCCCCTCGCCGGAGCGGTGTTCGTGCTCGACGGCGTGCTCATCGGCGCGGGCGACGCCCGCTATCTCGCGATCGCGGGGATGATCAACCTGGTCCCGTTCTTTCCCGCGCTGCTCGCCGTGGCGTTCGCGCATCCGACCGGTTCCGCGGGCCTCACCTGGTTGGCCGTGGCGTTCTTCGGCGTCTACATGATCGCGCGAGCCGCGACCCTCGGCTGGCGCATCCGCGGCAGCGCGTGGCTCACCGCCGGGGCATGACGCCCGTCACGCCCAGCGGCGACACCACTCGTACATGACGACGGCACCGGCGGCGCTGGCGTTGATCGACCGTGTCGAGCCGTACTGCGTGATCTCGATGACACCGGATGCCGCGCCCACCGCGGCGTCTGAGAGCCCGGGACCTTCTTGCCCGAAGAGCAGGACGCACTCCTTCGGCAGGTCCGCACGGTCCAGGGCAACAGCCCCGTCGACGTTGTCGATCGCGATGATGGGGAGGGATGCCGCATCCGCCCACGCGGCGAACGCCGCGACGTCTTCGTGGTGACGCACGTGCTGATAGCGGTCGGTCACCATTGCGCCCCGCCGGTTCCAGCGTCGCTTGCCGATGATGTGCACCTCGGCGGCGAGGAAAGCGTTGGCGCTGCGCACGATCGATCCGATGTTCATGTCGTGCTGCCAGTTCTCGATGGCGACATGAAAGCTGTGCCGATGCGTGTCGAGGTCGGCGACGATGGCTTCCATCGTCCAATACCTGTACTGGTCGACGACGTTGCGGGTGTCGCCGTGGGCGAGAAGTTCGGTGTCGTAGCGCGGATCGTCAGGCCACGTCGACTCGCCTCCGGGCCACGGCCCGACACCGTGCGGGGGATGGGGGTCGGGCTCGTTCACCGAGCCAGACTAGCCCCGCCGGTACCCTGGAGGCGTGGGCTCTCCCGTGATCGACGACTATCTGAAGCGGATCTACCACCACACGGAGTGGCAGGATTCACGCATCACGCCGTCTCAGCTGGCCACAGAGCTCGGGCTCGCTCCGTCGAGCGTGACCGAAATGGTCCGCAAGCTCGCCGCGCAGGGGCTCGTCACCCACCGCCCGTACGGCCCGGTCTCTCTGACCCCAGAGGGCGAGAAACGGGCGGCGGCGATCATCCGCCGCCACCGCCTCATCGAAACATGGCTCGTGAACGAGTTCGGGTATGCGTGGGATGAGGTCCATGACGAGGCCGAGATCCTCGAACACGCCATCAGTGACCGCCTTCTGGAAGGCATCGACGAGCGCTTGGGGCGCCCGCGCTTCGACCCTCACGGTGACGCGATCCCCGATGAAAGCGGCGCCGTCGACCGTGCACCCTTCGTGTTGCTCTCGGAGGCGACCGCCGGCCATACCGGCCACGTCCTGCGCGTGAGCGATCGCGATCCTCAGTTGCTGCGCGTGGTCGAGGCAGCGGGTGTCTCGGTCGGGGCCGAGGTGGTGGTGCACGATCCGGGCGCGTTGGTCGTCGACGGCGCGCGCGTGGACCTGCCTCCCGAGGCGGCAGCAGCTGTCTGGCTCACTGCCTGAACGGGGCCGGGCGCGAGCCGACGGGCTCAGCGCTTTAGGGCCGAGCGGGGCCAGTACACGCCGGTGGCTTCTTCGGACACGTTCCACAGCCGCTCCGCCACCGCCGGGTCACGCGTCACCCGGGCCGGTTTCGCTTGCCGCGGCGCCCCGTGGGCGACGAACCGCGGGCCCCAGAACGACCCGCCTTCGACACCTGCGCCGGCGAGGGCATGCACGAGGGGCAGTGCGCCGCGTTCCTTCGACTGGCTGATCGGGCTCTGGAGGTTGTCCGCGAAGCGCGTCACCTGCGACGGCTCGTTCACACCGATGATGCCCGCGGTCCGACCGCTCGTCGAATAGCCCGGGTGCGCCACGACACTCGCGACGGGAATGGATGCGGCGCGCAATCGCCGGTCGGCCTCCAGCCCGAGGGCGGTGGTGGCGACCTTCGATTGCACATAGGCGCGCCACGCGGAATAGCCTTCCACCAGTTCGGGGTCGAGAGGTCGGTACGGCGAGATCGAGGTCGCCATGCTGCCCAGCCACACCATGCGCCCGAGGCCCGCCGCCAACGGCAGGAGCAGCTCGCCGGCGAGCGCGAAGTGACCGAGAACATTCGTCGCGAAGACGATCTCGTGGCCGTCGGGAGTCGTCTCCCGACGCGCGGGCGGGTGCACGATCCCCGCGTTCAAGAGCACGCCGTGCAGGCGTCCCCGCATCCGAACCGTCGCGGCCGCCGCACGCACCGAACCGAAGTTGCTGGTGTCGAGCAGCAACGTCTCGACGCGCTCGGGGTCAGCATCCGGAATTCGTCGCCGCACCGCCGCGCGCGCAGCGGCCAAGCGGTTCGGATGGCGGCCGGTCATGATGACCGTCGCTCCCGCCCGAACGAGGTGCTCGCTCGA
Source organism: Microbacterium koreense (assembly GCF_042677105.1). Classification (NCBI taxonomy): domain Bacteria; kingdom Bacillati; phylum Actinomycetota; class Actinomycetes; order Micrococcales; family Microbacteriaceae; genus Microbacterium; species Microbacterium koreense. The sequence continues at coordinate 400,906 of NZ_JBHTIM010000001.1, forward strand.
GAAGTAGCCGAGGCCGGCGTTGGACCCGGTCACGAGAAAGGTGCGCCCGGTCAGATCGGGAAGGCTCCAGTCACCGTGTGCCACGCTTCGACCCTATCGGCGGCGCGCGCACACCGGCACCTTCGCGTCGGAGGGTCGCACTAGGCTGTGCGCATGCGCACGCGGGCCGACATCGAATGCTGGCTGACCGACATGGATGGCGTGCTCGTCCACGAGAACGCCCCGATCCGCGGCGCGGCAGAGTTACTCGAAGGTTGGCGCGATGCGGGCACTCCCTTCCTCGTCCTCACGAACAACTCGATCTTCACGCCCCGCGACCTGTCCGCCCGACTCCGGGCGTCGGGGCTCGTCGTCCCCGAACACGCGATCTGGACGTCGGCGCTGGCGACGGCCGACTTCTTGCACGCGCAGAAACCGGGCGGATCGGCATTCGTCATCGGTGAGGCCGGTTTGACGACGGCCTTGCATGAGGCGGGCTTCATCATGACCGAGACCGATCCCGACTATGTCGTCGTCGGCGAGACACGCAACTACTCGTTCGAAGCGATCACCAAGGCGATCCGTTGCGTGAGCGCGGGGTCGCGGTTCATCGCGACGAACCCGGATGCCACGGGCCCGTCGCGCGAAGGGATCCTCCCCGCGACCGGCGCGATCAGCGCCCTCATCACGAAAGCGACCGGGCGCGAACCGTATGTCGTCGGCAAACCGAATCCGATGATGTTCCGTTCGGCGCTCAACCGGATCGGCGCCCACTCGGAGACGACGGGGATGATCGGTGACCGGATGGACACCGACATCGTCGCCGGGATCGAAGCGGGCCTGCATACGGTGCTGGTGCTCACCGGGATCAGCGATCCGGCGGAGATCGACCGGTACCCGTTCCGCCCCGACGAGGTCCTCGACTCGGTGGCCGATCTGCAGCCGGAGGCCGGCGCAGAGGTCGAGTTCGCCGAGGGGCTGTGATGGGCGCCCTCGACGAGGGAGAACGAGTGGTCGCCGAGGACGCCGCCGCGTGGCGCGCGTGGCTCGAGGCCAATCACACCCGCAAGGCGGGGGCCTGGCTCGTTCGGCCGCGGCCGGGTGTCGAACTCGACGTCGTCGGCTATGAGGACGCGATTCGTCACGCGCTGTGTTTCGGATGGGTCGACGGGCCCACGAGGTCGTTCGACGACGTGATCGGGGGCCTCTGGTTCTCGCCGCGACGCCCGTACAGCGGGTGGGCCGCGACGAACAAGGCGCGACTCGAAGCGCTCGAGGCGGAGGGCCTCATGACGGATGCCGGGCGGCGCGTCGTCGAAATCGCGCGCGCGAACGGCTCATGGACCGTGCTGGACAACGCCGAGGCCGGAGTCGAACCCGATGACCTCGCCGCCGCGCTCGATGCCTCGCCCGACGCCCGGCGACACTGGGATGCGTTTCCGCGGTCGGCGCGCAAGCTCGGGATCTCGCACGTCGACCTGGCTCGACGCGACGAGACCCGCGCGAAGCGCATCGCGAAGCTGGTGGCCGATGCTGCGGAAGGACGACGACCGTGATATCCGGAATCGAACAGAACCTCATCTACGCGACGGGGGTGATCGTCGTCGGCGGAACGCTGGTGGTCCTGATCTGGCAGTGGTGGCGCAACCGCGGCAACGACGACTGAACTGCCGCGGCGGTGCGGGCCGACGGCGGTGCTTCGGTCGGCGCCACACTGGCCGTGCCGGCCGGGGCCGCACTTCCGGCCGCGCGGGCCGCGTCGGGCATCCTGCGGTGTCGCCACCGTGACCGGGATGCGGAGACCGCGCGTCGACTACTGCGGGTCGAGGCCGAGGTCGTCGAGGTCGACCGCCGCGAGCCACGTGAGGCCCTCGGCTTCGACGGCGGCCTGTGCGCCGGTCTTGCGGTCGACGATCACCGCGACGGCAACCGGCTCGGCGCCCTCGCGCCGCAGCGCCTCGACGGCCTTGAGCGCCGACTGGCCGGTCGTCGACGTGTCTTCGACGACGACGACGCGCTTGCCCGCGACATCCGCCCCTTCGACCTGGCGACCGCGGCCGTGATCCTTCGGTTCCTTGCGGACGACGAATGCATCGAGCGGGCGCGGGGTGCGCGAGGACTCGTGCATGATCGCGTTGGCGATCGGGTCGGCGCCCAGCGTCAGTCCGCCCACCGCGACGATGTCGTCGACCTCCCGAATGAGGTCGAGCATGATGCGGCCGATCGCGGGTGCCGCACGGTGGTCGAGCGTGAGCTTTCGCATGTCGACGTAATACGTCGCTTGCTTGCCACTGGAGAGAGTGAAGTCGCCGTGGAACACCGCCTCGTCTTCGATGAGGGCGATGAGATACTGCCGATCGGCTTCGAGCTCGGGCGTGGACGCGAGGGTCATGCCCCGAGTCTACAAATCGCGCAAGGGGGTCGGCGAGAGTGGCCGCGCCTCGTAGATTCGGCACATGACTCTCCGACCTCGCCTGCTCATGGCGGCGCTCGCAGCCGCCGGTCTGCTCACCCTCACCGGATGCGTCACCGTCCAGGTCGACCCGGCACCGACGCCCACTTCCGATGCCGAACCGGATGGAGAGGTGAACGCTCCGGACGACACCATCGGGTCCTGCGTCGACGGCGTGCTTCTGATCGCCGGCTCGACGGACGACGCCGATGTGAGCGGCGAGTGCTCGACGGTGCGCATCGAGGGGACAGACCTCGAGGTCGATCTGGACGATGTCACCGTGGAGACCATCGAGATCCGCGGTGACCGCATCGAAGTCGACGCGATCGACCCCGCGTCCGTCGACATCGAAGGCCAGGAGAACGACGTCGACGCCGACGAACTCGGAACCCTTTCGATCGCCGGTGACCGCAATGCGGTGGATGTCGACGGGGACCTCGGCTCGGTCCGCATCGACGGCAACGACAACGACGTGGAGGCCGCATCGATCGGCAGTATCACCGACAACGGCGACCGCAACCGCATCCGCTGAGTGCCCGCATCCGTCGCCGGGACCGGCCCCACCGTAGGCTGGACCCCATGCGCCTGGCCACCTGGAACGTCAACTCCATCCGTGCCCGCGTCGACCGGATCGTCGACTTCGCCGTGCGCGAGCACATCGATGTGCTCGCGATGCAGGAGATCAAGTGCAAGGTCGACCAGTTTCCGTTCGCGGCGTTCGAAGATGCCGGTTTCCACGTCGAGGCCCACGGCTTCTCGCAGTGGAACGGCGTGGCGATCGCCAGTCGCGAGCCGATGACGGACGTGCGGCGTGCCTTTCCGGCGATGCCCGGGTTCGCGAAGGGTCACGAGGGTCCGGATGCCCCGCAGGAAGCCCGCGCGATCGGTGCCACCATCGACGGCGTCGAGGTGTGGAGTCTGTATGTGCCGAATGGACGCGCACTCGGTGACCCGCACTACGACTACAAGCTGGACTTCCTCGCGGCGCTGACCGGATACACCCGGGACACGCTCGCGGCGAATCCCGACCTTGCTCTGGCGCTGGTGGGTGACTTCAACATCGCTCCGACGGATGCCGACAATGGTGATCCGACGATCGTGCCGGGCTTCTCGACCCATGTCTCACCCCCGGAGCGCGAAGCCTTCGCAGGCCTGGAGGCAGCCGGGCTTCACGACGTCGTGCGCCCGCTCGTCCCCGAAGGCTTCACGTACTGGGATTACAAGCGACTGCGTTTCCCCCGCAACGAGGGTCTGCGCATCGACTTCATCCTCGGCTCGCACGCGGTCGCCGACGCGGTCGCGGGCGCGACGATCCACCGCGATGAGCGCAAAGGCGAAGCCCCCAGCGATCACGTTCCCGTGGTCGTCGACCTCGACTTCGCCGGGGCCGACGATGACGACCGCCCGATGATCTTCTGAGACGGGCGGTTCACTCCGGCTCCGGCGTGCAGTTCGCCGGTTCGGCGTTGCCGCTGATCGCGAAGTCCTCGCACGTCAGGAAGTGTTCCTGGTTGAGCCCCAGGATGTAGGAGGCGACGGCGATCCCCAGCACGACGCTCGCGATGAGCCACCGGGCGCCCGGGCGCGTCTCGGCGGCGAAGTCCGGCCAGACGATCCTCACCAGCACCCACAGGGTGAAGGGGATGCCGAGCAGCACCGTGGCGATCGCGGTGAGGTCGAGCAGCGCCACCATGAAGTCCTCCGTCTCACCGACCACGAAATTGAGGACGAGCCACGCGGTGGGAAAAAGCAGGACGAAGGCCCGCGCGAGACGTGCGCCGATCGGTCGGCGCTCGACGAGCACGAACACGAACGCCGCCGTCGAGGCCGCCCACAGCACCATGACGTCGTCGAAGAAAATGTCCTTCCACACTGCCAGCGTGAATGCCGGCCACCACACGATCGCCGACATTCCGACCATCACGACGCCGATCGGCACATCGCGGCGGCGCTCCGCGAGGTCGCGACGGCGCCGCGCGGGCGCGGCGGGCGTTTCGGGGGTGTCGGCCACATCCGCACGCTATCGAGGCCTCCCCCCGCACCCCGCTTTCCCACGCCGCGCGACGCATTCTCCCCCTGTGGGCGGATGCCGCGCCCACGTCGGGTGCGTACCGTGGTGCCATGGTCGACTCTCGCCCGCCAGTTCGCTCTCGAGAACCCGTGGATGCCGCGGGTCTGCGCGCCGACGTGTGGCTCGCAGCGGCCCTCCTCGTCGGAGCCATCCTCAGCGCCGCGCTCGGTTCGGTGGCGGGACTCTACGGCACCGAGACGCAGAGCATGGGGTGGGGCGTCGCCTACGCCGTTGCGCTCACCGCGCCGCTCGCCCTGCGTCGCAGGTATCCGTCGGTGGTGGCTGTGATCGTCGCCGCGGCGTTCATCGCCGGCGTCTCCCTGCGGATCCCGGAGGTTTACGTCGGCAACGTCGCGATCTTCATCACGATCTACACCGTCGGGGCCTGGGTCGAGGACCGGCGACGGGCGACCCTCGTGCGAGTAGCGATCATCGTGGCGATGTTCGTGTGGTTGTTGATCACGATGTTCCAGGCTGCGACCGCCCCGACCGACGAGGGGTTGTCGCGCGTGGGGGCGTTCTCACCGTTCGTCGCCTACATGCTGATCCAGTTGCTCGTGAACGCGGCGTTCTTCGGCGGCGCTTACTACATGGGTGAGCGTGCGTATGGGTCGGCGCTGGAGCGCACCGCCCTGAAGGAGCGCACCCGGGAGCTCGAAGCAGAACGCGAGGTCACCGCGGCGCAGGCGGTGGCGCTCGACCGGATCCGCATCGCACGCGAGCTGCACGACGTCGTCGCGCATCACGTGTCGGCGATGGGGGTGCAAGCGGGCGCGGCCCGCACGGTGCTCGCCAAAGATCCGGATGCGGCGCGCGCCGCCCTCACCGGCGTCGAAGACTCCGCTCGCGCTGCGCTCGGTGAACTGCGTCAGCTGCTCGAAACGCTCCGCACCCCGGGAGGCGACGCGGTGGACGGATCGACCGTGCAACTGGCCGACCTGCCCGCGCTCGTCGCCCACGCACGGGACAACGGGCTCCCGACGACGCTGGAGATCGTCGGCGACGCACGGGAGCTTCCCGTGCTCGTGCAGGTGAACCTCTTCCGTATCGCGCAGGAGGCGCTCACCAACGCGCGCCGCCACGGTGGCGATGACGCGGCGGCCGACGTCCGTCTGCGCTATGGCGCGGACACCGTCGAACTCGAGGTGGCGAACACCGGCCGTCTGACCCGGACGGGGGCGCGCACGGGGCTCGGAATCGTCGGTATGCGCGAGCGTGCCGCCGCCTCCGGAGGCACGATCGAAGTCGGGCCCCGCTCTCGCGGCGGTTTTCTCGTGCGCGTCAGCGTGCCCGTGCGCGAAGCGGTGCCCGCGTGACCGATCCGATCCGGGTGCTCCTCGTCGACGACCACGCGGTCATGCGTGCGGGATTCCGTATGATCCTCGAGGCCGAGGACGAGATCGTCGTCGTGGGCGAGGCCGCCGACGGTGCCGACGCGGTGGTTGCGGCGGCCGAATTGCTTCCGGACGTCATCTGCATGGACGTGCAGATGCCGGGCGTCGACGGCATCGAAGCGACCCGCCGGATCGCGGACGACCCCGAGATCGACGCGGCGGTCGTGATCGTGACGACGTTCGACCGCGACGACTACCTGTTCGAGGCGCTGGAGGCGGGGGCGAGCGGCTTTCTGCTGAAGAACGCGGGACCCGAGGAGCTGGTTGCGGCCGTGCGCGTCGCAGCGGCGGGCGATGCCCTGCTCGCCCCCGAGGTCACCCGCCGTGTGATCGCGCGGTTCGCGGCGGCGGAACGGGTTTCGGCCGCCACCACCCGGACCCCGACCCCCGACGCCGCCAGGATGTCGGGACCGCAGAGCGGGGCGCCGCTGCCCGTGACCTTCACCGAACGCGAGACCGAAGTGCTGCGGCTGGTCGCGCAGGCGATGAGCAACGCCGAGATCGCCCGTGAGCTGTACATCGGCGAGGCGACGGTCAAGACCCACGTATCGAATGTGCTGCAGAAGCTCGGCGCCCGCGACCGGGTCGCCGCCGTCGTCTACGCCCACCGCCACGGCCTGGCCTGACGCATCCCCCTCGAGGGGGATGCCGGGAACCCGCCCGGCGGGGGATCCGCCCTCGACTGCGCCTGCCTAGCGTGGAGGCATGGACCTCAGGAGGGACACATGCTGAGCCTCAACGGCATCACCAAGAGCTACGGCACTCACCGCGTGCTGGACGACATCACCTTCGATGTGCGCCCCGGCCGCCTCACCGGCTTCGTCGGGGGCAACGGCGCCGGGAAGACGACGACGATGCGCATCGTGCTCGGCGTCCTGTCCAAGGACGGGGGTGAGGTCACCCTCGACGGCGTGCCGCTGTCGGCATCCGACCGCCGCTCGTTCGGGTACATGCCCGAAGAGCGCGGCCTGTACCCGAAGATGAAGGTGCTCGAGCAGATCGTGTACCTCGCGCGCCTGCACGGGTACTCGAAGACGGATGCGACGGGCCGCGCAACGGCGTTGCTCGAAGAACTCGGGCTCGGCGAGCGTCTGGGCGACAACATCGAAACCCTCTCGCTCGGCAACCAGCAACGGGCACAGATCGCAGCGGCGCTCGTGCACGAACCGCAGGTGCTGATCCTCGACGAGCCGTTCTCGGGGCTGGACCCTCTGGCGGTCGAGATCGTGGCCGGTGTGCTCCAGGAGCGTGCGGCGGCCGGCGCCGCCATCCTTTTCTCGTCCCACCAGCTCGACGTCGTCGAGCGCCTGTGCGATGACCTTGTCATCATCGCGGGCGGAACGATCCGAGCGGCCGGCGCCCGCGACGCGCTGCGTGAGCAGCATTCGACGCGTCGCTACGAGCTGGTGTCCTCCGGCGACGCCGGGTGGCTGCGCGAGGAGCCGGGCGTCGAGGTGCTCGACTTCGACGGCGGGTATGCCCTCTTCGACGTCGACACCGCAGAGCGGGCTCAGCAGATTCTGCGTCGCGCCGTCGCCGTGGGCGATGTCGCGAGCTTCGCCCCGCAGCATCCGACCCTCGCCCAGATCTTCAAGGAGGTCATCCAGTGAGTACCACCGCACCGTCCGCTCCCGGGTTCGCGCAGAGCATGTGGCTCGTGGCCGAGCGTGAGATCGGCTCGAAGCTCCGCAGCAAGGCCTTCGTCCTTTCCTTCGCGTTCCTGTTCGTGCTCGCCCTCGCCGGAGTGATCTGGGCAGGCATCGCGGCGGGGAACAGTGGCGGGGGGACGCCGGTCGCCGTGACATCGGATGCCCGGAGCCTGCTTCCGTCGGATGCCGGCCTCGACGTCACCGAAGTAGCCGATCGGGCCGAAGCGGAAGCGCTCGTTGCGGCCGGCGATGTGGATGCGGGGATCTTCGCCGATACGTCGTCGCCGACGGGCTTCACCGTCCTCGGTGAGAGCGATGTGTCATCGACACTGCTGCTCGGATTGTCCGTGCCGCCGAATGTCGAGGTCCTCGACCCGTCGAGCGCCTGGAATTTCGTCGGATACATCGTCGCGATCGCCTTCGGCTTGGTCTTCTTCGTGTCGGCGCAGCTGTTCGGCACGACGATCGCGCAGAGCGTCGTCGAAGAGAAGCAGACGAGGGTCGTCGAGTTGCTCATCTCTGCGATTCCGACCCGCGCGCTGCTGGCCGGAAAGGTCATCGGCAACACCGTCCTGGCGATGGGGCAGATCATCATCCTCGCGGCGATCATCGTCATCGGCCTGACCGTCACGGGTCAAAGTGAGCTGCTGCGCGGCATCGGCGCGCCGATCGTCTGGTTCGCGATCTTCTTCCTTTTCGGGTTCATCTTGCTCGCGGCGCTGTTCGCGGCAGCGGCGGCGCTGGTGTCGCGGCAGGAGGACATCGGGTCGGTGACCTCGCCATTGGTCCTGTTGGTGATGGCGCCGTACTTCCTGATCATCGTGATGTGGAACAACCCGCCGGTACTGACGGCGATGTCTTACATCCCGTTCTCAGCGCCGGTGGGGATGCCGATGCGCCTCTTCCTCGGCACCGCCGAATGGTGGGAACCGCTGGTGGCCCTGGTCATCCTCTTGCTGACCTGCATCGGCGCGATCCTGCTCGGAGCGAAGATCTACGACAACTCGCTGTTGCGCATGGGGGCGCGCGTCAAGCTCATGGACGCCCTCCGCGGCTGACCCGCGCGCGGATGCCGTGACCCGCGCGCGACGAGCGGGGCACGGCATCCGGCGGTCACGCGGTCTGCATCACCGCGAGGACGTTGCCGGCCGGATCACGGAACCAGGCGATGTCGGGGCCTCCCCCGGCGCCGCGCACGATCCCCTTCTCGTCGGAGGGGAAGTCCGCGTCCGGGTAGATCTTCGTCTCCACGCCTCGTGATCGCAGCTCGTCGACTGCGGCCTCGACGTCGGCCACCGCGAAGTTCAGGATCGTGAAACTCGCCGGCTCGTGGGCATCCTTCGGATAGATCATGACGACGGCGCCAGAAGCAAGACGCAGATGCAGGAACCCCATCTCGTTGTCGTCGACGTCAAGCCCCAGGGTGTCGCGATAGAACGAACGGGCTGCGTCGATGTCGTCGACGGAGAAGCCACTGAATACATCGGCGGTCGCGAACATGAGATCCTCCTCGGTGGTGTCGCGCTCTCAGGATCGCGCCGCCCGGACCGAAAGTCGAGGGGTCGGACGCGCAGAGTCCGTCGACGCGTCAGTCCCGCAGGGCCGCGCGGCCGGAGTGTCCCGCCAGAGCGTCGGCGGCCCGCACGAGAGCGAGGTGGCTGAGCGCCTGCGGGGTGTTGCCCGCGTGGCGACCGGCGTGCACGTCGTACTCCTCGGCGAGCATTCCGACGTCGTTGGCGAACGAGCAGAGACGGTTCATCAGCGCGGCCGCGTCGTCGTGGCGCCCGCTGCGCGCGTACTGCTCGACAAGCCAGAACGAGCATGCCAGGAATGGGTGCTCGTCACCGGCGAGTCCGTCGACGTCGGTCTCGGTGAGGTAGCGCAGCACGAGTCCGTCCCGCACCAGCGTGCGCTCGAGCTCGGCGACCGTCCCGAGCATGCGCGGATCGTCGTAGTCGCAGAAGCCCACCTGCGGCAGCAGGAGGAGGGAGGCGTCGACCGCCGTCGTGTCGTAGTGCTGAACGAAGTGGTTGCGTTCCGCATCGAACCCGTGTTCTTCGATCTCGGCGCGTAGCTCGTCACGCAGCCGCTCCCATGAATCGACGTCGCCGGCGAGGCCGTATTCGCGCACGGCGCGCACGCCGCGATCCAGCGCGGCCCAGATCATCACGCGTGAGTGCGTGAACATACGGTCCTGGGCACGGATCTCCCATATGCCGCGATCTGGTCGGTCCATCGACGCGATCGCCTGCGTCAGGAGCGCACGCTGCAGGGGCCACGAGAACGCGTCCTCCTCCACGCCCGCAGCGCGGGTCGCTTCGAGCGCGACGAGCACCTCACCGATGACGTCAGCCTGAAACTGCGACACCGCGCCGTTTCCCACTCGCACGGGTGCAGCCCCGTCGTACCCGGGCAGGCTGTCCATGACACGCTCGGCGAGGTCACGCTCCCCGCCGATGCCGTACATGATCTGCACGTCGGCCGGGTCACCGGCCACGGCGCGCAACAACCATGAGCGCCAGCGCTGTGCGGTCCGCAAGAATCCGTGTGCGAGGAGGGCCTCGAGGGTGAGGGCGGTGTCGCGCAACCACACGTAGCGGTAGTCCCAGTTGCGGGATCCACCGAACGTCTCGGGTAGCGACGTCGTGGCGGCGGCGATGACCCCGCCGGTGTCTTCGTGGGTCAGCGCCCGCAGCACGAGCAGGCTGCGCACGACCTCGGCGTGGTGTGGGCCGGTGTGCTCGATGCGGTCCGCCCACTCCTGCCACCAGACACGGGTGGTCTCGAGGGCGACCCCGACGTCGAGGCGCGGCGGCAGCTGCTGATGCGAAGGGAACCAGGTCAGGACGACGTCGACCCGTTCCCCCTCTCCGACGACGACCGTTCCGATGTGCGCATGATCATCGCTCGTGAGTCTCGCGCCTCGCACCACGAGAGCATCCGGACCGGCGACGGCGAGGAGTGTCGGCTCTGGCGCGTCGACGCGACGCACCCACGGCATCGATCGTGCGTAGTCGAAGCGGATGCGCAGCTCTTGATCGAAGACGACCGTCCCTCTGATGCCGACCACCCGGCGCACCAGATCCGTCCGCTCACCGTCGGTGGGCATGCAATCGTGCACCTCGGCGACCCCGTCGGCGGTCTCCCATCGCGTGATGAGGGTGAAGGTGTCGCCGTCATAACGCCTGGTCGATGTCGCGCCGGGGTCCGCGGGGCGCAGGCCCCAGCATCCATGGTCTTCGTCACCCAGCAGAGCGGCGAAGATCGACGGTGAGTCGAAGCGGGGAGCGCACATCCAGTCGATGCGTCCGTCGCGGGAGACCAGTGCCGCGGTGCGACAGCTGCTGAGCAGTGCGTAATCCTCGATGGGTGCCGGCATCTTCCCGATTGTGTCAGCGATGCCACACCGGTGACAGGGCGCACGGATCTGGGTTCGATCCGCGCGATCACGGGATCGGCCGCGCCCGGGGGGCCGACGTCAACGCTGCACGTGTCTACGACAGCGGCGGTGTGCCTGAGGCCGCACGATGCGGCCCGAACCCGCTGTCGCTGTCAGGTGGCGGAGCGATGCTCCTGTCCCGCGAACTGCCTGACGCGATCGACGAACCGGTCGGGTTCGATGAGATGCGGATAGTGCGACTTCTGCCACACCTCGTACTCCGCGTGTGGGATCTCTCCCTGCAGCCAGCGAACATACTCATCGCCTGGGTCGAGCCCCGCGATCACGAGATACGGAACGTCGTCGGGAAAGTCGAGCATCTCGTCAGCCGTTCTCGCGAGCTCTTCGGGTGACTGGGTCAGCATGATCGACCACACCCCCAGCACCACCTCGCGTCGCGGCGTTCGAAGTCTGCCCAGCCGCTTGCGCTCGTCTCGACTGAGTACACCGCTCATCGAGCGGAACATGCTACCCACGAGCACCGGGAAGAGCGGGCTTCTGAGCAGCGGTTCCATCTTCTTGACCCGGCCCTGCATGTCGCTGAGCGCCAGTGGCTGGTCGACATTGATGACGCCTGCCGTGGGGAACAGAGCGCCGTAAGCGGTGGCGATGATCCCGCCCATCGAGTGGCCGATCACCAGCGGCACGACGCCGGGACGCACCGCTTCGACCGTTGCGTGCACGTCTGCGGCGAGCGTGCGCGGATCGTACGGACCGCGGACCGCGGACCCGCCGTGCCCGCGCACATCGACACGGAGAACTTCGAAGTCGGTGGTGAGATCCACCGGGTCCCACGCTTCCTTCCGCTCGGTGATGCCATGGATCAGCACGACCAGGGGACCAGCACCGCGAATGTCATACGACAGGGTCAGGGGGAGGGTGGGGTCAGTCATGGAGCAACCGTAGGGTTCGGGTGCCGGGTCCCGCACTTTACACGCCTACACAGCGACAAATGCGTCGACGTGGTCGGCGCCGACCCACGTGATCGACGATCCCCCCTAGTGTGGGCCCATGGCGACGGCGACGACTCTTCTCATACTCGGTGCCACCGGTGATCTCACCTCCCGGCTGCTGCTTCCCGCCCTCGGACAGCTGCTCGCACGCGAGCCGGAGCGCCGCGTGCACCTCAGGGGAGTGGGCCGCCGCGCGTGGACCGATGACGAGTGGCGCGAGACCGTGCGCACAGCGTTCGCCGCGGCCGACGCCGAGGACGTGTTCACCTCCCTCGTCGACACGACGTACACACGCGCCGACATCACCGATGCCGACGACCTGGCCAAGCTCATCGCCGAACCCACCGGGCGCCTGGCCCTCTATTTCGCCGTGCCTCCCGCGGTGGCCGCCGCCGCTTGTGAGTCGCTGAAGGACGTCGACCTCCCCGACGACACGGTTCTCGCGCTCGAGAAGCCGTTCGGGGTCGATGAGGACAGTGCGCGCAAACTGAACGCCACGGTCACGCACCTCGTACCCGAAGAGCAGGTGTTCCGCATCGATCACTTTCTCGGCCGCGCAACTCTCCTCAATGTCCTCGGCGCCCGCTTCGCCAACCGCTTGTTCATGCCGGTGTGGTCGGCCGAGCACATCGAGTCCGTCCTCATCCGCTATGACGAGACGCTCGGCCTCGAGGATCGTGCGGGCTACTACGACCACGCCGGCGCACTGGTCGACATGATCCAAAGCCATCTGCTGCAAGTGCTCGCCATCGTCGCGATGGAGCCGCCGGCGACGCTCGAACGGCGCGATCTGCGTGACGCGATCGGCACCGTCCTTCGCGCGACCCATGTGTGGGGCGATGACCCCGCGACAGCATCACGACGAGCACGCTATACGGCCGGTTCGGTCGATGGCGTGCCGCTCCCGTCGTATGTCGACGAATCCGGGGTCGACCCCTCCCGCGACACCGAAACGCTCGCCGAGCTCACCTGTGAGGTGCGCAACGAACGCTGGGCCGGTGTGCCCTTCACCCTTCGATCCGGCAAGGCCCTCGCTTCCAAGGACGGCGAGATCGTCGTGACTTTCCGCCCGGTGAACCACGTTCCGGTCGGGTTGACCGGCGACGCACCCGGGACGGTGCTGCGCTTCTCACTCGGGCCCGACCGGATGGATCTCGACCTCAACGTCAATGGCGGCGAGAACCCCTTCGGCCTCGGTCGTGCGACGCTCTCGACCGACCTCGGCGAGGGCGCGCTGAGAGCCTACGGCGAGGTGCTGTCGGGCATTCTGGATGGCGATGCCACCCTCTCGGTGCGCGCGGATGCCGCCGAACAGTCGTGGCACATCGTCGACCCCGTCATCGCCGCGTGGCGTCGCGGGGATGTGCCGCTCGAGGAGTATTCCGCGGGCACGGAGGGACCCTCCGGCTGGCCACGACCGGCGTGAGGCGGCGTCAGGCGGCGACGCGCTCCACGAGCACTCCGTCGGCGTCGGCCCAGACGTGCGCTCCCGGCGCGAAGACGACACCGGCGATCGTGACGGCGACGTCGATCTCTCCGACACCGTCCTTCGCACTCTTGCGCGGGTTCGAGCCGAGCGCCTTGACACCCAGCGGCAGGTCGGCGAGCGCTGCCCGGTCACGCACGACCCCGTTCACGATGACGCCCGCCCAGCCGTTGTCGACGGCGGACGCGGCGATCAGATCGCCGACCAGCGCGGACTCGCGTGAGCCGCCGCCGTCGATGACCAGCACCGCACCGTCACCGGGAGTGCCGAGGGTCTGCTTCACGAGCGCGTTGTCTCGGTGGCAGCGGACCGTTCGCACCGGTCCGTCGAATGCGATGTGGCCGCCCAGGTCGAGAAGCGGGAGCGACAGCGAGTCGAGCTCATCGCCGCGGTTGTCATAGAGGTCTGCGGTCGGGATCGTCATGACCTCACGTTATGACGGTGATCGCACCAACCGACACGACGGCGTCGGAGAAGATCGTGGGATTTTCACGGGTCGTGACAACGGCCGCGCACAATAGACGCCATCCCGGGACTCCGCCAGGGAGCGCACGAATCCGACCGCCCGGCCTATCGTGAAGCATGGTCCCCAGCATCCTGTCGATCGGCACCGCCGTCCCCGAAACACGCCTGTCGCAGGATGCCGTGCGCGACCTGTTCGCAAGCCAGCCCGAGATCGACAGGCGCACGCAACGCCTGATCCGCGCGGCGTTCGACGCCTCCGCGATCGACTTCCGCCATACCGTCCTTCCCGAACTCGGAGGGCTCCCACGCGACGGACTGCGCGTCCGCGCCGAGAGTGGGATGCTGCTGGCTCCGTCCACGGGGGCGCGCAACGACGAGTACCGCCGCACGGCCCCCACACTCTTCCGAGATGCCGCGGCAGCCGCGCTCTCTCGGGCGCAGATCTCCGCCGACAAGGTCACCCACGTGCTGACCGTCTCATGCACGGGGTTCTTCGCGCCCGGCCCCGACGTGGCGCTCGTGAGAGACCTCGGACTCGACGCAGGCGTGCAGCGCGCGCACCTCGGGTTCATCGGGTGCGCGGCGGCGATGCCGGCGCTGCGGCTCGCGTCATCCATCGCGGCCAGCGACCCCTCCGCCATGGTCCTCGTCGTCGCGGCCGAGCTGTGTACGCTGCATGTGCGCTGCGCAGACGATCCCGATCAGATCGTCGCGGCGTCGATCTTCGCCGACGGCGCGGCGGCAGCTCTGGTGAGTGGCGATCCCGACTATGCGGCCACGGGGCGACTCGAACTGGACGGTTTCGAGACTCAACTGCTCCCCGAAGGCGACGATGCGATGCAGTGGACGATCGGCGACGCGGGTTTCGAGATGACCCTCACCGCCCAGGTGCCGCGTCTGGTGGGAGCGCACGCCCGGTCGGCTCTGCCCACGATCGTGGCCTCGGGAATCGACGCGTGGGCCGTTCACCCGGGAGGCCGCAGCATCCTGGATCGCGTCGAGGACGCGCTGGGCGCACCTCCGGGTGCTCTCGACGCATCACGGGAGACCCTGCGGCGGTACGGCAATATGTCCAGCGCCACGGTGCTGTTCGTCCTCGACGCGCTGTGGTCACGGGGACTCGAGGATGCCGCGCACATCGGCGCGCTCGCGTTCGGACCGGGCCTCACCGTCGAGGCTGCCCGCATGGTGCATCACGCGGCGAGTTCAGGGGTCGTCGAGGCCCCCGCATCCGCCGACCGCGATCGGGTCCCCGTGACCGCGGCGCGATGAGCGCACACACACCACGGGATCTGCGGCGACGCGACACCGTCGTGCGCGAGCTCATGGACGACCCGGGCTGCGATCCCCGACGCCTGGCGGCGACATACAGCCGCTTCGGGATCGTGAACCGGCTCGTCTCGGGGTGGGGCGGCGTCTACCGCACACACCTCGCTCCGGCTCTGCGTACGCTCGGCCGACCGGCCCGCGTACTCGACCTTGGCTCGGGCGGAGGAGATGTCGTGCGGCACCTGGCGCGGCTCGCGCGCGCCGACGGACTCCGGGTGCAGTGGACCGGTGCGGACCCCGACGACCGCGCCCTCGCCGCCGCGGCGAGGCGCGCCGATCCGGACGTGTCGTTCGTGTGCGCGACGTCGGGTGACCTTGCAGCCGACGGCGCTTCGTATGACGCCGTGATCTCGAATCACGTGTTGCATCATCTCGACGACGAGCTCGACGCCTTTGCCGTCGACTCACTCGTGCTCTCGTCCGGACCGGTGCTGCACTCCGACATCGCGCGCAGCCGGACCGCGTACGCGCTGTACGCGGTCGGTATCTCGCCGCTCGCGCCCGGCACGTTCCTGCGGACGGACGGCCTGCGATCGATCCGCCGCAGCTTCACGGCACCCGAGTTGCAGCACGCACTCGGCAGCGGCGAATGGACCGTACAGGAGCCGGGACGCTTCCGGGTGCTCGCCGTCGGGGCCGGCCGTGCCTGACGTCATCGTCGTGGGCGCGGGCCCTGTCGGGATGCTTCTCGCGGGCGAGTTGCATCGTCGCGGCGTCGACACGGAGGTGCTCGAGCGCCGTCCGTCGGCCGGCGCCGGATCGCGTGCGATCGGCATCCATGCGCCCGTGCTCGCAGCCCTCGAACCATCGGGCACGACCGAACGGCTGCTCGCCGACGCGGTGCGCGTCACCCGCGGCGAGGCGCGCTCGCGCGGGCGGACCCTCGGAATCGTCCGCTTCGGAGAGCTCTCGACCAGGTTCCCCTTCGTGGCGACCTTGCCGCAGGAATCCACCGAACGCGCCCTGGCCGCCGCCGCCCCGTCGCCGCTGCGCGGTGCTCACGTGACCGCCGTCGATCCCCGCGGTGCCCGCGTTCGAGTCCGCGCCGGCGTCGGGGGAAGACCCACCGAACGCGACGCCACCATCGTCGTGGTCGCAACGGGCGGAGGGGGTCGCGGCCTCGTGTACCGACCGGATGCCGTGCGGGTGCACACGTATCGCGATCGGTATCTCATGACGGATGTCGCTGCCGCGACCGCCGATGACTCCGTCGCCGTGGTGAACCTCGACCCTTCCGGAGTGCTCGAATCCTTCCCGCTCCCCGAGGGCCGACGACGCTTCGTCGCCTGGGACGAGCGCGGCGGCGACGACGAACCCTCCGCGCGTGCGGGCCGATTACGCGAAGCGATGATCCTGCGCGGCGATGCAGCTGCGGCCGACGCAGTCGTCGAGGCCGCCGCCTTCGGCGTCCGGCGGGCCATCGCACCGCGACTGCGCCGCGGACGTGTCTTCACGATCGGCGACGCTGCGCACGAGGTGAGTCCCATCGGCGGCCAGGGGATGAACCTCGGTCTGCTCGATGCCGTCACGCTCGCGCCGCTTCTCGCGCGGTGGGTGCAGACCGGCGAGGCGCCCGAGGATGCTCTGCGGCGGTGGGAAGCGCGACGCGTGCGCTCGGCTCGTGTCGCGGCGGTCATGGCCTCCGCCAACACGACGGTCGGCCGCGCCCTGCCGGGTGGCGCCGACGCCCTGCGGCGGGGGGTGGTGCGCGCGATGCTCCTCCCACCGACGGGCGGAATCTTCGCCCGCGCCTATGCCATGGGGTTCGACTCCGGCGCGTGAGCCCTGCTCGCCCCGGCATCTCCCGCGGGTCGACACCCGCAGCATCCGCCAGCGGGTATCAGCCCCGCTACGTCGCAGCATCCGTATGCGCGCCCGGTACCCGCGGCATCCGCGCGCCGTCTCGCCTCATCGCGGAGATTTGCCGTCGTGCGGAGAAATGCCACCCGAAGGCTCCGAACGACCGCAGATCTCCGCACGAACGCGGCCGTGAGATCCCCACCCACGCCGGGCGCGACTCAGACCGTGAGGTCGGAGCCGGACGCCACGAGCTGCGCCGCCAACAGGAGCGCGGAGGTCATGACCAGGCGGAACAGGACTCGGGAAGGTCGCCGGGCGACCGCCAGCCCCACGGTCGCGACCGCGACGACGGCGACGGCACCGAAGAACACCCACGCCAGCAGGGTCACACCCGCGATGTCACCGCCGACGGGTCCGAGAAGCACCGCAAGCGCGCCGCCGAGCACCGAGATGGCTGCCGTCACGGCCGACGCGCGCACGCCGAGGCGGTGCGGCAGCCCGCTGACGCCGGTGCGTGCATCGTCGTCGAGATCGGGCAGGACGTTGGTGAGGTGCACGGCGGCGCCGAGGGATGCCCCCGCGATCGACGCCCACGCCGACGCCGGCGCCGGGTCGGCCGCCGCGAGCGGGGCGAGGGAGGGAAACACCCCGAACCCCACCAGGAAGGGCACGATCGATGCACCCGTCGACTTGAGTCCTCCGTTGTAGGCCCACGCGAGTCCCAAGAAGAGCGCGTGGGCAGCCAGCATCCGCCAGCCGAGAGGAGCCGACAGGACGAGCGCGACGAGGAGCGCGGCGAACGCGGTGGACCACGCGAGTCCGATCGGCACGTCGCCCCGCGCGATGGGCTTGTCGACCCGACCCACGGCACGATCTCGCGCCGCATCGAAGGCATCGTTGGACAGGCCGATGGAGACCTGGCCCGCGAACACCGCCGCACCGAGCAGCGCGAGCCGCCATGGCTCGAGCCCGACGGCTATGCCGAGTCCGAGCCCGAGCGCGGTCACGACGAGCGTCGGTCCGGGGTGGGTCGACCCCCACAGCGCGCGTACGGTGGGCACGCTCGATGCTCTCACGCCGCCCGCCGAACATCCGCTACCCTCCCCCGCGCCCCCGACCCCGCACTCCCGCGAGAATCGGTCATCGTCGTGGGAATCCGCCGCGGCGGTGGATTCTCACGCCCAAAGCCGGGTTCTCGGCCGGGATGCCGACGAGCGGGGGCGGGAGGAGCGGATAGGCGGAGGGTGAGGGGTCAGTCCTCGACGACCTCCGCGACGATCACCTCGTCGTCGTCCTCGCCGCTGTCGCCGGCCACCGGAGAGGGACCCTCACTGACGAGCGCCAGGGCGGATCCGTCGAGCGCGACGTCGACTCGGACCACGTCACCGTCGCGCACGGCACCGCCGAGCAGCGCCATCGCGAGGCGGTCCTGAATCTCGGACTGGATGAGTCGGCGCAGCGGTCGCGCCCCGAACAGGGGGTCGTACCCGCGCTCTGCGAGCCACGCTCGGGCGTCGGGGGTCACCGCGAGGGTGAGTCGGCGGTCCTTGAGTCGGCGCTGAAGCGCATCGACCGACAGTTCCACGATCTGGGCGAGGTCGTCCTCGGTGAGCGCGTGGAACACCACGGTGTCATCGAGCCGGTTGACGAACTCGGGGCGGAACGCCTGGCGCACGAGTGTCATCACCTGCTCGCGCTTCTGGTCGGTCGACAGCGAGGGGTCGATGAGGATGGGCGACCCCAGGTTCGAGGTGAGGATCAGGATCACGTTCTTGAAGTCCACCGTGCGTCCCTGACCGTCGGTCAAGCGACCGTCGTCCATGACCTGCAGCAGCACGTCGAACACTTCGGGATGCGCCTTCTCGACCTCGTCGAGGAGAACGACGGAGTAGGGACGGCGGCGCACCGCTTCGGTCAGTTGGCCACCCTGCTCGTATCCGATGTATCCGGGAGGGGCGCCGACGAGGCGTGAGACGGAGTGCTTCTCGCCGTACTCCGACATGTCGATGCGCACCATGGCGTGCTCGTCGTCGAAGAGGAACTCGGCGAGCGCCTTGGCGAGCTCCGTCTTGCCGACCCCGGTGGGGCCGAGGAACAGGAACGATCCCGTGGGCCGGTTCGGGTCACTGATGCCCGCGCGGGAGCGGCGCACCGCATCCGAGACGGTCTTCACGGCATCCTTCTGCCCGATCAGGCGCTTGCCCAATTCAGCTTCGAGGTGAAGGAGCTTCTCGGTCTCGCCCTGCAGCAGACGCCCGACGGGGATGCCCGTCCACGCGGCGATCACCTTGGCGATGTCTTCGTCGGTGACCTGGTCGCCGACCATCCGCCCCTCGCCTTCGGCGGAGGCATCGGCTTTCTCGGCGTCCATCAGCTTGCGCTCGAGATTCGGGATCTCGGCGTACAGCAGGCGTGATGCGCGCTCGAGATTGCCTTCGCGCTGCGCACGCTCGGCCTCGATGCGCGCGGCATCGAGCTGCGTCTTGAGGTCGCCGACGAGGTTGAGCGATGCGCGCTCCTGGTCCCAGCGGGCCTGCAGGTCGCGCAGGCGCGACTCTTCGTCGGCGAGCGTTTCGCGTAGCGTCGCGAGGCGTTCTTTCGAGGCGGCGTCCTTCTCGCGCTTGAGGGCCATCTCTTCGAGCTTGAGTCGATCGACATGACGACGCAGCTCGTCGATGACCAGCGGCGCAGAGTCGATCTCCATGCGCAGACGGGAGGCGGCCTCATCGATGAGGTCGATCGCCTTGTCGGGAAGCTGGCGCGACGGGATGTAGCGATTCGACAGGGATGCCGCGGCCACCAGCGCGCCGTCGGCGATGGCGACCTTGTGGTGCGCTTCGTAGCGTTCCTTGAGACCGCGGAGGATCGCGATCGTGTCCTCGACGGTGGGCTCACCGACATAGACCTGCTGGAAGCGCCGCTCGAGCGCGGCATCTTTCTCGATGAACTCGCGGTACTCGTTGAGGGTGGTCGCGCCGATGAGGCGCAGCTCGCCGCGCGCGAGCATGGGCTTGAGCATGTTGGATGCGGCGACGGATCCTTCGCCACCGCCGGCACCCATGAGCACATGCAGCTCGTCGATGAAGGTGATGACACGTCCGTCGGATTCGGTGATCTCCTTCAGAACGCTCTTGAGTCGCTCTTCGAACTGTCCGCGGTACATCGCCCCGGCGACCAGCGCCGACATGTCGAGGCTGATAAGTTCTTTGTCTTTGAGGCTTTCGGCGACGTCTCCGGCGACGATGCGCTGCGCGAGTCCTTCGACGACGGCGGTCTTGCCGACGCCGGGTTCCCCGATCAGAACGGGGTTGTTCTTGGTACGTCGGGTCAGCACCTGACTGACCCGACGGATCTCGCCGTCGCGTCCGATGACGGGGTCGAGTTTTCCCTGACGTGCGCGGTCGGTGAGGTTGATGCCGAACTGCTCGAGGGCGCTCTGCTGCTCCTCCTGGCCCGGCTGGGGCTGTGCGTTCATGCGTGCTCCTGAAATCTGCGAGACTCAAAGTTGAGTCGATGTGACTCAAGTTTAGCGGATCCCGGCCGCTCCGGCAACGCTCGTCAAGGCCGAGTGACGCCACGGCTATCGTGGACCGGGGGGGGTGGACACGCGGATGAACACCATCGGGATCTTCCTGAAACGACTCGCGCAACGCGTGTGGTTCCGGGCGGCCGTCTTCACCCTCATGGGCGTCGCCCTGGCACTCGTGAGCGGCATCATCGCCCCCTGGATCCCGTTCTCCCCCTCGATCGACATCGGTCAAGACTCCGTCGGCAGCATTCTGCAGATCCTCGCGACCTCGATGCTGGCGGTCACGACGTTCTCGCTGACCGCGATGGTCACCGCCTATTCGTCGGCGGCATCGATCGCAACACCCCGCGCGACACAGCTGCTCGTGCAGGACTCGACATCCCAGAACGTCCTATCGACGTTCATCGGCGGGTTCACCTACTCGCTCGTGGGGATCATCGCCCTGTCCACCGGGTATTACGACGACCAGGGGCGCACTCTTCTGTTCATCGGCACGATCATCGTCGTCGTCATCATCATCGTCACGCTCTTGAGCTGGATCGGGCACCTGTCGGGCTTCGGTCGCATGGACGACATCATCGACCGCGTGGAGCATGCCGCACAGACGACTCTCGTGACGTACGCGAGCCGCCCGACCCTCGGTGCCCGCGCGACATCCGATGCCCCGCGCGGTGCCCGTACGGCGGTCCATGCGCGCACCGCAGGCTATGTCACCCATGTGGATGTTCCCGCGATCCAGTCGATCGCCGAGCGGGCGGGCGTCGATGTGTTCGTGGCGTCTATGCCGGGAACCCTCACCCGTCCCGACCACCCGCTCGCGCGCGTCACGGGTTCACCGGGCGACGAGACCATCTCAGCCCTCGCCTCCGCCTTCACCATCGACACGCATCGCACCTTCGAGCAGGACCCCCGCCTCGGCGCGATCTCGCTGTCCGAGATCGCCGGTCGAGCACTCTCGCCCGCGATGAACGACCCCGGAACCGCCATCGTCGTCCTCTCCGCGATGCACCGCGTGTTCCTCGCGAGCTTCGCCCAGACACCCGACCGCGAACTGCGGTACCCCCGCGTCTGGGTGACGCCTGTCTCACTGTCAGATCTTCTCGAAGACGGCTTCCGCCCGATCGCGCGCGACGGCGCGTCGTCGCTGGAGGTGGGCATCCGGATTCAGAAGATGCTCGCCTCGCTCGCGAAGGCGGCGCCGCCCAACGCTGCGACCTTGCGCCGAGCGGCCGACGAGGCGTTCGAACGCGCCCGCCGTGCACTTCCGCCCGAAGACCGCCAGCAGCTGCGCGCGACGCGTCGCCACGCCTGGACCAGCTAGCGCCGACCGCGTCAGGCGACCGGTTCGAGCACGGATGCCGCGGCCCGCGCCGCGCGAACGGATTCGGGCGTGCAGGCGAAACGTGCCCGATACGCCGTAGGCGTCGTTGCGAGCACGCGGGCGAAGTTCTGCCGCAGCACCGCGGCTGAGCCGAACCCGCACTCGTCGGCGATGCGGTCGAGTGCGTGGTCTGTCTGCTCGAGCATCCGCTGCGCGTGGATGATCCGCTGACGGGTGATCCACGCCGCCGGCGTGGCACCGTAGTCGGCCTTGAAGCGGCGGGCGAAGGTCCGCGGCGACATATGGGCGCGGGCGGCGAGCTGGTTGACGGTGAGATCTCGCCGGAGGTTCTCGAGCATCCAATCGGCGACGGGCGCAAGTGACAGCGACGACACGCGCGGCAGCGGCGACTCGATGAATTGCGCCTGCCCGCCGTCGCGCTGCGGGGGAACGACCATGCGCCGGGCGATCCGATTCGTCGCCTCAGCCCCCAGCTCCTGTCTCAGCAGGTGCAGACACGCGTCGAGACCCGCAGCGGTCCCCGCGCTGGTGATGATGCGACCGTCCTGCACATAGAGCACGTCAGGATCCACATGCACGGCGGGGTAGAGCGCCGCCATGGTATCGGCGTACATCCAGTGTGTCGTCGCGCGGCGTCCGTCGAGCACCCCGGACGCGGCGACCGCGAAAGATCCACTGCAGACGCTCAGCACCCATGCGTCGCGCGCGACGGCGTTGCGGATGACCGCGGACACGCGTTCGTCGGCGCGCTGCCAATCCGAGCGCGGGATCGGAGTGACGACGACGAGGTCCGCCGTCTCGGCGAAGGTGAGGTCATCGTCGACGTTGATCGAGAACCCGATGTTGCTGCGGATCGCTCCCGGTTCGGGGGTGACGATCCGGAAGTCGAAGTTCGCGATGCCGTCGGCTTCGCGATCGAGGCCGAACGCCTCGCAGGCCAAGCCGAACTCGAACGGCGCGAAGCCGTGCTGGACGATCACGGCGACGGTTTTCACGGGAACCTCCACGGGTGGCAGAAATCCTACGAGCAGCGGCTATTCTGCCACTCGTGGCGGAAATCGCGCAAGCATAGCTTTTCTGCCATGGCACTCCTCATCACCATCTTCGGCCTCGCCGTCGTCGCCATCGTCTCCACCTTCCGTGCACTCGGCAACGACGGATATCGACGCATTCCGACCGATCCGAGACGTCTTCCCTGATCCGACGACCACGAGCTGTGCGGCGTCCGTATACTCAAGCCGCACCCACCGAGAGGCTCGCGATGTCGACACCCCCCTTCGACCGTCACTCGGGCGACGTGCATGCCCCGGTCCCCGCGCCGGCCGCCCCCGACGTCGCGTCGTCGTCGCTCGTTGCTTCCTCCGCCCCACCGTCGAACAACGTCCCAGGCATCCTCTCGGTCGCCTTCGGCGTCGCGGCGATCGTCTGGCAGCTTGTCTTCGTCTTCCTGCTGGCCGCCGCCCTCGACGACCCGGCGCTGACATCGGCCGTCAGCATCGGCGACTCGGTCATGACCTCGGTGCTCGGGCTCGCCGGACTCGCCCTGGGCATCCTCGGGCTCACCCGGCGCGAGTCTGCACGAAGCGCCGCGGGAATCGGCGTCGGAATCGCGATCGCACTGCTGTCCGGCGTCCTGATCAGGCTCGCCTACCCACTCGCGTTCGAGGTCTTCGCCGGCTGACCCCCGCGCACCCGGTCGTAGACCTCGACCATCGCCGCCGTTCGCGAGGATTGGCGGAAACGCTCACGCACCATCGGATCCGGCGTGACCGCGCGACCACCGGCGATGTCGGCGGCGGCGACTCGGATCGCCTCGGCGAGCGCGGCGACCGACGCGTCCGCCTCCGCCGCCGCGGTGTCGACGGCACCGCCCACCGCCCAGAAGCCCGAACCGAGCTCGCGCGCCAGGTCGGGATCGCTCACGATCGACGGGGTCCCGAGCGATGCCGCCTCGAAGATCGTCATCCCTTGGGTTTCGAAACCGATCGACGTCTGTACCACCGCGTCGGCCGCCGCGATACGCGCGAGCGTCTGGGCATACGGCAGCCGCCCGGAGAAGGTGACGGATGCGCCGGCACCCTCGCTCTCACCGGCGTCGACGATCCTCCGCGCCGCCCCGAGTTCGGTGCCACCGCCGATCACCTCGACGTCGACGCGCGCACCCGACGCGACCACCGCCTCGAGGAACGGCAAGAGTCGCTTCTCGGGACTCATCCGCCCGAGCCAGACCAGGCGCGGCGGTCCGGGCGCGCGATCAGCAGGCGCCGCCGCGAGCACCTCGTCAAGGAGCAGGTCGTCGATGCCGTTCCACACCACGTCGACACCCTCCCCTCCACGGGGCACGACGCCGTGCTGCTCGAGCCGGTGGGCGAAGTGCGTCGACGGAGCGGTCACCGCATCCGATCGCTTCGCGAAGCCGCGCAAGAAGTCCCACCCGTCGCGACTGCGGGAGTCCAGTCCGAGCGCGTGGCGCTGCCACGCCCCCAAGGCCGCCAGCACCAGTGAAGGCGCGGGCACCGTCGCCTCGATGCCCACGTCCACGCGGTTGTGCATCGTATGGACGACGGGCAATCCATGACGGTGCGCGAATCGATGCCCGATGAACGCACCCCAGAAATCGGCCTGCACGTGGACGACGTCGACCGGTGCACGACCGACGAGCGCGGCATCCACCCGTCGATCCGCCGCCTGGCCGGGCCACGTCATCGAGTACTCGCGGTCTGGCGTGATCGGAACGGACGGCAGATCAACATAGGCCGCGTCGAACGGCGTCGCACGCGCGCGCGGACCATGCATGGCCGGTGCGACCACGGTCACCGTGTGCCCGGCGCGCTCGAGGAACCGCCGCTGCAGCCGCATCGATACCTGCGCGCCACCGAGTGTCTCGAGGTGCTGATCGCCGAACATCACGACGTGCACGGCGGTTACTCCGGCAGGGGTTCGTCGCGGTACAGCGCCTCGAACGTGTCGAGCGTGCGCCGCATGTCGTGGATCTTCACGCCCTCGAGCGAGGCTTCCTGCATCCGCCGACGCTCGTCCGGCGACTGCGTGAGCACCATCGTGATCTTCGCGGCCAGGTCATCGACGTCGCCTGGGCGGAAGAGGTACCCGTTCTCGCCGTCGTGGACGAGGTGAGGCAACGCGACGGCGTCGGCCGCCACGATCGGCAGTCCGGACGCCATGGCCTCCATCGTGGCGATGGACTGCAACTCGGCGATCGACGCGATGACGAACGCACTCGCCCGCGTGAGAACGGCCCGCAGCTCGGCGTCGGTCGTGCGTCCGTGGAACGTCACGCGGTCGGAGAGCCCGAGGCGAGTCGTGAGCTCCTCGAGATTGCGGCGCTGGTCACCGGTGCCGACGATGTCGAGGGTCACCTCCAGCGCCGGGTCGAGCTTGGTCAGCGCGCGCAGGACGACATCGATCTGCTTCTCGGTCGTCAGACGCCCGACGAACGCAAGACGGTTCTTGTCGCGCGGCGTGAGGTCGGCGGTGTAGTTCGAGGCATCGATTCCGCAGCTGACCGGGACGACACCCTCGATGTCGATCGTGTTCTCGAGGAAGTCCGCGGCCTTGCGCGTCGGCGTCGTCACCGCGCGCGTCAGATCGAACGTCTTCTTCGCGTCGTTCCACGCCAGCCTGACGAAGATGCGGTCCAGCAGCGGCGGCAGGGTCGTGAAGTCGAGCACATTCTCGGCCATCACGTGGTTGGTCGCGACGACCGGGATTCCGCGCTTGCGCGCTTCGCGGGCGAGCCCGCGGCCGATCACGATGTGCGACTGGATGTGGACGATGTCGGGCTTGACCTCGTCGAGGGCGCGCCGTGCGTAGTGCTTCGACAGCCACGGCAACACGAACGTCAACCAGTCGTGGGGAGGCCAGCGCCACGACGGCAACCGGCGCATCGTGACCTGTTCACCCTCGATCTCCTCGACGAAGACACCGTGGTTGCGGTGCCCGGCGCTCGGCGCCATGACCTGCACATTGTGCCCGCGGGCGACCAGGCCCGCAGCGAGCCGTTCTGCGAAGCGCGCGGCGCCGTTGACATGGGGCAGGAAGGTGTCGGCGCCCATGAGGATGGTGAGCGGCCGAGAGGTCACGGCGTCGGCGGTGTCGTCGGGCGTCGCGGAATCGGTCACGAAGAGCGGCCTGTCTGTGCGGCGGAAGGGCGCGCGACCGGACTGTTCGAGCGCCCCGTCCACTGTACCTGAGCGCCTCACGCACGCCCTGAGGAAACGGCGGCATACGCTGGACGCATGCCGCGACTGCACGCCGACGCCGACGAGACGCTCTGGGTACCGGTCACCGGGTCACTCAGATGGCGCGGACGTCGCCACCGCAAGGCGGCGATCCGGATGCTACTCGGCCAGGCGAACCGGGCTATGGGCGCCGAGACACGGGGCGGCAGTGGTGTGGCCGCGTGGGCCATGAGCCAAGCAGCCCCGTTTCTCATGCGCCGCGCCGACGGACGCGTGCTGGTGTGGGTGTGGAAGGCCGACCCGGAGCTCGTCGTCGTGATGGCGCAGGTGCAGGAGGCGACGGCGCAACTGCGCGCGGCACGCGCCATGATGCCGATGGAATACGACGACACCGAGACGTTCCGCGGCACCTACCTCGGGGTGGGCGAGAAGCTGGCGATGCCACTTCCACCTGAGCCTAGAACCCCCTTCGCGACCTATACGTGGGATACGGGCTCGGCCTTCGTGACCGTCACCGCGGTGTGCGCCGATCGCGAGCGGTTCGGCACGGTGATCGGGTCGGTCGACGACCTCGCCCGTTCGCTGCGCCTCGTCGACGACGTCGCGGTGGGCGAGGGGCCCGACGTGCTGCGCCTGGACCCGTAAACGCCACACCGAAAGCGACGTTCCCGGCATCCGCCCTCGATGTCACACGCGGTCGCTCTTCGCACGCGGCATCCGTTCTGGGAGGAATCGCCGCCCACCGAAGAGTGCGAGAGCGCTAGCCTCAGAATCACCCCTTCGTCGTTCGGCCGTTTCCGCGTCGACCCGATCCGAGGAGCTCACCCCCGTGGAATCCGTCATCGGAGACATCCTGCCCCTCGCCCTCGGCGTCGCGATCAGCCCGATCCCGATCATCGCCGCCATCCTGATGTTGCTGTCACCGAAGGCGCGCGTCACGGGCGTCGGGTTTCTCCTGGGCTGGGTACTCGGCATCGTGATCGCCGTCACGATCTTCACCCTGATCTCGGCCGTCCTTCCGGACGCCACCTCGGATGCGGCAACGCCGATCCGAGCGATCATCCATCTGGTCGCAGGGCTCGCCCTCGTGATCCTCGCGGTGCGCCGCTGGCGCGGACGACCACGCGGCGACGGCGTGCCGGAGCTTCCGAAATGGATGCGGGCGATCGACACCATCACCTTCCCCGGCGCACTGGGGCTCGGTTTTCTGCTGTCGGGTGTCAATCCGAAGAATCTGCTGCTGGGCGCCTCCGCAGGTGTCGATATCGGCGCGGCGACGTTGGCGACAGGCCCACTCATCGTCGTGATCGCCGTTTACACGATCATCGCGGCGTCGACCGTTCTCGTCCCGGTCGTCGCCTACCTGTTCGCGGCTGACCGGCTGCGCGAGCCACTGGATCGACTGCGGCTCTGGCTGTCACGCGAAAACGCGGTCATCATGGCGGTACTGCTCCTGGTCATCGGCGTCATGCTCATCGGCAAGGGCATCGGTGGGTTCTGACCCGCCGCGTACGTGACCACCCATCCCCCGAGGAAAGGACACCCCATGACCGACTTCCGCTACGGACCCGTCGAGCTGTATCTCGTCGGGTTCGACGGCGACGGCCCCGACCCGCGCATGCTCGACGCGCTCGGTGAGCTGCTCGAGGGCGGCTTGATGCGCCTGCTCGACTTCGTCGTCATCTCGAAAGACGACAACGGCGACGTCTCGATCGTCGAGGTCGAGGACGCGGATTTCCCGCTTGACCTCCACGAGGTCGGCGTCGCCGGCGAGGAGGACATCGCCGAACTCGCCGAGCTCGTTCCGCCCGGAGCATCCGCCGCCATCGTGGCACTCGAGCTCACCTACGCACGCCGCTTGGCCGAGAGCGTCTCCACATCGGGCGCCACCGTCTTGAGTGTCGAGCGCATCCCCGCTCCGATCGTCAACGCCGTCCTGGACCTCGTCGACGAGTCCTGATCACAGAGGAGAGAACACACATGATCCGCAGAGTGGGCCGTCCCGGCCTCATCGGTCTCGCCGCACGCACCGCCGTCGTCGCCGGAACGGCCAGCGCCGTCTCGGGTGCCGTCGGCAACAACCAGCGCAAGAAGGCGCAGGCTCAATACGAGCAGGAGCAGTACCAGGCAGCGCAGCAGCAGGCGCAGATCGACGCCGCCGCTCAGGCTGCTGCCGCGCAGTACGCTCCACCGCCCGTCGCGGCAGCACCGGCAGCACCGGCAGCACCGGCAGCACCGGCCGCCGGTGGCGTCGACATCGTCGCCGAGCTGCAGAAGCTCGCCGCCCTCCAACAGGCCGGCGTGCTCAACGACGCAGAGTTCGCCGCTGCGAAGGCGAAGCTTCTGGGCTGACCGCGCCGAGTGCGACCCGTCCGAGCGTGAGTCCGACCACCCACGCCGCCAACGAACCGCCACCGACCAGAATCACCACGATGCCGGCCGCGGCTGTCGCGGCGATGACGACCGTCGTCGCGATGCCGCCGCGGCTCGTCGACGTGGACGCACTCTTCGTCGCCTCCGCGCGTCCCGCCACGGCCGCGACGACGCCCACCGCGACAAGGCTCACGATCAGCCACGCGGGCCGCGTCGACCACCAATCGGCCGACAACACGTCGGGGAGCGCAGCGGGAATCACCAGCGATACGCCCGCGAGCCCGATCAGTACGAGCATGTGCCAGGCGTAGATCGTCATGGACCGTGCGCCGATCCAGCGCGCAGCGGCAGCGACGGCGGCGTTCTCACTGAGCGCCCTGAGGGGAGCGCGCATCGCCTGGAAGATGGACGCCTGTGCGACCCCGAGAATCACGAGGGCACCCGTCGGAGGGTTGAGCGCCTCGAACAGATCACCGGTGTACATCCCGAGCGCCACGGTCACACCGAGAAGAATGAACGACATCGCCCCGAACACCAGGGCCGGTCGGGGCGACAGCCGGCCGAGAAACCCTTCGGCCATGAAGAAGCCGACCTGCTGGAGCAGCACCCAGACGAACAGCAGGTTGACGAATCCGAGCCCGTCGACACCGGTCGCGACACGGAGGACGTCCACGGTGACAACGCCCGCGGCGAGAACGCCGATGGCGAGGAACGGGCGACGCACATGGGCCGCGACGGCAACGGGTACGAGGATCGTGCAGAGCAGATACACCCCGAGGAACCACAGCGGCTGACTGAGGCGGAAGCCCGCTTCTGAGACGACACCTGCGGGAACTCCTGCGATCGTCAAGCCGGCGAGCAGGATCGCCGTCGCCGCCAGCGCGCCGATGGCGGGTGCGATCAAACGGCCGACGCGCGTACGCACGTATCGCGTGTATCCCTGACCC
Source organism: Microbacterium koreense (assembly GCF_042677105.1). NCBI lineage: Bacteria > Bacillati > Actinomycetota > Actinomycetes > Micrococcales > Microbacteriaceae > Microbacterium > Microbacterium koreense. The sequence continues at coordinate 430,313 of NZ_JBHTIM010000001.1, forward strand.
GACGCGTGTCGGCGTGTCCAATCCATGTACGACGAGTAGCCGCCGAGGACGAAGAACAGGGGCATGACCTGCACGACCCAGGTCGCGGCAGGGAACCCTTCCCAGGACTGCATCGCGTTCTCGAAGACCGGCATCCCGTCGACCATCGAGACCCCGACCATCATCGCGTGCAGGAGGACGACCACGATCAGCGACGCGGCACGGGCGAGGTCGACGGCACCGTCTCTCCGCGTCTCGGAACGCGGGCGGTCTGCGGTGCGCGGACGAGGTGCGACGAGCGTCATGGGGACCTTTCCGCAACGCGAGGTGCGTCGCAGAGATCAGAGTCCGTCGACGGTTCGCCCGCGCGCGTCCCCCGCCCGAGCCATTCCGACCCCCTACCCGGGTAGGGGGTCAGTCGCCGGGGGTGACCACGCCGGCGTCGTACGCGAAGATCACCGCGTGTACACGGTCACGCAGGTCGAGCTTGGTGAAGATGCGACTGACGTGCGTCTTCACCGTCTGCTCAGCGATGAAGAGCATCTCGGCGATCTCGGCGTTGGACTTGCCGCTTCCGACGAGGACGAGCACTTCGCGCTCTCGATCTGTCAGACCCGCGAGCCGAAGCGCATGACGGTTCACCGGGTGCCGCTGGGCGGAGAACCGTTCGAGGAGACGCCGTGTGATGCGCGGCGCCAAGAGGGCGTCACCCTCGGCGATGACCCGCACCGCGGTCGCCAGGTCGTCGGGCGATGCGTCTTTCAGGAGGAAACCGCTCGCTCCGGCGGCGAGCGCTTCGTGGACGTACTCGTCTGCGTCGAAGGTCGTGAGGATCAGAACACGAGGGAGCGGACGCTCGGCTGCGTCGGCGGACAGGATCTCGCGCGTGGCTTCGATGCCGTTGCGCACCGGCATCCGCACATCCATCACGATCACATCGGGATGCAACCGCCGAGAGGCGACCACCGCCTCGTCACCGTTCGCCGCCTGCCCGACGACGGTCATATCGGGTTGCGCGTCCAGAATCGCCGCGAACCCCGCCCGCACCATCGCCTGGTCGTCGACGACGAGGACCGAGATGCCCGTCATCGTCCCTCCGTCCTTTCCGGCAGTCGCGCCTCGACGATGAATCCGCCATCGTCCGTGGGGGCCGCGCGCAGTGCGCCGCCGACGAGGGCGGCCCGTTCGCGCATCCCGCGCAAGCCGTGTCCCCCGCCGTCTCCGGCACGCACGCCGGCCGGCGGTGGAGCATTGCGCACGGTCACGACGATATCGGGCGCCTCTCGACTGAGCGTGATCGTCACCGCCGCTCCCCGGGCATGCCGGGCGACATTGCTGAGCGACTCCTGTACGACGCGGTAGACCGTCAAACCCACCAGGGGATCGCGCGGCGGATCGTCGCGCCATTGGTCGTCGACCACGAGCTCGCCTCCGTGTGCGGGGCTCGCCAGCAGCGCGGGCAGGTCGGCGACACCGGGTTGCGGCGCGCGGTCCGCTTCATCGGATCGGAGCGCATCGAGGATGTGTCGCATGTCCGTCATGGCGGTCCGCGCGCGGTGCGCGACGTCGTCGAACTCGCGCGCCGCATCCTCGGTCAGATCCGGCAGACGATAGCGCGCACTGGCTGCCTGCACCTGGATCGCGGACATGCCGTGGGCGACGACGTCGTGCAGTTCACGCGCGATGCGCGCGCGCTCTTCGACGAGCTCTCGACGCTCGACCTCACGCGCCGTGGCGGAACGTTGATCGTCAAGCTGACGGCGGGTATCGGACCACCGGCCCACGGCGACGCCCACGACGAGCGAGAGCAACGCGACACCCGCGAACACGATGAGGTCGGCGGCGACAGCACCGGGAACGGCCGGGTGCGACGGGCGCAGCGCCGTCACCCCGAGCGTCCACCCCACGACGACTGCCCACACGGTCGCGGTGAAGGTCCACCGCTTCACGACGGCGAGGCCGGCGAGAGTGATCGCCACCGCGAGCATGGTGGCCACGGGTACCGGCCACGGGGCGGTTGCGGTGGGCGCGACCAACAGGGTTGTACCGACGACACCGAGCATCATCGTGACCACCGCGACCCACGGTCGGATGACGACCGCGGCGACCGCGAAGGCCTGCAGCATCGCGATCAGGAGGGAGGCTGGGACCCCGATCCCATAGACGGTCGCTCCGAGCGTCGCAGCGACGGGCAGGAGGGCGATGCCGGCGGCGACGAGCGCGATGAGGACGGCTCGCTTCCGTATCGACTGCCACGCACCCTTCACGCGGCAATCCTACGAGCGCCGAGAAACACGGCACCCCGCTCGAGGCCGCGGCTCACTCGGACGAGTGATCGGACACGACGGTGATCGTCCCTGTCACCGGCCCCTCGTGGATCGCTTCTTCCTCGTCGACGTCGCGCGCCGCCTGCTCGAACTGCGACTGGTAGAGACGCCAGTACGCACCTTGGGTGGCGATGAGCTCATCGTGCGTGCCCTGTTCGACGATGTCGCCGTGCTCCATGACGAGGATGAGATCGGCATCCCGGATCGTCGACAATCGATGCGCGATCACGAACGAGGTCCGCCCCTCACGCAACGCCGCCATCGCCTGCTGCAGGAGAAGCTCGGTGCGGGTGTCCACCGACGATGTGGCCTCGTCGAGGATCAGCACCGACGGCTGGGCGACGAATGCCCGGGCGATCGTGATGAGCTGCTTCTCGCCGGCCGAGACGTTCGACGCATCTTCGTCGAGCACGGTGTCGTACCCGTCGGGCAGCGAGTGCACGAACCGGTCGACGCGCGTGGCCACGGCGGCGTCGACGATCTCGTCGTCGGTGGCCGTCTCACGGCCGTAGCGGATGTTCTCGCGGATCGTTCCGGCGAACAGCCACGGATCCTGCAGCACCATTCCGGTACGCGCGCGCACGTCCTCGCGGCGGAGATCAGCGATGCTCTGCCCGTCGAGCAGAATCTCACCGCCGTCGAGCTCGTAGAACCGCATGATCAGGTTGACGAGAGTCGTCTTTCCGGCTCCGGTCGGTCCGACGATCGCAACCGTCTGCCCCGGTTCGACGCGGAACGACAGGTCGGTGATGAGCGGCTTGTCGGGCGAATACGCGAACTGCACGTGGCGGAACTCGATCACCCCGTCACCATCGGCCGGCGCGGGTGCGTCGACGGCGTCGGAAGTCTGCTCTTCGGCATCCAGCAGATCGAACACGCGCTCGGCCGACGCGGTTCCCGACTGGATGACGGCGGCCATTCCCCCGAGTTGCGACAACGGCTGGGTGAACTGCTGCGAGTACTGGATGAAGGCCTGCACGTCGCCGAGACGCAGCTGCCCACCGGCGACCATGACGGCTCCGAGGACGGCGATACCGACGTAGGCGAGGTTTCCGACGAACATCATGCCGGGCATGATGATCCCCGACAGGAACTGGGCCACGAAGCTCGCCCGGAAGAGTTCCTCATTCTCGACGTCGAACTTCTCCCGCGCGTCCCGCTCACGACCGAACACCTTCACGAGCGCGTGGCCCGAGAACGATTCTTCGACGCGGGCGTTGAGCACGCCGACCTTGCGCCACTGAACACCGAAGGCCTTCTGCGATTTGGGGCCGATGATGCCGAAGATGATCGCCATGAGCGGCAGCGAGACCAGCGCCACGAGTGCCAGTTGCCACGAGATCGAGAACATCATGATGAGCACCCCGACCACCGTGAGCACCGAGGTGACCACGCTGGAAAGGGACTGCTGCATCGTCTGGGTGATGTTGTCGATGTCGTTCGTGACGCGCGAGATCAGCTCGCCTCGCTGCACGCGATCGAAATACGACAGCGGCAGTCGATTGATCTTCTGCTCGACCGACTCGCGCAGACGCCACATGGTGCGCACCATGATCACGTTGATGACATAGCCCTGCACCCAGTTCAGCAACGACGAGCCGACATAGATCGCCAGAACGCCGACGATCACGAGTCGCAGGCGGTCGAAGTCGACACCCGCACCCACGGCGAAGTCGGACATCGCGCGCACCATGTTCGCCAGGTCGGTCTGACCTGCCCCCTCGAGCGCGGCGACCACGTCTGCTTGGGAGGTACCGACCGGGAACTGGTCTCCGAGCGCCGAGGAGACGACGCCTTCGAAGATGACGTTCGTCGCCTCACCCAAGATGCGGGGGGCGATCACCGCGAGGACGACTCCGATCGCGCCGAGGATCGACACGAACACGAACGCCACCGCGTGGGGCCTGAGCAACCCGACCAGGCGCGCGAAGCTCTTGCCGAAATTCGCCGGCTTGCCGGGCGCGACCGACCCGCGCTCGCCCGCGCTCTGCCGTGCCTGCTCGGCGGCTTCTTCTTCGAACCGTTCTTCTTCGGTCTGCATGTCGGGGGTGCTCACGCGTCCACCCCCAGCTGCGACTCGGCGATCTCGCGATACGTCTCGTTCGACGCCAGCAGCTCGGTGTGGGTGCCACGACCGACCATCCGCCCGTCTTCGAGGACGATGATGCGGTCCGCGTCGGTGATCGTCGAGATGCGCTGCGCGACGACGATCTTCGTCACCTCGGGCAGTTCGCGCCAGAGCGCTTGACGCAGACGCGCATCGGTCGAGAGGTCGAGTGCCGAGAACGAGTCATCGAACACCAGGATGTCGGGGCGGTGCACGATCGCCCGTGCGATCGAGAGCCTCTGCCGCTGGCCGCCCGAGACGTTCGTGCCACCCTGCGCGATGCGCGCCTCAAGGCCGCCCTCCATCTCTTCGACGAAGTCGCGTCCCTGGGCGATCTCGAGCGCGTGCCAGAGTTCGTCATCGGTCGCGTCCTCCCGCCCGAACCGCAGATTGGACGCAACGGTTCCGCTGAACAGGAACGGTCGCTGTGGCACGAGACCGATCGTCTTCCACAGTTCATCGAGGTCGGCATCACGCACGTCCACGCCGCCGACCTTCACTGCCCCCGACGTGACGTCGAACAGTCGTGGGATGAGCGAGATCAGCGTGGTCTTGCCGGCGCCGGTGGATCCGACGATCGCGACCGTCTCGCCGCGGGCGGCGTCGAAGCGGATGCCGCGCAGCACCGGCTCCTCGGCGCCGGGGAAGCTGAACCCGACGTCATCGAAGCGCACCGTTCCCGGCTCGTCGAAGGTGCGCACGGGATCGGCGGGCCGGGTGAGCGTCGACTCGCTCGCGAGGACCTCGCCGATGCGGTCCGCGGAGACGGCGGCGCGCGGGATCATGATCGTCATGAAGCTCGCCATCAGGACCCCCATGAGGATCTGACCGACGTATTGCATGAAGGCGAAGAGGGTGCCGATCTCGACCTCACCCGCGTCGACCTGGATTCCTCCGAACCAGATCACGCCCACGACGGTGACGTTGAGCACGAGCATCGCGATCGGAAAGAGCAGAACGAAGAGCGAGCCGACCTTGCGCCCGACCACCATGATGTCGGTGTTGGCGACGGCGAAACGCTTCTCTTCGATGTCTTCGCGCACGAACGCGCGCACGACGCGCACCCCGGTGAGTTGCTCACGCATGATTCGGTTGATCGCGTCGAGTTTGGCTTGGAAGGTGCGGAAGAGCGGCACCATCCGGCTGATCACGAGGCCGACGATGAACAGCAGGAGGGGAACGGCGACACCGATCAACCAGCTCAGACCGACGTCCTGCTGCAACGCCATCACGATTCCGCCGATCGCCAACAGCGGCGCGGTCACCATCATGGTCGACGCCATCATCGTGAGCATCTGGACCTGCTGGACATCGTTGGTGTTGCGGGTGATGAGCGACCCGGCGCCGAATGTCGACACCTCCCGCTCTGAGAAGCCGCTCACCTTGTCGAAGATGTCGCGCCGCAGGTCGCGGCCGAGACTCATCGCCGCGCGGGCGGCGAAGTACGTCGCGACGATCGATGCCGAAATCTGTCCGAACGAGATCGTGAGCATGAGCGCACCGGTCGACCAGATGTAGGCCGTGTCGCCGCGGGCCAGGCCGTTGTCGATGATGTCCGCATTGAGTCGAGGCAAGTAGAGTGCGGCGATCGCGGAGGCGAACTGGAAGACTAGGAGCGCCGCGAGCAACCACCGGTAGGGAGCGAGGTAGCGGACGAGCAGTCTGACGAGCACGGTTCAGGGTACCCCCGTCGCGTCGCTATGGCGCGGCGTCGTCGTCTCCGGAGAGCCAGCGCAACCGTCGCGTGCCCGGGTCTCCTTCGAGCACCAGCGAGCGCACGAGGAGCGTCAGCGGAATCGACAGGATCGCGCCCAGCGGCCCGATGATGAAGGTCCAGAAGATCACCGAGAAGAAGCTCAAAGTGAGGCTCAGATTGACGGCGTCGCTGACGAACTTGGGCTGGATCAGCACCTGCAGGGTGACGTTGACGACGCAGTAGATCGCGACGACCGCGAGCAAAAGTGGCCATCCTCCGACCACGAGAGCGAGGACCGCCGGCGGGATCACGCCCAGCACGAACCCGATGTTGGGAACGAAGTTGGTGACGAACGCGAGGATCGCCCAGACGACCGGGGCGGGAATTCCCAGCGCCCACAGCGCGAGTCCGTCGACCACCGCGACGATCGCACCGAATGTGGCGTTGACGACGTAGTAGCGCCGCACACCGCTGTGGAAGGCCTGGAACCGCGGCAGGGTGTGGCCGAACGCGGCGGGTGTGCGCGCGTAGCGTGCGGCATCCGCAGCCATGAAGATGACGTAAGCGAGCACGAAGAAGAACGCCGTCAGCACACCGAGTGCAGTACCGGTGAGGGATGCTGCGAACCCGAGGATCGACGAGGGCTCGAGCAACGATGCCGCGGCATCGGCGGCGGCGGCGTCGAGACCGAGGTCGCGCAGCCACGCCACCGTCTTGTCAGCCGATGAACGAAGGTCAGACGCGAAGTCGACGACGAGCGCGCTGAAGCGGGTGCCCGCGAACCAGAGGAGACCGACCAGGACGGCGAGGATCACGTAGGCCAGTGTGATCACCGCGGTGGTCGCCGCCCAGCTGGGCCAGCCGCGGCGTTCGAGCGGGTGTCGCAGCGGATGGCAGATGATCACGATGACCGCGGCGAGCGCGAGCGGGCCGACGAGATCACGTGCGAAGAAGAGCCCGGCGAGCACGACGACGGATGCCGCGAGCCCGACGAGCAGTCGCAGCGAGGGCGTTCCTGGGGTCGAGGAGGTCACGGGCGCGAAGGGTCTTCGGGGTCGTCGGTTTCATCACCTGTGTGGTGATCGAGTTCATGGTCTGCTCTGTCGTGCTCGGGGTGGTCGTGCTCGGGCCTGCCCCCCGCTTCAGTCGGGTGACGTCGGCGGCGCCGGCGATGAGGAGGACGCTGCGGTGTCGACGCGTTCGAGACACGTTCGACGACGGCTGACGAGATGGTGGCGACGATGAGGCCGACCAGGACGACGCCCCCCGCCATGAGCACCACCGCGGCGATGCGGCCCTGCAACGTCACCGGCACATAGTCGCCGTACCCGACGGTGGTGACGGTGCAGAACGCCCACCAGACCGCATCCCCGAAGCTGACGATCGTGGCGCCCGGAGCGTGGCGCTCTGCCTGGAGCACGACCAGCGAGATGTACCAGATCAGAAGCAGGGTGCTGCCGATGCCGTAGATGAGCAGGCGCGCACGCAGCCCCGAACCGGCGGTGCGTCGGAACTCCGCGATTCGGGTGAACGCATCGAGCAGCACGACGGGCCTCAGGGGCGGCACGATCGTGATCCCGAGCGCTGCGAGGTGCGTGCGAAACCACTCACCCCGCGGGTTCGACAGCGCGAGGCGCACGAGGTAGTCGACGATGAAGACCACCCAGGTCAGCGCGATGAGCGTATGGGCCACGACCGCTTCGGTGCCGTGGAAGTCTGCGATCACATGGAACGTATAGGTGATCAGGAAGAGCAGCGCGGCCACGGTGAGCGGCCAGTACATCACCGCGTTCCAGCGTTGCGTGGCGGGGGTCTCGCCGCGCCGACGGTTCACCTTGGGGCCCCCGGCCGTCGGGGGCGCCGTCATTCGGCGGCCTCCGGGAGGCGCACGGCATCCTGAGCGAGAGCCGCCGCGTTGCGGATGAAGAGCACGATCCAGGTGAAGACGAGCATTCCGGCGACCAATTCGACCGCCGTGAGCGTGTAGTACCCGATGGCGAAGAACACTGCGAGCACGACGATCGTTGCGACGAACACCAGCCCGAGCAGCACGAATGGCCGCGGCATTCCGGGGATCCACGCCCGCAGGCGCAGGACGAGCACGCCGAACGCGACAGCCATGCCCGACGCGACGCCGGTGTGGAGGGCGAAGAAATCATCGACGGGGAAGACTCCCACGAGGCCGAGGAACACCCCGACGACGACGAGGCTGACGCGGACGCGCCCGATCCCGCGGGGGTTCGACGTGGGGATTCCGGCGGTCGCGGCCCGAGCCAGTGTGGTGACGAGGATTCCCGCGACGATCAGGGTGATGTTGAACGTCATCGATGACAGATCGTTGTTCATGCCGAGGGCGCTGAGGTTGTCCTTCCACCACAGCGGATCGCTCGCGGTAAGCATGCTCGCGATGATGCCTTCGACGAGGAAGACGGCGAGAACGACGGCGAGCAACTGCAAGTCCATGTGCACGGCCGAGTGAAAGACGATGTACCCGGTGACGGCGGCCACTCCGGCGGCGAGCACGATGACGGCAAGTCCGTAGACCTCCGCACCGAGGAAGCCCTGTTCGAGGATGTCCGCGACGAGCGTCCACGACAGCAGCGCGATGATGCCGTGGGCGAAGGCGAGGGCGACCAGATCGACGACGTCGAGCGGGCGCACACGGGCGCCCCGGCGAACCAGCCACCGACCGGCGATGAAGACGAGGATGGCGACGACAGCCGCCGCGATGGCGCTGAACTGCCCGACGGACCCTGGACCGGCGATGGGCGCTTCGCCGAAACGGAAGACAACGACGGCGACGAGTCCGACGACGACGAACCCCGCCGCTCCGGCTCCGAGTGCGAGTGATTCGAGCGAGCGCTCGGTGGCGTCATCACGCGAGGTGATGTCGAAGCGCGACGTGGGGGGCGTTGTGCTCACGGAGCGAGCGTAGCGGCATGACGGTGACGGACCCCGTCTACCGCACCGCGCTCAGCGAGATCCGTCGGTATCCGCTCCGTCTTCACGGGGCGGTGGCTCGGGCCGCCATCGCACGATGTCGGTGGAGCGGCGAACGCGCGTGCCACGGCGAACCGTGACGACTGCGCCCGTGGAGCCGGCCGCGAACACCCGCGCGCCGGGGCGCCTCTCGACCTCGGCACGGACGCGGTCTTCGAGGTCGCGCACGCGCAGATGAAGCTCCTGCACCCGGCTCTCGAGGTCCAGAATGCGGATGATGGCGGGGAGTCCGATGCCCTCGGCCGAGAGACGTGCGACTTCGCGCAGTTGTTCGACATGGCGCACGGAGTACCGGCGCGACCCGCCCTGTGTGCGGGCGGGAACGACCAGACCGAGCCGGTCGTACTGTCGGAGGGTTTGGGGGTGCATGCCCGACAGCTCCGCCGCCACCGCGATCGCGAAGATCGGCGCGTTCTCATCGAGCTCGTCTTCGGTCATGCACCTCCACCCCTCTCATCGTCTAGCCGCGGGCCTTGGCCATGAGGTCGGCGCGCGGATTCTCTTTCGGCTCGAGCGACTGGAAGCGCTCGAGTGCTTCACGGGCGGCGTCATCCAGGTGTGCCGGAACGGCCACCTGTACCTCGGCGAGCAGGTCTCCTGTGCCCTTCTGGGTTTCGACACCGCGCCCTTTCACCCGCAGGACGCGGCCCGACGGTGTGCCGGGCGCGACGCGGAGCTTGACCGGGTCACCGCCGAGGGTGGGGACTTCGATCGTCGCGCCGAGGGTTGCTTCGGTGAAGGTCACCGGAACCTTGACGCGCAGGTTGAGCCCGTCGCGTTCGAAGACCGGGTGGGCGCGCACGCTGACCTGAACGATGATGTCGCCGGTCTCGCCTCCGTCCGGCGATGGGCGTCCCCGCCCCCGCAGACGGATCTTCTGACCGTCGACGACCCCCGCGGGGATCTTCACCTTGAACGGCCGGCCGTCCTCGCCCTGCAGGGTGATCGTCTCGCCCTTGGCAGCGGTCGTGAAGTCGATCGTGGTCCGTGCGGTGACGTCGGCGCCGCGGGTCGGTCCACCGAAGCCGCGGAAGCCGCCGGTGGACTGCCCGAAACGTCCGGAACCGAAACCGCCGCCCTGCTGCCCGAACATCGAGAAGATGTCCTCGAAGTCTTCGGCGGAGGTGTAGCGACCGCCGCCGCGGCTCTGTCCGAACTGCGAGAACACGTCCTCGAAGCCGCCGGCGCCCCGGCCGCCTGCCGTGAAGCGGGCGCCGGATCCCATCGCTCGGATCTGGTCGTACTCTTCGCGCTGGTCCCGGTCGCTCAGCACCGCGTACGCTTCGCTGATCTCCTTGAACTTCGCCTCTGCGCTCGCGTCACCCTGGTTCGAGTCCGGGTGATACTTGCGTGCCAGCTTGCGGTAGGTCTTCTTCAGGTCGGCGTCGGAGACGTCCTTGGAGACCCCGAGGGTCTTGTAGAAGTCCTTGTCGAACCAATCTTGACTTGCCATGGATGCCTCCTCCCCTCCTACTCGGCCGGTACGGCGACGACGACCTTGGCCGGCCGCAATTCGACATCGCCGAGGCGGTACCCCACCTCGACGACCTCGAGCACCGTGGTTTCGGTCTGACCGGGCGTCGGCACCTGGAAGATCGCTTCGTGCTGCTGCGGGTCGAACACGTCACCCGTGGCGCCATAGGCGACCACACCGAGCTTCGTCACCGAGCCGCGGATCTTCTCCGCGATCGCCGCGAACGCGGTGCCCTCTTCGAGGTCACCGTGCTTCTCAGCGCGGTCGAGGTCGTCGAGCACGGGCAGGAGGCTCTTGGCCGCCTCACCCTTGGCCCGGTCGATCTCGATGCCACGCTGTGCCTCGGTGCGCCGACGGTAGTTGGCGTATTCGGCGGTCATGCGCTTCAGGTCGGCGAGGTAGCCCGCCGCCTCGGGCGGGAGGTCGACCGCGTCGTCGCCGGTGAGGGCGTCGTCGGTCTGGTCCGCGCCGAGGATGTCATCGACCGTCAGGTCGTCCTGGTGCGACGCGGGGTCGGAGACGTTCGCCTCCGACCCCTCGTCGTCCGGACGGACCTCGTTGTCTTCGAAGTCGTCCTTGTCTGTCATGGCTTTACTTCTTGTCCTCTTCGTCGTCGACGACCTCGGCGTCGATGACATCTTCTTCTTCGGCGGCCCCGGTCTCCTGCGAGGCCTCTTCGGCGGCACCGTCGGCCGCGGCGGCCTGGTTCTGCGCGTAGATCGCCTCGCCGAGCTTGCCCTGGCTCTCGTTGAGCTTGTCGAACGCAGCCTTCACCGCGTCGTCGTCGTCACCGGCGAGGGCCGACTTGAGGTCGTCGACATCCTTCTGGACCGACTCCTTGACATCAGCGGGCAGCTTGTCGTCGTTCTCCGAGATGAGCTTCTCGATCGAGTAGGCGAGCGACTCGGCCTGGTTGCGGGTCTCGGCACCTTCACGGCGCTTCTTGTCTTCGGCGGCGTTCTCCTCCGCCTCACGCACCATGCGCTCGATGTCTTCCTTCGCGAGCGACGATCCGCCCGTGATGGTCATCGACTGCTCCTTGCCGGTGCCCTTGTCCTTCGCCGACACGTGGACGATGCCGTTCGCGTCGATGTCGAACGTCACCTCGACCTGCGGAACCCCGCGCGGCGCGGGCGCGATGCCCGTCAGCTCGAAGGTACCGAGCGGCTTGTTGTCGCGCGTGAACTCACGCTCACCCTGGAAGACCTGGATCGCGACCGACGGCTGGTTGTCGTCCGCGGTGGTGAAGGTCTCGGAGCGCTTGGTCGGAATGGCCGTGTTGCGCTCGATGAGCTTGGTCATGATGCCACCCTTGGTCTCGATTCCGAGGCTGAGGGGGGTCACGTCGATGAGCAGCACATCCTTGCGCTCACCCTTGAGGACACCGGCCTGGAGGGCGGCGCCCACGGCGACGACCTCGTCGGGGTTGACACCCTTGTTGGCGTCCTTGCCGGTCTCGCGCTTGACGAGCTCGGCGACGGCGGGCATACGCGTCGATCCACCGACGAGCACGACGTGGTCGATGTCGGCCACCTTGATGCCGGCTTCGCGGATGACGTCCTCGAAGGGCTTCTTGGTGCGGTCGAGCAGGTCCTTCGTGAGGTCCTCGAACTTCGCGCGGGTGATCGTCTCGCTGAGCGACACCGGACCGCTGTCGGTGAGCGACAGGTAGGGCAGGTTGACGCTGGTCGACGTGGAGCTCGACAGCTCCTTCTTCGCCTGCTCCGCGGCCTCCTTGAGACGCTGCAGCGCGATCTTGTCGCTGGAGACGTCGACGCCGGTGGTGTCCTTGAACTGCTTCATGAGGTACTCGACGAGGCGCTGGTCCCAGTCGTCTCCACCGAGGCGGTTGTCACCCGAGGTGGCGCGCACCTGGATGGTCGAGAAGTCGTCGTCCTTGCCCACTTCGAGCAGCGAGACGTCGAACGTTCCGCCACCGAGGTCGAAGACGAGGATGAGCTCGTCTTCCTTGCCCTTGTCGAGGCCGTACGCGAGCGCGGCGGCGGTGGGCTCGTTGATGATGCGCAGCACGTTGAGGCCCGCGATCTCGCCGGCCTCCTTGGTGGCCTGACGCTCGGCGTCGTTGAAGTACGCGGGAACCGTGATGACGGCGTCGGTCACGGTGTCGCCGAGGTACTCCTCGGCGTCGCGCTTGAGCTTCTGGAGGATGCGCGCGGAGATCTCCTGCGGCGTCCACTTTTTGCCGTCGACGTCGAAGCTCCAGTCGGTGCCCATGTGGCGCTTGACCGAAGCGACGGTGCGGTCGACGTTGGTGACGGCCTGGCGCTTGGCGGTCTCGCCGACGAGCACCTCGCCGTCCTTGGTGTAGGCGACGACGGAGGGCGTCGTGCGGAAGCCCTCTGCGTTCGCGATGACCTTCGGCTCGCCGCCTTCGAGGACGCTGACGACGGAGTTCGTCGTTCCGAGGTCGATTCCCACAGCACGTGCCATGTGTGTTTCTCCTTTGGTCTGGGATGCGGTGGACACCGCATCCCGTTGTCGTTCCGTAAATGTCGAGGATCGGCTCTCTGAATCACCGGAAGTATTGAGGTTGAGCCGAGATGACTCAACGCTATCGATCAGCGGAGAGCATGTCAAGTGAAGTTGATATGAGTCGACTCAAGTTTGCCGAGAGTTCACCGTGAGCGACCGGCAACCGTCACGAGCCGCTCGCGCGCGAGGATGCGCAGCACCTGCGACGAGATGACGGCGCGCGTGCGGTAGATGACCCGCGCGACCGGCCGGGAGTACCGGCACGTCCTCGAACTCCTCGAAGAAGCCACCCGCGGAACGGTCAGTGGCCGCCCACCGAATGTGCGAGAGTCTGAAGCCCGATGACGAGAAGACCGAGCGCAACCAAGATCAAGAGCGCAACGAAGCTCTGAACCCATGTCAGGCGCGCGCCGCGGATCGCGAGCAGACCGATCACCACTAACGTCAAGACATACACGGCGACGGCAAGCGTGAGCGCGACGTCGACGGGGATCACCTGGATCCAGGCGAGAACGAGCAAGAGGCCCGGAACGACGACTGTGCTGAGACCGCCCAGCGCGATGCGCGCGAGCAGAGCGAACGTCCGACGATGCGGAACCTCGCGATGGACGACCAGGTGCGAGATGACATCGGACACGAAACCCGCCGCGACGATGCCTCCCACGCCGAGCACCAGCGAAAGCAGCGCGTACGCCGCCGACGCGTGTGTGTCCGACGACACGACCAAGACGATCGCCAGCCCTGTGAAGCTGGCGTACACCCGCTCCTTGAAGTAGGCGGTCAGAACACTGGATTGTTCCTCGAGGTGTGAGACACGCGAGTGAGCCCACCCTCCCGGCCCTCGGTGTGCTCGATCCTCCGCGTCCTGCGCCATACCGTCCTCCGTCCGCCGCGCGATCTTACCGCGCCGCGGGCGAGGCGGTAGCGTGAGGCCAGCCGCACCGGAGCGGCGGCGGCATCCGCTCACCCGAGCGAGTCCGCTACCCGATGTTCATCGAGGAGCCCTAGCGTGACCGACATGTCGCTTCCCGATCAGCCCGCGCCGGACTCCGAGGCGGCCGCGGCCGCGTTCGGTACATCAGGCAGCACCCGCCGACGAGGGGTCCTCGCGTGGGCGCTGTGGGACTGGGGGTCCGCGGCGTTCAACGCCGTCGTGACGACGTTCGTCTTCTCGACCTACCTGGCATCGACCCTCTTCGTCGACGAGGCGATCGTCGAGGCCGCCGGCGACAACGCGAAAGACCCCGCGCTGGTCAAGGCGCTCGCCGACAATGCCTCACTCATCGGCATCGCCCTCATGGTCGCCGGGGTGCTCATCGCCGTTCTCGCGCCCGTCCTCGGTCAGCGTTCCGACGGGGCAGGGCGCCGCAAACTGTGGCTCGGCGTCAACACGTTCCTCGTCGTCGCGGCGATGGCCGCCATGTTCTTCGTGCAGGGATCGCCGTCGTTCCTTGTGCTCGGAGCCGTGCTCCTCGCGATCGGCAACATCTTCTTCGAGTTCGCCGGCGTCAACTACAACGCGATGCTCGTCCAGGTCTCGACGAAAGAGAACATGGGGCGCGTCTCGGGCTTCGGCTGGGGCATGGGCTACGTCGGCGGCATCGTGTTGCTGATCCTGTTGCTGGTGCTGTTCATCGGCCTGGTCGAAAGCCCCGGCCCGCTGGGCATCACGACCGACAACGGTCTGAGCATCCGACTCGCGATCGTCGCCTCGGCGGTGTGGTTCGGTGCCTTCGCGATCCCCGTCCTGCTCCGGGTTCCCGAGATCCCCGCCCAAGAAAAGCGGGAGCACGTCGGCTTCTTCCAGTCCTACGCGGTGCTGTGGGGCACCCTCACCAAACTGTGGCGTGGCAACCGCCAGGTGCTGCAGTTCCTCGTCGCCAGCGCGGTGTTCCGCGACGGCCTCGCCGGCGTCTTCACCTTCGGCGCCATCATCGCGGCGCAGGTGTTCGGTTTCTCTTCGACCGAGGTGCTGTACTTCGCGGTGGCGGCGAACGTCGTCGCGGGCACGTTCACGATCCTGGCCGGTCGTTTCGATGACCGCTTCGGGCCCAAAGCGGTGATCATGATCTCGCTGGTCGGCCTGATCGTCGCCGGCAGCGTCGTGCTCTTCATCGGCACCGCCCAAATCGGATTCTGGATCGCCGGGCTGACCCTCACGGCATTCGTCGGCCCGATCCAGGCGGCGAGTCGGTCGTTCCTCGCGCGGATCACCCCGCCCGGACGCGAGGGAGAGATCTTCGGCCTCTATGCCACGACCGGTCGCGCCGTCTCGTTCCTGGCCCCCGGCCTGTTCGCGATGTTCGTCGCGATCTCGGGCGACACCCGTCTCGGCATCCTCGGCATCGTGCTCGTGCTGCTCGCCGGGTTGCTGCTCATGCTGCCCGTGCGGGCGAAGCAGGCACAGATCGACTGAGGCAGGCGCGCGAGCGGCTCAGCCGAGCGGGTCGCGCCCGTCGTCGTCGGATCGGGGATCGGGGACGTCCTCGACGTCTCCGCGCGCTCGCGGGTCGTGCTCGACGATGCTGTCGATGTCGTCGGTGGGCACCCCACCGGCTTCGGCGTTCGCGGCATCCAATGCGCGCTGGGTCGCGTGGCGCGACGGCAGGTCTCCGTCGACGTGTGTGAGCACCGGCGGGAGGGGCGCGGTCGGCAGCGGCACGACGGGGGTGGACACGGTCGGCGCCTCGTGGCGCAGTCCGAACCGACGGGCCACGCGCCGCATCCAAGATGGTTCGTGAAGCGCACCCTCGTCGCTCAGATCCTCGACTTCGAGTCCGTAGTACTCGCCGATCTGGTCGACGAGTTGGGCACGCGCGGCCCGGTCGTACGCGCGCCGCTCCCGGCTGAATGCGATCACCGTCGACCAACACATCAGCAGCATCACGACGCTGAACGGCAGCGCGATGATGATCGCGGCGGTCTGCAGCGCCTGCAGTCCCCCGGTGAGGAGCAGAGCGACGGCGAGAACGGCGGTGGCCAGCGTGAAGAACACGCGCACCCACTTGCGCGGGTTGATCTGACCGCCGGTGGCGATCATGCCCATCACGAGCGCGCCGGAATCGGACGAGGTGATGAAGAAGATCGTGATGAGCAGGATCACGCCGATCGTCAGCACCGGGGTGCCGGGGATGTACTCGAGCAACTGGAACAACGCCGTGTTCAGGTTCACCGACCCGTCGGCCAGGGTCATCGAGCCAGGCCGGGTCAGTTCGAGATACAGCGCCGACCCACCGAGCACGGCGAACCACAGGATCGTGATGAGGGTCGGCACAATGATGACGCCCATGACGAACTGACGAACGGTGCGCCCCCGCGAGATACGGGCGATGAAGATTCCGACGAACGGCGACCACGAGATCCACCAGCCCCAGTAGAACGACGTCCATGCCGCCTGCCAGGCCTCGCCGGCCGCTCCCTGGAACGCGCTGACGTTGAACGACAGTCCGATGAAGTTCTGGATGTAGTTGCCGATCGACTGCACCCAGTCACGCAGCAAGAACTCGGACTGCCCGAACACCAGGAGGTACAGCACCAACAGCCCCGCCAGGATCAGGTTGGTCGACGAGAGCCATTTCATGCCCTTCGTCACACCCGAGAGGACCGACATCAGAACGAACACGGTGATGACCGCGATGATCCCGACCTGCACCGGTTCGGTCGGCTCGAGGAACCCGATCGAATCGAGACCGGCGCTGATCTGCAGCACGCCGAGTCCGAGCGAGGTCGCCACACCGAAGAGGGTCCCCACCAGCGCGACGACATCGATCGCGTTGCCCCACCCCGACCGCACGCGCCTGCCGAGCAGCGGCTCCAAGGCCCACCGGATCGAGATCGGGCGCTTGCGACGGTGGATCGCGTATGCCAAGCCCAACCCGACGATCACGTAGATCGACCATGCCTGCACACCCCAGTGCAGGTACGTCTGACTGAGCGCGTCCTGCGCGAGGTCCTCGGGGGTGCCGGTGAGACCCGGGCGGGGGTTCACGAAGTGGCTGAGCGGTTCACTCACGCCGTAGAACACCAGCCCGATGCCCATGCCCGCGGCGAAGAGCAGCGAGAACCAGGCCCCGAGCGAGAACTCGGGCTCGTCGTCATCGGCGCCGAGGCGGATGTCGCCGAACTTGCTGAACCCGATCGCGAGAGCGAACACGACGAAGAACGCGGCGATCAGCACGTAGTACCAGTTGAACGCGTTGACGATCGTGGACTGGATCGCCCCGAACGCCGCCTCGGCGAGATCCGGGGTGAACAGAGCGAAAGCACTGAACGCGAGCACGATGACCGAGGCGGGCCAGAAGACCCAGGTCTTGATGGTGCTCTTGTGGTGTGGGCTGGGCGTTGTCGCGCTGGGCGCGGTCTCCGTCGAGGCCATATGTTCCAGCCTATCCACGGGGTTCTCCGGCCCGCACCTGTGCCCGACCGCGGTCCGCCTCAGCAGCGCGGGCGCGCGCCTCTTCCCCGCATCCGCCCGCAAGAAGCCCCGCCATCGCGCCGGACAGCAGCGCGACCGGGATGCGGTCAGGCGCCGCGGGAGCCGGCGTCGGTCGTGCCGACGTCGGTGCGGTGGAAGTTCTGGAACGACCGGGATGCGGTGGGCCCACGCTGACCCTGATAGCGGTTGCTGTAGGGGCCGGTTCCGTACGGGTTCTCGGTCGGCGACGACAGGCGGAAGAAGCAGAGCTGCCCGATCTTCATGCCCGGCCACAGCTTGATCGGCAGCGTCGCGACGTTGGAGAGTTCGAGGGTGACATGCCCCGAGAAGCCGGGGTCGATGAATCCGGCCGTCGAGTGGGTGAGCAGCCCAAGCCGACCGAGCGACGACTTTCCCTCCAGGCGCGCGGCGACGTCATCGGGCAGGGTCACCTGCTCGTAGGTCGAGCCCAACACGAACTCGCCCGGGTGCAGGATGAACGGCTCGTCCGGGTCGACCTCGATCAGGTGCGTCAGCTCCGGCTGATCTTCGGCCGGATCGATGAACGGGTACTTGTGGTTGTCGAACAGCCGGAAGTACCGGTCGAGGCGCACATCGACACTCGACGGCTGCACCATGGCAGGGTCGTACGGTTGCAGGCCGATACGGCCCGAACCCAGTTCGGTCTTGATGTCGCGGTCCGAGAGCAGCACGCGACAAGCATAAGTGGATGCCGCTTTTGCTAAGCTTGCCGAACGCTCACGCGTATGGGGATGTAGTTCAATGGCAGAACTTCAGCTTCCCAAGCTGATAGCGCGGGTTCGATTCCCGTCATCCCCTCCACGCCTCGACGTGTCGTCCGCAGGACGGCGCGGCGAGGCTTTTGTGCGGATGCCGTCGGAACCGACGCCGCATGCGGGCTAGTCGAGCATCCACTGCGTGGGAGCCGCGTGGTCAGAGCTCGCGGAGATTGCTAGCGTCAGTCGCACATGAGCACCCATAAGACTCCAGGTCGCACCGTGACGCGAGCGCCGAACTCAGCTCGGAGCGCCGCCGTGTGGGTGGTGCTCCTGAGCGGTTTGGTTGCGATCTTGATTGGCCCGGCCACGTCTTGGCTTGTCCGTGAGCAACTGCACGTCAATTGCTCGATGGGCGCCCCCGGTTCGGAGGGCGCAAACACGTGGGCGTGCAGCGACGGCATCGGCTATCTCGGGGTTGCGCTAGTCCTGGGCGCTATGTGGTTCGTCGTCGTCCTGTCCGGCTCGCTCGTCGCGGGCCTTGTCCGGCACGAGCGCGCTGCGCGAGTGCTGTTGTTCATCCTTGCCGCTATATCCAGCGGTTGGATCCTCGGCTGGACTTGGTATGGAGCCGACAGATTGGTCGGCGATGAGTACGCTCCGGTATCGGGGCCTGGCTACTGGGCGATGGCCGTGGGGCCGGCCGCGATTGCTTGCGCTGTGGCTCTGCTGGCTGGACTCGCCGGTCTCGTCATACGTGGACGCGTGGCCTGCATTTTCAGTCTGGCCGCGGTGATCGCTTTCGCGGTGGCCATCTTGCTGCAACCGGGACTCAGCATCAACGTGGTGCCGGCGGCGGGCGTCGCCGCTGCAGCAACTGCCCGCGCGTGGCCACCCGGGGCAGGCGCCGAGGCTGTGCGCTGAAGGAGCGCCCAGCAGGCACGATCGTCCTGGATTTCGATGCACAAGGCCACCGACACTCTGACGGCGGGAGAAGGTTCATCGGGGTTGACCGAATTGACTACACTCCGCGAACAGCGTGGCTCGTCCTCGCGGTGATCGCCTGCCCGAAGCATGGCCCTGGCAGGCGGTGTTCGACCGGCTCTTCCGGGCCGCACACGCTCCGCCACCCGCCCGCGTCATCTGACCACCGCCGCGACCGCGGCACGACCAAGGACCAAGTGGACGACCGGGATGCGACGCCCGGAACTCACCCCTGCCCGCAGCCGATCATGCCGCGCCGATCACGCCGACCGCCGGACGCAGGTCGGAGAGCGCAAGAGTCGATTAGCGCCAGTGGGCACGCGATCCATCACGCGAAGGCAGTTAGATCTCCCCGATGGCGAGCCCGAGTCGAAGATAGAGGTCGCTGACCGCCGTTTGTGCGGAGAAGATGTCGGCTCGCGTGATCGGGAACGGCCACAGGTCCGCACAAACGGATCTGCCCGGGGCCGCGCGGTTCTCCGGGGACTGCCAGGATCGGTTCATGGCTCTCCCCCTCAGCCCCGCGCGACTCGCCGTCCTCGTCGTGGTGGTCCTCGCGCCGATCGTGGCCGTGGCTGCCACGCCGCTGTCGAGTGCCCTGGGCCCGACCGTGCTGGCGGTCATCGCCACCGCAGGGTCTGTGCGTCGGGGGACGCCGGCGATGTGGCGGATGTCGGCATCCTCTGCGCTCGTCGCCCTCCTCGCCGCGCTCGCGGCGACCACCGGTGACGCACTCCCCGCGATCGGTACCGTTCTGGTGGTGCTCACCGCGCTGGCGACCAGCGCGCTCCCCCGCTTCGGCCTGACCAGCTCCGGCGCCATGGTGGTCACGATGGGCGCGCTCCTGATGATCAAGCCGATATCGACGCCCGTGGATGCCGCAGGCCCCTGGGCGGCAGCACTGTTCGTCGCCGTGGTCGTCGGGGCCACCACCGCGTGGATCGCCGGGGTACTGTCGTTCGCGCTGCGCAGTCACCCGCTGCCGAAGCCCGAACTGCCGGATCCGACCGTGCCGTACAGCATCCTGCTCGCCGTCCTCGCCGGTGGGTTCACCCTCGCGAGCCTCCTGTTCTTCCCCGACTCGAACGCGTGGTGGACGGTGTTGACCGTTGCGATCATCTTGCAGCCGACGCGCGGCAAGTTGTGGTCGAAGCTCGGCGCGCGCGTCCTCGGCACGCTGCTCGGTGGAACCGTCGCGGCGCTCCTCGCGGTGGTCCTCCCCACGACGATCGCACCGGCCGTGGTGGGGTTCGTCGCGCTCGCCGCCAATGTCGTATTGACGGTGCGCGGCGCTCCGTATTGGCAATCGGCCACCGCGGTCACGGTGACAGTCGTCATGCTGACGTTCGAGCGTGATCAACTGCTGCAAGGTGACCTCGAGCGCATCTTGTTCACCGTGCTGGCAGCCGCGGTCACCGCTGCGGCGGTGGTCCTGTTGAGTGTCCTGCCGTCATCTCGTCAGCGGGCATCCGCATCCCAGAGCTGACGACGAACGCGGGGCGAAGGACAGCCCCTTGACCGCGACTGAACGCGCGTTTAGTCTGTTGAACATGCGTTCAGCCGAGAGCCCGACACGGGCGCGCATCCGCGACGTGGCCATCGCCATGTTCGCCGAGCGGGGCTACGCCGAAGCGAGTCTGCGCGACATCGCGCGAGAGGCGGATGTGAGTGCCGCGCTGATCCTTCACCACTTCGGCTCCAAGGACGGCCTGCGCGACGCGTGCGACGCATACGTCGTCGACGTCTTCGTCTCGAACAAGGGACACCTCGCCGGCACCGGCGCGCAGGAGATCATCCGCGCCTCACTCGCCGACCGCGAGCGCTTCATGCCGCTCGTCGACTACATGGCACGGATGCTGACGACCGCCGGTCCTGTCTCCGACTCGCTGTTCGACGAGTTCCTCGGCGGCACGCGACGCCTGCTCGAGCAACAGGCCGCGGCGGGAATGCTCCGACCGCAAGACGACATGGACGTCACCGTCGCCACCATGACCATGTACAGCCTGGCTCCCGTGCTCTTGCGCCACCACCTCAGCCGGGCGCTCGGAAGCGACGCCCTCGACGACGAGGTGCTGCGCCGACTCACCATGCCGATTCTCGAGCTCTACACGCACGGACTGTACGCCGACGACCGGCTCCTCGAAGCCGCGCGCGCCGCGCTGGCGCACCCCGTCGGACCGCGCTCGGACAAGGGCGAGAACGACCCGAATCAGGATCCCGACCCGCCACACGCGGCATCCTGATCCGTTCTCCCTCCCGACTCTGTGACGAAAGGAGCAGGGATGACCCCTGCCATCGAACTGGAATCGCTGCACAAGCGGTTCGGCCGCCACACCGCGGTGCACGACCTGACCCTGTCGGTCGCGCCCGGTACCGTCTTCGGCCTGATCGGCCCGAACGGCGCCGGCAAGACCACCACCCTGCGGATGCTGCTCGACATCATCCGCCCCACCTCGGGCACCGCGCGCGTGCTGGGGGAAGACCCGCGCACCGGCGGCCCGGCGCTGCGTCGCCGTATCGGCTTCGTGCCCGGCGAACTGCGCATGGAGGGCCGTGTCACCGGGCGCGCCCTGCTCGATTTCTACGCCAGCGTGTCGGGGTCCGTCGCCCCGGGTCGCGTGGACGCGTTGGCCGAACGGCTCGGATGCGACCTCACCCGCCCGGTGCGCACTCTCTCGAAGGGCAACAAGCAGAAGGTGGGTCTGATCCAGGCCTTCATGCACGAGCCCCCCTTGCTGGTGCTCGATGAGCCGACGAGCGGGCTCGACCCGCTGGTTCAGCGCGAATTCCTCAGTCTCGTGCGCGAAGCCCGCGACAACGGGCAGACCGTGCTGCTGAGCTCGCACGTTCTCAGTGAGATCCAGCAGACCGCGGATGACGTCGCCGTGCTGAGCGCCGGGAGCATCGTGGCGCGCGGCGCGGTCGCCGACCTCCGACTCGGCGCGGTCCGTCGCGTTCGCGCGGTGTTGACCGACGCGGATGCCGAGCACGTCGCCCGTGACCTCGCTCCGCTCTCACCATCGCACCCCGTGGACGTTCGTACCCACGACGACCGCGTCATCGCCCACGCGACGATCGAGGGGGACATCGACCCGCTGGTCAAGCTGCTCGCCCGGTTCCATGTCGCGGAGCTCGTGATCGAAGAGCCGGATCTCGAAGAGTCCGTCCTGCGGCTCTACGGCGAGGACGGCGGCCGAGCTGCCACCCGGCCGAACGGAGGGAACTGACATGCGCAGCATCCTTCCCGTCACTCGGCGCGGCCTGCGCGAGTCCTGGCGTGGGATCCTCGCCTGGGCAATCGGGCTGACCGGCGCCCTCGCGTTGTACCTGCCGCTGTTCCCGTCATTCGGTTCGAACGGCTCGCTCGAAGAGATCATCGCAACCCTCCCACCCGAAATGGTCGAGGCGATGGGGTACGACCAGATCGGCTCAGGGCCGGGGTATGCCCAAGGCACGTTCTTCGGACTGATCGGTTTCGTGCTCCTGGTGATCGCGGCGACCTCGTGGGGAGCGGCAGGAATCGGCGGCGCCGAAGAGTCCGGCCGGCTCGAGCTCGACCTGGCCCACGGCATCGGACGCGTCCCGTACGTGCTCGAGGTCGCCCTGGCGATCGGCATCCGTCTCGGCATTCTCGGCATCGTTTCGGGCGGCGTCGTCGCTCTCCTCAACGGGCCCTCCGAACTCGCCCTGTCGGGTGAAGGCATCACCGCCGGAACCATCGCGCTCATCGGCCTGGCAGCCGTCTCGGGCGCGGCCGCTCTGTTAGGCGGCGCACTCACCGGTCGGCGCGTGGTCGGAGTCGCGCTCGGTGCAGGCATCGCGGTGTACGGCTACGCGCTGCAGGCCGTGGCGAACCAGTCCGACGATCTGGCGTGGGTCGAGACCCTGTCGCCGTATTCGTGGGCCTATGCCACATCACCGCTCGAGACCGGGTTTTCCGGAGGCATCGCCGTGCTGTGGGCGCTGGCCCTCGTGTTCGTCACGGGAGCGATGGTGTCGCTGCGGCAACGCGACATCACCGGGTAGGCGAACGGCTGGGGTCGATCGTGCAATCGAGGACCGCGCCGGTGGCCAGGGGTGGCGTCAGCACAGGACCGCTCAGGTGCGCAACGTTAGGTGATGCGCGGGAAGTCGGCCCTACGGGACCGTTCTCTCACGCGTAGGTCGTCGTCAAGAGATCGTCATACATCGCGATCTCGTACGTCTGTTGAGCCGACATCCTCTCGGCGAGGTTGATCACCTTCGGCACGGATGCCGCTTCGACCGCCGCGTCCGCCATGTGCACCCCACCGACGTGATGGGCACGCATGAGTACAAGGAACTCGCGCCCTTTGTCGATGCCCTCGAGCGTCGCCAGTTGTTGCATCTCGCCCTCGGTGGCCAGTCCCGGCATCTCCGCGGCGGGCATCGCCATTCCCATCCACCCCATCACTTCGACCGGGGGTGCCGTGCTCTGTCCCCACGCCTCCAGCCAGGCGTGCATCGTGCCACGCTCATATGCCTGGTTCTGCAGCAGTTCTGCGGCGGCGTTCTGCACTGACCCGCCCGTGTCAGCGCCCAACACCCGTTGGCACATTGCCAGTGCTTGCTCGTGGTGGTACGCCATGTCGGTGCAGAAACCAATGTCTGCTTCTGTCGGCGCATCGACCGATGACTCCACGGTCTCGGCGTCTGCGCGCGTGCATGCCGCCAACCCGGCACCGATCGCGGCCAGTGTCCACCCGGCCAAGAAGCCGCGCCGGCTCGTCTGCGTCATCGTCCGCCGCCGCTGGGCAGAGCGTCGGCGGATACCTCGCCGTGGTAGCACCCGATGATGTAAGGGAACGTCGTCGTGGTGTAGTAGCGATACTGACCGTCGTCGTCGACCCGACCGTTGCATTGGTCGAGATCACCGGAGCCTTCGACGTAGCTGTGCGCGGCCCACGTGTCGGTTGCGAAGACGCTCTCGTCAACGAGTTCCCAACTGCTGGTGAGCTGGGTCATCTCCGTGCACTCGTCGTCGGCGCATACCAGCCCCGACATGATGGGATAGCCGTCAGCCGCCCAGCCCACCAGAACCGGGTCGCCGGACTCGACCTCCTGTGCCGAGTAGACGCAGTCGACATCATCTGCCCAGCCGAACAGGTGCAGGTGGAAATCGACCGGCCCGTTGTGACTGCCGCAGACAGACAGGGCGCCCTCGAGCGACAGCACGTCGCCGCCAGTTCCCTCGGTTGGCCCGTAGATCGGCACTCCATCGACGGTCACTCCGATCGTTCCCAGCCGCGGAACCTCGCCGTAGTCCGAGCTTGTTGTCTCCACCGGAGTTGCGGGAAGGGTGTAGGTCTGCACTATCTCGCTCGGGCTACCCGGGGTGGTCGCCACGTAGGTGTAATCGGGAATCGAGTTCGTCGTCACGATGATGTCGTCGCCCTCACAGACGGCTTCCAGCGACGGATCAGGGAGGTCGGGATTGGCTGACACGACATCGCGGAAGGTCGCCGCGGTGGCTTCGCAGTCCCCCGTCGTGGGGCCATACGCCGTGGAGTCAACCGTGGCTTCCGTTTCTTGCGGGGCGGATGTCTCCACCGTCGGCGTCGCCGTTTGTTCGGCGACCTGATCGGCAGCACAGCCGGCGAGCACCGCCGAGCCCACCAGGGCGACAGCGATCAATCCAGCAATGCGCCGGCGGCGAGGGGTATGGGCAAGGCTCGTCATGGCCCCCAACCGTAGGCGCGGTTCTCATCACCAGGCTATGAAGCGGTGAGGAGTTCGCTATGCGCAGCGCCCCGCCGTCGAATCCGCGCCGGGTGCCGCGACGGCACCTCTTCCACGGAAACGCAGTGTCGGGTAGGCGAACGCCAGGGGCTCTCGTACAGTCGAGGACCGCGTCGGCGGCCAGGTGTAGCGTCAGCACATGACCACTCAGGTGCTCCCCGCGACCGGCAGGTGGAATGACTTCGCCACGTTCATGGTGCCGCGAAAGCCTGGCGCCGGGGGCTGCGTCTGCATGGCATACCGCGACGCGAGGCTCGGCACGCCGGAGCGCATCGAGCACATGCGCGACGAGTGCTCGACCACGCCCGGCCCGGGGGTGATGGCGTATGTCGACGATGACGTCGCCGGCTGGTGCTCGGTGGCGCCAAAATCCACCTACCGACGGCTTATGAACTCGCGCACGATCCCTCACCTCGACGAAGAGCGCGATCCTTGGTCCATCGTCTGTTTCGTCGTCCGAGCGGGCTATCGCAAGCGTGGGCTCATGCACGATCTGCTCGATGGCGCGGTCGAACATGCGCGATCGAGCGGTGCGACGATCATCGAGGGGTATCCCGTCGATACCGACGATCGGGTCGATCAGATCAGCGGCTATGTCGGAACCGTCCGGCTGTTCGAAGCCCACGGCTTTGTGCGAGCTCAGGCGACAGGCGCCCACTCCGGTGGCGCGCGGCGTTGGGTGATGCGGCGGCCCGGCGCGTAGGGGCCACCCTTCCACTGAAACGCAGTCTCATTTAGAATGAGCCTCCGTACCACCCGAAGCACCCCAGGAGTTCACGATGGCCGTTGAATCCGATTACCGCCCGCCCGTCGAAGACCACGTGTTCCTTCTGCGTGAAGCGTTCGGCACCGACATCGTGGCGCGGGCGACGAACGGGGAACTCACGGCCGATGACGCCGCCGAGATCCTTGAGGCGGCCGGCGACTTCGCGGCATCCGTTCTCGCGCCTCTCGACTCGGTGGGCGACACCGTCGGTGCGCGCCTCGACGAGGGCCAAGTGCGGATGCCCGAGGGCTTCGCCGATGCCTACCGCGCATTCGTCGAGTCGGGGTGGATCACCGCCGAAGCGCCGGTGTCCGCCGGAGGCGACGGCCTCCCCGGCGCCGTCCGTGCGGGTCTGGGCGAGTTCTGGAACGCGTCGAACGCCGCCTTCGCCCTGTGCTGGCTGCTGACGGCCGGTCAGATCCACGCACTGGATGCCGCGGCATCCGATGAAATCCGCGAGAAGTACCTCAGCCGCCTCGTGTCGGGCGAGTGGACCGGCACGATGAACCTCACCGAGCCCGACGCGGGCAGCGACCTCGGGGCGATCCGCACGATGGCCACCCCACGCGACGACGGCAGCTGGGGCATCCGCGGTCAGAAGATCTTCATCACGTGGGGCGACCACGACATCGCCGAGAACATCGTGCATCTCGTTCTCGCGCGCACCCCCGACGCCCCCGCCGGCGCGAAGGGCCTGTCGCTCTTCGTCGTGCCCAAGTACCTCGTCGACGACGCCGGAACCCCCGGCGAGCGCAACGCCGTCACGACCGTCGCGATCGAGCACAAGCTCGGCATCCACGCCAGCCCCACATGCGTGCTCGCCTACGAAGACGCGACCGGATACCTCGTGGGTGAGATCAACGGTGGCCTCGCCGGGATGTTCGTCATGATGAACTCCGCCCGCGCCGGAATGGGCTACCAGGCCACGGGAATCGCCGACCGCGCGTACCAGAAGGCGGCCCGATACGCCGCCGAACGCACGCAGGGCGCCGTGCTCGACCGCCCCGCGGGCGCACCGATCGCCGAACACCCTGACGTCCGGCGTCTGCTGTCGTCGATGTCGAGCGAGATCTTCGCCATGCGTGCTCTCGGCGTCTATTCGGGCGACCTGCTCGACCGCGAAGACGGACCCGACCACGCTCTCGCCGAGTTCTTCGTGCCGATCCTCAAGGGCTGGACGACCGAAGATGCGATCCGCCTCACCAGCGACGCCATTCAGGTCTTCGGGGGCATGGGATACGTCGAAGAGACGGGAATCGCCCAGCACTACCGCGACATCCGCATCACCCCGATCTACGAGGGCACGACGGCGATCCAGTCCAACGACCTCATCGGTCGCAAGGTGCTGCGCAACAACGGCGCCACCGTCACCGACCTGTTCGGCCGCATCGAAGAGACGATCGGTGCGCTCGGCGACGCCGGTGACGACACGGCGACGCGCATCGCCGAGCGCCTCGAACGCGCTCTCGCGGCGGCGCGACGGGCGACCGAAGCGGTGCTCACGTTCGGCGACTCGCCCCGCGACGCGTACGCGGCAGGGGTTCCGTACCTGATGATGCTCGGCACCCTCGCGGGCGGGTGGATGCACGCCCTCGCCGTTGCGTCCGTCGTCTCGCACGATGACGAGCAGGAATCGGATGCCGCGCGCCTGGCCTCGGCAGAGGTCTACAGCACGCACCACCTGCCTCGCGTGCACGCCCTCGCCGAGACGGTCGCCGCGGGCGAAGTGTGACCGCGCCGACCACTCAGCCGGACTGTTCGTCGGTGAGCAGCATCGCCTGAGCGAGACGCGCACGTTGCGCGGTCGATGCACGTCGGAACTCCGAAGGACTCACGCCGAGCCTTCGGCGGAACACGGCGCGCAATGCCGCCGCATCCGAGAACCCAGAGACCTGGGCGACGTACTCGAGGTCGTGCGGCGGCATCTGGATGAGCTCGGCCTGGGCCGTGGCGATACGACGGCTCAGCAGCATCTCGGCCACGGACGCCGAAGAATCGACGAAGTGTCGATACAGCTGTCTTCTGCTGATGTGGAGTTCGGCTGCGATGGCCTCCACGCCGAAGTCCGGATCGGAGTGCCGCGTTTCGATGAGTTGGGCGACCGTCGTGCGGACACTCTCGGAGTGACCGCCGTTCGATTCCGAGCCGGCGCACTGGTCGATCAGGATGCGGGACGCGCCGACGAGGGCACTCTCTGTCTCGGCGATCCTCCGTGGAGACATCTCACCGCCGTGAAGGAGCTCGGCCAGGAGCCTGCCGAAGGATGCGCCGAGCGCCCGAGTGAGAGGCGTATCGGGAATCAGTCCGACCCCGCGCTCCAGCTCGACCGATTGTCCTGAAAGCAGAGCGGTCGGCACGACGATTCCCGTCGTCTCGTTCAGTCCGACGTGGTCGACCGACGACGACGCAAGCGTCGACATGAACCCCATCCGCCCGACACTCAGCACCTCGACCCCGCCGGAACGGACGAGTCTTTGGCCACCGAGTCCGACGACACCGAGGATCACGATGTCGACGTTGTCGCGCAGATGCGGCTCGAATGTCACGACGTGTGGCGTCTGCAAGGTGCTGAAGACCATCAGGTCGCCGACCGGATAGCGCAGCAATGCGGCGTCGAAAGCCGCGGGATCATCTGCGTCGACGACTCCCATGTTGGAGAGTTGGTGCATTCCCTCGACTCCGCGCATCCGCATCACGGACGACCGGATCCACTCGGGCGGACGTCCGGAAGCATGTGAACGCGAACCCGCACCCGACAACCGAGCCGCCCATGCCTGCAGGTCAGACTCCGTGATCTCCGTCAGCGTGGCCATCCCGCGCCCCCTCGCGTACGCCGACGATCATCCATCGCCGGTCGAGGCGGCATTCACCGCCCACGTCCGCAGCATCCGTCCATCCCCACGGCTGCACAGCCAGAGTACGAGATCGGACGCCCCGGCGGCGCGAACACCTCGGCGGCACGCCGATCGTGAATGATGCGGGGCAGGGCGTCAGGCCGGGACGCTCCCGTACCAGATCGCGCCGGCGAACTGGATCTGCGCTCCTGAACACGAGACGTTGCCGCTCCCGTAGCCGCGCGCGGCCGCCATGCAGTTGGCGAGGTGTTCGATGTTGCCGCCGAACAGCGAGGCGTAGCCGGACGATCGCATGAGCGGCCCCCATACCCGGAACTGATGGATGTGCGCCAACTCGTGCGCCATCGCCCAGTACAGTCGCCCATCCGACCAGGTCGCAACGGCCGGTGTGAAGCGGATGACGCCGCTGGATGACGCGCACGCAGCGGCCCATCCGCCGCCACAGGCGCCGGCGAACTGCTCGAGCGGAACGCCGCCGCCTCCAACCGCGTTGAGCGCCGCCCGCACACGCGCATAACCGCCGGCGGTCGACGCGGTGCCTCCGCCGGACGACGCCGCGGAGGCCGAGCCGGACCCGCCGGACCATCCCCCCGACCATCCGCCGCCCCCTGCGGCCGCGGCGGCTGCCGCCCGTTCGGCTGCCATCCGCTCCTGTTCGCGGTCGTACTCCTCGACGGCCTCGTTGACATCTGACGTGACGGTTTCGACGTCAGCGGTGGCGTCGGTGACGACCGCGACGTCGGCACGTTCGCGCAGCACGACGGCTTGCAGGTCGAGGATGTCGTCTCGCTCGTCGCCCGTGTCGACCTTGCCCTTCGCTCCAGCCAGCGCACTGCGCGACGCGGCGATGGCGTCGACGAAGTCTTCGCGTGCATCGAGCAGAGCGACGTTGTTGGCGTAGACGGCGCTGAGCTGGTGGACATCGGCCTGGACCGCTGCGACATCGGCGGCCTGGGCCTCGTACGCCAGGGTGAGCCGTTCCTGCACCTCGATCGCGGCATCCAACTCCTGCGCGAGCGCGGATCGGTCGGCGAGCTGGAAACCCAGCACGACGACGCAACCGGCGGTGAGGATGCCGATGCCTCGCCGCGTGGCAGGCCTCACTTCAAGAATCCCTCCGTCGACGCGAAGAGGGGGCGCTGCTCGGCGATCATCGCGCGCAGGTCGGCTTCGCGCAATCGCTCGCGCGCATACACGGACTGCTCCGTCACGAGGCGTGACTCGACCGTCGTGTTCACCGTCTGCACCGCAGTGCGCTCGGCGAGGAGATCGTCTTCGGCGATCTGCAGTGCCAAGACCCCGACTGCGGTCGCCGTGAGGATGAGCGCCACGAGCAGTCGGCGCGGATGCGCGGCCGTGCGGATCGCCGTCGCGACCCGCGATGTCGGTCGCCAGGCAGGCCGGGTTCGCGTGAGCGTGTCGAACGTCGTCTGGACCATTTCCGGCCTCCAGATGACCCATGGGGTGTACCCCGCAGGGTCCCGGCTCCGAGGCGTTGGGGGCCGTCTCGGAGCCGGCGGCCGGTCACCGTTCCGTGGACTGGGGGTTCCACGAAGGGGGCGTGTGACCATGCCCTGCGGGGCGCTGGGGGATTACTTGATTGCAGAATACCGACGTGCACGGTCGCGATGCGAGACGGGTGGCGCGAATCGTCACTCGCACTCATCCATCACGTCGCAAATGATGCGCTGATGGCACGAAACACGCGTCTGCGCGGCACGGATGCGGCGGTGTCAGGCCTCGGGTGCGCAGGACGCCTGATCCGCGTCTCCGGCATGGAACTGTTCCGGGGTCCATGGGAACCCGAGTTCAGGCGCGGTTTGCCCGTCGGCGGCCGGCGCCTTAGATGCCAGTGCCGCCAACTCCCACGCCAGATTTCGTGCAGGGAGTTCTCCCTCCAACGAGCTATTGAGCACGACGGCGACGGTGAGCCCCGTCTCTGGGTCGGAGTACGCAGCAGTGGCATACCCGGCGATCGATCCGTGGTAGCCAACGAGAGACCCGGCCATGAGCGCGCCCCCACGTGTCGTGTACCAGGAGGTGCCCCTTGTCGACCGAGCCAGCGGATCGGCGAACCGCTCCTCAGCGAACTCCGGCGCAATCAAGGAGTTGGCCGCCAGCGCCTGTGTATAGCGGCCGAGGTCGTTGATGTTCGACACGACGCCTGAATCGGTAAAGCCGATGCTCGACGACAGTTCGGAAACGTCGAGCGGATTGGTGCAGTCCAGCACACCTTCCTCATTCTCGACAGCGAGGTTGCCGCGAAGTGCCGTACCGGGTCCAGGGACGGCCGGGCTCGCCGCGGGCAAGGACGTCGCCTCGAGATCCAGCGGCTCGGTGACGTACTCCTCAATGAGCGTCGCCGCGCTCTTGGAGGTCGCCCGCTCGAGCGCGAGTCCGAGCAGCAGGTAGCCGGCGTCGGAGCTCACGTACGCAGCTCCGGGCTCTGTCGTGCGCTCCTTGCCGAGACCGTAGCTCGCGAGTTCGCGCGGGTTCCACACGCGGTCGGGGTTCGACGCGAACTCGCCCGCGAGCTGGGGTGTGTACGAGCCGATGCCCGACGTGCTCTCACAGAGCTGCTCGAGCGTCACGTTCGCGAGATCGGGAACGCCCGCCACA
Organism: Microbacterium koreense; assembly: GCF_042677105.1. Classification (NCBI taxonomy): domain Bacteria; kingdom Bacillati; phylum Actinomycetota; class Actinomycetes; order Micrococcales; family Microbacteriaceae; genus Microbacterium; species Microbacterium koreense. Next base: position 461,521 of record NZ_JBHTIM010000001.1, read on the forward strand.
TAGGTGTTGACCGTGTCATCGAGCGAGACCAACCCGTCGGCGGCGACGCCGTAGAGCACGTCACACGTCATCGGGCGCGTGAGCGCGGCGATGCGGAACTGCATGTCTGTCGTGACCGGAGTGGAGTCTTCGGGACTTTGAGTGCCGATCCCCTCGACCCAGCTTCCGCTCCAGGGTGCCCACACGCCGACGATCGCGCCGGAGGCGCCGCTGGCGAGCATCGCCTGATCGACGGCCGCTTCGAATTCGGTGAGCATGTCACCCGAGAACGAGCCCTCAGCCTGAGCCGGGGTGTCGATCTCGACACTGGTGTCAGCGGAGCATCCCGTGACGACGAGCGCGAACGCGGTCGCCGCCGCGACGACACCAGCGACGCGCTGGGTGAGTTTGCGCACTTCTACCCCCCGATGAAACCTCAGAAGATTCAAACACACCCAGGTCACGGTCGCGTCACGGCGGTCCGTAAGCTTGCCGTATGATCCACCGCTTCGACGACGCCGCGCACAGCGCGGTGCTCGCCCACATGAACGGCGATCACGCCGATGACAACCTCCTGATCGCTCGCGCCTTCGGTCCCCAGGAGTCGCCGGTGGCCTCGACGATGGTGCGATTCGACGGGGTGGGTGGTGACTGGGAGAGCCGCGACGCCAAGGGCGATTGCGTCGAGTTTCGGGTCGAGTGGCCTGGTGGCCCCATCGACGAACGGCCACATGTGCGGCGCGAGATCGTTGCGCTGTACGACGCCGCCTGCGTTCGCCTCGGCGCCACTCCGCGGCCACACGCCTGATACGAGGGTGGGTAAGGGCGACCTAACCCCCTACACTTGAGCGCATGAACGACGTCGTCTCCTTCTCCACGGCCCTCCGTGAGCGCTCGTCAGGTGCGCACGCCGGCAGTGAGCACGCCGGTTTCATGGCCGACCTGATGAAGGGCGACGGCACCCGCGAAGACTACGTCGCCCTGGTCGCACAGCATTGGTTCATCTACGAAGCGCTCGAACGCACCGCCGACCTCATGCGCAACGACCCCGTCGCATCGGTCTTCATCAGCGACAAGCTCACGCGCCTTCCGGCCCTCGAAGCGGACCTCGAGTTCCTCGTCGGGCCCGACTGGCGTGACCGGATCGAGGCGCTTCCGACCACTCAGCGCTATGTGGACCGCATCAACCAGGTCGGAGCCACGTGGGCCGGCGGCTTCGTCGCCCACCACTACACGCGCTACCTCGGAGACCTCTCGGGCGGCCAGTTCATCGGTCGTCTGATGGCGCGCCGGTTCGGCTTCGAGACCAACGGCATCGGGTTCTATGTCTTCGACGACATCGCCGATCCGAGCGCCTTCAAGGATGTCTACCGCGAGCAGTTGGATGCCGCGCCGTGGGATGAGGCCGAACGCGAGCGCGTGATCGACGAGGTGCTCGTCGCCTACCAGTTCAACACCGACCTCTTCGAAGACCTCAGCCGCGCGAAGGCAGCACGCGCCGTCGCCTGACTCACCCCGCGACCCGCGGAACCGATGTCTGTCGACGCACGTCGGCCATGAATCGACGCACGTCCGGGTCGACCTGAATGTCACGGGGTCGTAGCGGACGTGACAGGTAGAGCCCGTCGAGCGAGGTCAACCGCGACAACGCGACGTACGTCTGCCCGGGGGCGAACGCCCCGGATCCGAGGTCGACGATCGCCCGGTCGTACGTCTTGCCCTGCGACTTGTGGATCGTCACCGCCCATGCCAACCGCAGCGGAAACTGCGTGAACTCGGCGACGATTTCGCGCGTGAGGGCTCGGGATGCCGGATCGTACGCGTAGCGATACTTCTCCCACACGGCCGGCTCGACATCGAACTCGTCACCGTCGACGTCGACGCGCACCGTGCCGCCCGCGATTCGTGTGACCCGCCCGATCGTCCCGTTGACCCATCGCGGCGGGTCGGGGAACGCTCCACGGTCGTTTCGCAGGAACATCACCTGGGCGCCGACCTTGAGGCGCAGCTCCGGATCGGCGGGGTATCCGGCATCCCCCCGTCCGAAGTCGCCGTTCACCTCCGCGACCGCAGTTTGTTCGCGGCCACGCAGCGCCTCGAGATGACGACGGTTGATGTTGTTGACGATGTCATTGCGCGTGGCGAGCGTGATGATGGGGGCTTCGTCGTCGGTCGGGGTCGGCGGTGTGCGCGCGCCTTTGTCGTTGAGGATCTGGGCGATGTCGGCTGTGACGACGCCGTGGCGTACGGCGTTGAGCATCGCCTTGAAGTCGGCGTCGGACTGCCGGTGGATGTCGACGAGTTCGCGGATGTGAAGATCTGCCCCGTGCCTGCCGACGTCGATGAGTCCGTCCGCGGAGTCCTCACCGGCCCAGATGTGGGCATCGAAGAACCAGAACGACCGATAGTGGTCCTGCACGTAGCGCAGTTCGTCGCCGCGAGGCGGAACGGGCGCCAGCTGGTACGGATCACCGAACATGACGATCTGAACGCCCCCGAACGGTTCGGCGCGTCGGCCTCGCGCCATCCGCAGGGAGCGGTCGATGGCATCCATCAGGTCGGCGTTGACCATCGAGATCTCGTCGATCACGAGCGTCTCGATCGCGTTCAAGATCTTGCGTGTCGCATCGGACTGCTTCTCGTCGGACGTACCGATGAGTCCGATCGGCAGCCGGAACAGCGAATGGATCGTCTGCCCCTCGACGTTGAGCGCAGCGACACCGGTGGGTGCGCACACGGCGATCTGCTTCGTCGTGTGGTCGGAGAGGTACTGCAGCAGCGTCGACTTGCCGGTGCCCGCGCGGCCGGTGACGAAGACGTGGTCGTTGGTGTCTTCGATGAGCCGGAAGAGCGCTTCTTGTTCGGTCGAAAGCGCGGGCGTGGTCACCGAGCCATGCTAACCAGTGTGGGCGCGCGCATGCCCGCGGTGTGGACGGTTTCCTAGACTGGTGCGGTGGAACACGGGCCGACGGATGCGGAGGGGCGCGGCTCGTCGACGTCGGCGCCCCCGCCCCCGCGTCGGCGTACCCGACGACGCCTCGCGGCGGAGCTGATCGCTCTCGCGGTGGTCGGTGTGCTGCTCGTGGCCGCTGTGGCCCTGACCGTGCAATCGGTCTATCGAGAGTTCTACTCCCCCAGCGCGTTCGTCGAGCGCTACCTCGGGATGCTGTCGGACGGGCGCGCCGCCGAGGCGATGCTCGTGCCGGGTGTGGCGATCGATTCGATGGATCTCGCCGATGCCGGACTGCCGATGACGGCGTCGGATGCCCTCCTGCGCCCGGCGGCGATGGCGTCGCTGACCGAGGTGGAGATCTTGGACGAGTCCGCGGACGGAGACGTGACGCACGTATCGGTGAGCTATCGCGCCGGCGCGTTCACCGGTGAGTCGACGTTCACCGTCGAACGTGCCGGCTCCATCGGTCTCGCCCCGACGTGGCGTTTCTCCCAGAGCCCGCTCGCCGTCCTCGACCTGACCGTGCGGGGGGCCATGTCGTTCCAGGTCAACGGGTTCGAAATCGACAAGCGCCAGGTCTCACCCGACGGAGTGGATGCGGACCCTCTCGCGCCCGTGGCGATGCTGATGTTCTCCCCCGGGATCTACAGCGTCGCGGTCGACACCGCCGTCGCCACCTCCCCCGGCGTCGCCGTGCTGTCGGACAGCCCGCTCACGGTCGTCCCCGTCGACCTCCAAGCCAGCCCGACCGAGGAATTCGTCACGGTCGTGCAGGAACGGGTCGACCTGTTCCTCGACGAGTGCGCCGCACAAGAAGTGCTCCAGCCGACGGCTTGCCCGTTCGGCTACTACGTGCGTGAACGGATCGACTCTCCGCCGGTGTGGTCGATCGCCGAACGGCCCGTCGTGACCATCGAGCCCGATGGGGCGGGGTGGAAGATCCCGCGCACCGAGGCCGTCGCCCACATCGAGGTCGGCATCCGCTCGCTCTTCGACGGCTCCGTCCAGCCGGTCAGCGAAGACGTGCCGTTCACGTTCACGGCCCAGATCGAGATGTTGCCCGACGGCACAGCGAGCATCGCCGTCGGCGGTGGCTGACGCTCACCGCACGCCGTCACGGGCGTCGCGTTCGGCGAGCTTCGCCAGTCGGGCGTTGTACTCCTCGAGTTCCGCGTCGCCCGTGCGATCGGCATGGCGGTCGCGGCGCCGCTGGATGCGATCGTCGGAGCGGCTCCATTGGATCGCGACGGTGACCGCCAGCACGAGGGTCGGGATCTCGCCGACCGACCAGGCGACACCGCCGCCGATGTATTGGTCCTCGAGAGGGGTCGGTCCCCACGTGCGCCCCATCGCGCCGAACCACTCGGCGACCATGAGACCCGACTGCATCATCATCGTCACGCCGAAGAACGCGTGCGTCGCCATCACGCCGATGAGCAGCAGGAGTCTGCCCGGGTACGGCAGGCGCCAGGGCACGGGGTCGATGCCGATGAGCGTCAGTGCGAACAGATACCCCGAGATCAAGAAGTGGGCGACCATCCACTCGTGCCCGAGGTGGTCATAGAGAGACCAGCGGAACAGGTCGGTGAAGTAGAAGATCCACAGCGACCCGACGAAGTTGCCCGCCGCGACGAAGGGGTTGGTGAGGATGCGCGCGACTGGCGTCTGCACTGCCCACAGGATCCACTCGCGGCCCCCGCGGGTTCCGTCGGTGCGCTTGTGGATGGCGCGCGCGGCCAACGTCACGGGAGCGCCGACCACCAGGAGCGCCGGGATGGCCATGCTCAGGAGCATGTGTCCGATCATGTGCACGCTGAACAGGTAGTCCTGGTACACGTTGATCGGTCCCGCCGTCACCCACAGCAGCAACAGCAACCCGAGGGTCCAGAACGTCGTGCGGAAGATCGGCCAGCGATCGCCACGACGGTGCATCCGCCAGACTCCGACGTAGTAGAAGAACAGGCCGAACGCGACCGCGAACGCCCAGATGAGGTCGACGTTCCAGGCGGTGAGCCACTGGTCGGGGGTGAACTCCGGCGGCAGCGGCGCCAGGGTGAGGTACTCGGCCGGGGTCGGCACCGAGGGGATCAGCGGATCGATGGGCGGCGCGGTGCGCGCGAGAGCGGCCGCCGCACCGCTGGCGATGCCCATGAGCGCCAGTTCGACGGCGATGAGAGTCCAGAACCAGCGCGATGCACCGTCTTCGCGCAGGCGGCCGATGAGACGCAGGCGATACCAGGCGCCGAGCCCGCCGATCGCGATGAGCGCCACCACCTTGACCATCAGGATCACCCCGTAGGGCGAGAAGAGCGCATCGATCCGCAGCAACCCGATCGCCGCGCGGACCGTCCCGCTCACGGCGACCACGAAGAACGCGGCGAGCGCGATGCTCGAGTAGCGCTCGAGCGCCGCCGTGAGGGTGGCTCTGTTCATCAGGGGGCGCACGATGACCATCAGGAGCAAGCCGCCGAGCCAGGCGGCCGCGCCGATGATGTGGATGATGAGCGCGGTCATCGCCTCGTGGTGGAACGCGGCCTCACCCGAGTGGCCCTGCGTGCCCATCGGCACGAGGGCGGCGATCGACAGGACCGCCACGAGCAGCGTGGGCGTCCAGGTACGCACGGCGAAGGTGAGCACTGTGAGGATCGCCCCGGCGACCGTCGTGATCAGCCACGTGCGACCGACCTCGGTCTCGACGAGGAAGCGCCCCAACTGCGCGGTGAACTCGGGGCTGAGGTTGACGGCCGGGTTGAATGCGTCGACGAAGGTGAGGAATCCGGTCGCGCCGGCGGCCACGGTGAAGACGGCGGCAGAGATGGATGCCGCATCCAACGCGACGTCGAAGGGACGGTCGCCTGCCTTCAGCGTGAACAGCGCCGTGACGAGCACACCCACCATGCCTGCGGCCGAGATGTTCACGACGAGCTTCGCGATCGGAAGCCCCCACCGCGCGATCGGACCCGGGTCTGCGATCACGAGCGGTTCGGCCCCGCCGCCGTACGCCAGAGCCCAGACGAGTGTCACAAGCGCGGACACGCCGAGGATCGTCGGGCCGACGGCCCGCAGCGTGCGGGGATTCACCCCTCCACTCTAGGCTCCCGCGGCTCCGCTCCCGCCCGCGCCCGACCGCCCCGCATCGGGCGGGCGCCCGGCATCCGCCCACCCCACCCCGCGAGACGTGGTCTGCGCCGCGGGAATCGGCCGCTGCAGCTGATTCTCGCTGCCAGATCCACGTCTCGCCGAGAGAGGAAGAGCGAGGGCGGACGGGGCGGGATGCGAGGGCGGACGGGGACGACGAAGGGGGATGCCGCAACTGCGGCATCCCCCTTGTCAGGAAACGCTGTCTTACTTGACGGCGGCCTTGAGCTTCGAGCCCGCGGTGACCTTGACGCGCTTGCCGGCGGGGATCTTGATCTCCTCGCCCGTCTGCGGGTTGCGGCCCGTGCGTGCCGACGTCGCGACCTGCTCGAACGAGATCCAGCCGGGGATCGAGACCTTGCTGCCCTTGGCGACGGACTCCGAGACGGTGGAGAAGAGCGAGTCGAGAACGCCCGACACGTTGGCCTGGCTCAGGCCGGTCGCGCTGGCGATGCTCGCGACGAGTTCGGTCTTGGTGATGGACTTGTCAGCCATTGGGTTTGTCCTCCAAGGCGGCGATCGCCGCCTGTATTACGGGGTCCGGGTGGCGAGTGCCCCCCGGCTGGTCGGATCGACCGCCTTGACTATAGCCACGATTCCGCGGAATTTCGCGGATTTCTGCCGCTTTTCACCGTTCACGCGGCGTGTCGGGGTCTTCGGTGTGACCTGTGTGACGGTTGTGACGCGAAAACGGCAGAAGGCCCGGGGTTCCGAGGAACTCCGGGCCTTCTGTTGCTGTGGTGCTTACCAGCTCGACTTGGTCACGCCGGGGAGCTCCCCACGGTGGGCCATGTCGCGGAAGCGGACACGAGAGATGCCGAACTTCGTCAGCACGCCACGCGGGCGGCCGTCGATGACGTCGCGGCTGCGCAGACGCACGGGCGACGCGTTGCGGGGCAGCTTCTGCAGGCCCACGCGCGCGGCTTCGCGCTCTTCGTCGGTCGAGGTCGGCGACACGAGCGCCTTCTTCAGTTCTGCGCGCTTGGCGGCGTAGCGGTCTACGACCTCCTGGCGCTGCTGGTTACGCGCGATCTTGCTCTTCTTGGCCATGCTCAGCGCTCCTCTCGGAAGTCGACGTGCTTGCGGACGACCGGGTCGTACTTCTTCAGCACGATGCGGTCAGGGTTGTTGCGGCGGTTCTTGCGCGTGACGTAGGTGTAACCCGTGCCGGCGGTCGAACGCAGCTTGATGATCGGACGGACGTCCTGTGCCTTCTTGGCCATCAGAGCTTCACCCCCTTGGCGAGCAGGTCCTTCACGACCGACTCGATGCCACGGGCGTCGATGACCTTCATGCCCTTGGCCGAAACATTGAGCTTGATGTTGCGGCCGAGCGACGGAACGAAGTACGTCTTCTTCTGCACGTTCGGGTCGAAGCGGCGCTTCGTCCGGCGGTGCGAGTGCGAGATGTTGTGACCGAAGCCGGGAACTGCTCCAGTCACCTGGCACACTGCTGCCATAGTGATGTCTCCTTCATACCGTGGTGCCGGACGGCACCACCCAAGATCCCTTGTCTGCATTCCAACCCGCGCGTGAATCCCGCCCGGATGAACCGGCCGTGAGGCGATCGTGGTGAGTTGAAACGCGAACTGCGTGCTGGAGTGCGCGCAGACAAAGAGTCAGTCTAGCACGGACGGCGTGTCGGCTTGACGGGCGGATGCGGCATCCCGCCCCGACTCTTGCAGCTCGCGCGCGCCGCGCCCCCAGCGAAAGGCCGACACCGTCGGGTCGCCGGCGAGCCAGAAGCGCCAGGGGAACGCGTCGGTGCCGGCGATGCCGGCAACACCCACCCGGGGCCCGGTGGAGACGTCGGTGACTGCTTCGCGGGTGAGTGAGAGGCGCGCGACGGCACCATTGCGGACGGCGCCGGTGACCGCGTCGATCCCGTCGTGGTCGACATACCGAAGCCCCACCGCGCTGCCGAAGCGCCCCGGTCCACGGGCGAGGTCCCGCGGCGCGCGTGCGGCCGGGCGGCGGGCGGATGCGGCATCCCGCCCCTCGATCACCTCGCCGGCGCGCAGAAGCACTCCTCCGGCGACGCCCGAGGGACCGCAGACGACATTGACACACGAATGGATGCCGTGACTCAGGTAGACGTAGAGGTGCCCCGGCTCGCCCCACATGGTGGCGTTCCGGGGTGTGAGACCGCTGCGGGCGTGCGATCCCGGGTCGGCGATGTCGCCGGTTCCGAGCCCGTGGTACGCCTCGACCTCGGTGATCCGCACGGCGACGACCGTCCCCGCGACCTCGGTGCGCAGCACCGCTCCGAGGAGCCGCGGGGCGACCTCAAGAGGAAGCGGCGCGAGGTCTGCGCGCGTCGCGGGGCGCAGGGTCATGTCGGTGGGACGCGACACCACGAGATGTCGAACCCGGTGAGATCGACGACAGGCTGACCGGTTGACACATCGACGATGCGCGTCTCGAGGCGTTCGGGCAGAGGCAGCAGGTATTGGTCGTAGGGATTCGAAACGGCATCGGGGGCGACGAGGAGCGCGGCGTACCGCGCGCTCGGTGACACGCAGGTCTGCAGCAGGGCGTCGGCGCCGGCGACGTCGGCGACCTCCCGGCTCTGCCCGTCGGGGTCGACGGCGGCGACCGTGGTGCCGACCGGCAGACCGGCATCGTCGAAGAGCACGGTCGCGCGCAGCGTGTCTCCGCCGGGCATGGGCAGCACGCTCGCGAGGACTCCCGCGTTCGCGCCGGAGGCGTCGAGGGGTGCTTCGCTGCCGTCGGCGAGATCGACCACGGTCATCCCGTCGATGCGTTCGACGATCGCGTCGGTGCCGGCGACGCCTTCGATGCCGATCGCCGATCCGAGCGATGTGCCCGTGCCGCCTTCGGCGCCGGTGAGCATCAGCGTGGAGTCGAAGCCGAGCAGAAGGATGCTGTCGGTCTCGGGGACGAAACGCCACTCGGCGACCCGGCTGTCGGCGCCGGTGACCTCGATCGCCGTGGCCGCGCCGTCACCGGACGCGGTCGTCGTGAACAGGGTGCTCTCGATTCCCCCGTCTTCACCGAGGCTCGCTTCGGTGAAGACGTAGCCGATCGTCTCGCCGCGGTCGGCGGCCTGCAGGGCCGAGACGGTTCCGTCTTCGGCGGGGAGCGGAAGTTCGCGCTCGTTCTCGCCGTCGAGGTCGGTCACGATCAGGGCGGGCAGGTCGGACTCGGTGCGCACCGATACGACGAGGTGGGTCGCGGTGGCGCGGTAGTCCTCGATGTGCGGATGCGTGAACACGGGCACCGCTTGTTCTCCGGTGAGGTCGGTGCGGAAGATCACGTCGCCGTCGGCGGTGTCGCGTTTCAGCAGGTGCACATCGATCGCGGGCGTCCGGAAGGTCTCGGTGAGCGTCGTGGTGGGGCCCCCACCGATCCCCTCCACACCCCGCACCGTGACGGTGTACTCGGTGTCGTCCCACAGCGCGGTGGTGAAGCGGATGCCGACGTTGCGTCCCGACGTGTCGACGGCGAACGGCGCGGCAGGCTCGATCGTCACCTGCGACGGCTCGATCTCGGCGAGCGACTGCGAGGTGGTCATGATCAGGCGCGATCCGGATGCCGCGGCCGCTGCGTCCGGATCGACCTGGACGCTCGTCACCCGCGGCCCTTGCACGACCCCCACCGTTGCCGCCACTGCTCCGGCCAGGGCGAGGGCGCCGATCACGAGCGCGAACGACGCGAGGAACGCACGCGTCCGCCGCGCTCGCGACCTGCTGCGGCGCGAGGTCGACTCAGTACTCATACGGGTCCTGCGGTTCGTCGATCAGCTCGACGGTGCCGGCGTCGATGGACAGGCGCCCGTCGGGCGAGGCGTGCACAGTGCCCTCGACGGTGACCCACTGGCCCGTTTCGGGCACGGCGCCGTCCACCGGGATCGGAATGCTCGCCGATTGGGCGTCGATGACGCAGTGGGTGATGACCAGCCGGGTGAGGTCGAATCCGTCCCCGTTCGGGGTGACGAACCCGGTGAGGGTGATGTCGGCGCCGTCGAAGACATCGGGATTCGTCGCCGTGGCGAAGACGGCCGACCATTCACCCACCCCGAACGACGCGGTGTCTCCCGTCGCGGCGAGGGTCACGACGTCGGCTCCGGCGAACAGCGGCGGCGCTCCGACGTCGCGCGACATGGCCAGTTCGGCGCTCAACGTCGCGGGCGGAAGGAACAGGGTGGCGACGACGACACCGGATGCGACGACCCCGCCGGTGACCGTGGCGACGAGTCCGAGCGGCGTGCGCCGATGGTGGCCGTGCGCGGCATCCGAATCACCGTGGTCGTGTCCGTGATCGTCCTCGGCTCCGAGCGGCAGCGCGAAGCTCGCGACGGCGCCGACGAGCAGCACGACACTCATGCCGACGGCGAACCAGGTCGACTCGGGATTGATGTACAGCGACAACCGCCCGGTGACGGCGAGGCTGATCGTCACGACGGCGATGATCGACGAGAGCCCGACTCCCAGCCAGCGCGTGCCCATCGAGTTCCAGCGGTGAGCGGTCACGTGATCAGACAAAGAGGTTCACCCCCGCTCCGATCGCGAAGGCGGCGAGCACCACGACGACCACGACACCGGCGAGCGTGCGGGTCGTGAAGGTCGTGCGCAGCAGGGCGAGCATCTTCACATCGACGAGGGGCCCGACCAACAAGAAGGCGATGAGCGAGCCCGGGGTGAACGTCGAGGCGAACGACAGGGCGAAGAACGAGTCCACATTCGAGCAGATCGACACGACCATCGCGAGGGCGATCATCGCGACGATCGACAGCGCCGGGTTGGAACCGATCGCCAGCAGCGCGTCGCGCGGGATGAGCACCTGGACAGCCCCGGCGATCGCCGATCCGATCACGAGCGCCGGCATCACGGCGCGCAACTCGACGACGAACTGCGCGAGCGTGCGGCGCAGGCGCCCTCCCGGTTCGTGAGTGATGAGGTCGCACGTGTCGCGGAAGCGTTCGGTGAGGAGCGCGTCGGGAGACGGATGCCGGCTGTACAGCCAGCCGATGAGGTTCGCGATCAGGTAGCCGCCCACGAGACGTGCGATGAGGATGCCATCGTCGAACCCGAACGCCGCGTGCGTGGTGATGATGACGATCGGGTTCACGATGGGCGCCGCGATAAGGAACGTCATCGTCTCGGGCACGCTGAACCCGCGCATCAGGAGGCCGCGTGCGAAGGGAACGTTTCCGCACTCGCACACCGGAACGATCATTCCGAGAAGGGACAGCACCGCGCGCCGCGCCCAGGCTCGGCGGGGGAGCCAACGTTCGATGACGCCGGGCGGAATCCACACCTGCACGACGATCGACAGCACGACGCCGAGCGCGACGAACGGCAGCGATTCGATCAGCACGCTGATCGCGAGGGTCAGACCGTCTTGCGCCCGGGTGGGCAGCGGCGCGGGGAAGAGCGTCGGGGCGAGCGCATCGATGGCGAACAGCGCCGCGATCACGGCGACCCCGATACCCAGCCAGAGCAGCGCGCGCGCCTGCGAGGACGGTGTCGACGCCGAGGGTGACGGGGTGGTGCCGCGACGTGAGTGCCGCGTCGCGACGTCAGCCGGAGTCACGCTCACCCGCTCGGCTCTGCGCGCACTCGGCGCACAGCCCGAAGATGTCGACGACGTGCTCGGCCTCGGTGAATCCATGCTGCTCGGCGGTCTGTCGCGCCCACGTCTCGACGGCCGTCGCCTCGATCTCGACGGTGCGTCCGCACGAACGACAGATCAGGTGGTGGTGGTGGCCTTCGGACGCGCACGCGCGGTAGAGGGCTTCACCCTCGGGACTCTGCAACGAATCCGCGTCACCGCTCGCGGCAAGCCCGGCGAGGGCGCGGTACACGGTGGCAAGCCCGATGCCCGTCTGCTCGTCACGCAGGGTCGCGTGCAGCGCCTGGGCACTGACGAATCCCGGGGACTCCGAGAGCGCCTCGCGCACGCGTTCGCGTTGCCACGTGTTTCGCTGGACCACCATGCCGCGGAGTCTACCGGCGGCCTCTGTGCGCCGGCCGGGAACGACTCAGGCGGCGCGCGTCACCCGGTCACGGCGCGCCCCGATGCCACGGCAGACGAGGTAGATGACGAAAGAGATCGTGGTGATGTATGGGCTGACCGGCAAGCGCCCCATGATCGCGAGAAGGATGCCACCGACCGCCGAGACGAACCCGAACGTCGCCGCCAACACCGGCACCGCGAGCGGCCCCGACGACACCCGCATGGCCGCCGCGGCCGGGGTGACGAGCAGAGCCATCACCAAGAGCGCTCCGATGATGTGGACGCTCACCGCCACCATCAACCCGAGCAGCAACATGAAGGTCAGTGACACCGCCGTCGTCGGCACGCCACGCGCGGCGGCGGACTGCGGATCGAGGGAGTCGAATCGCAGGGGACGCCACACCAGCAGGAGGCCGATGAGCACGACTATGCTGATGCCGATGAGCCAGCCCAACTGTCCGTTCTGCACCGACACGATCTGGCCCGTCAGCAGGCTGAAGCGGTTCGCACTGCGTCCGTCGTAGAGCGACAGGAACAGGATGCCGAGGCCCAGCCCGAACGGCATGAGCACACCGATGATCGAATTGCGATCTCGCGCCCGAGCCCCCAGCCATCCGATGATCGCCGCGGCGACCACCGAGCCGACGATGGATCCCGTCACGACGTCCACCCCGATGAGCAAGGCAGCGGCGGCACCCGCGAACGACAGTTCGCTGATGCCGTGGACGGCGAAGGCCATGTCGCGCTGCATGACGAACACGCCGATCAGGCCGCCGACGAGTCCCAGTACGGCTCCGGCGATGACGGAGTTCGAGACCAGCGCGAGGATCTCGGCGTAGTCGGCGATCCCGCCGAACATCGCGTCGGCGACGTCGGACCAGTTCATGCGAGGGCCTCGTCGTCGTGGTGGTGGTGAGCGGCATCCGCGTCGGGCGCACCGACCACGACGAGGCGGTCCCCGGCGCTGAGGACGTAGACCCGCGCCCCGTAGAGGTCGGAGAGGACGTCGGATCGCAGCACCTCAGAGGGGGTGCCGAGCGTGAAGCGGCCGCCGGCGATGTAGAGGATGCGGTCGACGGTGTCGAGGATCGGGTTGATGTCGTGGGTGACGAGCATCACCGCGGCATCCCGCTCGCGCCGATGGCGGTCGATGAGTCCGATGATCGCCTGCTGGTTGGCGAGGTCGAGGCTCGTGAGCGGTTCGTCGCACAGCAGCAGTCGCGGGTCGTCTGCGAGCGCTTGGCCGACCCGCAGGCGTTGTTGCTCGCCGCCGGACAATGTGCCGACCGGCCGGTCGGCGAACTCGCGCGCGCCGACGGCATCCACGAGGGTGTCGATGCGCTCACGGTCGTCCCGTCGCGGGAACGGTAGCCCGAAACGGTGTCCGTCGACCCCGAGCGCGAGCAGATCGCGGCCCCGAAGCGAGGTCTCACGGGGAAGCGGGCGCTGTTGCGGCACATAGCCGACCCGCCGATTGCCGCGGGCGCGAACGCGCTGGCCGAGGACCTCGATCGATCCCTCGGCGAGCGCGTCGAGCCCGAGGATCGCGCGCAGGAGCGTGGTCTTGCCGGTGCCGCTGGGCCCCAGGACCGCAACGAGCTCACCGGGCTCGACGGTGAGGTCGAGCCCGGCCCACAGCTCGCGGTCGCCGCGGCGGAGCGCCGCGTCGCGGATGACCAGCGGCGGCGTCGCCCCTACAGGGCCGACGCGAGCGCCGCGATGTTCGACTGCATCCACGAGACGTAAGTCTCCCCCTCAGGGAGGGTTTCGGCGAACTCGACGATCGGGATCTCGAGCTCGGTGGCTTCGTCGATGACCGCGTTGGTCTCGGCGCCGCCGGTTTGGGCGTTGACGATGACGACCTTCACGTCACCGCCCTGCAGCAGACGCGATGCGTCGAGCATGGTCGAGGCAGGCACGTCGTTGCCTTCCTCAACCGCCTCGGTGAAGGCTTCGGGAGCGACGTTGACGAGGCCGGCCGCGCCGGTGAGGTACAGCGGAACAGGCTCGGTCACGAAGATCTCGGTGCCGCCGTACTCGGAGTCGAGCGTCTCGAGCTCGGCCTCGAGTTCGGCGATGCCGGCGACGAACTCGTCGAGGCCGGCTTCGAAGGTCTCGGCGTGGTCGGGGTCGATCTCGCTCAGCTCATCGGCGATCGCCTCGGCGACGTGCTCGATCGTGTGCGGGTCGTACCAGACGTGCTCGTTGAAGCCCTCGATGTGACCGTGGTCGCTGTGGTCGTGCTCGTCCTCGGCGTGCTCTTCGTCACCGTGGTCGTGGTCTTCATCCTCGGCGTGGTCCTCGTCGCCGTGGTCGTGGTCTTCATCCTCGGCGTGGTCCTCGTCGCCGTGGTCGTGGTCCTCGTCCTCGGCGTGGTCCTCGTCCTCGGCGTGATCATCCTCATCGCCGTGGTCGTGGTCGTCATCTTCGCCGGGCCAGTCGTGCGAGAACTCGGCCGCCGTGATGACGTGGGCCTCACTGCCGCTCGACTCGATCAAGCCGTCGATGAACGAGTCGTACCCACCGCCGTTCTCGACGATCAGTTCGGCGCGCGACACGGCGAGCTGGTCTTGCGCGCTCGGCTCGAACGAGTGCGGGTCCTGTGAGGCCGAGGCCACGATCGAGGTGACGTCGACGTACTCGCCGCCGATCTGCTCGACGATCTGACCGTAGACGTTCGTCGAAGCGACGACGACGATGCGGCCGTCGTCGGTCGCGTCTGTGTCAGCGCCGGAGGACGAGGTGGTCGAGCAGCCCGCGAGGGTGAGGGCGGAGGCCGCAGCGAACGCCGCGGGCACGAGAAGGCGTCGGGAGGTCATGCGACCAAATCTACGCGAGCGATAATCGTTCTCAAAATCATGATCAGTGAGCGAGTGTCAAAATTCGCGGGACGTCAGCGTCCGACCCGTGACACGCGCCGACACCCGACCCGATTTCGGGGCGGCGCTCAGTCGAGCAGGAGAGCAGGCTCCTCGAGTACCGAAGCGATGTCGGCGATGAACCGCGACACCCCGTCGCCGTCGACGATGCGATGGTCGAACGAGCCCGACACCGTCGTCACCCAGCGCGGACGGACCTCGCCGTCGACCACCCACGGCTTCTGACGGATGGCGCCGAGTGCGACGATCCCCGCCTCTCCGGGGTTGATGATCGGGGTGCCCGCATCGACACCGAAGACGCCGATGTTGGTGATGGTGATGGTGCCGCCCGACTGGTCGGCGGGCGTGGTCTTGCCGTCCCGCGCGGTCAGAGTGAGCTTCTCGAGCGCACGGGCGAGTTCGCGGGTGTTGAGGTCTTGTGCGTCCTTGATGTTCGGCACCAGCAGTCCCCGCGGGGTCGCGGCAGCAATGCCGAGGTTCACGAAGTGACGCACACGGATCTGCGCGCCCTCGTCGCCGTCGACCCAGGCGGCGTTGACCATCGGCGTGCGGCGCACCGCCCAGATGACCGCACGCGCCATGATCAGCAGCGGCGACACCTTGACATCGGCGAAGTCGGGCGACGCCTTGAGCCGCTTGACGAGCTCCATCGTGCGCGACGCATCGACGTCCACCCACACCGACACGTGCGGGGCGGTGGTGGCGCTGGAGATCATCGCGTTGGCCGTGGCCTTGCGCACACCCTTGACGGCGATCGTCTCCTCGCGGGCATCGGCGGGAGGAGCGGGGGGCGCCGCGACGGGGATCGTCTCCTCGCGCACGGCGCTCCACTCGGGGGTCGCGAGGTTGCGGAACACCGACGCCTGCGACGCGTGCCTCATGACGTCGTCACGGGTGACCTCACCGGCCGGACCGCTGGGTGTGACGTCCTTGAGGTCGACGCCCAGGTCGCGGGCGAGCTTGCGGATCGGCGGCTTGGCGACGACGCCCACCGACGACTCCACCCGCTGCTCAGGGGTCACCGGCGGCTTGCGCCGGCGCGAGGTGACCTGTCCGCCCGTGCCGTAGCCGACCAGCACCGACCCGGCTTCGTCGGGTTCGGCCGGCGCCGGCGCGCCGTGCTCGCTGCGACCGAGCGTGACGGATGCGGCGGCCGCGGCATCCGCGATCGTGATGATCGCCGCGCCCACCTCGACGGTCGCCCCTTCTTCGGCGAGGAGGTCGCCGACGACGCCGGCGAACGGCGAGGGCAGTTCGACGAGCGACTTCGCCGTCTCGATCTCGACGAGGACGTCGTTGACGGCGACGGTGTCACCGGGCGCGACACGCCACGAGACGATCTCGGCCTCGGTGAGGCCCTCGCCCACGTCGGGCAGGACGAACGTCTGGGTGCTCATGGTGAGCTCCTCTCTCTTGCCGCGGTGCGGGTCAGTAGGCCAGGACGCGGTCGACGGCTTCGAGGATGCGGTCGGCGTCAGGAAGATACTCGCCCTCGAGCTTCGCGGGAGGGAAGGGCGTGTCGAATCCCGACACGCGCAGCACCGGGGCTTCGAGCGCGTAGAACGCCCGCTCCATGACGGTGGCGGCGACCTCGGAGCCGAGTGAGGTGAAGCCGGGGGCTTCTTGCGCGTAGACCATTCGCCCCGTGCGTCGCACCGAATCGAGGATCGGTCCGTAGTCCACCGGCGACAGCGACCGCAGGTCGATGACCTCGCACGAGGTGCCCTCGGACTCGGCGAGCGCCGCGGCCTGCAGCAGTGTCGTCACCATCGCGCCGTGTCCGACGAGGGTCACATCGGTGCCGCGTCGCACGAGGCGTGAGGCGTGCAGGGGCAACGCGGGCGCGCTCGTGTCGACCTCGCCCTTCTGCCAGTACTTCGCCTTGGGCTCGAGGAAGATCACCGGGTCGGGCGACGTGATCGCATCCTGGATCATCCAGTACGCGTCGTTGGGTGTCGACGGCGATACGACCCGGAGGCCCGGTGTGTGCGTGAAGTACGCTTCGGGGCTTTCTTGATGGTGTTCGACCGCGCCGATGTGCCCGCCATAGGGGATGCGGATGACCACCGGCATCTGCAACGCACCCTCGTGGCGGTTGGTGATCTTGGCCAACTGCGTCGTGATCTGGTCGAACGCCGGAAAGACGAATCCGTCGAACTGGATCTCGATGACCGGGCGGAAGCCGGCCATCGCGAGCCCGATCGCGGTTCCCACGATGCCGGACTCGGCCAACGGGGTGTCGAGCACCCGTCGGTCGCCGAACTCTGCCTGCAGCCCCTCAGTGACCCTGAAGACACCACCGAGGCGGCCGATGTCCTCCCCCATCAACAGCACTCGGTCATCGGCAGCCAGCGCAGCGCGCAGACCTGCGTTGAGGGCGCGGCTGATCGGCATCGACGTGACGACCGGGGGTGCCGCAACGGTCTCCTGGGTCATGACGGGTCCCCTTCGAACGAGGCTTCATAGCCGTCGCGCCACGCGCGCTGCTCATCGATGAGCGGGTGGTCGTCGCTGTAGACGTGCGCGAACATCAGCTCGGGGTCGATGCCACCGAGCTCGCTCGTGCGGGTGCGGATGTCGTCGGCGACGGCGTCCGCTTCGGCGTCGATCTCGGCGAAGAACGCGGTCGAGGCTCCGCGGGACTCGAGATAGGTCCGCATCCGTGTGATCGGGTCGCGCGCACCCCAGTACTGCTCCTGCGCAGACGTGCGGTACTTGGTGGGGTCGTCGCTGGTGGTGTGGGCGCCCATCCGATAGGTGAGCGCTTCGATCGCTCGGGGTCCGTGCCCTGCGCGCGCCTCATCGAGAGCGCGACGGGTGACGGCGTAGCTGGCGAGCACATCGTTGCCGTCGATCTGGATGCTCGGGATGCCGTAGCCCGGTCCGCGGCGCACGAGGGGAACGGGCGACTGCGTCGAGACGGGCACCGAGATCGCCCACTGGTTGTTCTGCAGGAAGAAGACCTCGGGGGTCTGATAGCTCGCGGCGAACACCATCGCCTCGTGGACGTCACCCTGGCTCGATGCGCCGTCTCCGTAATAGACCATGACCGCTTCGTCATGGTCGGGCCGGCCGGTGCCGCAGCGCCCGTCGAAGACGAGCCCCATCCCGAACCCCGTCGCGTGCAGGGTCTGCGCGCCGAGCACAAGGGTGTAGATGTGGGTGTTGCCGTTCTTGGGGTCGAACGGGTTCCACCCACCGTGGGTGAGTCCTCGCATGAGGCGGATGATGTCGAGCGGGTCGACGCCGCGGATGCGGGTGACGACGTGTTCGCGGTACGACGGGAAGATGTGATCCTGCGGGCGCGCGGCACGCGCGGATCCGACCTGCGCGGCCTCCTGGCCCTGGCTCGGCGGCCAGAGGGCCAATTGTCCCTGGCGCTGCAGGTTCGTCGCTTGGCGGTCGAACGCGCGGATGATCGCCATGTCGCGGTAGAGGCCTTCGAGGTCGGCTTCGGTCAGCGACGCGATGATCTCGCGATACGGCTCCGCGGCCGCGGACGGTGAGAATGAGCCGTTCGCGTCGAGAAGGCGCACGACCCCTTCTTCTTCGTCGAGCGGCAGGTCGGTCGCCGGGTCTTCGAGAGGGGTCACCGTTCTACGCTAGCCGTCGCGCCGGATGCCCTTCTGGGAGGTCCTTCACAACGGATGCGGCGATCCCTAGGACCTTCTCGACAGATTCCTCTTCACCCACCGAAACGCGCATCCCGTCCCCGGCGAACGGCCGGACGATGATCCCGGCTGCGTCGAACTGCTCGGCGATCGCGAGGGTCTCCTCCCCCGTGGCCAGCCAGACGAAGTTGCCCTGGGCCTGCGGTACGGACCATCCCGCCTCGCGCAACGCCGTGGCCAGACGATCTCGACGGTCGGCGATGACCCGCACGCGCTCGAGCAACTCGTCCTCTGCGTCGAGACTGGCAAGGGCGGCAACCTCGGCCTGCAGGGTGACCGACAGCGGAATGGCGGTACTCCGTGCGGCATCCAGCAGGCGCGGGTGCCCCAGGGCGTACCCGACACGCAACCCCGCGAGGCCGAACGCCTTCGAGAACGTGCGGAGAACGACGACATTCGGGTGTGCGCCGGTTTCGAGGACGCGCACACCGTTGACCGCGTCGGGGTCGGTGACGAACTCGGCGTAAGCCTCATCGAGGATGACCAGCACATCGGACGGCACCTCGGCCACGAACGCGTCGAACTCGGCCTGCGTGACGATGGGGCCCGTCGGGTTGTTGGGGCTGCACACGATGATGGCCCGTGTGCGGTCGGTGATCGCCGCGGCCATGGCGGGCAGGTCGTGGCGTGCGCCGTCGGTGAGCGGAACCTGCACGGCTGTCGCCCCGGCGACGACGGCGAGCCAGGGGTAGGCCTCGAACGACCGCCATGCGTAGATGACCTCGTCGCCGGGGCCGGCGGCGGCCTGCACGAGCTGAGCGAGGATCGCGACGCTTCCCGAAGCGACATGCACTTCCGCGAGGTCGACGCCGAAGCGTTCTGCCAGCCTTGTGCGCAACCGGGTGGCCGTGGCATCCGGATAGCGATTGAACGACGAGGCGTCGCTCACTGCCTCGACGACGCCGGGCAACGGATCGAACGGGTTCTCGTTGCTGGAGAGCTTGAACGCGTTCGCGTCGGCCTGACGCCCCTGTTTGTACGGCGGCAGCACCGCGATCTCGGGGCGGACGCGGATCGGGATGTCGGCAGCATCGGTCACGCGTGTGAGTCTACGAGGGTGTGCGCTGTGGCGCGGGGCCCGCGCGTGGGATACTCCCGGCTATGCGCTTCCTCATCCGCGTCGTCGTCAACGCCTTCGCCATCTGGGTCGTCACGCTGATCCCGGCTTTGCAGGTGTCGGTCATCGCGTTCCCTCCGGGTGAGACGCTGCAGCTCATCCTCACCCTGCTCGTCGTCGCCGCCCTTTTCGCAATCGTCAACACGATCGTGGGCACCGCGCTCAAGGTGCTCGCCTTTCCCCTCTACATCCTGACTCTCGGCCTCATCGGCCTGATCATCAACGCCTTCCTCCTCTGGTTCACGGGGTGGATCACGACGTTCTGGGATTGGGGTCTGCGCGTCGAGAGCTTCTGGTGGGGCATCGTCGCCGCGGTCATCATCTCGATCATCAACTGGATCTTCGGGATCCTCCTTCGTCCGCAGCAGAAGCGCGACTGAGTCCCGCCACCGGATCGATCCCGACAGCCGGCACCCGCTCGGCGCCGTACTCGACGACGTCGACGGATGCCGCGGTGTCGAGCGCCGCGAAGACCTCGCGCACCGCGCTCACCCGCGGATCGGATGAGCCGTCGACAAGACTCGCGGTCTGCGTGTAGGACGTCATCGCGTGCGGCGCCGCCCCGTCACCGGCCACCGAACCCGCCATGGATCGCTCTACGACGAAACTGCCCGGTGCGCCGACCGGGGCCATGTGTCCGCCGCCTGCGAGCGCGGCGATCGCGTCGTCGGTGTGGCGCAGGTTCACGCTGAGCGTGCCGGGCCCGACGTCGGCTTCGACCGGCGACCCGAACGACACCAGTGTGGAGACGGTGAAGTCGCCCTCGAGCGCCAGGCGTGAGGTGATCATGGCGCCCTGCGAATGTCCGAACGCGTGCACGACATCACCGGGCTGCGCCCCCGAGGCCTCCAATGCGGCGACGGTCGCCTCGTACGAGGCCGACGTGCGACCCGATATGAGGTCGACGTTCGAGGCCATGTCCCACACTTCGTCGCGTCCGACGTCGGCTGACTTCGTCCCCGAGACATACACGGTGTACTGGCTCGAACCATCACGCATCGTGTACCGCTCGACGCGCACGCGGGATTCACCGTCGCCGGGCATTCGGCTCGCGGCAGCGGCGAGGCCTGCCGGCGCCCCGGCGGTGCGCGCGGCCCCCAGCGGACGCACCACCGGGGGCGGTCCGTTCGGGGGCGTGAGGCGCGCGTCGCGCGGAATCAGCCCGACCGCGAACCCCCGAGCGGCGGCCGCGGCGAGGATCGTCGCGACCCCGGTGGCGACCCCGGTGATGATGCCGGCTCCGTCGCTCTTGATGCCCCCGGCATCCCACCCGAACTCGGTCATGATGCGCACGAGTTCGGACGGCCACATGATCGTGCGCTCGAAGGTGAAGTACCCGGCCTGTTCGAGACCGTCGGGCAGAAGCGCGACGATGTCGTCCCGGCGTCCGGCGATGCGCCGCATCGCCGGCTCATCTCCCGCGGTGGCGGCGACCGTGTACCGCGCGTCGAGGTCGACGAGTTCATAGACGAGGGCGGCCTGACGCAGCCGGGTGGCGATGTCGCGCGCATCGGCGAGAGTGGTGGCCGCGCGCGAGGCCACCGCCGATGCGGCGCCCAGCGCCTCCCATGCATCCCCGCGAAGCACGAAGAGCATGTTCTGGACGCTTCCCCACCGGCGCAGGATCTCGTCGAGTTCCGCGCCCACGGCGTCGAATCGGGCGGCCGCCGTCCTCAAGGTGGCCGTGTCGACGGCGACGGCACCACCCGCGCGGATGTCGAGATCGTCGCTCATCCGCACCGCCACCGGGCACGCAGACCGGCCGCGACCGCTTCGGCGCGAGCATGTTCGGCGATGGCGCCGAGATGACCGACGTCGGCGGCCCAGTCGCCGGCGGACTCATGGAACGCGCGAGCCGCGTTGGACTGCCAGTCGGTGAGCTCCGGGAGAGTCCGGGCGACCGCGGCGACATCGTGGAACCGATGGGCGAGCACGGAGAGCTCTGCGGCGATGACATCGAGCTGCGCGGCCACGCCGGGGTCACACAGATCGGACGCGGTCATGCCTCGATGCTCCATCCGCGCCGCGCGGCGCCGTGGCACGCATGCGGCAGCTGTGCGCTCCGGCGGCGAGCGATGGCCCTGGGGAGGAATCGGCACGATACCGGGTGGTCTCCGCCCCCGTCGCACGCCACAATGGTGGCCATGGTCGCGAGTGCTGGGGAGCCCTTTCGCGTCGTCTTCGTCTGTACGGGCAACATCTGTCGTTCTCCGATGGCAGAGGTCGTCTTCCGTGCGATGGCGGATGCGGCAGGCCTCGGAGCGTGTATCGCCTCGACGAGTTCGGGCACCGGCGACTGGCACGTCGGCGAACGCGCGGACGCGCGCACCCTCGCCGCCCTCGACAGGCGCGGGTACGACGGCTCCCCCCATCGCGCGCGCCAGTTCTCGCACGCCGACTTCGAGCGCAACGATCTGGTGGTGGCCCTCGACCGCAGTCATGAACGGATTCTGCGCGGGTGGGCCCGCGACGAGACGGATGCGGACAAGATCGCGCTGCTGCTCAGCTTCGACGATTCCGCTGATGGCCTTGATGTGCCCGACCCGTACTACGGCAGCACACAGATGTTCGACGATGTGCTCGGTATGATCGAAACCGCGAGCCGGGCTCTCTTCCGGCAGCTCGAACCCGCGATTCGCCCGGCGATCTGACCTCCCGGCGATCACCCGCCGACGGGAGCCCCGTGACGTCTCTTCCTCCGCAGCCCCTCAGCCCGCTCGACGGCCGCTACCGCGCCGCCGTCTCAGGACTTTCCGATTACCTCTCCGAGGCCGGCCTCAATCGCGCCCGCGTCGAGGTGGAGGTCGAATGGCTGATCACCCTGACCGACCGCTCGCTCTTCGGTACGAGTCCGTTGCGTGAAGACGACAAGGACGCACTGCGCGCGCTCTACCGTGACTTCGGAGCGGACGAGATCGCCTGGCTCGGCGAGAAAGAAGCGGTCACCCGCCACGACGTGAAAGCCGTCGAGTACCTGGTGCGCGACCGCCTGAGCACGCTCGGGCTCGACGCGATCGCCGAGCTCACCCACTTTGCGTGCACGAGCGAGGACATCAACTCCACCGCCTACGCGCTTACCGTCAAGCGTGCCGTCGAGTCGGTGTGGTTGCCGGCGCTGCGCGAGGTCATCGCGAAACTGAAGACGCTGGCGGCGGAGCACCGCGACGCGGCGATGCTCTCACGCACGCACGGACAGCCGGCGACGCCGTCGACGATGGGCAAGGAGCTCGCGGTGTTCGCGTGGCGGCTCGAGCGGGTCGCGGCGCAGATCGACGCGGGTGAATATCTCGCCAAGTTCTCGGGCGCGACCGGCACGTGGTCGGCGCATCTGGCCGCCGAACCCGACACCGATTGGGTCGAGGTTTCACGGTCATTCATCGAGGGACTCGGGCTGGGCTTCAACGTGCTCACGACCCAGATCGAGTCGCACGATTGGCAGGTCGAGCTCTACGACCGCGCACGGCACGTCGGCGGCGTCCTGCACAACCTCGCGACCGATGTCTGGACCTACATCTCTCTCGGGTTCTTCTCGCAGATCCCCGTCGCCGGAGCGACCGGGTCGTCGACGATGCCGCACAAGATCAACCCGATCCGGTTCGAAAACGCCGAGGCGAACCTCGAGATCTCGGGTGGACTCTTCTCGACCCTTGCCTCGACGCTGGTGACCTCGCGGATGCAGCGCGACCTGACCGATTCGACCACCCAACGCAACATCGGAGTCGCCTTCGGCCACTCGCTGCTCGCATTGGACAACCTGCGTCGCGGGCTCGGCGAGATCTCGCTCGCCCAACCCGTGCTCGATGCCGATCTCGATGCGAACTGGGAAGTGCTCGCCGAGGCGATCCAGACCGTCGTCCGCGCGGAGATCACCGCGGGACGCTCCGAGATCAGCGATCCGTATGCACTGCTGAAGGACCTCACCAGGGGACGCCGTGTCGGTGGCCCCGAGCTCGCCGAGTTCGTGCGGGGCCTCGACATCGGGGATGCCGCCAAGGAACGCCTCCTCGCCCTCACTCCCGCCGGCTACACCGGGCTCGCGAGCGCGCTCGTCGACACGATCGACTGATCGGCGCGTCGCCCGCGCCGACGTCGGCCAGCGGGGAGGAGGCGTGCGGTCAGCGACCCTGACCGTTGCCGGATGCCGCGGCATCCGGCGCGTCATCGTCGGTGTCGTCCTCATCGGGCAACAGCACGGGACGATCGACGGTCTTCGTGACCTGTGCCGGATCGACGGCGAGCAGAAGGAGTGCGAGCACGACGAGCACGACGATGAAGGTGACGCCTGCGACGACGGCCGCCACGATGAGCGCCTGCTGCGACTGACCGTCGAACCGGGACTGGAAGAACCCCATCGACACGAGCGTCACGATGCCCGCGAAGAGGGCCGAACCGAACGCGAGACCGAGCAGCTGCAGGGGCTTCATCAGGTCACGACGGGTGGGGTGCTCGCTCACACGGGCTCCTTCTCTGAGGCTGCGGGCGTCACGGCCGGGCGCGGCGAGAATCCGGCGATCCCGAGGTAGACGGCGACGATCGCGGCGTATCCGCCGAACAAGCCCACCGCGATGGTGATGCCCGTGAGGGTGAAGGTCGCCTGGGCGGCCTCGACGGTGTAGCTCAGGGCGTAGCCCGCCGGCACGCACAGAGTCGCCACTCCGAGGATGAGCCCCAGCACACCGGTGACGACGGCGTCTCGCGCCTGACCGCGCGGCATCGTCGCGGCAGGGGTGCCGTCGCTCCACGGTTCGACATGACCCGATTTGACCGGCGCGGGACGCGTCGGGCGCGCCCGACGCAGCGCCGCCCACCCGGAAAGGACTTCGATGAGGCCCGAGACGAGCGCCCACGTCACGACGACGGCGTAGAAGCCGGTGACCGTGCGCACCGGGCCGAGGCTCGCGATCATGCCGGCGAGGAGCGTGACGACCCCGAGCGCCAGCGACGGCCAGCGCAGACCCGCCGGGTACACCAGCCAGACCGCGAGCAGGTGGACGATGCCCGTCGCGATCGCGAAACCGCTGAAGACCGCCATGCCGACGACCGCTGAGTGGTCGGGCGAGAAGGTCACCATGATCGCGGCGATCGCCGCAAAGACGGCACGCGCGATCTGCACGTGGTTCGCGCGAAACGCGCGAGAAGATGAAGCTGAAGTCACTGGGATTTCCTGCGTGGCGGGGCGTCGAAGGCGCACGACATCACGCTCCAGTGTAGTTCGCGCCCGCGAGGGCGATGTCGCCGAGGCGGTCTCAGCCCGCGGTGGGGAAGATCTGCCCGATCGGTTCGCGCTTCTCGGCCTGAAAGCGGTCTTCGTTGCGACCGCGTGCCCAGTATCCCGACAGCGACACCTGCGCGCGCTCGAGCCCACGTTCGTCGAACAGCACCCGCCGCAGCGCCTTCATCGATTCGCGCTCGCCGTGCGCGAAGACGTCTGCGTGCCCGTCGCGCCACGTGAGCCCGCGCACCGCCTCCGCGAGACGCCCGGCGTCATGCGCCGGATCCACGATCCAGTCGACGTCGACCCCGTCGGGCGCCGCGATCTCGATGACTTCTTCGGGTGCGGTGATCTCGATCAACGCCACGCCGACGGCGTCGGAGGGCAACGCCTCAAGTCCCGCGGCGATGGCGGGGACGGCCGAGAGATCGCCGGCGAACAGATACCACGCGGCATCCGGGTTCGGTGTGTAACCGCCCCCGGGTCCGATGAGGCGCACACGGTCGCCGACCTGCGCCGATGCCGCCCAGGGTCCTGCCAGACCTTCATCGCCGTGGATGACGAAGTCGACGTCGATCGTGCGGGCTTCGGTGTCGACCGAGCGCACCGTGTAGGTGCGTGTGACGGGCAGACCGTCGGTGTCGGTGAACCGCAGCTTGACGTACTTGTCGGTCTCGGGCCGGTTCTCGAAGTCGCCGAACGCATCGCCACCGAGCCGGATGCGCATGAGTGAGGGTGTCAGCCGCTCGGTGTGCACGACCTCGAAGTCGAGCATCGGGCGAGGGGTGCGAGATGAGGTGCGAGAAGAAAGTGCCATCGCCTCCACGCTACCCGTGTGTCACAGCACCGAGGCGGTCACCGGCACGTGGCAGCGAGGTCGATCATCTGCTGAGACGGATATCCGTACGCCCACGTCCCGTTGCCGGGTGCGGTGTGTCCCATACTGATCGCCCACGCCGTCGCCCATTCCTCGTTCGCCGCCGGGTCTTTCCAGTCGAACTTCTCCCAGCACTTCGACGTGATCGAGTGTCCGACCTCGTGGGTGACGAGTGCGCGTGCGTTCGCCGACGGCCACGTCTCGGCGACCGAGTGCGACAGGGTGATGGTCGAGAATCCTCCGCGCGCCGTGTTCCAGGTGGCGGTGCCGCCGATGCCCTGCGCACCTCCCGTGCCGGCGACGATCTGCTCCCAGTCGAAGTCGAGCACCACCCCGCCCGCGATCGATCGGGCGTACTCCTCGATCTCGAGTCGTGTCGCCAGCAGCGGCCCCGCCTTTTCGGCGAGTTCGGCGGCGTCCGAGCGCCGCAGCGCCTCGGCGCTGGCCGCGTACGCGACGAAGGCGTCGGCGGCGGTGTCGTCGACGATGGGTTGCGCCGCCGCGGCCGCCCGCGCGTCGCGGAAGTCGAGCACGGCAGACGTCTGCGCCGAGATGTGCGCAGACTCATACGCTGCACCGACGTCGTCGATCGTGTCGAAGAGCGCCGTGCCTGCCGCATCCAGGTCGCTGCGCGCGCTCGCGAGCTCCCCGTGTCGGCGCTCGATCGCGTCAGCGGTGTTCTCGGCGACGATCGCGTGGGCCTCGAGAAGTGGCGCGTCGACGACGAGCTCCCACGTCCACACAGGACGGTCGGGTTCCTGCGGAATGGTGCCGCCCGCCGCCTCTTCGAGGGCGTCGACGGATGCCGCAAGCTCGGCCGTCGCCGCCTCGACCGCGGCCCGGGCATCAGGGCTGACGATCTCGTCGTCGGCGGCGTCGACGATGTGCGCGCCGGCCCGCACCGCGAGGAGGGCTGCGTCCCGCGCCTCAAGGGCCTCGAGCCCGATGGACACGGCCTCGGCGCGGGCGGCGGCTGCCGCATCCGCGCGCTGCTCGTAGCGGTGCATCGCCCAGAGGTGCACGACGGCGAACATCAGCACGACGACGACAACACCGCCGAGGGCGCCGACGACCGCCGCGACGACGCCGGATCGATCGCGGCGGGGGCGCTGCGGCATCGGGGCGTGCGCGGGCGCGCGACCCGGGAGGGGCGGCGCGTCCATCGGCGCGGCCCGGTCAGGGCGCGGCGGGGGGCTCGACATCGCCATGCCAGAACTCTAGGCCCGGCTGACGCCACGGTGCACCGCGTGTCGACACGACCCCGTGTCGCATCACGGCGCGAGAACTGCGAGACTCTGGCGAGTGAGTCTGCTCATCGATGTGGTGAACGTGTTCGTGGATGATGAGGGTGCGTTCGGCAACCCGCTCGGGATCGTGTGGGCATCGCCGGGAACCCGCAAGCGCGAGCAGGAGATCGCCGCCGACCTCGGCTTCAGCGAAACGATCTTCATCGACGAGGTCAGTGGCAGCCGCGTCACGGCCCGCATCTTCACTCCCGTCGGAGGGTTGCCGTTCGCAGGTCATCCCACCGTCGGGCTCGCGACCTGGTTGCACCGCAGCGGTGACGACATCACCGAAATCGCGGTGCCGGCCGGGTTGGTGAAGGTCCGCGTCGACGGCGACGAGGTGTTCGTGACCGCCCGCGCCGAGTGGACCCCCGCGTTCGAGTTCCACGAATTGTCGTCGCCGACCGACGTCGAAGCCGTCGACCCCGCGGCCTTCGGCGAGGGCAAGCACTATGTGTGGGCGTGGAGCGACGAGGCAGGCGGTCGGTTGCGTGCCCGCATGTTCGCCCCCGCACTCGGGATCGCCGAGGACGAGGCGACCGGCTCGGCCGCGATCCGCTTGACATCGCACCTCGGCCGCGACCTCGTGATCGCCCAGGGCGCCGGGTCGCGCATGCGCACCCACCTGCGCGAGGGCGGTCAGATCGAGGTCGGCGGTGCCACCTCACCCGCGCGGGTCATCGAGCTCGCCTGAGATCCATCCATCGCTCAAGAACTCGACGGCCGGGCCGCGGAAGTCCCGCGAACCGGGCGCGTTGAAGTGGTGGCGACCGGGGATCTCGATGAAGGTCGCGTGCAGGGCGGCGGTTGCGAGCATGCGCGAACGTTCCAGAATCGGGTCGTCGGTTCCGGTGGCGAACAGGACGGGTTGCTGTGGCGGGCGTGACGGATCGGGGTCGCTCATGTCGCCGAACCGCATGCCCTCCGCCAGGGCGATGAGCGCAGCGAGGTCGTTGCCAGGCACACGCTCGGCGAGCGTGACGTAGTTGCGGGTCACGGGGTCGGTCACCGCGGTGCCGTCGTCGATGAAGCGCCGAGCCTCGCCGAGATCCAGCCGTGCGAGCGGACGGCCGTCGGGGATGCCGCCGAGCACCGCCGCATCCACCCGATCTGCCGCGTCGACGGCGAACTGCCACCCGACCCGCGCGCCCAGGGAGTATCCGGCGTAGCGGACCGCGTCGATCAGATACGTGTCCAGCACGGTGCGAAGATCGTCGACGAAAGCCCCCATCGAGTAGGCCGACGCGTCGTGGGGCTTATCGCTGGCCCCGTGACCGCGCTGGTCGACACCGAGCACCCGCAGCCCCGCTCTGGTGAGGGCACGCACCCATCCCGTCGCGACCCAATTGTCGCGGCAGCTCGAGGCGAACCCGTGGACGCACAGCACCGCAGGCGCGTCGTCAGGTCCCCACGTGTAGGTGGCGAGGCGTACTCCCTCACCGCTCATCACGTACTGCGGTTCGGGCATCTCGGTCAGCTGGGGAACGGCCATCACTCCATTGTCGCGCCGCGCGGACGCGCGGGCTCAGTGACCTCCGCCGAGGCCTCCACTGAGCCGACCGTGGAAGTCGGTCGTCGCATCGTTCATCCCCTCGAACACGACGGTCTTACCGAGGTGCTCGTACTTGGTCTGGATCGCATCGAGCGCAGCAACCGTCGAGGCATCCCAGACGTGCGAACGCGACATGTCGATCACGACGTGGTCGGGGTCGTGGGTGTACTCGAACTGGGTCGTGAGGTCGTTGCTCGAGGCGAAGAAGAGCTCACCGTCGACCGTGTAGGTCGCCACGTGCTCGTCGGCCTCGCGCCGGACCGACACGAAGTGCGCGACGCGACGGGCGAACAGCACCATCGCCACGACGACACCGACACCGACACCGACGGCGAGGTTGTGGGTCCACACGGTGATGCCGACGGTGACGACCATCACGACGGTCTCGCTGATGGGCATCCGCTTGAGGGTCGACGGACGGATGCTGTGCCAGTCGAACGTCGCGACCGACACCACGATCATGACCGCCACGAGGGCTGCCATCGGGATCACCGCCACGACGTCTCCGAGTACGAGGACGAGGATCAGCAGGAACACTCCGGCGAGGAACGTCGAGATGCGCGTACGCGCCCCCGAGGCCTTCACGTTGATCATCGTCTGGCCGATCATGGCGCATCCGCCCATGCCGCCGAACGCACCGGACAGCACGTTCGCGATGCCCTGGCCGGCCGCCTCACGGGTCTTGCGCGAGTGGGTGTCGGTGATGTCGTCGACGAGCTTCGCCGTCATGAGCGATTCCAGGAGTCCGACGATGGCCATCGCCGCCGAGAACGGGAAGATGATCGAAAGGGTCTCCCACGTGAACGGCACGTTCGGGATGAACAGTTCGGGCAGGCTCTGCGGAAGCTCGCCCTGGTCACCGACTGTGGGCACGCTGATGCCGAAGACCACCGCGGCTCCGGTGAGCAACACGATCGCCACCAGCGGCGCCGGCACGACGCGGGTGACCAGCGGCATCAGATACATGATGAGCAGCCCCGCGACGACGAGCGGATACACCATCCACGGCACGCCGATGAGATGCGGGATCTGCGAGACGAAGATGAGGATCGCGAGCGCGTTGACGAACCCGACCATGACGCTGCGGGGAATGAACCGCATCAGCTTCGCGACGCCGAGGATCGCCAGCACGATCTGGATGAGCCCGCCGAGGATGACCGTCGCGATGAAGTAGTCCAGCCCGTACTCACGCGCGACGGGCGCGATGACGAGGGCGATGGCGCCGGTGGCGGCGGTGATCATCGCGGGGCGACCACCGAGGAAGGCGATGGCGACGGCCATGACGAACGATGAGAACAGGCCGAGGCGCGGGTCGACGCCCGCGATGATCGAGAACGCGATGGCCTCGGGGATGAGCGCGATCGCGACGACGAGACCGGCGAGCACTTCACGGGTGAGGATGCGGGGGCTGCGCAGCGCCTGCATCACGGTCGGCTCGATGCGGTAGCGATCAGGGGCGTCGGGAACGCTGACGACGTCGGTCATGGGTGTCCATTCGGAGGCGGGCGGTCGCGAGAAGCGGGAGGCGAGGTGGGCGGTGCAGCCGGTCCGGTCGCACGCGCCCGCGCACATGACCCGTCATGACGGGCCGGAAGCGAGTGGGATGCCGCGTGTCGCGGCACGGCTGAAACCCTACCGTCCGCGCGGGGCGCGGGGCGATTCCGCGGCCGATCGTGCGAAGCTCTCCGCTCTGTCACCCCCGCGTGCCACAGTGTTCGCATGAGCTCGTCATTGCGCAGCATCCTGGAAGAACACGTCGCCGCGGGCACGATGCCCGGCGCGGTCGCCTTCGTGGCCTCCGCGGATGACGCCGACCCCGAGATCGTCTCGGTCGGCGCCGCTGCGGCCGACGGTCCTCCGATCGCGGCAGACGCCGTCTTCCGGATCCAGTCGATGACGAAACCGGTGACGACCGTCGCCGCGTTGCGGCTCGTGGCTGCTGGCGATATCGGCCTGGACGACCCGGTCGACGAGTGGATTCCTGAGCTCTCCGATCGTCGCGTCCTCCGCTCACCCGATGCCGACCTCGACGACACGATCGACTCGCCCCGGCCGATCACGCTGAGGCACCTGCTGACGAACACGAGCGGGTACGGGATGATGACAGCCCCCACGCCGCTTCAGCAGGCGATGCTCGCCGGGGGAACCGAGGCGGGACCACAGCCCAGCGGCATCAGCGCCGACGAATGGCTCGCGCGCGTGGCCGAGCTTCCTCTCGCGTTCGCGCCCGGCGACGGATGGCGCTACCACCATTCCTTCGGGCTGCTGGGCATCCTCATCTCTCGCGTGACCGGCCGCACCGCGCAGGAGCATCTGGCCGCTGATCTTTTCGAGCCGCTCGGCATGGTCGACACCGGCTATTGGACTCCGCTCGACCAGGCGCATCGCCTCCCCGCGGCGTACCGCCACACCGCGACGGGGCTCATCGAGATGGAGCCTGCCGGTGGCGGCTTCTACGCCGGCGAACCGGATCATGATGTCAGCCACGAGGAACTGGTGTCGACGGCGGGCGACTGGTGGCGGTTCTCGCGAATGCTCGCGCTCGGGGGCCGGCTCGACGGAGACGAGTTCGTGCGGCCTGACCTGTTCGCGCTGATGACGTCTGATCAGACCCCGGATGCCGTCAAGACGCCCGACAGCTTCTTTCCCGGCTTCTGGAACGACATGGGGTGGGGATTCGGTGTCGGCGTTCACACCTCTGCGGAACGCGCAGGGCGGTATGGGTGGTCGGGCGGCCAAGGCACCGACTTCTGGATCGCACCCGACGGCACCGTGCGAGCGGTGTTCACCCAGGTCGAGATGGGTGAACAGGTGATGGGTCTGTTCGGCGCCATGGCCGACGTCGAGGTGAGCTAGATCCTCGCGTGGGTCTCGTTCAGTCGGTCGCCTCGGTCGCGGGCTCGCGCCGTGACACCCGCTGCAGGACCACCGCGCCGACGAAGCCGAGCGCAAGAAAGCCGGATGCCACGAGCAGCGATGCACGCGTCCCATCCGCGAACCCGGTCGACAAGGCGTCAACGGCCTTGTCGGTGTCGGATCCCAGCGGGCTCGACGAGCCTTCCCCGCGCAGTTCGGCGATCGTCGTGCCCGCCGACTGGCGCGTCTGCGCGGCGATCTTGTCGGCCTCCGCACCCGACACACCGGCATCAGCGAGCGCGGCGGGCAACGTGAGCGCGAGCGCGACCGAGAGCGCAGCTCCCGCAAACGCGGTTCCGAACGCGGAGCCGATCTGTCGCACCGTGCTCTGTGTCGCCGAGCCTTGACCCGACACCTCAACGGGCACATCCCGCAGCACCGTGCCGGTGAGCTGGGCGGATGCGAGCCCCAGTCCGAGCCCGTAGACCACGAGCGGGATCGTCACGAGCCATCCCGGGGAAGACCCGGTGACGATCAGTGCGAGCACGACGATGCCGAGCAGTTCCAATCCCAACCCGATCAGAACCGTTCCCGGTGAGCCGAAACGCGCCGCGAGGTGTCGTGCCGACGCGCCGGAGAAGAAGGCGCCGACGGCCATGCCCGCGAGCACCAGCCCCGCGCCCATGACATCGAGCCCGAGCGCGTTGATGAGGTACAGCGGCAGCACGAAGATGATCGCGAACTCGCCGACGGCGACCATCGCCGCGGTCACGTTGCCCCACGAGAACGTCGGGAGCTTGAACAGGTCGAGGTCGAGCACCGCGGAGCGCTGCACCTTCGCACGGTGACGTTCCCAGAACACGAAGAGCACCAGGGCCACGACGGCGATCGCGAAGGCGACGGGAACCGCCGAGATCGCGGCGTCCGCGGGCCACGTCCACCCGAAGATGTGGAGCGGTTCCTTCGGCGCCCACCATCCGAGCGACGGGCCTTCGATGACGGCGAACACCAGCGCGCCGAAGCCGATCGCGCTGAGGAGCGCTCCGTCGACGTCGGCGCCGCGCCGTCCTTTCGCACCACGTGTCTCGGGCACGGTCAGCAACGCCCACACCAGCACGATGGCGCCGAGGGGGATGTTGACGAGGAAGATCCAGTGCCACGACCCCCACTGGGTGAGAGCGCCACCCGCGAGAGGTCCGACCGCGGCCGCGCCCGAGATCACCGCACCCCAGACGCCGAACGCCGCGGCTCGGTACTTGCCGCGGAACACGGCGTTCACGGTCGACAGCGTGGACGGCATGATGAGCGCGGCACCGACCGCCTGTACGGCGCGCGCCCCGATGAGCGGCCCCGCAGCGCCGGCGGTCGCCGCGAAGATGCTCCCACCGACGAAGACGACGACGCCGATGAGGAACAGACGCTTGCGCCCCCACCGGTCGGCGAGGCGTCCGGTGGACAAGAGCAACGCGGCGAGCAGCACCGCGTAGAGGCTGTTCACCCACTGCGCGTCTGTGAGGTCGAGGTCGATGTCGCGGATGATGTCGGGAAGCGCGACGCCGACGATCGTGCCGTCGAGCACGATCATGCCGAGGCCGATCGACAGGACGACGAGGGCCAGCCACTCCTTCCGTGTCGGCGGTGTGGTGTCGTCGGTGGCGGCGGCGGGCGCAGTGGGAGTCGTGGGGGGCTGGCTCACACGGGCGAGCCTAGGGGACGAGGTCGCTACCGCGTCGGTGATGGCACGATCACGTCGCCCGGGCGTTCAGTCGCCGGAAGGCGAGAACCGACGCCAAGATCCCTCCGACACCACTTCGATCACGTCACCGTCGACGACGATCGCGCTCTGGTCGTCGAGCGCATATGCCTCGTGCGGGATATCCGACGCCCAGGCCTCGGCTGCCGCTGACGTGTTGCTCGACCACCCCGGGTAGTCGAGGTGCGGAAAGACCGAGAAGTCAACGATCCCGAGTGTCTCGTCGTCCGCGTGCCCCGCCCGTTCCACGAACTGGTCACCGATCCGCGGGGTCAACACCATGCTGCCGGCGCTCACGCCCACCCAGACGGTGTCGGTGAGCGAAGAAAGCATCGCCGCGAGTCCGGACTCTCGCAGCCATTGCGCCAGGAACGTGGCCTCGCCTCCGTCGACGAGAAGCACATCGGCGTCACGCACCCACGGCATCCATCGCTCTTCGGGAATACTCGGCAACGCGGTGAGCTCGAGCACCCCCACCGAAGCCCAGCCGAGTTCGGTCAGGCCGGTGAGGCCGTCCCATCGACCGGCGGTCGACTTCCACACCGTTTCCGGTCCGCACATCGGGTGGCCCCACTGACCTGTCGGGATGAACAGGGCGCGAGACTGTTCGATCGGTCGACCCAGGAGGTCGATGAGCCGTGCGCGGATCGAATCGTTGGTGATTCCACCCGATGTGAGCAGAAGCTTCACCGATGACCTCCCGCCGCGGTCATGCGGCGTTGAGCGCCAGCATCCAATCGACCCCGAACTTGTCGGTGAGCATGCCGAACCGGCCGCCCCACGGCGGCGTGTCGAACGGCATCGTCACCGATCCACCGACGCTCAACCCGTTCCAGATGTGTTCCAGTCGCGCTTCGTCCTCGCCGCTGATCGAAATCGAGACACCCGCCATCGCGACGTAGGTCATCGTGCTCGGAGTATCGGACACCATGAGCGTCATGCCGTCGTCGGTGGTGAGTTGCCCGTGCATCACGAGGTGCAATTCTTCGGGCGAGGCGTGGTCCGGGAAGGCCTCGAAGGTGTCGATCGCCAGCGTGCCCCCCAGCACGGACTGGTAGAACTCGAGCGCTTCTCGGGCCTGCCCCTGGAACGAGAGGTACGGGTTGAGCGTCGTCATCGGTGATCCCCCCAGATCGGTGTCGCGTAGCTCCCCAACGGGAGCGAACTCAGTGTCCACCCGCGTCGCGCAATGCGCAAGAGGGTCCCCTACGCCACCGCCGCGCGGTCGAGGCAGCGGGCGCAGCGGTGCGACAACGGCAGGTCGTCGTCTGCGACCTGCTCGATGCCGTGGCCGGCGTAGTAGTTTCCGCACGCGCTCAGGCGACCGGCATCCGCGAACCAGTGCACTTTGCGGGCGCGGCGCGCGCCGCGTGACCAGAAGGCGGATGCGGTGGTGTCGGTCGAAACGGGCATACACACGAGACGTCGTCGCGCCCGATTCATTACGCGGATGCCGAAACTCGGCTCGACATCAGCCCAGCGCGGCGACGACCTCCGCCTTCGTCGGTGCCGCATCGGAAGCCCCCGCACGGCCTACGGCCAGCGCCGCCCCTGCGGCAGCGGCATCGAGCGCGTCTGGCCATGTCGCGCCGCCGGCCAACCACGCAACGAGGACGCCGGTGAACGTGTCGCCCGCGCCCGTGGTGTCGACAGCGGTGGCCGAATGTGCCGCCACGCGGTGGACGATCTCACCTGCGCGCGCCACGATCGCGCCGCGGGCGCCGCGGGTGACCACCACGGTGCCACCGGTGCGACTGAGCACGCGCGCGGCCTCGTCGGTGTCGGACTCGCCGCTGAGCTGTGCGGCCTCGTGCTCGTTCGGCACCAGCACATCGGCGAGCGCGACGAGGTCGTCGATCCCCTCGCGTGCGGGCGCGGGGGTGAGAACCGTCGTCACCCCACGGTCGCGGGCGAACCGCATCGCCGCGCGCAGGAGCGCTTCGGGACGCTCGAGTTGCACGACGAGGTAGGCGGATGCCGCGACCGCCGCCGCATCCGCCTCGGTGAAACCGGCGTAACCGTTGGCGCCGGGCACGACCACGATCGAGTTCTCGCCGTCGTCGGTGACCGTGATCGCGGCGATGCCCGTGGCCTCTTCGACGCTGCGGAGGGCCGCGACATCCACGCCGTCGTCGACGAGGCGTTGACGCAGCCGCGCGCCGAACTCATCGCGTCCGACGGCGCCGATGAAGGTGACGTCCGCCCCGGCGCGCGCCGCCGCGATCGCCTGATTCAGGCCCTTTCCGCCGGCCCCCGTCGAGAACGACGTGCCAAAGATCGTCTCACCCGGGCGCACGGCGTGCGGCTGTCGCACGACGAGGTCCATGTTCGCGCTTCCGAGCACCGCGACTCGTGGCATCGGCATCCTTCGTGTTGACGGATCAGATCGCCACGGTACCCGATCGCACCCTCGCCGATGTCGCCGTCGGGCGCTATCGTGGCGCCACACGATGAGGTGCACGGAGGGCGTGAGATGACCGGAAAGACCAGCAACGGCGTGGGGTTCTCTGACGAAGAGAAGGCGGCGATGAAGCAGCGCGCCGACGAACTGCGATCGACGAAGGGGCTCAAGGGCGCCGCGAAGCTCGCGAGGGAACTCGAGGCGTGTGTCGAAGCGATCGACGCCCTCGTTGGGATCGATGGCGAGGTCGCCCGCATGGTGCACCGCATCGTCGCCGATGAGGCACCCCACCTCACCCCCAAGACGTTCTACGGTTTTCCCGCCTACGCCACTGACGGCAAAGTGGTGATCTTCGTGCAGCCGATGTCGAAGTTCGACACGCGATACCCGACGGTCAACTTCGACGAGACGGCAAAGCTCGACGACGGCGACATGTGGGCGACCTCGTTCGCGGTGGTGAAGGTGACCGCCGACGTCGAGTCGCGCGTGCGCGCCCTGGTGGCGAAGGCCGTCACGGGCTGAGTCGCGTACGGTCGGAGCATGCCGCATCCGCTCGTCTCGGCCCCTGAACTCACCCGCCTTCTTCGCGAAGAAAACCCCGTCGTTCTCGACGTGCGCTGGCGCCTCGACGCTCCCGACGGACACGAGGCGTACCGCGCCGGGCACATCCCGTCGGCACAGTACGTCAGCCTCGACGACGACCTCGCGCGGCACGGCGAGCCCACCGACGGTCGTCACCCGTTGCCGAGCCCTGAGGCTTTCGCCGAGACCGTGCACCGGTGGGGTATCGACGACGGGGATGAGGTGATCGTCTACGACGACTGGCAGTCGTTCGGAGCCGCGCGCGCCTGGTGGATGCTGACGGATGCCGGCGTGACGGCCCGGGTGCTCGACGGCGGATTGTCGGCCTGGCGCGCGATGGGTGGCGAGATGCAGATCGGCGACCCTGCTCCCGCGATGCCGGGTGGTGCGGCGGTGCAGCCGGGTCGACTGCGTCAGCTGACGATGGCGGATGCCGCGGCCCACGCTGAGCGAGGCCTGTTGCTCGACGCGCGCGCGGGCGAACGGTTCCGTGGCGAGACCGAACCGATCGACCCGCGAGCCGGGCACATCCCGGGAGCGGTGAACGCTCCGACGACAGCGAACTCCACGTCCGACGGATACCTGCGGGCCGCCGACGAGCTGCGCGAGCGGTTCCGGGCGCTCGGCGCGCAGGAGGACGCCCCCGTGGGCGTGTACTGCGGATCAGGCGTCTCGGCCGCGCATGCCGCGCTGGCTCTCACCGTCGCCGGCTTCACGCCTGCGCTCTACGTCGGCTCGTGGAGCCAGTGGTCGAACCACCCCGACCGCCCCGTCGCCACCGGAGCTTGACGCCCCGCATCCCGCTCAGAAACGCCTTGCGACGCGTCGCGGTCACCGCAAGGCTGGGTGCATGACTGTTCTTCGCGCACTCGGAATCGTGATCCTCGGTCTGCTCGGCGCGGTCGTCGCCGCGCTGGCGGTGTTCGTCGTCGGTGTGCGCACCCGCCACCGCGGTGTGCTGACGTTCGCGCGGGTGGTCCAGCGCGATGCACTGAACCCCGGTGCCATGAAGGATGCCGGTGCCGCCGGTTCGTCGTGGGCGATCGTCCGCGTGCCCGGGCGCGTCAGTGGCCGCGTCTATGAGACGCCGGTCGGCGTCGTGCGCGAGAACGACGAGCTGTTCATCTCGCTGCCGTACGGCGAGGGCACGCAGTGGTTGCAGAACGTGCTCGCCGCCGACGGCGCGACCGTGGTGCACGATGGTGCCGAGATCGAGGCGACGCAGCCCGAGGTGGTGCCGATCGTCCGCACGCCGATGGCATCGCGCGACCGGGTCGCCATCGCGATCTTCGGGGTCACCCACGCCCTGCGCCTGCAGGCTCCCGCTGCGGCGTCGTGAGGGGGCGGCGATGACCTTGCACATCGAGACGAGGTCGTCGGAGTCACCTTGGGTCGCATCCGTCTGGACCAGCAGAAGTGAGGATGTGTCCGTCATGACCTCGGTCGCCTCCGAGACGTGGGGGCTGGTGTTCTGGCAGCAGGGCGGAGCGCACTACGCCGCCGTGACGGGCCCCGAGAGTCGGACGAGCGTCGCACCCGTTCCTCTGTCCTCGGAATTCGTCGGCGTTCAGTTCGCGGTCGGCACGTCGCTGCGGATGGTACCCACGACGGCGCTCGTCGACTCGGGCATTGAGCTTCCCGACACCGCGACCAAGAGTTTTCGGCTGGATGGACGGCGCTGGGAGACACCGGGCGCCGACGACGCAGAAGCGCTGGTCTCGCGTCTCGTCAATGACGGTGTTATCGTCCAGGACCCGGTCGTCGCAGCTGCGCTCAGTGGGCGCAGCTCGCGGATATCCGATCGAACCGTCGAGCGACGATTCCGGGCGGCGACGGGACTCACGCGCGGAGCGATCGAGCAGATCAGACGGGTACGCGCCGCTGCCGAGCTTCTGATCGCGGGCGTGCGCGTGAGCAGCGTGGTCGAGTCCTTGGGCTACTACGACGAGCCGCACCTCGCGCGCGCCTTGCGACGCTATGTAGGCCGCACCGCCAGTCATCTGCGGTCGAGTGCCCCAGACGCGATCGCACTACCGCGCTCAACGAACAACGTCGTAGACGACCTTCATCACTCCGTTGTCATAGGCGGCTGATTCTCGCAGCGCGAGTCGATGCTCACCCTCGCGGCTGCGGCTGAAGATGCTCTTGCCCGCTCCGAGCAGCAGAGGAAACACCAGCAGGTTGTAGCGGTCGATCAACCCCGCATCGGCGAGACTCCGAGCCAGCTCGCCACTACCGTGGATGAAGATCCCGCCGCCCTCGGTCTGTTTCAGCGCGGCGACGTCGTCGATCGACCGCAGGATGCTCGTGGGACCCCAACCGTCGACAAGTGCCTCCGTCTCGAGAGTCGTCGACAGCACGTATTTCGGAAGGTCCTGATACGCGGCGTGGTCCTCGGACTGCGACCAGAATGGCGCAAACGCTTCGTAGCTACGCCGGCCGAAGAGAAGTGCTGTGGTGTCGTGCAGCTCCTCTGCCTTGATTGAGAATGCGTTCTCATCGAACTCCGTGCGAAAAACCCACCCGCCGTATGAGTGGCCCTCGCTGGTCCCGCCGGGTGAGTCCATCACGCCATCGACCGACACGAAGCCCGTCCACACCAGTTCCCTCGTCATGGTCTGATCCGTTCCATCCGTAGAAGCAAAGAGCGGTGTCTCACCGCGCACTCATCAAACGATAGGAGCGCCGGCATGGGGGAGTCTTGGACGAAACCGACACGCCCGCGTCGAATCAGCGAGCGTCGAAGACCCTATGCTGTGCTCGTGACCGGTGTTTCGCTGGCATCCGGCTCGATCGTCGAGTCTGGGGCGCCGATTCCCGTGGTGATGTCGTACGCGAGCGAGACGGCGCGCCACGACCGCGCCTTCGCCGACGAATTGCGGATGCTGGCCGACAGCGCCGCGGTGTTCGCCCGGGAGGCGGGGCTCGAGATCCGCTGGGTGAACTCTGCCGCGCCCGATGCCGACCCGGGGAGTCTGGCGGCGAGCGCCGCGGGCGTGATCGTCCTCGGCGGCGCGGACGTCGACCCGGCGATGTATCGCGCCGATCCCGACGGCACGTGGATGGACTCGACGGATGCCGCAGCCGACGCCTTCGAGGCCGCGCTGATGCGCACGGCGATGGATCGCGGCATCCCGCTCTTCACGATCTGCCGCGGAACGCAGCTGCTGAACGTGATGCAGGGCGGATCGCTTGTGCAGGATCTCGGACAGGGCATCCATCGCGAGCCGAATCAGGACATGGTGACCCACCCGGCGACCGTCCACGCCGGCACGCGCCTGGCGGGCATCCTCGGTGCCGGCAGCCATGAGGTTCGGTCGGGTCACCACCAGGCGGTCGACCGGTTGGGGGAGGGACTCGTCGTCAGCGCCGTCGCCCCCGACGGAGTGATCGAGGCGATCGAGATGACCGGTGATCAGTGGGTCGTCGGCGTGCAGTGGCATCCTGAAGAACCCGCGAGCGACCCCGCACAGTTGCGCCGATTGCTCGCGGACTTCGCCGTGGCCGCACGCGTCGGCGCGCCCGCGGCGTTCGTCGCCTGACCGCGCGCCGCTTCACCCCGTGCGATCATGGGGCGTGACTGCGACCCACCCGACTCTGACGTCCGTGCGCGTCCGCGTCGAGCGCGTCCACACCGATGGCACGTACACGCGCGTCACGTGCCTTCGGGGCGGTCCGGGGCCGGCGTTCGTCCTGGTCCCGGGAATCGGGATGGGCGTGGGCATCTTCGAGCGGCTCGCGCCCAGACTGCTGCCGCACGGCGACGTGTTCGCGTTGGACCTGCCGGGTTTCGCCGGCATCCGGACACACGATCGCGCGCTGTCGATCGCCGACTACGCACGGCTCGTCGACGCGGCGTTGGAGCATCTTCATCTGGACGACCCGGTCGTCATCGGCCATTCGATGGGCACGCAGGTCGTGACCGAACTGGCCGCGTCGCGACCCGGACTCTCGCGCATCGTGCTCATCAGCCCGGTCGTCGCTCCCCAGCAGCGGGCGCCGCTGCGCGTTGTCGGCGCGTTCCTGCTCGCGGCGCTGCACGAACCGATCGGGGTCACGCTGCTCGCGGGCGTCTCGTACGTGCTCACGGGGCTACGGTCGTTCGCGGCGACACTTCCGCGAATGCTCGCGTATCGGATGGAGGACCGCATCGCCGACGTCGACGCGGACACGCTGATCGTGCGCGGCGAGTACGACACCATCTCGCCCCGCTCGTGGATCGATACTCTGGTTCGCCGCGCACCCACGGCGTCCGCCCGTGAAGTGTCCAGAGCCGCCCACTCGGTCATGCATGGTCACGCGGA
Source organism: Microbacterium koreense (assembly GCF_042677105.1). Taxonomy (NCBI): domain Bacteria; kingdom Bacillati; phylum Actinomycetota; class Actinomycetes; order Micrococcales; family Microbacteriaceae; genus Microbacterium; species Microbacterium koreense. The sequence continues at coordinate 502,059 of NZ_JBHTIM010000001.1, forward strand.
GGCCGTCGCTCGGCTCTGCGTCGTCCACGCGGGTGCGGAAGAGGCCGTGGACCCTCCGCCTGTCGGAGCGGGCAGATGGACCCTGCGGCTGTCCGCCTACGCTCTCGCGGCGCGGCTGCGGGAGATCACGGCGATTCTGCGCGGTGACGACACTGCGCTCGAGCGCGCCAAGACATCGCGTGTGCGCGTGGCACTCGCCGCGGGTGACGTCGAGCCCGCGACCTGACGCGCCCGGCGGTCACACGTGTCGACTCCATGCGCCTGCCGGCGCACGCGCCGCACCCCGGCAGGCGGGCTCTTCCGCAGCCCCGGGAGACAGAACCGCCATGTAGCACATGGTAGGAAGTTCGGTCGTTTCAGCGCGGCCGGAACACGAGTTGCGGCACGCCGTCGAGGTCGATGCGGCGCATGTCGATGCCGTACACCGGCTCAAGAGTCTCGGGAACGAGCACATCGTGCGGGGTTCCACGGGCGGCGACGTTTCCGGCATCCAGGAGCATGAGCTCGTCGCAGTAGCGGGCGGCGAGATTGAGGTCGTGCAGCACCACGATCGTCGTCAGCGGAAGACCGTGCACGAGCGAGAGGATGTCGTGCTGGTAACGCACATCGAGATGGTTGGTGGGTTCGTCGAGCAGCAGATGGGTGGCCTCTTGAGCGAGCGCACGGGCGATCAGCACCCGCTGCCGCTCGCCACCGGAGAGTTCATCGACGTGCCGGTGGGCAAGGTGGTCGACTCCTGCCCGAGTCATGGCATCGGATGCGGCCGCCTCATCCACTGCGCGATACCGACTCCACCCCGACAACCGCGGGGAGCGTCCGAGCAGGACGGAATCCCACGCGGTCAGCGGCAGGCCGCTGGGTTCTTCTTGTGCAACGACGGCGAGGCGCTGCGCGCGTTGACGCGCCGTCAGGCCGTCGACGGGCTGCCCGTCGATCTCGACCCTGCCACCCGCGCGGCGCACGGCACCGAGGATCGATCGCAAGAGCGTCGATTTTCCTGAACCGTTGGGCCCGATCAAGCCGAACGTCGTTCCGGTGTGGGCGATGAGATCGGCCGCGTCGAGGGCGACCGTCCGACCGTATCGGACGGTCACCCCCTCGGCGGTGATCATCCCGCGAGCGCCCCCGTGCCCTCGAGCACCTGACGCAGTCCGCGGACCGCGCCCGGGTCGGGCGCGAGGTCGGAGGCGAGCACGCCGATCACGCGATCCTCCTGCACGGCGGTGAGGTTCTCGGCTCCGGGCTCTGCCATGAACAGCGCCAGGGCGTCATCGAAGCTCTCACCGTAGAGGCCGTACGCCAGCACGATGGTGTGGGGGTCGGCGTCGAGCAGCGTTTCGATGTTCGCCTCGAGGTAGACCGACGGCTCGTCGCCGTACACGTTCGAGAACCCTGCCCGGCTGAGCACGTCGTCGGCGATGCCCTGGCCGCCGCGGGCGGACATCGTGGCGCCGTCGAAGAAGTAGTAGACGACGGCGGCGGCTTCGCCGTCGGTCTGCGCGGGCTCGACGGCGCTGAGCTCGTCGACTTCGGCCTGCAGTTCGGCGACGCGAGCGGCGGCAGCCTCGCTGGTGCCGAAGACGGTACCGAGCCGCTCGACGTCGGCGAAGATCGCGTCGAAGTCGGTCTTGTCGGTGAGGGCGGCGTCGTGGCTGCACTCGCCGTCGATGACGATGTTCGTGATGCCGACCGCGGCGAGGTCGTCGTCCGAAGCGTTGAACAGGCCGTAGCCGACGATGACGTCCGCCTCGGTGCCGACGATCGCCTCGATCGCGGGGTCCGACGGGTCGACGATCTCGGCGTCGGTCGGCGGGTTGTCGAGCCCCGCCGGCAGTTCGGCCCCGAACTCGCCCGCCCGCGCGATGATGCGGTCGGACGCACCGGCTGCGTCGAGCAAGGCGACAGCAGAGGTGCCGATCGTGAGGACGGATGCCGGCTCTGCCCCGATCACGAGGTCTTCGCCGCAGTTCTCGATCGTGACGGGGTAGGCGGTCCCTTCGACCATCGCTGCGGTTTCGGTTGCCGCGGGTTCGGCGGGGCTGCTGCACGCGGCGAGCGCGAGCACGCCGGCCAGGCCGATCGCGCCGATGCTCGCACGGCGGAGGTGGTTGTGGAGGGTCATGGACTCTCTTTCTTCTTGGGGGTGATGCAGGTCGGAGGGCTCAGCGGGCGAGTGTGCGGCGCACGAGCGCGATCAGGAGCGGGGTGCCGATGAGGGCGGTGACGATGCCGAGAGGCAGTTCACGCGGGGCGAAGGCGACGCGGGCGAGCGCGTCGGCCGCGACGAGGAGCAGTGCGCCGAGAAGCGCCGAGACCGGGAGGAGGATGCTGTGCCGGCCTCCCACGAGTCGGCGGGCGATGTGGGGAACGACGAGTCCGACGAAACCGATGAGTCCCGACACGGCGACGGCGGCGGCCACGGCGATGGCCACGATGAGGGCGGAGGCGGCCCGGAACTGCGTGGGGTTCGTGCCGAGAGCAAGCGCGGTGTCGTCGCCGATCGCCAGGGCGTCGAATCGCCGCGCCCACAGCAGGAAGACCACGAAGGTCGCGACGACGAGGGTCACCAGGAGCGGCACCGACCCCCAGCGCGCCTGGGCGAGCGATCCCAGCATCCAGAACATGACCGCGCGCGCGCCGTCGCGCGATTGTCCGGCGAAGACGAGGAAGTTGGTCAGTGCCGTGAGGGCGAATCCGACGGCGATTCCGGCGAAGACGAGCCGCGAGGTGACGAGACGTCCGCCGATGCGAGCGATGGACAGCACGAGCACGATGGCGGTGAGCGCTCCGATGAACGCGCTCCCGGTGAGGGCGATCGCGCCGAGGGAGCTGCCCACGCCGAAGAGGATGCTCGCTGCCGCGCCGGTCGATGCCCCTGAGGAGATGCCGAGAAGGTACGGGTCGGCGAGCGGGTTGCGCACGAGTGCTTGGATGACGACGCCGGCGACGGCGAGCGCAGCTCCGACGAAGAGCCCGAGGATGACGCGGGGAACGCGGATCATCCACACGATTGCGTGGTCCGACCCGAGGTCGGCCTGACCGGGCCCAAGGCCGAGCTCGCCGGCGATCACGCGGGCGACGACATCCGGCGGCACCGCGACGGGTCCGATTCCCACGGCGACGACGCTCACGGCCACGGTCAGCACCGCGAGCGCGAGGCCGAGCACGATGTGCCGCCGTCGCGTGGCGCGCGCAATCGACGCCGGTGGCGAGACGGGCGAAGGCGCAGTGGTCAGCGTGGGCATGGGTGGAGGGAAGTCGTGTCAGACTGTCGGGAACAGTATCGAGAACGATTATCGTTAGCACGCTAGCAGAGGATGCCGTGGTCTCTTTCCCCCTCCTGCGCCTGGTGAGCCCGCGCGGCCGCGGAATCGCGGCCGGCGCGGCCGTCGGCCTCGCCCTGAGCGCGCTGGCGATCGCGCAGGCGCTGGCCACCGCATCCGTCTTCTCAGGGATCCTTGCGGGACGATCCCTCAGCGAACTCGCAGTCCCCCTCGCCGTGCTCGTGGGTGCGCTCGCGTTGCGACCCGTCGGCACGGCCACGCGCGAACTCGTCGCCCATCGCGTCGCGGGTCGCATGAAGCGGCAGTTGCGGGCGCGTATCCTCGATCACGACGCCGCACGCGGCCCCTTCGCCGTCACGACCGAGCGGCTCGGCGCGCAGCACGCCCTCCTCGTCGACGGGGTCGAGAACCTCGAACCGTACGTCACGCGCTATCTGCCGCAGGTCATCGTCACGACCGTCGCAGCGACCGCCGCGGTGGTGATCCTCATCGTCATCGACCCCGTGGTCGGGCTCGTGGCCGGCGTCGCGGCCGCCGTCGTGCCGCTCATTCCGCGCCTGTGGGATCGTGCGCTGCGCGGACGCGGCGAGGAGCATTGGGGCGCGTACTCGGCGCTCAACGCCGATGTCGTCGACGCGATGCGGGGCATGGAGACGCTGAAACTGCTCGGCGCGGCGGGGCGTCGGCGCGTCGAACTCGACCGTGCGAGCCGGTCGCTGCTGCGGGCGACGCTGCGCCAGCTGCGCCTCTCGCTCGTCGAGTCGGGCCTCACCGGGTTTCTGCTGGTGGCGGGGCCTGCACTGATCCTGGCCGTCGGTGTCGGACGGGTCTGGTCGGGAGCACTCGCCCCCGCGGCGCTGTTCGCCGTCACGCTGGTGGGGTTCGAGGTGTTCCGACCCTTCCGCGACCTGTCGAACCACTGGCATGCCGGCTACCTCGGCGTCACCGCGGGTTCCCGCATCTTGGCGCACCTCACAGACGCCCCTGCCACCATTCCCGGTCGCGTTCTGCACATCGTCGACGACCCCGGCGCCGCGGTGGAACTCCGCGGCGTGACGGTGCGTTACCCGGGGAGCGATCGTGACGCCCTCACCGATGTGTCGCTGCGGGTTCCCCGCGGGCGCACGACCGCCATCGTCGGGGCATCGGGCGCGGGCAAGTCGACCGTCGCGAACGTGATCCTCGGTCTGCTCACTCCCGTCGCGGGCGGCGTCGCGGTGATGCCCTCCGACGACGCCCCCCCGGTCACGCTCGTGTCGCAAGACCCCGTCGTGTTCGCCGGAACCCTCCGCGACAACCTCACCATCGTCGCTCCGGGCGCCGGCGATGACGAGCTGATCGCGGCGCTCGAGCGAGCCCAGGCATCCGAACTCGTCGCGCGCGGACTCGACGCTCCGGTCGGCGACGGTGGGGCGTTGCTCTCGGGCGGTCAGCGCCAACGCGTCGCGATCGCCCGGGCGCTACTGCGGCGATCGCCCGTGCTCGTGCTCGACGAGGCGTCGTCGGCACTCGACGCCCACCGCGAACGCGCGCTGCTCACGACCCTGCGAGAGGCGACGACGACGGATGCCGCCCCCACCCTGATCGTGATCGCCCATCGACTCTCCGCCGTCCGCGACGCGGACACGGTGGTCGTCGTCGACGACGGTCGCATCGTCGAGCAGGGAACATACAACGACCTGCTCGCACAGCGCGGAACGCTCTGGCGGTTGCACGCGGCACAGGCCGAGGAGGTGCGCGCATGACCGCGCTCGTGCGCCCCGTGGTGCGGCTCTTGAGAGAGGTCGGCGACGAGCGGGGGCTGTTCGTCCGCTCCACGCTGTCGATGACGATCTTCCAGCTGACGACGGCGGGCGCCGCGGGGCTCAGCACGGCGATCGCGACGGCCGTCGTGTCCGGCGCCCCGCATCCGCTCGTCATCTCGCTGCTCGTCGGCCTTGCTGCCGCCGTGATCACCGTGGCGGTATTCACGTGGATCGAGTCGTGGTTGAGCCATGTGCTGGCCTACCGAGTGATCGCCGCGTTGCGGATGCGCGTCTACGACGCGATCGAGGCGATCGTCCCCGCACGGACGGGCACCCGACGCACCGGGGAGGTCGCCGGCACCGCGATGAACGATGTCGAGACACTCGAGTGGTTCTATGCGCACACGCTCGGTGCGGGCATCAACGCGATCGTCTCGCCCGCGCTCGTATCGGTCGCGCTGGTCGTGCTGGTCGGTCCGATCGGACTCATCGTTCCCGCAGGCATCGCCGTGCTGCTGACGATCCCGTGGCTGTTCGCCCGCCTTCAGGTGTCGCAGGGCCTGCGCATCCGCGGCCGCCTCGGTTTCCTGCAGGCGGTGGCGTTCGAGGGGGCGAGCGCCCGGCGGGAGCTCACCGCGCTCGATCTCGTCGAGCACCACCGCGCGCAGGTGCTCGCACGCACGGCCGAGGTGCAGGCGGCCAAGCGCGGGTTCGCCCTGCGCGCCGCCGGTGAGTCCGCCCTCGCCGACACGGTGGTCGCCGCGACGAGCCTCGGGTTTTTGGTGGCGCTCATGGCGGCCGCGGCGGCGGGGACCCTCGACCCGGTCGTGATCCCGGTCGCCCTCGTGCTGGTGTCGGCCGCCGTGGTGCCCGCCGCGGGTGCGTTCGCGATGGTGCAGCGCCTCGGCGAGATGTCGGCGGCGGCCGGACGGATTCTCGCTCTGCTCGACGAGGGCGCACGCGACCAGCCGCCCGCCGGAAAGCGGGAGGCCCCGACCGGGGGTGCCGTGCGGTTCGACGGCGTCGACTTCGCCTATGACTGTGGCGGGCCCGTGCTGCGTGGGCTCGATCTCGAGATCGGCGCGGGCGAGACGATCGCGCTCGTCGGCGGATCGGGTGCCGGCAAGACCACCATCGCGCGGTTGCTCACCGGGCTGTGGCGGGCGGATGCCGGGACCGTCTCGCTCGACGGGGTGGCGATCGCCGACATCGATGATGATGCGCTGCATCGCGAGGTGGCGATGGTGTCGCAGCATCCGTTCGTGTTCCGCGGGACGATCCGCAGCAACCTTCAGCTCGCTGCCCCCGACGCCGACGACGAGGCGATGTGGCGTGCGCTCACCGACGCCGGGCTCGCCGACACCGTGCGGGAGTGGGACGACGGACTCGACCAGCGTGTCGGCGACCGAGGCGCCACACTGTCGGGTGGCCAGCGTCAGCGGCTGTCGATCGCGCAGGTGCTGTTGCGCGACCCCGCCGTACTGGTGCTCGACGAGGCGTCGGCGCACCTCGACGCGGTGCGCGAGTCAGACCTCGCCGACACCGTCGCTCGCCTGCGCGCCGGCCGCACGACCATCGTGATCGCCCACCGTGTCTCGACCATCCGCCGCGCCCCGCGGGTCGTGCTTCTCGAGCACGGCCGGGTCGCCGCCGACGGAACCCACGCCGACCTGGTGGCGACCAGCGCCGCCTACCGCGCCCTCATCGCGCACAGCGCGGGAGCTCGCTGACGAGCGGCTTCGTCGCGTCAGCGGCAGACGCGCGCAGCCTGGCCGGCGAAGGTGACCACATCGCCGAGTGCCAGCTGCCGTCCCCGCCGACGGTCAACCTCGCCGTTGACGAGAACTTCGCCGTCGATGATGGCCTCTTTCACGTCGCCGCCCGAGTCGAGAAGGCCCGAGAACTTCATGAACTGACCGAGGCGGATCGCGTCTCCGCCGATCGAGACGTCGTCGATGGAGGGCATGCCGGAATCGTAGCGAACGATGCCTCGACCTACGTCGCCTCCGTCGTCCTGAGGGGCTCGAGTGCGCCGAGCACGAGCTCGAGCCCGAAGGCGAACTCGTCGGCGGGGTCGTATCCGGCAGCGACGAGCTCGGTGGCGGACTCGTTCAGATAGGGGAACTCCTCGGGCGGCAGCTGGGGGAGGAAGACGTCTTCGGCGGCGTCGGCGAGTTGCTCGGGGCCGTCGAACGGCAGGCTCGCCACCTGCAGCGCATACCCGTACACATAGCTGTCGAGCAGCCAGTTCGCGTGGGTGGCCATCACCACCGAGAAGCCGGCGGTGCGCAGGCAGGCGGTGACGGCTTCGCGGTGGCGCAGGTTGGCGGGTCCGGGCATCGTGCGCGACTCCATGAGCACGGTCGCCCACGGATGCCGGGCGAGCACCGCGCGTGTCGACTCGGCCCGGTGGCGCATGGCCGTCTGCCAATCGTCGCCGGTCGGCAGGTCGATCTCACTGAAGACGACATCGATCATCGCGTCGATCAGCTCTTCGCGGTTCGCGACGTAGTGGTAGAGCGACATCGCACCGGCACCGAGCGCGGTGGCCAAGCGCCGCATGCTCACCTGGTCGACACCGTCGCGGTCGGCCATCCGGATCGCTTCGGCGACAAGGCGCTCTTTGCTGAGTCCCGTCTCTGCATGCGTCGTCACGGTGCTCCCTTCGGACTCGACCACTTGACAGATCGTACAGTGTACGGTCATAGTACGGTGTACGACGTACAGCGTACGACACCCGCCGCTTGCACCCGAGGAGCCTTTCGTGAAGACCGACCACTCAGACACCGAGCGGATGCCGCATCCCGCCGCCGCGACCCGTATGCGCGCGATGGTGCACCATCGCTACGGGCCGCCGTCGGTGCTCCAGGCATCCGACGTTCCTCGCCCCGAGCCGCGTCGCGGGGAGGTGCTCGTCCGTCTTGAGGCGGCATCGGTGCACTCGGGCGATCTCTACGTGATGGCCGGCGACCCCTATCTCGTGCGACTGGCGTTCGGACTGCGCCGGCCGAGAAACGGCATCCCTGCGCGCGATCTCGCGGGCGTCGTCGCCGCAGTCGGGGCGGATGTCACCGACCTGAAGCCGGGAGGCGACGTGTTCGGCTGGAGCACGGCCGGCACCCTCGCCGAGTACGCGTGCGTTCCGGTGGGCAACCTCGTTCGCCGGCCGACCACCGTGTCGGCGGTCGAGGCGGCCGTCACCCCCATGTCTGGTCTGACGGCGCTGCAGGCGATGCGCGATGTCGCCCGCGTGCGACCCGGCGACCGCGTGCTCATCACGGGTGCATCGGGCGGCGTCGGATCGTTCGCCGTGCAGATCGCGAAGGCGATGGGTGCCGAAGTGACGGCGGTGTGCAGCGGCCGAAACATCGAGCTCGTCCGTTCGATCGGTGCGGACCACGTGATCGACTACACGACCACCGACTTCACCGCGAACGGCGAGCGGTATGACGTCATCCTCGACAGTGTCGAGGCTGAGCCACTGGCCTCGGTGCGGCGAGCGCTCACACCGACCGGCACCGTCATTCCGAACAGCGGGCGCGGCGGGCGCTGGGTAGGCCCGCTCGGGCGGATCATCACCGCCCGGATGCGGTCGATCTTCACCCGTCAGCGGCTCGCGCCCTTCGTCTCGGTCGAGAAGCACGAGGATCTCGTCGCGCTGTCAGACCTGCTCGCGTCCGGTCAGGTGACGCCACTGATCGATCGCACCTACCCGCTCGCCGAAGCCGCAGACGCGCTGCGCTACGTCGCCACCGGCCACGCCCGAGGCAAGGTCGCCATCACGATCTGACGATCGTGTGGATGCGGCATCCGTCTCTTTCAATCACCTTCCCAAGGGGGACCCATGACTGTTCACACCACCTCGCCGACCCGGCTCGATGCCGCACCGCTCTCGGTGCGCGCGACGCTCGCCGCCGCTTGGACGAGCTTCATGTTCCTGTACATCTATGTGGACTACTACCACCTGTACAAGGCGGGCACCGTCGACGACCTCCTGTCGGGGGTGGTGTTCGAGTTCGCGATCAGCCCGGCACTGCTGACCGGGTTTCTGGCGTTGATCGCGGTGCCGGCGCTGATGGTGGCGCTCTCGGCGACGCTGCCGGCCCGGGTCAGTCGCATGACGAACCTCATCGTCACCGCGCTGTATGTTCCGGTCACGATCTTCAACGCGGTCGGTGAGGCGTGGGAGTGGGTTGCCTTCTACGCCCTGTCGATCGGACTCGAGCTCGCTCTGCTCGTCGTGATCTTTCGCGCGGCGTGGAGGTGGCCCCGGGCGACTTCGTCGAGCTGACGGAACGCGAACCGCGCCTCGGGCGCGAAGACGTGGTCGTCGTCACAGCGGAATCCGCGCAGCCAGGGCCGCCCTTCGACGACGCGCAGGTAGAAGCCCCGCGGAAAGTCCGCGTCATCACTGAGGGCGACGGATGCCACGGTCAGTGCGCCGTCGGGCGAGCGCCCCGCCGACATCACGGAGTCGGTTGAGGAACGCTGGTCGAGCCAGGCGAGGCGCAGGTAAGGCCCGGTCACCGCGGGACACGGGCCGAGCCCCTGGCCGTGCGCAGCGGTGAGAACCTCGGGCATCGTCGCGCCGTGCGTCAAGCCCAGTTCATCGACCGAACGATCGAGAAGTCGGATGCGCTCGATGGTGGTGTCGTCGAAGACCGGATGCGCGAGCAACGTCTCGGCGTGGACGTTCAGCATGACACCGTGCCGTGCGAGCGCATCGAGAAGTTGCCCGCGCGACATGCCTCCGACGATGAGGTGGCAGGGTGGCCCGTCATTCATCCTGGGGCGGAGCCTGGTCGACGCCTCTCCACGATGGCTGCCAGCCGATCGAGATCCGCGGCGACGGTTGCGATGTCGCGCGCGAACTCGTCATCGTCGAGGTCGAGCTGTCGGATGGTGAAGACGATCTCGGCGCCGTCGGGGTGGGCAAGCACTCGGACGGGGTTGGTGACCACCGTCCCGGACGGCAATGTCACATCGTGGTCAAGGATGCCGAAGCTGTTCCGGTCCACGAAGCGCACTCTCACCTGGCCCATCGGCGACTCGACGATGAGCACGTCACCGTCTCGAATGACGTCGGATCGGGAGAGTCCGGCAGCCCACTGTGAGAGATTGTCAACGTTGGACGCGAAGTCGTACACGACCTCTGGCTCCGCAGAGACGACGCGGCTGACGTGGTGGCTTCGCACGACGCCATCATCCCATCCGTCGACCACTCACCGGCCGACGCGAGGTGAAGCACTTCGCACTCAATGAGGAGGACTGATGGAAGACATGACTCCGCGCACGGCGGACGGCAAGGTGCTCTGGCACTTCACGATGTCGCTTGACGGGTTCGTCGCAGGCCCCGGCCACTCGATGGACTGGATGCGGGGCATCGACGACACCGGCGAGCGCGACATCATCGCGGAGTACGTCGAGACGACGGGCGCGATCCTGGGCGGCCGTGACGGCTGGGATGCGTTCCCGGATGCGGAGGGGGTGTACGGTGGTCGCTGGTCAGGCCCCGCCTTTGTACTGACGCATCATCCCGAGGATGCCGCGCCGTCTCCCGGTGTCACCTTCCTCGATTGCGACGTCGCCGAAGCCGTGCAGATCGCGCTCGACGCCGCAGGCGGCAAGAATGTCGAGGTGCTTTCGGCTTCGATCGGCACCCAGCTTCTCGAGCGCGGCCTGCTCGACGAGATCGACATCCACCTCGCGCCCGTGCTGCTCGGCGACGGCATCCGTCTCTATGACGTTCCGGGTAGCCGGCCTGTGCCCCTCACGCTCGTCAATGGCGAGGCGGGTCGCGTCGAGGTGCCGCTGCGCTACCGCCCGTCGGCGTGGTGATCGGCGACGTGGCGTTCGCCCGCGTGATATCCCTCCGACGACGAGGTCGCGAGTCGCGATGTCGTCGGCGGTGATGCCGAGTGACGCTACCCGATCGGATCGCGGCGGCGTCGGCGCGGGTTCCTAGAATGCGACGCATGAACATTTCGCTGGTGAATGTGGGCATCGCCGTGCGAGACCTGGATGCGGCGGTCGCGTTCTTCACAGATCTCGGCCTGACCGTGCTGGGGCGCGACGAGGTGCGTGGTGAGTGGGCGGATGTCGCGGTCGGACTCGACGGCAACCACGTAAGAGTCGCCATGCTGCAGACACCGGGCGGCGACGGTCAACTCGAGCTGTTCGAGTACGTGCACCCCGACGCGATCGACACCGAGCCGACGCGGCCGAATCAGATCGGGATGCACCGCGTCGCGTTCTCAGTCGATGACATCGACGCCGCACTCGAGATCGCCGCCCGCCACGGCTGCCATCCCCTCCGCGGCGTCGCCACCTATCAAGACCGCTACAAGCTGACGTATCTGCGCGGTCCGAGCGGGATCATCGTGATGCTCGCCGAGAGCATCGGGCCAGGGTGAGCCCGGCAAATCGGGGCACGTGCGACGTCGCCGCCGCCTACGCCAGGCGAGCAGGCGAGTACGCGCAGAGGTTCGGGACGATGTCGTCGACGCACGCCCTGGATCGTCAACTCGTCGCGGAGTGGGCTGCCGGCATCGACGGCGAGGTGATCGATGCCGGCTGCGGGCTGTTCAGTGCCCGCCCGCGCCTGGCCATCACGCTCTGGCTACGATCTGACTATGGGGAACGCTGAACCCGGGTGGTACGACGACGGGTCAGGTCAGCAGCGGTCGTCGGACGGTCATACGTGGATCTCGCCGCGCCCTACGTGTTGCGCACTTCTGCTCCGGCGTGCTCCACACCGCTCTGGCTAAGCGCACTACTCCGCGATCGTCGCCGAATCGGGTAATTTGCCCACAGTTGGGTGTAGGGACTGTCGATCCGCCGCCGGAAGCGCAAGACCTCGTTCGGCTCGGCGAACACCGCGCCGGGTGAGACATACTGCGGTAGGTCGAGCTCGGGTAGTCCGAGCCAGTCATAGCCGGAAGGGCGGGTTACCACGTGGCGCGAACCACGGGGGGCAGCGAAGTAGTACTCGCTTCGCCCCCACCGGTCGTGAATCGCGTCTTCAAGCCGGAACTCCACAAGTGAAAGGCCCGCCGACTCGAGTGTTCGCAGGCTTACTTCGATTTCGCGTAGGGCGCTCTCGATCTGCTCGACACCGCTGGCAGTCTTGCGGTAGTGCTGATGCTCGTTCCGAATGTCAGTCACCTTGCCGCGCTGAAGAGATCGGGCGATCTCCCGGAGCTGTTCCGCAATTCGCTCGCGTGATCGGGCTGTCAGGTTGAGAAATGGGGCGGAGAACCTGAATGGGAACCGTTTGAGCTCGCTTCCGCGCGCGTACGCGGGGAAGTCGGTCTCCGAGCGGAGATAGTCATCCGATCGCGCTTCCATCGCAACCAGATGCTTCGCCAGGAACTCGAATCCGCGGATAAGCGTATAGAGATCGAGCTTGTCCGACAGATAGTCGAAGCTCATGACGGGATCGGCGGCGTCGTCGGCTGCGTCCTGGACAAAAGACATTCCACGCGCATGGTCTGCTTCAAGGCCGTACTCATACGGGTTTGGGTCATTTGCGTGATCGTGGATTAGCGCCCATGCAGAAAAGGCGAGCGACTCAGCGAGGTAGCGCTCGAGTTCACGGAAGAATTTGCTCGCAGTCCCAAGGAACTCCTCGGTCTCCCGCGACCCGGGCGTGTGCGACGCTTTTGCCAGGCCCGACAGCCGTTGGTGGAGGCGCCAGAACTCAGCCCGCGGATCTTCCTCATCGTGCAATGGATAGCCGAGTTTCCAGAGGAACCGCGCGACAAGTTCCTCGTCACTTCCGTCGAGTCCCCGAATTACGCCGAGCCGCTCCGCGAGCTTGGAGACGTGCGCCTTCCGAGGCATGACCAGACGCTCAATACACTCGGCCGGATCAGTGACCCTAAAGAAGGTATCGAGTTGCTCCGCGAGCGTTTCGCCCTCGATATCGCGAATCTGCCATGCAAGTTCTTCCGCTTCCTCAACCTGCTCAAGGTTGGTTAGGTTTCCCACTTCGTGCCTCAGCCGGAGCATTGCGAAGCCTTCGTCGTGTGATGCAAACCGAAGGCCATGGATGCCGACTTCGGGCAACAATCCGAACGCGCCCGACCGCCGGTCCCGATTCACCACGGGTCGACGTACCTCGCCCACGGGTACGGCGATCTTGCCCGACTCGACCAAGACGTCGAGCGCCTCACGAAGCGAGGGTTCGCGTGCCAGCAGGGCGATCTGCATCAGCTGAGCGTGAGTCAGGTCGCTGACGGCTTCCGCTGCTGCGTCTACTCCGAGGAATCCAGCCACGTCGGTTCGGAGCTCGCCCGAGGTCGTGTCGAGAAGATGGACGACGAGAGCCCGGAGTTCGTCCGTACTAAGGCCATCCCCGATCAGCGTTGCAGCGACGCCGACATGGGCATCGCTAAAAAGGATGGCGGGAACGTCACGGATCTCGTCCGCGGCGCCGAACCAGTCACGACTCTTCTTGTCGTCGTCGCCCAGGAACGTGTTGAAGCGGTCCCGATGCGTGTTGATCGCGGCCGTGTCACTGGTGCTCAGGTGAACTCTGTGGACCATGTCACACATCGCATCCGAGCAATGGAATGCCTGGATCCGTCGGCCCGAGTGGACTTGGCGCGTTGACCTCGAGCGGTGGAGTCCGTACGGGCCGGTGACAAACCTGCCGTACTGCTGCACGCCCGCGGGCGTCGCATCAAGGAACCTCTGGGTCTCGCTGTATGTGAGGACCGCCTGTCCCTCCTCGAACATGTCCGCGTACACGTCGTAAGACTTGCGGCCGAACTCGTAGGGGAACCTGATTTCGCCGTCCTTGATCTGCTTGCTAACGGCGCCGGCGAGAGCGACCAAATCAGTCTTCTCCAGGTCGACAAAAAGATCCTCCTGGCCGATCGCAAGCGCACACAGAAGCCGCGCTTCCTTCGGTGGAATCTTGTCTGACTTTGCGGTCACTGCCTTGGAAAAGACTTGGTCGCCCGCGGGCGTCAGATGGATCGCCGAGTTGAGTTCGTCGGAGATCGTGTAGTCGTTGGCAATCACGCAATCTGCGAGTACTCGCATCAGGTCGACGAACTCAACGAATCTCTCTCGTTGAGACATGCTCGGAAGTGCGCTTGCGATGTCGGCCGGGAGCTCGGTTGTCACTTGAACGTCCAATGAGTAGTCGGGTGTAGCCAGAACCTATCGGCACGCCCCGACATCCCGCGATACTTTCGGCTCGAAAGCCGGGTCGAGTTGCGTTCGACCACGGGCGCGCGTGATGAGCTGCAGCTGTCCGAGCTCAGAGCCCTTGTCAGGGACTGCTCTGTTTTGCGCTCCGCACCCGAATCTCACCATGCTCATCAAGGAGGAGTGAGCGCGAGGCGCCCACAGCGAGGGCGTTGGTGGAATGGCGCCCACTGGGATGACGCGGTCATGCGAGAGGGCGCGCAAGAAAAGGATGAGCTGACCATTCGCACTGCCCTGTTGCCGGTCCTCGACCGCGCGAACCGGAAACAGCCGAGATAGTCCGAGTCCGGGGAGTTCACAAAGGACGCATTGCGCGTGGTCACGAACGAACATCCCGCCCGGCCTTGAGATGACCCCGATTGGCAATACGCTCCGGCCTTCTTCGGAGAGGGTACCGACAGTTGTTGTAGAAACCGCTCGGAGTTGTACTTCTCGGGTGAGCGATGCTGCGGATCTATCGACCGAGATGCCCATTCCGCCAGGACGGTGTTGTGGATGGAGATGTCCTTGCGTGCACGCTAAGGCGCAACACCGGCGAGGACGGCCTTGTTGTCGTCGAGTGCTGTGATCGTCACGATAGTCGCACGTGCCTGCGGGCCGGCGCGGCGCGGATTCTGGGGGCTCCGAACTCTGCGGTGCGAGCCGATTCAGCCAGCGCGGTGGATGGATTTCACCTCGAGGTACTCCTCGAAGCCGGCCGCACCGGCTTCGCGACCGATGCCGGACTTCTTGTAGCCTCCGAACGGTGCCTCGTTGTTGAATCCTCCACCGTTGACGGAGACCTGCCCGGTCCGAAGGCGTCGTGCGACCTTGATGGCGCGCTCTTCGTCGCCGGACCAGACGCCGCCTGCGAGGCCGAACTCGGTCTCGTTGGCGAGGTCCACTGCCTCGTCTTCGTCGGCGTAGGGAACAATCGAGAGCACAGGGCCGAAAATCTCGATCTTGTTGATGGTCATGTCGCTGGTGACCCCAGAGAAAACGGTGGGCTCGACGAAGTAGCCTCTGTCTGTGGGGCGAGTGCCACCCCCGGTGACGAGCGTGGCTCCTTCCTCCACACCCTTGGCAATGAGCTCCTCGACGCGCTGCAGTTGACGCGAGTTCACAACGGGACCGAGCTGAGTTTCGTCGGCGAATGGGTCGCCGTACACGAATCCATCCGCCGCACGCTTTGCGATCTCTTCAACCTGCGGGAGGACGCTGGCGGGCACGAGCATGCGGGTGAGCGCGGTGCAGGTCTGGCCGGCGTTGAAGTAGCAATTGGCGACGCCGGCTGCTACTGCTTCTTCCAGGTTGGCGTCGTCGAGGATGATGTTTGCCGATTTGCCGCCGAGTTCGAGAGCCACCTTCTTCACGGTCGGTGCGGCGAGTTCGCTGACGCGCACGCCTGCGGCAGTGGATCCGGTGAACGAGACCATGTCGATGTCAGGGGAAGTGGCGATCGCTTCACCGACGGGGACGCCGTGTCCGGAGACGAGGTTGAAGACGCCGGCGGGTAGTCCGATCTCGTCGCAAACCTCGGCGAGGAGATAGGCGGTGAGTGGGGCGACTTCGCTGGGCTTGAGGACGACAGTGCAGCCGGCGGCGAGGGCTGGGGCGACCTTGAGCGCGATCTGGTGCAGCGGGTAGTTCCACGGTGTGATGCAGCCCACCACGCCGACGGGCTCCTTGACGACCATGGAGTGCTTCACATAGCCAGCGTCGTACGCGTAGTCGCGAACGTAGCTGGCATAGAAGCGGAAGTTGCGGATCGGGAGGTCGGACTGCCATTCGATCGAGTGTGAGTAGGGCATTCCGATCTCGGATGAGACCGTCCGGGCGATCTCTTCTCGGCGTGCGTGGAGGCCGTCGGCGAGCTTGTCGATCCAGTCACCCCGCTCCTGCGGGGTGAGGGCGGCCCAGCCGTCGAAGGCGCGCTTGGCTGCGGCTGCGGCGGCTGCGACATCGTCAGCGGTGCCGGCCGGGACGGATCCGATGACCTGCTCGGTGGCGGGGTTGATGACGTCGATGAGTTCGGTGGAGCCGGATGGGGTCCACTTTCCGTTGACGTAGATGTTGTGGGTCATGGTGTTGCCTTTCCTCATTGAGCAGCAGGGGTGATGGTTGGGTCGAATTGGATCTTGATGGTGTCTGCGCGACCGATGGCGGCGAGGGTTTCGGCGCCCGCATCGAGCGCAAATCGCGTGGTGATCAGCTCCTGCAGCGGAAAGTCGCTGCGCTGCAGGATCCGGAGGGCCCCGGGGATGCCGCGGTTCAGGCTGAACGATCCGATGATGCGCAGCTGCCTGCGGTAGATCTCGAACGGGTCCAGGTTGATCTGGCTTCCGGGTGGGCAGACTCCGAAGGGGATGAGCGTGCCGCCATCGGCGAGGAGGCGGATTGCATCCTGGACGACCTCGGGTCTTCCTGTGGCGTCGATCACGAGGTCGAAGTCCGCTGTAGGAAGCACGTCTGTGATGGATTCATCCACGATCGCGGTGTGAGTTGCGCCGAAGCTGCGGGCACGATCGAGCCGTTCGGGTATGCGGTCCGCGAAGGTGACGTCGTGCACGTCCCATCCGCGAAGTGCGATGGAGAGAATCATTCCCATCGGACCGGCGCCGATGATCGCGGCTTTCATTCCGGGGGCGAGCCGTGCGCGTTCGAGCGCGTTCACGGCGCACGCGAAGGGCTCGGCGAGGGCTGCGACGGGCATGCTCAGGCCGCCGATGTTGTGCGCGTTCTCTTGGCGGACGACGGCGTATTCAGCGAACCCGCCGTCTCGTTCAGCGCCGTATGCCTGTCCTGCGGTGCACAGGTTCGGGTATCCGCGGGTGCAGTTGCGGCATTGATGGCATGCGATGAGCGGGTCGATGGCGACGCGCGCTCCGATGCAGCCCTGGTAGATGGAGTCGGCGTCCACCACAGTTCCTGCGAACTCGTGACCGGGGATCCGCGGAAACTGGGCCGAGTAACGGCCCGCGAGAATGTCGAGGTCGGTGTGACACAGTCCCGCCGCTTCCACGCGGATCAGAAGTTCTCCAGGACCTGGTGTCGGCTGGGGAACTTGCGTCACTTCGAAGGTGTCCAGCCCTGTGTAGACGACCGCTTTCATCGTTTCGGTCATGGCTTCTCTCCCTCCAGCAGATCCCAGATTGGCCGGGCGAGTTCGAGGGTCGCGGCGTATCGGGCGTGACTGTCATCCCAGCGGGCGGCGGCGCCCCTACCGGGGGTGTAGTTGCGCTCGACTCGCGACCAGGCGCTGCTTGCATCGACCGCGTCAGCGAATCGCCCGGTTCCGATGCCGGCGAGCATCGCGGCGCCGAGTGCGCCGGGTTCGGTCGAGTGAGCGACCTGTATTCGTGTGTTCAGTCCGTCTGCGAACATCTGGGCCCAAAGCGCACTGCGCGCGGCACCGCCTGCGAGGCTGACGACCTGGCGCGGGGTCGCGCTTTCGAGCAGCCAATCCATGTGAGTGCGGTGGTTATGGACGACCCCCTCCCAAACCGCCCTAACCAGGTGCGCACGGGCGTGCCAGCCGCGCAGTCCGAGGAATGATGCGCTGGCCGCAGCGCCGAATGGGCTGCCGTAGAGGAAGGGGTGGTAGATCGGCAGGTCGGCATCGGGCGGGAGCGCAGCAACTTCATCGTTGGCCGCCGCGATCGCGTCTGGTGTGTCGATCATCAGGTTCCGGAGGAACCATTCGAAGTTTGTCGCAGATGCCGGGGAGGCGGCCATGTTGACCCAGCTGCGCCCGTCGATCCATGGGCGAGCCTGCCAGTGCGGATTGACCACTCGTTCCGGTGCGATGTACTGGTTGACGCTGTAGGTGCCGGCGAGGATGGAGTAGTCGCCGACCTTGGTGGCGCCCGCCCCGAGCGCGGCTGCAACCACGTCGTGAGTGCCGACCGCGACGGGGGTGCCGGTTTTCAGCCCAGTCCGCTTGGCGACGGCGGGCAGGATGCCTCCGGCGATTGCGCTCGCCGGCTTGGGTGCGGGGAGAAGTCGCTCGAACTCACCGAGGCAGTACTCGCCGAGCGCGGCGGAGGAGTACCCAGTGCCATCGAGTGTTCCGACCGAGGAGTTTGCTTCCACGAAGTCGGTGGCGATCTCCCCGGTGAGCGCGTACCGGAGCCAGTCCTTGCAGTACAGGAGCCACTGCGTGTCATCGAGCATCGCGGTCTCGTTGATCGCGAGCCATGCCAGCAATGGCGCCAGCGATGCGGCGAACGGTTCCTGACCGGTCAATTGCCGCGTGCGCGCCAGAGTGCCGTCGGACTTCCACCGGTCGAGGATGCCCTCGGCGCGAGTGTCTAGCGCGAGGATCGCGTTGCGTGTGGGCGTGCCGTCTCGACCAACAAAGTACATGCCGTCGCCATGTGCGGCGATGCCGATTCCGGTGATGGAGTCTCCTCCTCCGGGGAGGAACGCAACGGCTTCGGCGATGGCGTCCAGCAGCTGCTCTACGACACCGGCGGCGTCACGTTCGACGTGGTGCGGCTCGGGTTGAATGGTCTGGGTCGGTCTGCGGGTGGTGACCAGCTCAAGGCCGTCGTCGTCGAAGACGACAACCTTGAGCGCGGTCTGGCCGCTGTCAATTCCGAGCAGCATTGCCTTCGTCCGTCAGGATCCCGTCAACGACCTCGGCGACGAGTCCTCCGGATCGACTGAACGATTCTGGGGTGTCGCCGGCGAAGTGGACGGTCAGGGTGGTGTTGTCCAACTGCCGCCACCTGCTGTCCGCAGGGAGGGGCTCCTCGTCGAACACATCGAGTGCCGCACCGGCGATCTGGTCCTGCTCGAGCGCGGCGAGGAGCGCGTCGTAGTCCACCAGTCGGCTGCGGGCGGTGTTGACGAAATACGCGGTGGGCTTCATCTTCGCGAACTGGTCTCGACCGATGAACCTCGCGTTCTCCTCGGTGAGGCGCGCGAACACGGCGATCACGTCGGCGCGTTCGAACACGTCGTCGAAGCTCACGGGGGTCACCCCGTCCGCGCGCAGCAGGTCGGGGTTGGCGTATGGGTCGGAGGCGATGACTTCTACATCGAAGCCCGAGAGCAGCTTCACGAATCGGCGACCGACCTGCCCGTAGCCGATCAGTCCGACGGTCCGCCCACCGAGCTCGGTCGCGCGGGAGCGGTAGTCCTTGCGCCAACCGCCAGTAGCGATGCTGCGGTCAGCGCGGGCGATGTTTCGCATCTCGGCGAGGATCAGACCCAGCGTGATCTCCGCCACAGCGGGCGCGTTGCGGCCTGCGATGTTGCGCACGGAGACGTTGTTCGCCGCCGCGACCGATGCGTCGACATTCTCCGTTCCTGCTCGAGCGACGACCACCGCACGAAGACCTTCGCTGTCGGTGAGGACGTGCGACGGCACGGGGAAGAAGTGCACGACGAGGATGTCCGCGGTGGATGCCAACTCGACGAGCTCGGCGGGAACTTCGACCGCGTCCGGGCCGTGGAGCTCGATCTGGTGCTGTAGCGCGTGGATCGCCGGTCCGCCACCGGGAATCGTCCAGTCTGTCGCGACGATGATCGCGGCATCTTCGCCCAGACGTTCCCGGATGGCGGCGCTGATGGTGTCGGCGGGAACGTAGGCGTCACCGATGATGACGATGTTGGGTCGGGTGCCGGTCATGCGCTGTGGACGAGGTCGTGCAGTGTACGGGCGGTAGCGGCCGGATCGGTGGCCTGCCACACGTTGCGACCGTAGACGAGACCGCGCGCCCCGGAGCTCAGTGCGTCGGTGGTGCTGTTGCGCAGAGCGTCGATGTCGTCCGTCTTGGGTCCGCCGAGCAGCAGCAGCGGAACGGGGGTGTTGTCGACGACAGCGCGCATGGACTCTACGTCGCCCGTGTACTGCGTCTTCACAGCGTCGGCGCCGAGCTCAGCGGCGAGACGGTTGACGTAGATCAGCGCCTCGGCGTCGGCCTGGTCCTTGACCCGTGAACCCCACAGCACCGTCTCGACGATGAGGGGCAGGCCTACCTCGTGGGCCTCACGGGCGGCGCGGGCCACCGCACGGCAGTTGTCGGCCGTGACAGCGTCGTCGGGGTTCCCGAGGATGAGGAACATGACAATGCCGTCGGCGCCGAGTGCGGCAGCCTCACGGGCATCGATGAGCCGACGATACTCCTCGCCTGCCCCGGCGGTTCCCTCGGGCTGAAGTGCTCCGAGGAAGATGAAGTCGGTGCGGACCAGCACGGCCGGGGCGTTGCGGTGTGCGAGTTGCGCGCGGCTACGGTCCAGCAGTCCCGGCGAGAGGAGGATTCCGTCGGCGCCGGCGTCCACGACGGACTGCACGACGGTGGCGGCGGACTCTCCGCCACCCTTCGCGCTCGCGCCGAGGCCGCGGTCGAACGCGACGATCATGGTGCGGCCGGTGTCCTTCGCGAACAGTCGGCCGAGGCGGTACTCCGAGGTTTCCATGAGTGTGGGGTTTCCTTTCGATTCCCGTGTGGGAGGTCTATTTGATGGCACCCAGCGAGAGCCCCCGGACGAGCTGCTTCTGTGCAAGCAGGCCTGCGAGAACGACTGGGAGGGTAGCGAGGAGGGATGCGGCGGACAGCTTCGCGAGGAACAGGCCCTGCGTGCTGATGAAGCCCACCAGGTACAGCGGAACGGTCTGCGCCTGCACCGAGGTGAGGCTGCGGGCGAGGAAGAACTCGTTCCAGGAGAAGATGAAGCACAACAGGGCGGTCGCGGCCAGTCCTGGTGCGACCATCGGCAGCACGACCCGGTAGAGCTCCTGGTAGAAGTTCGCCCCGTCTACTCGTGCGGCTTCCAGCACCTCCTTGGGGATCTCGACCATGAAGGATCGGATGAGCCACACGGCCAGGGGCAGGTTCATCGCGGTGTACATGATGACCAGCAGCACAATCTGGTCGAGCAGGCCGAGCTGATTGGCGATCAGGTAGATGGGAATGATCGCGCCGGCGATCGGGAGCATTCGGGTCGACAGCAGGAAGAACAGCACGTCCTTCCATCGGCGAATGGGGCGGATCGAGAGTGAGTAGGCCGCGGGGAGTGCGAGCACGATCACGAGCAGGACCGAAACGACGCTGGCGGTGATGGAGTTCTGGAAGAACGGCAGGAAGTTGTTCTCGAATGCGATCCGGAACTGGTCCAGGGTGGGCTCGAAGAACAGCTTGGGAGGGTAGGTGACCGCATCGACTTCCGATTTGACGGCGGTGATCACCATCCATACGAAGGGGAACACGATCAGCAGCGCTACCAGCCATGTCAGTGCGCTGAGTATCCAGCCGAAGCGGCTGCCTCGACGCCTGCGTCGCGCGGGCTTGACGGTCATGACCTCTGTGACGGTGTGGAAGCTCATGAGGCCCGCCCTTCGGTTGTCTTGAGGAGGTTGGATGCCACACGCAGCCCGATGGAGGCGATGATGAGCGTGGCGATGAGGACGACAACCGCCATCGCGGAGGCCTGGCCGATTTCGAGGCCGCGGAACGCCCGCTGGTAGAGGTAGTAGGGGATGTTCGTCGTCGCAGATCCGGGCGCCGCGAGATAGACGATGTCGAACGTCTGAATGATGTAGATCGTCCCGAGGACGATGGACAGCTCGCTGTACGGGCGCAGGTGCCGCCAGGTGAGCTCACGGAACCGAGCGAACGCTCCAGCTCCATCGACCTTGGCCGCCTCGATAGTGCTGGGGTCCTCACTCTGCAATCCGGCGAGGAGGATGAGCATGAAGAATGGCGACCACTGCCAGGTGAGGATGATGATGACCGACAGCATCGGGTATTGACCCAGCCAGTCAACGGCGGGGATCCCGACGAGGCCGATCGCCCAGTTCACGATGCCGTAGGTAGTGCCGAGCATCGTGTTCTTCCACAGCAGCGCTGTAGCCGCGGGGAGCACCAGGAAGGGGATGATGAGCAGCGTGCGGACGATGCCACGGCCGCGGAATTCACGGTTGACCAGCAACGCGAGCATCAGGCCGAGAACGAACGAGGCCAGAACGCCGCCGACCGTCATGACGATGGTGTTCCAGGCGGCCTGGAGGAACTCGGGTTCGGTGAAGATGGTCGCGTAGTTCTCGAGTCCGACGAATTCGGGTCCGCTGCGGCTGGTCACGAGGTTCCAGTCGTTCAGGCTGTACCAGATCGTGATGACGAAAGGCAACTGGCTGACCAGCAGCACGACGATCATCATGGGGTACAGCGGGAACGCGAGCTTCGTGCGCGCCCAGAAGGACGGCTTCTTCACACTGTTCCTTCCGGTGGCGCCCGGCGCAGGCGTGCTCGCCTGCGCCGGGCGCTTCCGCGCCTCAGTAGCTGAGGACTGCGTCATAGCTCACTCCCCGGCAGCCCACTCGCGGTTGTCGTCCGCGAATCGCTCGAGAATCGCGTCCGCCGCGGCTGCGACGTCAGCTCCAGAGGCACCGCTGGTGATCGCCGCGGAGACCTCCTTGGCCACCTGGGTGCCGAAGTCCTGATAGGACGGCAACAGGAGGAACAGGATTCCGTCGTACGGCGCGGGACTCGGGTGAGAGGTCGGATCGGCGAGATCAACCATGTCCAGCGAAGTCTGAGCGAACGGAGCTGCAGCCATGTACTCCGGGATCTCGTACGTCGACTCACGAGTGGCGGACGGAGCCCGCTCCCAGCCGAGCTGCTCCCCCACGAGCTGCACGTAGTCCTTCGATCCGAAGAACGCCAGGTACTTCCATGCCGCGTCCTGTTTCTCGGAGGTTGAGGTGATCGAGAGGTTCCACGACCACAACCAGCCGTTGCCATCCCAGCTCTCCACGGGCGCCGGTGCATAGCCGACCTTCCCGACGACTGCGCTGGTGTCCGGGTTCTCCACGGACGATCCTGCGGAGGTGGCGTCGAACCACATCGCCGCGTTGCCCTGCGTGAAGGCGGTGAGGCACTCCGGGAACCCGTTGCTGGAGGCGCCGGGGACGCCGTAGTTGCGCTGCAGGTTCAGATATGAGTCGATGGCGGCGACCGCCTCAGGGCTCGACAGCTGCGGCGTCCAATCCTCGTCATACCAGACGCCGCCGTAGGCGTTGATCATCGGGTTCAGTGCGGCCATCGCGGCACCCCAGGAGGCATCTCCGCGCATGCAGATACCCGCCAGATTCTGCGACGGATCCTGAATCTGCTCCGCGAGCTGGGTGACGTCGTCCCAGGTGGGCTTCTCCGGCATCTCGAGGCCGGCGGCGTCGAAGAGGTCCTTGCGATACATCAGCATGGATGACTCGGCGCTGATCGGGACGCCGTACAGCTGATCGTCGAGGGTCAGGCCGCTGAGAACGGCGGGAACGATGTCGCCCTCGTCGAACTCCGTGTCCCCTTCGAGGTATGTGTCCAGCGGCGCCAGCCAGCCGTTCTGCGCCCAGAGCGGCACTTCGAGCGGACCGATGCTGACAACGTCGAACGGGCTCGATCCGGTGGCCACGCCCTGGGTGAGCTGATCGCGCAGCTGGTCCTCGGGGAGGTTGACGTACTCGACCTTTACGTCTGGGTTTGCCGCCTCGAACTCGCTCGTCAGTTCGCGGATGTCGTCGAACTGGGGAACTGCCGCGGTTGCCACCGTGATGGTGGTCACGCCGTCCTCGCCGTTGTTGGGGGTGGTGCTTGCTGTGCATCCGCTGATGGCCAGAGCGGCAGCCGCAACGCTGCTGATCGCCGCTCCGGTGCGCCAACGCCGCAACTTCGCGGTGTGTGACTGGGTCATTGGTGTGCCCTTCTTGTTGGTGGTGTTTCGGGTTGGGGTCTGTCAGGCCACGACCACGTGGGCGACCGCCTGCTGCAGGTCGTCGACGAGGTCCGCGTCCAGCCCGGAGTCAGTGATGACTCCGTCGATGTCCGCCGGTGTGGCGAACCGGTGGAAGTAGGAAGCGCCGATCTTGGAGTGGTCCAGCAGCGCGATGCTGCGCCGGGACGCTTTGACCATTGCTCGCTTGCATTCCGCCTCGGTCTGGTCGGACGTCGTGTAACCGTGGTCGACGCTGAATCCATTCGCGCCGATGAACGCGAGATCGATCCGGAGCTCGGCAAGCGCGTCCGTGGTCCACAGGCCCACGGTGCTCTGGCTCACCGGGCGGAAGACGCCGCCCAGGTGCATCAGCGTGATGTTCGGGAACGCGGCGAGAGAGTTCATGATGTGCAGCGAGTTGGTCACGACGCGAAGGGCGATGTCAGTCGGCATGAACCGCGGCAGGAGCGCGGTTGTCGTTCCCGAGTCGATCAGAACGGCGCCTTCAGCCGGAAGCTCAGTCGCTGCCGCCTTCGCGATGCGGATCTTCTCGTCGGTCATCACCGATTCGCGGACCTCATTGACCGGCTCGAACCCAAGTCGCTGCACGGCGATCGCGCCACCATGAGTGCGGGTCACGAACCCCTGACGCTCTAGATGCACAAGATCCTTGCGCACGGTCTCCGTGGTCACTCCAAGCTCGGCGGCCTCAGAGGCCACATCCACACGCCCCTGCTGTCGCACCCGCTCGAGCAGTACACGTCGTCGTTCTTCCAGATACATCGTCGTTCCTTCCGGTAGCGCCCATACTACAGATATCGCAAGCATTCGCAACT
This sequence comes from Microbacterium koreense, assembly GCF_042677105.1. Taxonomy (NCBI): domain Bacteria; kingdom Bacillati; phylum Actinomycetota; class Actinomycetes; order Micrococcales; family Microbacteriaceae; genus Microbacterium; species Microbacterium koreense. The sequence continues at coordinate 526,836 of NZ_JBHTIM010000001.1, forward strand.
AGACGAGACGGGTGTTGATTGGGTATGGTTGCGACACCATCTTGATTGGACCCGCATGTCGACGACGCTTGCTGCGACCACTGTTCCCGATTACCTCCGGCGACGAGGGCTCTCTGCCGCCGCCGATGAGGCTTGGCTCATCCAGCAACTCACGGGAGGAGTAAGCGGCGCCGTCTACTCCGCGTGGGACGGCGAGCACCGATTCGTTGTGAAACAGTCGTTGGAGAAGCTTGCGGTCGAAGACGACTGGACGGCACCGCGCGACCGGATCCTCAACGAGGCACGAGTCCTCGACATGCTCGGCGATGTCGTTCCCACGCGCTCGCCCGTCGTTCTGGACGTGGACGAGGACAGTCTCACGCTGACGATGGAGCACGCACCACTCGACTGGACCGACTGGAAGACTGAGCTCCTCGCCGGCAGGGTCGACGCATCTCTCGCTTCCGCGCTCGGCACCGCGCTGGGAACAATCCACCAGTCAACCACCAACCACACCTGGACTCTCCCGCCGGATGATGGGGCTGCAGGATTCCTCGCCCTGCGCGTTGAGCCGTTCCACTACACGGTTGCCGAGCGGATCCCCGAACACGCACCTCAGGTCCGCGAAATCGCGTCCCGCATTCTCGCAACACGGGACTGCCTCGTGCACGGCGACTTCTCCCCCAAGAACATCCTCGTCAGCCCCGATGGCCACAGCGAGCGCCAGTTCTGGATCATTGATGACGAGGTCGGGCACCGTGGAGATCCGACCTTCGATCTCGCGTTCTTCCTTACCCACCTGGCACTCAAGCGCGTGCGCGCAGACGAGCACATCAAGCCGAAGTTCGACGAGGCGGCCGCGAAGTTCCTCGATGCGTACTCGCAGACCGGGACGCAGGTTGACGCCTCCTACCTTTCACAGCAGATTGGCTGTCTCGTGCTGGCGCGCGTCGTCGGGCGCTCCCAGGTTCGCTACCTCGACGCATCAGCACGACTCACCGCACGAGCGCTCGGCGTCGAGCTGCTGACGCGGGCCGGCGAGTACGATCTCAGCCGACCGCTGAAGATCCCCTAACCCCAATAGAAGGCAGGAGCTTCAATGCCGAACACCACCATCACCGCGCTCGACGCGTGGGAGGCACTCGACTCCCGTGGCCGACCTACTGTCGGGTGCCGGATTACCCTGCAGGGCGGCGGGGTCGGACGCGTCATTACACCCTCGGGCGCCTCCACGGGCGACTTCGAGGCAATCGAGCTCCGCGACCGCGACGACCGATACTCGGGGTTCGGCACACGTCGCGCCGTTGCGTCGCTTCGGGGCCCCATCGCCGAGACCCTCATCGGCATGGATGCCGCGGACCAGGTCGCAGTCGACTCCGCCATCGCGGCGCTAGATTCCGACGCAGCCCTTTCCGGGATCGGCGGGAACGCCGCCCTCGGAGCCTCCCTTGCGACGCTGACAGCGGTTGCCGATACCAACCGCGAACCACTGTGGAGGGTGCTCGACCCAACAGGGGTTCCACTGATCCCCCTGCCGATGGTCAACATCGTGTCCGGCGGCGCGCACGCAGGCCGAGCCATCGACATACAGGACATCCTCGTCATCCCCGTCGGGTCGACCAGCTTTACCGAGGGCATCGAATGGGTGTCGCGAGTACGCAGCGCAACGGCTGAGCTCCTCACCGAGCAAGGAGGATGGGCGGCTCTCGTGGCGGACGAGGGCGGCCTCAGCGCACGCCTCGACTCGAACGAGGCCGCACTCGCCCTCGTCACCGGCGGCATCGAACGCAGCGGACTAGGCGTCGGGACCGACGTCGCGATCGCTGTGGACATCGCCGCTTCCCAGCTCGTCGACGCCGGCCAGATCAGACTGCGGTCAGAGAACACCACGCTCACCAGTGACGAGTGGATCGAACGGCTAGTCCAATGGGCACAGCAGTACCCGATCGTCTCAATCGAAGATCCCCTCGGCGACGACGACTGGGGCGCCTGGCGACGCGCATCGCTCGAGCTACAGAACATCCAGCTTCTTGGAGACGATCTCTTCGCCACCAACGCCAGCCGCGTGGACCATGGCATCTCTCAACAAGTCGCCAACTCAGTTCTGATCAAACCCAATCAAGCCGGGCTCGTCTCACGCACAGCCGATGCCGTAGCGACGTCACAGCGCGCCGCCTACGCCACCGTCGTCAGCGCCCGCTCAGGAGACACCGAGGACCACTGGCTCGCCGACCTTGCAGTCGGTTGGCGCGCCGGACAGATCAAGGTCGGCTCCACAATGCGATCCGAACGCACCAGTAAGTGGAACCGACTGCTCGAACTCGAAGCGACAGAGAAGACCACCTACGCGGGACGTGCAGCGCTAGCGCCCCTTCGCTGAGCCCCCCCGGCACTCTGCCACCCCATGAACCCTCGAAGCACAGACGCTGGTTGGCGTCAACCCCGGTTTCGCGCGAAGACGCGGGATGGCGAAGTCGCCTAGACAGCCAGAATTGAGGGGCTCTGCGAGCTCGACGCCAGGGAGAGCTGCCCAGCAATAGAAATGTCCAGATGGACACACCGTGGACATTTCATCTGCGAAATGGACAACCTAAACAAGTCCCTACAGTCATCACCCAAAGTCGCCCGGCGCCATGTCGGCGAACCGGGAGAAGTGGCCCTGGAAGGCAACCGTGATGGTGTCGGTCGGGCCGTTGCGGTGCTTGGCGACGATGAGGTCGGCCTCGCCAGCACGGGGGCTGTCCTTCTCGTAGGCCGCCTCGCGGTGAAGCAGCACGACCATGTCGGCGTCCTGTTCGATCGAGCCCGACTCACGCAGGTCTGACAGAGCAGGTTTCTTGTCCTGGCGCTGCTCGGGGCCACGGTTCAGCTGCGACAGGGCGATGACTGGCACGCCGAGCTCTTTTGCCAGCAGCTTGAGGGCACGCGAGAACTCCGAGACCTCCTGCTGACGCGACTCGACGCGCTTGCCCGACGTCATGAGCTGGAGGTAGTCGATCACGACCATCTTCAGGCCCACCCGCTGCTTGAGACGGCGACACTTGGCGCGGATCTCGACGAGCGTCATGTTCGGCGAATCGTCGATGTACAGCGGAGCGTCGTTGATGCGACCGCGGGTGGCGGCGATCGTCGTCCAGTCGCGCGAGTCGAGCGTTCCCTTGCGCATCGCCTGCAGCGGGATCGCGCCCTCGGCGCTCATGAGACGCATGGCGATCTCGCTCCGGCCCATTTCGAGCGAGAAGAAGATCGTGGGCATGTCGTTCTTGATCGCCGCGGCGCGGGCGAAGTCCAACGCCAGCGTCGACTTACCCATCGCGGGACGCGCGGCGATGATGATCATCTGACCCGGGTGCAGCCCGTTGGTGAGTTGGTCGAGTCCCGAGAAGCCGGTCGGGATGCCGGTCATCTGTCCTTCGCGGCCACGCGCAGCCTCGATCTCGTCGACAGCAGCGTCGACGGCGATCGTCAGGGGCACGTAGTCCTCGGCGGTCTCGGTGCCGGTCACCGAATAGATCTCGGCCTGGGCGTTGTTGACGAGGTCGGTCGCCTCGCCCTGGCCCGAATAACCCATCTGCACGATGCGCGTCCCCGCGTCGACGAGCCGGCGCAACAAAGCCCGCTCCGAGACGATCGACGCGTAGTACCCCGCGTTCGCCGCGGTCGGCACGATCGACGTGAGCGTGTGCAGATAGTCGGCGCCGCCGGCGCGCTGCAGTTCGCCGGTCTTGATGAGTTCGTCGGTAACGGCGACGACGTCGGTGGGCTCGCCGTGCGAGTACAGCGACAGCACGGCCTCGAAGATCACTTCGTGCTTCGGGATGTAGAAGTCGGCGCCGCGGAGCGATTCGATGACGTCGGCGACGGCATCCTTCGACAAGAGCATTCCGCCGAGCGTGCTCTGCTCGGCCAAGAAGTCATGAGGAGGCGTGCGCTCCGACTCTCGAGAGGATCCGAGCCGATCTTCGGAGATGTCCGCGATCGACATTCGACCCCTCTTTCTGCGCCCCCGCGCGTCGCCTCGATTCAACCGGAGCCAACGCTAGAGACGGGGTCCGACACCCGCAAATGTGCCTGTGGATAACTATGTGGATTGTTTGCGCGAAACGCCGCGAAGCCTGTGAACAACTCCTGTGGAAAGATCCGTGAGCGTTCTTGATTTCCTCGTTCTCAAATTGCCTTGACCAGGGCTTTCTGTTTTCACAGCCTGTGGACAAAGGTGTGATTGAAGTTGCCCTTGAAGGTTGTGAATGAGGTTGTCGGTTATGCACAAGGCGACACGCGCGGGATTCTCGGCCGACGCGCGGGGAGATCACGCCAACCGCCCTGCTGTTGCGAACGACAACAGGGCGATAGGGCGTTCAATGCCGCCCTATCCTGGTCAACCCCGCTTGTTCGTGGGGAGCCGACGACGCTCCCACGATCCGAGGATGTGGTGGTCCATCGCGGCGCGAGCGGCCTCGGTGTCGCCAGCTTCGATCGCAGCGAGAACAAGCTCGTGCTCGCGCATCGTGAGCTCGAACGCGCGCTCGGGGTCGATGCCGTGGTAGCGGTTGCTCTCCAGCGCGCGTTCGAACAGAACGCGGGCGAGGCTCTCGGCGAGCGTGTTACCCGAGAGTTCCATCACGGCGACGTGAAACTGCACGTCTGCTTCGCGGAACGCGGCCGAATCGTCCATCGAATCACGCATCAGCTGCAGGCTCTCGCGCAGTCGCGACAGGCCGTCGTCGTCACGTCGGGCCGCGGTCGCGGCGGCCATCGCAGCTTCGAGTGCCCCGCGCACGACGCTCAGCTCATCGAGGATGCCGAGCGTATCGTCGTGGCCGATGAGAGTCTGCAGCACGAGCGGATCCAACAGGTTCCACGTCAGCATCGGATTGACATGCGTACCGCGGCCCTGCGCCACGGTGACCATTCCTTTTTCTTGAAGCCGCTTCATCGTCTCGCGGACGACGGTGCGGCTGACCCCGAACTCCTGCGCCAACTGAGCTTCGGGCGGAAGCATATCACCGGGTCCGACCTCGCCCGTGACGATCATCTCGACGAACTGGTGGAGGACCGCCGCGCCGATGCGATCGATCGGCGTCCGCGGTACCGCCCCGGCGCTTCGCCCCGTACTCATATCGACACTCTAGCCCGCCTCTCTACGGACATCGGAGGTCCCACCTCATATTCACCAGACGTGTGATGTATGCTGTTTATGCCGACTGTGCGAAAGTCAAGGATGATATGAGAATCACGGGGTACCGCCTCTTGCGGACCGTCCACGTTTGGGGTCGACCCGTCGGCGACGCCAACGGCTATGTCGAGGCCGGTGTGACGGAGGTCCCTCTCGTGATCCTCGACACTGATGAAGGCATCGCAGGCGTGGGGATGGGCTCACACCACGACATCGACCGGCTGTTCCCCGCGATCGAGGGCGAGGATCCCCGATCCGTATCGGCGCTCTACGACGCGATGCTCGCGCGGGTCTTCAAGTCCGGCCACGGCGGCAGCACGTTCGGTGGCATTGGGGCTCTGGACATGGCGCTGTGGGACCTCAAGGCCAAGATCGCCGATGAACCGCTCTGGCGACTCCTGGGAGCCAAGGACCGCTTCGTTCCTGGTTATGCGTCGGGGCTCGACATCGCCCTCACGAATGACCAGCTCCACGATTTCTACGCGGGGATGGCTGATCGCGGATTCTCGAGCGGGAAGCTGAAGGGTGGGCGCGATGCCACCACCGACCTCGAACGGCTCGGCATCATCGCAGACGCGTTGCACATCAACGCCGTTCGGCCGACCCTCATGCTCGACGCGAACGAGTCGTGGAATCTGAAGCAGGCGGTGCGGTACATCTCGCGAATCGAGCGAGAGACGGATCTAGCGTGGATTGAAGAGCCCCTGCGGCGGTGGGATGCGGCGGGCCACGCGCGACTGAGCGCGTCCATTCGCGCAGCCGTCGCCACGGGTGAGAACCTCACCGGTCTCGAGCAATTCCGGCCGCTCTTCGACGCCCAGGCTGTCGACGTCGTCCAGGCGGGCGCCGTCTGGGGGATCACACACTTTCTGCGTGTCGCGGTCGCCGCCCACAGCCGTGATCTCCCGGTCAGCCCCGTCGGGCTCACGGCGAACTACGCCGTCGCCGGCGCCGCCGTCGCCATCCCGAACCACCTCACTGCTGAGATCCAGGATCTCGGCACCCCTGTCGGCGTCGCGATCGATCAGGAGATCCAGGACGGGGGCATCGTCCTGGGCACGAAGCCCGGCGCGGGCATCGAAGTGGACGAAGCTGCCATCGCCGCGCACCAGAGCTACGGAGACTGGCTCACTCCCGGCGGACCCCATGTTCGTTCTCGTCGCGCCGGATTACGAATGATGCTCCATCTCGGTGAGCAGTGATCGGCGTCTCGACCCCGTGCTCCGCCGGATCGTCGCACGGCTAGGCGAAGCGATCTCGGCGGGATCTTCTACCCCGCCTTGAGCTCGACGCCCTGCCCACCCCGCGTGAGATGTGAGGCTGTTCCACCCTCGGCGCTCGCCCTGGGCGAGCCAAGGTGGGCTATTCTTTCGTGCCCCCGGCGGTCAGCCCCGACACGAGGAACCGCTGCGAGAACAGGAAGATGATCAGCACGGGCGCGACGGACAGGATCGTCGCCATCGCCAACACCGGCAAGTCGATCGTCACCGACCCCGCCGACGTGGGGTTGAAGAGCGGGACATTCGACAGCAGTTCTGCCAGCCCCACCTGGATCGGCGACTTACGTCCGGGCACCATCACGAACGGCAAGAAGTAGTTGTTCCAGTTCGTCACCAAGTTGAAGAACCCCACCAATGCGATGACCGGTGTGGCGAGGGGCATCGCGACCTGCCAGAAGACCCGGAACTCCCCGGCACCGTCGATACGAGCCGCGTTGAGCAGGTCACGCGAGACGGCCGTCGAGAAGTAGATATAGGTGAGGTACACCCCGAACGGGAAGAACGAGAACGGCAGGATCACCGACCACGGCGTCCCCACCAACCGAACCGCGCTCAGCTCGAGAAAGACCGGAAGCACCAGCGCAGTATTGGGGATCAGCATGACCACGAGCGTGATGACCAGCAGGGCGCGCCGATACTTGAACTCCACGAGCGCGAGCGCGTATCCGGCGGGGATGCTCACCACAAGGGTGATCACCAGAGCCACGCCCACATAGACGGACGCGTTCCCGAGCCACACCCAGACGATTCCGTTCTGGAACGCCATCAACTGATTCCAGTTAGACGCGAGAGTCTCGAACGCGCCGAAGCTGAACGGATTGTCCAGAAGGAGCTGCCGTGGCGTCTTGGTCGGGGCCAGCATCAGCCAGATCATGGGCACGACGAAGAAGAGGAGGAAGAACCCCATAATCGCCCAGGCGACGACGCGTCCCACCCATGCCGCCGGCGAGGGGTGTTCGGATTGGGGGTCGTGGAGTTTGAAGCCGCGGCGCTTTCGACGCCGACGGTCAGGCTGAACGATCAGTTCAGTCGCGCTCAAAGAGTCCTCCTCGGAACACGAACAACGCCGACAAGCCGGCGGCGACGACCAATAGCAGCAGCGAGATGGCCGCCGAGCCGCTGAAGTCGTTCTGTTTGAACGCGTACAGGTATGCCAACTGGTTCAGCGAGTAGTCCTGAGGGACGACACCCTTCGAGGCCTGCGACAACACACGGGGCTCCACGAACAGCTGCGTGCCGGCGGCCAACGCCATGATGAACATGTAGCTGATCCACTTGCGCATGAGCGGGATCTGGATGTGCCACGCAGTCTTGATGGGGCCAGCGCCGTCGATGCGAGCGGCTTCCATCACTTCGTGCGGGATGTTATTGAGGGCGCCGTACAGAATGATGATCCATCCGCCCGCCCCCGCCCAGAAAGCGATCAGCGTGAAGACGATCGGCAGGTTCTCCAGCGATACGGCCTGGACGAAAGTCTCGAACCCGAAAGCGCGCAGGAGCCCAGCCACCGGACTGACAGTCGGATCCAGGAGGAACAGCCACAACATGACGCTCGATGCGCCTGCCAGTGCTCCCGGAATGTAGTAGAAGAATCGCACCGTGGACGACGACCACCGTACGCGCAGGCTGTGCACGAGCAGAGCCAGTAGGACGGCGAAAATCGTCAGCGACACGAGCCAGACGACCAGGTACAGCGCGACATGCTGCACCGCGGGCCAGAACCGGTAGTCCGAGAAGACCTTCGCGAAATTATCGAAGCCCGCGAAAGCCCCGTCTTTTGTGAACGCCAAGAACACCGCATAGAGCGCGGGGAGAATGCCGAACGCGACCAACAGGATCGTGTAGCCACTGGTGAAGATGTAGCCGATGCGCGCTTGGCTTCGGTCTGGTCGACGCCGGGAACGAGGCGGCCCCTGCCGCCGGCCCCGGCTGAGGGGGCCGACGGCAAGTGCCGTGAGATCAGCTGTCGTAGTGATGACGATGCCCTACTGTGCGGTGGTGTACCCGTTGACCTGCGCCTCGTTCAGGTACTTTTCCTGCCATTCTCCGGTGACATCGGCGATGGGGGTACCTTCGCTCAGCGCTGGAACGACGACCTCGGCGTAGGCCGTCTCAGGGCTGAAGTTCGGGAAACCCCATCCGCTCCAGATAGAGCCCGCCGCGGTCGCGATCGCGGCCTGGAAGTCACCGACGAAAAAGCCACTCTCGGCTTGAGCGTCGAGCCACTGTGTCGCGGCGAAGTCGTAGGCCGGGAGACCCGTCGCCAGTTCTGCTGCACTGTCAGACGAGGTGACGAACTCGAGGAATGTCTTCGTCGCGTCCAGGTTCGTGGAGTGGCTGGAGGCATACCAGACGCCACCACCGACGTTGCCCGTGACCTTGTCTCCGCCGGCCCAGTGCAGCGGATCGGCGACACCGAACTCACCGGGGTCTGCGTTGACGTTGTCGGGATTCTGGAAGATTGCGCCGGCGTACCAGGCCGGACCCGGCATCGCGACGATCTTGTCGGAGTAGTTCTCGACGAAAGTCGCGCTGAAGATGCTGTCGGTAACGAGTGTGCCGTTGGCGACCATTCGGTCGAGCATCTCGGTCATCGCCACCGAGTTCGGTGCGTCGAAGTCCGACGAGAAGGTGTCGCCGTCCAACTGGAAGATTGGCGCCTCCGCGCCCCAGTAGTAGACGTATGTCCCGACGAACGAGTCGCCGACCGAGCCGAGGATGTAGCCAGGGTGGTCGGCGGCGAGCATCTCGCCGAGCGCTTCGTACTCTTCCCACGTGGTGGGGATGTCGTAGCCGAACTCCGTGAGCAAGGATTCGTTGTACCACAGCGAAACGGGTGCGAGATCATTGCGAAGACCGTAGACGGTCCCATCGATCGTGAGCGGATCGAGCGCCCCGTCAGTGAAACCGTCGAGGAACGCCTGGTCGAAGTAGCCCTGATTCAGCGGTGCTGCGAAGGCCTGCACACCGTTGGTTTCCTTCGCGGCCCAGGATGCATCGTTGGTCTGGGTCGAGAAGACGACATCGGGCCAGCCTTCACCCGACTGATCGAACAGCGCGATCTTGGTCTGGAACGACCCCGTGCCGCCGGCGTTTCCGTCATAGGTCTCGATGGAGATGGGCACATCGGGATGCGCGTCTTCGAACGCGAGCGCGAGCGGCTCACGGGCTGCATCCACCCAGACGGTGATCGCGCTCTCGGGATCCTGCTCCGCGGTGGCGAAGCCGTATTCACTGTTGACCTCGCCGGATCCGCCGGCGCAAGCCGAGAGTGTGACCACGCCCGCGAGCACGAAGCCCACGGCGCCGATCCGGGTGAGATGACTGCGGTGCTGTGGTGCCATTGCCAAGCCTTTCCTTGCCGACGTCGTTGACGACCGACCGCGCATCGCGGCCTGCTTCATTAGATCATACATGTGACCTATGAGCAATCGTGGCGCACAACCCCGTAAACGCCGGATGCCGCGAGCCCCGAAGGGCCCACGGCATCCGATCGTCGGTGTATCGCGCCTTACTTGGCGGCGACCACCTGCAGCGTGATCACAGCGGTGAGGTCGTCACGCAGGCGAACGGTCGCCTCGTGCTCGCCCACGGCCTTGATCTGCGAGGTGATGTGGATCTTGCGCTTGTCGAGGTCACCGAGACCCGCAGCCTTGACCGCGTCGGCGACATCGGCCGGCTTGACCGAACCGAACAGGCGCCCCTCGGCACCGGCCTTCACGGTCAGCTTGACCGTGTTCGCCTCGAGGGAGTCCTTCAGCGCCACGGCCTCTTCGTGGTCGTGGATCGCACGGGCCTCGCGGGCGGCGCGAATCGACGCCACCTGCTTCTCGCCACCGCGCGTCCAGGCCACAGCGAAGCCCTGGGGGATGAGGTAGTTGCGGGCGTACCCGTTCTTGACCTCGATGACGTCACCGGCGCTTCCGAGCCCGGCAACCTCGTTCGTGAGAATCAGCTTTGCCATCGGGTGCTCCTTAGCGGCCAGCGCCGGCGTAAGGCAGGAGCGCCATTTCGCGCGCGTTCTTGATCGCCTTGGCGATCAGACGCTGCTCCTGCACCGAGACACCGGTGATACGACGGGCACGGATCTTGCCGCGCTCCGAGATGAACTTGCGAAGAGTGGCGACGTCCTTGTAGTCGATGACGCCGACACGGATCGACTTCGCGGGAGCGGCGTTCTTCGCGCCCTTCCGCGGCTTGCGGCGGTCGCCGCTTGCCTTTCCAGCCATGGTGTTTCCTTTGTGGTTTCAGAGAACGGATGCCGCGGCATCCGCAGTTCGTCAAGTCGGTGTCGGCCGCAAGCCGATCACCGGGGTGTCAGAACGGGGTGTCGTCGCCGTATGACGACCCGGGCGTGGCCCAGGCGTCAGCGCCGCCGTTCGAGGATCCGGGCGTCGACCACGGCTCATCGGCAACCTGCGCGGGACGCGACTGTCCGCCGCCTCCGCCGTAGTTGCCGCCTCCGCCGCCGGACGAACGCGTGACCTGAGCGGTCGCGTACCGCAGCGACGGGCCGATCTCGTCGACCTCCAGCTCGATCGCGGTGCGGTTGTTGCCTTCGCGATCCTGGTAGCTGCGCTGCTTGAGGCGCCCCTGCGCGATGACCCGCATGCCCTTCGTCATCGAACCGGCGACGTGCTCGGCGAACTCGCGCCAGACGCTCGCGCGGAGGAACAGCGCTTCGCCGTCCTTCCACTCGTTTGCCTGACGGTCGAACGTGCGAGGAGTCGACGCGATGGTGAAGTTCGCGACGGGCAGGCCGTTCTGCGTGTAGCGCAGTTCGGGATCAGCCGTGAGGTTTCCCACGACGGTGATGATCGTCTCGCCGGCCATGAGGGTTACGCGTCCTGCTTCGCCTTGGCCGGGCGGGCGGCCTTGCGGGCGGCCTTCTCGTCGGCGCGGACCTTCTCGGCGGCGACCATCGCGATGGCCTCCTCGGCGCGGAGCACCTTGGTGCGCATGATCGACTCATTCAGCTTCAGCTGACGGTCGAGCTCCTGCGTGGCGTCGCTCGTTGCGGTGAAGTTCACGACCGCGTAGATGCCTTCGGTCTTCTTCTGGATCTCATACGCGAGACGGCGGCGGCCCCAGATGTCGACGTTGTCGATGGTTCCACCGTCGTTCGTGATGACCTTGAGGAACTTGTCGAGGTTCGGAGCGACCTGGCGCTCATCCATCTCGGGGTTCAGGATCACCATGAGCTCGTACTGGTGCGAGTGCGTCACTAACCCACCTCCTTCGGACTAGAACGGCTCCCGGGCGTTTCCCGGAAGCAGGAGGGTGTGTTGCACGTTGCCCGCCCGTGGGCAGACAACCGTCCTATCGTACCGGATGCGGCGGGCTTCCGCCTCCCGCCTTTCAGCTGCCCGTTCTGCACCGGCATTGCGCGGGGCGGGTCTGCGCAACTCCACGGATTTCGGTTGGGCCGGGCGCGGCGCCCGCGGATTGCCGGGGCGTGGTGGGACGCCTCCGGCATAATCCGTGGAGTTGCGCGGTTCCTGCTGTCGGGGACGACTCGGCGACTCGGCATCCGTCGGAGGCAACCGGTACCGTGGGCGGAACGCTTCGGGGGGAGCAAGCATGACGGGGGTACCGCAATCCGCGGTGGAGTTCGATTCGGGGCCGTTGGTGGACCGAGTGGATCGGCGCGCGATGCGCGACTTCGCGCGGCGACTGAAGGAACAAGACAAGAAGCGACGGCAGAACGAACCCGGTCCCCGGCATCCTTCGTCGGCGAAGGTCGGCGCAATCGTCTTCGGCTCCCTCGCGTTCCTTCTCTTCCTTGCAGGTGCGCGCACACTCGCCGGAGCACTGGCCGACGCACTCACCGGTCTCGGCGTGTCGGACACTCTTGCCTTGGTCAGCGGCGTTTCCTGCTTCATCGCCTTTGCCGCAGGATGCGCCGTCGCCGTGGTCCTCATCGTTCGTCACTTTGCAAGACGCAACACCGTGCGTCAGTACCGATTGGATCGCTTTGCTCGCGCGAACGGCATGACCTATCGGGCGCGACGGAACGTCACGCCCCTGCCGGGGATGATCTTCGGCCACGGGTCATCCCGTCACACTCTCGACGTGGTGCGCGGTAAGAAGCCGCGCCCGATCGAGATCGCGAACTACCGATACATCGAAGGCATGGGTGAGAACGCGACCCAGCACAAGTGGGGGTATGTGGCGGTCAAGCTCGACGTGCCCCTCCCGCACATCGTGCTCGACGCCGTCGGCAACAACGGCCTGTTCGGCTCGAACCTGCCCACATCGTTCGACCGCGACCAACGACTCTCACTCGAAGGCGACTTCGACCGTTACTTCTCCCTCTACTGCCCCACCGGCTACGAACGCGACGCGCTCTACCTCTTCACCCCCGACATCATGGCCCGCGTCATCGACCACGCCGCAGCCGTCGACATCGAAATCGTCGACGACTGGCTCTTCCTCTACGCCAAACGCGACTTCACCACACTCGACCCAGCCATGTGGGCATGGCTGTTCTCCCTCGTCGCCGCCCTCCTCGACAAACTCGCCCAATGGGAACGCTGGCGCGACGACCGCCTCCCCACCCCCACCATCACCCCCGCGGCGCAACAGGCACCGACGGATGCCGCCACCGATGTCGCCGCAAGCCTGCGCCCACCGCCCGGGGTCGCAGCATCCGGAAGACGCCTGAAGTGGGGAATCTCCTGGAGATTCATCGCGTTCATCGCGGTTGTGCTGGCGTGGTTCGCGCTGCCGCATATCGTCGACTTCTTCGCGACGCTGGGCGGCTGATTCATCCGAGGCCGTAGCTCCACGGTCTTCAGTCCTCGACCGGTAACGTGAGGCCATCGCTTCGGGGGAGGTTCGATGAGCGGGATGCCGCGGTCCACGATGCCGTTCGACGCCCGACCCTTGGTGGAACCCGTCGATCACCGCGCGGTGCGCGCCTACACGCAGCGGCTGCGCCGGAGCGGAGTCGGGCGGATCTCCGCCGGCGCGATCGTCGCGATCGTGGTGGGCGGCATCGTGGTGTTCAACTTCGTCAGCATCGGCGCGTCGATGTTCGCGCGCTTCGCAGCCGCCGCGGCCCAAGGCGGAGGATTCGGTGTGATCGCGGTGGTCGTCCCCGGAACCGCGTTCGTGCTGGTCCTCGCCGGTCTGGGTGTGGGCGTCTTCTTTTTTGTTCGGCGGCTCGCCGGGGGCCAGAACGAGCGCCGCTACCGTCTGAATCAGTTCGCGCAGGTGAACCACATGTCGTACGTGCCCCGGTTCGACGCACCCGGTCTGCCCGGCATGATCTTCCGCCAGGGTTCAACCCGCCACGCCCTCGATCTTGTGCGCGGACAGCAGCCCCGTTTCGTCGAGTTCGCCAACTACCGGTACACCACGGGGTCGGGCAAGAACTCGACCGTGCACAAGTGGGGGTATGTGGCGGTGAAGCTCGACGTGCCGCTTCCGCACATCGTGCTCGATGCCGTCGGCAACAACGGCCTGTTCGGCTCGAACCTGCCCACATCGTTCGACCGCGACCAACGACTCTCACTCGAGGGCGACTTCGACCGTTACTTCTCCCTCTACTGCCCCACCGGCTACGAACGCGACGCGCTGTACCTCTTCACCCCCGACATCATGGCCCGCGTCATCGACCACGCCGCAGCCGTCGACATCGAAATCGTCGACGACTGGCTCTTCCTCTACGCCAAACGCGACTTCACCACACTCGACCCAGCCATGTGGGCATGGCTGTTCTCCCTCGTCGCCGCCCTCCTCGACAAACTCGCCCAATGGGAACGCTGGCGCGACGACCGCCTCCCCACCCCCGCCATGCAACAGGCACCCCTGGGCGCCGCAGGCCTCCCGGTACCCGCGACACCGGTGATGCTGCGCCCACCGCCCGGGGTCGCGGCATCCGGAAGGCGCCTGAAACGCGGGATCCCCTGGGCAGTGATCATCATCGTCGCCGTCGGGGGACTGGTCTTCGTGCTCCCCCAACTCATCGGGATCATCGCCGCCGTGAGCCGCTGAGTTCCCGACGACAGGCGCCGGCGGCCGAGCCGCCTTCCGCCCCCCGCTGACGTCCGAGTCAGCGCAGGCCGAAGGCCTCCAGTTCGGCGTCGTCGAGCATGCGCGAGCGGATGATGAAGCGGTTACCGGTCGGGCCTTCTACCGAAAACCCGGCCCCGCGGCCCGGCACCACGTCGATGGTGATGTGGGTGTACTTCCAATACTCGAACTGCGCCTCCGAGATGTGCACGTCGATGGGGTCGTCGAGCCCGACCTGGAGCGCTCCGAGGTGCACATCGGATGGTCCGATCAAGAACATCCCCACCGGGTAACACATGGGCGCACTGCCGTCGCAGCATCCGCCCGATTGATGGAACATCAGGGGCCCGTGCTGCGCGGTGAGATCGCGCAGCAGGGATGCCGCGGCATCCGTCACGGCCACCCTGCTGAACGTCGTCGTCTCGGTCATGATGCCTCCCATCTCGTCGACCGGGGACGTCGTGCCCCACTCCGCCCGGGGGCTCCCGGAGTGGGGCACGACGCGGGGGGACGGATCAGAAGAAGCCCATCGGGCCCTCGGCATAAGACACCAGCAGGTTCTTCGTCTGCTGGTAGTGCTCGAGCATCTTCAGGTGGTTCTCGCGTCCGATGCCCGACTGCTTGTACCCGCCGAACGCAGCGTGCGCGGGGTACTGGTGGTACGTGTTGGTCCACACGCGTCCCGCCTCGATCTCACGACCCGCGCGATAGGCGACGTCGCCGAGGCGACTCCACACACCCGCTCCGAGACCGTAGAGGGTGTCGTTGGCGATCGAGATCGCGTCGTCGAAATCGTCGAACGAGGTGACCGAGACGACCGGTCCGAAGATCTCCTCCTGGAAGATGCGCATGTCGTTCGTGCCCTCGAAGACCGTCGGGGCGACGTAGTACCCACCCGACAGCTCGCCGCCGAGATCGACACGCTCGCCGCCGGCGAGCAACTTCGCGCCGCCCTGCTTACCGATGTCGATGTAGCTGAGGATCTTCTCGAGCTGGTCGTTCGACGCCTGCGCTCCGATCATCGTTTCGGGGTCGAGGGGATTGCCCTGCACGATCTTGCCGACCCGGTCGAGAGCATCGCCCATGAAGCCGTCGTAGATCGACCGCTGGATGAGGGCGCGAGAAGGACACGTGCACACCTCGCCTTGGTTCAGCGCGAACATCGTGAAGCCTTCGAGCGCCTTGTCGTAGTACGCGTCGTCGGTTGCCCGGGCGACGTCCTCGAAGAACACGTTCGCCGACTTGCCTCCGAGTTCGAGCGTGACGGGAATGAGGTTCTGCGATGCGTACTGCATGATCAATCGGCCCGTCGTGGTCTCGCCCGTGAACGCGACCTTGCGGATCCGCTTGTGCTGCGCCAGCGGCGCCCCCGCCTCGATACCGAACCCGTTGACGATGTTGACGACGCCCGCCGGCAGGAGGTCGCCGATGATGTCGAACAGGAACAGGATCGACGCGGGCGTCTGCTCGGCCGGCTTCAGCACGACACAGTTGCCCGCGGCGAGCGCCGGGGCGAGCTTCCACGTGGCCATGAGGATCGGGAAGTTCCACGGGATGATTTGCCCGACGACACCCAGCGGCTCGTTGAAGTGATACGCCACGGTCTGCTCGTCGAGCTGACTCAGCGAACCCTCCTGCGCGCGCAGCACACCGGCGAAGTAGCGGAAGTGGTCCACGGCGAGCGGGATGTCGGCGGCGAGCGTCTCGCGGACCGGCTTGCCGTTCTCCCACGTTTCGGCCACCGCGATCCGCTCGAGGTTCTCCTCGATGCGGTCGGCGATCTTGTTCAGGATGTTCGCGCGCTCGGTGGGACTCGTGCGCTTCCACGACTCGAACGCCTTCCAGGCGACATCGACGGCACGGTCCACATCCTCCACGGTGCCCCGACCGACCTCGGTGAACGGCTTTCCGGTGACGGGTGTGACGTTCTCGAAGTACTGGCCCTTCACGGGTTCGACGAACTCGCCCCCGATGTAGTGGCCGTAGCGTGACCGGTACTCGGCAACCGATCCGCGATCGCCCGGAGCTGCATAGACGCTCGAAACGCCCTCTTCGACGATGGTCATGTTGGTCTCCTTCGACACTGTCGCGACGGTCATCGTCGCGTGGGTCGACGGTAGGCCGCGCAACGTTGCATTCGGTTGCGCGGGGGTGGGGGGTGGAGGGCCTGCGTGCTGCGCAACCGACCCTGTGGCTGCGACGGCGGTCAGTCGTCGGCTTCGAGCCGCGCGAGCCGCGCGACGAGCCCTGCGCGCTTCGGCGAGCGCGCCGGCAACATCGACAGACACAACCGCAACAGATCGACGTCTTCGGCCCCGGCGTCCGTCTCTGCGAAGGCCAACAGCACCTCAACCGACGCCTCAGCCATCAAGGCCTCACGCAGGGCGATGCGGACGGTGTCGCGGAACTCCTCGACGCCTGGGCTCACCGAATCCGGCAACACATCTCCACGGAAGGCGGCGAGCGCGACCCGGTGAGCACCGCGATCCAGCAACGACAGCACCTGGTGTGCATCGGTCTCGGTGGAGTTCGGCAGACGGTACGGCCGGGACTCGGGAGCCAACGTCGGCGCGACGCGCGTCAACACCTTGCGCAAGCGCACCATCTCGGCGCGAAGCGTGACGACCGCGTCGGGATCGCCGTAGACGAGTTCGGCGAGGCGTTCGGCTGAAAGCCCCTGCCGGTGGACCGCGAGCATCAGGAGGATTTCGGCATGCCGCTGTCCGAGCTCGGACACGGTTTCGGCCCCGTCACCGGCAACCTCGAGCTGCGCGCGATCCCGGCCGAGCACACGCAACGTGACGCGGGTCGGTTCGACCGCACGGGTCGCGCGGCGGCGTCCTGACGGCTTCGGAGCCCGCAGCCGCGCGACGAGGAGCTCGGCCTCGATCGCGCGGGCGGTCGCATCGACGAGCAGCTGCGCCTGGGGCGTGACGGCCTCGACACCGCCGGTGACGTCGATCACCCCGAGGATGCCACGGGTCTCAGGGTCGTGGACCGGTGCAGCGGTGCACGACCACGGTTGCACGTGCCGATTGAAGTGCTCGGCGCCGCGGATCTGCACCGACCGACCGAGGGCGAGTGCTGTACCGGGTGCAGAGGTACCGACGGCACCCTCCGACCAGTCCGCGCCGGGAACGAAGCCCATGTCTCCGGTGAGGCGCCGCACCGCGCGGTCGCCCTCGACCCACAACAACCGGCCCGAGGCGTCGCCCATCGCGACGATGACGCCCGAGTCATCCGCACCTCCCGGGAGCAGCAGTGCCCGGATCATCTCGACCGCACCCGCCAGGGGGTGCTCGCGGCGGTAGGCGTCGATCGCGTCAGGGTCGAGCTCGAGGGGCGGCATCCCTTCCACTCCTGCGATGCTGGCGAGGGACCTGCGCCACGACTCGCGCACCAGGGGACGCACATCGCGGAGCCGATCGTCGTTGCCTGCCACGAGTTCGTCGTGGGCACGCTCGATGAGCAGGCGCGAGTCTTCAGCAGTGATCTCGCGCCGCGGCGACCACGGCGATGACATGGGGCTCCGATCGGCGGCGGGGAGCGTGCGACCCAGTGTAGGTCGCGGATGCCGGCTCTGACAGTGCTGTCCGCGGCGCCCTACCGTGTCGGCCGCCGTTCCCTTCCGCGAGAATTGCGCTTGCGCGTGAGAATCCACGGCAGCAGCCGAGTCTCGCGACCAAGAGCAATTCTCGCGGAGAGCAGTCTCACGGCAGGGAGCTGTGGACGGCGCCGGGCCGAAGCGCGGGCCACGCCGCGCTCGCCGGCGGAGAACTCAACCCCCGACGCGCCGCCTTCACCTTGTCAGACGCGCTGGCTCCGTCGCCGAGCCACCATCAGAGCCGCACCGCCGAGCAAGAGGAGCGCGGCAGCGACAGCCGTCCCCGCGAAGTCGGTGTCCTCACCGGTGCGCGCAAGCGCGCTGCCCGTGCCGGCACCGGTATCGCCGGGCGTCAGCGGAAGTTCGATCACCGGCTCAACCGGCTCAACCGGCTCAACCGGCTCAACCGGCTCGACCGGCTCGACCGGTTCCTCCGGCTCGACCGGCTCCTCCGGCTCGACCGGCTCCTCCGGCTCGACGGGCTCCTCCGGCGTCACGTCAGCGGTGTTGGTCAGCGAGATGGCGATGTCTACATCGGCACCGAGCACGATCGTCGCGGTGCCGTCACCGTTGTCCGTCACCCCGTCCCCGCCGTACGCGGGGGTGCTCCATTCCACTCCGTCGACGGCGGGCGCCGCGAGTTCCCGCAGCGTCACGGTTGTTCCGGCCGGGAGTCGCGGGCTGCCGACCGCCGTGCCGTCCGCACTCACCTCGACGACGCCCGTCGTCACGGGGTCTCCGTACGAGTACTCGACGGTGAACATCGTCTCCGGCGCCACGAGTTCGTGGGCATCCCCGACGACGGTCTTGGCGATGCTGAAGGTTCCGGGGCGCGCGCCCGAGCCGTCGCCACCGCCGGTGGCCACCCACGTCGTCATGTGGTTCATTGTGATCCCGTTGACGGACGCCGAGTTGAGGAACTGGTCGCCCGCGTACACGGTCTCGGTCGGCACGGTGTAGTAGCGGACGACGTACACGCGGGAGGTGTCGAACGGGCCCGGGATGACGACGTCGAACGACGTGCCCTCGGCGTTCCATGCTCCCGACCATCCGGTGACGTTTCGGTGCTGCGTGTTGTCGGGCAACACGGTTGTGACGCTGATCCTCTGATCGACGTTGTGGTGCGGTTGACCGACGTCGGTGGTGAGCACATCCGACACGGTGACGGTCTCCGACTCCGCGAACTCACTTCCCGGGAACGTCACCTGCCAGCCCAGGCGCCCCTCCGTGGATTGCCAGCCGACTTTGGAGGGAGTCATCGGCATGCTCGGCACGCCGATGATTCCGCCCTCACCGGGAAGGTCGACCAACACGACTTCGTCGTTCACGACGAACTCCACCGTCTCCTGCGTCGTCGACTGGTCCACCGAGACCGTGGCCCAGAGGGAGCCACCGACATTCGTCAGGCCGTTGACGGCATCCGTCAGTGTGCAGACGACGATCGGGGACCCCGCGTCGCTGATCGAGCAATTTGCAGCGGTGACATCCGGATTGTCGCGCATGGGCAATGTGAACGATGCGGTCCACTGCTTGAACTCGGGCGGGAGCGTCATCCCGAAGGTCTCTCCGCCGACTGCGCCGTCGGGCACCGACCACGATGCGCCGACGTCGACACGGCCGGTGTTGTAGGCGTTGTCGCCATTGTCCGTCGACACGGTGATGCTTCCCGGGTCGATCGCTCCCGGGTATGTCACGTCCATGGCGTGCGCGGCCCCCGCACCGCCCACCGCGGTCACAGTGACCGCGAGCGCAGCGATGACCACCTTTGCCAAACGGCGACGCGCGGTCTGCCCTCGTTGATGTGAATTCGTCGATCCCACGTTCGACATACGGCCCCCAATATCCGTCGATGTCCCCAGTGACACGGCGCACCCCTGCGCTCGTGTCTCACCGGCGCACCCCTGCGCCGGTGTCACTTCATGAGACGCAGAAAGGGCCGGTCTATTACGCGACTCCATGTGCTTGCAGCCGCGGTTGCCTGCCACGCCGCGGCACGGCGCCCGTTGCCGGCCGCCGCTCGCCCGACGCCGGCTGGGTGCGGTCGGGCGTCAGACCCGCTGGCTCCGGCGACGCGCGACCACCAGCGCACCTCCGGCCACGACCATGAAGGCGGCCGCGGCCACCAACGCCCCAGAGTCGCCGTCGCCACCGGTGGTGGCCAGTGTGCCCGCCGCACCGGCCGTGGGGACACCGTCCGTGAGCGGCAACTCGATGATCTCGGTCGGTTCGTCCCTAC
Source organism: Microbacterium koreense (assembly GCF_042677105.1). Lineage (NCBI taxonomy): Bacteria > Bacillati > Actinomycetota > Actinomycetes > Micrococcales > Microbacteriaceae > Microbacterium > Microbacterium koreense. Next base: position 547,127 of record NZ_JBHTIM010000001.1, read on the forward strand.
CGGGGACGACATCCTCGTCGCGATCACCTGGATCAACCGGGTCAACCGGGTCAACCGGGCACTCGCCCGCGTCGGTGATCGTGAAGTCGAACGTGTACTGGTTCTTGATGGTGCGACTCCCGTCGGACACGATCCGGTAGTCACCGGGGGCGAGTCCGTCCAGGGTGAGCGTCGCCGACTCGCCCGCGCCGACCGTGGCGAACGTGACGACCTCGCCAGGTGCGCCGGTCGTGCCGTCCGCCCGGTAGTAGGTCTCGCCGGTGCCGCCGGTGCCGTCACCGAGAGCCTTGACCCGGAACGCCCGGTCACCGTTCTCCGAGCCGACCGTCACGTCGTACGCGAACCCACCGGTGTTGACCTCGCACGTGCCCGACCACGATGAGCCGTTCACCGCCGGGTCAACCGGGGTGGTGCACGGGAGCGTTTTCGGGTCGGTCAACGTGACCTCAAAAGCGGGATACACGATGTCACCCTTGTCGATGCCGTAGCCGTCGCGGTCAGGCTCCGTGGCCTGCTGATCGTCCGGCCACTGGTCATCGCGGTCGTAGACCACCGGGGTGATCGTGAAGGTCCCGTACCCTGCCCCCGCGAGGGGGGAACCTTCATAGGTCATGGTCCCGCCTACGACCTCGATCTCCAGCCGGGTGCCGCCCGCGAGCACGAATCGTGCGTCGGTGGGTCCAACGAAAGTCACCGTGTTCGTGGGGACCTCACAGGTGGGCCCGACGACCGTCATCGTGGGGGCGGCGGGCAAAGTGGCAGGTGTGGGGGATGCGAGGAGTGCTGCCTCCGTGTGGTTCTCCTGCGTCTGAGGTTCCGGTGCCGTCTCCTCCGCGGGGGCGGGCTCAGCCGCCGGTGCGTCCTCAGCCGGTGTCTCTTCCGGTGCCGACGCCTCGCCCGGAGTGGGCGTCAGTTCCCCCGAAACCGACGTCACATCATCCGACTCCGTTGCCGACGCGGGGGCGGCCAGCGCCAGTCCCCCAGCCGCGAGCAGCGCCACTGTGGCGGCGGCGAGGTGCTTCCTCATGGTTCTTCCGTTCTTCGGGACGAGCCGCTCGCCAGTTCAGGGCCCCAGCCCTGTGCGGTGTCGTTCCCGTTCGTGTCGTTCTTGGTCGAGATCGTGATGGTCGCCGGGTCCACCGCATCCGGTACGTCACCTCGACCGCACACGCGGCAGAAGCACCCCCTGTTCGCCGCGCCAGCGACGGCCAGGTGGCATCGGTCAGCCCCGCGAAGCGACGGATCCGCGCATCGACGCGCTTTCGTCACTTGCGGAGCTGACAACGGTCCCCATGATCCGTTGATGTCCCCAGGGCGAGCACCTTTCGGCGCCGCCATCACCTCATGAGATGACGCAGGCGGCCGATTATTACGCGACTTGCGTGAACTCCGTGGGTCGCGCACGTCGGCTGTCGTGCGCCCCCGCACCGGGAATCTCGACCCTCCCGCGAGACTTGCTCTTGATGGCGAGACTCAGCTGCTGCGGTGGTTTCTCCCGCGCAGGAGCAATTCTCGCGGGAGGGGAGGGAGAGGGGCCCCGGGTGGAGCGGTGGGGACTCCCGGCTCAAGAAGAGCGAGCCGCCCACCATTCGCGCAGGCGCTGCTCGGCGGCATCCTGACCGATGACACCCTCGTCGAGCCGCAGGTCGAGCAAGAAGCGGTAGGCCTCGCCGACCTCGCGGCCGGGACGGATGCCGAGTACCTCTTGGATACGGTTGCCGTCGATTTCGGGACGGATGGCGTCGAGTTCTTCCTGAGCCGCCAGTTCGGCGATGCGCTGCTCGATGTCGTCGTACGCGGCGGCGAGGCGGCGCGCCTTGCGGACGTTGCGAGTCGTCACGTCGGCACGCGTGAGGATATGCAGACGCTCCAGCTCCGCCCCGGCGTCGCGCACGTAGCGTCGCACGGCCGAGTCGGTCCACGCTCCTTCGGCGTATCCGAAGAACCGCAGGTGCTGTTCGATGAGCTGGGTCACCGACGCCGTGGTGTCGGAGTCGAACCGCAGTGCCTGCATGCGCTTACGTGCCATACGCGCGCCCTTGACGTCGTGATGGTGGAAGGTGACCCCGCCGCCTTTCTCGAGCCGTCGCGTCGCGGGCTTGCCGATGTCGTGCAGCAGTGCGGCCAGGCGCAAGGGGACGTCGGGCGCGGCACCCGGGTGGCGGCGCGCCTCGAGCTCGATCGTCTGCTGAAGCACGGTCAGTGAGTGCTCGTAGACGTCCTTGTGATGGTGGTGCTCGTCGACTTCGAGTCGCAGCGCCGGGATCTCGGGGAGGAACTGCTCGATGAGTCCGGTATCGACCAGAAGACGGATGCCGCGAACCGGGTCGTCGGTCTGCAACAGACGCACGAGCTCCGAGCGGATCCTCTCAGGGCTGACTATCGACAGCGACGCCCGCAACTCGACGATCGCATCGACCGTCGCCGGGTCGACGTCGAACCCGAGTTGGGAGGAGAACCGGGCGGCCCGCAGCATCCGCAACGGATCGTCACCGAAGCTGACGGCGGGGTCTGCGGGTGTGCGCAAGGTGCCACGGACGAGGTCTTCGACACCGCCGGTCGGGTCGATGAGCGTGCGGCCGGGAACCCGCAGCGCCATCGCGTTGACGGTGAAGTCCCGGCGACCGAGGTCGGCGTCGATGGTGTCGCCGAACTCGACGGTCGGTTTGCGGGTCACGCCGTCGTAGCTGTCGGCACGATAGGTGGTGACTTCGACCTGTTCGCCGGCGACCTTGGCGCCGATGGTGCCGAATGCGCGGCCGATGTCCCACTGCGCGGTCGAGATGGGCTTGACGATCCGAAGGATGTCGTCGGGGCGCGCATCGGTGGTGAAGTCGAAGTCGTTGACCGGGCGATCCAGCAGTGCATCGCGCACGGGGCCGCCGACGATCGCCAACTCGAAACCGGCGTCGTCGAAGGCGCGCGCCAGCGTGTCGACGACGGGAGACTCGGCGAGCGCGCCGAGGCGCGCGATGCCCTCGGCCATGTTGAGCATGACGTCGAGCCTATCGATCCCACCGGTTGCCGATCATCTCCGGGAAGATGTGCGAGATACCTCTCGATGCCGGAACAGAACGGCGATACCGACCTCGGCGGGCTCCTCGCGAGGACCGTGGCGGCGAGGCCAGGCACGCCCGGGGTTCAGGCGAAGGTCAGGAATCCACAGAAGACGAGCTCGCGCACACGCGGCAGAAGGTCGGCGCGCAGGGCGACGGCGTCGACCTCGAGCAGCTGTGCGATCGCGTCGATGAGGACCCCCGCGGGCAGGTCACCGTCGCAGGCACCCACGAGCGCCGCGAGCCCCGGGTCGACGGACAGGGCGCGTGCAAGCCCTCCCCCCTGGCGCAGCTCGATCACCTGGGGGGCGTCATCTCCCGGAAGATGATGGCGCGCTTCGGTGACATCGGGGGCCACGCGAAGCACGGAGCGGGCGAGTTCGTCGTCCGAGAGCGCGGTCAACCGGTCGTGGGCGACCAGCGCCGCGGCGAGGTGATCGCCGAGTCCGCTGTCACCGAGGGGCTGTGTCGCGCGTTCGTACCGTTGCAGGCTCGGGGAGCCCGATGCGGGACGCCGTAGCAGGACGTACCCGAATCCGATCTCGGTGACCCCGCGCGCATCGAAGTCCTCGAGCCACGCATCGACCAGTCGTGCGTAGTCGGGACTTCCGGGCAGCGTTCCCCCGTCGCGGATCCACAACTCGGCGTAAGCGAGCGGATCGAGAACCTCGCGTTCGATGATCCATGCGTCAAGCGGCTCGGGCGAGGCCGCGACCCATTCGCGCACGCGGTCGACCCCGTCGATGTCGCCTCGCGATTCCCAGTTGCCGAGCAATTGGGCCACGCCCCCCGGCGCGAGGTACGCGCCGACCTGCTCGATCACGGTGCGCACGAGATCGTCGCCGACGAGGCCGCCGTCGCGATACTCGTAGGCGGGCACCCCCTCGACCCGAGGGGTGATGACGAACGGCGGGTTCGACACGATGCGGTCGAAGCGTTCTCCGGCGACAGGCTCGAAGAGATTCCCGAGGCGGGTCGTGATCCCGTCGAGACCGTTCAGCAGAGCGTTGAGGCGCGTCAAGCGCAGAGCCCGTTCCGAAATGTCCGTCGCGACGACCTCGGCGACGTCGCGACGGGCGCGCAGCGCTTGGATGCCGCATCCCGCGCCCAGGTCGAGGGCGCGATCGGCGGGCGTCGCAACCTGAAGCGACGCGAGGGTCAGGGAGGCGCCGCCGACGCCGAGTACGTGGTCTTCGGGGAGGGCGCCCTGCAGCGCGGCCTCGTCGAGGTCGCTCGCGACCCACCATTCGCCCGTGCCGTGACGGTCGGCGAATGACTGGGGGCGGATGAGCACGTCGGGGACGATCTCGTCTGCAACACCGTGCGCGAGCCCGAGCCGTTCGATTCCGGTGGCACCGGCGCGCGGTAGGGCCGAGTCGACGGATGCGCGGGGCACCGGCATCCCGAGGACAAAGAGGCGCCCCAGGGCGGCGAGCGCGTCACGGTTCCGCTCGAGTCGGCGCGCCGCGGGTGCGCGGAGACCGCGGACGATCGCGTCGTCTGCGAGGGGACCCCATGCCGCGCGCAGGGCATCCGACGTGTAGCCCGCATCGCGCAGATCGTCGGCGAGGAGGTGAACGGTCGTCGGATCAGGCTCAGGAAGGGGGCGGCTCACAGAGCCATTCAACCGCGTGAATACCCGACAACGGCGGCGCCGAGCATGGGACGTTCAGGGGTCGGACCGTAGAATCGCACCTGATCGTGCGGTCCGGACATCGCACAGGAGCGAATACCCACCACTATGACCGTGCCCTCACGGCGGAAGCGCCGCCCCCCACGCCTTCTCGCCGCAGTCGTCGCTGCGGTCGGCGTGTGGGCACTCACCGTCACCGCGCCGGCCGCGAGCGCCAGCGCCGATGAGGATGCCGCGCCCTCTCCGACGGTCGCGTCCGGCTCTCCTGTTCTCACGCTGAGTCCGATCGGCAACGGCATCCTCGGTGACGGTGAGGTGTTGAGCGTCTCGGTCACCCTCGACAACCCGTCTGCAGATGCGGTCGCCGCGTCAGGTGTGAGCCTGGCCCTGGGCGAGACACCGATCTCGGATCGTGGGGCGCTCACGTCGTGGCTCGACTCCGAGACCGACGCCGACGACGGCGGTCTGGTGACGGTCGCCTCGGCCACGATGTCCAGCGTCGAGGCCGGGTCGAGCGAGACGACGGGGATGACCGTCGCGGCGGACGCGCCGGAGCTGACAACGCTGGACCCAGGGGTGTACCCGCTGCGAGCCGTGTGGGGTTCGGGCGACTCCGCGTTGCGCTCGACGAGTGCGCTGATCGTCCCCGACACAGACGAGGCGGTCGCCGTGACGGTGGTCGTGCCGATCACAGCGGCACCACGCACGAGTGCGCTCCTGACCGCCGACGAACTTGCTGAGCTCACCGCCGAAGGTGGTGCGCTCGATGCACAACTGCTCGGTGTGCAGGGCACCAACACGGTCCTCGCCGTCGACCCCGCCATCCCGGCCGCCATCCGGGTGCTCGGTGTCGAAGCTCCGGCGAGCGCGATCGCGTGGCTCGAGAGTCTCGAGGCGCTTCCCAACCCGCGTTTCGCCCTGCAGTTCGGCGACGCCGATCCGGCCGTGCAGGTCGAAGCCGGTGCTCCGCAGCCGCTCGCCCCCACCTCCTTCGCTTCGCTGATCTCGGAGGACTCATTCGTCCCGGCGCCGGCACCGTCGGCATCTGCAACGGACGCCGCCGCCACACCCGCACCGGAATCCGAATCGACGGGCGTCCCGACGCTCGACGAACTGCTCGACGTCGGCGCCACGCACGAGGTATGGTGGCCGAGCTCGTCGTCTGTCACGCCGTCGGCCGTGGCGACCCTCGCGAACATCTCCGCGCACACGGACTCCGAGGGAATGACCCTGGTCCCGTCGACCGCGACCGTCCAGGGCCGGGACGGCGCCACCGTTGCAGGGCTGGCGGCGACCTCCGACGCCGACCTGTTGGTTGCCGACGCCGCGATCTCACGCCTGCTGTCCGACGCCGCAACGCCCGGCGAGTACGCCACGCGCGGAGCACCGCTGACCGCCGCAACGGCGCACCTCGCGCTCGCGGCCACCGACGACGCCTCCCTCGTCGTGGCTTTCGACCGCTCAACGAACCGTTCGAACATCGCCCTGAGCGCGGCGGTCGGAGCGATCTCCCAGCTGCCCGGCGCAACGGTCCAGTCGCTGACCGCCCTCGCCTCCACCCGCCCCTCGCCGGTCGATCTCGCAGACGCCGAGGCTCCCGCCGACCGGGTAGCCGAGGCATCCGCACTCTTCGACGACGAGGCCGCCGTCGCCGGCTTCGCCACCGTGCTCGATGACCCTGCGCTTCTCACCGGTGAAGAGCGCGCCGAAGTGCTGCAGCTGCTCGGGGTGGGCTGGGATGCCATGCCCGCCGAAGCGCGCGCGGCGGTGACCGCTCACCGTGAGGCCACCGAAGGCACTCTCGCCTCTGTGCGCCTCTTGCCGACCACGTCACCGATCAACCTCCTCGCCTCGGGGGCGGGACTGCCCTTCACCGTGCGCAACGACCTCCCCTATGAGGTCAACCTCGTGCTCTACGCCTCGCCCGATGATGTGCGCCTGAACGTACGGCCCGCCACCGACATCGTCGCCACTCCGCTGAGCAACACCCGCGTCGAGGTGCCCGTCGAAGCGCGTCTGGGCAACGGTGAGGTCGCCATCGACCTGCAACTGCGCAGCCCCGCACTCATCGACATCGGTCCGCCTCAGACCGTCGACGTGAACGTGCGCGCCGAATGGGAGACGGTGGGTCTCATCGTCCTGGCCGTGCTCGTCGGCGGTCTCGTGGTGCTCGGCATCATCCGCACCGTGCTGCGTTCCCGCGCGCGACGCCACCCTGACCCCGCGAACCCGACCGACACGCAGGACGCACCAGACCCTGCGAAGCCGACCGACGAGGAAACCCCATGAACCTCGGCCGCGCCAGCATCCTGCTCGGTGCAGGCACCGTCGTCTCGCGCCTGACCGGCTTTCTCCGCACCGTCGTGCTCGTCTCGGCGATCGGCGCGACGACCGAAGCCGGCAACGCCTTCGCGATCGCCAACCAACTGCCGAACAACATCTACGCGGTGATCCAGGCGGGCCTTCTCACCGCGGTCCTCGTGCCTCAGATCGTGCGTGCGGCACGGCATCCCGATGGCGGCAGCGCGTTCGTCTCGAAGATCCTCACGCTCGGCACGCTGGTTCTCCTCGGAATCACCGCCCTGGCCGTCGTGCTCGCGCCATGGCTGGTGACGCTCTACGCGCCCGAGTTCCCACCGCATCAACAAGCTCTTGCCACCGCGTTCGCCTACTGGTGCATGCCGCAGATCCTCTTCTACGGTCTGTACTCACTGTTGGGCGAAACGCTCAACGCGCGCCGCGTGTTCGGTCCGTTCACGTGGGCGCCCATCATCAACAACGTCGTCTCGATCGGCGGGTTCGCCGCGTTCATCGCCCTGTTCGGGCTCACCGGCGCCGTCGAGAACTGGACGCCGACGATGGTCGCCCTGCTTGCCGGCACCGCGACCCTCGGCATCGCCATCCAAGCCGTCATCCTCGTGTTCTTCTGGAAGAAGACCGGCCTGAGCGTGCGGCCCGACTTCCAATGGCGGGGCATCGGCCTCCGTCACATCGGACGCCTCGCGGGCTGGACCTTCCTCATGGTCATCGCCGGGCAGTTGGCCGGCCTCGTCCAGTCCCGCATCCTGTCGGAGGTCAACCGCGAGTTCGCCGGTGTCTTCGTCTCGCAGAACGCGTGGCTGCTGTTCATGCTGCCGTACTCGATCATCGCCGTCTCGATCGGGACGCCGTACTTCACCCAGCTCAGCGAACACGCCGCCGCGGGGCGCCACGAAGCACTCCGCACCGATATCGCCACGAGCCTGCGCACCGTCGGGCTGTTCATCGTCGCAGCGACGGCGGCGCTGGCCGCCGCGGCGGTCCCGGCATCCCGCATCTTCACCAACAGCGCAGCCGAGGCCGACGACGCTGCGCTCGTCCTGCTCTGTTATCTCGCCGGCCTGCTCCCTTTGTCGGTGCTCTTCATCGTGCAACGCACCTTCTACATCTACAACGACACCCGTACACCGTTCTTCTTCACCCTCGTGCAGGGGGCACTGGTCGTCGTTACCGCGCTCATCGCGTCGTGGACGCTCCCCGTGGAGTTCCTCGCCGCCGGTATCGCCCTCGGACAGTCGTTCGCAGGAATCGTGCAGATGGTGCTCGCGATCATCCTCCTGCGCCGCAAGCTCGGGGGCCTGCGTGTGCTGTCGTGGCTTCCCGCGTTCGGTCGGTACGTCGTCGCCGCGATTCCCGCCGGGCTCGCGGGCTGGGCGGTGTTCCGTCTTCTGGGCGGCGAAGAAGGATGGACGGTGTCGAGCGAATTGTTCGGCGCGCTCGGCGCCGCAGTGATCGGGACTGCGTCGCTCATGGTCTACCTCGGCGTGCTCGCGCTGCTGCGTGCCCCGGAACTCGGACCCGCCCTGTCGATGGTGAAGCGTTTCCTTCCCGGCCAGCGCTGATTCACCCGGGCCTGAAGGATGGAATGCACCGCGGCTAGCATGTGTTGACGTCATCGGCGGCGCAGCATCCACCTGCACCGGCCCCCGTGCCCGCCCAAGAAGGAGAATGTCGTGCGCAAGGTCATCATCATCGGTTCCGGCCCCGCCGGGTATACGGCTGCGATCTATGCGGCGCGCGCCAACCTCGCGCCGCTCGTCGTGGCCAGTTCGGTCGAGGCCGGCGGTGAGCTGATGAACACGACCGAGGTCGAGAACTTCCCCGGGTTCCCGGAGGGGATCATGGGACCCGACCTCATGGCGAAGATGCAGGAGCAGGCCGAGCGTTTCGGCGCCGAGGTGCTTTATGACGACGTCGTCTCGTTGGACGTCGAGGGTCCCGTCAAGCGCGTGCAGCTCGGCTCGGGCGCTGAGCACGAGGCGCACGCGATCGTGTTCGCGACGGGTTCGGCCCCCCGCAAGATCGGCGTCGAGAACGAGGCCCGGCTTTCAGGACGTGGGGTCTCATACTGCGCGACCTGCGACGGATTCTTCTTCCGTGAGCGCACGATCGCGGTGGTCGGCGGTGGCGACTCGGCAATGGAAGAGGCCACGTTCCTCACGAAGTTCGCCTCGAAGGTCTACATCATCCACCGCCGCGACGAGCTGCGCGCGTCGAAGATCATGCAGGACCGGGCGTTCGCCAACGAGAAGATCGAGTTCGTCTGGAACAGCGAGATCGTGGATGTTCTCGGGGAGGATGCCGTCAGCGGCGTCGTCCTGAAGAACACCGTCGACGGCTCCACCTCGGAACTCGCCCTCGACGGGCTGTTCGTGGCCATCGGACACGACCCGCGCACCCACCTGGTGCACGGCGCGCTGGAGCTCACCGAGGACGGCACGGTGTGGGTCGATGGACGCTCCTCGCGCACATCGGTTCCCGGTGTCTTCGCCGCCGGCGACGTGCTGGATGCCACTTATCGCCAGGCGGTCACTGCCGCCGGAAGCGGCACCGTCGCCGCCCTCGACCTCGAGAACTACCTCGCATCGATCGAGGACGCCGGTCAGCCCGACCCCGCAGGCGCTGAGATCGAGGGACTCCCCGACGCAGTACGCGCCTGACCATGACGGAATGCTCCGCGCGGCGGAGACGTTCCACCGAAGAAGTGACCTCACACAAGGAGATGACATGACCGCCAAGGCGACGACGTCGGCAACGTGGGAGCAGGACGTGCTCCAGGCTGAAGGACCCGTTCTCGTGGACTTCTGGGCGGAATGGTGTGGCCCGTGCCGCATGGTTTCGCCGGTCCTCGACGAGATCGCGGCCGACAACCCCGGAAAGATCACGGTGTTGAAGCTCAACGTCGACGAGAACCCCGACCTCGCGATGAAGTACCAGATCACGTCGATCCCGGCGATGAAGGTCTTCAACAAGGGCGAGATCGAGACCACGATCATCGGCGCGAAGCCGAAGTTCGCCCTCGAGCAGGATCTCGCCAAATACATCGGCTGATCAGCAGTTTTTCCGAAACCCCCGCCCGGCTCGTGCGAGTCGTGCGGGGGTTTCGTGCGTGAGGACGGTCTTCGCGAACGGATGCGGCTCGCCCGTGTGACTCGAGCGGCGGACGGATCCCGGGCAGGGTCAGGGGTCGGCGAACTCAGGAGGCTACGGAGGCATCCCAACGTCGGTGCTTCTCACTGTCGCCGAGCAGTCGCCAGACGGCGGACGTGAGCGGAGGATAGTCGAGGGCGATCTGGCGAAGCACTCGGTAGTGCCGGGAGGCATTCGGGCGCACACCACCGTTGGCCGCGATGTTCTCAGCACGAAGGGTGAGGACGACGAGTTCATCGACGGAGGGCAGGTCGTCCATGAACTCCCAGGGGTCTTCGCCGGCACGCAGCCGCTCCGATATCAGGACGGAGAGTTCGTCGGTGGCCTCGGCGCGCAGAAGCTCAAGGCTCGCCCGCCGTCCGGGCATCCGATCGTCGCTCACCCTTCCAGCGTACGTGTCCCTCGAGGTCTGAGGTCGCGCACATCCGGTGTGGTGTCAGGCTGATCCGTATCCGGTCTCGCCGAGTTCCTCCAGAATGCGGTTCAGATCCTGGATGCTCGCGAAATCTATGCTGATCTGGCCTTTCTTTGCACCGAGCGTGACCTTGACGCGCGTGTTCAGGCGGTCTCCCAGCCTGTCGGCCATCTCGTCGAGGTAGGCCCGTCGCGCGCCAGCCTGGGGCTTCGGAGTGCGCCCGTTCATCGGCGCCTTCGCAGCCGCCTCGGTCGCACGCACCGACAGGTCTTCATTCACGACCTTGTCGGCGAGTCGCTGCATGGCAGCTTCGTCGTCGAGGGCGAGGATGGCGCGGGCATGCCCAGCAGTCAGCACACCGGCGGCAACGCGCTGCTGCACGGGAACGGGCAGCCGGAGCAGTCGGATCGTATTGCTGATCTGGGGGCGGGATCGACCGATGCGGGCGGCAAGCTCTTCTTGAGTGATGCCGAAGTCGTCGAGAAGCTGCTGGTAGGCCGACGCCTCCTCGAGCGGGTTGAGCTCGGACCGGTGGAGGTTCTCGAGCAACGCGTCGCGGAGGAGATTCTCATCCGACGTCTCGCGAACGATCGCCGGAATCGACGACAGCCCCGCTTCGCGTGCGGCACGGGTACGCCGCTCGCCCATGATGAGCTCGAACGTTCCCGGCTCTGTCTCGCGGATGACGACCGGCTGAAGCACCCCGAACTCCCGCACGCTGTGCACGAGTTCAGCGAGATCGTCGGCGTCGAAATGCGTGCGCGGCTGCCGGGGGTTCGGGACGATCGCATGTGGGTCTACGTGGATCAGGCGCGCGCCGGGAACGGCGACGAGATCCACGTCGGCCTCGGATGCGGCGGTCTCCACCGGCATGACATCCGCCTCGTCCGCCGCAGCTGCTGCACGTGGGAAGAACACGTCGGCGGGTCGGGCGTCTGCCGACTCAGTGGTCGGAATGAGCGCGCCGATGCCGCGCCCCAGACCCGTGCGCTTGGCCATCAGGACTCCTCTTGTTCTCCCCCGGACGCATCGCGCCGGATCAGTTCGACGGCGGCTTCGCGGTACGCGATCGCGCCGGCCGATTGCCCATCGTAGGCGATGACCGTCTGCCCGAAGCTCGGCGCCTCCGACACGCGCACGGATCGCGGAATCACGCTGTCCAAGACCTCGCGCGGAAAGTGCTCACGCACCTCATCGGCGACCTGTTGTGCGAGGCGCGTGCGACCGTCGTACATCGTCAGCATGATCGTCGACAGGTGCAGGTTCGGGTTGAGGTGCTTCTGGATCATGCGCACCGTGTTCAGGAGTTGTGACAGGCCCTCGAGGGCGTAGTACTCGCACTGGATGGGGATGAGAAGCTCTCCCGCTGCAGTGAAGGCGTTGATCGTGAGCAGCCCCAACGACGGGGGGCAGTCGATGATCACGAAGTCGAGATGACCCTCACCCTTGTCGAAGTAGTCGTCGAGGGCCGTCTTGAGTCGATGTTCGCGGGCAACCTGCGACACGAGCTCGATCTCGGCGCCCGCGAGGTGGATGGTGCTCGGCGCGCACAGCAGGCGGGGCGATTCCGGACTTGTTTGGATGACGTCGGCCAAGGGGAACTCATCGATCAGAACGTCGTAGATGCTCGGAGTGTCCGCGGTGTGCGGAACGCCGAGGGCTGTCGATGCATTGCCTTGCGGGTCGAGATCGATCACGAGCACCGTCGCGCCCGCATCAGCAAGCGCGGCGGCAAGGTTGACGGTCGTCGTGGTCTTTCCGACTCCGCCCTTTTGGTTCGACACGGTGATCACACGGGTGCGCCCGGTGAGTTCGACGTCGGTGTTGTCCAGGACGCGCCGGCGGGCGGTCAAGTCCGCAAGCTCGCGCGCGATCGGAGAATCATTGAGGGAGAAGGATGCTGCGACCGCCGGTTCGTCGGGATGTTCCACGTGAAACGGTTCTCCTGCAGTTCGATCCGGTGTTGCTCCCACTCTAACCCCGCCCTCCGACGAGCGCGCGCGCCGGTGATGTTTCACGTGAAACATTGATCTGCCAACCGCGTGAGTCCGGCCTTCGACGCGGACCGACGGGAAAGAATCCTCCTACCCGGGTCTGCGTGTGGTGGCGCGCACCCGAGGTAGGTGATCTCGAAAGCAGCGATGTTTCACGTGAAACACTCCACTGCCTCGTCACCGTCGCTCGTACGCAGAATCCCGCGCGGCTCGCACCTTCACGCGGGTCGCACCGTGACATGCCGATCGAATCCACGCGGAGACAGGCTGGAACGGTGACTGCGTGCCGGGGTCATGCGCACGTACGGAGTCACTACATCGGCAATACAATCCCGCGTTGCACTCGTGCCGCCAGGCGCGGAGAGCGGCATCCTCCGACGGGATGACCGGTTGCCCCGCTGAGCGATCGCGCGCAAATCATGCTGTTGCGCGTGTGCAACATCGCGCAACTCCTCCACGCCCGAAACCTTGCCACGATGGTGGCGCCGCGACGATCGACGCTCGCGCCCGATCTCACGGCGGCAAGCCGCGCATGTGCAACACACACAATCGTCGCGGATGTTTCACGTGAAACGTGCCCTTCAACGGCGATCGGCGCCGTGAGGGTGTGTCTGCAGTCTCTCCGCTGAGACCCGTGCCCGTCTGGTCGAGTGAGGTCGACGGGTCTCGGTAACAGGGACTCACGGACGAGCACGAGGAGCGAATCCGGCCGCTGCTCCCGTCGAGCGAGAGCAGGCGGTGTCATCGATTCGACAAGCCCACCATCGCCTACCGCTCAAGCCTCAGCATGTGCGACCTTCTCGGCTGGACACGCCTCCTGACAGGCGGCTCATCGGCTACCCTGCGCGCGGCGTCAGGTCGGGACGAGCACGCGCGAGATCGTCCTGGACCGCAGTCAACTCGACGACATCGGCGAGGATGACGAAGTACCCTCGTCCGTCCTTGACGCGTAGGCCGATACCGGGTCCCCGGCGATTCACGAATGCCAAGACGCGGCCGGAGGCGATCCTGAGACCGATACCGGAAAACTCCCACGGCGAGGCGCTCTGACGGAAGTCCACGGACGCAAGGGCCTGGTACTCAATGCGTCGCGACACGAGAGGCCAGTATTTGAGCGTCAACCCGCCGGCGTCGCTCTCGATCCAATGGGAGGCGAACGCCAACGGCCACATGCAGATCACCATGAGAACGAACACGATGATCAGGGGCCACGGGTTCCCTTCGGGATCGGCGAACTCGCCGGGGATGAACACCGCGGCGATCAGTGGCGCAAGAAGCAGGGTCGCTCTCACCCAGACCGTCAGATGGACCCGTCGGGTCCTCCAGCCGCTCTTGTCACTCATCGGCTCTCCATACGTCGTCACGCTCCACGTCCACCCTCGCAGACCTACGCGGTCGAGTCGCCCTTCCGAAATGCGCCTGCTCCAGTACAACAACTCATGGGACACGCACCAGAGAGCCTCTCTCAGCCTGCGTCACAGCGATCAATCGCGGGAGCGAAGTTCCCCTGCCCGTTCGAGCAGCGGGTCAGTGAAGATCAACCATTGTGCGGGTGAGCGCGCCAGGCATGTTTCACGTGAAACATCGGGCGCGCGGGGTTCCTGAACGGCGCCCTACACGCTCACGCGCGTGCGCGTACCGTTCCGCGCACGACACGCGTCGGCTCGTCGAGCAGTTCCGCCCCGACCATCTCCACCCGAACGTCCGTGACGGAGTGTTTGCGCAGCTGGTTCTGCGCGGCCTCGATTTCTCCGGGAGCTCCGGCGCCCTTGAGAAGATTCAGCTCGCCACCGTCTCGAACAAGGGGAGCGGTCAGCGGAACGAGTGTCCGCAGCGCGCTGACGGCTCGCGCGGTCACCGCATCGAACACGGGTCCCTCGCGCCACTCTTCGGCTCGCGCCCGCACGACCGTGACGTTCTCGAGGCCGAGAGCAGTCACCTGCTCGCGCAACCACGTCACGCGCCGTTCCATCGGCTCGATAAGGGTGAACTCGGCGTCTGGTCGCGCGATCGCCAGAACCAGTCCAGGAAGACCGGCACCCGAACCGACATCAGCCACCCGTCCTGAGAAGAGCGGCGCAGCCACGGCGCTGTTGAGGATGTGGCGCGTCCACAGGCGGGCGGGCTCGAGTGGCCCGATGAGTCCGCGTTCTTCGCCGTGCGCTCCCAGCGCTGCGGTGAACCGGCGCGCGAGATCGATGCGGCCTCCGAAGATCTCCGCCGCGACCGTCGGCTCCGGTTCGATCACCGGCGATGTTTCACGTGAAACGTCAGCCACGCCGGATCACGGTGTGACGGTCAGCGCCCTCGCCGTAGGACTCCGAGATGAGTCCCCGCTCCGCGACGACATCATGCACCAGCTTGCGCTCATAGCTCGACATCGCGGGCAGCGATGCCTGGGATGCGCCGTCGTCGAGCCGCGCGATCGCACGGTCGACGAGCGCCTCGAGCTCACGTTGCCGCGCATCGCGCGAGCCGCCGATGTCAAGAATGAGGCGCGAGAAACGGCCGGTCTTGTTCTGTACGGCGATGCGCGTGAGTTCCTGAAGCGCCTGCACGGTGTCGGGGTCGGCGAGCAGATCGACCGAGCCCTCATCCGGCGCTTCGACGGTGACGTATGCACGCCCCGCTCGCACATCGAGTGTGAGATCGCCGTCGATGTCGGCGATGTCGAGCAGACCTTCGATGAAATCGGCGGCGACGTCCGTCTCTTGTTCGAGCTGCTCAGCCGTCGCCGGCGTGCGATCCGAAGGCGCCGCTGAGCGCGTTTCAGGGGTGGTGTTCATGATTCTCCTCGCCGCTACTTCGCGCCATCGGACGGTGAGCTGCCGCCGGAGGACCCGGACGAGCCTCCGTTGCCGCCCGGCTTCTGGTTGCCGCCGGGCTTCTGGTTACCGGTCTTCTTCTTCGCGCGCTGCTTGCCGATCGGCTGCTGACGCTTGGGAGCGGCCGCTTTCGCCTTCTCGGCTTCTTCGAGCAGACGCTGCTGTTCGGCCTCGTACTTCTCCATCGACACGACCTTGCCGCTCGAGTCGATGGCCTTGCCACGCCGCGCCAGCCGCTCTTCGCGCGCCTTGGCGGCATCCGAACCGGGCGTCGGCATCTCGCGGATCACGATGAACTGCTGACCCATCGTCCACAGGTTCGACACGAACCAATAGATGACGACGCCGAGCGGGAAGAAGACACCCGAGAAGATGAAGGCCAGCGGCAAGACGTAGAGCATGATCTTCTGCATCTGGTACGCCTGGCCGGTCTTGGCCTCGGGGGACAGGTTCTTCGAGATGATCTGCAGCTGCGTGAAGAACTGCGACGCGATCATGAGGACGACGAGGATGACGAGGATGACGATCGCCACGACGTTGCTGCTGTTGATCGCGTCGATCAGCGTCTCGTGGAGGGAAGCGACTCCGAAGAGGCTCGCGTCGTAGAACTCCTGCGTGAGCTCGTTGTTGAGCAGACCCACGCCACTGAACGTGGGGTCGGAGCCGATCTTCTGCACGTCGTTGAGCACGCTGAACAGTGCGAAGAACACAGGCATCTGCACGAGGAGCGGGAGGCAACTGGCGACCGGTGTGGTGCCGTGCTTCTTGTACAGCGCCATCGTCTCGCGGCTCATCGCCTCACGAGACAGTTGGTCGCGCTTCCCCTTGTACTTTTCCTGAACTTTTCGCAGTTCAGGAGCGATTTCCATCATCTTTCGCTGGCTCTTGATCTGCCGCACGAAGAGAGGAATCATCGCGGAACGCACGACGAGCACGAGCCCGACGATGGCGAGCACCCAGGTGAGGCCGTCAGCCGGCGGCATCCCGATCGCCGTGAACAACCAGTGCCAGCCGACGAGCACGAGCTCAACGAGCCACTTCAGCGGCCAGAGGATCGTACCGATGAGGTCGAAGCCGCCCCCGGCGTCGGGCGCCGGTGTTGCGGAGAGCAAGAGATCCATACCGTGGATCAGTCCTTTCCGGTGGGTGCAGGCACAACGAACCCGTGAGGGGTCAGAGCATGCCGAAAGTTCGAGTGTGCAGGCACGTCATCGACGCCGCCTTCGGCCCAGGGGTGGCAACGCGCGAGCCGAGCCGCAGTCAAGGCCGCACCTTTGACGGCGCCGTGCTGCTGAACCGCACCGACGGCGTAGGCCGAGCATGACGGATAGTACTTGCACACGTCTCCGTAGACGTGCGAGATGGTCGCGCGGTAGGTGTGGAGCAGTCCGACGACGAGATTGCGGGGAGCAAGGGGGACACTGCGCAGAGCGTCGGATGCCGCGAACCTGGCGTCTCCCAGCGCGTATGCCGGCAGGACGCTCACGCGGCGGCCCGCCGGGCGAGGCAACGGTTCACGTCATCGCGAAGGTCGCCGAAGGTCGCGGTCGCCGCACTCGGAAGAGCGCGGATGACGATGTCGGCGTCGGGACGCACATCCGGCAGCGCCGCGGCACACACGGCCTTGAGCCGTCGGCGCACCGTATTACGCACGACAGCCCCGCCCACCTGCTTGCTCACGATGAATCCGAACCGTGGCGTCGACGCAGATGACGGGGTCACATAGGTGACGGTGTGCGCTCCGGCACACCGTCGACCACGACGGACGACGGCCTTGTACTCCGCTCCACGCGTGAGACGGTTCGGCCTCGCCAGCACGACTGCGGTCAGGCAGACAGCTCGGTGCGGCCCTTGGAACGACGAGCCGACAGGATCGCGCGGCCCGCGCGGGTACGCATACGGGCGCGGAAGCCGTGCTTCTTGGCGCGACGACGGTTGTTGGGCTGGAACGTACGCTTGCTCATGAGATCACTCCGGATGAGGGTGTCTCCGACACAGCATGTGGCGTATGGGCCGAAGACGACGATGAGGGGGACCTGCCCGAAAGGGCATAAGTCAACCGATTAAGGTTACGTCGGGACCCCTGAGAACTCAAACCGGCGCACGCTGCGCTGCATTATCCCCACCCCAGCGATACCCCTGGCAGTGACACGCGGGGCGCGCCTACAGTGGAGTTTGCTCCGGAGACACACCCTGACTAGCGTGGCTCCGGCAGTTATCCACAGGTCGAACGCGAAGTTCCCGCGGCATCCGTTGGATTCATCAACACCCCGGGGGGTCCATGTCCGCGCACGCTCATCCCGACGTACCGGTCTGGTCGCTCGTGCTCGATGCTCTGGGCACCGACGACCGGATCACACCGCAGCTCGAGGGCTTTCTGAACCTCGCCGTTCCCCAAGGCGTCATGAGCGGCACGCTCTACCTCGATGTGCCCAACGACCTGACGGCCGCACAGTTCACGAAGCGGATGCGGGCCCCGATCCTCGAAGCCCTCACCACCGCAGCCCCCGACGGCGACGTGACGAACTTCCGCGTCGTGGTGAACCCCGAACTGATCGACGCACATCTGTCGGCTCCGACACCGGCGGAATCCGCGGCGCCGGCGAACGCGATCCAGACGATCCCGCGCTCACCAATGGAAGAGACGCCGGAGACCCCGGTGGGGATCGCGCGCAGCGACACCCGCCTCAATCCGAAGTACACCTTCGACAGCTTCGTAATCGGTCAGTCGAACCGCTTCGCCCATGCCGCGGCAGTCGCCGTGGCCGAAGCTCCCGCCAAGGCCTATAACCCCCTGTTCATCTACGGCGACTCAGGCCTGGGCAAGACCCACCTGCTCCACGCCATCGGGGACTACGCGATCAACCTCTATTCGGGCATCAAGGTCAGGTATGTCTCGAGCGAGGAATTCACCAACGACTTCATCAACTCGATCGCGAACAACCGCGGATCCGCATTCCAAGCGCGCTACCGCGACGTCGACATCCTCCTGATCGACGACATCCAGTTCTTGCAGGGTCGCGCCGAGACACAAGAAGCGTTCTTCCACACGTTCAACACGTTGCATGACCATGACAAGCAGGTCGTGATCACCAGCGACGTTCCCCCGAAACACCTGACCGGCTTCGAAGACCGCATGCGCAGTCGTTTCGAGTGGGGCCTGATCACCGATGTGCAGGCACCCGACCTCGAAACGCGCATCGCGATCCTTCGCAAGAAGGCGCAGTCCGAACGCCTCCACATTCCCGACGAAGTGCTCGAGTACATCGCCACCGTGGTGTCCTCCAACATCCGAGAGCTCGAAGGTGCGCTCATCCGCGTCTCCGCGTTCGCCAGTCTCAACCGCTCCACCCTCGACATGTCGCTGGCACAGACGGTGCTGCGCGACATCGTCGATCAGGACGACGCGAACGTCATCTCGCCGACCGACATCATCAGCGCGACGGCACAGTACTTCAAGCTCAGCGTCGACGACCTCTACGGGTCGAGTCGCTCCCAATCCATCGCGACGGCACGCCAGATCGCGATGTACCTCTGCCGGGAGCGCACCAGCCTGTCGTTGCCGAAGATCGGTCAGCTCTTCGGCAACCGAGACCACACGACCGTCATGTACGCGTACAAGAAGATCAGCGAACTCATGAAGGAGCGCCGGTCCATCTACAACCAGGTCTCCGAGATCACCTCGCAGCTCGGTCGGGGCGGTCGCTGACCCAGGTTCGGCGTATTCCTTTCGGCGTTCTTGACAGAACCGCGCCGAAGGCCTCATCATGCGTTCTTCACAGTGTGCAAAACCTGTGGATAACTCGATTTCGCTGTCGAGAGTCTGTGAACGAACGACGACAACTTGTGGACGACGCGATGACCCCCGCATCCGGGACAACGGATTCCTCCGCAGCGGTTCCACATCTCACACGAATGTGATTTCCCACTCCCGACTGGGATCGCGCAAGTTATCCCCAGTTTCCACAGCGGTTAACACCATGACAGATCTCTCTTCAATGAAACCCGGTCCGATCACCTTGGGGATGCGGCACACGTTCGGAGAGCCAGATCTGGCGCATCCATCTCTGGGCACTAGCATGAGTACTCCCAGTCCGACGTCAAGGGAGCCTTCGTGAAGTTCCAGGTCAATCGCGATGTGTTCAGCGAGGCCGTCTCGTTCGTCGTCAAGCTCCTTCCGCAGCGCAATCCGCAACCGATCCTCGCCGGCGTGCTCATCGAGGCCTCCGACAGCGGCTTGTCGCTCTCCGCGTTCGACTACGAAGCATCCGCGCGCACGACGATCGAGGCGACCGTCGACGAGCCGGGCACGATCCTCGTCCATGGCCGACTGCTCTCCGAGATCGCAAGCCGTCTGCCCAACGCACCGATCGAGATCACGGTCGACGAAGAAGACGGCATCCTGCTGACCTGCGGCTCCGCACGCTTCACCCTCGCATCGATGCCCGTAGCGGAGTACCCCGCGATCCCCGAGGTCACGGGCGATTCCGGGCTCGTGCCCGCCGAGGATTTCGCAACGGCCATCGCCCAGGTGGCGTTCGCGGCGTCGCGCGATGATGTCACTCCGGTGCTCACGGGTGTGCAGCTCGAGGTCACCGGCACCACACTCAACCTCGTTGCCACCGATCGCTACCGTGTCGCGCTGCGCGAGATTCCATGGGACGGCGGGTCTGCGGCATCCGACGAGACCACCACCGCGCTGGTTCCCGCGCGCACCCTCACCGAAGTCGGAAAGACCTTCGCCCACAGTGGCGAGATCCAGATCGCGTTCTCGGGATCCGGCGACCGCGAGATCATCGCCTTCACGGCCGGCAACAAGACCGTGACGTCGCTTCTGATCAAGGGGAACTTCCCGCCGGTGCGTCGACTTTTCCCCGAGGCGACCGACCACCACGCCGTCGTCAACACCGCCGAACTCGTCGAGGCCGTGCGGCGTGTGTCGCTCGTGCTCGACCGGTCCGCACCGTTGCGGTTCACGTTCACGAACGAGAGCGTGTCGATGGATGCTTCCGGTACCGAGCAGGCGCGCGCGACCGAGTCCGTTGACGCGACGCTCGCCGGTGACGACGTCACCCTCGGTCTGAACCCGCAATATCTGCTCGAATCGCTCGGCGCGGTCAAGAGCGAGTTCACCCGCATCACGTTCACGTCGAGCGACAACGCGAACAAGCTCAGCCCGGTGTTGGTCACCGCGCAGACGTCGGTCGACAAGGCGGGTTCGGACTCGTTCAAGTACCTGCTGCAGCCGAACCTGTTGTTGCGCTGATCACGATCACCGCTCGAGCCACCTCCCTGCGCGGCGCGCGCCGCGAACATGTGTCGTCGGCCGTCATTAGGCTTGTCCGGTGATCGTGGAGCACCTGAGCCTCGTGGACTTCCGCAACTATGCGGTCGCCGAGGTCGCGCTCGGTCCGGGCCCGAACGTCTTCGTCGGCCGCAACGGTCAAGGAAAGACGAACTTGGCGGAGGCGATCGCGTTCTTCGCCACTCTCGGGTCGCATCGTGTATCGAATGACGCGCCGATGGTGCGTCATGGTGCGGATGCCGCGATCGTGCGCGCGCGACTGGTCCACGGCGACAGGCACGTGCTGCTCGAGGCGCAGGTCAACCGGCAAGGGTCCAACAAGGCGCGGGTCAACGGCGCGGCGGTGAAGCCGGCAGAGTTGCCGCGCTATGCGCAGGTGGTCTTGTTCGCCCCCGAAGATCTGCAGATCGTGCGCGGCGATCCCGGCTCGCGTCGACGTTTCGCCGATCAACTGCTCGTCCAGCGAGCACCGCGCATGGCCGGGGTGCTCGGCGACTACGACCGGGTGCTCAAACAACGCACCACACTTCTCAAATCCGCGCGGGCGCGCGGCGTGCGTGGCGACGGATTGGCAACGCTCGATGTCTGGGACGACAAGCTCATCGCCCTCGGCACGGAGGTGATCCGCGCTCGGCTCGCGCTCGCCGATGACCTCCGGCATCCACTCGTCGCGGCGTACACGGCGATCGCCGGCGCGGATCATCAGCCCGAGGCCGATTGGTCGCTCTCCATCGGCGGGTCCGACCCTGAAGAGGATGCGGATGCCGCTCCCGTCGACGCGGCTGACGACATCGAGGCGGCGTTCCGGCAGGCTCTGTCGGCTCGGCGGTCTGCCGAGCTCGAGCGCGGCCTGACACTCGTGGGCCCGCATCGCGACGACCTCGTACTCCGCGTGCGCGGCCTGCCGGTGAAGGGATACGCGTCGCACGGTGAGTCATGGTCGGTCGCTTTGGCGCTTCGCCTGGCATCCGCCGAACTGCTGCGCGCAGAGTCGCGCCTGGGAGATCCCGTTCTGATCCTCGACGATGTCTTCGCCGAGCTCGACGCCGATCGCCGGAAACGTTTGGCTGGGCTGGCCGCGGGGTACGAGCAAGTGGTCGTCACTGCCGCAGTCGACGCCGACATCCCCGATGAGCTGCGCGCGCGACTCGTCCGTGTCGATGCGGGACGGATCGTGGAGGATGACGATGCCTGAGCCCGTCGACGAGACCATTCCCGAAACCGTCGCAACGTATCTGCGCCTGCGAGGACTTCCGCCCTCGGCGCGCGCGTACCGGCGAAAGCGTCGTCGTGTCGTCGACGACGACGAGATGCCCTTCGCCCCCGGGCGCGACCCGAAGGGCGTCGGGGATGTGCTGGCGTCCCTGACCCGCGAGGCCGGATGGGACTCCCAACTGGCACGGGAGGACCTCGTTCTCGCGTGGGCGGACGTCGCCGGCGAGGACACCGCGCAACACACCCGTCCGGTCGCATTCCAGGAGGGGACGCTGACGGTGCAAGCCGATTCGACGGCGTGGGCGAAACAGCTGCAGATCATGCGATCGCACATCCTGTCGGAGATCCTTCGACGCTTCCCGGAGGCCGGCGTGACAGCGGTGCGGTTTCTGGGGCCGGACGTCCCCTCTTGGAAATGGGGTCCTAGAGCGATTCCAGGGCGCGGCCCGCGCGATACCTACGGTTGAGCCACGTCATCGGGTCTCGAACATGATTTCGTCGCGCCAGACGGGCGTAGAACGCGCGAAAGCGGATGCAACTCGGTAGACTGACCGGGCACCTCGACATCGACTGGAGCGCCGAGAGACCTATGACGCCTGAGAACCCCGAGAGCGTTCCCGAAGAACCCACTCCCACGCCGCCGGCGACCATGGGCGAATACGGAGCAGATGCCATTCAGGTGCTCGAGGGGCTCGAAGCAGTCCGCAAGCGCCCCGGCATGTACATCGGTTCGACCGGACCGCGTGGTCTGCACCATCTGGTCTATGAGATCGTCGACAACTCCGTCGATGAGGCACTCGCCGGATACTGCGACACCATCACGGTGACGATTCTCCCCGACGGTGCGGTCCGCGTCGTCGACAACGGCCGCGGCATCCCCGTCGATATGCACAAGACCGAGGGCAAGTCCACGGTCGAGGTCGTTCTGACGGTGCTGCACGCGGGCGGAAAGTTCGGTGGCGGCGGATACGCCGTCTCGGGCGGACTTCACGGTGTCGGATCGTCGGTGGTGAACGCCCTGTCCACCCGGCTCGACGTCGAGGTCGCCCGACAGGGATACGTGTGGCGCCAGTCCTACCGCGACGGCGGGATGCCGCAGGCCTCGCTCGAGCGGGGGGAGGAAAGCACGCAGACCGGCACCACGATCACGTTCTGGCCGGACGACACGATCTTCGAGACCGTGCACTTCGACTACGACACGCTCCGCACGCGATTCCAGCAGATGGCGTTCCTCAACAAGGGGCTTCGCATCGACCTGCGCGATGAGCGGCCCGATTCGGCTTTCGACGAGGAAACAGAGCCCGGCGAGGTCGTTCTGCAGCAGCCGAACGACAGCTTCCTCTACGAGCGCGGCCTCGTCGACTACGTCGAGTACCTCAACCATGTGCGCAAGGCCGACCACGTGAACGACGAGGTCATCGCCTTCGAGTCCGAAGACACTGATCGCAAGATCGCTCTCGAAGTGGCGATGCAGTGGACGACGAGCTACACCGAGAACGTCTTCACCTACGCGAACACGATCAACACGCACGAGGGCGGCACCCACGAAGAAGGGTTCCGCGCCGCGCTCACGACACTCGTGAACAAGTACGCGCGCGGCAAGGGGCTTCTCAAGGAGAAAGACGACAACCTCTCGGGCGATGACGTGCGTGAGGGACTCACCGCCGTGATCTCGGTCAAGCTCTCCGAACCGCAGTTCGAGGGACAGACGAAGACCAAGCTCGGCAACACCGAAGCCAAGGCGTTCGTGCAGAAGGTCGTCGGCGACCAGCTCGGTGACTGGTTCGACCGCAACCCCGACCAGGCCAAGCGGATCATCACGAAGGCGATCGAGGCGGCGACCGCCCGAATGGCCGCCCGCAAAGCCCGCGAAACCGCGCGCCGTAAGAGCGTTTTCGAGTCCGCGGCGATGCCCGACAAGCTGAAGGACTGCACGAGCAAGGACCCCTCGATCAGCGAGATCTTCCTCGTCGAGGGAGACTCGGCCGGTGGCTCGGCCGTCCAGGGGCGCGATCCGCACACCCAGGCGATCCTGGCGCTGCGGGGCAAGATCCTCAACGTCGAGCGCGCGCGCCTCGACCGAGCGCTGGGAAACAAAGAAGTCCAGGCGATGATCCAGGCCTTCGGCACCGGCATCGGCGAAGAGTTCGATATCGAGAAGTCGCGGTACCACAAGATCGTGCTGATGGCAGATGCCGACGTCGACGGCCAGCACATCACGACGCTCTTGCTCACCATGCTGTTCCGCTACATGCGCGGGCTCATCGAGGCCGGCTATGTCTATCTGGCACAGCCGCCGCTGTACCGATTGAAATGGTCGAACTCGGCTCACGAGTACGTGTTCAGCGACCGCGAGCGGGACGCGCTCCTGGCCGATGGGCTGACCAACGGAAAGCGCATCCCGAAGGACAACGGCATCCAGCGGTACAAGGGCCTCGGTGAGATGAACGCCAAGGAACTGTGGGAAACCACGATGGACCCCGAAACCCGCACGCTCAAGCAGGTCACGATCGACGATGCGGCCGCGGCCGACGAGATCTTCTCGATCCTCATGGGCGAAGACGTCGAATCCCGCCGCGGATTCATCCAGCGAAACGCCAAAGACGTCCGCTTCCTCGACATCTGAACACCGATGGTCGTGGGCGATTCGTCGCGCTTCATCTGCCCACGACCGACACTCCGCCCACCGACCACGAGTCGGATGAGCGGGCACCGAAGCGGCGAAACACGACGCGTGGAGAATAC
Organism: Microbacterium koreense; assembly: GCF_042677105.1. Lineage (NCBI taxonomy): Bacteria > Bacillati > Actinomycetota > Actinomycetes > Micrococcales > Microbacteriaceae > Microbacterium > Microbacterium koreense. Next base: position 571,784 of record NZ_JBHTIM010000001.1, read on the forward strand.
GAATGACTGACGAAGAGCGTCCCGACCCGGCCGCCCTGCACAACCACGGCCACATCGACCAGGTCGATCTGCAGGCCGAGATGCAGCGCAGCTACCTCGACTACGCGATGAGCGTCATCGTCGGGCGGGCGTTGCCCGATGTGCGTGACGGACTCAAGCCCGTGCATCGGCGTGTGATCTACGGCATGTACGACGGCGGGTTCCGCCCCGACAAGTCGTTCTCGAAGTGCGCGCGCGTCGTCGGCGAGGTCATGGGTCAATATCACCCGCACGGCGACTCGCCCATCTACGAGGCGCTCGTGCGGCTGGTCCAGCCGTGGTCGATGCGCTACCCGCTCGCCCTCGGACAGGGCAACTTCGGTTCGCCGGGAAACCAGGGCGCCGCCGCTCCGCGGTACACCGAGACGAAGATGGCTCCGCTCGCGCTCGAGATGGTGCGCGACATCGAAGAAGACACCGTCGACTTCCAGGAGAACTACGACGGTCAGACGCAGGAACCGACGGTTCTGCCGGCACGGTTCCCGAACCTGCTGGTGAACGGCTCGGTGGGTATCGCGGTCGGCATGGCCACCAACATCCCACCTCACAACCTTCGTGAGGTTGCGTCGGGCGCACTCTGGGCGCTCGAGAATCCGGAAGCGTCGAAAGAAGAGCTGCTCGACGCGCTCATGGAGCGCATCCCCGGCCCCGACTTTCCGACTGCCGCGCAGATCCTCGGAACGAAGGGGATCAAAGAGGCATACCGCACGGGCCGCGGGTCGATCACGATGCGTGCGGTCGTCAACATCGAAGAGATCCAGGGCCGCACGTGCCTGGTGATCACGGAGCTCCCGTACCAGGTGAACCCCGACAACGTCGCGGTCAAGATCAGCGACCTTGCTCGCGAAGGCAAGATCACCGGTATCGCCGACATCCGTGACGAGACCTCGGACCGCACGGGCCAGCGCCTCGTCATCGTGCTCAAGCGCGACGCCGTCGCGAAGGTCGTGCTCAACAACCTGTACAAGCACACGCAGTTGCAGGACAACTTCGGCGCGAACATGCTGGCGATCGTCGACGGCGTTCCACGCACCCTGCCGCTCGACGGGTTCATCTCGCACTGGATCGAGCACCAGATCGAGGTCATCGTCCGGCGGACGCAGTTCCGCCTGGCCAAGGCCGAGCGCCGCATGCACATCCTGCGCGCATACCTCAAGGCGCTCGACGCGCTCGACGCGGTCATCGAGCTGATCCGTCGCTCGCCCACCGCCGATGAAGCGCGCGAGGGCCTGAAGGGTCTGCTCGACATCGACGACGACCAGGCCGTCGCGATCCTCGATCTGCAGCTGCGTCGACTCGCGGCCCTCGAACGCCAGAAGATCCTGGACGAGGCGCAGCAGCTCGAAGCGCAGATCGAAGACTACAAGGACATCCTCGCTCGTCCCGAGCGTCAGCGGACCATCATCCACGAAGAGCTCACCGGCATCGTCGACAAGTTCGGTGACGACCGCCGCACCGAGATCCTCCACGGATTCGACGGCGACATGTCGATGGAAGACCTCATCCCCGAAGAGGAGATGGTCGTCTCGGTGACGCGCGACGGATACATCAAGCGCACCCGCAGCGACAACTATCGTTCGCAGCACCGCGGCGGGCGTGGGGTGAAGGGCGCGCAGTTGCGGGCCGACGACGTGGTCGAGCACTTCTTCGTCACGACGACCCACCATTGGCTGTTGTTCTTCACGAACAAAGGTCGCGTCTATCGGGCGAAGACGTACGAGATCACCGAAGCGGGCCGCGACGCGAAGGGTCAACATGTCGCCAATCTGCTGGCCCTGCAGCCGGGCGAGGAGATCGCGCAGATCCTCGACATCCGGGACTACAACGTGGCGACCTACCTCGTGCTCGCCACCCGACGCGGTCTCATCAAGAAGACCCGCCTCGACGAGTACGACACCAACCGTCAGGGTGGCATCATCGCGATCCGTCTGCGCGGCGAGACGATCGAAGAAGACGACCCCGAAGAGGCCGAGAACAGCGGTCCCGACGAACTGGTGAGCGCACTGCTCATCGACGAGGGCGAAGACATCCTCTTGATCAGCCGGCACGGCATGTCGTTGCGGTTCTCTGCGACGGATGCCGCACTCCGCCCCATGGGCCGCTCCACTTCGGGTGTGAAGGGCATGTCGTTCCGAGACGGTGACAGCCTGCTGTCCGCATCGGTCGCCCACGACGAGGGATACGTCTTCACCGTCACCGACGGTGGGTACGCCAAGCGCACCAGGATCGACGAATACCGCGTGCAAAGCCGCGGTGGACTCGGCATCAAGGTGGCCAAGCTGAACGATGATCGTGGGGTTCTCGCGGGCGGTCTGATCGCCTGGGAGGGTGATGAGATCCTTGTGGTTCTTGCCAGCGGCAAGGTGGTACGCTCTGCCGTGGCCGAGGTGCCCGCCAAGGGTCGCGACACCATGGGTGTCGTGTTCGCCCGCCTCGGCAATGACGATCGCATCCTCGCGATCGCACGAAACGGCGAACGCGGCCTCGACGAAGCCGCAGAGGCGGACGACACCCCCGCTTCGGATGCAGACGCTTCCCCCGAGACTCCTGAAGAAGGTTCAGACGCATGAGTACGGTAGCCGACAAGCTGGCCAAGAAATCGAGCCACAAGACGAGCGCCAAGCAGGTTCGCCTGCGCCTGGTGTACATCGACTTCTGGTCGGCGGTGAAGCTGTCGTTCCTCGCGGCGATCGCCGTCGCGATCGTCACGGTGGTGTCGTTCGTGGCGATCTACTTCGTGGTCACGGCGACCGGTCTGGTCGACCGCGCCGACGAGTTCTTCGCGAGCTTCTCAGACGGCAGCATCCTGCTGTCGAACTTCGTCAGCCTGCCGCAGGTTCTGGCGTTCTCGGCGGTCGTCGCGATCCTGAATCTCATCGTCGTGACCGTGCTCGGTGCGGTCATGGCCGGCATCTACAACCTGGCGGTCAAGGTGACCGGCGGCCTGCTCGTCGGGTTCACGTCGAACTGATGGCGCCCGATTCGTCAAATTCCTGACGGGTCGGGTAAAGTCTTGGAGGTTGACGGCGCGAAAGCGCCGGATAACGGGGCTATAGCTCAGGCGGTTAGAGCGCTTCACTGATAATGAAGAGGTCCCAGGTTCAAGTCCTGGTAGCCCCACCGGTTCCCTTCCCGGGAATCACCCGCGCGGGGCCTTAGCTCAGTTGGTAGAGCGCCTGCTTTGCAAGCAGGATGTCAGGAGTTCGAATCTCCTAGGCTCCACAGTCATCTCATCCGCGCACGGTCGTTTCGACCGCTGTGCTGTGGTCTCCCACCGTAGGCTGTGGCCATGTCTGCACCCCGCCGCGCCCTGGTCGTGATCGATGCTCAACTCGAGTACTTCGACGGACTACTGCCGATCCAGCACCCGGACCGTGACACCTCGATCGGCAACATCGCGGCGGCAATCGACACGGCGCACGAGCACGATCTCGCTGTCGTCGTCGTGCAACATGCGTCACGGGCGGGCTCACCCGTCTTCGCACCGGATGCTCCGACCTTCGCGCTTCACCCGCGCGTTGCCGAGCGTGTGACCGACGGCGACCACCGAATCACGAAGTCATACGCGAGCGTGTTCGAGCACACTGGACTGGTCGACTGGATGCGCGAGCACGACATCGACATCGTCACGCTCACCGGATACATGACGAACAACTGCGTGCTGGGTTCTGCAGCGGATGCGGAACCGCTGGGGTTCTCTATCGAAGTGCTGTCGGATGCCACCGGCGCGATCGATCTGGTCAACGATGCCGGGCGTGCATCAGCCCGTGAGGTGCATGAAACCGTCATGGCACTCCTGCACTCGAATTGGGCGGCGGTGGCGACCACCGCCGCCTGGCAGGAAGCGGTCCTCTCGGGAATCCCTCTCTCCCGGGGGAACCTCCTCGACTCCGCACAGCGCGGCCGCGCCGACTTCGCTCGGTGAAGGACGATCCGTACCTCGCTCGCGACTGCTCGACCGAGTGACGACCTCCGGACGCCGCGTGGCCATCTGAGAACCACCGACCGACAGCGACGCCCGCGTTAGGGTGGGGCATGGACATGAGGGTCGCCGCCTACGCGATCGTGATCGACGACGACGAGCGGATGCTGCTCGCGCATTGGACAGAGGGGCGTCGCCCCGCATGGACACTCCCCGGCGGAGGACTTGAGGCGGGCGAAGATCCCGAGGATGCGGCACGCCGCGAGGTGCGGGAAGAGACCGGTTACCGGGTCGCGCTCGACGGGTTGCTCGGCATCCATTCCCGTGTCATCCCTGCGGGCCGCCGACTCGTGAAGACGGACGAACCACTCCACACCCTGCGCATCATCTATCGCGCGCATATCACCGGGGGAAAGCTCCGCAACGAAGTCGGTGGCTCGACCGATCGCGCGCAGTGGTTCCCGCTGGGCACGGTCGCCGACCTCAATCGCGTGCGCCTGGTCGACATCGGCCTCGAAATGGCCGGTCGCCACTGACCGGATGCTGCTAGCCGGCCTCGTTCGAGATATCGGCGACCGTTGCACCGTAGGCGGCGATGAGGGCGTCCGCGTCGACGAACAGGCTGTAGCCGTGGGCGCCCGCGCCCATGGCGATGCGTCCGCCGACGATGCGTACATCGGCGTAGAGCGGAAGGTCACCGGTCGCGCCGATCGGAACGATCGTCCCGCGCTCGTAACCGGTCGCGGCCAGGGCAAGCTCGGGTTCGGGAAGACGCAGCTTGTTCACGCCGACGAGGGCGCGTAGCTTCGGCCACGAGATTGCGCGGTCGCCGGGAACGAGTGCCAAAAGGTACTCACGTCCCTGTGCATCGGGGGTCGATCGCTTCACGACCAGCGTCTTCACGATGTCCGCCGGCGCGATGCCGAGCAATGCAGCCGCCTCCGGCAAACTGTGCGCCGCAGGTCGTTCACGGATCTCGATGCTGAGCCCGCGTTCTTCCGCCGCGCGGGTCACCCGCGCGGTCGGGTGCGATGTCACGCGTCGGGTGCGCGAAGCGGGTCGTCGGCGACCCAGAGCTCGTCGTCGGCTCGCAACGTCTGCCACGCGGCGTAGAGCACACCGATCGCCGCGGCGGCGCCGAGGATGATCGCGATGACGCCACCGGCACCCATGCCCTTCTTCTGCGGCTCGGGCATCGCCTTGGAGAAGCGACGTGCGACCTCCTGCGAGTACTTGTCCGCCTTCTTGGCGTACTTTCCGGCGTCAGGGAGCGAGAGCCCACGACCCGATGCGAAGCGCGCGCGCTGCTCGTTCGCGGCATCCCACGCCGACAGCGCCGAGCCAACGACGGCGCCGGCAGCGGGCACGATGTTGCGCTCCAGCACGTTCTTCGAGGCCTGCATGCCGCGATCGACGTAGGGAGCGGCGTACTTCTCATACGACGCCTGAACCTGAGGGGCGACCTGCTCGCGGCCGAAGTTGCCGAGCTGTCGGCTGGCTTCACGCGCGACGTTCGCGGCTTCGCCGACGAGTACCTGCTGCGACTCCCACAGCGAATTGGCCTGCGTCTGGAGCTTGCGAAGTTCCTTCTTGCGCTTTCGGCTGAGGCTCACGGGGCTCTCCCTCTCGACGGGGTCGGTGGTTTCTCCATCTTGCCAGACGCCGCGGACGTGGAAGGGAGGGTTGCTGAGAACTCTGCGAGAATGTAGAGCATGCCTCAGCACACCGCCGTCGCCACGATCCACACGAACCACGGCGATATCGTCGTCAACCTGTTCGGAGACCACGCCCCCCGCACCGTCAAGAACTTCATCGGCTTGTCCGATGGAACCGGCGAATGGACCGACCCCGCCACAGGCAAGCCCGGTGAAGGCGCGCTCTATACGAACGTCATCTTCCACCGCATCATCCCCGGCTTCATGATCCAGGGCGGCGACCCGCTCGGTCAGGGCGTGGGCGGTCCCGGTTATACGTTCAACGACGAGATCAGCCCCGAGCTCGACTTCACCGCCCCGTACAAGCTCGCCATGGCCAACGCCGGTCTGCGCCGCAACGCGATCACCGGTCAGCCCGAGGGCACCAACGGCTCGCAGTTCTTCATCACGACAGACCCGACTCCGTGGCTGCAGGGCAAGCACACGATTTTCGGCGAGGTCGTCGAGGCGGACTCGCGCGCCGTCGTCGACGCGATCGCCGCCGTTCCGACGGCAGCGGGCGACCGTCCGATCGAGCCCGTCGTCATCGAGTCGATCGACATCGCCCAGGCGTGATCGTTCTCGTACACGAGTGACCTCGACGGACTTCGCGAACAATCGCGACAACTTCTGCTACCGACATCCGGATCGGCAGAGCTTCGTGCTCTGTCAACGGTGCTTGCGCACGATCTGCGTCGAATGCCAGACCCCGGCAGCCGTCGGTGTCGTGTGCCCCGAGTGCATGAAGGAACAGCAGTCGTCTCGCTCGTCCGCGCAGCGGAAGGCCGAACGTCGGTGGGCGAGTCGGCGACCCGTCGTGGTCGCCGACTCGCGTCCGCTCGCCACCTACGCGATCATCGGCATCACCGCGATCGCGTACATCATCACGCTCATCCCGGGCCTTGGCCGCACGATCGAGGCGAGCCTGATGTTCTGGGCGCCCGCGCTCTACCCGAACCTGACGGGAACGTTCGAGCCCTGGCGGCTGTTCACCGCGGCGCTCGTGCATGGAAGCTTCTGGCATCTCGGGCTCAACATGCTCGCACTGTGGTTGATCGGGCGAAGTCTCGAACCGCTCCTCGGGCGTGGTCGCTTCATCACGCTCTACCTCCTGAGCACGCTCGGCGGGTCCGTGGCGGTCACCCTGCTGTCGTTCACGACCCCGGTGGTCGGAGCATCCGGCGCCATATTCGGACTCTTCGGTGCGCTGATCGTCATCGGTCGTCACCTCGGGGCCAACATCGCCGGAATCGCGGTGATCCTCGCCATCAACCTCGCCATCGGGTTCGTCCCCGGATTCAACATCTCGTGGCAGGCGCATGTCGGCGGGTTGATCGTCGGCCTGCTCGTGGGTTTCATCTTCACCCGCACACGCGCGCCGGGTCAGAAGAAGCTGCAGATCCTGCTGCTCGTGCTGACGGGCGTCGCGCTCGTGGCGCTTCTGCTCATCCCCATCGGCCTCTACGGCTGAAAGTTATCCACAGGTTCATCCACACATGGGGATGAATCACACGCGTGTAATTCTTGTCGCGAGACCCCCGAACGAACGAAACGCCGAGGCTCTCGCCCCGGCGTTTGTATCGACGTCAATCCGCGATGGACTACCGCCAGCGTGTGGTCATGAGGAACCCGATGAAGGCGATACCGAAGCCCACAGCCAGGTTCCAGGCCCCGATACCGGGGATCGGCAGCTGGTTGCTTCCGCTCAGATAGAACACGAGCACCCAGACGAGTCCGACGAGCATGAGGCCGATCATGATCGGCTTGAACCACACCGGGTTCGGCGCATCGCCCTCAGGCTGCTCGACCAGCGCGTCGTCTTCCTTGCCACCTCGTGCCATGCGAGAAGTCTAACTGCCAGCCCGAGCACAGACACTCCCCCTAGAATTCTCGCGTGGCGCAGACGACGACGGCGGATGCGGGGGGCACGTCTCCTCGCGGTGTCCGGCGACGTCAGCGGCGCCGCGCATCCGTCGCAGGAGTCATCGGCGAGCTGCTCGTCACCGCCGGGGTCATCACGCTTCTCTATGTCGTGTGGCAACTGTGGGTCGGCGACATGATCTATGGCGCGCAGCGCAACGCCACAGGCAACGAGTTGACCCACTCATGGGCACAGGAGTACGAGCCTCCCATCGAGCGTCCCGAGGGTGAGCCTGCTCCCGACGTCGTGGATCCGGTGATCCTTCCCGAACCGGCGGATGCCGAGGTGTTCGGAGTCATGCGCATCCCGCGCTTCGGCGAGGACTATGCCGTCGAGGTGGCGGGTGGAGTGACGCGGGCGAACACACTCGATCCGATCGGCATCGGACACTACCCCGGAAGCGCGATGCCCGGCGAGATAGGCAACTTCGCCGTCGCCGCGCACCGCACCACGTGGGGAAAGCCGTTCAACCGCATCGCGGAGCTGCAGATCGGCGACCCCATCGTGGTCGAGACGCCCGACGGGTGGTACACCTACCGCTTCCGCACCCTCGAGTACGTCACCCCCGACCAGGTGGACGTCCTTCTGCCCGTCCCTCAGCGAGAGGGCGTCGAAGCGACCTCGCAGTACATCACGCTCACCAGCTGCAGCCCGATGTACTCGCTCGCCGAGCGGATCGTCGCATACGGCGTCTTCGATTCATTCACGCCACGCGAAGCGGGGCTCCCCGACAGTCTGAGCGAGGTGGCCTGATGTATGCCGCGCTGTGGCACATCCTCCCGGGACCGTGGTGGGTGCGCGTCCTGATCCTCCTGGTGCTCGTCGCCGCCGTCCTTTACGGGCTCATGTTCTACGTCTTTCCGTGGATCAGCGAGTTCGTCAACCCGCAAGACGCGACGGTCGAGTGACCCGCGGCATCCTGGTCGTCGACAACCACGACAGTTTCGTCCACACGCTCGTCGGCTATCTCGGCGAGCTCGGCGCGCGCACCGACCTCGTCGAGGCCGATGCCCTCGGTGACCCCGAAGAGGCGATCGCCGGCTATGCCGGGGTGATGATTTCGCCCGGGCCTGGGGCACCCGCCGACGCCGGCGCCTCGATCGACGTCGTCCGCGCCGCGGCCGCGTGCCGCGTGCCGTTGCTCGGCGTGTGTCTCGGGCACCAAGCGCTCGCCGAAGCGTTCGGGGCGACGGTCGGCCATGCGCCCGAGCTCATGCACGGCATGACCTCGCAGGTTTTCCACGACGGCAGCGCGCTCTACGCCGGCCTGCCCGATCCGTTCGTCGCGACGCGCTACCACTCTCTTGCGGTCGAGGACCGGTCCTTGCCCGACGAGCTCGTCGTCACGGCCCGTACCGAATCCGGTGTCGTGATGGGTCTCCGTCACCGCACGTTGCCGCTGGTGGGCGTTCAGTTCCATCCCGAAAGTGTGCTCACTGAGGGCGGATATCGGATGCTCGGCAACTGGCTCGCCCCTCTGGGATGGCCGGATGCGGCGACCCGGGGCGCGTCACTGCACCCGCACCGCACGGGTCACGAACCGGAGCAGTAACTCAGCTCGATCGCGGAGTGCACGGGCACATCTCCCGGCGGGAGCGACTGTGCCCGCACCGTCGGCGGTGCATCGCCCACACAGGTCGGGTCTTCCTTCGTCGTGACCGTCAGGCCGACGTCTTCGAGCTCACGCGTCGCGCCCTCGACGGTGTACCCGGTCACGTCCTGGATCGTCACGAGTCCCGATGCGACGATGAGGTTCACCGCCGTTCCGGTGGGAATCTCACGGCCGGATGTCTGGTCGGCCGAGATCACGATGCCCGCCGAGAGGCTGGCGTCGTTGCGCTGGGTGACGGTGCCGAGCGTCAGTCCGGCGTCTTCGAGCGCTGTGGTGGCGGCATCTTGGCCCAGACCTTCGAGCACCGGGACGGTCGACATCTCCTGCCCTGTCGAGACATAGACGCGGATCTCTTGCTCGGGGGTGACGGACTCGCCGGAGCTCGGGTCGGTGCGGATGACATTTCCGGGTGCGACGTCGCCGTCGGGTTCGTCGATGCGGATGGCGATGAGGTCTTCTTCGCCGAGGGCCTGCGCGGCGCGTTCATAGGTCATTCCCGACACATCGGGAACGATGCGGGCGATCGAAGGCACCTCGCTCTCACCCGGACGGATCGTGAGCACCCAGAACAGCACGGCGATCAGCAGCACGGCGATCAGCGCGACACCCGCCCAGATCCACGCCACCGGCGGGCCGGCCTGCGTGCGCTTCATCGTCGTGTCGGTGCTCAGCTGGCGCAGCGACCGCGCCGTCTCGGCCGCCTGCCGGGGGTTCGGGCCGTACAGCTCACTCGTCAGCGCCCCCATCTGTCGTTTCGAGGGGTCCTTGCCGTCGATGGTGGCGTCGAGCGCATCGCGGAAGCCCGCGGCATCCTGATATCGCTGGAAGGGATCCTTCGCCAAGGCGCGCAGAGCGACGGCATCGAGCGCACGGGGAACCGATTCGTTGATCTCGGACGGCGCAACCGGCGCCTCGCTGACGTGTTGGTAGGCGACCGCCACCGGCGTCTCACCACGGAATGGCGTGCGCCCAGCGAGCAACTCGTACAGCACGACGCCTGCCGAGTACAGGTCGGCGCGGGCATCGACCGGCTCACCCTTCGCCTGCTCGGGCGAGAAGTACGCCGCGGTCCCGAGGATGGCCGTCGTCTCGGCGACCGTCGACGAACTGTCGGACACCGCACGGGCGATGCCGAAGTCCATGACCTTGATCTGCCCGGCCTCGGTCACCATGACGTTGCCCGGCTTGATGTCGCGGTGCACGACACCGGCGCGGTGCGAGTACTCGAGTGCTTCGAGGATGCCGTCGACGTAGCGAACCGCGTCGTCGACCGGAACCGGGCCGTCGGCGATGATGTCCTTCAACAGCGAACCCTCGACGAGTTCCATCACGATGAAGGGAACCGGACGGACCGAACCGTCGGGCTGTGTCTCGGAGTCTTCGCCCGCGTCGAACACGCGGACGATCGCCGGGTGCGCCATGCGCGAGGCCGCCTGGGCCTCGAGGCGGAAGCGCGTGCGGAACGCGTTGTCCCCGGCGAGGTCACGATCGAGCACCTTGATGGCGACGTCGCGCCCGAGCGTCATGTCGTAGCCGCGGTACACCACCGCCATGCCGCCACGCCCGATCGTCTCGTCGACGCGGTAGCGCCCCGAAAGGATGCGTGGTTCAGCAGACACTTCACTCCCCGAAAGTGGACTCAGCCCAGACTAGCCGAGCGCCGCGTCGTCGCGTCGTCGCGTCACCCTTCTCGTCACCCGATACCGGGTGGCGTCGACGGGTCAGCCCCCGTCACCCTCTTCGGTCGGTTCGGGCTCCGGCGCCGCCACGATCGGGGCGTTGGCCTCGACGGAGGCGCCCGACACCCGCTCGCCGGCGGTTCCGCCTGTGCAGGTGACGGTGTAGGTGACCAGAAGGTTCTGCCCCGCCGAGCCCGTGACCTGCAGGTCGGCGCTGCGTGCATCCGCTCCGAACCACGCCGAGGACTGTCCGTTGGCCGGGAAGACCCCCTGGGTCGCCGTGAGCTGGTAGCCACTGACGCTGCCGGTGCCCGAGGGGCAGCCGTAGGCCGACCACTGCACCTGCACCGTCGAACCGGCCTCGACATCGCCCGGGAGCGTCGGCTTGCCGGGCTGCGGCATCGCGACCTGGCTGCCGTACACCGTCAATTCCACGATCGTGGCCAGCGGAACGTTGCCGGTCGGGTTGACGCGGTAGACAAGACCCTCGCTGTCGGCATCGGGCGCGACGTCGCCGGTCACACAGTTGGCGCCCATGCCCAGTTCGTCGAGGACGGCGGATGCGGCCGAGCAGTCGAGTCCCTCGAGGTCGCTCGCCACGACATTCGCCGTCGTCGGCGTGGGGCTCGGGCTCGACTCGGTCGGACTCGGCGTTCGTGTGCTCGAGGATGACGTCGGGTCGGGCCCGGGACCCTGGTTGGCGATGAGGGCCCACACTGTTCCGCCCAGCACCAGCAGAAGCAGGATGATGAGCGCGATGAGTGGCCACGTCCACGGGCTGCGCTTTTTCTTGACCGGTTCTTCTTCGGCTCCGTCGCCGTCGACGACCGCCGCGCCGGCGGCTGCCGGCATGAGCTGCGTCGTTGCCGACGTGTCCGATCCGGGCGTGAGCAGCTGGGTCGCGCCATCGGCTGCGGCCATGCCGGCGGCCACTGCGGCGACGGCCGCGGATGCCGCTGCCACGTCGCCGCGACGCAGCGCGGTGGCAGCGCGTGCGACGGCGGCCGCCGATGCGGGCCGGTCCTCGGGCTTTTTGGCGATCATCGCCATGACGAGGTTCTGCACCGGAACCGGCACGGTGGCCGGCAGCGGCGGAGGCTGCTCGTTGATCTGCGCCATCGCGATCGCCACTTGCGACTCGCCCGTGAAGGGGCGCTTGCCGGCGAGGCTTTCGAATGCGACGATTCCGAGCGAATAGGTGTCGGTCGCCGGCGACGCCGGGTGCCCCGAGGCCTGCTCGGGCGACAGGTATTGCACGGTGCCCATGACCTGACCGGTCGCGGTCAGCGGCACCTGGTCCGCGATGCGCGCGATGCCGAAGTCGGTGATCTTCACGCGCCCGTCGGGCGTGATCAGGAGGTTTCCGGGCTTGATGTCGCGGTGCACGAGACCGGCGGCGTGGGCGGCCTGGAGGGCCGCCGAGGTCTGTGCGACGACGTCGAGGGTCTTGTCGGTAGAGAGGGAGCCGTCGCGTTCGAGGATCGTCGACAGCGCCTCGCCGGGCACGAGCTCCATGACGAGGAACGCGCTTCCGTTCTCCTCGCCGTAGTCGAAGACACTCGCGATGCCCTCGTGGTTCACGAGCGCGGCGTGTCGGGCTTCGGCGCGGAAACGCTCGAGGAAGCCCGGGTCGCCCATGTACTCGTCTTTGAGGATCTTGATCGCGACCGTCCGTCCGATGACGTGGTCCGTTGCCTCCCAGACCTCGCCCATGCCGCCGATCGCGATCCGCGAATCCAGCTCGTAACGGCCGCCGAAGGTCACACCCTGCGTCGGTCTCATCGTCCCAGCACCGCCTCCATGACCTGCTTCGCGATTGGGGCTGCGATGGTTCCACCGCTGCCCGATTGCCCTTGTCCGCCCCCGTCTTCGACGACGACCGCCACCGCCACCTGCGGGTCGTCAGCGGGAGCGAAACCCGTGAACCACAAGGTATACGGTCGTGTCGGGCCGTTCTCGGCGGTGCCGGTCTTTCCTGCGACCTCGACGCCGTCTATTCTTGCACCGCTCGCGACACCGGAACTGACATTGGCCACCATCATCGCCGCCATCTCCTCGGCGAGGTCCTCTTCGAGCGCCCGCCCGAACTCGGAATCCTCGTAGGTCTGCTGCACGGCGAGGTCGGGACCGATGACCCGATCCACCATTCGGGGGTTCATCACCACGCCGCCGTTGGCGATGCCCGCCGACACCATCGCCATCTGCAGGGGTGTCGCGGTGACGCGTCCCTGTCCGAACCCGGTGAGCGCCGTCTGGGCGTCATCGAGCGCGGCGGGGTCTTCGGCGTTGGGCGGATAGCTGGAGGGCGTCGAGATCAACGGCATCTCGAACGACGTGTTGAACCCGTAGCGCTCCGCCTCTGCGCGGATGACCTCATCGCCGAGTTCGACCGCGAGCTCGGCGAACGGGATGTTGCAGCTCAGGCGCAACGCATCCGCGATGGTGACGGTATCGCCCGAGCCGCAGGTGCCGCCCGATGCGTTGCGCACCACGCTGCTGGATTGCGGCAGGGTGTAGCTCGCGGGATTCGGCAGGGTCGATTCGGGCGTGTACTCACCGGTGGACAGCGCAGCCGAGGCGACGACGAGCTTGAAGGTCGACCCCGGCGGGTTGAGATCGCCGGCGATCGCGCGATCCGAGAGGGGCTGAGCCGGGTCGGCGACGAGGTCGTCGTAGACCTCGTTGACCTCGGTCGTGTTGTGAGACGCCAGCAGGTTGGTGTCGAAGCTCGGGCTCGTCACCAGTGCGAGGATGCGGCCGGTCGACGGCTCGATCGCGATCACGGCACCCTGCAGGTCTCCGAGTGCGTCGTACGCGGCGCGCTGCACGTCGGTGTCGAGGGACAGGACGACGTTCGACCCGCGCGGCGGCTGACCCGACAGGATCCGTTCGATGCGCCCGAGGAACTGCGACCCCGCGGTTCCGCTGAGATCCTGGTTCATCGCCGCTTCGAGGCCGGTGCGCGCCCCCAAGACCGGGTTGATGTAGCCGGTCACCGGTGCCCACATGTCTGCGTCGACGTAGACGCGCTGCCATGTGTAGACATCATTCGACGGGACGGATGAAGCGATCGCCGAACCGCTCGCGATGATCGACCCGCGCTGCACCTCGTAGGAGTCGTAGAGCGCGCGACGGTTCTCGGGATTCTGCGCGAGTGTGTCTGCCTGGACCGCCTGGATCCAGGTGGTCGACCCGAAGAGGGCGAGGAACATCAGGAGCATCAGGATGCTCAGGCGACGCAGTTCTTTGGTCATCCGATCACCACCCGGGGACGAGAGCGCACGGCATCCGAAATCCGCAACAGCAACGCCACGATGATCCAGTTCGAGATCAGAGACGAACCACCGGCCGCGAGGAACGGGGTCGTCAGGCCGGTCAGCGGAATGAGCCGGGTGACGCCACCGACCATGATGAACACCTGCAGGGCGATCGTGAACGACAGGCCCGTCGCGAGCAGCTTGCCGAAGTCGTCCTGTCCCGCCAGGCCGATGCGGATGCCGCGACTGGTGAACACCATGTACAGGCACAGGATCGCGAACACACCGACCAGGCCGAGCTCCTCACCGAGGCTCGGGAAGATGTAGTCGCTCTCGGCGACCGGTGTCATCCACGGGCGGCCCTGACCGAGGCCGGTGCCGACGAGCCCGCCCTGCCCGAGTCCGAACAGTCCGGTGACGAGTTGGTAACTGGAGTTGTCGACGAGGTCGGGGTTGAACGGGTCGAGCCAGTTCTGGAACCGCGCACCGACGTACGGGAGCACCCGCGATGCGAGGAACGCACCGCCCGCGGCGAGGACCACACCGATGAACACCCAGCTCGTCTTGCCCGTGGCGACATAGAGCATCGCGACGAACATGCCGAAGATGAGCAAGCCCGTTCCCAGGTCACGTTGCAGCACGATGATGCCGAGCGAGATGAGCCAGATCACCAACAGGGGACCGAGTTCGCGCGCTCGCGGCCACGTCAGCCCGAGGAACTTCGTGCCCACCGAACTCAGGCTTTCGCGGGTGCGCACGAGGTAGCCGGCGAAGAAGACCGCGAGGGTGAGCTTGGCGATCTCGCCCGGCTGGAAGGTGAAGAAGCCCAGGTCGACCCACACGTCGGCGTTGCCGCCCCCGCTGAGCCCCGGGATGACCGGCAGGATCAGCAGCAGGATGCTCACGAGTCCGAAGAGGTAGGTGTAGCGGAAGAGCACGCGGTAATTGCGCAGGGCGAGCACCACGATGATCGCGAGGATGATCGCGATCGCCGCCCACGCGAGCTGTCGGGTCGAGAAGGCATCCCACCCGCCACGGGTCCAGTGCAGGTCGAGGCGGTAGATCATCGCCAGTCCCAACCCGGTCAGAAGGGTCGCGATCGGCAGCACGAACGGGTCGGCGTCGCGGGCGACGAGGCGCAGCACGATGTGCAGGGCGAGCGCGAGGGCTGCCAGTCCCCCGCAATACACGAGGAACGTCCACTCGATGGCGCCTTCGGCGCCCAACTGCACCAGCGCGACGGCGGCACCGTTGATCACGAAGGCGAACAGGAGCAGCCAGAGTTCACGGTTTCGGTGGGTCTGCGGCATCCGGATGCTGCGCAGCGCCCGCACCACAGCGGTATCTGTCGAGACGGCCGAGGTGTCGGTCGAGGAGCTCATCGGTTCACCTCCGTTCCGGCAATGGTGTCGACGATGCGACGCGCGTCGTCGAGCGTGCCGGCGTAGATCGTCTGCTCGATGCGTTCGCGGGTGAAGTCCGACAGTGAGCTGAGTCGGATGTCGGTGTCTTCGTACACCGACGACAGCGAGATCGGCCCGATGTCTTGCTGGATCCCTCGGTAGATGACGACGGTGTTCTCGTCGGCGCCGACGAAGAAGAGCGTCTGGGTCCACTGATATGCCGCGAAGATCCCCCCCGCGAGCAGACCCAGCACGAGGACGAGTCCGGCGATCCACCCGATGCGTCGATTTCTCGCGCGGCGCCGGTCTTCTTCGATGAGTTCTTCGAGGTACTCCGCCGCGGGCTCGAAGTGGCTCGGCTCGTTCGCCGCCTGACGATTCGGGTGCAGCCAGCTCGTGCGACCGGGGCGGGCCGCCGGTACATCGACCCCGTCGGGGTTCGACGCCGAGCCGACGACTGTCGGCGTGCCCGAGAAGACGGGGTGGTGTCCGCCGACGTCGACGATCACGACGGTGACGTTGTCGGGCGCTCCCCCGTCGAGCGCCTGCTTGAGCAACTGGTCGGCCGTCCGGCCGGGCGCGAGTCCTTGCGCAAGGGTCTTCGACGTGTGCGGGTCGTCGACGACGCCCGAGAGCCCGTCCGAACACAGCAACCACCGGTCGCCGGGCTGTGTCGGCATGATGAACGTGTCGAGATCGGGCTCGTCGTCCATGTCGCCGAGTACCCGCATGAGTACGGACCGACGGGGGTGGTAGCGCGCCTCTTCGGGGGTGATGCGCCCGGAGTCGACGAGCTTCTGCACGAACGTGTGGTCTGTGGTGATCTGGGTGAGGGCCCCGTCGCGGAAGAGATAGATGCGCGAATCGCCGATGTGGGCGATGACGGCGTACTCGTCGACCATCATGAGCGCGCTGACGGTCGTGCCCATCCCGGCGAGCTCGGGTTTGATCTTGACGGTGTCGCTCAGCTCGGCCGCGGCGTCGGTGATCGCCTCTGTCAGCGCCTTCTCGGCCTCGGGCGGCGACGTGAAGGGGTGGTCGATGCTCTCCAGACGGTGGACCGCAAGGCTCGAGGCGACGTCTCCCCCGGCGTGACCGCCCATGCCGTCGGCGACGACGAACAGGTTCGACCCGGCATAGCCCGAATCCTGGTTGTTGGATCGGACCTTGCCGGTATGCGAGATCGCGGCGCTGGAGCCCTGGAACACCATGTGGGGTGGGGTTACTTCCGCAACTCGAAGGTCGTGGCGCCGACCTTGATCGGGGCGCCGAGGTTCACCGCGACCGGTGTCGTCACCCGGGCGCCGTCGTGCCACGTGCCGTTCGTCGAATCGAGGTCCTGCAGCATCCACTGGTCACCCCAAAGGATGAGACGCGCATGATGACTCGACGTGTAGTCGTCACGCACGACGAGACCCGATTCGCTGGATCGCCCGATCGTGAGGGGTTCGGTGCCGAGGGGAAGCTCCAGGCCCGCCTTGGGACCGCTGGTGATCACGATCCGTGTGGCGGTCGCGGTGGTCGCCGGCCCGCCCGGCTCGGATGCGGCGGGGGTCGGTGCGGGAGCGACCGGAGCCGTCGCCCGCGGCGCGGCCGGCGGGGTCGACGGGGTGCCACCGGCGGGAGTCTCGGGCATCCGTCGCACCTTCACGCCGAACAGGTCGGCGCGCAGCGAATAGACGACGGCGAACACGAAGAACCACAGCATCAGCAAGAAGCCGATGCGCAGCAGAAGCAGAGTCAGTTCGCTCACGGCAGCGGTCCTTGCTCACGCACGTCGAAGGCGCGCGTGACATCGGTCGGGCGCGGCGCACGGGGCGCTGCGGGGGCGGAGGCCTGCGGAACCACGCGGAAGACGATATCGGTGCGACCGATCGTGACGGTCGAGTCGGGGGCGAGTGCCGCTTCGGCGACCTTGCGGCCGTTCAACGAGGTGCCGTTGGTCGAGTTCATGTCGCGCACCATCGCGCGCTCGCCGTCCCACAGGATCTCGACGTGCTTGCGGCTGGTTCCGGCATCCGAGATGGTGATGTCCGCGTCGCTTCCGCGACCGATCACCGTGCGTGACTTCACGAGCGGATGCCGCTTGCCCTCGACGTCGACGACGCCGCGCCACGATACCTTTCCCTGCGCCGAGGATGCGTCGACCCAGAGTGTTCCCGTCGCTTGGTTCTCGTCGCGCGCGAACGTGATCGACACGGGCCCGGCGAAGGAGTAGCCCTGTTTCTTGGCGTGCTTCTGCACCAGAGTGTGCAGCTCTTCACCGAGGGCGTCACCGAGCGCCGACATCTTGTCGTCATCGGCCGGCGAAAGGTGCACGACGAAAGTGTTCGGAGCCAGGATGCGATCGCGGCTGACCACGGCGGCGTTCTTGTCGAGCTCGCTGCGGAGGGCGGAGGCGATCTCGACAGGCTGGATGCCGCTGCGGAAGGTCTTCGCGAAGGCGCTGTTGACGGCGCGCTCGAGACCCTTCTCGAAGCTGTCAAGTAGTCCCACGGAGATCCTCTGGGCAGGCGGACACGGTGGCTACATGTTAGTTGCCCTGGCTGGAGGTTCCGAGTCCCGTGTGACAAACCATGTTCGGTCAGGGCGCGACGCCCCCGCCGAGGGTGGGCAAGACGGCTTTCAGGAGGGGCCGCCGGCCGTGATACTCTCGGGAGGTTGACCCGGCTTTTCCGCAGGGTCATGCGCGAGTGGCGGAATAGGTAGACGCGCTGGCTTCAGGTGCCAGTGCCCGCAAGGGCGTGGGGGTTCAAGTCCCCCCTCGCGCACAGAAGAGAATCGGCCCCTGACCTGGTGTTCACCAGGCAGGGGTCTTTCGTTCTCCCCTGGTTCCACGACCGCGCGCCCAACCTGTGAGGCGTACAGGTTGGGCGCGTAACGTCATGTTATGGAGACACAGACACGAACGAGCGGTTCAGATACCGCGGCGCTGGGCCTGGGATCGGTGCTGGTGGGTTCGTTGCCTGCCGCGCTGATGACCGCTGAGGCCCCGGATCGATACACGGTGGAGGCGGTATTCACGCGCCGCCCCGAACGCGACGAGATCATCGGGATCTTGGAGCGCGAGACGCGGGATCGTCTCGCGCAGGCCGGATACCCGGCCGTCGACCTGACGATCTCGGACCGTCGTCTGGAGATCGCCAACACCAATCTCGAGGAATTGCGTGACGGTCTGGGCACCGTGATCGCCGACCGCCTCGCGGAGATCAGCGCGGGCGTCCGCAGCAAGCGGGATGCCGCGGCAATCCGCTACCAGGAAGCAGCCGCCGGCGAGCAGGCCAGGGCGACCTCGGTGGTCGCGCTCGCCGAATCGGTGTCTTTCCGAACTTCCGCGCGGCGAGGCCCGGGGTGGGATCAGCGATCCACAACCGCAGAGGATCGCGCCCAGGTCGACGATTGGACCGACGAGGGCGGTCACGGGCGCTGATCACGTCCGCGACCACGGGATGCGGAGCGCATCATGAACGGGATCCGTTCGACCACACCGCGTGCGGCGGATCGGCCGGGCCGCCGCAACGTGAGTGAGTTCACAGCGCTGGCGAAGGCGATTCGTGATCAGGGGCTGCTGCGTCGTCGGTACGGGTACTACTGGTCGAAGCTGATCGGCCTGCCGATCGTGCTTGCGAGCGGCCTCCTTGCGTTCGTGTGGATCGGCGATACGTGGTGGCAACTGTTCACTGCGGCGTTCCTCGCGGTCGTGTTCACGCAGATCGCCTTCCTCGGTCACGACTCTGCTCATCGGCAGATTTTCGCCTCCGGCAAGTGGAACGACTGGGTGAGTCTCGTTCTGGGCGACTTGCTGGTGGGGATGAGCTATGGCTGGTGGCAGCATAAGCACACCCGCCACCATGCGAATCCGAACAAGCTGGGGTCAGATCCGGATATCGAACTGCCCGTGATCGTCGTCGCTCCGGGACGTGCCGTGCCGAGAGGGCGAGTCCTGTCCTGGTTGCGCTCGCACCAGGGGCTCTTCTTCTTCCCGATCCTGCTGCTGGAGGGTGTATCGCTCCACGCCTCCGGGGTGCGCCGCGTGGTCGCGCGCGGCCCACTGAGTCGGCGCGGCTTCGAGATCGGATTCCTCCTGGTCCGTCTGGTCGGATTCCCGCTCCTCGTTTTCCTGGTGCTGTCGCCGGGAATCGCCTTCGTGTTCCTCGCTGTCCAGCTCGGGCTCTTCGGGTTCTACATGGGAGTGTCGTTCGCACCGAACCACAAGGGGATGCCGATCGTGCCGCGCGATGCGAGCTTCGACTTTCTGCGCCGCCAGACGATGATGAGTCGGAACATCCGTGGGGGGCGTTTGCTCGACACGGCCATGGGCGGGCTGAACTATCAGATCGAGCACCACCTGTTCCCCTCGATGCCGCGCCCCCACCTGCGCAAAGCCGCGCCGATCGTGGCGGCGTACTGCCGGAGCCACGATGTGCCGTACGTGCAGACCGGACTGCTGGCGTCGTACGCGATCATCGTGCGGTACATCAACCGTGTGGGGCTCGGTGAGAGGGATGTCTTCACCTGTCCCCTCGTCGAGCAACGTCGCTACATCAGCGCGTCTGCGCTATGAGAACGCCGACCCGGAGCCGGTCGGAGCATTCACAGCCTGGGGTGAAAGAGTAAGAGGGTGCTCCGCCTCGGTGATGGCATGCCGATTCGAGGAGGGAAGTTGCTTATGCCCGCATGGTGGGAACAGCTCTTGCACATCACAACCGGCCATGTGCGCCGGCACGACGATCTCCCCGATCTCCGACAGCTGCCGACGCGTCCCGTCGCGCTGGAACGCACGCACTATGTCGTGAACGATCGCGAGCGCGACAGTCAAGCGCCGCGCACGTACGTCCTTCGCACAGAGCGCCGTACGCGCAGATCTCGGACCGGCATCGCGGTCACGTCGAACGGCCGCGGCGTCGGGCACTTGCCCGGCGACATCGCCGACGCGATGTGGCCGCTGCTCGACCGGCTCGGCGGAGCGGCGGTGGTCAACGGCACCGGACCGAAAAAGGGGAGCATTCGACTTCGAATCGACCTGCCGTTGCCCGAATCGATCAGCACCTTCATCCGAACGCTCGAAGCGCCTTCGGTCAAGCCAGGCCCGTGAGGGTCGCAAGCGCGGTCGCGGTACCGTTCTCGGATGCCATGGCCCGTGCGACGTTCTCGACCCGGGCGGTGTAGGCCTGGGCGGCGCGCAGCTCCCGTTCGACGTTGTCGGCGGTGAGACGATGGCGGTGCAGAGGCTTACCCGCGAGGCGGCGGCGGTGCAGATGCGCGGCCCAGAACGGCTGGTCGGCGAGGAACGGGACGACCACCGACGGAACGCCCGCGCGGGTGACGGCGTGCGTTGTTCCGGCTCCGCCGTGGTGCATCGCGACGACGGCGCGCGGCAGGACCGCGGAGTGCGGCACGCCCCGCCGCACCAGGACGTCGTCGCCGAGCATCGCGGGTGAAGGCGTGAGGCCGCCCCACCCTGTCGCGATCATGACCCGCAATCCGGCGCGGCGGGCGCCGGCGATGATCGCGTCGGCGCGGGCGACAGCATCGCCACCGGTCATCGATCCGAAGCCGACGTAGGCGAGGGGGGCCTGGGCGGCCACGAAGGTTGCGAGATCATCGTCGAGGGTGGCGGCGACATCCGTGCCCTTCCAGTCGCCGGTGACCACGGTGGTGTCCGGCCAGTCGACGGGCGGTGAGAGAAGGGCCGGACTGATCGCGGCGAGGGTGCGCGACGGCGCCCGCTCACGCCCGCGCGTCGCGAGTCCGAGTCGCTCGCGCGCCGAGCGCACGTCGGAGGCGAACATGGCGCCGGCCGAATGCACGACTCGATAGGTCAGACGGTTTCCGACCGCGCCGAGGGAACGCACCGCGATCCCTGCGGCGGGAAACTCCCGCGTCGGGGTGAGCGTGGGCGTCAACTCGACCTGCACGTACGGGATGTCGAGCTTCTCGGCCACCGCCGGCACGGTCAACACCTTCGGGTGGGCGACGATGACGTCTGGCTCCCAGTCCAAGGCCACGTCGACGGTCGTCGCGAGCGCACGCGCCATCGCGGGCCGGATGCGCTCGCGGAACACCCGCAGCGCCGATCCGTCGCTCACCTGCACCGAGAGCTCTGCCAGATCGATGCCCAGGCTGACGGAGTCGAGGCCCGCGGCATCCGTGTCGGCATCGTCCGGACGCGCCACCCGCACATCGTGGCCGGCGACGCGCGCTGTGCGCGCCAGGTTCAGGAACGGCTCGACGTCTCCTCGACTGCCGAGGGTGGTGAAGAGGAGGCGCATGTCGTGCCTACACTCCGTCCAGGCTCGGCACGAGCGTGTAGACGATCTCTTCGACCTCGCGCCTCAGACCCGGGGCGAAATCGCTGTTGCGAGAAACCTCGGTGAATCCGTTCTTCTCGAGAACCGCGATGGAGGCGACGTTGTGCGCGGCCACGCGCGCGAAGAGGGGACGTTCCGCTTCCCGCGAGACCAGGATGCGAAGAGCCCCGCTCGCGACTCCCCGCCCCCACGCGTTACGGGCGATCCAATAACTGACCTCGCGATCTCCGTTCACCGTGAACACCGCGATGCTCCCCGCGAATCCACCGTCTTCGGTGACGACGTCATAGATCACGTCGTCGCTTGTGCGCTGCCGTCCGATCCAGGCGTCGAAAGCGTCGCGGTCGTCCGGATTCTCGGCGGTGAACGCGGCCAAGGCGATTGCTTCGCGATCGCGCATCATGTCGAAGATCGCGTCGATGTCGTCGTCGTCGACATCGCGTAGCTCGATGTGGCCCACGTCTTCACCGTACCGACGGCGACGGGTCAGGAGAAGCCGTGGAGCTCGCGGGTCAGTGTCTCGGCGCGTTCGGCCTCACGGCCGAGCATCGCCTCGCGCAGCTTCTCGTATCGTGACGAGCGCTCGATAGGGCACGCGATGGAGGGCTGCCAGTCGATCAGATTGCGACGAATCGCCACCTCTGAGTCACGGAGGACGCGCAAGAAGACGCTGTTGCCCGTCGACACGGCGATGTGGCGGAAGAATTCCGCACTGGCTTGCATGACGGCGGCACGGTCGTCGGCACGAGAGGCGTCTATCACCTCGTCGAGCAGTGCACCCGCTTTCTGCAGGGTGTCGTCGTCGCCCCGTTCGACGACGAGCCGAAGGCAGGTGGCCAGGGTGTAGGCGAGGAACTCTTCGGTGTCGCCGACCAGGTTGTCATCGGGAATCGAAACGCGCGTGTAGCGATTGGGTGACACCTCGACCAGTCCCGTCCGCTCGAGACGCTGGAGCGCTTCTCTCACAGGGGTACGGGAGACGCCGAGTGATTCCGCGAGATCCACGTCTCGCAGGCGCTCGCCGGGGGCGAACGTGCCGTCGAGGATCGCCTGACTCAGCGTCGAGTACACCTCGTCGCCGAGGCCGATTCCGCGCGGGGTCAGGGGGCTGAGGGGGGTCGCCATGAGGACACCCAGTGTAGAGCGGACGGATGCCGGTGCCCAGTGGGGTGTGGACAACTCGTCGGCCCATGATTCTGCGTGCGCTCCCCCCTCGCCCCGCGACTGATATATCGGTAGAGTGACTGTGCTCCGCTTCGGCGGGGCGTATCCGGGGGGATCCGTCGACGCCCGGGCTTGGAGCTCAGCTCGGCCCGGGCGTGGATGGCGTGCGTCTGCAACATTTGTGTCACCATCTTTCCTTTGACTCTGCGCATGTCGGTGAGTGCGGTTACCGTGAGAATCGACTCGCGCAGGTGGCGCGGGCACGCACGGAATGGCAATTCATGAGCACGCAGGGCACCGTCAAGTGGTTCAACTCGGAGAAGGGCTTCGGCTTCATCGCTCCCGATGAAGGCGGCGCTGACGTCTTCGCCCACTACACCGCTATCCAGGCCGGGGGATACCGCTCCCTGGAAGAGAATCAGCGCGTCGAGTTCGAGATCGCGCAGGGCCCCAAGGGCCTCCAGGCGGAGAACATCCGCCCGCTGTGACATTCGGGTGTGGCGCGGGAGAACCCGCGCCACACCTCGTCAGTCCTTCTCCCCCCGGACCAGTTCCAAGCCAGCGCCGGCGAACTGGCGCAGTGTCGCGTCCGGAAGGAACGCACGCGTCAGGGCCGCACCGATGCGGGTCAGGTCGCTTTCGTCCCGGAAGAGCAGGTACATGGTCTCGTACCGCGGGTGGAACTTCTCCTTGAAGCGGTGCAGCGAACGGAACCCGTAGACGGGTTCGAGCATCTCCGCGAGACGATCCGACAACGCGGCAATCGCGCCCGCGTCCGGTGGATAGTCGTGCGCGAGCGGCGCGCCCGAGAGCGACATGATCTGGGCGCCCTCCTCGGAGAAGAGCTTGGCCGACGACCCGATGAGGAACTCCATCACGGGTCCGAAGCCGCCGTCGCGCCGTCGCATGAGGTCGAGCGTCCATCCGTGGACGCTGCCGTCGCTTCCGTACACCGGCAGCCACGACAGGAAGCCGTCGACGTTGCCCTCGGGTGAGATCGCGAGCGCGACCCTCACCTCCGGGTCCTCCGCTTCGGTGAGAGTGCCGAGCGTGAAGCCCATCTCGGGCAGTCCCTTGTCGCCGACCCACATTTCCGAGATCCCGCGCAGCTGCTGCTGAATGCCCCACGGTTCGTCTTTGAGTCGCGTCATCCGAAACTGCATCTCTTCGCGGCCGGCACGATTGAGCGACCCGCGCACGGCAGCCCATGCCTTGCCCGTGAACGCGAGGCCGGGAAGGTCGACGATCGTGTCATCGGCGACGATCAGACTCCGCCATCCGTCGGGCACGGCAAGCTTGGTCTCCTCCGACGAGCTGAAGAAGCAGGGGATGAGCCCCGCGGCCTCGGCGTCCGCAATGAACTCCCGCACACTCTCAGGGCGCGTCTCGGCGGGACCGAGCGGATCGGCGAGAGCGAGGGCGACTCCGGCGCGACGCTGGTAGGTGACGATTCCCGCCGCCGTGCGGGCGTAGGAGTTGCCGTCCCACGTCGTCATCCACGAGAGCGTTCCGCCGCCGTCGGATCGCAGCATCGTCTTGACTTCGTCGATCGTCGGTGCCGGGGGTGTTCCGATGGTCGACTTGCGGTGCGAACGGAAGGCCCTGCGCACCCGGATCAGGAAGATCAGCGTCAGAAGCCAGAGGAACCCGCTCGCGAGTGCGAGTTCGGTCTCTCCATCGATGATGCTTTCGACATGCGCTTGCGTCGTGACGATGATCGCCACCAGCACGAGGAGCCCCACGAGGATGTTGAACGTCGCAAGGATGACGCTGAGGACCCATGCCCAGCGCCGACCGAGACGGAGGAAGTTCGCGATCACGAGGATCACGAGGGTGTCGATCGCGACGTCGATGAACCCACCCGAGGCCGGTTGGGTACCCCCGAACGGCCCGTCGGTCGGTACGAACAGCGTGATGATCTGGATGATGCCGAGCACGATGATCGCGACGAAGGCGACGAGGCGTTGCTCCCGGACGGTCTGACGCTGCAGGCGCAGTGACCGGTCGACGGCAAGGACGAGCACGACCGCGAGGGCGTGTTCCAGGTCGGGCAGGTCGCCCCAGAAGAGCATCGCGATGAAGACGAACGAGATCAGCACCAGCCAGCCGCGCACACGCCACGGCGGGACGAACAACCCGATCGCGGCGGCGATGCACGCCATCGTGCCGCCGGACGCACCGACATCCAATGCAGCCGCTTCCGTCTGGGCCCATTCCCAGGGCGCCAGTGAGAGGAACGACAGCAGGAGGGCCGACGCGAAGACCGCGAACAGCTGGCCGACCGTGAAGTACAGCAACGCGACCAGCGAGCCGCGCTTGAATTCCAGATACGCCATGCCCCAGAACCCGCCGATGGTGAAGAGGTAGACCCATGGCTGGTTGACGAAGAACGTGCCGGTGATCGCGGTCCACCAACGGCCTTCGCTGAACGCGGGAAGACCGTACGCGACGACGTCGAACATCGGGGTGTCCTCGAAGGTGCTCCACAGACCACCCCAGGCGACACCCACGACGAGGAGCACCCCGATGAGCGAGAGGGTCGCGGGCATTCGGCGGACGACGCCGAGGAAGGTGGGGGACGCGGGGGGCGAAGTCATCCCTTCACGATAGCGATGACGCCGACCCGCTCGCGGAATCGTACGCCGCGAGCGCTTTCGCATCTTCGGCGTGGCGCATCGCCCGGCGCGCCGCATCCAACGCCTCGACCGGGTCGACGGACTGGCGCGACAGCGCGAGTTCGGACTGCGCGGCGACCAGGCGAGAACGCGCATCGGCGCCGGCGTGTGTGTGAGCGACGGATGCCTCGGCCTCCAGCAGCACGTTCCGTGCAGCCGCGAGCGTGCCCGGGAGGGCGGTGCGCGCGCCCCGCAGGCGCTGCTGCGCCGTCGACGCATCACCGAGCGCCATGTCGAGGCGATCGCGAAGTCGTGCGATGCGGTCCACCGTGTCGGTCGGGCGCCGCGCGGCATTCGTCTCGAGATCGTCCAGCGCGGCGTCCACCGCCCGGATCTCCGCACCCAGGCGGTCTGCCGCATCCGGTTCGAGACGAGATCTCGTGGCGATGGCCGCACGCACCGCCGAACGCGCGGCATCGAACTCGCCGGGCAGAGCCTGTGCCGCCTGGGTCACGAGCCGATGCACCTCTTCGAGCACGCGGGCTTCATCGTCGGCGGTGCGCAGAGTGCGTTCAGCCGCCGCGATGTCCTCCAGGATCGACGACGCGGGGTCGTCAGCGCCCGCCTCGGCAGCAGCGAGCAGTCGCTCGCTCTCGAGAACCGCCGCCTCTGCCGCCGCGGCGGCATCGGCAGCAGCCGCCCACTCATCGCGGTCGAAGCGTGCGGCCAGATCGGCCAGGAGGGCCCGGGGGTCGCCCATCGTCGCGCGCAACTGATCGAGGTGCGCGCGGGCAGCCGTGACGTGCTGCGCCGCGGACACGTTCGCGCGCATCCAGTCCGCGTGCTCGGCGCGTGCTCGATCGATCGCGGCGATCGCTTCGGCCGTGCGGCGCTCGATGCGCTGCGCACCCTTGCGGATGTCGGCGGGCATGACTCCCGGTTCACCCAGCGCGGCGAATTCGGCGAACGATTCGTCTCGCACGTGTTGGGCCGACATGCGCGCCCGACGCAGGGACGCGGGGGCGCCCCCGCCGTAGAGCGCGCCGGCGAGTCCGACCTCGAGTTCGAGTTCGTCGACGGCGTCGTCGAGGCGCACAAGGCTCACGCCGGCACGATCTCGGACGGCGCCCGCGGCGGCGCGCGCCCGCGGCGAACGCCGCGCACGGCGCACGATCCACACGGCGAGAACCACCAGGAGCGCGGCAACTCCGAAAACGAACAGCGAGGGAAGGAGCGCCCCGGCGAGCTCGACCGCCCACTCAGGCATCGTCGTCCTCCGTGAGAAGTGCGGCGCGGAGGGCGGCGGCATCGTCGACCACCGCGGCGGCGCCGTCGGCCTCATGCGGCCAGCTGAAGCCCCAGCGGACGAAGATCACCGGCACGCCGTGCTCGGCCGCGCCCTCGACATCGTGGTGGCGGTCCCCGATCAGCACTGGGCGACTGACGTCGACGCCCGCTTCGGTGAGGCGATGCAGGGCCTCGGCGACGACCGCGGCTTTCGACGCGCGTGTCCGTTCGTCGGCGGTGGCACCGACGAGGGTGCGGAAATCGTCGGTGAGACCGAAGTGCCGCATGAGCTCGACGACTTGCACCTCGGGTTTTGAAGAGGCGGTGGCCTGCGGGATGCCCGCGGCGGCGACGTCGCGGATCAGGTCGGCGACGCCGGGGAAGAGCCTGGCCCCCGCGGTGTACCCCTCGTCACGCGCGAGGCTCCGGTAGAACGCGACGGCGGCGGCGGACTCGTCGGGTGTCATCCCGACGTTCGTCTGGAACGACTCGAACTGCGGGGGACCGATCCAGTGCGCGAGCTCGTCGCGCTGCGGGGCGGTGTGCCCGAAGTGCTCGAGCGTCACGCGCAGGCGGCGCAGGATCCCCTCGGAGGCATCGATGATCGTTCCGTCGACATCCCACAGGATGCATGTCCAGGGTGAGCGCGTCGACATGTGCACCAGCCTATGCGTGGGGCGCGGCATCCCTTGGCGACACCATCGCATGCCGCCGGAACGGCGCTTCCCACCCGGCTTCACTCGTCGCGAATGTGCGGCGCCTGGGGCGCTTCGCGTACATCCGCGCCCACCGAGCCTCGGTCGGGTCCGGGGTAGGGAGTGGTGGCGGCTTCGCGGGAGCAGCGGCTCCCTCCCTGGCGTTGGGGCCCTGTCTCTGGCGGTGGGGCCCTGTCTCTGGCGGTGCGGCCCTGCCCCGGGCGGTGCGGCCCTGTCCCGGGCGGTGCGGCCCCTGCCCCGGGCGCTGCCTGGGCTTCATCCGTCGGATACGTACGGGTTTCGGGGTCGCCGGCGTACATTCGCGACCACTGAGTGAGGAGAAAGTCGCGGGGTGGCGCTTGACCCCGGCTTCATCGGTCGCACATGCACGGGTTCGCCGCCGCTCGGTGTACGTTCGCGACCACTGAGCCTCGGCAGCGTTCGGGTCGCTCTCGGGCAGCCTCGGGCGGCCACGCGCGGGGACGCACGGGGTGGCGCGTGTCTCGACCGCTCGTGCCGCCTTACGCCTGGCTTCACCAGTCACACATGCACGGGTTTCTGGGCCGCTGGCGTACATTCGCGACCACTGAAGCGGGGGACGTGAGGCGGGTACCGGGCGGACGAGCCCAGGACGGGGGACAGGGCCGAGGGACGGGTCCGAGGGGCCGGGCGGACGGACCGGGCGGACGGACCGAGCGGACGGACCGCGACGACGGAACGGGCGGACGGACCGGCCGAGGGACTGGGCCGAGAAACCGGGCGAACGGACCCGGGACGACCGCCGTGGCGCCGGTCAGAAGAGGCGGGGGGCGCCGGACTCGATGCCCTTCATGCCCTCGTAGTCGAGCGTCACACAGCGGATGCCGCGGTCCCCCGCGAGCACGCGGGCCTGCGGTTTGATCTCCTGCGCGGCGAACACGCCCGTGACGGGTGCGAGGTGCGGGTCGCGCCCCAACAGTTCGAGGTAGCGCGTCAGCTGCTCCACGCCGTCGATGTCGCCGCGGCGTTTCACCTCGACGGCGATCGTGCCGCCCGCAGGGTCGCGGAGCAGGAGGTCGACGGGCCCGATCGCGGTGGGGAACTCCCGGCGTACGAGGGACAGCCCGTCGCCGATGACGTCGACCTGCTCCGCGAGCAGTCGCTGCAGGTCGGCCTCGACGCCGTCCTTCTGCAGGCCCGGGTCCACCCCGAGGTCGTGCTGGGAGTCGTGGAGGATCTCGTAGATGCGCACGAGGAGGGCGTCGCCGGTCTTGGCGTGCGTGACCCGCCAGTACTCCTGCACCCCCGCCGACGCCGATTCGTCGTCGGGTGCCTCGACGTCCAGTCGGCACGGGGGGCTCATCCAGTTGAGCGGCTTGTACGAGCCGCCGTCGGAGTGCACGAGCAGCGAACCGTCGCCCTTGTGCACAAGCAGGCGGGTCGCCAACGGCAGGTGGGCGGTGAGGCGGCCGGTGTAGTCGACGGAGCACCGGGCGATGACGAGACGCACCCGAAGAGCCTAACGGCGGGTCAGCGCTCCTCGGTGTGCCCGGCGCCGACGGTCGAACCCGCGATGGGCTTGGCCGCGCCTGAGGCAAGGCCCGACATCACGATGAGTCCGACGATGACCCACAGGGTGTTGAGGATGCCGATCTGGTTGCTGATCCATCCGAGCACCGGAGGGCCGCACAAGAACGCGACGTACCCGATGGTCGCGGCTGCCGACACGGACGCGGCGGCGCGCCGGGGGTCGTCGGCGGCGGCGGACATTCCGAGCGGGAAGCCAAGAGATGCCCCGGCACCCCACAGCGCGACGCCGACGAATGCCAGGGGAAGATTCGGCGCGAGGATGAACAGCACGAGACCGGCGCCGGCGGTGACGGCGAGCACCCGCAGGGTCCATACACGGCCGAAGCGGTCGACGAGGGGACCCCCGATGACGCGGAAGAGCGTCATCGCGACCGAGAACACCGTGAGCGCGAGCGCTCCGATCGCTTCGCTCGCGGCGTGGCCGTCCACGACGGCGATCGTGAGCCAGTCGCTGGCGCTTCCCTCGGCGAACGACATCCCCAGCATGATCGCGCCGATCGCGTAGGTGCGCGGGTCGCGCCAGACCACTGCGAGTTCACGGAACCGCTCACGGCGCGTGCGCGTCGGCCCGTCGTCGTCATGGAGGTCGTGGCGTCGGGGGAGGAGGCGGACCGAAACGATGCCGACGATGAGGACGAGGATGCCGACAATCCACAGATGCGGCGCGACGCCTATGCCCCACGCGGCCATGCCGATGCCGACGCCCGCACCGACGACTGTGCCGATGCTGAAGAAGGCGTGGAAAAGCGGCATGAGTGTGCGCTCGAACGCCTGCTCCACGGCGGCGGCTTCGACGTTCATCATGACGTCGGTCGCGCTCATGCCGAGGCCCATGAGCCCGAGGCCGACGGCGGTGACGACGAACGACTGCGCGAACTCCGTGCCGTATCCGACGATGAGGATGCCGGTGGCGAAGACGATGAACCCGCCGAGCAGGCCACGCCGAGCGCCCCATCGGGCGACCACGACGTTCGCGAGAGAGAGGCCGACGATCGATGAGGCGCCCATGACGAACAGCAGGATGCCGATGTCGAGGTCGTCCGCGCCGAGCAGCGTCTTCACCGCGGGAAGCCGCGATGCCCACGTCGCGAACCCCAGCCCGCACGACAGA
This sequence comes from Microbacterium koreense, assembly GCF_042677105.1. Classification (NCBI taxonomy): domain Bacteria; kingdom Bacillati; phylum Actinomycetota; class Actinomycetes; order Micrococcales; family Microbacteriaceae; genus Microbacterium; species Microbacterium koreense. The sequence goes on from NZ_JBHTIM010000001.1 coordinate 602,063, forward strand.
AAGATCGCGAAGATCGCAGCGCGCCAGGTGACGAGCTGTGAGCGAGTGAGCGCGGTGTCCACCGCGTCATCGTACAGGCGCGGAATGATGGGCGTCGAATCGATTCGATCATCCCCGCCGACGCAGCTAGGATCGGGTCTCATGAGCACCCGGCGTCCGACCATCGCCGACGTCGCCCGCGAAGCGGGCGTCGCGCCCTCGACGGCATCGGTGGTCTTCAGCGGCAAGACACCGGTGTCGGCATCGACGCAGGCGCGGGTTCGCGCCGCAGCCGACGCGCTCGGGTACGCCGGCCCCGACCCGCTCGCTGCCTCTCTGCGGCGCGGTCGCTCCGGCATCGTCGGGGTGGTCTTCGAGGAGCACCTGCGCTCGGTGTTCTCCGACCCGGTGAAGATCCTCACGATGGACGGGCTGGCCGACGGCGTGGGCGAGGTCGGAGCAGGACTGCTGTTGCTGCGCGACCACGACCCGGCCGAGACGGCACCGACGCTGACGACCGCCCCCATGGACGCTGCCGTCCTCATCGGCTGCAGTCCGCTCTTGCGCGAGTCGCTCGAAGCGGTGCGGGCGCGCGGCATCCCCGTGGTCGTCATCGAGGGCGACGCCGGTGAGGGAGTGCCCCGCATCCTGCTCGACAACCGCGAAGCGCAGCGGCGCGCGGCCACGCATCTGCACGCACTCGGCCACACCGACGTCGTCATCGTGACGCTGCCGCTCGCGAGCGACACGCGTGCAGGGTGGATCTCCGTCGACGCGGAGGTGCGCATCGATGTGACCCGCGAACGACTCGCCGGTGCTCGTGACGTCTTTCCCGACGCGCCGACTTATGCCGCGGGAGGAAGCTTCATCGACGAGGGCTTCGCGGCAGGTCGCAGCATTTTCGCGGATGAGTCTCACGTCCCGACCGCGATCATCGCGCAGAGCGACCTGCTGGCGGCGGGCATCGTTCACGCCGCACGCGAGGCGGGGTTGCGGGTGCCCGAGGATGTCAGCGTGACCGGGTTCGACGGGGTGGAGGTCGACGGGATCGCTCCGGCCGAACTCGCGACGCTCGTCCAGCCGGCGGTGGACAAGGGCCGGGCGGCGGGGCGGGCGGTGACGGCGATGCTCGACGGTCGCGCGGCGGATTCGGTCACGCTCGCGTGTGAGTTCCGCGAAGGGAATACGACCGCTCCTCCGCGGCGAGGCGCACGGGGAGTGCATCGCCCCGGGTAGACTGTCCGTCACGCCCTGATCGCCAGAGTCGGCTGCGCTCGACACCGACCGACGACCATGAGGAGGCATGGGATGCTCATCCTCCTCGCCGCGTTCGCGATCGTTCCTCTGATCATCCCGTGGCTGATCCATCGACTCGGAGCCCGGGCGTTCTACATCGCCGCGCTTCTGCCCGCCGCCGCGTTCGTCCAGGCTCTCGTGCTCACGCCCGACGCCCTGTCAGACGACCGCATTCCCTTCGAGGCATTCGAATGGATCCCGCCGCTGGGAATCGAGCTGTCGATGCGGATGGACGCCCTGTCTTGGGTGATGACCCTCGTCGTCACCGGGGTCGGGGCACTCGTTCTGTTGTATTGCCGGTGGTACTTCGACGGCAGCGGCGCCGGGCTGGGCCAGTTCGCCGCAGTGCTGCTCGCCTTCGCCGGTGCGATGTACGGTCTCGTTCTCACCGACGACATCGTCGTGCTGGTGATGTTCTGGGAGATGACCAGCGTGCTGTCGTACCTGCTGATCGGGTACTACAACCGCCGCGCGTCGAGCCGTCGTGCCGCCCTGCAGGCGCTGCTCGTGACGACCCTCGGCGGACTCGTGATGCTCATCGGTGTCGTCCTGCTCGTCGTCGACGTCGGAACGTCGAGCCTGTCGGGCATCCTTCTCGCCGCGCCGACGGGCGCAATCGTCGACGCTGCTCTGGTGCTGATCCTCGTCGGGGCGCTCAGCAAGTCGGCGATCTTCCCGTTCCACTTCTGGTTGCCCGGAGCGATGGCCGCACCCACGCCGGTGAGCGCCTACCTCCATGCGGCCGCCATGGTGAAGGCGGGCATCTATCTCATCGCACGACTCGCGCCGGTCTTCGCCCTCGCGCCGACATGGCGCCCGATCGTCATCGGGCTCGGGGTGTTCACCATGCTGCTCGGCGGCATCCAGGCACTGCGCGAAACCGATCTCAAACGCATCCTGGCCTTCGGCACCGTCAGCCAGCTCGGCTTTCTCACCGTCGTACTCGGTTACGGTACCCGCGACGCCGCCCTCGCCGGTGTCGCCCTGTTGCTCAGCCACGCGATGTTCAAATCGGCGTTGTTCCTCGTGGTCGGCATCATCGACCGCCAGCTGTCGACGCGCGACATCAACGAGCTGAGCGGCGTCGGTCGCCAGGCACCCGCGCTGGCGACCTTCGCCACCATCGCGATCGCTTCGATGGCCGGCATCATCCCGACCATCGGCTGGGTCGCAAAGGAAGGCGCTGTCACGGCGCTCCTGCACGAAGCCCTCGGCGGTGAGGTCTGGGGCATCGTCGCACTCGTCGGCGTCGCGCTCGGTTCCATTCTTACGATGGCATATGGGCTGCGCTTTCTCTGGGGCGCGTTCTGGACGAAGAAGGATTCCACGGGTGCGCCGCAGCCGGTGACCGAGTGGCCGCATCCGCCCGTCGGCTTCGTGCTGGCCCCGATCCTCCTGGCGGGGCTCACCGTCGTTGCGGGTTTCGCCTCGCCGGTGCTCGACCATGCGATCGCGCCCTACGCCGACACCGTCCCCGTCGCGTCGCCGGGCGTGGCCCCGCCTGAGTATCCGGCGTACCTCGCTCTCTGGCACGGGCTGGAGCCGGCATTGTGGATATCGCTCGGCACGATCGCGATCGGCGCCGTCGTCTTCGTCGCGTCGCGTCGACGGATGCCGAAGCGCATCGTGCCGTTCACGGCCTCCGACGTGTACAACCTCACGCTTCGGGCGATCGCCCGCCTGTCGGTGGCGACGACCAGCCTCACGCAGCGCGGCTCGTTGCCGGTGTACGTCGGCACGATCTTCGTCGTCTTCGTCGCCGCCGAAGGCACGGCGTTCGCGATGGGCGGGGACTGGGTCGTCGAGATCGACGGATGGCAGACGCCGATGCAGCTGGTCGTCGCTCCGATCATGATCGTCGCCGGGCTCATCGCCGTGCGGGCCCGCAAGCGCTACACGGGCGTGGTCCTCGTCTCGGTCACCGGGCTGGGCATGACCTTGTTGTTCGCCTCCAGCGGCGCACCCGACCTCGCCCTCACACAGATCCTCATCGAGACGGTGACCCTCATCGCGTTCGCGCTGGTGCTGCGCCGCATTCCCGCGCGCATGGGCGAGCACAACGCCTCGGTCGCGCCGGTGGCGCGCGCCGTCTTGGCCGCCACCGTCGGGGCGACGATGGGAATCGTCGCGCTCGTGGCGACGGGCGCCCGCACCGCAGAACCCATCTCGACGTACTGGCCGAGCCTCGCGTACGAAATCGGCCACGGACGCAACGTCGTGAACGTCGCGCTGGTCGACCTGCGCGGCTGGGACACGATGGGCGAACTCTCCGTCCTGATCCTCGCGGCCACCGGCGTCGCCTCGCTCGTGTTCGTGACCCATCGTGCCGACACGCTGTCGCAGTTGACGGCCCCGCTGCCCGCGATGTCGGGTCGCGCGCGCCGCCCGCTCGTCGAAACGGATGAGGGCATCCGCCCCCGTACGGCGGGGGCGTCGGGGCAACGGCAGGCATGGCTGGTCGGGGGTCAGCGCGTGCGTCCCGAGAATCGGTCGATCATCCTCGAGGTGATCGTGCGGGTGCTGTTCCACACGATCATCATCGTTTCGCTGTACCTGTTGTTCGCCGGGCACAACCTGCCCGGCGGCGGGTTCGCGGGCGGCCTCGTCGCCGGCATGGCTCTGGTCATGCGCTACATCGCCGGTGGTCGGTACGAACTGGGCGCCGCGGCGCCGACGGATGCCGGCCGCCTGCTCGGTGTGGGCATGGCGCTCGCCGTCGGCTGCGCGATCGTGCCGCTGTTCTTCGGGCAGCCCGCGCTCACGAGCAGCTTCGTCGAGGGTGAGGTCCCCCTGCTCGGACACATCGAGTTCGTGACGTCGACACTGTTCGACATCGGCGTGTATCTCGTCGTCATCGGTCTCGTCCTCGACGTGCTGCGGAGCCTCGGTGCCGAGGTGGACCGCCAGGCCCATGAGTCGCAGTCGCGGGGGGTGAGCGTCTGATGTCGGTCTCGCTCGTGCTCGTGATCATCATGTCGGTCCTCTTCGCGTGCGGTGTCTACGCGATGTTGGAGCGCAGCCTCACGCGGGTGCTGATCGGCTTCCTCCTTCTCGGCAATGCCGCGAATCTGCTGCTACTGATCGTCATGGGGGCACCGGGGGTGGGCGCCTTCTACGGCGATGCCGACGCCGAAGAGATGTCCGACCCGCTCCCGCAGGCGCTCACCCTCACCGCGATCGTCATCACGTTCGCCGTTTCGGCATTCCTCCTCGCGCTGATCTACCGATCGTGGCAGCTGGGCCAGGCGGACACCGTCGAGGACGACGAAGCAGACATCGCCGTGCGCAAGGGTGAAGGCGACCCCGAAGAAGTCATGGACGACGAAACCGAGATCGAAGACACCGACGACGACGCCACGACCGACTTCGTCGACGTCGACACCTCGCCGATCACGGTTCTCGGGAGCGCCGACATCTCCGCGCTGCGCGACGATGCCCCGCTCGAACGTCCCGAACGCCGAAAGGGGGAGGACGCATGACCGCCCTCGTCCCCCTCCTCGTGACGATTCCGCTGCTCGGGGCGGCGATCGCCCTCATCGCGGGCAGGCACCGCCGCATCCAAGTCATCGTCTCGATCGTGACGCTGTCGCTCGTGTGCATCATCGCGGCCGTGTTGTTGGCCGCCGTCGACGCGAGCAACGAGCCGTTCGCCGTCTCGGTGGGCGACTGGCCGATTCCGTTCGGGATCGTGTTGTACGTCGATCGCCTCGCGTCGCTGCTGATCGTCGTCTCGAGCATCGTGCTGCTCGCGGTCCTGCTCTTCTCGGTCGGCCAGGGTGCCGCCGACGGCGACGACGAGACCCCGGTCTCGATCTTCCACCCGTCGTATCTCATCCTCTCGGCGGGGATCTTCACCGCGTTCATCGCCGGCGATCTCTTCAACCTCTACGTGGGCTTCGAGATCCTGCTGGTCGCCTCATTCGTGTTGATCACCCTCGGCTCGACCGAGTCCCGCATCCGCACCGGAGTCGTCTACATCGTCGTCTCGCTGGTGTCGTCGATCCTCTTCCTGTCGGCGATCGCGGCGATCTACGGCGCGCTCGGCACCGTCAACATGGTGCAGTTGTCCGAGAGGATGACGGAGCTTCCGCAGAACGTGCAGCTCATGCTCCACGTGCTCCTGGTCGTCGCGTTCAGCATCAAGGCGGCGGTGTTCCCGCTGTCGTTCTGGTTGCCCGACTCTTATCCGACGGCTCCGGCACCGGTCACCGCGGTGTTCGCGGGGCTCTTGACCAAGGTCGGGGTCTACGCGCTCATCCGCACCGAGACGCAGCTGTTCCGAGACAACGACATCAACGTCGTGCTCCTCATCGTGGCGTTGGCGACGATGATCGTGGGGATCCTCGGCGCGTTGGCTCAGGCCGAGCTCAAACGCATCCTGTCCTTCACCCTCGTCAGTCACGTCGGGTACATGGTGTTCGGGTTGGCGATCGCGACCCCGCTGGCGATCGGCGCGACCATCTACTACATGGTGCACCACATCGTCGTGCAGACGACTCTCTTCCTCGCGGTGGGACTCGTCGAGCGCCGCGCGGGCAGCACCTCGATCCTGCGTGTCAAAGGCCTCATGAAGGCAGCCCCCATCATCGCGCTGCTGTACTTCATTCCCGCCGTCAACCTCGGGGGGCTTCCACCGTTCTCGGGTTTCATCGGCAAGTACGCGCTGTTCGACGCCGCCGCCGAAGTCGGAACCCCGCTCATGATGACGCTCATCGTCGGAGGCGTCGCCACGTCTCTCTTGACGCTGTACGCCCTGATGCGCGCGTGGAACCTCTCGTTCTGGCGGGAGGACGGTGAAGATTCGGCCGAGACCGAAGCCCGCATCGGGTACCTCGGAGACGCTCCCGCGGCGAGCGTGGAAACCGAGCGGCGGGTGATCCCGAAGATCATGACCGCTGCGACGATGGGGATGGTCGCCATCACCGTCGCCCTCACGGTGTTCGCCGGGCCTTTGTATGAGATCGCCGCTCGCGCGGGTGAGCAATTGAGCGTGCCGGTGAACCTCACTGAGCTGCAAGAAGGGACGAGGCAATGAAACCGGCCTCGCGGGCAGGAGCCTTCTTCACGCAGACCTGGCGACAGCTGCCGTTCTTCTTGTGGCTGATCGCCCTCTGGATGCTGCTGTGGGGCCAGTTCACCTGGCTGGCCTTCCTCACGGGCCTCGTCGCAGCCGTCGTCGTCACCCGTGTGTTCCGCCTCCCTCCGGTCGAACTCTCCGGACGCGTCAATCCGGTCTACGGCGTCGCCTTCCTCGTCGAATTCATCGTCTGGCTCGTCATCGGTTCGCTGACGGTCGCCTGGCAGGTCATCGATCCCCGACGTGTGCCGCGCGCTGCGATCATCGGTGTGCCCATGGTGGTCGACGATGACCTGATCATGACGCACACCGGGGTCACCGCATCCCTCATCCCGGGTTCTCTGGTCGTCGACACCGACCGCGACCGGCGCATCCTCTACATCCATGTCATCGGCGTCGACAGTGACGAGGCGGTCGAGAAGCAGCGCGAACAGGTGTTGCGATGGGAGCAACGCATCGTGATGGCGGTCGGCAGTGGCGCCCAGGTCGAACAAGTGCGCGCGGCACGAGCCGCCCGACTTGCCCGGCAGCGCGCCGACGCGGCACGGAGCGGAGGACAGGCATGAGCCCGATACTGATCGCCATCTACGTCGTCTTCACCATCGCGTCGTTGCTGACGATGGTGCGGATCGTTATCGGTCCGTCGATCCTCGATCGCGCCGTGGCGTCCGACGTTCTGCTCACCCTCGTCATGTGCGTGTTGGGCGCCGAAATGGCGATCAATCAGCACACACGCACGCTGCCGGTGCTGCTGATCATCGCCGCCGTCGGCGTCTTCGGCTCGATCGCGATCGCCCGTTTCGTCGCGAGAAGGGACCAGCAACGGTCATGACCCTCGACGCCATCCTCGACCTGACCAGTCTCGTGCTGATCCTCCTCGGCGCGATTCTGTGCCTCACCGCGGCGATCGGCCTGCTGCGGTTCCCTGACGTGCTCACGCGCCTTCACGCCGCGACCAAGCCGCAGGTGCTCGGACTGATACTCATCTGCGTCGCCATCGCGCTGTCGCTGCGCGCCTGGCCCGTCATCGCGTTCCTCGTGCCGGTCATCCTCATGCAGCTGGCGACCGCGCCGCTGTCGGCGCACATGGTCGGTCGACAGGCCTACCGGAACGGCACGATCGGCGAGGCGTCGCTGTACGTCGACGAACTCGCCGAGTCGCGCGGCACGCCCCCCGCCGCCGGCGGCTGAGTGCCGGGACGGGCGCGCGGCGCTACCCGGCGGGTGTCAGTGTCAGCGTGTGCGTCGTGGCATCCGTCACCGCGTCCGGGGTGAACGCCCACGGCGTGATGATCGCCTGCTGCCAGTTGGCGGTCTGATCGATGTAGTTCGGGTGGAACGTGTGTCCGCTCGAGCCGGTCAGGTTGTTCCACGCCGACGCGTCGAAGTCGGACAGATCGACCACCATGCGCATCGAGGGAACCGTGCTGGTGACGAAGTCGCCGCCGATGCTCCACCCGGTCGCGTTGACCACGGAGGACCCACCGCCCACGGGGAACGGTCCGCGGTTGAAGAGCATCTCGATGGGGGCGATCCCCGACGTGCCGAACGTCTCGTTCTCGAGGTTCAGCGCGTGCAGCGAACCCCAGTTCCACCTGCTCGGGTTATCGCCCTGGATCTCGACGAGCCGGTCATACGCACCGTGTGCCGTGAGGAGCAGCATCTCGTCGCGATCGGCGACGCCCAGTCCGGGGTTCTGCCACCATTCCGACTCGGGGTCGCCGAGCAGCTCATCCACGAGCAGGAACAGGCGCGCCTGATCCGACGTCGGGGCCTCGACATCGCGGCCGTTGACGTAGATGTTCTGTACGAGTTCATCCCACAGCACGTTGGCGTACGCGGCCGCCGGTGAATCGGCGTCGTTCTGGGCATCCCACGTCTGCAGGAGCTCCAGCGCCTCATCCGTGCCCTCGTCGCCCGTCGACAGGTCGAGGTACGCCGCTGCCAGGCGCTTGCCGATGAAGAACTCGTTGTCGGCCTGCATGGCGCGCATGTCTTCGAGCGTGAGTGGACCGTTCGCGATGCGCCGCTCGAGCATGTCGACGATGCGGGCCCCACGCCACCCGTAGTCCCAATCGCGCGTCAGGAAGTACTCGTAGTCGTCGTCGACGACCGCGTTGTTCGCGGTGACGATGTACCCCTCCGGCGGGTTGTAGACGACGGGCAGATCTTCGAACGGGATCATCCCCTGCCAGTCATAGGCCGAATCCCAGCCCGGCTGGGGCAGCCATCCGTCGCCCGCGCCGCGGATCGGAAGGCGACCGGGCGTCTGGTAGCCGATGTTGCCGTCGATGTCGGCGTAGATGAGGTTCTGCGCCGGTACTTCGAAGAGGGATGCCGCCTGCCGGAACTCGTCGAAGTCCTGAGCGAGGTCGAGCGCGAAGATCGCTTCGGCGGTGGTTCCGGGCTCGAGCGCGGTCCAGCGCAGGCTCACCGCGTATTCACCCTCGGGCACATCGGTGGGCGCGACCGCGCCATCGGCCGATCCGACGAACGGGTCCTCGGCGATCTCGGTGAAGGCGTCAGTGAGCCCGGAGACGATCGGGCCGTGCACCGTGGACTGGACGGTGATCTCGACGTCCTCTCCGCCGGCGACCACGAATGTCTCGGTGCGCTCTTCGAGGGGGACGAGTTCGCCGTCACGCCAATACGAGTCTCCGTCGACGCGCTCGATGTAGAGGTCGGCGACGTCGGAGGTCAGATTCGTGAACCCCCATGCGATGCGGTCGTTGTGGCCGATGATGACCCCCGGGACCCCGGCGAACCCGAACCCGGCCACGTCGAAGCCGCACTCGTCGGAGATGGTTCGGCACTTCAGGCCGATCTGGTGCCACACACTCGGGAGGGCCGCGCCCAGGTGGGGGTCGTTCGCGAGCAGGGGCATCCCCGACTCGGTGAGTTCACCTGAGACGACCCACGAGTTCGAGCCGATGCCTTCCCCGGGGTCGCCCAGCAGCACGCCGACCGCTTCGATCATGTCGTCGACCTCGGTCCACGTCAGCGACGCGGGCGCGGTCTCGCCCTCGGCATCCTCTTCTTCGGGCGAGAACCCGCCCTCGGGAATCGGCGTGATCTCGGGAACGATGACCGGGTTGGTGTCGAACGGATACCCGGGGAACAGCCCGGTCACCTCGTCGGCCGGCATCTCCGCCGCAATCCGTGCGCGCAGCGACTCGTCCTCGAGGTTGGAGCGGAGGTCCCAGGCCATCGCCTTCAACCACGCGACCGAGTCGGCCGGGGTCCAGGGTTCGATCTCGTAGTCGCCGTTCTGCAGCCCGAGAACGGCGTACTCGAACGACGCGTCGGCGCCGGTGTTCTCGGCAAGATAGGCGTTCACGCCGTCGGCGTAGGCCTGGTAGTAAGACAGGGTCGTCTCGTCGAGCGCGGCGACCTCTTCCTCGGCGATCGCGCGCCACCCGAGCGTGCGCAGGAACATGTCGGTGCCGAGCTGTGACTCACCGAACATCTCCGAAAGGCGACCGCTCGTGACGTGTCGGCGGAAGTCCATCTCCCAGAATCGGTCCTGCGCGTGGACGTACCCTTGTGCGGTGAACAGGTCGAGGGGGTCGCCGGCCGTGATGACGGGGATGCCGAACTCGTCACGCTGGACGGTGACGTCGGCGTTGAGTCCCTCGACCGATACCGTGCCCTCGAGCTGAGGGAAGGACCGCTGAATCGTGTACACGAGGGTCCCCGCGGCGATCAGGGCGATCACGATCAATCCGGCGATGACGCTGAAGACCGTGATGCCGACGGTTCGACCGACGGAACGCTTGCGGACAGCAGGGCGCGGCGAATCGATCGCGTCGGCGACGGAGTTCGACATCGAACACCTTTCACACTCGGGTACTGCAGACACGCGGTCTCTCAGACCGCGGGTCTCGGTGTCATCGTCGGGTCGACACACCGTCTGGCATCGTACCCCGGGACGACGCACGAACGCCGTCGGATGTGGACGATCCACAACCGACGGCGCCCGTTTCGCGCCCGCGTTGCGCTCAGATCGGGTTGAACGTCGACCAGAACGGCAGCATGATCGGCGTCTCGTCGAACGCCTTCCGGTGCTCTTCGCTCAACAGGTCCTTGCGGATGACGACTTCGTACACGTACTCGCTCATCCAGCCGTCTTCCATCACGAAGTAGCCGTTGTCACCGACCTTGCCGCCGTGCGAGTCGGTGCCCCACGAATTCTCGACCTTCCACTTCGTCGGCGTTCCGTCGACGAGATCGACGCCACCGATCGTCATGGCGTGGGTCGGCAGGCTCTCGCGGGTCCGGTAACGCTGGGCCTTGTCCATGCCGAACTCCACGCCGAGCAGTTCGTCAAGGCTGTACAGATCGGTCGACATGACACCGGAGGCGACGTCGGACGACTGCATGACATCGCTGCCGAACCAGACGGCTTCACCCTCCTGAAGCTGCTTCACCGTCAGTTGCTTGAGCGTCTCCATGTCGACGTTGAGGTAGCGGTTCGGCAGCCCGCCCGCGATCTCGTCGGAGGTTTCGATGCCGTACACCTTTCCGTAGGGCATCGACTCGATCGGTACGTTGATCACTCCGACGTAGTCGTCGACGTCGACCGGGATGAAGGTCGACAGGAACTCCAGCGGCGTCAGGTCGCGGGTCACGTGGTAGACGTCGTCGGTGTCGCGGTACTCGAAGTCGACCTTCTCGGGTGGCGTCCCCAGCGCGATCGAGAGGATGCGGTAGACCTCGCCGATCATCCGCATCCGCGTCGACTCGAGGTTTTCGAGCGACGTGCCGCGCACGACGAGGTCGCGCAACTCGAGTGCATCCTGCCGCAGCTTGCGGTTGAGGATCGTGTTGAGCTGGGCCGAGGTCGTGCTCGCGTGTGTCTCTCCCATCGCCTGACGGGGAACGACACCGTACTTCTTCACCAGGTCGGCGATGAGGTCCCAGTCGCCGCCGTCTTGCTGCGGCGTCTGCAACAGGAAGCTGACCTTGCGGTCGTCGAGCGGCGCGCTGGCGGTGTCGATGATCTGCTGGTGGAAGAAGTTGGCCTTCTCGAGCTTGTCGTAGAAGAACGTGTAGTTCTGTGAGAGCTCGAACGAGCCCTTCGGAAGCTTCAGCGACTTCTCCATATGCAGGCGCAGCGTGTTCAGGCATGCGAACATCCAGCAGCGGCCGCTCTGGTTTTGGTTGGCGACGGCTTCGGAGTCGATGTCGACCGAGAATGTGAAGTCGTTGCGGGCGATGACCGGCGGGTTGATCGCCGTGGCGAGGAACCCGTTGTGGGTGACGGCACGCTGGGCGATGCGCTGCGTGAGAGAGCCGGCTGCCTCGGCGCGCAGGGCGCCGAGGGCATCAGAGGTGAGCTTCATGGGCCTTCCGTTCGTCGAGTCGCGGGGCGTCGCGACAGGGAGATGACTCCACTATCGACGACGCGCCCGGCGTGCATCGAGGGCCCGAGGGCCGTCTGGCACGATTTCGACCGACGGCGGCCCGTCTCAGTCGGTGCCGAAGTCGAACGCGGCACCCTCCGATGCCGCATCCGTCGCCTCGGCGAGCTCTTCGCGCGCCGCATCGTAGCCGGCGGCGTGCTCGGTGATCTCGTTCGCCCCGCCCGCGCGCACGTCGCCGACGAGCTCGCTCGTTGCGCCCCCGATGAGGCCGAGGCCTGCGTACTGCTCGAGACGCGAACGCGAGTCGGCGATGTCGAGGTTGCGCATCGTGAGCTGCCCGATCCGGTCGGTCGGGCCGAACGCGGCGTCGCCGACGCGCTCCATGGAGAGTTTCTCGGGCCCATACGACAGCGTCGGCGACGTCGTGTCGAGGATCGTCCAGTCATCGCCGCGGCGCAGTCGCAGGGCGACGGTGCCCGAGATGGTGGACCCCACCCACTTCTGGATCGACTCGCGCAGCATGAGCGACTGGGGGTCGAGCCAGCGGCCCTCGTACATGAGTCGGCCCAGGCGGCGGCCCTGCTCGTGGTACGTCGCGAGTGTGTCTTCGTTGAGGATGCCGTTGACCAGGCGCTCGTACGCGATGAACAGCAGTGCCATCCCGGGTGCCTCGTAGATGCCGCGCGACTTCGCCTCGATGATGCGGTTCTCGATCTGGTCGCTCATGCCGAGGCCGTGACGACCGCCGATGCGGTTGGCCTCGAAGACGAGCTCGACCGGGTCGGAGTACTCGACGCCGTTCAGTGCGACAGGGCGTCCTTGGTCGAAAGTGACGGTGACGTCTTCGGGAGCGATCTCGACCGAGGGATCCCAATAGCGCACGCCCATGATGGGCTCGACGGTCTCGAGTGAGACGTCGAGGTGCTCGAGGGTCTTGGCTTCGTGCGTCGCCCCCCAGATGTTCGCGTCGGTCGAGTACGCCTTCTCTGCCGAGTCGCGATAGGGGAAGCCGTGCTCGACGAGCCACTCGCTCATCTCTTGCCGGCCGCCGAGCTCAGTGACGAACTCGGCGTCGAGCCAGGGCTTGTAGATGCGCAGTGCCGGATTTGCGAGCAGGCCGTACCGATAGAAGCGCTCGATGTCGTTGCCCTTGTAGGTCGATCCGTCGCCCCAGATGTCGACGCCGTCTTCTTTCATCGCTCGCACGAGCAGCGTGCCGGTGACGGCGCGACCGATCGGGGTGGTGTTGAAGTACGTCTTGCCGCCCGAGCGGATGTGGAAAGCCCCGCAGGCGAGGGCGACGAAGCCCTCTTCGACCAGCGCGGTCTTGCAGTCGACGAGCCGGGAGACCTCGGCGCCGTACTCGAGCGCTCGGCCGGGGATCGATTCGATGTCGTCTTCGTCGGGCTGGCCGAGGTCGCCGGTGTAGGTGCACGGCACCGCGCCCTTGTCGCGCATCCAGGCGACGGCGACCGAGGTGTCGAGACCCCCGGAGAAGGCGATGCCGACGCGCTCGCCGACGGGCAGGGACTGAAGGACCTTCGACATGCCCTCGAGTCTACTGACGGCGGATGCGTCCGTCGGCCGCGGTTGCCGGGTCAGCCGAGCGAAACGCCGGTGATGGTGACCGGTTGGGCGGGCGCGCCGTCCGCGGCCCCACCCTCGGCTCCCGCCGACGCGATCTGCGCGACGAGATCGAGACCCTGCGGCGACAGCTCCCCGAACACGGTGTACGAGGGCGGGAGGGACGTGTCTTCGTAGACCAAGAAGAACTGCGACCCATTGGTGTCGGGTCCGGCGTTGGCCATGGCGACCGTGCCGGCGGGGTAGGTCTCGGTGCCGTCGAGTTCGTCGGCGTAGCTGTATCCGGGACCGCCCATGCCGGTTCCGGACGGGTCGCCGCACTGCAGGACGAAGATTCCCTGTGTCGTCAGACGGTGGCAGGGCGAGTCGTCGTAGTACCCCTGTTCTGCGAGCGAAACGAAGCTCGCCACCGTACACGGGGTGCGATCGCCGTCGAGCGCCATCGTGATGTCGCCCGCGTTGGTCTCGAGGGTGACGTCGACGACGCCGGATGCCGGTGCCTCCGGCGAAGCGACATCGCGCACGCCGCCGGCGCTGTCGACGTACTCGCACTCGACCGCGGCTGCGGACGGTTCCGACGAACCTGTGTCCGACGCGCCGGTGTCCGATGTCGCTCCGCACGCGGCGAGGGAGAAGGCGAGGGCGGCTGCGGCGGGCAGGGCGAGAAGTCGTGTGCGCACACGAAAACGATAAGCCACCGCGCGCCGGTGCCCGGCGGCGGCACCCGCGAACCTGGTGCGGGTTGTGTGCCGCAACTTATGGTGGAGATCACGCGTAGAGGCATGTCTTGGGGATCTGATGAAACGACCGCGCAGGTGGGCAGGGATTGTCGCGGCGATCGCCGTGGTGATCGGAGCGTTCGCTCCCTCGGCAGCGGTCGCGCTTCCCGACCCGGCCCCGGCCGACGTCACCGCACTCGCCACCCTCGACAAGACGACGTCGGCGACCACTGTCGCCCCCGGTGAGACCTTCACGTACACGCTGACGATCGGATGCTCGGCGATCACCGACCTCGGTTGCCGCGGTGCCGTCCTCACCGACGACGTGCCTGCGCCCTTCGTGGTGCAGAACGTCAGTATCGGCGGCGGCATCAACACCGCGGAGCCACCCGTCGTCACCGGCAACAGTGTGACCGTCACGTGGAACACCCCGCTCGGTGACGGCACCGTCGGCCTGCTCGACTCGACCGACGGGGTCGTCACGATCCAGGCGCTGCTGCCCGCGGATGCGTCGTATGACGTCAGCGGAATCACGGTGACCAACGACGCGGTCATCGAGGGGACGAACTTCGTCGATGCCTATGGACAGGTCGACGTGACACCGATCGTCCCGCTCGATCTCGCGACGAACGCCGACAAGACCCTCTCGCCCGCACAGGCGATCGGCACGGCCGGTACCCCCGTCGTGGCGACGCTCTCGGGGGGCAACGACTCCAACGCCACCGTCGAGACCCTCACGATCGAGGACCCCGCGCCGGGCACGACACCCAATCCGTTCGACTCGCTCGCGTTCACCGGCTTCGGCACGGTGACCCCGCCGACGGGCACCACGCAGACCGACTACTACGTGTTCGTCGGTGGCGCGTGGGTGGAAGCACCGGGAGGTGTCGTGCCGGCGCCGTGGACCAACGACGACGTCCAGGGCACACGCGTCGTCTTCACCGGCGCGATCCCGCCGGGGGCCACCGCATCCGTCGTCGTGAACACGCAGCTGACGGATGCCGGCGCAGCCCTTCCCGACGGGACGGGCGTCGTCAACACGGTGCAGAGCACTGTCGGCCTCGGAGGAGAGACCGAGACGGCGGACGCGGACGCCACGTTCATCGTGCGGCAGAACGACGTCACGGTGTCGGGGGAGAAGTCCTTCACGCCCGACACGGTCATCGCGGGCGACTCGTCGATCGTCACGATCACCGGCACCAACACGTCGACGATTCCGATTCAGGTGCTCGAGGTTCGTGAACCGTCGACCGGGTCGTTCCCCGACGCCTACGAGTTCACCGGATTCGTGGGACCTGTCGCCTGGCCGGACGACGCCACGACGGGCCAGGTGGTCTACACCTTCGAAGACGGCGAGACCGAGACCGTTCCCTTCGCGAGCAACACCACCCCGGGCGACCCGACCCTCCAGCCGATCGACCAGGTCGCCTCGTTCGAACTGCAGTTCACCGGAACGATCCTGCCCGGGTCGGAGGTCACTGCGGACTTCGGCGTCGAAACCGACCCCGACCTGACCGGGCTTCCGGCGACCGTGCCGAACGAGATCGGCATCCACGGCTCGAACGAGAGCGTCGACGGGAACGCGACCGCGTCCGGCGATCTCTACATCTACGCCGAACAGATCGAGACCTACGTCTCGAAGCAGATCCGCCCCGATGAGATCCTCGCCGTTCCCGGCCAGGTGACCACGGTCTCGCTCGACGGCGGATTGCTGGATCGTCCCGTGCCCCCGGACCCCAGCGGATCGACCGGTCGGGCCGACGTGGTCATCGTGCAAGACCCCGCGGACCCCGTCGAACCCGACGCGTGGTGGAACGCCTTCAACCTCACGGCGATCACGCAGACCCCCGTACCGGGCGACGCTTCGTTGACGATCGAGTATTGGGACACGACGACCGACCAGTGGGTGACCCTCGCGGGCCCGATCGACGGGCCGACGATCTATTCACAGCAGGTCCCGTCCGACGTGTCGGACGTCGCGGGCGGTGTGCGCTTCGTCTACACGTACACCGGCGACGACGGCGGGTTCGCGCCGGGTACCGACTTCGCCCCGAACTTCACCGCAAGTCTGCGCCCCGACGGGCGCTACGACCCGATCGATCTGTCGACGCCGTTCAGCGTGCCCAACTGCGCGCAGACGGATGCGACGAGTCCGAATCCCGACGTCGA
This sequence comes from Microbacterium koreense, assembly GCF_042677105.1. Taxonomy (NCBI): domain Bacteria; kingdom Bacillati; phylum Actinomycetota; class Actinomycetes; order Micrococcales; family Microbacteriaceae; genus Microbacterium; species Microbacterium koreense. Next base: position 618,250 of record NZ_JBHTIM010000001.1, read on the forward strand.
CCCGGCGACGAGCAGTATTCCTCCGGCGGAATGTCCGGAGATCGATGTCGTCCCGCCGGACCCCGGTAACGCCGACATCATCGACAAGACGTTCGGGACATCGAGTTCGGGCGGTGTGAAGTCCGTCATCGCCCGGTCGGGTGACACGATCCCTTCCGTCCTGCGGTGGTCGACCGGGGGATACTCGGGCATCGAGTCGATGACGATCACCGACATCGCCGCGCCTGAGACGACCGCGATCGCCGACTCGGTCTACGACGCCTTCGACCTCGTGCGGGTGCAACCGATCACCTCGACCACCGATCCGCTCATCGTGTTCGACGCTGTCGAGTCGGTCAAGCTCTACGACGGCTCGGGCTGGGTGACCGCCACGAACGACCCGTGTGCGGCGCTCTGCATCGGCGGGTTCCCGGGCATGACCCTCACGACCGCGGAGCAGTCGACGACGACCGCCGTGCGTCTCGTCTTCATCGAGAGCCCCGACCGTGCCGCCGCATCCGCCGGCATCGTCGACGCGCCGCCTGTCGGCTCGGGCGTGGCCCGCTCGACCGGCAACGAGCGCCCGATCACCCTCACATGGCAGGTGCGCGACGAGCGACGCGGGGACGGGACGCCGGTGCTCGGCGACGAGCTCTACAACCTCACCACCGACGGTCTCGTCCGCAACACCGTGCAGGCGACAGGGGTCTTCGAGAACGGCGACCCCGACATCAGCGCGACCGATCAGGACGACGTCCTGATCGTCGATGTGCCACTCACGACGACGACGAGCAAGTCGTGGTCTGGTGGACCGCTCGCCGTGCCGGGCGATTTCGGCGTACCGCCGTCGCAGTTCCCGCTCAGTCGCGTGGCGGTGACCACGATCAACACCACCCCGGCCCGCGTCGACACGCTGCAGATCACCGACCCGGCACCGGGCTCGGTCACCGATCGCACCGAAGATCCGTTCCAGGCGTTCACGCTGAACAACTTCTCGCGGGTCGATATGCCGGCCGGAGCGACCAGCGCGGTGGTCACGTTGTTCTGCCCGGACGGTTCGTCCACGGGCTATTCCCCGACCCAGGCTCTTGCGCTCACGCCGGCACTCATGCCGTGTGATGTCTCGGGTATCCAGGTCGTGTACGAGGGGCGGATCGCCGCGAACGCCGCGGGAACCATCGAGTTCGACCTCCGGTTGCGGCCCTTCTGGCGGGGGACGACCGAACGGGTGAGCGTCGCGGACTCACCCATCGCCAACACCGCCGAGGGCGTCATCGCAGACGTCGACCCGGCGGGGACGTGCCCGCCGCCCCAGACCGGGGCGCGCTACGCGTGCGACGACGCGAGTTCGTCGATCGCGTTGACCGAGCCGACTTTCTCCGTCTCCGCCGGCAAGACGGTCGTGCCGTCGCAACAGAAGGAAGACGACTTCAGCCCGGTGACGATGACGCTGTCGGCGCAGCCTGGTGGATCCGCGCACACCCAGACGTTGACCATGACCGACGACGACCCGACGTTCTGGAACGCGTTCGACTTCTCGTCCCCCGATCCGCTGTGGCAGCTTCCGCCGCCCGTCGCACGCGTGCAGGTCTGCTATCTCGACGGCGGGACGTTCACGCCGGCGACGGTGGCTGCGGGAGCGGCCGCGGTCGGCGGTACATGGACGTGCATGCCGCGCTTGGGAGACCTCTCGGTCACAGCGGCGATCTCGTTCATGGAGGCGATGCCTGCGACAGTCCACGGGCTGAGCTTCCAATTCTGGGCCGCGACGGACATCGGATGGCTGAGTCCGGCGAACCCCGTCATCAACGTTCCGTTCGACATCGTGCGACGCACCGATCTCCGCTCCGGTGGCCCCGTGCCGACGACCCGCTCCGACCAGCCGGTCGCGCCGGGCGAGACGACGCCGGGCTCCTTCGACAACACGCTCGAGGTGGAGTCGACCTCGGTCCTGGTCGGGCCCGGGCAGCAATTGACCGCGGACGCGCAGGCGGACGCGGAGTACCGTCACCTGCACCTCCAAGCGGAGATCAGTGTCTCGAAGACGCCTGGCGGCGACGTGGAGCCCGGTGCCGTCATCCCATTCGAACTCGAGTACACCAACACCGGCGAGCGCGCGCTGACCGAGGTCGTGTTCACCGACGAACTCCCGCTCGACGGTGCGGATGAGCCGATGCTCGTCTTCGATCCCGACCGCGACCCGACCGTTCCGCCGTGGTCGTTCGCCCTGGCGGGAGCCGCCCCGACGCCCCCGAGTGGTGATCCGTTGCCGACCGATCCCGACGAGGTCACCGTCGACACGAGCGATCCGACACGCATCGTCTTCACGATGCCTGCCGGGACGGTTCTCGAGGTCGGGCAGACCTACACGATCACGTTGCAGATGATGATCCGACCGGGTACGCCGGCCGGGACGCCGCTCACCAACACCGCGACGATGTCGGTGGCCGAGCCGCTGGACGACTGCGTGACGACGTACGACCCCGACAACGACTGGTGCCTCGACACGACGACGGTCACGCCGTTGTCGGTTCCCGCCCTGGCAACCGCGAAATCGGTGCGTGCCGACGCACCGGTGAACGAGACGGGCATCCCCACGGTGCGCAGCGACATCAACGGATACTCGTGCGACGGCACGGCGGACAGTGACGGTTTCTATCGCTTCCCGTGCGTGGTGACCACCCTCCCCGGTGACACCGAGCAGTGGCGCTTCACCGTGCTGAACGTCGGCACACTCCCGCTCGACAGCGTCGTCGCGGTCGATCGCCTTCCGGCGGCCGGCGACGCCGGTGTGATCGTTCAGGTCCCGCGCGGCAGCACGTGGGCGCCGACGTTCGCCGGCGACGTCGCTCTGGAGCCGACGGCGTCGACCCCTGCCGGTGCGACGCTGACCACCTACTACTCGACCGCGACCCTGCCGTGCACCGCCGATCTCAACCCGCTCGGCACGCAGTGCGCTTCCGGCGCGTGGACGGTCCTGCCGTCGACGCCTGATGACGCGCTCCTGGCGTCGGTTCGGTCGTTGAAGTTCGTCGTCGACTTCCCAGATGCCCTCTTCGCACCCGCGGACAGTCTCGACATCACCTTCCGCACCCGAACGACGCCGACGACGCTCGTCGACGTCTCGTATCCGCCGGCATACAACACCGTCGCGGTCGGGGGAGCGGCGGTTGCCGGTGCCGAACGAGTGACGGTGCCCGGCACCGAGGGACGACGCGTCGGTGTGTCGTACCCCACAGGTCCGGTCGGACTTCTGAAGACGCTCTCCGGGGAGGCGACCGAGTTCGCGCCCGATTCGTTCGAGGTGCAGCTCACGTGCACCGTCGACGGCGAGCCTGTGACGGGTCTTCCGTCGATCGAGCTGGTCCCCGGCATCCCTGAAGAGATCACGGGTCTGCCGTGGGGCGCGGAGTGCACCGCCACCGAAGGCGCGAACGGGCAGACCGAGACCAACATCGGCACCGCGACCGTCGGTGGTCCCGACGGGCCCGTCGAGTTCGTCGACGTCGAGAACGTGTTCGACCCGGCAAGCCTGATCATCCGCAAGGTCGTCGATACGGCGGCCGTCGACCAGCGGGGTAACCCGATCGAATACGGACCTTTCACCTTCACGGTCACCTGCACCGACTTCGGGGGCGAGACCATCTACGCCGACGGATACAACGCTGAGAACCCGATGACCGAGTCGATCAGCCCCGGTCAGGTGTGGGCGCTCGGGGGGCTCCCCGGAACCGGCGAGTGCATCGTCACCGAGACCGACGACCTCGATGCGGCATCGACGACGATGAGCGCGACACCGGGGACGAGCGTGGAGGGAACGCAGATCACCGTCGACCTCGTGGCCGACGCCGCGGTGGACGTCGTCGCCGAGAACACCTTCACGACCGGATCGCTGGAGCTCGAGAAGCTCGTCGAGGGTGAGGCGGCCGCACTCGCACAGGGACCGTTCGCGCTCGTGGTGGATTGCCGCCTCGACACCGGCGACGGACCGGCGATCGTGTGGCTCGGGCGCGTGCTGCTCGGCGGAGATGAGCCGTGGACCGCGACGATCGACGACATCGCCACCGGAGCGACCTGCACCGTGACCGAGCCGTTCCCGTCGGGTGCGACGACCGTCGACATCACCCCGTCGAGCGTGACGATCGGCGACGGCACGACCGTCGAGGTCACGGTCACGAACACATTCGACGCCAGCTCGCTCACGGTGGCGAAGGTCGTCGACGGCGAGGGTGCTCCACTCTATGGGACGGGCCCGTTCGAGGTGACGCTCGAGTGCCTCCTGCCGCTCGGCGGAGTCGTCGACATCCCCGGTGGGGCGAGCCGCCTGCTCTCCGAAGACAACGGGTTCACCACGACCTACGATCCGCTCCCCGTCGGGGCACTGTGCACGATCGATGAGACGGATGCCGGGGGTGCGACGTCGACGACGATCACCGACAGCGCGGGTGAGCCAGTCACCGGACTCTTCCGCGTGACCGATCAGGCGCTCGCGTTCACCGTCACCAACACGTTCGACCTCGGCTCGATGATCGTGTCGAAAGTCGTGTCGGGCACCGAGGCTTCGGCGCACGTCGATGATGACTTCGAGATCGTCGCGCTGTGCGAACTCGACGGAGACATCGTCGCCATCCCCGGTGGTGCACAGCGCACGCTCACGACGACGACGGCGGTGGAGTACACCGACCTTCCCGTAGGCGCAGAATGTAGCGTGCGCGAGAGCGACGACGGGGGTGCCAGCGCGGTGACGATGACGCCCGCTGACCCGGGCGACCCGACACAGGCGCTCGTCACGATCGGTGCGGATGCCGCGGCATCCGTCGTCATCGAGAACCGCTTCGATCCCGAGATGCCACCGACGGGCGCCGATCTTGCCCAGGCCGCGACACTCGGCGCGCTGGGTGTGCTGCTGCTCGGAGGAGGCGGAGCGTTGCTGGCCGTCAGGCGCCGACCGGTTCGGTGACGGCGCCGCGTCGCCGCCCCACCCAGACGATGAGGGCGGCGACGCCGACGATCGCAGCGGCGATCGCCACGACGTAGATCGCCACAGCGCCGTACCCCGCGTCGAAGCCGGCCGGGTCGAGGAACGGGTACGGATACCACGTGTTCGCCCCGGTGACCGGGTTCACGACGAACGGTCCGCGCAGCAGGGTGTAGACGACCCACACCACCGGGAAGATCACGACGATCCCGATCGTTCGCCACTCCGGTCGTCGCCGGGCAGGACCGATCAGGACGTCGAGCAGCAAGAAGAGTGGCCCGACGAGGTGCAGGGTCTCGTTCGACCACGGGATCGGTTCGCTGCCCTGGGGCAGTTCGATCCCGCGCAGCAGCAGGTTGTAGACGATTCCGGTGATGACCATGTACGTCGACACCGACACGAGGGCCACCGCGAGTGCGCGGGGTTCGACGGGGGCCGCGCGGCGCCGACCCCGCCAGACGAACCATCCCGCCGCGATCAGCAGCACGACGGCGGCGCCCGCGTTGGAGAGGATCGTGAAGAAGCTGAAGAAGTTCATCACGACCGTGCCGACGTCGTCGCCCCGATCCTGGGCGCGGGTCACAGATGCGATCAGTTGCGCGATGATCGCCGCGATGATGGCGACCGCCATGACCAGACGCAGGACAGACCAGAACAGGGACCACCCGGGGGAGCGCAGCATGGCACCACAGTAGCGATGCGCGCATCGGTGGATTCGGCGGCGCCGTAGACTCCGCGACATGACCGCATTCCTCGACCTGTCGGATCCCGCGTTCGATGTGACGTCGGATGCGGTGCACGCGGCCCGCGAGGAGGACTGGTACGCCGAGACACCCTACGGGTGGGCGATCCTGCGGTACGCCCAGGGCCAGAGCATCCTCAAAGACAGGCGCTTCCAGCAGGGGAATGCTCGGTGGCCTGCACAGAACGGGATCCACGAGGGACCGTGGGCGCAGTGGTGGGGTGAGACGCTCCTGAGCATCGAGGGCGACGACCATCTGCGGCTGCGTCGGCTGCTCGGACCGGCATTCCGCAGCAGGGCGATCGAGAGGATGCGTCCGCGGTTCCAGGCGCTCGCCGACGAGCTCATCGACCGGTTCGCTTCGCGTGGACGGGTCGAGTTCGTGTCGGAGTTCGCCGAGCCGTATGCTTCCCGCATCCTCTGCTTCTTGCTGGGGCTTCCCGATGACGAGTGGCCGGCGGTCGCGCACTGGGCCGATGACCTGGGCAAGTCGTTCGGTGTCAACGTGCGCCATGATCTGCCGCGCATCGAAGCGGCGCTCGAGGGACTCGCCGGTTACGTCGACGGAGTGATCGCCGACCGGCGCCTCCACCCTCGCGACGACCTCGTCACGACGCTGCTCCAGGCGCACGACGCCGACGATGCACTGACGGCCCGCGAGCTGAGCGTGAGCCTGGTCTTCCTCGCTTTCGCGGGGATGGAGACCACCCGCAACCAGCTCGGCCTGGCGCTGCAGACGTTTCTCGCCCAGCCCGATCAGTGGGCACTGCTGGCCGAGCGCCCCGATCTCGGCTCGCGTGCGGTCGAGGAGATCATGCGTGTCAATCCGACCGTGACGTGGGTGACCCGCGAGGCGATCGAAGACGTCGAATTCGACGGTCTGCGCGTGCCGCGCGGCGGGATCGTTCAGGTGCTCTCGCACGCGGTCGGGACGGATCCCCGCACGATGGGGGCCGCCGCCGACATCGACCTCACCGTCGACGACCGCCCGCTCCACAGTGGTTTCGGCGGTGGAGCGCACCACTGCCTCGGTCACTTCGTGGCCCGCACCGACATGAGTGTGGCGCTCCCGCTTCTGGCGCGACGGATGCCGGATGCCGCCCCCGACGGGCCGGGGGAATGGCTTCCGGTGTCGGGCAATACCGGGCCCGTCCGCTTTCCGATCCGCTTCACGCCCGAGGGTCATCGCTAGGATGGGATGTCACCGTCCGACAACGGGGGAGTTAGCCCATGCCAGGCATTGTGATCGTCGGCGTCCAGTGGGGAGACGAGGGCAAGGGCAAAGCCACCGACCTCCTCGGTGACCGCACGGACTGGGTCGTCAAGTTCAACGGCGGCAACAACGCCGGCCACACCGTCGTCATCGGCGACGAGAAGTATGCGCTGCACCTGTTGCCCTCCGGCATCCTCTCGCCGGGCGTCAATGCGGTGATCGGCAACGGTGTCGTGGTCGACCTCGAGGTGCTCTTCGCCGAGCTGGAAGCGCTCAACGCCCGCGGTATCGACACCTCGCGTCTGCGGGTCAGCGCGAACGCGCACATCATCACCCAGTACCACCGCACGCTCGACAAGGTGACCGAGCGGTTCCTCGGCAAGCGTCAGATCGGCACGACCGGGCGGGGAATCGGTCCCGCGTACGCGGACAAGATCAACCGCGTCGGCATCCGCGCGCAGGATCTGTTCGACGAGAACATCCTGCGCCAGAAGATCGAGGGCGCGCTCGAACAGAAGAACCACCTGTTGGTGAAGGTCTTCAACCGCCGCGCGATCACGTGCGACGAGATCCTCGAAGACCTGCTGTCGTACGCGGATCGCCTGCGGCCGATGGTGACCGACACCTCCTTGCAGCTCAACGACGCACTCGACCGAGGCGACGTCGTGGTGTTCGAAGGTGGGCAGGCCACGATGTTGGACGTCGACCATGGGACCTACCCGTTCGTGACGTCGTCGTCGGCGACCGCAGGAGGCGCGGCGACAGGCTCCGGCGTCGGCCCGAACCGCCTCGACCGCATCGTCGGCATCGTCAAGGCCTACACGACCCGTGTCGGATCAGGGCCGTTCCCCACCGAGCTCTTCGACGAACAAGGCGACTGGTTGCGCTCACGCGGCTTCGAGTTCGGCACCACGACGGGGCGCCCGCGTCGTGTGGGCTGGTACGACGCCCCCATCACGCGCTACGCGACCCGGATCAACGGCATCACCGACCTGGTACTGACGAAACTCGACATCCTCACCGGTCTCGACCGGATCCCGGTGTGCGTCGCGTATGACGTCGACGGAACGCGCTTCGACGAGGTGCCGGTGAATCAGTCGGACTTCCACCACGCGAAGCCGATCCTCGAGTACTTCCCCGGATGGAAGCAAGACATCTCGGGTGCGCGCACGTTCGACGACCTGCCGATCGAGGCGCAGAACTATGTGCTCACGCTCGAACAGATGAGCGGGACCCGTATCTCGGTGATCGGCGTGGGGCCGGCACGCGACGCGGTCATCGTCCGTCACGATCTTCTGGACTGAGCCGGCTCCATGCGGTTCCTTCTCGGCGCCTACGGGCCGGACATGGGCGGCTTCGCCGACGGTGTCGGGATGCTGCACGCCGGGGTGGCAGACGATCACCTCGCCGGGGGGTCGCTGACATCGCGTGGCGTCGTCTTCGGCGCCGACTCTCCTTCGTGGATCGCGCGGCATCCCTCGGGGGACGTCTTCTACGCCGCGCTGGAGAAGCGCGGTGTGGTGCAGGGGTTCCGGCGCACGGGCGAGGAGACGTTCGCCGCGCTCGGAGCGCCGCTTCCCGCGGGCGAGGCGACGTGCCATGTGAGTGTCACCTCCGACGGTCGCGGACTCATGGCGAGCAACTGGGCCGACGGCCGTGTCATCTGGGCGCAACTCGATGATGCCGGTGTGCCGAGCCGCCCTCAAACGCTGCCGACGGCTCGCGACCCCTACGGACCCGACGCCGACGTCCCCGAGTCGTCATCTCCCGACCTGGACCTCGCCGCCGCCCGAGCGCTGCGCGATGCCGCCGGCGCGGAGTACGCGCATCTGGTGCCACATGCGAAGGAGCCAGAGACCGCTGAAGACGCGGCGGAATCAGCACGCCCGTCACGGGCACACCAGACGATCGAGGTAGCGCGCGGGTTGTATGCATCGGCCGACATGGGACTGGATCTCGTGCGGTTCTGGCGCGTGTCCAGCGGCGCTCCGCGGGTCGCGCAGGAGGTCGTTCTGCCTCGCGGGACGGGCCCGCGCCACATGGCCCTGCACCCCAGCGGCCATCTCTACGTCGTTACAGAGCTGTCGCGCGAGGTGTATGTGTTGGCATGGCGCACCGATACCGGCGCGGGAGCCTGGCGGGTGGTGTCGGCCGCATCGCTCGGCCCGACATTCGCCGACGACACCGCCGCCGAGATCGCTCTGTCACACGTCGGTGACTTCGTTCAGGTCGGCGTGCGCGGGAGCAACACGATCGCCACGCTGCGGGTGCGGGGGGCCGGCGATTCGCTGGATCCCGTTGCTCTGGTCGAGGCCGGTGTGGACTGGCCGCGGCATCACCGTATCGAGCGGGACACCCTTCTGGTCGCCGGCCAGCGCTCGAACGCCGTCGTCTCGCTCGCGCTCGATGAACGCACCGGTGTGCCGGGGCGTGTCCGCCATCGCGTCGAAACGCCGTCGCCCACCTGCATTCAGTCGCTCGCCTGAGCCGCGCGAGGATCGGCCCGAGGGAGCGTCCGATAGCCGCGATACATCCCGGCAGCACGGGCACCGCCGTCGGGGCCGACGGGGTGCCTTGGTAGCCTGATCCTTTGACGATTCATATGCGGAACCGAGGATGAGAGATACATGCGCGTAGCGATCATTGGTGCAGGCCCCAGCGGAATGGCCCAGATGCGAGCCTTCGAGGCGGCATCACGAGCGGGTGAAGAGATTCCCGAGTTCGTGTGCTTCGAGAAGCAGTCCGACTGGGGTGGCCAGTGGAACTACACGTGGCGCACGGGCCTCGACGAGCACGGTGAGCCGGTGCACTCGAGCATGTACCGCAACCTCTGGTCGAACGGGCCGAAGGAGGTTCTCGAGTTCGCGGACTACACCTTCGACGAGCACTTCGGGCGGCCCATTTCGTCGTACCCGCCTCGCCCTGTGCTGTGGGACTACATTTCCGGTCGCGTCGAGAAGTCGGGTGTGCGCCAGCACGTGCGCTTCAGCACCGTTGTCCGGTGGGTTGACTATGACGACGCGGCCGAGCAGTTCACCGTCACGAGCGAAGACCTCCCCAGCGGCACGACGACGAGTGAGACCTTCGACCGAGTCATCGTCGGCGTCGGGCACTTCTCCTTCCCCCGAATGCCGGATTTCGACGGAATCGAGACGTTCCCCGGACGCGTGATGCACGCGCACGACTTCCGCGGCGCAGAGGATCTCGCGGGCCGCGACCTCCTCGTGATCGGATCCAGCTACTCCGCCGAAGACATCGGCAGCCAGGCCCACAAGATGGGTGCACGCTCCGTGACCGCGAGCTACCGCACAGCGCCGATGGGCTACGAGTGGCCCGACGGGTTTGAAGAGAAGCCGCTGGTGTTGCGCTTCGAGGGCAGTACGGCCCACTTCGCCGACGGCACGAGCCGCGAGTTCGACGCCGTCGTGATGTGCACCGGGTACCTTCACAAGTACCCATTCCTCCCTGACGATCTCGCACTGGACTCACCGAACAACGTCTACCCGGCAGGGCTCTACAAGGGTGTCGTATGGCAGCGCAACCCGCACCTGTTCTATCTGGGTGCGCAGGATCAGTGGCTCACGTTCAACATGTTCGATGCGCAGGCCTGGTTCGTGCGTGATCTCATCCTCGGCAAGATCGAGATGCCGCCGGCTGAGGAGCGACAAGCTGACATCGACACCTGGCTCGCCCGGTTCGAGGCGATCGAGACCGTCGCCGACGAGGTGCGGTTCCAGGTGGAGTACACCGGCGAGCTCATCGAGGCGACGGACTACCCGATGTTCGATCTCGAAGAGGTGATCGAGATCTTCCTGGCGTGGAAGAGGGACAAGAAGGACGACATCATGGGCTACCGTGATCGGACCTACCGGTCAGTGATGACCGGAACGATCGCTGCCACCCACCACACCAGATGGGTCGACGAGCTCGACGACTCGATCGCCCGTTACCTGGCCCCGGTTCCGACGGATGCTGTGGGCGCGGGGGCGCCTCGGGCTCCTCGCTGAGCAACCTCGACGGTGCGGCGCCGTCTCGGCCGAACCGTGCGGCGTCGACACACCGTCAGATCTTGGCGTCCTGCCGTGGGATGAGGACCTGCTTGATGATGAGCAGGATGGAGGCGGTCACGGGGATCGCGACGAGGGCGCCGAGCAGACCCAAGAGCGTTCCGCCGACGAGCGCGCCGATGACGACGAGCGAGCCCGGAACAGAGATCGCCCGACTCATCACGCGTGGAGTCAACACATATGCTTCGATCTGCATGTAGACGAGGTAGGCCGCGGCGAAAATGAGTGCCGGGAGCCATCCGGTGAAGAGCGCGAGACCGGAGGCGACTGCCCAGTAGAGGACCGATCCGACGAGGGGGATCAAGGTGATGCAGAACGCCGCCACCGCCATGAGCGCGGGGAACGGCAGGTCGAGCACGATATGCAGGATGAGCGCGATCATCGAGTTGAAGAACGCGAGGATCACCATTCCCATGAGGTAGCCGCCGATCGACTCGGTGATCTCCGTCGTCATCGAGCCGGCCTTTGCGCGGTTGCGGGCGGCGAAGAGACGGTTGAACGCCTCCTTCATCGTCGGCAACGACGCGAGGAAGTACAGGCTCAGAACGAGCATGATGATGAGGCCCGAGATGGTGGTCGCGATCGAGGCGCCCACCTGCACGATCCCGCCTCCGATCGAGGCAAGGTTCGACGGGTTCGTGATGAACGACTGGATCTGGTCGAGGATTGTGCCCACCTGATCGCCGAAGTTGTCCTGCAGCGTGTGGAAGAGGTCGGAGTTCTGGAAGTCGCTGATGAGGCCCGGGATGTCGTCGATGAACTGCGCGACTTGACGCACCACCGTCGGAACGATCAGCAGCAGAACGCCTGCCATGATGACCGCGAAGCCGGAGTAGACGATCACGATGCCCCAGGGTCGTTCGACGCGCTTCGTCTCCAGCCACCGCACGATGGGATCGAGCCCCAGGGCGACGAAGAGCGCGAAGGCGACGTAGATGACGATCGTCGAGAGGTTTGAGAACGCCAACCCCAGCGCGATGGCAGCCAGGCCTCCGAGTGTCAGGAAGAAGCCTGCGCCGAACGGCGAGTTCAGACTCGCCCAGAAGGTGCGGGATGCGGGTGGCTCCCCGGTGCGTTCGGCAACCGCGTCGGGCACTCCGGCACGGGCGGGAGGCAGCGGATCCGCCGCATCGGATGCGGTGGTGGGGGAGTCCTCGGGGGCGGTCATGCACACACTCTAGGGCTACGGAGCGTGCGGGTAGGGTCGGAGGCATGAGCGAGAACGACCCGACGCAGACGTTGCTGCGCCTGCGCGGCAGCATCGACAACATCGACGCCGCGCTGGTTTTCATGCTCGCCGAGCGGTTTCGCTGCACGAAACAGGTGGGTGACCTCAAAGCCGAGCACGGCATGCCGCCATCGGATCCGGCTCGCGAGGAACAGCAAGTCGCCCGATTGCGTCGACTGGCGGAAGAGGCCGATCTCGACCCGGCCTTCGCCGAGAAATGGTTCAACTTCGTCGTCGCGGAGGTCATTCGCCACCACACTGAGGCAGCAGACTCACGCTGATCGCCTAATCTGAGGGCATGCCCGGTGTCCTCCCGATCGGAACCCTGCTCGAATCGCCCGAATCAGCGCCCGCCGAACTGATCGCCAAGCGATTCAACCGTCACACGTTCTGGTGCGGCCAAAGTGGATCCGGAAAGACCTACGCCCTCGGGGTGGTCCTCGAGCAGGTGCTGGTGCACACCCGTCTGCCGATCGTGGTCCTCGATCCGAACTCGGACTTCGTCAAGCTCGATCAACTGAGACCCGATGCCGACGCGGGCGACGCGGCCGCGCTCCGTGATCGCGACATCCGCATCTTCCGGCCCGGAGGCGAGCGTCCGCTCAAGGCGCGCATGCTCGACATGCCCCTGCGTTCCCAGGCTGCCGTCGCCGGACTGGATCCGATCCACGATGCGGAGGAGTTCAACGCGATGCTGGGCATCGCCGCGGAGCTTCCGTTGATCGGTCAAGGCCACCTGGTGCATCACTTGAGGACCTCGGATGCGGCGATCCGCCATCGCTTGGCGATGCGCTTCGAGAATCTGGGCGTCGCCGATTGGGATTTGTGGGCATGGGGCGGGCGGTCGGTCACGGACGACATCGACGAACGCCCCGATGCGGCCGTGGTCGACCTCGGCGGATTCCCGACGCAGCCGGAGTCGCGGGCGGCAGCACTCGCGGTGCTCGACCATCTCTGGGACACCCGAGAGGAGCGGGTGGGTCGGTTGATCGTCATCGACGAAGCCCACAACCTGTGCCGCCCCGATCCCGTCACCCTGGTCGAGCAACGCCTGACGGAGCGCATCGTGCAGATTGCCGCAGAGGGGCGCAAGTACGGACTCTGGCTTCTGCTGTCGACGCAGCGCCCGTCGAAGGTCCACCCCAACGCCCTGTCGCAGTGCGACAATCTTGCGCTCATGAGGATGAGCTCGCCGCGAGATCTCGACGAGCTGGGCGAGATCTTCGGCTTCGCTCCACAGAACATGCTCGAACGCTCCCCGACGTTCGCCCAGGGTCAGGCGCTGTTCGCGGGGGGCTTCATCCCCTCTGCGGCGCTGGTGCAGATGGGCGACCGCCGCACAGAAGAAGGGGGGATCGACGTTCCCGTCCCCCTGCGCTGACACGCAGTGGCGAGAACGACGACCCCCGCTTCACCGGTGACGCAGGCTCAGGGTGTCGCCCGTCGCAGGCCGACGAAGGACAGCCCGGAGATGACCGCCGCTGCGATCGCGCCGATGCCGATCAGGCCCAGCGCGCCGGCGTCCTGGAGCCACACGAAGACATCGCCCCAGGCGTTGAATCGTGAGATGAAGAAGATCGCTGCGACCAGGAGCAGCCCCGCGCCGACGAGCACGACCGTCAGCCACACGCCGCCGAACCGCTTGTAGATCATCGCCGAGCCGAACCCGATGACGAAGAACAGCATCGCGATGACGAAGTACTCCAGCAGCGCCGCCCACGGCCCGCCTTCCCACAGCCAGTCGAGGTAGAAGAAGTAGCCGTTGATGCCCCAGCCGTCGGTGGCCTGTTCCACCAGACCGCCGAGGACGAACACGATCGCCAGCATGAGCGCGGTGACTGCGGCGGTCAAGAGTGTGCCGAAGAAGTACTCGCGCCGCGTCACGCTCATCGCCTGCGAGAACGGGAACGTGAGCGTGAGCGACTGGACGCCGACCACGAGGAAGTACCACAGCGGGGCCTGCGAGCCACCGCCGGCCTTCGGTCCGTCGTAGGGGATCATCGCGAAGATCGCGAGGCTGATCAGGAACGATGCTCCGAGGACGATCAGCGGGACCCAGATGTAGGTCTGCTTGTTGACGAATTGCATCCGGATGACGTTGAGTGTGCGGTTCATCGGACGGCCTCCTTCGTACCGGTGCGTGACTGTTGGGTCAGGCGCACGATGAGTTGCTGCAGTGACACCGGAGCGACGTCGAGGTCGGCAGCGGCCAGGCGGCTGCGATCGTCGTGGCTGAGCGTGCCGAGCACCGTGACGGAGGTCACGCGCCCGAGGCTCTCCCGGTGGAGGATCTCGCGTCCGCGCACGAACTCCTCGACGGCGTCGCTGTCGCCGACGATCGTCGCCGCGCGGTCGCGCACGGCATCCGTCTCTTCGTCCATCAGGATGCGACCCTCGTCGATGACGATGACCCGCTCCAGCAGGTTCGACACTTCGTCGATGAGGTGGCTCGAGAGGATGACGGTGCGCGGGTGCTTCGCGTAGTCCTCGATGAGTCGGTCGTAGAAGATCTGACGGGCAACGGCATCCAGACCCAGGTACGGCTCGTCGAAGAAGGTGATCTCTGCGCGTGCTGCGAGTCCGATGATCACGCCGACCGCGGAGAGTTGGCCGCGTGAGAGCTTCTTGATCGTCTTCTTCAGCGGGAGGCGAAAATCGCCGATCAGCTGTTCGCACAGGTCTTGGTCCCAATTCGGATAGAACAACCGGGCCATCTTGAAGGCGTGTCGCGGGGTTGCGTCGTCGGGATAGCGCTGGCTCTCACGAACGAAGCACACGCGTTGCAGCACATGTGCGTTCTCATAGGGGTTTTCACCGAAAACACGAACCTGCCCGGACGTGGCGAAGTTCTGGGCCGTGAGGATCGACATCGCGGTCGTCTTGCCGGCGCCGTTGCGTCCGAGCAGTCCGTAGATGGCGTTCTCCTTGACGGTGAAGCTCACGTCATCGAGGGCGAGGGTGTCGCGGTAGCGCTTGGTGAGGTGCTTCACCTCGATCACATCGGTCATCGTGCGGGTCCTTCCGTAATGGTTGTGGTGTCCGACTGCGCGGCACGTTCGCGCAACAGTCGGGCGAGGTCGTCGGGGCTGAGCCCGAGGGCCCGGGCTTCAGCGAGCAAGGGGTCGATGTAGCGGGCGGCGAACTCGGCGCGCCGCTCTGCCAGGAGCAGCTCGCGTGCACCGGCGGCGACGAACATGCCGATGCCGCGGCGCTTGTAGAGCAGTCCCTTGTCCACGAGCAACGAGATCCCCTTCGCCGCGGTCGCAGGGTTGATCCGGTGGAAAGAAGCGAGCTCGTTCGTCGAGGGCGCCTGGCCCTCTTCGCTCAGCGAACCGTCGACGATCGCGTCTTCGATGCTCTCGGCGATCTGGAGAAAGAGCGCTCTTCCTTCGTCCATCCCATGTCCCCTACTCTGTCGGTTACCTACTTCACTAACTAACCATGATGCCGTATCACGATCCTGTCAAGTCCTTCTTCGTAATTTGCGACGTCGAGTGCGTACTGGATACCGTGAGAAGTCGGGCCTTGGGGCCCAGCACGACCAGTCCGCGACCGCTGCCTGCGCTTTCGGCGCGGCGGGGGACGTATGGTCGGCGGTCCAGGCGACGGACCCGACGTGTGTCGCCGCTGGGTGTTCGACACACCCCAACAGGATCGTCACCAGGGCGTAACCGATGCCGCGATTTCCGCGGCCGAGGCCAACCAAGTGACCACATCAACAGATGCGATGCCTGCCGTCCAGGCGGAACACCTCTACAAAGTCTTCGGCCGAAACCCGAAGGAAGCCGTTCGACGCCTGGAAGCGGGTGAGACGCGCGACCAGGTGAAGGATGCCGGTACGGCTGCCGTCATCGACGCGAGCTTCACCGTCGCCCCCGGCGAGATCTTCGTCATCATGGGCCTCTCGGGATCAGGAAAGTCCACGATCATCCGTATGCTCAACGGGCTGCACGACACCACCTCCGGGTCGGTGAAGATCGGTGGCGAGTCGGTTACCGACACGACGCCGAACAAGCTTCGCGAGTTGCGGCGCGATCGGGTGTCGATGGTGTTCCAGCACTTCGCGCTCCTGCCGCACCGGTCGGTGGCAGACAACGTGGCCTATCCCCTCGAGCTTCGCGGAGTCGGCAAGACCGAGCGCCTCGCCAAGGCCGAGGAGATCCTCGCTCTGGTGGGCCTCGAAGGATGGGGCGACAAGCTCCCCTCGGCACTCTCGGGCGGAATGCAGCAGCGCGTGGGCATCGCCCGTGCGCTCGCCGCCGACCCCGACGTGCTCCTGATGGACGAGGCGTTCAGCGCCCTCGACCCGCTCATCCGTCGCGAGATGCAGGAACAGTTGCTCGAACTGCAGCAGAAGCTCCAGAAGACGATCGTGTTCATCACGCACGACCTGAACGAGGCGATGTTCCTCGGTGATCGCATCGCCGTCATGCGAGACGGGCGGATCGTGCAGATCGGGTCGCCCGAAGACATCCTCACCGACCCCGCCAACGACTACGTCGAGCAGTTCGTGCAGGACGTCGACCGTGCTCGCGTGCTTACCGCGGCGAACGTCATGGAGCGTCCGCGGCCCGTCGTCTCCGAGAACGCCGGCCCGCGCACGGCGCTGAAAGAGATGCGCGACGCGAACCTCTCGGCCGCGTACGTCGTCGGACGGGATCGGAAGCTGCTCGGCGTCATCAGCGATCGCGACGCGATCAAGCTGGTCCGCAAGGGTGAGAAGTCGATCGCATCCGTCATCTCACGCGCTCCGCAGACCGTGGCCGAAGACGAAATCCTCATGAACCTCTTCGTCCCGTCGGTCGAATCGCCTCTGCCGCTGACCGTCGTCGATGACGAAGGCCACCTCAAGGGTGTCATCCCGCGTGTCATGCTCCTGGCTGCCCTCGGCCCCGGACCCGGAGCGACGGGAGAGATCAGCTTGCCCGTGCTGCCGCTGTCCAGCACCGAGATCGATGCGGTGCTCGCTCAAGAGCCGGCCGCCGGAACGGAGGAGGTGCGCTGATGGACGGTTTCACGCTTCCTGTCGGCGAGTGGGTCGAGAATGCGGTCGACTGGCTCCGCGACAATCTGACTGCTCTGTTCGAGATCATCACGGTCGTCGTCAAGTGGTCGGTCGAGGGTCTGACCGACGTGCTCTTGGCCGTGCCGGTGCTCATCCTCATCGCGATCTTCGCGCTCATCGGCTGGCTCCTTCGCTCATGGCAGATGGCGCTCGGTACGGCACTCGCCTTCTTGCTCGTCGTGGCCATGGACCTCTGGGTCGCGACCATGCAGACCCTTTCGCTGGTGCTCGTGGCGACCATCGTCGCGCTCATCATCGCGATCCCGCTCGGAATCTGGTCCGCCCGCAACGACACGGTCCGCGCGATCCTCAAGCCCGTGCTCGACTTCATGCAGACGATGCCCGGATTCGTCTACCTGATCCCCGCGATCACGTTCTTCAGCATCGGCGTCGTGCCGGGTGTCGTGGCGACGGTCATCTTCGCGCTGCCCCCGGGTGTCCGTCTGACCGAGCTCGGCATCCGCGGAGTCGACTCCGAGACTGTTGAGGCCGGTCAGGCGTTCGGTGCTACGAAGGGCCAGATCCTTCGCGGCATCCAATTGCCGCTCGCGATGCCGACCATCATGGCCGGTGTCAACCAGGTCATCATGCTCGCGCTGTCGATGGCGGTGCTCGCCGGCATCGTCGGCGCCGACGGCCTCGGAAAGATCGTGGTGCAGTCGGTATCGTCCGCACGTTTGGGTATCGGCGTCGAGGCGGGTCTCGCCGTCGTCGTCATCGCCGTGTACCTCGACCGCGTGACCGCCGCACTCGGAAACCCCGCCGACCACCGCTCGTCGCTGTTGGGGATCATGTCCCGCCGACGCGCAGCGCGCCGCGGCACCTCGGATGCTCCGGCATCCGCATCAGACCAGGCGGGCGAGGAGGCACTTCAGCCCGCCGGAAGCCGCTGACCAGCGGCTGACGGAGCGTGCCCTCGTGCCGCTCCACACCAAGAGAAGAAACGAAACGAACGACGATATACGTGAAGGACTATGTCATGAACAAGCGACACCTCACCGCAGCACTCGCGCTCGGCGCTGCTGCCACCCTGACCCTCGCCGGCTGCGCCGGCGGTTCCGACGACAACAGCGGTGACACCGACGCGGGCGGCTCGATGGAGTCCTGCGACACGATCACGCTCGGCTTCCTCCCCTCGTGGACCGACGGCCTGAGCACCGCGTACCTGCTGGACAACCAGCTCACCAAGCTCGGCTACACGGTCGAGATGGAGACGCTGACCGAGGCGGGCCCCCTGTACACCGGCCTTTCGCAGGGCGACGTCGACATCTACCCGTCGGCATGGCCCGAGCTCACCCACGCGTCCTACATGGAGCAGTTCGGTGACGGCATCGAGGACCTCGGCGCGTACTACGAGAACGCGTCGCTCACCCTCGCGGTGCCGGAGTACGTCGACATCACCTCGATCGACGAACTCGCCGGCAACGCCGACCGCTTCGGCGGCCGCATCGTCGGCATCGAGCCCGGCGCCGGCCTGACCGCACAGACTCAGGACACGGCGATGCCCGAGTACGGTCTGGATGGCGAGTACGAGCTCATCACCTCGTCGACCGCTGCCATGCTCACCGAGCTCGGCAACGCCGTCGACGCGCAGGAGGACATCGTCGTCACGTCGTGGCGTCCCTTCTGGGCCAACGCCGCCTACGGTCTGAAGCACCTCGAGGACCCGATGGGCGCCATGGGCGAGCCCGAGGCCCTGCACTTCCTCGGCACGGCCGGCTTCGCCGACCGTTGCGCCGAGGCCGCCGAACTCATCGCGGGCATCCAGCTCAGCGACGCCGACTACGCCTCGCTCGAGGACATGGTCGTGAACGAGTACGGCGAGGGCCGCGAGGCCGAGGCCGTCACCGCGTGGATCGAAGCGAACCCCGAGGCGTTCAGCACGATCATCGTCGAGTGATCGACGCCGTCGTGATCCGTCAGGGTCGCGGCGGAACCGAGCCGGTGCTTCCGGGGGCGTGATCCCCTGGAGGCACCGGCTTCTTCGTGTCGCCGCGTGGTGCGCCTCCGTCGGCGGGGTGTCCAGGACCGTCGTCGCGCGATTCGGGATGGTGCTCGGGCGCAGGCGTGGTGCGCCCCGTCGAGAGCTCGAGCGCGACCTTCGTCTCGAGAACATTGATCGCGTCGTCGGAGAGGGCGATGAGGCCGTCGAGTTCTTCCCGGACCCGGCGGTAGGCCACCTGTCGTTCGGCGGGCGTCGCCGCCTGGTCGACGGCGACGGACATCAACCGCTTGGCGGTGTCCAGACGTTTGCGCTCGCCGTCGCTGAAGGCTGAGTCCTTGACGCGTCGGGCATCGCGCTCGGCCACGTCGAAGGCGACCTCGTAGTCGACGACGGCGTTGCGGTACTCGCTCAGCTGCTCGGGGGTGAGGCGTGCCTTCGGGGATGCCGGACGCAATCCGTCGGCCACGCGCTGCGCGCGAAGGAACGCCGCCGTGAGGGGCTGGCGTCCGTCACTCATGGCCGGATACGCGATGAGCTTCGCGACGTCGAGTTCGTAGTCGAGCCACCGCGCGGTCACCGCATCATGCGTGGCGAACAGCTTCGCCAACTGGGTCGCCTGCGACTCCTGCGCCGCGGCGGAGTCGACGGTGACGGCGGATGCCGGAGGGGCCGCCGCCCTCAGCTCGCGCTCGGTCCGCATCCTCTCGAGACGATACTGGTGCCGACGCTTCGACGCGCGCTCCCACGACCGGCCCGCTTTGCCGACGATGGCGACGGCGAACGCGCCCAAGGGGAACACCAGCCACCAATAGCCCTGCCAGAGTTGGGCGAACGTCTCCATACCGTCAGCGTACTCAGCGGATTCAGCGTGCCGTCGGGCCCGACCCGGTGCCCCTCGTGCGGCCCGGCACGGGCCAGACCCCCGCGTCGAGCTCGGCGGACCTGGGCGGTGGTGCGGGTGCCGGGGGTGGTACCTCGCCGCGGGGTGGCCGCGGCGGCAACGGAGAGCGGACCTCACGGTGCGCGCGCTTGGCGTCGGCTTCGGCTGCCGAACGAGCCGACCGTTCCGCCTCGGCGAAAGCGCCTTCGGCTGCCGCAACGGCATCTCGGTAAGCGACGAACTGCTCGGGGGTGACCTTGGCCTTCACCGATGCCGGGCGCAATCGAGCCGCTTCGGCGTGCGCCTGAAGGAACGCGAACGTCGTCGGATGCCGTGCGTCGCTCATCTGCGTGAACACGAGCGCTTTCGCGGCATCCGTCTCGTAGTCGAGCCACCCGGCGGTCACGGCGTCATGGCGGGCCATGAGCGTCTCGATCGGCAGAGGTTCGGACGACGTCCCGAGAGCGAGTCGCGCCTGCACCGCCTTGACCCGCGTGCGGGCGGCGCGCACCGCGAGTTGCGAACTGCGGAGGGACTGCTTCGCGCGCTGGAGGTGTTGCTTGGCCGCGACGACCGCAGGCGCGCCCAGAGCGAAGCGGCCATGTTGCGCCTGCGCGGCCTGCACGGCCGCTTGGGCCCCCCGTACATCGGCGCGCGCCGCGAGAACGGCCTTGCGTGCGATGAGCTCTTCGTGCCGGGCGGCATCGAGTTCGATCCGTCGCGCACGCCGCGATCGCGCGGTCACGGCGCTGTATCCCACCGCTCCGGCGCCGGCGGTCGCCGGAGCGATCCACCAGAAGTCCACGAGGAACGCGAGCAGAGGCTCCACGACTCGATGCTAACCGGCAACCCGACGAAGGACGTGGGCGCAGTCATCGCATCAGCCGAAGAGCAGTGCGAAGACCGTGGCCCCTCCACCGACGAGGATGAGCGACACGATGACGACCCACGCCACGACCCTGATCCGCCGCTGCCGCGTCTCGCTGTAGACGCCGTACTCTTCCTCGTCGCTCATGAGAGCAAGCCTAGACGAGCCGCGCTCGGTCGATATGTCGTCGTGCACCTCGACATAGAGCTCGCACAGCATCGCATAGGAGCGCTCCAGCTGATGGCAGGGCAACGGACAGCACGGGTGAATATCACTGAGAGCATGGAACGCCCGACCCGCCGCCGACCCCGCCGCCGCACCGTGATCATCGCCTCGGCGGTCGCGACGGTATTGACACTCTCCAGCGCGGCCGCCTGGGCTGCCGACCGTTATGTGATCGCCCACGTTCAGATCGACGACGTCGCCGCGTACGAAGCCGAGAACTCTCCGACCACGGTCGGGGAGACCGACGGCGCGACAGATCCGGGGGATGCCGTTCTCACCGAAACGTCCTACACGGACGGGCGGGCGACGGTGGAGATCACGAAGGTCGTCACAGGATCGGTCGAATCGACCGTCACGGCGTTTGTCGCCGACGTGGTGCTCACCGATGCAACGGCGTTGCGCAGTGCGTTCGCCCACAACCAGTTCGGCGAGAACATCACCGAACTGACGAGCTCGATCGCAGAAGACAATGATGCCGTCTTCGCGATCAACGGCGACTATTACGGCTTCCGCGACACCGGCATCGTGATCAGGAACGGCGTTGTCTATCGGGACGAGCCGGCTCGCACCGGGCTGGTCTTCTTCACCGATGGCAGCGTTGATGTCTACGACGAAACCACGACGACCGCCGATGACCTCCTCGCGGCCGGCGCCTGGAACACACTCAGCTTCGGACCGGCGATCGTCGAAGACGGCGAGGTCATCGACGGGATCGAAGACATCGAGGTCGACACCAACTTCGGAAATCACTCCATCCAGGGTGATCAGCCTCGGACTGCCGTCGGCGTCATCGACGACAACCACGTGGTCTTCGTCGTCGTCGACGGTAGGCAACCGGGATACAGCGAGGGCGTCACCCTCACGGAGCTCGCCGACATCTTCGTCGACCTCGGCGTCACCACCGCCTACAACCTCGATGGTGGGGGCTCCTCGACGATGTACTTCGCCGGGGACCTCCTCAACAGTCCTTCCAACGGTGGCGAGCGCGCCACCAGCGACATCCTCTACCTCGCGGGGTGATCGACATGTTCGTGCTCATCCCCGCGCTGGAACCCGGGCCACGCCTGCCCGAGCTGATCGACGCACTTCAGTCGGCGGATGCCGATCTCAGAGTCCTGGTCGTCGACGACGGAAGCGGGCCCGAGTACGACGACGTGTTCGCGACGGCCGCCGAACTCGGTGCCCGCGTCATCCGATTCGCCACGAACCGCGGTAAAGGTGTTGCCCTCAAGGCCGGTTTGGTCGAGATCGGTCAACGGGAACCGGGCGTCGATGTCGTCACCGCCGATGCCGACGGGCAACATCACCCCGAGGACATCCTTCGAATTGCCCGGGCACTCCGTGACGACGCGACAACGCTCATCCTCGGATGCCGTGACTTCGTCGGGGAGGTGCCTCTTCGCAGCCGCGTGGGTAATTCGATCTCGCGCACGATCTTCCGCCTGACCGCCGGGTGGGCTCCGGCAGATACCCAGACGGGCCTGCGCGGCATTCCGGCGGCGCTTCTTCCGTGGGCTGTGTCGTTGCCGGGCGACCGATTCGAGTACGAGCAGAACATGCTGCTGCGCAGCCGCGGCGGGGGTGTGACCGTGAGGGAGGTCCCCATCGAGACGGTGTACCTGGAGCAGAACGCGTCGAGCCATTTTCGGCCGCTCGTCGACTCGGTCCGCGTCATGTGGCCACTCGTGCTGTTCGCCGCATCGTCCCTCATCGCGTTCGCACTCGACACCGTCCTCCTTCTCGTTCTGTCCGCCGCCACCGGATCGCTGGTGTTCTCGATCGTCACTGCCCGAGTGATCAGTGCTTCTGTGAATTTCGTCGTCAACCGGCGGGTCGTCTTTCGACACCGCGGACCCGGACGCCTACGAGAGGTGGCACGCTATGCGCTGTTGGCGGCGCTGCTCCTCGCATCGAACATCGTGTGGATGGAGGCGCTGACCCTGGCGGGCATGCCTCTCCTCCTTGCGAAGGTGATCACCGAAGGCGTGCTCTTCGTCACGAGTTACACCCTGCAGCGTGCCGTGGTCTTCCGTCCGGCGACCCCGCTAGGGGCCCTTTCCACGACGGCGACGACCGCGGGCGCTGGGGCGACGTGAGAAACCGGGAGTCGGGTCGGGCGTGGCATCCGACTCGCGTCAGACGCCTTCCGGTGTGACGGGCTCGGCGATGATGTCGCCGAAGGCCGCGGGGAGCGTCTGGCCCGACAGGCCGCGCAACTCGGCGACGGGAACCGTGAACACATCCTGCACTTCGAGCGCGGCGTCGCCGTCGTCGGTCACACCGATGCGCAGCACCGGGTATCCGCGGCCCTCGCACAGCCCCCGGAACTTGACGTCTTCCTCGCGCGGGACGGTCACGATCACGCGACCGCTCGACTCCGAGAAGAGCGCGGTCGCAGCATCCACGCCGTCGCGCTCGCGGATCTCGTCGAGCCATACGCGGGCGCCGACGCCGAAGCGCATGACGCCCTCTGCGAGTGCTTGTGCGAGTCCGCCGCCCGAGAGGTCGTGGGCGCTGGACACCAGCTGCTGTACCCCGGCGGCGTGGAGCAACTGTGCGAGGCGCTTCTCTTGCGCGAGGTCTACGGCCGGCGGTCGACCGCCGAGGTGTCCGTGGACGGTGCCCGCCCACTGCGAACCGCTCAGCTCGGTCGACGTGACGCCGAGCAGGTAGATGTTCTCGCCGGCGTCCTGCCAGCCGGACGGGATGCGCCGTGCGACGTCGTCGATGATGCCGAGCACGCCGACCACGGGAGTCGGGTAGATCGGCTGGTCGCCGGTCTGGTTGTAGAACGAGACGTTGCCCCCGGTGACGGGGATGCCGAGTTCGAGGCATCCGTCCGACAACCCTTCGACGGCGCGCGAGAACTGCCACATGACCTCAGGGTTCTCGGGGCTGCCGAAGTTGAGGCAGTCGGTGACGGCTGCGGGCACCGCGCCGGTCACGGCGACGTTGCGATATGCCTCGGCGAGAGCGAGCTTGGCCCCCTCGTAGGGGTCGAGCTGGCAGAACCTGCCGTTGCAGTCGGTGGCGATCGAGAATCCGAGGCCGGACTCCTCGTCGACGCGGATCATGCCGGCGTCGTCGGGGAAAGACAGGGCGGTGTTGCCGAGCACGAAGTAGTCGTATTGGTTGGTCACCCACGACGTATCGGCGAGATTCGGGCTCGCGACGAGCTGCGTGAACTGGGCGCGGAGGGTCTCGGGGTCGCTCGAGCGGGGAAGTGCTGCCGCCGAGTCGTCACGGAGCGCATCGATCCATGTGGGGTAGACGACGGGACGCTCGTACACGGGACCGTCGACGGCGACCGTCGACGGGTCGACGTTGACGATCTCCTCGCCGTGCCAGAAGATCTGCAGACGACCGTCGCCGGTCACCTCGCCGAGTACCGACGTCTCGACATCCCACTTGCCGGTGACGGCGAGGAAGGCGTCGAGCTTCTCGGGCGCGACGATCGCCATCATGCGTTCCTGGCTCTCGCTCATCAGGATCTCTTCGGGCGTGAGCGTCGGGTCGCGGAGCAGGACGTTCTCGAGGTCGACGGTCATGCCCGAGCCGCCGTTGGCGGCCAGTTCGGACGTCGCGCACGAGATTCCCGCGGCGCCGAGATCTTGGATGGCCTCGACGAGCTCGCCCCGGTACAGCTCGAGACAGCACTCGATGAGCACCTTCTCGGCGAACGGGTCGCCCACCTGCACCGCCGGGCGCTTGGTCGGGCCGCCGTCGGCGAACGTGTCGGAGGCGAGGATCGACGCGCCGCCGATTCCGTCGCCGCCGGTGCGGGCACCGAACAGCACGACCTTGTTGCCGACGCCCGACGCGTTGGCGAGCTTGATGTCTTCGTGCCGCATGACTCCGACGGCGAGCGCGTTGACCAGCGGGTTGCCCTGGTAGACCGCGTCGAAGACGGTTTCGCCGCCGATGTTGGGCAGGCCGAGACAGTTGCCGTAGGACGAGATGCCCGACACCACACCGTGCACGACGCGGGCCGTGTCGGGGTTGTCGATTGCTCCGAAGCGCAACTGGTCCATGACGGCGACCGGGCGGGCCCCCATCGAGATGATGTCACGGACGATTCCGCCGACGCCCGTCGCCGCACCCTGGAACGGCTCGATGTAGCTCGGATGGTTGTGCGACTCGACCTTGAAGGTCACAGCCCAGCCCTCTCCGATGTCGACGACGCCGGCGTTCTGGCCGATTCCCACCATGAGACGCTCGCGCATCTCGTCCGAGACCTTCTGGCCGAACTGACGCAGGTAGATCTTCGACGACTTGTACGAGCAATGCTCGCTCCACATCACGGAGTACATCGCCAGCTCGCCCGAGGTGGGGCGGCGGCCGAGGATCTCGCGGATCTGTGCGTACTCGTCGTCCTTGAGCCCGAGGGCGCCGTAGGGCTGATCCTTCTCGGGGGTCGCAGCGGCGTTCTCGACGGTATCGGCGATGGGGGTGGTCACGCGGCTGCACTCCTGGGATCGGGGATGCCGGACGGGCCAAGTCTAGTTGGGCCGACGGGTGCCGATGACGGATGCCGGGGCCTCCCGCATCCGACGACGAGCTCAGTGCACGGCGCCGAGTTCGACCAGGAGCACGCCACCGACGATCAGGGCGATGCCCGCTGCCATGAGCCAGGTGAGGGGCTCGTCGAAGAGGAGCTTGCTGAGGACCGCGGTGAGCGCGACGCCGGTGGCGGCCCAGATGCCGTAGGCGACCCCGATGCCCATTCCCGAGCTCAGTGTGAGCGCGAGCAGGGCGAACGCGGCGAGGTAGCCGATGGCGACAGCGACGAGCCAGATCTTCTTGCCGTGCGTGGCCATGCGCAACGACAGGGTGCCGGCGACTTCGAAGACGATCGCGCCGATCAGGAACAGCCAGGCCATCAGTGCGCCTCTCGGTTCTTGTGGGCCCGCTGCGAGCCGAGCTCGATGGTCAGCACGCCGAGGACGATGAGGACGATGCCGCCGAGCATGAGCGGCGTGAGCGGTTCGCCGAACAGCAAAGCGGCGAACAGGGCGGTCAACGCGACGCCTGCAGCCCCCCACACGCCATAGGCGACGCCGAGCGGCATGCCGGCGCGCAGAGTGAGTGAGAGAAAGACGAACGCGGTCACGAATCCGGCGACGCACAACGCGTACCAGCCCGGCTGCTCGACGGCCGCTTTGAGCGATAACGAGCCGGTCACTTCGCTCAGGATCGCTCCCGCGAGCAGCAGCCACTTCTTCATGCCTCGACCCTAGCGAGCAGCGGGGGTCGCGGCGGAACGCGAACGACTACCGGTACTCGGGGTTCGCGTCGAACCCGAAGTGCTCGCCTTCTTTCCACTCGGGACTGACGTTGCCGTAAGCCGGAAGCCCGCCGGCATCCTTCAGTAAGCGAGCGAGATGCAGCAGGTTCCAGGTCATGAAGGTCGTGTTGCGGTTGGTGAAGTCGTTCTCCGGCCCACCCGAGCCGGGGTCGAGATAGCTCGGTCCGGGGCCGATTTCGCCGAGCCATCCCGCATCCGCCGCGGGCGGCACCGTGTATCCGATGTGCTGGAGGCTGTAGAGGATCGACATCGCGGAGTGCTTGACGCCGTCTTCGTTGCCGGTGAGCAACGCCCCGCCGACCTTGCCGTAGTACACGTATTGGCCCTTGTCGTTGAGCAGGCCGCTCATGCCGTAGAGCCGTTCGATGAGCTTTCGGGTGATCGACGAGTTGTCGCCCAACCAGATCGGCCCGCCGATCACGAGGATGTCGGCTGCCTCGATGAGCGGCCAGATGTCCGTCGGCCAGGCATCGGTCTGCCACCCGTGTTCGCGCATGTCGGGGTACACGCCGGTCGCGACCTCGTGATCGACGAAGCGGATTTCGGACACCGAGACGCCCTGCGACCTCATGAGTGCGACACTGCGGTCGATCAGGCCCTGGGTGTGGCTGCGTTCCGGACTGCGCTTCAGGGTGCAGTTCACATACACCGCGCGCAGATCGTCGTAGGTCGCGGGAGGTTGATGCTCGGTCATGACCCGCACGCTACGCCGGCCGACCATTCCTCGCCAGGGGTTGCGCGCCGAGCCCGGGTGAACAGCCGGGTGATCAGGCGGGTGAAGACCGGCGCCGAGCGTCGCCCGGAGCCGGCATCTCGCGGAAGCATCGGTTCGTAGGTTCCGACCAAGAGTCTTGTCGGCGCCCGTCCCTCGAAGAGGGACGCCCGATCAGCAGCGCAGCGGGCGCTGGGTCAAGACCGCGAAGACAGGAGAACTGCGCATGTGCACACGAGTGATGTGGCCGGACGCCAACGGATCGGTCATCGTCGGGCGGAACATGGACTTCCACATGGATCTTCTCACCAACCTCTGGAAGCTTCCCCGAGGCATCGAGCGCAACGACGGCGCGAACGGCGCCCTCACCTGGAAAGCGAAGTACGGCAGCATCGTCGCGACGGCGTTCGACCTGATTGCAACCGACGGTATGAACGAAGCGGGATTCGCGGGGCACGTCCTGTGGCTTGCCGAGTCCGACTACGGCAAGCCGGATGAGGACGCCGTGCAGTTGAGCCAGGCCGTGTGGCTGCAGTATTACCTCGACAACTTCGCCACCGTCGCTGAGGCCGTCGCCTGGACGACCGAGTCGCAGGTGCAGATCGCGCAGCTGTTCGATCCAACGGGCCACCTCGTCCCGACGCTGCATCTCGCGATCAACGATGCCAGTGGCGATTCGGCGATCATCGAGTACACCGACGGCAAGCCGACGGTCTACCACAGCCGCGACTACCTCGTGATGACGAATTCTCCGACGTATGACAAGCAGCTCGAACTCGTCAAGAAGGTCGAAGGGCTCGGCGGCGACGAGCATCTGCCCGGCTCGACGCTGGCCAGCGATCGCTTCGCGCGCGCGTCCTACTACGTCGCCCGTCAGGTGAAGCCGACGACGCAGATCGAGGCCATGTCGGCCATGTTCAGCATCATTCGCAACGCCGCGCAGCCGTTCCGCACCCCTGAGCCCGGCAAGCCCGACGCGTC
Source organism: Microbacterium koreense (assembly GCF_042677105.1). Classification (NCBI taxonomy): domain Bacteria; kingdom Bacillati; phylum Actinomycetota; class Actinomycetes; order Micrococcales; family Microbacteriaceae; genus Microbacterium; species Microbacterium koreense. The sequence continues at coordinate 646,438 of NZ_JBHTIM010000001.1, forward strand.
TCAGACGATCTGGCAGGTCGTGCTCGATCTGACGAACAAGCGCTACGCGTTCGAGTCGACGACGCGACCGAACACGGTGTGGGTCGACCTCGACGAGGTCAGCTTCACCGAGGGAACGAAGGTCCTCAAGCTCGACCTCCTGGACCGCCTCGCGCTCGAGGGCGGTCTGGTCGGCAACGCCAGCCACAAGTTCACCGACCCCGGCGAACTCGCCGAGGACGTCCTGGCGGCGGGCCTCACGGTGCTCGAGTGGATCGCGCGCAAGAAGGACGATTTCCTCGCGGTCAAGCAAGCCGTGCAGGCGCGAGTGGGCAGCTCGCACTGAGGCGAGGCGCCCCGGTCGCGCGCGGCGGCCTCGAACCGATGCGCAGCCGCTGCGGGGCCGGTCAGCCTTCGACGCGTGAGTGATCGCCCAGCCGGTGCCACGCACGGTTGTGGTAGACCAGGCCGTCTCCGCCGGCACCCGGTTCGGCGTCACGGGCGATGTGCGACTGCAGGGCGTGGGCGGCGATGACCGATGCGGTACCGGCATCCATCCGATTGACGACGGCGCAGCGCACCCACGCGCGCACGTCACGGAACACCGGCTCACCGGTCACCAGGCGCGACCAGCGGTGGGTCTCGGCGAAGCGATCGACACCGCGCGTCGCGCCGAGCTTCGCCACCTCGAGATCATGCGCATCGAGCAGGTGCACCACGACCGTGTCGGCGCGTGAGAACGCCTCGGATGTCGAAGACAGCGCCGATACCGAGAACACCAGAAGCGGGGGTTCGGCGCTCACCGACGCCACCGACGTGGCGGTCAAGGCGACGGGACCGTCGCCGGCGTCGGCGGTGACCACTGCGACACCCCCGGGGTGTCCGCGGAACAGCGCCTTGAAGTCGTCGGGCGACAGGGACGACGAGAAACCAGGCGCCGAGGGTTCGAGGTCGACGCGCGGGGCCGACATCCGCTGATCAGATGTCACGGTCTGTCACCTCGTCGCGCACGATCGCCGCCCCCGCGGTCAAGGAGCTGAGCTTGGCCAGAGCCACGTCACGGGGGAACGGCGCCATGCCGCAGTTCGTGCTCGGGATGAGTTTGTCGGCATCGACGAAGTGGAGCGCTCGCCGCAGGGTATCGGCGACCTCGTCGGGCGTCTCGATCGATGGGTCCGCCACATCGATGGCACCGATCATGACCTTCTTGCCGCGGACGAGTTCGATGAGGTCCAGCGGCACATGCGAGTGGTGCGACTCGAGTGAAATGATGTCGATCGTCGACTGTTGCAACAGCGGAAACGACTCTTCGTACTGTCGCCACTGCGACCCGAGTGTCGCCTTCCACTCGTTGTTCGCCGCGATGCCGTAGCCGTAGCAGATGTGCACGGCGGTCTCGACGTGCAGCCCCTCGGTTGCGCGCTCGAGCGCCGCGACACCCCAGTCCTTGACCTCGTCGAAGAACACGTTGAACGCCGGTTCATCGAACTGGATGACGTCGACCCCGGCCGCTTCGAGCTCCCGCGCCTCCTGGTTGAGGATTGCCGCGAACTCCCACGCGAGCCTCTCCCGGCTCTTGTAGTGGGCGTCGTAGAGCGTGTCCACCATCGTCATGGGTCCCGGCAGCGCCCACTTGATCGGGCGATCGGTCGCGGCGCGCAGGCACGCGGCATCCTCGACGAAAACCGCCCGCGGGCGCTCCACCGCGCCCACGACGCTCGGCACGCTCGCGTCGTACCGATCGCGGATGCGGACCGTCTGGCGCCTCTCGAAGTCGACGCCGCTCAGGTGTTCGATGAACGTCGTCACGAAGTGCTGACGCGTCTGCTCTCCGTCGCTGACGATGTCGATCCCGCGGCGCACCTGTTCATGGACGGCGATGCGCAGGGCGTCCCGGGTGCCCTCGGTCAGGTCGGCGCCGTCGAGCTTCCACTCAGACCAGAGCTTCTCGGGCTCGGCGAGCCAGGACGGCTTCGGCAGGCTGCCGACGATCGCCGTCGGCAACAGCGTGTGCACGGGCGAATCTGCGCCTCTCATGCGGCTTGCGCCGGATAGTCGGAGGCCCAGCGCCGCAGGAGGTCACGGTGGGGTGCGATGAAATGCTCCTCGGCGTAGGTGCCCTGTGTGACGGCCAGCCGGCTGCGCTCCGCCCGGTCGTAGTCGATCTGCGTGCGGGAGAAGTCCTGCGACTCGAGGCTCGGGCGGTAGACGGCCGAGGCGGTCGAGTTCGCGTTGTAGATCTCGGGCCGGTAGATCTTCTGGAACGTCTCCATCGTGCTGATCGTGCTGATCAGTTCGAGGTTCGAATAGTCATTGAGTAGGTCGCCACAGAAGTAGAACGCCAGGGGTGCCACGCTGCCCTCCGGCATGAAATAGCGCACCTTCAGTCCCATACGGGCGAAGTACGCGTCCGTGAGAGACGGGTCGTCTTGCCGGTACTCGACACCGAGAACCGGATGCCGGTTGTCGCTGCGGTGGTAGGTCTTGCTCGTCGAGACGCTGATGCAGATCACCGGCGCCTTCGCGAATCGTTCGCGATAGACAGCTGAGGAGACGAAGTGTCGGTACAGCTTGCCGTGGAGGGCGCCGAAGTCGTCGGGGATGGACGGGGGTGTCGTGCCGTCGCTCAGAGAAGGGAGCACGACGCTGAAGTCGAAGTCGCGCACATACGACGAGAAGTTGTTCCCGACGATGCCGTGATGGAGCGCTCCGGTGCGGCTATCGACGATCCGCGTGTCGAGGACTTCGAGAAGGGGGAACGGCCGTGACGCGGGGGACTCGGTGACGTCGACCTGCACCGACACGATGTCGAGCTCCACGCGGTAGCGGTCGCCGGTGGGGTTGTCCCACCGCGCGAGGTCATTGAACCGGCGGTCGATCATCGCGAGGGTCTTCCGTAGATTGTCCTGCCGATGTTCACCTCGCGCCAGATTCGCGAAGTTCGTGGTGAGTCGCGATCCTTCGGACGGCATGTAGTGCTCGTCGAAGGGGGTGGTGGTGATGCTGAACGTGAACGCGCTCGCCATGGTGGCCATCCGGTGGGTGCGGGGCCGAGTCCGGCCGTCGGAAGAGGTGCCTCCATCGTGCGGTCGATACGCAGATATCGGGTAACCAGACCTGACTATGCGCTGATATAGAGTCTGCCTATGTCCAGAGGGTCTGCATCGCAAGGGTCGAGTGGCCTGACGCTGCAACAACTTCGCTACTTCATCGAAGTGGCCGCCGAGGGGTCGATTTCGGGGGCCGCGGACGTGCTCTACGTCGCCCAGCCGACCATGTCGGCGGCGATGAAAGACCTGGAGGCCCGTGTGGGTCGTGCGCTGCTCGTGCGCTCCGCGCGTGGGGTCACCCTGACTGTCGACGGCACCGAGTTCCTCGGCTACGCCCGCCAGGTCGTGGAACAGGTGGCGCTCCTCGAACAGCGGTACCTTGGGCGGCCTCCGGCGCGGCGCCTGTTGGGGGTGTCGGCGCAGCACTATTCGTTCGCTGTCGACGCGTTCGTACGGATGGTCAACGCCTCGCCCGCTGCCGAGTACGAGTTCTCGCTCCGCGAGACCCGGACGTGGGACATCATCGAAGACGTCCGTACGCTGCGCAGCGAGATCGGCATCCTCTATCGCAATGACTTCAACCGTAAGGTGATCGACCGGCTGCTGCGGGACTCGGGGCTGACGTTCCATCCGCTGTTCCTCGCCGAGCCGCACATCTTCATCTCGCGCAGCAACCCGCTCGCCGCCCACGAACTGGTGACCCTCGACGACCTCGAAGGACTGCCGCGCCTCACGTTCGACCAGGGCGCGAACAACTCGTTCTACTTCGCCGAGGAGATCCTCTCCACCATGTCGAGTCCGCGTGAGATCCGGGTCTCGGATCGCGCGACGATCTTCAACCTCATGATCGGGCTCGGTGGGTACACGATCTCGACCGGCATCATCAGCGACGAACTCGACCCCGAGATCGTCGCGATCCCGCTCAAGGTCGACGAACGGATCGAGATCGGATGGATCGACCACACCGCGATCCCGCTCACCGAACAGGCGCAGCGCTATCTCGACGAAGTACGGGTCGTCGTCGCCGAGTTCGGTGTGACTCTGCTGGGATGACGCGCCGGCCTCGCCGGTCGAGGGGGTGACAGCGAGACAGGACCACCGGGCTGAGGGTCATCGATATGAACTGCCTGCGTCAGCGCGTCCGGCGGGCGCGGGCGTACTGCGCCGGCCAGTACGGCACGTGCACGCCGAGCTCGACCGACGCGCGCAGGGCGAAGTGCGGGTCCCGCATCCATTCACGACCGGCCATCACGGCATCCGCGTCGCCTGACTGCAGAATCTGCTCCGCCTGAGCGCCGTCGGTGATGAGCCCGACTGCGCTCACCGGTACGCCCGCGTCGTGCTTCACCTGCGCCGCGAGAGGCACCTGATAGCCCGCGCTCACCGGGATCCGTTCACCGGGGACCGCGCCGCCGGACGAGATGTCGAAGAAGTCGGCGCCACGTTCGGCCGCCCATGCGGCGACCTGCACGGTCTCGTCGATCGCCCAGCCACCGGCGGTCCAATCTGTGCCCGACAGCCGCACGAAAACGGGCGCGTCGTCGGCCGCGGCTCGGACGGCCTCGACGACGCGCAGCAGCAGACGTGCGCGGTTCTCCAGCGAGCCGCCGTATTCGTCGGTGCGCTCATTGGCGAGACGGGAGAGAAACTGGTGCAGCAGGTAGCCATGGCCCGCGTGGATCTCGAGCACCTCGAACCCCGCTTCTCGGGCTCGCTGGGTAGCGGACGCGAAGTCCGCGACGACACCGTCGATCTCGGCGACGCTCATCGCGCGCGGGCGCGTGTAGCCCTCGTAGGGGATGGGGGAGGGTGCGACGGTCTCCCAGCCTCCGTCAGCTGCGCGCACCGACCCATACGTGCCGGCGATGAGCGGGGACCACGTCGAAGCCTTGCGTCCGGCGTGAGCGAGTTGGATGCCGCTGACCGCACCGCGCGCGCGGATGGCAGCGGTGATGGGCTGCCACGCGCGCACCTGCTCGTCGTTCCAGATGCCGGCGTCCTCGGGTGAGATCCGACCCTCCGGCGACACCGCCGTCGCTTCTGCAAGGACGAGCCCGGCACCACCCGATGCGAACTGTGCGAGATGGACGTGGTGCCACTCCTGCACAACCCCGTCGACCGCGCTGTACTGGCACAGTGGCGCGACCCACAGTCGGTTCCGCATCTCGACGGATCGCACGGTCAGCGGGGAGAAGAGCAGGGTCATGACGGTACTCCTGTCGCGGGTTCATGAGAGGCGACGTCGGGGACCCGTCCAGTATTCCCGTCGTCGCATGCGCCGGAAAATCGACCACCAGGGCTTCCCCGTGCGGGCTCCACGACAGGCGGGGTCGAGGCCGCCGATAGGGTACGGGCATGGGGATCTCCGCGGCTTCGACGACTCCGGCGACCTGGGACCCCGCTGCGGTCGCCCGATTGCGCGCGGCCGGGATCGACCTCGACGACCCACCTCGTACGGGCGACGCGTCGGCGGGTTCTGGCATCGCGGACGCGCTCGCCCTCATGGACCAACTCGCGGTTTCGGCGGCTGTCGCACGCCGGACGGATGCCGATCGCGCCGCCGTCGAACGCGACCTCGCCGATGCTGCGGTGGCACTCCAGTCCAGCACGGCGACGGCTGCGCTCGGCATGGTGGTGATCCCGTCCACCACCGACCCGCGACCCGGTCCGGTGGTCGTCATCTCGCCGGCGGAATCGCGCTCGGTGTACGAACTGTATGCGGCGGCGGCGTTCGCTCAGCCCGCGCGGCGTCGCGTCGTCCACCTCAACGGTCGGGGGAGCCGGGCATCCGCGGTCCATTCCGGCATCGCGGCTCGCGTCACCCTCCGCAGTGCGTCCACAGAATGGCGCGAGTTCCCTCACGCGCACCCCGAACGCGCCCTCCATACCCTCACCTCACGCCCCGCGGCGATCGTCGCAGCCGTTCCTCCTGGCTCCGTCGAAGCCGCCCGTCTCATCGTCGACCACCCAGACGCCGACGTCATCCTCGTCTTCGACCGCGCACATGCCCGCTTCGGAAAGGGGGTCGCGGAGCAGATCGGATCGATCGTCGAGCTCGCATTCGGCGTGAACCTCGACGACGACGACGGAGAACCACCCGCGGACACGGTGGATACGGCATCCGTTGTCGAACCCACCTCGGGCATCGAGGACGTCGCCGACTCCGCGACTGACGACCTCCCCCCGATCCGCGCGTCCGACGTCGTGCACGTCCGTCTGACGTCATCGACGCTGGAACTCACGAACCGGACGGCTCAGACGCTCGACGTACGCGTCGCGCTCGGCGCCGCATCCGATCCCGATGTTGCGCTCGCCGAGTTCCGGGCGACCCTCGCGCCCGGAGACACCCGGATCGAGACCACCACGGACATCCCGGCGCTCAGAGGAATCGAGCCGCCCCATACCGTCATGCGCCACTGGAGCCACGAATCCGAAGAGGTGTACGAGGGTGGCGAGCAGCGCATCCACGCCTTTCAACTCGAGGTGCGCAGGACAGACGGCACCGTCGCCGCAGCGCGACGATTCCGACCCGGCAACGGCCTCGACTTCTTCGTCACAGCACGAGAGCTGACAGCGGTCATCGGGCGTCCGCTGGCCCGCAGCATCCTCCCCGAACCCGATCCGGGCTCAGCGGCCACCGCACCGCCTCGCGACATCATGGCAGCGCTGGCGGCAGCCCTGGCCGTCGGCGAAGGTGTTCTCACCGCCCGGTCGTCCTGAGCGTCGTGGTGAGGTCAGGGGTTCTCGACCCGTACCCGGATCTTCACCAGCGCGGCGAAAATGCTCGTGCGATCCGCGAGGTATGACGTGAGCGCCTCGGCATCGGCGTCGTCGCGCAGCGGTTCGGTACCGACGACGAGCACGACGTAGCGACGCCCGATGGCGTTGGCCGTCCAGTCGTCGGTGACGGGTTGCGAGAGCCAGACGCCACTCGGGGTGGACAGCTCGACCCGCAACGCGCGCAACGAGGCGAACAGCACGTCGGTGCCGATCGGGAGGATGTCACCGTCGGTGTCGAGCCGCTTGAGTCCCATGCCCGTGATCGCCTCGAGGAGCGGTCCGTCGTCGCTGCGGGTCAGGGGGTGGACCAGCACGTACGCGGTCGGCTCACCGAACGGGTTCGGTGCGGACCACGTGGTGAGGCCGACGTCGAGACCCTGCTCCGGGGAGGTCGATTCCGTCATCGTTCGAGGCTATCTCTCCTGCTGTCGCTCGGCTCAGGCGAACGATCCACCCGGCGTCGGGTCGACGTTCTTGCGCTTCATCCGCAGGGCGGCGACCACCAGTGCGAGCGCGATCGCCGCCGACAGGAAGATCGACGCACCGTTGACGATCGTCGCATCCACCAGGAACCCGATCGCCCCGCCGCCGGAGAACCCCAGTAGGGTCAGGAAGAAGATGCCGGCCCACTTGAGGTTCGGTGTTCCGTTGATCCCCACCTTCTTGAAAGCGGCCTGGGCGAGGAAATTGAACGCCATCTGCACCACGAAGGTCACCGCGACGGCGCCGTAGAGCATGCCGTGGTTCTTGTGGAATGCGTTCCCCTGCGCTCCCGCCACGAAGCTGATCCCGTACGCGATGTACTGCGCGTGCTCCTCGGGAAGCGCCCCGAGATCGAGCCCGGTCTCCCAGGGAACGACGGCCGTTCCCACCGTCGCCATCGCGACGAGACCCAGGATGACGAGGAGAACGACCTGCGTGCTCAGGATGCCGACGGTGAACGTCCGTCCCGATCGCAGGAAAGCCGTCATGAGAACGCCCGACAACGCCGAGCCGATCCCGAAGGCGAGCACCGAGATGAAGGGGAACTGGAACTTCTCCCAGTCTCCCTGGATCAACCAGTATCCACTGGACAGGACGTTCCCGGATTGGACGGTGGCGAACGTCGAGGCGTTCGCGAGGGTCCAGGCGTTGAGTGTTCCCGCCATGAACGCAAGGAGGAACCCCACGAACGGCCGCTCCATCAGCGGGAAGCGGATCTTCTCCGGGTGATCTTGGATGACCTGGAATCCCGCAGTCGGAGCGGATGCACTCATCTCTCAGCCTCTCGTCGCCTCAGACGTCTACCCCTGTGCCTTCGACTGGTCGTACCAGATCACCGGCGCCGGCTCATCGTCCATCGGGAGGGACTCGACGAACGCATCCGTCGAAAGCAGGTGGTCCGCGACGATCTGCACCGGGTTGGAGGCGAGCCACTTGCGTGCCGAGATGTCGGAGTATTCAGGGTGCTTGAAGATCTCAACGAAGATGAGCTTCTCGGTCCCGGTGTTCTTGACGTAGTGCCCGGCGACGAGCGGCACGATTCCGACGTCGCCGGCGTGGAAATCGAAGGTGCGAGCGACGCCACCGGAGAGGAAAACGGTCATCTCGGCGGTGCCCTGGATGTAGTACTGCCATTCGGCCGCCTTCGGGTGCCAGTGGAGTTCACGCATCCCACCCGGCTCGACCTCGACGAAAGCGGCCGAGATCGTCTTGGCCGCCGGGAAGTTGTTCACGTCGACGATGCGGACGCGGCCCGCCTCGGACTCGATGACCGGTGCGTCCTTCATATGGAAGGAGAACGGCGAAGGAACCTTGCCTGCTGGCGTCGGACGCTCGACCTCGGCGATCGGACCGGGAACGTTGCCCTTGAAGATGTAGAGCTCCTCGGAGGGGAACTGCGAGATCTCCGGCTCGGTCTTGCGGAAGTTCGCCGCAACGACATCCGCAGGGGTGTGCATGAACCAGTCGGAGAGCAGGAAGGTGTTGTTCTCAGAGAAGTCCGGTTCGCTGAAAACGAGGAGGAACTCGCAGCCCTGGTCGAGTGCCTGAATGGAGTGCGGAAGTCCCGCCTCGAAGTTCCAGAGGTCGCCCGAGCCCACATCGTCGATGAAATAGCGACCGTATTCGTCGACCGACGTCACGCGGGCATTGCCGTACAGCATGAGGCCCCACTCGGCTTCTTTGTGCCAGTGCAGCTCGCGGTACGCGCCGGGCTCGAGGGCCATGTTCACGCCGGCGACATCCTCGGACGAGGGCAGATCGCGATTCGTGACTTCGCGCGCCCACCCGCCGGGCTGCAGGCGTTGGTGCGAGTCCGAGAAGCTGTACTTGAGGTTCATCACGGTGCCGCCGTCGGTGGGAGGCGGTGTGAGGATGTCGGGGTTCTCACGATCCCGCCAGATGTCGCGGGGGCCGAAATCCAGCCAGCCCTTGCCGTCGGTCGAGCGGATCGGTTCTGGCGTGTCGGTCATTCCATCTCCTCCGGTGTGATGCAGGTTGCCTGGCATTCGCATCGTTCCTCGTACATGTCGCTGACCAGGCACGCGTGGTCAGCCTAGCCAACGTCTCTTTACCGGCATGTTTCGAGGGCATGCCCGGCGCGCGGTGTGGTTGCTCCACGTCTGCGAGGTTGCTGAGATCGGCCGCCGCGCGGGTAGCGCTTCGTAGGCTTGCGAGATGAAGCATCCGCAACGCCAACTCGTTTCAGCGGGCCAGGAATCGGTGTGGGACTACCCGCGTCCGCCGCGCGTCGAGACCGTCGATCGGCGCGTGAGCATCACGCTCGGTGGGGACGTGATCGTCGACACGAGCGACGTCGTACGGGTGCTCGAAACGAGCCATCCACCGACGTACTACCCGCCGGCCGCGGCCTTCGTCGCCGGCGCCCTCGTGCCCGGACCCGGGGGATCGGCGTGCGAGTTCAAGGGATCGGCCCGCTACTTCGATGTGCGCGGCGGTGGCGAAGAGCGACCCCATGCGGCCTGGGGCTACCCGAACCCGATGCCGGGCTTCGAGGTGCTGCGCGACCGGGTCGCGGTGTACCCGGCGCTCATGGATCGGTGCACGGTGGACGGCGTCGAGGTGACGCCCCAGCCCGGGCGCTTCTATGGCGGATGGATCACGCCCGAGATTCGCGGACCGTTCAAGGGTGCTCCAGGCAGCATGGGCTGGTGACCGCGCGGGACGTGCAGGTCGCGGATCAGCGCCCGCTCGACGTCGACGCGTGCGGAGGCGAGGTCGCGGCGTCGACAGACGGCAGTTGCAGTCGGTCGCTGAAGCGAGGTGGGAGCCCCGGCGTACGCTGGCTCCCGTGAGACAGATCGAGGTGGAGATTCGTCCCGCGCGCAACGGAGAGGCGCGGGAGATCGGCGAGGTCTTCGACGCGGCCGTTCTCAGGGAGTGGACGTACTTCGCCGACATTCGTGACATGGTTCCCATGTTCGAACCGGCGTTCTGGGAAGCGTTCGTCGCAGACGTCGAGCCGCCTGACGTGCTCCTCGTCGCGGTCGATGCCGCCGATGAGAGGGTCGTCGGATACGTCGGGACGAAGGTGGAGTCGAGCGAAGTGTGGGTGTTGTTCGTTCGACCCGAAAGCAGTGGTCGCGGCGTCGGTCGACGCTTGCTCAGGTTGGCCGAGGAAGCGATCCGTGCCGCTGGTTGCCGACACGCGATCCTGTGGACGCACGCGCAGAACGAGCGCGCGCAGCGCGTGTATCGGGCGGCTGGATACGTTCCGGACGGCGAGACGAGGACGGACGAGATCAAAGGTCACGGTTTCACGGAGATACGCATGAAGAAGCCACTCACGCGCTGACGGCAACATCCCGCGTCCTCTGCCTTCTCCAGTCTGTGGTCGAGCGACATCCGAGATCCTCGGCAGGCACTTGTTTGACTCCACCGTGACGACCGCGAGATAGTCGCCACCCGTGCGCGAGAACGGCTACGCGGTTTCGTCTGTGACGCCTGCGCTCCGTGCGGCAGGGCGCGGGAAGGTCACGTCGGTGAGGCGCGCGCGAAAGAACTCGCCCTCGGCAGATCGATCCGTGCCCGACCACCAGCCCGCGCGGAAGTGAGACGGCACGAGGACGCCGTCGAACTCCGCCGAGTCCACGACATCCATTCCGAACGGGAACCTCCCGAAACCTCGGCCGTCGGGGTCACCCCAACGCAGCATGCGCAACTTGGCGAGGTGCCCGGCGTCATCGATCCAGAACTGGGCTTCCTCCGACGAATCACCAACTGTTCGCCGGACGTGCACGGAGTTCGGGTCGTCCCCCGGACGATACTCCGCGCCGTCGAAGGCCGTCGGAAGGAGGACACCTTCGCCCACCAGTCGGCCGCGTGCACTCGCCGTGACATCCGCTCCCGAGGCAGACATCACCGGCACGACATTCAAGAGCCGCCACCGCATTGTCCCCTCGCCGTTCGCGAAGCGATCGAATCCCTGCACCGGGATACCCCTGATTCTGGTGCGCGCCGTCCAGATGAAACCCGAGTCCGGTCGGAGGACCTGCGATGCCGTGAACGGCACCCACAAGCCGCGCAGTCGGATCTCGCCGCGCATGTGAAAGGTCGCTGATTTCCACAACGGTGTGCCTGGACGGATGGACGCCGTCAGCCAGCGCTGTGCCGTCGGTGGCAGCGCCTCGACCGAATCCGGCCGAAAGGCCCGAGGCATCGCGGACACGGCGGACAGCGTCGCCCATTCGCGGGCAACGTCGTCGGGCAGCTTCGAGTGGTGCTCGGAACGCATCCGTCCCAACCTTACGCGCAGACCGCGGAAGAGCAAGGAAGAACAATTCGGCTGCGGGATAGTGTGCTCCTCATGGAGCAGTTGCCACCCAGAGGCGCGAGACCTGCGGTCCTCGCGTCCAGTGCTGCGGAGCTGTTCGGTCGCGCTCACGTCGTGCGCTGGTGCGAGGAACTTCTGCGTGGAGCAATCGGCGATTCCGACTCGGAGTTTCCCGACATCTCCTGGCTGGGTGGCACCGTCGGATGGGCGGACTATTGGACGAGGGTCTGGGGCGCGCGCGGGCTTCTCCACATCGGCCACCCGGCACGTGAAGTGGTTGTTCTCACCTCTCTCAGCGACGACTCATGGCGAGTGCGTGAGATGTCACTGAAAGTGATCCGCCGATACGGTTTGCATGACGCGGCCGGCGCCGTCGACCGCCTCACTGAGGATCCGGTCGAGCGAGTTCGCGTGGCGGCTTGGAAGGCGCTCGGCCTTGAGGAAGTCCCCGCTCGCGCGTCCGGCTTGGAACGCTGACTTTTTCGCTGAGGGATCGCATTCGCTGCCGGGGAGGTTCGCGGTCAGGCGGGTTCGATGGGGAGCCAGAGGGCGCAGGTGGCGGTGCTGAAGTCGGCTGCGCGATCGAGGACGGCGACGATCGACGGGCCGGGACGAAGCCTCCAGGAGTTCGAGGGGAACCAGTCGGTGGCGGTCGCGGCCCAGGTGTCTTGGAGTGCGGCCGGGTAGTCGCCGGTCACTTCGAACACCGCCCACGTTCCGGCCGGCACATCGATCACGTCGAGGTCGATCGGGACGGAGGTGTCGCCGTCGACGGCGACGCCGTGGAGGTAGGTGAGCTCACTCCCTTCCGTGTAGTCGGGATCGACGTCGGCGGACACCTGCAGCAGCCCGGCGGGTTCGCTGCTGCTGAGCTCCTTCAGCCGATCGTGCTCGGTGGCCGGTAGTGCGGCGATGTGGGCTTGGATGTGCGGGTTGGGGCCGCGGTGGATGAGGGGCACGCGGGCGGCGTGCCCGATCAGGCGGAATGGTGGGCGGTCGGTGATGCGGGTGTCCATGGGGGTGTTCCCTTCGACGGTCAGGCGGAACCTGAGTTGTGGTTGTGATCGAAGGAGACCGCCATCGCGTCGCACGTCACCAGGAGTGACGCCGTGCACAGCACGGAACGCGCGACCGAACGCCTCGGTCGAGCCGTATCCGTATCGGGTCGCGATGTCGAGCACACTGTCTTTTCCTCGCAGCGCTGCGGCCGCGACGGTCATCCGCCGCCGCCGGATGTACTCCGACACCGGCATCCCGGCGAGCGATGAGAACATCCGGCGTAGGTGATACTCCGTCGTGCCCAGGCGCGTCGCGAGCGCGGCGAGGTCGATGTCGGCGTCGACGTTCTTCTCGACGTACTCGACGACCCGGTTCAGTATCGCGATCACGGTTCCTCCTTCGCCCTCCAGCCTCGCCGTATCCGGGTGCCGCCACCCGATGATCGCTGACCGATTCGATCGGAGCGACGAGGTCCGCTGTGACACGGACCCGCACAGCATGCCGCCAGCTACCCCAAGGGCGCCATACCCGTCATGCGGATCGATTTGCGACGAAGAAGGATGCCGTCGACTTCGCCCTCCGCCGCCTTGTGGGCGTCCCGCTCACAAAGGAGACACTTCTGGACCTGCGCGGCACCGGCTGGGCCGGCGACCTTGACGAGATCCGCGGCGCGGGAGATCCGTGGTCTCAGGCGTGATCCTCGTCGACACGTCCGCCTGGATCGAATACCTGCGCGGCAGCGACCATCCGGTCACCTCGCGATTGACGGACCTTATAGAGCGCGGTGTTCCCCTGACGATCACAGAGCCGATCGTCATGGAGTTACTCGCGGGCGCGACCACACCCCGGCTGGAGCAGAGCGTCGGGCGTCTGGTCGACGGGCTGCGCGTCACGCCGGTCGATTCTCTCCTCGATTACCGAGCGGCTGCTCAGCTGCACGTCGCATCGCGGCGGAACGGACATCCGATCCGCAGTCTCATGGATTGTCTGATTGCCGCCGTCGCGATCCGGCGCGGGATTGCGGTGCTCCATGGGGACCGGGACTTCGACTATCTCGCCGAGATCAGCCCGCTGCAGGTCCACGGAATCTCCTAGTACCACGTCTGCCCTTGACATAGGAGAGAGCTGTCGGTTCCCGTGTCGCCCCACACGTTCCCGACAACCACTCGAGGGTTGTGCACACGGCATCCGTGCTCTAACGTACAACCAAATGGTTGCACAAATGGAGTTGTCGGATGAAGAAGTCGACCGCGTCTTCCACGCGCTCGCCGATGCGACGCGGCGCGACATCGTCCGGCGAACGATCGCGGGCGAACACTCGATCTCGACCCTCGCGGCCGACTACGACATGTCGTTCGCCGCGGTGCAGAAGCACATCGGCGTACTCGAACGCGCCCACCTCATCGTCAAGCGCGCCGACGGGCGCGAACGACTCATCCGGGCTGATCCGACCATGATCGCCCGCGCCCGCGCGCTCCTTGCGCGCTACGAAGACCTCTGGCGGCAACGTATCGACCGGCTCGACGCTCTGCTTGCCCAAGACCCCCGACAGTCACACACCACACCAGAAGAAAGCGAGTGACGATGCCTGTCACCGATGTACGCACCGACCCCGAAGCACTCACGATGACGCTCGAGGCTGAGTTCGCCGCTCCGGTCGAACGGCTCTGGGCGGCGTTCACCCAGACCGAGCAGCTTCAGCAGTTCTGGGGCCCGCCCGGATGGCCCGCCACCTTCGTCGAATTCGACTTCACCGTCGGCGGACGCGCGATCTACTACATGACCTCGCCGCAGGGCGAGAAGTCCTACGGGTCGTGGGAGTTCCTCGACATCACCGAGCCGAGCGGATTCACCGTGCTCGATACGTTCGCCGACGAGACCGGCGCGCCTGCGGAAGGGATGCCGAGCATGCGCATGGAGATGCGATTCGAGCCCACCGCATCCGGATCGCGACTGCTCAACGTCACCTACTTCACCTCCGCCGAGGCGCTCGAACAGGTCGTCGAGTTCGGCGCGGTCGAAGGATCGACGCTGGCGATGAACCAACTCGACCGCGTGCTCATGGGTCTGCGCGCCTACGCCGAAGGCAAGGGCACCCAGGTCGAGGTGCTCAGCGACACGCATGTGCGCATCACCCGCCTGATCGACGGGCCGCGCGAACTCGTGTGGCGAGCCCACACCGAACCCGACCTCCTGCGACAGTGGCAGCTCGGACCCGACGGCTGGCGCATGACCGCGTGCGAGATCGAGCCGGTCGCCGGCATGCCGTACCGCTTCGCATGGGCACCTGATGAGGGCACCGAGGGTGAACCGTTCGGATTCGACGGTGAGATCCTGCAGGTCGTGCCGCAGGCGCGCATGGTCTCGACCGAGCACATGACCGGTACGGACTACCCCGCGACGCTCAACGACCTCACCCTCATCGAAGAGGACGGCGCGACGCTCATGACCCTCCTCGTCGAGTACCCGGATGCCGCGACCCGCGACATCGTGCTTGCCACCGGCATGGCCGAGGGCATGGAAGCCAGCTATGCCCGCCTCGAGGCCGAGCTCATCGGCGGCTGATGACCTCCCGCCTGCGCAACTCCGGAGATTCGGTCGCCTCCGCATCGAAACGCCGCCCAGTGCGTCGATCCGGAGCCGAATCCGTGGAGTTGCGCAGGTGGTCACGCCGAGACGGCTCCCCACTCGCCTAGCATTGGCCCGTGGAATTCTCGTTCGCCTTCACGCCCGACCTGATCGCTGTCTTCTTGACGCTGTTCGTCCTCGAGATCGTGCTCGGCGTCGACAACGTCATCTTCATCTCGATCCTCGCGTCGAAGCTCCCCAAGGAGCAGCAGGCGAAGGCCCGCAACCTCGGGCTGACGCTCGCCATGCTCATGCGGGTCGTTCTGGTGATCTTCGCGGGCTGGATCATCACGCTCAAAGACGACATCTTCACCGTGTGGGGGATGGGGTTCTCAGTGAAGGACCTGATCCTCATCGCCGGTGGGCTCTTCCTCGTCTACAAGGCGGTCACCGAGATCCATCACAAGCTCGAGGGCGTCGAAGAAGGCCACGGCACGGGCGGACGCAAGGCGATCACGTTCGGCTCGGTGATCGCGCAGATTCTGCTGCTCGACCTCGTCTTCTCGCTCGACTCGGTGATCACCGCCGTCGGCATGACCGAGAACCTTCTCGTCATCATCACGGTCGTGGTGCTGTCGTTCGGCATCATGCTGTTCGCCGCGCGATTCATCTTCACCTTCGTCAACAACCACCCGACGGTGAAGATGTTGGCTCTCGCGTTCTTGTTGCTGATCGGTGTCTTCCTCATCGCCGAAGGCTTCGGCGTGCACATCGACAAGGCCCTCATCTACATGCCCATGGCCTTCGCGATCCTCGTCGAAGCGTTGAACCTCGTTTACGCGGCCCGCAAGGCCAAGCGCGAGCAGAAGCGCAAGGAGGCGGTGCAGTTGCGCCCGCGCTACAGCGACGTCGACGAATCCGTGGCCGTCAGCGCTGCGCTGTCGGCCGACCCCGCGTCGGGCGCCGTCGGACTCTCGCGCAAGCCCGTCGCGGGTGCTGCCGACCCGGGGGAGCGCCGCACCGGACTCGGTTGACGCCCCTGCGCTGAGGTCGCCGCGCGTCAGGCGCGGGACATCGCGTCTTCGAGCGCGACCCACGCGAGCATCGCGCACTTCACGCGTGCGACATATCGCGAGACGCCGGAGAGGGCTGCGGCATCGAGATAGACGTCCTCGTCCAGCGTGATCGCACCGCGCGAGCGCAGGGCCTCGCGAAACCCGTCGATCAACGTCGTGGCCTCGGCGACGGTGATCCCCTCGGCAAGCTCGCTGAGCATGGACGCCGATGCCTGTGACACCGAGCATCCGGCGCCGTCCCACGTGACATCGCGGATCGACGCGCCGTCGTCCGACAGGCGCACGCGGACGGTCACGTCGTCGCCGCAGACGGGGTTGTGCTGGTGCGACGCCGCCGTGCGTCCCTCCTCGATCGCCAACTCTTTGCCGCGTGGGTGCTTCGAGTGGTCGAGCAACAGCTCTTGGTACAGCGCTTCGAGGCCGCTCATGATGACACTCCGAAGAACGGGCGCACGCCTGAGACGGCGTCGAGGAAGACATCGACGTCGTCGTTCGTCGTGAAGACGGATGCGGATGCCCGCACCGATGCGGTCAGACCGAATCGCGCGTGCAACGGCTTGGCGCAGTGGTGCCCCACCCGAACCGCGACGCCGCGATCGTCGAGGAACTGCCCGACATCGTGCGCGTGGACGCCGGCGACCTCGAAGGAGGCGATGCCGACGCGGTCGACGCCGGACGCATCGCCGATCACTCGAACCCCGTCGATGCCGCGGAGGCCGGAGAGCATCCGTTCGGCGAGCCGGCGCTCGTGGGCGGCCACGGCATCCATCCCCAACGCGGACAGATATCGCGTCGCCGCGGCGAGACCGATGGCCTGAGACACCGGTTGGGTGCCCGCCTCGAACTTCTGGGGTGCGGGAAGGAAGCCCGCCTCATCGAGCGTGACCGTGGTGACCATCGATCCTCCCGTCAGGAACGGCGGCAGCGCATCGAGCACCTCGGGGCGCCCGAGCAGGCCGCCGATCCCGTACGGCCCGAGCATCTTGTGGCCTGAGAACGCAGCGAGGTCGACGCCCAGGGCGGTGAAGTCGAACGGCAGGTGGGGGACGGATTGGCAGGCGTCGAGCACCGTCAGTGCTCCCATCTCCCGCGCGAGCGCGACGAGCTCGGCGACCGGGTTGACGATGCCGAGCACGTTGGAGACATGTGTGAACGCGACGACGCGGGTGCGATCGGTGATGACGCGCGCTGCGGCGTCGAGGTCGAGGGTGCCGTCATCGCGGATCGGGATGTGCCGGAGCGTCGCGCCGGTGCGCGCGGCGAGCTCCTGCCACGGGATGAGATCGGCGTGATGCTCGGCCTCGGTCGTGACGATCTCGTCGCCCGGCGCAAGGGCGAAGCGCGCGCTCTCCGGGGCCCCGCGGCCGAGCGTGGCGTTGCCGATCGAATAGGCGACGAGGTTGAGTGCGGCGGTGGCGCCGCTGGTCCACACAAGCTGCTCGGGGCGAGCGCCGACGAAGCCCGCGACGCTCTCTCGCGCGTCCTCGAAGAGCAGCGTCGCTTCGCCCGCGAGCGTGTGTGCGCCGCGGTGCACTGCCGAGTTGGCCCGCGTCAGAAAGTCGATCTCGGCGTCGAGCACGACCTGCGGCTTCTGGCTCGTCGCGGCCGAGTCGAGGTAGACCAGCGGCCGATCCTGCACGGTCTGGGAAAGGACGGGGAAGTCCGCGCGCACCGCTGCGAGGTCGAAGTCGGTCGCCGTGGTGCTCATGTATCCAGGCTACGCTCCCCCGCAGCGCGGCGGACCGCAGGCGGCCGGCATCACGACGGCGGGCCGCAGCCGAGGCCGCGACCCGCCGTGCGGATGACTCAGACGAGCTTGGCGTCGTGCAGGAGCTCCTCGATGTAGGTGCCCTTGACCTTCGCCAGGGCCGCCTTCTCGAGCACGCGGCCGGCGAGCGGCAGCTTGATCTCGTGCAGCGGCTTCTTGTCGTTGAGGTAGTACAGCGCGTTCATCAACATGCGCGCATCGAACGACGACGCGAACACCTCGGGAACAC
Source organism: Microbacterium koreense (assembly GCF_042677105.1). Classification (NCBI taxonomy): domain Bacteria; kingdom Bacillati; phylum Actinomycetota; class Actinomycetes; order Micrococcales; family Microbacteriaceae; genus Microbacterium; species Microbacterium koreense. The sequence continues at coordinate 664,661 of NZ_JBHTIM010000001.1, forward strand.
CGCGGTCGACGTTCATGAGCGTGTAGACGGCTTCCATCGCGGTGCGCACCGAGTACTCGGTGGTGAAGACCGTGTCACGCTCGGTCTCGGCGAAGTTGCCGAGGAACGCGAGGTTCTTCGAGCCCTCGGGCACGACGAGCGGACGGTCACCGACCGCACGGGGCATGAAGTACGACGTGATGTACGGCATGTTGCACGGGATGGTGCGCGCCGAGTTGCGGGCGAGGTCGTCGATCTCGTCGACAGGAACCCCGAGGTGGTACAGCCACTCGGCCGTGAGCTCAGCGCCGGTGCACTCGCGGATCGTCTTCTTGATGTAGTCGCCGGGCTTGTCGGAATAGAGGCCGTAGAGCCAGACGACGATTTCTTTCTGCGGGTCCTGCGCGGCGAAGTGCGGCTGCCGGCTGACGGTGAATCCGTACATCCAGCTGGAGTCTTCGATGTTGCAGGGACCGCCGGTGACGATGTGGCCGCTGCGCGGGTCGCGCCCGGTCAGCTTTTCGATGTAAGGCCAGATCTTGTCGTCGGTGAGCGTCGCGGTGGCCGAGATGGTCCAGTTGGCGTCGGGGATGTTCTCGCTGAACTTCTCGGGGTGCCCGAAGGCGCGGTCGCGCGCGGCCATGGTCTTCCACAGCTTCCAGGCGCCACCGCGGTCGCTGACGATCGGCGCCGGGTTGTCGTTGTCTCCGAACGTCGAGCTCTCGGTGATCGATCCGTTCGTGACGAACACGAGGTCGGTGGGCTCGATCGGCAGGCGCGAGACGGTGCCGCCGTCGGTCTCGCCCGCCGAACCGCCGGCCTCGCCCTCGGTGTGGCCGGTCGTACCGCCGACGAGCAGTTCGAGCTCGGTGACGATCTTCTCGCCGCCCTGTGCGGTCACCAGCACGTCGAGCACCTGGGTGCCGTACTGGAAGGTGACGCCGTGCTCCTTGAGGTAGGCCACGAGCGGCTTGATCAGGGATTCGTACTGGTTGTATCGCGTGAACCGCAGCGAGCTGAGATCGGCGAGGGTGGCGATGTGGTGGATGAAGCGCAGCAGGTAGCGGCGCATCTCCATGGCGCTCGCCCACGGCTCGAACGCGAACATCGTGGCCCAATAGAGCCAGAAGTGCGACGCGAAGAACTCCTCACCGAAGAACTCGTCGATGCGCTTATCGTTGAGGTCTTCTTCGCGGGTGAGCGCGAGCTTGAGGATCTCTTCGACGGCCTTCGGCGTGAGCGTCAGGTCGGGCATGTCGGGGATCGCTTCACCCCGGTTGTGAATGGCGCGCGTGGGGTTCGTCGACGGGTCGTTCTTGTGCAGCCAGTACATCTCGTCGAGCACGCTGGCGTCGGGGGTGTCGAGTGAGGGGATCGACTTGAAGAGGTCCCACAGCGTCTCGAAGTGCGCTTCCATCTCGCGTCCCCCGCGGATGATGAAGCCCTTGTGCTCGTCGAGGAGGCCGTCCATGCTGCCGCCAGGCAGCTCGAGTTCCTCGAAGATGGTGATGGCTTCGCCCGGCATCTGCGCGTCACGGATCAAGAATGCGGCGCCGGCGAGGGCTGCCAGTCCTGATCCCACGAAGTAGGCGCGGCGTCCGTCGACTCCTTCCGGCTTCAGCGGGCGCGCGAAGGCCTCGAAGTTTCCATTGCTCCTGTACAAACCGACTCCTCGATCGTTCCGTCGCGGGGATGGACGTCCCCTCTTTCACGGTAACGGCGAGGGCATGCTCGGCGTCCGGCGGGTGGGCCCGATCTGTGCCGACCTTCCGCGAGGCCCGTCGTCAGTCGAGGAACTCGCGCGCGGCTGTGACCAGCGTGTCGACGCCGATCTCGAGGGTCGGGTGCGGCACCGGTGCGAAGAACGGGGAGTGATTGGTGGGGATGTCGCGCTCGATCGTCGCTCCTTCGAGTGCGGCTGCGTAGGTATCGGGGTCGACTCCTCCCCAGAACCAGAACACGAGGGGAGCGCCGGACTCGCGCGCGAACCACGACACATCCTCGCTTCCGGTGAACATGCCGGGATCGACGACCGTTCCCTCGCCGAACACGCGGTCGAACGCGCGGGTGAGGCGAGCTGTCGCCTCCGTGTCGTTGATGGTGGGCGGCAGCGTGTGGTCGATGGCGATCACAGGTTCCTGCTCGGCGCCGGATGCCTGGGCCTCTGCGCGGACGATGCGCTCCACCTTCTCGAGGACTTTCTCGCGAGCCTGATCGTTCGGGTAGCGCAGGCTCAACTCGAGCTTGGCTTCGGCGGGGATGATGTTGTTCTTGAGCCCGGCGTGGATCGATCCGACGGTGACGACGGCGACGTCGCGCGGGTCGGTCTCGCGCGAGGCGATCGTCTGCAGGCGCATCACCGTGGCCGCGGCCATCACGATCGGGTCGATGGTCGAATGTGGTCGCGAGCCGTGCCCCCCGCGTCCGAGCATCGTGACGCTGAGCCCGTCGGATGCCGCCATCTGGGTGCCGCCGCGCACGCCGATCGTCCCTGCGGGGAGGGGGGTGACGTGCTGGCCGAGCACGATGTCGGGGCGGGGGAAGCGGTCGAGCACACCGTCGGCGATCATCGCCTTCGCGCCGGCGCCGTACTCCTCGGCGGGCTGGAAGACCGCGACGATCGTGCCGGACCATTCGTCTTTCGACGCGACGAGTTTCTCCAGCGCACCCAACAGTGCCGTGACGTGCATGTCGTGTCCGCACGCGTGCATGACCGGCACGTCGACGCCGGCCGGATCCACGCCGCGCGCCGTCGAGGCGTAGGCGAGCCCGGTCCGCTCTTCGACGGGCAGGCCGTCCATGTCGGCGCGCAGCCAGATCACCGGGCCGTCGCCGTTGCGGATGATCGAGGCGATGCCGGTGCGTCCGATGCCTTCTTCGTACTCGATGCCGAGATCACTGAGGTGCCGGGTGACGATTCCCGCGGTGCGTGTCTCTTGGAACGACAGTTCCGGATGCCGGTGCAGGTCGATGTAGAGCGCCTCGAGGTCGATCGTCATGCGCCCGAGCCTATCCAGGTCCGGTCGTTGCCACCCGTAGCCCCGTTCGTCAAGCCCGTGGACGAGCCGGAGCGGTCGTGATCCCGTTGACCTGTCCGCATCCTTCCGAGGAGGAATCCCCCATGACCGGTCTCCCTGAGCCTCGCGATGGACACTCCGTCGCCGACCACCCCACCGCCGAAGCCGACCTCGGCTCCACGACCGACACCGGCGCGCCCGCACCCAGCGATCGCAACTCCCTCACGATCGGACCGGACGGCCCGATCGTGCTCCACGACGTGCACTTCCTCAACCAGATGGCGCACTTCAACCGTGAGCGGGTTCCAGAGCGAAACGTCCACGCGAAGGGGTCGGGTGCGTTCGGGGTGTTCCACACCACCGGTGACGTCAGCGCTTACACCAAGGCGTCCCTTTTCCAGCCGGGCGCACAGACGCAGATGCTCGCCCGATTCTCGACGGTCGCGGGTGAACAGGGGTCCCCCGACACGTGGCGAGATCCACGAGGCTTCGCCCTGAAATTCTACACGGACGAGGGAAACTACGACCTCGTCGGCAACAACACGCCGATCTTCTTCATCCGCGACACCGTGAAGTTCCCGCACTTCATCCGATCGCAGAAGCGTCGCGGGGGCAACGGTCTCCGCGACAACAACATGCAGTGGGATTTCTGGTCCCTGAACCCCGAGTCGGCGCACCAGGTGACATACCTCATGGGCGATCGCGGCATCCCCCGCTCGTATCGACACATGAACGGCTACGGGTCGCACACGTACATGTGGGTGAACGCCGCAGGCGAGAAGTGCTGGGTCAAGTACCACTTCCACAGCAACCAGGGGGTGGAGGGGCTGACGGATGAGGAAGCGACGCGCATCGCCGGAGAGGATGCGGACTTCCACCGCCGCGACCTCTTCGAAGCGATCGAGCGGGGCGATCACCCGTCGTGGACGCTCTCGGTGCAGGTCATGCCCTACGACGACGCGAAGGACTACAGGCTCAACCCCTTCGACCTCACCAAGATCTGGCCGCACGCGGACTACCCCCTCATCGAGGTCGGCACCATGACCCTGGACCGAAACCCCGACAACTTCTTCGCCCAGATCGAGCAGGCGGCGTTCGAGCCGTCGGCGCTCGTGCCGGGCGTCGGATTCTCACCCGACAAGATGCTGCTCGGGCGGGCGTTCGCGTATGCCGACACCCACCGCCACCGCATCGGTGCGAACTACCTGCAACTGCCGGTGAATCGCCCGCATGTCGAGACGAACACCTACACCCAGGACGGTCCGATGGCGTACGAGCACCGTGCGGACGATCCGGTCTACGCGCCCAATTCGTTCGGCCGCGGATACGCCGACGAAGTCGGCGAGGTCGAACCCGGCTGGGAAGCGGACGGCGCGATGGTGCGGCAGGCGTACACGTTGCGTCGCGACGACGACGATTTCTCGCAGGCGGGTGCCCTCGTGCGCGACGTCTGGGACGACGACCAGCGAGCCCAGTTCGTGAAGACCGTCGCCGGGCACCTCCTCGGCGGAGTCACGGGCGACGTTCTGGAGCGAGCGTTCGCCTACTGGAAGGCGGTCGACGCCGCGACGGGGTCGGAGATCGAGGATCTCGTGCGACGCGAGGCCGATCTCGGCGCGCCCGGAGCGCAGCCCGGGGCGGCCAAGGGCGACGCGGCCGACCCGATTCGCGAGTCGGACACGCACGCCGGCAGGTGACGCCGCATCACACGCGCGCGGTCGAACCGCGCACGATCAGTTCGAACGGCAGTCGGCCGGGCTCGTGTTCGGCGCCGGGGTTCTCGAGTTCGTCCAGAATCGCGTCGGCGGCGCGTTCGCCCTGCTGGCGGGGGAATTGGTCGACGGTCGTCAACCGGAAGAACTCGCTGAGCTCGTGCCCGTCGATGCCGACGACCGAGAGGTCTTCGGGCACGCGGTACCCCAGTTCGCGTGCGGCGAGCAGCGCACCGATGGCCATCTCATCGGATGCGGCGAAGATCGCCGTGGGGCGATCTCCCGGGCGCCCGAGCAGTTGCTTGGCGGCGCGGAATCCGCCCTCGATGGTGAAGTCGGCGGGCTCGAACAGGGCGGCGTGCGCCGCGATGCCGGCATCCGCCAGTGCCTGCTCGAAACCCTGCCGACGCCGCGTGGGGATGTGGAAATCGATGTCGAACTCGGGGCTCGCGCCGATGTGCGCGATGGTGCGGTGGCCGAGCGAGAGCAGGTGCTCGGTGGCGAGGCGCGCCACGGCGACATCGTCGACCGTGAGGGTCGTCAGGCCGGGATTCGGGCCGCCGATGCCGATGACGGGTAGGTCGAATCCGGCCAACCGCTGCGTCTCCTCATCGCTGAGTTCGAGGGAGATCGCAATGACGCCGTCGACGCGGCGGCGCCGCAGGAATGTCTCGAAGATCTCGGCGCGCTCGGCGCGGTCATCGGTAAGGCTGTACAGGGTGATGTCGAATCCCCGCCGCATGAGCGCGGAAGCGATGCCGCTGAGCACCGTCGAGAAGAACCACCGGTCGAGGAAGGGGACGAGCACACCGACGTTTCGGGTGCGGCCCGACGCCAGGCTCGACGCCGACGACGAGACCACATACCCGAGGCTCTTCGCCGCGACTTCGACGCGATCGCGGGCCGCCGCCGAGACGTGGCCGCGTCCGCTGAGCGCACGGGAGACGGTTGCCGTCGAAACCCCTGCGAGCTTGGCGACCTCGTCGATGCTGGCCACGTCGTCACTCCCGTCGGTCGTCGCTGGTGGCGCCGGGTGGCGTCAGTCGACCGCCAGCCACACCGTGGTGTCGACGGGCAGCTGTCGCTCGACGATATCGCCGCTTGCGGCGATCACCGTGCCATCCGGGATGGTCACGGGTGTCTCGCCCAGGTTCGCCACCACGGTCACATCGCCATTGCGGAAAGCCACGACATCGTCGCCGAAACCGTCGAGCCACGTGATGTCCCCGGTCGCCAGGCTCCGCTCGCGGCGTTCGGAGAGCAGCGTGCGGTAGAGCGACAGGGTGGATGCGGGGTCGCCCTGCTGACGGTCGCGCGCGAACTCCGCCCAGACGTCCGGCTGTGGCAGCCACGAGGCGCCGGTCTCGCTGAAGCCGTACGCGGGCGCATCCGCGGACCAGGGGATCGGCACCCGGCATCCGTCGCGCCCGTAGCGCTCGCCGTCGGTGCGGAACCACGTCGGGTCTTGTCGTGCATCTCCCGGGATGTCGATCACCTCGGGCAGGCCGAGTTCTTCGCCCTGATACAGGTACGCCGACCCCGGCAACGCCAGCATCACCGACGTCGCTGCGCGAGCGCGTGCGAGGCCCACTTCGGGAATGGGCTGCCCGGGTGAGTCGGGTCCGATGCCGTGACCTTGGGGGTTCTCGGCGGTCAGTGCAAGGCGGGACGCGTGGCGCACAACGTCGTGGTTCGACAGCACCCACGTGCTCGGCGCGCCGACGGCGCCGTAGGCGGCGAGCGACGCATCGACGACGCTGCGCAGGCGTGCGGCATCCCACGGCGTCTCGAGGTACTCGAAATTGAACGCCTGGTGCATCTCGTCGGGTCGTACCCACAACGCCGTCTTCTCGGGCGTCGGGAGCCACGCTTCGGCGCACAGCGCGCGGTCGCCGTCGTACTCGGCGAGCAGCGTGTGCCAGTCGCGGAAGATCTCGTGCACACCCGGCTGACCCCAGTAGGGCACGTCGGCTTCTTCTCCACCCATCGAGCCGGCGTCGGGGTCGGGTGTGTAGTCGGGGAGGCCGTCGGCCTTGATCATGCCGTGTGCGACGTCGACGCGAAACCCGTCGACGCCGCGGTCGAGCCAGAAGCGCAGGATGCGGCGGAACTCGGCGCGCACTTCTTCGTTCGTCCAGTCGAAGTCCGGCTGCGACGAGTCGAAGATGTGGAGGTACCACTGCCCCGGGGTGCCATCGGCATCGGTGATGCGCGTCCAGGCCGGCCCACCGAACACGGAGTCCCAGTTGTTCGGGGGGAGCTCGCCATCGGTGCCGAGGCCGTCGCGGAACATGTAGCGGGCGCGTTCGGGGCTCCCCGGAGCGGCCGCGAGCGCTTGCTGGAACCAGTCATGCTGGTCGGAGGAGTGGTTGGGAACGAGATCGACGATGACGCGGATGCCGCGTCGATGCGCCTCGGCGAGCATCACGTCGAAGTCGGCGAGCGTGCCGAAGAGAGGGTCGACGTCGCAGTAGTCGGCGACGTCGTAGCCGGCGTCTTTCTGCGGCGACCGCTGAAAGGGGCTCAGCCAGATCGCGTCGACGCCGAGGTCGGCGAGATCGCCGAGTCGCGCGGTGATGCCGGGAAGGTCGCCGATGCCGTCACCCGAGGAATCCGCGAATGAGCGGGGATAGATCTGGTAGATCACGGCGCTGCGCCACCATTCAGCGCCCGGGCGGGTGGTGAGGGCCGTCTCTGCGAGGTCTGTCGGCGTCATCGGATCAGGATACTGCAAGCGCTTGCATGCCATTGATTCGTGTCACTTGAGCCATTGTTCACCAAAAATCCTCGTGGAATGTCGGATGCGTCTGCAAAGATCGATTTCGACGGGCGATCCGCGCACCCTTCGTACGCGCGGTAGGCAGCCATCTGGGATATATGGCAGCCGCTCCACACGCCGATGGTCTGTGGTGCGTTCGCGCGTCGACAACTGAATGGGGAATCAATGTCGAAGAAGCACGTCACTGCTGGTCTGGCGACCGCAGCACTTGTCGGAGTTCCGGTCCTGGGGCTGTCCATCGGAGCGCTCGTCGGCGGTCCGGGTGACGCAGCCGTCGCCGAAGACCGCACCACCTCCCTCGTGGCCTCTGCCGCCGAGGAGTCGGCGCCGCAGGAGACCACGGCGCCCGTGTCCGAGGAAGACGCCTCGGGCTCGAGCGACGCCGAGGGCTCGTCCGGGTCGTCGGGCTCGTCCGGGTCCACCGGCACGTCCTCCGTGCAGGAGCCGGGCGACTCGTCGGATGAGGGATCCGAAGAAGAGCCGAGCGAAGGCTCAGACGCTCTGCCGCCGGCCGACGTCACCAAGCCCGTCATCAACGACAGCGCGTTCGGACCCGTGCGTGGTGTCCAAACGTTCGAGCTGTCGCAGGTCGAGCAGAACCCGCACCGCACCTACGTCGAGATCCAGCAGATCGTCGATGGCAAGTGGAAGAAGTTCCAGGGCGAGCAGTTCATCGACACGAACGAGTTCGCGTTCACGGTCGACACCGACATCCTCTCCTCGGGCGTGCGCTCGCAGCTCAAGGTGTCGACGTGGGATGACGCGGGCAACCACGCCAGCAAGACCTTCCCGGTCGGCATCGACCGTGACCGGCCGACCACGACGCTCGTCGCTCCGGTGGGTGGTCTCACCAACGCCGCTCCGCTCGAGATCCGTCTCGACGCAGCCGACGAGCAGGGCCTGGACCGCATCACCGCGAACATCTACCAGGAAGGTTCGCTGGTGCGCAGCACCTCGACCGGGGTCGACGGTGACACCACCGCGACGCACACCGCGTCGGTCTCCCTGCCCGACGGCGCATACGTCATCCGTTACAACGCGCGGGACCTCGCCGGCAACATCGCCGTGACCGAGCAGCGCGCGGTGCACATCGACACCGTCGCCCCGGGCATCGCCGTCAAGGCCGGCGTCGAGCCCACCAACGGCATCTACAACACCAAGCCGAGCTTCAAGCTGTCGGACTCGGGTGCCGGTCAGGTGGACTACGTGCTCATCAACGGTGTCAAGAAGGACCTGACGAACAACACCTGGTCCGACCTGAACGCGCAGAACTACGCCGCGGTGCAGGGCACGAACGTCATCGAAGTGTTCGACACCGCGGGCAACAGCACCGCGTTCGAGTTCGTCTTCGATTCGCTCGCGCCTGAGTTCGTGGTCAAGGACGGCGCAGTGGTCGTCGACGGCACCTATCTCAACGTCCCGAGCTTCAAGCTCGTCGACCAGGGTGACGGTCAGATCGACTACGTGGTCGTCAACGGCACGAAGCTCGACCGCACCGACAACAAGTGGTCCGACCTGAACGCGCAGAACTACAACCCCGTCCAGGGACTGAACGTTCTCGAGCTCTTCGACACCGCGGGCAACAGCACGGTCTTCGAGTTCGTGCTCGACACGACGCCGCCGACCATCACGCTGAAGACCGACGGCGCGCAGCCTCACAACGGCATCTTCTCTGACGAGCCGAGCTTCAAGCTGCACCACCCGGGCCTCGGCCAGGTCGACTACGTGCTCATCAACGGCGTCAAGAAGGACCTGACGAACAACACCTGGTCCGACCTGAACGGTCAGAACTACAGCGCAGCGCAGGGCTCGAACACCGTCGAGGTCGTCGACACCGCGGGCAACCGTAGCTCGTACACCTTCATGTTCGACTCGCTCGCACCGCAGATCACCGTCAAGCCGGGCGCGGTCGTCGCCGGCGGCACCTACCTCAACGTCCCGAGCTTCAAGCTCATGGACCAGGGTGCAGGCCAGGTCGACTACGTCGTGGTCAACGGTGTGACGATGGACCGCGCGAACAACAAGTGGTCTGACCTGAACGCGCAGAACTACAGCCCCGTTCAGGGCCTGAACGTGGTGACGCTGGTTGACACGGCCGGCAACAGCACGGTCTTCGAATTCGTCCTCGACACGACCGCGCCGACGATCACGGTCAAGCCCGGCGCCGACATGGTCGACGGCGAGTACGTCACCGAGCCGAGCTTCAAGCTCCACCACCCCGGTCTGGGCCAGGTCGACTACGTGACGGTCAATGGGGTCGTGCGTGACCTCAGCAACGCCAAGTGGTCTGACCTGAACGCGTCCGCCTACGCGGCGCAGCCGGGTCTGAACACCGTCGCCGTGTTCGACACCGCCGGCAACAGCAGCTCGTTCCAGTTCACGTTCGCCCCCGCCGCGAACTGAGTGAACGGATGCCGCAGGCTGCGGCATCCTGAACAGCACGGGAGGGATCGGCGCCGCGGCGCCGGTCCCTTCCTCGTTCCTTGGCGACACGCGCGCCGGGGCGTCGGTATCGTGTGGGGGTGACCGACGATCTCGCCCGCGCCGAAGCGCTCATCCGCACCATCCCCGACTATCCCGAGCCCGGGGTGCAGTTCCGAGACATCACGCCCCTCCTCGCCGACGCGGCCGCGCTGAGTACCGTGATCGACGCGCTCATCGACCCGTTCGCGGGCGAGTTCGATGTCGTCGCCGGAATCGAAGCACGAGGGTTCCTCCTTGCCGGCGCGGTCGCCACACGTGCCGACGTCGGACTTGTCCCCATCCGCAAGGCCGGAAAACTACCGCGGCCCGCGGCCTCCGTCGCCTATTCGCTCGAGTACGGCAGCGCGACCATCGAAGTCCATGACGACATCGCGCCGGGAACGCGTGTCCTGCTCGTCGACGATGTGCTCGCCACCGGCGGCACCCTCCGTGCCGCTCATGAATTGATGCCACGCATCGGCGGGTCCGTCGTCGGTACTGCGGTGCTGCTCGAGCTTCTGGCCCTCGGCGGGCGCGCCCTCGTCCCCGACGTGCGCACCGTCTTCACCGTCTGACCGCCGGTCGATCCACAGCACCGCGCCGGGGCGACGCGGGGGTCAGCCGATGACGAGATTCAGCGGCGGCTCGCCCGCTTGCATCCGCTCGATCTGCGCTTTCACCAGCGCGGCCATGCGCGGCCGCATGGCCGATGAGTCGCCGCCGACGTGCGGGACGATGAGGGCTCCCTCGAGCCCCCACAGGGCATGGTCTTCGGGAAGTGGCTCGGGATCGGTCACATCGAGGGCTGCCCGCAGGCGCCCGGACCCGACCTCGGCGACGAGGGCGTCCGTGTCGATCAGGGGCCCGCGGCCGACGTTGACGACGAGCGCGCCGTCGGGGAGTGCCGCCAAAAAATCCGCGTCGGCGATGTGGCGCGTCGCCTCCCCGCCCGGCAGCGTCAGAATGACGATCTCTGCCTCAGGGAGGAGCTTGTGCAACTCGTCCACGCCGTGGACCGCGACACCGTCCTCGACACGTGCGCGCGATGCGACGACCGTGACGTGGGTCTCGAAGGGTGCCAGGCGCGCGGCGACAGCCTTACCGACGCCGCCGTAGCCGAGGACGAGAACCCGCCGGTCGGCGAGGCTCGGCGAAGGAGCGGATGCCCATTCGTGTCGATCTTGGGCCCGCACGTAGCGGGGCAGGTCACGCTGGCTCGCGAGCACGAGAGCGAGCGCCAACTCCGCGGTCGACGCCTCGTGCACTGATGAGGCGTTGGCGAACCGCATTCCCCGAGGCAGGTGCTCGTCCACGCCGTCGAATCCGATCGACTGTCCCTGCACCAGCGCGACATCGACTCCGGCGAGCGCCGCGAGCGACTGCGCCATAGACATGTACGGCGGAACGACGATGTCGAAGGCATCGCGCGGCGGCGGGCCGGACAGCGACCAGACGACGACGTCGACGCCGTCGGGAAGAGGTGCGAGGTCGTCGGCGAGCTGCGTGGTCGGAACACTGACGGTCACGGTGTGGGGGGTCTGACTCACCCTGTCACGCTACCGCGAGGCTGCTGTTGCGCCGCACCCCACGGGGCTACGCTCGGGGCACGGCGGCGGGAGCCGCGGAAGGGGGAAGCGAGATGGTACCTGAGATCAACTACTGGGCAGTTCTGATCGCGACGGCATCGAGCATGGTGGTCGGCTCGATCTGGTACTCGAAAAAGGTGCTGGGGGCGCGCTGGGCGAAACTCGCGGGTGTCGACATGGATCGGCCGGCCGCGTCTGCGACGATCGCCATCATCGTTACGGTGCTCGTCAGCTTCGTCACGGCATGGGTGCTCGCGGGGGCGACGACGATCGCCTGGCACTTCTACGGCGGTGTTTACTTCGTCGCCGCCCTGGTGACCTCGATCGCGCTGTGGGCCGGTTTCACTGCTGCACGGTTCATCACCCACGACGCGTTCGAGGGGCGACCGACAGGTCTCACGGTCCTCAACATCGCGCACGAGCTCGTGACGGTCATCGTGATGGCGATCATCATCGGCGTCTGGCCGCCGGCCGGCACCGTTTGACCGGGGTGGGAGGTCGCGTCGCGGGCCGGGGGTCAGCTCGCGGCGGCGACCACCGCCGACATCGCCGACGTGAAGAACGGCAACCCGTCGACTCCTGACCGCATCGCGGCGGCGGTGTCGGGACCGAATCCCGGCTCGACCGCGTGCTCGGGATGCGGCATCAACCCGACGACGTTGCCGCGGGCGTTCGTGATTCCGGCGATGTCGCGCAACGAGCCGTTGGGGTTGACGCCGAGATAGCGGAACGCGACCTGCCCCTCACCCTCGAGGCGATCGAGTTCGGCTTCGGAGGCGATGTAGCCACCGTCGGCGTTCTTCAACGGAATGACGATCTCATCTCCCGCGCTGAAGTCCGAAGTCCAGGCGGTGTCGGCGTTCTCCACCCGCAGACGCTGGTCGCGTCGGATGAACTGCTGATGGGCGTTGCGGATGAGCCCGCCCGGCAGCAGGTGTGCCTCGACGAGCATCTGGAAGCCGTTGCAGATACCGAGGACGGGCATGCCGGCGGATGCGGCATCCTTCACCTCAGCCATGATCGGTGCCAGCGCGGCGATCGCACCCGCGCGCAGGTAGTCGCCGTAGCTGAAGCCGCCGGGGAGGACGAGCGCGTCGACGCCGTCGAGATCGTGGGAGCCGTGCCACAGCGCAACGGGCTCGCCGCCTGCCACTCGGATCGCGCGTTGCGCGTCGCGGTCGTCGAGGGATCCGGGGAAGGTGATGACGCCGATACGGGCGGTCATTCCACGACCTCGATGCCGACGACGTCCTCGATGACGGAGTTCGACAGGATCTCGTCGGCGATGCGGCGCGCGGTGGCGAGAGTCGCTTCATCGACCTCGCCGTCGACGGTGAGCTCGAACCGCTTGCCGATTCTCACATCGGTGAATCCGTCGACGTCCAGCCGGGCGAGGGCGCCGGCGACGGCCTTTCCCTGCGGATCCAGCAGCTCGGCCTTGGGCATGACGTCGACGACGATGGTGGGCATGGCACGGCTCCGGAGGTCGCGGGCGGGGTTCCCGCCAAGTCTAGAGCCCCCGACCGAGGTCGCCGTCCCGCCGCGCGTCCGAAGGTCGTGACGCAATCGTGACCAATCCATGGGAGCGCTCCCTTGCATCCGTGGGAGCGTTCCCATACGGTGGGATCACGATTCCATGGGAACGCTCCCACAGAATCGACGGATCCTCCCGGTCCATGTTCTGCACGCATCACCGACATCTGACACACACAAAGGAGTGACAGTGAACACACGTGCCTTCCGCAAGGGCGCCGCGGCCGTCGCAGCTCTCTCGGCCACCGCAATCGTCGTCGCCGGCTGTTCCGGAGGCGGGGGCGGCGACGCCACCGCCGAGCCCGACGGCGACATCACGCTGACCGTCGCGACGTTCAACGACTTCGGCTACACCGATGAACTGCTTCAGCAGTACATGGACGAGAACCCGAACGTCACCGTCGTCCACAACCGTGCCGCCGAGTCCGGCGACGCACGCGCCAACTTCTTCCAGAAGCTCGGCAAGGGTGGCCTCGCCGACGTCGAAGCAGTCGAGATCGACTGGTTCGCCGAGGCGATGCAGTACTCCGACCTGCTGGCTGAGGCCCCCGACGACGTCAAGGGTCGCTGGCTCGACTGGAAGGAAGCCGCCGCCACCGACGCGGACGGGCGCCTCGTCGGATTCGGCACCGACATCGGCCCGCAGGGCGTCTGCTACCGCGCCGACCTGTTCGAGGCCGCGGGCATGCCCAGCGACCGCGAGGGCGTCGCCGAACTGTTCGACGGTGACTGGGAGAACTTCCTCGATGTGGCCGACCAGTACCGCGAGGCCACCGGCAAGCCGATGATCGACTCCGCCAACTCCGTCCTCCAGGGCATCGTCAACCAGATGGAGTACACCTACACCGAGCCCGACGGTGCGGACATCGCGACGACCAACCCCGAGATCGCCGACGCGTACAACCTCGTCGTCGAGCGCGCCATCCCCAACTCGGCTTACCCCGGCCAGTGGTCGGACGACTGGTTCGCCTCGATGGCTAACGGCGAGTTCGCCACGATGCTGTGCCCCGGATGGATGCTCGGCGTCATCTCGGGCAACGCGCCCGAGGTCACCGGCTGGGACATCGCCGACGTCTTCCCGAACGGTGGCGGCAACTGGGGCGGCTCATACCTGACCGTTCCGGCTGACGGTGCCAACGTCGAAGCCGCGCTCGACCTCGCGTCGTGGCTCACCGCTCCCGAGCAGCAGATGCAGGCGTTCGCGAACGCCGGCACCTTCCCGAGCCAGGTCGAAGCGCTCGAGAGCAGCGAACTGGCCGCGTCGACCAACGAGTACTTCAACGACGCTCCCGTCGGTGAGATCCTGGCCGACCGCGCCGAGGCCGTGACCGTTGCTCCCTACAAGGACGCGGACTACTTCAAGTACCACGACGCTCTCCAGAACGCCGTGAACCGCGTCTTCGACGGCATCGAAGACCAGACCACCTCGTGGAACACGTGGGTGGCCGAGGTCGAAGCCTTCTGACACTGATCGGGGTGCGGATCGCCCGGCGGTCCGCACCCCGCCCTGTCTCGCCCACGCACTCGGAGGCTCCTCGTGACATCGACCACCACGCGCCCGTCGGCCACCGGACCGGATGACCGGTCCAGCCAGGAGCGTTCCCCACGCGCCCCGCGCGTCCTCTCCTTCTCGCAGCGGCTGAGCAAGTGGGACGTGAAGGTTTCGCCCTACCTGTACATCTCGCCGTTCTTCATCCTCTTCGCGATCGTCGGCCTCTTCCCCATCGCGTTCACCGCGGTCATCTCGTTCCAGGAGTGGGACCTCGTCCGAAACTCCGGCGAGTTCGTCGGGTTCGAGCAGTACATCTGGATCCTCAACGACCCGAAGTTCTGGACGGCGCTGCGCAACACGTTCAGCATCTTCCTGCTGTCGACCATTCCGCAGCTGATCCTCGCCGTGTTCATTGCCGGCATGCTCGATCGCAACATCCGGGCCAAGACTTTCTGGCGGATGAGCGTTCTGCTCCCCTACGTCATGGCTCCGGTCGCCGTCGCGCTGATCTTCAGCAACATGTTCGGCGACAACCACGGCTTGGTGAACAACATCCTTTCGTCGATCGGTATCGAGCCGATCCCGTGGCACAAGGATCCGTTCTGGAGCCACGTCGCCATCGCGACGATGGTCAACTTCCGGTGGACCGGCTACAACGCCCTCATCCTCCTCGCGGCCATGCAAGCCGTGCCACGCGACTACTACGAGGCGGCCACCGTCGACGGGGCCGGTGCCTTCCGCCAGTTCTTCAGCATCACGATGCCATCGCTGCGCCCGACCCTGATCTTCGTCATCATCACCTCGACCATCGGGGGCCTGCAGATCTTCGACGAGCCGCGCATGTTCGACAACGTCGGCCAGGGCGGCCCCGCTCAGCAGTGGATGACGATCACCCTGTACCTCTACAACATCGGTTGGGGCGAGTTCAACTTCGGACGCGCGGCGGCGCTCGCGTGGATTCTGTTCATCATCATCCTCGTGATCGGCCTCATCAATCTGCTCGTCACGCGTCGCCTTGTTCGCGACGACGGCGGTCGCGGCGTCACGAAACCTCGTCGTCGCAAGAAGGGAGTTCAGCCGTGAGCAACGCCACTCCGCCGCTCGCCATCGTCGAGGAGAACATCCCGAACGAGCGGCGCCGCAAGCGCGGCGAACGCACGACCAAGATCCGCGGTGTCCGCGCCGGATTCTGGGTGTACGCGGGCCTCGGCATCGTGGTCGTGTCGGCCATCTTCCCGTTCTATTGGTCCTTCCTGATCGGGTCCGGCGACGCGTCGACCATCAACGACCCGAACATGTCGTGGTTGCCCGGCGGCAACTTCGTCGACAACGCACTCTCGGTGATGAACGACCCCGCAGTGAACTTCTGGGTCGCGTTGTGGAACTCGATCTACAGCTCCACGCTGATCGCGATCTCGGTCGTCACCTTCTCGACGCTTGCCGGCTGGGCGTTCGCGAAACTGCGCTTCCCCGGCGGCAAGTGGCTGCTGGCCTTCGTCGTGGCCACCATGGCCGTGCCGATGCAGCTGGGTGTCGTGCCGCTGTACATCCTGTTCGCCGACATCGGCTGGACCGGCAACATCGGTGCCGTCATCATCCCTGCGCTGGTGACCGCGTTCGGTGTGTTCTGGATGACCCAGTACCTCAGCCAGACCGTGCCCGATGAACTCATCGAGGCCGCCCGTGTCGACGGTGCCTCCATGATCCGCACGTTCTGGACGATCGGCGTGGTCGCCGCGCGCCCCGCCGCGGCGATGCTCTTCCTGTTCACCTTCGTCACCGCGTGGAACCAGTTCTTCTGGCCGTTCATCGTGCTCGACCGACAGAGCCCCACGCTTCCGGTCGCCCTGTCGCTGTTGCAGGCAAACTACTTCGTCGACTACTCCGTCGTCCTCGCCGGCGTGCTGCTGGCCACGATCCCGCTCATGCTGCTGTTCGTCGTCGCGGGCAAGCAGTTGGTCAGCGGAATCATGGCGGGCGCGGTGAAGGGCTGATAGACCAATGACCATCCTTATCGGAGAGGACTCTGCGCCGATGACCGCGACTCCGTCACGGACCTTCCCGTCCGATTTCTTGTTCGGCGCGGCGACCGCTGCGTTCCAAATCGAAGGGGCGGCGTTCGAGGACGGCCGGCGCGCATCGGTGTGGGACACGTTCTGTCGGGTTCCCGGTGCGGTGATCAACGCCGACAACGGTGACGTCGCGTGCGATCACTATCACCGCTACGCCGACGACGTCGCGCTCATGAAGCGGATGGGGTTGCAGACCTACCGGTTCTCGACGTCATGGGCCCGTGTCCGACCCGACGGTGGCGTGGTGAACGCGAAGGGCCTGGACTTCTACGAGCGTCTTGTCGACGAGTTGCTCGAGGCCGACGTCCTGCCGTGGCTGACGCTCTATCACTGGGATCTGCCCCAAGCCTTGCAGGATGAGGGCGGGTGGACGGTCCGCTCGACGGCCGACAAGTTCACCGAGTACGCCCTCACGATGCACGACGCGCTCGGGGATCGGGTGAAGGTGTGGACGACCCTCAACGAACCCTGGTGTGCGTCCTTCTTGAGCTATACGGCTGGGCTGCATGCGCCGGGCCACTACAGCATGCGTGAGGGGCTTCTGGCATCCCATCACCTGCTTCTAGGTCACGGCCAGACGGTTCGTGAGCTCCGGGCGCGCGATGAGTCGCTCGATCTCGGCATCACGCTCAACTTCACCGTCGCAGACCCCGCCGACCCGGACAACCCGGACGACGTCGACGCTGCCCGACGCCTCGACGGACAGCACAACCGCTGGTTCCTCGATCCGGTCTTCCGCGGCCAGTACCCCGCCGATATCGTCGAGGATTTCCGGGCGACCGATTCCGCGGCGACCGAGGCTTTCGAGGCGGCGGTTCTCCCCGGTGACCTCGATGTGATCGCAACGCCGATCGATGCGCTCGGCGTGAACTACTACCACGGGGATGCCGTCAGCGCCGCCGAGCCGGCGAACCCGCCCGAGGCCGGGCACGCCCCGACCGACCGGCCGGGTGCCTCGCCGTTCCCGGCGGGGAGCGGATACCCCGTCGAGCGCGGCCTCGGGCGCACGGCCATGCACTGGGAGATCCAACCCCACGGTCTCACGCGCCTGCTCGAGCGAGTGTGGAACGAATACGCGCAGCCGGCCGGCACGGCGCTCTACGTCACCGAGAATGGGGCGGCCTTCGACGACGTCGTCACCGAGATCGACGGCGAGACGCGCGTCCCGGATGCCGGCCGCACCGACTTCCTCCGAAGCCACCTCGGGGCCGTACTCGATGCGGCTGAGGCCGGGGTCGACGTGCGGGGCTACTTCTACTGGTCGATGCTCGACAACTTCGAGTGGGCCTGGGGATACGAGAAGCGGTTCGGCATCGTGCGGGTCGACTACGACACGCAGGAGCGGGTGCTGAAGGACAGCGGCCGCGAGTACTCCCGTATCATCGCGTCTCGGACGATCGACGTCCCGAACGCCACACTCTGAGGCTGAGGCGGCCGGTCGGTTCGTTCGGAAAGGTACGAGCATGACGACGGATGCGACCCGCACGACGGTCACCATCGAGGAGGTCGCCGCGACGGCAGGCGTCTCGCGGTCGACCGTCTCGCGCGTCGTGAACGGCTCCACGGCGGTGAGTCCGGCGGCCCTGGAAGCCGTGCAGCGGGCGATCGCCGAGCTCAACTACGTGCCCAACCGTGCGGCGCGCTCGCTGGCCAGCCGCCAGACGCACGCGATGGCGCTGATCGTGCCCGAGGACACCACCCGGTTCTTCGGTGACCCGTTCTTCGCCTCCGTCGTCTCTGGGATCAACTCGCGGTTGAGTCGATCGGACTACGTGCTCAACCTCTTCATCGCCAGCGATGACCCCGGCGACAAGACCACGAGCTACGTGCGCAGCGGAGCAGTGGACGGAGCGATCGTGGTCTCGCACCACACGAGCGACACGTTCATCGACCGGATCGCGGCGGTCATCCCCGTGGTCTACGGTGGGCGGCCCGTGCGGGAGCGGGAGCGGGACTATTACGTCGACGTCGACAACCGCCGAGGTGCGTACGAGGCGACCATCCACCTCATCGAGTCAGGCCGACGCCACATCGCCACCATCTCAGGCCCGATAACGATGCCTGCCGGCGTCGATCGAGTGCAGGGGTTCCGTGAAGCGCTCGCGGACCACGGTCTCGCCGAAGTCGCCGCCGAAGACGGGGGGTTCACCGCCGACGGCGGAACGATCGCGATGCGGCGGATCCTCGAGAGTGGAGTGCGCCCCGACGCGATTTTCGCGGCAAGCGATCTCATGGCTCAGGGAGCGATGGCGGTCTTGGCGGCAGCGGGACTGCGCGTTCCTGACGACGTGGCGATCGTCGGCTTCGATGACTCACCCGTGGCGACCTCGGTCACGCCGCGCCTCACGACGATGCGTCAGCCGTCGTTCGCCCAGGGGGAGCAGATGGCGAGCATGCTCATCGATCTTCTGGCGGGCCGAGAACCCGATCACGTGACGATTCTCGAAACCGAACTGGTGGTGCGGGACTCGGTCTGACGGCCGACTTCGGCGCGTCAGCGTCAGATACGTCACGACGTCACGTCTCACTATCGAGCGTCTCGTTCCGTGATGCTCAGGCCGTTGCTCGGTGCCGCCCTGAGTTCGAGCGCGGTCCCTGGGAGGGGGATGGAACCCCAAGACCGTCCCTCTCCCGCCCTTCTCGTCACATCCGATCTCCGACCCGTTGAGAGCGGGTGATCCGAGCGGGTGATTCCGACGTACTCATCCGCATACATCCCCCTACGCGTGGTGTCATCGTTTCTGCGCACGGCACGAGCGGGGGCTCGAGCCAGACGGCGGGGGCCGTCGCGTGGGGGGTTCGATCAGCGGATCGTGCCGGATCATCAGGGGGATCAATCCGCATGCACACCATCGCGTACATCACGCCCGATACAGGGCGCGTCGTCGAAGCCGACGATTCCGCATCACTCAGCGATGCCGACGAGTCCGTTCTCGCCGCACTGGCGAACGCGGGCGATCGGGCCGCGGCATCCGAGTACTTCGCTCGGAATCTGCCGAAGCTGCGCATCATCGCGCGGGCCATCGGGTCGGACATCATGGACTACGAGGACCTGCTCTCGGATGCCGCCGCCACCGTGCTCGACAAGTGGACCGTCGGCACGGGGCCGACGACCTACGTGACCGCCTATCTCGCGCAGGCGATGCGCAACCGTGTGCGCGACGAGCTGCGATCGCCGCGGTCGCGGGTCGGCGCGCTCGTCGATGAACCCGTGATCGACCAATCGCCGTCACACCGTCGTGCCGACTGGCACCGTGAGTACGATCTTCTGCGTCGCGCCCTGCGCTCGATGCCCGCCGACCAGCGCACGGTGCTGCTCGCCACGGCGGTCGACGGTCGCAAGACCGGCGAAGTCGCCACCGAGTTCGGGCGCGATCCGGGCAGTGTGTATTCGCTCCTGCGGCGCGCGAAGCTTCGGCTGCGGCGGGCGATCCTCGCGGTGGCGATCGATGACAACGCGCGTGGTGCGGAGTGCCGCGCGCTCGTCAAGCGCCTTCCGGATGCCGTGCCCGCCCGGCCCGATCAGCTCGACAACCCCGTCGTGGTCGCGCACGTGCGCGCGTGCGACGGATGCGCGACGGCGTGGAGCGCCTACGACTCGTTGGCGCAGGCGGCCGCTGCCTGACACACCGCGCCCCGGCATCGCCACCGACGCCGGGGCGCGGAACGGTCAGCGGACAGGGGACTCTTCGGGTCCGCCGCCCAGCTGTCCGACGGCGGGAAGTGCGCCGCCGTCGTCGGCGCCGGTCTTGCGCCACCGCGCGATCGCGTTGCCGAGGTGGTAGATGATGAGTGCCGCCGCCGAACCGATCACGATCGCCCCGAGCTGGAAGTCGCCCCACTGCATCGTGAAGCCTGCGATCGCGATGACGAGCGCCACCGCTCCCGTGTATTGGTTCACCGGTCGCGAGAAATCGACCCGGTTGTCGACCCAGATCTTGATGCCGATGATGCCGATGAGCCCGTACAGCGCCGTGGTGACTCCGCCGAGGACTCCCGCGGGGATCGAGTTGAAGATCTCGCCGACGACCGGCGAGAGACTCAGCAGCACCGCGAAGATGCCGGCGACCCAGTATGCGGCCGTCGAGTAGACGCGGGTGGCCGCCATCACGCCGATGTTCTCGCCGTAGGTCGTCGTACCCGAACCGCCGAACGAGCCGGCGAGCGCGGTGGCAGCGCCATCGGCGATCAGCGCGCGCCCCGTCTGCTTGTTGACCGCCGCATCCGTCATGGTCGCGACGCCGCGCACATGGCCGACGTTCTCAGCGATGAGGACGAGGACGACCGGCAGGAACATCGCGATCACGCCCCAGGTTCCGGGCGAGACGAAGTCGGGGAGGTGGAAGGTGGGCAGGCCGATCCAGCGGCCTTCGGCGATGAGCTGGTTCACCGCGGTGAAGTCGACCTCTTCACGGAAGAGCGCGAAGACGTAGCCGACGATCACTCCGAGGAAGATCGAGATGCGTCCGAGGAAGCCGCGGAACAGCACGCTGAACAGCACGACGGAGACGAGGGTGACGGTCGCCGTGACCGGCGCCTGCTGGAAGCTTCCCCACGCCACCGGCGCGAGGTTGAACCCGATCAGTGCGACGATCGCCCCGGCGACGACCGGCGGCATGAGCTTCTCGACCCAGCCGAGTCCGGCGAATTGCACGATGAACCCGACGGCGGCGAGCAGCACGCCCACCGCGACGATACCCGCGAGCGCCGACCCCATGCCGGCGGAGGCCGTGGCGGCGGTGACCGGTGCGATGAACGCGAAGGACGACCCCAGGTAGCTGGGGAGTCGGTTGCGGGTGACGAGCAGGAAGAGGATCGTGCCGACGCCCGAGAAGAGCAACGTGGTCGAGACCGGGAAGCCGGTGAGGATCGGAACGAGGAACGTTGCGCCGAACATCGCGATGACATGCTGGGCCCCGATCGCGATCGTCGCGGGCCAGTTCAGGCGCTCGTCGGGTTTCACCACCTGTCCGGGTTCGACGGTTCTGCCGTTGCCGTGCACGGTCCAGGTGGGCATTCGCGCTCCTTGCGGTCGGGGATGGTGCTGGCATCACCCTAGTGGCGGACGCGGCGGGGCTCCGGCGGGAGGGGGATACTCCGTGGTCGCGTCAGCCGGCGAGGAGGTCGAGCAACTCCTGATACCGCGCCGCGGTCTGCTGAACGATGACGTCGGGGAGGGCCGGGGGCTGTCCCTGCTTGTCCCAGTTCTCGGCAAGCCAGTTGCGCACGATCTGCTTGTCGAAGCTGGCCATGCGCTCGCCGGGGGTCGTGCCGTTCTGCCAGGTCGCCGCATCCCAATACCGACTCGAGTCGCTCGTGAGCACCTCGTCGGCGATCGTCAGGACGCCCTCGGCATCGATCCCGAACTCGAACTTGGTATCGGCGAGGATCACGCCCTTCTGCTCGGCCTGGCGCGCCGCCCGCTCGTAGATTTCGAGCGATAGGTCACGGAGCTGCTCCGCGCGCTCGGGCCCGACGAGCTCGACCGTCTGCGCGAAGGTGATGTTCTCGTCGTGCGCGCCGAGCGGTGCCTTGTAGGCCGGGGTGAAGATCGGAGCCGGAAGACGGTCGCCGTTCGAGAGTCCGCCGGGAAGGGCGATGCCGCACACCGTGCCGAGTTCGGTGTACTCCGCCCACCCCGATCCGGTGAGGTAGCCGCGCACGACGCACTCGATGGGGAGCATGTCGAGGGAGCGCACGACCATCGCGCGGTCGGCGACGTGCGCCGGGATGAGCGAGACGGGGTCACCGTCGTCACCGAGGACGTGGTCGGCTGCCAGGTGATTCGGGATGCTGCGTCCGCCGTCCGCGCCGGCGAGCTGGTCGAACCACCACAGGCTGAGCGCGGTCAGGAGTGTGCCCTTGCCGGGAATCCCCGGGTCGAGCACGTGATCGAACGCGCTGACGCGGTCGCTGGCGACCACGAGCATGCGCCCCGCCGCCTCCGGGTGGAGCGGCTCGTACAGGTCACGCACCTTGCCCGAATAGACATGGCGCCAGCCGTCGAGCTGCAGGGGAGCGTCGGCATCCGTCATTCGGCCATTATCGCGGATGCCGGCGCCGGGTCACTCCTCGACGGCTGCGGCGGCGAGGTCGCGGAACAGCTCCGCGTGGACGCGGTTCCACCGCTCGGAAATCGCATCAGGCCATGACGAGAACTTCGCGATGACGACATCACGACTCGGGTCGATCCACTGCGGAACGCCGCCGCGATGTGGCGTGTGACCGCAGAATCGGTGATCGACCGCGGATGCGGCGACCCGTTGCGTCGCGCCGATCAGCGCTCGTCGGCGGCAGCTGCCGCGGCGATATCGGTGCGGTGCTGGCCGCCTTCGAGCCCGATCCGTCGCAGGGCATCGTACGCGCGGTTCCGGGCTTCGCCGATCGAGTCGCCGACCCCGACGACGCTGAGCACGCGGCCGCCGGTCGCGGCCAGACCATCGGCGGTCGCCGCGGTCGCCGCGTGGGCGATGTGCACACCGTCGACGGCTTCGGCATCGTCCAGTCCGCTGAGAGGGCGCCCCGTGATGGGCGATTGGGGGTAACCCTCACTCGCGAGGACCACCGTGACCGCCGCATCATCGGCGAAGGTCGGGCGAGCGAGGTCTTCGAGGTTGCCGGAGGCCGCAGCGAGCAGCAACGTCGACAGCGGGTCGGTCAGGCGCGGCAGCACGACCTGGGTCTCGGGGTCCCCGAAGCGGGCGTTGAACTCGATGACCTTCACGCCCGTCTCTGTGAGGATGAGTCCGGCGTAGAGCAGGCCGATGAACGGGGTTCCCTCGGCATCCAGTTGACGGATGACCGGCTCGGCCACCTCGCGCGTCACGAGGTCGACGAATTCCTCCTCGCTGCCGAAGCGGTCAGCGAGCCACGGAAGCGGCGAGTAAGCGCCCATGCCGCCGGTGTTGGGGCCGGCGTCGCCGTCGGCGAGGCGCTTGAAGTCCTGCGCGGGACTCAGCGGAGCAACGTGGTCGCCGTCACTCAAGAAGAACAGCGATACCTCGGGCCCCTCGAGGAATTCCTCGATGAGCACAGGTCCACTGGGCAGGTAGGTCTCGGCATGGGCGAGCGCGGCGGCGCGGTCAGAGGTGACGATCACGCCCTTGCCCGCGGCCAGACCGTCGGCCTTCACGACGTGCGGTGCGCCGAACGCATCCAGCGCGGCCTCGACCTCCGCAAGGGTGCGCGCGCGGGTCGCGCCGCCGGTCGGGACGCCTGCGGCATCCATCACCCGCTTCGCGAAGCCCTTCGAGCCCTCCAGCTGCGCCGCCGCACGTCCCGGACCGAACACCGGTATGCCGCGTTCGCGCAGCGCGTCGGCCACTCCCGCGACGAGGGGCGCCTCGGGGCCGATCACCACGAGGTCGATGGACTGCTCGTTGGCGTACGAAGCCACCGCGGCGGGGTCGTTCGCGTCGAGCGTCGCGATGACCGCATCTGCGGCGATCCCGCCGTTGCCGGGGGCGACGAAGATCTCGTGCTCCGTCGGTTCCGCTCGAAGGGCGAGGACGATGGCGTGTTCACGGGCACCCGAACCGAGGACGAGGATTCTCACCCGCCCAGCCTACCGAGCGCGTTCGAGCGATGAGGGCGGCGTAACGTAGCTGTGTGCCACGCCGCATCACGACCGACGCGGGCCGCGCCGCGCTCGCCGCCGTGCGTTCCGCCGACGCGCCGGCGCGCAACGACCTGGCGACGTCCGTGCGGTACCTCCTGCAACTGCTGGCAGAGAGGGCGCCCGGTCACAGCGTGGAGGTGCGCGTCCCTCCGTTCGGCGCGGTGCAGGTCGTCGAGGGCCCGCGTCACACCCGCGGCACCCCGCCGAACGTCATCGAGACCGACCCCCAGACCTGGATCGCCCTCGCGCTGGGCGAACGGTCTTGGGCGGATGCCGCAGCCTCCGGTCGCATCAGTGCCTCGGGGACCCGCGCCGATATCTCGGACCTGCTGCCCCTCAGGCCGTAGGTCACGGCCCTGGGTGCCCTGGCCCACCCCGTCCCCAGCCACGCCCGACCCGTCCCTTCACGGGCACAACTGCGGGCCGGTGCGGCGACACGCCGGTGTGGAGGTCTCCCGCCCGGCGTGTCGCCCCGGCGCCCCGCGGTTGTGCACGGGGCGCTGGTTGTGCACGCCCGCGGTTGTACACACGACGGCGACCGGATGCCGCGGCATCCGGTCGCATAAGTGCCTCGCGCACCCGGGCCGACATCCCGGACCTGCGGCACCTCGGGTCATGGGTCATGGGTCGTGGCCACGGGTTTCATCGGCCTCCGCCGGGCACAACTGCGGGCCGGCGCTGCGATCCCCGTTGCACAACTGCGGACCGCTGCCGCGGCGCGCCGGTGTGGAGGGTCTCGCGCCCGGCGTGTCGCCCCGGCGCCCCGCGGTTGTGCATGGCACGGCGACGCGGATGCCGCGGCATCCGCCCACCTCAGGACCCCGAAGGTCGTCGTGCAGTGACGACGGGCACCCCGGTGACCGGGTGGGGAAAGACGTCGACGGGCTGGTCGTAGACGTCCTCGATCCGGCGGGCGGTCAGCACGTCGGCCGGGTGGCCGGTGGCGACGGTCCGACCGTCCGCGAGGAGGGTCACGCGGTCGGCGGTCGACAAGGCCGCGTTGAGGTCGTGGAGGACGACGGCGACCGCGGCCCCGTCGGCTGCCCGCCGACGCGCGATCGCGAGGACCTCCTCCTGATGGCGCAGGTCCAACGCGGCCGTGGGCTCGTCGAGCAGCAGGATGTCGGTGCTCTGGGCGAGGACGCGCGCGAGGGCGACCCGGGCGCGCTCACCCCCCGACAGCGACGGCAGCGTCCGATGCGCGAGATGTGCGACGTCGGTGTCGGTGAGCGCACGGCGCACGATCTCGTCGTCGTCCGCCGCGTGTTCGGTGCGCACCCAGGGCGCCCTCCCCATCTCGACCACTTGGGTGACGGTGAAGGGGAAGCTCACGGCGTTCTGCTGGAGGAGGACGGCGCGTACCCGGGCGAGATCGCGCGCGCGGCGGTCGCCCAGCGGCGCCTCGTCGAGGTCGACGTCGCCCTCGGTCGGGCGGATGTCTCCGGCGAGCACGCCGAAGAGCGTCGACTTGCCTGCGCCGTTCGGTCCCACCAACGCATGCACCTCCCCGCCGTGAAGGCTCACCGTTGCGTTCGTGAGAATCGGATGCCGCGCGCCTTCCGGCACGACGGTGATGCCCCTCGCTTCGAGTCGAACGCTCATCCCCAACCTCCCGCGCGCCGGCGCGTCCGAACGAGCAGCCACAGGAAGAACGGTCCGCCCACCAGCGCGGTCAGCATCCCGATCGGAAGGTCCGCCAGAGGCACGGCTGCGCGCGCGACGAGGTCGGCGACGGCGATGAGGAGCGACCCGCCGAGCGCTGACGCCACCATCAGCGGAAGGTGCGCCGGCCCGATCGCCATGCGCATGAGGTGCGGCACGACGAGCCCGACGAAGCCGATGATGCCCGCGAAGGCAACGGCCGCGCACACCAACAAGGCGACCGTGACGATGACGACGATGCGCAGCGCCTCGACCCGCACACCGAGGTGGCGGGCGGTGCGCTCGCCGAGCGCGAAGAGATCGAGCCGACGTGAGACGAGGACGGCGATGGCGATACCGACGACGACGAGCGGCACGACGAGCACGATGTTCTGCCAGAGCGCTCCGTTGAGGCTGCCCAGTTGCCAGAACACGATCTGTTCGCGTGTCGCCGTCGTGCCGGCGAAGGTGAGGAAGGCGAGCCCCGCCCCGGCGATGGCGTTGATTGCAATGCCCGTGAGCAAGAGCGTGACGACCTCGGTGCGGCCCCCGGAACGGCTGATCACGTAGACCGAGAACACCGCAACCAGTCCTCCCGCGAAGGCGAGGATGGGTGTTGTCCAGACACCGAAGACCGTGAGTGCGAAGGTCAATGACGCCGCAGCTCCCAGTGCAGCGCCGGAGGAGACGCCGACGACGGCCGCGTCGGCCAGCGGATTGCCGAAGATCGCCTGCATCAGGACACCTGAGACGGCCAGCGCGGCGCCGACGAGCAGACCGAGGACGATACGGGGGAGCCGCACGTTGAGGAGGACACCGTAGGCGGTCTCATCGTTCGGCGCCCAGGCGGTGGGCATTCCGATCGCGTCGAGCAACACGCCGATCACCGCGCTCGGCGCCAGCGGGTACTGGCCCGACCCGAGCGAGGCGATGACGGTGATCACGAGCGCTGCGGTGAGGGATGCCAGGACGACGACGAACCGCGTGGTCCGGTGCCGTCGGGGGGTGGGGACGACGACTTCGCTCGTCACGGCGCGGGGCTCGCAGCGGGCGAGTCACCGTCGGCCGGTGGGTCAGCCGGAGCGGGCGAATCGGCCGGGGCGTAAACGGCCCGTGCCAGGGCGTGGATGATCTCGGCAGAGCGTGGGCCGAAGCTCAGGATCTGGCTGTCGGCCATGTCGACGACGCGACGGTTCTCGCCCGCGGGTGTCTGCGCGATCGCCGGGATCGTCGCGATGAGTCCGTCGACACCGCCGACGGAGGCGAGTCCGTCGGTCATCATCACGAGAACGTCCGGCTGAGCGGCGATGAGCGCTTCGGCAGTGAGCGGCTTCATGCCGACCCAGCCGATCTCTTCGGCCACGTCGACACCGCCCACGGCATCGATCAGCGAGTCCGCGCCGGAGTCTTCGCCGAACAGGTAGTAGACGTTCGCGCTGCCGCGGACATAGAGGAACAGCATCCGAGGACGATCCGTCGCATCCACGGGAATGGCCGCCTCGATGTCCTCGAGCGCTGCGGTCAGTTCGGCCGCCTGGCGGGAGACGAGCGCGGCGCCGCGTGAGGGGACACCGAGCGCCCTCGCAATTTCGGTGACTAGATCGTCGGCGGTGTCGAGGCGCCGCTCAGACGAGACGACGACCACCGCGATGCCGGCATCGCGCAACTGCTGGCGCACTTCTTTGGGGCCGATCGTCGTGTCGGTGAGCACGATGTCGGGAGCGAGGCCGAGGATCGCTTCGGCATTGAGCGTGTGACCGCTGGCCGTGACCACCGGCAGGTCTTCGGTGCCGGTGAAGTCCGTCGAGGAGTCCCGTCCGACGACGCGGTCGCCGAGGCCGAGGGCGAAGACGGTCGCGGCGATCGTGCCGGAAATGTCGATGGGAAGGATGCGGTCGACCGCGCTGATCTCGACGCTCCGTCCCTCCGCGTCGGTGACGTCGACGGGGAGATCGGGATCGGTGTCGTCGTCGACCGGGCTGATCGCGGACGAGGAAAGACAGGCGGTGGATGGGCCCTCGACCGCACGGGGGTCCGGGGCAAGGTCGAGTTCGACGAGTGCGCTCGTCGCCGCCGGGCAGGCGGGGTCGTCGCGCTGGGCGTCAGGTGCGTCCGCGGGCGCGCACGCCGTGAGCGTCAGGGCGAGGATCGCGAGAGTTGCGATGCGAGCGGAGAGTCGCATTAGGTTAGCCTTACCTCTAGCTTGACGATCGACCGCGGGGTGTCGTACGGTCAGAGCGAGCTTAGGTTAGGCAAACCTCATTGGCCAATCTCGACCTGACGCTCGTCCACCCGATCGCATCGATGCACCGGCTTGGCGTGTGCGCGCCACGTCGGGTCCCGGAGAACCGTGAACATCCAGCCCACAGCAGCTTCGACGCCCGCGCACCCGCGCATCACCGCGGTCGTCGCGTCACTCCTGACCTTCTTCCTCGTCCTCGCGGGCGCGTTCGTCGCGCCGCCGGCGACCGCAGTCGAAGGGTCTTCGGTCACGGGAACGGTCACGTCGGCGACCACCGATGGGCTCACCGTTCAGGTGTCGGCGACGGGATTGGGCGAGGCTTCGTCGGCATATGCCGCTCTCATCGCGCAGGGCGCGGAAGCGAACGTCAGCGGGGGCGGCGGATACGCCGCGTTCGCCATGCCGTTCCCCGCGATCAGTGACGGGGCGGCGTCGTTCACGCTCACCGCACCGGCGGCCTCGTTGGATCGCGCAACGGTCTACGAGGTGATCATCTGGCAACAGCACTCGAACCCCGATGCGACGACGATTTACGGTCGCGGGGTCGTCGCGGTCTCGGGAGACCAATGGGATGCCGTCTTCCCGCCCGCACCGGATCCCACCTCCACGACGACGACGGTGACGGTCGATCCCGCCGCCGGAAGCGTTGCGGGGGAGATTTTCACCCTTGGCGCGACCGTCGAGCCGGCCGCATCGGGAACCGTCGAATACTTCGTCGACGGGGCATCCGTGGGCAGCGCCGTGGTCGGGGAGACCGTCACCACCAGCGTCGCCGCCGCGTCGACCGTTTCGGTCACCGCATCGTTCACGCCGACCGACGCCGCAGCGTTCGCCGCGTCGACGTCCGCAGCGCTCGCGTACACGATCACCGCGCCGGCCGAGCCGGAAGAACCGACCGAGCCGGTCGCGGAGTTGGTGGTGTCGGTGTCGGGTGTGAGTGCTGAGGGTGGGGTGTCGCTTGAGGTCGAGGGTTCGGGTCTGGGGGATGTCTCGGGTGCGTATGCGGCGTTGATCGAGAAGGGTTCGGAGTCTTCTGTCGGTATGGGCGGGGGGTATGCGGCGTTCGCGATGCCGTTCCCGGTGATCGTGGATGGGGAGACGAGTTTCTCCTTGACGGCGGCGCCGGAGGATCTGGATCGGTCGAAGACGTATGAGGTGATCGTGTGGAAGCAGCACAGCAACCCGGATGCGTCGACGATGTATGCGCGGGCGGATGCCCCGATCACCGCCGACGACTGGAACACCGTCTTCCCCGCTCCTGTCTTCGAGCCGGCCGTGGAGGTCTTCCGCGAAGACGGAGTGACTCCGGTTTCGGGAGGCGTCACCGTCGGTGAGACGCTGGTCGTGAGCGGTACGGGATTCGACCCGGCGGCGAACGTCGGCGGTCGAGGGGCGCCGATTCCCGCAACGCTGCCGCAGGGCACGTACGTGGTGTTCGGCCACTTCGCCGAGACGTGGCAGCCCTCGCAGGGCGCCGCCTCGTCGGCGCGCCAGGTGGGCTCGCAGATGTGGGCGCTCGCCGAGGGGGTCTTGGAACAGGTTCCCGATCGGTACCAGGGCGCGATCCGTGGCCAGTGGGCCCCGTTGTCGGAGGACGGATCGTTCTCGACGACGTTGACGGTGACCGAGACGTCGACACTGGTCGACGATGGAAGCTACGGCGTGTTCACCTACGGCGCCAGCGGCGTGTCCAACGCCGACCAGGAAGTCGCTGTTCGCCTGGCCATCACCCCCGAGCCGGAGTTGGTGGTGTCGGTGTCGGGTGTGAGTGCTGAGGGTGGGGTGTCGCTTGAGGTCGAGGGTTCGGGTCTGGGGGATGTCTCGGGTGCGTATGCGGCGTTGATCGAGAAGGGTTCGGAGTCTTCTGTCGGTATGGGCGGGGGGTATGCGGCGTTCGCGATGCCGTTCCCGGTGATCGTGGGTGGGGAGACGAGTTTCTCCTTGACGGCGGCGCCGGAGGATCTGGATCGGTCGAAGACGTATGAGGTGATCGTGTGGAAGCAGCACAGCAACCCGGATGCGTCGACGATGTATGCGCGGGCGGATGCCCCGATCACCGCCGACGACTGGAACACCGTCTTCCCCGTCGACCCGGTTGATCCGACCGACCCGACTGACCCGACCGACCCCGAGGAGCCCGCGACGCCTCCGGCTGCTGCCAGCGGCTCGATGCGCTGGGCCATCTCGTCGAGCTTCTCGAACTACGTCACGGGCGGTATCGCCAAGGGGAGCATCGCGGTGTCGGGAGGTGCGACGCGGTCGAACGGGGTCTTCCAGTTCGGTCAGGCTGTCGGGTCGACCTTCGACGCACAGCGGGGGACGGGCTCGGTGACCTACCGGGGTGCGGTGAGGTTCTCCGGTCACGGCGGCATCCTCGATGTCTCGGTCGCCAACCCCGAGATCCGGGCGACCTCGCCGTCGTCGGCGGCGCTGTACGTGACCAGTGGAGGCGCGCGGGTCCACTTCGCGACGCTGGATCTGGGCGCCGCGGCACGGACGACGAACGGCGGCGCGGTTACGTTCACGGCTGCACCGGCGACGCTCACCTCGGCGGGACGCAGCCAGGTGTTCCAGGGGTACGGTACGTCACTCGACCCGGTGACCTTCACGGTCGGCTCGGCCGGGTTCGCCCCTTCGGGATCGACGGGCACGGTCGCGCAGGCGGCCGCGACACCCGCGGCCCCGGCGACGACGCTGCCCGACACGCCCCCGGCGACGACGGGGATCGATCTCGACTCCGACACCCGCGAGGCTCTGGAAGAGGGACGTCGCGTCACGGTCTCGGCATCCGGATTCGAAGCGAACGAAGAGGGCGTCCTGGTCGTCGTCTACTCGACCCCTGTCGTGCTCGACGAGGTCACCGCCGACGCCTCCGGTGTCGCGACGTGGACGGGATCGTTGCCGGCATCGCTTGCGGACGGCGAGCACACGCTCACCTTCCAGGGGTCGGTCGACCGCGGCGTGCGGTTCACCCTCGCCAGGCAGGCAACGATCGGGTCGTGTGTGGTCGAGGACGCGAGCCTGAACTGGGGGTTCAAGGAGTCGTTCCGCACCTACATCGAGGGCATCGCCGCCGGTGGCTGGGAACTGACGGAGGTCGTGTACGAGTACCCCGACTTCGTCTGGACCGGCGGCCGGGGCAACATCGACCCCGAGACGCAGACGGGGCTCGTCGCCTACGGCGGCACCGTGCGGTTCACGGGTCACTCCGGAGCGCTGGACACCACGTTCTCGGACGCACGGATCGAGCTCGACGGTGACACCGGATACGTGGTGTTCGACATCGTCGGAGAGACGCAGGGCGGCGACAGCGTCGACCAGGACGACGTGCGCTTCGCGGAGTTCGCCGTTCCGGATCTCGAGCTCGTCGACGGGAACCTCGTCCTCGACGCGTTGCCGACGACGCTGACGGATGCCGGTGCCGCCGCCTTCGGAACCTACGCACCCGGCGAAGCACTCGACCCAGTTTCGGCGGTCGTGCCGGTCGAGGCGGACTGCGGCGTCACGGCCCCGGTGGTCGAGGAGGAGCCGGTGGCTCAGCCGGAGGCGGCGGAGCCTGAGGCGACGGCGGCATCGGAGTCTTCTCCGGTGTGGCCGTGGGCGGTCGGTGGAATCGCCCTCGTGCTCGTGGTGGCGGCGGCGACCTGGATCGTCATCGCCCGCCGCCGCAGCGCGCACGGACCCGACGGGGTCTGACGTATCCGCCCGCAGTGTGCACAACTGCGGGCCGGTACGGCGACGCGCCGGTGGGAGTCACCCCTCCCCGGCGCGTCGCCCCGGCGCCCCGCGGTCGTGCACGGGGCGCTGGGTGAGCCCGCCCGTGGTCGTACACACGACGGCGAGCGGATGCCGCGGCATCCGGTCGTCTCCGTGCCTCGGCAACGGCGGCCCGGCACCCCGTGCCCGCCCGGACGCGCAGAGTGGGACAATGGTCGACATGGCCGACCAGGGGCAGCAGCCCGAACCCGCACCGCGTACGAGTGACCGCATCGAGGTCGTTCGGATGCGGCGGGCACCGAAGTTCTCGGTGTTTCTCGTCGTCGGCGCCGGGGTCGGCATCCTCGCCGCGTTGATCCTCACGTTCGCCTTCCAGGGCACCGCCGGCGAGAGCCCCAACACAGGACTGGTCTACTCGCCCCTGCAGGTCTTCGGCTTCCTCGCCCTCATCTGCATCGCGGTCGGTCTCGCCCTCGGCGGCACCATCGCCGTCGTGCTCGACCGGCGGTCATCCCGGCGGGCGCACGATGTCACGGTCGACCACGAGACCGTCCACACCGACGACTGAACACTCCCCCGATGAAAGGACAGTCATGACCATCGCGCTCTCGGAGAAGTCCAGCGGCAACGTCCTCGGATTCGTCGTCACCGGCGACATCACCAAAGAGGACTACGAGGTCCTCACCCCGGCCGTCGAGAAGGCGGTCGAAGAGCACGGCAGGGTTCGGCTCATGCTCGACCTGACCGGATTCCGCTGGGAGCGAGTGAGCGCGTGGGGAGCTGATCTGCACTTCGGGCACACCCTCCACTCCAAGATCGACAAGCTCGCGATCGTCGGAGACAAGAAGTGGGAAGAGTGGCTCGCGCACCTCAGCACCCCGTTCTACGCGAAGGAAGCCTCGTTCTTCCACGCCGAAGGTGACGCGTTCGCCTGGCTTGCCTCCTGACGGGGCCACTCGCGCCGCGCTGGCCGAGTCGGCGGCGCTCACGCCAGGTCGGCCGTGAGGGTGAGGCTCCAGCAAGGTCGGAGTCGATCACGCCCGGTCGGCCGTGTGGGTGACGCGCGAGTGAGGCCGGAGTCGATCACGCCAGGTCGGCGATGATCGGGTGGATCGCGGCGTCGAATGCCGCGATGTCTCCCCTCAGCCCGTCGGTCACGGCGATCGTGAGGTCACCGATCCACCACACGCCCCGCTGGGCGAGCGGCAGGATCTGAACGTTCAACTCGAACGAGTGCGCCCGGCGGCCCACCGTGCGTTCATGCTCGGCGATCGCGCTCGCGTACGCGCGATAGGCGCTGCCGCCGGCGGCCGTTGCGTCGCGGCGATACCGCTCGTGCGCCGCCTCCGCGAATGCCGAGGCCTGCTCGCCGAACGGGAGGGCCGCCGCCCGTAGCTCGTCGAACCCTTCGATGGGAAGCGCCAGGTGGGTGCCGAAACCGTCGACGAGATCGAGCGGTACAGGTGACGGATGCGCCTGCGGCTCGACCGTCATCTCCCAATGGGAAAGCCACTGCCGCTCAAGGGCGTTCTGCGTCCCCTCGGTGCGTTGGGCGGTCACTGCGGGCACGCCCCGCAGCGACGGAAGCTCGTTCGGTCCGCGGATGCCGAGCACCTGTCTCAGGTAGAGCGCGAGAAGAACAGACTGACCCGCGTCTTCGCGGATCAGCCATTCGGGTGCCCCTCCTGCGGCCATGCCGTCATTGTAGGACCGCTCCCGCGCCGCCTCGAGAGTGCGCGGCGGCATCGAGTGCCGTCCGCCGCCGGTAGGCTGGTCGACGTGGTCACCCCCTCCACCAATCCATACGCCGCAGCCGGGGTCGATACCGTTGCCGGCGATCTCGCTGTCGAACTCATGAAGTCGGCCGTGCGGCGTACGCACGGCCCCGAAGTGCTCGGCGGTTTCGGCGGGTTCGCGGGCCTGTTCGACGCCGGTGCGCTGCGTGAGTACACCCGACCGCTCCTGGCGACGAGCACCGACGGTGTCGGGACGAAGGTCGCCATCGCGCAGGCGATCGACAAGCACGACACCATCGGGCTGGACCTGGTCGGCATGGTGGTCGACGACATCGTCGTGGTCGGCGCGAAGCCGCTGTTCATGACCGACTACATCGCCTGCGGCAAGGTCGTTCCCGAGCGCATCGCCGACGTCGTCCGCGGCATCGCGGCGGGATGTGCCGAGACGGGCACGGCGCTCGTCGGCGGCGAAACCGCCGAGCATCCGGGACTGTTGGGACCGAACGACTACGACGTGGCCGGTGCGGCGACGGGTGTGGTCGAAGCGGATGCCGTGCTCGGTGCCGATCGCGTGCGCGACGGCGACGTCGTGCTCGCGCTCGCCTCGAGCGGGTTGCACTCGAACGGCTACTCGCTCGTGCGTCATATCGTCGCCGGAGCGGGTCTGCAGTACGGTGACGTCGCCGCCGACCTCGGTACCCGGGGCACCACATGGGGAGAAGCGCTTCTCGAGCCGACACGCCTGTACACGACGCCGCTCCTGCGCCTCGCCGCCGAGATGTCGGGGCACGTCCACGCACTCAGTCACGTCACGGGGGGTGGGATCGCGGCGAACCTCGCGCGCGTGCTTCCTGCGGACGCGTGGGTGGATGTCGATCGTTCGACGTGGATGCCCCCGCCTGTCTTCCAGGTGCTTGCCGATCTGGGCGGTCTCGAGCTGACCGCCACCGAGGGCACCTGGAACCTCGGCGTGGGATTCGTCGCCGTCGTCGATGCCGACCACGCGGAGTCCGCGGCATCCGCGCTCATTCGCGACGGGATCGACACGTGGCCGGTGGGTGTCGTCCGCACCGCAGGTCGCCCAGACGGCGACTTCGAACAGGGGGCGAAGGGTGTCGACGGCGGCGCCGTCCGCCTCGTCGGAACCTTCAACGCGGGAGCCCGTTAACACCCATGTGCGGAATCGTCGGGATGATGGGCCGCGGGCCCGTCAACCAGGAGATCTACGATGCTCTCCTATTGCTTCAGCATCGCGGTCAGGATTCGACCGGTATCGCCACCGCCGAGCCGAGCGGTGTCTTCCACGTGCACAAGGAGCGCGGTCAGGTGCGCGAGGCGTTCCGCACACGCGACATGCGGGCGCTGCTCGGCAACCTCGGGCTCGGGCACGTGCGCTACGCGACCAAGGGCGCCGCGTCGAACGAAGAAGAGGCTCAGCCGTTCTACGTCAACGCGCCGTACGGCATCGTGCTGGTGCACAACGGCAATCTCACCAACACGCGTGAACTGACGACAGAGCTGTTCCACAAGGACCGGCGCCACCTCAACACGACGAGCGACACCGAACTGCTCGTCAACGTGCTCGCCAATGAACTGCAGTCGTCGATCTCGGGTGTCGAGCTCGAGCCGGCCGAGATCTTCGACGCGGTGGCACGCGTCCACGAGCGCGTCGAGGGGTCGTACGCGGCGATCGCGCTCATCGCGGGGTATGGGCTGCTCGCGTTCCGCGACCCGTTCGGCATCCGTCCGCTCATCCTCGGCACGCGTCCGGCAGAGGATGGCTCGTACGAGTGGATCGTGACCAGCGAATCCCTTGTGCTCGAGAACGGCGGGTTCGAGATCGTGCGCGATCTGCTGCCCGGTGAAGCCGTCTTCGTCGACCTCGACGGAAAGCTCCATACCCGCCAGTGCGCGCCCGACCCGCGGCTCGTGCCCTGCTCGTTCGAGTACGTGTACCTTGCACGACCCGACTCGGTGATGAACGGCATCTCGGTCTATGAGGCGCGGCTGCGCATGGGCGAGCGACTGGCCGACACGATCGCCAAGTACACACCGTCGGGTGCGATCGACGTCGTCATGCCGATTCCCGATTCGTCCCGACCCGCAGCGATGCAGGTCGCCCGCAAGCTCGGGATCGAGTATCGCGAGGGCTTCTACAAGAACCGCTACGTCGGACGGACGTTCATCATGCCGGGGCAAGCGGTGCGCAAGAAGAGCGTGCGGCAGAAGCTCAATGCGATGTCGAGCGAGTTCAAGGGCAAGAACGTCTTGCTCATCGACGACTCGATCGTGCGGGGGACGACGTCGAAGGAGATCATCCAGATGGCGCGGGATGCCGGGGCCACCTCGGTGACGTTCGCGTCGGCTGCGCCTCCGGTGCGCTACCCGCACGTGTACGGCATCAACATGCCCTCGCGTCATGAGCTCGTAGCGCACGGGCGCACGATTCCCGAGATCGCCGAGGAGCTCGGTGCGGACTACATGGTCTACCAAGAGGTCGAGGACCTCAAGGCGGCGATCCTGGAGGGCTCGGATCTCGACGACCTCGACATGAGCTGCTTCGACGGGCGCTACATCACCGGCACCGTATCGGAGGAATATCTCGCGTGGGTCGAAGGGTCCCAGGAGAGCTGACGCCGTCGTTCGGGCCCTAAGCTTGATCGGTGAGTACCACCCCGCGGTCCCGTTCGTTGTGGCGCGGGCGTATCGTCGCACTGATCGGCGTCTTCGTCGTCGCGTTCTCGTTGCGCAGCGCGGTCGCATCGCTGTCGCCCGTGCTCGGCGCGATCGGCGAGGACTTCAGCGTGGCCCCGGCGATCGTGGGGCTGATCGGCACCGCCCCGCCGGTGTGCTTCGCCGTCTTCGGCATCGTCACGCCGCTGATGGAGCGCAAGCTCGGTCTGGAACGCCTCGCGATGATCGCGATGATCGCCGCGACGCTCGGGTTGACCGCCCGGGCGTTCTCGGTCGACGCCGTGACCCTGTTGCTGTCCACGACGCTGATTTTCGCCGCCGTCGGCGTCGGGAACATCCTGCTCCCGCCGATCGTCAAGAAGTACTTTCCCGACCGCATCGGGCTCATGACGAGCCTGTACTCGACGATGCTGGCGATCTCGACTCTCATACCGCCGCTGATCGCCGTACCCCTCGCGGAAGACACCTCGTGGCGTCTGTCCGTCGGCGTGTGGGCGGTGTTCGCGGCGGTCGCGATGATCCCGTGGCTCGTCCTGTGGATGCGCAGCCGCACCGCGCCGGTCGAGGAGATCGAGACCGCGAACCCTCGAGTCTTCGGGCGTCTCTGGCGGTTGCCGCTCGCCTGGGCTCTCGTGGTCGCCTTCGCCGTCTCGGGCACCATCGCGTACTCGTCGTTCGCTTGGCTTCCGCAGATCCTCACCGATGTGGCAGGCGTCAGCGCGGCGACCGCGGGCGTGTTGCTGTCGCTCTTCGCAGGGATGGGGCTTCCCGCATCCCTTCTCGTGCCGCTTCTGGTCGTCCGCGCCAACGCGACGCGTGCGCTCTTCGCCGTCGCGGTGGTCGCGGGCCTGGCCGGAGTCGCCGGGCTACTCGTCGCGCCGACCGCCGCTCCCGCGCTCTGGGTCGCCCTCCTCGGAATCGCGCCGCTGCTGTTCCCCCTGACGCTCGTACTGCTGGGTCTGCGCACCCGCACGCACCAGGGGTCGGTGGCCCTCAGCGGATTCGTTCAGAGCATCGGGTACGCGATCGTCGCGGTGTTCCCGTTCGGCATCGGCCTCATCCACGACGCGACCGCGCAGTGGACGGTGCCCCTCCT
Source organism: Microbacterium koreense (assembly GCF_042677105.1). Taxonomy (NCBI): domain Bacteria; kingdom Bacillati; phylum Actinomycetota; class Actinomycetes; order Micrococcales; family Microbacteriaceae; genus Microbacterium; species Microbacterium koreense. The sequence goes on from NZ_JBHTIM010000001.1 coordinate 702,038, forward strand.
CGTGCTCGGGGCGGTCATCGCCGCCGCGATCCCGGCGGCGTTCGTCGCTGCGCGACCGCACACCATCGAGGACGAGTGGGAGCGCCGCCACGGCGCATGGTGACTCGCGTTACGCCGGCACCCGCGCGTTCTCGAGTACATCGATGAACGCCTTCATCCACGTGCCGTTGTCGGGCCAGGCGCGCGCGGTGACGAGGTTGCCGTCGACGACGCCACCGCCGTCCTCGAAGACGCCGCCCACGGTGGTCACGTCGACCGCCAGTGCGGGGTAGGCCGAGGATGTGCGCCCGTTGAGCACTCCGGATGCGGCGAGGAGCAGCGGCCCGTGGCAGGTTGCCGCGACAGGCGCGCCCCGCTCCATGAACGCCTGCACGATGCGCTGCGCGTCGGCGTCATTGCGGATGTATTCGGGTGCGCGCCCGCCGGGTACGACGATTGCAACGTAGTCGGTGGGGTCCACGTCGGCGAAGGCGATGTCGGCATCCCAGCAGTGGCCGGGTTTCTCGGTGTACGTGTCGAATCCATCGACGAAGTCGTGCACGACGAACTGGAGCTTCTTCTTCGACGGTGCTCCGATGTGTACCTCGTATCCGGCCTCCTGCAGACGGTGATACGGATAGAACACTTCGAGTGTCTCCGCCGCGTCGCCGGTGAGGATGAGGATCTTGTCGGCCATGGAAGGCTCCTTTCGTGACTCCGATGTCGGATGCGACAAGCATCGGATGTCACGCGCCTCTGGCCGAAGGACGATTCTCATCAGGCGCGAATCCGCCGTCGAATCGCTTGCGGACCGGTGCCGAGAGCGGATGCCGCGGCCTACACTGACGCCATGACCTTGTCCCGCGACGCGGCGGGCATCCGCTCGGCCGACCGCACGTTGCAGATCCTCGACGCCGTCGGGGCCTCGCCCGATGGGCTGACGGCGGCCGAGCTCGCGGAGCGCGTGGAACTCTCGCAGGCCACGGTGTACCGACTGCTGGCGACGCTGCAGGCACACGACTACCTGGTGCGGTCCGCGGGCGCGCGCTACATCCTCGGCCGCGCGGTCGACGATCTCGGTCGCGCGGTGCGGGCCCAGCTCATCGCCACCCCCGCAGTGCGCGACATCCTCGCCCGCATGCGCGATGCCGCGCGCGCGCCGGCATACCTAACGGTGTTCCGTGGCGACGACATCGCCGTCGCTCACGTCGCCGACTCGTCGGCACATCCTCGTATCGGGCAGCTTCATGTCGGATTCGCCGAGGCAGCACATGTGACGGCGTTCGGCAAGATCATGCTCGCCGAGAAGGACGACGCCGAACTGCGTCGCTATCTGGATCGGCACGGCGCGCCGGTGATCACGGGACACTCGGTGACCAGCGAGCAGCGGCTGCGCGACCAGCTCGATGAGGTGCGCGCTATGCAGGTCGCGGTCGAGGTCGACGAGTACATGCCGAAACTCGCATGTATCGCCGCGCCGGTGCGCTCACGCACGGGCCGTACCGTCGGTGCGGTATCGGTGTCGACGGGCTCCGACGACTTCGCGTCACGCGCGCACGAACTCGAACGGGTCGTCCGACGCGGAGCATGGCACGTCGCCAGCAACCTCCATGCGTAGCCGCTAAAGGTCGAGGTGGAACTCCTCGATGAGATGGTCGACGACCGCGCGCATCTGTTGGTCGCGGTCGAGCCCGGCCTCCCGCGCAGCGGCGGCCGCGGCACGCTGGCGGGTCGCGGACGTGCCTTCGGTCGCGATCTCGCGCACACGCTGCACCTCGTCGAGGCACTCCAGGGCGACGGCATCCTCTTCGACCAGGCGAACGAGCTCATCGGCGAGCCGGGGGAAGTCCACGATCTCACCCAGCCCGAAATCGATGAGCCCCTCGTCGACGCCGTAGCGCTGGGCGCGCCAGCGATTCTCACCGATCAGGAATCGCCCGTAGCTGCGCCACCGCTGATTGCGGGTACGCAGCCCCCACAGCATTCGCAGGAGCGATTGATTGAGCGCCGCGAGGGTGAGGGCGTCCTCGAGTCGCGGCGAGACGTCCATGATCCGCGTCTCGAGCGTGGGGTACTGGTGTGAGGGGCGGATGTCCCACCAGATCTTGGAGGTGTCTTCGATGAGCTCGAGGTCGGTGATGACGCCGACGGTGCGCTGGTACTCCGCCCAGCTGGCGAAGTCGGGCGGCAGCCCGGTGCGGGGCAGATTGTCGAAGACCGAGATGCGATACGAGTGCAAGCCGGTGTCTTCGCCCTGCCAGAACGGCGACGACGACGACAGCGCGAGCAGATGCGGCAAGAAGTACGACATCTGCCGCATGAGGTCGATCCGAAGGGCATCATCCTCGATGCCGACGTGAACGTGGCACCCGCAGATCAGGAGCCGGCGGGCGACACCGCCCAGGTCGCGATTGAGCGCGTGGTAGCGATCCTTGTCGGTGTGGGATTGATGCTTCCAGTCGGCCAGCGGATGGCACGACACCGCGATCGGCGCCAATCCGTGGCGGGCGGCATGCCGGGAGATCGTGCTGCGGAGATGCCGCAGTTCATCGCGGGCTTCACCGATGTTCGCGCAGATCTTGGTGCCGATCTCGACCTGGCACTGCAGAAACTCCGGACTCACCTGCTCGGAGAGATCGCTGCGGCACGCGTCGATGAAGCCTTCGGGTGCCTCTGCGAGCGCGCGCGAGTCCACGTCGACGAGGAGATACTCCTCCTCGATCCCTAGCGAAAACGCGGGCCTGTCCACGGCCCCATCAAAGACCTGATGACTCACGTGGCGCAAGCATCGACGAGAATCGCGTGAGCTCGCTCGCGGGAGCGGATGCGAAGTGGCGAGGCGGCCAGCTCTATGCCCGCTCTAGCTCATCCTCGTCTTCGTCGGCATACTCGTCGGCCCACTTGTCGACGTATGCGTCGTCGTCGGACTGGTGTCCGAGCTCGCGCTCCAATGCGGAGACGTTCAGGCTCGGGCTGTACGACTTCAGCTCACGGGCGATCTTTGTGTGCTTCGCCTTCTGACGGCCACGCCCCATATGCGAGACCCCCTCATTTCTGAGTGGCGGGCCGAATCTTGGACCCGCAACAACGGCATCCGGCAACAGCCGGGAAGAGTAGGATTCAGAATAACATGCACGGCTCACGCCCCGGCGGCGATGGGCACCCGAACGGCAACGCGAGGAGACGTTTCAGCATGGCCGAAGTGGCCCCCGACCTCACCGACGACGAGCGCGAAGCGGCCCGCGGTGCCGTGATCGCAGGCATCGTTCCCGACCAGTCACCGCGTGTCTTGAAAGAGGCAGCGCGCTATGCCCGACTCCTGGGCGCCCCGCTCGCGGTCGTGCACGTCGACGTGACCCGGTTCGTCACCTATGAGGATCCCGACGGCTACGTGCATTCGGCGCCGATCGACATCGACGTGTCGGCCGGCGACAGCGCGCTCGTGAGCGTACGAAAAGCCGCCGAAGACATCCTCGGCGCGACCGACCTCACGTGGAGTGTCCATCAGCTCGTCGGCGATCCCGCCCTGGCGATGAAGCATCTCGCCGACAAGATCGACGCGCGTCTGCTCGTCGTCGGAACGCGCAAGCACGGAATCGGCGAATCGATCCGCGAGTTCTTCACCGGCTCGGTCGCGGCCCGATTGGCGCACCGTCAACACCGACCGTTGTTGGTCGTGCCCCTGGGCGAGCCTGTGCCCGACGACGAGGAGATCTGGCCCGCCTGAGCGACGCCCGATCTCCTCGAATCAGCGACCGCGGAGGGCGCGGGCGAGGTCGCTGCTCACCTGGTCGACGGCGCGTTCCAGCTCGTCGACGACGTCGGCGAAGAGGTCGCCACCTCGCGCGACGTGCGTGCGCAGCTCGGTGCGGACGTTCGCGCGGAAGCGATTGATGAGGGCATCGGCCCGGTGGAGCTGCTCGCGGCTGCGGGCGCGGATGTCGTCGGACTCCGTCGGTCGTGCCGACGCGCCCGCCTGTTCGTCGCGGCTGGCGGCGGCGAGGTCGGCGCGCAGGCTGCGCATCGCCTCCTTGACACTGCCGCGCACTTCATCCGCGATCAGGCGCACGCTGTCGGCGAGCCCCGCCTCGATCCCTTCGAGGTCCCCTCGGCGCGTAGCGACCTCCGCGCGGCCCGCCGCAGTGATCTCGTAGACGCTCTTGCGGCCGTCGACCGTCTTGGTCACGAGACCTTCTTCTTCGAGCTTCGCCAAGCGCGGGTACACCGTCCCGGCGCTCGGCGTATAGGTGCCGCCGGTGCGGTCGGACAACGCCTGGATGATGTCGTAGCCATGCCGCGGGCCCTCGTCGAGCAGGTTCAGCAGATACAGGCGCAGGTCGCCATGCGAGAAGACGGGACTCATCACCACTCCTCCTCGTCGGCACCCGCGGCATCCGCGGTCACATCCGAAGCGCCGTCCTCGCGCCGGAGCACGGTGACATCGCCTGAGACGGTGTGCGCGCGCACATCGACGAACCTCCCGCTGAGTTCACCGGCGGCGCCGGAGTAGTTGGTCGTCGGGCCGGCGCTCAGTCCGGAGCGCACGACGCCGTCGACGAGCACTCGCCCACTCGCGCTGCGGACGACGTAGTTCGCGGGGAGTCCGTGATCGAGGCGGATCGTCGCCTCGCCTGACACCGAGTTGATTCCGATCGTCTCGATCGCTCCGCGGGCGTCGATGAGGGTCGCGCCGGCGACGGTGTCGATCGTCGCCTTGCGGACGGCTCCGGTCACGGCGACGTCGCCTGAGACGCTGTTGGCGTTGAAGGTTCCCTCGAGCTCGCGGACCTGAACGTCGCCCGAGACGGCGTTGACGGTCAGGTCTCCGGTGAGGCCGTCGACGATGATGTCGCCCGACACGGTGTTGAGGCTCACGGCTTCACGCAGTCCGGCGATCAATGCGCTCGCCGAGACGACGCCGAGCGTCAGCGCGACCGAGCGGGGGACCGCGACGCTGATCTCAGCCTTGGGGCCGCCGTCGCCGAAGTTGCGGAAGACCTCGAGGAAGTTGTCCCATCGCAGCTGCGGATGGTCGATCTCGACGGCGGTGTCGGTGATCTCGATGCGCAGGTCCTTGACGGTGACGCCGTGCACTTCGATGCGTGCGTCGGGTTCGTCGTGTGCGACGACGTCGATCTGACCGCCGACGAGGCCCACCTTCAGGGCGGTGATGGACTCGATGTCGATGACCCGCGTTTGGCCGGGGTGGACGATCCACTTCTCCGAACTCATGCTGTCCTCCTTGTGACAATCGCGATATATCGCGTGAACACGGTAACACGATATATCGCGAATCGCGACAGATTCGTGCGCAAAGGTTGACCTTGACGCGACGTCAACCTTTAGCGTTGTCGTCGAACGGAAGGAGGGATCATGAACGACACCGAATGGTCGATCCAACAACTGGCGAAGATCGCCGGCACGACCAGCCGCACACTCCGCCACTACGACGAGATCGGTCTGCTGCCACCGTCGCGGATCGCGCACAACGGCTACCGCCACTACGACGACACGGCGCTCGTGCGCCTGCAGCGGATCCTCCTGCTGCGGCAGTTGGGACTCGGTCTGCCTCAGATCGCCGACATACTCGCGCGGCAGAAGGGCGAGATCGACGCGCTCGAGAGCCACCTCGCGTGGCTTCAGCAGGAAAAGGACCGACTCGATCGTCAGATCGCTTCGGTCCGGTCAACCATCACGGCAAGGAAAGAAGGTGAACGACTGATGGCAGAGAACGTGTTCGACGGATTCGACCACACTCAGTACAAGGAAGAGGTGCAGACCCGGTGGGGGGCCGACGCCTACCGCAAGAGTGACGAGTGGTGGCGCGCCCTCGACGCAGACGATAAGTCGGGCTTCGCGGAGCGAACGGCTGCGCTGTCGCGCGATTGGACGGATGCCGCAGGCAGCGGCATCGGTGCCGAAAGCCCGCAGGCGCAAGAGCTGGCGCGACGGCACGTCGACTGGTTGTGCTCGGTACCCGGCACGCCGGCGGCCGACGCGGACGGCGACCTCGCCGGCTACGTCTTGGGTCTCGGCGACATGTATGTCGCCGACCCGCGATTCGCCGCGAACTACGGCGGCGTCGAGGGTGCAGAGTTCGTGCGCGACGCGCTGCGCGCGTACGTCGCACGCCTCTGACACGCGCGAGAGCGGATGCCCGGCCTGAGCCGCGGCATCCGCTCTCGGTGTGTCTTCTGGCGGTCAGCCTCGACGGCTGCCGCTGATCACCCGGAAGAGCAGCGCGATAAGGGCGATCACTCCGACGATCAGCGCAACCCACAGCAGCCAGCTCAGGGCTTCGCCCAAGCCGCCGACGATGGCAAGCACGATCGCGACGACGATGATGACGATGAGCGCGATGTTCACAGAACTCCTCCTTCGTGGTCACCGGCGCGAGGTCCTCGCACCGGCGTGCCTCCGAGGCACAGACCCACAGTCGCACCCACGTGGTCGCGCGAACAGGGCTTGCGTGGCGAGCCCTGCCAGTGCTAGGACGCCTGTGTCAAGCCCTCGATACATGCGGGCGAAGAGTCCTACCGTCGCATCCGAGGAGGACCCATGCCGAAGAAGCGAGCATCGAACAGCCTGAAAGACCCCGACCTCTACGAAGAGTTGCGTGACGACGGCGCTTCGAAAGAGAAGGCCGCGCGCATCTCCAACGCGATCGCCGATCGCGGAGCGTCGGAGGTCGGTCGAAAGGGAGGAGAATCGCCGGCGTACGAAGATTGGACGGTCGACGATCTCAAGAGCCGGGCCAAAGAGCTCGGTCTTCGCGGGTACTCGGACAAGCGCAAAGCCGAGTTGATCTCGTTGCTGCGCGAACACTGACGCCGACGTGGCCCTCTCCGTCCGCCGTGTCCACCCCGACGAAACCCCGGGCTACCGGCGCGTGCGCGCGGGGCGGGGCTTCCGTTACGAGACCGACACCGGGCACAGCGTCTCGGACGAAGAACGTGCGCGTATCGCCGCGTTGGTGATTCCACCCGCGTGGCGGGACGTGTGGATCTGCGCGGATGCGGCGGGACACGTTCAAGCCCTCGGAACGGATGCGGCGGGCCGCAGACAGTACCTCTACCATCCCGGCTGGCGAGCACGTCGCGACCGCGGCAAGTTCACCCGGGCGTTGGAGCTTGCAGCGACCCTGCCGCATGCGCGACGACGGGTGACGATCACCTTGCGCGAGTGCGGGGATGAGCGAAGCCACGTGCTCGCCGCGGCCTTCCGGCTTCTGGACACGGGAGCACCCCGCATCGGATCCGCGCGCTATCTCGAACGCCACGGGTCGAGGGGTCTCACGACACTCCAGCGACGGCATGCGACGATCGCGGGGACCGTCGTCACGCTGTCGTTCACCGGCAAGGCCCGCAAACGAGCGCTGATCGAAATCGACGACGAGGATCTCGCGGCCGCTGTGAGAAACCTCATCGACGGGCGCGCGACGGGCACCCTTCTCGCCTATCGCGACGGGCGCCGACGTGTGCCGTTGACCCCGCGCGATGTCAACGACCATGTGCGCGAGTTGACGGCGGGCATGTACACCGCGAAGGACTTCCGTACCCTCCACGGCACCATCGTCGCCGCCACCACCCTCGCGCAGCTCGGTCCGGTGTCGTCGAAGAAAGACCGTCGCGACGCCGAACGTTTCGCGGTTCGGGCGACCGCCACCGCGCTCGGGAACACCGAGGCCGTGGCCCGGTCGAGCTACATCGACCCTCGCGTGTTCTCGCGATACCGCCGCGGCGATGTCATGGACCTCTCGCGCGCGCCCGAGTCCGCGGTGCGCGCGCTTCTCACCGGCCGGGAGCGATGACACCCGGCCGGATCCCAGCAACGGCCGTGGAATACTGGACCCCGATACATCCGCGTATCGGCCAGGGCGACCCGACGTGCCGTGGCCGGGCATCCTCTCTCAGACCTCGCAAAGGCAGCTGTGTTCAATCTCGCCGTCCTGAGCCTGCGCAATCGCGCCCTCATCGCCCTCATCACGATCGTCGCCGCCGTCTTCGGTGGTCTCGCGCTGACGAACCTCAAGCAGGAACTGATCCCCTCGATCGAGTTCCCCGCCCTGATCATCGTCACGTCCTACCCCGGCGCATCGCCGGAGGTCGTCAACAACGACGTGTCGGTGCCGATCGAGTCGGCGATCCAGGGTGTTCCGGGTCTTGAGACGAGCACGGCAACGAGCACCACGAACGCGTCGATCGTCCAGGCTTCGTTCACCTACGGAACCGATCTGGCGACGGCCGAGCAGCGCATCACTCGGGTGATCAACCGCATCCAATCGCAGTTGCCCGAGAGCGTCGATCCCAATGTGCTGACGGCGAGTCTGGACGATCTTCCCGTCATCCAGGTCGCCATCTCCGGATACGACGATCCCGAGACCATTCAGGACCAACTCGAATCCGTCGTCGTTCCCGAGTTCGAGGACGTCGACGGGGTGAACGAAGCGGGGATCGTCGGCGGTGTGGGGCAACGTGTCACCATCACCCCCGATCAGTCCGCGCTCGCAGCGGCAGGCTTCACGCAACAGGCGATCCGCGATGCCCTCGATCAGAACGGCGTGCTCTTCCCCGGTGGCGAGGTCACCGAGAACGACCAGACACTGACGGTGCAGACCGGCACTCAGATCACCTCGGTCGACGCGCTGGCCGCGCTGCCCCTCGTGCCGAGCAGTGCAGAGCAACTGCAAGCCGGTGTCGTCACGATCGCCGACGTCGCGACGGTGGAGCAGACCGCCGATCCGGTCACGTCGATCTCGCGCGTCAACGGCGAGCCGGCCCTCACCATCGCGGTGACGAAGCTTCCCTCGGCGAACACCGTCGATGTCTCCCGGGGCGTCGAGGCGATCCTGCCAGACCTCGAGGACGCGCTCGGCGGCGCGGAGTTCACCGTCGTCTTCGATCAGGCGCCGTACATCGAGCAGTCGATCGAGACGCTCGCCGTCGAGGGCATGCTCGGTCTCGTCTTCGCCGTGCTGGTCATCCTCGTCTTCCTTCTGTCGGTGCGCTCGACGCTCGTCACGGCGATCTCCATCCCGACGAGCGTGCTCATCACCTTCATCGGCATCCAGGCGTTCGGGTACTCGCTCAACATCCTCACCCTCGGTGCGCTCACGATCTCGATCGGCCGCGTCGTGGACGACTCGATCGTCGTGATCGAGAACATCAAACGGCACTACGTCGGTGACGCCGACAAGAGAGCCTCGATTCTGTTGGCCGTTCGCGAGGTCGCCGCGGCGATCACTTCGTCCACGGTCACGACAGTCGCGGTGTTCCTCCCGATCGCATTCGTCGGAGACATCACCGGTGAGCTGTTCCGACCCTTCGCGCTCACGGTGACGATCGCGATGTCGGCGTCTCTGCTGGTCGCGCTCACGATCGTGCCGGTGCTGGCCTACTGGTTCCTGCGACCCGGAAAGCCGGTGCTCGACGCGAACGGCAACACGATCGACCCCGAGCACGAAGACGCCCCTCCGACCCGCCTCCAAAAGGGGTACCTGCCGATCCTCGGATGGACCCTCAAACACTCGTGGGTGACGCTCCTGCTCGCCGTTCTGGTGCTCGGCGGCACGGTCGCGGCGGCGCCCTTCATGAAGACGAACTTCTTGGGCGACTCAGGGCAGAACACCTTCACGATGAACCAGCGGCTGGATGCTGCGGCATCCCTCGAATCCGAGTCGGCTGCGGCTGAGCAGGTCGAAGCCGTCCTCCTCGACATCGACGGCATCGAGACCGTGCAGGTGTCGATCGGATCGAGCGGCTCGGCGCTGCAAGACGCCTTCTCGGGTGGCGGCACAGGGGTGTCGTACTCGATCACGACGGATTCCGACGTTGATCAGGTCGCGTTGCGAGAAGAAGTTCTGGACGCGGTGGCCGACCTGGACGGGGTCGGAGAGATCACGGTGTCGGCATCCGGCGGAGGCTTCGGCTCGAGCGACATCGAGGTCGATGTGACCGCTCCCGACTCCACGACCCTCCAGGAAGCGACCGACGAGGTCGTCGAGGCACTGTCGGGACGTGACGGCATCGGTCAGGTCACGAGCAACCTCTCGGACTCGCTGCCCTACATCGCCGTCACGGTCGACCGCGACAAGGCGGCATCGCTCGGTCTCTCGGAGGTCGCCGTCGGTGCGCTCGTGTCCAACACGATGCAGCCGCAGGGGATCGGGTCGGTCGAAATCGACGACACCGCCCTGACGGTATACCTCGCGGCGTCCGAGACGCCGGCAACGTTGGAAGAGCTGCGCGACCTGCCCATCCAAACCCTGACCGGTCCGCTGCCGCTGTCCGAGGTGGCCGAGGTCGAAGAAAGCCAGGGCCCGACCGCGATCACGACGCAGGGCGGGCAGCGTACCGCGACGGTGACGGTCACGCCGTCGACCGACGACCTCGCGGCTGCCTCGACCGCGGTGAGCGAAGCACTCGCCGACGCCGACCTGCCGGCCGGCGCGGACGCCGCACTCGGGGGTGTCGTCACCCAGCAGGAGGACGCGTTCACGCAACTCGGACTCGCGCTGCTCGCCGCAATCCTCATCGTCTACATCGTGATGGTCGCGACGTTCAAGTCGCTGCGCCAGCCGCTGCTGCTGCTCGTCTCGGTGCCGTTCGCCGCGACCGGTGCGATCCTGTTGCAGATCGCCACCGGTGTGCCGCTCGGTGTCGCCTCGCTCATCGGCGTGCTCATGCTGATCGGCATCGTCGTGACGAACGCGATCGTGCTCGTCGACCTCGTGAACCAGTATCGCGAGAAGGGTCTGTCGGCCCACGAGGCCACGATCGCCGGAAGCGCGCGTCGTCTGCGGCCGATCCTCATGACCGCCCTCGCGACGATCTTCGCCCTCACGCCGATGGCACTGGGCATCACCGGTCACGGCGGTTTCATCTCGCAGCCGCTTGCAATCGTCGTCATCGGTGGTCTGGTGTCGTCGACGGTGCTGACGCTCCTCGTGCTGCCGACGCTCTACAACCTGGTGGAAGGTGCCAAGGAACGCCGTCAGGCCAGGCGCGCGGCGAAGAACGGAACCCCGGATGCCGGAGCCGCGGCATCGGAGGCCGATGCGGCCGCCGCCCCGCCCCTGACGCGCCGTGAGCGGCGCCTGCGTGAGGCGGCCGCGACGACCGGCGCGGTTGCGCTGCCCGTCGCCCCCGTCGCGACCCTCGAGTCGGATGCAGACCCGGAGGCCCCGCCGACGGGTGACACCGCGGCGGAGCCTGTGAACGTCTCGGAAAGCGATGCGGAGCCGGTGACTTCGTCGGACAGTGACACCGCGTCGGCGTCGGATTCGGACACCCACGACGAGGTGAGCGAAAGTGGTGAAGCCGACGAGCCGGCCGCGGAGTCAATCGACGCGATGAACCTCGAAGCGGCGGCGGACGAACCGGATGCCGGCGACGACGCTGTGACCACGGAAGCGACGGATGAGCCGGCGGACCTCGGCGGAGGGGACGACCCCGCGAGCGACGACCACCCCGAGCCGCGCGACTGAGTCGCGTGCAGCGGCGCCGCTCAGCGGCGCCGCTGCAGCCAGGGGCGCAGCATCCGTGTCACGAATGGCAGGATCGCGTAGGTCATCAACGGTGTGAGGAGCACCGTGGTCAGCAGGATGCGACCCACGAGGGGCCACTCATCGAAGCCCGGGACGTAGCCCAGCAACCAGGACGCGAGAAGGTTGGTCGGAAAGAACCCGAGCCAGATCGTCACCGCCTGCTTCCAGCGCGGCGGCGCAGCGGGAACCGGCTGCTGGACCGGACCGGTCGCGGTGTCATCGGTGGGGCGACTGCCGCTCGGCTCGACGTGGGTCGCGCGGGGAGCGTCGAACCAGCCCTCGATTCCCGTCCGGCGTTCACTACGGACCTCGTGCGCGAAACCGCGACCCGCCGCGAGCCAGGACGACCGTTCGGGCGACTGCTCCCACGACTCGAGCGTCGTGATGTCGCGGAAGCGGTAGAGCATGTACCAGAGGTCACTTCCCTCACCCGACCGTACCCAGCCCGAGCCGAGGAAACCGTCGAAACCACCCGCGAGCTCCGTGCCGGTGTGCATCCAGTCCATTGCTTCCGCGGCAGCGGACGGGTCGATGCGGCGTTCGATCGCAACCGTGATCGGGTGGAGGTCGTGAGGGGCCATGATTCCTCTGGGGTCTCGGAGGCGGTCTCAGGTGCGGGGGCGGGGCGCAGGGCACGCGGCATCCCGACCAGCCAGAAGAGCATCGTCGAGAAGGCGATCGATTCGTATGCCGCAAGGGTGATGAGACCTGCGGTGAGCACCGCCATCCCCACGGCGAGGACGACGACGCCGACCACGGCGAAGCGACGATAGCCCTTCGGCAACGATGTGCAGCCCAGCCCCGAGGCGACGAACGACAGGAACGAGAGCGCAAGCCCGGTCGCCGCCAGGTCGTGGGCGACGGGGCTCACCGGAATCGGAATGAGCCCGACGAGCATCATGTGCAGGCCTGCGGACGCGATCGACACCCGGATCCACGTCGATCGGCGCGGGCCGAGGGCGATTGCCCTCAGGTCGGCGCCGATGACCGCACCGTATGCCGAGAGCAGCGCGCCCGAGACGATGACGGTCGAGTTGAAGGTGCGACCGGAGAAGTCTTGGTGCGTGCCCAGCTGGGAGAAGTGGAGCGTCCACCACGTTCCGTCGTGCGTCGTGACGACGGCGAGCAGGACCCCCGTCATGAGAGCGAGGGTCGCGAGCGCGCCCAACCGGTGGGAGGCGCCGGGGGTTGCGGAAGGGGCTTCGGGCACGACATCGGTACGTGCCGCGCGGGTGAGAAGGGGCATGCGCGGTGAGAGCAGTGGGGGTGGAGTGGGGGATAGGAGGGTCATCGGTCACCGTCGGTAGCGGCAACCACCCGCAGAGGGTTGCTCGCCCTCCCCCGGACGACCCTTGCGGAGAGTGTCGCCGGTGGCTTACAGGGCTCCCCAGTTCCGGCGTGTGCCGGTGGCATAAGAATAGTGGTATATCAAGCCGCCTGCGACCAGGTGATTCCCAGCCGCATCCGCGCTAGCCTGGAATGTCGGCTCTGGACGTCGCTCGCGATCGGCGAAGCGGAGTGGTTGTGAGTCCATGGGGCCGATGGTGAGCGTCGATCGACGCGCATCACCATCACTGTGAATGGCCCCGGCCGACGTTAGTCCGGGTAGACCGCGCGTGCGGTCGCTGTTCTCGTGCGAGAACCAGAAGGACACCACCATGCCCAAGAACAAGAAACCCGCCGGCGGTCGAGCGCCCAAGAACTTCGACCCGCGCTACGGACAGAAAAAGAGCTCGTACCAGGACCGAAAGCGGCGACCGGATGCCGCATACGGTGCGGGAGACAAGCCTGGAAGCCGTAGCCCGAAGCACCGCGGATATCGCGCCGAGACGGACGAACCGGCGAAGCGTCGGTGGACCGCCCAGGAAAGGGCCGGCCGTGATGAGGCGCGTGGCATCCGGACCCACGCCCCGCGCGATCGGGACGCGCGTCCCGCCCGCGACGAGCGACGCTTCGCGGACGATCGCGGCCGACCCACCGCCGGGGCTTCTCGCTCGCACGACGGCCCGCGGGGCGGGTGGCGCGATCGCGCCGAGGCCACCGAACGCCGGGACGACGCACGCGGCCCCGCCCGATCGGGTCGCCCCGCGCGCGGCGACCGTCCGGCCCGCGACGATCGTCGGTTCGACGGCGACCGCCGATACACGGACCGACCTGCGCGTGATGACCGACGTCCCACGGATCGCGCGGCGCGCGACGATCGTCGCTTCGACGGTGACCGCCGACAGAACCCGACGCGAACCGGCGGCCGATACCAGGAGCGTCCCGCCCGAGAGGACCGCCGATTCGATGGTGGGTCGCGTCAGAAGCCCGCGCGCGACGGGCGTGGGTACGACGACCGTCGCGGCTCGGAACGCCCGACTCGCCGATACGACGACCGCCCTGTCCGCGACGACCGGGCCGGGTCGCGCCCCGAACGGCGCACCGACGACCGGCGCGCCGGCCGTCCCAACCGCTCTGACTGGACGGCCCGCACCGCCCCGGCGCAGCAGGACCGCGTCGACGTCGTGCATGATCGCCTTCGCGCCGACGCGGTACAGGCGCAGGACGTCGCCGACACGACGTTCGCCGATCTCGGACTCGGTGACAACATCGTGCGCACTCTCGACGACCTCGGCGCCCAGCGTCCGTTCCCGATCCAGGCCTCGACGATCCCCGTGATCCTCGACGGGCGCGACGTGCTCGCCCGCGGGCGCACGGGGTCGGGCAAGACGATTGCCTTCGGCGCCCCGCTCGTCGAGGCCGTCCTGCGTTCGCAGGCCGGGCAGCGGCGCGAGTTCGGCCGTTCACCGAAGGCGCTGATCCTTGCGCCGACGCGCGAACTCGCGCTCCAGATCGATCGGACCATCCAGCCGATCGCGCGCAGCGTCGGACTGTTCACCACCCAGATCTATGGCGGCGTGCCGCAGGCGCGTCAGGTCGGGGCGCTCAAGAAGGGCGTCGACATCATCATCGGCACCCCGGGGCGCATCGAAGACCTGGTCGAGCAACGCAAGCTCGATCTCTCCGAGGTGCGCATCGCCGTGCTCGACGAAGCCGACCACATGTGCGAACTCGGCTTTCTCGAGCCCGTACAGCGCATTCTGCGTCTGACAGGCGAGGGTTCGCAGAAGCTGCTCTTCTCCGCCACGCTCGACCGCGAGGTGGCTTCGCTCGTCGACGAGTTCCTCGTTGAGCCGGCGGTGCACGAAGTCGCCGGCGAAGACCAGGCATCGTCGACGATCGACCACAGGGTGCTCGTCATCGACCACCGGGACAAGCCCGAGATCCTCGCTTCGCTCGTCGACCGCGAGGGTAAGACGCTCGTGTTCACGCGCACCCGCGCCTATGCCGAGATGCTCGCCGAGCAGTTCGAGGATGCCGGCATCCATGCCGTCGCCCTTCACGGCGACCTCAATCAGGCCAAGCGCACGCGCAATCTCGCGCGGTTGACATCGGGTCGGGTGAGCGTCCTCGTGGCCACCGATGTGGCGGCCCGCGGCATCCATGTCGATGACATCGATCTGGTCGTGCAGGCGGATCCGCCCGACGAGTTCAAGACCTACCTGCACCGCTCAGGCCGCACGGGTCGGGCGGGGCGCGCGGGCACCGTCGTGTCGCTGGTGACGCGTCAGCGTCGTCGGCGTATGGCCGAATTGCTCGATCGTGCCGAGATCGACGCGCCCTTCGAGGAGGCTCGTCCGGGTGACGACCTGCTCGAGGAGCTCTCGGGCCGCCAGGTGGTTCCGGTCTGAGCCGTCCGTCAGAAAAGCATCGCCGCCCCCGCCGAACGTGCAGTCCGGCCTCGTGAGGTCGTGACGACCGTCGCCGCCGTCGCTCGGCCCGGGTTTCGGTGGGGCGGTGAGTCCTCGTCGTGTCCGTCGAGACCGTGAGCCCGCAGCAACGGGCGAACCCGTTTGGCGAGCCAGGAGCGATACGCCTTCGGCGCCGTCGCCGAGACGCCGGGGTACAAGCCGCGGTACGACGACACGAGATCTGGGCGGTCGCGCTCGAGCCAACGCAGGAACCACTGCTTGGCTCCGGGGCGCAGATGCAGGGCGCCGTAGACGACCCGGACGGCGCCGGCATCCTTGATTCGTCGGAGGGCATCGTCGATCGCCGGGACCGAATCCGTCAGGTGCGGCAGGATCGGCATCAAGAAGACCGTCACTCGGAACCCCGCATCCGTCGCGGCCCTCACGGTCTGGAGGCGCGCGCTCGCGGTCGGGGTTCCCGGCTCGATCGCGTTCTGCAGTGGATCGTCGAAGACGGCGATCGACATCGCGATCGACACGTCGACGGAAGCAGAGGCCTCGGCGAGCAGCGGCAGATCGCGCCTGAGCAGCGTCCCCTTGGTGAGGATCGAGAACGGTGTGCCCGAGTCGGTGAGGGCGGAGACGATCCCGGGCATCAGGCGGTACCGGCCCTCGGCGCGTTGGTAGGGGTCGGTGTTCGTTCCGAGCATCACGGGATCGTGCTGCCACGTGCCGCGAGCGAGCTCCCGCCGAAGGACTTCGGCGACGTTGACCTTGACCACGATCTGCGAATCGAAATCGCGCCCCGCATCGAGTTCGAGGTACTCATGCGTCGCGCGCGCGAAGCAGTACGAACACGCATGCGTGCACCCGCGGTATGGGTTGACCGTCCAGTCGAACGGCATGGCCGAGGCGCCGGGCACGCGGTTGAGCGCCGACTTGCAGAGCACTTCATGGAACGTCGTGCCGGCGAACTCCGGTGTCGTCACGGACTGGACGAAACCGCTGAGGTGCTCGAGACCGGGCAGCGCCGCCGCATCCGTCGAGCCGAGCTGTTGTCCCTGCCACCGCATATCCTGATTCGAACAAAACTTCGTATGTATGTCAAGAGTGAGAGAGAGATGCTTCGAACACGACGCGCCGGGGTGGGGATTCATCCTGGCGCGTCTCAGGATGTCGGGGGACAATGGCCGGGATGGCTGCCTCCGGCCCACCCGAAATCCCGGCGACCCGTCGTGCCGCACGTGCGTTGCGCGAGGGGTCGTTCGCGCACCCCGAGGTCGGCGAAGGCTCCCCAGTGGGCGCCGACGGCGGTGTGCGCGACGGCGGTCTTGTCGGGACCGAGCGGGCGGAGACGACACCGCCGCCGATGACGCGTCGAGCATTGAGAGAGGCTCGGGAGCGCGAGGTCGCGGAGCGGGTCGAAATGATGGCCTGGACATGTGGGGTCCGTCCCGCGGCGGTCGTGCCGCCGGCAGGCGGGCCGGCGATCCTTCGTCCGCGCGCGCCGGAGCCCCTGGTGTCTCGCGCTGTGTCGCGGCCCGGAGTCGCTCCGCTGCTGGCCGGGCCCGCAGTGCGACGGACGACCGCGCGTCATGCGCGCGCGCATTCGCGCTTCGGAGCCGGCATCACCGCGATCGCGGCTGTCGCGGGCTTGTTCATCACGGGATCTGCGGCTGCTGTGACCGCTGCGGTGGCGCCGGATCCGGTGGTCGTGGTCGCCGAGCTGCCGGTCGAGCCCGAAGGCGTCGACGAGATCCGCGTCGATCTGTCGTCGGTGCTTCCGGCGACACCGCAACCGGTCGCGGGCTCTGCGGGAGAGCTCGCCGTGGATGCGGTCGTCGACCCGTGCCTCGACTCCGACTTCACCACTGCCCTCGCCGACGGTGACGAGAGTGCGGCGATCGCCGCGGCCGGCGGTGCCGCGCAGTTCCGCGACGCCGTGGCGCTGGGAATCGCAGCCTGCGTCAGCCTCGACGATCCCGACCGGTCATGGGTCGTGATCAACAAGGATCGGCCCCTCGAGCCGATCGACCACGCGCCCTCGGGTCTCGTGGCGCCCGCGGACACGCGCAGCCTCGACGGTGGTGTGCTCCGCGCCGATGCGGCAGCGGCGTTGTCGGCGATGGCCGCCGACGCGCGGGCTGCCGGCGCCGGTGACATCGCCGTCGGCAGCGCCTACCGCTCGTACGACACACAGGTGGCTACGTACGACTACCACGTCGCCACCAAGGGTCAGGAGCGCGCTGACGTCGTGAGTGCGCGCCCGGGACACAGTGAGCATCAGTCTGGCCTCGCGGTGGACGTCGTTCCGTGCTCGGAGGTGTGCGGAACGATCGACGACCTGGCGGCGACGCCCCAAGGCGCGTGGGTCGCGGAGAACGCCTGGCGTTACGGCTGGATCGTGCGCTACGAAGACGGCGGAACCGATGTCACGGGATACCTGCCGGAGCCTTGGCACCTGCGGTACATCGGTGTCGAGCTCGCCGCCGAATACCACGACGGTGGGTGGCACACGCTCGAGGAGTTCTTCGGCCTCCCGCCCGCGCCGCAACACGACCACTGAGCCGCGTCGACAGGACGATGTTCGACGGCTGTGGGTCGCCGCATCCGGTCGCATGGAGGCATTCGACAAAACCTGGCACTGCGTACCGCGAATCGTGAGATGCGATCCCACAGGGATCCCGAATCGGGGGTCTACATGACTAGACTCGCTCGCGGCGATGAGGCCGCGGGCCCCGCCGAAGATTCACGAAAGGACGCACCTCATGGAGCGCAACATCTACGACGAGGACCACGAAGCCTTCCGCGACGTCGTGAAGGAATTCCTCAAGCGCTACGCGACCGAAGACAAGCGTAAGCAGTGGGACCAGGACGGCGAGATCGACCGCGCGACGATGCTCGCCGCGGGCGAGGCCGGTCTCATCGGTCTGTCGGTACCCGAAGAGTTCGGCGGCGCGGGCATGCTGCAGGACTACCGTTTCCGCGCGATCGTGCTCGAAGAGACGATCGGCGCCGGCCAGGGCTCGCTCGCGGGTGCCTTCGGCATCCAGGACGACCTCGCCGTTCCCTACATCGTGCACATGGGCACGCAGGAGCAGAAGGAGAAGTGGCTCCCGGGTATGGCGACCGGCGAGATCCTCGGCGCGCTCGCGATGACCGAGCCCGGAGCGGGATCGGACCTACGCGGCATCAAGACGACCGCGAAGAAGGTCGACGGCGGATACATCGTCAACGGTGCGAAGACGTTCATCTCGTCGGGCAAGACCGCCGACATCGTCGTCACGTTCGTCAAGACCGGCGAGGGCAACCGCCCCGACGCCTTCAGCCTGCTGATCCTCGAGGACGGCATGGAGGGCTTCGAGCACAGCAAGAAGCTCGAGAAGATGGGCTTCCACGGCTGGGACACCGCCGAGATGTCGTTCTCGGACGTGTTCGTGCCCGACGCCAACCTCATCGGCGGCAAGGAGGGCCTCGGCTTCATCCAGCTCATGATGAACCTGCCGCTGGAGCGTCTGTCGATCGGCGTCGCCGCGGCGGCCGCCGGCGAGGCCGCGTTCGTGTGGACCCGCGACTACACGCTCGAGCGTGAGGCGTTCGGTCAGCAGATCGCGGACTTCCAGAACACCCGCTTCAAGCTCGCCGACATGGCCACGACCGTCGACGTCATGTGGGCCTACGTCGACCGCGCCATGGAGCTCTACAAGGACGAGAAGCTCACCGCCGAAGAGGCGGCCAAGGTCAAGTTCTGGACGACCGACCGCGAGTGGGAACTGCTCGACCTCGGTGTTCAGCTGCACGGTGGCTACGGATACATCACCGAGTATCCGATCGCCCGCGCGTTCCTCGACGCGCGCGTGCACCGCATCTACGGCGGCACCAACGAGATCATGCGCGACCTCGTCAGCCGTCAGATCGTCGGCAAGCGCTGAGGCCCACTTCGCCACGCCCGCCGATCGCGCCGCTGGCGTCCTCTCCGAGAATCGGTCTTGCACGCGAGAATCGCCTGCAGGTACTGATCCTCGCGGTCAGGACTGAGTCTCGCGCGAAATGAACGGATGCCGCGACCTGCCCGCTCGGGCCGGGTCGCGGCATCCGTCGTTGTGGCGTGGGGGCCGCTCGGGCGCGGTTCCTTCGTCGGGAACCCGCCTTCAGCGCCGACTCGTCCATGTCCCGGCGCTATGCACAGTTCGGTGGACCCGAATGTACGGGCACTGGGGCACCGGGCGTACATGTGCGGCCAGTGAACCGAGGTGCGGCGTCCGGGCTGGTGTTCAGTGGACGCGAATGCACGCGCTCGGGGTGCGGCGCGTACATGTGCGACCAGTGAACGGGGATGGCGCCTTGAGCGGTCCGGCCGTGACCGGTCAGGCCGTCCGGCGTCGGGCGAGGCGGGCCACCCCGGCCTTGCGGAGGCGATCGGCGATGACGATTCCGAGCCAGGTTCCCGCGAGGCACGACGCGATCGTGATCACGAAGAACAGCACCTGCATGCCGACGGGGATCGTCCAGAGGTTGAACGACGCGGCCGAGGCCAGCGGGTACACGATGCCGACGACGAGCGCCCCGGCGTAGTGCAGCCACGTGTTCCACCTGCGGTAGAGGGTCACCAGGAACGGCAGTTCGGGAAAGAACGCCCACCACAGGGTGGTCGCGACCGCGCCGATCGTGAAGAACGGCGCGATGACGAGCCCCGAGATGAGGCCGACGAGCAATCCCGCGCCTGGGCGCTGGATGAGGCGCAGCGCGACGACAGCGGGCAGGAGCCAGATTCCCGCGATCCCGAGAGAGACCATCGGTAGCGCCACGAACAGCGACGCCGAGACGAACCACGACACCCCGAGCAAGATCCCCGCGGCCACCCCGATCGCCGCGCACGTCAACAGGTATGCCGTCGAGACACCGCTCATCCCACGCCGGCGCTGCGTGCGAGGCCCGCTCACGCGTTAGCTCCGGCCTGGGCCTTGGGCGTGGGCGAAGCCGCGCCGGCGCGCCAGTATCCGCAGAAGCTCACCCGGTCCTTCGCGACTCCGCGTTCGGTGGTCAGGTGGCGGCGCGCGCCCGTCGGCAGCGCCTGTTCGCCCACGATGTAGGCGTGGAAGGGGGATGCGGGCAGCTCCGCGGCGATGAGTGCGGTGAGGGCGCCGGCGCCCGGTTTGGCGCCCGCATCCCGGATGACCCACTGCACGTCGATACCGGCCGGGTGGTCGAACGCGAGCGCGTCGGCCTCGTCGCCGACCTCGACGATCGCCCGTCCGGTCGCCTCAGCCGGGAGCGAAGCGCAGATCGCGGCGACCGCGGGCAACCCGGTCTCGTCGGCGACGAGGACGACGCGGTCGGTGCCACGCGCCGGGTTGAAGGCGAGCCCCTCGTCGATGAGCACGACGTTGTCGCCGGGCTCACAGGTCTCCGCCCAGCCAGAGGCAGGGCCGGCGGTGCCATCCGCTGCCGAACCGTGCAGGACGAAGTCCACGTCGAGTTCGGCAGGCGAGTCGTCGGATGCGGCGCGGAAGGCCCGCACCGTGTAGTTGCGCATGACGGGCCGCACCCCGTCGGGAATGCGCAGGTACTTCAGGTAGCCGAACAGCTTGTTCGCCTTCGCGGGGATGCGTTCCATCCCCTCCTCGCCACCGAGGGGAAGGAAGATGCGGAACCACTGGTCGTAGCCCAGGGGAGCGAAACGGTCGAGTTCCCCTCCCGAGAGGGTCACCCGCATCCAGTGGGGAGAGAGTCGTTCGGTGCGCGCGACCGACGTGTGCATGAGCTCCTGCACGGCAGGCTTCACGAGGCGACTGGCAGAGGCCACGGATCACTCCTTGGATCTGAAGGGGGTCACAAGCCCCAGGGGAACAGGATGACGAGGATGACGGCCGAGACCGCCCAGAAGGCGGCGACGAACACGGTGTCGCGTGCGCGCCACGGCACGAGGTGACGTTCGGTGCGGTCGGGGTGGGCGCCGAAGGCGCGGGCGTCCATGGCGAGGGCGACACGTTCGGCGTGACGGATGGCTCCGGCCATGAGGGGCACGATGTACCCGAACCAGCGGGCCAGGGCCGAGAACGGTCCACGTCCGCCGTGGGCTCCGCGCACGCGGTGTGCTTGCCGGATGATGTCGAGCTCGTGGCCGAAGCGCGGTACGAAACGGAACGCGGCGAGGGCGGTATACCCGATGCGATACGGCACCCGCAGTTGCTGCACGCTGGCGCGGACGAGGTCGGGGCCGGTGGTGGTGAGTCCCGCGACGAGGGTCAGGGCGACGATGGCGGCCAGGCGAAGTCCGGTCGCGAGCCCGATCTCGATCGCGCCGCGATACAGGGTCCAGCCGCCCACCTGCCACACGACCGGTGTCGCGTCGACCAGGGCAGCGTCGGTCCACATCGAGAACCCGAGGCCGAGGACGAGCGCTGCCAGCGGGATCGCGAGAGCGAGGAAGAGCACCAGGCGCAGCGTGAACCGGGCGCCGACCAGGAGCAGGACGTACGCGAGCACGAGGAACGCGGCGGGGGTCGCGGCATCCCGCACGAACACCAGCAGGACGATCACCGGAATCGGCGCGAACAGCTTCGCGAGCGGGTTGAGTCCGTAGAGGAATCGGATGCCGGATGCCGACTCGCCGGCGGCGTACGGGTCGAAGCGACGCTCCGCCGGTCCAACGGTCAGGACGGGCCCCGTGGCGCTCATCGTTCCCGCCCGTCGGGGAGATCGCCCAGGCGTGCGATGCGCGCGAGTTCCGGATGCGCCGTCAACCCCTGAAGTGCCTGCCGCAGCGGCGGCAGGCGGAGGCCCGCCCGGGTGACGAGCTCGTCATCCGCGAAGACGTCGGCGGTCGGTGCGGAACGGAGGATGCCGCCTTCACCGACGACGATCGTGCGGTCGGCGTACTCGGCCACCAATTGCATGTCGTGGGTGACGACGAGGACCGTCGTCCCTTCGTCGTTGAGCTCGCGCAGAAGCCCGAGGAGTTCGTCGGCGCGTGCGCGGTCCTGGCCGAACGTCGGTTCGTCGAGTGCGAGGAGGGGGGCGCCGGCGACGAGTGCCGTGCCGACGGAGAGGCGGCGCTTCTGCCCGCCCGACAGCAAGAAGGGGTGGGTGTCGGCCTTGTGCGCCAGCCCGAAGCGATCCAGGAGCGCGTGCGCGCGGGCGTCGACCTCGTCGGGTGAGAGCCCCTGCCGGCGAAGGCCATGGGCGATCTCGTCGAACGCCGTGTGCGCGATGAACTGGTGCTCGGGGTTCTGGAACACGAACCCGATGCGGGTCGCCAGGGTGCGGGCATCCGTACGTCCCACGTCGAGTCCGTCGACGTACACGGTGCCCCGGGGCGGTGGAACCACGCCGGCGATCGCCTGCAGGAGCGTGGTCTTTCCTGCCCCGTTCGCGCCGACGACCGCGACGAACTCACCGGCCGCGACGTCGATGTCGACGCCGCGCAGTACATCGGTGCGACCACGGCGAACGGTCAGATCACGCACGCGCACGATCGCCGGGCGGGCGGGGCCGTTCGAACTCTTGGCCACACGGCCTGTAGCGACCGGCGCGTGCCGGGTGAGTGCCGCGTGCAGCTGCGCGGGCGTCAGCGGCAGGGGATCGAGCGTGTATCCGGCTCGCCGCAACCGCAGTGCGGCGAGCGTGGAGATCGGGAGCCACACCCCCATGTCGTGCAGTTCCTCCGCGCGGGCGCGAAGCACCTCGTCGACGGTTCCATCCGCGACGACCGTACCGTCGTGATCGAGGACGACGACCCGGTCGACGAAGTCCGCCGCCGCGTCGAGGTTGTGCTCGACGAGCAGGATCGCTCGGTCGCCGGCGGTGACGAGGTCGGCCAGGGCGGCGTACACCTCTTCGATGCCGCGCGGGTCGAGGTTGGCCGTCGGCTCGTCGAGAACGAGGAGCGGGGCGCCCATCGCGAGGGCGCAGGCGATCGCGAGACGCTGCCGCCCTCCGCCGGAGAGGCGGTCGGGGTTCTCCGCGCGACGCTCCCACAGCCCGACCCGGCGGAGCGCGCTCTCGGAGCGGGTGAGGACCTCGTCCACCGGAAGACGCAGGTTCTCGGGCCCGAACGCGACCTCGTCGAGAACGGTGCCGGTGACCAGTTGGGCGTCGGGATCTTGGAACACCATCGCGACGTGGGTGCTGAGTTCCGCGACCGTCCCGTCGGTCGTCCAAATGCCGGCGATGTCGATCGCTCCCGACACCGTGGCGGGTACGGCGTGGGGGATCAGTCCGTTCATCGCGAGGGTGAGCGTCGACTTGCCCGATCCGCTGGGGCCGAGCAGCAGCACGACCTCGCCCGGCGAGATGTCGAAGGTGACGCCGGCCGGGACCGCGGCATCCTGCCCTTCGTGCCTGATCGCGACGTCGCGCATCTGTGCAAGGGGACCACCGGTCACCGCCGTGCGCTTCGACGGATCGAGTGACGGGACGGCGGAGCTGTCGCGCTCGGATGCGGTCACGGGGTCTTTCAGGACGGATGCGGAGTCCTGGTTAGCTTAGCCGACCCTAAGCTGGCGTGCCTCGGCGAGCGACGCCCGCCCGACGCAGACCGACGCCGATGCCCAGGCCCACAGCCGTCCACACCACCGGACCGAGCACCGAGACGACGAGATACGTGATCTGCGCCCACACAGGGAACGCGCCGAGATGCGCGGCGAAGAAAACCGCCGCAGCCACGACGAGCCCGATCACGACCGCCGAGATGAAGAACCGCCACGCCGCCCACGTGCGGTAGCGCACCAGTGCGGCCACGAGTTCCTGGATCCCGCCGAAGAGGACCGCCGTCCCCAGGAACTGCATCGCGTACACCGGGGCGATGGCGCTGGAGACCAACGCCGCGATCACGTGCGTCGCCAGGGCCACCCACGGCAGGCGCAGTGTCTCCTGCGCGATGATGCCGGGAAGCACGTGCACGCCCAGGACGAGCCCGTAGACGACGGGAAGCCAGGCGAGCAGAGGCACCGTGATCCATCCGGCGATGCCGCCGAGAAGACCCGTGGCGACACCGATCGCCGCGCAGACGAGCAGCACACGCGTCGACAGGAGCGAGGATCGGGCCACGCGTCGATGCTACCGGCGGTGGGCGGCGTCAGATGCGCCGGCGTCTGCGGGTGAGCTTCACCGCGGGCAGCGGCGGGGCCGGGATCCGCTCGTCACCGTGACCGACGACATGGCCGAAGCGGGCCGAGCCGGACTCCCACGCCTCCCTGGCCTCAACGATCTCATCGTGCGATCGACCGACGAAGTTCCACCACATGACGATCTCGTCGTCGAACGGCTCCCCGCCCAACAGGAAGAGCGTCGCCTCGTCGTCGGCGGTCGTCACGACCACCTCCTCGCGACCTCGGCCCAGGTACAGCAGATGGCTGCGGTCGAGCGTGGTCATGCCCTCGTCGGATGCTGCAACCTCGACCTCGCCGTCGACACCGGCGAGGGCGTACTCCCACTCCGGCGCGAGCGGAACGGTCACACGCGCGCCCGCCGGGAGGAAGATTTCGGCGCCGACGATGGGGGTGTACATCGTCGCCGGCGACGTCGCGTCGCCGAAGGAGCCGACGACGACGGCTACCTCCGCGGGACGCCCACCGTCCGAAGGGAGCGTCACGATGGGCAGATCGTCGTGTCGCTCGAACGAGGGATCGCCGTGCCGGCGGCTCTCGGGCAGTGCCACCCACAACTGCAGGGCGTCCAGGGGCGCCGGGCCGTCGCCGACTGAGTACTCGGAGTGGGCGATGCCGACGCCGCTGGTCATGATGTTGAGCGCCCCACGCTGCACGAGCACGTCGCTGCCCAGCGAGTCGCGGTGGCGCACCTCACCGACGAGCGGCCACGTCACCGTCTGCAACCCGATGTGCGGGTGCGGTTCGACGCGCATGAGCGTGTCTTGCGGCCCGAACCGGTCGAGAAAACACCAGGCCCCCACGAGCGGAAGGTCGCGCTGCGGCAGTGCGCGGTGCACCTCCATTCCCCGAACGCCGCCCAGCGGTACCTCGCGCATCTCAAGCAGCAGCGCCCGCGGACCCTCACACGCCACGGGCGACTCCGCCGCGACGGCGCTGTCGGCATCGAGGCGCGTCATGACATCAGCTCTCGCTACGCCACGCGATGTCGAGTCCGGGTACTTCGTTCTCGCGGAGCCACTTCACGACGGCGGGGCACACCGGCACGACCGTCTCGCCCCGCGCGGCGGAATCCCTCATGGCGTAGCCGATCAGCTCCCCGGAGAGACCGCGACCCCGAAAGGCGGGATCGATCACCGTGTGCGGGTACACGTAGGCACCGCGTCCGTTCACCTCGAATTCCGTGAACCCCGCGAGCACGTCACCCACGTGGATCTCGTAGCGGTGCTCGGTGTCGTTGCGTGTGATGCTCGTGTCTTCGGTCGGTTCGCTCACCGGCGGTTCCTCTCGTCGCTGACTCCAACGTAGGCGGCCGCGCGGGTGTTCCGCGAGGGCCGTCGTCCACGAAGGCTCGCGCGTCGGGCAGACTCGAAGGGTGGACCTGTCCGAACGTGTTGCCGGATCAGAGCCGGATGCCGTCTACGACACGTTCGTCGAATGGGCAGCCGGGCGCGGCCTCGACCTCTACCCGGCGCAGGACGAAGCCGTCATCGAACTGGTCTCGGGCGCCCACGTGATCCTGTCCACCCCGACCGGGACGGGTAAGTCCCTGGTCGCCGTCGCCGCGCACGCGGCATCCCTCGCCCGCGGCGGTCGCTCGTACTACACCGCCCCCATCAAAGCGCTCGTGAGCGAGAAGTTCTTCGCCCTCGTCGAGATCTTCGGCGCCGACAACGTCGGCATGGTGACGGGCGACTCCTCGGTGAATCCCGACGCGCCCATCGTGTGTTGCACGGCCGAGATCCTGGCGAACATCGCCCTGCGTCAGGGCACGGACGCCGACATCGACCAGGTCGTCATGGACGAGTTCCACTACTACGGCGAGCCCGAGCGCGGATGGGCATGGCAGGTGCCGCTGCTCATCCTCGAGCGCGCACAGTTCCTGTTGATGTCGGCCACGCTCGGTAACGTCACCACGATCGCCGAAGACCTCGAGCGTCGCACCGGTCGCCCCGTCGCGCTCGTGACGGGCGTCGAGCGCCCCGTGTCGCTGCACTTCTCGTATGCGCGGGAGCCCGTGCACGAGGTCGTGCAGAAGCTGCTCGACGAGCGAGAAGCACCGATCTACATCGTGCATTTCTCGCAGGCTGCCGCACTCGAGCGGGCCCAGGCGCTGGTCAACACCAAGATCGCCTCATGTGAACAGCGGGACGAGATCGCCACGGCGATCGGCGGCTTCCGCTTCACCACGGGGTTCGGCAAGACCCTCTCGCGGCTTGTGCGCGCGGGGATCGGCGTCCACCACGCCGGCATGCTGCCGCGCTACCGCCGGCTCGTCGAGACCCTCGCGCAACGCGGGTTGCTCAAGGTGATCTGCGGCACCGACACGCTCGGGGTGGGGATCAACGTGCCGATCCGCACCGTCATCGTCACCGCGCTGGCGAAATTCGACGGTGAGCGGATGCGGCAACTCACCGCCCGTGAGTTCCACCAGGTCGCCGGACGCGCCGGGCGAGCCGGCTACGACCCCTACGGCAACGTCGTCGTCATGGCACCCGAATGGGAGATCGAGAACGCCGTCGCGTTGCGCAAGGCGGGGGACGATCCCGCCAAGCGCAAGAAGATCGTGCGGAAAAAGGCCCCTCAGGGGATCGTCAACTGGGGTGAAGGCTCGTTCGATCGGCTGGTCACCGCATCCCCCGAACCGCTCGCCCCACGCATGCAGCTGACCGCCGCGATGCTCATCAACGTCATCGGCCGCGGGGGCGATGTCTTCACCGCCGTGCGATCGCTGGTCTTCGACAACCATGAGCCGCGGGCGCGCCGGTACGCACTCGCCCGCCGAGCGATCGCGATCTTCCGCACGCTCGTCGTCGCCGGGATCGTCGAGGTCGACGCCGATGGTCAGCCCCGACTCACGGTGGACCTCCAACCCAATTTCGCACTCAACCAGCCCCTGTCGCCCTTCGCGCTCGCCGCGATCGACGTGCTCGATCCCGACGACATCTCGGGCGCCGCGCGGTTCGCTTCGGACGCAGACGACGACGTCGCCCCCGACCGCGCCGGATCGGGCCACTACGCGCTCGACGTCGTCAGCGTCATCGAAGCGACGCTCGACGACCCCCGCGCGATCCTGTCGCAGCAGGAGTACCGGGCGCGCGGCGAAGCGGTCGCGGCGATGAAGCGTGACGGCATCGAATACGACGAGCGGATGGCGCTGCTCGAGGAGATCACCTACCCGAAGCCGCTCGATGTGCTGCTCGCGCAGGCATTCGAGACCTTCGCCCCCTCGCAGCCGTGGGTGCGTGACTTCGACCTCTCGCCCAAGTCGGTCGTGCGCGACATGTACGAGCGGGCGATGTCGTTCTCGGAACTGGTGTCGTTCTATCAGCTCGCGCGCAGCGAGGGACTCGTGCTGCGCTACCTCTCCGACGCATATCGGGCACTGCGCCACACCGTGCCCGCAGACGCCCGCACGCCCGAACTCGACGACATCGTCGAGTGGCTCGGTGAGCTGGTGCGCCAGGTGGACTCCTCGCTCGTCGACGAATGGGCAGCACTCGTCGACCCGACGACCTCCGCCTCGGACGAACCGGTGGTTCCGCCCGCCCCGCCGTCGGTGCTCACCAATCGGCGGGCGTTCACGGTGCTCGTGCGCAACGAGCTGTTCCGGCGGGTGCAGCTCGCCGCGCGGCAGGAGGACGACGCTCTCGTCGAGCTCGACCCCGATGTCGACTGGCCGGGGCGGCTGGATGCCTACTTCGACGACCACGACGAGATCCTCACGGGTGGGCCGGCGCGCTCGCCGCGGCTGTGCACGATCGACGAGGCGGCGGCCGGGTCGGGGATGTGGCGGGTGGAGCAGACCATCGACGACCCGGCGGGCGACCACGACTGGCGCATCCGCGCTGAGGTCGACCTGGCCGCGTCGGTCGACGAAGGCACCGCCGTCGTGCGTGTCACCGAGGTCGTGCGGCTGTAGGGCCGAGGCGGTCGTGGGCGCCGCGGCGCCGCGGCGCCGCGGCGGTGGTCGCGGAGCGTGCTGTGCGCGTCGGCGGACCGGCGCAACTCCACGAATCCGGGGTGGTTGAGGCGGTGCGGGCCGGTTCAGGGCCGTCTGGGACCGAGTACGTGGAGTTATGGCGGGAGGGTGATCAGGGGGCGGGACAGGGCACAATCGGGGGATGACGACGTACCTGGCGTTCCTCCGCGCGGTGAACCTCGGGGCGAAACGCAAGTTCCCCAAGGACGACATCCGGAGGGTGGTCGAGGGTGTCGGCTTCACGGGGGTCGAGACGTACATCGCATCGGGCAACGTGCGGTTCGACACCACCATGCGCTCGCGTGATCGCATCACCCAGATGCTCGAACGGGCGTTCCTCGAAGACCGCGGCTTCGACGTTCCCACGATCGTGTTCTCGGCCTCGGAGTTCGCCGAGCTCGCCCGCGAGACCGCACGGCTGCACGCCGAGCGACCAGGCCTCGCCCGGCACTACGTCTATCTGCTGCCCGAAGAGCCCCCGGCGTCTGTCGTAGAAGCCGTCGAGGCGACGTCGAACGACCTCGGCGACATGGTCGTGCGGGGGCGCGCCGCCCACGCGCTTCTACGGCCCGGGTACGAGGACGGGGTCGTCGATCCGCTCGGCGCGACGAAGCTGCTCGGTATCGCGACCAACCGCAACGCCACCGTCGTGACGACCCTCGGTGAGAAATGGTGCACTCCGGCGCGGTGACCCCCACCCCGATGTCGGTGCGGCTGATTACCCTGGGGTGATGGCTTCCCACTCGTACGACGATCCGTACGCCGACCTCGTGTGGGATCCCGACGACCACGCGCCGCCGCCGGACTTCGATGCACCGCCCCCCGAATTCGACGGGCCTGGAGCGGACTCTGCGAACGACCTGTTCGACGGCGCCCCGCACCGTGAGTTCACCGGCTCCGACCCGAGAGCGGTGCTCAAGGAGGTCTTCGGCTACGACGCATTCCGCGGTGACCAGGCCGACATCGTCGAACACGTGATCGACGGTGGCGATGCCGTCGTACTCATGCCGACCGGTGGCGGCAAAAGCGTCACATACCAGGTGCCCGCCCTCGTCCGCGCGGGCACGGGACTCGTCGTCAGTCCGTTGATCGCGCTCATGCACGATCAGGTCGACGCACTCCGCGCGAACGGCGTGCGCGCGGCCTACCTCAATTCGACGCAGTCGCCGTCTGACCGGGCGGCGGTCGAGCGGGCGTACCTCGACGGTGAGCTCGACCTGCTCTACGTGGCGCCCGAGCGGCTCTCGGGCACTGCGACCACGAAGCTGCTCCAGCGGGGCAAGCTCAGCGTCATCGCGATCGATGAAGCACACTGCGTGTCGCAGTGGGGGCATGACTTCCGCCCCGACTACCTCGCTCTGGGTGACCTCGACGAACGCTTCCCGGGTGTGCCGCGCATGGCGCTCACCGCCACCGCGACCCGTGACACCCATCGCGAGCTGACCGAACGCTTGCGGCTCCCGTCGGCGAAGCATTTCGTCGCCAGTTTCGATCGCCCCAACATCCAGTACCGCATCGAGGCGAAGGTCGACCCGCGGCGACAGTTGGTGGCGTTCATCCGGGCGCAGCCCGAGGGGTCCGCGGGCATCGTCTACGCCCTCAGCCGCAAGTCGGTCGAGCAGACGGCGGACTTCCTCAGCGCCCAGGGCATCGACGCACTGCCGTATCACGCCGGGCTTCCTGCCGAGGTGCGCGCGGCGAACCAGGGACGGTTCTTACGCGACGACGGTGTCGTAATGGTCGCGACCATCGCGTTCGGCATGGGCATCGACAAACCCGACGTGCGTTTCGTCGCCCACATCGATCTGCCGAAGTCGGTCGAGGGCTACTACCAAGAGACCGGTCGCGCCGGACGTGATGGCGAGGCCTCCGTCGCTTGGATGGCCTACGGCTTGGGTGATGTGGTGCAACAGCGGCGGCTCATCGACCAGAGCCCGGGTGATCGCGCCTTCAAAACGCGGCTCGGTCAACACCTCGACGCGATGCTCGCGCTCTGTGAGACGGTCGGATGCCGGCGGCAGAACCTGCTCGGCTACTTCGGTGAAGCGTCGCAACCGTGCGGAAACTGCGACACGTGCCTTGAGGCGCCCGACACATGGGATGGGCTCATTCCCGCGCAAAAGCTCCTCTCGACGATCGTTCGGCTGCAGCGGGAGCGCAATCAGGCGTTCGGTGCGGGCCATCTGATCGACATTCTCCGCGGTGCATCCACCGACCGCATCCGTCAGCAGGGACACGACTCACTGTCGACCTATGGTCTCGGGGCTGACCTCTCGGAGCAGGACTGGCGCAGCGTCGTGCGACAGCTGTTGGCGCGTGGCATCCTGGTCGCTCGTGGCGAGTACGGCACCCTGGCGCTCGGGGAGCCCGGAGCCGCGGTGTTGCGCGGGGCAGAGCCCGTTCCGTTGCGGCGCGACGTGCTTGGCCGGGGCGGATCACCGGCACGCCTGCGAAAGTCGTCGGCGCCCGAGCAGGTGGCCGAGGGTGATCGTGATCTCTTCGAGGCGCTGCGGGCGTGGCGGGCGGGTGTCTCCAAAGAACTCGGTGTGCCCGCGTACATCGTGTTCGGGGACGCGACGTTGCGCGCGCTCGCCGAGAAGCGTCCGCGATCTCTCGCCGATCTCGACGGGGTCACCGGTATCGGCGCGAAGAAGCGCGAAGCGTATGGCGATGCCGTGCTGGAGGTCGTCGCCGGCGCCTAGCGGGCTAGCCTGAGGTCATGACGTCATGGGAGACCGTGCGCCCGTACTTCGATCGAGCGGCGATCGTTCACATCGCGACGCTCATGCCCGATGGTGGGCCGCACGTCGTGCCCGTGTGGATCGGCGCCGACGGGGAGCACCTGGTGGTGTTCATGGAAGACGGGTCGCTGAAGGATCGCAACCTGCAGCGGGATCCTCGTGTGGCGCTGTCGGTCGTGCACCCCGAGCATCCGCTCGATATGGCCACTGTCCGCGGACGCGTGGTCGAGCGGATCACGGGGGAGGCCGCGATGCAGATCGTCGACCGGCTCGCACGCGCCTACACGGGCGAGCAGTTCGGAATGCGCTCCGGCCTTGTCGCCTACCGCATCATGCCCGACCGTGCATGGGCGACCGATCACAGCGGCTGAGCCCGCTCACCCCGGCGCGGGTGAGAGAACGGCGCTTGGTCGTCCCCGCGGGTCGAGGAGGACCAGGTTCGCGCTCGCGTCGGCCTGGACGACCAGCCCCGACACGTCCTCGTCACCGGCGCTCCACAGCACGCGTCCGTCACGGTCGCGGAACACGACCCGTCGTCCGTCGGCGATGAGCCGGCCGCCGCGGTCCGGTCCAACGCTGGTGAGCGCGGTCCACAGAACCGTGCCGTTGGCGTCTCGCAGCGTCGGCCCGCGGAGTTCGTCGTTGACGAGCACCCGTGAACCATCGAGGGAGGTGATCTGCTCGCCCGGCAGCAACTGCGGACGGCGATGGGCGTCGAGGCGATCGGTCACCCGCGACTCGCCCAAGAGACTCAGACGCATGAGGTGGCGCACGGTCGGTTCCTGCCAGTCGTTCCCCGTCCACCCCCGCTCGCTCAGGAGCACAAGAGCTTTCGTCAGCGCCGCGATCGGTGTCATATCGCCGATCGACACGGCCCCGGCATCCGCCAGCCACGACCCTGCGGCATAAGCGGTGGCATCGACGGTTCCGGCCAGCACCTGGGTCGCATTGACGATGAGCACCCCTGACGCCGTGGCGGCCCGGATGGCACGGGCGATCGCGCCCGTGGCCGGGTCGTCGGGATTTCCGGAGGGGAAGTTGCCCTCGCCGTAGGACTCCAGCACGATCCCGTTCGCACCGGTGTCCACATACGCGTCGATGAGCTTCTCGAGAAAGCCGGGTGCACCGACCGCCGCGGGAAAGGCGGCAAGCGGCGCAACGGCCGTGTGCGGGATACGGGCTGTGATGTGCGCGAGCCGGTCTCGGGCGCGGTCGAGGGTCGCGGCATCCGACAGGCTCACGGATCGATCGACCGGCCCCGCGAGGGGCTCTTCGGGGTCGACCATCAGCGTGATCCCGAGCTGGGCGAGCGGCGGCAGGTTGGGGGACGAGAACGCATCGTCCATCGTCGCGTTCGTCTTCAGCACGCGCGCGCCGCGGAAGACGTCACCGCGGAAAGCGACCATCACCTCAGGGATGCCCGTGTGCGCCGCGGCGACGGCGGCGCACACGTTTTGGAACGCGTCGGTGTTGAACCGAAGGCTCAGCGTGCCCGTGGTCGCATCCTCGCTGAACAGGGGCACCTGAGACCCGGTCAGCACGACGGGCTTGTCGAGCACGGCCGTGGCAACCCCGCGGGCGTCGAACGCCGACAGCAAGAACGGCAGCGCTCCGGCGGTGTACGCCATCGTGTCGGTGCCGTGCAGCACGATCCACGCGTCGTACCTCGTGTAGTCACCCAGAATCCGGTCCGCGAGCAGACACCAGTCGCTGGGCTGCAGGTTCGTGGAATCCAGTGTGCCCGTCTGCGACTCGGGGAACGACAGGTCGGTGATGTAGTCGATCTCGACATCGTCGAATTGCTGGGCGAAGATCGGGTCGAGCGTCGCCCGGGCCGCGGCCGCGAAGGGTGCCGCCCCCATCGGTGTCAGGGGTGTGCCGGTGCAGCTGATGGTGCCGCCGGTGTTGATGAGCGCTATCCGCATCGTCGCCTCCTGGATCGAGGCTAGCGCCGCGCGGGTCGCGTGTTCAGCGCGCGTTCAGGTTCGCGCTTCGGCTGTTCTCGCCGTACAACTACGGCCTGAGACGTCCCGCGCGTGAGATGTATGAATCCTCCATGTCCGTTGAGGATCGGTTGTGCGGGTTCTACGGTTGGATGCGAACCTCCCTTCCACCGAAAGGTGCCGCCATGGCCGACATCGTTCGTCCCACCACTCCCGCCACACACACCCGCACGCCCGCCGGCGGCGCACCGACCGCGCCGCACACGGCGGAAGAGGCGGCCGAGCCCCGCATCGACGTCGATGCGGTCACCGACCTGCTCCTCGGCACGTGGGCGCACACCCGCCGCGAAGCGCGCGAGATGATCAAGGACCCCGCCCTGTGGCGCGTCGACGGGATGCCGATGGCCGAGCACCGCGAGCGGGTCATGTCGCAGGTGCACCTGCTCGTGCAGCACGGTGCGTCCAAGCGGGCCTTCCCGAAGGAGTACGGCGGTCTCGACGACAACGGTGCGAACCTGGCCGGGTTCATGGAACTCGTGCTCGCCGACCCCAGCCTGCAGATCAAGTCGGGCGTGCAGTGGGGCCTCTTCGGATCGGCGGTGTACCAGCTGGGGACGAAGAAGCACCACGATGAGTGGCTGCCGGGCATCATCGACGCCAGCATCCCGGGGGCGTTCGCGATGACCGAGACCGGACACGGTTCGGACGTCGCCGCGATCGGCACCACCGCGACGTACGACCCCGACACCGAGGAGTTCGTCATCCACACGCCCTTCCGGGGAGCCTGGAAGGACTACCTCGGCAACGCGGCCCTGCACGGTCGGGCGGCCACTGTCTTCGCCCAGCTCATCACCGGCGGCGTGAATTACGGCGTCCACTGCTTCTACGTGCCGATCCGCGACGAGGAGGGCACGTTCCTGCCCGGCGTCGGCGGTGAGGACGACGGCGTCAAGGGAGGCCTGAACGGCATCGACAACGGGCGTCTGCACTTCGACCAGGTGCGCGTGCCGCGCTTCAACCTGCTCGACCGCTACGGGCAGGTCGCCGCGGATGGTAGCTACACGAGCGAGATCGACAGCCCCGGCCGCCGCTTCTTCACGATGCTCGGCGCCCTCGTGCAGGGGCGCGTCTCGCTCGACGGTGCTGCGACCACTGGCACTGCCCTCGCGCTGTACATCGCCCTCACCTACGCCAACCAGCGTCGCCAGTTCGACTCGGGGGCAGGCACCGATGAGGTCGTGCTGCTGGACTACGGAAAGCACCAGCGGCGGCTCCTGCCGCTCCTGGCTCAGAACTACGCGCAGTTCTTCTCGAATGACGAGTTGCTGCGCAAGTTCGACGATGTCTTCAGCGGCAAGGGCGACACCCCCGACGCTCGTGAAGACCTCGAGACGCTTGCCGCCGCGTTGAAGCCACTATCGACATGGAACGCCCTCTCGACCGTTCAGGAAGCCCGCGAGGCCTGCGGTGGCGCGGGATTCCTCGCCGAGAACCGCATGGTGGGACTTCACCAGGACCTCGACGTGTACGCCACGTTCGAGGGAGACAACAACGTGCTGCTCCAGCTCGTCGGCAAGCGCCTGCTCTCGGACTTCGCCCAGCAGTTCAAGGACAAGGATGCCGCGGCCCTCGCGCGTTTCGCCGTCGGGCAGACCGCGGGCAAGGTCTTCCACGGTGCGGGTCTGCGGGCGCTCGGTCAGGCCGTGACCGATTTCGGGTCGACGGCACGTTCGGTCGAACTCGGGCTGCGCGCCGAGCAGCAGCATGAGTTGCTCACCGACCGAGTGCAGCAGATGGTCGCCGATGTCGCGGGTCGTATGCGGCCGGCCGCCAAGATGCCCGCCGACGAGGCCGCCGACCTGTTCAATCAAAATCAGTCCGAGCTGATCGAAGCAGCGCGCGCACACGGCGAACTGCTGCAGTGGGAGGCCTTCACCGACGGCGTCGCGAAGGTCACCGACGAGGGCACGCGGCAGGTGCTCATCTGGTTGCGTGACCTGTTCGGCATGTACCTCATCGAGAAGCATCTCGCGTGGTACCTCATCAATGGACGGCTGTCCGCGCAGCGCGCGGCCTCCGTGTCTCGGTACATCGATCGACTCTCTGCCCGACTGCGTCCGCACGCTCAGGACCTCGTGGATGCGTATGGCTTCGAGCCTGAGCATGTGCGCGCGCCGATCGCGTCGGGCGCGGAGCTTGAGCGGCAGAACGAGGCGCGGGAGTACTACGCCGCGCTTCGCGCTTCGGGTGAGGCGCCGGTGTCGGAGAAGAGCCTGAAGAAGAAGCGGAAGTAGTCGTCGCGTACGACCGGCCACTCGACGTCTCGTCTGCTCGTAGGGTGGGCGCATGACGAGCGTGCGCATCGGGCCCGACGGCATCGCGCGGTGCGCCTGGGTCGGCGACGACGCCGAGTATCGGCGGTATCACGACGAAGAGTGGGGGCGGCCGCTGCACGGCGACCGTGCCCTGTTCGAGAAGATGAGTCTCGAGGGGTTCCAAGCCGGGCTCAGCTGGATCACGATCCTGCGAAAGCGTCCGCGGTTCCGTGAGGTGTTCGCGGGTTTCGATCCTGCCGTCGTCGCCGCGTTCGACGACGATGACGTCGAACGGCTGATGGCGGATGCGGGAATCATCCGCAATCGCGCGAAGATCCTGGCGACCATCTCGAACGCGGCGCTCGTCGAGGCGATGGAACCCGGCGAGCTCGACGCGTTGATGTGGTCGTTCGCGCCGCCATTGAAGCCGCGACCGGCCTCGATGACGGAGGTTCCAGCGACCACGCTCGAGTCGGACGCTGTGAGCAAGGCGCTGCGGAAGCGTGGTTTCCGGTTCGTCGGCCCGACGACGATGTACGCCCTCATGCAGTCGGCGGGAATGGTCGACGACCACCTGATCGGCTGCTGGCGCGCGACCTGATCCCCGCGCCGCAGGAATGCGACACCCCGTCTTGCTTCACCGCCCCGGGTGCGGTACCCGCACGCGGGGTCGCAGATCGATGCGACCGGCGCGGAGGGAGGTCTCACGCGGCCGACACTGCGGACCACGGGTGTCCGCGAGAGGGTGCACAATGTAGCGTCGCCATCGATCGGGGGAGGTCCCATGGCAGAGCCGCACATCGCCGATTCTCACGAGGTCATCCGGGTCGTGGGGGCCAGGGAGAACAACCTCAAGGACGTCAGCGTCGAGATCCCCAAACGTCGGCTCACGGTGTTCACGGGTGTCAGCGGCTCGGGCAAGTCATCGCTCGTATTCGGCACGATCGCGAACGAGTCGCAGCGTCTCATCAACGAGACGTATCCGACCTTCGTGCAGCAGTTCATGGCGCAACTGAACCGGCCCGAGATCGACGCGCTCGAGAACATCAGCCCGGCGATCATCGTCGATCAGGAGCGCATGGGGGCGAACTCGCGCTCGACGGTGGGGACGGCGACGGACGCCCATGCGATGCTCCGCATCCTCTTCAGCCGCCTCGGCGACCCGCATGTGGGGTCGCCGCAGGCGTTCTCGTTCAACATCCCCTCGGTCAAGGGAGCCGGTGCGGTCGAGATCCACGTCGGCAAGGACAAAGGCAAGAAGGAGCGGCGCTCTTTCGAGATCACCGGCGGTATGTGCCCACACTGCGAAGGGCTGGGCGAGGTCAGCGACGTCGACCTCGACGAGCTGTTCGACAAGACCAAGTCGCTCTCGCAGGGGGCTCTGACGATTCCCGGCTATTCGGTCGACGGCTGGATGGTGAGGATCTTCACCGAGTCGGGATTCTTCGACGCCGACAAGCCGATCCAGGACTTCACCGAGGCCGAGCGCGCCGACTTCCTCTACAAAGAGCCCACGAAGGTCAAGGCCGCGGGTATCAACATGACGTACGAGGGTCTCGTCCCGAAGATCACCAAGTCGTTCCTGCAGAAAGACCGCGACGCGCTGCAGCCCCACATCCGCGCCTTCGTCGACCGCGCGGTGAAGTTCCTTCCGTGCCCCGAATGCGGCGGAAGCCGTCTCAATGAGGGTGCGCGGTCATCGCGTATCGGCGGGGTCAACATCGCCGAGGCCGCCGCGATGCAGATCACCGATCTCGCCGCGTGGTTGCGCACGATCGACGACCCCTCGGTGGGGCCGCTCCTGCAGGCTCTGCGTCACACGATCGATTCGTTCGTCGAGATCGGTCTGGGCTACCTCTCGCTCGACCGCGCATCGGGCACCCTGTCGGGCGGTGAGGCGCAGCGCACCAAGATGATCCGGCACCTCGGCTCTTCACTCACCGACATCACGTACGTGTTCGACGAACCCACCGCCGGTCTTCACCCGCACGACATCCAGCGCATGAACGATCTGCTCCGGCAATTGCGCGACAAGGGCAACACCGTGCTCGTCGTCGAGCACAAGCCCGAGGTGATCGAGATCGCCGATCACATCGTCGATCTGGGTCCCGGTGCGGGGCGCGCCGGCGGAAAGATCCAGTACACGGGCGATGTCGCCGGCCTGCGGGCATCGGCAACGGTCACCGGTCGCCACCTCGACCATCGCGCGCGGCTGAAGGATGCGGTGCGCTCCGCGACCGGCGCACTCGAGATCCGCGGGGCATCGCAGCACAACCTGCGCGACGTCGACGTCGACATCCCGCTCGGTGTGCTGACGGTCGTGACCGGTGTCGCCGGGTCGGGAAAGTCGTCACTGATCCACGGAAACGTGCCGGCCTTCGATGATGTCGTCGTGGTCGACCAGTCGCCCATCAAGGGGTCGCGCCGCTCGAGCCCTGCCACCTACACGGGGCTTCTCGACACGATCCGCAGCGCCTTCGCCAAGGCGAACGGCGTCAAGCCGGGTCTGTTCAGCGCGAACTCCGAGGGCGCGTGCCCCGCGTGCAAGGGATTGGGCGTGATCATCACGAGCCTCGGGTTCACGCAGTCGGTCGAGACGCTGTGCGAGTTGTGTCACGGCACCGGATTCAGTGACGCCGTGTTGGAGTACCTGCTCGACGGCAAGAACATCGCCGAGGTGCTGTCGATGTCGGCCGGCGAGGCGGCGGAGTTCTTCACGAAGGGGGCGGCGCACACGACGCTGTCGCGGATGATCGATGTGGGCCTCGGATACATCACGCTCGGCCAGGCGCTGAACACCCTGTCGGGCGGGGAACGTCAACGGTTGAAGCTCGCGATCTCGATGGCCAAGAAGGGCGCGATCTACGTTCTCGATGAACCGACGACCGGGTTGCACTTGGCCGACGTCGACACCCTGCTCGAGCTGCTCGACCGGCTCGTCGACTCCGGAAACTCCGTCATCGTCATCGAGCACCACCAGGCGGTGATGGCCCATGCCGACTGGATCATCGACATCGGACCCGGTGCCGGCCACGAGGGCGGCGCGATCGTCTTCGAGGGATCGCCCAGCGATCTCGTCGACGCCGGGCACACGCTCACGGCGCAACACCTCGCGGCCTACGTCGGCCGGTAACGAGCCGCGAGCCCTCAGCGGCCCGTGTCGTACAGATGGCGTCCGCCGTGGTTGACGACCTTCACCATGACACCTCGGCGGCGCAGTTCTGCCACGGTGCGGGTTTCTTCATCGATGTCGCGTCCGAGTGCGTGCACGTTCGAGACCACGAGCACGTCGCCGCGTTCCAAGCGCCCGAACAGGCGCGTCAGGCGGTCTTCCCACGATTCGAGGGTCTCCGGTGATGGATGCCGGAACCCCTCGATCGGCACACCGAAGCGGGTGAGATCGTTGCGCTGCTCGACCACCGGGGGCATGTCATCGCGGGCGATGACGAGACCGACGAGTCGCGATCCTGCGGGGCGGGCGCGCCACCAGTTGTGATCGTCCTGTAGTTCGGTGAAACATCGGGGGCAGTCGGCGGCGAGATGGGGGAGGGCCAGGGCGCCGGTGGGCGCGGCCTCGTCTACAGGACCGGATGCCGCATCCGCACTGATCGTCTCGCTCATGGGCGCCCCTTCGTCCCGACCATTCTCCCGCATCGGGACCTCTTGGGGTGCATCAGGATTGTCCGTCGAGTCGGAGGCGCAGACTCATTTCGGCGGCGTCCAGCTCGGCCAGCGCGTGTCGGAGTGCCGAGGTGCTGTATCCACCGCCTGTGGAGACCTCGTCGAGGCGCCTCCTCATCACCTCGATGAGCGCGAGTCGTAGCTCCAGCGCGTCGCGGGCGAGTGGGCCGGTCGCGTCGTCAGGTGGTTCGGTGAGCCTGCTCCCGACGCCCGCGAGCAGGCTGTCCGGGAAGTACGATCCGTCTTGGCGCGTGAGGTCGCCGCCGGGAAGAGCGGATGCGGCGGCCTCGCGCAATTCGGCATCCAGGCGACGTTGATCGGCGCGGGTGACCTGCTCGCCCGCGTCGTCGACCTTCAGCATCCGCACGACCCACGGCAGGGTGAGTCCTTGCAGCATGAGGCTGCCGACGGCGACGAGGAAGGCCACGAAGATCAGCAACGGGCGCTCGGGTGTGTCACGGGGCAGGGTCTGTGCAGCGGCGAGGGTCACCACCCCGCGCATGCCCGCCCACACGATGACGGTGCCGTGACGCCAGCCGATCGCGTCGGCGCGATAGTAGGCGAGGTCGGCGAGGATGCGGGCGAGTCTGCGCGAGCCGCGCGGATGCGGGGAGCCATGGGTCGGCCGATCGGCATGGCGGTCGATGTGCTCCGAAAGTCGCGCCAGTCGCGCGTGTCGACGGTCGCGCGCGCGTCGGCCCTGGAACACCACGAGCAGCGCGACGTATGCGGCGCGCACGCCGAGCACGATCACGAACGCGACCACCGCAAGCATCGGCCCGTGCCAGATTCCCTCGTCGCTCGCCGCGTTCTCTCCGACGATTTCGCTCAGCTCGAGTCCCATCACAAGGAAGACCGAACCCTCGAGGACGAGTTCGATGGTGCGCCAGTTGACGGCATCCGACATGCGCTGCTCGGGCGTGAACCAGCGCACCGATCCCTGGCCGGTGACGATCCCGGCCACGACGGCCGCGACCAGGCCCGATCCGCCGAGTTCTTCGGTGGGGATGAAGGCGGCGAACGGCACGACGAAGCCGATGGCGGTGTTGGCGGCTGAATGCCGCACGAACGCGCGCAGACGCAGGTTGAGGTAGCCGATGAGCGCGCCGATGGCGGCCGCCACGATCACTCCCCATACGAACGCGCCGATGAATCCCCCGTCGGGCACGCTTCCGAGCAGGGCGGCGGCAACTGCGGTGCGCATGATGACCAGAGAGGTCGCGTCGTTGAGCAGGCTCTCGCCCTCCAGGAGCGTCACCACGCGCCGTGAGATGCCGAGTCGCTTCGCAATGGAGGTGGCCACCGCATCCGTCGGACTCAGGATGGCGCCGAGCGCCAGCGCGAGGAAGAACGACAACCCGGGGATCACCGCGACGAAGAAGAACGCGAGCGCGACCGAACTGATCACGACGAGGAGCACCGCAAGTCCCGAGATGTGGCCCAGATCGCGGCGGAATTCGATCGCCGGCAGCGACACCGCAGCCGAGTACAGCAGCGGAGGGAGAACACCCACGAGGATGATCTCAGGATCGACCTGGATGTCGGGGACGAACGGCAGCAGACTCACGCCGATGCCGACGGCCACGAGGATCAGCGGGCCGGCCACCTTGATCTTCGGGGCGATGGTCGTCGCCACGGCGATCGCCACCACCGCGGCGATCGCGACGACCAGCGTCTCGGTCATGGGTTCAGAGCAGTCCGAGGTTGCGCACGGCATCGCGTTCGGCGACGAGTTCGGCCACGGACGCGCCGAACCGTTCTCGTGCACGGGCGTCGAGCGGCAGGTCGTCGACGATTCGGTAGCCGGAGCCGTCGGAGACGACGGGGAACGAACAGACGAGTCCCTCGGGTACGCCGTATTCGCCGTGCGACACGACGGCCGCCGAGGTCCATCCGCCGGCCGTCCCGAGCTGTTCGTCCCGGACGTGCTCGATCGCGGCGTTCGCGGCCGAGGCGACGGATGATGATCCCCGGACGTCGATGATCTCCGCTCCGCGCTTGGCGACACGGGGGATGAATTCGTCGTCGAGCCACGCATGGGCGGCGGCCTCGCCGCCCAGCGTTCCTGAGAGCGCGTCGATCAGGGGGATCCCGTCGACGGTGGCGTGGGAGATGTCGGGGAACTGCGTCGCTGAATGGTTGCCCCAGATCGCCACGTTGCGCACAGCATCGGGTCGTGCCCCGAGTCGGGCGGCCAGCTGGCCGATCGCTCGGTTGTGATCGAGACGCGTCAATGCCGAGAAGCGATCGGCCGGGACACCGGTCGCTGAGGCGGCAGCGATCAGCGCGTTCGTGTTCGCCGGGTTGCCGACGGCGACCACGCGGATGTCGGATGCTGCACCGCGTGCGATCGCGGCGCCCTGCGGACCGAAGATCCCCGCGTTGGCGGCGAGGAGATCGGCACGTTCCATGCCCGGCCCGCGCGGGCGCGCGCCGACGAGGAGGGCGATGTTCGCGCCGTCGAACGCGACGTCGGCGTCGTCGGTCACCTCGACGTCGTCGAGCAGCGGGAAAGCGCAGTCCTGCAGTTCGAGCGCCGCACCTTCGGCGGCACGCATTCCCTGCGGGATCTCGAGCAGACGCAGACGCACGCTGCGGTCGGCGCCGAGCATGTCGCCTGCCGCGATCCTATAGAGCAGGGCATAGCCGATCTGTCCGCCGGCCCCGGTGATCGTGATGGTCGTTGCAGCAGCCATGCGCCGAGCCTATTGCCGAGTGCCGCGAATTTCCCGGTGCGCGGGCGAATCGGGATGTACCGTGATCGCATGATCTTCCACATCTGCGTGGGTGCCGGGCGACGCGGCCCGCTCCCCGGGGGTGCGCCGGGGAGCGCGACATGAGCGCCCCGTTGCACCTCGACGGCCTGCTGTATCCGCCGATCGAACCGTATGAGTCGGGTCAGCTGCTCGTCGGCGACGGAAACCGGATCGCGTGGGAGCAATCCGGCAATCCCGAGGGCAAGCCCGTCGTTTTCTTGCACGGGGGGCCCGGCGGAGGAACCTCACCCTGGCATCGGCGGTTCTTCGATCCTGATGCCTACCGCATCGTGTTGTTCGACCAACGCGGATGCGGCAAGTCCACCCCGCACGCGAGTGACCCGGGCACCGACCTGCGGTTCAACACCACGTGGCACCTCGTCGCCGATATGGAGCTCCTGCGCCGCAACCTGGGGATCGAGCGCTGGCAGGTGTTCGGTGGCTCCTGGGGCAGCGCCCTCGCGCTCGCCTATGCACAGGCACACCCCGAAGCCGTGAGTGAACTCGTGCTCCGGGGGATCTTCACTCTGCGGCGACACGAGCTCGAATGGTTCTACGAGGGGGGCGCTTCGGCAATCCTCCCGGACGCGTGGGAGGACTTCGTCGCGCCCATTCCCGTGCTCGAACGGTCGCGACTCATCGACGCCTATCACCGCAGGTTGAACGACCCCGACCCTGGCGTGCACGTTCCTGCGTCGGTGGCGTGGTCGACGTGGGAGGCACGCGCAGTGACGCTGAGGCCGGATCCGGCGCTGGTCACGCGCATGGCAGAGCCCGCTGCGGCGACGGCGTTCGCCCGCATCGAGAACCACTACTTCGTTCACGGAGGGTGGTTCGACGAGGGCCAGTTGATCGACCGTGCGCACACGCTGAGTGACATCCCGAGCGTCATCGTGCAGGGCCGGTACGACGTGTGCACGCCGATCATGACGGCATGGGATCTGCACCGTGCATGGCCGCAGGCTCGGCTGGAGATCGTCGACGACGCGGGACACGCGGCATCCGAACCGGGAATAGCCGCCGCGTTGCGGGCCGCGACCGACGGGTTCCGACCCCACGCCGACACGCTCCCACTCTGACGGCACTCGTCGGTATACTCCCGGGATAGACGGGCGTCTAGAGGCCACGGGCGGACTCGGACGAACTTCGAACTGGGGAGGCGCATGACGATCACCGAGAGCGTCGATGAGAGCGTTCCCACCGGTGCGTCGATGTCGCACGACGTCGGGCAGTGGCTCGCGACTCTCGCCGGATCCGGCGATCTCCCCCCGCACCTCATCGAACAGCAGCGTGCGAATCCGATCCGGTTCCTCGCCGGTGCGAACCTCCCCGGGCGGCTCGAAGTGCACGGCCGTGATTTCGACGGCGCGCTGCTGTCCGTCGGGTTCGACGACATCTCAGTGACCGCAGGGTTCTCATCCGCCGCATCCTGGCATTTGGGAAACCCCTCTTCTCCCTCGGTGATCCTCATCGTCCCGTGCGACGGACGACTGCGTGTGCAACGCGAAGACCAAGTGCTCGTGGTCGACCCTCGCGGTGCATGCGTCGTGTCGGATGCCGAGCCCGTCCTCGTCGAGGACATCGACGAACGCGGATCGCTCCTGGGAGTCTCCGTGCCCGCTCCACGCTTCAGTGCGGTGCATCGCGAACTCGCCCTGCGCGGCCCTGTGCTGATCGAGGCGACGCCGCAGCTTCACGCCACGACGGCGTTTCTCGGCGCGTTGCTCATCGGCACCGCAGCCGCGCCCGACGCCGACAACGGGGGATCCCACGCTGCCCTCGTGGCCCTGCTATCGACGCTGCTCGATGACGCGGTCGGCACATCACATCGCGGCAACCGCTCGAGCAGCGTGCGCAAAGCGGCGTTGCGGTGCATCGAACGTCACCATCGCGACGCCGGCTTCGGTGTCGACGAGATCGCCCGCGAGTTGTACATCTCGCGACGTCAGCTCTACCGGGCGTTCCCCGACGAAGGCGGTATCGCGGGCATGATCGCGCGACGCCGTCTGCAGACCGCCGAGCGCATCATGAACGATCAGCCCGGCATGCAGTTGAGCGACGTGGCGACGCTGTCAGGCTTCTCGACGGCTGGGGTCATGCGCGCACACTTCCGCCGCGCTCACGGGGTCACGCCGCAGCGGCACCGCGACACTGCCGTGCCCGAGAGCGCATCGCCGACTTTCGAGATCACGGCGCGGGGCGGGGCATCCTGACATCGCCTCGCGGCGCGGACTCCGCCGCGAGCACCTGATCGACGAGCCGATCGACCTCGCGCGCGCCGAGCGCGGTGAGGAGATGCCGCGTCACCCGATAGGGCGGCTGCGGAGAGCGATCGGGCTGGCGCGAGAGAAAGACGAACGTGCCGATCTGGCCGATGACGATGTCTTCACCGGCCGCGTTCGCGTCGGTGGTTGCGGGGAGCTCGCCGTCGTCGATCGCCTCCTGCAGATGTGCGGCATACGCCACGGACATATCGAGCAGCACCGGGGGGATGGTGGTGACGCCCGTACTCGGTGTCACGACCAACGTGTGGGCGGCGGCGAAGACGAGATCCGTGGTCATGCGGATGCCGATGCGCACCTGCAGGGTCAGTTGTCCACGCAGACCGCGCAACCCCTCGGCGCGCACGGCTTCGCGCGTATCGGCGTGGACCTTTCGCAGGTGGTCGAGCATCGCTGTGGCGAAGTCGACCTTCGACGGAAAGTGATACGTGAGCGCACCTTTCGTGACGCCTACGCGCGCCGCGATCGATGACAGCGTCGCGCCGGCATACCCACGCGCGAGGATTTCGACCGCACCCGCGTCGAGCATGCGGTCGCGCGTCGCCGTCGCTGTACTCCGTGGCACGGTGGCCCCCCTCTGTGCCGGGAGCCCAGACTACCGCGCTGGTTTCCCAGCTGGGGTCGGGTCAGCCGTGGGCTCCGACGAGGAGGTCTGCTGCCCGCTCGCCGATGACGATCGCCGGGGCGTTCGTGTGTCCCCGGATCAGCATCGGCATGACGGATGCGTCGGCCACCCTCAGTCCGTCGACACCGCGCACGCGCAACTCGGGGT
This sequence comes from Microbacterium koreense, assembly GCF_042677105.1. Lineage (NCBI taxonomy): Bacteria > Bacillati > Actinomycetota > Actinomycetes > Micrococcales > Microbacteriaceae > Microbacterium > Microbacterium koreense. The sequence continues at coordinate 746,878 of NZ_JBHTIM010000001.1, forward strand.
CGACGGGGGCGTCGGCATCCGTTCCCATCCGCACCGTTCCCACGGGATGGTAGAGCGTGTGTGCGTGCCGGTGCAGCGACACCTCGGCGCGTTGGGCGGCGTTCATGCTCTCGCCGCCCTCCGGCTGCACCCACCCGCCCGTGGTGACCGCGCGCAGAGAGTCGGTGGCGATGAGACGGTCGCATTCGGCCAGCCCGGCGAGCATCGTCTCTTCGTCGATGCCCTCGGGGTCGGAGAGGTAGGCGGGGTCGATGATCGGCGCCGCGTGCGGGTCTGACGACGCCAGGCGGATCGAGCCTCGGCTGCGGGGGCGCAACAGGATGGCCCCCACCGTGAGCCCCTCGTCCGGTGTCGGTACCAGCCCCTCGCCGACGTACGGGACGGGCGCGAAGATGATCTCGATGTCGGGAAGATCAGCTGGTGCGCCTGTGCGATCGGCGACCGAGGTCCGCACGAAGCCGTGGGCCTCGGCGACGTTCGAGGTGAGCATCCCTCGTCGCGCGGTTACGTACCTCGACAGCTGTCCGACGCTCTCGGCGCCGTAGAGCGTTCCACCCTTCGCCTGCGGTGCGAGGCCGGAAACGAGATGATCTTGGAGGTTCTCACCGACACCGGGACTGTCGACCAGCACCGGAATGCCGTGCTCGGCGAGATGCTCGGCCGCACCGATGCCCGACAGGAGGAGTAGGTGAGGCGAATTGACGGCGCCTCCGCACAGGATCACCTCGCGGTGAGCCGTCGCGTGGCGGGTGATGCCGTCGATGTCGACGTACACGCCCGTCGCGCGGGGGCGCTCCGCAGCCGTGTCGAACGTCACCCGCCGAACGTGCGCGTCTGTCAAGACCCGAAGGTTCGACCGCCGCTTCGCTGGGCGCAGGTAGGCATCGGCGGTCGAGGCGCGCGCACCGCGGCGCTGGGTGACCATCGTCTGCGAGAAGCCCTGGGCGCGGGGAAGGTTCGCAGGGGTGACCTCGTGTCCGACTTCTCGGGCGGCATCGAGGAACGCGCGGGTGTGCGGTCGCGGGTCCCGCTGGTGTTCGATCGGCTGCGCGCCGTCGCCGCCCTGCGTATCGTCGGCCGGATTCTGTGTGCGCTCGACGCGTCGGAAGTACGGCAGCAGTGACGTCCACGACCAGGTGGGACCGGCGACCTCGGCCCATTCGTCATAGTCGGCGGCGAACCCGCGCACCCACATCATGGCGTTGAGAGACGACGAGCCCCCAAGGGTCTTTCCGCGTGGCCAATAGACCGATCTCCCCTCGAGATGCTCCTGGGGCGTCGTGTCGTAGTTCCAGTCGTACGGTCCTCGGAAGAGCTTCGAGAACGCCGCGGGCACATGCAGTTCGAGGGCACGGTCGACGGGGCCCGCCTCGAGCAGCAGCACCGAGACGCCGGGGTTTTCGCTCAGGCGTGCGGCGAGGGCAGCGCCGGCGGAGCCTGCCCCCACGACGATGTAGTCGGCCGCGAAGGCGGTCATGCGCGCAGCGCCTGAACGAGAGTCGCGGCCAGACCCGCCCAGCTTCCGTCGATCCGGAATCGCGTGAAGCCCTCGCTTACGGATGCGGCGGTGCGCGAGGTGACGAACCACGGTGGCTTCGGCAGGACGGAGAAGCTCCGGCCTCGTGACGCAACGAGGCTGCGGGGGTCGAACGACCGCGGGAACGGGCGGAACGGGCCGCGAACGACCGAACGCTCGATGTGGTCGAGGAGGAACGCGTTGTGCACGATGCCGATCCCGCTCTCGACATCGTGGAGGGTGGCGCCCGGGAACCCTCCCCAACTGAGTGTCGGGGTGAGGAAACCGAACGCGGTCCAGGCGTTGATCGCGACGGTGCCGTACCGCAGATCGGCGATCGCTCGCTCGAACGCGTCGCCGAGTGCGGCCTGCGTGATCGGGTCGATCAACACGTTCGCACCCAGCGTGCCGGTCAGGTTCTCGTTGCTGTGGCGCACGGCGGCGTCGAAGAACTCCTGCCCGTTGCCGGGGAGTTCGACCACTCCCAGTACCGGGGCGAAGTACTCTGTGGTCTCCAGCGCGCGCTGCTCGTCGTCACTCTCGCTGACCACGAGCACGCGGGTGTTGTCGGCGCACCACGCGGCGGCGGGGAAGTGCGCCGCCGCGGCGGCGAGCTTCTCGTCGCTGCGTGGGTACCAGACAGGTCGTGAGGGGGCATCGCGGAAGGCCCGTTCGAGCGCGTCGAGGAAGTCGTCGCGCTGCGACCAGTCCTGCGAGATGATCACGACCTGCCCGGCGATGCAGTTGTGCCCGCTGTTCTGCAGGCGCATCGTCGCGATGTGCTCGGCGTGGTAGGCGAGATCGGCATCCGACCACTCGCCGGGAACCACGATGATCGGCGAGACGCCGCCGAGCTCAGCCGTGATGGGCTTGGTGAGCAGGGGGCGGTTCTCACGTCGGCGACGGGTCGTCGCCGCCTTGACGGTGGGGGCGCCGCGCGAGGGCCCCCACACGATGGCGTCGAAGGTCGGTGCCGCGCCGGTGATGTGGACGTGCGCGACGCGCTCGTCCTGCGTGAGGAACGCCCCGACGTCGCCGCCGCCGCGCACGATCCGCAAGAATCCCGGCTCGATGAGCGGAGCAAGCGCACGTTCGTACACCGGGACGAGCGCGTCCTGTGTCGGATTGACCTTGAGGATGACGACGCGGTTGTGCGCGAGCAACTCGTACAAGACGTCGAGCACGGGGATCGAGGTGACGTTCCCCGCGCCGAGCACCAGGCCGACGCCCCCCGACACGGCGGGCTGGAGCTGCCCGAGGCCGGCGCTGCGGCGGATCTCGGCATCCGTCGTCCCCGGTGTGAACCACAGCTCGCCGGTGTATCCCGAGAGGAGCATGCCGTCCACGGCGGTGGTCGGGAACACCTGCGCGCGCAGACGATCACCGGGTGCGGGCTCGGTCGCGATTCCGGCGAGCGGATTCTTTCCCGTCACCAATCGCTGCAGGGTTTCGCGATATGCCGCGAGCGACACGATGGTCGCATACGGACCCGACAGCCACTCTTCGCCGCTGAGGGGATGGCCGGGCTCGAGCTGCTTCGACCCCGACGCGGTGGTCGCCCACTCGTCGGCGACCGCCGAGACGGTGGCGTGCAGGGAGTCGAGCACCGCGACACGCTGTGACAGCGTGAGGTGCGACCATACCGTCGCGCCGGCGGCGAGGTCATCGAGCGCGGAATCCAGGCTCGCCCTCACATCATCGTCGAGCGAAGGTGCACTGGCTCGGGAGGTCTTCGTGCGGGAAGTGGATGCGGGGGCTGCGGGCACGGCGCTCTCCTTCGGGCGGGTTGTCCAGTCTACGTGCGGGGTGCGATGCGTCAGACGTCGACGTCGGTGCGACGTAGTCGATACCGCGCAAGGGTCAGCAGGCTGATCGCGATGAGCGCTGCGGGAACGACGCTGAAGCTCAAGACGATGCCCGTGACCGCGGCATCCGGTTGGGTGACGCTCTCGAACGCCGTCGACGATACGTATCCGGTGACGGCGAGGACGACCGAAAGCACGGTCGCCCCCAGCGCGAATCCGGTGGTCTCCCCCGCCGTCCACACACCGCCGAACGCCCCGGCGCGACCGGGGCCGTGGCGTGCAGCGTCGTGGGCGATGACGTCGGGGAGCATCGCCATGGGCAGCGACTGCATCCCGGCGTAGGCGACACCGGCGACGGCCACCGGTGCGTACACCCAGGCGCCGGGTGCCCATGCTGCGGCGACGATCGCGGCGGCCGCGACGGCGTAGATGATGCTCGCCCAGGCGAAGGTGGCCTCCTTGCCCCGCCGCCGCGCGAGCCATCCCCAGGCGGGGGCGGCGATGAGCGCGGGGGCGATGAGCGCGACGAACAGCAGCGTCACGGCGTCTTCGCTGCGCAGCACCCAGGTGGCGAAGTACTGCGCACCGGCGAGCATCATGCCCGTCGCGAGCGCCTGGAGCAGGAACGTGCCGAGCAGCACGCGGAACGGTTGGCTTCGACGTAGCGCATCGAAGGCGGCGCGGAAATTCCCGCGGATTCCGGAACCGAAAGCCGACGGTTCCACCGTCGGGCCGCGCTCGGGGTCACCGGCCACCTCATGCGCGACGATGGCGGCGTTCGTGGCGGTCGCTCCCGCGGCGGTTTGCATCGTCGGTCGCGTGCCGTGCGCGCGGCGAGCCGCGCCGGTGGCGATCAACATCCCGACACCGATCGTGACACCGGCGACGATGCCCATCACCAGATACCCCGTCGTCGGGTCACCGGTGATGCTGCGAAGCATCGGGCCACCGGCTCCGAAGAGCAGGATCGCGAAGGTCAGGACCACGACCCGCCACGTCAAGAGCGTGGTTCGTGCATCGTAACTGTCGGTCAGTTCTGCGGGCAGGGCGATGTAGGGCACCTGGAACAGGCTGAACGCGGTTGCCGTGAGCAGGAACGCCACGAGCACCCACACCGCCCCGACAGCGGGTCCGAGCGCCGGAGGCACGGCGAAGGTGAGGGCGAAGAACACCGGGAGGGCCAACGAGCCCACGAGCATGAGGCGCCGCCGAGTGCCCCGACGGGCGAGGTCACGATCGGTGAGGGCGCCGATCACCGGATCGACGATCACGTCCCAGATCTTCGAGGCCGACACGATGATGCCGGCGAGCAGCGCCGTCACACCGAGGCTGTCGGTGAGGTAGTACGTCAGGACGAGTCCCGGCAGGGTGCCGAAGCCGCCGGTGCCCAGCGAACCGATCGCGTACTGGGCGACCGTACGACGGGGGAGCGGACGGTCGGATGCCGGGGGCGCTGCGGTGCGCCGAGCCTCGTTGCTCATCGCGCCAGTGTACGCGTGGTGCCCGTTCGTCCTGCCCGTCTCCACAGGTCAGTGGGCTCAGAGGGCGCGTAGTGCCTCCGCGACCGCCCGCACACCGCGGAGGGTCTCGCCGAACGAGGTTGACAGGGGCGACAGGCCGATGCGCAGACCGTGTGGGTCGCGGTAGTCGGGGATCACGTCCTGTTCCCACAGCCGTGCCGTGACCGCGCGCATCGACGGATGGGAAAGCGTCACATGCCCGCCACGGAATGCGGCATCCCTCGGAGATGCGATGGTCACCCCGGACGGTGCGAGCAGATCGTCGACGATCTCGATCGCGAACTCGGTGAGGGCGACGGACTTGGCACGCACCGCCTCGATCCCGACCTCGTCGATCATCGCGAGCGTGTCCTGCATCGCCAACATCGCGGTGATCGGAGGCGTTCCCGACAAGAAGCGCCGCATCCCTTCGGCAGGCCGGTACTCCGGGCCCATCGCGAAGACATCGGTGTTGCCCATCCAGCCCTGGATCGGCTGCGTCAGCGTGTTGTGGTGTCGAGCTGCGACGTAGGCGAAGGCGGGCGATCCCGGCCCGCCGTTGAGGTACTTGTACGTGCAGCCGACGGCGAGGTCGAAACCCCACGCGTCCGCCGCCACCGGCACCGAGCCTGCCGAGTGGCAGAGATCCCAGAGGATCAGCGCCCCGGCATCGTGCGCGATGCGGGTGAGCTCCGCCGCATCCGCCAGATAGCCGGACCGATACGCGACGTGCGAGAGCACCACGACCGCCGTCTCGGGGCCCACCGCTGCCGACAGCGCCGAGGCGTCGACTCCGGACGCGCGGTCTACCTCGACCCAACGCACCCGTCCGCCCCGTTCGCGGGCGATGCCCTCGACCATGTAGCGGTCGGTCGGAAAGTTGTCGTCGTCGACGACGATCTCGACGCGCGCGGGGTCGGTCGCCTGCTGGGCGTCGAACGCAGCGCGGATGAGCTTGTAGAGCAGCACCGTGGTCGAGTCGCCGACGACCGTCTGGCCGGCGGCGGCGCCGATCGCGGTGCGCCCGATCAGGTCGCCGACGTCGAACGGCATCTGCATCCACGACTCGTCCCAGCCGCGGATGAGTCGGCCACCCCATGATTCGGTCGCGAACGTCGCGAGCCGCTCGACCGACGCTCGCGGTGGCCGCCCGAGCGAGTTGCCGTCGAAATACACCAGGTCGCTGTCGGCGCCGACGAACAGGTCACGGTATCCGTGCAGCGGATCGGCCGCGTCCCGCGCCGCGGCGGCCGCGTCGAAGTCAGTCGTTGTCATGGGCGAGCTCCTCGGTCAGGACGATGTCGGCTGTGGCCAGCCAGGCGGCGAGATCGTCGGGGGCGGACGGCGGCGCGCCGGGCACGAAGGTCGCGATCGCCGTGCTCGGCGTCGAAAGCGGCCATGGATCCGTCAGTGCCTCGACCACGGCGGCACCATCGAGACCGGCGGCGAAGAGGGCGGCGATCTCGCGGACGTTGAGGCCGAGCGGGAGATCGCCGTTGCCGAGATCGGTGCCGTACAGCACCGAGCCTCCCGCGGCGGCGAACGCCGTGAGGTTGGCCAGCGCGGTCGCGCGTGCGACCGGGTCGTCGCGGTGGATGTCGAGCGTCGAGATCCACCGTTGACCGGCGGCGGCTGCCGCGATCAGTCGTGGTCCCAGCTCCTCAGAGAACGGGGTGTGCGCGAGCACGTCGACACCTGCCCGCAACGCGAGGCGGGTCATCCCCGGACCCTGCGCGTGGGCCACGACCGGCACGCCGCGGTCGTGTGCCGCATCCACGATGGCCTCGAGCGTCTCGCGATCGAAGACGGCTCCGGCGTCGCTGTTGAGTGCGACCTTGATGACGGATGCCCCGAAACCGATTTGCTCCGCGACCGCGGTCTCGGCACCACCGGGTTCGCCCTCGTGCCGTGACGCGGATGACACGACATGCACGATCTCGTCAGGAGCCCACGACCGTCCGCTCGGGTACCCGCCCGGGGCAGTCAAGAACGCGCCCGCATAGCTGCGGCGCGGCAGGGCGCGGCGCGGGGGGTGGGCGAGAGCCGTCGGGTCCCCGCCGAGGTCGACGACCGCCGCGATGCCACCATCGACGAGCGCGCGGTCATCGATCAGGTGCAGATGCACGTGGTGGTCGACCAGCGGCGGCAGGGCCACCCCGGTGTCTCCCGTCAGCCCGCGGCGGGTCGCGAAAGCGGTCGCGCCGAGCTGCGCCTCGAGTTCGAGCGGGTCGAGCGTCACAACGCGGTCCTGACCGCAAACAGCTCGGGAAAGAACGTCAGCTCCAGGGCACGCTGCAGGAACGGCACGCCGCTCGAGCCGCCGGTGCCGGTCTTGAACCCGATGACCCGCTCCACGGTCTTCAAGTGCCGAAAGCGCCACAGCTGGAAGTTGTCCTCCAGGTCGACGAGCTCCTCGCACGTCTCATACGCCGCCCAGTTGTCGTCGGCGTCGGCGTAGATCCGGGCGAAGAGAGGCACGAGATCCTCCCGGAACGTCCAGGCCTGGGTGACGTCACGGTCCAAGATGTCCTGCGGCACCTCGTACCCCGAGCGCGACAGCATCGCGAGGAACTCGTCGTACAGGCTCGGGGCGTCCAGCGCCGCCTTGACGAGGGCGTGGGATGCGGCATCCGATTCGAAGACACGCAGCATGCCGGCGTTCTTGTTACCGAGCGTGAACTCGATCGCGCGATACTGCGCTGACTGGAAGCCGCTGGAGTTGCCCAGAACATTGCGAAACTGGGTGTATTCGGTCGGCGTGAGTGTGGCCAGCACCGACCACTGCTCGGTGAGGGTCTTCTGGATGTGCTTGACCCGTGCGATGCATTTCAGTGCCGGGGCGAGCTGATCCTCACGCAGCAGGCGGCACGCGGCGCTGAGCTCGTGCAAGACCAGCTTCAGCCACAGCTCGGTGGTCTGATGCTGGATGATGAACAGCAACTCGTCGTGATGCTCGGGATCACTGAGCGGATGTTGCGCGCTCAACAGGGTGTCGAGTTCGAGGTATCCGCCGTAGCTCATGCGGTCGGCGAAATCGGTGACGACCGACCCCTCGATCGTGCGGGTGTTGCGCTGTACTTCGTCGCTCACCTGTTCAGCGTAGCGACGACCGGATGCCGCGCGTCAGGGGCGCCGGCGGATCAGATCAGCGCGAGCTCGCGCAGTTTCGCCTCGACGTCGGCGTTGGAAGGCTCGACGTGGTGCGTCTTGTCGGGGTAGACGACGACGGGGATGTTCGTGCGGCCGGAGATGTCGCGCGCGATGTCGGCCGCGGCGGGCTCCGCCTCGAGGTCGACGTAGGTGTACTCGATGCCCAGCCCGTCGAGTTGGCTCTTCGTCCGGCGGCAGTCGCCGCACCACTGGGCGCCGAACATCGTGATGGTCGATTCGGAAGTCATGCCTCTATTGTCGCCCGTGATCGGGGAGCGGGGGTGGAAAATCCAGGATTCGGCCGGGTGTCGCGTGCGAAGATGACATGCGCCCTCAGTCGCGGCATCCCGGCGGTGGGCGCGCTGGAAGAAGAGGACCCGCCATCGAACTGTCGATCGTCGTACCCACCTACAACGAGGCGCCCAACGTCGCCGAACTGGTGGACCGCATCACCGTGGCGATGCGCGGGGTCTCCTGCGAGGTGATCTTCGTGGACGACAGCACGGATGCCACCCCGGACGTCGTGCGGGACGTCGCCGCGCGCGCAGACATCCCCGTCCGTCTCATCCACCGTGAGGAGCCCGACCAGGGGCTCGGCGGAGCGGTACTGGAGGGGATCGCCGCGTCGCAGTCCGACCTGTGCGTCGTCATGGATGCCGATCTGCAGCATCCGCCGGAGAAGATCCCCGAACTCGTCGAACGCTTCAGTCATGGAGACGTCGATCTGGTGATCGCTTCGCGCTACGCCGGCGGCGGCAAGGCCGACGGCTTCGCCGACCGCACGCGCGTTTTCGTTTCGAGGATGTCGACCCTCGTCACCAAGGCGATGTTCCCCGTCCGTCTGCGCGAGGTCACCGATCCGATGACCGGGTTCTTCCTCATCGACCGTCGCGCGCTCGACGTCGACGGTCTCAAGCCGCGTGGCTTCAAGATCCTGCTCGAGATGCTCGCTCGTGCGCCGCTGACGGTGGCCGAGGTTCCGTTCGACTTCGGCGACCGCCACGCCGGCGAATCCAAAGCGTCGCTGCGGCAAGGGTTTCACTTCATCGGACAGCTGACCGCGCTGCGGTTCGGAAAGATGTCGCTGTTCGCGCTCGTCGGCGCGCTCGGCGCGGTCATCAACATCGGCATCGTGTGGGCCTTGACCGCACTCGGGATCGACTACATCGTCGCCGCGATCGTCGCGGCGGAGTTGACGATCATCGGCAACTTCGTCCTGATCGAACGCTTCGTCTTCCACGACATGAGGGGGGCCGCCTCGGGGATGTGGGTGCGTTTCGCGAAGTCGTTCGGGTTCAACAACGCCGAGGCGCTCGTCCGAATCCCGATCATGGCCCTCATGGTCGAGAGCTGGCACATCTCCAGCGTGGTCGCCACCGCGATCACCCTTGCCGTGGCGTTCATCGTGCGCTTCGTCTTCCACTCGCTGGTCGTCTACGCGCCGCGCAAGGAGGGCCCGCGTTCAGCCGCGCGCGAGGTCGCGGAGAAGATCGACGAACAGGCGATGCAGCCCGGGGAACTGTAGAACTCAGGCGCGAGCGCTCGCGGGCGCAGAGAGCGCGTCGAGTGCGGAGCGGAGTCGCGTGCTCGAGGTGTGTGCCGTGTACGGGAAGTACACGACCTCGACGCCGACCGTGGCGAAATCGCGCTCCAGAGCGCGTCCCTTCTCGGTGCCGCGCCAGTCGTCACCCTTGAAGAAGTGAGTGAACCCCACCTCACGCCACGCGTCCATCTTGCTCGGGACGGTCTCGATGTGGATGTCATCCACGAACCGGAGGTTTCGCACGATCTCCGCACGTTCTGCCGTGGGGATGACCGGCGTCACGCCTTTCGTCGCGAGAAGCATCTCGTCGCTCACGACACCGGCGACGAGGACGTCGCAGCTTTCCTTCGCGTGCCGCAAGATGTTGAGATGGCCGACGTGGAAGAGGTCGAATGCTCCCGCGGCATAGCCGATACGCGTCATGATCTCCCCAAAGATCGAAAGAACAGGCTCCCCAGCCTGTACCCCAGTCACGGACCCCACGTCCGTGGAGACCGAGCCTACACCCGATCGCCGCCGTCTTCGAGGTTCGTGTCGATTCCGCGCAGCGCGCCCTCAAGGGAGGCGAGTGTGAAGTGGCGTCGAACCGCCTCTCGGGAATCGAGATCGACGCGCGGCTCACTGAGCCGTTGCACGACGGCATCGGCGAAGGCCTCCGCCGAGTCGTGGACCTCGCACTGCGCGACGACGTCGGAAGGGAGCCCACGCACGCCTTGACTGCGCGTCACGATCGGCGCGCGTGTCATCAGCATGTCCAACATCTTCAGTTGGACGCCGCTCCCGGTGTGGACGGGGTTGACCAGAACGCGTGCTCCGAAGAGGTACGGGGGGATGGTGGGCACATCGAATGCGGTGCGCACCCCGTCCATGCTCTCGAGGTGGGTGCGTAGCTCGCGATCCGGACCGGAGCCGACAACCGTCACGGTGGCATCCGGGAGGCGCGCGCGCACGCGCGGCCACACGTCATCGACGAGCCAGTGAACGCCGGCCACGTTGTTCGGTAGGCGAAGGCCGCCGACGAAGAGGACATCGCTGGGGATGGGCGTGATCGGATCGCCGGTCAGGGCGAGTTCGGGCAGAGGCGGCAACCACTCGATCGATGAGACACCCCGTGCGCTCCAGAATGCGAGGTCATCCAACGAGATGTCGAGCACTCTCGTACTTTCCCGCATCAAGCCCAGCTCGTAGCGTCGCAGGCCCAGCGTGATCACATGCCACGCCACCTTGTTGCGCCAACGGGGGGAGGCCCGCGCTTGGCGACGGAGATAGAGGTGCTCGATGTTGTGTGAGCGGTAGAGGAGGGGAACGGGCCGTTCATGACGGATGCCGCGGGCAACCTCGCCGAGCCAGGGCCCGTCCAACCAGATCACGTCCGGGGCGAAGTCGCGCACCTGACGCCGCAGATCCTCGGCCACGTGGGTGTCGGGGAGCGCTTTGGCAGCGTGCCACGGCGTGTGAAATTGCCCGACGAGCTGTCTGATCGTCCGCCTCGCGCTCCGTTCGATCGGGTAGGAGAACCGTGCAGTGAGCACCTGGTCCATCGCCGCGAAGTCGCCTTCGCGCGGTGCCAGGGAGCCGTTGGGGTCATACTGGTGAAGGAGCATGACCGAATGGCCGAGTTCGACGAAACCTTCGATCCGTCGCCAGATGTCGGCTCGACCGCCGCCCTTCGGAGGGAACGGGAGATACGCGGCACAGACCAGTATTCTCATCTGCGGCGGCTTTCGATCCGCCGCGCAGACGGGGGCGTGGTGCGGTAACGAAGCATCGCGCCAGTATATGAAGTCGGATGTGAGGGGGGACGGCATGGGCGAGCGCTCTGCACGCCGGCTCCGCGTCCTTCAATCGTTCAAAGAACCCGGTCCGCGGACGAACCCCTACATCACGCAGTTGCGTGACGCGCTTGTCGAGGCAGGGGTCGATCCGGTGCCGTTCTCGTGGCGGATCGCGATACTCGGGCGCTACGACGTGTTCCATGCGCATTGGCCCGAGGCCCTGATCGAGCGCCGACGACTGTTGTCGACGTGGGTGCGGTGGGCGCTCTACGGGGCGTTTCTCGCGCGGCTCGCGCTGTTCCGGATTCCCGTCGTCTCCACCGTCCACAACCTCGAGTTGCCCGCTGGCATCAGCCCGATCGAGCGCGCGCTGCTGAAGGCGACGCAGCGCCTCACCCGTATCCGCATCGTGCTGAACGAGTTCACCCCCGTGCCCGCAGGCGCCGAGTCTGTCCTGATCGAGCACGGTCACTACCGCGATTGGTTTGCACCGTTCGAGCGCTCCGACCTTCGGCCCGGACGGATGCTCTTCTTCGGCAAGGTTCGGCGCTACAAGAACGTCGAGTCCCTCATCCGTGCCTTCCGCGACCTGACGCACACGGATGAACGCTCGCTCCACGTGCTCGGGAGTCCCTCGAGCGACGATCTGTCCCACTCCCTCGTGACTCTCGCGGCCGATGATCCTCGGGTGTCGTTGTCGCTGACTTTCGCATCCGACGACGCACTCGTGAAAGCGATCAGTGCGGCGGAACTCGTCGTCCTGCCCTACTCAGAGATGCACAACTCGGGCAGCGTTCTCGCGGCGCTGTCCCTCGACCGGCCAGTTCTCGTCCCCGACAACGCGTTCAACCGCGCACTCGCCGACGAAGTCGGTCACGAATGGGTTCTGCGCTACTCGGGCACGATCAGCGCGGACGACCTGACGGCGGCGCTCGTGGCGGCACGAGCGCGCGACTCCTCCTCGCGCCCTGATCTCGGGCGCCGAGGATGGACCGACGCGGGCCGACGACACCGTGACGCGTATGCGAAGGCGTGCGAAGCAGGATCGGGCCGACGGCGTGGCTGAGCGGGGGGCACGAGCGCGCGATCTCGCCGTCGTGGTGGTCAACTATGGCTCGCACGAAATCGTCGAGCGGAACCTCCGGCGCACGCTGGAAGGGGACTCCGTCGGCCATGTCGTCGTGGTCGACAACCTGTCGACCACGACGGAACGAGCTCGAATCGCCGCGGTGTGCGACGCCAACGGGTGGGATCTGATCGCACAACCCGACAACGACGGCTTCGGCGGTGGAAACAACGTGGGGGCGGCGCACGCCATCGAACGTGGCGCGCGTGAGATCCTCTTCATCAATCCGGACGCGTATCTCGAGCCAGGTGGGGCCCGACGTCTGCAGGAGCAGGTGCGCGCGGATCCGATGCTCCAGCTCTCACCCGAAGTCGTCCGACCGGGGGGTGCGATCTACGCCGCTGAGATGCACCTGCACCTCCGATTCGGTGAGTCGCGGTCGGCGCGGCGGACCGCCCCGGAAGCCCCAGCGGATTCGCTTCGCACCTGGGTGAGCGGAGCGTGCTTCATGATGAGTGCCGAACTCTGGGAAACGGTGGGCGGCTTCGACGACGATTACTTCCTCTATTGGGAAGACGTCGACCTCTCGCGTCGCGTCGAGCTCGCCGGAGGGCGAGTGCGTTCCGATCCCGCAGTACAGGCGGTCCACGACGAGGGGGCCACGCACCGCGCCACCGAAGCGGTTCGGGTCAAGTCGCCCATCTACTACTTCTACAACTGTCGGAACCGCCTGGTGTACGCGACCAAGATGCTCTCCCCGGCCGAGTCCCGACGGTGGCTATGGCTGACGCCGTACGCGTCCTACCGAATTCTGTTGCAAGGGGGCCGCCGACAGTTCGTTCATCCGCGTCTGAACCTCATTCCCGCGATCCGCGGAAGCTGGAGTGGCGTGCGGTACTGGTGGGCGCGCAGGCGACGAGATGGAAGGCAGAAGCGCCCATGAGTGAATCTCTCCGTGATCTGATCGCACGTCTGGCCGGCGCCCAGAAGAGCCGAGCTCGCGGCGCCCCGGCGTACTCGATCTTCGTCAACCGACCCGTGGGCAGGGTGCTCGCGGCGATCGCTTACAAAGCGGGTCTCACGCCCAATCAGGTGACGGGTGTGAGCGCGCTTTTCACCTTCACGGGGATCCTCCTCCTCGCGCTGGCGCCGTTGACGTGGTGGCTCGGAATCGTCGTGTGGCTCTTGCTTGCGCTGGGCTACGCATGGGATTCGGCGGACGGACAGGTGGCGCGGCTGCGTGGCGGCGGATCTCTGGGCGGGGAATGGCTCGATCATTTCGTCGATGCGCTCAAGGTCTCGTCGCTGCACGCTGCCGTGCTCGTCGGCATGGCGCGCTTCTGGGACATACCCGCCCCATGGCTTCTCGTGCCGCTGTTGTTCGGCGTCGTCGCTACCACCACCTTCTTCGGCATGATCCTCAACGATCTCCTCCGCGGCAAGAAAGGAGTTGACTCGGCCCACGACCGCGGGGGCTGGTCGCCGTTGCGAGCGATCATCCTCCTGCCGACCGACTACGGCTTCCTCTGCCTTGTCTTCGCTCTGTGGGGGATTCCTTGGCTGTTCCTCCCGCTCTACACGGCGGTGTTCGCCGCATCAGCGATGTTCCTGATGCTCGCCGCAGTGAAGTGGTTCCATGACATCTCCGCGCTCGATGAGGAATCGAGAGCCTGACGCCGGCCACGGGCGACCTCTTGTGTCGAGTGGCCGCTATCGCATATCATCAGCACGTTGCCGCCTCGTCCTGGGGAGTTCGGGGGTCACGGCACATCTGGGGATTGGGGCATCGTGTCGTCTGTACACGTTCATTGGAACGCACGCGCTTTGGGGGCGCTCGCGGCGATCGGCATTGCGTCGCTCGCGATGGTCTCATGTGCGCCCGGTACAGATATAGCCGCATCCCCGTCGGCCTCATCGGCGCCGACGTCCTCGGCCTCCTCCGCTGCTCAGCCCGGAGGAAGTGAGACCCCGGACCATTCCGGTCCGACGACCGCTCCCGACCTTCCTGTCACCGAGGCGACGATCGGAGACAGCGCGGACCTGAGCACCGGCGTCGCTGTCGAGGTTTCCGCCCTTTCGGCGACCGAGGTGACCGCTTCGACACCCGGCGAGGTCTCCGGACCTGCTGTCGAGGTCGAGATCCGTGTCACGAACAACTCCGCCGAGGATCAAGACGTCAATTCTGCCGTCGTGACACTCGCCGCCGAAGACGGTGAGTACGGCATCCCCACACTGGCCGGTGGCCCAACCGCTCTCGAGGGCTCGCTGGCCCCGGGCGAAACCGCCGTCGGTACTTACATGTTCATGCTGAACCCCGCGGGCGATCGCGAGGTCGTCGTCCTGGTCAACTATTCCGCAGGCGAGCCCATCGCTCGCTTCACGGGCAGCACTTCCTGATCCCCCGGAGGATTGAATGTCATTCACGAAGGTCTGGCGAGGCGCACTCGCGACGATCACCGTCTCCGGCTTGGTTCTCGGGGGACTCGCGCTGACGGCGGGAGCCGCCTCCGCCGAGGTTCCCGAGACGAAGCCACCGTTGCTCCAGCGTGACGACACTGTGGTCACCGGTGATCCGTTGCCCACCGTTCAGATCAACAACGGGTACGTCTGGGCGCAGGAAACCATCGGAACCACCGTGTATGCGGTGGGACAGTTCCAGAACGCGCGTGCGGCGCTCGCTTCGCCGGGTACGCAGCTCACGCCACGCACCAACATCCTCGCCTTCGACATCAACACGGGCGCCCTCCTCCCGTTCGCGCCGTCGGTGAACGGGACGATCAAGGCTGTCGCTGCATCACCGGACGGAACCCGTATCTACATCGGCGGCTCCTTCAACAATGTGAACGGGCAGCCTCGGTGGAACATCGCCGCACTCGATGCCCAGACCGGTCAACTCGTTCCCGGGTTCAGCCCCGCGATCGGGGGGTCCGGCGTCTACGCGATCGAGGCGGATGCGACCTCGGTGTACGCGGGTGGACTGTTCACCCAGGCCAACGGCACGCCCCGCAACAACGTCGCGGCATTCTCGGCGACGAACGGCGCGCTCGACATGGGGTGGACGGCTCAGCCCGACCTGCAAGTTGATGCGATGGTGATGGACCCCGCGGGGCAGAACGTGATCCTCGGTGGTCGCTTCTCCAACGTCGGCGGCGACTCCACCTGGCGCGGAATGGTCGCCGTGGACAAGGTGACCGGTGGTATCGACTCCGCATGGACGGGAACGCAGGAAGTCAAGAACGGGTGGAGCACGGGGCGCGCGGGCATCTTCGCGCTCAACGCCGACGACGAGGCTGTGTACGGCACGGGATGGGTGTACGCCAACGCGACGGTCGGAAACCTCGAGGGTGTCTTCGCTCTGGAATCCGACTCGGGAGATGTCCGCTGGATCGCGGACTGCCTCGGCGACCACTACGGCGTGTACTCCACGGGCGAGGTCGTGTATTCGACCACACACACGCACGCGTGCAGCACCATGAACCTCTGGCCCGAACAGTCTCCGCGAACGCACCGCTTCGTTCACGCGATGACCGCTGAAGCAACGGGCACGCTCAGCCGTCAGCCTCACACCGGATCGACCTACGCGAACTGGGAGGGCAGCCCCGCTCCCTCCGCATACGCGTGGTACCCCGACTTCGCCGTCGGCACGACGTCGGGCCTCGGACAGGCCGGTCTGTCGATCACCGGCGCGGGCGACGTGATCTCGATCGCCGGCGAGTTCCGCGCGGTCAACAACCTGCAGTTCGAAGGAATCGTCCGATTCTCGACGAACCCGCCGAATGGCGCCAATGACGGCCCTCGCACGTCGACCGCGGCGTGGGGGTCGCCCACCGCTCAGTCACAGGTCCCGGGGCGGATCCGCATCACCATCGGTGGCACCTGGGACCGAGACGACCTCGATCTGACGTACGAACTGCTGCGCGACGGAACCGCGGCGCCGGTCGACTCGGTCGTCATGTCCGCCGGGTGGTGGAACGTGCCGACGGTCACCCTCGAGGATTCCGACGTTCCGGCCGGCGAGTCGTTCACGTATCGGGTCCGAGTCAGCGACGGCGACGGCAACACCGTGACCAGTGGCACGGTGACGGCATCCGCCGAGGCCGGTGAGGTGGACTATGCCGACCTCGTCCTCGATGACGGCGCAACTCTCTACTACCCCCTCGGCGACAAGGTGTCGCAGGACTGGGCCGGAAACAACACGCCACGCGTGGGCGGGGGCGTAAGCGCTGAGAGCCCCGCGGGCGTCACAGGGTCGGCCACCGGCTACTCGGAGTTCAACGGCTCGTCGAACGGTCGTGTCTCGAGCACGACGAACCAGGCAGCGCCTGAGGTCTACAGCGCCGAGCTGTGGTTCCGCACGACGACGTCGAGTGGTGGCAAGCTCATCGGTTACGGCAACTCACAGACCGGCACGTCGGGCAGTTACGACCGGCATGTGTACATGCGCAACGACGGGCGTCTCAACTTCGGAACGTACCCCGGCACCACGAAGACGATCAGTAGCGCCGAATCGTACAACGACGGCGAGTGGCACCATGTCGTCGCCACGCAGAGCGCCGAAGGCATGGTGTTGTACGTCGACGGCGATGTCGTCGCGACCGATGCGACGGTCACGACCGCGCAGGCGTACTCCGGCTATTGGCGCATCGGCGGCGACAACCTCAACGGTTGGCCGAACAGTCCATCGTCGAACTGGTTCGACGGTGACATCGACGAGGTCGCCGTCTATCCCACCGCGCTCGCGGCGGGTCGGGTCGCCACGCACTATGCGGAGGGAACGGGCCTCGAAGCTCCGACCGCCACGTTCACGACGGCTTCCGACGACCTCATGGTGTCGTTCGATGCCGGTGAGTCGACCGCCGACGGGGGTGCGAGCATCGAGGAGTACACATGGGACTTCGGAGATGGTTCGCCGGCCGTCACCGAGTCGACCTCGACGACCACGCACTCCTACGCAGAAGCGGGTACCTACACAGTCACCCTCACCGTGCGCGACTCCCGGGGCCTGGTCGGTGTGGCGCAGTCCGAGGTCTCGGTGCTTGCCGCCAACGTCGACCCGACCGCTTCGTTCACCTCGGACGCCTCCGGGCTCACGGTGACCGTCGACGGAACTGGATCCCATGACGGTGACGGTTCGATCGAGTCGTATGAGTGGGAATGGGGTGACGGTACCGCAGCGGGATCGGGGAGCCTCGCGACCCACGCGTACGCTGCAGCGGGGACCTACACCGTGACGCTCACCGTCACGGACGACCGCGGTGGGACCGACACGTCGACAGAGGAGATCGTCGTCACACACGCCGATCCGGTCGCGGCGATCGATGTCACCGCGGCGGCGCTGACGGTGCAGGTCGACGCGTCGGGGAGTTCGGCGTCCGATGGCGCGGACCTCAGCTTCTCGTGGAATTGGGGAGACGGATCGCCCGATACCACCGGTGAGCAAGCGAGCCACACCTACGCCGAGGGTGGAACCTACGACATCACCGTGACGGCGACCGACAGCTTCGGGAGTTCGGCGACGGAGACGGCATCGGTGACCGTCAGCCCCACGCTCTATGCGGCATCCGACCAGTTCGATCGGGTCGTCTCCAACGGCTGGGGATCGGCAGACACCGGTGGCGTGTGGACGACGATGAGCGGTTCATCCTCAGTCGCTTCGGTTTCGGGCGGCGAAGCCCTTCTGGCCCTGGCGCCCGGAGCGACCCGCCACATGGCACTTCAAGACCTCGACCTGACGGACACGGAATCCGTGCTCGAGTACCGCATGGACTTCGCTCCCAGCGACGGCAACGGGTACGTCGGATTCACGACGCGCCACGTCGGATCTGACTCGTACATCGTGCAGACATGGCACCGCAACAACGGAAACGTATGGCTTGTGATCCAGCGAGGGGGCACGCTCCTCAGCGCTGCACCGGTCAACGGTCTCACGTGGTCCGAGGGTGACGAGTTCACGCTGAAGGCCGAGGTCGCCGGAACGTCGCCCACGACCCTGCGTGCGAAGATCTGGAGCTCCACATCTGCGGAGCCTTCGGGCTGGCAAGCGAGCACGACCGACGGCACCGCCGCGATGCAGCGCAGCGGGTACGTCACGGTCCGGAACGTCCTGAGTTCATCCTCCGCATCGGCGGGAACGGTGGCGTTCGACTCGATCACCGTGCGGGATCTCGCCGAGGCGGAACCGCCGGCCGAAAACGTCGCACCGGTGGCCGGTTTCTCATCGACGGTCGACGGCTTGGCCGTTACGGTCGACGCGTCCGCCACCACAGACAGCGACGGAACCATCGCCTCGTACTCCTGGAACTGGGGTGACGGTACGGCGGATACGTCGGGCGTTCACTCAACCCACACGTACGCGGACGCGGGGGATTACACCGTCACGTTGACGGCGACGGATGATGACGGTGCCACGCACGCCGCCACCCAGGTCGTCACCGTGACTGCGCCGGTCGGTGGAAATTCCGCTCCGGTCGCGGCGTTCACCGCCGCGGTTGACGCGCTCGCGGTCTCGGTCGATGGCACAGGGTCGACGGACGTCGACGGTTCGATCGCCGCGTACAACTGGAACTGGGGTGACGGCTCGGCCGACGACGCCGGAGCAACCGCGACGCATGCGTATGCATCCGCCGGTACGTATACGGTCACGTTGACCGTGACGGACGATGACGGCGCGACACACGCGCAGTCGCATGATGTCGTCGTCGAGACGCAGGTCGAACCGGGCGACGAGCTACTCGCAGACACGTTCGAGCGCACTGCGACGTCGTCGTGGGGCACCGCTGACGTCGGTGGTGCATGGACCATCACCGGAGGGTCCGCCGCCGCAGCCTCGGTCGTCGACGGCGAGGGGCGCCTGTCGTTGGCCGCAGGCAGCACGCGGTTCGCGCTCCTCAACGAAACCGCACTGCGCGAATACCGTGCCAGCGTGGAATTCGAAGCGAGTGCCGATGCGAGCACGGGGTCGACGTACGCGGGCTTCATCGCGCGGTCCGTGGGGAGCACCGCCTACTACGTTCACAGCTGGTTGCGCACGGACGGATCGGTGTGGCTCGTCGCGCAGCGTGGGGGCACCGTCCTCGCGGCGACTCCTGTCTCGGGACTTCAATACACGCCCGGTGAGCGGTTGGCCATGGAGATCGAGGTGTCGGGCACTGCGACGACTGATCTCAAGGCGAAGATCTGGAAGGTGGGTAGCCCGATCCCCGAGACATGGCATCTGCAAGCATCCGACGCGGATGCGGCTCTTCAGGCAGACGGCAGCATGGGCCTGCGCGCCAACCGTGCTTCCTCGTCGACGGCACCCACGGTGGTAGCCTTCGACTCATTCGAGGTTCGTCCGCTCGGCTGACGAAGCACGACAACGACGGGCAATCCTCGAGGGCTACGCCAAGGCGTAGCCCTCGAGGTATGACGCTCGGGAGGTGCGAATGGCGACCCTGGGCGCGCTGGCTGTTGCGTTGTGCGCAGCGATCATCGCGGTCGTCGTGGCACGAGCCGCGCCGAGGGCCACGTTCCTCTTGTGGATGGCGACGATGTTCTTCGTCCCCGTCTGGGTCGGGGTGAGTGTCGGCCCATTCTGGTCGGCGATCACGCTGGTCACCGTGCTTCTCATCGCGGCGTGCGCGCAGCGTGGACCGCTGTCGATCGCCGATGCCTTCATGGCCGGGTTCGCCATCCTCGTCGGTGCCCAATTCGCTCTCGGAATCAGCTCACTGTCCGCGACCTTCATCGCGGCATCCGAATGGTTGTTGCCATACATCGTCGGACGGGTCCTGCTCGCCAGGGTGAGCATCGATTTCGTCACCAAGGCCATCGCCGTCGTCGCGGTGATCGCCGCGCTACTTGCGTTGGTCGAGGCGTCGACGGGTGTCAACGTCTTCCAGTCTTGGCCTGCCGGCTCGGCGAGTCTCTACGATCAATGGTCACCGTTGCAGCCGAGGGGTGGTTTGGTCAGGGCTGAGGGAGCGTTCGGTCACTCGATCGCTTTGGGAGCGACGCTCTCGATGAGCGCCGCTTTCGTACTCGCATCCCGATGGCGACTGGGTGTACGTATCGCGATGTTGGCGGTCATCGCGGGCGCGGTCGCAATGACGCTCAGTCGCATCGGTCTGGTCACCCTCGTCATCACGGTGGGGCTTTCGTTGCTCGTCCTCCCCGGCCTGTCCGCCCGTGGTCGCGTCGCCATCGCAGCGGCGGCGATCGTGGCCGCCGCGGTCGTCGTTCCGTTC
Source organism: Microbacterium koreense (assembly GCF_042677105.1). NCBI lineage: Bacteria > Bacillati > Actinomycetota > Actinomycetes > Micrococcales > Microbacteriaceae > Microbacterium > Microbacterium koreense. The sequence goes on from NZ_JBHTIM010000001.1 coordinate 767,457, forward strand.
ATCTCGGACGTGTTTCTCGACGCGGGCGGAGAAGCCGGCGGAAGCGCCGACTACCGGTTCGATCTGCTGGCCATCACCCGGGTCGTGCCGCTGTTCGGCTCAGCCCCTGATATCGGCGGCCTCACGATCGATGGTCAGTTCCTCGGTGTGTTCGAGAAGTCGATCGACAACGCGATCCTCGTCGTGGCGATGCGTGTCGGTTGGGTTCCGACTGTCTTACTCCTTGGAGTACTGGTTGTGGCGGTCTCGCGGCTGTTCGCACGTGGGAGGACGCACAGCGCCGCTGTCGCGGTGGCCGGTCAGCTCCCCGGCCTGCTCGCCGTGTCCCTGATCACGCAGTACGCGGTCTTCTTCTGGTTCGTCGTCGGGTTGGCAGTCACGCTCAACCTGCGCGCGGCGCATCGTGACGATCCGTCTTTCCAGAATTCGAGAGAGGTCCGAGAGCGCGGGCGCACGGAGAAGGTGCAGGTAAGATGAGACTTCGTGCTTTCCGCGTGGCCGGAGGCCAGGGGGGATGGACGTGACGAGCAGTGCTTCGGTCTGGACGCTGGGAACAGTGTGGGCGGCGTTGCGGAAACACTGGCTCGTCATCGCCGGCACCGTGCTTGTCGGAGCGCTGATGGGCTTCGTGGTCGCGAGCGCCACAACGCCCACCTATCAGGCGCGCGCGACCCTCTTCGTCTCGATCAATCAGGGGTCGAGTGGGTCCGATCTGAATCAGGGCACCGCATACGCCCAGAACCAGATGCAGTCCTTTGCGCGTCTGGCAACCTCCTCACGTGTCCTGGAACCGGTGATCGACGACCTCGACCTCGACATCACCGCACGTGAACTCGCGCGCAATATCGCGGTGATCAACCCGCACGACACCGTCATCCTCACGATCGAAGTCACATCGACGTCGCCCGAGCGTGCCGCAGCGGTCGCCAACGCCGTTTCGGAAAGTCTCGCTGCCGCCGTTCGCGAGGTGTCGCCGACCACGGCCGAAGACGCACCCACCATCACCGCGTCGGTCATCGATGACGCGGTCGTGCCTCTCTATCAATCTGCCCCGAGCAAGCCGCGCGACACTGTTCTGGGGGCGGCGGTGGGTTTGATCGTCGGCGTCGCTTTCGCACTGTTGCGATCACTCCTGGACACGCGGATGCCGACAGTCGAGTCTCTGCGCGAGACGGTGCCCGCGCCGGTGCTCGGCGTGATCTCCCGTGTGCGGCGGGGGCGCGAACGGCTCGGCCTGGTCGTAGCGCAGGACCCGCTGGGTAGTGCATCTGAGGAGTTCCGACGGGTTCGATCCGCTCTCACGTACGCGGGCGTTTCGAGCCCGACACGGCGCCTTCTCGTCACGTCGACGTCGCAGGGCGAGGGGAAGACGACGTTCGCGGCCAACTTCGCCTTGACCCTCGCAGCGCTGCGCAGTCGCGTTCTGCTCGTCGATGCAGATCTTCGCCGCCCGCGTGTGGCGGAAATCTTCGGCGTCGAACAGTCCATCGGATTGACCACGGTTCTGCTCGGCGACGCCGACTTCGAGGATGCGAAGTTGAGTCGCATGGGCACCGGCGTCGACATCCTGACGGCAGGAATCATCCCTCCCAATCCCGCCGGCATGCTGACGTCCGACGCGATGCACGAATTCCTCGACCACGTCACGCCGCTATACGACTATGTCATCATCGACTCGCCGCCGATCTCGAGCGTCGCCGACGCAAACTTGCTTTCGCCGGTGGTTGACGGAGCCTTGATCGTCGTCGACGCGACCCGGACGCGGCGGTCAGCGCTCGCGGCGGCTGTGGCCAGCTTCGATGCGGCCGGAGGACGCATCGTCGGGATGGTGCTCAACAAGGTGCGCACGCATCGTCGCACCGACGGCTACTACACCGAGACCGGCAAAGCGGCATCCGCGGTCGGAGCGGACAAGTGACCGTCGCCCAGCATCACGCGGGCCGTGCATCATGAGGATCCTCATCGGATGGGCGGATGACGCCTCACCGAATCTCGGTGTCAGGGCACTCGGCAAAGGCTCGATCGACGTGTTGCGGTCGGTTTTCCCCGACGCTGAGATCGAGATGATGAACTATGGCAGGAAGCCCGACAGCATCTCGTGGCCGCCGCGGTCGCTTGTGAAGGAGCGGGTGTTGAACCGCACCGGCATGATGGCCTGGTTGCGGTCGTTCGACCTGTACTGGGACACGCGGTCGGGAGACAGCTTCGCCGACATCTACGGCATGCACCGGCATCTCACGATGTCGCTCATTCATGAGTTCGCAGCCCAGGCCGGCGTGCGGTGCGTGATGGCACCCCAGACGATCGGACCGTTCCGCCATCGGCGAGGACGTGCGCTGGCGCGACGGAACCTCCGGCGGTCGGACTTGGTCTTCGCACGGGACCCGATCAGCGCCTCGGTTGCCGATGAGCTCGGGCGTCCGGTCGACGCGCTGACGACGGACATGGTGTTCGCGGTGACACAGCCTCCATCAGACGTTGCCCGAGACGTGATCGTGAACGTGTCGGGTCTGTTGTGGTCGACAAACCCGCACGTCGATCACGAGCAGTATCGCGAATCGATCGTCACGGTCATCCGGGGGCTGCTCGAGGATGGACGTACGGTGTCGCTGCTGCCGCACGTGCTGACGTCGGCAGACCCCGACAACGACGTTCCCGCGGTAGATGCCGTCAAGGGAATGTTCGGCGATGAGGTCGAGGTTCTCGTGCCTCAGGGACTAGACGATGCGAGGGCGGCCATCGGATCGGCGAACCTCGTGATCGGGGCGCGCATGCACGCGTGCCTGAATGCACTCTCGACAGGCACACCCGCAGTCGCCATGGCCTACTCTCGCAAGTTCCGTCCGCTGCTCGCTGATCTGGGGTGGGACGCCGTCGTCGACATCCGGGACGCGGACACAACGAGCACCGCTGTTCTGGAAGCCGCGCGTCGCGACCTCACCCAGGAGGCGGCCGCCGTCCAGCGGGAAGGCGCGGTGCGGATCGACACACTCCGCACACTCGTCGCCGACCTCACCTGAAAGGTGTCCCGGACGTGGCGGACTCCCTAGCTCACTCTGCGGCACGAGGTGCGCTGTTCACGCTCGGAGCACAACTTGCGCGCATTCTGTTGCAGCTGCTCTCGGTGGTCGTGCTGGCGCGGCTCCTCACGCCCTACGATTACGGCTTGCTGGCGATCGCGCTGGTGGTGATCGGAGTCGGTGAGATTTTTCGGGACTTCGGGCTCACCTCCGCTTCGGTTCAGGCTCCCCACCTCAGCCATGGACAGCGGGACAATCTGTTCTGGATCAACACGGCGCTCGGCGTGGTCCTGGCCGCGATCGTATTCGGACTCTCGTGGCCGCTTGCCGCGATGACCCAGCAACCCGAGCTCAGAGGCATGATGCAGGTGCTCTCTGTGGTCTTCGTCATGAACGGATTGGCCACACAGTATCGCGCGCAGTTGATGCGCGAACTGCGCTTTCGCGCGATGGCGGTCGCCGACATTCTTTCCGCGCTCGTCGCCCTCGCCGTCGCCGTCGCGACCGCCCTCCTCGGCGCCGGATACTGGGCACTGGCCGCGCAACAGCTCACCGCCGCGTTCGTGCTACTCGCGGTCCTCGTCGGTTCAGGAAGATGGCTCCCACGCCTCTTCTCCCGTCGGCACCCCACCGCAGGGCTCGTACGGTTCGGCTCGCACCTTGTGGCGACGAATCTGCTCACCTACGCGTCCTCGCAGATCGACACGGTTCTTGTGGCCGCCAAGTTCGGCGCGGCGCCCCTCGGGCTCTACAACCGCGCGTACCAGCTGGTCATGACGCCCCTTGCTCAAGTTCGTTCCCCGATCACAAATGTCGCACTTCCGGTCTTCTCTCGCGTGCAGAAGGATCACAAGCGGTTCGACGGCTTCGTGACCGGCGGTCAACTCGCACTCGGGTACACGTTCGGGATCCCGTTGCTGCTGGTGTGCGGAATGGCAGAACCCGTCGTCGGTCTGATGCTCGGCCCGCAATGGGAGGGTGCTGTTCCGATCCTGCGCTTCTTCGCGATCGCGGGCACGCTGACGACGCTCTCGTTCGTCGGGTACTGGGTGTACGTCTCGCGTGGACTGAGCCGGGAACTCTTCCGCTACACCTTGGTGTCGACTGCCATCAAGGTCGTGTGCATCGTCGGCGGTTCGTTCTTCGGTCTGGTCGGCATCGCAGCGGGTTTCGCGCTCGCCCCCGCCATCGCGTGGCCCGTTTCCATCTTCTGGTTGTCGCGCCTCACGCCCCTCCCCGTTGCCGCGCTGTACAGCGGCGCCGTGCGGGTGCTCGTGGTCGCCTCCGCGGCGGGAGCCGCTTCATGGGGTGCGGCTGCGGCCGTCGTGCCGCACGGCGACCTTGTTCAGCTCGGTGTCGGCCTCGCGGCAGGATTAGCCGTCGTCGGCCTGGCGCTCCTGACCCCGCCCATCCGACGCGACGCGCGGACGCTGACGAGCTTCGTCCGCCTCATGGTGAAACGCGAACGACGCATCCTGCAAGACGAAGAAGGTGACGAATGAAGACGGTCCGGTCCGAAGTGGCGAAGGTGCTCGCCGCTGACGCGTGTTCTGGATGCGGCATGTGTGTCACGCTCGACTCCGGGCTCACGATGCACACCGACGCCGCCGGGTTCGCTCGCCCGCGCGAGACGGGCGCAGCGCGTGAGGTGCCGGACGCCGTTCGCACGTTTCGTCGCGCGTGTCCGGGGCGCCGAGTTGGTGCGCAACGACCACGTGGCGCACGGCGTCACCCACTCCTCGGCTCGTACTTCGGCATCTGGGAGGCGTGGGCGGTCGACCGCGACACCCGGCATCGCGGGAGTAGCGGGGGAGTGCTGACCGCGCTGCAGGGCTGGCTTGTCGAATCGGGTCTCGCGAGCGAGATCACGACCGCTGCCGCGGACCAGGAAAAACCGACGCGTACCGTTCCCGTGACGATCATGTCCCGCGACGACGCCCTGGCGGCGGCCGGATCACGATACGCCCCGGTCGCGGTCGCTCAGACCGTTCCGGTTGCCGCGGGCGGGATGACGGCGAAGCCTTGCGAAGTGGCCGCTGTGCGCGCCGCATCCGTCGACGACTCGGCACTTCCCGTCTTGTTGTCGTTCTTCTGTGCTGGGACGCCGAGTCAGTCGGCCACGGATCGTCTCGTGCGTGAACTCGGAGTGGAGGACGGATCTCATATCGATGAGATGTGGTACCGCGGACGCGGCTGGCCCGGGCGCTTCACGGTGCGCGCCGACGGGCGCGAGGCGAGCGCCGACTACGAAGAATCCTGGGGCAGGGTTCTCGGGCCAGCCACGCAGTGGCGATGCAAGATCTGTCCCGACGGGGTCGGGGAGTCCGCGGACATCGTCGCGGCGGATTCGTGGCAAACCGATGAGCGCGGATACCCGCTGTTCGCGGAATCGGACGGCCGCAGCGCTCTTGTGGCACGGACGGAGCGGGGGCTCGCGCTCGTCCAGGCGGCAGAGGCCGCCGGGGTGATCGAGCTGCGCCCTCTGGACCCTGGGCACCTCGTGGCGGCGCAACCACTTCAGGCCACGCGGCGCCGGTTCCTTGCGGCGCGACTGTGGGGAGCAAGGCTGGCGGGTCGACCTGTACCGAGGTTTCGTGGATTCGGGTTGATGCGGCTGGTGCTGGAAAGCCCTCGACTGGCGATCCGAACCCTGCGAGGTACGTACCGCAGGGTTCGTGAGAGTCGGTGAGGGACCCGGAGTCGGTGATCGGCGACCGTGAGAATGCTCTCACCTCTTCGTCGGTTGTGTATCGGCGGTGTTAGCGTCCCAAGGTCGGTCGACCGGCGCCACGCTTGGGGAGGCGCGTCAGACCGTCGTACTGGTTCGTCCAACGAATGGCTCTGCTTTCATGCCCCGTTTCCCCTCTCTCGCCCGCACCGGCGTGCGTCTCGCCGCCGCCGCTTCACTCATCGCCCCGCTGGTGGTCGCAACCGCCCCGATGAGCGAACCCGAGGTCCTGGCACGGGATTCAATGAGTCGCGTCCTGACCGACGGATGGGGGGCGGCCGAGACAGGCGGCGAATACACCGTGATCGGTGGGGGCGCTCTGACTGTCGACGGCGACGTCGCGGAGCTGGTCGGCCCCGCGCCCGGGCGCATGAGTGGCGCGGTGCTCTCGGAGCTGAACGCCGACGACACGGATTCTCGGATCACCGTTGCATTGCCGGAGGCGCCCGACGGGACGGATACCTCATACGTGACGATCACCGCGAGAGACGCCAACGATCGCGCCTACGGTGCACGGCTCGTCTCGCAGGCAGACGGCACGCATCTGCTTGGACTGATTCGCCTCGACGGACACGACGCCACGCTTCTGTCTGAACAACGGATCGCCTGGACGTCGTCGGACGGCCGCATCGAACTCGGGCTGTCGGTGCGAGGGAGCGAAGCGGCCGTGTTGACGGCGTCCGCGCGCGACCTGGCGGCGAGCGAGCTCGTGTCAACGGTGGAGTTCACTGATGACTCCGACCAGCGCATCGCGACGCCGGGGGCGACGGGGTTGCGCGTGTACAGCTCGTCGCGCGGCGAGGTCGTTCCGGTCACGTTCGATGATCTCTCGGTCACGTCCGCGGCGACGACGGAGGATGTCGCTCCTCCCGCACCCGCTCCGGATCCGAACTCGATCGTCAGCGACGACATGTCGCGGAGCGTATCGCCTGGATGGGGCGCGACCGATCAGGGTGCTTCCTATTCCGTCGAACCGCGGGATGCGGGGAGCGTCGACGGTGACGTCGCCGTCCTCACCGCCCCTGGACCCGGTCGCACGGCGCGCGCGTCGCTTCCCGATGTCGCCGTTCGTGACGTCCGTAGCGAAGTCGACGTCACCCTGATGCGGTTGCCCGAGCGTGGGACACGCGCGTACGTGTCGAGCGCAGTGCGCCACACGGACGCGGGCGCATACGCAGCGCGGAGTGTCGTCGACTCCGCGGGAGCTTCGAGCCTTGAGATCGTTCGGTTGGACGGGTGGAAGGCCACCGTGCTCGCACGGACGGCTCTTCCGTTCGACTTTTCGCCAGGGGCGGCGGTGACGATCGCTACTGTCGCCTCCGATGTTGAAGGCGTCCCCTCCGTGGCTGCGAAGGCCTGGCCGACGGCGACGGCCGAACCGACCGAGTGGAGCGTCACCGCGAGCGATGACAGCAGTGCCGCCCACAGCACCACCGGTTCTGTGGCCTTCTCGGTCTATGGTTCGACAGCCGGCGCGGCGGTGCCCGTGGCGTTCGACAATGTGCTTGTCGGCTCCGATGAGACGAGCGTGCCGGTCGACCCGGCTCCGGAGCCTGCGCCCGAGCCGGAACCCGAGCCCGAACCCGAGCCGGAACCCGGGCCCGAGCCCGGCGGCGTCGAGTACTTGGGTCAGCGGGTCGAGGCCGGTGCGGCGGCCCCGGGTACCCATTCGTATCCAGTTCCATCAGGTGCGATCTACGTCGCGACGGACGGGTCCGACAGTGCCGCAGGCACACGTGATCGACCGGTCGCGACGATCGAACGCGCGGTCGAATTGTCTCGCGAGAACGGGACCGTCGTCATCCGCGGCGGCTCGTATCACGAGTCCGTCTTCGTCACACCACGTCGCGGCATCACGATCCAACCGTATCCAGGTGAGGCTGTGTGGCTCGACGGGGCCGAGCGCGTCACCGGATGGGTCAAGTCGGGCTCCGTGTGGACACGGAGTGGATGGACGACGTTCTTCGACTCGAGCCCGACGTACTCGAAGGGAAAGCCCGACGGTACGACCCCAGGCTGGCAATGGCTGCACCCGGACCGCCCGATGGCGGCCCATCCCGACCAGATCTGGATCGACGGACAGCCGTTGACGCAGGTCGGGTCACGCGCACAGGTGGGCGCCGGTGAGTTCTACGTCGATGAGAACACACGTCAGCTCGTCATCGGATCCAACCCGACCGGCAAGCTGGTCGAGGCGAGCACGCTCCAGAAGGCGTTGACGATCCGCGCAGAGGACAGCACTATCCGTGGCATCGGCGTCAAGCGCTATGCCACAAGCGTCCATCAGATGGGCGCCGTGACGGCTGATGTCCCAGGAATCACCCTGTCAGAGGTCACGATCCTCGACAACGCCACCACGGGCTTCTATACATGGGCACCCGACGTGTCCCTCAAGAACGTGACCGTCGACGGGAACGGGCTGCTGGGAATGGGCGCGTCGACCGCGGACAGGCTCCTCATCGACGGCGTCAGCTCGGTCGGCAACAACGCGCAGGGGTTCAATCGGGCTCCCGTCTCCGGTGCGCTCAAAGTCACCCGATCGCGCGACATCGACGTGCGCCGGAGCTCCTTCGTGGGCAATGCCGGGCAAGGGCCGTGGTTCGACGAGTCCGTCTACGACATCGTCTTCGCCGACAATGACGTCGTCGGCAACGGTGGGAACGGTCTCGTCGTCGAACTCTCGGAGAAGGTCGTCATCGCGAACAACATCTTCGCCGACAACGGTCTGGCGGGGGTCTTCATCACAGACACCGGAAACGCCTCGATCTGGAACAACACCCTGTCCGGGAATGAGCGCAACATCTCGATCACCCAAGACAGTCGGCGCGCATCCGACATCGATACGCCCGGACACGATCCCCGGCAGCCGAAACCAGACCCCACGGTGCCGTGGATCGTGCGCAACACGGTGATCGCGAACAACATCCTCGGGCCGTCGCGAGGCGACTGCGTCGTATGCGTGAACGATTGGTCCCGAGAATTCCAGGGTCACCAGATGGTGAGCCAAAGCGATGGGAACATCTATTTCCGCGCCGATGGCGCGACTCCACGGGTCTTCGCGGACTGGTCGGGTGGCGCGAGCGGGACAAAGCGCTATACGACGTTCGATGCGTACCGTGCCGCCAGCGGTCGGGACTCCGCGTCCCGCTACTTCGAGGGAGTGCCCGTGCTCGATGGCGGCTTGCGCCCGACGCAGACGGTCGATGACCGCGAGGCTGCGACCGCGCGCGCGGTGCCGCGGTCGATTTCGGATCGAAGTGGGTTGCTCGAGGCGGAGAAGTCGCTCGGGGCGCAATTCCGCTGACGACGGGGCTACTCTTGTCGGATGGGGAACGTCGCGGGCACTGCTGGCAGAGTGCCGCCTCAGCGTGTCTTGTTCGTCTGCCGTGCGAACGTCTGCCGCTCGCCGCTGATGGCGGCGGCGTTCGCGCAAGCGGTCGGTGACGATGGCGTTCCATGGCGCATCGAAAGTCGCGGCACCGACGTCGTCAGGTCGACCGTGGTCTGCGAGATCGCCGCAGACCTGGCGGGGGATCCAGCGACAGCGGGCGCGAAGTCACGCGCTCTGAACTCACGCCACATCGACAACGCTGACCTGGTGGTGGTGTCTTCGTTGCGCGAGCGGGCGATGGTGACACAGTTGGTGCCGTCGGCTCGAGGCCGCGTCTTCACACTTCGTGAGGCTCTTCACCTCGCCAAGGAGTCGGGGACTGATGGTCGCGGTCAGCGCCAGAGCGGCCACTCCTCCGTGCGAGCATTCGCTGAGCACCTCGACGCACGACGAGGTCTGGTGCCGATTCCCGAACCTCGCTCCTATCGCTTCCTTCGTCTGCGGACCGAGCATCCATATGACGTTCCCGATGTGCACGGTGCGAGCCAGCGCCGCCACCGGCGTGTGCTCGAGGAGACGCGGGAGGCGGCGCACGCGCTCGGCAACGAGGCAGCGGCTTTCGTCGCCGGCGCTGCCACGCAGTGACCGAGTGAGTCCCCGCTACCGCACGGGCGACGCGACGGCCGCCCGCACCCCGGCTCGGTAGCCTGCCGGGTCGTGGCGCTCACGCGCCAGGGCGGCATCCGCATCCGTTGATGAAGAGACCTCCTCCCAGGATGCGTGGAGCTCAGTGAGGCGACGCACGAAGGCGTCGACGTCTCCGGGAGCGGCCAGCCGTGCACTGCGGTATCCGCCGGCGGCTTCTCGCAGGCCACTCGTGTCGCTGGCGATCACCGGCCGGCGCGCGAGGATCCCTTCGACGGCTGTGTTGCCGAACGGCTCGTCCAATCGAGAGGGGACGATGAGCACGTCGGTGTCGGCAAGGAAGGGCCACACGTCGGTGTGGAAGCCGGCGAATTCCACGACGGTGGATTCGTGCGCGGCGTCGACCTTGACGTGCAACTCCTCTTCGAACCATTCGTATCCTTCGAACGCAGATCCGACGAGGGTGACGTGTGTCGGGATGCCGGCGCGTCCGAGCGCGCTCGCCGCATCGATAACGATGTCAGGCCCTTTGCGCGGCGAGAGTCGGCCGACGTAGGTAATCCGGAACGGGCCCTCAATCGCCCCCCGTGGAGGGGTGGGCTGTTCCGGCGCATCGACGCCGTTGTAGAGCACCTGCGCGTGACGGGCGAGGCGGGGGAGGACCGAGCGGATCGTCGCGAGGCTGAACTCACTGTTGACCAACACGCGGTGCGCCGCTAGATGCGGCAGGTAGAGCGCGAGATTGACGAGGCGGTTGCCGGATGCCTCGGCCTCGTGGACATGACTGACCACACGCCGCCCGCGCATTCGTGCGATGGCGGGCCACAGGGGGACGGTGATCGTGCTGACGTACACCGCGTCCGGCTGCACATGGGTGATCAGCCGCCAGGCAGATCCCAATCCACGGAAGGTGTCGCGGAACAGCCGGAGCCATCCGCTCGGCCGCAGAAGCGCCTTGCGGAGCACGAGCATCGGAACGATGACGGCCTCAGCGCCCGAGGCACGCAGCGGTTCGAGCAGGGGGCCGTGTGAGGGAAGAGCGACGACGACACGCGTGCCGGCCTCCCGAAGCCCGAGCACGCTCTCGAGCAGCATCCGATCGGACCCGAAGAGTTCGGCTCCGGGGTGGACGACGAGCACGGTTTCCATTCGCGTGCTCATCCGTTCCACTCCGAGGATCGACGTCGAGCATGACGAGCGCGCGCGTGGATCGACGCGCCTTCTGCGAGATCGCGGGCGAGCGCCTCGTATGCGTTCGTGACGTCATCCCACGAGAAAGCGGATTCAGCGTGAACGCGGAGCGACTCGCCGAGTGTCGTCGTGTTGTCCGGATCATTCTCGGATGCCTCGACCGCCGATGCGACAGATGCCGGGTCGGAGAAGTACCACCCGCGCCCGTCGAGCACGTCACGGTTGAAGCCCACGTCGAACGCGGTGACGGCCGTGCCCGCGCCCATTGCGCGCAACAGCGACGGGTTGGTTCCCCCGACCGAGTGCCCGTGGAGATAGCTGAACGCATGGAAGTAAAGCGCGTCGAGGCGGTCTTGGTCGTACACGCCCCCGAGCAATCGAACACGGTCGTCACGTGCGGCGGCATCTGAAATGGCGTTCGTGTACTCGGCCGCGTAGGGCGCGGAACCGACCACGACGAGCGGTTTCGTTGCCGAGGAGGAGACATAGCCCTCGACGATTTCCCGCACGTGGTTTTCGGGTTCGAAACGTGCGACGACGAGGTGGAAGCCGTTCGCTGTGAGACCGAGAGGGTCGAGCAGGGACTCAGGTGACTCTCGGAGGATCGGTGCGCCGTAACGAATCAATTCGGTGGGAACCGCGAACTGATGGTCGTAATAGTCGGCGATGCCGGGCGCATCCGCGATGAGCGCATCGGCGTTGCGGACACCGAATGATTCAGCCCACCGATAGTAAGCACGTCCCCGAGGGCCCCACTTGGCCCGGCGCCATTCGAGGCCGTCCATGTGGAGCGCGGTGGGGATGCCACGCATCCGAAGCAACGGCACGAAGGGTGAGTTCGCCGCGTTGAAGACGAAGGCGACGTCCGGCATTGCCTTCGTGACCGTGTGCACGGTGGACAGTGCCGTGTGCGAGAGGGTCTCGAGTGCGCGCTGCTTTACAGAAGGCAGGGTGACCCTGCGCATCCCGAGATGATAGTCGCCGGTCTCACCGGCATCCCTGCCATAGACGACGACCCGGTGCCCGCGAGCGACGAGACGTCGTCCGACCTCTTCGACCGCGGTCTCGAAGCCGCCGTACGCTGCGGGAATGCCTCGCGTCCCGATGAGGGCGATGCGCAGCGAATCCGTCATGTCGTCCCAATCCCTCATCTGTGCGGCGGTCAGGCGCCCATCGCTTCAGCGCCGGCATCCCATCGTTCTGTCAACGATGCGACGAGTTGCCGGAGAAGGGGTGCTGGTGGTGTCAGTAGGCGCCGCTCGGTTTGATCATCACCTTCACCGTCTTCCACATGATGAGGAGATCATCGAAAACCGACCAGTTCTCAACGTACCGGAGGTCGAGGCGCACGCTCTCTTCCCACGAGAGGTCGCTACGTCCGCCGACCTGCCATGGGCCTGTGATTCCCGGGTTGATGTAGAGGCGACGGAACACCGTGCCGTCGTATGCCGTGACCTCCGAGGGCAGCGGCGGACGGGGACCGACGACGCTCATATCGCCGCGTAGCACATTCCAGAACTGGGGAACTTCGTCGAGCGAGTACTTGCGGAGGAACTTGCCGACGCGAGTCACCCGCGGGTCGTCCTTCATCTTGAACAACAGTCCCGAACCCTCGTTCGCTGCTTGGAGATCGGCCAGCATCTCTTCCGCGTCGGTTCGCATCGAACGGAACTTGAGCATGGGGAACGACTGACCATCACGCCCGATGCGGTGTTGCTGGAAGAACACGGGACCGGGCGAATCCAGCTTTATCGCGAGAGCGATCACCGCCGCGACGGGCGCGAAGAGGAGAAGTGCGACGAACGACACTGCGACGTCGAACACCCGTTTGAAGACGTAGGCGCCACCCTCGAATGTCGGGATCTGCACATGGATCAGGGGCAGGCCCTCGACGGGGCGCAACGACATGCGGGGACCGGCGACGTCCGCGATGCGGCTCGAAAGCACCAGTTCAGCGGCTGTACCCTCGACCTGCCATGCGAGGTGCTTGATGTAGTCGGGGTCGTCGCCGGGCTGACTGGCGACGATGATCGTGTCGGCTTCGAGGCTGGCCGCCTGCGCCACCCAGCTTTGTCCCGAGAGGAGAGGCACGATCGCGTGGTCGATCCGCATCGCATCGGCGGTCTCGTCATGCACTGCGGCACCGACTACGAGGTATCCGTGCTCACCCTGGGTTCCGAGAGTCCGAATGACGTACTCGACGGCGCCTCGGTCTCCCACGACGACAGTGCGCGACGCGAAGCGGCCCATTGCCCGCTGACGGACGAGCCAGCGTCGCCAGACCCACCGATTGAGCAGCAAGCCGAGCAACCCGATCGGGAATGCCAAGAAGAGCTGAGTTCGGATTCCCGGCCATTGGAACACGACGAAGGCGATCGACAATGCGCCGAACGTCATCGCGGTGGCGTGGGCCACTCGCTTGTACTCGGTGGCGCCGGAACCGAAGTGCGCGGGTTCGCGTGTGCTGAAGAGTGTCAACATGATGAACCACACGAACGCGGTTGCGAGGGGCACGCGTGCGAGGATCCATGGGTCGGCAAGAAGGATCCACGGGTGCAGTACCTGGAACCAGACGAACGAGGAGAGCGTGCAGACGAGGACGATGATTGCGGCATCCGAGATGCGCAACCGCCGGCGGTAGCTGCGTTCCCACGATTGGCGGTTCGCGATCGAACTCGACGTGCGCGGTGTGACCGTGGTCTGCGTGTCGAACGACGAGGCGGTCTGTGCTATCGCCGGCGAGAACTCCAGGACGTCGGTGTCGGCAGGCTTCCAACGCGACGCCGAGACCGGCGCGAAAGCGCGCTGCGTGCGTGCCGATGCATCGTCGACGGCCGTCATCGCGCGACCGCCGAGACGGCTACGTAATATTCGGTCGGCATATTGCCCCCAAGCAATGTCCGACAGGCAGAATCAACTGCCCGTACTTCCCCAGCGACGCGATGAGATTCCCAGTCTCCGTGCAGGATCCCACTCCTGCACTCGCGTCGTCTCAGCCTATACGGATGGCTCGCTTCGCGAAACCCCCACGGCGCTGATTCGTCATCGGGAATTCACCCGAACCTACTCCGATGCCTCAACCACAACGGGGCCCCCGCGAACGCGGGAGCCCCGTTGCCGGCCGAAGCCGTATTACGGTGCGACGAGCGTGAAGACCGTCGTCTGGGTGTTGCCGGCGACGTCGTACACGACGAGGGTGTTCTCGCCGAGCTGTCCGCCGAAGGTGCCGGGCTTGACGAAGTTCACGTCAGACCAGGCGTTGTTGGAGAGATCCTTCACGACGCCGTTGAGCGTGATCTTGTCGATCTTGCCCGCGTCGTGCAGCTTGAAGCTGACGAGCGAGTACGTGCCGTCGGCACCGACCGTGAAGTTGTCGCCCGCCTTGACCGTCGCCTTCGGGGCGGTCGTGTCGATCGTGAAGGCGTGCTCGCGGGTGGCCGAGATGTTGCCGGCCGTGTCCTGCGAGTTGTAGCGCACCATGTACGAGCCCTCCGGCAGCGTCACCGTAGCGGTGTGGCTGACGGCCTTCTCGCCGTTACCGGCGGTCTGGGTGGACTTGACCAGCTTGCCGTTCTGGTAGATGTTCGCGACGACGCGGGACAACCCGATCTCGTCGGTGGCATCCACCTGCACCTGCAGTGCGTTGAACGGTCCGGCAGTCGTCGGCGCGACGAGCGTCGTCACCGGCTTGGTGGTGTCGACGTGGATCGTCGCGGCCAGAGCGAGAAGCGCGTCAGCCACATCGCCGGGACCCGCCGCCGCGGCCGCCGCCTCAAGGGCGGCGATCGCCTCGCGTGCCTTGGCGGGGTTGGCTGCGAGCGACTTCGCCGTCTCGAACTGTGCCATCAACGTCGTGACGTCGGCACCGGTCCGGCCCAGCTGGTCGATGTACGACCCGGCGACCGCGAAGCTCGGGGCGTGTGCGATCGTCGGCTGCGCCTGGGCGTTGAATTCGTCGCGCTGCCATTCGGCGGCGGCGGCGAGTTCATTCTCCGAGAGGTAATCACTGGCGGTCAGCCCAAGGCTGTCGAACCCGCGGCCGATCTCGTTGCCGAAGATGTTGCCGTTGTACCAGTACGCCGACCAGTAGCCCGCCAGGACGAGTCCGGCGTCGCTCACCGGGCCGCGGTCGAAGTAGGCGATCTCGACCGGGTTCGCGCTGTCGGTGAAGTCGAACACCGACAAGCCACCCTGGTACCAGGCCTGGACCATGATGTCGCGACCGGGAACCGGAACCAGCGAGCCGTTGTGCGCGACGCAGTTCTCGGTAGCCGACTGGACGGCAGGCATCTTGTAGTAGCTGGCGAATTCCAACTTTCCGTCGACGATGTCGAAGATGGCGTTGGCGCCCCACTCGGGTGCGTCGGTGTCGCGGCAACGCGCGCCGCCTCCGCCGCCCCACTCGTCGGTGAAGACGACCTTCGTGCCGTCGTTGTTGAACGTGGCCGAGTGCCAGTACGCGAAGTTGGGGTCCGAGACCTCGTCGACGCGCTGCGGGTTGGCGGGATCGCTGATGTCGATCAGGATGCCGTTGCCCTCACACGCACCCGCGGCCAGCCCGATTTCGGGATACGCGGTGATGTCGTGGCAGGCATCGGTCACGGGGGAGGGCGACCAGGACCCGCCGGACGGGTGGCGCGGCGTCTGCGGCGTTCCCTGGAGGCCGGCGGGGCTGCCCGTTTCGGCATCCGCGAACAACCGTGCCTTGTTGACGACCTCGGCTGCTGCCGGGTTGGCCAGCGGAACCTTGATCACCTCGACCAAGAAGCGCGAGCCGAGGATCGGGTTGCCCTCAGCGTCGAGCTGCGACTCGAGGGTGTTGCCGTTCACGTTCGTGCATCCGCCGGGGACGTTCGGCGACGTCGTGCGCACGCCCGCGGTTCCCGAGACGTAGACGTAGACGTTGTCGGCGTCGTCGGCATCTTCGACGACGGTGTGCGTGTGCGAGCCGCGACAGGTCTGCACGGCTGCCACCTGGACGGGAGCGAGGATGTCGGTGATGTCGAAGACGCGCACGCCGCGGAAGTTCTGCGGGTCGGAGGTCGCCGGGTTCTCCGTGCCGCAGTCGATGCGGCCCGGTCCCGACTCGACCGACATGAAGAGCAGGTTGCCGTAGACCGAGACGTCGCCCTGTCCGCCGGGGCAGACGTAGGTTCCCTTGAGTTCCGGAGCCGCCGCGTCGCTGACGTCGTAGATCTGGAACCCGTTGTAGTTGCCCGAGATGGCGTAGTCGCCGGTGAAGGCGAGGTCGGAGTTGTAGTTGTTGAACGCACTCGTCTTGGGCTGCGTCGACAGGAGCGTCACGTTGCTGGCTGCTTGACCGGCGTCGAAGAGTCCGGCTGAGAGGCCTTCGCGCGGATCCGCGTCATCGTTGACCGCGGTGGCAGCCGTGGCCGAGACCACGGAGAGACCGAGGGTGACAGCACCCACGGTGGCGAGGGCGCGTGTTCTCCAACGCGCGCCGGTGGACAATCTGGTTTTCATGCGGGGAGGGCCCTTCGGTTTCGACTTCTCATCAGCGATTTGTTGCGGAACGTTGTAGGCCGAAGTGCAGTTCGACCACCGTGTACGGGTGGATTGGCGCACTTCGCATACATGGGGATGTGGAGTTGTATGTTCTGGAATCTATCCATTTGCTGAGAATCCTGTCTACGGTTTGCGTTAAGTTCCTGTTTCGATTTCTGTGCGTCGAGCAGGATGCACAGCATGATTGATCTACCCCCGAACGAGAGGCACCCCTGAATGTCGACCTCGATGAAGACGTTGGCAGCTGCCACGCTCGTGGTGCTCGCGTCTGTACTCGCGGCTTGCACGACGGATGCCGAACCCGCGCCGACCTCGACCGCGCCCGTCATCCAACTGGGCGCCCCAGGCGAGGACGGTCGCACACTGAGTCCGGATGAAGTCGCCGGGCTGACCACGGCGCCCTATGTCGAAGCGGACGTGTTGTTCGTGCGTGACATGCTCCACCACCACTCGCAGGCATTGATCATGACCGGCTACGTCGACGAGCGCACCGACAATCCCGACCTCCAGTTGATCGCCGAGAGGATGGATGTCAGCCAGACCGACGAGATGGACCTGATGGAGAGCTGGCTGCAGCAGCGGGGTGAGGCCGCACGCGACCCTGACGGCGGCCACCTGGGGCACTCGATCGCGACGATGCCCGGCATCTTGACCGATGAGCAACTCGCCGAGCTCGAGGCGGCTCGGGGTGCTGAGTTCGACCGCCTCTTCCTCGAGTACATGATCATCCACCACCAGGGCGCGATCACGATGGTCACCGAGCTGTATGAGGCGGGCGGCGGGCAGGAGACCGCCATCGACCAGATCGCCCGTCATGTCGAGGCCGATCAGAACATCGAGATCGGACGGATGCGGACGATGCTTGCCTCGATGGACTGACAGCCCGCCGCTACGCTGGCGCCATGACAACGCTCGTCTTGACTGTCGTGGGTGCCGACCGTGCGGGAATCGTCGCGCAGTTGGCGGAGGTGATCGCCGAGCACGGCGGAAACTGGGAGCGCAGCGAACTCGCCGAACTCTCTGGGGCGTTCGCGGGCATCGTCGAGGTGTCGGTGCCCGACGATCGGTCTGACGCTCTGCGCGCCGCTCTCGGGGTCCTCGACGGACTCCTCACCATCGCGGTGCAGGCATCCCACGACGGCGCGGATGCCGAGACTCCGACGGCGACCATCGACGTGCTCGGCAACGACCACGCCGGCATCGTGCGCGACATCACCGCGGTGTTGCGCGAGAGCGGGCTGAGCATCGAGCGGATGACCACCGAGACGCGAGAAGCGGCGATGTTCGGCGGACGCCTGTTCGAGGCATCCGTCACCGCGAGCGTTCCGGCATCCGTCGATCTGGATGCGGTCACCGCCGCGCTCGAGAAACTGGCCGCAGAGCTCCAGGTCGATGTCACCCTCGCCGGCTGACCCCCGTCAACTCACCCACCCGCGAGGCTCAGTCTTCGCCGCGAGAATCGCCTGCCGCAGATGATTCTCGGGCTCAGAACCAATTCTCGCCGGCCCGCCGAGTTCGCCGGCACCCACTGATAGCGGCGCCGCCGACGGGTCGTGCGCTCACCGGGGCAAAGCAAAACCCCCGCCATGTAGAAGCTAGGCGAGGGTTTCTGGGCCGATTGTAATGATCAGCCTTGTGGCTCCGACGGGCGTCGATCCCGTGACCTCACGATTTTCAGTCGTGCGCTCTACCAACTGAGCTACAGAGCCGCGCGGCATGCGAAGACGCCGCGTCCTAGACGAAAGCCCCTCCGAGAAGGGGCTGTCGCTCGGAGCGACCCTGACGGGACTTGAACCCGCGACCTCCGCCGTGACAGGGCGGCACGCTAACCAACTGCGCTACAGGGCCATGCGTATTGAGTTGTGTGCGGTTTTTGTGACCCCAACGGGATTCGAACCCGTGCTACCGCCGTGAAAGGGCGGCGTCCTAGGCCGCTAAACGATGGGGCCGAATGAGCTCTGAATCCTGCGATCCGGTGCTCACGCTTACCGACGCTCAAGCATACGAGATCCGCAGCCAATGCGCCAATCGAGCGTGCGACGCTCTGTCGGCCCCCGCCGCGGCCGCCACGGCCGAGGCGGGGATTCCTGGCAAACCGTTGCGGATGTGACCGATGTTGCTAGTGTGAATAGCGTCGGTTTCATGACGGGAGGGGGAGCCGTGCAGGCCGAGCAGGCTCACACCGAGTGCGATTGCGCTCCCTCGCCTGACGAGAAACGCCGCCTCTGGCCCCACCTGTCGCGCCGATCCGCGCTCGGGGTCGGAGCACTCGGCGCCGCCATCGTGGCCGGACTCGCAGGCCCGATCGTCGCCCCGGCGTTCGCCGCCACCTACCCCTCGTGGGAAGACGTCGAGCGGGCGAAGGCGAACGAGTCCGCCAAGAACGCCGAGATCGCCCGCATCCAGCAGCTCATCCGCGATCTCGAGGCTGACGTCGCGGCCAAGAACGCCGCGGCTGAAGCAGCCGCGAACGAGTACTTCGTCGCGCAGCAGGACTACTCCGACGCGGCCTTCCGCGCCGAACAGCTGCAGGCCGAGGCGGATGCCCAGGCCGCCACTGCGAAGGATGCTGCAGAGAAGGCCGGCAAGGTCGCCGCTCAGCTGTACCGCAGTGGAGGCGATGACACCGCCCTCGAACTCTTCTTCTCGGGCTCGGCCGCCTCGGCCGACGAGCTGCTGGACCGGCTCGGCACGATGGACAAGCTGCTTGAGCGCAACCACGACGTGTATGCCCAGGCGATCACCGCCCGCGATGCGGCACAGAACCTCACCGATCAGGCCGAGGTGCAGCGGGCGGAACGCGACCGGCTGCAGAAGATCGCCGAATCGAAGATGATCGCCGCGCAGCAGGCCGCCGAGGCGGCCGCAGCGGCCCTCGCAACGCAAGAGGTGCACCGGGGCGAGCTGCAGGCTCAGCTCGCGGCGTTGCAGGATACCACCCAGAAGACCGTCGCCCAGTATCAAGAAGGCGAGCGCATCCGCAAAGAAGAGGAGCGGCGACGCGCAGAAGAGGCGGCACGCCGGGCCAAAGAAGAGGCCGAGAAGCAGAGCCAGAACAGCGGTGGCGGCGGCGGTTCCGTCGGCGGCAGCGGCTGGGCGCGTCCGTCATCCGGAGGCAAGACCTCCGGGTACGGCCCTCGCTACAGCCAATGCGGCAACGGCTACTGCGCGAGCGGGTGGCATCTCGGCGTCGATATGGCCACTGGTTGCGGCGCCGGCATCTACGCCGCCGCCGCCGGCCGGGTCACCTACGCGACGTGGTACGGCGGCTACGGCCAATACGTGCGCATCGATCACGGCAACGGCATCAGCACGGGATACGGTCATGCATCACAGATCCTCGTCGGCTGGGGGCAGAACGTCAGCGCGGGCCAGTTGATCGCCCGCGAGGGGCAGACGGGCAACTCTTTCGGATGCCACCTGCACTTCGAGGTCTATACCCCGAGCGGCACGGTCGATCCCTCGCCGTTCATGGCGGCTCGCGGCATCCGTCTTTGACGTCGCACCGAGACGTCGCGTACTGAAACGACAGAGGTCGCCGCATCCGCTCGGATGCCGCGACCTCTTCCGTGTCTGAGACTCAGAGAGAGTTGGGGGCTTCGCCCTCACCCTGCGTCTTCGTCTGGCCCTCGTGCTCAGCGAAGCGCTCGAACGCCTCGCTCACCAGGCGCTCGGCCTCAGCGGCGTCGGCCCATTCGTCGACCTTGACCCACTTGCCGGGCTCGAGATCTTTGTAGTGCTCGAAGAAGTGGCCGATCTCGTTCTTGGTCCACTCGTCGAGGTCGCCGACGTCCTGGATGTGCGCCCAGCGCGGGTCCTTGGCGAGAACGGCCACGACCTTGTCGTCTCCGCCGGCCTCGTCGCTCATCTTCAGCACGCCGACCGGGCGGACCTTCGCGAGCACACCCGGGTAGATGTCGCGGTCGAGCAGCACGAGCACGTCGAGCGGGTCGCCGTCCTCACCCAGGGTGTTCTCGAAGAACCCGTAGTTGCTCGGGTAGCCCATGGGGGTGAACAGCACGCGGTCGAGGAAGACGCGGCCGGTGCCGTGGTCGACTTCGTACTTCACCCGGCTGCCGCGCGGGATCTCGATGACGGCGTCGTACGCGCCCATGTCGGTGCTCCTTAGAAAGTCGGTGGATGCCGCCGACCAGCCTAGCCGGGGCGCCACGACCGGTTGACCCGTGCGTCGGCGGACTACCGTGGGAATCGTGGATGACCGCAGACCGGGGCTGAACCCCGCCGTCGCCGAGGTGCGACGGAACGTGCGGGCGCATCTGCCTGCGGAGGGAACGATCATCGTCGGACTGTCGGGCGGGGCGGACTCGCTCGCCCTGGCCGCGGCCGTTGCGTTCGAAGCGCCGGGGCGGGGGGTCGCCGTCGTCATCGACCACGGGCTCCAATCCGGCAGCGCCGAGGTCGCCGCAGCCGCAGCCCGTGCGGCGGAAGGGCTGGGGTTGCGTGCCCGGGTCGCGCGCGTCGAGGTCCCGAGCGTGGGTGGACCCGAAGCCGCGGCGCGCTCGGCCCGCTACACGGCCTTGCGAGGTGCCGCCCGTGAGGAGGGTGCCGACGCCGTGATGGTGGCCCACACGCTCGACGACCAGGCCGAGACTGTTCTGCTCGGACTCGCCCGCGGGTCCGGGGCGGGGAGCCTGCAGGGAATGTCGCCGACGAGCGACTTCGACGGCATCGCGCTCATCAGGCCCCTCCTCGATGTGCGCCGCGAAACGACACGCGCCGCGTGCGTGGCCGAGGGCCTGACGCCCTGGGATGACCCGCACAACGTCGACGACCGCTACACCCGCGTCCGCGTGCGCCGGCACATCCTGCCGGTAATGGAGGACGAACTCGGGCCCGGCATCGCCGAGGCGCTCGCGCGCACCGCCACGCAACTCCGCGAGGATGCCGCGGCGTTCGACGAGATGATCGACGAGACGATCGAAGACATCGTCGAGCCTGCCGAAGCAGGGATCGCGGTCTCGGTGGCGGCGCTGGCCGCGAACCCGGCCGCCCTACGGCACCGCATCATCCGACACGTTGTCGCCAGCGAGTTCCATCAGAGCCTTACGCGCACGCAGACGGTCGCAGTGGCCCGCCTCGTCACGCACTGGTCGGGACAGGGGGCGATCGATCTTCCCGGATGCCGCGCCCGCCGGGTCGCCGGAACGATCGAGTTCACCCGACGCGAGTGAGAGAGGGTGCCGTGGGCACCGCTACCCATTCAGGCGCGCATACCAGGTCGATACCGTGGGCACCACCATGGCCGACGTCGTCTTCCGACACTCCGACTTCACCGATGCGGTGACGCATCTTCGCGATGCGGGCGACGCAGCGGTCGACATGGTGTGTCCGGCCTTCGGCGTCGTCGGATCCGCGATCGTCGAATCAGCCCTGGTCGGCGTCGACGGCGTGTTTCGGGGCGCGATCGTCGCGCTCGCCGAGGTCGGGGCGCAACTCGCCGTCGACACCGAGACCGTGCACGCGGAACTGCGTGAACTCGACACACAGATGGCGGGGGGTCGGTCGTGACGCTGCCGGGAATCGGCGCGGATCCTGGGCAGGGAGACGTCGATGCCATTCGCGGACTTGCCGCGTTCTTCCGTGCTCGGGCGACCGGTGAGCGTGAACGTCGTGAGGCGGCCTTGCGGGGTCTGCCGGCGTTGTCGCCGGTGGTGGCGCTCAGCGTGGATGCGCTGCGCCCTCGGGTGACGGTGCTCGCCGACCGCTTCGCGGCGGTGGCGGATGCGGCGGACTCGGCCGCCGTCATCCTGGACGACTACGCCCTCGCCGTCGAAGATCTGCAGACGCGCGCTTCGGCGGCCCTCGCGCAGGCTCACAGTGACTACGCCGACATCTGGGCGCGGAGGGACGCGGCGCTGAACGCGGCATCCGACCTCGCTCTGGGCTGGACGCTGGACTGGGACGACGTCGTGCCGTCGTGGATGTACCTCGACGATCACGCCCACCTGGTCCACTGGCAGACGGCGATCGACGACTACTGTGTCGCGCGCGCCGTCTACAACGCGCTCCACGAGGAGCGTGAGGAACTCGACCGGGCGACCGCCGGTCGATTGGCGAGCATCCCACTGATCGCGGAGATCACGCGTGATGACCCCGTCTCGGCGCCGGCCGCGGCAGCGCTCGCCGCGCTGTGGGCGGGCGACACCGGTGCCCTCACCGCTCACCAGATCGCCGCACTCGGTGACCCGGTGCTGATCCGTGAGGTGTGGGACAGCCTCGACCCGAGGCGACGTGAAGCGCTCATCGAGCAATCGCCGCGGGTGATCGGCAACCTCGACGGCATCCCGCTCGGCGATCGCATCGCGGCGAACCACCTCACCATCGCCGACGAGATCTCGGGGCACGAGGCCGAGATGGCGCGGCTCGATGAGATGCGTGATGACGCGCTCGAGGTCGCCTACCACAGCGGGGACGCCGTCGACAGGCACTACGACGACCTGATAGCCGAGCACCAGCGGATGATCGACTACTACGAGGGGCTCCTGACGCAGGAGGTCACGGTGACCGACCAGCAGGGCGCGGCGAGCATCGAAACCGGCGCGCGAGTGGTGGTCTTCGACCCATCGGCTCAGGCGATCGCGACGTACCACGGGCCGATCGATCCACGGACGGGGGACATCCCTGCGGGAATCGAGTCGGTGGCGATCTCGGTTCCGGGTACCGGTTCGAACCTCACCGACTTCGGCGATGCGCGCGCGGCCGACCTGCAGGCAGCGGCGGGTCCCCGCTCCGCCGTCTTCCAGTGGGCCGGCGGGCATTTCCCGCAATCGATCCCCGAAGCGATGAGTACGTCGTACTCGCACGACCTCGCCCCACGCCTGCGTGACTTCGCGGCCGGCGTCGCCGTGCCAGCGGGCGCCACGCTGACCGTGGTGGGCCACAGTTACGGCGGCGCCACCGTCGGGCTGGCCGAGGCGGCGGGGTTGAAAGCCGACCGCGTGCTCTATGTCGCCGCCGCCGGTATGGGCGAGGGTGTCTCGAATCTCGACGACTTCCCGCATACTGCTGGGGTGCCCCACTACGCGATGATGAGCCGCAACGACATGGTCGTGGGCCTCATCCAAGGTCGCGAGGGCGAACTGCACGCCCTGCACGGCCAGTCGGCGCTCACGGCTGACGGGGTCACGCGGCTCGAAACCGGAATGATCGACGACGCCGACCCGAACAGCACCGATATCGAGGACTACAACGTCCCCGGCAACGGCATGCCTGCCGCAATCGACAGTCATAGCTCGCTGTACACACCGGGATCGACCGCCTTCGACAACATGGTGGCCGTGATCACCGGTCGCGAGGCAGAGCTCTACGCCGAGGACCAGATCATGATCGCCGGTGGCCGCCCCATCACGATCGACGGGATCGACCGCGGCGACTATGAACCCGCCTACGTCGAGGTGGACTGACGCATGTCCCGGCTCGTCGCCGCGCTCGCTGTCGCGGTCCTCGCCCTCGCCCTCGGAGGATGCACCATGTCCGCAGAAAGCCGCCTCGACGAGTTCCACGCCGAGGCTGACCGCATCCTCGCCGACACCGTCGCCGTCGTGCCAGAAGACCTGATCGCCGAAGACGCGTTCCTCGAATCCGAACCGCGCTTCGGCCCCGTCGAGGGCTCACCTTCACCGTCACAGCCGGCGTGGTGGCAGTCGCGGGCGTACTACAACCTCGTGACGGAGACAGATGCGTCGGCCCGCGCATTCGAGGCGGTGGCCACTCATCTCGAAGAAGACGGCTGGACCCGATCTCGCGTGCGCGAGATCGACGGCTGGATAACAGACGGGTTCTGTCACGAGCTCGACAGCGGTGACTGGTACATCGAGGTGACATGGGTGCCGACGGCGCCGGACCTCGCGGAGATCCTCAGGGTGCTCGTCGTCAGTCCGACGACAGTGCGCGGTGACAACGAGTCCCCGTCATAGACTCTCCTCATGCGGGCAGCCGACATCCAGAACGACCTGACCGACGTCCTCGTCACCGAGGAGCAGATCCGCGAGAAGCTCGATGAGATCGCGGCGCAAGTGGCCGAGGACTATGCCGGAAAAGAGCTGCTGCTCGTCGGGGTGCTCAAGGGCGCCATCATGGTGATGGCCGACTTCGCCCGGGCGCTGCCGATGCACGCTCCGATGGACTGGATGGCGGTCTCGTCGTACGGGGCATCGACCAAATCGAGCGGCGTCGTGCAGATCCGCAAGGACCTCGACACCCCACTTGCCGGAAAGCACGTGCTGATCGTCGAGGACATCATCGACTCAGGCCTGACGCTCAGCTGGCTTCTTGAGAACTTCGAATCGCGGGGCGCGGCATCGATCGAGGTCTTCTCGCTGCTGCGCAAGCCGGATGCCGCGAAGGTCGAGGTGCCGTGCAAATACGTCGGCTTCGACATCCCGAATGACTTCGTGGTGGGTTACGGACTCGACTACGCCGAGCGGTACCGCAACCTGCGTGATGTGGCGGTACTCGCGCCACACGTCTACAACTGACGGCTTGAGCGGGGCGTACGCCGTGGGCGAATGCACAGTCCTGACATAGGGTGCCCGCGATACCCTGTTCGGACTGTCCGGTGCGCCCGCGCGCCGACGGTTCGTCCGACGAAAGGGACCGGCACCCGCCGCCACCATGTTCAAGAAGCTCTCCCGCAACCCCCTCGTCTACGTCGTGCTCATCGGCGTGCTGCTCATCGTGGGCTTCATGCTCATCTCGAGCCTCGGCGGGGCGAAGCAGATCTCCACGCAAGAGGGACTTGAACTGCTCAAGGGCGGGACGGTCACCGAGGTCACGACGACCGACGGAGACCAGCGCGTCGATATGACCCTCTCGAGCGCCTATGAAGGTTCCGAAGAGGTGCAGTTCTACTACGTCGGTGCCCGCGCCGAAGAGGTCGTCGACGCGATCAATGCCGCCGACCCCTCCGACGGGTTCAACGACGTCGTGCCGCGCCCCAGCTTCTTCGACGGGTTCCTCTCGCTGCTGCTGCCGATCCTGCTGCTGGGTCTGCTCTTCTGGTTCCTCATGTCCAGCGCGCAAGGCGGCGGATCGCGCGTCATGCAGTTCGGCAAGTCCCGCGCGAAGCTCGTCACCAAGGAAATGCCGCAGGTGACGTTCCAGGATGTCGCGGGCTCGGACGAAGCGATCGAAGAGCTCGAAGAGATCAAGGACTTCCTGAAGGATCCCGCCAAGTTCCAGGCCGTGGGTGCGCGCATCCCGAAGGGCGTGCTGCTGTACGGTCCGCCCGGAACCGGAAAGACCCTGCTCGCCCGTGCCGTCGCCGGCGAGGCCGGGGTGCCGTTCTACTCGATCTCGGGATCGGACTTCGTCGAGATGTTCGTCGGTGTCGGCGCGAGCCGCGTGCGTGACCTGTTCAACCAGGCCAAGGAGAATTCGCCCGCCATCATCTTCATCGACGAGATCGACGCCGTCGGCCGCCACCGCGGCGCCGGAATGGGCGGCGGTCACGACGAGCGCGAGCAGACCCTCAACCAGATGCTGGTCGAGATGGACGGCTTCGACCCCAAGGTCAACGTCATCGTCATCGCGGCGACCAACCGCCCCGACATCCTCGACCCGGCGTTGCTGCGCCCCGGTCGTTTCGACCGGCAGATCGGCGTGGACGCCCCCGACCTCAAGGGTCGCGAGCGGATCCTCGACGTGCACGGGCGCGGCAAGCCCCTCGCCGACAGCGTCGACCTCGAGGTCGTCGCGCGCAAGACGCCCGGTTTCACCGGTGCCGACCTCGCCAACGTGCTCAACGAGGCCGCCCTGCTCACCGCGCGCAGCAACGCCCAGCTGATCGACAACCGGGCACTGGACGAGGCGATCGACCGCGTCATCGCCGGCCCCCAGCGACGGACGCGCGTCATGAAGGACAAAGAGAAGTTGATCACCGCCTACCACGAGGGCGGGCACGCGCTCGTGGCGGCGGCGATGAACCACTCCGACCCCGTGACGAAGATCACGATCTTGCCGCGCGGAAAGGCCCTCGGCTACACGATGGTGATGCCGCTCGAAGACAAGTACTCGGTCACCCGCAACGAGCTGCAGGATCAGCTTGCCTGGGCCATGGGCGGCCGCGTCGCGGAAGAGATCATCTTCCACGATCCGACCACGGGCGCGTCGAATGACATCGAGAAGGCCACGAACATCGCGCGTCGGATGGTCACCGAGTACGGAATGACGGTCGATGTCGGTCCGGTCAAGCTCGGACAGTCCTCGGGCGAGGTCTTCATGGGGCGCGACATGGGGCACGGCCGTGATTTCTCGGAGCGGGTCGCAGAACAGGTCGACGCGCAGGTGCGCCAACTGCTCGAGCAGGCACACAACGAAGCGTACGAGGTGCTCAACGCGAACCGCGCGATCCTCGACAAGCTCGCTCTCGCGTTGCTCGAGAAGGAGACACTCGACCACCTCGAGATCGGCGAGATCTTCGCGGATGTGCACAAGCTCCCGCGGCGACCGCTGTGGCTGTCGAGCGAGGATCGGCCCGTGTCGCAGCAGCCGCCCATCGACGTGCCCAAGCGTCGCGACGACGCGGGACTCGCGGCATCCGTCGAAGCCGAGACCGAGGCGACCGAGAAGGCTCCCGCGCGTCGCCCGCAGGGGCACACACGCCCCGCGACGGCATAGGCTCACTCGCGTGGCCGTCGATCGCCCGCGCGTCGCCGCGCTGGTCCGTGAGTTGCTCGAAGCGATCGGGGAAGACCCCGAGCGCCCGGGTCTGCGGACGACCCCCGAACGGGTCGCCGACGCGTACGGCGAGTTCTTCTCAGGCGTGGGGATGGATGCGGCGGCGCCCCTGGCCCACACCATCTCGGTGACCCGCGGGCCCGCACCCGACACGCTTCCGTCCGGTGCGGTGATGCTGCGCGACATCCGGTTCCGCTCGGTGTGCGAACACCACCTGCTGCCCTTCCGCGGCCACGCGCACATCGCCTATCTGCCGGGCGAGGAGGTCGTGGGCCTCGGCGCCCTCCCCCGCGTGGTCGACATCCTCGCGTCGCGCCCGCAGGTGCAGGAGCGGCTCGGCGAGCAGATTGCCGACGCGATCGACGCCTCGCTCGACACGCGTGGCGTGCTCGTCGTTCTCGACGCCGTCCACGAGTGCGTGACCATGCGGGGCGAGCGTCAGTCGGCGGCGTCGACCGTGACGATCGCGGCGCGCGGCGAGTTCAGCGAGCCTACGGGCCGCGCCGAGATCATCGCCCTGCTCGGCGGGGTCGCGCGATGACCCTCGTGATGGGCATCGTCAATGTGACGCCCGATTCGTTCAGCGACGGCGGTCGCTATGCGACGGCGGATGCCGCGACCGCCCACGCGCGCAGCCTGCTGGCCGCCGGGGCCGACATCGTCGACGTCGGGGGAGAGTCCACGCGGCCCGGTGCCGACCGCGTCGACCCCGCCATCGAGCGCGACCGCGCCCTGCCGGTCGTCGCTGCGCTCGCCGCGGACGGTGCCCTCGTGAGCATCGACACGATGAACGCCGAGACCGCCGTCGCTGCGGTGGCCGCCGGAGCGCGGATCGTCAACGACGTCTCGGGCGGCCTCGCCGACCCCGACATGCTCACGGCGGTGGCAGCCACCGACGCCGACGTCGTGCTCGGACACTGGCGCGGCCACTCGGCCGACATGTATGCCCCTGCCGTGTACGACGACGTCGTCGCCGAGGTGCGCGGCGAACTGCAACAGCGCGTCGCGGCGGCCGTCGGGGCCGGCATCCGCCCAGAACGCATCATCGTCGACCCGGGCATCGGGTTCGGCAAGCGCGGCGAGCAGAACTGGCAGACCCTGCGCGGCCTCGACACACTCGTCGCGCTGGGGCCGCGCGTGCTCGTCGGGACCAGCCGCAAGAGGTTCCTCGCCGATGTGCTCGGCGCGGACGCCACCGAGACGCGGCGCGACCTCGCCACGGCGGTGACCAGCGTCATGGCGGCGCGCGCAGGAGTGTGGGGTGTGCGCGTGCACGATGTGACCGCGACCCGTGACGCCCTGCGCGTCGCAGCCTGCGGTGCCGGGCCCGCGAGAAAGGGGCGACCGATGGACGAGATCACGCTGACCGGGGTGCGCGGTTACGGCCACCATGGCGTCTACGACGACGAGCGACGCGAAGGGCAGGAGTTCATCGTCGATGTCACGATGCGACTCGACCTCGCCCCGGCTGCTGCGAGCGACGACGTCGCCGATACCGTGCACTACGGCGAGGTCGCCGAGCGCATCGTCGAGATCATCGAAGGACCTCCCGCCGACCTCATCGAGGTGGTCGCCGAGCGCATCGCCGACGACCTGCGGGCCCGCGAGCGCGTGCGCGGCGTGACGGTGACCGTCCACAAACCGTCCGCACCGATCACCGTCCCGTTCTCCGACGTGTCGGTCACGGTCCGGCGGGGTGACGCGTGAGCCGGCGGCTGGCGCAGGGGCCTGAAGGCTCTCCCGAGCGGCGGGATGCGGCATCCGTCGTCGCCGTCGTCGCGCTCGGGGCGAACCTCGGCGACCGTGCCGCGACCATCACGGCCGCCATCGCCGATCTCGCCGCGCTTCCGCTCGTGGAGGAGGTGCGGGCGTCGGCGCCCGTGGAGTCCGTCGCACTCACGCCCGAAGGGCCGGATGCCGACGCCCCCCGGTACCTCAACGCGGTCGCGCTGGTCACCACGCGTCTCGCGCCCTCGGTGCTGCTCGGGTATCTGCACGCCATCGAGGAACGCCACGGCCGTGAACGTGACGGCCGGCGATGGGCGGATCGCACGCTCGATCTCGACCTCATCACCTACGGCGACCTCCACAGCGATGACCCCCGGTTGACGCTTCCGCACCCGCGCGCCGCCGAGCGCGACTTCGTGCTCGTGCCGTGGCTCGCCGTCGATCCTGCCGCAGAACTGCCCGGCCGCGGTCGTGTCGACGACCTGCTCGCCGAGCTCAGGGGAACGGCGTGACGCGCACCGGACCGGGCGTCCTCATCGCCGCCGCCCTGCTGGGCATGGTCGGCGGGTTCGGGCTCGACCAAGTGCTCACGAGCATGGGTCGGGCCACGTTCCGCCCCGACGTCACGCTGCCGATCCTCCTGGTGCTTCTCGGCGGTCTCTCGCTCGCCCTCGCGATCCCGATCCGACGGGCCACCCGCGGCAAGGGGACGATCGTCAACCCGTTTCGCGCATTGCGTGTCGCGGTGCTCGCCAAGGCGTCGAGTATCGTCGGCGCAGCGCTCGGCGGGTTCGGTGCAGGGCTGCTGCTGTTCCTTCTGACCCGTCAGGTCGTGCCGTCGGTAGGCTCGATGGCGACCGTCATCATGACGGCAGTCTGTGGGGGGCTTCTCGTGGTGGCCGCGCTCATCGCGGAACACCTCTGCACCATTCGGAAGGACGACGATGACCAGCAATCCGGAGGCGACGACCCCGGACTCGAGCCCGGCATCCGCTAAGGGCTCAGAGCCGGCGAACGTCGACGCCGCGGCCGCGCCGGCGGACCCGTCCGTCGCATACGAGCAACGCGCGCCCGAGTCGCCCCTGCCTGCGAGGACGGTTCCGGGTGAGGTCGCGAGCACTCACATCGCCGAGGACCACGGCCCCGACCCCGTCCTCGACGCAGGCACCTTCGAACGCGTCAAAGAGCCGCGCGCAGCGGCACGGTTGCCGCTCGGTGACGGCACCTGGCACCAGCTCGCGCGCCAGTACGTCATCGTCCAGCTGATCGCGAGCGGCATCTTCCTCGCGATCGTCGTCGCGGCTACCCTCGTCCTGACCCTCGCGCTCAACCAGGCATGGGCGTGGATCCCCGGCGGCATCATGACCGTGATCATCGTGTGGATGCTGATCATCACGCCGCGACAGGCGAAGTCGTACGGCTACCAGTTGCGCAAGGACGACCTCGTGTTCCGCCGCGGCATCCTGTGGCAGCGCGTCGTCGCGGTGCCTTACGGGCGCATGCAACTGGTCGACATCACCCACGGCCCTCTCGACCGAGGCTTCAAGATCGCGCAGCTGAAGCTCGTGACCGCGGCTGCGACGACCGCGGTGACGATCCCGGGGCTCTCGCAGGAGGCCGCCGAACGCCTCCGCGACACGCTCATCGACGTCGCCGAGACACGCCGGACCGGGCTGTGACCGAGGTCCCTCCCACTGAGCCGGGCGATGCCGCGCCAGCGGGCCCGCCGCATCCGGACCCGTCTGTGCCGGCCGGGACGTCGCATCCGGACCCGTCCGCGTCGCAGGGCGGGACACCCCGGGCGATGACGCGCTCGCCGCTCAGCGACGGCGAATGGCACCGCATGCACCCCTTCTCGCCGCTGCTGCGCGGAGGACTTGCGCTGGTGGTCGTCGCGGGCATCATCATCGCGAATTTCCGCGATCGCTTCATTCAGATCTTCTTCCCGGCGCTCTCGGACTACGACTACGGCGATCCGCTCGACTTCGTCTTCGAGAACAATCTCGTGCTGGTCGCCGGGCTGGTCGTGCTGGGCGTCATCGTGCTGCTCATCGTGATGTTCTGGGTGTCGTGGCGGTTCCACACCTTCCGCATCACGGGTGACGACGTCGAAGTGCGCTCGGGGGTGCTGTTCCGCACCCACCGCCGTGCGCCGTTGGATCGTGTGCAAGGCGTGAACCTGACGCGTCCGATGCTCGCGCGTCTGGTGGGCCTGGCGAAGCTCGAGGTCGTGGGAGCGGGCCTGGATTCGAACGTCAAACTCGAGTATCTGTCGACCGCGAACGCCGAGACGGTTCGCGCCGACATTCTGCGGCTCGCGTCGGGCGCGCAGCTGAGCGAAGCGCGGGCGGATGCCGCCGCTCGGGCGGGAACGCGAGCCGGGGCCGCGGCGGCGACGGTCAGCGCGGGGATCACCGGGCTCATCGAGGGGGCGGAAGAGCCGGCGGACGAACCCGAGTCCGTCGTCGCGATTCCCCCGGGCCGCCTCATCGGGTCGCGGTTGCTGAGCGGCTCCACGGTCGGGCTCGTGATCGCGATCATCGCGATCATCGTCGGATCGATCGTCGGGACGCCGTGGGTGCTGTTCGGCATGGTTCCGGCGCTCCTCGGTTTCGGTGCGTACTGGATCCGATCGATCACCCGGGCACTGCGCTACTCGATCGCCCCGACCTCGAGCGGGGTGCGGATCACCTTCGGGCTGTTCACGACGGTGACCGAGATCCTCCCTCCGGGACGCATCCACGCCGTGCAGGTGTCGCAGTCGATCTTCTGGCGCCCGTTCGGGTGGTGGACGATCTCGGTCAACCGCCTGTCGGGCCGCGGAATGGCGGACAGTAGCCAAGACCAGTTCGCATCGGTGCTGCCCGTCGGCACGCGTGACGATGTCGAACGTGTTCTGCGGCTGTTGCTGCCGAGCCTGCCGAGCGAAGAATGGCCACTCGTGTTCGAGCACGGACTGCTCGGGCCGAGTGAGGGTGATCCGTACACGACGACTCCGCGCCGCGCTCGGCTGCTGCGCCTCCTGACGTGGCGTCGCAATGGGTTCGAGGTTACCGACGATGCGCTTTTCGTTCGCCGCGGCGTCGTGTGGCGCACTCTCGGGATCTTCCCCCTGGCGCGCATGCAGAGCATCTCGATCACGCAGGGGCCGGTCGACCGTGCGCTGCGCGTGGCGAACCTACAGCCTCATACGATCACCGGGACCGTGTCGGGCAACCTCGGCATCCTCGATCGTGACGACGCGCTCGCCGCGTTCGACGAGGTGTCCCGCCGGGTCATCGGCGCGTCGGCGTCGGATCGCACACACCGCTGGGCCGGTGGATCGGATTTCGCGATGCCGGTTGTGAGCGAGACCCATCAGGATTCGGGCGCCTCCGGTGAAGTTCCCGACGGGGTAATCCCGGTTTCGGGGGCTGTTGCCTCGGCGGACGCCGCCGGCCCGGTGCCGGATGTGGTGAGCCCCGAGGCACGCGCCGTGGGTGCGCGTTCGGACGCCCATATCCACCCGAACGCGGGCGCGTCGGAAGAGGTCGTAGACGCGTCGATTTCCGCCGCAGACACGACTGACGTCGCGGATTCTGACCAGGGGAGCGACCGTGACGCGTGACGGACGGCTGGGTGTCGGTGTCATCGGCGCCGGGCGGGTCGGACCGATCATGGCGCTCGCCCTCGGCGGTGCCGGTCACGCGCTCGTGGGGATCACGCACGGGGCCGACGATGCCCGCACGGAGGCGCTTCTCCCTGGTGTTCCGCTGCTCGACGCGCCGCAGATCGTCGAACGCAGCGAACTCGTCGTGATCGCCGTACCGCGCGACCAGTTGGCGGGTCTTGTCGCCGGGCTTGCCGACATCGGCGCCTGGCAGCCGGGCCAGCTCGTCATGCACACCGACCCCGCCGAGGGCCTTGAGGTGTTGGGCCCGGCGGCAGCGAAGGGGGCGATCCCCCTCGCGGTGCACCCCGCGATCGCGTTCACCGGTACGTCCATCGATCTGCGCCGTCTGGCCGGAAGCTTCGCCGCGGTGTCGGCGCCGGGGCCGGTCCTCCCCATCGCCCAAGCCCTCGCCGTCGAGCTTGGATGCGAACCGATCGTGGTCTCCGAAGCACAGCGTCCCGCGTATGCCGAGGCCATCGCGACCGCGACGGCGTTCTCACGGTCGATCGTGGAGCAGTCGACCGGGCTGCTTGCCGACATCGGCGTCGAGAACCCCGGCTCGTACCTTTCGGCCCTCGTCCACGCCACCATCGATGACGCCCTCGCCGGCGCCGGAGTCCGCCCTCCGCTGGATCCGGACGCCCTGCTCGACGACTGACGGCGGGTCAGTCGGAGGCCTCGCATCCAACACCTGGTAGCGGGGATCCGTCTGGGCCGCGCCGATAGACTTGGCGGCGACTTTCGCGAGGAGCCCTTTCATGACCGACACCCCCGTATCCGCCGACGCCGAGAACGCCGAAGACGACGTCTTCGAGCAGAAGTCCGTGCGTCTCGCCAAGCGGGAGCGGCTGCTCGCCGAGCGGGAGGATGCCGCGGGCGGCGCTTACCCCGTCAGCCTGCCGATCACCACGACCATCACCGCGCTGCGCGCTGAGTACGGTGACCTCGAGGCGGGCGCCGAAACCGGTGTGACCGCGGGCGTCGCCGGCCGAGTGGTGTTCAGCCGCAACACCGGCAAGCTCTGCTTCGCGAGCCTGCAGGCCGGAGACGGCAACCGCATCCAGGCGATGGTGTCCCTCGCGAGCGTCGGCGACGAGTCGCTCGCCGCATGGAAGGATCTCGTCGACCTCGGCGACCACGTGTTCGTCTCGGGGGAGGTCATCTCGAGCCGTCGCGGTGAGCTGTCGATCATGGTCTCGGAGTGGTCCATCGCCTCCAAGGCGGTCCTTCCGCTTCCGAACCTCTACACCGAGCTGAGTGAAGAGAGCCGCGTGCGCAGCCGGTTCCTCGACCTGATCGTGCGCGACCAGGCACGCGAGACGGTGATCGCCCGGGCGAAGGTCAACGCGAGTCTTCGATCGACCTTTTCGTCGCACGATTTCATCGAGGTCGAGACCCCCATGTTGCAGGTGCAGCACGGTGGTGCATCCGCGCGTCCGTTCATCACGCACTCGAACGCCTTCGACACCGACCTCTACTTGCGCATCGCGCCCGAGCTCTTCCTCAAGCGGGCCGTCGTCGGCGGAATCGAGCGGGTGTACGAGATCAACCGCAACTTCCGCAACGAAGGTGCCGACTCCACCCACAGCCCCGAGTTCGCAATGCTCGAGGCCTACCAGGCGTACAGCGACTACAACGGCATCGCAGACCTGACCCAAGAGCTCGTACAGAACGCTGCGATTGCGGTAGCCGGTTCGACGACGGTCACGTGGGCCGACGGCACCGAGTACGACCTGGGCGGCGAGTGGGACCGCATTTCGATGTACGACTCGTTGAGCGCCGCATCCGGGCGTGTGATCACCCCCGAGGCCACCGTCGACGAGCTGATCGCGTTCGCGGGCGAGGTGGACGTCGAGGTTCCCGACCACGCAACCCACGGCAAGCTCGTCGAAGAGCTCTGGGAGCACTTCGTCAAGCCCGGTTTGACCCGACCGACCTTCGTGATGGACTTCCCGCTCGATACGAGCCCTCTCGTGCGCGAGCACCGCACCATCGCGGGTGTGGTCGAGAAGTGGGATCTGTACGTGCGTGGCTTCGAACTGGCCACCGGATACTCCGAGCTCGTCGACCCGGTCATCCAGCGGGAGCGATTCGTCGAGCAGGCGAAGCTCGCCGCCCGTGGCGACCTCGAAGCGATGCGCATCGACGAGGAGTTCCTGCGCGCCCTCGAACACGGCATGCCCCCGACCGGCGGAATGGGGATGGGCATCGACCGCCTGCTCATGGCGATCACGGGACTCGGCATCCGCGAGACGATTCTCTTTCCGCTGGTCAAGTAACCCTGTCTCACCGGCGGAAAGCCCAGTCGGGCAGGTGCCCCGCGGCGACGAACGACCGCACGATCTCCGCCAGCCCGTGCTCGGGTTCGATCTCGCACGCTCGGCGCGCATAGACATCGGCGTGCGTGGACCTACCGAGGGCCCACGACAGCCAGGCCGCCGTCGCGTATGCGCCCGGTTGCGCCGACGGCGGGGTGGCGGCGGCGCACACGCGCACGACGTCGAGCACCTGGGACAGGCGCGCCGCATCCGGTCGCTCACCCTCTCCCCACACCCGCATCGCAAGATGCGTCGGGTACTCCTCCCCGGCTTCCCACCGCAACTGCCCGTCCAGTGCTTCGTCGCCCGCCGACATGCCCTCGCTCCACTGGACGAGTGCGATGTCTCGCAGCGCCGGTCGACGCAGGCACCATGCGAGCGCCGCGAGGTCGTAGGCGGTGACGGATGCGGCATTCCACCCGGTGACGCTCTCGAAGAACTCGGGGAGATCGTCGAGCCGGCAGACGGCTGCGAGGGCTTGGGGGTCCACGCGCGTCGAGGCGGGATCGAAGCGACAGGAGTCGACCGCGGACGCGAGTCCACCTGCCGCTTCGGGGCCGCACAGGATGCGGACGGCATCGCCGAATGCCTCGAGAGCCGAGTCGGTCGCCTCGGTCAAGGCTTCATCGACCTCCGGCAACGTCGCGCCGGCCTGCTGGTCGCCGGCCTCGTCGTCGTGGCCGAGATCCGCGACGCTGCGCGGTGCGGCATCCTCATAGAACGACCCCCAGACTTCCGGCGTGACCGTGAGCAGATCGACGACCCGCAAGCCGCACGCGTCGGCGCGTACCTCGATCGCCGTCGAGAGGTCGGCGTGCGGGAGTTCGGTACCGACAGCGGGGTCGTCGGTGAACGCGATGGCAGCGAGGCCGTCGGCGCGCTCCAACCGGCACACCATGCCGATGATCGTCGCCGCGAAGCGGTCGACTTCGGCGTCGGCGCCGGGCAGATCGAAGCGCATCGCGCCGAGCGACGTCGACCCGTCGAAGGGGATGACGACCAGACTCTGCCGCGGGCGAAACCCGAGCATCCGCGGGACGAGGGAGAGGAACTGTGCGGCATCCGCCGCTTTCACGATCGATGACATGGCCCGAGCGTCGTCGCCGCGAGAGGGGTGTGGCGGACGGAAGGACGTGTAGTCAGAAAAGTCGATTCAGATCGCAGCTTGTGGAGAGCTTCTTGCACGCGGGTCGTGTGGAAGCCGACGCCGAGCGCGGCGGTGCCTGTCGCGAACCGAGACGGGGCGACGTCACGGAGGACCGGGGGACGACCGGCGCCGGCAGACGACGTATCCTGGAGCGATGGACGAGTATTGGGTCGCGGTCATCTGGTCGCTGTTGCCCACCGTCGTCGTCAGCGCGATCTTCTTCTTCGTGTTGCGCAGCGTGATCCGCGCCGACCGCAACGAGCGCCGCAACTATGCACGCATCGAGGCCCAGGAACGCGCCAAGATGGGCATGCCGCCGCGCGATGCAGACCCTGCGGTCGAGCCCAGTTCACCGGCATCCCCGTGACTTCGGCGCAGGGGCAGTGCGCGCATCGTCACCGCTGTCCATCCCTGCCACTACGCTGGGCACGACCCCACGCGCCACAGGAGAGCCGATGCAGCTGAACGTCACCGTCGACTGGACGTGGTGGGTCATCCTCGTCTTCATCGTCGACCTCGTCGTGCGCATCACCGCGATCATCGTCGTGCCGCGAAACCGGCGCCCCACCGCGGCGATGGCGTGGTTGCTGGCGATCTACTTCATCCCGTTCGTCGGGGTCTTCCTGTTCCTCCTCATCGGAAACCCCCGGCTGCCTCGCAAACGCCGGCGCCGTCAGGAGCAGATCAACGACTACATCCGTGAGACGAGCGAGAGCCTCGACTTCGGCACGCTGCGTCCCAACGCCCCCGCATGGTTCACTTCCTTGGTGACTCTCAACCGCAACCTCGGGGCGATGCCGCTGGCCGGCGACAACGCCGCGAGCCTCATCTCCGACTATCAGCAGAGCCTCGACGCGATGGCCGACGAGATCCGTCAGGCGACGCACTACGTGCACGTCGAGTTCTACATCCTGCAGTCCGACGAGTCGACCGACAACTTCTTCCGCGCCCTCGAAGAGGTCGCGGCGCGTGGCGTCGTCGTGCGGGTGCTCATGGACCACTGGGCCAATCGCGGCAAGCCGTATTACAAGCAGACGATGCGTCGCCTCGACGCGATGGGCGCGCAATGGCGCCTCATGCTGCCTGTGCAGCCGTTGAAGGGCAAGTATCAGCGTCCCGATCTGCGCAATCACCGCAAGCTCCTCGTGGTGGACGGGCGCGTCGCGTTCACGGGGTCGCAGAACGTGACCGACTCGACCTACAACCTGCCCAAGAACATCCGCCGCGGGCTTCATTGGGTCGACCTCATGGCACGCGTCGAGGGGCCCGTCGTCGCATCCGTCAACGCGGTCTTCTTGTCCGACTGGTACAGCGAGACCAACGAGGTCTTGACGGATGAGATCGACCTGTTCGATGTGAAGGCCGGACCGGGTGACCTGGACTGCCAGATCGTGCCGTCCGGTCCGGGTTTCGAGTTCCAGAACAACCTCAAGCTGTTCGCGGCGCTCCTGTACGCCGCGGAGCGCGAGATCATCATCGTCAGCCCCTACTTCGTGCCCGATGAGTCGCTCCTGCTGGCGATCACGACGGCCTGTCAGCGTGGCGTCCGGGTGGAACTGTTCGTATCCGAAGAAGGCGACCAGGCGCTCGTCTACCACGCACAGCGCAGCTATTACGAGGCGCTGCTGCGCGCGGGCGTGAAGATCTGGATGTACCAGAAGCCGTACATCCTGCACTCGAAGTCGATGACGATCGATGACGAAGCCGCGATCATCGGGTCCAGCAACATGGACATGCGCTCGTTCGGTCTGAACCTCGAAATCTCCATGCTCGTGCGTGGCGAGGAGTTCGTGCGCGAGATGCGAGTCGTCGAGCAGAACTATCGCGAGCTCAGCCGCGAGCTCACCCTCGAAGAATGGTCGCAGCAGCCACTGCGCTCGACCGTGCTCGACAACCTCGCGCGGTTGACGTCGGCGCTCCAGTAGGAATTGGGCACATTCGCGGATATTCGTGACTCGAGCGTGACCGCGCGAGCAAGATTCTCACCGCGCGTGCGACACGATAGAGATGACGGATGCCGCGGCATCCGCGGATCTGTCTGTCACCCCCGAACGAAGGATCAGTCATGAAGTACCGTGCCCTCGCCGCCACCGCGCTCGCCGCCGTCGCCGCGCTCACGCTGAGCGCCTGCGCGACCGGCACGTTGGTCGACCCTGACTCGAACGGTCAGGAAGTGCCCGGGGGCGACGGCACGGAGCGGGCCCTCGTCGAAGCCGCCTGGCTCGACGATGGCCGCATCATCGGCATCGTGACCGAGGGGTCGTCGACGTGTGTGCCCGAGGCGGGCGAAGTCACCCTCGACGGCACGAAGCTCGATGTCGTGCTGACCGAACCGGACGAGGGCACGCCCTGCACGATGGATCTGGCGCCCCGCGTGTCGCTGGTCGACGTGCCCGACGGAGTGGACCCGCAGCAAGACCTCGAGATCTCGGTCACCGGGGCGGGCTTCGAAGGCGGCGTCACGCTGTCGGGTGTCGAGGGGCTTTCGCCCGAGGGTCCGTCCGATCTCACGCCCAGCGCGGGCTGGACGAACCTCAACGGCATCTTCGTCGTGCTCCTGTGGGGCTCGTCGTCGTGCCCCGAGTACATCACCGCCACCGAAGTGACCGGCACGGCATCCGTCACCGCGTCGCTGTCGGGCCTGCCCGCCGACAAGGCCTGCACGATGGACCTCGCCAGCAACCCGCAGATTGCCTTCGCTGACGGCCTGCAGGGCGTCGAAGACGTCGAGCTCACCCTCGAGGCCCCGACCGCGGATGCGGTCACCATTCCGATCCGCGGCGCCAACAACCCCGTCATCCCGGCCGGCTGACCTGCCGGGCGGGCCTGGCGTCCGCGGTGGTCACGGCATCGGCGGGCGTCTGCCGTAGCTGACGTGCGTCCGGGCTTGTCGTCGTGCCCTCGGGCTTGCCGTCGTTCGGAGTTTTGCCGTCGTTCGGGGCGATCGGCAGAAGTTTCGCCGAACGACGGGTGATTTCCGCGCGAGCGGATGGCGCCGAGGTGGCACGGCCCGTGACATACCGGTAGCCCCGCACGCTGACAGATGCCGGGCAGGCGGCTTCAGTGCCCGTCGGCGCGGACGAGCAGCTCGCCGATCTCGCAGTCCAGCACCCGGCAGATCGCCGAGAGGGTCGAGTAGCGGATCGCGCGGGCGCGGTCGTTCTTGAGGATCGAGAGGTTCACGATCGAGACTCCGACGAGCTCCGACAGTCGCGTCAGTGTCATCCCGCGCTCTGTCAGCAGTTCGTCGAGGCGGCAGTGGATGCCGGTGGGCCCATCCTCTTCGACGTCTGCGGGGCTCATACGAGACCTCTCGTGTCGTGCTGCATCCGTCGCCCGCGGTCGAAGACCTGTGCCAGCATCGCCACGGCGAGCGCTACGACCCACACGATGAGCGTCGGGATGAAGTCAAGGAGATGCATGCCGTCGTACGGAACGCCGAGAGCGCGATACGCGCCGCTACGGGCGAAGGCGTCGGCGAGCGCCGCGAGGCCGGGGCCGATGAACAACACCGCGCCGATGAAGTTCAGCGTCCGGACCGTCACGCGCGAGAAGAACTGCGCCGATCGGATTGCGAACGCGAGGCGGACCAGCGCGAAGAGCACGGTCAGAGCGGTCGCAGCGGTGAAGAGGATGGATGCCACGAACGCCGCCATCGCAGGTGTCGCGATCTCGGCCACGAGCACGGTTGCCTCGGTGATCACGTACACGTCGGGTGCGCCGCTGCCATCGAGCTCAAGGCTCGCGGTGTCCGCGACGACAGGCATCGAGACGGCGACGCCACTGGGGGAGGCCAGATCGACGATGTTGACTGTGGCGACGATCACGCAGCACAGTGCGGCGAGAGACGCGAACACGATGACATCGAGGACGCCGCGAACGCCGGAGTCCTGCGGGGTGATCCGGCTCATCACACGAGGCCCTTCGTGTCGCGCTGCAGGCGGTCGCCGACGGTGAAGACCGTGATTGCCAGCGAGATGATGAAGCCGAGGCCGAGGAGTTGGACGGGGCTCGCTGAGAGGATCACGTTGTCGAACGTGCGATCCGAGATCCACGCGAAGGCGCCGTTCGCGCCCATGTTGCCGAAGAACGGCGCCGCGGCCACGCCGACGAAGCCCGCGATCCCCGCCGTCGCGACGAGCGTCGTGTTGCCGCGGCTGAACACCTGTCCGCGCAGCGTGTTCCACATCAGCATCAGCAGGCAGAAGACCACGACGGCCACCGCCGCGACGATCACGACCTGCTCGATCACGAGCGCGCCGACGGATGCCACGGGTAGCTCGGGTGCGACGAGCCAGGCGGTGTCGAGCTCGATTTCGACGGGGGTGCCGTCGGGGCCGATGGGAGCATCGGCCGGGGTGCCGGCGAACTGGGCGAAGACCCGAACGCCGTCGTTGGCGACGACCTCCACGATGCGGATGACGGCGGTCACGGTCGTCGCAACGACGAGCGCGATGCCGAGCAGGGCGTAGAAAGCCATACCCACGGCATCCCAGCGAGAAACGGTTCGTGTGCGGGGAGGGGAGGACATGCCGACTCCTTATCGAAGATCGTTGTTATCGAATAGCGCTAACATAACGAAGAACGATATGTCGTGCAAGAGCCGCGGTAGCGTCAGCGTCACGGCCGAGGGCGTATGCCGACGGCGAACACGGGCATACCGGCATCCGTGCGTCGTTACGCTCTCTGTAGGCGCCCGAAGTGCGTCCAGCCGGAGGTGTGAAGATGTTCGAGAGATTCACGGATCGTGCCCGTCGCGTGGTTGTGCTCGCCCAAGAAGAGGCGAAGATGCTCAACCACAACTACATCGGTACCGAGCACATCCTGCTCGGACTCATCCACGAGGGTGAGGGAGTCGCCGCCAAGGCGCTCGAATCCCTCGGCATCTCGCTCGACGCGGTGCGCGAGCAGGTGCAGGACATCATCGGCCAGGGCCAGCAGCAGCCGACGGGGCACATCCCGTTCACGCCGCGCGCCAAGAAGGTCCTCGAGCTGAGCCTTCGCGAAGCGCTGCAGCTCGGCCACAACTACATCGGCACCGAGCACATCCTGCTGGGGCTCATCCGCGAGGGTGAAGGCGTCGCAGCCCAGGTGCTCGTCAAGCTCGGCGCTGACCTGAACAAGGTGCGCCAGCAGGTCATCCAGCTGCTGAGCGGCTACCAGGGCAAGGAACCCGCGGGCGTCGCCGCCGGCGCCGGCGAGCAGCAGGCGCAGGGCGCGCAGGGCGGATCAGCGGTGCTCGACCAGTTCGGCCGCAACCTCACCCAGGCTGCCCGCGACAACAAGCTCGACCCGGTCATCGGGCGCGAGAAGGAGATCGAGCGGGTCATGCAGATCCTCTCGCGTCGCTCCAAGAACAACCCGGTGCTGATCGGTGAACCCGGTGTCGGAAAGACCGCCGTCGTCGAGGGCCTTGCGCAGGCGATCGTCAAGAACGATGTGCCCGAGACCCTCAAGGACAAGCAGGTCTACTCGCTCGACCTGGGTTCGCTCATCGCAGGTTCCCGCTACCGCGGCGACTTCGAAGAGCGTCTCAAGAAGGTCACGAAAGAGATCCGCACGCGCGGTGACATCATCGTCTTCATCGACGAGATCCACACGCTCGTCGGTGCCGGTGCCGCCGAGGGCGCGATCGACGCCGCGTCGATCCTCAAGCCCCTGCTCGCCCGCGGCGAACTGCAGACGATCGGTGCGACGACGCTCGACGAGTACCGCAAGCACTTCGAGAAGGATGCCGCGCTCGAGCGCCGCTTCCAGCCGATCCAGGTCGCCGAACCGGCGCTGCCGCACGCGATCAACATCCTCAAGGGACTGCGCGACCGCTACGAGGCGCACCACAAGGTGCAGATCACGGACGGCGCGATCGTCGCGGCGGCGAACCTCGCCGACCGGTACATCTCCGACCGCTTCTTGCCTGACAAGGCCATCGACCTGATCGACGAAGCCGGCGCCCGTCTGCGCCTGTCGATCCTGTCGAGCCCGCCCGAGTTGCGCGAGTTCGACGAGAAGATCGCCGACGTGCGCAGCCAGAAGGAAGTCGCCTCCGAGGAGCAGGACTTCGAGAAGGCGGCGGCGCTGCGCGACGAAGAGAAGTCGCTGCTGGCCGAGCGTCTGCGTCTGGAGAAGCAGTGGAAGTCGGGCGACGTCGCGACCCACGCGGTCGTCGACGAGGGTCTGATCGCCGAGGTTCTCGCGCAGGCCACCGGCATCCCGGTCTTCAAGCTGACAGAAGAGGAATCGAGCCGCCTCGTCTTCATGGAGAAGGCCCTGCACCAGCGGGTCATCGGCCAAGAAGAAGCGATCGCGGCCCTGTCGAAGACGATCCGTCGTCAGCGCGCCGGGCTGAAGGACCCCAAGCGCCCGTCGGGCTCGTTCATCTTCGCCGGCCCGACCGGTGTCGGAAAGACCGAGCTCGCCAAGGCGCTCGCCGAGTTCCTGTTCGACGACGAGGCCGCGCTGATCTCGCTCGACATGTCGGAGTTCGGTGAGAAGCACACCGTCTCGCGCCTGTTCGGTGCCCCTCCCGGGTTCGTCGGCTTCGAAGAGGGCGGCCAGCTCACCGAGAAGGTGCGCCGCAAGCCGTTCTCGGTCGTGCTGTTCGACGAGATCGAGAAGGCCCACCCCGACATCTTCAACTCCTTGTTGCAGATCCTCGAAGAGGGGCGTCTGACCGACGGTCAGGGGCGCGTGATCGACTTCAAGAACACGGTCATCATCATGACGACGAACCTCGGATCGCAGGCGATCGCCGGCGGACCGGTCGGGTTCCAGGTCGAAGGCAGTGCCGCGACCAGCTACGAGCGGATGAAGGGCAAGGTCGACGAAGAGCTCAAGCGCAACTTCAAGCCCGAGTTCCTCAACCGTCTCGACGACGTCATCGTCTTCCCGCAGCTGTCCAAGGACGAACTGCGTCAGATCGTGGGCCTGTTCACCAAGCGTCTGGCCGAGCGTCTGCTCGACCGTGATATGACGGTGGAACTGACGGATGCGGCAAAGGACAAGCTCATCGAGATCGGCTTCGACCCGACGCTCGGCGCACGTCCGTTGCGTCGTGCCATGCAGCGTGAAGTCGAAGACCGTCTCAGCGAGAAGATCCTGCACGGCGAGCTGAACGCCGGTGACCACGTGCTGGTCGACGTCGAGAGCGGTGAGTTCACGTTCGAGCACGGCCCGCGCGGCGAGAAGGTCGCGATCGGTGTCGCCGCCGGCGAGATCACCGCGACGCCCGACATCACCGCGAGTTCCTGACTCGGCGCTTCCGAGCTGACCCAGCGCTGAACGATACGAAGAGCGGATGCCGCGGCATCCGCTCTTCGTCGTTTCACGAGGTGCGAGCGAACTCGCTCTCGGGGGCGACGTCGACCGAGACGTTCAGAGTCGACGTCTTCGCCTTGGTGACGATGATGCCCTTGACCGGTGAGACGTCGCCGTAGTCGCGCCCCCAGGCGACCGTGATGTAGCGGTCGTTGGCCCACTGGTCGTTGGTCGGATCGACCGCGAGCCACTCGCCAGAGCCCGGCACCCACACCGCCACCCAGGCGTGTGAGGCGTCTGCGCCGACGATGCGTTCCTTGCCGGGTGGGGGCTGAGTCGCCAGGTATCCGCTGACATACCGCGCGGCGACGCCGTGGGCGCGCAGGCCCGCGAGCATGAGGTGAGCGAAGTCCTGGCACACCCCCGCGCGCGTCCTCATGACGTCGGCGACGGTGCTGGTGACGGTGGTGGCTGTGCCGTCGTAGGCGAAGTCGGCGTGGATGCGACGCATCAAGTCGGTGACCGCCTCGCCCAGCGGGCGTCCCGGCGTGAGCGATTGTGCGGCGTACTCGGTCGCCGCGTCGACGTGCGCAGCGCGCGGCGACGGCAACGCATACTCGGTCGCCTCCCACGCATCCCGCGCGGTCGTGTCGACGAGGGGTCGCGCGCACTCCCACGGCGCCTGCAACGCCTCGTCGTCGTAGACGGGCGCTGAAACCTCCACATCGCTGATCGCTGCGATCTCGAGGGAGGAATGCGGATGGGTGAGGTGGAAGTAGGTCGTGGCGTTGCCGAAGTGGTCGACGTCGCGGTTGAGGTCGTCAGGATGCGGGGTGACCGTCACGTCGCTGGAGGTGACCTGTTGCCACGGCAAGGTGCGGGGGACGAGGTGGAATAAGCCGACGCTGTCTTGCACCGGGCCGCTGTACGTGTACGACGTGCGGTGCGTCACGCGGTACTTCATGCGCGGGCTCCCATCGTTTCGACCAGCGACAGCGCGGCCAGCGACAAGGGGGGCGGTCCGCTCTCGAAGTACTGACGGGCGACCGCGCCGCCGAGGCGTTCGAGCTGGCCGGTCATCTCGGCGAGGAAAGCGGCCAGGTGCGGACGTTCCGCGTCGTCGGCCCGCACGAGCGCATCGAGGTCGACGGTGTCGAGGGACTGCTCGAGCTGGCCGAGCAGACGTTCGGCACGTGTCGACCCGGTGGATGCCGGGAGCGCCGCCAGGTGCTCTCGCAGCTCGGCGAGAGCGAACGCGACCGAGCGTGGGTTGCCACGGTCGAGCAGGAGGAGGTCAAGGGTGTCGGTGAGCCGGACGGCGCGCCGGTAGCGGCGCCGGTGGGTGACGATGCTCTCGCCGGCCGTGAGGACCGCATCCCACACGTCACGATCGGCGCGGAGCGTGCGCCGCTCGGTCGTCGTGGCGGTGAGCAGGTGGCAGACCTGCAACGAGCGCTCGAGGAACCGTCCGGCTTCGATCATGTGCCAACCGTCGTCA
This sequence comes from Microbacterium koreense, assembly GCF_042677105.1. Lineage (NCBI taxonomy): Bacteria > Bacillati > Actinomycetota > Actinomycetes > Micrococcales > Microbacteriaceae > Microbacterium > Microbacterium koreense. Next base: position 812,193 of record NZ_JBHTIM010000001.1, read on the forward strand.
CGGATCATGTTGGCTGTGACGCCGTAGAGCGAGAGAAGCGCCGTGAGCATGCGCCCAGCGGACTCGGCGGATCGGTGCGCACGGGGTGAGGCGTGGAGGGCGCGGACGGCGCGCTCGACGTTGGCGAACACCCGCCACGTGTCGCCGGAGAGCTGGTCGCGGACCCCTTCGAACGATTCACGCAGGCGCGCGATCGAGTGCGCGGCCGACCCGGCACGTGACCGGTCGAGCAGGAGCGAGCGGAACTCGGCATCGGGAGACCCGGCGCCCGGACCGGCGAGGCGTTCGAGCGCGGTGAGCAGAGCCCGGGCGCCTTCGTCGAGTCGCCCGGCGCGGACGGCGCTCCCAGCGTCGTTGTCGAGCTGTTCGTGGGTGGCGAGCAAGAGCCGCAAGAGATCTTCGGCGCGTTCGGCGTAGCGTCCCGCCCAGAACATATCGGCGAGGGCGCGCGGCACGAGCGGCGGAACGGTGCGCGACACGTCGATCGGCGCGACTTCGGGGAGGCCCTGATCGGGGTCTGCCTCGTCGTCCTTCAGCACCCAGACATCCTTCGTCGTCGGAGCCCCGAACGGGTCTTCGCGGACGGATGCGAGACCGCCGACGAGCGGCCGGTACGCCGATCCGTACCGCAGCGTGAAGCCCCGCATCACGACCGGACGGCCGGTCGCGCGCTCGCCGCCGTCCCAGACCGGCACGTGTGAGAGGGGGAGCAGATCCTGCCCGACGAACAGGTGCGGCGCGGCGAGGACGCGGTCGGTGATCTGGTCGGCCGACAGGCCCGACATCGACGAGCGGGACTCGTCGATCTGCCGCACCATCAGCCCCGGATCTCCATCGCGTAGCCGTGCGAGGACCGATGCGCGTGCCTCGGGATCGCCGCACCACCAGGTCGTCACCGACGGCAGGCGCAGTTGCTCTCCGAGGAGCAACTCGCACGCGGCGGGCATGAACGGCAGGAGCGCGGGGTTCTCGAGGATGCCGGCGCCGAGCCCGTTGACGAGCGTCACCCGACCGCGTCGAGCGGCCTCGGTGAGACCGGCGACGCCGAGGCGGCTGTCGCCCCGCAGCTCGAGGGGATCACACCACTCCGCGTCGACCCGGCGCAGGATCACATCGACCCGCTGCGACGGCGCCCGCTTGGGCCAGCCGGCCGGCTTCATCCACACCCAGCCGTCGCGCACGACGAGGTCGCTGCCCTGCACGAGCGGGAAGCCAAGCACGTTGGCAAGGAACGCCTGGTCGAACGCAGTCTCGGAGTGCGGCCCGGGGGTGAGGATCACGACATTCGGCTCGGTGACCTCCTCGCCCGCGGCGGCGAGAAGCGCTTCGCGGAGGGCGGCATAGTAGGGCTCCATGCGGTGCAGATCGCCCTCGTGGTAGAGGTCGGTGAGCACCTGGGAGATGACGCGGCGGTTTTGCAGCGCGTATCCGAGCCCCGACGGTGCCTGCACGCGGTCGGCGAGCACGCGCCACTCGCCGTTGGCGTCACGACCGAGATCGGTGCCCGACAGCAGCAGTGGCTGTGTGTCGTAGTTCGTCGAACGGGCGAGCGGCCGGGCGAAGCCGGAGTGTCCGAAGATGACGGATGCCGGAATCGTCCCGGACGACAGCAATCGCTGCGGTCCGTACAGGTCGGTGAGGACCGCGTTGAGCAGCTCGGCGCGTTGCGCGAGTCCGACCTCCAGACGCGCCCAGCTCGCGGCATCCAGAACGAGAGGAACGGGGTCGAGCTGCCAGGGCTGAGACCCGGTGCCGTGGTTGACATAGGTGACACCCTCATCGGCGAGAAACCGCATGATCTCACCGTCGACTCGCCGCAGCTCGTCGGGAGTCAATCCCAACGCGAGCGACGCCATCGTGCGCCAGGCGGGCCGCAGACTTCCATCGGCGTCGACCACCTCGTCGTAGGGGGTCGCGGCATCCGTCGTCTCGAACGACAGTGTCGGCTGCGACACCGCCGCCGCATAGTCCCGCAGCACGCTCACGCTCGCGGTACCCCCTCACTTCCAGCGTCCGCGGATGCGCGATCCCCGGGATGTTCCACATCGTACGCGGAACCGAGGTGTGCCCGCCCACCACCCCTGCCTGTCCCGCTCCGGCTTCGGGCACGGACCGGGCGTAATGTGGGTGCGATGAGCGACTTCTCCGTCCGGGCCGCGCGCGCGAGCGATGTGCGCGGCATCCAGTCGATGCTCGAACCCCTCGTGCAGCGACGGATCCTGCTCGGCAAAGACCTCGTGGTGCTCTATGAGGCGCTCCAGCAGTTCGTGGTCGCCGAAGACGAACGTGGGCGGGTCATCGGATGCGGGGCGTTGCACGTCATGTGGGAAGACCTCGGTGAGGTGCGCACTCTCATCGTCGCTGATGACTGGTTGCACCGAGGTGTGGGGCGACAGATCGTCGAGCGCCTCGAAGCGAACGCGCGCGAGCTCGGACTGACACGCCTGTTCTGCTTGACGTTCGAGGTCGACTTCTTCGCGCGACGAGGATTCTCTGTCATCGGGGAACAGGTCGTCGACGCCGACGTGTACTCCCAGCTCGTCCGCAGCCCCGACGAGGGCATCGCCGAGTTCCTCGATCTCGCGCACGTCAAACCGAACACGCTCGGCAACACACGGATGCTGAAGAACCTCGCATAGCGGGCGCGCCCTGCAAGGCACCCGCATCGACCCGCTTACCCTGGGACCATGAGCGGATCGAACCCTCGCCGACGGCACTCACCCGCCGTGTATCGGCGTCGCCGGATCGTGCTCGTGCTGATCCTGCTGGCGATCATCGCGGTGATCTGGTTGCTGATCGCCCAGCCGTGGCGGGGGAGCGCGAGCGACGCATCCTCCGCGCAACCGGAGCAGACACAGGCCGCGGCGACCTCGCTTCCCGCGCCCGGCGACGACGCGGCGTCGGCGACCGCCGCGCCGGAAGAGACGACGGATGCCGAGGCCACCCCGAGCGCATCGGCGTGCGCGCACAACGACATCCTGGTCGAGGCCGTGTCCGACCAGGACTCGTACGGTTCGGGAGTCGAGCCGCAGCTGTCGATTCGCGTGACGAACGACGGCGAAGAGGACTGCACGCTCAACGTGGGGACGACGACGCAGGTCTTCACCGTCACCAGCGGCAACGACACCTGGTGGAGATCGACGGACTGCCAGACCGAGCCCAGCGACATGGTCGTGACTCTCGCCGCAGGCCAGACCGTCGAGAGCGCGACTCCGGTTGTGTGGGACCGTACACGTTCGGCGGTGGGCACGTGCGATGATGCCAATCGGCCGGCAGCGCCCGGTGGTGGTGCGTCGTACCACGTCACCGTCGAGATCGGCGGCGTTTCCTCTGCCGGATCGAAGCAGATCCTCCTATACTGAAGGTCCCCCCGAGTCATTCGCGCTGTCGCGCAATGAATCAGTCAGTGCCGTCTGTCCCCCAAAAAGGGGACAGACAAATTGTTGCGCCTGCGCATACTCTTTTCTTAGCTCCCGTCGTGGCTTCGGCACGTTGTCCCCCAGCAACGAATCGTCCCCCAGCGAGTGCCGGTCATACGAACGACAATCGGTGAGCGACGTCGGCCCTCTCGGGGTCGGTCCGAACGGACCGACCCGAGGGGGCCAGATTCGTCTCCGGTGTCCCGCCCTCCGGCGTTGCGCGGGGTCGCGGTTACGCTGGAGCGATGGCCAAGAAGCGCGCGAAGAAGGAACCGCTCGAGTTCCGCAACACCCAACTGGCCGATGCCTTGCAGACGCAGGACATGGCGGCTGTGGCGTTCGCGTTGCGGCACGGGCCGACGGTGGTTCCGCTCATGAAGCCGGGTGCGCGCGACAACCCGCTCGACGTCGGCGAGATCTGGACCTACCGAGACCCGAACACCGCTGAGGTCGCGCTTTTGCTGTTCAGCGACGCGACCAACAAGCCCGAGGCGCTGCCGCCGGCTGTGGCTTTGCAGTCGCCAGCCGCCCTCCGCGCGCTGCTGGGGGCCCACGGCGACGAGATCACGACGGTGTTCCTCGACATAGCGGGGCCGCATCCCATGCAGGCGACCCCGGCTGACATCATCGCCGCGCTCGACGCGTAGCCTCGCGGCCGCTGGCGGGCCGCGCGCGTCCGGTGCCGCGGGCGGGCCGCGCGCGTGCTGACGGTTGCTCCCGCCCCGTACCCACTTCCCGTCCACCTGTTCGCAGGTCGCCAATGTACGGCGACGGTCCGGCGACCCGTACATGTGCGACCGGCGAAGCCGGAGGCGGATGTCGGGTGCGCCCTACCTGAGGCGGATGTCGGGTGCGCCCTACCCGAGGTTCAGTGGTCGCGAATGTGCGCCGACGGTCCCACGACGCGCACATGTGCGACCAGTGAAGCCGGGACAACGCCCCGACGAACCCGGCCTCGATGCCGCGAGACTCACTCTTGGCGGCGAGAATCGGTTGCTCCGGGTGAGTCTCGCCGCCAGAAGCGGTTCTCGCGGGCAGTGAGTGAGAGCGAGCGGCGGGTGCGCGCGCGGGTGCGGGGTGGAGTGCGGGCAGCGCAGCGACGGTCCGCCGACAGCTCGGCGGGAGGGTGTGCCGGGATGCGGCAGGCCGTGCCCGCGCGCGTGCGCGACGGATGCGGCAGACCACCCCGGCGGGCGCGCGTCAGGGAGCGGTCAGAATCCGGGGGCGTCGTCGCCGGGGGAGGAGCGGACGCGCAGCCGCACATCGGACAGCGCTCCGCGCAGGGTGCACGAGCGGTTGTCGATGACGTCGCGATAGCCCAGCCGGGCTCCCTCAGAGCGGCGTTGCGCCGCCTGGGTCACGGGTCGGACCTCGCCCGTGAGGCTCAGCTCGCCGACCGCGGCCAGGGTGCGGGGGGTCGCCTGGTTGCGCAGCGCGCCGGCAACGGCGATCGCGATCGCGAGGTCGGCAGCGGGCTCGGTGAAGCGCACGCCGCCGACGGTCGACACGTAGACGTCTTGGTCGCTCGTGACGATGTCGGCGCGGCGTTCGAGCACGGCCAGCACCATCGCGACACGCGCCGCGTCCACGCCGTTGACGATGCGGCGCGGGTTCGGTGCGCCGGTCTTGATCGTCAAGGCCTGCACCTCGACGGGAAGAGCCCGCCGGCCCTCAAGCGAGATGGCGACGCACGTGCCGGGCTGCGGGTCGCCGTGGCCGAGGAACAGCGCGCTGGGGTCGGGGACCTCGGCAATGCCGGCGCCGGTCATGTCGAAGCATCCGACTTCATCGGTCGGGCCGAACCGGTTCTTCAGCGCGCGCACGAAGCGCAGCGACGTTTGCCTGTCGCCCTCGAAGTGACAGACGACGTCGACGAGATGTTCGAGCACGCGGGGGCCGGCGACGGTTCCGTCTTTCGTGACGTGGCCGACGATGATCGTCGGGAGGGCGCGGTCCTTCGCGACGCGGATGAGTGTGGAGGCCACCTCCCGCACCTGGGACGGATGCCCGGCAACCCCGTCGGACAGCGCGGAGGACACCGTCTGCACCGAGTCGACGATCAGCAGGTCGGGTTCGACGTGGTCGACGTGCCCGAGGATCGTCGCGAGGTCGGTCTCGCTCGCGAGGTAGAGCCCGTCGTGCAGTGCTCCGGTGCGTTCGGCGCGCAGGCGCACTTGCGCGGTCGATTCTTCGGCGCTGGCGTACAACACGCGTCGCCCCGCGCGGGCGGCTTGCGCGGCGACCTCGAGCAGCAACGTGGACTTACCGACCCCCGGTTCGCCCGAAAGCAGCACGGCGGCGCCGGCGACGAGACCGCCGCCCAACACTCGGTCGAACTCGCCCACGCCCGTGGTGCGCCGGGGAGCATCCGTCGTATCGATCTGCGTGATCGGCAGCGCGGCGCTCGAGGGCGCAGCCGCCGCCACTCGACGCGTGATGCCTGTCGGTTCAGCGGCCTCGACGACCGTGCCCCACTGCTGGCATTCGCCGCACCGGCCCGCCCACTTGAGGGTCGTCCAGCCGCATTCGGTGCACTTGAACGGCGCTGTCTGGGTGGATCTGCGCGTCGCCATTCCGTCAGCGTACGCCGGGGCTGCGACACTCTCGCGCGGACACCGCGGAAGAATCGGATGCCGTCACCCGGGCGGGTGCGGCATCCGATTGGTGAAGCAGAGAATCAGCCCCGCAGAGACGACGCGACGTCGCGCAGCGCCGATGCCGATGCGTGGAACAGATCGAGCTCGTGCGGGTCGAACGACGTCTCGCGGATCGGGACCGCCCCCTTCGCCGACACGATCGACGGCACCGACAGGGCGACCCCGTCGACGCCGTGGAAATCGTGCAGCACCGGTGAGACGGGCATGACCGCGTGCTCGTCCTTGAGGATCGCCTCGATGATGCGGGCGCTCGTGATGCCGATCGCGTAGTTGGTCGCACCCTTGCCCTGGATGACCTTGTACGCCGCGTCGCGGACGTCGATCGCGATCTGGTCGAGCTCGTCCTTCGTCATGCGGTCGCCGCGCGGCGTCACCCAATCGAGGATCGGGACGGTGCCGATCGTGGCCTTCGACCACAGCGGGAATTCGGTATCGCCGTGCTCGCCGACGATGTACGCGTGGACGCTCGTCGGGGCGACACCGGCGCGCTCGGCGAGCTTCCAGCGCAGCCGCGAGGTGTCCAGCACGGTGCCCGAGGCGAAGATCCGCTCGGGTGGCAGCCCCGTCTCTTCTTGCGCGAGCACCGTGAGCACGTCGCACGGGTTGGTCACGAGTACATACACGGCATCGGGCGCGACGCTCAGCAGCTGAGGCATCATCGACTTCATGATCCCGGCGTTCACACCTGCGAGTTCGATGCGGGTCTGCCCCGGACGCTGCTTCGCCCCCGCCGTGATGACGACGACATGCGAGCCTTCGACCACCGAGAGGTCGCTGCCACCTGAGATGTCACTCGACCCGGTGAACTGGGTGCCGTGGGCAAGGTCGAGCACTTCGGCTTCGACCTTCTCCGTGGCGATGTCATAGAGGGCGACGTGGCGCGCGGATCCACGGATGAGCGCGGCGTATGCGGCGCTTGAGCCGACGCTGCCGGCTCCGACGATGGTGACTTTCGAGTTCTCGATGGCTGCCATGGTCGACAGTCTGGCAGGGGCGGATGCCGGTCGCACACGTTCGTCGGCGATTGGGCACGAGTCCGCGCCTGGTGAGCGTCACGCGTGCTCGCGCGCGGGGTTTCGGATGCCGAGAAACGACACGACGCCGCCGGCGACGAGCAGGATGGCGGTGACGATCGCGGCGCGGTGGAACCCCTCGAGGTCGAGCTCTCCGCCGAGGATCGGCGCCAGCAGGGCGATCGCGACGAGCCCGGCCACGCGCGAGACGGCGTTGTTGACGGCGGATGCGATACCCGACCGGGTGCTGTCGATCGACCCGAGGATGGTCGATGTCAGCGGGGTGACGGTGAGCGAGAGGCCGAGGCCGAAGACGATCATGCTCGGGAACACCTGCCACCAGTACGAGAAATCGGCGGCGACGGTGAGGAGCAGGAGTGAGCCGACGCCCATCAGTACAGGGCCGACGGTCATGAACACGCGCGGACCCCAATGCCCGGCAAGGTCGCCGACCCTCGAACTGAGCAGAATCATGAGGATCGTGATGGGCAGACTCGCCAGGCCGGCGAGGGTCGCGGTGAGCCCGGCGCTCTGCTGCAGGTACACCGCGACGACGAATCCGTTGAGCGAGAGCGCGGCGTAGACGAAGACCGTCGCGACGTTTCCGGTCCAGAAGTTGCGGACGCGGAAGAGATCCAGCGGCAGGATGGGGGCGCGTACGGTGCGCTGGCGCAGCAGGAACCCCAGGAACAGCAGCGCCCCGCCGCCGAGCGGCACCCAGGTCGCAGGCGAGGACCATCCGAGATTCGGTTGCTCGATGAGCGCGAACACCATGGCTCCGAGCCCGAGCGTGCACATGATCGCGCCGAGCCAGTCGATCGAGGCGTCTGGTCGGCGGATGTCGCGCACGTTCGCGCGGACCATCAACCAGAGGGCCACGCCGATCGGCAGCACGTTCACGAGGAAGGCGAAGCGCCACGAAAGGTAGTCGGTGAAAAGGCCGCCGGCAACGGGGCCGACGACCATCGCGCCGGTCGTGAGCGCGGTCCAGGTTCCGATCGCCCGCGCCTGTGCCGGCCCGTGGAACGTCGATGTGATGAGCGCGAGCGAACTGGGGACGAGGAACGCCCCCGCGGCTCCTTGCAGAGCTCGGGCGACGATCAGGAACTCAGCGGTGGGCGCCGCTGCGATCGCGACCGAGGCGATGCCGAACCCGATGAGTCCGATTCGGAGCACCAGCATCCGCCCGTACGCATCGCTCACCGACCCCGCGACGAGAATCAACGCGCCGAGCGTGATGAGGTAGGAGTCGACCACCCACTGCTGCGTCGAGAGGCCCCCGCCGAGCTCGTTGCGGATCGCCGGGAGCGCGACGTTCACGACCGTGCCGTCGAGGAACGCGACGAACGATGCCAGTACGGCGATCGACAGCACGAGGCGCTGGTTGGTGGTGGTGTCCGGCACGGAGTCCACCGTATGCCGGTGGAAGGTTTTTGTCCCTGGGATGCCGTGCAGCCGTGAGGCCGGGCAGTCGGGCGATTCGCGGCATCCGCGCGTGTGACGTACACTCTTCTGCGGTGACGTGTCCGAGCGGCCGAAGGTGCAACTCTCGAAAAGTTGTGTAGGGTAACCCCCTACCGTGGGTTCAAATCCCACCGTCACCGCCACAGAAAACCCCCGCAGATCCCTTGTAAACATGCAGATCCCTTGTAAACATTGGGATCGCGGGGGTTTTGCTTTCCTCAGGTAGCGGCGTCGATTACATTCCGACTACATCGCGCGCGAGGATCACGAGTCGGTCCCGAGCAGACGGGGATGGGGTCCAAGACCGCCCATCGTTGAGCGGCTCTCCTACGCGGGCGTCGGAGAGCGTCTTTGGTCGCGCAGGTATTGGCCGGGCGTGGTGTTGGTGGCGACTCGGAATTCGTTGGTGAGGTGCGCTTGGTCGACGTATCCAAGCTCCGTCGCTATTCGAGCGATTTCTGACCCCGGCTCCGAGAGTCGGCGGACGACTTCCTGGAGTCTGATGCGTCGAGCGACGTCGTTGGGTCCTCGTCCGACTGTTTGTTGCAGCGCTCGTTGCAGCGTGCGCTCGCTTGTGCCCAGAGCGGTCGCAATCTCCCGGCCTCGCCGCACCTGAGGATCGGAAATCACCGCATCCAGCGCAGCGTTCGCGAGTAGGTGTGTGGGGGTCGGGGGTCGTTCGCGGATCATCTCCCGAATGAGCGCGTCCGCCCGTTCGGCGCGATCCTCGTCAGGTGTTCCCGACACAGCCGTGACGAACGCGTGGGCTCTCGCGTCGAGCTGGGTTGTCAGCGACTGCTCGGGCGTCAACACCGTGGCGTTCAGGTCCGAGAGCACGGCAAGTCCCGCCGGACGCAAGCGGATAGCGAACACAGATCCGCGGCCGACGATCCTGCGGTTCCACGCCTTCGGGTGAGGTGAGGACACGACGAACGGCGCCGGCACGTCGCCCTGCTCGATACTGAAGGTGACGGCGGGGAAGTCGATGATGCGCTGATCCACGGACTCCTCCGCGGCAAGGTTCCAACGCACGGTCCAGTACGTGTCGACCACTGCACGAACATCGTGCGCGGGCCGGATCCACGCGGCAGCGAACCGAGAAAGGTTCTCTGGCGTGAGAACACCGGATCGCTCCGATGTGGCGATCGTCCGGACGCGTGAGCGGCTCATGTGACGCAATTCTCCAATACCGGCCGCCGATGGACCACGCACACTGGTCGGGTGAGCACGACGAACTACTACAACACGTTTATCCAGGTCGCACCGGACTGTCCGACGAACACCCCGAAGGTGCCGCCAGTCACCACGACCCCGACGGTCGCCGCGTTGCAGTACCGGCTGATCGTGGAACGCCCGTACACGCTGACATCCGATGACATCATCTTCGGCGTCGTTGCAATTCGCGCCGACATACCGGGTAGTGAGCTCGAGGCCGAACGCGCCCGCTTCTTCTCGAAAGGTCAGCCGTGCATGCGCGCATCCGCGCTGTCCAAACGGTACGGGTGGGGCACTCATCACGATGCGCAGGGCCGCGTGGCCCTGTACGGAGTTGGTACCCCCGAGTATGAGCGCCTCGCCGCGGACCCACAGATCACTCAGAAGCTGGCTATGCGGTCGTCCCGCGCATGAATCAGACTCTCGGAGAGGTCACGTGGTGGGCGGTCGCTCTTGCGGCACTGGCGTACTTCGCGCTCGGCGCCGCATGGTTCACACCCCTCTTCGGCGCCGCCTGGGATCGATCGATCGGTCATGACCGGTCCGCCTCGAAGGGCAGATTCCCGACTTCGTACTACATCGTTCCGCTGGTCGGCGCTGTCGTCACGGCCGTTGCGATCACGGTCGTCATCGTGCTTATTCCGGCCACAGGGCCGCTGATCGGCACGGGCATTGGTGCGATCGTTGGTCTTGCCATTGCCGCCGCAACTCTCACCAACGCGCTCACGCCACACACTCCCAAGCCCTATCTCTTCGCCGCTATCACCGGCGGCTACCACCTCATCGGATGCACTATCGCAGGCCTCATCATCGGCGCCCTCGGCACCTAGGATCCACGATCACCGCCTCTCGGGATGGTTCACGATGTTCCGAGACATACGCTCACGAAGTCCTGAAACCAGACACCACCGCCAACGCGACTGAGAACCCCTGCCTTAACTGTGTCCGGCATCAACGCCGGATCCGGATGGCGGTCCTGGGCGCGGCGGCCCTAACCTGGGCGTGGGCAGGGAGGCGCATGGACGAGAACGCCATCTTCGTGGGATTGACCACGATCGTCGTGCTCGGAGTCGGCGCGCAGTGGGTCGCCCGCCGAGCCGGGTTCCCCGGGCTGCTCCTGCTGTTGCCCGCGGGTTTGCTCGCGGGCGACGTCTTTGGACTGGTCCAGCCGCAGGAGATGTTCGGCGACACACTCTTCCCGCTGGTCACGTTCCTCGTCGCGCTCCTGCTGTTCCAAAGCGGCCTGCAACTGAGGCTGTCTGATCTGCCCCGGGATGCCCGCAGCCCCGTGCTGCGACTGGTCGGCATCGGCGGCGCCGTCACCTTCGTCGGTGCCTCCGTCACGTGCCTGTGGATTCTCGGCCTCGACACCGACCTCGCGTTCCTGCTCGGCGCGATCATCGTCGTGTCCGGACCCACCGTCGTCGGCCCACTGCTGAAGGTCGTGCGCCCCCGCAAGCCGACCGGCTCGATCCTGAATTGGGAGGGCACGTTCCTCGACCCGATCGGCGCCACCCTTGGTGTCGTCATCCTCAACCTCGTCCTTGCGTCCGGACGTGACGGCGGGCATCCCCTTCTCGAGATGTCCGCGCGGCTGGGCGTCGGGATTGCCATCGGCGTGGTCGCTGCGGCACTGCTCGTGTTCGTGATGTCCCGGTTTCTCGTCCCGGACAGTATGGAAGCCGCGGTCGCGCTCATGTTCGCCGCCGCCGCGTTCGGCGTAGCCGACGTCCTGCTCTCAGAAGCAGGCTTGTTCGCCACCGTCACGCTCGGCTTCATCGCCGCGAATCAGCGGCTGGTGCCGACCTCCCGCATCCGCGGATTCGGTGACACCCTCGAGGTGCTCATCATCGGCACCCTGTTCATCCTTCTCGGCGCGCTCGTCGAGATCGACGCGCTCCTCGCGTATGCACTGCCCACTCTCGTGGTGGTCGTGATTCTCGTCCTTGTGATCCGCCCGGCATCGGTCGCGCTCGCCCTGATCAGAACGAAGCTCGGGTGGCGGGACCGCGTGATGATCGCCGGACTCGATCCCCGCGGCATCGTCGCGGCCGCGACAGCAGCCCAGTTCGCGGTCTCGCTCGACGCCGCGAACATCGACAGCGACTTCCTCCTCCCGGTCGTCTTCGGAGTCATCCTCGGCACCGGGCTGATCTACGCGTTCGGCGCCACCCCGCTCGCGCGAGCCCTGAAGGTCGCCCAGCCGGCAGCCAACGGCGTCGGGATCATCGGCGATGACCGATGGCTCGGCGAATTGGCCCGAACCCTCCGAGGCCAGGGCATCCCCGTTCTCCTGGTGACGTCACACGCGAACGCCGACGCCATCACCGCAGCCGGGGACGTCCCCCACATTGCGATGTCGGACTCGATCGAAGACATCGTGGACTCCCTCGAGCACGCGGGCCTCTCTCAGGTACTCATCGCGAGCGAGCCCGACGTGCGACTGACCGTCCTCACCGCCACGCTGGTCGACCGGCTCGGTAGGCGCCATGTGTTGCTCCTTGCCGACCGTGACCCCAATGCCTTCCTGACACGGATTCCGCACGGCGCAACCGCGCACGCCTTCGCCCGTGGGGTCACCCGGCAAGACATCGACGACCGCGTCGACGCGGGAGCCGCCGTCCGAATCGCCGATGGCCCCGTGTCGCCCGGTGAGCTCGTTCTCGCGACGATCTCGGGCGACAAGCGCGTCGTTCTGCGCGGGACCCGCAAGCGGCGCGGCCAGAGCGCGACCATCGTCCTCGCGGATCCCGCCCACGTTGACCGTGCTTGAGCGGCAGCCAACGGGATAGCGCGGACGCTTCGCGGAAGCCTGCGCGTGGGGTCAGTGGGGCGGATGCGAGGCGACCGGACTCGGCTTCTGGGACCGGGCGGTGCTATCCCGATCGGAGTTCTGCTCCGTCACCTCTGCGCCGTTCCGGTTCTGACCGTGGCCCGCTGTCGTCTCGGTCGGTGCGTGGTCTCGACGTGCTGGGGTGGTGTTCATTCTCGGACTCTAGGCGCGGCACATGTACGTGCGTCCAGCTTCGTGACCAGGTGCGCGTGTCGACCGACCGAAGCGACCCTCGCGGCCATCAGACTCTGCGGTACGTCGCGGACACGGGGCAGTCGAAGGGATCGCGAGCAGCGAGTCCGACGCGATTGAGGTAGGCGATGACGATGCCGTAGGAACGCCAGAGGGTCGTCTCGGTGTAGCCGACTCCCAGCGTGCGGCAATGCTCGCGGACGATGCTGCGCGCGCGAGAGAGGTGCGGGCGGGGCATGTTCGGGAACAGGTGGTGTTCGACCTGGTAGTTGAGGCCGCCCATGAGCCAGGTGGCCCACCATCCGCCCGAGATGTTCCGGGATGTGCGCACCTGCTTGCTGAAGAAGTCGAGCCTGGCGTCGGGGGCGATCACCGGCATCCCCTTGTGATTCGGGGCGAAGGAGGCGCCCATGTACACGCCGAACACCGCCATTTGGACTCCGAGGAACGCGAACGCCATCCCGATCGGGAGAAAAAGGAACACGGGCGTCAGAACCAGGGCAAAGCGCGCGAGCAGGAGTGCGATCTCCCATGCGCGGTTCTTGACCGGTGCGCGTCGGACCACATGACGGAAGGCCAGGGCGTGGAGGTTCAGGCCTTCAAGGGTGAGGAGGGGAAAGAAGAGCCACCCCTGATGGCGGGTGATCGCCCGCCGGAGTCCTCGAGCCTGGGCGGCATCGGCATCCAAGAACGAGATGGTGTCGACGTCGATGTCCGGATCCTTGCCGACCCGGTTCGGGTTGGAGTGATGGCGGGTGTGCTTGGTCGACCACCACGAGTAGCTCATTCCCACGACGCCGTTGCCGAGGATGAGGGCCAGGGTGTCGTTCGCCGGCCCACTTGCGAGGATCTGTCGATGAGCAGCCTCGTGCGCGAGGAACGCGACCTGAGTGAACAGGATGCCGAGGGCGCCGGCGATCAGGAGCTGAAACCAGCTGTCGCCGAGGAGGATGAAGCCGGCGATGCACCCGGCGAACGCGATCGCGAGCGCTGCAGCGACCAGGGCATAGAACCAGTGGGTGCGGCGGAGCAATCCGCTCTCGCGCACAACCTGCGAGATGTCGGTGTAGGCGCGAGCGATCGGTGGGAAGTCTTCCGTTCGCGCGTACGTCTGTCGAAGTGGTCCGAGACGGGACTCGACGGTGGAGGAGATAGTCCTACCTGTGTTTCGATCGGGACCGTGTTGGCCGATGAAGCCAACGGCGGTCGCCGAACGCTGTCTCTCACGCTACGCGGTCCCATATCCGCGATGCGGAATGCGTCATGACTCCCAGGTGCCGGTCAGGAAAGACCGGCACCTGGGATCGTGATCAGATGAGGCGGATGTTCGCCGCCTGCATGCCCTTGGGGCCGCGCTCGGCGTCGAACTCGACCTTCTGGTCGTCGTTCAGCTCCTTGAAGCCGTTGCCGGCGATCGCGCTGTAGTGCGCGAACAGGTCGGCGGAGCCGTCGTCGGGGGCGATGAACCCATATCCCTTGTCGGCGTTGAACCATTTCACGGTGCCAGTGGCCATCGTGTTCTTCCTTTTCGTGAGTCGGCCGCGAGAGCGGACGAGGTTGTGCGGCCTCCGTGTGAGACCGCGACGGGTGGGGCCTGTCGTCGCCGATCGCGTGCGAGGTGCAGCGACGCTTTCGACGGCAGAACGGGCGAGCGGCGACGTCGCATGAACACCGAGGTGCTCACCGCGTGCGCCGTGGGCTTCGTAGACGCCGTCGACCGCAGCGACGAAACCGGCGTACTCGCCGGCGAGGGTGGCGACGTGGACGTGCTCATCTGCTTGCGCCCAGGCAAGGGAGCGAGCAGGCGTGAAGAGAGGGGCCGCGAGTGCAGCGGATGAAGAAGACAAGAAAACTTTCGAAGAGTGCGACAGCCAGGGACTCAGAAGGTCCGCGGATATGACGTCAACCTGCGCTGGTGCGTTGAGGGCGTCGCGAGAACAAGAAGAGAGGCCCGATCGGGCATACCAACCATATCAGGTATCTGGACAGGGGGGATTCCACAGGGTCACCGGGCCCGGGGGCACGCTGTCGTCTGGCACCGCGCCGCCATGTGCGCCTGGCATCCGACCGGTCGTGCTGTGCCGTGCCGTGCCGTGTCGAGCCGTGTGCTTGTGTGCCCCACCCCGTGCGCTCCCGCTCGTGGCACCGAGAATCTTGTCTTGGCCTCGAGAATCAGCTGCGGCAGGCGATTCTCACCATCAAGTGCAGGTCTCGCTGGGATGAAGGTGAGCTCGCCTCAGGGAGCGCTGAGTACTCGCCCTAGGAATCTTTGAACGGTTGTGCGGAGAAAGAGCCGCATCGCGCTCCTCGGGAGCAACCCGTACTCCGCACAAACGGATCGCGGGCGGCCGGGCCGGGATGGCGGCGATGGGCTCGCGCGCGGCGCCGGCGGGCGGGCGCGCCAAGGAGCGGCTCGCTAGGGTTTCTCTGTGGACGAGAACAGGGTCGAGATCGACTGGGCTTCAGCGCGGGAGACCAACCTCAGGAACTGGAACGAGCGTGTACCCATGCATGTCGAGGGGTACGAGCTTCAGAAGTTCGACGACCCTGAGTACGTGAGCGACGTCGTCGCGGACGACCTCGTTGCGCTCTTGCCGTTCTTGCCTGCTCAGAGTCTTCGGGGACGTGATCTCTGCCATCTCCAATGTCACATCGGTACTGACACGGTCTCCCTCGCGCGGGCTGGCGCCCGGGTGACGGGCGTCGACTTCTCGGCGCCGGCACTTCGCGCCGCGAAGACGTTGGCGGAGCGGCTCGGCGTGGACGCGACCTGGATCGAGTCCGACGTGCTCGACGCTCGCGCAGCCGTGACCGGCGAGTTCGACGTCGTCTACACCAGCATCGGCACGATCGGGTGGTTGCACGACCTGGATCGCTGGGCGACGCAGATCGTCGCGCTCCTACGCCCCGGGGGGACGTTCTACATTCGCGACGGGCACCCCGCGCTGTTCGCGCTCGACGAGTTCTCTGAGACGCTCACGACGCGGTACGCCTACTTCGGAGACGGGCGGGCGTTGGAGTGGGATCAGGAGTCGAGCTACGCCGGCGAGGGCACTCTGGTGAACACCCGCACGTACGAGTGGCCGCACTCGTTGTCCGAGATCTTCGGTGCGCTGCTGCGGGCGGGTTTGCGGATCCTTCACTTCGATGAAGGGACGACGATTCCGTGGCAGTTCAGCTCTCGCATGGTCGAGGTGCCGCACGGCTTCGCGTGGCCAGAGGCCGAGCGCAACCTCATCCCGTGCACGTACACGATCGTCGCCCGGCGAGACTGACGCGGGCCAGTGACCGTCCCGCCGGACACCTCGCCACTGTGATCACCCACCGGGCGAGCTCGGCAGGCCGAGCTGCAGCGGCGTCGAGGTAACTGCCTGCGGACCCGCCTCGCCGTGCATGCCACTGGTCCTCCGACGCCCTGTGCGACCAACCCGATAGCACCCCCCGCGCGCTTTCGCCAGGGTGTGCGGTCAGACCGTGGACGCGTCTAGCTTGTGGTCATGAGTGACGAAACCAACGACTCGGTCGAGGCGATGAGCGAGCGGGAAAAGCGCCGCGATCAGTTGCTTTCCGCGCCGGATGCGGTGGAATCGGATGCCGACCCGCGGGTCGACGTCACCGAGCACGATGGGGTGACACGCATCGACATCCGGCCTGACGCACGCGTGCGACCAGGCGACCCCACGTCGGCGCGCGAAGGCGCCGGAGGCTGAGTAGAGATGGACGTCGAAGACCTCGTTGCGCAGATCGCGCGGGAGTGTGGTGCACGAGGCCACACGGTCGGGGCGGTGGAGTCGTTGACGAGCGGCGCCGTCTCGGTCGAACTGGGGCGCGGCGACAACGCCTCCGAGTGGTATCGCGGCTGCGTCGTGGCGTACCACCTGGACACGAAGCGAGGGCTGCTCGGGCTTCCGGACGACATCGACCCCTACACGCCCCGTTGTGCCGTGCTTCTCGCCGAATCCGGTCGCCGCGCACTTGCGGCTGACCTGTGTGTCGCGCTGACAGGGGTCGGCGGCCCCGAGCCTGTGGACGAACACCCCGTCGGCGAGGTGCAGATCGCCGTCGCCGGGAGGGATCACACATCCGTCAGTACCCACCACTTCGCGGGCACGCCGCAAGACGTGATCGCTGCCAGCACGACGGCGGCGCTGAGGTCGTTGCGGGATCGCCTGGCGCGTTGATGGCCGAACCCGCAGGCTGACGCGGCGCGGCGTTCATCCGGCCATGCTCGCCGCGGCGCGGTAGATTCGCCGGAGTGCATCGTTGCGCCATCGAGGGAGCAGTGGGAATGCAATGACGAACAAGCCAGAAGGCGGCACGAGCGCGGCGGGGGATGCCGCAGACTCGAACCCGGCCGCATCCGCTACGCCCTCGCGTGCGCCAGAGATCGACGAGAAACCGTTTCTCGAGGCGACGGCGGAGGCGCGCTCGCGGTACGGACGATTCAACCTCGCGATCATAGGCGGGTCGGGCGTCGGTAAGTCCTCGCTCGTCAATGCCGTGTTCGGACGTGACTGGGCGAAGACGGGCAAGGGCCTCCCCGTCACGCGGGGCGTCGAGTACTTCCACGATCAGTCGCTCGGCATCTGGGATGTCGAAGGGTTCGAGATCGGTTCTCCGCTCCCTCCGCGCGCGCAGCTGAAGGCGCACCTGCAGACGATCGCCACCCACTCGGCTGACCGACAGATCGCCGTGGTCTGGTACTGCGTCAAGGCGACCGACGACCGCCTGACCAACGCCGACATCGAGATGATCCGGGAGCTCGATGCCGAGGGGCTGCCCGTCATCCTCGTCGTGACGAAGGTCGAGTGGGGCGCACGCAACCCGATCACCGGCAACCGCTCCGTGCCCAAAGGGGTGGAGGAGTTCGTCGAGTGGTTGCAGCATCCGGTCGACGCGAACGGCGCGCCCATCGACATTCCGTACCAGCGCGTCATCTTGACCTCGACCCGC
The DNA here is from genome assembly GCF_042677105.1 of Microbacterium koreense. Taxonomy (NCBI): domain Bacteria; kingdom Bacillati; phylum Actinomycetota; class Actinomycetes; order Micrococcales; family Microbacteriaceae; genus Microbacterium; species Microbacterium koreense. The sequence goes on from NZ_JBHTIM010000001.1 coordinate 829,939, forward strand.
AACAAGCACGGGAAGGAATCGAAGCACGGCCTCGGTGAGCTCGTCGCGGAAACCCTCGCCCTTTCGCCGGAAGACGAGAAGGATGCCTTTCGCATCGCCCAACGACTCAACCTCCCCTGGAAGCGCGACATGGCTCGCACCGTTGTCACAGCGGCTTCGACAGCTGCGGCCGGAGCGGCCGCCGTCCCCGTCCCGGTCGCGGATGCCGCGATTCTGGCGCCGATCCAACTCGGAATGATGGGGCGCATCGCCACCATCTACGACCTCGAGATCAAGGCGATGCTCTCGGCGGGAGCGCTCGCGCAAGTCGGCGTGCAGCTGGCGGGGCGGGCCCTGGCGACCAGTCTGCTCAAGCTGATCCCGGGGGCGGGGAGCGTCATCAATGCAGGCGTCGCCGCCGCGCTCACCGGCGCGACCGGCGAGGCCTGGATGCGCCTGTGCGAGCAGGTGCACACCGGCAAGCTCGCCCTGTCCAAGGTCAACGACTCCGTCGGCGAGTTCGTCCCCGGACTTCTCGACGTCCTGCGCAAGATGGCGGAGCAGAAACTCACGAAGTCGTAGGCGGATGCGCTCCCCCCACCGCGACGGAGTGGCGTTGACCGCGCGGGGGCGGCACGTAGGAGCAGGTGTCTCCTGCGCACCGTTGTGGCTTGTGTCGTGAGATCCGGTGGGCGATCGCGCATCCGACACAGATGCCGAACGCGGATTCGATGAAGAGCAGGGCGAGGCACCCGCCGCAGATCGCCTGTGCGACGACTGCGGGAAGGCCGAGCCAGCCGAGGCTGAGGCATCCCAGCATCGCCATCCCGAAGCCCAACGACCACGCAAGAACCTTCGGTCGGGCATCGACCCACTCGGGACGTTGCGCACGGGTGATCAGGGCGCCGAGGGCGAGCGTCGGGGTGAACCTCGTGCCGATGAACAGGCGAAGCATCATTTCGATGGCGAAGGCGATGCCGAAGAGGCGCATCGGCTGGAGGTCGCCGGTGGCGATGCCCCACATCCATGCAGAAAAGCCCGCGGCGAAAAGGATGCCGGCCGATGCGCGTACCGCCCGCTCGTTGATCACCGCTTCATCGATCCCGTCGACCCACTCGCCGATCGTGGAGTGCCGTGGTGTTTCTCGCGGGGCCTTCATGTGCACCGATAATACCCCCGGAGGTATAGTGAATGCGATCCGAATGAAAGAGGTGATGACCATGTGCGCTCCCGCGGTATGCGGTCAGTGTGGAAAGACGACCTGGGCTGGATGTGGCCAGCACATCGACGAAGCATTGGCTGGAGTTCCGGTCGACCAGCGGTGTGCGGGACACGGCGATGCGGCGGCATAGCCCGCGCTGGTTCGCGGCTCTCGGGACCGTGGCCGTTCTCACGGCCGCGCTCGCCGGCTGCGCGACGGGAGCATCGCCGTCGATCCCCATCACGGACGAGACGGTCGTCGTCGACGTGCGAACGACCGCCGAGTACTCGGAAGGGCACCTTGAGGGTGCCGTGAACATCGACCTTCAAGACCCGGGGTTCGCCGCCGCCGTCGCCGAACTGGACGATGACGTCGAGTACGTCGTCTATTGCCGCTCGGGAAACCGCTCCGCGCAAGCCGCCTCGGTCATGCAAGCCGAGGCGCTGCAGGTCATCGACGCGGGCGGTTTCGAGGATGCTGCTGCGGCCACGGGCCTCGCGGTCGTTCCGTAGCCGTCCCGCGCCGCGGTGGTAGGTGGGTGGATCTCGCGCACGAACGTGCTGCGCGCTCGGCAGTCCACCGCGTCGGGGTTCGCGAGCGGTGAGCGCCGCGCACTAGCGTGACAGACGTGTCAGAGAGCGGAAGCCGCGTGAGGAGCGGGCTGCAGGTGCCCACGGGCTGGGGCGTCAGCCACGAGTCGGGGGCGTTCGGCCTTGCGTCGCGTGCGACGGTCACCCGCCCCGATGGGGTGACGCTCGACTGGAGCACCCGCGCGCACCGGAAGGGCCTGAACCGGTTGCACGTCGACGGGCATCGCGTGCGTCGGGTACGCGCGCGTCTCCGAGGCGCCGCGGCGACGAGCTGGTGGATGGGCGCACTGTTCATGGTCGGCGCTTTCCTGTTCGCCCTGGGATCCGTCCCTGTCTTCTTCACGAACGTGGATGCCGAAATCACCGCTTGGGTGTTCTTCGTCGGATCGGTCTTCTTCACCACCGCGGCGTTCCTCCAGTTTCGCGAGTGTGCACTGGCACCGGACTCCATCGACCCGAGCGCGCCGCGGCGACGCGGGGTGCGGGGGCTTCTGACGTGGCGACCGAGGAGTCTCGGCTGGTGGGCGAGCGCCGTGCAGCTCATCGGCACCGTCTTGTTCAACGTCAGCACATTGGCGGCCACTCGCAGCGACCTGGATCTGGATCAGTCGAGGCACCTCATCTGGGCACCCGATCTGTGGGGGTCGGTGTGCTTTCTCGTCGCGAGTGGGCTGGCGTACGTCGAGGTGTGCCCGCGGATCTGGCGCCGTCCGCGAGGCGACATCGGGTGGTGGATCGCGCTCGCGAATCTCGCGGGTTCCGTCGCCTTCGGGCTGGCCGCGGTGGGCGCGCGTTATCTTCCTCTCACCGGCGAGATCGCGAACATCACTCTCGTGAACTCAGGAACGCTCCTGGGCGCCGTCTGCTTCTTCGTGGGCGCGCTCCTGTTGCCCGTCGAATCGGCGGATGCCGAGCAGCAGCCGGATCGTGCGGCCACCGCGGACCGTGACTGAGCGAGCGTGACGCCCCTGCCGAAGCCGGGGTGACGCGTCAGGACGCCGGTCGGGGCTGTGCCGGCGGGACTCGACGCGCGCGATATGATGTTTTCATCATGCCGCTAAGTGACGCAGATCGTCCCCTCTACGAGGTGAAAGCGAACCTGTTCAAGGGCCTGGCGCATCCGTTCCGCATCCGGATCTTGGAGCTGTTGTCCGAGTCTGCAGAGGTGAGCGTCGCGCAGATGCTCGCCGAGACAGCGCTCGAGCCCTCGCACCTCTCGCAGCACCTGGCAGTACTTCGACGCCATCGGCTCGTGGTGTCCGAGCGCCGTGGCAGCAATGTGTTCTATCGGCTCGCGCATCCTGTGACGGCCGACATGCTGATGGTCGCACGGCAACTGTTGTACGAGATCCTGCGCGACGACCAGGACCGGTTGGCGCGGGCGGCTGCCCTCCCCGACATCGGTGGGACGTCACGATGACTGCGCGCGGGGTCGCGCTTCGGGCGCTGCGTCACGCACGGCGTCTGCTGCCGGGTGCCGGCGACTACCGGATGCTGCCGCGTACCTGGCGCGGGGATCTGGTTGCCGGAGTCACCGTCGGAATCGTCGCCCTGCCGTTGGCGCTGGGGTTCGGCGTCAGTTCAGGGGTGAGCGCGGAGGCGGGGCTCGTCACCGCGATCGTCGCGGGGATCCTCGCTGCGGTCTTCGGCGGTTCCAACGTGCAGGTATCGGGACCGACCGGGGCGATGGTGGTCGTGCTGTTGCCGATCGTGGCCAGTCACGGGGTCGGTGCGGTGGCGCTGGTGACCATCCTCGCCGGGATGATCGTGCTGGGCGCGGGGATGCTGCGGCTCGGTCGGGCGGTGAGTGTGATCCCGTGGCCGGTGATCGAAGGATTCACCCTGGGGATCGCCGTCATCATCTTTCTGCAGCAGATCCCGGCGCTGACCACAGCGACACCCGCGGGTGCCTCCGAGCACAGTTCGAATGCGGTCGTCGCCGCGGCCGAGGCGGTCGCCGCCGCGGACTGGTCCTACGTGCCGTGGGCGGTCGCAGCGGCGCTGGTCGTTGTGGCGTGCATGTTGCTGGCTCCGCGAGTCCACCGGTCGATCCCAGGCTCTCTCGTCGGGATCGTCGTGGCGACACTGCTGGTGCTCATGCTCCCGACGCCGTTGGCGGTGATCGGGGCTCTGCCGAGCACGCTACCGGCGCCGATGTTGCCGACAGTGAATCCCGAGTTGCTGGGAGCGCTGATCTGGCCCGCGCTCACGGTGGCGGCTTTGGCGGCCATCGAGTCGCTGTTGTCTGCGCGGGTGGCGGCCTCTCTCGCGGACACCGGGCCACTGGACGCGGACCGGGAACTGGTCGGTCAGGGGATCGCGTCGATCGGGTCGGGTCTCTTCGGCGGCATGCCGGCAACGGGTGCGATCGCCCGGACCGCGGTAAACGTGCGCTCGGGGGGTCGTTCCCGATTGGCCGCTCTCACACACGCGCTCGTGCTGCTGCTGATCGTGCTGGTCGCGTCCGGGCCTGTCGGGATGATCCCTCTGGCGGCGCTGTCGGGAGTACTGATGCTGACGGCGTGGCGTATGGTGCACCGTGCGACCGTCCGGTCGATCCTGCGCTCCACTCGTGCCGACGCGGCAGCTTTCGTGCTCACCGCCGTGGTGACGGTCTCGTTCGACCTGATCGTGGCGGTGTTGATAGGCGTCGCCTTCGCGGGCCTGTTCGCGTTGCGCTCCCTCGCTCGTTCGACGGGTGTGAAGCGGGAGTCGATCACCGGTGAGGTGATCGACGGAGACGAGCGCATCGCGGTCGTGCGCGTGGACGGACCGCTGATCTTCGTCTCGGCCGATCGCGTCTTCGACGAAGTGATGAGTCTGGACGGGGTCGAGGTCGTGGTTCTGCGGCTGTCACGGATGGGTCAGGTGGACGCCACGGGCGCACGCTTGCTCGTCGACATCGTCGAAGCGTTGGAGCGCCGTGGTGTGACGGTGCTGGTCAAGGGTGTCCAGCGCTCACACGAGGACCTCTTCCGCGCGGTCGGTGTGGTGGGCGCGCTGCGTCATCCCAATCATCTGTTCATCGATTTGGACGCGGCCATCGCGCACGCGCGCAGTCACGTGCGGCGATCCCAGCGCGATGACCGCCAGGATCAGGGGCCGTTCACCCTCAAAGAGTGAACGGTTCGTAGCAGTCGTAGGTGTCGTGCGCCAGGATTCTTCCGTCGCGCACGGTGACGAATCCAGCCATGTGCGCCACGATCGCGGTTCCGGCGATCGTTCCTCGCCACGTCGATCGCACCGCAGCGCGGTCGCCCGAAACGAGCAATTCGTCGATATCGATCTCCTGCGTGGAGAGTCGGGACTTGCCGGCGAGGAACCCCGCGATCGTCTCCTCGACATCCCGCACGTGACCGTTCGGCGCGATGGCGTTGGGCAACTCGCGGAACGTGGCGTCGGGGTCGAGGAGCGCGCGAAGTTCCGCTTCGGTCGAGTCAAGGTCGGCGACCGTTGCGAAGTAGGCGCGGATGGCCGCGGCGGTGGAGGCGTCATCATCCATAAGCACAACTATAGTTGTGCTTATGAGTGATGTCGATGTGTTGTCCCTCGTGTCGTTGGCGGGAGGTGCCCTCGGCGCGCACGTCCGAGATCGGCTCCGCGAGCGGGGATTCGTCGGCCTGAGTACCAGACACGGGTATGTCTTCCAGCGACTCCAAGTCGAACCACACTCCATTTCGGACCTGGCGAGGACGCTCGACGTGACGCAACAAGCGATGTCGAAGACCGTCGCAGAACTTGCGGGGTCGGGGTACGTCGAAACCGTCGCGGATCCCCGTGATGCGCGCCGCAAGTCCGTTCAGCTCACTGCGCGGGCGCGCGCGGCGATCGACGCGGCGCGACAGATCCGTGCTGAGCTGCGCGCCTCCGTCCTCCAGCACGTGACGGTGGCGGATGTCGACCGTGCCGGAGCCGTGCTCACCGTGTTACTCGATCAGTTGGGCGTCGGCGCACGTATCGCAGAGAGATCCGTTCCGGACCCGACGGAGGAGTGAGCCCACCGATCGCCGTATCGAGTCGGTCGTCGAGCCCGGGCGTGCTCCTGCACGGCGGAAGTGATGTGCGGGCACCCCGGTCGATCGAAGTCTCGTAATACCACCTTCTGGCGCGTCTCGCCAGAGGTGTGACCATGCCTCGGCCCATGCCTAACGTGGCTCTCGGCCCACACACCCCGAGCGAAGGAGACGGAATGAGCGACCCCATCGAAGATCCGCGCCACGCCTATCGCGACGACGGATTCCCGGCACAGGAACAGCAGCAGCCGGGGCTGATCCGTGACACGGATCCGCGCCCCGATCACGGTGAGGACAGCTACCGCGGCTCGGGGAAACTGGCCGGACGGCGTGCGCTGATCACCGGGGGCGACTCAGGCATCGGGCGAGCCGTCGCGATCGCCTTCGCACGCGAGGGTGCGGATGTCGCGATCGTGCATCTGCCCGAAGAGCAGGACGACGCCGACTCGACGCGATCACTCATCGAGAAGGCGGGTCAGCGGGCGTTGACACTCGCCGGAGACATCCGCGACGAATCGTTCGCGGCACGGATCGTCGAGCAGACCGTCGCCGAGTTCGGTGGCCTTGACCTCGTCGTTCTCAACGCGGCTTACCAGAAAGACCGCGAGGGCCTGGAATCCCTGCAGACCGAAGAGCTCGACAGGGTGTTCGGAACGAACCTCTACGGCATGATGTTCACCGCTCGCGCTGCGATCCCTCACCTCGCCGCGGGTGCCTCGATCATCGTCACCTCGTCGATCCAAGCGTTCAATCCCTCCCCGGGTCTCATCGACTACGCCATGACGAAGGCCGCCCAGGTTGCCTTCGTCAAAGCGCTCGCCGAGGATCTCGGCCCCCGCGGCATCCGTGTCAACGCCGTCGCTCCGGGACCGATCTGGACGCCGTTGATTCCCGCAACAGGTTGGGATGCGGAACGCCTCGCCACATTCGGTCAAGACACCCCGCTCGGGCGTGCCGGGCAGCCGGCCGAACTCGCCGGCGCCTATGTGTATCTGGCCTCGGATGCGGCGAGCTTCGTGTCCGGGGCCGTCCTGCCGGTGACCGGAGGCAAAGGTCTGTGACCGAGACCGGCGACGAGGTCGTCATCCGCGGCATCCGTCAAGAGGACGCGGGCGAAGTGCTGACGCTGCAGCGCGCGGCGTTCGTGCAAGAGGCCCTGATCTATGGCGACCCCGACATGCCCCCGCTGACGCAGACACTCGAAGAACTGTCTGCCGAACTCCACGACAACCTCGGATGCGTGGCGCTGCGTGGGCCTCGGATCGTCGGGGCGGTGCGCGCAGTTGCGGACACCGTCACGCTCTTGATCGGTCGCATCTCGATCGCGCCGGACCAGCAAGGCGAGGGCATCGGAAGTGCGCTTCTCGCCGCCGTCGAAGAACGCGGCCTCGAGAGGGGATGCGACACCGCCGAGCTCTTCACGGGTTCGCTGAGCGAAGCCAATGTCCGGCTGTACGAGCGTGAGGGCTATCGCGAGTCGGAGCGCGTCGACCAGGGCGACGGCACGGCGCAGGTTTTCCTGCGCAAGCGGCTGACTCAGCCGGAGGTGAGCAAGCCCTGAGCGAGTGGCTCAAGGTCCTCGCGCAGGTACCGCGCGTAGCCGCCGGGAGCACGGCCCACCTGACGCCCGCTCGTGCGCACCCACGCGTGGTCCGAAGGGACGATGAGCGCGCCTCCGCGTCGCGCCCGCTCGACGAGACCGACGTCTTCGTGCACGGCGATCGGCTCGAAACCACCCGCAGCCACGAGCACGTTCGCTCGGATTCCGAGATTGGCTCCGTGGACATGCCCGTTCGCCTCGCCCGGCGTGTGCGTTCGATGCCACGCGTCCACCTGGGCGGGTGAGAGATCCCGAAAGTCAGGCCGAACGGTGCCGACGACGGCATCCGCACCCTCCGCCGCGAGATCGAGCTGGTGGGTGAGCCAGTGCGCCGGCACGACGCTGTCGGCGTCCGTATGAGCCAGCCACACGGCCTCAGGTGGGTGATCCGTCAGTTGCTGCAACACCGCCTCGACGCCGACCTGCCGGGCCCGACCGACGCACCGGCCTTCCACCGCGATGGTCGGGAACCCCGCCCTCTCGGCGATCTCGGCCGATCCGTCGGCGCAGGCGTCGAGGACGACGGCGACCTCCACGGCGACGTGCGCGGGTACCGCCGCGACAGCGCGAGTGAGAGCGCCCAGGCACGCGCCGAGCAGTGCTTCCTCGTTGTGGACCGGAACCACGACTCCGACCGCGCTGATCGTGGCACGCGTCGTCATGTTTCGATCCCGTCGGAACGCTTGCGGAACACGTCCAGAACGAAGTCGTCTTCGATGTGCCGGATGCGGCGTACCCACCCCGGGTGTCGCGCGAGAGCGCGATGCACATCGTCGCCGGTCATCGCGCAACCCCGGATGGGATGCCGCCAGTGGCAGGCGACGACCACGCCGTCTTCGCTGAGCGCGGCATCCATCTTGCGCGGCGCGGCCGCCAACTCATCGCGCGTCCAGTAGTACGCCAGTTCGGACAGCACGATGAGGTCGTACTCGCCGTCGGGCCACTGCGCCGGGGTCTGCAATCGCAGGAACTCGACGTCGGACTCGGGGGCATGCTCGGCGACGTGGGCGCGGGCTCGCTTGAGCGCATCCTCGACGACATCAACGGCGGCCACCTCGTCGCAGCGTGCCGCCAGGCGCGCGGTGGTGAGCCCCGTCGCGCAGCCGAGTTCGAGCGCGCGACGGTAGCGTCGGTCGGGCAGTGTCGCCAGGAGCACATCGCGCTTTCGGTGCTCGTACCAGCGAGTCTCGAAACCCCACGGATCGTCGTGCCGGGCGTAGAAGTCTGTGAACCAGTCCGGCCCGGGTGGTTCATCGGGATCCGCGCCCGGCTCGGCGGCGATGAAGATCTCGAACGGGCGCTCGAAGTGCGCCCTCATGCGGGAGTGGATGATCGGCTTGTCGCCCGTGATCTGCGAGCGGTGTCGATCGATCGCCCGGCGCTTGGCGTCGCGTGCACGCTCGTCGAGTGGCAGCATGTGCCACCCCTCGGTGTCGATCGCCCGTGGGTCTCCCCAATGCCACAGCCAGAGCGGGTAACCGAACACCCGCACCCCCGGGCCCACGAACTCGCGCGCGACCTCGCCGGCGATGCGATGGTCGCGGTGACCGTCGCCCCACCAGGGGGCGACGATGACGATGTCGGTCGCGTCCACCTCGCTGAGTGCGTCGGTGATGGCCCGGCGGACGAGAGACCGGTTTTCGCGGAGCGTGCCATCGACGAGCCCCGCGAACTGTACCGGCGCGCCGTCGGTGAGCTCCGCGAGGGCCTCGATCGATTCGATACGGCGCTGGACGGCGAGCGAGCGCGCTTCGCCCCCGGATGCGGATTGCCCATCGGTGAGGATGAGCACCGACGTGGCGACGCCTGCCGAGTGAGCCGCGGCGATGAGCCCGGATGCCGCGAGAGTCTCGTCGTCGGGGTGCGCGGCGATCACCAGGAGCCTGTCGACGACGAAGGGCATCGCCGCTGCGTCTTGCCATGGTGCTGCCTCCGTCCACGTCTGCTCGGAGGTACCGGGCTCGCGGTGGTCGAACACGACGCTCATCGTCGGGCCAAGAGCGAGCCCAGTCGGGCGAGGTCACGTTCGGCGTGGTGCTGACGAACGTAGATCCGCAGATCAGAGACGCGACGGGCGTGCTTCTCATCGGTGGTCAGGGGCCCGGGTCCGAGCGCGTGATCGGAGATTCGGATCACCTCTTCCACGGTCGATGCGGCGATGGCTCGGACGCGCTCCGCCGTGATCCTCAGGTCGCGACCCGTGACGCCGGCGTCGACGGCGTGCGCGGCTTCGGCGAGCACCGAGCGAAGCGACCAGAACGCCGTGTCGGCCGCACCGGCATACATCGCGGCGATCTGATCGGCACCCTCGGATGCGGCCCTGTCGACGACGGCGCGCACGAGGGGGGCGGTGGCGCCCCACCACACCGCGGCCACACCCATGCCGCCCCACGCGAATCCCGGCCGCTGCAGGTACCACCCGTCGGGGCCGACGGGAGTCGCCGGTACGTCGTCGAAGTCGACGGGCGCGCTCACGATGCGACTCAACCCGCGAGCGTGCCAAGGACCTCGGTGGGCGTGCACGCCGGAACACTTGAGATCGATCGCGAACAGCCGCCGAGTTTCTGCGCCGGTCCATGCGGTGACAAGAGCGTGGCTCAGATCATCCGCGAGGGAGCACCAGTTCTTGGTGCCGCTGAGCACCCAGCCTTCGTCGGTCGGACGTGCCTCGAGCCGTGCGCCTTCTGCGGCGTAGACGCCCCACGAGGAGTCATCGTCAGCGTTGATCGCATCGAGGTCAACGTCGTAGCCGTCGATGCCGGCCTGGGTGATGATCGAACGCGCGTCGAGGTGGGGTTCCATGGCCCGAGCTGCAGAAACGTCTGCAACGGCAGCGGATGCGAGTACCTCCCACGCTTCGGCCGTACGGCCGAAGCCCGGCAGTGGGGCCCGGCGTGATGCTTCGACCGCCCAATCGATCGTCGCACCGACGTGAGTTCCGAGAAGCGGAACCGCGCCGGCGGTCTGGAGGGCGTACCAGGCGGCGTCGCCCTGTCGCGCGCCGAAGGGGTGAAGGGATAGGGGTTGGTCCAGTGATTCGACGAACACGCTGGGGGTCCAGTCCTTCGGATCGATGAGGTTCAGCGCCATGCGACGGTCCAGCGGGGATTGTGCGACGCGAGAAGAGCCATGGGTTGCGCTCCTTGTGTGAGGTCACGCGTGGTGGGGGAGGGCGCACCGGGCGAGGACCGGTGCGCACGAGATGAAGGTAAACGGCAGGCAGGCGATCGTGATGGCCCTTGCGCTCTCGGGTGCTGAGTGCTAATGATCTGGAGTTGCGGGACCATGTCGACCCCTGGCGAACGGATACAGCCGATCGAGGCCGCTCGGGACGCTGATCGAGCGCTTTGTCAAGGGTTTCGTCGATGGGCGGCTCAGGGCACACAGTGATCCATGAATCACGACCGAAGGAGGCGTCGATGAGTGCAGGGCAGCAGGGGTTCACGCTCCACGAGATCGCGGAAGGTTCGTGGCGTCTCTGTGATGAGAGCGTCGACGACGATCACCCCCTCAAGGTCGTCGCGTACGTCGAACGGACTCCCGAAGGTGACTTCGAGGTGGTGTGGGTGCGCGGCGCGCCGCGGAGTATCGATCGATTCCCGACACACGAGGAGGTGGTGGCGGCCGCCGCTCGTGTCCGAGCTGAACGCTCAGACCGCTTCAAGCCCGATCCGATCCCTCATCTTCCGCCCCTGACTGCTGTGCGCTCATCCCGCGCGGGGCGAGCCCGGCGCATCAGGCCGGAGCGTCCCTGACGGGTGTGTCGATCTCGGTGAGCTGGGAGGACGTCGGCGAAAGGTGACTCGCGACCATTCCTGAGGCGTGCGCTCGGCACGCAAGATCGAGGCGGGTCGACCGTGCCGGCATTCGATCCCAGCACCTTCTGGCAACAAGCAGGGGATGCTACGACACATAGGGAGCTGTGGCGCGGCACGAGCCACGCAGAGTATCGGTCGATCGCACATAACTCCTATCGTCCGTGCGCCGACCACCCGATGCTACGGCGAGAACAGCCCATAGGTTCTATCAGACATGGGATGTAGATGAACCCATAGGTTGACTTGAGCATCGATTAACGCTCTAATGATGCCGAACATCGGATGTATCTGGATCAAACATCCGACCTTTCCCACAGCTCAAGGAGGAACTGTGCGAGCAGGCATCCGCACTCTGGTATCCGTCGGCACCGCGCTGTCTCTGATCGGGACGGCTCTCGTCGCCGTGCCCGCGGCATCGGCCGAGAGTTCCGAGGAGGCTGTGGCGGAAGGTGCCCCACAGCACCGCCTCTGGTATGACGAACCGGCTCCGGATGACAACGGGGGCTGGGCCGATCGCTCTCTGGCGCTCGGCAACGGCTACATGGGTGTCAATGTGTTCGGCGGGACCGAGACCGAGAGACTCCAGGTCACCGAGAACAGTCTCTATGACTCCATCGAGGGTGGCGGGCAGCGTCCCGGAGGGCTCAACAGCTTCGCCGAGATCAACCTCGACTTCGGACACGCCGGCGTGGCCGACTACATGCGGGAACTCGTCTTGGACGAGGGGGTTGCCCGGGTGAGGTACGTACACGGGGGCAGCGAGTTCACGAGGGAGTACTTCACCAGTTATCCCGACAAGGTGCTGGCCATGCGTCTGGGTGTATCCGAAGCGGGCGAGCTCTCATTCACGCTTCGCCCCACCATTCCGTTCCTTCGTGAGTACCGCGACAGCCCCGGAGACGGCCGCGGAAAGAGCGGAACGGTGGTCGCCGTCGACGACACCATCACGATGTCCGGGACGATGGAGTGGTACGGGATCGAGTTCGAGGGTCAGTTCAAGGTGATCCCGCAAGGGGGCACGCTCGAGGCCCACAATGACGACGGCAACGGGACGATCACCGTCTCGAACGCCGACAGCGCGACGATCCTCTTCACCCTCGGTACCAACTACGAGTTCGATCCCCAGGTCGTGCTGACCGAGGATCGGCTCGCCAAGCTCGCCGGATTCCCGCATCCGCATGACGAGGTGACCGCGTCTCTCGCCGACGCATCCGCGAAGACCTACGACGAGCTGCTCGCCGCGCACCAGGCCGACTACCTCGAGCTGTACGAGCGCATGAGCTTCGACATCGGCGGCGAAGAGCCGACCGTCCCGACCGACGACCTCATCGACGCTTACCGTTCGGGCACGCCCAGCCCTTACCTGGAAGAGCTCGCGTTCCAGTTCGGGCGGTACATGCTGATCTCGTCCTCACGTGCGGGCACTCTGCCACCCACCCTGCAGGGAATCTGGAACGTCTATGAAAACCCGCCGTGGGGCTCGCGCTACCTGCACGACCTCAACCTCCAGATGGCGTACTCGCCGGCGTTCCCCACGAACATGCCCGAGCTCTTCGAGTCTTACACCGACTTCTTCGAGGCGTTCGTGCCGCGTCAACAGGCGTACGCGACCGAGTACATCGATCTGTACAACCCGTCCGAGCTCGACCCCGACGGTGACAACGGCTGGTCGGGACCGTTCTGGACCGCTCCCTACGACATCCCCGGCAAGTCGGCCGTTGCAGGCTTCGGGACCGGCGGCTGGATCGGCCTCATGTTCTGGGACTACTTCGACTACACGCGTGACGAAGGGCTGCTCGAAGATGTCGTGTACCCGGCGATCTACGGGCAGGCGAACTTCCTGTCGCGCTTCGTGCAGGAGCAGGACGGACTGCTCCTTGCGAACCCCTCGTCATCTCCCGAGCAGTTGCCTCGCAACACGGTCGGCACCACCTTCGATCAGCAGATGATCTACGAGACCCATCTCAACACGCTCAAGGCGGCCGAGATACTCGGACGCTCCGATCCGCGGCTCTCGACGCTCGAGAGTCAACTCCCCCTCCTCGATCCGATCCAGGTGGGCACGTCGGGCCAGATCAAGGAGTTCCGCCAGGAGGAGTACTACGGCGAGCTCGGTGATCCGGGACACCGCCACATCTCCCACCTTCTGGGCATGTCGCCCGGACAGCTGATCTCGACGCTGACTCCTGCCTGGCTGGATGCCGCAGAGGTCACTCTCGAAGGACGTGGCGGCGAGAGCGGCATCGGCTGGGCGCAGGCCAAGCGCATCAGCCTGTGGGCAAAGGTGCACGACGGCGCCCAGGCCTATTCCTACTACCAGGACCTGCTGCAGAACCACCTCATGCACAACCTGTTCAACAACCATCGGCTGACCGGAGTCCTGTTCCAGGCGGACGGCAACTACGGCGCGACAGCGGGGGTGGCCGACATGCTGCTGCAGAGCCACCACGACATCATCTCCCCGCTGCCGGCCATCCCCGATGAATGGGCTGACGGCAGCTTCGAGGGGATGCTCGCACGGGGGAACTTCGAAGTGTCCGCCGCGTGGTCGAACGGTCACGCGGATCGCATCAGCGTGCTCGCGAAGTCGGGGGGGACTGCCAAGCTCAGCTACCCGAACATCGCCGACGCGGTGGTGACCGTGGACGGCGAACCGGTCGATGCGGTGCCGGACGGTCAGGACCTCGTCGCGATCGAGACGACCGAGGGTCAGTCGATCCTCATCACCGGCATCCCGGCGGTCGATCCGCTCGGAGCACCCGCAGATCTCGCGATCATCGAGGATCAGCGCGATGAGGTTGAGCTGGCATGGAATGCGTCGACGGATGCGGCGTCCTATCGGCTGTACCGGGCGGTCGGCAGTGCGCCGGAGTACGAACTGGTGGCGTCGGATGTCGAGGACGCCGAGTTCACCTACCGGGCCGATGATCTCGATCAGATCGAGCAGATGACTCTTCGAGTGACCGCGGTCTCGTCAGACGGCCGCGAAAGTGAGGGAGCGACGACAGTGCGCCTCCTTCCAGACGAGAGCGCGACCGACGATCGTCCTGTCTACACCGGCACGGCCTCGCAGTCCTCGACACGATTCGGTGGAGTCCCCGAGCGCGCGATCGATGGGAACACCGACGAGGTGGACTCCCACAGTCACACGGACTTCGAGGATCAACCCTGGTGGGAGGTCGACCTGGGGGAGATCCGTGACATCGACGAGATCGTGATCTGGAACCGCACCAATCCGGTTCCCGCTCAGCGCACGAAGGAATTCTACGTACTGGTGTCCGACGCTCCGTTCGTCTCAGGATCGCTGGACGAGGTCCTCGCCCAACCGGGAGTGGCCGCCTTCTATCACGAGGCCGCACCCATGCCGTCGGCCGAGTTCGACATCGACCGCACCGGCAGGTTCGTCCGCGTGCAGTTGACCGGCATCAACTCGGGAACCTCCGTCGCCCTCCACCTCGCAGAGGTGCAGATCTTCGGACCTGAGGAGCCCGGCGAGGAGCCGGACGTGGTGAGACCAGAGGCGCTCCTTGTTTCGCCATCCACGGGGGGACCGTTCCCGCAGCTCGCCGTTCGGGTTGACGCGACCGACGACGTCGGGTTGCGGCGGATCGTCGCGAACATCTATCAGGGATCGACCCTGGTCCGGTCGACGCAGTCGGCCGTGCCCGATGGGGCCGCATCCGGCACCCACACGGCGACGGTGGATCTGCCCGACGGTGACTACACGGTGAAGTTCAATGCGCAGGATCTCGCCGGCAACATCTCGCGCACCGGGCAGGCGCCGTTCACGATCGACTCGACGCCGCCGACGGTCAGCATCAAGGGCGGCAGCGAGTTCACGGTTGGCGATGGCGATGGCTACGCGAAGGTCAGCTTCAAACTGCACGACCCGGGCAAGATCGATCGTGTCGAGCTCAACGGCACGGCCAAGGATCTCGACGACAACGTGTGGTCGGACCTCAACCATGTCGTCGCCGGAGCCTTCGGCGGCGTGCTCGGCCCGAATCAGCTGAAGGTCTTCGACATCGCCGGCAACGTGACCCTCGTCGAGTTCACCCTCGTGGAGCCGCCAGGCGTGCGGTTGCCCGTCGGGGCCCACTAAGCAGCCGACCCCGACATCTGACGACGAGAGCGGGCGCATGTGACCTGACTGCCTGAGGCTCTACCCCAGCATTCTCTGCGAAACGCGACCCAGCACACCCACACCAACCGATGAACAGAGGAGTTCATGGCATGTCAGAGATAGAGTCCACGCGGTTGCGCGCCCCACGCGGCGGCAGCGGATCGCGCATCGCAGCCGGCGTCGGTCTCGCGGCGCTCGTACTTTCGACACTCGTCGCCGTACCTGCACACGCGGCAGACCCGATCACGGTCTACGTCGCGCCGCACGGCGACGATGCCGCGGACGGCACTTCGCCGACGGCACCGGTTCAAACCCTTCCGCGGGCTCAGGAGCTGGTACGTGAGGTGACCCCGGATGCGGAGTCCATCACCGTCGCCCTCGCGGCGGGGGACTACTACCTCGATGAAACTCTGCTGTTCACCAACGCCGACTCGGGAGCCGACGGCGCACCCGTCCGGTGGGTGGGTTCGGAGGAGGGCACCAGAATCAAGGGAGGCCGAGTGCTGACTGGTTCATGGACGCCTACCGCGAACGACCCGAGCGTCTTGGTCACCGACGTGCCCGTCGGCATCGACTTCGATGAGCTCTTCATCGACGATGTCCGGCAGGTGATGGCCCGGTATCCCGACTACGACGAGAACGCGCCGCGTCTCGAAGGGACGACGACCCTCGCGACCCTGAACGCGCGCTCGGCCGAGTGGGCGGATCCCACCACCGGATACGTCCGTGCCATGCACTGCCGAGACTGGGGAAGCGTCTCGTTCACCATCGGGGGTCGGGAAGACGGCGAGCTGCTCCTCGACTTCGTCGGCGACAACAACCGCCCGCAGAATTGCAACGAGGAACGTCCTCTCAGCGCGAATGCGGTAATGGTGGAGAACGTGCGCGAAGAGCTCGACGCGCCCTTCGAATGGTTCCTCGACCGGGATGCGGGCAAGCTCTATCTCAAGCCGGGTCCCGGTGTCGACCTCGACAACGCGAAGGTCGAGGTGGGCGAACTCGATGAGCTCGTCATCCTCGAAGGAACATCGGCGGCGGACCCGCTCCACGACATCACGTTCGAGAGCATCGAGTTCGGTCGGACGCACCGCACCCTGTTCAACAGCACCTTCGAGGGCCTCTCGCGGGGTGACTGGTCGGTCGTGCGCAAGGGCGCCATGACGATCCGAAACACGCGCGATGTCTCCATCGTCGACTCCGCCTTCACCGACCTCGGCGGGAACGCGGTCTTCCTCGACGGCTACAACGAGGGCACCGAGATCGTGACGAGCGTTTTCGAGAACAACGGCGCGACCGACGTGCACGTGGTCGGTTCGCCGTCGTCAGTGCGCGACTACGCGGGCAACTACTTCACTACGCCGGACATCACCGACCTGGGTGCCGGGCCGAAGACCGAAGACTACCCGCGCGACGTGCTCATCGAGGGAAACGCCATGAGCAATCACGGCCGTTACGAGAAGCAGACCTCTTCGGTCAACATCTCGATTGCGCTCGATGTCACTGTTCGCGGAAACACGATGTCGAACAGCCCCCGCGCGTGCCTCAACTTCTCCGACACGACGTGGGGTGGTCACCTGATCCAGGACAATGACATCTTCGACTGCGTCAACGAGACGGGTGACAACGGGTCGATCAACGCCTGGGGTCGTAGTCGGTTCTGGGAGACGGGTGCGCGCAGGGACGCGTTCGCGAGCCTCGCGGACGGGGTGACCTTCATGGGCAACACCGGCGGCGAGCTGACTCCGGAGCAGGCGCGCGAGATGGCGAAGCTTGACACGATCCGACCCATTGTCATCGATCACAACCGGTTCTGGCACGACGGCGATTGGGCGATCGACCTCGATGACGGGTCGTCGCAGTTCATCATGACGAACAACGTCCTGCTCAAGGGTGGCATCAAGCTGCGGGATGGCTTCGATCGCACGGTGACCAACAACCTCATCCTGGACGGATCGACTTTCGAGCAAGTGAGCTACATGCCGAACGGCGATGTGATCCGAAACAACATCACGTTGGGGGACAATCCGTACTTCAACACCAACAACGAGCCGGCGCTCGCCGCGTACGACATCGACGAAAACCTGTTCTGGAATGCCGGCGATCCGATCGGCATGAGAACCAAGCCCGGTGTGAACGAACAGCTCTCGGCCGACGGGAGCACGCTGAACACGTCGGCCCAGTGGTACGCCGCAGGGATGGATCGCAACTCCCGTGTGGCCGCTCCCGGCTTCACGAGCTCGGATCCGGCCGGCGAGTACGACTTCACGGTCGGCGCCGACTCACCCGCTGTCGCACTCGGCTATACCAACATCCCCATGACGGGCTTCGGTGCACCCGGTGCCCCGCTGCCCCCGCCGGCGGTCCTGCTGCCGGACTCGGGCGGTGAGGTCCCCATTGAGGTCGAACGGCAGAGGTTCGTCGAGCAGCTGTGGGGCGGGCAGATCGACAACATCACGACACGCGCCGAGCAGTCCGCGTATGCGATCAACGACTCGAAGGGCGTCAGGTTCGTGTCGGTGCCGAGCGACAGCACGGCCGCGGCGGCGGGTCTCGAGCCCGACGACCTGATGCGCGCCATCAATGGAGAGGAGCTCTCCGAGGATCGCAACTCGTTCTGGCAGGTCTACAACGCGCTGCCAGCGGGCGAACCGATCACGCTGGACGTGCGGCGAGGCTCCACCGATGTGGCCATCTCGTTGACGAAACCGACCGCTCCCGAGCTTCTGAACAACACATCGGGCGTGATCTACCGCACGGCAGAGCCCGCCACCGCCGAGAGCTGGCTTTGGCGGGACATCACGAGCGGAGGCCGAGGCGCGCACCTGCGGGACATCGACGCCACGCAAAACGACGGCGACGCGTGGGAGCTGACCTTCCACGGAACCGGAATCGACGTGATCTCGCAGATCAACGGGGACCTCGGCGACGTGGACATCGCTATCGATGGTGAGCCCTACACGACGCAGTCGTTCTACAGTCCCACGCGCATGCATCAGCAGACCGTGCTGTCGGTCAGCGGCTTGCCTGCGGGGGTGCACACCATCACCGGGACGAAGAAGACCGGCAGCTACATGATCGTCGATGCCTTCCTCACCCACCCCGCGGAAGACGCGGAGCCGGATGCGGAGCGTCCGGTGGCGACTCTGGTCGCTCCTTCCGAGTCGGGTCCGTTCCCGGAGCTCGATCTCAGGGTCGACGCGACGGACGATCACGGGCTGAAGCGGATCGTGGCGAACGTCTATCAGGGCGCGACGTTGGTGAAGTCGACGCAGTCTGCCGTGGCCGACGGTGCGACCGCGGCGACGCACACTGCAACGGTGCGTCTTCCCGATGGCGAGTACTACGTGAAGTACAACGCGGAGGATCTTGCCGGGAACATCGCCAGGACTGGATCATTCGCGTTCACGATCGATGCCACTGCTCCGACGCTGCAGGTCAAGAGCGGCGCGCAGTTCACCGTCGGCGAGGACCCATACGGCCTCGTCAGCTTCAAACTGTTCGACGCAGGCAAGATCGACCGGTTCGAGATCAACGGAGTGGTGAAGGACCTGGCGGACAACAAGTGGTCCGATGTGAACTTCGTTGCTCCGGGCAAGTTCGGTGCGGTGCAGGGTGCCAACGTCATGAAAGTGGTCGACGTCGCGGGAAACGTGTCCACTGTCGAGTTCACTCTCGAGTGATCGAGCGCGACTGACGTGGGCGATGGGCTGCCCTCCGATCGGCGATCGGAGGGCAGCCTGGTGCCGTGCACTCGTCGGCCGTCATCCGGCAACGCGAGATGAGCCGTCGAGCGCCACGACTACGAGCCTCTCGAGGCGCTGGTGGACAGGTTCCGCTGATTACACCTGCGTCCGGCGATCCCACCTCTGACCGTCCACACCCCTGCCACCGGGAATGCACGAGTCCCATGTTTCAAGCGAGAATCCAGCGTTCTACCGCGCTCATCATCTTGAAGCAGCTTAAACATCCCACCAATAGCTTGACAGCATGCATCCCATCTCATACCGTTTCTACCAAGGTCCCAGCAATTGGTACTACGTCACTCGAAGAGGAGTATTGATGGACGTCGACACCGGCGCGAACGCTCCCGCCGTCGCACCCGCGACGCCGCTGCTGAGCATTCGCGACGCGAGCAAGGGGTTCCCCGGAGTCCAGGCTCTGAGCGGTGTCCACCTCGAGCTGGGATACGGGCAGGTTCTCGCCCTCGTCGGTGAGAACGGTGCCGGCAAGTCCACGCTCATGAAGCTGCTGTCCGGCATCTACACGCCTGACACCGGCGAATTCGAGCTCGAGGGCAAGCCCTTCCAGCCGGAGTCGCCCAAGCACGCGCAGGAGCTCGGGATCAGCATCATCCATCAGGAGCTGAATCTGATGCCCGACCTCACGGTCGCTGAGAACATCTTCATCGGGCGCGAGCCCCGGCGATTCGGTGTGCTCTCGGACCGCACGCTGCGGCGCAAGACTCAGGAACTGCTCGACCGGCTCGAGCTGCGGCTTCGCCCCGACGCGATCGTCGGTGACCTGTCCGTCGCACGCCAGCAGATGGTCGAGATCGCGAAGGCGCTCAGCTACAACGCGCGAGTGCTCATCATGGACGAGCCGACCGCGGCGCTGAACGAGGCCGAGGTCGAGACGCTGTTCACCCTGATCCGCCGGTTCGTGACCCCGCAGACCGGCGTCATCTACATCTCCCACCGGATGCAGGAGCTGGCTCAGATCGCCGATGCCGTCACCGTGCTGCGCGACGGCACGAACGCGGGAGACCGTGCCATGGCGGAGACGAACGATCGCGAGATCATCTCGCTGATGGTCGGCCGAACGATCTCCGTCGAGCAGCGCCCTCAACCTGCCGACCCCGGCGCGACGCTGTTGTCGGTGAAGAACCTCAGCACCGACCACCTGCTTCGGGATGTTTCCTTCGAGGCGCGAGCGGGCGAGATCCTCGGCTTCGCCGGGCTCATGGGAGCGGGGCGAACCGAGCTTGCGCGCGCCATCATCGGTGCCGACCCGATCAGCGGCGGATCGGTCGAGGTACACGGGACCGTGCAACGCATCGGGTCGCCGGCGACCGCAGCGCGGAACGGAATCGGCTATCTCTCCGAGGACCGAAAGAAGCTGGGCGTACTCGTCGATCGCGACGTGAGAGAGAACATCGCGTTGCCCTCGTTGAGGTCCTTCGTCAAGGGGCCGATCGTCGACGTCAAGCGGATGGACGAGGTCGCACGCGAGTACATCATCGCACTGCGGATCAAGACACCGGCTACCACGCAGGAGGTGCGAAACCTGTCTGGGGGAAACCAGCAAAAGGTCGGCATCGCGAAGTGGCTTGAGCGCGACTGCGACGTGCTGATCTTCGACGAGCCGACGCGCGGCATCGACGTCGGAGCCAAAGAAGAGATCTACGCCCTGCTGACGCGGCTGGCTGCGCAGGGCAAAGCCATCATCGTCATCTCGTCCGACCTGCCCGAAGTCCTTCGGGTCTCCCACCGCATCGCAGTGATGTGCGAAGGACGCCTGACCGCAGTCATCTCTAACGAAGAGGCAACCCAGGAGATCCTCATGGAGTATGCCACCGACACCAGCACCGAGGTGAGCACGTGACCGACACATCATCCACCCCTACGCCGACGCTTCCGACGGGTACCCTCGTCACGCAGTCCGGTGGCGGATTCCGCGATCGACTTCGCGGGTCGCTTCAACAGCTGCTTGCCTTCGCGAGCCTCATCGTGATCGTGGTGGTCTTCTCTTTCTTGAGTCCGCACTTTCTGACGGTCAACAATGTCATCAGCATCCTGGTGGCCGCGACCGTCGTCGGCATCCTTGCGCTGGGCACCACCTTCGTCATCATCACGGGCGGGATCGACCTATCGATCGGTACGGGCATGATCCTGTGCGGCGTGATGACCGGAGTGTTCCTCACCTACTGGGGGTGGCCGCTCTGGCTCGGCGTGATCGCCGCTGTGGCATTCGGAGCCCTCATCGGGTTCGTCAACGGTGTCAATGTCTCGATTCTGGGTATCCCGCCGTTCATCGCGACGCTGGGAATGATGCTGATCGCCTCTGGGCTTTCCTTGGTCATCTCGGGAACAAGCCCCATCTACTTCAACGACACTCCCGGATTCGGCGACATCATGAACTTGCCGATCATCCCCGGCACGCGATTCCCGCTCGGGGTTGCGATCTTCCTCGCTGTGATCGTCATCGCCGCGTTCGTCTTGTCGAAGACGGTGATCGGACGCTACGCGTTCTCAATCGGCAGCAACGAGGCCGCGACCGCTCTGTCCGGGGTCAACGTCAAGAAGTGGAAGATCCTCATCTACACGATGTCTGGACTCTTCGTGGGACTTGCCGGAGTGCTCTCCGCGTCCCGTCTGAGTTCGGCACAGCCAACCGGTGGCCTCGGCGTCGAACTCGAGGCGATCGCGGCCGTGATCATCGGCGGAACATCTCTGGCAGGCGGCAAAGGGTCGATCGTCGGCACCGTGATCGGTGCTCTCATCATGGCCGTGCTCACCAACGGTCTCCGCATCATCTCGGTGCCCCAGGAGTGGCAATCCATTGCGGTCGGCATCGTCATCTTGGTCGCCGTCTACCTCGATATGCTTCGGCGCCGCGCGTCGACATGATCTCTACCGCCCATCCCGCACCAACAACAAACACGAAGGAGTGAAACATGTGGAAGAAGCGCGCAATCACCACCGCGGTGGGTATCGCGGTCGCAGCGCTCGCGCTGAGCGGTTGCTCAGGCGACTCGTCGAGCGACGGCGGAGCGACAGGAGGTGACGCCGGTTCAGGCGAGAAGCCGTACATCGCGCTCATCTCGAAGGGCTTCCAGCACCAGTTCTGGCAGGCCGTGAAGGCGGGAGCCGAGCAGGCCGCCGCAGAGTTCGACGTCGAGGTGACGTTCGAAGGCCCCGACACCGAAGCCGACGTCGACCAGCAGGTGCAGATGTTGCAGACGGCACTTGACAAGAGCCCGGATGCGATCGGTATCGCCGCATTGGACAGCCAGGCGGTCGGACCGCTTCTGGATCAGGCGCAGTCGCAGGACATCCCCGTCATCGCCTTCGACTCGGGTGTGGACAGCGACATTCCGCTCACCACTGCCGCGACCGACAACCTCGCGGCGGCCGCCGAAGCCGCCGCGCAGATGGCGGAGGCCATCGGTGGCGAAGGAAAGGTCGCGATGGTCGTGCACGACCAGACGTCGCTGACCGGTCAGCAGCGTCGTGACGGCTTCGTGGAGTACATGGAGGCGAACGAACCCGGCATCGAGATCGTCGACATCCAGTACGGCGGCGGCGACCCGGCTCAGTCCGCTGACCTGGCGAAGGCGATGATCTCGGCGAACCCCGACCTCGCCGGCATCTACGGCTCGAACGAAGGCTCGGCGATCGGCGTTGTGCAGGCGGTCGACGAGCTCGGGCTCGAGGACGGTTCGCTCACGATCGTCGGATTCGACTCCGGAGCGGCGCAGATCGATGCCATCACCTCGGGCACCATGCTCGGAGCGATCACGCAGAACCCGGTCGGCATCGGTTACGAGACCGTGAAGGCAGCCGTCGAAGCCATCAACGGTGAGTCCTTGCCGGAGACCATCGACACGGGGTTCTACTGGTACACCTCGGACAACATCGACGATGACGAGATCCGGGCCGTGCTCTACGACTGATCGACGATCGGTCGAGTCCGATCGGTGCAGGTGTGGGCGCATCACCGCCCGCACCTGCACCTGATCTTCTGTCCATATTGGTGAGACGCACGAGTGTTTGGAGCATCCGATGTCGCAAACCGATAACGCCATTGCCGCTGTCAAGATGATGATCGAGACGGGGGAGTTGAAGCCGGGGGATCGGTTGCCGCCGGAGCGGGAGCTGGGCGAGGTTCTCGGGGTTTCCCGGAACTCGTTGCGTGAAGCGGTGAAGTCGCTCGAGGCGATTCGTGTTCTCGATGTGCGTCGCGGCGATGGCACGTATGTGACCAGTCTCGATCCGAAGGTGTTGCTGGAGGGGATCTCGTTCGTCGTGGACATCCATGACGATGCGACGCTCATCGAGATGTTCAGTGTGCGGAGGATGTTGGAGGCTGCTGCGGCGCGCGTGGCGGCGGGGTGTGCCTCGGAGGAGCTGCTCGGTTCGCTGGAGTCGATCGTGGAACGTTCACGTGCGACGCAGACGGTGGATGACCTGGTCGAGCTTGACACGGTGTTTCATCGGGAGCTTGCCTCGGCCGCCGGGAACCGGTACCTCTCGGGGATCCTCGAGACGTTGTCGAGCAGTACGGTTCGTGCGCGTGTGTGGCGGGGGTTGTCGCAGACGGGTGCTGTGGATCGCACGATCGCGGAGCATTCCGCGATCATCGCTGCGGTGCGCGGTGGTGATGCGGAGCTGGCGGGGGCGTTGATGACCGCGCACATCGCGGGTGTCGAGAACTGGCTCAAAGAAGCCGCACGCATGCTGGACGACGCCGACCAAGGGGATGCCGATGGGCTCGCCGACTGACACGACGATACGCACGTCGTCGCTTCGCAACGGGGTCCGCCTCTCGGAAGTGGGCTTCGGGGCCGCGCAAATCGGCAATCTCTATACGCAGACCACGGATGCGGCTGCGCGCGCCGCTGTCGATGAGGCCTGGAGCGAGGGCATCCGGTACTTCGACACCGCCCCGCACTACGGCCTCGGGCTTTCGGAGCGTCGCTTGGGTGACGCACTCCGCGGGAGACCGCGGGAGCAGTTCACGCTGTCGACGAAAGCGGGTCGCCTGCTGGTGCCGAGCCCCGAGACTGCGGATCAGGCCGACGACCATGGCTTCGCGGTACCTGCGTCGCTTCGCCGGCAGTGGGACTTCAGCGGACCCGGCGTCCGCCGGTCGATCGAGGAGAGCCTCGAGCGACTCGGGCTCGACCATGTCGACATCGTCTATCTCCATGACCCCGACGCGTTCGGTGACCAGTGCGTGACGGAGGCCTTGCCGGAGCTCGTGCGTCTGCGTGAGGCGGGCGTCATCGGCGCGGTCGGAGCGGGGATGAACCAGGCTCCGATGCTCGCGCGGTTCATCCGAGAGTGCGATGTCGATGTCGTCATGTGCGCCGGCAGGTTCACGCTTCTGGACGACGATGCTCTCTCGGACCTGTTGCCTGTGGCGCTGCAGCATCGCGTGGGCGTGGTCATCGCCGGTGTGTACAACTCCGGACTGTTGAGCGCCGAGACGGTGCCCGAGGACGCGAAGTTCGATTACGAGCAGGCTCCTCTCGCGTTGATCGACCGGGCTCGCGCGATCGCCGCGGTGTGTGCTGAGCACGGCGTCACTCTGCCCGAAGCTGCGATCTCCTACCCTCTGCACCACCCCGCCGTCGTGTCGGTGGTCATGGGTGCCCGCACAGACGCGCATGTGACGAGCAACCTCGAACGCTACCGAGCCGCCGTGCCCCACGCGCTCTGGCGCGACCTTCAGGACCGAGGGCTTCTCGGTTCCGACTATCCCCCTCAGACAGGAGATGTCCTCCCATGACGACCATCACCGGAGTCGCCGTTCACGATGTGAGGTTTCCGACCTCTGTTTCGGCGGATGGATCCGATGCCATGAACAAGGACGCCGACTACTCCGCCGCGTACGTGGTGCTGTCCACCGACGACCCTTCGCTGTCGGGGTTCGGCTTCACCTTCACGATCGGGCGCGGCAACGATCTCTGCGTCGAGGCGGCCCGTCAGCGTGCTCTGCCGCTGATCGGCCGGGACGTCGAGGAGATCATCGGCGACCTGGGCGCCGTGTATCGAGAGCTCGGCGCTGACTCTCAATTCCGATGGCTCGGACCTGAGAAGGGTGTCATCCATCTCGCGCTCGCCGCCGTGATGAACGCGGTATGGGATCTTGCGGCACGTCGTGCGGGCAAGCCGTTGTGGCGGCTCCTGGCGGACATGACACCCGAGCAGCTCGTCGACGTCGCCGACCTGAAGTATCTCAGCGACGCGCTGACACGCGAGGAGGCGATCGCGATCCTCCGGGACGCTGAGCCGACCCGTGAAGACCGGATCGCCGAGCTCGAACGCGCCGGGTATCCGTGCTACACGACGTCCGCAGGCTGGCTCGGCTACTCCGATGACAAGCTGCGACGTCTGTGTCAGGAGGCTGTCGACGCCGGCTACAAACACATCAAGCTCAAGGTGGGCGCGAGCCTCGAGGACGACATCCGTCGTTGCCGGATCGCACGTGAGGTCATCGGCTGGGACGCGAAGCTCATGATCGATGCGAATCAGGTGTGGGACGTGCCGGAGGCGATCGAGTGGGTGCAGCAGCTCGCGCAGTTCCAGCCGTTGTGGATCGAGGAGCCGACGAGTCCGGATGACGTGCTGGGCCATGCGGCGATCCGCAAGGCCGTGCATCCGATCGGTGTCGCGACGGGTGAGCACGGGATGAACCGTGTGCTGTTCAAACAGCTCTTTCAAGCAGAGGCGATCGACTTCTGTCAGCTCGACTCCGCACGCCTCGGCAGTGTGAACGAGATCCTCGCCGTCTATCTCATGGCGAAGAAGTTCGATGTGCCCGTTTGCCCGCACGCCGGCGGTGTCGGGCTGTGCGAGCTCGTCCAGCACCTGTCGGTCTTCGACTACGTCGCGGTGTCGGCGACGCTGGAGAACCGCGTCACCGAGTTCGTCGATCACCTTCACGAGCATTTCGTCGACCCGTGCATCGTCGAGGACGGGGCCTACCGGCTGCCGTCGGCACCCGGATACAGCGCCGAGATGTACGCCGAGACGATCGAGACTTTTCGATTCCCTGAGGGGACCTACTGGCAATCCGAGGGCGCGTCGTCGCCCGCTCACGAGTACGCCCTCGTGGTGGGAGGAGAGAGATGAAATTCATGCGAATCGGCGAGGTCGGCGCCGAGCGGGCGGTCGTCGAGATCGACGGACGAACGTTCGCGGTCGAGGCCGAGATCGACGGTGCGTTCCTTGATTCAGATGGCATAGCCCGCACACGACAGGCGGTTGCCGACGGCTCCCTGACCGAAATCGACATCAGCGACCAGCGTGTCGGCGCTCCCCTCGCCCGGCCGGGCAAGATCGTGTGCGTCGGCCTCAACTACCGCGACCACGCCGATGAAACCGGGGCGCAGTATCCGGCCGAACCTGTGCTGTTCATGAAAGACCCGTCGACGGTCGTCGGCCCGTTCGACGACGTGCTCATTCCGCGCACTTCGGTCAAGACCGACTGGGAGGTCGAGCTCGGCGTCGTCATCGGTAGCACGGCGCGATACGTCTCGTCACCTGCGGACGCGATGGCCCATGTCGCGGGGTATGTCGTCTCACATGATGTGTCGGAGCGCGAGTTTCAACTCGAACGGTCGGGCCAGTGGGACAAGGGCAAGAGCTGTGAGACCTTCAACCCGATGGGACCTTGGTTCGTTCCCGCCTCCGAAGTCGCCGAGCCCGGGGCGCTGGGATTGCGGTTGTGGGTGAACGGCGCTTTGATGCAGGACGGCTCGACGAAGAATCTCATCTTCGACATTCCGTTCCTGGTCTACTACATCAGCCAGTTCATGGTGCTTCGCCCCGGTGATGTCATCAACACCGGCACACCCGCGGGAGTCGCGTTGGGGCATCCCGACCCGAAGCCCTATCTGCGTGAGGGTGACGTGGTGGAACTCGAGATCGACGGACTCGGTCGTTCGCGACAGGAGATGGTGCAGGCATGAGTGCATTCGATGGACTGACCGCGGTCGTGACCGGAGGGGCATCGGGCATCGGCAACGCGACGGCGCTCGCGTTGCGGGCGCAGGGCGCGAACGTCGCCGTGCTGGACATCGCCGTGGACGACCTCGACGACGGATTGTTCGGCGTCGTCGCCGACGTCACGGATCGTGACTCCGTGACCGCGGCGGTCGAGGGTGTCGGCGAGGAGTTCGGCGGCATTGACATCGTCGTGAACAACGCGGGGATCAGCGCCGTGGGAACCGTCGAGGAGAACGACGACGCCGAGTGGTTGCGCGTGCTCGATCTGAATGTGGTGGGAATGGCGCGTGTGACGTCGGCCGCGCTGCCATGGCTGCGGAAGTCGTCGGCGGCCGCGGTGGTGAACGTGAGTTCGATCGCCGCGTTGAACGGTCTGCCCCAACGGGCCGTGTACGCCGCTTCCAAAGGCGCCGTCATGTCGCTCACTTTCGCAATGGCGACCGATCACGTGCGTGAGGGCATTCGCGTCAATTGCGTGAACCCCGCGACCGTTTCCTCCCCCTTCGTCGAGCGGATGCTGAAGAAGTTCCCCGATCCGGTCGCCGAGCGGGCGGCGCTTGACGCGCGACAGGCCACGGGTCGTATGGTCACGCCCGAGGAGGTCGCCGATGCGATCGTCTTCCTCGCCAGCCCTGCGTCTCGCTCGGTCACCGGTACTGCGCTGGATGTCGACGGCGGGGTGACGCATCTGCGGGTGAGGCCGCAATGAGCACGGGCGCCGTTCGGCGCATCGCATCGGTCATCGGCCTGCCCTCCGAGCACGCGGCGGAGTACGACCGTTACCATGCCGATGTCTGGCCGGGAGTGCTCGAGACCCTCCGGCGGCACGGTGTGCGCAACTACTCGATCTATCGTCACGGGGATCTGCTCTTCTCGTACATGGAATATGTCGGCGACGACTACGACGCCGACATGGCGGGGATAGCCGCCGACCCGACCACGCAGCGGTGGTGGAGCATCATGGAACCACTGCAACGACCCCTCGATGATCGTGCGCCGGGCGAATGGTGGAAGAGTCTGCCTGAGGTTTTCCACGCCGACTGAAGGAACCAACACTGTGTTGATCGACACGCACGCTCACCTCTGGGACACCGGCGTCCTCGACTATCCCTGGTTGGCTGAGGCGGATACGTTGCCGAAGGTCTTCCTCCCCGCTGACCTTCGGGAGGGGGACCGCGAGAAGACCCGATTCGTGTTCGTGCAGGCGGACTGTCTGGCATCACAAGGCCTCGAAGAGGCGCGGTGGGTGGCAGACCGCGGAGCGGACGATCTGGCCGGCATCGTGGCATTCGCGCCGCTTGAGACGGCTGCCGTGACGGCAGACCTTGCCGCGCTGGATGCGGTACCGGGCGTCGTCGGGATCCGCCGACTGCTCCAGGATGCGGATGAAGAGCTCCTCGATTCTCCCGACCTCGACGCCGGACTCGAAGCGGTGTCGGCTCGCGGTTGGACGTTCGATGCGTGCATCCATTGGCAACAGCTCTCGGCGCTCACGCGTCTCGCCGCGCGCCACGAGGGGCTTCCGATCGTGCTGGACCACCTGGGTAAGCCGCCGCTCGACTCTGACGACACCCAGACCTTCGCGCTGTGGCGCTCGCAGCTCGCCGACCTCGCTTCCTTGCCGCACGTCTTCCTGAAACTGTCCGGCCTGCCGGCCGAAACCGTGTCCGAGCCGACTGCCGGCGCTCTGGGTCCCTGGCTTCGCGCGGCTTTCGACCTCTTCGGTCCCGATCGAAGCATGCTGGGAAGCGACTACCCGGTGTCGCGCCGGCGGGGGATGGTCCGGGCGGACTGGTTCGACCTCGTCGCGAGTGCTCTGGGAGCCTCCGCCGCAGAATGGGCGCAGGTTCGCGAACACACGGCCCGTGCGGTGTACCGGCTCGACCTGGATTAGCCTCGACACCGAGGCGAGCGCGGGCGACCACGCCGCATCGAGGAGGGTGAGC
Organism: Microbacterium koreense; assembly: GCF_042677105.1. NCBI lineage: Bacteria > Bacillati > Actinomycetota > Actinomycetes > Micrococcales > Microbacteriaceae > Microbacterium > Microbacterium koreense. The sequence goes on from NZ_JBHTIM010000001.1 coordinate 858,941, forward strand.
GAACGATGAGGTCCTTGAACGCGAAGAAGGCTCTCGTTGTGCGGGGAGGGTGGGAAGGGCACTTTCCCGTCGAAACGACGGACGTGCTCATCCCGTTTCTCGAAGAGCGCGGGTATCGGGTGGAGGTGTCGGAGAGCACTCGCGTGTATGCGGACCCTCGCGCCATGGCGGAGACCGATCTCGTGCTGCAGTGCATCACGATGTCGAGCATCGAAGATGACGCGATGCGCGGATTGGATGCTGCGGTCCGCGCTGGATTGGGCTTCGCCGGGTGGCATGGAGGCGTTGTCGATTCGTTCCGCAACAGCGCCGAGTACCTTCACCTCGTCGGCGGGCAGTTCGTCGCCCACCCCCAGAAGCCCGTGGAGCGACGGGCGGGAGTCTCAAGCGACAATCTCGTCCATCACTCGATCGATATCACGGAGCGCGGGTCGACGCATCCGATCACCGAAGGGATTGAATCGTTCGCGCTGACGACCGAGCAGTACTGGGTGCTCACGGACGAGTACAACGAGGTGCTGGCGACGACGACACATCCGAGCAAGCCGGGCGATCCGTGGGGGAGGACAGTGACGTGCCCCGCGATATGGACACGTACATGGGGTGAAGGACGCGTGTTCGTCGCCACTCCGGGGCACGACCCGTCGGTCCTCGCCGATGACAACGTGCGAACCATCGTCGAGAGGGGATTGCTGTGGGCGAGTCGATGAAGGTCGGCATCATCGGCCTGGGCAAGATCAGTGGGCAGTACCTCGCGACGCTCTCCAGTCGGGACGATGTAGAGATCGTCGCGGTCGCCGACCTCGACGCGGTGCGGGCGGAAGAGGTGGCTGCACGCACTGGCGCGACGGCGCTGAGCGTCGACGGTCTGATCGCAGCCGACGGCATCGACGCGGTGCTGAACCTGACCGTTCCCGAGGCGCACGCGGATATCTGCGCCCGGGCGATCGCGGCGGGAAAGCACGTTTTCGTCGAGAAGCCGCTGGCGCTCACCGTCGCGGACGGGGCTGAGCTTGTGCGCTCCGCCGAGGCGGCCGGCGTCTTGTTGGGGTGTGCGCCCGATACCGTCCTCGGCTCCGGCGTGCAGTCCGCACGAGCGGCGATCGATCGCGGTGACATCGGCACTCCAGTGGCAGCCTCGGCTGTGTGGGCGGCTCCCGGGCATGAGCTCTGGCACCCGTCGCCCGCGTTCTACTACCAGTCTGGCGCGGGGCCCCTTTTCGACATGGGGCCGTATTACCTCACCGCTTTGGTCTCCATTCTCGGACCTGTCGCGCGGGTCTTCGGACATACTTCTCGGTCGGAGCGCGAACGCATGGTGGCGACGGGGCCGCACGCCGGGCGTGCGGTGCCGGTCGGTGTCGATACCCACGTCACGGCTGTTCTGGAGCACGCCTCCGGTGTCGTATCGACGGTGACGATGAGTTTCGAGGTGTGGGCGACCCGGATGGCAGGCATCGAGGTTTATGGAACGAGCGGCACCGTCGCGGTGCCCGACCCGAACCGCTTTTTCGACGCGGTCGAGATCTTCACTGCGGAGTCCGGCGAGTGGGCGTCCCTCGACCACTGCGCGGGTCATCGAGAGGGAGGGCGAGGTCTGGGCCTGATCGATATGGGCGAGGCGCTGCGCGAAGGCCGGGAGCATCGCGTCTCGGGGGAGTTGGCGCTGCACGTTCTCGAGATCATGGAGTCGATTCTCGAAGCGGGGCGGGGTCGCCGCGTCGTAGAGCTCACGACGACAACGCGACGACCAGATCCGATCCCGCACCTTCCGCCGCCTAGGACATGACCGGCGGGCAGGCGGGGACAATCTCGACGTGCGAGCCTCGAGCGCCCCTGACGCCCGGCGGGTAGCGCGAGCGTGTCAGCCGAGTATCAGCCGACGGATGCGGCGGCCAGCCGCATCCGCGTGTCGTTCGCGGCGGGCGATCATCGGCCCGCGTGACGCAGGGCGGCAATAGCGTCGGAGGTGGCGGCGTTGCCGCCCGGCCCGCGAGCTTCGACCGGGCCGCCCAGAGACTTTGGAGGTACTCATGACCACGCGATTCGCTGGCAAGTCGATCATCATCACGGGCGGCGGGTCCGGGCTCGGACGTGCGAGCGCGGTCCGTCTCGCGACCGAAGGCGCGAAGCTGGCACTCGTCGACATCTCGCAGGAAGGCCTCGACGCAACCGTCGCCGAGATCCGCGAACAGGCGCCGGATGCGGAGGTCATCACCGTGACCGCGGACGTGTCGAGCGAGGCCGACGTGCAGCGATACGTCGATGAGACCGTGTCGGTGTTCGGACGGATCGACGGCTTCTTCAACAACGCCGGCATCGAGGGAAAGCAGAACCTCACCGAGAACTTCACCGCTGACGAGTTCGACAAGGTCGTGGCCATCAACCTGCGCGGCGTCTTCCTCGGTATGGAGAAGGTGCTCGCGGTCATGAACGCGCAGGGCGACGGTGGCTCGATCGTCAACACGGCGAGTGTCGGGGGCATTCGCGGCGTCGGCAACCAGTCCGGCTACGCCGCAGCCAAGCACGGTGTCGTCGGGCTTACCCGTAATTCGGGTGTCGAGTACGCCGAGATGGGCATACGGGTCAACGCGATCGCTCCCGGGGCCATCTGGACGCCGATGGTCGAGGGATCGATGAAGCAGCTCAGCGCCGACGATCCTCGGGGCGCGGCCCAGCAGTTCGTGCAGGGCAACCCCACGAAGCGGTTCGGCGAGCCGCACGAGATCGCGTCGGTCGTCGCGTTCCTTCTCTCGGATGACGCGACCTACATCAACGCGGCGGTGATTCCTATCGACGGCGGCCAGTCGGCGAAGTACTGACGCCACGAGGTTGAAGCGGGGCTCGCCGGAGGGCGGGCCCCGCTGTCGTGTCTCCCCACGGGGGGGGGTGCCCCTATGTCGTTCGTCAACCTTCTGGGACGATGTGGGGGGCGCCGCCGGACGCCTCGTCGGTAGGCTCGGGAGCATGGACGAGCACAATCCGTTGATTCCCGCGGGGTATGACATCGCGTGGTCTGTTGTCGCCGCGGCCGTCATCGCCCTCACCATCGTTGCTTTGATCTCGCTCGCGCGTTCGGCCAAGCGGCTCACGTCAGTGCAGGCGTTGATTTGGGTTCTTGTTGTTCTGTTCGTGCCGGTGCTCGGCTCGATTGCTTGGATGGCAGTGGGGCGCCGAACAGCTTCACTGGTGATCAGCGACGAGTCTTAGCCTCGCTGGTTCCCCGGCCCCCCAACGTTCGCTGTTCGGGCCGCCTCCACGACGGCTGAAAGATCATCCCTCGGCTGGTAGAGGGTGCCGTCGCGGAGCATGGCGAACAGGACATCTGAACGACGTCGGGCGAGGGCGAGGAGTGCCTGGTTGTGGCGTTTGCCCTGGCTGATCTTGCGGTCGTAGTAGGCGCGGGATTCGGGGTGTCGGAGCGCGGCGAACGCGGAGAGGAACATCGCGTTCTTCAGGACCTTGTTCCCGCGTCGGGAGGAGTATTCGCCGCGGATCGATGTGCCGGATCGTCGAGTGACCGGGGCGAGGCCGGCGTAGGCGGCGAGGTGCCCGGCGGTGGGGAAGTGTTTGCCGGCGACTTCGGTGAGGAGTCTAGCTGCGGTCCTGACGCCGACTCCGGGCATGCTCGTCAGGACGGGCTGAAGAGGGTGAGCGTCGACCAGCCTTTCGACCTCCGCCGCGACGTCGTCACGTTGCTTCCGCAAGGTCGCCAGCTGCGCCGCCAGGCGTGGGAGTACCAGCGCGGCGGCGTTGGTGCCGGTGACCACGACGGTCTGCTCTCCGAGCGCCTCAATGACCTCGTGCGCCCAGTCGTGCCCCTTGCGGGGCGCGAGCTTGAGCATTCGTGCAGCGATCCGTTTCTCGCCCGCCGCGCGCAGCTCGACCGGAGACGGCCAGCGCTGCAGTAGGTCGAGGATCGCGGGGTGATCCAGCCGCGGCCCGATCACGCGTTCCAGCGCCGGGTGGATCTGAGTGAGCAGTCCTCGGATGCGGTTGCCGACCTGGGTGATCTGCGCGGCGAGGTCATCGTCGAAGCCGCAGAGCATCGTGAGCTCAGCGACTTGCTCGTCCGTCACTTGGATCGAACGGAGCGTGTGCGGCATCGTGCGGGCCGTCTCGGCGATGATCGCCGCGTCCCGCGCGTCGGTCTTGGCCTCGCCCGGGTGCAGGTCGGCGATGCGGCGCATCGCCAGCCCAGGCAAGTAGCCGACTATTGCTCCGCTCGCCTGCGCAACTGCGACAGGCAACGCGCCGATCGTGGCTGGCTGGTCCACGATCAGCAGCACGTTGCCGTGCTGCTGAAGCTCGGTCAGCACAGCGCGTAGCCGTCGCTCATCGTTGGGGAGCGGCCGGTCATAGAGCTTCCTGCCGCTCCGGTCCAGAGCGACGGCGTGGTGTTCGCCCTTGCCGACATCGAGACCGATGAAGACGTCGATCTGGTCGTATCTGTCGATCTGGGTGACCACTGCTGCTCCGTTCGCTCATCGTTGACAGCGTGCGGCGGTGTGTCTCGGCATCCACGTTACGAACGACCTCGAGCGTGCTCGGGCCTGGCCCCTATCAGCGATCACCCACCGCCAACCAGGCTCGGTGACAACACCCCCCGGATCATCGAGGACAGGGGGGACCAATCATGCCGAGCCCGGCAGGCTGCCACCGCCCAGCATGCTCGCTGAGGCGGTCACGAAGAAAGTAACGGGGGGGAGGTTGGCAACTGCGGGACCGTTACGCGCGGCGAAGAGGAATCCATGACGACAGGCGATGACGACGGATGCACGTGCGGAGGCGGTGCGCCCCCGCGGGAGCAGTTCGTCGCCCTCGGGGCGGCGGCGCCTACTCGGAGCGACGCCGATACTGCGACACCGGGCCGACATCTCATCGAGCAGGCGGCGATCCCGGCGGGAACGTTCGTGATGGGGGACTCGTCGGGCGACCGCAATGCGAGTGGCGGCGCCTTCCCACGGAGGCTGAGTGGGAGTACGCGGCACGCGGTGGGTTGGATCAGGCCAAGTATCCGTGGGGCGACGACGAGGTCGACGCCGGCGGGTGGCGCGCGAACATCTGGCAGGGCGTGTTTCCTCGGACGAACACGCTCGAGGACGGATGGCTCACCACCGCTCCGGTGCGCAGCTTCGCCCCCAATGGCTACGGCCTGTGGCAGCCGGTGGGCAACGTCTGAAAATGGTGTCAGGACTGGTACTCGCCTCGGTACTACACGGAGGCGCTGGCGGTCGCCCCCACCGGCCCTGACTCGGGACAGGTACGCGTGCTGCGAGGCGGAAGCTACCTCCGCCATTCGTCGTACTCCAACCGCTACCGCAATTCGGCGCGTTCGCAGAACACCCCCGACTCGTCTATGAACAACGCCGGGTTTCGCACCGTCGCGCTCTGACGCGGCGGGATGCTCGGTCAGTCTCGCGCGAGCGCGGCGTCGTAGCGGCGCCGCGCGGCGTCGATGGCCGGGCGATGCGCGAGCGCCCACCGCGCCAACGCGGTGGCCGGCTCGATGAGCGTGCGCCCGACGTCGGTGAGTTCGTATTCGACCCGCGGTGGCACTTCGGCGTACACCGTGCGGGTCGCGAGTCCGTCGCGTTCCAGATGACGGAGCGTGAGCGTCAGCATCCGTTGAGAGATGCCCGGCACGGACTCGCGAAGTGACGAGAAGCGGCGCTTGCCCGTTCGGAGCTCCGCGATGATCAGAAGCGACCACTTGTCTCCGATCCGGTCGAGCACTTCCCGGATCGCTCTGCCATCTACCGAGGCTTCGGCGCATCCCGAGGGTGCGCCGGAATCATCGCCCGTAGGTACATCGAGGTTGCACGCTAACACCGGTGTGCCTTTTGTATCCGACGGATCGATAACAGATGATGTGGTCACGCACTAAGAGTAACCAATGCAGCCTGGAGCGTTCTCCGCGTTGCCGAATCATCGAAAGGTCGACATGCTCATCGCGCTGTGGATCCTCAACGGACTTCTTGCCCTCGTCTTCATCGCCGCCGGCGCCACCAAGCTCTTCCGCCCTAGAGCGACCCTCATCGATTCGGGGATGGGGTGGGCCACAGACTTCAGCGAGCCAGTCGTCAAGCTCATCGGAGCCGTCGAAATCCTGGGCGCGATCGGTCTGATCGTTCCGCTTCTCACCGGTATCGCGCCGGTGCTCACGCCGCTGGCAAGCGTCGGCCTTGCCATCGCGATGGTCGGTGCGATCGTCGTGCACATCCGCCGAAAGGAAGCGGCGACGTCGTCGACGGTTCTGCTGATCCTCACCGTCGCGAGTGCGGTGCTCGGATTCCTCGTCGTCGCCTGATCGGCGGCTCCGCGGCCTGTCGGCCGACAGGCCGTGCCCGCTAGGTTGGCGGCATGCAGACGAAAATCGCCGGTACGACCATGCCCGTGCTCGAAATCACGCTCGAGGCAGGTGAGCGGATCATCGCCGAGGGCGGCGATGTCGCCTGGCTGACCCCGGGCCTCGAGATGGAGACGTCGACCGGGTTCGGATCCCGCGGCAAAGGTGGCTTCATGAGCGGCCTCAAGCGGATGGTCGGCGGCGGCCAGTTGTTCCTCACCCAATACACGGCGTCGTCGAGCGGCGGGTTCGTCGCCTTCGCCGCGCAGCTTCCTGGAACCATTCGCGAACTCGCGATCGACTCTGCCGACGAGTACATGGTGCAGTCGGGCTCGTACATGGTCAGCACACCCGACGTCGAGGTATCGGTCGGAGTGCAGAAGAAGCTTGGTGCCGGAATCTTCGGCGGCGCGGGTGTGGTGTTCCAGAAGCTCACCGGCAACGGCACGGCATGGGTGCAGCTCGCGGGTGAGATCGTGGAGTACGAGCTTCAGGCCGGGCAGTCGCTGCTCATCCACCCCGGTCACCTCGCCCTCTTCGACAGCACCATGGAACTCGAGTTCGCGAGCATCAAGGGCATCAAGAACAAGCTCTTCGGTGACTCGATGTTCCTCGCGCACCTGCACGGGCCCGGGCACGTGTGGTTGCAGTCGATGACGCCCGCGAAGCTCGCCGCCTCCATCGAGCCGTATCTGCCCGACAAGTCGTCCTCGTCGTCGAACGACAACTGACGCCTCGCATAGCGGCGGCCGCACCGCTATCGACGCGTGAGCGAATGAGCGGCCTCACGTATAACCGTTCGCTGATATGTGGTGAACTGGGCGGATGACGACGGACGACGGACTGGCCGCCGCTGCCGAGCTGTTCAAGGTGCTCGGCAACCAGTCGCGCCTGCGTCTGCTGCGACTGTTGGAGCAGTCACCGCGAACGGTCGGCGCTCTGGCGGAAGCCGCGGGTCTGTCACAGCCCCTCGTTTCACAGCACTTGCGCACTCTGCGGCACGCGGGACTTGTCTCGGTGACCCGCAGCGGCAAAGAGTCCATCTACGAGGTCGCCGACCATCATGTCTCGCACGTGATCGGCGACGCACTGGAGCACGTGCACGAACCGGACGACTCGGCGCACTGATGGTCACCGGTCAGCGTGCTCTCGACGGAGCCCCGACATGAAGGTCCCCCCACGAATGAAGGCGGCACTCCTCACGCGCCACGGTGGGCCGGACGTCCTCGAGCTCGCCGAGGTCGACACTCCGACCCCCGGCCCCGGTGAGGTGCTCGTGCGCGTCGAGGCGGCCGCGCTCAACAACACCGACGTCTGGACGCGCGAGGGCGCGTACGGTGCTCCCGGTCCACCGTCCGGATGGCGTGGGTCCATCGACTTTCCTCGTATCCCAGGCGCGGACGCCGCGGGCCGCATCGTCGCTTGTGGCTCCGGTGTCGACGCAGCTCTGGTGGGGCGGAGCGTCGTGATCGATCCGTCGACCTACGACGGGGACTCGGCGGAGGCCCTCCCGTTCGTCATCATGGGCAGCGAACGCGACGGCGCCTACGCCCAATACGTCACGGCGCCCGTCGAACGGGTGCACGACATGACGTCGTCGCCGCTGTCGCTCGACGAACTCGCTGCCCTCCCGATCGCCTACGGCACGGCATTCGGCATGATCGAGCGCGCCGGCTTGCGTGCGGGTGAGACCGCGTTGATCTCGGGTGCCTCCGGCGGTGTCGGTCTCGCCGCCGTGCAGTTGGCGCACGCGCGGGGCGCGCGAGTCGTCGCCGTGAGCAGTGCGGGCAAGACGGATGCGGTGCGCTCGGCCGGTGCGGATGTCGTCATCGACCGCACGGCATCCGGAGGGATCGCCGAGCGCGTACCCGACGGTGTCGATGTCGGACTGGACGTCGTGGCGGGCTCGTTCCTTGAGGACGGATTGGCGCTCCTGCGAGACGGCGGGAGATGGGCTGTCGCCGGAGCTCTCAGCGGGTATCAGATCACGCTCGACGTGCGGGATCTCTACCTACGCAACATCCGGCTCATCGGCTCGACCATGAACACGCCCGCACACTTCGCCGCTCTGATGGACCTGGCGCGCTCGGGTGAGGTGCGTCCGGTGATCGCGGCGACCTATCCGCTGCGTGACGCGGCGGCGGCGCAGATCGCCCTCGAGCAGCGGGCTCACGTCGGCAAGATCGTGCTACACCCCCACCGAGACTGAGCGCTCACCGGCAGGCGGCGCAGACGCCGTAGACCTCCATGACGTGGCGGGTCACGACGAAACCGTGGTCTGCCGCGGTCTGGTCGATCCACGACTCGTCGGGCGGTTCGACATCTGCAGCGGTTCCGCAGTCCTCACAGATCAGGTGATGATGGTGCTCTCCCGGAGCCGTGCACGCGCGAAAAAGCTGGCCGCTTGGGTGCGCCACCGTGTCGGCTTCGCCGGTCTCGGCGAGCGCGTTGAGCTGGCGGTAGACAGTGGCCAGGCCGATCCGCGTGCCTGCCGTGGTGATGAGGTCGTGCACGCGCGCCGCCGAGACGAAGCCGTCGGCACGGTGAAGCGCATCCTGAACGATGCCGCGTTTCGCGGTCACCCGCTGTGTGCTCATTGTCTATCCCCTCTGCGCCAATCTACCGCCAGATGAAAATGATTCTCAGAACGGCGGGCGGAACGAAGTGACAATCACTCTCAACTGCATGCAAATATTGCAATGGACTTATATGTGTGGTGTCCTGGGGTGGAGACGGCGGGCCCAAGGGTCCGCGTCGCGAAGACCACCATCACCCTCCGGGTGATCGACAACGAAAGGTCAGGCACTCCATGAGCACTGACGTCCACGCGCACCACACCCTCACCGAGCACACGCACGGCGGCGACTGCGGCCACGAGGCCGTGCAGCACGGCGACCACGTCGACTACGTGCACGACGGGCACAAGCATGCGCAGCACGGCGACCACTACGACGACCACCAGGCTGTCGCCGAGCACACTGCCGCAGAGCACGCCCACGGCGACGACTGCGGCCACGAGGCTGTTCAGCACGGCGACCACGTCGACTACGTGCACGACGGACACAAGCACGCCGCACACGAGGATCACTACGACGAGCACTGACCTCGAGACGGACAGGGAGCGGGTGTGCCGAGTCGTCGGCGCACCCGCTCCCTCTTCGTCGAGGGTCGGTTTCAGCCCTGGCGTCCCTTGAAGCGCGGATTCTGCTTGTTGATGACGTAGACGCGTCCTCGGCGGCGGACGACCTGCGCGCCCGGCTGATTCTTGAGCGACTTGATCGAGGCGCGCACTTTCACTTTGACTCCTTTGATGAGAACGGTTATCAATAGATAATACTCATCGTGTGGAGGCGCAGGTATGGAAGCAGTCGACGTCGTCGCCGTCGTTGGTGCGTGCGGTCCGGAGCGACGCCGATTCGCGGCTCGGCTGGCGGCTTCGATGAGCGCGGAGCTGCTTCCCGCATCCCGACTCGAAGGATCGCCGGATCCCTGCCACGAAGCGGCCGTCCTCTCCTCTTGGACCACCGGCGCGGTCGTCGAGCTCCCGGATGAGACCCTCGTCACCGAGGCCATCGGTGCTTTCACCGAGGCGGAGGCGCGCACGAACCTCCGCGCTCTTGTGTGTGTCGTCGACGCATCGCACATCCTCGATGATCTTCAGCGCGAGGACTACCTCTCGATCCGTGATGATCACAGCGGCGTCGCCGCGATCCTGATCGCTCGTGCCGAACTGATCGTGAAGCAGATCGAATACGCGTCGGTGATCGTCCTTGTCAACTGGGCGAACGTCGAGACCCGGCCTCTCGCGATGCTCATGGCGTTGCTCAGCAGCCTTAGCCCGCGTGCGCGACTGTGGCTGCATCGTGTGGGCGGGATCCCCGTCGAACGGGGAGAGGTGTATGGAGCCGGTCAGGACCGTGCTGGATGGGTATGCGCGCTCAACGGCGACCACGATCCTCACATGATCGACGGCCGCGTCCGCGTCTATCGGTACGAAGAGCCCCGCCCCTTTCATCCAGGCCGCCTTCGAAAGCTCCTCGACCGCATCGAGGTGGGCGAGTTCGGCACTGTCGTCCGGTCGGTCGGGTTCTGTCGACTCGTTACACGCCCCTATGCCGTCGCGCATTGGGAGCATGTCGGGGGGATGTTCACCCTGCACCCGATGTCGCTCGAAACCCCCTTCGCCTCCGAGGCCGGCGTGCTCGCCGTGGGTCAGGATCTCGCGTTCTTCGGGTTCGATCTCGACATCGAAGCCCTCGGCAACGCACTCGGTGAAGCATCGCTGACCCCTGCGGAACTCGACGCGGGTCCGACGGCATGGGCGACGTTCCCCGACCCGTTCCCCGCGTGGGTCGTCGCTCCGGATCGTGCAGATTGACGCCGGCGTATCCGCGCTGCGCGTGTAGGTATTCCCAGGGGCTTGGTCTCCTGCGAGAAGAAAGGGAGAAGTGACGTGAACGGTTCATCATTCATGAAGGTCGAGTCTCGCGAACCGGCCGGGTGGTACGACGACCCGCACGGGACGGGGATGCAGCGCTGGTTCGACGGAACGGCGTGGACGCAGGTCGTCCGTGAGGTGTCGACCCCCCGCAAGAAGCCTGGCGGGTGTAGCTGCGCCTGCTGAGCGCCGTCGAGCGATCGGAATAGGTCAGTGAGGGCTGTATAGTCAGCGTATGCTGACTATTGGAACCCGCGTCGACGTCATGACACGACTCGGCCGGGCGATGTCCGATGCCACGCGCGCTCGCATTCTGCTCGAACTGCTCTCTGGGCCGGGCTATCCCGCACAGCTGGCTGAGACTCTCAGCCTCACGAGAACGAACGTCTCCAATCACCTCGCATGCCTGCGTGGGTGCGGGATCGTCGTCGCTCTGCCCGAGGGGCGTCAGACCCGGTACGAGATCGCCGATGCGCATCTGACCCGCGCCATCACGGTTCTGGTCGACGCGGTCATCGCCTTCGACGACGACGCTACGTGCGCCGAAGAACACTGCACGGTCGAAGGATGCTGCGTGCCCGCCGCCGACGCCCTGCCCGAGGCTGCTCGGTGAGCGAGGAGTGCTGCGCCCCTCCGCCACCGGCGTCGTCGGACGACGCGGACTCGGTTCGCGTCCGCCCGCCCTGGTGGCGTGACCCTGCGCTGATCCCGTCGGTCACCTCGGGCATCTTCCTGGCTGCAGGAACCGTCGCGGAAGTGACCGGAGCGGAAGCGATCGCGGTCTGGGTGCTCGGAGCTTCGCTGCTCGCCGGCGCGTGGACGTTCGTGCCCGGCGCGATCCGCGCACTGGTGCGGGGCCGCCTGGGCGTCGGGCTTCTCATGACGATCGCCGCCGTCGGTGCGGTCCTGCTCGGGCATGTGGGTGAAGCAGCGGCACTGGCCTTCCTCTTCTCGCTCGCCGAGACGCTCGAAGACCGCGCGATGGACCGTGCCCGGGAGGGGCTGCGAGCCCTCCTGACGCTGATACCCGCGACCGCACGTGTCTCGCGATCGACGGGAGATGTGACCATTCCCGCCGCCGAGGTGCGGATCGGCGACGTTCTCACCATCGGGGCGGGCGAACGGGTGGCGACGGACGGCATCGTCATTTCGGGCCACTCGAGCGTCGACACCTCCGCCGTCACCGGCGAATCGATCCCCGTCGACGTCGCGCCCGGCGATACCGTACCGGCGGGGGCGATCAACGGTTCGGGAACGTTGCGCATCGACGCCACCCACGACGGGCGCGACAACTCCCTCACACAGATCGTCGCGCTCGTCGAAGGGGCTCAGGCGCGCAAGGGTCAACGCGCGCGGATCGCCGACCGCATCGCGCGTCCCCTGGTGCCCGCCGTCCTGATCGTCGCGGCACTCGTCGCGCTGTTCGGGGTGATCATCGGTGACCCGCAGACCTGGACCGAGCGCGCGCTCGTCGTGCTGGTCGCCGCCTCACCGTGCGCACTCGCGATCGCCGTGCCGGTGACCGTCATCAGTGCGATCGGCGCGGCGTCACGCTTCGGTGTCGTGATCACGTCGGGGGTTGCGTTCGAGCAGATGGGCGCCATTCGCACGGTTGCGTTCGACAAGACCGGAACCCTCACGCGCAACGAACCCGTCGTCGTCGAGGTGGTGACCGCGTCCGGCGTCACCCGCGAGGACGTCGTCTCGTACGCGGCGGCGCTCGAGACGGCGAGCAGCCATCCTCTGGCGGCCGCGATCGTGGCCGCGGCGACCGCGATCCCCGCGGCGACGCACGTGTCCGAGCAGCCGGGCCTCGGTGTCTCCGGCCGTGTCGAGGGCCGCGCGGTGCGAGTGGGAAACACTCGGTGGCTCGAATCGGGCGCACTCGCGGGTGACGGAGAAGCGATGGCCGCGAGCGGCCAGACCGTCGTCGCCGTCGACATCGACGGCTCACCCGCTGGGCTCATCGGCATCCGGGACGAACTGCGCCCCGAAGCCGCCGAAGCCGTGCGGATGCTCGGTGCTCAGGGCATCCGCACGATCATGCTCACCGGCGACAACCCCCGCACCGCCCACGCGATCGCTCGGGAAGCGGGAATCGACGAGGTGCGTGCCGAGCAGTCACCCGCCGACAAGGCCGACGCGATCGATGGGTTCAGGTCTGACGCACCGACCGCGATGGTCGGCGACGGCATCAACGACGCACCCGCGCTCGCGTCGGCGACCGTGGGCATCGCGATGGGGGTGAGCGGCGCCGCGGTGGCGGTCGAGTCTGCCGACGTCACGTTCACCGGCCACGACCTGCGACTGCTTCCTCTTGCGCTCGCGCACGCACGCCGAGGTCGCCGCATCATGACCGCGAACATCGCACTCGCGCTGCTGATCATCGCGGCGCTGTTCCCCCTCGCGCTGTTCGGCGTCTTGGGTCTTGCCGCCGTCGTGCTCGTGCACGAGGTCGCCGAGGTGGTCGTGATCCTCAACGGCGTGCGCGCCGCGCGCCGTCCCGCCTCCCTGCGCCGGATCGACGCCGCGCCGGCATCTGCCGAGCCGAACGGGAATCGCCTGCTGCCGCGCGTCTGACGCTCAGGGGCCGTTGGGGTCGTCGTCACCGTCGGCGGGGATGACCGTGACGACGACGGGTGCGACGGTGAGATCGAGGGTGACAGAGTCGCCGACGGACTCCTGCAGCGCGTCGTGCAATGCGGCGGGAGCCGGGGGATCGCCGGGGCCGGTGATCGTCACGTCGATCGTCGATCCGTCGACGGAGACCGAGGTGATGATGAACTCGGTGTCGTCTCCCAGCCAATCCTCGACCGTGTTCTGTACGTCGCGTTCACGACTCTGCGACTGCAGTTGGCCCTCGGATGCGGTCATGAGGGGCAAGAGGATGATGCCGGCCAGCACGAGAAACGGGGTGACCGTCTTCAGCAGTTGCCGGGGTCGGTTTCGCAGCGCGAAGGGCCGGGCGAAGCCGGTGAGCACGAAGACCGCTGCGGCGGAGAGGACGATCGCGACGAAGTTGGTGAGAAACAGGAGCGTCGCGCCGGCGGCGTCGTCGAAGCGGCCGCCGTTGAGGCTCACCCCGACCACCGCGAGCGGCGGAACGAGCGCGACCGCGATGGCCACACCCGCGATTCCGCTGGCGACACGGGCGTTCACCGTCGCGAACGCGCCCGCAGCACCGGCGGCGATCGCGATCAGCATGTCGATCGTGTTCGGGTTGACCCGCGAGACGATCTGCGCATTCGTCGAGAACGAGATCGCCACCGGAGCCCAGGCGGTGATGCCGTACGCGAGCACGATGGCGACGACCGCGCCGGCGAGAACGAGACCTCCGCTGTGGAACGCCCGTCTGCCCCATCCGTTCACCAGCGCCCCCGCAAGACCCAGGATCGGGGTCATGAGCGGGGCGACGAGCATGGCCCCGATGATCACCGCGGTCGAATCCGCCAAGACGGCGAAGGTGGCGATCGCCACCGAGAGCACGAGCATCACCCACCAGGTGCCCAGTTTCGTGAGCTTCTCGGGGTTCTCGAAGTACAGACCGGATGCCTGCTCCGCGCGGGTCTTGCGCCCGACGTCCGAGGCTTCGATCCAGTTCCACAAGACCTGGGGGAGGGTCGCCGTCGCCGGGTCGAGGTGTGACCGCTCGATGGTGTGCCGGAGCGTCCAGGCGATGAGAATGAGCCCGAGCACGATCGCCCCGACCGCTGCGGCGACGATGACGCTCGACACGATCGAGCCGGGCACGAGGTAGGCCAACACGCCGACGACGATCGCCAGGGCGCCACCGGCGAGACCCGGGAGGGGATCGCGCTCACGCCGCCTGATCAGTGCGGAGATGATCGCGATGACACCGCGCAGGCCGATGTAGATGCCGACGACGCCGACGGCGATCGTGAGTGTCGTCTCGCCCCCACCGACATAGGCCAGGAAACCCATGATCGCGGCGAGCCCGAGCACCGCGACGCCGCGAGGTGCGGCGAGCCAGCGGCTGATCCGGCGACCGAACCACCGGTGACCCGTCACCGCGTACCAGAGGTCCATCAGGGCGCTGGCCGCGAGGAGCGCGATCACCAGACCCGTCACCAATCGCGTCGTCGCGTTCGGCAACAGCAGGATCACTGTGCCGGCGCCGACGGCGATGAGCCCGCGCAGCGCGACGGTGTTGGAGAGGGCGGCGATGATCCGGCGGACCTGCGCGCGCACGTCGGTGCTCGCTGTGCTTGCTGTCAGGTTCTCGTCGTCGACCTGCTCGTCGCTCGCCACGATCGTGTCCCCTTCCGGATGTCGCCAGCATAGAGCGGGCGCAGCATCGTCGGTGACGGGTCAGATCACGGGGTGCCGAGGATCTCCTCGAGTCGCTCGATCGGGTCGTACAGTCCCGAGTCGAGGATCCACGTCTGCAACTGCTTGTCGAAGCCGATGATCACGGCGATCCCGACGAGGACGAACAGGATGCCGATAGTGCGACGGAACCATCCTTCGGGGTCGGCGAGCCAGCCCATCTTGCGCACGACGGTGCGTCCGAGGAGCGCGATGGCCAGGAGCATCCCGCCGAGGCCCACCGCATAAGCGATGACGTAGACGACACCTTCGGCGAACGACACCGGCAACACGGTGGCGACGATGAGTGCGTAGGTGGGGCTGCAACTCGAGAACACCGGCCCGAGCGCGGCGCCGGTGAGGATGTCGCCGCCGATGCTCCCGCGGGCGATCGACTTGTCGAGCATCGCGTTGCTCTTGGACCCGAGACCAGCGGCCGCCGAGACGCGATCCCACAGCTGCGGAAAAAGCAGGTTCACTCCGAGAACGATGATGATCGCGCCTGAGATGATCTGCCACACCTGCGGAGGGATGCCGAGCAGCGCCGTCGTCGCCTTCAGCAGAAGGGTGAACACCACGACACTCACGGCGAGCGAGATGGCGATCACATAGGGGCGAAGGCGCGCACGTCGCGCATCTTGGTCACCGACCATCGAGCCGCCCACGACGACCGGCAGGAGCGGTAGGACGCAGGGAGCGGCGACGGTGAGGATGCCGGCTGCGAGACTGAGAAGAAGCGTTCCCGCCACGGTGGTCTCAGTGCTCTCAGGGCATCGCTGCCACGAGCGACGCCACCGAAGGGTCCTCGTAGAGCACGGTGCTCGAGATCTCGTTGCCGTCGTCGTCGACGAAGACGATCGTCGTCTGCAGGGTCACGCCGTACTTCTGTCGCAGATCGGTGCGTTCGTCGTAGTCGACCTTGAAGATCGTCAGCCCGTCGGGGGCGCCTTCGGCGACCAACTCCTCATCGAGCTGCCGACAGTTCGGGCACCACGTGGCGTGGAAGAACAGCGCTTTCGGCCCTGCCGTGCTCTCGATCGCCCCGTCGGTGTAGTCGAGGTAGGCGCCGGCCGTCGTCGCGGCGGCGTCTGCGTCCGACTCCTCCGATTCGGTGTCGACCATCTCGTCTTCGGAGTGCTCCGGGGTCGCGGATGCGGCGGCCGCAGGTGCGGCATCCGTCTCCATCGTCTCGGGGTTGCCGGCGCATCCTGCCAGCAAGATCAGTGCAGACAGTGCTGCAGCGGTTGCCGTGGTCTTCGCGATTTTCATCGTCGTGGCCAATCGTCAGGGGCTCCCGGTCGGGCTCCGGTGTATCGGTACGCTACCCCGGCCCGAGAGGGCCCCGGCCCGTTCGGAGCGGATACCCAGGTGCTGTCCACCGTTCGGTCGGAACAGCGACCCACAAGGGTCCTCATCTGGCAAGGTGTACTCGGGCAGTGGCGTCCGTCGCCCGCCCGTTCACCGAGGGGGAGTGGCATGGAAGTTGCGGGAGCCGTCGGCATCCTGATCATCATCGGAATCGCGGTCGTCGTCGCGATCGTCGTGGGACTGATCGTCTTGCTGTTCGCGCGGAGCTGGATCAAGGTCGCTCGTGCCGACGAGGCGCTGGTCATCTCAGGCCGCAAGCAGAAGGTCCAGAGCACGGTCGTCTCGGCCGACGGGGCCAGCCGTTCAGAGATGTCCGAGTCGCCGGTGACGGTGATCGTCAACGGCAAGTCGCTCGTGAACCCGATCACCCAGCGTCACGAGATCATCTCGCTGCGCTCGCGGCAGGTGTCGCTCAACGCCGAAGCACAGTCCCTCGACAACGTCACCCTCAACGTCGACGGTGTGGCGATCGTGAAAATCGGTTCGGATCCGCTGTTCGTTCGCCGCGCCGCGGAGCGATTCGCGTCGCAGGACACCGCCATCGAACAGTTCACCACCGAGCAGCTCGAGGGTGCCCTGCGCGGCATCGTCGCGACGCTGTCGGTCGTCGAGCTCATGCGCGAGCGCAAGAAGTTCTCGGACCAGATCGCCGCGGACGTCTCCCACGAGCTTGCCGAGCAGGGTCTCATCCTCGACTCGTTCCAGATCAAGGGGATCACCGACCAGGTCGGCTACATCCAGTCGCTGGGCGCTCCCGAAATCCAGGCCAAGCGTCAGGCCGCGGAGATCGCCGAGACGAACGCCGACCGTGCGATCAATCAGAAGATCATCACCAACCAAGAGGCGAACCTCGTCGAGCAGACCGCGCTCGACACCAACACCGCCAACGCCAATGCCGGCATCGGTCGTGCGCGTGCCGAGGCGGAGCAGGCCGAGAACCTCGCCCGCGCGCAGGCCGAACAGGCGGTGCTGCAACAGCAGGCCGAGAACAGGCAGGCGCAACTGGATGCCGACGTCAAGCGCGTCGCCGACGCGCAGCGGTACGAGTCCGAGACGCGCGCGCAGGCCGATCTCTACACGCGCGAACGGGCGGCCGAGGCCGCCGCGATCGAGCAGGTCAAGCAGGCCGAGGCGCGCACGCGCATCGCCGAGCAGCAGGCCGAGGCAGACAAGGCCCGCGCCGCCGGTGAAGCGTCGGCAGCCGAGGCGAAGGCCGCCGGTGAAGCGAGCGCGCTGCGGGCGCTGGCGGATGCCGAGGCGACCGCGCGTCGACTGCGCGCCGACGCCGAAGCCGCGGCGATCCGCGCCGAAGGCCAGGCGCGCGCCGAGACTCTCGAGGCCGAGGCCCAGGCCATCGCCTCGAACCAGGAGGCATTCCTCTCACAGCGCCTGCTCGACGTGCTGCCGTCGGTCATGGCCGAGTTCTCCAAGGGCTACTCGACGATCGGCAACGTGTCGATCATCGGCGCCTCGGGGGAGGACGGCGCCTCGGGCGTCGTCGGTGGCGACACCGCCAAGGCGATGCGCTCTGTCTTCGACAGCGTCGAAGCGGCGACCGGCCTCGACCTCGCCGCGATCATCCAGGGCCAGGCCGTCGGCCGCGGCATCGGCGCCGGTATTGCAGATGCGGGCGCGTCGGGCGAGGGCACGGGAGCGGCGGCCGGGCCGAAGCGCGCCGCCACATCTCCGGCCGAGGGGGCGGCGCCCGCCGCGGCGGAGGACCCGACGAAGGACTGATCCGCAGCGCTGTTCGTCTGCGGGCGCGGAACCGTCGGGCGCGGCCCCGGATCCGGCGTCAGGCTGGGAGGCTCCCGCCCGCGCCGTCGGCGAGGGCGGCGTCGGTGCGGCGTCGTTTGATCTCCAGCGCCCGGCCGATTTCGGTGGCCAGCGCCGGGCGGGTGCGCAACAGTTCGTCGACGGCCGTGAGTGGAACGGTGAGTATCGTCACGACGCCGTCCGCGCGCGCGGTCTCGCGCGCGGGCTCGCGGGTGAGGGCCCCGTGACCGACGAAGTCGCCGGACTCGACGACGGTGAAGGGTGCGGCATCCGCCAGCGACAATGTGACCTCGCCGTCGATGATGAAACGCACCTCGTCGGGGAGTTCGTCGAGGGCGAGGACGATCTCACCCGCGCCGTACTGTTCGAGGCGGGCGTCGGCGCGCACGAGTTCGCGGCCCTCGTCGTCGATCTCGAGCGCGGCGCCCACGAGTCGCACCGCGCGGTCGAACATCGCATCGTCGATCTCGCCGGCTGCCTCACCGTCGAGGGACAGACGGCGGCGTCGGGCGGCGTACCACAGGCGTGAGTGAAAGGCCGACAACGCTTCGTCGGCCACCGCAGGACTCATGAGCGCGATACCGACGTGGTACTCGCCTGCGCCCCGATACGTGATGTCGGCCGGTTGCGCGGCGACCCGATGCGGTACGGATGCTGCGACATGCCCGAGCACGGCGGTGACGTCGTGCGGAGCGTCGCCCGAGGCGAACATGACGGTCGTCGTGGCGACGTGTGGGCCTGCCGGCCGACTGCGGTTCGTGAAGGACATCGTCGAGAGTTCAGAACTCGGGACGACCTGGATACCCGAACCGGTGTCGAGGTGCACTGCCCGCCAGTTCATCTCGATGACCCGACCCCGGACCGTGCTGAGAATACCTTCGAGCTCGAGCCAGTCGCCGAGCTTGAACGGCTGCTCGAACAACAGCAGCAGCCCCGAGATGATCCCGCCCACGGCGTTCTGGAGCGCGAGGCCGAGGATGATCGACGTCACCCCGAGCGCGGCGATCAGGCCACCGACGTCGGCGCCCCACACCCACTGGAACAGGAGGGCGACACCCACCACGACGAGGATCAGTCGCGCGATCTCGACGAAGATCGACGGGAACCGCCGTCGCCACGACCCGGCGCGCGCGTTGGTGAACAGCGCGACGTTGAAGGTCGAGAGCAGCAACAAGATGACGAGGAAGCCGAGCACCGTCGCGACCACCCGGACCGCAACGTTCTCGGCCGGTGAATTGAGCGCGAAGATGAGGAGGGCGAGCAGGCCCGTGACGGGGATCACCCAGTTGCGCAACAGGCGGACCGGTCGGGCGGCGGGGCTGTTGCGGCGGGTCAGCGCGCCGAGGACTTCCGTGAACACGACGAGAAGGACGGGGATGCCGACGGCGATGGCCGCCGCCCACCACGCCCACGATGCGTCGACGCCGATGTCGATCACGACTCGTCGAACCTCCACACCGCGCTCGGCGTGCCGTCGACGTGGACGGTGCCGGCTTCGGCGAAGGTGTACGAGCCGTGAAGCCGGGTGCGCACGGCGTCGCTGACGTAGATGCCGGGTTCGCCGGTCACCTCGCGCACACGGTAGGCGAGGTTCACCGCCTCACCCCACAAGTCGTAGGCAAGGTTCGTGCGGGCGACGATCCCGCTCGTGACCGCACCCGTCGCGACGCCGGCACGCAGGGACAGATCGCCGCCCTGCTGGGCGGTGAAACGCTGCACCACGATGCGCATCTCGCGAGCGAACTCGACGCTGCGTCGCACGTTGTCGACACGGGGCGCCACGAGCCCCGACGACGCGAGATACCCGCCCCGGAGCGTGCGGACGCTCTCGACACCCACTCGCTCGGCGGCCTCGTCGAACCCGCGCATGAGGGCGTTGAGCGCGGCGGTCTCTTCTTCGACGGTGAGCCCGGCGGCGAAGTCATCGAAGCCGACGATCTCGCCGAACACCACCGAGACGTCTTCATGCTCCTCGGCGATCGTCTCCTCGCCGCGGCGGTAGCGCTCGGCCACGCTGTCGGGCATGAGCGTGCGCAGGAGCTCCTCGTTCTCCGTGCGCTGCCGGTCGATGAGCTGCTGTTTGATGCGCAGGCTTCCGGCCATGTCGTTGAAAGCTTCCCCGAGATCGCCGAACTCGTCACGCGACTCTGCAGGCACGTGCACGTCGAGTTCGCCCGCCGACACCCGCCGCACAGCGTTGACGAGCGAGCGCAGCGGACGCGTCAGCACTTGCGCCAACAGCAGCGAGGCGACGCTGACGGCCAAGAGGATGCCGAGGGTCGACAGGACGAGGTTGCGAGTGAACTCGCTCACGGGGGCGAATGCCTCGGTGGATCGCGTGTGTGCCACGGCCACCCAATCGAGCCCGGCAACCTCTACCGGGGTGTACGCGGTGAGACTTTCGCGTCCGTTGAACGACTCCGACACACTGGTGCCCGTCGCGCCGCTGAGTGCGGCATCCACCGACACGGTCTCGACCGGTTGGAGCAGGACGGTGTGACCGGCGGAGCGGATCTGGTCGGCCGTGGCTTGTGCGGTGTCGTTGGCGACGATGTCGGCCAAATACTGCTCGGGGCCTTCGATGAGTCCGCGCGCGGTGCTGCGCATCAACCGGTCAGGACCGGCCAGGTACACCTCCCCGGTTTCACCCAGCCCCTGTTCGGCCCACGAGAAGTCGCCTGTCATCACCGCGTCGATCGTGTCGACGGCGATCTGGACGGCCAGAACTCCGGTGATGTCCTCGTCGTCACCGATCGGCGACATCACCCACATCGTCGGCTCGCCGAGCGAGGGGATCCACCGCTCGAAATCGGTGACGGCGACGGTCTCGACCGAGTTCGACGCAACGACGTCGCGGTAGGCATCCGCGAACAGGGATTCGCGGTAGGGGCCGTCGTCGAGGTTGGTCCCGAGGTCGACGCCCTTGTACGCCGAGAACACCACGTCGCCGTCGAGATTGAGGACGAGCACATCCTCGTAGCCGATTTCGTCGACGAGCCGCGACACGTAGCCGCCGTGCTCGCCCGCTGCCGCTGAGAAGGGCGTGCCGTCGGCGCTGTTGTCGATCGTGAGAGCAGTCGCGAAGTCGGGGAACTGGATCGTGTAGTGGTACTGCAGCCATTGGCCTGCGGCGGATTCGGGGATGAAGGCGGTGTCGCTGTAGGGCGCGCCCGTGCGGATTTCGAGCTCAGGCACGAAGACGTCGGCGTAATACGCCTCGAGCTCGGCCTCTTGCGCGGGTGTGAGCTGTCGGGTCTGCAGGTCGTCCCACGCGGCGTTGAGCTCTTCGGAGAGCATCTGGGCGCTGCGGTTGCGGGAGTTCAACTCGACCGTTTGCTGGATGCTGCGCATCTCGCTCTCGATCTCGCCGACGCGCAGTTCTCGGATCGTGGTCAGCTGGTCGATCGCGGCCTCACGCAGCGAGTCGCGGCCGCTCACGAACCCGATCGCGCCGATCACCACGGACGACACGAGGCTGACCGCGAGCATCATGATGAGCAGCTTCGACTGAATGCTCAGGCCCGCGCGGCGACGCTTCGTGCGGCGGTGGGGCGCTTCCCCGGATTCAGCGCGCGGCGGCCCGTCGGCGACGGCATCGGCGGCAGTCATCTCGCCTCCTGTCTCGTCGCGTGTCATCGGTGGCGTGCCATCGCCAGACGAGGCGAGGCGCGTCGGTCACATATCCTTCCAGCTTCGCAGGAACCGCCCGCCCCGCCGGAATCCGCTGTGTGATCCGTCACGAATCCGCCGCCAGGCTAGATCCAGCCCTGTTCCCACGCCCGTTCGGCGGCCTCGTGGCGGGACACCGCACCGAGCTTCGTCATGGCGGAGGAGAGATAGTTGCGCACCGTACCGGGTGCCAGATGCAACAGCTCCGCGATCTGCTGCACGCTGAGTGTCGAGCGGCTGTGTCGGACGACGTCGAGTTCGCGGTCGGTGAGCGGGCATCGTTCGGCGCTGAGGGCGGCTGCGGCGATCTCGGGGTCGACGTAGCGTTTGCCGGCGGTGACATCGCGGATGACGTTCGCAAGCTCTTCGGCGGGCGTCGACTTCGGGACGAACCCCGATACCTTCGACGCGAGTGCGCGCCGCAACACACCGGGGCGTGCGTGACGGGTCACGATCACCACGCGGGTCGACACGGTGCCGAGAATGCGTCCGGCCGCGTCGACACCGTCGAGCCCGGGCATCTCGAGGTCGAGCAGACACACATCGGGACGGTGCTCCTTCGCCGCCTCGACCGCCGCGAGACCGTTGTCGACATCCGCGACGATTTCGATGTCGGGCTCGAGTCCGAGAAGTGCGACGAGTGCGCCGCGAATGAGATGTTCGTCGTCGGCGACGAGCAGTCGCAGAGTCATGTGTTCGCTCCGCTGAGGGTCGTCACCGGTGCCGCAGACGGCACCGCCGCACGCAGCGTGAATCGGGTGTCGCTGACGTCGCAACCGAGCGTGCCGCCGACCGGTGAGAGGCGTTCACGCAGGCCCGCGAGGCCGCTCCCCGGAGTCGCCGCATCCGTCGGGTGAACGCCATCGTTCGTGACGCTCAAGGTCCAGCCGCTCTCGCCGTGGGCCAGCACGATGTCGACGTTCTTCGCGCTGCTGTGCCGCAGGATGTTCGTCGTCGCCTCGCGGACGATCGAAGCCAGCGCCGCGCGGGTTGCGGCATCCGCCGGAAGGTCATCGGTGCGCAGACGGCACTGCGCACCGGATGCGGTGAGCACCTCGCGCGCGTTCTCCAGCTCGTCGTCGAGCGTCACCTGACGGTATCCGGCGACGAGCGCACGGGTCTCTTCGAGGGCTTCCCGCGCGATGACCTGCACCTCATGGATGTTGGCGCGCGCGGCCTCGGGATCGCGGGCAAGCAGTCGCTCGGCGAGCTCGGCCTTCAGAGAGATCACCTGCAGATGGTGCCCCTGGATGTCATGCAGGTCGGAGGCGAATCGCAGCCGCTCTTGGGCTACCGCGAGGTCTCCCGCCATGCGGCGGTGACGGTCGAGTTCGACGACGATCTCCCACCACCACAGCCCCGACAGCAGCATGAACGGCAGTAGTGCGGCGATGACCGCCCAGCTCGACCATCCGGGGAGGACGGAGGAGCCGACGGATACCCCCGCGATCGACGCCGCGACGAAGAGGTGCCCGACGAGCGCGAGCGCTCCCGCGATGATCATGGGCCAGCGCCACCGCTGAGGCATGACACACGCGATCAGGCAGACGGCGATCCAGAGGGGAGCACCCGTCGCCGGCGAGATCGGCACGGCGAACAGGCCGATCACCCATGCCGCCCCCGCCGGCACGACGAGCGCGATGGTCCATCCCGGATGCGGCAACCCGCCCCCACGCCCGACGCGGAGGAACCAGCAGAACCGGATCGCAGTCACCGCGCATACGGCCTGCACCGCGATTGCGGCGATGAGGACCGGGTCCTCTCCGATGAGGTAGGTCTCGAGAAGGAGAAGCGCCGACAGCGCGCAGAAGAACCCGACGAAGAACACGATCGACCCCAGCGTGTAGAGCCACGTCGTGCGCACGCTCCGGGTCTGGTCTGAGGGCATGTCTCCGACAGTAGACCAGTGACATTTGTCATCAGGCGCGTGTGCGCGAGCGCCTGACGAGAGGTGACCGAACGGCACTGCCGGAGCGCGTCGGCGGCGCGAAGGATGGAGTCAGCTTCGCCGCCAATGCGGCATTAACGAGAGGACCTCAACATGCTCGAATCACTCCACGACTTCGTCAGCGGGTTGCCCGTGGTCATCCAGGGGTTGGGGGTCGCGCTGATCTCTGCGATCCCCTTCGTCGAGTCGTACTTCGGATCGGTGGTCGGTGTCGTCGCCGGGCTTCCTCCCGTCGTCGCGATCACCGCGGCCGTCATCGGCAACGTCGCCTCGATGCTCGCCTTCGTGATGTCGGCCCACGGTGTGCGGACCAAGGTCATGGCGGGGCGTGCAAGCGCCGAGGCACCCGAGCCCGAAGAGAGCGGGCGTCGGCAGAAGTTGCGCCGGGCGTTCGACCGCTATGGCGTCGCAGGTGTCAGCTTGCTCGGCCAGACGATTCTGCCCAGCCAGATCACGTCGGCGGCGATGGTGTCGTTCGGCGCGAACCGCAATGCCGTCATTCTCTGGCAGACCATTTCCATCCTGCTGTGGGGTACGGCGTTCGGTGTGCTGGCAGCCCTCGGAGTCTCGTTCCTGGGCTGATACATCGGGCCTCGTATCGAGGCGACCCTCCCCGCCCGCGGTGGGTTCAGCAGTCGCAAATGCACGGCGACTGCTGAAGGGTGGGGCGGGCGGGCGGTGGAGCTCGTGCGGAGCTCTGGACGGATCGCCGGGGCAGGCGCACACTTGGGGCATGAGCGTGACGCGCCCGCGGAGCGAGTACGAGGAGCTCGTGTACATCGCCGATCGACTTGCGCACCGGTTCCCGGCCGTGAGTGAGGACGAGATCATCGGGTTGCTCGCCGACGAGCTCGCTGACTACGATCACGCGCGTTTGCGCGCCTATGTGCCGGTGCTCATCGAAGGAAGGGTCACCCGCAGGCTGCGCGCTCTGCGCTGAGCGTTCAGCGGAGGTTCGTGCGGGCCAGTGGCGCGATCTCGAGCGACTCCGCATCGAGGGCCGAGACCCAGCGCAGCTCCTCGATCTCGGCGGCTGCGGCGGGAGATTGTCCGGTGATGTCGGCGACGAACACGTCGGCCACGACGCGGTGTCCCGGTTCGTTCGCGGCATCCGCTTCGAACCGACCGAGCGGATGCAGGGCGTCCGGCGCGACGATGAGACCCAGCTCTTCGCCCAGCTCGCGACTGAGTGTCTCGGCGGGGCTCTCTCCCGGTTCGGGCTTGCCGCCCGGTTGCATGAACGCCGTCGTGCCACGTTTTCGGACGAGCAGCAGTCGCTCGACGTCGTCGCGGATGACGGCGGCGGAGACGTGGATGCGGCGGGGATCGGTCGTCACCGTCGCACGGTAGCAGGCGGCGCTAGAATCTCGTGTGCCCCGCGATACGCCCCCACCGTCTGACCTGCCGCCGAGCGGCATCGACCCGGCGGACCTCGAGGCCACGCTGCGCGTTCTCGACGGCATGGCGGGACTCGACGAATCCCACCCCGACTTCATCGCGGTGCGCCGTGCGACCGCTCGCATGTTCAAGGCCGTCAAACGCGAGCGCCGTCGCGAGATCCGTGCGGCCGTCGCCGCGGCCGACCGAGCCGTCGTCGCGGCCACGGCGACGGGCGCGCCCGATCGCATCGACGACGAGACGCGCGGCATCCCGATCTCGACGTCGACCACCGCTCCCACCGCGGGCAGGTTCATGAAGGCCCGCGACTGCTACATCTGCAAGCAGCCGTACACACTCGTGGACGCGTTCTACCACCAGCTGTGTCCGACCTGTGCGGCGATGAGCCACGCCAAGCGTGAGGCGCGCACCGACCTCACCGGCAAACGGGCCCTGGTCACGGGCGGTCGCGCCAAGATCGGCATGTACATCGCGCTGCGGCTCTTGCGTGACGGCGCTCACACGACGATCACGACCCGCTTCCCGCGTGATGCCGTGCGGCGCTTCAGCAGCCTGCCCGATGCTGCGGAGTGGATCGATCGACTCAAGGTCGTCGGCATCGATCTGCGAGACCCCGCGCAAGTGCTTGGCCTGGCCGACGACGTTGCCGCAGCCGGAACCCTCGACATCCTCATCAACAACGCGACGCAGACTGTGCGGCGCTCGCCGGGCGCGTATCAACCGCTGGTCGATGCCGAGCTCGCGCCGCTACCCGACGGCCCGCTGCCGGAACTCGTGACCTTCGGGCACACGAACGATCAGCATCCGCAGGCTCTTGAGCGTTCGGTCACCGCGCATCCCATCCTTGCCAGTGCCGCCGAGCGCGCCGACGAGCTGACCGAGCAGGCGATGGCGGCGGGCTCGAGTTCGCTCGAGCGTCTCGCAGCGGGCACCGCCATCGACGCGGGAGGGCTCATTCCCGACCTCGACCACATCAACTCGTGGACGCAGCGGGTCGAAGAGGTCGATCCGCTCGAGATGCTCGAAGTGCAACTGGCCAACACGACGGCGCCGTTCCTGTTGATCTCGAAGCTACGGCCGTCGCTCGCGGCATCCACGGCGAAACGCACCTACATCGTGAATGTCAGTGCGATGGAGGGCGTGTTCAACCGGGGGTACAAGGGCCCCGGGCATCCGCACACCAACATGGCGAAGGCCGCTGTCAACATGCTCACCCGCACGAGCGCGCGGGAGATGTTCGAGTCCGACGGCATTCTCATGACGAGTGTCGACACCGGGTGGATCACCGACGAGCGCCCGCACCCGACCAAAGTTCGGCTTGCGGAGGAGGGGTTCCACGCGCCGTTGGACCTCGTCGACGGGGCCGCGCGGGTGTACGACCCGATCGTCCGTGGCGAGGCCGGCGAAGACCTCTTCGGCGTCTTCTTGAAGGACTACTCGCCGGGAGCGTGGTGAGTCCGGCCCGTCGGCTGCCCGCACCCGGTCGGCGCGTGGTCGTGCGTTATCTGTTGCCGACAGGCCAGGCGACGGATGCCCTGGGCACGCTCATGAGTGCGGATGCCGAAACCGTCGTCGTCGATGGCAAGCGCGGCGTCGAGACCATCGCGGTGTCCGACATCATCGCCGCGAAGGAAGTGCCGCCGCCGCCGAAGCCGCGTTCACGACGCTGACCCCCCTCGCGGTACTTGGTGTTGCCGAGTACCGGTACTCAGTGTTACTGTCTACCGGTACTCAGTGACACAAAGTAGCGGAGGGTGTATGGCCAAGCAGGCAACCGAAATGCTCAAGGGTGTGCTCGAGGGCATCGTCCTGGCAATCCTCGCCCGACGCCCCGCGTACGGCTACGAGATCACCGCCTCGCTACGAGACCGAGGGTTCTCGGACATTTCCGAAGGCACGATCTACGCGCTCCTCGTTCGTATCGAACAACGCGCGTTCGTCGACGTCGAGAAGGTGCCCTCTGAAAAGGGGCCTCCTCGCAAGGTCTACTCGCTCAACGCGCTCGGGCGGACACAACTCGATGAGTTCTGGAGGACGTGGAGCTTCCTCTCGGACCGACTGGAAGAGCTCCGCGAAAGGAACTGACATGGCATCCAAGTGGATCGAGATCTTCACCGGATCCCTCGAGCAGAAGAAACAGTGGCGGGCCTACCGTGCGCGCGTCGCGCAGCTGGATGCGCCCTACCGCGACAGTGCCGAAGCCATCGAACGCTACCTCCTCTACACCGGGCCGGCCGACGGCGACAGCCTCATGCCGATGCTCGAAGACCTCATCGACCTGTTCGAAGGTGCACAGGCGGATGAGATTCCGGTGCGATCTCTCGTCGGCGACGATCCCGTCGAGTTCGTCGAGAGCTTCAAGCAGAACTACGGGCTCGCACGCTGGATCGATAAGGAACAGCAACGGCTGACCGGGGCGATCGACCAAGCGGAGAGGGACCAATCATGACCGCAGCGGCCGTTCGTGTCGCGGGAGTGACGAAATCGTTCAAGGACCTGCGTGTCCTCGACGGAGTCGACTTCGATGTGCAGCGCGGGAGCATCTTCGCCCTGCTGGGCTCGAACGGCGCCGGCAAGACGACGCTCGTGCGCATTCTGACCACGCTTTCGAAGGCGGATGCCGGCACAGCCGTCGTGAACGGCTTCGACGTCTCGGAGCATCCCGCCGAGGTCCGCCAGTCGGTCAGCCTCACGGGTCAGTTCGCCGCGGTAGACGACGTGCTCACGGGACGTGAGAACCTCGCGCTCGTCGCGCGCCTTCGCCATGTGGAGCAGCCCGACCTGATCGCGGAAGATCTGCTCGCGCGTTTCGGTCTGACGGGTGCCGGAGGTCGCCCCGCATCGACCTATTCGGGCGGAATGCGTCGCCGTCTGGATCTGGCGATGAGTCTCGTCGGCGCGCCGACGATCATCTTCCTCGACGAGCCGACCACGGGTCTCGACCCTGAGGCGCGACGGGAGGTGTGGCGGGCGACCCGGGAACTCGCTGCGGGCGGCACGACCGTCCTGCTGACAACGCAGTACCTCGAGGAGGCGGAGAGTCTCGCTGACCGGATCGCGATCCTCCACCGCGGCCGCATCATCGCCGACGGCAACCTCGCACAACTGAAGGCCCTGCTTCCGCCGGCGAAGGTCGAGTACATCGAGAAGCAGCCCACGCTCGAAGAGGTCTTCCTCGCGATTGTCGGCGACGAGGGGAAGGCCGCAGCATGAGCACGCACACGCTGGCCGACACTTCGGTGCTCACCGGGCGGTCTCTTCGCCACGTTCTCCGCAGCCCCGACACGATCATCACCACGGCCGTGATGCCGATCGCGTTCCTGCTCTTGTTCGTCTTCGTCTTCGGGGGCGCGATCGACATCGGGACGTACGAGGGGTCGTACATCGACTACCTGCTGCCGGGCATCCTCCTGATCACGATCGCATCCGGGGTGTCGTACACGGGGTATCGCCTCTTCCAAGACATGCAGGGAGGGCTGTTCGAGCGGTTCCAGTCCATGCCGATCGCGCGGTCGAGCCTCCTCTGGGCGCACGTGCTCACCTCGGTCGTCGCGAACGTCGTGTCGCTCGTCGTCGTGATCGGAGTCGCGCTGCTGCTCGGATTCCGGTCCGGGGCGGGGGTGGGAGAGTGGCTGGCCGTGGCCGGCATCCTGCTGCTGTTCACGCTGGCGCTCACCTGGCTCGCCGTGATCCCGGGACTCACGGCGAAGACGATGGACGGTGCTGTCGCCTTCTCCTACCCGCTCATCTTCCTCCCGTTCCTGAGTTCGGCGTTCGTCCCGACCGAATCGATGCCCGCTCCCGTGGCCTGGTTCGCCGAGAACCAGCCCGTGACGCCGATCGTCGACTCGATCCGCGCGTTGCTCGGCGGCGATCCGGTCGGGGACCAGTTGTGGATCGCGTTGGCGTGGTGCGTCGGCATGCTCGTCGTCGCGTACGTCGCGGCGGCGGTCGTCTATCGACGACGCATCCGTTGACGTGGCCGCTCACGCGCTCGCCGCGAAGAAGTGCCGCCGCCGCAGCCGCGACTGCGCGCGCTCTCGTGAGGAGATCTGCGGTTGAGAGGAGGACTTCGGGGGAGATTCTCCTCGGGAAGGCAGATCTCCTCGCGACGACGGGACGCGGGATGTCCGCAGGCTGTCACACGCGCGCCGCATCCCACCAGCTGAGAACTCGCGCGCCGATGAGGGTGAGCCAGCGCGACGGCTCACCCTCATCGACGTCGATGTCGAACCACGTGCGCCCCGCGAGGCGACCGCCCTGCAGCCACGTGCCGTCGGGCTGACGCGCAGCGCGCACGGTCTCGACCGCATCGGCGAGGCGCGGGTCGGGCGGTGTGCCCTCGAACAGTGACACGTCGCGAAAATGGTCGAGCGCCGCCAAGGTGCTGAAACGCCAGCGGTTCGGGTACATGAACTGGGTGACGAACGGCCCGACCTTCTCTCCCGTCGTGGCGCGGAACATCAGCCGACGGACGAGCAGATACTCCTCACCGCCGTGGCGTGCCTCGCGCATCGACGTGTCGCCGGTGATCTGCTCGTAGGCGAGCATGCCGCGCACCGCGTTGAGCGTCGAGTGGAACGACGAACGCACCGAATCGCCCTCCTCGGCCTCGCAGTTCCAGCCGCCGTCGGCCAACCGATGAGCGGGAAACCACTCGACCAGCCGTGACACGTCGGCGCCGAGCCACGCACCGGTTGCGACCGTGAACGAGTTGATGCACACGTCGACCTCGCCGCCCCAATAGGGGAGGTCGTCGTAATCCCACCTGCTGTTCGTCGCGATCTTCTCGGCGGTTCCCTCGAGTGCGGATGCCTCGACGCCCCACTCGCGTAGGTCTTTCAGCGACCAGGTCGTCGCGACCCACGGCTGGCCCGGTGCGTCCTGCTCGGCGCTGCCGAAGAACCCGGCGGGAAAGTACGACCCGCCCGCCCACTGCCCGTCGTCGTCCTGCATCGCGAGCAACCGTGCGCCGAAGCCCTCTGTCGCCACCCGTGCGCGTGTGGCCTGCCATTGCCGTTCGGGGGCCGCGAGCAGGTCACGCTCCACCTGCCAGCGGAGGGCCGGGTCGGAGTCCAGCAACCACGCGAGCACGCGCCTCTCGGTCGTCATGACGCGAAGGTAGCGCGTGGAGTCGTTGGGCAGAAGCCTTCTCGTCATCTGCGCCTCCTACGATGGCGCTATGGGCAAAATTGAAAGCTGGCCGGGATCGCCGTACCCCCTCGGGGCGACGTACGACGGGAACGGGACCAACTTCGCCCTGTTCAGCGAGCAGGCAGAACGCGTGGAGCTGTGCCTGTTCGACGCCGACGGCATCGAGTCGCGAGTCGACCTGGTGGAGTTCGACGCGTTCGTGTGGCACGCGTATCTGCCGAACGTGCAACCCGGGCAACGGTACGGCTACCGGGTGCACGGCCCGTACGACCCTGTGAACGGCCTGCGCTTCAACCCGAACAAGCTCCTGCTCGACCCCTACGCCAAAGCCGTCGACGGCCACATCACGTGGGGGCAAGAGGTCTTCAGCTACGACTTCGGCTACCCCGACTCGCGCAACGACGACGACTCGGCGGCGCAGATGATGAAGGGCGTCGTGATCAATCCCTTCTACGACTGGTCGGGTGACAGGCAGCCCAAAACGCCGTATGCCGAGACCCTCATCTACGAAGCACACGTCAAGGGGCTGACGGCGCTCAACGGCCTGATCCCCGAAGAGCAGCGTGGCACGTACAGCGGTATCGCGCATCCTGCCGTCATCGAACATCTGAAGAAACTCGGCGTGACGGCGCTGGAACTCATGCCGGTGCACCAATTCGTCAACGATTCGACGCTGCAAGAGAAGGGTCTGTCGAACTACTGGGGCTACAACACGATCTCGTTCTTCGCGCCGCAGAACACCTACGCCGCTTCGGGCGCCCAAGGCCAACAGGTGCAGGAGTTCAAGGGCATGGTGAAGGCCCTGCACGACGAAGGCATCGAGGTCATCCTCGACGTCGTCTACAACCACACCGCCGAAGGCAACCACCTGGGTCCGACGTTGTCCATGCGCGGCATCGACAACTCGGCGTACTACCGGCTCGAAGCGGACGATCAGCGCTACTACACCGACTACACGGGCACCGGAAACAGCCTCAACGCCGGCAACCCGCACGCCCTGCAGCTCATCATGGATTCGCTTCGGTACTGGGTGCTCGAAATGCACGTCGACGGATTCCGCTTCGACCTCGCCTCGGCCCTCGCGCGTGAGTTCTATGACGTCGACCGACTGTCGACCTTCTTCGAACTCGTGCAGCAGGACCCGGTGGTGTCGCAGGTGAAGCTCATCGCCGAGCCGTGGGATGTCGGACCCGGTGGCTATCAGGTCGGAAACTTCCCTCCCCAGTGGACGGAGTGGAACGGAAAGTACCGCGACACGGTCCGCGATTTCTGGCGGGGCGAGCCGCAGGCGCTGGGTGAATTCGCCTCACGATTGACCGGGTCGAGCGACCTCTACGCCCATTCGGGCCGGTGGCCGGTGGCATCGATCAACTTCGTCACCGCTCACGACGGGTTCACGCTGCGCGACCTCGTTTCGTACGACGAAAAGCACAACGCCGCCAACGGCGAGGACAACAACGACGGCGAGTCACACAACCGTTCGAGCAATCACGGTGTCGAAGGACCGACCGACGATCCCGCCGTGCTCACCCTCCGCGCGCAGCAGCAGCGCAACTTCATCGCCACACTCTTGCTCTCGCAGGGCGTGCCGATGCTCTCGCACGGTGATGAGCTGGGACGAACGCAGAGCGGCAACAACAACGGGTACGCGCAAGACAACGAGACGACGTGGGTTCACTGGGATGCGGTGGACCAGCCGCTCATCGAGTTCACCGCTGCCGTCGCCCGCCTCCGAAGGGATCATCCGACCTTCCGCCGCCGGCGGTTCTTCGACGGGCGGCCCGTGCGGCGTGCAGAGGGTGAGCCGATACCCGACATCGTGTGGCTGCGCCCCGACGGGACGGTGATGCAACCGGAAGACTGGGATTCGGGCTTCGGACTGGCGATCGGGGTCTTTCTCAACGGCGACGGTATCCGCGAGCGTGATCGCCGCGGTCAGGCGCTGAGCGACCAACACTTCATCATTCTGTTCAATGCGGGAACCGAGCCCGTCGACTTCACCATTCCGACTGCGGAATACAGTCCGCGATGGGACGTCGTGATCGACACGGCCGGAGCACGCGCCGACGGACCACCCCTCGACCCCGGCGGCTCGGTCGTGCTCGAGGCGAAGTCGTTGATGCTCCTGCGCGAGCACGACGTTCCCGAACCGGAGATCGATCACTCGGTCGCGGCATCCCTCGTCGCACTCGCGGACTCCGAAATGCCCGTCCACAGCCCGCGGGCAGGACTGGGGCGGTGACGACGTGCGTCACGTCCCACAATCGACGTACCGGCTGCAGATCCGGCCCTCGTTCACCCTCGATGACGCCGTCGCGATCGTGCCCTACCTGCGTGACCTCGGCGTCTCGTGGGTGTACCTCTCGCCCCTGCTGGTCTCGACGACCGGATCCGACCACGGCTACGACGTCGTAGACCCGACGCGGGTCGACCCGGCGCGGGGTGGCACTGACGCGCTCGTACGCTTCTCACGCACGGCACATGCAGCCGGGCTCGGCATCCTCGTCGACATCGTCCCGAACCACATGGGGATCTCGGCCCCGCGTGAGAACGCGTGGTGGTGGGACGTCCTTCGCCTCGGGCAGCGATCGGCGTACGCCCGCTTCTTCGACATCGATTGGGTCTTCGGCGACGGAAAGGTGCGGGTGCCGGTTCTCGGTGCCCCGCTCGCGGAGATCCTCGACCGCGACGAATTGTCGATCGACCTCACCCCCGCCGCCGATGCCCCCGACGGCGTCATCCGTTACTTCGACCACGCATTCCCCCTCGCTCCGGGCACAGGGGGAGCTGACGTGGAAACCACGCTCGACGCGCAGCACTTCGAGCTGCGGTTCTGGCAAGACGAAGCCGCGGACCTCAACTACCGCCGGTTCTTCGGTGTGACCACGCTTGCCGGCGTGCGCATCGAGGATTCGGCGGTCTTCGACGAGACACACCGGGAGATCGTCCGGTGGGTGCGCGAGGGCCTGGTCGACGGGCTGCGCGTCGACCACCCCGACGGGCTCGTCGACCCAGGTGCGTATTTCGATCGGCTCGCCGACGCCACCGACGGTGCCTACGTACTGATCGAGAAGATCCTCGAACACGGCGAAGAGCTGCCCAGCTGGTGGTGCACCGACGGCACGACGGGGTACGACGCGCTCGCCGAGATCGATCGGGTGCTCACCGATCCCGCCGGTGAGAGCGCGCTCGATGACATCGACACGCGCCTTCGGTCGGGATCGGGGCTCGAACCGGCGAGAGCGTGGCCCGACCTCATCCACGACACCAAGCGGATGATCGCCGACACCATCCAGGTGTCCGAGATCCGTCGGCTCGTGCGTGAGATGCCCGAAACCGTTCCGGATGTCGAAGACGCTCTCGCCGAACTTCTGACGTGCTTCCCCGTCTATCGCTCGTACCTGCCCGCGGGGGCCGAACACCTGCACACGGCAGCCCGCGACGCGACCCGGCGGCGGCCCGACCTCGCTCCGGCGATCGCCGCGCTCGTTCCCGTGCTGAGCGACCCCGCGAACGTCGTCGCGCGTCGCTTTCAGCAGACCACAGGGCCGGTGATGGCCAAGGGAGTCGAAGACACGGCCTTCTACCGCTTCACACGCCTGGGCTCCCTCACCGAGGTCGGCGGCGACCCCTCCGTCTTCGCGCAGACCGTGGCGGGCTTCCACGCGACCCAGGCGGAGCGGCTCGCTGCGTGGCCTCACGCGATGACGACGTTGTCGACCCACGACACGAAGCGCGGCGAAGACGTGCGCGCCCGCCTCGCCGTCCTCGCCGAAGTAGCCCCGCGGTGGGACGCGGTCCTCGGCGCCCTCCGCGGGATCGCCTCGACGGGACACGGACCGTTCGACGCCCTGTTGTGGCAGGCGATCATCGGCTCGTGGCCCGCCTCGCCCGAGCGCCTGCACGCCTACGCCGAGAAGGCCGCGCGCGAAGCCGCCGAGTCCACCGGGTGGTGGAACCCGGATGCCGATTTCGAACGCGCCATGGCGCGCGTCGTCGACGCGGCCTTCGGCGCGGCGCGACCTCTCGTCGATTCGTTCGTAGACGAGATCGCCGCAGCCGGATGGTCCAACGGGCTCTCGGCGAAAGTGCTCCAGCTTGCCGGGCCGGGGGTGCCCGATGTGTATCAAGGGTCGGAGCTGTGGGAACAGTCTCTCGTCGATCCCGACAACCGGCGTCCCGTCGACTTCACTCACCGTGCAGACCTGCTCGCGTCGATCGATGCCGGTGCCGTGCCTGCAGTCGACGCCGATGGAACCGCGAAGCTGCTCGTCACGGCGCGCGCGCTCCGGCTTCGGCGCGAACGGCCCGAGCTCTTCGAGCGATACCGACCGCTCACAGCCGTGGGCGCGGCATCCGGTCACATGATCGCCGCAGACCGAGGCGGCGCGTCATTCGTGACCACACGCCTCCCCGTCGGGCTCGACCGCGCCGGGGGATGGCGCGACACCGTGTTGCTGCGGCCCAAGACGCCGGTGGTCGACGTGATCAGTGGTCGTACGTTCGCCGGTGGACCGCTTTCTCTCGCCGATCTGCTGCGCGACTACCCCGTCGCCCTTCTCGTGGAGGAATCATGATCGAGGTGTGGGCGCCCCGCGCCGACCGCGTGCGTCTGCGGATCATCGACGGCGGTGCAGACCACGAGCTCGTCCCGGGCGATGCCGGCTGGTGGCGTGCCGACCTCGATCTGGCGGAGGGCGAGCGCTACGGATTCATCCTCGGCGACGGCGATGCGCTCCGACCCGACCCGCGGTCGCGCCGCCAACCCGACGGCGTGCACGCTGCATCCGCCGCGTTCGACCCCGCGGCCTTCACATGGACCGACGCGGCTTGGACGGGACGGCAGCTCGCCGGCGGACTCATCTACGAGCTTCACGTCGGCACCTTCACCCCCGAGGGAACCCTCGACGCCGCGATCGAGAAGTTCCCCTACCTGGTCGATCTCGGCGTCACGCACATCGAACTGCTGCCCGTCAACGGGGTCAACGGCGTCTGGAACTGGGGCTACGACGGTGTGCTCTGGTACGCCGTCCACGAGGCGTATGGCGGACCCCGTGCCTACCAGCGCTTCGTCGACGCCGCCCACCGTGCCGGCCTCGCCGTCGTGCAAGACGTCGTCTACAACCACCTCGGACCGAGCGGCAACTACCTCCCGGAGTTCGGCCCCTACCTGCGCGACGGCAGGCGCAACACCTGGGGCGACTCCGTGGATCTCGATCAGCTCGCCGTGCGGGACTACATCGTCGACAACGCGTTGATGTGGTTGCGCGACTATCACGTCGACGGTCTGAGACTGGATGCGGTGCACGCCCTGCATGACGAGCAATCGACGCACATCCTCGAAGAGCTCTCTGTCCGCGTCGACGCTCTCTCAGCACACCTTCGACGTCCGTTGACGCTGATCGCCGAATCCGACATGAACGATCCGCGCCTGATCCTGCCGCGCGAAGCCGGGGGATACGGACTCACTGCACAGTGGTCGGACGACTGGCACCATGCGGTGCACGTCGCTCTGACGGGTGAGACCTCGGGGTACTACGCCGACTTCGCCGCCGAGGGCGCCATCGAGAAGGTGTCGACGGGCGGCTTCTTCCACGATGGGACGTACTCGTCATTCCGGGAGCGTGATCACGGGTATCCGATCCCCGATGAGGTGCCCGCGTGGCGTCTGGTCACCTTCGCGCAGGATCACGACCAGATCGGCAACCGTGCGGTGGGTGACCGGCTGAGTCAGACGCTGCCCTTCGGCCGCCTGGCCGTCGCCGCCGTGCTCACTCTCACCTCGCCCGGCACTCCGATGCTGTTCATGGGCGAAGAGTGGGGCGCCTCCAC
Organism: Microbacterium koreense; assembly: GCF_042677105.1. Taxonomy (NCBI): domain Bacteria; kingdom Bacillati; phylum Actinomycetota; class Actinomycetes; order Micrococcales; family Microbacteriaceae; genus Microbacterium; species Microbacterium koreense. Next base: position 895,199 of record NZ_JBHTIM010000001.1, read on the forward strand.
GCCCTGGCAGTTCTTCACGTCTCATCCCGAGCAGGAGCTGGGGGAGGCGACGGCCCAGGGCAGGATCGCCGAGTTCGCACGCATGGGCTGGGACCCTGAGGTGGTGCCCGACCCGCAGGACCCCGAGACGTTCCGGCGGTCGAAGCTCGACTGGTCCGAGACGGATGCCGAACCTCACGCGCGACTGCTCGCGTTGTATCGCCGGCTCGGTGAGCTTCGCCGTGATGTGCCCGAGCTGACCGATCCTGCCTTCGCGGACGCGGTCATCACGCAGGGGAGTGCGCCGGGAGAGCGGACCTTCGCGATGCGGCGTGGCTCGGTCAGCGTGCTGGCCAATCTCTCGACCGAGTCCGCTGCGTTCCCTGCAGAGCCCGACATCGAGATGCTGCTGTCGACAGACGCTGCGGTGGCGGTCGTCGGCGGTGAGGTGGTCCTCCCGCCCGACTCGGCGGTCATCTTCTGCGCGGTCGCTCACCGCTGATCGGGTGAGACAACCGGACGAATCCGAGCGTGTGACTTGAAGTCGCCCGCGGGTGTGCCAATAGGATCAAACCAGGACCTGTCTCAGAGGGTCCGGTGTCGCGTGTCCCCAGCACGTAGAACAGGTCGTCCCCCAGCGACCGACGTCGGACTGACGGTCCTTTATCGGCCCCCTCGAGCGATCAGCGCCAACTGATCTGCTCGAGGGGGCCTCCTGGCAGCATCCCAGCGCTGCCCAAGAATGTTGCGAACATCCCGCAGAGGTACAGGTAATCCCCAACGTCGCAACGCGATCGCTTTCCCCAGGAATCGCGATCGGCCCCAGTTGCGGAGTCGACGTTACCCCTCACGATTCATGTCCACCAAATGGGGGACACGTCGATTCGTGACAGTTTGGCCGAGGTGTATGTCGCAAACGCGCGCATAGGTCACATCCGCCTCATCTGTCGACTGCCGTTTCTGCGCGCCGGAGCACGCTGCACGGCGACGAGTTCGCTTTCCGTTTCCCCGGCCGCGGTACTCTAAGCGCCCCGCGCCCCCGTGCGCGGCCCTGGAGGGAGAAGTCATGGCGAAGCAGACCAAGGCAGAGAAGAAGGCAACCGCAGCCGTCGGTGCTGCTGCCGACGCGGCGAAGGACGCCAAGCGGTTGAGCAAGACGGTGGCGAAGAAGGACGCAAAGAAGCTCCGAGCGCTCGTCGACGATGCGAAGGATGCCGCGGACGTCTCCAAGAAGCGCATCACCCGCAAGCCGAAGAAGGTCACCAAAGAGGCGACCGCGGCAGTGGAGGCGATCGAGCAGGCTGTCGCGAAGATCGAGGCGCGTCTCACGGCGCCCGCAGAGAAGGATGCGGCCAAGAAGGACGCATCCAAGCGGGACGCTGCGAAGAAGGCCGGCTCCGCCAAGGACGACGCGAAGAAGGACGGTTCCAAGAAGGACGGGACGAAGAAGGACGGTTCCGCCAAGGACGGGACGAAGAAGGACGGGACGAAGAAGGACGGGACGATGAAGGACGACGCGAAGAAGGACGGTTCCAAGAAAGACGACGCGAAGCAGGGCGGTTCCAAGAAGAACGGCGCGCCGCAGGGCAACGGCAAGAAGTCGGACACGAAGAAGAGCTCGGCCGACACGGGCTCGGCGAAGGGTGACGCGAAGAAGCCTGCCGCCGAGAAACCCGCGGCGATGAGCGTCCCCGTCGACAAGACGGCTCCGGCGGCGGCGTCCACCGAGACGACCGCGAGTGAGCCGATCGTGCCCGCCGGCAAGAAGCCCGCCGCCAAGAAGCCGGTACCGGCGCGGCGGACGACGGCGGCGCGGAACGCGGCATCCGAAGGCCTGTCGACACTCACTGTCGTGCAGCTGCGCGCCCGAGCCAAGGCCGAGGGACACACGGGCTACTCGCGGCTGAACAAGGCTCAGCTCATCGCTCTCCTCACGGCCTGACCCGGTGCGCGACGTCTTCGACCGGTCCGCGGAAGCCCCCGCGCCGCGGACGCTCATCGACGTGCTCCGTGAGAGCGCCGCACGTCACCCGGACTCGTCCGCGATCGAGGATGCCGCGGGTGCACTCAGCTATGCCGAGTTGCTCGCCCGCGTGTGGCGAACCGCCGAGCACCTGCACATCGCCGGCGTCACGCGCGGCGACCGCGTGGGCGTGCGGATGCCGTCGGGGGGCCGCGAACTCTACATCGCCATCCTCGGCATCATGGCGGCCGGGGCGGCGTACGTGCCGGTCGATGCTGACGACCCGCAGGAGCGCGCCGACCTCGTGTTCGGCGAAGCCGGTGTCCGAGGCGTCGTCGTGGCCGGAGGGGTCTACCACCCCGCCGAGGGCGACACCCCGTGCCCCCTGTTCGCGGGGGAGGCGCCGCATCCGCGAACGAGCGCGAACCCGATCGTCAGCCCCCCGACCGTCGACGACGACGCGTGGATCATCTTCACCTCGGGCTCGACGGGCGTGCCGAAAGGTGTCGCGGTGTCGCAGAGGTCAGCCGCGGCGTTCGTCGATGCGGAGGCGAGGCTGTTCCTTCAGAGTGCACCCCTCGGGCCCGGTGATCGGGTGCTCGCGGGGCTCTCGGTCGCCTTCGATGCCTCCTGCGAAGAGATGTGGCTCGCGTGGCGTCACGGTGCCTGCCTCGTGCCGGCACCACGGGCACTGGTGCGTTCGGGTGAAGATCTCGGGCCGTGGTTGATAGGACACGGCATCACTGTCGTCTCGACCGTCCCGACACTTGCCGCGCTGTGGCCTCAGGACACCATCGAGAACATTCGCCTTCTGATCTTCGGCGGTGAGGCCCTTCCGCCCGAACTCGCGGCGCGACTCGTCGGGCCGGAGCGCGAAGTCTGGAACACGTATGGTCCGACCGAGGCGACCGTGGTCGCCTGCGCCGCGCGCATGGACGGCGCGGGGCCGGTGCGCATCGGGCTGCCGCTCGACGGATGGAACCTCGCCGTCGTCGATGCCGACGGCGCGCCCGTTGCCGAAGGCGCAACAGGGGAGCTGATCATCGGCGGCGTCGGTCTCGCTCGCTACCTCGATCCTGCCAAGGATCGCGAGAAGTATGCTCCGATGCCCTCCCTCGGGTGGGATCGCGCCTACCGCTCCGGCGACCTCGTGCGTGCCGACGCCGAGGGGCTGGTGTTCCAGGGTCGCGCAGACGACCAGGTCAAGATCGGCGGGCGCCGCATCGAACTCGGCGAAGTCGAGTCCGCGCTCCAGGGCCTCAGCGACGTTTCCGCCGCGACGGTCGTGGTCCAAAAGAGCGAAGGCGGCGTTTCGCTCCTCGTCGGCTACGTCGTGCCCACCGAGGGGTTCGATAGGGCCGCCGCTCGACGAGAGCTCGCCGGAGTGCTGCCCGCGCCGCTGATTCCGTTGTTGGCCACGGTCGATGACCTCCCGGTGCGCACATCGGGCAAGGTCGACAAAGCGGCCCTCCCCTGGCCGCTCGACACCGCAGACGCGTCAGACTCATCGCTCTCGGGCACTTCCGCATGGCTGGCCGACCAATGGGCGGCCGTTCTCGGAACGCGGCCCGACGACGAGGACGCCGACTTCTTCGAGCTGGGCGGCGGATCTCTCGCGGCGGCCCAACTGGTCTCCCGCATCCGCTCCCGCGCGCCCGAGTTCACGATGGCCGACGTCTACGACCTTCCGCGACTGAAACAGATGGCGGATGCGGTCGAGTCGGATGCCGTCGACGACGGCCCGAACACCGACTACACACGTGCGACCCCCACGCCGCGCGTGATGCAGTGGGTCCAGACGCTCGCGGGGTTCCCGCTGTTCATCCTCAGCGGCATCCGCTGGATCGTGTGGCTCCTCGTCGCAAGTGCCATCCTGCAGCTCTTCCCCGGATTCGACTTCCTTCCCGAGGCCCCCGTGTGGGTCGTGTTGGCAGGCCTCGTCGTGTTCGCGACGCCGTTCGGCCGCATGGCGCTCACCGCGGTCGTCGCCCGCACGCTCTTGGCGGGGCTGCGTCCGGGAGACTACCCCCGCGGCGGCGGAGTCCACCTGCGACTGTGGCTGGCCGAACAGGTCTCGCACCAGATCGACCCGGTCGGACTCGCCGGCGCCCCATGGATCGTCTATTACGCGCGGGCACTCGGCGCGAAGATCGGCAAGGGCGTCGATCTGCACACGCTGCCACCGGTGACCGGGATGCTCGAGATCGGGGCCGGCGCCGCGATCGAACCAGAAGTCGACCTGACCGGCTATTGGATCGACGGTGCGACGGTCCGCATCGGCGGGATCCGCATCGGTGCCGGCGCTACCGTCGGCGCGCGCAGCACGCTGGCGCCGGGCACCAAGATCGGGCGTGAAGCCGAGATCGCCCCGGGGTCTGCCGTCTTCGGGCGGGTCCGCGCCCGACAGCGGTGGGCCGGGTCGCCGGCCGTGCGCGTCGGCGGCATGTCCACACCGTTGGCCGACAGCGCGCCCCCACGCCGCCGGCGGTGGATGTGGGCCTACGCCGGGTCCAGCATCGCACTCGGGTTGCTCCCCATCGTCGCCTTCGCCGTCGGGGGAGTGGTCCTTGCGCAAGGGATGCGGGGGGCCACCTCGGTCGTCGACGCGATCCCGGGCGCGCTGGCGATGCTCGTTCCCGCGACCCTCGTCGTCGGTCTGGTCTTCGCGGCATCCGTCTTGCTCTTCGTCAGACTGCTCTCGATCGGACTCACCGAAGGCGTGCACCCCGTTCGCGGTCGGGTCGCCTGGCAGGCATGGACCACCGAACGGCTGCTCGACTCGGCCCGTACCATGCTCTTTCCGCTGTACTCCAGCCTGTTCACTCCGGTGTGGCTACGGATGCTCGGAGCCAAAGTGGGACGTCAGGTCGAGGCATCCACCGTGCTCCTCCTGCCGTCCATGACGACGATCGACGACGGCGCCTTCCTGGCGGATGACACCATGGTCGGAACCTACGAACTGAGTGGCGGATGGATGCGGCTTGCCCGTGCGCGCATCGGCAAGCGCGCCTTCCTGGGCAACTCGGGCATGGCCGCGGCCGGTCACCGAGTACCCAAGAACGGTCTTGTCGCCGTCCTGTCGGTCGCGCCCCCGAAAGCGAAGGCAGGATCTTCGTGGTTGGGGTCGCCTGCTGTGCGGCTTCGCCGTGTCGTCAACGATTCCGATCAGGAACGCACCTACCGTCCCCGCCCGAGCCTGCGCGCCGCTCGGGCACTGTGGGAGCTGTGCCGGATCCTTCCGGTCATCGTCACCTGTGCGCTCGGTGTCGCCGTGATGCTGACGCTCGCCTGGCTCGTCGCTGCGTGGTCGCTCCTCGGCGCGATCATTGTGTCCGGTGGAGTTCTGCTCGTGGCGGGCGCGATCGCCGCCGCCGTGACGACGGGCGCGAAGTGGGCGTTCGTCGGCACGATCCGACCGGGTGAACACCCGCTGTGGTCGAGCTTCGTGTGGCGTACCGAAGTCGCGGATACCTTCACCGAGATGGTCGCCGCCCCGTGGTTCGCCAACGCCGCAGCCGGCACGCCTGCGCTCGCCGTCTGGCTGCGCAGTCTCGGGGCGACCATCGGCCGCGGTGTCTGGACCGACAGCTACTGGCTCCCCGAGCCCGACCTCGTCACGCTCGGCGACGGTGCGACGGTCAACCGTGGTTGTGTCGTTCAGACCCATCTGTTCCATGATCGAGTGATGAGCATCGACACCGTGACCCTCGACCCGGGCTCAACCCTCGGGCCGCACAGCGTGGTCCTGCCCGCCGCGACGATCGGGTCCGACGCGACGGTGGGTCCGGCATCCCTCGTCATGCGCGGCGAGCGCGTGCCCGACGGCAGCCGGTGGAGTGGAAACCCGATCGGGCCGTGGCGTGCGGTGAAGGTCCGCGCCTATCAGGAGAGCGACGTATGACCGTCGACCCCTACACGCCGCAGTCCGGAGATGCGCGCATCGCGGTCGACCACTACGACCTGACGCTCGACTACAAGGTCAGGACCAACCGCCTTGCGGCGACCGCCGAGATCCGCGGGCGTGTCACCGAAGGCACGCGCACGTTCGCCTTCGATCTCGTGGGTGTCCGAGCGACGAAGGTGAAGATCGCGGGCGACTCTCGCGCGTCGTTCACTCAGAGCGACCGCAAACTCAAGATCACGCTCGGCCGGACACTGGCTGCCGGCGAGTCGTTCACCGTCACCGTCACCTATGCCGGGGCGCCACGCCCCCGCCGGACGCGCTGGGGCACGATCGGGTGGGAAGAACTCGAAGACGGCCTGCTCGTCGCCTCTCAGCCCACCGGCGCGCCGACGTGGTTCCCCTGCAACGACGTGCCGTCCGACAAGGCGACCTATCGGATCGAGATCGCGACCGACCCGCTCTACACCGTCGTCGCCGGCGACCTGGCCTCGCGCGCGACACGGCGCGGCCGACGCGTGTGGGTCTTCGAGCGGGACGTGCCCACGGCGACGTACCTCGTCACCCTTCAGATCGGGCGGTACACGCAGGAGACGATGCGTCTGGGAAACGTGCGCGCCGAACTGTTCTACCCGAAGCCGCTCGCGGCGCGCGTGCACGCCGATTTCGCCCCCCTCGCTCAGATGATGTCGATCTACGAGCAGCTGTTCGGTGCGTACCCGTTCGACGAGTACAGCGTCGTGGTCACCGAAGACGACCTCGAAATTCCCCTCGAAGCCCAGGGGATGGCGATCTTCGGTGCGAACCACATCGACGGCCGAGGCGGGCTCGAGCGGCTCGTCGCCCACGAACTCGCGCACCAATGGTTCGGCAACAGCGTGGGCGTCGCACGGTGGCGGGACATCTGGCTCAACGAGGGCTTCGCTTGCTACGCCGAATGGATCTGGTCCGAAGCCTCCGGCGGTCCGTCGGCGCACGCCAAGGCGCTCGGCCATCACGCCCGCCTCGCCGCGTCGCCACAGGACCTCCTCACCGGCGATCCCGGACCCGACCTGATGTTCGACGATCGCATCTACAAGCGCGGCGCCCTCACGCTGCACGCGCTGCGTCTCACCATCGGCGACGGCGCGTTCTTCGCCCTCCTGCGTGCATGGACTGATCGCCACCGCGGCGGCACCGCCGTCACCGGCGACTTCATCGCCCTCGCCGAAGAAGTGTCGGGGGTGCCGCTGGAGCCGTTGTTCCGGGCCTGGCTCGACGAGCACGCCCTGCCGAACCTCCCGCCCTCTGCACTCAACGACGTCGCGGCGCCCGTGACCGCAGCCCTGCCGACGGGGCTGCGGCAGCGACGCTGACGACGTACCCGTCCGGTCCCACCACCGTCGCGAGGTCGAACGCCTCGGTGCCGATATGCACGACCGGGCCGCTCACATCGATCGACCGCGGGTCGGTCCGCACGCCGCGACCGCTCGCCTTCAGCACCGCTTCTATGCGGGTCCATTCCCGGATGCCGGGGGCCGGGCGGGGCGCGAAGAACGCCGTGAGGTCACCGGTTGCGCGGGCCGCGGACTCGACGTCGACCCCCAGAGCCGCGGCGTCACCCCGCGGTGCCACCGCGGCCACCACGATCTCGTCGGCATACGACAAGCTCGCGACGACCCGTCCACCCGGCACCTCCGGCATCCCATGATCACCGGCGCCGCAGGAAGGACAGCGGCGCGTGGGTGGGGGCGCGTCGATCCCGAGCTGGGCGGTCAGCGCGCGAAGGAGCGCGTCGCCGGAGGCGCGACGACCTGTGGATGCGGTATCCGCCCACCCGATCAGCACAGCGCCGTGACGGAGCACACCCTTCACGATGCAGATGGCGGGTGTCGGGCGTCGAACTCGCGGCGCATGTACTTCGGGGCCTGGGTGTACCAGGCCTCGGTCACGAGCTCTTCGAGGTGATCGGGTTCCACGCGCGCCAGCCGGAAGGTGGCCTTCGGGCCACCCCACCACGTCGTCGGGCCGAAGAACACCTCGGGCCAGGTCTCGATGAGCGCGAGCGCGTCGATCTCATCGGCGACCTTGACGCCGGCGCAGGGCTCAGCGGCGATGATCGCCCGAGCCGCGTCGGGGATGCTCGGCCACGGGTGCGACTGCCACGCGAAGAGCTTTCTGCGCACGAACCACGCCAGGCCGCCCGTCATCATCCGCTCTTCAACGCCGGGAAGCGCCGACGCGATCCGCGCGACGTCCGCGATGGTCGGCATCCGTCCCCCTCCCGCTCGACGTCAGGGTAGCGCGGGAGGGTGTCGCTCAGCGCGTCAGGATGAGGGCGTCGCCCTGACCGCCACCACCGCATAGCGCGACGGCCGCCGTGCCGCTGCCGCGGCGGACGAGCTCGTGCACGGCGTGCACCACCAGCCGGTTGCCCGATGCGCCGATCGGGTGGCCGAGCGCGATGCCGCCGCCGTGCGGGTTGACGATCTCGTCCGACAGACCCAACTCGGCCTGCGAGCGGGCTACGACGGCGCCGAAGGCCTCGTTGATCTCGACCAGGTCCAGGTCGCCGGCGGTGATGCCCTGCTTGTCCAAGGCCTTCTCGATGGCACGGGCCGGCTGCGCGTGCAGCGAGTTGTCGGGGCCTGCGACCTGACCGGACGCGCCGACGACCGCCAACACATCCCAGCCGTTCTCGTCCGCGTGCGAACGCGTCGTCAAGACGACCGCCGACGCGCCGTCGGAGATCTGCGACGCGTTGCCCGCCGTGATCGACCCGTCCTTCGCGAACGCCGGCCGCAGCCCGGCGAGGGTTTCCTCCGTCGTGCCGGGGCGCACGCCTTCGTCCTTCGTCACGACGACCGGGTCGCCCTTGCGCTGGGGGATCTCCACGGGCACGATCTCTGCTTCGAAGAGACCCTGTTCGTGCGCCGCGGCCGCACGCTGGTGCGAACGGGCGGCCACCGCATCCTGCACCTCGCGCGTGATCTCGAAACGCTCGTTGTGGCGCTCGGTCGACGCGCCCATGCTCTCTCGGTCGAACGCATCGGTAAGCCCGTCATGGGCCATGTGGTCGAGCACTTCGACCGAGCCGTACGCCCAGCCGTCGCGGGAACCCATGAGCAGGTGCGGCGCCTGGGTCATCGACTCCATGCCTGCGGCGACCACCACGGTCGCATCGCCGACGCGCAACATGCGGGCACCGTCGATCACCGCGGTCAGACCGGACAAGCACACCTTGTTGACGCTCCCGGCGTGGACGTCCCAACCGATCCCCGCACCGATGGCCGCCTGCCGCGCCGGGTTCTGCCCCGACCCTGCCGGCAGCACCTGGCCGACGATCACGGCGTCGACCGCCGATGCCGGGATGCCGCCCTTGTCGAGCGCCCCGCGGATCGCGCGCGACCCGAGCTCAGGCGCGCTCAGCGATGCCAGTTGACCTTTGAGTCGCCCCTGCGGAGTACGCGCGGCGGCGACGATGACGACGTCGTCGGAGTTCATGATTCGATTCTCCCTCGTGTGGGTGGGTCAGGCGTCGATCGCGATGGTCAGTTCGGGTTCGGTGGCGGCGACGACATCGTCGACGGAGACACCGGGAGCCGTTTCGACCAGCACGAGGCCGGCATCCGTCACATCGATCACCGCGAGATCGGTGATGATGCGATCGACGACGCCCTTGCCGGTCAGAGGAAGCGAGCAGTCGTGCACGATCTTCGCCGAGCCGTCGCGGGCGACGTGCTCCATCAGCACGATGACCTTTGCCGCCCCGTGGACCAGATCCATCGCGCCACCGGGGCCCTTGACCATCTTGCCGGGGATCATCCAGTTGGCGAGGTCACCCGATGCCGAAACCTGCATGGCGCCGAGGATGGCGGCGTCGATCTTGCCGCCGCGGATCATGCCGAAGCTCGTCGCCGAATCGAAGAACGCCGCCCCGGGCAACGTCGTGACGGTCTCCTTGCCGGCGTTGATCAGGTCGGGATCGACGCGGTCCTCAGTGGGGTAGGGGCCGACGCCCAGAATCCCGTTCTCCGACTGCAGGACCACGGTGACACCCTCGGGGACATAGTTCGGCACGAGCGTCGGCAATCCGATGCCGAGGTTGACGTACGAACCATCGGTGAGTTCGAGCGCGGCGCGCGCGGCCATCTCTTGGCGTGTGAGAGCCATGTCAGTTCCCTTCGCGAACGGTGCGGCGCTCGATGCGCTTCTCGATGTCGGAACCCACCTCGACGATGCGGTGGACGTAGATGCCCGGGAGGTGGATGCTGTCGGGATCGAGCTCACCTGGCTCGACCAGTTCTTCGACCTGGGCGATGCAGATGCGCCCGGCCATCGCGGCGAGGGGGTTGAAATTGCGTGCAGCCTTGTTGAAGATCAGGTTGCCCTGACGGTCGCCCTTCGCTGCGTGCACGAGCGCGTAGTCCGTGACGATCGCTTCTTCGAGAACATAGTCTCGGGGCTCTCCGGAGACGTCGAAGCTGCGGACGTCCTTGACCGGCGAGGCGACGGCGATGCCGCCCTCGCCGTCGTAGCGGCGGGGGAGACCGCCCTCGGCGACCTGCGTGCCGACGCCGGTCTGCGTGTAGAACGCCGCGATGCCCGACCCTCCGGCACGGAGCTTCTCGGCGAGGGTGCCCTGCGGCGTCAGCTCCAGCTCGAGCTCGCCCGAGAGGAACTGACGCTCGAACTCCTTGTTCTCGCCGACGTACGACGAGGTCATCTTGCGGATCCGCTTGGCGTTCAGGAGGACCCCGAGCCCCCAGTCATCGACGCCACAATTGTTGCTGACGATGCTGAGATCGCCGGTGCCTTGGGTGAGCAGGGCCTCGATGAGGGCGATGGGATTGCCCGAGAGGCCGAACCCGCCCACGGCGAGCGAGGCTCCGTCGGGAATGTCGGCGACCGCCTCGGTGGCTGATCCCCAGGTCTTGTCGATCACAGCGGCTCCTTTGCGTCGTCTGCCGATCTCCACGGATTCGGGCGGCCCGGGTTGAGCTAAGCCCGGAATTCCCGCCGGCCACCCGCAACGCGTACCCGATTTCGTGGAGTTACGCACTCATCCTGTGGTGCACGCGCGCCCGCGACCCAGGCCGTGGTTGTCATGTGGACAGAGCGCGCCGTAGTGTCCATATCGTGGACGAACGCCGCACCATTCCCGGGGCTCAGTCCGTCGCGCGCGCCGCGCACCTTCTGCGTCTGGTGACGCAGGGCCCCGCCGAGGGGCTCGCCGTCGTCGATCTCGCTCGCCGCGCCGACCTCACCCGCCCGACCACGCACCGACTGCTCGTCGCGCTGCGTCACGAAGGCCTCGTCGACCAGGACGAGCAGACCGGGCGGTGGACGGCAGGACCCGAGCTGTATCTCATGGGGCAGGCAGCGGCATCGCGATACGACATCACCGGCATCGCGCGCGACATCGTGCGTTCGCTCGCCGTCCGCACCGAAGAGAGCGCCTTCCTCTCGGTGCGCCGCGGTGACGAGACCGTATGCCTGCTGCGCGAGGAGGGAAGCTTCCCCATTCGGTCATTCGTGCTGTCCGAGGGCGTGCGCTTTCCGCTCGGGGTGGCTTCGGCGGGTCTCGCGATTCTGGCCTTCCTCCCGTCCCACGATGTGGACGCGTACTTCGAGCGCCACCCTTCTCTCGGCCAAGAGTGGGGGACGGCCCACAGTGAACCGCGTCTGCGCGCGAGACTGCGCGAGACCGCGGAGCGGGGCTTCGCGGTGAATCCCGGTCTCATCGTCGAGGGCAGCTACGGCCTCGGGGCGTCGGTGTTCACTCGCGAAGGTCATCCGCAGTGGGCGCTGAGCCTCACCGGCGTGCAGTTCAGATTCGGCCCCGACCGTCTGGCCGAGCTCGGTCGCACCCTGCTCGCCCACGCCCACCAGCTGTCCTCGCGCGTCGCGGCTTCCGGCCGCGGGTAGTCTGACGCAATGTCGATCGTCGTCATGGGTGTCTCGGGCGCCGGCAAGTCGACGATCGCCGCCGCCCTCGCGGCCGAGATCGGCGGACGATTCCTCGACGCCGATGATCTGCACCCGCCCGAGAACATCGCGAAGATGTCTGCGGGTGAGCCGCTCACCGACTCCGATCGGATGCCGTGGCTCGCAGCGGTCGGCAGGGCGATCGAGGACGCCGGACAAGCCGGCGTCGTGCCTGTGATGGCGTGCTCCGCCCTGCGGCGTTCGTATCGTGATGCCATCCGCAAAGAGGCTCCCGGTACCTTCTTCGTTGCGCTCGACGGTTCCCACGAACTGTTGGCCCGGCGGCTCGGCGAACGCTCCGGACATTTCATGCCGCCCTCACTTCTGGAATCGCAGATGACGACGCTCGAGCCCCTGGAACCCGACGAACATGGCGTGGTGGTCGATATCGACGCAGCACCCGCCGTCATCGTTTCGCGCGCCGCCGATGCCTGGCGCGCGGCGCAGCAGCCCTGGCGTGCGGCTTGCCAGCCCACCTCGGGGCGTCAGTTCGTCCTGCGGGCGGGAGATTACGAAGCAGTCGTCGCGAGCGTAGGAGCTACGTTGCGGGTGCTCACGCACGCGGGGCGCAACCTCATCGTTCCGTTCGACGCCGACGAGGTGCGACCGGCGTACCGCGGTGCGACGTTGGTGCCCTGGCCGAATCGCGTCATCGACGGGGCCTACTCGTTCGAGGGGAGCGACTTCGTTCTTCCTCTGACCGAACCGGACCGTGGGCACGCGCTGCACGGGCTGGGCGCCTGGCTCGACTATCACGCCACCGACGTCGGCGCGAGCCACGTGACTCTGCGGGCGATCATTCCGCCGCAGGCGGGCTACCCGTGGCGGGTTGCCGTCACGACGACGTTCATTCTCAGCGATTACGGCCTCGCGCAGTCCGTCACCGCGCGGAACCTCTCCTCCACTCCCGCCCCGTGGGGCACGGGGCCTCACCCGTACCTCGTCGCCGGCGGCGGGCGTGTCGACGACTGGACGCTGGAGCTGCCGGCATCCCGGGTTCTCACCGTCACCGAGGACCGACTGGCGCCGGTCGCGGTCGCAGAGGTCGACCACGACGCGGATCGATTCGACTTCCGCGTTCCGCGCCCGGTCAGGGGCGTGCAGATCGACCATGCGTTCACCGGGCTGGCGCGCGGCCGCGAGGGTTCGGCTACCGTGCGCGTGACCGACGAGGCGGGCAGTGGCGTCGAGATGTCGTGGGATGCCGCGTGCCCGTGGGTGCAGGTGTACACCGCCGACGGGCCCGATCCCGCAACGAGCCGGAGAGGGCTTGCCGTCGAGCCGATGACATGCTCTCCCGATGCATTCAACGACGCACGCTACGACTTCGACACCGGGTTGCAGTCGGTCGCGCCGGGCGGTACGACCGCGGCGTCGTGGCGCATCGCGGCCATCAGCTGACGCCGCGATACCCGAGTGAACCCGCCCGCGGCGGGGGTCGGCGCCCAGTGCCCCCCGGCGAGGCGCTTCCGCGACCGGCCGCGGTGGCGGGTCCGCTCGGTGCGGTCAACGGCGGCGTGCCAGAAGCCCCCGGAGTTCTCTCCGGTTTCCCCCGCTTCCGCCGGCGACCGCGAGGAGGTCAGCTGTCTCGCAGCTCCTCCTTGACCTCGTTGCGCTTCTTGACCGATTCGCGCTCGGCTTCGGCGCGCTTGACTTCGCCATCCGCCTTCGCCTCGTCGATCTTGTCGCTGACGCGGTCGGTGGTGTCCTCCCACGCATTCTTGATCTTGTCTCCGACGGCCTCGGCCGTCTGCTTGGCGTCCTCTGCGAATCCCATCGCGCGCTCCCTTCGATGACGACTTCCGCGGATGCGCCGCAGCCACGCGGTCAGGGCGTTGGCCGCGGCATGACCGACGATAGGCGGCATGCTCAGATCCGACAGGGGGGTTGCGAGGAGGTGCCGCGGTTGCTACTCGTTCGGCAGAGAGATGCGTCCCACCCCTATGCTGTGGGTCATGCTTGATGCGAACACGATCACTTCCGGCGCTGAGCTCACCGCGGCGTACTCCACGGTGGGCATCATCGCCTTCGCTTGGTACGTCCTGGTGGCGGTCGCCCTTTGGAAGGTCTTCTCCAAAGCCGGGTACCCCGGCATCCTTGCGATCATTCCGATCGTGAACGTCTTCATCCTCGTGAAGATCGCCGGCTACTCGGCCTGGCTGGGGCTGCTCTACCTCATCCCGATCGTCGGCTGGATCTTCGGGATCGTCGTCGCCATCCGTATCGGACGCGGCTTCGGCAAGGGTGGCGCATGGTCGTTCTTCCTGCTGTGGCTGATCGCGTTCGTCGGCTACTTCATCCTTGGCTTCGGCAAGGCGACCTACTCCAAGCCCAGCTGATCCGTCACCGACGGAGGGGCGTCGTGGTGTCCACGGCGTCCTTGAGCGGACGTCGCATCGCGGCCCAGTAGCCGGTCGGCGTGATGCGCGCGAGCACATCGACGATGCGCGCTTGCCGCCCGATCATGACGCGCGGCTTGCGGCGCACCGTCGCCTCGACGATGGTGTTCGCCGCATCGGCGGGCTCGGTGTGGTACATCGCGGCCTGGGCCGTGGCCGCGCGCTGCGCGATCTCGGGGTCGAGCGCCGCGGCGTAGCGGCCGTGCAGGATGATCCCCGTCTTCACCCCGGCGGGGTAGACGGCGCCGACGGTGACGTTCGTGCGCTCGAGTTCGTGGCGGAGGGCTTCCGTGAAGCCGCGCACGGCGAACTTGCTCATCGCATACGGGATGCGCCCGGCGGGAGCGGCGAGCCCGTAGATCGATGCGATGTGGGTGATGTGAGCGGCCGGCTCCCGCCGCATCGCGGGCAGGAGCGCCTTGGTGACGTTCACCGTGCCCCACAGGTTGACGTCCATGAGCCACCGCATCTCGTCCATCGTGAGCTGATCGATGTCGCCGAGCATCGACGATCCCGCACAGGTCACCAGGGCTTGAACGTGCGGGTGGGATGCCGTGATCTCCTCGGCGACCGCGGCCACCGCGGCGTCGTCGGTCAGGTCGAGGGCATGGATCGTGTGCCCGGTGCCGCGCAGTTCAGCGGCGAGCGCCATCAGCCCCTCTTCGTTGCGATCGATGAGCGCGAGCCGAGCGCCGCGTTCGTCCAGCTGCCGGGCGACGTCGGCGCCCATGCCGCTGGCGGCCCCCGTGATGACCGTGGTCTTGTCGCGTACCTCGAGGCGGGGCATTCTGCTCACGTGTTCGTCTCCTGTCGCCGTTGATCCAGACATTCGATTCTCACCCGAACCGCGGCCCGAGTAGCCTCATCTGTGGAGGTAGTCGTGGGAAAGCACGCGGACGCGGTCGCAGAGGGTGTGTCCATCGCCTCCGCCGCGGCGAGACTGGCGGTGCGCAACCGCATCCTCGTCGAGACGATCGCGCACGGCGAGCCCTATGACGCCGATCGCTTCGCCGCGGTCGCCCACGACACGCTCATCGCGCTCGCGGTCGAGCAGGAAGAAGCGGCGTCTCTGGCCAAGGCTCAGCGGCGCAAGGCCTGGGGACGACACAGCGATCCCGATGGCACGCACGATTACCGCGACCGCGACACCCGCAATCTGCGCAAGCGCCACCGGCAGTACGTCGGCGTGGCGAAGGCGTTGCGCGAGCTCGCCGACGACGACGAGGGCCTGCACGCGTTGGTGACCGTTGCCCGTGATGCCGCGTGGGGTGACGTCGAGGCGAACCTTCAACGACGACTGGTCGTCGAGGGGATGCGGCCCGACCTGGACCCCGATTACGACACGATGCGCGCCGCGCGCATGCAGTCATTGCGGCTGATCGACCTGCCGCGGCTGGCAGCGCACCGACGCGCGCACGACGCGGATGCGGCGCCGCCGCGTGACGACGAGCGGGCCTGACGCGCCCGAGGTGTGCCCGATTCGCGCCCGGTGCGAGCGTGGGGTATTCTGGACGCTGGTCTTCGCGAGAGCCGAGACCGTGCGCCCGTAGCTCAATGGATAGAGCATCTGACTACGGATCAGAAGGTTAGGGGTTCGAGTCCCTTCGGGCGCGCACTGTGTTGAGACAGTAAACGAAAAGGCCCCGCATCGGGGTCTTTTCTGTTTCCGGATGCCCGATCGGTGCGACACTGGGAGTGGTCACGAGAGGATCGCCATGAAGCTCGAGCGCATCGCCCAGCATGTCGACGATCTCGCGCGCGCGACCGACTTCTATACGGTCTTGCTCGATCAGACGCCGCGTGCCTCGATGCCGGGCGAGGGCATCGCGGTGTTCTCACTCGATGGCGTGACACTCGTCCTCGATCGGGATGCTCCCTCGGCGCTGCTGATGTTCCGGGTCGACAATGTGCACGAGGCGTTGGATCGTGTCGGTGGGATCGCCGACGTCGTCCAGTCGCCGCGCATGGTGTTCCGCCACGAAGACGATGTCATGGGCCCTGCCGGCCACGAGGAGTGGCAGGCGCAGATCCGTGACACCGAAGGCAACACCGTCGTCGTGCTCTCCTTCCAGCGCGCGTGACCCCAGAGCATTAGCCTGGTCGGGTGAGCGCGTACGTTTCTGCGTTCGAGCTGTTCTCCATCGGTGTAGGACCCTCGAGCTCCCACACGGTCGGTCCCATGCGAGCGGGCCTCGACTTCGTCGTGCGCCTGCGGGAGCACGGACTGCTCGATCAGGTCGAACGAGTCACGTGCGCCCTGTACGGATCGCTCGGGGCCACGGGGATCGGCCACGGAACCCCGGATGCCGTCGTCGCGGGCCTGCGCGGCCTCGAACCTGAAACGGCGGACCCGGATGCCGTACGCGTCGCGTGGACCGACCATGTCGACGGCGCCGGTCTGCTGCTCGACGGTCGCCGCGAGGTGCGCTTCTCGAAGGCCGATGTGTCGTTCCAGCCGCGCGTGCGCCTGGCCGCCCACCCCAACGCGATGACCCTCGAAGCGTGGGTGCGGCACGATGCCGGACCGTCGCGGGATGCCGCATCCGGTCCGGTCCGCGAGACCGGGGCGCCGCGTACCGAGGAACCGACCGCGGGTTCGGGTACGAACGACGGCCTCGTGCTGCGCGAGACGTACTACTCGATCGGCGGTGGCTTCATCCGCCGCGAGGGCGAGCCGCCGCGTGTGCAGGCCGCCGCCTATCCGCTCGACTTCTCCAGTGCAGAGGAGCTGCTCGCGATCTGCGACGAGCGCAACATCACCATCGCCGAGGCCGCGCGCATCAACGAGCAAGCGCTGCGCAGCGATGAAGAACTCGCGGCGGGGCTCGACCGCATCTGGGACGCGATGGCGGGGTGCGTCGAAGCGGGCCTCGCGAACGACGGAGTGCTGCCGGGCATCCTCAAGGTCAAACGTCGCGCCGCGGCGATCCGGCACCAACTCGACGAAGCCGAGTCGTCCGGGCACCGGGAGCTTCCGGGCGAGTGGCTCGGGGCCTTCGCGCTCGCCGTCAACGAAGAGAACGCCGCCGGAGGACGCGTCGTCACCGCGCCGACCAACGGGGCGGCGGGCATCGTTCCGGCCGTTGCGATGCACTGGTGGCGGTTTCTCGCCGACTCGGGGCTCGGGGAGGGCAACGCCGTCACCCCCTACGGCGAGTTGGTCGG
Organism: Microbacterium koreense; assembly: GCF_042677105.1. Classification (NCBI taxonomy): domain Bacteria; kingdom Bacillati; phylum Actinomycetota; class Actinomycetes; order Micrococcales; family Microbacteriaceae; genus Microbacterium; species Microbacterium koreense. Next base: position 912,573 of record NZ_JBHTIM010000001.1, read on the forward strand.
CAGCGCGCTGCTCGGGTTCGGCGGGCAGCCCGAGATCGCCGAATCCGGTGACGAAGAACTCGACGCGCACGCCGTCGCCGAGGCGAACAAGCGGCGGGGCATCCGTCGGTATCTCTTGACCGCGACGGCGCTGGGATCGCTGTTCAAGGCGAACGCCTCCATTTCCGGCGCCGAGGGCGGGTGTCAGGCTGAGGTCGGGTCGGCATGCGCGATGGCCGCCGCCGGACTGACCGCCGTCATGGGCGGCACGAATCGGCAGATCGAGAACGCCGCCGAGATCGCGATGGAGCATCATCTCGGGCTCACCTGCGATCCGGTGGCCGGTCTCGTCCAGATCCCGTGCATCGAACGCAACGCGATCGCCGCCGCCACGGCGGTGACCGCCGCGCGCTTGGCGTTGCGCGGCGACGGATCGCACTTCGTGTCGCTGGACGCGGTCGTCGAAACCATGCGTCAGACCGGCATCGACATGTCGACCAAGTACAAGGAGACCAGCGAGGGCGGACTCGCCGTCAACGTCATCGAGTGTTGATGCACGGGTGCGCAGACACAGGGCAACGAGGTGGCTAGGATCAGGATCACCCGATATCCCCACCGAACGCCCCGCGAGGATGGCGATGGCCGCCGATTCCGCTGCACCCGAACGCGAGCTCACGACGCCCGTCGCTCTCACGCGCCCTGATGGGCGTCTCAACGACGCGGCGGTCGGGTGGGCGCGACGTCCCCTCGTCGACACGTCCGGTATCGGGCGGCGGGGGTGGGGCCGCAACAAGCGGTGGGAGTACTGGAACGTCGCGACCTCCTCGCACATCCTCGCGGTGACGGTGTCGTCGCTGGACTATGCGGCGGTGCACGAAGTGTGGGTGTTCGACCGCGCCACCGAGCAGACGTGGGCCCGCAGCGTGACGGTGCCGTTCGCGCGCCGCACCCTGTTGCCGGGATCGCTCGGCGACGGTCCTGCGCAGGCACGGGCGCGAGACCTCCGCGTCGACATCGAGGAGGTCGAGGACGGCACGCGCCTGCGGGCGAGCATTCCCGGCGCGAGCTTCGACGTGATCGCCGAGATGCCCGAGGGCCATGAGCAGCTCGCCGTCGTCGTTCCCTGGGGCGACACCCGCTTCCAATACACGGTGAAGGATGTCGCACGCCCTGCGCGCGGCACGGTCACCCTCGACGGAATCGTTCACGATCTACCGGCGGGGGAATCGTGGGCCGTGCTCGACCACGGGCGCGGCAGGTGGCCGTACGACATCAGCTGGAACTGGGGAGCCGGATCGGGGCGCTCCTACGGGCGGACCGTGGGTGTTCAGGTCGGCGGTCGGTGGACGCTCGGAACGGGCGCGACGGAGAACGCGGTGATGGTCGACGGACGCATCCACAAGATCCACGACGAACTGGCCTGGATCTATGATCTCGACGACTGGCGCACCCCCTGGGTCGTTGCCGGCGGCGGTCTGGACGCGCGATTCCAGCCGTTCTACGACAAGGTCACCCGTACCAACCTCGGCATCGTCGCGAGCGCCACCGACCAGTGCTTCGGGCATTGGAGTGGCAGCTTCCGCACCGCGCAGGGTGAGACGATCCCCTTCGACGGACTCATCGGATGGACTGAAGAGGTGCACAACCGCTGGTGAGTGGTTACCGCTCCGCCCTGGTGCCGCGGAGCTTGGTGGTGAGCGCAAGAAGCTGCGCGAGCTCGTCGTCGTCGAGCGGTGACATCCGGTCGGCGATCGTCGCACCGTGTGCGGTCGCCAGCTTGCGGAAGGCGGCGGCACCGGCATCCGTCGCCGTCACGAGCGATCCGCGACCGTCGTCGGGATCGGAGCACTTCGTGAGCAGTCCACGCGCGACCATGCGGTCCACGAGCCGTGACACGCTCGGCTGGCTGATGAGCATGTTCGCGGTCACATCTCGCAGGCGCGCGGTGCGGTCGTCGGCCCGCGTCACAGTCAGCAGGACGTCGTACTCGGCCTGCGACAGCGGATCGCCGTCGAAGTCCGCGCTGATCTCTTCGAAGATCTCGTGCTGCGCACGGAACAGACTCTCCCAGGCCGAAATGGCGAGGCGGCGATCGTTCATGCCGACAAGATTACGGCGCGCAACGCCCCCGTAGGCTTGAGGCATGGTGGTGTCGACGATTCGCCGAGCGGGGGCCTTCGTCGCGGTCATCGTCTTCGCGGCGCTGTTTCTGACCTGGCCGGCTGCCGACACCGCGCGTGCCGACGTGCCGCATGCCGTGCTCGCCGACGTCGACGACTTCGTGTTCGACAGCCTCGATGTCCGGTACGACCTCACGCGCGCCGACGACGGCACGAGCCGCGTCACCGTGGTCGAGACGTTCGTGGCCGTCTTCCCCGAAACGGATCAGAACCGCGGGATGCGGCGTGTGATCCCGGAGTCGTTCGACGGGGTCCCGCTTCATCCGCAGCTCGTCTCTATCACCGACGAGAATGGTCGCGAACGGGCGGCCGAGACCGATTCGGATGACGGCGACTACTCGATGACCTCGCGTGCAGACGACTTCGTTCACGGCACGCAGACCTACGTCTTCACCTACACCCTCGAGAACGTGGTGCGCTTCTACGCCGGAACCGGCGTCAACGAGTTCTACTGGAACGTCATCGGCGCCGAATGGCGCCAGCCGTTCGCGCGGGTCACCGCCGCCCTGCACGTCGATCCTGAGTTGGCGGATGCGATGACCGGCGCGGGCGCGTGCTACGCCGGAGCACAGGGAGCGACCGACCCCTGCACCATCACCATCGACACCGCGGCGGGCGTCGCGGACGCGAACGCCGTGCACGTCGAGCCCTACCAGGCGGTGACCGTCGCGGTCGCTTTCGACGAGGGCACGTTCGTGCCGTTCGACCCGTCTTACCTCGCCTCGCCGTGGGGCTGGTGGCAAGCGCTCGCCGGACTCGGCAGCATCGGTGGGCTGGTCGCTGCGATCGCCGTCCGTGCGCGGAGCTTGCGCGATGCGCCGGGCCGGCCGACGATCATCGCCGAGTACGACCCGCCGCGCGACATCGACGCGCTCGAAAGCGCCGTTCTGCTGGGGGCGACCTCGAAGGCGATCCCCGCCGAAGTGCTCGAGCAGGCGGTTGTCGGCAGCATCCGGATCATCGAGGGTGCGCCGCGTTCGTTCGGTCGGCGCGCGCCGTTGATGGCCGAGCTCGTCGATCCGACGCTCGCTGACGGCGACGGGCGGATGCTGCTGGAAGGTCTCTTCCCCGAGGGACGCCCCGGCGACCGGTTCGAGTTCGGCCGCAGCGATCGTCGTCTCTCGGCCGCCGCGCAGAAGATCCTTCTCGCGGCGGGACGCGAGCTGGTCGCGCGGGGGATGCGCCGCAAAGTCCCCGTGCGCAACCGCGTCTGGCCGGTGCTCCTCGCGATGACCGCGGGGGTCGCCGCTGTCATCTTCGGCATCGGGGCGCTGAAAGCCGGGGTGACGCCGCTCTGGCCGATCGTGGTGCTCGTGCTCGGGGTGCTCGGCACGATCTTCGTCATCGGTCTGGTGTCGCGCCAGCCGCTGACGGCGCGGGGAGCGGAAGTACGCGACCACTTGAAGGGCCTACAGGTCTTCATCGAGTGGGCCGAAGCCGACCGCATCCGAATGCTGCAGTCACCCCAGGGCGCGGAGCGGGTGCCGGTCGACACCGGCGACCCGCGTCAGATGTTGCGCCTCTACGAGACGCTGCTGCCCTACGCCGTCGTCTTCGGGCAAGAGAAGGAGTGGGCGAACCAGATCGCCCTCATCTACGGGTCCGACTCGCCTCGGTGGTACACGGGTTCGAGCGGGTTCGATGCCGCCGTGTTCTCGGCCGGGATCTCGACTCTGTCCGCTTCGACGGCCTCTTCGTCTTCATCCGGCGGATCGAGCGGCGGGGGTTCCGCCGGCGGTGGCGGCGGTGGGGGCGGAGGCGGTGGCGTCTGACCGCGGACGTCGGCTGATTCGCGCTGAGTTGCCGTGGGATGCCGAAATCCACCCGGATGATTCCGCATCGCGTGGCATCTCGGCACGCGAACGCGGGTGCGTGCGGGAGCAAGTAAGGCCCGGTCAGAGAGGCTTCTGACCGGGCCTTGTCCCTTGCACCAAGAGTGTCCTGCAATCACATGCCGGCAGCTGCCACAGCAAAACAACTACCGTGCCTGCACTCTATAACGACGAGGTAACGAAAGGGAAGGGTTTCTCGTTATCTTTTTGTGATCCTCGTCCCGGGTGTCGTCGCGTCTCGACCCGAGGCGGTGCGTGCGGGGGTCGCAGTCGATGATGGCTTCCGCCGTCTGAGCACGTGAATGCGGCCGGCTGAAACCCACGCGGCGGCTCCTGTCAAGCCCCCTGCCTCACGGAGGGACCGGTGCAGCGGCGGTGCTAGCGTGCGAGCCATGAGCGCCACCAGCCCGCGTGCCGCAGCGCCCGAGATTCGGCGCGCTCGGCCGAGCGCGCGTGCTCTGACATTCGCGCTCCTGTCCGCCGTGTACGCGGTGGGAGTCGTGTGTTCCGGAGTCGCGCTGGGACTTCCCGCACCGTCGGTCGTCGTCGCCGTCGGTGCGTTCGTGCTCGCCTCCGTGGTGTGCGGCATCCTGTTGCGATCGCACCATGGTCACGTGAGGCTCGGGGCTGCGAACGCCGTCACGCTCCTGCGACTGGGGATCGTCGCTGTTCTGATCGCGATCTTGCTCGCGCCCCTGGCAGCGCCCGCCGTCGTGATGGCGCTCGCCACGGTGGCGTTGTGTCTCGACGGTGTCGACGGCTTCCTGGCTCGCCGGCAGGGTCTGCAATCGCGGTTCGGCGCTGCTTTCGACATGGAAGTCGACTCCGCGCTCGCACTCGTGCTGTCGGTCCTCGCCGCCTTCGGCCCTGCAGGCCCGCTCGCCCTCCTCCTCGGCCTGCCGCGCTACGTCTTCGGCGCTGCGGCGCTTGCGTTGCCGTGGATCAACGCTCCCTTGGCAGCCCGATTCAGCCGCAAGGCGATCTGCGTCTTCCAGATCATCGCGCTGATCGTTCTTCAGCTCCCCACGCTTCCGTCGTGGGCTGCGTTGAGCATCGTCGGGGTCACCCTTGCCCTTGTCGCGTGGTCGTTCACCGTCGACATCTTTCAGGCGCGCGCCGCACGTACACGGTCGACGACATGACCCGTCACCCTCGAGTCCGTTCCTTCGCCGTTCGGACAGCCCAGGCGGTGGTGACCGCGGTGCTTCTCGTGCTCTTGTGGCGGGTCGCCGACGGGCGGGACGCTCTGGTGTATCTCCGTGAAGCGGATGCCGGGTGGCTCATCTTCGCCGGCATTCTCCTTCTCGCCCATACGGTGTTCGCCGCGCTGCGCTGGCGCGTGACCGCCGCGCCCCTCGGGGTCGACCTCACACCGCGCCGCGCGGTCAGCGAGTACTTCCTCGCCCAGCTCGGCAACGCCACCCTGCCCGGCGGGATCCTGGGCGATGCCGGTCGGGCGACGCGTTCGCGCCACGATGCCGGTCTGGGGCCCGCGGCGGGTGCCATCATCGTCGAGCGCATGATCGGTCAAGCGGCCCTGCTCCTCGTTCTCGCGCTGACCTTCCTCATCACGATCGTCCTGCCCACGGGACTCGTCTGGCCGCGGCCGCTGGACATGGCGATCGGTGCTTTCCTTTCCCTCACGGCGGTGGGGGTGGTGATTCTCGTCGTCATGGTTCGCCGCGCGCGCGGGCGCGCCGGCTCGGCGATGGCCCGCGCACTCAACGGCCTCCGGCGCAGCGTCGCGTCACCCGGAGTCGCGGTGGTCCAGATCGCATACAGCGTGGCAACCACGGTCTGCATTCTGGGGGCGTTCGCGTGTTGCGCGACAGCCGTGGGTGCGCCGCTTGCGCTCGTGGCCATCGGCGCAATCGTTCCGCTCGTGCTGCTCGCGATGGTGCTGCCGATCTCGATCGGTGGGTGGGGCGTGCGGGAGGGCGCAGCCGTCGCCCTTCTCCCGTTGGCAGGTCTCACCTCGGCGCAAGCCCTGGCGACGAGCGTCGCTTTCGGGATCGTCGCACTCGTCGCGGCCGTCCCAGGTTTCGTGGCCGTGTGGTTCCCCGGCCCACAACGCGCTGCCCTCTCGACCCCGTCCCGTCTACCGTCCCCCGAGGAGTCATCATGACCACGTCACCTGTTCTCAGCCGCCGCGCTCTGTTCGGCGCGGGCATCATCGGCGCTGCGGGGCTCGCAGCCGTCGCATGTGGTGTGCGGTCGGATGCCGGCGCAGGATCATCGGGTGAGGTGCGCGCGGCAGCCCTGCAATTGTCGTGGCTGCACTCGGCACAGTTCGCCGGCAGTTACATCGCGCTCGATCGCGGGTGGTGGCGCGAGAGCGGCCTCGATGTCTCCTTGCTCCAGGGCGGACCGAACGCTCCTGTGGAACCACCGGTCGTCTCCGGCGCGGCGCTCGTCGGCGTATCGGCCGCCGACTACACCGCGGCGGCGGTCGCGGAGGGAGCGCCGTTCAAGATCATCGGGGTGGCGATGCAGAGCAACCCGTTCGTGATCGCCTCGTTGCCCGCACGCCCCGTCGACGAACCCTCCGACATGGAGGGCATGCGCATCGGCATGGCCGTCGCCAACACGCCTGTCCTCGAGACGTTGTGTGCTTTGAACGACGTCGACATCGATGCCATCGAGATCGTGCCGACGCAGTACTCCGCGCAGCCGCTGCTCTCGGGCGACGTCGACTGCCTCTTGTGCTGGGAGACCGACCTTCCGGTTGCGATGGCCGTGCAGGGAGTCGAGAGTAGGACGATGCTCATGGCCGACCACGGCTATGCCCTGCACTCGCAGACCTACATCGCGACAGACGAGAGTCTGGCCGCTCGTCGCGATGATCTGGTTGCGCTGATGTCCGGCGAGGTGCGTGGGTGGGAGGCGTATCGGAAAGACACGGATGCCGCAGCCCAACTCGCCGTCGACATGTTCCCCGATGCCGGGCTCGACCTTGAGACGCAACGACTGCAGGCCGAGCGGCAGGTGCCCCTCATGTTCTCGTCGGTGACGGACGAGTTCGGATTCGGCTGGTGGACGGACGAGGCCGTCGAGGCGAACATCGAGACGCTCGCGCTTCTCGGTCAGACGGTCGACGCGAACCTGTGGGATCGCTCGATCCTGGAGCAGGTGCATGGGCGCTGAATCCCGCCCCGACGGCGGGGAAGGTGGTCGGAGCACCCCGCCCGTCGTCGCCGTGCGTGCCGCGACGAAGGTCTACCCGTCCGGGCTCGAGGCGCTGTCGACGCTCGACCTGACGCTCGATGCAGGTCGTACCACGGCGCTCGTCGGCCCGTCGGGATGCGGCAAATCCACGCTCTTGCGGATGATCGCGGGCCTCGAGCAAGCGACCTCGGGGACGGTGACGATCGACGGTGAGCCCCCGGAGTCGGTTGCGACTCGCGGCGAACTCGCGGTGGCGTTCCAGGACCCCTCCCTCCTGCCCTGGCGCACGGTGCGACGCAACATCTCTCTGGCGCTGACGCTCGCGCACATGCCCTTCGATGGCTCCCGCGTCGACGAACTCATCGAGCTCGTGGGGCTCGCCGGGTTCGGTGACGTGCGCCCGGCCGCGTTGTCGGGTGGGATGCGCCAGCGTGCGGCGATCGCGCGCGCGCTGGTCACGCAACCTCGTCTCCTTCTTCTCGACGAGCCCTTCGGTGCTGTCGACGAACTCACGCGCCAGGACCTCGTCACGGAGTTGCCGCCGCTGTGGCGCTCGCGGGGCGCCACGGCCGTGCTCGTGACCCACTCGATCTCCGAGGCGGTTCGCATCGCCGATCGCATCGTGGTGCTCAGCCCCCGTCCGGCCCGGGTCGTCGCGGACATCGTCGTCGATCTTCCGCACCCGCGCGCAGCGGCGTCCGCACGGAGCAGGGAGTTCCGCGCCCTCGTCGATGACGTCACCGACGCCCTCGCTCGATCCCGGACCGACACGCCGTGACACCCGTTCGCACCTCCGCACCTGCCTCGCGCGCGCGTCGGGTCGGGGAGACCGCACTGGCGATCTTCGTCATCATCGTGGTGTGGGAGATCGCGGCGCGGATCATGACCGATTCCTATGTGCTGGCGGCGCCGAGCGAGGTCTCCGTCTCGTTGGCTGCGAACGCCGAGCTGCTGGGTCGCGCGCTTCTGGTGACGGGGCGTGCGGCGCTGGTGGGCTTCGTCATCGGGAATCTCGCCGCGGTAGCGCTGGCGGCCTTCGCTGTTCTCCTCCCGCAGACCGAGCGAGTCGTGACACTCGCGGCGTTGGTGGTCTTCTGTCTTCCGCTGGTGGCGACCGGGCCGGTCTTGCGCGTACTCTTCGGGCCCGGGGAGGGACCTCAAGTGACGCTCGCTGCCCTGGCCGTGTACTACACGACGATGATCCCCGTTCTGGTCGGGCTTCGCGCGACACCTTCGGGGTGGCTCGACCTCGTTCGAAGCTACGGGCGGGGCTCGGTGGCCGAACTTCGCTACGTCCGCGCGCGAGCGAGTCTCCCGTATCTGTTCGCCGGGCTTCAGATCGCTGCGCCCGCCGCGTTCCTCGGCGCGATGGTGGGCGAGTTCACCGGTGCCGAGAGCGGACTCGGGGTGTTGACGATCCGCGCCTCCCGAGACCTCGACATCGAGCTCACCTGGGCGGTGGCCACCGTCGCCACTCTCGTCTCGGTCGTCGCCTACGTGCTGATCGGAGCGGTGGCGAAGCGGGTCGTCTCCGACTCCCCACCGCTGATTCTGGCGCCCGCGCGGCCTCGCGCATTGCGCAGGCATCGCGTTCGAGACGGCGTCCTCACCGTTGTCGGATTCACCCTTCTGATCCTCGCACTGTGGTGGGGCGGGATCGTCGCCACGGGGCTCAGCCCGTTCTTCGCGCGCACACCCCTTGACGTCGTGCGCATCCTCAGCGGCGTCGAGGACGACGGAGCCGTGCGTGACACGCTCCTGGGCGCGCTCGTCGAGACCGCCGCCCTTGCCGTACCGGGGTACCTGGCGGGCCTTGCCGCGGGGCTGGGCCTCGCGGTGCTTCTCACCCTGGTGCCCCGCGCGGCAACGGCGACGATGCCGCTTGCGATCGCGCTGAGAGCCGTGCCGATCGTCACGACGGCTCCCCTCGTCGTCCTCATCCTCGGACGAGGTGCGATCGGGGGGAGCACCCTCGTCGCGGTGATGGTGTTCTTCCCGACTCTCATCGCGTGCTGGGAAGGTCTTCGTCGCGCGCCGGGCCAAGCACTTGACGTGCTGGCGAGCTACGCCGCCACGTCGTGGACGGAATTGGTCCGCGTGCGGTTCCCCGCGATGCTTCCCTCCTTCTTCGCGGCGGCACGGATGAGCGTGCCGGCGGCCGTCCTGGCGGTGACGGTCGTCGAGTGGCTGGCAACGGGGACCGGTATCGGCAGCCTCATGGCTCTCGCGGCATCCCGCTCGGGGTACGACACCCTTGCCGGTGCGGTCGTGCTCGTCACCGTGCTCTCCGCTCTCGGCTACGCGCTCGTCGGGGCGGTCGAGGCTCGTGTCTTGCGCGTCTACGCGCCGGAGCAACTCGCATGAGGCGGGCGGTGTTCGCGATACCCGGCGACCTTGCCACGGTCACCGGGGGGTACCTGTACGAGAAACGCCTGCTCGAAGGGCTGCGATCGGTAGGCACCTCGACGGTGCATCTGCCGTTGGGGGCGTCGTTTCCCTTTCCGACCCCCGAAGATCACGATCATGCCGTCGCCGCTCTCGGCGCGGTCGGCGCGGGCACGCCGCTCATCCTGGACGGCTTCGTGTTCGGCTCGCTCGATCCGGTCGCGATGGCGACATTGCGTGCACCCGTCGTGGGTATCGTGCATCACCCCCTCGCCTACGAAGAGGGTCTGGCGCAGGCGGAACGTGTCCGTCTGTATCGGTCCGAACGCGAGAACCTCCGTCATGCGGCGGCCGTGCTCGTGCCCAGCCCCCACACCGCACGCATTCTGGTGGACGATTACGGTGCCGACCCCAGCAGAGTGGTGGTGGCCCGCCCTGGTACCGACCAACCGACCGGGAGGCGGATGCCGAGTGATCCGCCGCTCATCCTCTCGGTCGGAATCCAGCACCCGCGCAAAGGCCACGATGTGCTCCTCCGCTCGCTGGCGTCGGTGAGGGACCTCGAGTGGAACGCGGTCATCGCGGGAACTCCCTACGACCCGGACTACGGCGCCGAGCTCGACGCCATGCGAACCGAACTCGGACTCGCCACGCGCGTTCGCCTGGCCGGCAGCGTCACAGACGCCGAGCGCGACGACCTTTACCGTTCTGCGGGCGTCTTCGCGTTGGCGACTCGGTACGAGGGCTATGGTCTCGTCTTCGACGAGGCGCTCGCCCACGGCGTGCCGATCGTCTCGTGCCGCGCGGGTGCCGTTGCAGACACGGTGCCCGAGGCTGCGGGACTGCTCGTTCCGCCCGACGATCCCGACCGTTTCGCGGACGCTCTGCGAGCGGTGCTCACCGACGCCAGGCGCCGCGTGAGCATGGCCGAGGCGGCCGCCCGCGCTGGCGCGTCGTTGCCGGGGTGGACCGACACCGCTCGTGCAGCGCAGCGAGTGCTCGACGCCGTCGCCTCCCGCTGACGGGCGGGCGCGGTTCGAGCCCACGATCCCATCGGCTCAGTAGGGGAAAGGGTGGGGTGCGCCGCCGAGGATGTGGTCGGTCGCCTCGTGGGGGAGAAGGCCGTCCTCGTGAACGAGCCTCGGCCACGCGGTCCACTTCTCTGGGACGAGCGCGATCCTCCATCCGTGGCGGGTGTGGACACCGTCGCCGACGAACAGTCTCTTGTCGACGCGAGCCCACTCGTCCTCGCTCAGCCGATCCAGGGTCAGATACACCGTGTAGAGGTCTTGGGCGGTGAACCCGGCGCCCGACAGCCTCAGGATGAGCTCCCGCAACGACGCGTCCCACACCTCACCGGCCTCGGATGAGACGTACTTGCCTGTGCCCGTCCGGGCGGCGGCAGGACGGGGTGGGAACATCTCGAGGACGCGGTACCACCCGTTGTAGACCTCTTTCCGCAATTCTCCCGTTCTGAACGGGATCCCCCACCCTCGCGAGGATCCTCGCGCGAAGCCGAAACGCGAGGTCGAGGTGATGTCAGCTGCGCTCATCGGAGTGCTCCGATCTGGGTGCGTTCCACCGCACCCTCCTGTGGGGCGGTGTACGCCCCATCGACTTGCCGCGTGCGGACGCACGTGGCCGGTTCTTCCCCTGGGGCACCCCACTCGATGGAGGAGGGTTGCCGGGCAGCCGGCCAGGTACCGACAGCTGCCACTCGTGAACCTGAGTCGACGATACAGCGGGGGACCGACACGCATAGGAGACCTCTGGCGATGTGTGCCGCGCGGGCCGGCCTTATCAGCGAGTGGGTAGCGTGGCGTGCATGCCCGAGGTCACCGATCCCGACGATCCCGTCAAGGCATCGAGCCCAACCCAGCTCCGCGGCCAGACGTGGCGGTATCTTCTCCGACGTACGGTGCGCGAGTTCCTGCGAGACGAGTGCGTCGACACCGCCGGGGCACTCACCTTCTTCGGCGTGCTGGCGGTTTTCCCCGCGGGGCTCGCGATCATGGCGCTCGTCGGCATCGTCGCCGACCGTGGCGATGTGCGCGACCGCATCCTCACACTTCTCAGCGAGGTCGCGCCGACGGCCGTCATCGAGGTCGCCGAGTCGGTGCTCGTCGATGTCACCGAGTCGGCAACGGCCGACTTCACGCTCATCGTCGCGGTGGTCGTCGCGCTGTGGTCGGCTTCGGCGTATGTGAGTGCATTCGGCCGCGCCGTCAACCGGATCTACGGGACCGAAGAGGGTCGCCCCTATTGGAAGCGCAAACCGCTCCAGCTCGCGCTGACGGTGTTGCTGCTCGTGCTGGTCATCATCGCCGCCATCCTCGTCGTCATTTCGGGGCCGCTGCTGCGTACTCTGGGTGGCACGTTCGGGTTGGGTGACGTCGCGATCGCCGTCTGGAACGTCGTGCGTTGGCCGATCCTGGCCGCCGCGGTGGTCGTGCTGGTTGCGGTGCTTTACAAGGGCACCGGAAATCTCAAGCTGCCACGGTTCCGATGGTTGAGTCTGGGCGCGCTCGTCGCGATCGTCGTCATGGGGATCGCCTCGCTCGGGTTCGGCTTCTACGTCTCGAACTTCGCCACGTACAACCAGACGTTCGGCGCCTTCGCCGGAGTCATCATCTTCTTGATCTGGCTCTTCCTCATCAACGCGGCGCTCCTGCTCGGCGTCGAGTTCAACGCCGAGATCGAACGGGGCAGGCAACTCCAGGCCGGCATCCCGGCCGAGCGGCAGTTGCATCTTCCTTCTCGCGACACGCGACAGATCGAACGCTCCCGCGAGGCGGACCGCATCACCGAGGAGCGCGGCGCGATGCTCCGTGACGGAAAGGAACTGCCGTCGGCGCGGCCCGACTCACCGATCGCACAAGCGAAGGCATGGTTCAGCAGCGCGTGGGATCACCTCCGGGGGCGATGACCCCGCGTCGCCGGCACCCGTGACGAAGAGCCTGACGATGACGACCGTCCGTGCCCGAGCGCGAGGGGAGATGATGAGACCATGAGCGGCGAAAGAAACAGCGACGACCGACCCGTCGACGGCAGCATCGAGGAAGAACTCGAGATCGAGTTCGAGGAAGTCGTCGGTGACGGAGCCGATCGCCTGCATCGCACCTTCCACGCGACTATCTCGACCGGGTTCCTCGGCGGCATCGAAGTCGGCATCGGAGTGATCGCGTATCTCGGCGTGCTCTACGCCACAGGCGATCAGCTGCTCGCGGGGCTCGCATTCAGCGTCGGTCTCATCGCGCTGCTGATGGCCCACAGTGAGCTGTTCACCGAGAACTTCCTCATGCCGATCGCCGCGTTGATCGCCCGAGAAGGCACGGTCGGTCAGCTTGCCAAACTGTGGGGCGGAACGCTCGTCGGCAACATCGTCGGCGGGTGGCTCGTGATGGCGTTGGTCGTCTTGGCCTTCCCCGACTGGCACGACCTCCTCGCCGAGACCGCTGCACACTTCATCGACGCGCCGGTGGACTGGCAGTTCGTCGCATTGGCGCTCTTGGGTGGCGCGGTCATCACGCTCATGACACGGATGCAAGAGGGCACCACATCGTCGACCGCGAAGATCGTCGCCGCCATCGCCGGCGGTTTCGTCCTCGCCGGTTTCCAGCTGTTCCACTCGATCCTGGACTCGCTGTTCGCCTTCGGAGCGATCCTCAGTGGCGCGGACATCACCTACCTGCAGTGGTTCCTGTGGTTCCTGCCCGTGCTGGGCCTCAACCTCGTGGGTGGCGTACTACTGGTGACGGCCCTGCGCATCGTCCGCACGGGCGAGCTGTTTCAGTTGCGCCGCCAGAACAGGCCGCGCCGCTGAGTCGAGACCGTGGGCGCGGTGTCAGCGGTTGTCGCCCGAGACGTCGATGAGCACCTTGCCGGTCGTGCTCTGCTCGACCGCGTCGTGGGCGTCTGCGGTCTGCTCGAGGGTGAACCAGGTCAGGGGCAACCCCGCCTCCGCGCCCACCGGGAGCGCGCCGTCTTCGAGCGCACCGGTGATGTCTTCGGCGGCGACGGCCCAGGCGGTTTCGCCGACCGTGTAGAGAAGGACGCCCTGGATGCGGGCGTTCTTGGCGAAGCTCGGAATGATCGGAACGGTGAACGATTCGCCACCGTCGTCGGCGTAGTAGGCGATCGAGCCATGGTGCGCGAGCACATCGATGTCGAGGGTTGCGTTGTTTGCGATCGACACCTCGACGACGTGGTCCACTCCGCGCGGCGCAAGGGTCTTGATCTGCTCGGCGAGATCGGGGGCGGTGTACCGCAGCACGTGCTGCGCGCCCGCACGCCGGGCGAGCTGCGCCTTCTCCTCGGTGCTCACCGTCGCGATCACCGTCGCTCCCGCCCACGTCGCGAGTTGTACCGCGGCGTGTCCGACCGCGCCGGTTCCGCCCGCGACGAGCACGACACGGCCCTTGAGCGCGCCGGGCGCGAGGCGCTGCGGTCCGAACTCGTGCACGGTGAGAGCCCGGTGTGCCGTGACGGCGGGTACTCCCAAGCTCGCGGCGACGTCGAAGCCGACACCGTCGGGCAGTCGGATCGCGCGCGACTCGGGCACCACGGTGTAGTCCTGGGCGGTACCCGTCGGGCGGCCGTGCGCCGCGCCGAAGACCCAGACTCGGTCACCGGACCGAAGCCCCTCGACACCCTCACCGATCGCCTCAACGACACCGGCGCCGTCCTGATTGGGGGTCACCTCGGGGAATGGCATGTCGCGCCCAGCCGATCGGGCTTTCCAGTCCGTCGGGTTGACGCCCGACACGGTCACCCGCACGAGCACCTCCCCGGGACCGGGCGTGGGGGTGTCCTTCTCGACGAGCGAAAGGACGGAAGAGTCACCGGTACTCGTGTAGACGATCGCGCGCATGCCCTTGGCAACGGCACGAACCGCTTTCGCATTCCCGGGGCACGGCGCACACAGCGAGCGCCCGGAGCCGTGACGACCCCGAGCGCTCGCTGGTGTTGGTCAGCGGAAGGCGTCTTTCACGTCTTCGCCGGCCTGCTTCGCATTCGCCTTGGCTTGGTCCATGTGGCCCTCGGCTTCCAACTTTTCGTTGTCCGTCGCCTTGCCGATGCCCTCCTTGGCCTTGCCCTTCGCTTCCTCAGCGGCGTTCGAGATCTTGTCGTCCAACCCCATGGGAATCTCCTTCCGTGTCCCGGTGCGCGGGGAATCCGGCACGTTGTGGCCATTCCACGCGGCAGCCCGCGGATGCGCCATGGGGTTGACGTCGGGCGAGACGAGGTTTATGCGCTTCGCGGGTGCCGTCAATCGGCGAGGAAGCGCTGCCAACCCTCCGCGTCGGCGTGATCGAAGATGAGGTTCGTCTCCGTGTGCGCCACGGCCGGATGCCCCGTGAGGTAAGTCAGCACGAACTCGCGGAGCTCGCCGGCATCCTTCGCGACGACGTGGAGGAGGAAGTCGTCGGCGCCGGCCATATGGAAGATCCTCACCACACCGGGAAACGCGGGCGCAGCGCGACGGAAGACCTCGATCTCGGCGCGCGCATGCTTCTCGAGGCGTACCGCGATCAGCGCTTGGACGGTGGCGCCGATCAGATCGGGGTCGAACTCGGCATGGAAGCCCTTGATCACGCCGTTCTCCTGCAGCCGCCGCATTCTCAGCGAGACGGTGGACTCGGCGATGCCGACCGACGCGGCCAGCGTCGCACCCGAGGCGCGGGCGTTCACGCGCAGTGCTCGCAGAAGTGCGCGATCGATGCGGTCGAGCGTGATACTTCCTGCCATCGCTCCACCTTCTCGGTAGTCGAAAGTGAAGGTTCTGCGACAAACAGATCCTTCACAGAGGATAGTGCAGATCTGATTGAGGATGGCAGAGATTCCTCCGACAATGGCGACATGAACCTCGACCAACGCCGGTGGGAGACGAAGGCCGTGCACGGTGGCACGGGCGGTCTCCGCGAAGCAGGCACCCACGTGCCGCCGATCGACATGTCCACGACGAACCCGCTTCCCGACGTCGAGATCGGGGGGATGTCCTATGAGGAACTCGCCACGGGGCACGACCTCGGCCCCGGACGCAGCGCGGTCTATCAGCGCCTGTGGCAGCCCGGCGTCGCGCGCTTCGAGGAAGCACTCGCCGGACTCGAGGGAACCGACGGGGCCGTCGCCTTCGCCAGCGGGATGGCGGCGCTGTCGGCGTGCCTCATCTCGATCGTGTCCGCGGGCACCCCCCACGTGGTCGCGGTGCGCCCGATCTACGGTGGCACCGACCACGTGCTCGAGACCGGACTCTTGGGCACACGAGTCACCTGGACCACCGCGGACGACATCGCCCGCCACATCCAGACCGACACCGGAATCGTCATCATCGAGACGCCCGCCAACCCCACACTCGAGATGGTCGACATCGCGGCGGTCGTCGCGGCGGCCGGCGACGTGCCGGTGATCGTCGACAACACCTTCGCCACCCCGGTGTTGCAACGGCCTGTCGAGCACGGCGCGACCCTCGTCCTGCACAGCGCGACGAAATACATCGGTGGCCACGGCGACGCGATGGGCGGTGTCATCGCGGGGCCGACGGCCTGGGTCGAGCGCCTGCGCCAGGTGCGCGCGCTCACCGGCGGAACACTCCACCCGATGGGCGCGTACCTCTTGCACCGCGGGCTGCGCACGCTCGCCGTCCGCATGCGCGCACAGCAGGAGTCGGCCCAGATCCTCGCCGAGCGTCTCAGCACCCACCCCGCAGTGGCACGCGTCGCATACCCGGGCCTGCCAGGCCAGGACCCCCAGGGGCTCCTCGGACGCCAACTCGACGGTCCCGGCGCGATGATCGCGATCGACCTCGTCGATGGCTACGCGGCTGCCGCGCGATTCACCGAAGCCTGCGAGCTCGCCACCCACGCGGTGTCGCTGGGCGGCGTCGACACACTCGTCCAACACCCGGCATCCCTCACGCACCGTCCCGTCGTCGGCGAGGCGAAACCGGGCGCCGGCATCGTCCGCGTGTCTGTCGGGCTCGAGCACGTCGACGACCTCACCGATGACCTGACGACGGCGCTCGACGCTGCGGGCGCCGTGACTCCGGAACTCTCGGCGACGGAGTCCCTCGTCGGCTAGCAACCCGACGGGCGCGCCGCAACCCGATCCGCGAGGTGCGGGGAGCAGGCAGGATGGACGGATGCTGACCATCCCCCGCACCACGCTCAACGACGGAGCGTCCTTTCCCGAGCTCGGGTTCGGCACGTACAAGCTACGCGGAGCAGACGGAATCACCTCCATCGTCTCTGCTCTCGACAACGGCTACCGCCTACTCGACACCGCGGTCAACTACGAGAACGAGTTTGAGGTCGGCGAGGCCGTTCGTCGCAGCGCCGTGGCGCGCGACGACATCCTCGTGACCTCCAAGATCCCGGGCCGCCACCATGGCTTCGATGAGGCGATCGAGAGCATCACCGCATCCCGCGCCGCACTCGCCCTCGACCGCATCGACCTGCAACTGATCCACTGGCCCAACCCGAGCGTCGGCAAGTGGATCGACACGTGGCGCGGCATGATCGAAGCCCGCGAGCGCGGCCTGGTCCGCTCGATCGGCGTCTCGAACTTCACCATTCCGATGCTCGAGAAGCTCATCGAGACGACCGGGGTGGCCCCCGCGGTCAATCAGGTCGAGATGCACCCGTACTTTCCGCAGGCGGCGCTGCGACGGTTCCACGCCGAGCAGGGCATCCGCACCGAGAGCTGGAGTCCGCTGGCCCGCCGCACCGAACTCCTGGCCGAGGCGATTCTCGATGAGATCGCGCAAGCACACGGGGTGACACCGACCCAGGTGGTGCTTCGGTGGCACACGCAGCTCGGATCCACGCCGATCCCCAAGTCCTCGGATCCTGCTCGGCAGCGAGAGAACGCCGACGTGTTCGGGTTCGCCCTCACCGATGGTGAGCTCAGCGCGATCTCGGGCCTGGAACGGGGCCGGATCTGGGGCGGCGACCCGAACCACCACGAGGAGATGTGATCGTCAGGCGTCAGGAAGCGCCTGTAACCACTCGGTGAAGGTCTGTGTGCCGAGCAGCGAGTCACCTGAGGGAAGGAGCGCCCCGCTTCGCTGGGCGCGACCGATTGCTCCGGGAACGGAAATCGCAGGGAGCGGCATCCGATGACCGATCGCGCGCGCATAGGACCGCACCATCTCGGCCAGGGATTCCTCGCGGGGCCCGGCGAGGTCGCGTGCGCGGCCCTGCGGACCCTCTTCAGCCCGCCGGACCAGGTGTGTGGCCAGCTCGTGCGCGGCGATCGGCTGCACGCGTCCGCGTGGCGCGAGGTGGATACCGGCTACCGTCGCGCGCGCGAACATCTGTGCGGCGAACTCGTGAAACTGCGTCGAGCGTTGAATCGTCCACGGAACGGCACCCTCTGCGATGAGGCGCTCCTGCGTGAGCTTGCCCGCGTAGTACCCCTCGGGGGCGGCGTCGATGCCGACGATCGAGACGGCGATGTGGTGAGCGACGCCCGCGCGATGCCCGGCGGTGAGGAGCGTGTGTGTCACCCCCGCGAAGAAGCTCACCGCGTCCGGTGTTTCCGTCGATGACGGATTCGACATGTCGATGACCGCGTCCACGCCCCGCAGCGCGCGCTCGACGCCGGCGCCGGACAGCAGGTCGATGCCGGTGCTGCGGGCGAGCACCACGACCTCGTGGTCGCGCGCGCGAGCGGCGGCGACCACGTGCTGGCCGGAGATGCCTGTGCCCCCGGCGACGGCGATCCGCATCGGTGCCCTCCCGTCCCGGTGCGTTCGGGAAGGTCAGTCTAGATCGCGGGGTGCGCGACGACCACCCACCCGCGCACGAGCGCGGGGAACGAGCCAGACGCTGACAGCGCTGACACCGGCGGTGAACCGTTCAGCGTCATCGTGAAGGTCGATCGTTCGCAACCTCGCGCAGTGGGACGGGTGGCGCGGAGGATCTGCGACGATGTGAAGGATGAGAAGGTGGGATGACGTGACGCATCGAGACAGCGCTCAGCCGCGCCGAAGTGTGCTCGGGAGCATGTCGTGAGCGGGGATCGCCGCTTTCCGGCATCCGTCTACTCGCGCGGCACCGAACCGGACGCGCGCTTCACCCTCGCCAATGAACGCACGTTTCTCGCGTGGATCCGCACCGCGCTGGCATTTCTCGCCGGCGGCGTGGCGCTCGAGGTGCTCGGCCTCGACCTGCACCCGGGATTCCGCGTCGCGGCATCACTGCTTCTCGTCGCCGTCGGGATGCTGATTCCCCTGATCGCATGGATCGGATGGATGCGCACCGAGCGCGCCCTGCGCGAGAACCGACCGTTGCCCGCATCGCTCATGGGCATCACGCTCGGCGTCGCCGTCACCGCAGCCGGCGTCCTCGTCATCCTGGCCATCGTGCTGGCATGACCGCGCCCGTCGACCCCGGGCTCCAGCCCGAACGCACCGAACTCGCGTGGCGCCGCACGGCGCTCGGTGTCGGAGTCGGGTCGTTGGTCGCGCTGCGTATGCTGCCGGATGCGACGGGCAACCCGTGGTGGGTTCTCGTCGGAGTCGCAGGGGTTCTCATCGCCGTGGCGATCTGGGTCTCCGGGCGGCGGCGCCTCAGCGGCGTGCGTGAGCGGATGGCTCGTGACGGCCTGCACGCACGGATGCCAGGTGCCGGCCCGCTCGCCGCCCTGGTCGGGCTCGTCTTGGTGACCGGTGTGTTGGGCATGGCGCTCGTCGCGCTCGTTTCGCTCGCACCGGCCTGACCGCCCCCGCCGAGTCGGGCTCCGTGCCGGGAATCGGACGTGAGCGCGAGAATCGCCTGCTGCGGCCGATTCTCGGTGCCACGACCGCGTCTCGCGGTGAGGCCGAGGAAACGGGGGTGGGGTGCAGACCGGACCCGGGTCGCAGAGGTCAGTGCGGCGCGTGGTACTCGGTCTCGCCGCTCTTCCAGTAGCCCTTCGCGACGATCTGGTCGGTCGTCAAGCCCCACCTGTCCAACAGCAGCGCACGTGCGGGCCTCACAATCGCCTGTTCGGCCGCGACGAACCCGAAGATCGACCCGTGCGGGCGATCCTGGGCCCCGAGCGCATTCAGCGCCGCCGCGAGTGCGGACCCGGCGGGGGCCTCGCCGCGATGGATCTGCCGCACCTCGACCCCGGCGGGGGCGTCGATCGGTATCTCGTGAGCGGCATCCGGGACTTCGACGAGGATGCGGCCGACCGCATCGGCGTCCATGGACCGGGCGAAGCGTCGCATCGCGGGGACCGCCGTCTCATCACCGGCAAGGAACCACGCGTCGGGGCATCCCTCGAGCACCATCGAGCCACGCGGCCCGCCCACGGCGACCGCCGACCCGAGCGGCGCGGACGCGGCCCAAGGGCCGGCGACGCCGTCATCGCCGTGCAGCACGAACTCGATGTCGAGCGTTCCCTCCTCCGCATCCCATTCGAGCGGCGTGTATTCGCGACTCGGTGCCGCGCGCACCTCGTCGGCGGACGCGTCTGCCGGCGCGAAGAAGAGTCGCAGGTGGTCGTCGGCACCGGGGGAGTCGAATCCGCGGAGCTCTTCGCCTTCCAGGCGCAGGCGCACGTACTGGGGTGTGATCCACGCCCGGGAGGTCAGCCGCGCCTGGCGGAACCGCAGGTCGAGCATCCGCCGTTCGAGGGTGAACGCGGTCTGGGTGGTCATGTGTTCTCCTTGCATCATCAGCCCCACAGCACCACGCGGCGATCGCCGAGGTGCTCGACGCGTGCGGGGGTGTCGTAAAGGGCGGCCAGCCGGGGTGCGGTGATGACGTCGCCGACCGGTCCGTGGTGGACGACCTGCCCGTCGCGCATCGCGACGATGTCGTCGGCGTACTGGGCGGCGACGTTGATGTCGTGCATCACCACGACGATGGTCATCTCACGCCGCGCGCATTCGCGGCGCAGCAACGTCATGAGCGCGACGGCATGGCGGGGGTCGAGGTTGTTCAGCGGCTCGTCGAGCAGCAGGTGGTCGGTGTCCTGTGCCATGGCCATCGCCACGAACGCCCGTTGACGCTGCCCACCCGAGAGTTCGTCGAGGAACCGGTCGCGCACGCCCTGCAGATCGAGCAGGTCGATCGCGTGCTCGATGCGCTCGCGGTCGTGCGGAGTGCGGCCCGACCCGCCGTGCGGGAAGCGCCCGTAGGCGACGAGGTCTTCGACGCTGAGGCGGATCGCCAGGTGGTTGTCTTGTCGCAGGATCGCCAACCGTCGGGCGATCTGACGCGACGGGGTCGTCGAGACGTCGAGGCCATCGATCGTGATCGTGCCTTCGGTGGCCTGGATGAGGCGCCCGACCGCCGACAGAAGGGTGGATTTTCCCGCTCCGTTGGGGCCGATGATCGCCGTCAGGCCGGGGCGCAGATCGAGCGTGACGTCGTCTACGGCGAGCACACTGCCGTGGCGTTTGACCACCGAGTCGATGTGGATCATGGTCAGCGGGCCCTTCCGGTCAATACGAGCACGATGAAGAAGATGCCCCCGACGAACTCGATCACCACGGGTAGCTCGGTGCTGAAGCCGAGCAGTCTGTCGAGGATCAGCTGGCCGCCGACGAGGGCGACGACACCGATCGCGATCGCGGCGGGGATGCTGCGCAGATGGCGGTGGCCGACGGCGCCGTAGGCGAGGTTCGCGACGATGAGGCCGAAGAAGGTGACGGGTCCGACGAGGGCCGTCGAGGTGGCGACGAGGGCCGCGATCACGACGACGACATGCATCACGGTGCGTCGGTGGTCGACGCCCAGCGAGATGGCGGTCGTCTCGCCGAGCGACAGCACGTCGAGCGAGCGGCGGAGGGGCCACAGCGAGGCGATCGCGACGACGACGAGCACTCCGGTCGGCAGGATCAGTTCGCGGTCGATCGATGTGAAGCTCGCGAAGACGAGGTCTTGCACGATCGCGAACGTGTCAGGGTCGAGCAGCCGCTGGAGAAAGGCCGTGACCGAACGGAAGAGCACTCCCAGCACGAGTCCGGCGAGGACGATCACGTGCAGGTCGAGTCGCCGGTGCAGGAAGAGCCACCAATAGAGCAACACGATCGCGCCGGCCATGAGCAGCAGTTCGACCGTCCACGAGGCGAGGGGTGGCGCGGACACGAGCAACGCCGGGCCGACGGCGAACGCCACCACCACCTGGATGGTCATGAAGACCGCATCGAATCCCATGATGCCCGGGGTCAGGATGCGGTTCGCGGTGATCGTCTGGAACAACACCGTCGCGACACCGATCGCGGTCGCAGCGATGACCATGCCGGTGACCGTGCGTGACCGCAGATCGAGTGCGTACTCCCACCGGCCGGGCAAGTCGGTGAACAAGAAGAGCGCGATGACGACCACCGCGAGGGTGACGAGGAGCGCGAGCGCCAGCGAGGGCGAGCCGCGTCGTGCGCGCGGTGTGGTCGGGGCGGGGGTGATCATCGGATGCCGCCTCCCACCGGAGCGGTGCGACGTCGCGGGCGGCGTGGTCGCGCGGCATCCGACGGCTGGGCCGTGCCCAGGAGGAGCCAGAGGAAGACGATGCCGCCCAGCACACCCATGACCACCGAGATGGGCAGTTCGAACGGGAAGCGCACAAGTCGGCCGACGATGTCGCAGAACAGCACGAGCGAGGCCCCGAGGAGCGCGACGACGGGAACCGAACGGCGCATGTTGTCGCCCACGAGCCGGCTGACGATGTTGGGGGCGATGAGTCCCAGGAAGGGGATCGCCCCCGTGACGACGGTCATGACGCCGGTGACGATGGCGATGATGCCGACACCGAGCGCCATGACACCGCGCGTGTTGAGCCCCAGGCCGCGCGCGGCGTCGTCGCCGAGCCCCGCGACGGTGAAACGATCGGCGGCGATCCAGGCGATGAGGGCCGCCGCGGCCGCCAGATAGAGCATTTCGTAGCGGCCACGGGTGATCCCCGAGAAGTCACCGACCGACCAGCTGAGCAGCTCTTGCAGCATGTCGCCTCGGTACGCGATGAAGGTCGTGACCGCGCCGATGACCCCGGCGTAGAGGATGCCGACGATCGGGACCAGCACGCTCGAGCGTGACGGGATGCGGCGGACGAGGGCGAGAAAACCGAGCACACCCGCGAACGCGCCGACTGAGGCCACGACCGCCTTCCACCCGAGGGGCAGGCCGGGCACTGTGAGCAGCACCATGAGCAGGACGAAGCTCGCGGCATCCGTCGAACCGGTCGTGCTCGGCTCGACGAAGCGGTTACGCGTGAGCAATTGCATGATGAGTCCGACGACGGCGAAGGCAACGCCGGCGAGGATCAACGCCGCTGTGCGGGGGATGCGACTCGCGAAGAGAATGAACGCGTCGAGCTCGGCGACGCCGATGAACAGGGAGATCGTCGCGAGGGTGGCGACCAGCGCCACCCCCACGACGATCAGGGTGGTGGGGGAGAGCCGTTTCAGGACGACGGCCCTCCTCCGGGTACGGCGACGGTCATCAGCCGGCGACGGCCTCGTGCACGGTGCCGAGCACGTTGTGGATCGCGGTGAGACCGTTGATGACGATGTAGAGCTCGCTCGCGGGAAGGTACACGATCGCGTCGTTCTGCGCGGCGGTCGTGCGCTCGACGATCTCGTTGTCGAGCGTCTCCTCGGCGCTCGAGCCCTGACCGGTGGCGGCTCCGCGGTCGAAGGCGATGATCCAGTCGGGGTTCGCCGTCAGGATGAACTCGTTCGTGACGGTGTCGCCGTGGGCGGAGCCTTCTTGGCCGGGAAGCTCGGCCGCGGCGACGGCGGGCGTGAAGCCCAGAGTGTCGAAGAAGTAGCCGAAGCGCGAGCCTTCGCCGAAGGCGCCGTACTCACCACCCGACACCGACAGCACGAGCGCGGTGCCGTCGACTTCGGACTGGATCGTCGCAATCTGCTCTTCGATGTCAGCGCTGAGCTCGGCGACCGCCTCTTCTTCGCCGAAGATCTCACCCAGCTGGGCCGCGCGCACGAGGCCGCCCTCGGGATCGAACGTGCCGCCGTAGGCGCCGGTGAGGTCGATCGTGGGGGCGATGTTCGACAGCTCGTCGAACTGTCCGGTGCTACGCGCGGCGACGACGATGAGTTCGGGGTCGAGCTCGGCGACGGCTTCGAAGTCGGGTTCGAACAGCGAGCCGACCTTGGGAAGGTCGGCGTACTCCGAGAGGTAGTCCGGCAGGGCGACCTCGGGGATGCCGACGACGGTGTCGCCTGCGCCGATCGCGTGCAGAGTGTCGAGCGTCGCGATGTCGAAGGTGACGACCGACTCGGGCTGGTAGGCGACCTCGACCGCTTCGCGCGGAATCTCGGTGTCTTCGGTCCAGTAGGTCTCGCCGTCTTCCTCGACCTGCATGAGGGCGGGCTTGGCGTTTTCGACGACCACGGTGGTCTCGGTGGCGTCCGCGGGGGCGGCATCGTCGGCAGAGGACGACGGGGAGGCGCAGGCGGTCACGGTCAGAGCGAGCGCCGCGATACCGGCGAGCGGCAGCAGTGAACGAGTGGGGAATGTCATGTAGGTAAGCCTAGCCTAAGTGCCTACCCGTGATGCAAAACGGAACCGCTTCGCCGCGGGGCGTGCGGATCAGATCGCGCTACAGCCGGGCGCCGTCGTCGTCGCGGTTCTCGATGCCGACCTCGCGGCCACGCCACGATTCGTAGGCGATCAGCCACCCGATCGACACCACCGCGGCGAGCAAGATGCCCAGCCATATGTTGCCCCACACGAGCCCGAACAGGATTCCGAGCGCGAAGACGAGCACGGTGCCAGCGGCCCAGCCCGTGTGTCCGCGTTGCCAGCCACCACGTCGATTCGCCATGGCCCCAGCCTAGATCGTTCGAGGAGCGTGCGCGTTTGTCAGGTCGGGGCGCCGGAGACCCACGCCACCGCCTCATCGAGGGCCGCGACGCGGAAGAACCTCAGATCGCACGGAAAGAGGAAGGCGATGCCGTGGATGACCTCGCCCACGACCGCGTGGTCGGTCACCAGGGCGATCCGCCCCCATGCCCGTGCGGGCGTTCCATCGAGCTTGGCGTCCTGCCACATCGCACCCAGCGAGTAGTGCTCGTAGTCCGGCCCCATCTCGAACACGATGTTGAGCTTCTCGCCGGTGGCGATTGCCTTCGTGATGGCGGGGTCGACGGTGGTGCGGTAGTCGTCGGCGGTGACGGTTCCGACCGCGCGAAAGCCGATGACGCCATCCGGGAGCCCCGGGAGTGTCTCGATCATGGCCCCATCATCGCGGCGATCGCTCCGCTCCGCCAGGCCCGAGGCATGACGAGATCGCTCAGCGGGAGCGGTGATCCTCGGGATGCAATCTCGGCCCCCGCCGCGGCTCGACCACCCCCGAGAGCCCGATCAGACGGATGACACGCTGCCGCTGGCCCTTCCACGGTGCGAGCAATTCGAGCATCCCGTCGTCGTCCACACGTCGTCCCGTCAAGGCGAACCCGACTGTGTGCGCCAGGTGGTAGTCGAAGACGCTCACGGCGTCGGGATCACCGAACGCGCGGATCCGCGCTTCGGCACTCGTCCAGAGGCCCACGCCACGCAGCGACGTGAACACACGGTTTCGTTCCTCGCCGGTCGTCGCATTCTCGGCCGCGCGCACGAGGGAATCGGCACGCCGCGCCGCGTCGACCACCGTGCGTGACTGCGGCGGTTCGAGCCCGGCGCGATGCCAGCGCCACGACGGGATCCGCCGCCACTCCTCGACCGACGGCGGAGCGAACAGCGGCCTCGGACTGGGACCGGGCGCGCGCTCGCCGTGCCAGGTCACGATGCGCCGCCAAGCGCCGAAAGCCTGCATACCCGTGACCTTCTGCTCGAACACGGCACTGGCGAGCGCCTCGAAGACGAGGTCGGTGCGACTCAATCGCACATCGGGGTGCCGGCGGTGAGCCTCGGCGATGAGCGGATGCCGCGACGCGTCGAATCCCGCCGGGTCGTCACGCGCGCCGCACAGCGCCGGCAGTTGCGTCAGAGCCCAATCGGCGCCCGGCCCCCACGCCGCACCCTTCACGGCTCCATCCGTCATCTGGCGCATCGCGAGCGTCGCGATGCCCTCCGGCGTGCGACTCGCCCGCCAGATCACCGCGCCCACCGCCTGCATCGTCGGGTCGCCGGCACCGTGCCGTTGATGGAGCACCGTACGCCGCAGGTCGAGCGGATGCCGCGGGCGATACGTCGTCTCTCGCGGTCGCCCCTCTCGCGGTCGCGGATCCCGCGTGGCGGGCACCGCTGGTCGCGATCCGGATCGCGCCGCCGAGCGAGCGGCATCCGTCCCGCGCATCGGGGAGAGCGTCGCGCGGGAGGTCATGCCGACACGATATGTGCCGCCGCCGACACGCGACGGATCAGAAGCGGTCAGGAGACGGCGTGCCGTGACCGAATCGGATCGAGACGTCGGCGTGACGATCGAAGCGGTAACCCGCGCCGCGGACGGTGCGCACGATGTCTTCGTAGCGCCCGAGCTTCGCCCGCAGCCGGCGCACGTGGACGTCGATCGTGCGCTCGCCGGGGACGTCCTCGCCATTGGCGCCCGACCACAGCGACGAGACCAGCTCGGTCCGCGCGATGGTGCTGCCCTCGCGCAGGACGAGGTACTGGAGCAGCTCGAACTCGGTGTATGTGAACGCCGCGGAGTCGCCATCGATCAGCACCCGCTTGCGCGAGATGTCGACCACGACGCCGCCCGGGGCACGATCGGCCTCGGCCTGTTCTTCCTTGGCACGTGCCGTGGCTGCCGGCTCGTGAAGGGCGCGGCGCACGACGTCGACGTCGCGGCCGCCGGCGCCGGCGGGAGCGAGCGCAACGGTGGCATAGGTCTCGGCCTCGGGAGCAAGCTCTTGAAGGGTGCGGCGCAACGCTTCGACGAGGACGCCGAGCGAGACTCCGGATGTGGCCGCCTTGAGCTCGTCGATACCGACGTACAGAGCGAACCCGCGGGGGGCGGTTCCGGTGCGGGTGGACTCGGCCGTCGGCGTCACCGAAGCAGGGTCGGGGACGGCGCGCAGGTGGCGGGCGGGTCGTGCAGGAGCGGTCGGTCGTTCAAGAAGGGCGGGCTGAGACATGATGATGGTCCTCGAAGGAGTGAACCCGATCCGCGGGTTCGAGTGAGTGTGGCGAGACGGCCCGCGTGAGCGGGCCGGGTGCGGGCATCCGTTGCGCGGGATCTTCCGCGCGGGCGGCTGCTGCGGGGATCGGGGATCCGTTCAGACGGGGATCCGACGCGATCCGGCGGTGTCACCGAGTCAGCGGCACATTCGACAACACAGAGCAACGCGGCCGGCCATCATCATGCCGGCAGTCCCGTTCGCCTCCTGGGCGGACAGAGAGCGTGCGTTGTCAGTCATGCGGCCGATTATGACGGAGTGCGTCGAAGTGCGTCAAATCTTCGCGCGCGCTCGCGGGCACTGTGACGAAGTGTGACGTGCGTGGATCGTGGCGTTTCGGGGTGCCGTGCGACCGCGGTGCGGATGTCCGGCGCTAGCCTGGCGAGGTGACTGAGCTTCGCTTCTCCCATGAACCGGATGCCTCGCGCTACACGCTGCGTCGGGGTGACGACCTGGTCAGCGCGCTCGATTACCGTGACGACGGGCGCACGTTGTCGATGACGCGCGCCTACACGGTGCCGACCTTCCGTGGGAACGGCTATGCAGCGGTCATCGTCGACAAGGCAGTCGCCGAACTCGAGGCGCGGGGCGACCGCACCGTCATCCCGATGTGTTGGTACGTCGCGGACTGGTTCCAGGCGCACCCCGAGCGTGCCGGCATCGTGCACACACGTCGCACGGCCTGATCCGATGGACATCGAGGAGGCCTTCACGGTCGTCGCCGTCACGTTCGAGGCGCTCGGTGCCGTGGCGATGATCGTCGGCTTCGCCATTGCGCTCGTCCTCGGAGCCCGCTCCCTCCTGCGCGGAGACGGCGGCGCGACGGCGTTCCAAGTGCTGCGGACGACCATCGGGTCCGGCATCCTTCTGGGCCTGGAAGTCCTCGTCGCGGCCGACCTGATCCGCACGATCACCTCCAAGCCGTCTCTCGAGGATGCGGCGATCCTCGGCTTGATCGTCGTGATCCGGACGATCCTGTCGATGTCGATCCAGATCGAGATCGAAGGCGTGCTGCCCTGGCGGCGGGCTCTCACGACCAGCGGCGGCCAGATGCTCGCTGAAGCCGTCGCGCGCGATCGGGCGAAGTCGCGCTCCGCCGACGTCGGCTGAGCGCTATCCGCCGAGACCGCGATTGTCAATGGGGTGACGTCGTGTGCGGTCCCCGCGAGGCTGAAGGGGTCGAAAGGATCCCATGGACCGCGATCTTCCCGAAGGCATGATCGATGCCTTTCCCCCTGGCGGATGGGAGCGCGTAAGTGACGGCGACGCCGCTGCGCAAGACGCCGCCGCGCAGGAATCCCCTGATCTGCGATCGGATGCCGCGGAGAGCCCCCCTGCGCCGGATGACCCCGTCGAGGGCGAGGCAGTGCGTCAAAGCGCCGACCCCGACATGCACGCCGACTCAGAAGAGGGACCATCATGAGCACGACCGGCAATGAGTACGAACAGCCGGGGGTCAACTACCCTGATCGCGACGACTCCGAAGATCAGGGTGAGCCTCGCAAGGACGGTGACCCGGCGGAGGCAGCGCTCGCGGCGGCCGGAGCGCACGACGCGGCCGAAGGTGCGGACCACCACGGGCAGGACGGCGGGCGTGACACCCTCACGGTCGGCGAGGCGCAAGCGGCGATGAGCGGAGCGTCGGAGCAGGACGTGCCGGCGATGGCGCAGAACAATGCACCCGCAGCCGACAAGATCGCCGGAATCGTCGCGCAGACACGTCAGGACGCCGCCGACCAGCCGAGAGAACGGATCGTGGAGGTCTTGTCGCAGCGTCTGGATCAGGCAGGAGTGGCCCTCACCGCAGAGGACATCGACGAACTGGCCGGGCGGGTGCGCGCCGACATTCCCTGAGCGTCGCTCGGTGCTCGTCGAACCGCCGTGAGCCTCTGCGGCGATGTCGGAGGGGGCGCCTACCGTGTTGGATATGCGGATCCTGCACACCTCCGATTGGCACATCGGGCGCTCGTTCCACGGGCACGCGACGCTTGCCGCGCTCGCCGGTGTGTTCGACGCGATGGTCGAGCAGGTGCGCGACAACGAGGTCGACGTGGTCATCGTTGCCGGTGACGTCTTCGACTCCGCGGTTCCCGCAGCGGGGTGCTACACCCTCCTCAGCAACACTTTGCGTGCGCTTTCCGACACCGGTGCGCGAGTCGTCGTGACGAGCGGAAACCACGACTCCGCAGCCCGGCTCGGATTCCAATCGGGTGTGCTCCGCGACGGCATCCACGTTCTCACCGATCCGCACGAACTCGCCCGCCCGGTCACCGTCAGCGACGACCACGGCCCGGTTCACTTCTACGGCATCCCTTTCCTCGAACCCGCGCTCCTCCGGCACGAGTGGCCGCAGGCGCGCTCGCAGTCGACTGCACTGTCCCACGCGATGGACCTCATCCGCGACGATCTCGCCTCGCGCGGTGGGCGTTCCGTTGCGATCGCGCACTGCTTCGCCGCCGGCGTCGAGCCGACCCCTCATCTTGAGCGCGACATCCAGCAAGGCGGTCTCGATGTCGTCCCGATCGCCACTTTCGATGGCGTCGACTACACCGCGCTCGGGCACATCCACAGTCGACAGGTTCTCTCGGAGCGCGTTCGCTACGCGGGAGCGCCCTTGCACTACAGCTTCGGCGAAGGCGACCGGCCGCGAGGGTCATGGCTCATCGAACTCGACGCTCACGGTGACATCACCGCGGAGTGGCTTGATCTCCCGGTACCCCGCCGTGTCGTCACGCTCACCGCTCCTCTCGACGAATTGATCGACGACGCGCGTTTCGCCGCGTACGAAGACGACTGGGTGTGCGCGGTCTACACCGACGACCTGCCGCAGCGAGATCCGATGCGACGCCTGCAGCAGCGGTTCCCCCATTGCGCGAAGGTCGAACACGCTCCGGCGACGGCGCCCGAGCGGGCGACTCGCACGTACGCCGACCGAGTACGGGCCGCGCGCACCGATACGGAACTGATCGACGCGTTTCTCACGCACGTTCGCGGCGGCGAAGGGGTGACTGAGCGCGAAGCCGAACTCGTGCGCGACGTCCTCGAGGAACGCACCCGCGTCGAGGTTCTCGCGTGAAGCTCCATCGCCTCGAGCTGACCGGCTTCGGGCCGTTCCGAGAGACGCAGACGGTCGACTTCGATGCCTTCGACGGCGACGGAGTGTTCCTGATCTCGGGGCGTACGGGCGCCGGAAAGTCGAGCATCCTCGACGGCGTGAGCTTCGCTCTGTATGGATCCGTCCCGCGCTACGAGGGAGGGGAACGCCGCCTCCGCAGCGACCATTGCCATTTGGGCGATCCGACCGAAGTCGTTCTCGAGTTCTCGGCGGGCGGTGGACGGTGGCGAGTGGCGCGGGCACCCGAGTATGAGCGCCCTGCGAAGCGCGGTGGAGGCGTGACACTCGAACCCACGCGGGCCGTTTTGGAAGAACGTGTCGGTGATGAGTGGATCGGCCGGGCCGCGAAACCCCGCGAGGTCGGCATCTTCCTCGACGAAGTCGTCGGGCTGTCCGCGCAACAGTTCCAGCAGGTCATCCTCCTTGCCCAGAACAAGTTCTCGCGCTTTCTTCTCGCCAAGAACGATGAGCGTCAGGCCTTGCTTCGCACCCTGTTCGGGACGAAACGGTTCGAGCAGTACAAGCTTGACCTCGAAGAGCGGCGCCGCGAGGTGCAGAAACGGTTCGACACTGCCGGTGAACATGCGCGCACGGTGCTCGAGTTCGCCGAGAACCTCGCCGACGAACACGGCCTCTCCTCCGATGCGGAGCGAGCCGATGACCCGGCAGTCCGACAAGAAGCACTCGCCGATGCGCAACGACGCGCCGACTACCGCGTCGAGCAGGCCGCGACGGAGCGCGCGGGCGCGGAAGCAGCGTCCGAGGTGGCGACGACGGCGCACGGCGAACTCGTGGCGCGTGCGAAACGTCACACGGATCTGGCTCGCGCGCGCACCGATCTGGACCTTATCGAAGGCGAGCAGGAGCGCATCGACATCGAACGGCAGCGGCTGCACCGTGCGCGCGTCGCTGAGAACCTCCGAGCGCCCATCGACGCATGGCAACGAGCGCAAACCGCCCATGACTCCGCGTCACAACACGTGGAGACCGCCACCGAAGTGTGGAGCGCGGGCGGGGGAGGACTCTCCGAAGACCTGGACGCTGTCGTGGCCCAAACCACCGGAGACCTCGCGGTGCTTGCGACGGCGACCCGGGCGGAGCACGACCTCGAGGCGGCCACGACGTCGCATGCCGAGGTGACGCGTGACCTCGAGCGGATCTCAACCGCGCTGGTCGAGATCCGTGCGCGCCGACAGGCACTGCCGGACGAACGTGCGACGCTCACCGATCAGATCGCGATCGTGGCGGAGAAGGCCGCAACAGCGCCCGACGCGCGTGAGGCGCGCGACAGTGCCGAGGCGAGGTTGCAGGCCGCGCGCGAGGCGGCGGCATTGGCCGAGCGACTCGCCGCGGCCGAAGCCGACTACGCCGCCCGCAACAGCGCCTCCGCCGAGGCCACGGTCGCGGTGACCAACCTGTTGCAACGACGGCTCGCGGGATACGCCGGCGAGCTTTCCGCAGGCCTGGTCGACGGTGAACCCTGCGCCGTCTGCGGTTCGACCGAACACCCTCATCCGGCGACACCTGATGATGACCCCGTCACCGACGAGATGCTCGCTGAGGCCGAGCGTGCCCGGGACGAGGCCGCAGAGCGCGCACGCGACGCCGCCGACACGGCTCACGTCATCCGCGACGAGCACGCCGCGGCGTTGAGCCGCGCGGGGGGCCAATCCCCCGATGATCTCGAGACGGCCCTCGTGAGCCTCAAAGAGCGGGCACGCACCGCCGAGGCGGCCATCGCCGAACACGACCGGCTGCAGACGCGCCTCGTCGCCGTCGACGAGCGCGAGGTCGTCACTGCCCGCGAACTGGCGGAACTCACCGAAGCCCACACGCAGACACGCGAGCGTCTCGCAGCGCTGGGTGCGCGCATCGACGACCTTCACGCCACGGTCACCGATGCGCGGGCAGAGTTCACGACCGTCGCCGAGCGAGTCGCGGTCACCACCGAGCGGCTGGAGCGCGCGCGATCGTTGCGTGAGGCCCGCAACCGACTCGATGTCGCTCGGCAGGCGCTTGAGGCCGCGCGCATCGACCTCGACGCGCGACTGGAATCGTCCGGGTTCGACGACGCGATCTCCGCCACTGCGGCGCTTCTCGACCCCGCCGAGATCACGCGCATCGACAGTCTCGTCGTCGAGCACTCTGCGGCGCTCACCGCCGCACGCGCGCGGCTTCTCGACCTCGAACTCGAGACGGCCGACGAGGCAGCCCCGACCCCCGACGAGGTGGCCGCCGCCGAACAGGCGGTGCGTACCGCCGACCAGACCCGCACCGCGGCAATCGCCGCGGAACGCGACGCGCAGAACACTGCGAGGGGGCTCGCAGATCTTCGCAGTCGCGCCGTCGACGCTTTCGCCTCCGTCGCAGACACGGCAGAAGAGGCCGCTGTCGTGACGCGCCTGGCGGATACCGTCGCCGGGCGCGCGCCGAACACGATGAAGATGGACCTCGAGACATTCGTGCTCGCCGCAGAGTTGGAAGAGATCGTCGCCGCCGCCAACCTGCGCCTGTCGGAGATGTCGTCGGGCCGGTACACGCTGCTCCACACCGATGCGCGCCAGGCGCGCAACGCCGCCTCCGGACTTGGAATCGAGATCTTCGACGCCTACACGGGGCAGGCCAGGTCGCCGCACTCACTGTCTGGAGGCGAAACGTTCCTCGCCTCCCTCGCCCTGGCGCTCGGCCTGGCTCACGTCGTCACGTCTCGGGCCGGCGGCATCCGACTCGACACGCTCTTCATCGACGAAGGGTTCGGCTCGCTCGATGCCGACACCCTCGAGTCAGCACTCGAAACACTCGATGAACTTCGCGAGGGCGGCCGCACCGTCGGCGTCATCAGTCACGTGGAGAGCATGAAAGACCGCATCCGCGCGCAACTGATCGTCGAGTCTGCACACGAAGGCGCGAGCGTCATCCGGCAGGACGAGGATGTGCTCGTCGACGGATGACGCTCGCGATCGTTGCTCGACCGGCTACTCCGCCAGGTGCGTCAGCGCCGCAGACGAGATGATCTCGTAGAAGCGCTCCGCCTGCTGGGCGCTGAAGGAGTCTCCGGCGCTCTGCGCCAGGGAATCGATCATCGACTGGCGGCCGTCCTCACCGAGGATCAGGATCGTCTCGCCGAGCGACACCAGCAGGGTGTCAGGGAAGACGAGTTCCATCTCGTCCTCCGTGATCGGGCCGACCTCCTGGAAGAGCTCGAACAGCGCGGGGCGCACCTCGGCGAGGTACGCCGCCTCGCCGCCGGCCACGACGTCGACGTCACCCTCTTCATCGGTGGATCCGCCCGAGCCAGGGTCCTCTGTCTCGACGACGGCCGGCGGGGTGGGGTCGGTGACCTCTGCAGAACCGCTGCCGGCGCTGGCCAGGCCGATCAAAAGGAGCGACCACGTGAGCGCGCCGATCCATGCGAAGCCGCCGAGCACCGAGACGATGATCGCGATGATCCCGAGTGGCTTGCCGCCCTGCTTCTTGTTCGCCAAAACGACGATGCCCATGATGAGGGCCGCGAGGAGAAGGATCCCGCCGATCACGGCGAGGGTGAGCGATACCCACAGCAGGGGCAAGAAGGCCACCCCGACAAGCACGATGCCTGCGATCGCGAGCCCGAGCGCCACCCACCCGAAGGTCTTCGGGCGCGTGTCGGGCTGTGCCGGCTGCGCCGGTGCGCCGTAGACAGGTTGCCCGGGAGCGGCGGAGGTCTGCTGCGGGTATCCGGCGGCGGGCTGCCCGTATGCGGGGGGTACGGGGTGCTGCGGCGCAGGCGGGTAGGCCTGTGTCGGCTGCTGGTCGGCACCGTAGCCGGGCGGGTAGGCCTGTGTCGGCTGGTCGGAGCCATACGCCGGGGGATAGGCCTGGGTGGGCTGATGGTCCGGACTCGGCGGAACCGGTGGCGTGGCGGCGTCACCCGAGGGCGGCTGCTCGCTCGGGTCCTGGGGAGGTGTGGGGTTCGACATGGGTGTTCCTCCGTATGAGTTGCGTACGTCTGGCGAGCCCCGGGCCGCGGGCGGCGAGAGCGATGACGCGCAAGTCCTTAGGCTAGTCGTATGTCAAAGAACACGGTGTGGACGATTCTCGGTGTCATCCTGGCCATCATCATCGCCTGGTTCCTGGTGAACATCCTGTTCTCGGTGCTCGCGTTCGTCTTCAAGCTGGTCATCGTCGCCGTGGTCGCGCTCGTGGTCTTCCTCGTGTTGCGCGGGATCTTCGCCGGGCGGCGTTCCTAGGCTTTGAGCCCGCTCGTCAGACGCCGTACTCGGCTCGAACGACGTCGCGCAGCTGCGCACTGCAGGCAGCGACGGTCTCGCGCCAATCGGTGATCGCATCGTCCTGAGCGCGGTCGGACACGGCTCGCAAGACGCGGATCGGGACCCCGAACTGCTGCGCGACCCAGACGAAGGCATACGTCTCCATATCGACCAGACCCGCGCCCAGCGATCGCACGACATCGACCGCGTCCGCGCCGTCCACGAACTGGTCGCCGGTGGCGATGGTCACGCCCTCGCGCCCGACGCTCACACGCTCGGGGAGGGAAATGTGGCGGCCGACGATGCCGTCGAGGTCGACGACGTCGTGCTGGATCGCGGCGCTGATGTCGTACACCGCGGCGTCGAGCTCGGGGTCGATCGCGCCCGCGGTGCCGACGACCAGGACCTCGTCGTAGTCGGCAGCGTCGAGCGCTCGGGTGAGACCGTAGGCGGCTTTCAATTTGCCGGGCCCTGTGACGAGGCGGTCGAACCCGTCGAGCTCGGCGGGGAAGGCGGTGAGTTCGGAGTCGAGTGCCGCGACGAGAAGCTTCATGTCCTCCATTCTCTCGGACCCGAACGTCGTGAACGGCGATAGCGTGACAGGAGATGACTCCTCCCCGCACTGCGACCATCCCGTTGACCTCCGGAGCGCGCTGGCGCGCCTTCTGGGTGTGCGTCGCGGTGGCCGCGATCACGATCATGGACCTGACGAAGGTCAACGTTGCCCTGCCTTCGATCGGGGCTGTCCTCGATGCCGACTCGACGCAGCTGCAGCTCGTCGTGTCGGGCTTCGTGTTGACCTTCGGACTCACGCTCGTGCCCATGGGGCGACTCGGTGATCAGCGATCCCGACGCATGCTGTTCGTCGTCGGTCTCTCGCTCTACACCGTCACCAGCATCCTCTGCGCCCTCGCGCCCAACGCCGTCGTGCTCTTGGCCGCGCGCCTGCTGCAGGGGGTGGCGGCGGGCATCCAGATGCCGCAAGTGCTCGGGATGGCCCAGGAACTGTTCCACGGCAAAGAGCGCGGCCGTGCGTTCGGCCTGTTCGGAGCGACGATCGGTGTTGCGACCGCGTTCGGGCCCACTC
This sequence comes from Microbacterium koreense, assembly GCF_042677105.1. Lineage (NCBI taxonomy): Bacteria > Bacillati > Actinomycetota > Actinomycetes > Micrococcales > Microbacteriaceae > Microbacterium > Microbacterium koreense. Next base: position 947,637 of record NZ_JBHTIM010000001.1, read on the forward strand.
TCGGCGGCCTGCTCATCGCCGTCGGCGGAGCGACCGACGGGTGGCGACTGATCTTCTGGATGAACGTTCCCCTGTGTCTCATCGCCATCGCCCTCGTGTTGTGGCTCCTGCCCGACACCCGCACGCGGTCGGAGCGGCCGCTCGAACTCGATCCGATCGGCCTCCTGCTGTTCGGTGTCGCGGTGGTCGCGCTCATGTGGCCGTTCCTTTTCACCACCGGGGCGCCGAGCGACGATCCGGCGCGGTGGTGGCTGCTCGCCGTGTTCGTGCTGTTCGTTTCGGCATTCCTCGCCTGGGAGCGCCACTACGCCGCGAGGGGACGCAATCCGCTTGTCCCGCTCGAACTCTTCCGGATCGCGTCGTACCGCAACGGGACGATGCTCCAGACGGTGTTTTTCGCCGCGATGCCGGCGATGTTCCTGCTCACGACCTTGTTTCTGCAGATCGGTCTGGGGATCGAGCCCGTCTTCGCGGGGATGGTCTCGATCGGGTTCGCGCTCGCCAGTGCTGTGACGTCGTGGGTCGGGGGAAACCTCGTCGCACGCTTCGGGCGGCCGCTGGTCATGTGGGGCCTGGCCGCCGTGATCCTCAGTGCCGGCGGACTCGTCCTGACCGCGCTGTTCGCTGAGCCGGCATGGACGCCCTACATCATGGCGGCGGTCATGATCGTCGGGGGCGCCGGTGGCGGACTCGTCATCGCCCCGAACCAGACTTTGGCGCTTGCCGAGATCCCCGTGCGGCGCGGGGGCGTCGCCGGGTCCGTCGGTCAACTCGGGCAGCGAATCGGCACCGCTGTGGGAACGGCGGTCGCGCTCGCGCTGTTCTACGCGACGATCTATCGCGAGAGCGGTACGCACGATGACCTCGTCGTGTACCACGATGCGTACGCCTTCGGCATGATCACGGTCGGCATCTTCCTCAGCCTCGCGCTTCTGGTCGCCGTGCTCGATCTGACCGGCCGCATCAAGGGCACGGTCGCCGCGGACTGACAACCGGTTTCAGACGAGCCGATAGCCCACGCCGCGCACGGTTTCGATCCGCTCCGAGCCCAGCTTCTGCCGCAGATACCCGACGTACACGTCAGCGACGTTCGAGCCGGGATCGAAGTCGAAGCCCCAGACGCGGCTCAGCAGCTGCTCACGGCTCAATACCTGACCGGCGTTGCGAAGCAACTCTTCCGCGAGGGCGAATTCACGCGCCGACAACTCGACCTGGACGCCGCCCACGTGCGCGCGTCGCGTGCGGATGTCCAGAACGAGGTCGCGGTGGGTGAGCGTGGTGGGTGCGGACGACGGGTCGCGTCGCAATCGCAGGCGGATCCGCGCGACGAGTTCGTCGAACCGGAAGGGTTTGCCGAGGTAGTCATCGGCGCCACCTTCAAGGCCGGCGACCGTATCGTCCAGTTCGACTCGTGCGGTCAGCATGATCACCGGCATCGTCGAACCCGATCCGCGGAGGCTCTCGAGCACGGCGAACCCGTCCATGTCGGGCATGTTGACATCGAGGACGAGCAGATCGAACTCACCGCTCAGTGCGAGGTCGAGGGCGACCGGACCGGTCCCCGCAACCCGGGTCGCATAGCCGGCCGCACGCAGGCCTTTGTCGATGAACCCGGAGATCCGTGCTTCGTCGTCCGCGATGAGAATCGATGTCATGTCAGGCTCCTCTCGCGGACGCGATCTCGCTGTCCGTCGACGCCGAGGTCGTGTCGACGTCGGCAGGTAGCGGCGGGCGAGGGGGGATCACGAGGCCGGGGTGCACCGAGTCCGACATGACGAGCGGCAACGTCATGACAAAACGGGCACCGCCGCCGTCGGCATCCTCGACAGACACCGAGCCGCCATGCGCGCGCGCGATCACCTGGACGATGTTGAGTCCCAGCCCGTTTCCCGGCCGCGAAGCCGCTTCGGCGCCGCGGTGGAAGCGGTCGAAGACGAACGCCCGCGACTCCTCCGGCACCCCGGGCCCACGGTCGCGCACGACGATGTCGAGGTGGTCTTCGACGAGCCGGGTGCCGAGCGTGACCTGGCCCCCGCCATGGGTGACGCCGTTCTGCACGAGTTGCAGAACCGCCTGTGTCACACGCGCCGGGTCGAGCGATGTGACGATCTCGGCGAAGCCGTCCCCGGTGACCGTCCCCCCGTCGATCGACTGCGCTTTGCGTAGCACCTGACGCATGAGGTCGGCGGCATCCACGGGTGTCGCGGTGATCGGAGTGGGCCCGTGGAGAGCGGCGGTCGAGGCGAGCTCACGGACGAGATCGGCCATGCGATCGAGCTCGTCCACCGCGAGATCGATCGTCTCGCGGACATCTTCCGGGTCGTCCCTGTCGACGACCTCGAGGTTGCCCCGCACGATCGTGATGGGGGTCTTGAGCTCATGTCCGACGTCGCTCAGGAGTTGGCGTTGCGAACTCAGAGCCCTGTCAAGGCGATCGAGCATGTCGTTCATGGTGTGCGCGAGTTCGGAGACGTCGTCCCGGCCGACGATCGGGAGGCGCTCGGAGAGCGACTGCACCGATACCCGTTCGGCGGTCTCGCGCATCTGCCGCAGAGGCCTCAGCAGGCGCGTTGCGACGACGGCGCCGACTCCGGCGATGACGACGAGGACCACGCCGGAGGCGATGAGGAACACGCGCGCAGCGCTGTTGATCTCGGCCAACTCGGCATCGATGTCGTAGGCGATCACGAAGGTGGATGCCGGTGGCGCGTCGGCGTCGATCGCTATCGGTACGGCGAGGTAGCGCCAGGTGATCTCTTCGGTGGCGTAGGTGCCGATGCGGGGCTGCGCGTCGGTCACCGTTCGATCGATGTGCGGGACGAAACCGGCCGTGGACTGCAGGTCGACGTCGAGCGCGACACCCGGCACGAGCGCGACATCGTCGTCGCGAAGCCCGATGACGCCTGTGTTGTCGTCGGGTGCCGCTCGCTGCACGACAGTGGCCAGCGCGGCATCCGCCGACTCCCACGTGCCGCCCTCATCTCCCTGTTCCACGAGGTAGCGCGCGGCGGCGAGGTTCGCGACAAGCAGGTCGTCGACCTGCGCGAGGATGCGCTGCCGTTCCTCGACGTACACGACGACTCCCACCGCCCCCAAGCCGAACGCCGCGACGATGGTGATCACGGCGATCAGTCGCGTTCGCACCGAGACGGTCGGCAGACCCACGCGGACCCCCCGTCCCTTGCTGTCCCTCACCACCAGTATGGTCACGTTCCCGTGGGAGAGTCGGCTCCCTAAGAGGAGTCTCATCCCACGGGGTGCGCCGTCGTGCTGGGATCGAGGGATGGGCGAACCGACCGACGAGATGGACCAGTTGTGCGACGCGTTGGGTGTCAGTGATCGGACGACGGTACGCATGATCAGCCGCGAGCCCCTCGGCGGGGGGTCGGTCGCGGGTTTCGAAGTCGCCGCAGACAACGGAGTCATGACCTACTACCTGGACACGTCGCGACGGCGCGTGCCGCGCGAGACGGGGCTTCTTCTGGGCGCGCCCGACGATCCCGACATCCGCGTGTGGCTCCACCCTGCCGATCCCCACCTTCCGGCGCTCGCTCCCGCGGCCTTTTCGGGAGCGGTACGCGAGCTGCTCGTGCGCCTGGGGATCGTCGACACGGGGGATCCTGTAATGGTCGCCTACCGTCCCGGCAGGCGGGCCGTCCTCCGTGTGCCGTCGCCCCGAGAAGACGTGTGGGTGAAGGTCGTGCGACCCGCGCGGGTCGCTGCGATCGTCGCGTGCCACAGCGCGTTCGCGGATGCCGGGATACCTGTGCCGAGGCTCTACGGCTGGTCTGGCGACGGTCTGATCATCGGCGAAACCGCCCGGGGAACAGCGGCGACCGATGCGGAGTGGGACGCCGACGAACTCCTCGACGAGGTCGACGGATTGCGGCACAGGATCGCCGGTGTTGACCTCGCGAATCCAGCGACCACCCGTCTCGCGCGGCGGCTGGACTGGTATTCGGAGCGCCTGGCCGTGCAACTCCCCCACCTCCAGGCGGAGCGCGCACAACGGATCGCCGAGCGAGCGCGCGACGCGTGGGGCGAGGATCCGCCGGTGACGATTCACGGCGACCTCCATTTCGGTCAGCTGTTCCTCGGCGACGACCGCACCGTGTCGGGCATCATCGACGTCGACACCGCAGGAGTCGGGCAACCGAGTGAAGACACCGCCGCTTTCCTCGCACATGCCGTGGCGAGCGCGCTGCTCACGCCGCACCCCCGCGACGATCGTGTGTGGCACCTCGCGCAGCGTTCCCTGGCGCGGTGGGGGAGTGCGGCGGTGTGCGCGCGCGCAGCGGTCCACCTGCTCGGGCACGCCCTCGGCGCGTGCGAACTCGGTGCGGCCGCGCGCGTGGACCGACTTCTCGATGTGGCCCACGCGGTGTCCGTCAGCGACGCATCCGAGCTCGCGGCCGTTCGCGCTGCCAGAACCTAAGAACGATCTCATCCGACGCTTCGAAAGCGCTTATCGGCGGCACCGAGACTGGTCTTGCCCGGGCGGGGTCCGATCCCCCTCCGGGCCCGAAAGGAGAAGGCAACATGGCAGAGAAGAAATGGCTCACCTACGGCATCGCGGGCGCGCTCGGGCTCACCTTGGTGGGCGGGGCAGCGGTTGCGACAGCAGCCAGCATGGACCTGCGCACCAGCGAGGGCTCTGTCGTCCCGGGGGGCCCCGTCGTCGGGTCGAAGAGCGGTGTGCTTGACCGCGGAGGGCTGGAGATGCGAGTGACGGACACGTCGGCATCCGTCGTCTCGGCGCCGACGGCTGCGTCCACGCCGACGGCCGCGTCGGCACCGTCTGCGGCGACTCCGCCGTCGCCGGCGTCTCCGGTATCCGCCGTGAGTGCGCCATCCGCCGTCCCCGCGCCCGCACCGGCGGTGTCCCCGGCATCGCCTGCGTCGCCGGCCTCTCCGGCATCTCCTGCCTCTCCGGCGTCTCCGCCTTCGGCGGCGTCTGCCGGTTCCGCAGGGTCGGACTGACCGATGACGACCACGGTGGCGGATGCTTCGATCCGCCGCCGTGGTCGGTTGCGGCGAGGCGACTTCCGGTTGAGCGCAGGAACACCCCAAGATGGAGGCGTGGCCCCCGCCGCAGGACGCCGCAGGAAGAGGTTCGCCGACATGCAATCCGTGCTACTCGACACGCCCGCCGGCATCACCGCACGGCTCGGGTGGGATCCCAAGCTGTCCGAACACGACCGCAAACGCGCTCTCGCTCGACAGATCGTGGCCGACAGGCTCGGCGTCGAGCAGAAAGAGGTGCGCGTCGAGCGAGAGGCTCCGGGGACCTTCGGGTTCCACACCCAATTGATCGCCGAGGTCGACGGCGAGGATGTGCCTCTCGGCATCCGCAATGCGAACTTCCGCGCGGCGTCGGTCGTCGCCGTAGCGGACCCGGCCGTGCCTATCGGGCTGGACCTGCGTGACAGTCACCCCGGCGACGCCGAGCTGCGCACGATGCGACGCCACTCACATCTTCTCGACGAATCCGATACCGCGAAGCTGCTGGAACACTGGACCCGCGTGCAAGCCGTGCGGGACGCCGACGGTCGGGGGGCGCGGGTCGCTGCAGACCATGTGCGGCTCGACGCACCGCTCAACAAGGGGTGGATCCCCGACCGGCGGGTGTATTACCGACTCGATGATCTGTCACGGGACGGATGGATCATCACTCTCGCCTACGGCGCGCTGCCGGCCTGATCACTCCCGCTCTGTGGCGACCGGCGTCGATTCGTTCACCGGGGTACCGACGAGCCGGATGACCGCGACGGACGCGGCGAGAACCACCAGCGTCGCGACCAACCCCAGCCACGTGATGCCGGTGGCAGAGAAGACGATGTAGCCGACGAGTGCGGAGCCGCCGGCGACGCCGACGAAGGGCAGCTGGGTGCGCACATGCGTGATGACGTTGCACCCCGCGCCGGTCGACGACAGGATCGTCGTGTCCGAGATAGGCGAACTGTGGTCACCGGCCACCGCCCCTGCCAGCACGGCACCCAGCATCGGCAACAGCAGCGCCGGCTCGTCGACGGCGTTCACGATTCCGCCCGCGATGGGCAGCAGCAAACCGAACGAGCCCCACGATGTCCCTGTGGCGAAAGCCATCGCGGCGGCGAGCACGAACACGATCGGGATCAACCATGCCGGTGCGAGCTGCGAGGTCTCGACGATCGCACCGAGGAAGGCGCCGGTGCCGAGCGTCTCGATGAGCCCACCGAGCATCCAGGCCAGGAGCAGGATTCCGACGGCGGGAGCCATTGCGCGCGCACCGCCGACCCATCCGCGTCCGAAGGTCGACCATCCGAACTTCGGGTTCTCGCTGGTGTACCGGACGTAGTAGTACAGCGCAGAGATCAGGCCGAGGATGCCGCCGACCATGAGCGCGGCGCTGGTATCGGCGGCTGCGAGGATCTCGTTCGGCGCCCACGACCCCGACCCGCTCACCCCGGTCCAGACCATTCCTCCGACGACACCGATGACGAGGGCGATGAACGGAACGACGATCGACCGCTTCGCGCCCGGACGGTGGGTGGGGAGGTCTTCGCTGAGCTGGCCGGGGACGACCTCGCCCTCGGCGAACGGGCGCCCGGAATCGATCGCACGCTGCTCTTCGCGTCGCATCGGCCCGATGTCGGCACGGAACAGGATGACCAACCAGACGAGCGCGACCGCGGCGATGGCGTAGTAGTTGGATGCTGCGGCGCCGAGGAAGGCTTCGACGCTGCTCATCGTGAGTGCCGAGGCGGCGACGATGGGCGCGATGACACCCATGATGTACGCACCCCAACTCGAGAAGGGTGCCAGCACGGCCACGGGAGCCGACGTCGAGTCGACGATGTAGGCGAGTTTCGCCCGCGACACGCGATGTCCGTCGGTGACGGGACGGCTGATCTGGCCGACGGCGAGCGCGTTGAAATAGTCGTCGATGAAGATGACGATGCCGAGGATCGCGGCGAGCAGTTGTCCGCCCCGGCGGGTGCGGATGCGCTCGATCGCCCAGTCTGCGAAGGCCCGGGTGCCCCCGGCCATCGTGATGAACGCGGTGATGACGCCCAGGAGCACGGTGAAGACGAGGATGTAGACGTACCACGTGTTGACCGCGCCATCGACCCAGAACACCGCGGCGAAGGCGCCCCATACGAGGGCGAGGGTCTCAAGGGGATTGAACTCGGCGATGAGCAAGGCGGCGATGACGACACCTGCTCCGAGGCTCAACATCACCCGCTTGGTGATGATCGCGAGGATGATCGCGATGACGGGCGGAATCAGCGTCAGCCACGGTGCGCTGTCGAGCATGCGAGCTCCTTGGTTTCTTCGGCGAGCGGGTGGGATGAGCGATGATCAGGTGGGGTCACCGTTCATCTCCCAGTTCTTCGGCGAACGCCACAGCGCGCTGGTCGTGAGAGAGCGGATCATCTCCATCTCCTTCGGGAGGCGCGTGTAGAGCTTCATGAACAGCTCTTCGACATCGAGGAGCTCACTGGTCCAATCCCGCCGGTTGATCGCCATGCACGTGAAGAAGTCCTCTTCGGAGAAGTCGAGTCCGTCCCAGGTGAGGTCCTCGTAGCGCGGCATCCACCCGAGGGGGCTCTCGACCGCAAGCGCACGTCCCCGCGAGCGCGCGACGATCCATTCCAAGACGCGCATGTTCTCGCCGAACCCGGGCCACAGAAAGCGTCCGTCCTCGTCGCGTCGGAACCAATTGACCTGGAAGATCCGTGGAGGGTTGCGGATCTTCCGGCCGAACGCGAGCCAGTGGTTGATGTAGTCGCCCATGTGGTACCCCGCGAAGGGGAGCATGGCGAACGGGTCGCGACGGACGACCCCCTGCGCGCCTGCGGCGGCCGCAGTGGTCTCGGAGCCCATGGTGGCGGCCATGTAGACGCCGAACGCCCAGTTGAAACTCTGTGTGACCAGCGGGATCGTACCGGCGCGGCGCCCGCCGAAAACGAAGGCGCTGATCGGCACGCCGCGCGGGTCATCCCAGGCCTCGTCGAGCGCCGGGTTCAGGACCGCCGGGGCGGTGAACCGTGAGTTCGGGTGCGCGGCCTTCGTGCCGGATTCGGGAGTCCAGTCGTTCCCCTGCCAGTCGATCGCATGGGCGGGCGGTGCGCCGTCCATCCCCTCCCACCACACATCACCGTCGTCTGTGAGGGCGACATTCGTGAAGATCGTGTCCGACCGGATCGATTCCATCGCGCTGGGGTTGGTCGTGTAGGACGTGCCGGGCGCGACCCCGAAGTAGCCGGCCTCGGGGTTGATGGCCCGCAGACGCCCATCATCGCCCGGCTTGATCCACGCGATGTCGTCACCGACGGTCGTGACCGTCCATCCCTTGTCGGTGAACGCCGGCGGCGGTACGAGCATCGCGAAGTTGGTTTTTCCGCACGCGCTCGGGAAGGCCGCCGCGACGTACGTCTTCTCTCCGTCGGGGTCGGTCACCCCGAGGATCAGCATGTGTTCGGCGAGCCAGCCCTCGTCACGGGCCATGGCTGAGGCGATCCGCAGTGCGAGGCACTTCTTGCCAAGCAGGGCGTTGCCGCCGTAGCCCGAGCCGTACGACCAGATCTCGCGCGTTTCGGGGAAGTGCACGATGTACTTCTCGGGATTGCAAGGCCACGCGACATCCTGCTCACCCTCGGCCAGCGGCGCGCCGACGGTGTGCATGCACGGGACGAACTCGCCGTCGGCTCCGAGCACATCCATCGCCGGGCGGCCCATGCGCGTCATGATCCGCATGTTCACGACGGCGTACGGCGAGTCGGTGATCTGCACGCCCAGTTGCGCGATCGGCGAGCCGAGCGGGCCCATGCTGAACGGCACCACGTACATCGTGCGCCCCGCCATGCTGCCGGTGAAGAGCGGCCGCAGGACGCCCATCATCTCGCGCGGGTCCATCCAGTTGTTGGTGGGTCCGGCATCCTCTTCGCTTCGTGCGCAGATGAAGGTGCGTTCTTCGACACGGGCCACATCACTCGCATCGCTGCGGGCCAAGAAGCTGTTCGGGCGTTTCTCGGGGTTCAGCCGGATGAACGTCCCGGTCTCCACCAGCTGCTCGCACAGGGCGTCGTACTCGCTCTGCGACCCGTCGCACCACACGACCTCGTCGGGCGTGCACAGTTCTGCCATTTCGGCGACCCAGGCCTTCACGGCATCGTGTCGCACCCACTCCGGTGTCGTCATGGCTCCCAGCATGCCCCGCGGACGCGGTTCGCACCATGGGTGGACGTGGTCGGATTCAGAAGCTGTTCGGCAACGCGGCGTCGAGTTCGGCGATCCAGACCGCCGCGTTGCCGTCGGCAGGTGCCCGCCAGTCGCCGCGCGGGGACAACGACCCGGACGGCGAGACCTTCGGTCCGTTCGGAATGGCCGTGCGCTTGAACTGGGCGAATGCGAAGAACCTCTGCAAGAACACACGAAGCCAGTGGGCGATGGTCGCCAGATCGTACGCGAAGCGATCCGACGCCGGGAAACCCGGCGGCCAGGCTCCGGCATCCTGATCGCGCCACGCGTGATAGGCGAGGAAGGCGATCTTCGACGGACGCGTTCCGTGACGTAGCACGTGATGGAGGGTGAAGTCGTGCAGGGCGTAGGGGCCGATGCGGTCTTGGGTCGATTGGATGCGGCCGTCCTGACCGGCGGGGACCAGTTCGGGGGAGATCTCGGTGTCGAGGACCGACTGCAGGACTTCGGCCTCGCGCTCATCGACGCCTTCGCCCGCGGCGATCACCCATCGGATGACGTGCTGGATGAGCGTCTTGGGAACGCCAGGGTTGACCGCGTAGTGACTCATGTGGTCGCCGACGCCATAGGTCGCCCAGCCCAGCGCGAGTTCGGACATGTCGGAGGTGCCGATGACGATTCCGCCGCGCTGGTTGGCCAGACGAAAGAGGAAATCGGTGCGGATGCCGGCCTGCACGTTCTCGAATGTGACGTCGTAGACCGGCTCGCCGTGGGCCGACGGGTGCCCGATGCCCTGCAGCAACTCAGTGGCCGCGGGGCGGATGTCGATCGTCTCGATCGTGGCCCCCACGCTCTCGGCCAGGGCGATGGCGTTCGACTTCGTGTGTTCGCTCGTAGCGAACCCGGGCATCGTGAACGCCAAGATGTCACTGCGCGGCCGCCCCATACGATCCATTGCGCGAGCGACGACGAGGAGCGCGTGCGTCGAGTCGAGCCCGCCGGACAGCCCGATGACCGGCTTCGGGTCGTCGATCGCCCGCAGGCGCTGTTCCAGGCCCGACACCTGGATGTTGAAGGCCTCGTAGCAGTCTTGTGCGAGGCGGGCCGGATCGGCGGGCACGAACGGGAATCTGTCGACCGTGCGGCGCAGCCCGATGTCGCCCGTCGGAGGGCCCAGGACCGTCTCGATGCGCAAGAAGTCCGCGTCGGCGAGCACTCCCCGGTTGTCGTCGAAGGTGCCCTGTCGCAGACGCTCTTGACGCAGGCGGTCCAGGTCGATGTCCGCGACGCTGCGCCGCGGCCCGTCGGGAAACCGCTCCGTGTGGGCCAGACGCTCACCGACCTCGTAGATCATCGTCTGGCCGTCCCACGACACGTCGTTCGTGGATTCGCCGGCCCCGGCGGCTGCATAGGCGTAGGCCGCGAGGCATCGCAGCGACTGCGATTGGCACAGGATCGCGCGGTCTTCCGCCCGAGCGATCGTGATCGGACTGCCCGAGAGGTTCACCAGCAGCGTCGCACCGGCGAGGGCCGCGCGCGAAGAAGGTGAGATCGGCACCCAGAGGTCTTCGCAGATTTCGGCGTGCATCACCAGCCCGGGAACGTCTGCGACCTCGAACAACAGGTCGGTGCCGATCACCGTCTCGAGATCGCCGATCCTGATGCTCTCTCCGGACCACGGCTCGCCCGGCGCGAACCATCGGCGCTCGTAGAACTCGCGGTACGTCGGCAGATACGCCTTGGGGGCGACGCCGAGCACCGTCCCGCGGTGGATGACGACGGCGCAGTTGTAGAGCCGGTTGCGATGGCGCAGCGGCGCGCCGACGACGAGTATCGGCAGCAGGTCTTCGGATGCCGTGACCAGGCGTTCGAGCTGGCGCTCCACCGCATCCAGGACAGCGTCTTGCAGTACGAGGTCGTCGATCGCGTATCCGGTGAGGCACAGTTCCGGAAAGACAGCGACCGCGACGCTGTCGGCGTCGCACTCGCGCGCGGCCGCGAGCACCGCATCCGCGTTGGCGACGGGGTCGGCGATCGACACCGGAATCGTGCACGCGGCGACGCGCGCGAAACCGTGTCGATAGGCGTTCTCGAACGGCAGGCTCATGTGACCAGTGTGGCACCCGCATCCGCTCGCGGCAGTGTCGGTCGTCGCCGTTAGGGTCGTGGAGAAAGGGGCGAGCATGCGGTACATCCCAGGAGAGGCCGGATCCGACACGGCGGTCGCGATCGCGCCGCGCATCGTGTGGAGCGCGAGTGACCTGAAGGCCGCTGCGGAGTGCGAGTTCGCGTGGGCGCGCGCGATCGATGCGAAGCTCGGCCGGGTCATCGCCGTCACCGAACCCGAAGATCTGACGCTCGAGCGCGCCGCCCGGCTCGGGATCGCCCATGAAGAGCGCGTGCTCGACGAGTACGTGTCGCGGTTCGGATCCGACGCCGTGGTGCGCATCCCCGCGGTGTCGTCGACGGATGCCGGGGGTCTCGCAGATGCCGTCGCCCGCACGGCGGCCGCGCTCGCCTCCGACGCCGACGTCATCTATCAGGCAGCCTTCGCCACGACCGACTTCGTCGGGTTCGCGGACTTCCTCGTGCGCGACGAGCAGGGCCGCTGGATCGTTCAGGACACGAAGCTCGCACGACGCGCGCGCGTCACCGCCCTCATGCAGTTGGCGGCATACGTCGATCAACTCGATCGATTGGGCGTCGCGCGGTCAGAGCGTGTGGAGCTTCTCCTCGGCGATGGGACGGTGTCGGCGCACGCGGTCGACGACCTCCTTCCGGTCTTCATGCTCCGCCGCGAGCGCCTCGGCGCCCTCGTGGAAGACCGCCGTATCGAGTCGGGCGCGGACGGAGAGCCGTTGGCATGGGGCGATGACCGCGGCGACCTGCGCGTCAGCGCGTGCGGGCGCTGCGCGACCTGCGACACCGAGGTGATCGCGTCACGCGATCTTCTGCTGGTCGCCGGCATTCGCCCGTCGCAGCGCGACCGCTTGCGCGCTGCGGGTATCGTCACCATCGACGACCTCGCCGCCGCCGTCATCCCGCCCCAGGGCATGCACGCAGACGTCTTCGACATGCTGCGCACCCAGGCGAGATTGCAGCTCACGAGCCCCGCCGGCGGTGTCACCGGCCCCACCGAGCTCACCCAGCCCGCCGATGCAGCCGCGGTCCCCGCGTATGAGGTGGTCGCGCCGACGGCGCTCGGAGCCCTGCCCCGACCCGATGACGGAGACATCTTCTTCGACTTCGAAGGCGACCCGCTCTACACGGAGCCCGCTGGACCCGATCAGGCGGCGTCGTGGGGGCTGGACTACCTCTTCGGCTGGGTCGACCAGCGGGAGCAGTACACCGCCTTGTGGGCGCATTCTTTCGCCGCCGAGAAGGAGGCCCTCGAGACGTTCATCGACATCGTCGACCTGCGCCGCCGGCAGTACCCCGGCATGCACATCTACCATTACGCGCCATACGAACCGACCCACCTCCTCGCGATGGCCGCACGGCACGGCGTGCGCGAGGCAGACGTCGATCGGCTGCTCCGCGACGCCGTGTTCGTCGACCTGTACCCGATCGTTCGCCGCGCGTTGCGCGTCGGCTCCCGGTCGTACTCGATCAAGAAGCTCGAGCCGCTCTACATGGGCGATGACGTGCGCACGAGCGATGTGCAGAAGGGCGACGATTCGATCGTGCGCTACGTCGAGGCGCGCGCGCTGGCTGCCGACGACCCCGAAGCGGCCGATGCGATCCTCGCCGACCTCGCCGACTACAACGAATACGACTGCGTGTCGACCCGCAGACTGCGCGATTGGCTCGTCGACCGTGCACGCGAAGCGCGGCTCGTGCCGACACCCAACCCCGAGCCCGACGAATATGTGTATGAGCCTTCGCCCCGCGCGCTCACCCTCGCCCGACTCGCCGAGGAACACCCCCGCGACTCGGCGGAGCAGGTCGCCCTTCGGCTCGGCTCGGCCGCGATCGACTACTACCCCCGCGAGGTGAAGACCTTCTGGGCCACCCATTTCCTCCGTCTGCGTGAGCCGGTGTCGCTGTGGGACGAGACGCGCGATGTGGTCGTCATCGACTCCGAGCGATGCCGCATCCGCACGGACTGGCACTTCCGCGAGAGTGGGCGGGGAGCAGAACGGCGCATCATCGAGCTGCGAGGAGCGGTCGCGCCGGGCACCCGACTGAACGCCGACACGACGCCGTTCGCCCTGTACGAGGCGCCACCGCCGTATCCCGCCGAGATCAAACCCCGCTGGATCCACCATGCCCGCACCGTCACGGTGCTCGAAGTGCTCGATGACGGTGTCGTCGTCGAAGAGACAGCCGTCGACGGCGTCACGTGGAGCACCCTGCCGATAGCTCTCACACCCGCTGCGCCACCACCGGCCGGAAACCAGCAGAAAGCGATCGACGCGTGGGCCGACGAGATCATCGCCCGGCATCCCGAGCTGCCGGATGACGCTGCGACGGACATCCTGCTCCGACGCGCGCCCCGTTCGGTGCGGGCCGCTGAGACCGACGTGCCCGCAACCGGAGACGTCGACGGGATCGTCGCCGCCGTGGGCGCGCTGGACGAGGGATTCCTCGCTGTCCAGGGTCCGCCCGGCACAGGCAAGACCTACGTGGGGTCACACGTCGTCGAACGGCTCGTGCGTGAGCATGGCTACCGCGTCGGCGTCGTCGCCCAGTCGCACACGGTCGTCGAGAACATGCTCGACCGCATCGTTGGCGCCGGTGTGCCGCCGTCGCGCGTGGGTAAGGCGCTCAAGAGCAACGCCGACCCTGATCAGGAACGACCGTTCACCGTCATCCCCAAGAACGGCGTGGCCGCGTTCACCGCCGAAAATCCCGGCGGGTTCGTGATCGGAGGCACGGCCTGGGACTTCGCGCATGAGGGCCGCGTGCCACGGCGCAGCCTCGATCTGCTCGTCATCGACGAGGCAGGTCAGTTCTCCTTGGCCTCCACCATCGCGGTGTCGCTTGCCGCTCGGCGAGTGCTCCTGCTCGGCGACCCGCAGCAGCTTCCACAGGTGAGTCAGGGGACCCACCCCGAGCCTGTTGACACCTCCGCGTTGGGATGGGTGATGGGCGGTGCCGACGTCATCCCGCCACGGCTCGGGTTCTTCCTTCCGCGAACCCGTCGGATGCGATCCGAACTCGCCGCGCCGGTGTCGGTGCTCTCCTACGGAGGCGAGCTTGCCGCCCACCCCGCCACCGACCTGCGCCGGCTCGACGGCGTCGCGCCGGGGCTTCAGATCGTGCCCGTGCGCCATCGGGGAAACGCGACGCACTCGCCCGAAGAGGCCGCCGCCGTCGTCGCGATCGTCAGGAACCTCCTGGGCAGAGCATGGCGCGACGTCGACTTCCACGACGGCGACACGGCCAGTGCGGTTGCGGAGCGACCTCTGGCGCAGGATGACATCATCGTCGTCACCCCCTACAACGCCCAGCAAGTCGCCGTCGAAGAGGCGTTGGCCGCGGCGGGATACCCGAAGATCCCGGTGGGCACTGTCGATCGTTTCCAAGGACAAGAAGCGGCGGTGGCGATCGTCTCACTGGCCGCATCGTCGGGACGGGATGCCGCGCGCGGCCTCGAGTTCCTGCTCCTGCGCAATCGCCTCAACGTCGCCATCTCACGGGCGATGCACACCGCATACCTGGTGTCATCGCCCGACCTGCTTGACGATCTGCCGCGCACACCGGACGGCGTCGCGCGCCTGAGCGCCTTCGCACGCCTGGTGGGGCGCGGCGGCGAGGTGAGTGGTCAGACGGTGCCGTAGAGACGGTCGCCCGCGTCGCCCAGACCAGGCACAATGTAGCCGCGCTCGTCGAGGCGCTCATCGAGTGAACCGAGAACGAGCGTGACGTCGCGCCCCTCGACCTGACGCTCGATCGCCGCGATTCCCTCCGGGGCTCCGAGGATGCAGATCGCGGTGACATCCTGGGCTCCGCGCTGGAACAGGAAATCGATCGCGGCACCCAGCGAACCACCGGTGGCGAGCATGGGATCGAGCACGAAGCACTGCCGGTCGCTGAGGTCGTCGGGCAGGCGCTCGGCGTACGTCGTCGGCTCGAGCGTTTCTTCATTACGGGCCATGCCGAGAAAGCCGACCTCGGCGGTGGGCAGCAGTTTCACCATGCCCTCGAGCATTCCGAGACCTGCCCGCAGGATCGGAACCACCAACGGCCGAGGCTCGCTGATCTTGACGCCCGTCGTGGTCGTGACGGGAGTCTCGATCTCCACCGACTGCACGCGCACGTTCCGTGTCGCCTCGTAGGCGAGAAGCGTCACGAGCTCTTCGGTGAGTTGACGGAACACCGGAGACGGAGTGCCCTTGTCGCGGAGCACCGAGAGCTTGTGGGTGATGAGCGGGTGGTCGGCGACGTGCAAACGCATGTGCCCAGGGTATCCCCGGGAGCCGTACGCTCGGGGATGTGACCTACGACCCGCGCGACCTTGCCGCCATGCGTCGCGCACTCGACCTGGCGCAGGACGCCGGGGACGACGTCCCCGTGGGGGCGGTCGTGGTCGATGCCCACGGCGCCGTCATCGGTGAAGGGCGCAATCTCCGCGAAGCCACGGGGGACCCGACGGCGCACGCTGAGATCGTCGCGCTCCGCGCCGCCGCCGCCGCCGTCGGCTCGTGGAACCTCGAAGGGCATACGCTCGTCGTCACGCTCGAACCGTGCGTGATGTGCGCCGGGGCGATGCTGCAGTCCCGTGTCTCACGGCTGGTCTTCGGCGCGTGGGACGACAAGGCGGGCGCCGCCGGGTCGATGTACGACGTCGTGCGCGATCGTCGCCTGCCCCACCGCGCCGAGGTGGTCGGCGGCGTCGAAGAGGCCGCGGCATCCGCTCTGCTGCGACGCTTCTTCGACGACCGCCGTTGACGTCACCTCACTTCAACAGGGGAAGCACCTCTTCGCCGAGGAACGCGACGTGGTCGACATCACGCAGGTCCATCAGCTGGAAATGGATGCGCGAGACACCGAGTGCGCGCAGGCGTCCGACTTTCTCGGCGATTTCGGCGGGGGTTCCGACGATGTCGCTGCCGTTGCGGGCCTCGGCGAGGCTCTTTCCGACCGCCGCCGCACGCCGCTCGAGCGTCGCCTCATCCGGGCCTGCCAGGGTCGGCAGCGCAACCGACAGCTTCAGTGTCTGCGGATCGCGACCGAGCCTTTCGCACGCTGTCCGGGCGCCGTCGAGCTTCTGTTCGATGACCGGCTCAGGTGCGAAGCCGATGTTGAACTCGGTCGCGTAGCGCGCGGCGAGTTCGGGGGTGCGGCGTGAACCATGGCCGCCGATGATGAGCGGCATCCGCTCCTGAACCGGCTTCGGAAGCGCCGGCGCATCGGTGAGCGTGTAGTGGTCGCCCGCGAACGAGAACGTCTTGCCGACAGGGGTGTTCCACAGGCCCGTGATGATCGCGAGCTGCTCCTCGAACGGGCCGAACCTCTTCTCGGGGAACGGGATGCCCAGGGCGCGATGTTCCGCCTCGAACCATCCGGTGCCGAGACCGAATTCGATGCGTCCGCCCGACATCGCGTCGACCTGGGCCACTTGGATCGCGAGGATCGCCGGTGGTCGGTGCGTAGCCGACGAGACGAGGGTGCCGAGTCGGATGCGGTCGGTCTCGCGCGCGAGACCCGCCAAGGTCGTCCACGCATCGGTTGGACCGGGGAGAGGATCACCCACGCCCATCCGCATGTAGTGGTCGGAGCGGAAGAAGGCATCGAAGCCGGTCCGCTCGGCGGCACGCGCGAACGCGAGCTGGTCGTCGTACGAGAAGCCCTGCTGAGGCTCGGTGAAGATCGTGAACTCCATGTCGCCAGTCTTCCAGCCACGGCGCCGCCGCGGACCGACGGCGGACTGGCGGTAGCCGGTACATGCGACGATGGTCGCTCCGACGATGGTCGCTCCGACGACGGTCGCTCTGCGACGCGGTGGTCAGTCTGCCGAGCGGAGGATGATCGCTTCGGTGGGCGGAGCCGGATCTTGCGGGCGGCCGACGTAGCCGATCCGCTCGAGCAGCGCCTGCCGTACCTGCGCGGGACGCTCCAGGTGTGCCGAGTGCCCGACACCTTCGAGACTCAGCTCCGTCACATCACCCCCGGCATCCGCGTACGCGCCCAGCACATCACGCGTCTGGGTGACCATCAGCTGCGCCGGCGCGACTTCTTCGCCTGGCCACCCGGGCACCACGCCCAGCTGCCCCAGGTAGTTGAGGTCGTAGAACGACGCGTCCGACACGATCGCGTCGGCGGTGCCGTGGATCCACAGGATCGGCGGCTTCTGTGCCAACTCCACGATCGACGACGTGTTGAAGTAGCGCGGCACCATCGTGTTGAGCACGCCTGTGGTGCCTGCGGCGAAGCCCGGCCAGTTGTCGCTGGCCACCCCGTCGCCGGGATAGTTGCCCGATGCCGTGGAAGTCGTGAGCATCGATTCGACCCAGACATCCTCGTGCTCGGTGGTGTAGCCGGGTGCGACATACCCGGAGCGGAACACGCTCCGCGGCGAAGTCTGTGCCTCGTCGCCCGTGTCGTGCTCGGCGAGACGGGTCACGAAGTCGGGGTTCGCGCCGCCACCACCGGTGCCGGCGTCGTCTTCGGTGAGACGCGATCCGTCACGGCGGGTGCCCCCGAAGCCGTAGGGCGAGACCGGCGACTGCAGCGTCAGGCTGAGCGCGGGGTAGTCCAGCGCGTACTGCATGACGACCCCGCCGCCCATCGACCACCCGACGAAGTGCGCCGTGGGGATCCCCATCGCCTCGAGCGTCGCATGGACGTCGTCGCTGAAGTCGCGAACCCCGCGGGTGGCGTCCACCGGCAGATTCTCGGTGCCGCCGAAGCCACGCAGGTCGACCGCGACGACGCGCAAGTCGCTGGGCAGGTCTTGCATGATCTCCTGCCAGAAGAGCGACGACGACACATTTCCGTGAATGAACACGACCGTGCGCTCGGGGGGAGTGGCAGGGTCGTCTCCCTCGCGCTCGAGAACGTTCACGCTGAGCCTCGGGGTCTCGACGAGTCGAGCCGTGATGCCGTCGAAGAGGGTCATGTCTCATCCTCCGGTCGGGGGTGTCCGCAGGCCACACGGCCTCCGTCGAGACGACTATATCCGCCGGGCTGAACAGACTCAGAGGATCAGCTGGATCAACGCCGCATAGCCGATGTGCGATCCCTAGGATGGCCGCATGCCTTCCGACACGACACCGCTTCCCGCCCTCGCGATTCTCGGCGCCGGTTCGATGGGGGGTGCGGTGCTGCGCGGCATCGTCCGGTCGGGACTCGGCGGTGGTGGGATCACCGTCACGAACCGCTCGCCGGAGAAAGCCGCCGAACTCGCATCACTCGAGGGTGTCACGAGCCTGGCGCTCGCCGACGACCCCGGCGCGAACGCGGCCGCCGCAGCCGACGCCGACATCGTCCTCATCGGCGTCAAGCCCCACATGGTGCCGGACCTGCTACGTGAGATCGGCCCATCGCTCCGGCCTGGGACGTGTGTCGTGAGCCTTGCCGCGGGTGTGACGATCGCCACCTTCGAATCGATCCTCGGCAGCGGAATCCCGGTCCTTCGATCGATGCCCAACACGCCGGCGCTCGTCGGGCAGGGGGTCACCGGGCTCGCCGCCGGAAGCGGCGTGAGCGCGGCCGACACAGCCGTCGTGCGGCGGGTGTTCGAGACCTGCGGCGTCGTCGTCGAGGTGCCCGAGTCGCAGATCGACCCACTATCGACCATCTCTGGGTCGGGTCCGGCCTACGTGTTCCTCCTGATCGAAGAGCTCACCAAGGTCGCCGTGGGCAGGGGTTTCGACGAGGCCGACGCACGTCGCATGGTCGAGCAGACCTTCATCGGTGCGACGGCGTTGCTCGCGGCATCCGGCGAAGACCCCGCGGAACTGCGGCGTCGGGTCACGAGCCCCAACGGCACCACAGAACGCGCTGTCGCGGTGCTGCACGACGCCCGCCTCGACGAGGTGTTCACTCGTGCGACGGATGCCGCGCTGGCCCGCGCCCGCGAGCTCGCCGCCGGCTGAGGTCAGCGGTCGAGGGCGGCGAAGCGCTCGATGTCGGAATTGGTGCCGGAAACGATGATGAGGTCGTGGTTCGTCACAACGGTGTCGGCTTCGGCGTAGCGGAACGGCTTGCCTGGGCTCTTCACGCCGACGACCGTGACGTTGTACTTCGTCCGCACGCCGGACTCGTTGAGGCCCACGCCACGGATGAACTTCGGCGGGTACATCTTGACCAACACGAAGTCATCGTCGAACCGGATGAAGTCGAGCATCCGCCCGCTCACCAGGTGCGCGACCCTCTCACCGGCCTCGCGTTCGGGGTAGATCACGTGGTTGGCGCCGACGCGGGCGAGGATCTTGCCGTGCGACTGCGAGACGGCCTTCGCCCAGATCTGGGGGACCTTGAGGTCGACGAGGTTCGCGGTGATGAGCACAGACGCCTCGATCGACGATCCGACGGCGACGACGGCGACCTGGAAGTCCTGCGCACCGATCTGGGTGAGGGCATCGATGTTCCGGGCGTCTGCCTGGACGGTGTGGGTGACGCGCTCCGACCACTTCTGGACGAGGTCGAGATTCTCGTCGATCGCCAGCACCTCGCGGTCGAGGCGATCCAGTTCGCCGGCACACGCGGCGCCGAAACGCCCGAGTCCGATCACCAGCACGGGGGCGTCGCTTCGGATCCTCTCAACCAACGATCGGCCTTTCCACCGGCAGCGAGTAGAGCTGCGTACGGGATGTCGCGGCCACTGCCGCGGCGAGTGTCACTGTACCAACGCGCCCCATGATGACCGTGATGCCCATGACGTACACGGCGGGATCGGGCAGGTCGGCGGTCAGTCCCGTGGACAGCCCCACGGTTCCGAACGCTGAGATCACGTCGAAGAGCACATCGCCGAGATCGGCCTTGGTGATCTGCGTGATCACGATCGTCGCGATCGCCACGATCGTTGCGCCCCACGCCAGGACGGAGAGGGCCACACGCAACACGTCGCTCGGTATGCGGCGGCCGAACACCTGGTTCGACGTGCGCCCCCGCGCCTCGGACCACACCGCCAACGCGATGACGGCGAGGGTCGTGACCTTGATGCCTCCCGCGGTGGATGCCGAGCCTCCGCCGACGAACATCAACATGCACCCGACGAGAAGGCTCGACTGGTTGAGTTCGCCGATGTCGAGGATCGCGAACCCGCCGGATCGGGTCATCGCCGAGAGGAAGAGCGCTTGGAAGGTGGTGTCCCAGGCGTCTTGTCTGCCGAGGGTGAGCAGGTTGTCGTACTCGAGGATGAGGAAGACGACGCCACCGGCGAAGAACAGCGCCACCGTCGTGATGATCGTGAGCTTGGCGTGCAGCGACCAGCGGCGCACGTGCCACAGGTGCTTGCGCAGGGTGTAGATGACAGGGAACCCGATCGACCCGAGGAACACCGCGGCCATCAGCACCGTGAGGAACCAGTAGTCGTGCGCGAAGGGCTCAAGGCCCTGCGGGTTGGGGGTGAAGCCGGTATTGGTGAACGCCATCGCCGCGTAGAACGGCGCTTCCCACAGCGCGGTGTACCAGGGAACCCCCGCGAGCACCATCGACGGGTAGAGCAGAACGGCGATGACCCCCTCGATCACGAGTGTCGACAGGGCGACCGTCGCGAGGAGGCTGCCGACCTGGCCGAGTTGGATCGTCTGGCCTTCGTTCACGGGGCCGCCGTGGGTGCGCAGCGGATTGGAGTCGCTCGCGGCCATGAGTTTGGCGCGCAACCCGAGGCGCCGCGAGATGATCATGCCGAGGATCGAGGCCATCGTCAGCACGCCGACGGCGCCGATCTGGGTGCCGAGGAACACGACCACGTGCCCGAACGGCGACCAGTGCGTCGCCATGTCGACCGTGGCAAGGCCGGTCACACAGATCGTCGAGACGGCGGTGAAGAACGCGTCGGCGAACGGAGTGACGCGGCCGTCGGCGGCGGCGAACGGCAGCGAGAAGATTCCCGTGAACACGAGGATCAACGAAACGAAGATCAGGATCGCGAATCGCGCCGGCGACCGCTGGGTCAGATCGCGAAAGAACTCCAAGACCTCATGGGTGATGCGTCGGAGCGCGGAGTCGCTCGGAGTGCGCTTCGCCTCCGCCATGCGGGTCCTCTCGATCACCGTCCCACGGTAGGCCCTCATGGTACTCCGCCGGGTGCAGGACTACTCTGACCCTATGGCGGACATCTTCGACGTGATCGCAGACGGCACTCGTCGCGACATCTTGCGACTCCTGCTCGACCGCTCCGCCGAGGGGGAGCGCGGCACGAGTGTGTCGCAGATCGTCAGCGAACTCGGGGTCAGTCAACCCACGGTCTCGAAGCACCTGAAGGTCCTGCGCGAGGCCCACCTGGTTTCGGTGCGCGAGGAGGGCCAGCATCGCTTCTACAGCCTGGCGCCCCAGCCGCTGGACGAGGTCGACGACTGGCTGATGCCGTTCGTCACGGACGACGACGCGTTCGAACTCGCGTCGGTTTCGAACCTGCCCGACTCCGCGGCGCACGCGGCGGATGTCGTGGGCCGCGCTGCGGCGTCGGCCAAGCACGCGTTCGACTCGGTCTTCAAGCGACTCCCCGGTCGCTGAGGTCGCCGGCACCGGCCGCGCTGAAGGCCAAGACGACGGACGCGTGCTCCGCGCGTGACGTCACGCGTGTCCCATTCGTCACACGAGCCACGTGGGTTTACACCGGTGTGCTCGTGCCCCTAGAGTGGCCACAGCAACACTGGGGAATGGGAGGCTGGCGATGGCGGAGCTGCCTGACGTGCGATTCTTGACGGTCGCCGAGGTCGCCGAGTTGATGCGTGTCTCGAAGATGACCGTCTACCGGCTCGTCCACGCGGGTGAGCTGCCCGCGGTGCGGTTCGGGCGCAGTTACCGCGTCCCCGAATCGGCGGTGACGGCGGCATTGCAGCGCCCCATCGCCGACGTCGGCTAGACTGTCCCGAGGCATTTTTCCGTACTGCCCGTTCCCGGGCGCAGGCGATCCTGCGCCCAGACCCCGATCTAGTGAGGTTTCCCGTGGGTTCTGTCATCAAGAAGCGCCGCAAGCGCATGGCGAAGAAGAAGCACCGCAAGTTGCTTCGTAAGACTCGCCACCAGCGCCGCAACAAGAAGTAAGCGGCATCCGCACCTAGCGCCTGTCCTCAGGGACGGGCGCTTCGTGTCTGTGGGCGCGACGGTCGCGAGAAGTGGATCTGGCGGCGAGAATCGCCCGCCGCGACCGAGTCTCGGCGCCAGAAGCACTTCTCGGCGTGTCAGAGAGGACGTTCGTCGGCAGGTCGCGTGACCCGGGCCGGGGAGAAGCAGATCGAAGGAGAAGCGATGAAGTCGATCGATGTCCACCAACTCGCCTCGCGTGACGGCGTGCCGCTCATCGATGTGCGCGAGGAGCATGAGTTCGTGCAGGCGCGTGTTCCGGGCGCCGTGAACATCCCGATGTCCGTCCTCGGTGAGCGCCTCGACGAGCTTCCGGCTGAGGCGTTCGACCTGATCTGCAAGTCGGGCGGTCGTTCGGCTCGGGTGGCGCAGGCACTCGATGCCCGTGGCTACGACACGACGAACGTCGAGGGCGGCACCGACGGGTGGATCGCCGCCGGCTACGACATCGAGCGATGACGCGGCTCACCGTCATCGGCAAGCCCGACTGCCATCTGTGCGACGTCGCCCGCGAGGTCGTCGAGGTCGTCGTCGCGGAGCTTCCGGACGCGCAAGCGGAGGAGCTCGTGGTCGAGGAGTTGTCGATCCTCGACGATCGCGACCTCTACGACACCTGGTGGGAGAAGATTCCCGTCGTGCTGGTCGACGGCGCTCTCGTCGGGCACTGGCGGATCGCTCCCGAGCGTCTGCGCGCAGCCCTCGACGCGGCCCGCTGACGCGTCAGCGTGCGGCCGGCACGTCACCCGTGTCTGCCGCATCCGCCTCTTCGGGGCGCACCACCGGGATCGCCTGCGTGAACTCACGGTGTCGCGCTTCGGCCTCGGCCGAGCCGCTGAACAGGCCCTCGATCGCCCCCGTCGACGTGCCGGGAGTCTCGTCCGCGTCGTCACCCGCGTCGGCACCGTCCGAGAGCACGACACGTTGCACCGGCAGGGCGTGAGGCGTCTCGCGCCGCACGAAGTTGACGAGTTCCTCGCGAACGAGGCAGCGGAGGTCCCACAGCTTGCCCGAGTCGGATGCGCTGACCAACACGCGTACCCGCACGACACCGCCGGTGGCGTCGGTCACCTGCACCGATGCGCTCCGGCCGTCCCACAGGTCGGAACTCTCCACGAGTTCGGTGAGACGCTCGCGCACCCGCGAGACAGGCGTACGCCAGTCGAGGTCGAGTTCGACGGTTCCGAGGATGCCGCTGCCGCGCCGCGTCCAGTTCTCGAACGGCTGCGTGGTGAAGTAGGTGCACGGAAGCACAAGGCGTCGTTCATCCCAGACGTCGAGCACGACATAGCTGAGCGTCACTTCGCCCACGCGGCCCCACTCGCCACCCGCGACGACGACGTCATCGACGCGGAGTGCATCGCTGAAGACGAGTTGGATGCCGGCGAACATGTTCGCCAGTGTCGACTGCGCCGCCAGGCCGGCGACGATCGAGGCGATGCCCGCCGAGGCCAAGAGGCTCGCTCCGATCGTCCGCACCGCGGGGAAGGTGAGGAGGATCGCCGAGACGGCGATGACGACGATGATGGCGATGCTGAGGCGGCGCAGGATGAGTGTCTGCGTGCGGATGCGGCGGATGTGCCGGTTGTCGGGCACGTCGGCCGAGTATTGGCCGAGCATCATGTCGGTCGCGAACAGGACGAGCGCGACCATCAGCCACGCGGTGATGCCGATCGCGACCATCCCGATCACGTGGGACAACACCGGAGCGCTGTTCTCCTCGGGGTACGTCGTCGCGACGGCCACCCAGACACCCAGAAGGAGCACGAGCGCCCGGAACGGGCGGCGCGCACGGCGCGTCAGCTCAGCGGGCCATTCCCGCTTGCGGACGATCATCCGCACGGCGAAGGTCACCGCGAACGCGACGGCGATGGCGACGGCGGCGCAGACAGCGAGCGTGATGATGAAGGTGAGCCACTGCTCCCACATGGGCGCTCCTCGGTTCGGGACGGACTCCCCACCGTAGGCAGATCGACCCGTCGCGACGCAAACCCACGCCGGATCGTTCAGCGCACCCTCAGGCCCGGCGCGGGCGGGATCAGCTCGTCAGGCGACGACGCAGGGCGGCGAGTTCGGCGTCGGTGAGCCCCCCGGACTGGAGGTAGGCCGCCGAGCCCCCCTTCGCGTCGATCCACGCGAAGGCTTGTTCGATCGCCGTGGCGGGTGTGCCCGAGATCAGCTCGCGCAGCGAGTCGGTGAGGGGAATGCCGGTCTTCGCCACCATCGCGTACATCTCCTCGGCCCACGGGCCCGCGAGGTGCTCCTGCGACGAGGCGTAGTCGGCGACGACGGCGGCACGCTCCGCGCCGGCGGCGTCCAGCATGAGCGCCGTGGAGACTCCCGTCCGGTCCTTTCCGGCAGTGCAGTGCACGAGCACCGCGGTCGGCGGGTCGACCGTCGCAGCGCCGACGAGGCGGCCGAGCTCGGCGAACGAGGGTGCCCCGTGCTCGAGCATGCTGACGTAGAGGTCGCCGAGCGAGGGGATCTGCGCGAGGGCGGCATCGAGCGCTGCCGCGGTGCCCGCGGCATCCCCACTCTGCGCGATCGACTGCATCGCCTGTTGGGCAAGACCGCTCACGGCGCCCTCGAGGAGCGGCAGATCCACCACACGGAACGGCCGGCTGGTCGGCAGGCGGTCCGGTGCCATCTGCTTCTCCTGCGGGGTGCGGAAATCGGCGATCACGCCGATATCGCTCGCAGCGAGCTGCTCAAGCCCTTCGGGAGTGAGTCCGCTCAGAGCATCGGAGCGGTAGAGCACGCCCGCGTTCGTCGCCCCGCCCGCAATGAGCGGCGTGCCGCCGGTGTCCCGAAAGTTGAATGTCCCGTCAAGCGTTGTCGTCATGTTCCCAGCCTAGAGAGACGAGGCGTCCGTGAAAGCCGCCGGGAACGCTCTGCGCCGATGTCACGGCGCGAGGCGTGTCGGCCCTCGGAAGAGGTAGGTCACCTCGCGGATCGACTCCTGGCCGAGCAGG
The DNA here is from genome assembly GCF_042677105.1 of Microbacterium koreense. NCBI lineage: Bacteria > Bacillati > Actinomycetota > Actinomycetes > Micrococcales > Microbacteriaceae > Microbacterium > Microbacterium koreense. The sequence continues at coordinate 972,992 of NZ_JBHTIM010000001.1, forward strand.
AGCATCATGACGCGCGCGAGACCCATCCCGAATCCTCCGTGCGGCGGAGCGCCGTAGCGGAAGAAATCGAGGTAGAAGTCGAGGTGCTCGGGATCGAGACCCTTCTCGCGGGCCTGCTCGATGAGCACGTCGACGCGGTGCTCGCGCTGCGCGCCGGTCGAGATCTCCACGCCCTTGAACAGCAGGTCGTACGACTTGGTCAGACCGGATTCCTCGTTGCGCATGTGGTAAAACGCGCGGATCTCGGGGTGATAGTCGGTGATGAACACGAACTGGTGCCCGTAGGTCTCCTCGACGTATGCCGCGATCTGCCGCTCACCCTCGGGGTCGAGGTCTCCGTCGGTACGCGGAATCTCGTATCCCCGACTCGCGACGATCTCGCGGGCTTCTGCGAGTGGGATGCGCGGGAACGGGACGGTCGGAACCTGCACCTCGATGCCGAAGAGCTCTTCGATCTCGGCGCCGTGCTTGTCCTTCACCGCCTGGAACGCGGTGTGCAGCAGTTCTTCGTGCATCCGGGCGACGTCTTCGTGAGAGTCGATCCAGCTGATCTCGGCGTCGATCGACGTGAACTCGGTGGCGTGGCGCGAGGTGAACGAAGGGTCGGCGCGGAACGCAGGGGCGATCTCGAAGATCTTGCCGAACCCGGCGACCTGCGCCATCTGCTTGAAGAACTGCGGGCTCTGGGCGAGGTAGGCGGTTTTCTCTTCGAAGTACGGCACTTCGAAGAGTTCGGCGTTGGATTCCGACGGGCTCGCCATGAGCTTGGGGGAGTGGACCTCGATGTAGTCGCGCTCGATCCAATACGTCCGCAGCGCGTGCTCGAGGGTCGTCTGCACGCGGAAGATCAGGTTGTTGCGACGCTGACGCAGGTCGATGAAGCGCCAGTCCATGCGCTTGTCGATGCCCGAATCCCCGGCGATCGGGGTCTCGGGAAGCGCCGCAGCGGCGATGTCGAGCGAGCCGATCTTGATCTCGACACCGCCGAGCTTGACGCGCTCGTCGTGCTTCAGTTCGCCGTGGACCGTGAGGAAGGTGCCGTGGGCGAGCTCGGAGATCGTTGCGGTGAGGGCCAGGGCTGCGGCATCCTGTTCGCTTCCGTCTTCGCTTGGTCGCGTGGCGGGGTTCACCAACTGCACGGCCCCGGTCTCGTCACGCAGGATGACGAACTGCACCTTCTTCTGATCGCGGACGGTCTCGACCCATCCCGACACCGAGACCGGGCCGGCGGGCAGAGACTTGAGCTGGGAGACGAGGATGCGTTCACTCACAAGGAGCAAGTCTAGGCTCCGGTGTACCGTCATGGGATGCCGCCGCACTCCCCGGACGACGCCCCGCCTTCCAGCGACGTACCGCCGTTGCCCTCTGACACTCCGCCACCCGACCATCGCTTCCGGCTCGGACACGCGATCCTGAACATCCTCCGTGGCGCGGTGATCGGTATGGCAGAACTCGTTCCGGGCATCTCCGGCGGAACCGTCGCGCTCATCACGGGTGTGTACGAACGGCTCATCGACGGTGCTTCGCACGTCGTGTCGGCGGCGAAGCGTCTCATTGTCGGCCCCGACCGTCTGCGCTCCGCCGGCGCCGAGATCGCCCGCGTCGACTGGTGGCTGGTGGTGCCGGTGCTCATCGGCATGCTGGGCATCGTGCTGACCCTCGCCGGCACGATCGAGCACCTCGTCACCAGCAACGCCGAGGCATCGCGTGGGCTGTTCTTCGGGCTCGTCGCCGCCAGCATCGCGGTACCGCTGCGCTTGGTGCCCAAAGCACGACGCACGATCGGTTCGCGCTTCGGAGGCGGTCTCATCTTCGTCGGGTCAGCAGTGGTCGCCTTCGTGCTGATCGGATTCGCCGGCGGCGCGGTGGCCTGGGATCCGCCGCTGTGGGTCGTCGGACTGGCCGCTGTCGTCGCCGTGTGCGCGCTGGTCGTCCCCGGTCTGTCGGGGTCGTTCTTCCTCCTCGCCATCGGTCTGTACTCGCCGACGCTGCGCGCCATCGACGAGCGGGACTTCGTCTACCTCGGCGTCTTCACCCTCGGTGCGGCGATCGGCCTCGTCAGCATCGTCCGGGTCATGAAATGGCTCCTCGACCGGCATCGACGCATCACTCTGTTGGCGATGGCCGGGCTCATGCTCGGCTCGCTGCGCGCCCTGTGGCCGTGGCAGAACTCCATCGGTTCAGAAGAGGGCGCGGGCAGCCTCGCGGCGCCGTTCGACCCCGTTGTGCTGCCGATCGTGCTCGCCGTCGTCGGTGCCGCAGCCGTCGTCGCACTGCTCGTCGTCGAGCATCACATCCAGCGGCGGACGTCGGCGACGACTCGGGTTCCCAGCCTCGACATCGAGTGACGCTCAGCCAGCGCACAGTCCGCGCCGCCGTAGACTGAACGGGTGCCCGCCGACCGCCTTCATCTCGTGCGCCATGGAGAGGTACACAACCCCCAGCGCGTTCTCTACGGCCGGCTCCCCGGTTATGGACTGAGCGTCGACGGACGTCGGATGGCGCGGGATGCCGCGAGGTATGTGCACGGCCTCGGACGCCCGCTGGGGGCCCTGGTGTGTTCGCCGCTGCAGCGCACCCGTGAGTCGTCCGAACCGTTCACCGAACTCTTCGGCGCCGAACCGGTCATCGACTCGCGGGTGATCGAGCCGACGAACGTGTTCGAGGGCAAGCGGATGGCGCGTGCTTTGGTGAACCCGTGGAACTGGAGACACCTGCGCAAGCCCGCGCTGCCGAGCTGGGGTGAGCCCTACGCCCTTGTCGTCGCGCGCATGAACGCGGCGATGACCGAGGCGTGGGAACAGGTCGACGGCGGTGATGTCGTCATCGTGTCGCACCAGCTTCCGATCTGGATCACGCATCTCGCCGTCGCGGGAGAGTCCCTGCGTCACGACCCCCGCCAGCGTCGGTGTGCGCTCTCGAGCGTCACCTCGTTCGCGATGGTCGATGGAAAGTGGACCGAGATCTCCTACGCGGAGCCGGCGTCCACCGCCGGTGCCGTCGACGTGGGGGCGGTGTGAGCGCCCGCACGTGGCGCGGTGCCGCGAGGCGTGCCGCATCCGTCGTCGTCGCCCTCTCGCTTGCCGCCACGCTCGCCGCCTGCACCAGTGATCCGCTCGCCGATCAGTACCGCGAGGGTGACAACAAGGGATTCATCGCCGGTGATCCGCGCATCGTCGAGATCCCCGTCGACGAGCGCACCGATCCGGTCGAGTTCGAGGCGATCCTCGACACCGGCGAGACCGTCACCAGCGACGACTACCGCGGCGATGTCGCCGTCGTGAACTTCTGGTACGCAGCCTGCGCTCCCTGCCGTGTCGAAGCTCCGATCCTCGAAGAGGTCCATTCCGACCATCTGGATGACGGTGTGCAATTCCTAGGGGTGAACCTCTACGACGGCGCCGAGGCATCGCTGGCCTTCGCCGACACCTACGGCATCGAGTATCCGAGTGCGCTCGCCGTCGAGGATGGGTCGATCAAGCTCGCCTTCGCGGGGCAGACGCCCCTCAGTGCGGTGCCGGTGACGCTCGTGCTCGACCGTGAGGGGCGTGTCGCCGCCCGCCTCATCGGTCAGATCGAGTCGGCGTCGATTCTCTCCACGCTCGTCGGCGACGCGCTGGCGGAACAATGAACCTCTCCGGCCTCGTCGCCGACGGGTCTCTCCTGCTCGCGGTGCCGATCGCCGTGCTCGCCGGGGTGATCTCCTTCGTCTCGCCGTGTGTGCTCCCGCTCGTTCCGGGCTACCTCGGGTTCATCGGCGGTGCGGTCGCGCCGCGCGCCGCCGCGTCCTCCGGGGCTGCGGGTGCGGTCGCGGTCGAGGTGCCCGCACCGACACGCGGTCGACTGCTCGGCGGTGTCCTTCTTTTCATCGCGGGCTTCACCGTCGTGTTCATGGCGATCAACATCCTCGGCGGCACGCTGGGTGTGTTCCTGATCGAGTACTCCGACATCATCACGCGTGTGCTCGGCGTCCTCGTCATCCTGCTCGGACTGGTTTTTCTCGGATGGTTCGGCGTGGCCCAGCGCACGACGCGTCCCCAGGTGCGCGGCAACCTCGGGCTCGTCGGAGCGCCGCTGCTCGGACTCGCCCTCGGAATCGGATGGGCCCCGTGCATCGGACCGACCCTGGCCGTGATCCTCAACATGTCGTTCGACTCCGCCTCGGCCGGTCGGGGAGCCATCCTCGGACTCGCCTATTCGCTCGGTCTCGGCATCCCGTTCATTCTCATCACCCTCGGTTTCGGCTGGGCGACCCGTTCGGTCTCGTTCCTTCGTCGCCACATCCGTACGGTCAACATCATCGGCGGCGTCGTGCTCATCGCCGTCGGCGTGCTGATGGTCAGCGGCGTGTGGAGCATGTGGATGGCGCAATTGCAGGGGGTGTTCGCCAGTGTCCCGACACTCCTCTGAGAGCCCGGCGCCGGAGAATACCGACGGACCCATGCGGCCGTCCGATCACGCGGATGCCGGCGGCGACGGTGTGACCTCTCCGGCCCTCGGCGTCGGGGGCTGGCTGCGATGGGGCTGGCGCCAACTCACCTCGATGCGCACCGCTCTGGTGCTCCTGCTGCTTCTCGCGATCGCCGCTGTTCCGGGGTCGCTCGTGCCCCAGCGCAGCGCCGATCCCAACGGCGTCACGCAGTACTTCGACGAGAACCCCGACCTCGCCCCGATCCTCGACGGGCTGAGCCTTTTCGACGTCTACACGTCGCCCTGGTTCTCGGCGATCTACATCCTGCTCTTCATCTCGCTCATCGGGTGCGTCATCCCGCGCACGAAGCACCACTGGAAGGCGCTGCGCGCACGGCCGCCGCGCACCCCCGCGCGACTGGGGCGGCTCGCCGATCACCGCACCGTCGACCTCGAGGTCGGGGATGCGCAAGCCACGGCATCCGTCGCCATCGACCTCGCCGCCGACCAACTGAAGAGAGCCGGATACCGCGTCGAACGCTATGACGCGCGCGGACGGCTTTCGGTCTCGGCCGAGCGCGGTTACCTGCGCGAGACCGGCAACCTGGTCTTCCATGCGTCGCTCGTCGGAGTGCTGCTCGCGGTCGGTGTCGGTGGCGGGTTCACCTACACCGGTCAGACGGTGATCATCGAGGGGCGGAGCTTCGTCAACACCCTCGTCGACTACACCTCGTTCAACCCCGGTCGCTTCGTCGACGCCGACGGTCTCACACCGTATTCGCTCACGCTCGACCGGTTCGATGTCACCTACATCCCCGCCGGCGAGCAGGGGGCAGGTCAGGCGGGGGACTTCGTCGCCAACCTCACCACGCAGTACGCCGGAGAGGAACCCGACTCGGGCGAAGTGCGCGTCAACGAACCGCTCACCATGGGTGACGACCGCATCTACCTGATGGGAAACGGCTACGCCCCGACGATCACGATCCGAAACGCCGATGACGAAATCGTCTTCTCGGAATCCGTACCCTTCTTGCCGCAGGACACCAACATGACCTCGCTCGGTGTGATCAAGGTTCCCGACGGGATGCCGGAGCAACTCGGCATGACCGCGTTCTTCTACCCGACCCAGGTCGAGCTCGCCTCCGGCGCGTATGCGTCGAGCTACCCGGACCTCATCTATCCGGTGGTCACGCTCAACGTGTACGCGGGCGATCTCGGCATCGACGGCGGTGTGCCTCGATCGGTGTACACCCTCGACCCCACCGACATGGAGCAGCTCGCCGGGCAGGACGCCGAGGTTCCGGCGATCGAGCTTCAGCCGGGTCAGACAGCCGATCTGCCCGACGGACTCGGCACCATCACGTTCGAGAACGATGCGCCCGCCGGTGCCGAGGGGTTCGACGGGGCGGTCAAGCGCTATGTGTCGCTGTCGATCCACCGCGATATCGCGGCGACGTGGGTGTTGGTGTTCGCCGCGCTCGCGACCCTCGGCCTCTTGGCGGCGCTGTTCGTGCCGCGTCGACGCATGTGGATCACCGCGACCCCCGACGGTCGCACGGTGCGACTCGAGTACGCCGGGCTCGCGCGCGGCGAGGATCCGACGCTGTCCGAGGCCGTCGACCAGGTCGCCGAGCGTCACGCCGATGCCCTTCGCGCCCGGCTGGACGCGCGGAAAGACGGGCCTGGCGGCGACGTAGACTGAACGTCATGCTGTCGCTCGACTCGGTCTCGGTTCTGATGGTCTGGACGGCCATCGCGATCTACGCCCTTGCCTTCATCGCGTACGCCGTCGATCTCGCGCGACGGTCGGATGCCGCGGTGCAGGTGAAGGACGCGCGGGCGCGCGAACTCGTCGCCGCGGGCGGGGCGAGCACGATCGACGCCGTCCGCGCCGAAGAGGCGGATGCCGAGGTGGCGCTGAAGGCGCGCCCGTCCCAGCGGCCGCGTCTCATGTGGGCGCGGATCGGCACATCGCTGACGGTGTTGGCCTTCTTGTTCCACCTGGTCGCGACGGTGTTGCGTGGCATTGCCGCCGAGCGGGTGCCGTGGGCGAACATGTACGAGTTCGCGATGACGGGGACCCTCCTCATCGTCGCCGTTTATCTCGCGGTGCTCATCCGCTACGACCTGCGATTCCTCGGCACGTTCATCACCGGGCTCATCGTCGTGTTGCTCGGCGCGGTCATGGTGGGGCAGATCTACGTCGAGGTCGTCCCGCTGATGGACCCCCTCAAATCGGTGTGGTTGGTCATCCACGTCTTCGTCGCGTCGCTGGCCACGGCACTTTTCGCCCTCGCGTTCGGCCTGTCGATCATGCAGTTGCTGCAGGCGCGCCGCGAGCGTCGGGCCATCGCCGCGGCCGAGGCGGGGCAGCCCAAGAGCGCGGGGTTCCTGCGCACCCTGCCGAGCGCCGACACGCTCGAGAGCCTCGCGTATCGCTTCGCGATCGTCGGCTTCATCTTCTGGACCTTCACGCTCATCGCCGGGGCGATCTGGGCCAACGATGCCTGGGGCCGGTACTGGGGCTTCGACACGAAGGAAGTCTGGACCTTCGTCATCTGGGTCCTGTACGCGGGCTACATCCACGCGCGCGCCACGCGCGGCTGGCGCGGCACCCGCTCGGCCTGGCTGTCGATCATCGGTTTCGTCGCCGTGATCTTCAACTTCACCGTCGTGAACATGTTCTTCGACGGCCTCCACGCCTACAGCGGCCTCTGAGCCTCTTGTCGGTCGCGTGATCGGGCGGCGCGTCAGTCTGACTCGTCGATGACGACCGCGGCCTTGCCCGTGATCCGCCCCGCGGTGAGGTCGTCGATCGCGCGCGGAGCGTCGGTGAGCGGATACCGTCGGGTCAGGGGTGCACGGACGGCGCCGGCGTCGACGCGCGCGGCGAGCCGCTCGAGCGGCTCGGTCTTCGCGGGGGCGATGAAGAACGCCAAGGTCTGCGCCGTGAATCGCGACAGGAGCGACGCCGCGATCTGACGACCCATGCCGCCGGTGAGCGCGCCGCCGTGTTCTCCGCCGACGATCACGAGTGTGCCTTCGGGAGCGAGGATGCGGCGAAGCCGCCGCAGGGGCGTGTTGCCGCCCGTGTCGATGATCACGTCGAACAGGTCTCCTGACGCCGTGATGTCGGTGGTGCGGTAGTCAACGACGTGTGCGGCACCCATGTCGCGCACGTGGTCGGCCTTGGCGCCGCTGGCGACACCCGTGACGACCGCGCCGTGGGCGACGGCAAGCTGCACCGCGTAGGACCCGACCCCGCCGGAGGCTCCGAGCACGAGGACGCGTTGCCCGGGCCGCACGTCGGCGACGTCTTCGACCGCGTGCTGGGCGGTCAGGCCCGAGACGGCCAGAACGGCCGACTCCGCGGCATCCATGGCGCGCGGTGCAGGCGCGAGCGTGTTCTCCGATGCGACGACGTACTCGGCGAAGCTGCCGTTGGTCACCCCGAACACCTCATCGCCGACCGCGAAGCGTGTCACGTCCGACCCCACGGCGACGACGGTGCCGGCGACATCGCTGCCGGCGACCGGCCGCTTCGGGCGTCGGAATCCGAAGCCGAGGACCCGGATCAGATAGGGGCGTCCCGTCATCAGGTGCCACACGCCGCGGTCGACTCCGGCGGCGCGGACGCGCACGAGCACCTGTCCTGGCGCGGGGGTCGGGACGGCGCGCGTCGTCGTTGCCAACACCTCGCTCGAGCCGTAGCAGTCCTGGGCGATCGCCCGCATGGTGTGCGTGTCGGGGGCTTCTTCGGTTGTCATGATCTCTCCGGGTCGAATGATCGTACTTAGTACGAGAATTGCCACGATAATATGCGTACTTAGTACGATCGTCAAGAAGATGGGATGGCCGATGCCGGCAAAACGCACGCCACGGGAGAAGCCGACACGCGATCGCATCATGGCCGCGGCGATTGAGCTGGCAGACCGCGAGGGGCTGGAGGCGCTCACGATCCGCGCGCTCGCGAGCGACATGGGTGTGGGGCCGATGACCCTGTACCACTACGTTCAGGGCAAAGACGACGTCCTCGACGGCATGGTCGATGCGGTCTTCACGCAGATCGCGCTCCCTGACCCGACACTTACGTGGCGTGACGCCGTGCGGGGGCGATGCCTTTCGGCGCGCGCGGTGCTCGCGCGGCATTCGTGGTCCGTCCCGCTCCTCGAGTCACGCCGATCGCCGGGGCCGGCGACACTCCGCCATCACAATGCGATGCTCGCGTGCCTCGTCGACGGCGGACTGTCGCTCCCGCTCACTGCGCACGCCTACGCGGTGCTCGACAGCTACGTCTACGGATTCGCGGTGCAGGAAGCGAACCTGCCCGTGCAGGGAGGCGAGGGGTCGAACGAGGCTGCCGCGGAGATCTCCGCGGCCTTCACCCCCGAGGCCTATCCGTATCTCGTCCGCTTCACCGTCGAGCACGCGATGAAGCCGGGCTACCGCTTCGGGGACTCCTTCGAGTTCGGTCTCGATCTCCTCCTCGACGGCCTGGAACGCGCCGCCGTCACCGACGACTGAACCGCCTGCGAGGGCGGTCAGGCCAGTGCGGGGGAGGAGCGCAGCAACGCCTGCGCCGTGGTCGTGCGGCGCCGCGCAACAGCGATGACCGTCGCACCGAAGGCCAGAAGCGCCCAGATCACCAGTCCGGCGATCCCGGAGCCGTAGCCGGAGGCCGACGTCAGTGCGGCCACCATCGCGTTGTAGGCCGGAGCCGTCGGCATGATCGAGGCGATGCCCGAGAGAACGCCCGGAACCGTCGACACCACACCGGTCGCGATGCCGAGGACGCCGACGAGGGCCGCAACCCACCGCCCCGCCCCGCCGAACACGGCCACGAGGGCCTGGTTGACGGCAGCGAAGGCGACACCTGCGACGACCGCGGCGCCGGCGAAAGCCCACCACTGCCCCCACTCGTACGACGCGGCGATCTGGACGACGCCGGCGACCAGGAGCCCTTGCACGGCGCCGATTCCGGCGGCGGGCAGGTAGGCGCGCACCGCGAGCGTGGCCGATGCCTCGCGCGCGGTCAGTGCGCGATGTGACACAGCCTGCATCGCCACGAAGGTGCCGAGTCCGCCGAACCAGAGCGCGAGCATCGCGAGGAGCGGGATCGCAGCCGCGCCGAAGATCGAGGTGCCGAGGCCGTCGGCTTCAACCGGGTCGGCGACGACGGAGGCGAGAGTCGACGCTTCGGTGTCGGTGTACGAGGGGATCTCGGATGCCGCGGTGTCGAGACCGCCCGCAAGCTCCGATGTTCCGTCGGCAAGCTGATGCACGCCCTCGGCCAGCGACGCGGCGCCCGTGCCCGCGGCATCGATGCCTGCCGCGAGCTGCGACGCCCCTGACGAGAGTTGGTTCGCGCCCCCCGCAGAGTCTGACGCGCCGCTCTGGAGGGCATCGAGTCCGGCGGCGAGCGAGCGGGTACCGGCCGCGGCCTCCGAAAGACCGTTGCTCGTTTCGGTCATCAGCGTGGCGATTCCGCCGGCCGTCGGGGCGGCGTATCCGCTCGCCGTGCCGGCGCTCACCGCGGCGGCACCCGCATCCTGCGCCGCTTGCCCCGCTGTGCCTGCGGCCGCGGCGAGCTGCTGGCAGAACGCTTCAGAGCCGTCGCACTGCGCCGCCAGCGCTCCAAGGGTCTGGGCCAGGCCGGGGGAGTTCGGGTCGGGGTTGCCCATCGTCAGGGCGAGCGCCTGCGTCTGCGCGGCCGCCGTCGCGGCGTTGGCGGCGCTGGCATCGGCGGCGGACTGCAACTCGGGGTTCTGCACACCCGCCGCGGCGGCGTCCAACCCCGCAGCGATGTCCCGCGCGCCGGTGGCGGCATCGCCGATGCCGCCGGCGATCTGCCCGAGCCCCGATCCGAGGTCTGAGGCGCCCGAGGCGAGGCCGGTCGCGCCGCTTGCGAGTTGCGGCATCCCATCGGCGAGTTCGTCGGCGCCGTCGGCTGCGGCGGATGCGCCGTCCGCGAGATCGTGTGCGCCCGAGGCCGCTTCGCCGAGCTGATCTCCGAGCGTCGTGAACCCGAGGAACACGTTCTCGAGGTAGACGGTCGACAGTTCTTGTCCCATGACCGACGCTGCGGCTGAGGCGATCTGCGCGGTGATGGCGTCGTCGACGATGAGGCTGTCCGGAGGCGTCGTGACCTCGATCGTGGCCCGTTCTGGGGTCTGCCCGGGCTGGGTCGAGGTGGCCGCGGCCGAGAAGTTCTCAGGGATCGTCACCACCGCCGCGTACGTTCCGTCGGCCAGCCCTGCGGCGGCATCGCGGGAGTTCGAGATGGTCCAGTCGAGGTTCGACGGCTGGTCGGCAGAACCGTCGACCAGGCCCGCCGTCAACTGGCGGCCGAGCGGGACGAGTTGATCGTCGATCGTGACCGGCTCGTCTTCGTTCACGATGGCGGTGCTCATCGAGTCCAGCCGCTCGATCGGGTTGTAGAGCGCGGAGATGAGGATGCCGCCGATCACGACCGGCAACAGCAACACGCCGATGATGGTCAGCCAGGTAACGGGACGGCGCGAGCGTGCGCGTTCGATGTGGGTGGCGGTCATGCGGTCACCTCGGCGGTGGTCGAGTGCGCGTGCGCGCGCAACGAAAGGGTGGAGGGAGCGTCGCGGTGCGCGTCGGCGAGGACGCCGAACACGGCGGTGTCGGACGCGGCGGTCACCACGAGGGTGAGTGCGCCGCGATCCGGGCCCGCGGCGTCGCGCAGGAGCGCGGCGGCCTGATCGCGCTCGGCGGCGTCGAGGGTGTCGAGCCCGTCGACCACGACGATCGACGGCGTGCCGCGGAGGGCGCGGCGCAGGTCGCGGAGCGGGTCGTCTGCGGCGGTGAGCAGTGCGACGGCGACGTGTGCGCGCACCCACGCGGCGCGTCCGGGCAGCAGATGTCCGCCGACCCGCAGCAACCCGCCGTCGGGCGAGAGACGTCCGGCCACCGTCAGCGCGAAGGCTCGACCGGCACGGGGATCGCCGGAAGCGATGAGCGTGTCACCGGGTTCGAGTCGGAACGTGGCGTCGTCGAACAACGTCACCGATCCCGCCCGGCCCGCCTCAGCGTGTACCGCCACACGCTCACCGACGACGGCAGCGGTCGTCTGCGGTTCGGGCCAGTCGGCGAGGGCGATCTCGCGCTCGACCGCCTCTCCTTCGATGTCGAAGTGAGGCAGGACGCGATCAAGCCAGCGCGGCATCCACCAGGCCTTCTCGCCGAGCAGTGCCATGAGCGCGGGAATGAGGGTCATCCGCACGAGGAAGGCGTCGACGGCGATCCCGACGGCCAGTCCGAGCGCAATCGGTTTGATCGACGAGTCACCCTCGGGGACGAACGCCGCGAAGACGGCGAACATGATGAGGGCGGCCGCGGTGACCACGCGGGCGGATGCGGTGAAACCGGACCTCACCGCCCCGAGGGCGGTGAGCCGGTCGGCCCGGCCCTCCCGTGCGCGCGAGGCGTGGACGTAGTCCTCCCGCATGCGTGAGACCAGGAACACCTGATAGTCCATCGCGAGGCCGAACAGCACGCCCATGAGCACGATCGGCATGAAGCTGATCACCGGACCCACTCGCGCGACGTGAAGCAGGTCGGCGAACCATCCCCACTCGAACACGGCGGCCACGACACCGAAGGCGGCGAGCACCGAGAGGAGGTATCCCAGGGTCGCGGTGATCGGTACGGCAATCGAGCGGAAGACGATCATCAACAGGATGAACGAGAGGCCGACGACGAACAGGCCGAACGGCAGCAGTGCCGCACCGAGGCGGTCTGAGATGTCGATGGCGACCGCGGTGAACCCGGTGACCGACAGCTCGATCCCGTACTCGTCGGCAAGGTCGGGGGCGAGGGCGCGCAGGTCGCGCACGAGTTGGGCGGTCTCGGGGGCATCGGGTGCGGTCTCGGGGATGATCTGGATGATGCCGGTGTCGGCGGTCTCGTTCGGGGTCGCCAGCGCGATCTCCTTGACGCCCGGAACCTCCTCGACCTCGGCGGCGAGGTCCTCCATGAGCCCGAGGGGGTCGGTGGAGGTCACGATCGTGCCGGTCATGATGAGCGGCCCGTTGAACCCCGGGCCGAACTCCTCGGCGGCCAGGTCGTAGCTCTGTCGGGCCTGCGACGACTCGGGCTGGACGCCCGCGTTCGGCAGCGCGAGGGTGAGGCTCCCGGCGGGGATTGCGACGATGCCGAGACCCACGACGACCGCGATCGTCGTCACGACGGGGTGGCGGGTGACCGTGGTGACCCAGCGTGAGGCGAAACCCCGAGGTGGGCGGCGACGCTTCGACGAGGCGGAGCGCATGCGGCCGACGACGCGTCCCTTTATGAAACCCAGCAAGGCGGGGGTGAGGGTGACGGCGACGGCGACGGCCAACGCGACGGCGACGGATGCCGCGATGCCCATGGTCGTGAGGAAGGGGATGTTCGCGAACCCGAGGCCGATGAGGGCGATCAGCACCGTCACGCCGGCGAAGACGACGGCGGAGCCTGCCGTGCCGGTCGCGCGGGCGATGGACTCTTCGGGGTCCATCCCGCCGCGCACCTGGTCTTGATGTCGTGCGGCGATGAAGAGGGCGTAGTCGATCCCGACGGCGAGCCCGAGCATCAACGCGAGCAACGGGGTCGTCGACGAGATCGAGGCGAAGGCGGTGGCGAGCAGAATGAGCGCCATCGACAGCCCGACGCCGATGAGCGCGGTCGCCAACGGAAGGCCGGCGACCAGGAACGAGCGGAAGGTCACCATGAGCACGAGCAGCGCGATGATGACGCCGACGAGCTCGGTGATCGTGAGACCGGGAATGGATGCGGAGAACAGGTCGCCTCCGAGAGCCACCTCGGAACCGGCCGGCAGCGCGGCGGCGAGATCGCTCGACACCTCGCCGAGGGTCTGCTTCGCGGCATCCGACACATCGGTGACCTGACCGTTGAACTGGAGGCGGATGATGGCGGCGGTGTCGTCGTCGTTGACCAGACCCGCGACGGTCTCGTCGAACGGATCGGTGACGCCGAGGACGTCGTCGATCGCAGCGAGGTCATCGACGGCGTCCTCGATCGCCTCCGCATACTGCGGGTCCGTCACCTGATCACCGTCGGCGGCCACCACGACGATCTGAGCGCTTGTCCCGCTCACCTGGGGGAAGGTGCGTCCGAGTTGCTCGAGGCCGGCCTGGGATTCGGTTCCGGGGATCGAGAACGAGTTGTCGGTGCCCGTGCTGAAGGCCAGAGCCCCGCCGCCGGCGAGCCCGAGGAGGAGGATCCAGCTGACGAGGACGCGCCAGGGGTGCCGGTACGACCAGCGCCCGAGTGCGTAGAGCAGGGTGGACAAGCGATGCCTCCGGATCAGGATGAATATCGGGATCGATGGATACAGCGCTGTATCGAATGCACGAGTGTATCGTAATCGCGTGCCCGGACTCCGGCCTGGGCATCGCGTGTGAAGATGGCAGAGATCGACGGACGGAGGGTCGAATGAGCGAGACGACGGTGGCGACGCCGCGCCGGCGCGAGGCGACCCGTCAGAAGCTCTTGGATGCGGCGGCCTCGGTCTTCGCCGAGATCGGCGTGGACGCCGCATCCGTCGAAACGATCTGCGAACGCGCCGGGTTCACGCGCGGGGCGTTCTATTCGAACTTCGCCACGAAAGACGAGTTGATGCTCGCGCTCACCGAGCGCATCGCCGCGCAGAAGATCGAGCACGTCACCGAGCGCATTCAGGAGCTGAGCCAGTCGGGCGAAGAGCTCGCCGCCACCGACCTCGTCCAGCGGATCCTCGACGTCGCGATGGACGAGCGGATGGGCATCCTGCTCACCGGTGAGATCCGGGCCCGCGCGCTTCGTGATCCCGCTCTCGCCCAGGCCTACCTCGCCTGGCAATCGGGGATCATCGAGAGCGTCGCGGCGGTCATCGACGAGATCGCCGACGTCTACGGACTGGCGCCGCGACTGCCGTCGCCGGATTTCGCCCAGTTGATCATCCAACAATGGGAAGACACCTCCGCGAACGCGCTCATGGAGGGGCTGTCATTCCCGGAACTGTGCGCGGTCGTCAACGATCGCACCGCGCGCCTCGCGACCGCGTTGATAGACCCCGCCTGACGCCGTTCAGGCGATGCGCTCCTGCCACAGACGATGGCAACGCTCGAGTCGCGCGAGCCACCAGTCGCGCCGATCGTCCGCCGCCGCGTGACGTTCGGCGAGCGCGGGATCGACCGTGATACGTCCGACCGGTACCCTGCCCCGTTCGGCGCGCAGCGGGGTGTCGGTGATGTCGGCGGCAAGAAGCGATGCCGTCCCCAGGCCGCAGTCGAACTCGAGGTCGGGCAACGCTGCCGCCAGCGCCACGCCCATCGATAGCCCGACCGACGTGTCCAGTGCGCTGGAGACGACCGCCGGAAGCCCCGCGTCGGCGACGACCTTCAGCGCCGTACGCACTCCGCCGAGCGGCTGCGCCTTGACCACGAGGATGTCCGCCGCGCCGGCACGCGCGACGGCGAGGGGATCGGCGGCCTTTCGGACACTTTCGTCCGCCGCGATCGGGATGCCCATGTACCTGACGCGACGTCGGAGTTCGGCGAGTTCGCCGACGTCGGCGCACGGTTGCTCGGCATACTCCAGGTCGAACTCGGCCAGCGCGTGGATCGCGTGCTCCGCCTCGTCGAGGTTCCAGGCCCCGTTCGCGTCGATGCGGATCCGTCCCTCGGGGCCCATGACCTCGCGCACCGCGCGCACGCGGGCAACGTCGTCGGCCAGGGTCTGTCCACGCTCGGCGACCTTCACCTTCGCGGTGCGGCACCCGTCGAAGCGCGCCCACACGTCGGCGACGGATGCGGCGGCCACCGCCGGAACCGTGGCGTTGACCGGAATCACCTCACGCACCGGCGCGGGTTGCGGCATCCACGCGAAGTCGATCGCCGCCGCCAGCCATGTCGCCGCCTCTGCGTCGTCGTACTCGACGAAAGGCGAGAACTCGCTCCACCCCTGCGGTCCCTCGAAGAGGACGGCTTCGCGCACATCGACGCCGCGGAACCGGGTCGCGAGGGGGAGCGCGACGACGCGGGCAGTGGCCAAGATGTCCGACAGTGCGACAGAGGGCATGGGGCCATCCTTGCGCGTCAGCGCGCCCCGGTCACGCATCGTCGCTGCAAGCACGATGGTTGCCGGCACGCCCTGAGGTGTAGTCGTGCGGTGCGGCGTAATGCGGCCGTGGGCTCACATCGACCATCGCATCCCGCCGTCGATGCAAATCGTTTGTCCTGTGACGTACGCCGCGCGATCTGACGCGAGAAAGGCGACCAGGTCCGCCACTTCTTGGGGCGCGCCGAGACGTCCAGTTGGGATGCGGCGCCGGATGAACTCGGTCTTCGCTTCGTCGTCGGGGAGTGCTCGGCGCACCTGCTCGCTGTCGACTCTGCCGGGCGCGATGCAGTTCATAGTGACGCCGTCCGCCGCCGCGACGCGCGACAGCGCCTTCGACCAGAGGGCGCACGCGGCGACCGCGGCCTGGGCGGCGGAGACGACCGTGGGTTCCAGGAGCCCGACGAAATTCACGACGCGACCGCGGCCGCTTGCCGCGAGCATCGGGAGGCACTCCTCGACGAGGCGTCTCTTCGCGTGGAAGTTGAGGTCGAACTGCCGCTGCCAGACCTCCTCGGTGAGCGACTGGCCCGGCTGCTCGGCGGCTCCAGCGGCGTTCACGACGATGTCCAGCCTGCCGTGGGCGCGCTGCACCGCGTCGGCGATCCGGGCGGGGGAGTCCCTCTCAACGAGGTCTGCGTCGACCACGAGTGGGAGGCGGCCATCGCGCCTCTCGATCTCGGAGGCGAGGTTGCGGAGAGCGTCGCCGCGTCGGGCGATGAGGACGACATGGGCACCCTCGGCACTGAGGGCGAGTGCCGTCGCCCGGCCGATGCCCGCACTGGCCCCGGTGACGACGGCGACTCGATCGTTCAACTGCAGATCCATGGCGCTCCTTCGACCCGGTGTTCTTGCGCAGGAGCGTACGGGCCGCATCGGCGATTGTCGAGCAAGCGATTGACTCATCCTTTGTGTCTCCCGTGTTCGTGCGGATCGATGCGCAACAATCCCTGAATCGAGGGTTGACATTCCGGGTACCAAATGAAATAGGCTAGGACCGCTGACATTGAAGTCAAGCGAGCGCTTGATTGAGATTCCATCCGAGCCGACGAGCGCACAGGAAAGAGGCCATTCGTGCAACTCCTGATCCAGCAATTGATGAACGGCGTCGCGCTCGGTTCGATCTACGCGATCTTCGCCGTGGGCTTCTCGTTGATCATGGCGCGCATGGGCATCCTGAACGTCGCCCACGGCACCTTCGCCACGTGGGGTGCTCTGTCGTCGTACTGGCTCGTCTCACAGTTCGGCGTCAACTTCTGGGTCGCGCTCCTGGCCGGTGTGGTTTTCGCGGGGCTCCTGGGCGTGGCAGCCGACGTCCTGGCATTCGAGCCGCTGCGCAGACGCAAGGCGGGGACATTCGCTCCGATCATCGCGAGCATCGGCATCTGGATCGTGCTCTTGACGGTGGCGGAAGCGTTCGCGGGCCCGTCCGCGACGAGCTACCCCGCGGGGTCGGTCCAGACCGAGGCGTTCCGGATCGGCGGGCTCGTGATCCTGCCCGCCCAGCTGTACAGCATCATCGCGCTCGTCATCGTCGTGACCGGCGTGCACGTCCTGCTGACCAAGACCCGCTTCGGCGCCGCCGTTCGCGCTGTCTCCTCCGACACTCGGTCGGCGACGATCGTCGGCGTCAACGCCCGCAACACGCTCATCGCCGTCGCGTTCCTCGCCGGTGCCATCGCAGGTCTGGCCGGCGTCCTCGCGGCGCTCGCGGACAACAATGTCTCGTTCAGCCTCGGCGAGGCGCTGCTGCTCAAGGGGTTCGCGGCCGTCGTCGTCGGAGGGTGGGGCGACATCCGCGGCGCCGCCATCGTCGGAGTGGCGATCGGGGTGCTCGAGGTCATGAGCGCCCAGTACATCTCGTCCGGATTCCGCGACGCCATCACGTTCGGAATCCTGCTCCTCGTCCTCGTCGCCTGGCCGCGGGGCATCTTCCGCGAGCGACAGTTCGTCCGAGCCTGACGCCCCGAGTCTGACTATGGAGACCCACTCGTGAGTACCGCAGCATGGCTGACGACACTGCAGTTCGCCGGTGTCAGCGCCCTCTTCGCCCTGGCCATCTACGCGTCGCTGTGGACCGGCGTCCTGAGCCTTGCGCCCGTCTTCTTCGGGGCGTTCAGCGCCTTCACCTTCGCCTACGTCGTCTCGTCGCTCGGGCTACCGCCCGCCGTCGCCTTCCTCGTCTGCATCGTGCTGGGGGCTGTCGTCGGGGCGATCACGGCGGCGCTGCTGATCAGACTCGAGAGCCACTACCTCGCGATGGCGACGATCGCGATGGTGCTCATCGGCCGCGTCCTCATCCTTAATATGCCCGAGCTGACGGGTGGCGCAACGGGTACGCGCGTCCCCGGAGAGCTCGGCACGTGGCTCTGGCTCATCGGCACGCTCGTCGTCGCGGGATACATCATGGCCAGGCTCGGCGGCTCGCGCTTCGGCCTCGCCGCGGACGCCGTGCGCGAAGACCCCGCCGTCGCCGAGACTCTGGGTGTGTCGCCTCGACGGATCCAGTTCGTCGGCATGGTCATCTCGGGCGCCCTCGGCGGCGCGGCCGGGGTGATGCAGGCGAGCTTCCTGCAGTACATCGGTCCCGACACCTTCTACACGCACCTGGGGTTCGTGAGCCTCGCAGCGGTCGTCCTCGGCGGCGCCTTCTATTGGCTCGGTCCGATCGTCGGCGCGATCGTGTTCACGATCCTCCCCGAAATCCTCCGCGGTCCGATGGGTGAGTACGACCGCGTCGTCACCGGCGTCCTGCTCGTCGTCATCATCATCTACATGCCTCGAGGACTCGTCGACATGCGGCGCATGCGACTCCTGCGAGCCAAATGGGCGGCCCGGCGCAATGGCGGCGCACCGGGTGATGGCGACTCAGACCGTTCGCACGAAGACATCACGGCGGGAGCGCGGGCATGACCGACACGACCGGCAGCGGCGAGGAGCTCGCGGTCGACATCGTCGACCTCACGAAGACCTTCGGCGGCCTCAAAGCGGTCGACGACGTCACGATCAAGGTCCCGCGCCAGCGCGTGCACGGCATCCTTGGGCCGAACGGGGCGGGCAAGACCACCGTCCTCAACATGATCAGCGGATTCATCCGCGCGGATTCGGGACGCATCGACGTGTTCGGCGAGGACGTGACGCGGATGGCACCCTTCCACATCGCCCGGCGAGGTGTCGCCCGCACATACCAGAACATCCGCCTGTTCCCCGGACTCACGGTCATCGAGACGGTCATCGCAGGTGCATACATGCAGCGCCGATCGACGATCGCGGGAGCGATCTTCCTGAGCCCTATCGAGCGCAAGGAACGCAAGGCCGTCCGTGCGCGCGCGGCAGAGCTGCTCGACATGGTCGGGTGTACGGCACCGCACTCGGCTCTCGCGGAGACCCTGTCCTACGGCGATCAGCGTCGCGTCGAGATCGCACGCGCCCTCGCCACCGACCCTCGGATCCTCCTCCTCGACGAGCCGACCGCGGGAATGAACGACGTCGAATCCGAGCAGATCGGCCAGCTCCTCGTGCAACTGAAGGACGCCGGGCTGACCCTCATCCTCATCGAACACAACATGCGACTGGTCGAAGAGTTCTGCGAGTCCGTCTCCGTCATGAACTCGGGTGCCCTCCTCGCGGAAGGGCCACCGACCTGGTGCCTGGAACAGGAAGACGTG
Source organism: Microbacterium koreense (assembly GCF_042677105.1). Taxonomy (NCBI): domain Bacteria; kingdom Bacillati; phylum Actinomycetota; class Actinomycetes; order Micrococcales; family Microbacteriaceae; genus Microbacterium; species Microbacterium koreense. The sequence continues at coordinate 992,197 of NZ_JBHTIM010000001.1, forward strand.
AAGGAGGCCTACTTTGGGAAACGATCCGATGCTGCGCGTATCGCGACTCTCCGCCGGGTACGGCGCGATCCCGGCGGTTCGTGAGGTCGACATCGAGGTGGCCCAAGGCACCCTCGTCGCCCTCATCGGCTCGAATGGGGCAGGCAAGACCACGACCCTGAACACCATCGCGGGGCTCCACAAGCCGTCCGGCGGGACGGTGACGGTGGGCGGCCGCAACATCACGGGCTGGGCGTGCCACCGTGTCGTGCGATCCGGCGTGGCGCTCGTCGCGGAAGGACGGCGGGTGGCGCCGCCGCTCACCGTGCTGGAGAACCTCGAGCTCTCGGCCTACAGCGGTCGCGGGACCCGGGCGGAGCGCAAGGACGAGCTCGCCCGCGTGTTCGAGCTGTTCCCGCGCCTCGCAGACCGCAAGCATCAGTTCGCCGCATCGCTGAGCGGCGGTGAGCAGCAGATGCTCGCGTTCGGCCGCGCGCTCATGACCCAGCCGCAGGTGCTCCTGCTAGACGAGCCCTCCATGGGGCTCGCGCCCTCGATCGTCGACATCCTCTTCGAGACGATCGAGACGCTCCACAACAGTGGCGCGACGATCCTTCTCGTCGAGCAGAACGCTGAGCTCGCCCTCGAGGTGAGCGACGAAGTCTACGTCATGCAGCGCGGGAGCATCGTCTCGCACGGTACCGCCGACGAGGTCAGGGCCAGCGCCGAGGTAATGTCGGCGCTGTTCGGCTGACCGCACGCCACCGACCCCACGACAAGGAGCAGGAACACATGAGCGAAATCAGTCTCGACGGACGTGTGGCGATCGTCACCGGTGCGGGCCGCGGCCTCGGACGCGCACACGCGCTCGCGCTGGCCTCTCGGGGTGCGACGGTCGTCGTCAACGATCGGGGCGGTGCGCTCGACGGGAGCTCCGATGAGGCCTCGCCCGCGGAGCAGGTCGTCGCGGAGATCCGCGCGGCCGGGGGAACGGCCGTCGCGGACACGAACGACGTGAGTTCCCTTGAGGGCGCGACCAGCATCGTCGAACTGGCGACCTCGATGTACGGCCGCCTGGACATCCTCGTCAACAACGCGGGCATCCTGCGCGACAAGTCCTTCGCGAAGCTCACGGAAGAGGAGTGGAATCCCGTCCTGGCGGTCCATCTCGGCGGCACCGTCTGGATGAGCAAGGCTGCGTGGCCCGCCATGGTGGAGCAAGGCTACGGGCGCATCGTCAACACGACCTCGGCCGCCGGCATCTTCGGCAATTTCGGGCAGGCGAACTACGGCGCGGCGAAGGCCGCGATCTGGGGCGTGACGAAGACGCTCGCGATCGAGGGTGCCCGTCACGGCATCCACGTCAATGCGATCGAACCCGGCGCGCGCACGCGCATGACCGAGAACCTCCTCGGCGAATACGCCGACCGGCTCGACCCGAGCCTCGTCTCGCCCGTCGTCGCGTGGCTGAGCGCGGAGGCGTGCGAGACGACCGGCGAGGTATACAACGTCGGCGGCGGCCGTGTCGCGCGTGTCGTCATCGCGCAGACGCCCGGCTACTTCTCGGCAGCGTTGACCCCCGAAGACGTGCGCGAAAACTGGGCCACCCTGAACGACCCCGCCGGCGCTCAGGTGATGGTCTCCTTCCAGCGGGAGTTCGAGGTGCTCGTCGGGATGCTGAGCGCCGAGGCCGCCATCGACGCCGGAACCTGAGGCGCGACATCGCGAGGCGTCGGCGATCCGACCGTCCCCCCGGAGTCAGCCCCGCCCTGACGGATCGCCGGTGCCTCGCCCTCCGTGGGTGAAGACCCCGGGAGGGTACGCGGTGGCGGCGTCGACGTCCGCGACGTCCAGATCGTGGACCAAAGTGTGTTCCCCGATGCGCCCGTCGCCGTCGATGCGCGTAAACACGTCGAGGTGCCGGCCGTGCAGCTGCTCGATCGTTCGCGTCGCCCGCGACCTCGTGCAGCGCGAACATGTTCGACTCCACGCGCAGGTGTCATCGTCGAACCGTTCGAACGTCGACGGCCCCGGCAGGTGCTCCGTCGACGCCGTGCGTTAGAGAAGGCGCTCGAGCGTCGCCGGGAGGTGTTCGCGCGCGACGCCGTCCCACGTGCCGTGGTGATCGACGCCGGCGGGGTGGTACGCGCTCAGCGCGCGCGAGGCACCCCCCGATCCACGCCGCGGCAGTGTTCCAAGAGCGCTCGCCGATAGCGTTCTCCGCGAGGAGACGGTCGACGCTCGAGGCGCGGCCATCGCGGTCAGAGGTCCATGATCTCGGCGTAGCGCCGCATGTCCCGTTCGTAGTTCTCGTCGCCGATCCGAGGCGAGACGACTACCTCGTCGATCCCGAGAGCCATCACTTGCTCGATGTAGGCGCGGTCGTCCTCCCAGTCCTTCTCCGTCTTGCCCTTGCTGCGCCGGCCGACCTTGAGGGAGAGCTCCGACATCTGCCGGCCCGCGGCCTCCATCGCCGTCGAGAGCTTTGCGATGAACGCTTCGATGTCATCGAACGTCTGGCTGTAGCCGGCCCATCCGTCGCCGTACTCGACGATGCGGCGCAGCGACGCGTCGCTGTTGCCGCCGACGATGATGGGAAGACGGGGCTGGGCGGGCTTCGGGAAGCAGTACAGGGGCGGGAGGTCGACGAACTCGCCCGAGAACTCCGTGAGCTCGTCGGACGCCCAAAGGGCACGCATCGCGGCGAGGTACTCGTTCATGCGGGCGCCGCGACGAGCGAAGGGCACGTCGAGAGCCGCGTACTCCTCCTCGGCCCAACCGACGCCGACTCCGAACTCGAACCGGCCTCCGCTCAGCTGGTCGATGCTCGCGACCTGGCGAGCCGTGATGACGGGGTTCCGTTGCGGCACGACGAAGACGTATGTGCCGATCCGGAGGGTCTTCGTCGCGGTGCCGATGCTCGAGGCGAGCACGAGCGGGTCGATGACCCCGAGCAACCGGTTCACCTCCTGCGCGCCGCCTGACTCGTACGGATACTGCGAGCGGTACTCGGGGAAGAACACGACGTGCTCGGGAAGCCAGACCGAGTTGAACCCGATCTCCTCGATGAGCTGAGCGGCATCGGTCGACCACGATCCGGCGCGCGCGTCGGATCCCGTGAACAGTTCGCTGATCCCGAGCTTCATGCGCCCACCTTCCGCTCGTCCACCCGCTCGCTCTCGATGCGTGACGCGAACTGCTCCTTGAGCACATGCTTCATGACCTTCATCCCGGCGTTCCGCGGCAGCTGATCGACGACGAAGATGTGCACGGGCTTCTTGTATCCCGCCAGGTGTCCGCGCGTGAAGGTGCGGATGTCGTCGTGCGTGACGGTGGACTCCGCAGCCATCACGAGCGCGCACGAGACGGCCTCACCCCAGCGCTCGTCGGGGAGGCCGAACACCGCGGCATCCACGATCTCGTCCATGAGGAGCAGGACCCGTTCGACCTCGGCGGCGTACACGTTGGCTCCGCCGCTCACGATGAGATCCTGGGCGCGCCCTGTGAGGTAGTAATAGTGCTGCTCATCGCGGTACCCGAGATCACCCGTGAAGTACTCACCGTCACGGAGGACCGCTGCGGTCTTCTCGGGGGCGTTGTGGTATCCCGAGAACATCGTGTCCGCCGAGATGACGAGCTCGCCGATCTCACCGGGGACGAGCGTCCGCCCCTCTGCATCGACGACGCGCATGGAGGAGGTGGGAAGGGGCCGCCCCACGGACTCGAAGATGTGCTCGGGGCCGCCTGCGCGGTAGTCGGAGCGGTTCGTGATCGTGATGGGCCCGACGACCTCCGTCATTCCGTAGGTCTCGACGAGTCGATCTCCGATGACCCCGACGAGTTTCTCGGCGTACTCGGGCGGAAGCGGTCCGCCCGAGTGCAGGACCGACTGCAGCGTGTCGAGGGCGGCGGGGTGGAGGCGGATCGCCTCGAGGAGGCCGGGGATGAGTGGCGTGAGGCCGAGCGTGAACGTCGACCCGCGCACGACCATGTGCCGGCCCAGCTCGTCGGGTGTCGCGCCGGGGATGAACGACACCGTGCCGCCCGTGTAGAAGTGCGGGAAGATGACGCCCCAGAGCGCCGAGACGAACGACCAGCCGCCGGGGAAGGCAGCGTGGCCCTGCAGCGGCAGGCGGTACGCGAACGGGACGAGCTTGATGCAGTTCACGACGGCCCGGTGGCTCACGAGCACGCCCTTTGGGAACCCCGTCGTGCCGCTCGTGTAGCCGATGAGGGCGATGTCCTCGGGTTCGGCGTCGATGGGCAGAGGGGTATCGGATGCCGCATCGAGTGCGGTGTCGAACGACTCCGCGCCCTGTGGGGGATCGCCCTGGATCGTGAGCCATGCTGTGAGCTGACCGTGGCACGAGACGCCTTCGGCGATGGCGTTGGCGGTATCGGTGTTGATGAGCGCCGTCGCGCCGGAGTCGACCAGGACGTAGTCGACCTCTGCCGACGTGAGGCGATCGTTGACATGCACGGTCGTGAAGCCGCCGAGCGCGAGACCGACGTACACCTCAAGCGATTCGACGCGGTTGCCGAGCAGCGCTGCGACGCGGGACCCTGGCGGTAGTCCCCTGTCGCGCAGCGCGTGGGCGAGCCGCCATCCCCTCTCGATGACGTCGCCGAAGGTCCGCTGCTCACCGCAGGACTCGATGGCGATGTTGTCGTGGAATCGCTCACCCGCGTTGGCGAAGAGCTGACCGAGATTGGCACTCATGCGAACTCCTTGAGATCGAACAGCCGGACGGCGTTGTCGGCGACGAAGAGCGCGAGCTCTTCGCGTGAGAGCACGGCGGGGTCGCCTTCATAGGGTGCGGCGAGACCACGCGCCATGTCCACCCAGCGGGCGAGATCCTCGCCCTCAGGATCGTGTTTGACTCCGCGGACGATGTCGGAGCCGAAGACGAGGCGGTGCGCCCCGAGCTGATCGCGCATGAGCCGCACGCGGTGGCGGAACTCGCGGTAGTCGCGGGCCGCGAGGCGCTGCCACAGCGACAGCTCCAGGTAGGCGTGCTGCCATCCCGTCGCGCAGTCGAGGGCCTCGGCCCACCAGGCCTCGATCCCAGCGTGCGCGAACGAGACGCGGAGAGTGGGATGTTGCGCGAGCAGCGCCGCGACTTCGGCGGGGCGCGAGCGGACGGTCTGAAGGGGGTCGCCGCCGAGCGGGCTGCAGTGGATGACGGCGGGGAGTTCGCGCTCGACGAGTGCCTCGAAAAGCCAGCCGTGAGCGGGGTCGCGCAGGTCCCACCCTGCGGCGGGGTATAGCTTGACGCCGCGGCAGTGCGGGTGTGCGACGGATGCCTCGAACAGTTCGCGCGCGTCGTCGTGCCGTGGATCGATCCCGGCGGCGAAGAACAGGCGTCCCTCGTGCGTGGTGCAAAGTTCCTCGTACTGCCGGTTGAAGCGGCCGATCGGCAGGTGCTCTCCGGCGGGGCGGCCCACGATCGTCCAGTCGACGACGGGTATGAGGCCCCCCGCGACGCCGGCGCGATCGAACGCCCGCATCGTCATGGTGGCATCCGGGTCGCTCTCTCCCGTCGCGACGCGTGGCAGGAGATCCTGCGGGTCGCGCTCGGGGAACCGGCGTCCGGCGCCCTGCCGCGCCCATGCCAGACGCAGTCCCTCGGGCAGCCACGACGGATCCCACACGTGCATGTGGGCGTCGATGACGAGGTCAGCGGTCACGGGTCATCCCTTCCCGAGGATGTGCACGCTCGAGGCGGCCGTGAGCCAGTCGACGACGCCGCCGCCGATCTGCACGAGCGCGCGCTGAGGATCGGCGAGCTGGAGGTCGCCCGCTTCGCCCCGGAGCTGCTGCACGACGTCGTGGACCTGCGCGAGACCGCTCGCTCCGAGCGCATGACCACGTCCGACGAGACCACCGGAGCGGTTGACGGGCATGGATCCGCCGGCATCCGTGACACCTTCCATCGCCCAGCGCTGCTCGTCGCCGGGAGCGCAGAGACCCGTGTCGGTCCACGCCATAAACTCGTAGGCGACGGAGGCATCGTGCACTTCGGCGAGGTCCATGTCCTCGGGTCCGAGTCCCGACTGCTCGTAGGCGAGACCGGCGGAGGCCTGCACCGCGTTGGGCGCGTCCGGCTGGTCCTTGGGTGGGCGCGTCGCCATGCGCGACGCGAGGATCGGCACGGCGCGCGCCGAACGCGCGACTTCGCGTCTGCTCGTGACGACGACGGCTGCCGCGCCGTCGCTGATGGGGGAGCTCATGAGGACGGTGAGGGGGTCGACGACCACCCTGGCGTTCAGCACGTCCTCCGGTGTGCCGCCGAAGCGCCGGTGCGCGTAGGGATTGAGACGTGCAGCCTCGAGCGACCGGGAGGCGACGCGGGCGAGGCCCTCCATCGTGACGCCCCGCTCCTCGAACAGCATCGACGCGAGGCGCGCCTGTCGATCGACGAAGGGGCTTCGCTCCTGGCCTGCCCCGTCGCCCGTCGCGAACCCCTCCTCGACGTCCATCCCAGCGGCGTACGCGCTGAAGGTGCGCTGTCGGTCTTCGAGGTTCGTCTTTTCGACGCCCACGGCGAGCACAGTCTCGTACATGCCCGAGGCGACCGCCATCCACGCGAGGTGGAGGGCGTTGCCGCCGGACGCACACGCGTTCTCGACGTTGTGGATCGGGATGCCGGCAAGACCGAGCGGGTACAGCGTGACCTCGCCGCGGATGCACTCTTGCCCCGTGATGAGGCCCGCCAGCGCGTTGGAGAAGAACACCGCCTGCACGTCCGGCACACCGATGGAGGCGTCCGTGAGGGCCGCGTCGACGGCGACTCGCGCCATGTCCTTCATCGACAGGTCGAGGTGTTTGCCGAACGGGTGCATCCCCACACCGTTGATTACTGCGTCGCTGTTCACGAGAGCTCCTTCGTCGGGGTGGTCGTCGTCACGGTCGGGGAACCGGCCAGGCGGCGCTGACACCACCGTCGACGACGAGACTCTGGCCGGTGATGTAGGCGGCGTCGTCACTCGCGAGGAACGCGACCGCCGCGGCGGCCTCCTCGGGGCGGCCTTCGCGCGCCATCGGCACGACCTGTGCGCGGGCCATCGATCCGTCCTCTCCGAACTCCCGGCGGACGAGGGCCGAGTCGATGTTGCCCAGGACGACGGCGTTGGAGCGGATGCCGCGATCGGCGTAGCGCACGGCGACGTGGCGCATGACGGCGAGCTGTGCGGCCTTCGTCGCCTCGTACGAGAGTGATCGTCTGCTACTGAGGATGCCGGCGGTCGAGCCGACGAAGACGAAGGTGCCGCTTCCGCTGTCGAGCATTCCCGGCAGTGCCGCCTGCGCCGTGAGCCAGTGCGAGCGCACGTTGACGTCACTCGCGAAGGTCCAGTCCTCGAGCGACTGGACCTTGAGCGGTTCGCGTCCGGATACCCCGACGTTGCAGACGACGATGTCGAGCCGACCGAAGAAGTCTGCGGCGACGGCGACAGCGGCTGCGCATGATGCCGCATCCGACGCATCGACCTCGACGGAGAGCCCCGGTCCGTCGAGGTGCGCGACGGTGGTTTGCGCACGCTCGAGGATCTTGTCGCCGACGACGACGGTGGCGCCCTCGCCACTCAGGCGCATCGCGATCGCGCGGCCGTTGCCCATCGGAAGGCTCTCGCCGCTGCGGGCGGGGCCATCGCTGCCGCCACCGAGGACGTACGCGACCTGGCCGCTGAAGCGGCCGGTCATCGCCGTGCCGCCCGGTGCGCAGAGGCCACGGAGGCAGGCAGCTCGCGGCGTCGGGAAGTCGGGATCATGAGTGTCCTCGGTCGGCATCATTGACGGTGATCCGACTGTAGAGCAAGTGCTTGATCTACGCAACGCGCGGGGCTCGAGAGCACCCCGATGCTTGCCTCACGGCCGCCGTGTGACACGGTCGAGCGTGTCAAGCATCCGCTCGACAGCCGCGCGACGATGCGATCGCCGGCAAAGGGAGAGCTCGGATGACACGCGGGGAGACGCTTCAGATCGCTCGTGGGTTCATGGATGCCCTCGACGCCAACGACGCGGAAGGCGCGCGATTATGGCTGGCGCCGGGCGCGACGTGGTGGGTCGACACGGGCCCGACCGGGCGGCGGGATGATTCGGCCAAGACCGGCGAGCGCCACTGGCCCCTGCACGGCGACATGGACGCCCGTGAGACGGCCGACCCGCCGGCAGGGGGGGGCGCCGTGGGTTCGCCGGCGGTGACGTGGCGGTGCTCGAGGTCGCCAGCGGCGGGATGTTCCCGGGCGAGCGCCCGTACCGGAATCGGTAGTGCTTCGTCATCCGTGTCGCCGACAGCCGGGTCGCTCAGGTGCGCGAGTATCTCGACACCCGCCATGCGGCATCCGTCTTCGAGGGCCGCAATCTCGACCGCCGCACCGACCTCGACCGCCCGCCGTTCCCCGACGCCGCCGATCGGCCGACCGGGAAGGGGGGCGACCATCGGGGATCAGGATCAGGATCAGGATGCGGCGGCGGGCGTGGGGCGAGCGCTGACGGCGGCGATCACGGCGGCGGATGAGGAAGCGTTCCGGGCGCTGTCCACACCGTATGCCAAGTGGTGGGCCGACGGCGGAGCGGACCTCCGGTGGTCGGACCCCGAAGGGGCCGTCGACGAGGTCCCCGAGATGCTCGTCGTCGGGAAGGTCCTCGTATCGCAGCGCGCCGCGCGCATCCCCGGACTCCGCGAGTCCTACCACGACGGCCTGCGGATCGACGCGCCGGATCGTCGTCGACGACGACGCGCGGCGTCCGGACCCGTGTGCGTCGAGGGCGTGAGCGAAGGGCGCCGCGCGCGAAGGACCGCATCCATCAGAATCGCTACGCCTTCGTGCTGCGCCTCGATCCGTACGGGCTCATCCGAGAGGCACGCGAGTACTGCGACACGCAGCACGCCTTCGACGTCTACGAACTGCCGCTCTGAGGCCGCGCGTCACCTGGGCTCTGGCCTCGCATAGCGCTCGAAGCGGTCGGGGAGGGCCTCGGAGGTCGTCGTCTTCGCTCCGGCGGGCCTGACCCGCCGGGCCGCGATGCGCCACCGGTCGCCGTCGTCGACGAGCTCGTCCTCGTAGCATCCCCACACGTGGAAGTGCGCGTCGCCGCTGTCGTGGAACGCGTAAACGTACGTGATGGTCGTCGCGCTCGCCGCGTCCACGCGCAGGTAGTTGATCGTGGAGACGTGATGGCTTGTGGCGGTGTACTTGCCGGTCGCGGCGACGAAGAGCCCGCGCAGATTGCCCCGTCCCTGAGTCACATTGCCGTGGCCGTAGTCGAAGGTGGCGTCGATCGTGAAGAGATCGGCCAGCAGGTCGATGTCGCGGCGGTCCACACCCCGGCTATAGGCGTTCAGGGTGTCGGCGATCTCCGCCCTTGCCACCATCTGCTCGGGTGTCACTCTGCTCATGCGCGTTTCTCCTCGGGGTGCGCGGCGGGCTCGTCGTGGAAGCGCGCGAGGATCTCGGCGAGCCGATCGGAGTCGTCCACGGGCCACCCGAAGTACGACGAGACCCGGTCGACCCGGCCGCCGAAGCGCTCACGGCAGAGATCGGGCATGTCCTCCGGACGCCCCGTGAGGGCGATGGCATTCAGCAGACCGTCGTCGATGAGGTCGGCCATGTCAGCCCATCTGCCCTCGCGCGACAGCGATTGCAGCTCCGGCTGGAGGTTCTCGTACCCGACGCTCTCGAGCACCTTCACGTAGGCAGGCGTCGAGGCGTAGAAGGCGATTTGCTCGCGTGTCTTTCGGGCTGCGGCATCCCGCTCCTCCTGCGTATCGCCCATGACCATGAAGAGGGGCACGTAGAGCTCGACGGCGTCGCGTTCCCGACCGGATGCCGACAGGCCACGCTCCACCGCGGGGAGCGTCACCTGGTCGAGGTATCCCGTCGTCGTCATCCCGTGGAGGAGGAGGCCGTCGCAGAGCTCCGCGCCGAGCGCCGTCATGCGCTCGCCGACGGCGGCGATCATGACGGGGATGCGATGGTCGTGGTGGTGCGGAGTGAACACGGGCGTCATGAGCGTGTGCTGGTAGATCGGGCCGCGGTAGTCCAGTCTCGTGCCGTCTCGCCATGCCGCGAAGATCGCGTCGAGCGCCAGCAGGTAGTCGCGCATGCGGGTCGCGGGCGCCGACCACGGCATCGAGAAGCGACGCTCGATGTGCGCCTGGATCTGGCTCCCCAATCCGAGGACGAACCGCCCACCCGACATTCCGGCCAGGTCCCATGCGGCGTAGGCCGCCGACATCGGGTTGCGCGCGAACGCGACGGCGATCGCGGTTCCGACCGTCAGCCTCGAGGTGCTCAAGAGCGCGGCCTGGGACTGCAGGAACGCATCCGTCACGCTCTCGCTCGCCCAGACGGCATCGAAGCCGCGCGCTTCCGCCGTCGCAGCGAGGGGACCGCACTCCGCCCCCGACGCGCCGATGAGGCCCATATCGATCTTCATCGCGCATCCTTCGGAAGGTTGAGCACTCGCTCGCCGATCGTGTTCTTGAGGATCTCGTCCGTGCCGCCGCCGATCCGCAGGCCCGGGAGCCCGAGCGTCAGTTCCGACCACGCGTACGTACCCCATTCGCCCGTCTCCGCGACATGGCCCGCCTGCAGGATGTCGGAGGCGACGTCGCTCATCTGGGTGAGCAGGTCCGTCGTGAGGAGCTTGGCGAGCGACAGCTCGGGGCCCGGTGCGCCATCGCCGAGGAGGCGCTCTGTCGTGAGCCTTGTCGCCCACGCCCGGACGACGACGTCGGCGACGGCGTCGCGGGTGCGGTCATCGACGGGATCCTGCGACGTGCGCGCGAGATCGACGAGGCGCTCGACGAGGGCGTCGTCGACGCCGACCTCCCGCCCGATCGCGGACCTTTCATTCAGGAGCGATGTCACGACGACCTTCCAGCCCGCGTTCACGTCGCCGATGCGGCGAGAGTCGGGCACGTAGACGTCGGTGAGGAAGACCTCGTCGAACGACGCCCCGCCCGTCAGTTGACGGATGGGACGCACCTCGATCCCCTCCGACCGCATATCGAGGAGGAAGGTCGTGAGGCCGGCGTGCTTCGGTGCCTCGGGGTCCGTGCGTGCGATGCACAGTCCGAGGTCGCTGAAGTGTGCGCCTGAGCTCCACACCTTCTGTCCCGTGATCCGCCAGCCGTCGCCGTCGCGGACGGCACGGGTCGACAGCCCGGCCAGATCGGATCCTGCGCCCGGCTCGCTATAGAGCTGGCACGCGATGAGCTCGGCGGTGCGAAGATGCGGGAGGAACTCAGCCTGCTGCGCGGGCGTCCCGTGCTCGAGGAGAGTGGGGGAGAGGGTGGAGACGCTGAAGCGGAGATACCCGTCGTCGGGGAGGACGAAACCCGCTTCGAGTTCGCGCACGATCTCGGCATAGGCCGCGGGAAGAGCGCGTCCGCCGTACGCCGCGGGGCCGTCGACCCAGGCGAGGCCTCTCTCGGCGAGGTGCGCGCGGTAGCGCCGAAGGGCGTCCAGCTCCTCCGCCTCACCTTCGGATCGCTCGGCGACGACCGAAACCCGGTCGTCGCGCAGGCCGTCTGCGTCGTCGGCGACGCGGCGTGCGGCGAAGGCGGCGATCGCCGATTCCACCTCGCTTCGGAACTCCGTCTCGCTCACGCTCGTCATGGTCCTCCCTCGGGCAGTCCGTTCTGCCATCGGTTGCGTTCCCGTGATGGTGTTCGTATGCTAGCAAAGCAAGTGCTTGATTTAAACGTCTTTACCCAACGGAGGGAGTGCCGTGGTCGGCATTGAGAGCTACAGCGCCTACGTGCCCGCACCGCGGCTCGACCTGGCCGAGGCGTCGACCGTCATGGGCGCACGGGCCAAGGGGCGACGCCCGGTCGCATCCTTTGACGAGGACACTACAACCATGGCGGTCGACGCGGCACGCCCCGCGCTCCGCGGCTCGAGCGCCGTTGGCACTCTGTGGTTCGCGACCAGTCGGCCGGCCTACCTCGAAAAGTCCAACGCGACCACGGTCGCCGTCGCCTCCGGCCTCCCCGACTCCGTCGGCGCATACGACGTCGGCGGAGCGCTCCGTAGCGGCATCGGAGCGCTTCGCGCGGGCCTCGACAGTGGCTCCGCGCTCGTCGTCCTGAGCGACATCCGCTACGGGCTCCCCGGCTCGAGCGACGAGACGGCCGGATCGGACGGGGCCGCCGCCTTCGTCGTCGGCGACGACCCCATCGCGGAGCTCGTCTCCGAGGCATCCGTCACGAGCGAGTTCCTCGAGCGCTGGCGCGAACCCGGCGCCGTGCGCACGCGCACATGGGAGGAGCGTTTCGGCACGGAGGAGTACGTTCCTCTTATGCAGCGCGTGGCGCAGGAGGCACTCGATCGGGCGGGTCTGGATGCAGCGCGCGTCGACCACGTCGTCATCAGCGTTCCGCACGCACGATCCGGTGCCGTCGTGAAGAAGGGCTTCGCACCCGAACAGCTCGCCGCGGCCGCCTCCGCAGGGGTCGGCTTCGCCGGCGCGGCCGATGTTGGTCTGCGATTGAGTGCCGTCCTCGACGCCGCCGGTCCCGAGCAGACGGTGCTCGTCGTGACGGCCGCGGACGGCGCCGACGCCGTCGTCTTCCGCACGACTCCCCGGCACGCGCGGCGCGAGCGCGACGGAGTCGCCGACTCCCTCGCCGGCGGCTACGGCGTCTCGTACGGCGACTTCCTGAACTGGCGCGGGCTCCTCCCGCGCGAACCGGCTCGTCGACCCGATGTGCGCCCTCCCGTGCCTCCCGCATCCCGGCGCAGCGCCGGGTGGAAGTTCGCCTTTGTCGCAGGTGAGTGCACGTCGTGCGGGTACCGCAACCTCCCGCCCCGTCGCGTGTGCCTGCGGTGCTCTGCGACGGACGGCTTCCGCTCCGTCTCCATGGTCGATGTGCCGGGCCGGGTCGCGACATTCACTGACGACTGGCTGTCGGAGTCGGTGCAGCTGCCCGCCAAGGTGGTCGCGGTCGACTTCGAGGGCGGCGGCCGATTCGAGTTCGAAATGGCGGATGCCGTGGGCCGGGCATTCGAGATCGGCGACCGCGTCCGCGCGACGTTCCGCCTGGCCGGCGTCGGCGGCAATGGTGTACGCAACTACGTGTGGAAGGTCCGCCCGTTCGATAAGGAGGACGACTGATGGGAGCACACGCGCTCAAGAATCCCGTCGCCATCGTGGGGATGGCGTGCACGCGTTTCGGCGAGCACTGGGATCGTGACGTCGACGACCTGCTCGTCGAGGCGACGCACGGAGCCCTCGCATCGGCGGGAGGGCTCGACGTGCAGGACATCGACGCCTTCTGGCTCGGTTCGATGGTCTCGGGCGTCTCCGGGCTCACGCTGACGAGGCCGCTCAATATCCATCACAAACCCGTCACGCGGGTCGAGAACATGTGCGCGACAGGATCGGAGACGATCCGCAATGCATGCTTCGCCGTGTCGTCCGGCGCCTATGACGTCGTCATGGCAGTCGGCGGCGAGAAACTCAAGGATGCCGGATACTCGGGCCTCGAGATGCCGAGCATCCCGAACGACGGCACCCCGGCCGTCCTGAGCGCACCCGCGATGTACTCGATGATCGTGCCGGCGTACGCGCAGCGGTACGGCGTATCTGAGGAGCGAGTCAAGGAGGCGATGACACACATCGCTTGGAAGAACCACGGCAATGGTGCTCTCAATCCGCGTGCGCAGTTCCGCAAGGAGATTTCGAAGGAGACGATCGCCGCGGCGCCCGCACTCGCGGGGAACCTCAGTGTCTTCGACTGCTCCGGCGTCGCCGACGGCGCCGCGGCGGCCATCATCGTGCGGGCCGAGGACGCCCTGAAGTACACGGACCGCCCCCTTTATATCCACGCTCTAGCACTCGACGCGGGAGCGGGCACCGGCAGGCACGACAGCGACTACGACTACTCCGACCTGTCGGAGGCGGCCGTCTCGTCGCGCCAGGCATACGCGCAGGCGGGCATCACGGACCCGGCATCCCAGATCTCGCTCGCCGAGGTGCACGACTGCTTCACTCCCACGGAGCTCGTGCTTATGGAGGAGCTCGGCTTCTCCGCGCGGGGTACGGCGTGGAGCGACGTGCTGGATGGTCGGTACGACCGTGGTGGGGCGCTTCCCGTCAATGTGGACGGAGGTCTCAAGAGCTTCGGGCACCCTGTTGGCGCCAGCGGGCTGCGGATGATGTTCGAGATGTGGCTGCAGTTTCGCGGCGAAGCGGGGGACCGTCAGGTCGTTGCGCCGAAGTACGGGCTCATCCAGAACCAGGGGGGAAGTCCGGGTGAGCTCGTCAGTGCCGTCACGATCGTCTCCGGAGCAGCGTGAGCGTTCGGTATTCCACCGGAGTGTCGGCGCGTGGCTCGGAAAGTCTTTGTCAGAATTCGGACAAGTGACAGATAGGAAGCGCACCGTGACAACGACCCGTCGCCGCTCGACCGGTTCTCCCGCGGGTGTCGCGCGCAAAGAGGTTATCCTCCGGGCAGCAGCGAAGGTCTTCGCCGAGAACGGCTTCTCGGTCGCTACGGTGCGAGATGTTGCCGACGCTGCGGACATGCTCTCGGGTAGCCTCTACTACTACTTCGACTCGAAAGAGGCGATCGTCGAGGAGGTTCTCATCGAGTACCTCGACCGTCAGATCCGTGCTTACGAGCGGGCTCTTGATCAGGCCGAGGGGCCTGTCGATCGAGTCGAGCGATTCGTCGCAGAGGCGCTTCGGGGCATAGTTACTCACCGCGAGCACCTGACGATCCTCCAGAACGACTGGCAGTACGTCGGTCCCATGCCGGGGATCCTCGAACGACAGCGCCACATCGAGCAGATCTGGCTGCGGACCATCCAGGACGGAATGGACAGCGGCGCTTTGCGCGCTGACTTCGATTCCCGCATGGTGTATCGCACCATAATGGGTGCCGTGCAGGCCGTCATCCGCTGGTACGATCCGCGCGGTCGTGTCAGCATCGACGACATCATCGATATCCAGACCTCCATCCTCCTCGACGGCGTGCGCCGGTCGAGCTGAGATGTCCCCTGCCCATGAGGGCATCAGCGAAAGCCGACTCTCCGATTACAAGCAAGCGCTTGTTTCGGGATAGAGAGGAGAACCCAATCGTGTTCCCGCACATCAGCCCGGATCTGACGCCGGTTTTCGCCCGGTTCGTCGACGAGCGCAGCCCCTGGGAGACGAGCCGCACCGGAGGCGCGGAGCGCCCCGCCCTCTGGGCGGCCCTCGTCGACGAGGTCGGCGCTGCCGGCCTTCTCGTCGACGAGGACCACGGCGGCCAGGGCGCAACCCTCGTCGAGCTCGCATCGGCCGTCGCCGAGACAGCGCGATGCGGGTGGTCGGGTCCCCTCGTCGCCACCGCCGGTGTCGCCGTCACCCTCGCGCAGTCCGTCGACCCGGATGACGGCTCGGGGCTTCTCGCCGCGATCGCCGGAGGCGATCTCACCACCGTCGTGGCCTTCCACGAGGACTCGCACGGCGCGTCGCTCGACACGAGCGTGCGCGCGACATCGTCCGCCTCGGGTACCGTCCTCGACGGCCGCAGGACCTTCGTCGACAGCGGAACACATGCCGATGTCCTGCTCATCCCCGCGGTCGATGCCGACGGTGTGCTCGTCCTCGCGCGCGTCGAGGCGAAGGCGTCTGGCATCACGCGGACAGCGATGGACGCCGTCGATCCAGGCCGGGGACTCGCGACGGTCGATCTCGCGCACGTCGAGGCCGAGATCGTCGCGCGTGGCGACGGCGTCGAGCAGGCGGTACGCGACGCTTGGCTGATTGGGGCACTCCTGACGAGCGTCGATCTGCTCGCGGCATCCGAGCGGGCTATCCGCCTTTCTCTTGACTACGCCCGCATCCGTGAGCAGTTCGGGCGGCCAGTCGCGTCCTTCCAGAGCATCAAGCACAAGCTCGTCGATATGTGGGGCGACCACCAGACGGCTCTCAGTGCCGTCCACACGGCGGTCGCTCTCGCCGCCGATCCGGACACTCGGCCCGTCGATCGGCGGTTCGCCGTGTCGGCGGCGAAGGCGCGGGCCGGGGATGCCGCTCTCCACGTGCTGCGCGAATCCGTGCAGGTGCACGGCGGCATCGGCTTCACGTGGGAGCACGAGGTGTCCCACCACTTCCGCCGCGTCGTGACCGGCCGAAACCTTTACGGAACGCCCGCGCACCACCGTTCTCTAGTTGCCGTGTCACGCGGCCTCTGACCCCCGGCATCCAGAAAAGACGGAGGACCTCATGGCTCTCGATCCCTCTCGCGTCGGTCTTGTGACCGAGACTCAGCGTGTTCGATGGAGCACGACGGAGTCGCTGCTCTACGCCCTCGCCGTCGGAGCCGGCCAGTCGGATACACTCGCCGAGCTGTCGCTCACGACGGAGAACACTGCGGGGGTCGCGCAGGAGGTGCTCCCGAGCTTCGCCGTCGTGCTCGGCTTCGGCCGGGGCCTTCCCGACATCGGCGTGTACGACCCCACGCGGGCGGTGCACGCGGAGCAGAGCATCGAGGTCGCGGCACCGTTGACGCCGGAGGGCGAGGCCGACGTGTCCACGACCGTCACCGAGATGTGGGACAAGGATCCGCACGCGATGGTGTGGACGGAGACGGAGTTGCGGGAGCCCAGCACGGAGCGGATCATCGCTCGCACGCGGACGGGCGCGTTTCTCGGCGGCGCGGGCGGATTCGGCGGGGAGCGGGGGCCGAGCACTTCGTGGGCGACGCCGGACCGCGCGTCGGACGCGGACATCGCGTTCGCCACGCGTCCGGATCAGGCACTGCTCTACCGTCTCACAGGCGATCGCAACCCGCTGCACTCCGACCCGGCGTTCGCGGCGCGAGGAGGGTTCGAGCGGCCCATCCTCCACGGGATGTGCACGTACGGGTTCGCGACGAGACTGCTGCTCGCGGAGCTCTGTGGAGGGAGCGTCGCACGATTCCAGCGGATCTCGGGCCGCTTCGCACGACCGGCCTACCCCGGCGATCCGATGCGACTCCGCGCGTGGCGCGATGACGAAGGGGCGGCGTTCCAGGTCGTGACGCATGATGGCGAGGTCGTGATCGATCGCGGCCGTCTGGATCTGCAGACCGCGGAAGAATCGCGCGATGAGTGAGGAAATGATGATGAAGAGTTTGAAACGGAATCCTGTCCGGCGCCTCTCGGTCGTCGCGACAACGTCGATGGCCGTCGTGCTTGCCGCGTGTGCACCAGGCGCCGCAGAACAGGATGCCAACGGCGCCAACGTCTACTCGGTCGTCGCTCCTCTCGTCCAGTCTGGTCCCGGAGCCTTCGCCGGGGTTCCGGTCGCGCAGGGCATCGAACTGGCGATCGCTGAGGTCAACGAGTCCGACTTCCTCGGCGGCGGTTCGACGATCGAGGTCGAGTTCGTCGACACGGCGGGCGATCCCGCGAAGGCGATCGCCGCCTATCGTGAAGCGGAGGCATCGGGCGCCGCGGGAGTGCTGTGCTGCACACTCGGCGGCGAAGCGGGCGCCCTGCAGCCTCTCCTCTCCGACAGCACGCTCCCGGGCGTCGTGACGGTGTCGATTCTGGACGGCCTCGCCGACCCGCCCCACCTGTTCCGTCCCTTCGAGGTGCCGTCGGCACCCGGAGGCACGTACGACGAGTTCCTCGACGCGGTGTTCGGCGGCGGGGAGTACTCATCGGCTGTCATGGTGGTCAACAACGACAACGACGCGATGGTGCAGGACTCGTCGATCTACGCGGACGGCCTCGAGCGCAACGACGTCGAGCTGCGCGGGACCATCGAGGTGCCGGTAGTGGAGACGTCGTACGTCGGGCCGGCGACGCAGATCATCGATCTCGATCCCGATGTCGTCATCGCCAGCACGATCGGGTCGTCGACGGCCAATCTCGCCAAAGCGCTCCGTGAACGGGGCTTCGACCGGCCGATCGTCTCGAATGTCGGTGCGGACAGCCGTGCAGCCTACGATGCGTCCGGTGGCGCGATGGCTGGCACGATCTTCCCCACGCCTTTCCACGCGGACTACCCCGTCAACGACCTGGGTTCATCCTTCTCCATGGCGTACGAGGCCGAGTACGGATCGGCCCCTGACATGTTCGCCGCACAGGGATATACGGCCGCGTGGCTGCTCGCCACGGCGATCCTCGATGCGGGCTCGGGAGACCCGGCCGCGGTCGGTGAGGCGCTCTCGTCGATCGACGAGCAGGAGAGCGTGTACGGCCGGATCACTTATCGAGGCGGGCAGGCCGAAGTCGAAGAGCCGGCACTGCACCTTGTGTGGGGGGAGGCGGAAGATCTTCAGCTTCTCGCACCCTAATCGTTAGCGAAGGGCATTGCGCCCGTCTCGCGCTCATGTCAAAATCAAGTGCTTGCTTCACATGACCGAGCACAACCCGAAGAAGGGACGACGATGTTCCAGTTCACCACCACACGCCGAATGCGGAGGCGAGGCCTCGTTGCCGTGGTCGCCGCAGCATCGCTGGTCGCGCTCGCCGGATGCGCTTCCGACGATCAGCCGTCCGGGGAGGGCAGCGAGGCCGTCGAGTACGTCGTCGGCTTCCCCGCGATCCTTTCCGGCCCCGCGGCCTTCGCCGGCGTCCCGATCGCCGACGGAGCGAAGCTCGCCGTCAAGGAGATAAACGAGAGCGGCTTCCTCGGCGAGGGATCCACGATTGACCTCAAGATCGACGACATCAAGGGTGACCCCGCCCAGGCGATCGCCCTGTTCAACCAGTACGCGGCCGACGGAGCCTCCGGCATCCTGTGTTGCGGACTCTCGTCGGAGGCCGGCGCGCTCGCGCCCGTCATCACCGACAAGTCCACGCCCGCCGTCGTGACGTCCGCGATCCTCGCGGGTCTGGCCGACCCGCCCTACATCTACCGGTCGGTCATCCTGCCGTCGGAGCCGGGTGGCATGTACGACCAGTTCGTCGACGCCATCGTCCCGGGCGAGGACATCAAGACGGCCGTCGTCGTCGTGACCGCCGACAATGACGGCATGGTCGGCGACGCGAAGGTGTGGACGGAAGCGCTCGAACGCAACGGCGTCGAGATCCTCAAGACGATCGAGACATCCGCGGCCGACACCAACTACACGCAGGCCGCGACCGAGATCGAAGCACTGAACCCCGACGCCGTCATCGGCTCGACGCTGGGAACGCCGTCTGCGCTCCTCGCGAAGTCCATGCGCGAGCGCGGCTACGACCAGCCGTTCCTCACGAGCTACGGCGTCGACAGCGAAGAGCTGTTCACGACATCGGGCGGTGGCCTGGAGGGCACGATCTTCATGTCGCCGTTCCACGCCGGGTTCAACACCAACGAAGAGGCCGTCACGTTCGTCGAGGCCTATGAGGCCGAGTACGGCGAGATTCCCGACATGTACGGCGCGCAGGGGTACACCGCGATGTGGCTCCTGGCCCAGGGGCTGAAGGCCGCAGGTGACCCGGACCCGCAGAAGGTCGCGGAGACGCTCGAGGGGATCACGTCGCAGGACTCGGTCTACGGCCCCCTCACCTACAGCGGCGGACAGGCGAGCCTCGACGGCCCGGGTGTCTACCTCGTGTGGCAGGCGGACGGCACTCTCGAGGAGTGGAACGACTGAGAGTGAGGACGAGGATGTCACCGGAGACAGGTCTCGCATGCAGCTTCCGAACGACCCAGGACATGCAGTTGGCCGAAGCCCTCGACAGGGCGGCACGCGCAGCGGACGACACGGCGCTCGCGTCGTGGTGGAGTCTGGGAGATCGGGATGCCGCCGCGGATCGCAGCCACGACCCGATGCTCGGCCTGCAGGTCGTCGCGACGGCGACACGCAGACTGCGCGTGGTGGTCTCCGGTGATATCCCCTCTCTGTACAGCGCACCGGTCCGGGCGAAGCAGATAGCTACGCTCGACTGGTTCAGCCAGGGTCGCGCCGAGCACGGGGTCGATCTCGAGCCCGTGCCCTCAGCGCTGACGGATCCGCTTCGCTCGCACCCCGACGACCACGTCGGGCACGCGCTTGATCAGATCGGCGCCATGCGGGCATTGTGGACCGAGCGCAGGGCGACCCACACCGGACCGTTTATCTCGTTCACCGGCGCGATCGCGCTGCCGAAGCCGAAGGGGGACCGCGTGCCCGCCACCCATGTGCGCGCGACCGGAGCTGAGGACCTCGCTCGGTATGTGGCGTCGTGCGGCGCACCCGACGGCTGGGTCGTCTGGTCGCCGGCCGCTGACGATGTCGACCGCGCCAACTCGGTGCTCGACGACGTCCTTGCCGATCGGGCGGGAGACGTCCGCCGGACGTGGGTGGTCCCCGCGACAGAGGTCGACCGCGCGCGCGGGTCCGCCCCCGATCTCGGCGTCGACGAGGTGGTCGGCTACTTCGATGAAGTGCCGACTCCTGACGACGTTCGAACCCTGGTGGCCTGACATGGTGGCGATGACGGTGAAAGGACGCCCCCTCGAGATCGGGATCGTCGATCTCTTCGACGGGAGCCCGGAGCGGGATGCGGAGTTCATCCGGAGCTTCGCGCAGACGGCGGAAGACCTCGGATTCGCGGGCATCTGGCTGCCGGAGCACATCCTCTTCTTCGACCAGTACGAGTCGGAGTATCCGTATCCCTCCGCGCCGTCGGCGGCAGACCCGACGCGGTCCGAAGTGCACAACGCGACGGTGGACGGCAAGCCTCGCGTCGAGGTCTCCGACGATCAAGGCCTGCTCGACCTCTTCCAGACCGCCGTGCAGGTGAGCCGCGCGACGACGCGGATCCGCTTCGGCAGCTCTGTCCTGCTTCTTCCGTTGCGCAATCCGGCGATGATCTCGCGCGAGCTGCTGACTGTCGGCGAACTGACGGGCGACCGATTCGACCTCGGTGTCGGTGTGGGCTGGTCGTCCGAGGAGATCGAGGCCTGCGAGACCGACTTCGCCTCTCGCGGGCGACGCAACGAGGACATGATGGTCGACCTGAGATCGAGGTGGTCGCAGGATGCCGCCGAGCGTCCGGGAACCGTGCGTGCTACTCCACGGATGCTCGTCGGTGGGCACTCACCCGCAGCGATCCGCCGCGCCGCGCAGGTCGGCGACGGGTGGTATCCCTGGAATCTGACACTGCCGCAGTTCGCGGAGCACCACGCGACGTATGCCCGGAAGGTCGCTGGGAGCGGCCGCGACCTCGCCGATCAGCACGTCATCGCCGGACTCCGCTTCAGCGGAAACCTCGAGGCTCTTCCCGCGGTCGTCGAAGGCTACGCGCGCCTCGGCGCCGACGGAGTCAACGTCTCGCTTCGCACCGACGCCCGATCGTACGACGAGACGCTGGCGACGGCGTCGCGAATCCTGGAGCTTGCCGCATGAGCGAAGACACCGCATCACTCGACGACTTCCGCCAGGAGGTGCGCGAATGGCTGGCCTCGCACGTCCCCGCTGCTCCGCTGACCTCGTGGACCGATCCCGAGGGGTTCGCCGCCCATCGGGAGTGGGAGCGTGTGCTTTACGAGGGCGGCTATGCCGCGATCGACTGGCCAGCGGAGTACGGCGGGCGGGATGCAGGACTGCTGCGCTCCATCGCGTTCGGCGAGGAGTACTACCGTGCCGGCGCCCCCGAGCGCATCAACATGGGTGGGCTCTACCTCCTCGGACCCGTGCTCATGCAACACGGGACACCTGAGCAGTGCGCGCGCTGGATCCCCGACATCCTAAGCTGCCGCACGATCTGGTGCCAGGGCTTCAGCGAACCCGAGTCCGGCTCCGACCTCGCGTCCCTGCGGACGCGGGCCAACCGCGAGGGTGACGAGTTCGTCGTGAATGGGCAGAAGATCTGGACGTCGATGGGCGCCTACTCCGACTGGATCTTCGCCCTCGTTCGCACGTCGCCCGTCGAGGAGAGCCGCCGCAAGCACGACGGCATCACGTTCCTGTGTATCGACCTGCGCTCGCCGGGTGTAGAGGTCCGGCCGCTCACGATGGTCGACGGAACCCGCGGCTTCGCGGAGATCTTCTTCACGGACGTGCGGGTTCCCGTCGAAAACGTCGTCGGCGAGATCGATGGCGGTTGGGCTGTCGCGATGTCGACTCTCGGCTTCGAACGCGGCGCCGTCTTCGGCGACCACGCGAAGTACTCGAAGGATGTCGCGAACCTCGCGCGCCTCGTGCGGGCCCGCGACCTCGCCGATGATTCGTCTGCGCTCGATGAGCTCGGACGCGTCTTCGTCAAGACCGAGGTCTATCGCGCCAACGTGTACCGGCTGGCCGAGCGGGCGGAGCGTGGGGTCGACCTGACATCGACGGCCAGCATCAACAAGGTCTTCTGGACGCAAATGCAGTACGACATCTTCGACACGGGTCTGCGCCTGCTCGAGGACGATGCCGTCGTCGTCGGCTGTCCGTCGGCGCTCACCGGCACCGACGAGGTCGCCGCGCGGGCTTGGGCCGACTGGCACCACCGCTACTGGTACTCCCGTGCCGCCATGATCTTCGGCGGTACGAACGAGATCCAGAGGAACATCATCAGCGAGCGTGTGCTCGGACTTCCCATGGAGCCCAGGAAATGACACAGGCAACAGCGAGTCTCGACGCGGAGCGGCAGGAGCTGCTCGATCTCAGCGAGGAGCTCCTTGCGCGCGCGTGCACCGTGGATCATCTCCGCGCACGCCTGGACGACGGAACGGCGCATAGTCCGGCCCTCTGGGCGCGTCTCGCCGAGGCCGGCATCCTCTCGGCGCTCGTCCCCGAGGAGCAGGGCGGGATCGCACTGACGCCCGCGCACCTCTCGACGACCCTGCACGCCTTCGGCCGGCATGCCGTGCCGGAGCCCTTCCTCGAGACGGCCGTCATCGCGGCGTCGGTCCTCGGCGCCTCGTCGTGGCAAGAGGCGCCCGCGTGGCTCGAGCGCATCGCAGGGGGAGACGCGATCGTCGCGATCCGCATGGATGACGCCCCCCACGTCGCCTTCGCGCGCGACGCCGACCTGATGATCGACCTCCGCAGCGACGATTCCGTGCACGCGTTTACGCGGGAGGAGCTCGATGTGCGCGACGTCGCGTCTCTCGACCCGTTGCGGCCGCTCGCCGCGGTCACGACGACGGGACCGAGGGCTGTGCTGGAGGTCGCGCCCGAGGACCTTGAGCGCATCCGGGCCATCGCCGTCGCGGGAGCGGCTTGTATGCTCGCGGGTGCATCCCGCAGCCTCCTCGACCTCACGGTCGACTACATCGGCGTGCGCAAGCAGTTCGATCGCCCTGTCGGTTCCTTCCAGGGCGTCAAGCACAAGGTCGCCGATGTCGCCGTCATGGTCGACCTCGCCGAGGCGGCCGCTCTCACAGCGCTCGACCGTGTCGCCGAACCCGATGCTCTCCGCCGTGCGGCGGCAGCGAAGGCATACGGCGGAGACACCGCGCATCTCGCGAACCTCCACGCACTGCAGCTCCATGGGGGAATCGGCTTCACGTGGGAGTACCAGCTGCACATCTGGCTCAAGCGCGTCATGAGCCTGTCGGCCGACTACGGCACGACGCGGATGCTGCGACGGCGGCTGGCCAAGGAGCTCCTCGCGAGCCTCGACGAGGTGCCGTCATCGTGAGCGGGCTCGGCTTCTGGCGCATCGCCTCGGGCGACCCGGGTGCGGCCGCCGTCGTAGCATCCGATGGAATCGTCGTGTCGCGCGGCGAACTGCTGGCGTGGTGCAACGGGATCGTGCATCTCCTGCGTGCGCGCGGTGCACGCGTCGGCGACCGTGTCGTGGGAGTCGTCGCGAACGAGCCCCTCGCCCTCGCCCTCGCCCTCGCGTGCCAGCAGTCGGGGGTGTACTACGTCCCGGTCAACACCGCGCTCACTGCGGGCGAGATCTCGTACATCATCGGCGACGCGCAGCCGGTCTCGGTCTTCACATCGGCTCGATTCAGCGACGTCGTGAGCGCAGCAGCGGATGCCGCGGAGCTGCCCGCCGACGCGCGGTTCGCGTTTGCGGCATCCGAGGGATTCATAAGCCTGCCTCGAGTGCTCGACACGCTCCCGACGGGTGCGCCGGAAGCCCGCACCCCCGGGGCTTTCCTCGGCTACACGTCGGGGACGACCGGACGACCTAAAGGCGTCGCGCGCGCTCTCGCGCAGGGCGACCCCGACGACGTGTTCGCCGAGGGTGCGCAGTGGCAGCTCGGCATGTTCGGCATCGAACCCCTGGCATCCGGCGTCCATCTCGTGACGTCGCCGCTCAGCCACACCGCAGTCAGCGGACTCGCCGTGACGTCGCTGCACTTCGGTCACACGATCGTCCTCATGGAGCGCTTCGACGCTGAGCACGTGCTTCAGCTCATCCAGGAGCATCGTGTGACGACGACCCACATGGTGCCCACACAGCTGCACCGTCTGCTGCGGCTCCCCGCCGACGTCCGCGCGCGCTACGACGTCAGCTCGATGCGCAACCTCGTGCACGGGGCGGGACCCTGCCCTGAGTCGGTTAAGCGCGACATGCTCGCGTGGTTCGGCCCGGTCATCTGGGAGTATTACGGAGCGACCGAAGCCGCGGGCACCGTCATCGACTCCATGGAATGGCTCGCGCGGCCCGGAAGCGTCGGGCGCCCGCAGCCCGGTGCGGAGATACGCATCCTCGACGCGGGACGCAATGACGTGCCCGCCGGTCAGTCCGGCGCGGTGTTTCTGCGCATGGGGGCGCTCGCCTTCGTCTACCGTGGCGACCCCGACAAGACCCTCGCGGGCCGCCACGGCGACTTTGTGACGGTCGGCGACATCGGACGTATCGACGAGGACGGCTACCTCTATCTGCTGGCGCGAATGTCGGAGGTCATCGTATCCGGCGGCGTCAACGTCTACCCCGCCGAGGTCGAGGCGGCGCTCCTCGAGCATCCCGAAGTCCGCGACGCCGGTGTCATCGGGCGGGCCGACGCGGAGTGGGGTGAGATGGTGTGCGCCGTCGTCGAGGCGGTGCCGGGAACACCGCTCGCCGATGCAGGCTCGGAAGCGACTTCCCTGCTCTTGCCGTTCCTCCAGGAGCGCCTCGCCCGATACAAGGTGCCGCGTCGCGTCGAAATCGTTGACGCGCTCCCCCGCGGTGAGAACGGCAAGCTACGCAAGCACCTCCTGCCCGCCCTCGTCGAGAAGGTGTCGTCATGAAGCCCCTCGCCCAGCCCACGCCCGATACGCGCGAGTGGTTCGCGCTCATCGACGAAGGACGCTTGACGGTGCCGCGCTGCCGCGAGTGCCGCGCGTTCTTCCTGTACCCGCGCAGCTCGTGTCCGAGGTGCGGCCACCGGGCGATAGAGCTCGTGGATGCCGCGGGCACGGGTACGCTGCTGTCCTTCGTCATCAACCACCGCGGTCCCGAGGGCTTCGTGCCTCCTTACGCCCTCGCGATCGTCGAGCTCGCGGAAGGCCCGCACCTCATGGGCACGCTTCGCGCACCCGATTTGGAGGCGGTCGAAGTGGGCACGTCCGTCCGTGTGGCCTTCGAACAGCGAGGCGACCGTCGCGTCGTCTGCTTCGACATGGAGCGGGCCGCATGAGCCTCCGTGGAGCGGTCGCGATCGTCGGAGCGGCGGAGAGCACGGACCTCGGCCGCATCCCCGACAAGTCGGCGCTGGAACTGCACGCGGATGCCGCACTGAACGCGCTCGCGGACTGCGGGTTGACACCCGGGGACGTCGACGGAGTGGCATCCGCGGGCGAGATGCCCAACGACGTCGCCGACTACCTCGGCATCGTCCCGGAGTATCTCGACGGCACCAACGTCGGGGGCTCCTCTTTCATGCTGCACGTGCGTCACGCGATGGCGGCGATCGCGGCGGGGCTGTGCGAGACGGTCCTCGTGACGCACGGCGAGTCAGGGCGGTCGCGCGTGGGCATGGTGCCGTGGGCCCCCGCTCCGCAGTCACTCATGGGCCAGCTCGAGGTACCCTACGGCCCGATCGGCGCGCCGTCGCTCTTCCCGATGGGGGTGCGTCAGTACATGGCGCGCTATGGGATGACACGGGAGCAACTCGCGCTTGTGCCCGTGATCCAGCGCGAGTGGGCGGCCAAGAATCCGCGGGCGAAGCTGCGGGATCCCATCACCGTCGATGACGTCTTCGCGTCGCCGGTCATCGCCGACCCCGTGCATCTCCTGCACTGTTGCCTCGTGACCGACGGCGGCGGTGCGCTCGTGCTGACCTCCGCCGAGCGCGCGAAGGACCTGCATCCGTCACCCGTCTACGTGCTGGGCGCGGGGGAGTCGAGCGAAGCCTCTGTCGTCTCCGGACTCGAAAGCCTCACCTCGTCCCGCGCCATCCGCATCTGCGGCGAGCGGGCGTTCGCGCAGTCCGGCGTCCGTCATGACGACGTGGATCACCTCATGATCTACGACGCTTTCGCCCACGTGCCGATCTTCGGACTCGAAGACCTCGGCTTCGTCGGTAGGGGTGAGGCGCCGGCGTTCATCGAGGAACGCAACACCGCTCCCGGCGGCCGCCTCCCGCTCAACACGAACGGCGGCGGACTGTCGTATACGCACACCGGAATGTATGGGATGTTCGCGATTCAGGAGTCGGTGCGCCAGGTGCGCGGCACCGCGCCCGCCCAAGTTCCCGGCGTGGACGTGAGCGTCGCGACCGGCGTCGGCGGCATGTTCATGAGCTCGGGCACCCTCGTACTCGGGAGCGCCGCCACTCTCTGACCGGCGACACGCCGCGGCGCCTGCTGGGTTGGCCGCAGGTCGGGGCGCGTCCGCCGGGCCAGGGCGGACATTCCGCGCCCCGGCGTGACGGATCGCGCCCCGCAGCGAACTGCTGGATGTCTCCGTCACCCGCGCGCTGCCGGCGTCGATCCGCCCCGCGCGGCGCATCCTGTCGGGATTGGGTGGGCTTTCCGCGCCCCGGGTGACGGATCGCGCCCACCGCAACCCGTGAACGCCTCCAGCCCCACGTGCGCGCCGGGCGGTCAGCGCGGGCGGGCAGTGGCCGGGCGCGCCCAGTCTTGGACCGAGAGGGGATACTCGCGCCAACCGGCTTCACGGTCGAGCAGGCTGATACTCACGTGGTCGGCGGCCGGCATCGAGATGCTCGTGGAGGCGGGAGACGACGGCATACTCGTCGCCCCACGCGACCATCGCGACGATGAGCCGGCCCGATCCGCCGCCGGCGGTGTCGTCTTCCGTGAACCCGAGGCGTAGCCAGTTCGCGACGTAGTTGGGCTGATCGAGGTGGCGCGGACGTCCTCGAATGCCTGCACGCGCCTCTCGAGCGCGTCGATGCGTGCCGTCGTGCCGGTTATGCGCCTGTCAGCTCAGCGGCGTCGCGTCGTCGGGGAGGCAACGGACGAGCGCCGTCCGCACCGCACGGCAGACGAGCACGCCGTTCTGGTTGTGACCGCGGTGCTCGAGCGTCACGATGCCCTGCCCCGGTCGGGAGGCTGACAGGCGCTTCTCGCCGATCTCTGTCTCGCAATAGAGCGTGTCGCCGATGAAGACGGGCGCCGGGAACTCGATCGTTCCGAAGCCCAGATTCGCGATGGTGGTCTTCTGCGTCAGATCGGGCACGCCGATGCTGCAGACGACCGACAGTGTCAGGAGGCTGTTGACGAGGCGCTGGCCGAACTCCGACTCCGCCGACTTCTCCGCATCGAGGTGCAGCGTCTGCGTATTGAGCGTGATGCTGCAGAAGAAGACGTTGTCGGCCTCCGTGATCGTGCGCCCGGGTTCGTGTCTGAAGACGTCGCCCGTGATCATCTCCTCGTAGTATCGGCCGCGCCGCGTGTGGACTGTCATCTTCGACTCCTTCGTATCGTGTGTGCGGGGGATCAAGCGGGCTGCGCCGCCAGGGCGCGGACGACGCTCGAGGTCGAGGGGCGGCCGAGCTTCTCCGCCATCCAGCTGCTCGTCTTCGCGAGAGCCCGCACGTCGACACCGCTTTGGATGCCGAGCCCGTCGAGCATCCACACGAGGTCTTCCGTCGCGAGGTTTCCCGCCGCGCCCGGGGCATAGGGGCACCCGCCGAGCCCACCGGCCGACGCATCGAACGTACGGATGCAGGCTTCGAGTGCAGCGTACGAGTTCGCGAGCGCCTGGCCGTAGGTGTCGTGGAAGTGCACTGCGAGCACATCCGCACCGAGCCCCGCGGTGTCGAAGGCGTCGAGCAGATCGTGAACCCGGCCAGGAGTCGCGAGGCCGAGGGTGTCTCCGATCGACAGTTGCGACGCACCGAGGTCGTACAGGCGGCGGCCGACCTCGACCACCTGTCCGACGGGAACGTCGCCCTCCCACGGGTCGCCGAAGCACATCGACACGTAGGCGCGGACGTCCATGCCCTCGTGGAGGGCACGCGTCACCGTCGGCGCGAACATCTCGAACTGCTCGTCGACCGAGCGGTTGAGGTTCTTCTGCGCGAAGGACTCCGTCGCGCTGCCGAAGATCGCGATGTGGCGGACGCCGGCGGCGACGGCCCGGTCCAGCCCCCGCAGGTTCG
Organism: Microbacterium koreense; assembly: GCF_042677105.1. NCBI lineage: Bacteria > Bacillati > Actinomycetota > Actinomycetes > Micrococcales > Microbacteriaceae > Microbacterium > Microbacterium koreense. The sequence goes on from NZ_JBHTIM010000001.1 coordinate 1,020,572, forward strand.
GGACGAGGACGGGGTAAGAGACCGCGCCGGGCAGGTCGATTTCGCGCAGCACGTCCTCGGCGTCGGTGAGCTGGGGCACCCACGTCGGGTGCACGAAGCTCGTCGCTTCGATCGTCGTGAGTCCGGATGCCGCGAGCCGGCGGATGAACTCCACTTTGTCGGCCGTCGCGATCACGGTCGCCTCGTTCTGGAGTCCGTCGCGTGCTCCGACCTCGTATACGGTCACGCTCTCGGGCATCTGCGTTGTCATGCTCTTCCTTCTTCGGATCAGGCGCGCGAGCGCACGGCGCCTCCGGTGCGCGAGCGCACGAGGGCGATGGGCTCGCCGAGGAGTTGGGGGTACTCGATCGCAACGTGGGAGGCCATCGCTTCGAGGTGCGCGCGCATTGCCGATTCCGCAGTCTCGGCGTCTCCCGAGATGATCGCCTTCAGGATCTTCCGGTGCGCAGCTTCGGCGTCGTGGAGGGAGTGCTCTGGGTACCTCACGCCCGCGTCGTGCCCGTCGGCGATCATGCTCAAGACGTCCCACATCACGGCGAGCGGGCGGTTGGCTGCGGCTTCCGCGATCGCCGTGTGGAACTCGCGGTTCATCCGCCGCCACTCCTCACCGCCCTCGTCGAGTAGCTCGAGCGCCTCCGCGGCATCCTGCAGTTGCGTCGCCTGCTCAGCGGTGCGGTGAACCGCTGCGGATGCCGCGAGCGCCGGTTCGATGAGGAGCCGAGCATCGAGAATCTCACGCAGACCGATGTCGCTCATCCGCATGAGAACCGAGAGCGGACGGGCGATCGACTCGCGACGAGGGGATGCCACGAAGGCGCCGCCGCCCGCGCCGACGCGCGTCTCGACGATCCCCTCCGCCTCGAGGATGCGCAGCGCCTCCCGGATCGACGCGCGTCCCGCACCGTATTGCAGCACCATCGCCGCCTCGACGGGCAGCCGATCGCCGGGCCGCATACCCGCCTGCACGATCCCTTCCGCGATCGCCTCGGCGAGGACGATGGGCTTGCGCGGACGCTGGATATCGGTGGACGTCGACGCGGGGCGCGGGTCGGTCATGTCAGTACGAGCGCGGGAGGGACAGGACGTGCTCGGCGATGTAATTGAGCACCATCTGTTGCGGAACGGGCGCGCTCTTCATAAGCCGAGACTCGACCCAGAAGCGTCCCACGTCGTACTCCTTCGCGTATGCGAACCCGCCGAGGGTCTGCATCGCGCAGTCGGCGGCGAAGAACGCGGCATCCGATGCGAGGAACTTGGCCGCGTTCGCGTGCTCGCCGCACGGGAAGCCGGCGTCGTACCGCCATGACGCCTCGCGCACCGCGAGCTCCGCGGCCTTCAAGCGCATGTGGGCTTCGGCGAGCGGGAAGGAGATCCCCTGGTTCTTGCCTATGGGGCGGCCGAAGACGACCCGTTCGCGCGCGTACTGCGTCGCGGTCCGCAGTGCCGCGCGACCGATCCCGATCGCTTCGCCGGCGATGAGGATGCGCTCGGGATTCAGGCCGTCCAGAAGATAGGGGAATCCGCGGCCCTCTTCGCCGACGAGGTCGTCTGCCGAGACGCGCAGCCCGTCGAAACGGATCTCGCATGACCCGACGGCATTGCGGCCGATTTTGTCGATGAGTTCGATGTCGACGCCGGGTGCTTTCAGATCGGCGAGGAACAGGGACATTCCCTTCGTTCGCTTGTCGACCTCGTTGAGGGGTGTCGTCCGTGCTAGGAGCAGCACCTTCTCGGAGATGTGCGCCTTCGTGATCCAGACTTTCTGGCCCGAGACGACGTACTCGTCGCCGTCCCGCACGGCGCGCGTCGTGATCGATGGGGTGTCCGTGCCGGCATCCGGTTCGGTGACGCCGAACGAGACGTGCAGCTCACCGGAGGCCACGCGGGGGAGGTAAGCCTCCTTCATGGCTTCAGAACCGTGCTTGACGACGGGATTCATGCCGAAGATCGAGATGTGGAGCGCGCTCGCGCCGTTCATGGCTGCTCCGGATGCCGCGACCTCCTCAAGTACGACCGAGGCCTCCGTGATGCCCGCGCCGCCGCCGCCGAACTCTTCCGGGATCGAGATCCCCACCCAGCCCGCGCGGGCCATGGCGTCGTAGAAGTCCCACGGGAACTCGTGCTGCTCATCGCAGCGGCGCCAGTACTCGGCGCCGAAGCCCGCGCAAATGTCACGCACGGCCTCGCGGATGTCGCGGATGTGCTCCGGTTCTTCGAAATCCATCGTCTTCCACTCTGAATATGCGGATGTTTCGAGATGCCAGCATATCAAGCGCTTGCTTTATCCTGTCAAGTCGGTAGCATCCGAAGACATGACCGCTCCGACGCTGGACCTCGTTCCCGCCGCAGACGCCCTCTCCGACCTCGTCGCGGGTTCGCGGATCGTCGCGGGCAATGCGTGCGGAACGCCCCTGGCGCTTCTGCGTGCGTTGGGCGATCGCGCCCCGTCGGCTCCCCGCGTGTCGCTCACGGTGGGGCTCACACTCGGAGATCCAGGGCTTCGAGCAGCCGTCGAGAACGGAGCGCTCGGAATTCGCAGCTGGCACGTTCACGGCGAGATCCGGGGGATGCTCCGGGACGGGCTCGTCGAATACCTGCCGCTGCGACTCGTCGATGTGCCGAGCGTCGTGCTCGCGCACACCGACGTCGCTTTCGTCCGACTCGGACCCCCCGATGCGGAGGGGTATTGCAGCCTCGGGCCCTCGGCAAGTTTCACGCGTGACGCGATCCGGCACGCGGGTCTTGTGATCGCCGAGATCTCCGACGACGTTCCACGGACAGCGGGAGACAGCCGTGTGCATGTGTCCGAGATCGACCGGTTCGTCGATTCGACCGTCGACATGCCGCGGTACGAGTCGACGACGCCCACAGCGTCCGCGATCACGGTCGCACGCCTCGTCGGTGGTCTCATCCCCGATCGTGCGACCGTCCAGCTCGGGATCGGCGCGATCGGCGACGCGCTGGCCGCGGAGCTGTCGCAGAGCGGTGCCTCGAGGTCGATTCGCCTCCACGGCATGGTGTCCGACCCGATGATCCCCCTCGTGCGTGCGATCGCTGAGCGCGGAGAACCCCCCGTGCAGGCCGTCGAACTGCTGGGATCTGCGGGACTCATGTCGTGGGTCGACGGCAATGCGGTGATCGAGATGCGCGACTCCCAGAGCATCCACCATCCCGCGGTGATCGCCGGCATCCGGTCGTTCGTCTCGGTCAACTCCGCCGTCGCCGTCGATGTGCGAGGACAGGTCGTCGCCGAGACGGTGCGCGGCGGGGTCATCTCAGGTGTGGGTGGGAGCGCCGACTTCTCGGAGGGTGCCCACCTCTCACCGGGTGGCATGCGGATCATCGCCCTCGCCTCGACTACCGCCAAGGGGCAGTCGACCATCGTCGCCTCCCACGGGACCGGCGACCTCGTCACTGCGGCACATCACAGCGTCGACGCCGTCGTCACGGACCACGGCGTCGCGTGGCTCCGCGGCCGCACGGCCGCCGAGCGACGGGACAATCTCATCTCGGTGGCAGCCCCCGAGCACCGTGATGCACTCGCCGCCGACGCCGCGGCGCTTCGAATTTAACGATCACGCGGGGAGGTCCGCGTCTCGTCGACAGCCGCTACGACGAGCTGGTGCGAGGTTGTCGGTATTCGTCCTCGTGTGGCGGAACGTCAGGGCTGCGGCCCCGTACGCTCCCGGTCCTAGCAGGCCGTGACCGCCGCGCGCTCGAGATCGAAGCTCGGATAGCCGTTCGCGGTCTCTTCCGCGAGGCGCCGACGGTAGCGAGGACCGCCGCCGAGGTAAACCATGTCGCGGGGCTCTTCGTCGCGGTCGAGGTTTTTGTTGTGTCCATTGAACCACGACTTCGTCTTCGACATCAGCAGCTTCGCGTTGACTTCGTGGACGTGCGCGGTCCACTCCCGTTCTGCATCCGCACGAGCTTCGATGCGGATGATTCCGCTCGTCTGGATCTCCGTCACGAAGCCCGTCATCCAGTTCACGACATCTTCGATGCCACGGGGGAAGTTTGCCGACGCCGAACCCGACTGGGGGCCAGCGAGGACGAAGAGGTTCGGGAATCCGTGCACCTGGACGCCGAGTGTCGTGACAGGACCCCTCGTCCACTTGTCGCGCAGTCGCTGACCGTCCACGCCGACGATGTCGATTCGGTCGAAGGGGCCGGTGACGGCATCGAAGCCCGTCGCATAGACGATGACGTCGACGTCGATCTGGGGACGCGTGACGTCGCCGTCGAAGCGGATTCCGTCAGCCGTGATCTCTGAGATGGGGGTCGTCTTCAGATCGACGAGTTCGACATTGTCGCGATTGAACACCTCGTAGAAGCCGGATTCGCCGGCGACTCGCTTCGTGCCAAACCCGTGATCCTTCGGGGTCAGGAGGTCGGCGATGTGGGGGTCCTCTACGCGTTCGCGGATGCGCTCCGCGATGAACTCCGTAAGTTCGGCGTTGGGACCTGGCTCCATCATTGTGTCGCGGTAGTTGCCCATATACATCCCGGCGCCCGAGCCCCGATAGAGCTCGTGCCAGTGCGCAACCCGCTCTTCGCGCGTTACGTCGGTGCTGAGGACGCGGTCGGGGCGGTGGATGAAGCCCGCCGGCGTTTCGCTACACCACTTGAAGATTTCGTCGTAGCGGGAGCGCAGGTCGGCCATCTCATCGGCCAGGATCGGCGAGTTGCCCAGCGGCGCACACCAGTTTGCACCGCGCTGCAGGACGTACAGTTGCTCAACGGAGGTGGCGATGTCGGTGATCACCTGGACGCCACTGGCCCCCGTGCCGATCACCGCGACGCGCTTGCCCGAGACGTCGAGGTCTTCGGGCCAGTCGAACGTGTGTACGGCATCTCCTGCGAAGGTGTCCATCCCTGCGATGCGCGGGTAGGTCGGTGCCGAGAGGATGCCGATGGCGGAGAGCACGAAGCGAGCCTGGATGGACCGTCCGTTCTGAAAGGCAACCGTCCACTCACGGTCCTGCTCGTTCCACACCATCGACACGACCGCGAGGTTGTAACGGATGTGGGAATCGAGCCCGTATTTGTCGGCGAAGTAGTTGAGGTAGGCGAGGGTCTCGGGCTGTGCTGCGAAGCGCTCCGACCAATCCCACTCTTCCAACATCTCGCGCGAGAAGGAGTACTGATACGTGTACGACTCGGAGTCGAACCGGCATCCCGGATACCGGTTCTTGTACCACGTGCCACCGAGGCCACTATTGGCATCGACGAGGATCACGTCGCTGTCTAGTTCAAGCAGTCTCTGCAGTTGGCAGAGACCACAGACGCCGGCGCCGATGACGAGATACTCCACGAACTCGGGGAGCGACCGGTCCTCCGCGGCTTCTGGGATCGAGTTCACAGTTCCTCCATAAATCAAGCGCTTGCTCTAGACTATCACGGAGACATCTTTCCGCAGTGGAGAGGACCGGATGTTGAACGCATTGCACAAGAATCGCGCGGGTACCCGATACTGTCTGCGCTCCACTGCTCGATGTATGCGTTTGCGGCGTCGTGACTTCTCGGGGGTGTCATGCTCGATATCGGATTGCTGAGAACTTTTGTAGCCGTCATCGACTCCGGGTCGGTGGTGGCGGCGGCACGAGAGGTCGGATACTCACCAGCCGCAGTCTCTCGTCAGCTGGCCCGCCTCCAGCGGCGGCTTGAGGTGCGCTTCTTCGAGCCCGACGGGCGGTCGATCCGACCGACAGCCGACGCTCTTGCCTTCGTGGTGAGAGTGCGACCTCTTCTTGAAGAGGCATCCAGGTTCGAGGAGTTTTCCAGGCGTTTCTCGGTGATACGCGAAGCGACGGGCGTGGGCGAAGCGACCTGAGGCGCGGCTTCGTCTAGGCCTTGCCACCGCACCACGGCTCGTCCGCTGACTCCGGTATGCCTCAAATAGGCTTGATTCATGCTCTTCGACACCCCCGTGCGCCTTGGCGTGCAGATCCAGCCCCAGCACGTCACCTACCCGCAGATCCGCGATGCCGTCCGCCGGCTCGAGGACATGGGTGTGGACATCCTCTTCAACTGGGACCACTTCTTCCCGCTCTTCGGCGAGTCCGACGGGTTGCATTTCGAGTCGTGGACGATGCTCGCGGCGTGGGCCGAGCAGACCGAGAAGGTCGAGTTCGGCGCGCTCGTCAACTGCAACAGCTACCGCAACCCCGACCTGCAGGCCGACATGGCCCGCACGATCGACCACATCTCGGCCAAGGGCGGCGAGGGCCGCTTCATCTTCGGCACCGGCTCGGGATGGTTCCAGCGCGACTATGACGAGTACGGGTACGAATTCGGCACGGCCGGTTCGCGTCTGGACGACCTCGCCGACGGTCTGGCGCGGGTCGAGGCCCGGTGGGCCGAGCTCAACCCGGCACCGACGCGCCGCATCCCCGTCATGATCGGCGGCAAGGGCGAGCAGAAGACGCTGCGCCTGGTCGCCCGTCACGCCGACATCTGGCACAGCTTCGTCACGGCGGAGGAATTGCCCCACAAGCTCTCGGTCATCGAAAAGTGGGCGGAGACCGAGGGGCGCGACACGTCGAATCTGGTGATCTCGAACGAATTGCAGCGCCGCGGCCCCGAAGACGCCGACGCGCTCTACGCCGGCGGGACGCGCCTGTTCACGTTCGGCTTCGGCGGGCCCGACTTCGACTACGACGCCGTCCAGGCGTGGCTCGATTGGCGCGACGCCAAGAACGCCTGACGCGCGCTGCCCCGGCATCCGGCGCGGGTGGGGTGTGCGGCCGTAGGCTGAGCGGATGAGCGTTTCCGACATTTTCGACGAGCGCGAATGGACGCCGGCCCCCGGCGCCGACGCCTACACCGACATCACCGCGCACGTCTCGCGCGACGGCCGCATCGCCCGGATCGCGTTCGACCGGCCGGAGGTGCGCAACGCCTTCCGCCCCCATACGGTCGACGAGCTGTACCGTGCACTCGACATCGCCCGGCAGGATCCGCGGGTCGGCGTCGTGCTCCTCACCGGCAACGGACCGAGCCCGAAGGACGGGGGGTGGGCGTTCTGCTCCGGCGGCGACCAGCGCATCCGTGGACGCGACGGCTACAAGTACTCCGACACCGATACGGTCGTCGACCCCGCCCGCGCCGGACGGCTGCACATCCTCGAAGTCCAGCGGCTGATCCGGTTCATGCCGAAGGTCGTCATCGCCGTCGTCCCCGGGTGGGCGGCAGGCGGCGGACATTCTCTCCACATCGTGTGCGACCTCTCCATCGCGTCGCGTGAGCACGGGCGGTTCAAGCAGACCGACGCCGACGTCGGGTCGTTCGACGCCGGCTACGGCTCGGCCTACATGGCCCGCCAAGTCGGACAGAAGGTCGCCCGCGAGGTGTTCTTCCTCGCCGAGGAGTACTCGGCCGACCGGGCGTACGAGATGGGCGCGGTCAATCGTGTCGTCGCGCACAACGACCTCGAGCGCGAAGCGATCGCGATGGCGCGCACGATCCTCGGCAAGTCGCCGACCGCGATCCGCATGCTGAAGTTCGCGTTCAACGCCGTCGACGACGGATTGATGGGACAGCAGGTCTTCGCGGGTGAGACGACGCGCCTGGCCTACGGCACCGACGAGGCGGCCGAGGGGCGCGACGCGTTCCTCGAGAAGCGCGACCCCGACTGGTCACCCTTCCCGTACCACTTCTGATGCGTCTCGAACCCGTCGTCGGTGACGATCCGCGCGCGGTGCTGCGAGCCGTGCGGGCGGCGTTGCACGGCGCCGGGCCGGCGCTCGGCGTGGGTGCCGCGGAGAATCTTCCCGCTGAGGTGCCGGCAGGAACGGCCGCGGTCGTGACGACCTCGGGATCGACCGGTGTGCCCAAGAGCGTCGTGCTCAGCCGGGACGCACTCACGGCGAGCGCCTTGGCCACGGCGGATCGGATCGGCGACGGCGCGTGGCTGCTGGCCTTGCCGGCGACGTACGTCGCCGGTCTGCAGGTGCTCGTCCGCTCGGTCATCGCCGACCGCGAACCGGCGATCCTCAGCGGCTCCTTCACCCCACAGGCGTTCACCGCCACCGCCGCCATGATGGTCTCCGCCACAGGAGAGCGGCGCGTGCCGACCTACACGTCCCTTGTTCCCGCCCAGTTGACGCGATTGCTGGATGCCGCAGACCGCGACGCGTCGGTCGGTGCGGCTCTGCGCTCGTTCGAGCGCGTCCTCATCGGCGGCCAGGCGCTCGCCCCGGCCGTGCGGGAGCGAGCGGAAGCTGCGGGGGTGCGGATCACCCGCACCTACGGTTCGACCGAAACCAGCGGCGGCTGCGTCTATGACGGGGTTCCGCTGCGAGGAACTCGCCTCGCTGTGGAAGAAGGTGAGGTGTGGGTCAGCGGCCCGTCGCTCGCCGACGGGTATCTCGACGACGTCGAGCGGACGGATGCGGTGTTCGTGCACGACACCGACGGTGTGCGGTGGTATCGCACCGGCGACACCGGATCGATCGATGACGGTGTGCTCCGTATCCACGGTCGGATCGACAACGTCATCGTGTCGGGCGGCCTCAACGTCTCGCTCGACCGCGTCGAGCGACTCGTGCGCACTGTCCCCGGCTTCGCTGAGGCCGTCGTCGTGGGGGTGCCGGACGAACGGTGGGGAGAGGCATCCGTCATCGTCGTCGCCCACCGCGACGCCGACGGCGCACACTTGGACGATGCCCGAGCGGCTGTCGCCCAGAGCATCGGACCGCACGCCCGCCCGGCGCGGCTCGTGCTCGTCGACGACCTCCCGACCCTCGCGTCGGGCAAACCCGACCGCGCCGCTCTGCGTCGCCTCGCACACCTCCCACCGACGGGCCATTGAGCGGAGGGATCTAGGATTGCTGGTCGTGGCAGGCACGTCGAGCAAGAAGCGCAAGCAGCGCGGTCCGAACAAGCAGCACTCTCGGGGCAATCCGCAGAAGGCCCACGCCCCGCGCGACCCGCGTCCGGTGCGGAAAGCGACGGCACGCGACTGGATCGGCGCCGCGCGACTGCGCACGCTCCCGCTCGCCGTCACGCCGATCCTGATCGGCACCGGGGCGGCGATCCTCGTCGTCGATGTCTTCCACTGGGTCATCGCCCTGTTCTGCCTGATCGTCTCTGTCTCGCTGCAAGTCGGCGTGAACTTCGCCAACGACTACAGCGACGGCGTCCGGGGCACCGATGACTTTCGCGTCGGACCCGCTCGACTGACCGCCTCGCGGAAAGCCCGGCCGAAGACCGTCCTGATCGTCGCGCTCGCGTTCTTCGCGATCTCGGCGCTCGCGGGTCTCGCCATCACGATCCGCACGCAGCAGTGGTGGTTCCTCGCCGTCGGTGCCGTCTGCATCGTCGCGGCGTGGTTCTACACCGGCGGAAAGCGTCCGTACGGATACGCGGGCCTGGGGGAACTGTTCGTCTTCGTCTTCTTCGGGCTGGTCGCCACACTCGGGACGACGTGGGTCCAGGCGTTCGCCCTGCCGCAGGAGGCATGGTTCGGCGCGGTCGGTGCCGGGTTGCTCGCCTGCGCGGTACTGCTCGCGAACAACCTGCGCGACATCGACCAGGACCGTGCAGCCGGAAAGCGCACCCTGACGGTGCTGATCGGCCGCACGGCGACGCGCATCATCTTCACGTTGTTCGTGCTGCTGCCGTTCGCGATCGCGGCGTTCCTCGCGCTGTTCTACCCGATCGCGTGGCTGTCGCTTCTCGCGCTCCTCGCCGCGCTCCCCGCGATTCTCATCGTGTGGACGTACCGCAAACCAGGCGAGCTCGTCGTCGCGCTGGCGCTGACCTCTCTGACGTCGCTCGCCTACGGTGCCGCGCTGATGTGGGCGTTCATCGGCTGACGCGTCTCAGGGGTCGGTCGCCGCATCCTCGACGTCTTCGTCCGTTTCGGCCTGCCGGGCCGCGCGCCTGTCGGCGAGGCCGGTGGTGACATCGGCGAGGGGTCGGCGCAAGAAGATCACCGACAGGCTCAACCCGATGAGCGCCGCGAAGATGGCCGCCAGCCAGTAGAACTCGCGGAACAGCGGGAACAGCATCATGATGCCGAACGGCACCAGGAACGCCAGGAGCCGCAACACCGTATAGACGACGACGGAGCGGGCTTTCACCCCTCCATCGTACGTCGGCGGGCAACCTGTCCAGTCCGCGCCCAGAGAGCGCACCTAGGATGAAGACGTGGTCCGGGTGCTCTTTGTTCTCATCCCGTTGGTGGCAGCGTTCTGGGTGTTCACCATCGTCGACTGCGCCATCCAGCCACCGACACGTCATCGCGGGGTCCGCAAGGGGGCATGGATCGCGATCGTCATTCTGATCCCTGTGCTCGGGGGCATCCTGTGGCTCGCCGTCGGCCGCGTGCGCAAGTCAGCTGTCACCGTCTATCAGGCTCCCGATGACGACCCCGAGTTCCTCAGCACGCTGAGCGGCGTCACCGATCAGGACGAGCGCATCCGCCGCCTCGAAGAGGAGCTCGCCAAGCTCGACTCCGAAGACGACGACCCGCGTGGGCAGACCGCCCGCGACGCGACGGATGCTGCAGACGCCCCGTCGTCACCGGATTCCGATACTGCCCCCGGAGGGTCGGCATCCGGAGGTCCGAGTGCGAACGATGCGACGGGTTCCGCCGACGACGACGATACCCGCGGTCAGCGCGGCGCCCACGGCTGACCGTGGAGGATGAAGAGCCCACCGTCGACCCACGGGTTTCGCCGGCGCCGGCGACGGACGCCGCAGCGGCTCTGCTCGGGGCACTGATCGCACGGGGCGTACGGCATGTCGTGCTGAGCCCCGGGTCGAGGTCGCAGGCACTTGCGCTGGTGGCCGCCGAACTCGAGCGACGGGGGCACATCCGCCTGCATGTGCGCATCGACGAGCGGGTCGCCGGCTTCACTGCGCTTGGAATCGGGCGTGAGACACGGATGCCGGCGGCGGTCATCTGCACCTCCGGTACCGCGGCGGCGAACCTCCACCCCGCCGCGCTCGAAGCGCACCACGCGGGGGTTCCGCTGATGCTGCTCACCGCCGACCGTCCACCTGAGCTGCGCGGTGTGGGGGCGAACCAGACGACTCGGCAGCCGGGGATGTTCGCGTGGCTGACGCGTTTCGACGCCGATCTGCCGACGCCCGAAGAGACCGATCCGACGGGCGACGGCGAGCAGAGCACGATGTTGCGTGACGTCGCCGATGAGGCCGTGTCCGCCGCCCTCGGCGAGGGTCGGCGCGCGGCGGGCCCCGTGCATCTCAATCTGCCGTACCGCGAGCCCCTTGCCGGTGACTTTCCGGGCTGGCTCGACAGCGTCGCGGCACGCGCGCAGGTGTCGGCTCCGGTCGAGGACCAGACCACTCACTCGGGGGCGCTCTATCAGGGCGGTGGTGGCATCGGGACCGAAGACCGTGCGTCGGATCCCGATGCCGACCCGTGGGTCATCGTCCGCGGCCCGCGGACGGTGGTCATCGCCGGTGCCGATGCCGGTGCCGATGCGGAAGAGCTGGCTCACACCGGAGGGTGGCCGCTCATCGCCGAGGTCGTCAGTGGCGCGCGCTACGGGCGCTTCCTCGTCCACGGCTATCGCGGGTTGCTCGCCGACCCGGACTTCGGTGGACGAATCGAACGCGTCGTCGTCTTGGGTCACCCCACGCTGTCGAGGGAGGTCGCGGGGCTTCTCAGCCGCACCGATGTCGAAGTGCTCGCCGTGCGCGGTCCGGGCGAACCGTTGAACCTCAACGGCCAGACCGTCGCCGTCGATACGGTGGCCGTCGCCACCGGGGATGCCGACCGTGAGTGGCTCGGCGGGTGGATGCGGGCGTCGCGCGCCGCCTCGGTCGACCTCACACCGCCCGCGCCCGATGCCGACGGTCTGGCTTCCACCGAGCCGTCCACACGGCTCGGTGCGATCTCTGCCGAGCTCGGGGTCATTCGTGCGCCGCTTGATCGCCGAACCCTGGTCGACGCCGTCTGGCGCGCGACGTGGCCGCACGATCGCGTCGTGTTCGGCTCGTCCCGCCTCGTCCGAGTCGCCGATGCGGTGTTGGGTGGCAAGAAGATCCCCGTGCACGCGAACCGAGGTCTCGCCGGGATCGACGGCACGATCGCCACGGCGACGGGGATCGCACTGGCCGCTCGCGATGCCGGCGTGGCCGGTGTGACCCGTGTGCTGCTCGGTGACCTCGCCTTCCTCCACGACGTCGGCGCGTTGCACTTGCCGCCCGAAGAAGACGAACCCCGTCTTCAGGTGATCGTCGGGAACGACGGCGGCGGGACGATTTTCGATTCCCTCGAGGTCGCGGGTGTCGCGGCGTCCCAGGCCATGGATCGCGTGCTGTACACGCCGCATACCGTCCGGCTCGAGCAGCTCGCGCTCGCCTACGGCTGGGAGTACCAGCGGGTCACGACGCGGGCCGCTCTCGATCAGGCGCTCACGGCCCCGGTCGGGGGGCGGCAGCTCATCGAGGTGCCACTACCGCGGTGACGCACGGGTGGCCGTGTGTGTGCGATCGCGCCATGATGGGCGGATGACCGCGAAGAGCCAGCACCAGTGGACCGCCGACGCGCGCGAGGTCTTGCGCGTGGACGAAGGGTTTCGCCTGATCGACGTCGACCCGCGTTCGACTCCGGGATACGGCGGCGACAAAGTCGACGGACACAATGACCTCGCCAGTGGGGTCGCGCAACTCGACGAGCTGCAGGAGCGGCTCTACGCCGCGTCACGGTCCGACGCCACCGATGCGAGCGTGCTGCTCGTCCTGCAGGCGATGGACACGGCCGGCAAGGGCGGCATCATCCGCCACGTCGTCGGGTCGGTCGACCCCCAGGGCGTGGCGCTGGCCGCCTTCAAGCGCCCGACCGAAGAAGAACTCGCGCATGATTTCTTGTGGCGCATCGAGAAGCGCGTGCCGGAGCCCGGGCTCATCGGCGTCTTCGATCGCTCGCACTACGAAGACGTGCTGATCGGCCGCGTGCGCGAGTTGGCGCCGGCCGACGAGATCGAGCGGCGGTACGGGGCGATCGTGGACTTCGAGCGTCGGCTTGCCGAGTCCGGTACACGCATCGTCAAGGTCATGTTGAACATCTCGGCCGACGAGCAGAAGTCGCGTCTCGCCGAGCGACTCGATCGGCCGGACAAGTATTGGAAGTACAACCCGGGCGACCTCGACGAGCGCGCCGCGTGGCCGGATTACATGGCGGCCTATCAGACGGTCTTCGAGCGCACTTCGACCGAACACGCGCCCTGGTACGTGGTGCCCGCGGACCGCAAATGGTACGCACGGCTCGCGGTGCAGGCGCTGCTGCTCGAGACGTTGGAAGACATCGACCCGCAGTGGCCCGCGGCGACGTTCGACGTCGAGGCCGAGAAGGCCCGTCTCGCGCGCAGTTGGTAGGCGCGCACCGGCGGATCAGGCGAGGGCGTCGACGATCGGGCGGAACTTGACGCGCGTCTCGAGCAGTTCGGTCTCGGGGTCGCTGCCCGGCACGATACCGGCGCCGGCGTAGGCGGTGACCGGGATGCCGGAAGCCGTGTCGGCGTCGAACTGCGCACATCGCAGCGCGATCGCCCATTCGCCGTCTCCGGCGGCATCGATCCATCCGACCGGCCCGGCGTAGCGTCCACGGTCGAACGGTTCCAGGCGATGGATCACTTCGATGGCCGACGGTGTCGGGGTGCCCGCGACCGCCGCGGTCGGGTGCAGGGCACGCACGAGGTCGAGAGCGGATGCCGTGCCCGAGAGCTCGCCCTCGACGTCCGTCGCGAGGTGCCACACGTTCGGCAGCTTGAGGGTGAACGGTGCATCCGCCGCTGCCAGCGCGCGTGTGTGCGCGCGCAACGCCGTGACGACACTGCGGACGGCGAATTCGTGTTCGTCGAGGTCCTTCGCGCTGGTCGCCAGCGCCGCCGCCGCGGCGACATCCGCGTCGGCATCGGCTCCGCGTGCGGCGGTGCCCGCGAGCACGCGCGCCGACACGGTGCCACCGTGCACCGTCACGAGCGTCTCGGGACTGGCGCCGATGAGCCCGTCGACGGCGAAGGTCCAGGTGTCGGGATAATCCTGCGAGAGCGCGCGGGGCAGTCGGCGCAGGTCGGCTCCGAGCGGGATCGTTCCGGTGAGGTCGCGTGCGAGCACGACCTTGTCGACCTCGCGGGCCGATATCGCGGCGAGCCCGGCGCGTACGGAGTCCATGTACCCGGCGGCGGTCTGCGCTCCGGGGCCGACCCGGCCCGCCCAGTGGGTGCCGTACGGGATGGCGTGCGGCATCTCGGCGGGGGCGTCGTCGTCGGCACGGAGGGTCGTGACCCACGCGCGCCCGTCGCGGCGCCCGACGATGGCCGAGGGGACGATGAGGACGCCCGCGCGCGCAGAACGCGGGTCGAACGGCAGTGCGCCGAACGCGACGAGCCCGGTTCCGCTGAGGCCGACGTCGTCGCGGACGTCTGCGGCATCCGACAGCTCGCGCCACCGCTCGCCGATCGTCGCGCCTTCGAGACCATCCGTGCGCAGAACGTGCGCCGCACCCATCCCGACCATGCCGTCGCCGCGGCGCACCCACGCGAGCGGATTCCGAGCGGCGGTGTAGGTGAGGAGGTCGTCGACCGGGTCCACCTCGTGGGTCTCGACCACCAGTCGCGGCGGGCGAGGGGCATCTGTCACACGTCAACTCTAGACTCGGTCGCGTGAGCATCGACCGACCCGAACCCGGCACACGACTGATCTTCCGCTGGCGTAAGTGGGACGGTGCGCCGCACTGGATCCACGAGTGCATCTACCTGGGTTCCGACGAGTGGGGCGAGTGGTTCGGTCAGCTCGCCGGCTGGCGCAGCGCGCGCCCGACCCGCGAGGTCGTCACCCTCGGCGCCAATGTGACGCTGCTGCCCCCGAGCGGCGACTATGTGCTCACCGTCAACGAGGCGCCGCCTGCGAGCTACCGCGTCTACATCGATCTCGCCTGGGACGCACGGTGGGATGCCGCAGAGCCTGTCGGAGTCGACATGGACCTCGACGTCATCCGGGCCGTCGACGATCGCGGCGTGTGGGTCGACGACCGCGACGAATGGGATGAGCACCGGGTCGCGTACGGATATCCGCCGGATGTCGTCGCGCATCTCGAGACGCTCGCCCTCGACCTGGAGTCCCGGGTGCGCACGCAGTCGGCACCGTTCGACGATGCCACGGCGGATCGATGGTTCGCCCGATTGGTCGACATCGCCCGCACGACCGGCACCTCGTTCGCCGACGACGCCGGGGCGCAACCGGCGGCACCGTAGAATCAGACGGATGACCGAGAACGAGGCGAACCGCGCCGACCTCCACAAGGATCCGGCGAAGGTCAGCGGCATGTTCGATCAGGTCGCCAGACGCTACGACATCACCAACGACGTCTTGAGCCTGGGTAACGACCGCTTCTGGCGCGTCGCGACGACTCGTGCCGTGGCCCCGCGCTCGGGTCAGCGCATTCTCGACCTGGCCGCGGGAACCGGCGCTTCGAGCGTGTCGTTCGCGCGCAGCGGCGCGTACGTCATCGCCGCCGATTTCTCGCCCGGCATGATCGTCGAGGGGAAGCGACGCTACGGCCACATGCCGAACCTCGAGTTCCGCGAGGCCGACGCGACCGACCTGCCCTTCGCTGACGACGAGTTCGACACGGTGACGATGTCGTTCGGTCTGCGCAACGTCAACGATCCGAAGCGTGCGCTGCGCGAACTGCGTCGGGTCACCAAACCGGGCGGCCGTCTCGTCGTGTGCGAGTTCTCCCATCCGCCGTCGCGAGCCTTTGCCGGCCTCTACCGTTTCTACAGTGACCGGATCCTCCCCGTTGTCGCGCGCATGCTGAGCTCGAACGCCGACGCCTACGACTACCTCAACGAGTCGATCCGTGATTGGCCGGATCAGCGTGCCCTCGCCGGATGGATCCGCGATGCCGGATGGACCGATGTGGCTCACCGCAACCTGTCGATGGGGATCGTCGCCCTGCACCGGGCGGTCAACCCCGAATGACGATCGGCTCGCACCTACGCCCCGGTAGGCTGGTCGGGTGATTCCGTCCGCTCCGGGCTCGCGCATCGCGGGCAAGCTGGGCCTCACCGACCGCATCTTCGGTGGTGTCCGCTCGCGCCGTCTCCTCGGCGCGGTCGAGCGGGGGCTCGAGCAGGTCGATTCGACCCTCGCCGATGAATTGCGGATGGCCGACGATCTCGCCGACGCGACGAGTCGTTACCTCTACGACGCCGGCGGCAAGCGCGTGCGCCCGATGCTGGCGTTGCTCACCGCTCAACTCGGAGACGGTGCGACGACGGCCGTCGTCGAAGCCGCGGCCGCGCTCGAACTCACCCACCTGGGCTCGCTCTACCACGATGACGTCATGGATGCCGCAGACAAGCGTCGCGGCGTTCCCAGCGCGCACTCGGTGTGGGGCAACAACATCGCGATCCTCACCGGTGACCTGCTCTTCTCACGCGCCAGCCAGATCATGGCCCGCCACGGTGAGAAGGCGATCCAGCTGCAGGCTGACACCTTCGAGCGGCTCGTGCTCGGGCAATTGCACGAGACGGTCGGCCCCAAAGAGGGCGATGACCGGGTCGAGTTCTATCTCGACGTCCTGTCGGACAAGACTGGCTCCCTCATCGCCGCGGCCGCGCAAGCGGGCGTGCTCTTCTCGAACGGACCGGCCGAGTACGAGAAGGCGATGGTCGTCTTCGGCGAGAAGGCCGGTGTCGCCTTCCAGCTCCTCGACGACGTGATCGATCTGTCCGCCGACGCCGACGAGACCGGCAAGGTCCCCGGCACCGATCTGCGTGCCGGTGTTCCGACCATGCCGTACCTGTTGCTGACGCGTCGGGAGGATGCGGCATCCGTCGCCCTTCGTGAGGAGATCGACGCCGGTGTCGACAGCATCGCCGATGGGGCAGACCCCGCCATCCTCGACGAGCCGCTCACTCGACTGCGCGAGCACGAGGCGACCCGCGCGACGCTCGACCTCGCCCACGAATGGTCGGCCGCGGCGATCGACGCGCTCGCACCGCTGCCCGACGGGCCCGTCCGCGAAGCGTTGACGCGCTTCGCGCGGGCTGTCGCCGACCGCTCCAGCTGACCCGAACCCGCCGATCTCGCGTCGCGAGCGGATCGGACTGCGAAAGGACTCCTCGTCATGACCAAGCTGCGACTCGCCATCGTCGGAGCGGGCCCCGCCGGCATCTACGCGGCCGACATCCTGCTGAAGGCGGAGCGGAAGTTCGACGTGTCGATCGACCTGTTCGAGCAGCTTCCGGCGCCCTACGGGCTCGTCCGCTATGGCGTCGCCCCCGATCACCCGCGCATCAAGGGCGTCATCTCGGCGTTGCGTGACGTGCTCGATCGCGGGGACATCCGCATTTTCGGCAACGTGCGCTTCGGTGAAGACATCACGATCGACGACCTCAAAAAGCACTACAACGCGGTGATCTTCGCCACAGGTGCGGTGCTCGACTCGGACCTCGACATCCCCGGCATCCGCGCGAAGGGGTCGTACGGTGCCGCCGACTTCGTCAGCTGGTTCGACGGCCACCCCGACGTACCGCGTGAGTGGCCGCTGGAGGCGGAATCGGTCGCCGTCATCGGCAACGGCAACGTCGCGCTCGATGTCGCCCGCATGCTCGCGAAGCATCCTGAAGACCTGCTCCCGACCGAAATCCCCGACAACGTCCACGCCGGACTCGTCGCCTCGCCCGTCACCGACGTGCACGTCTTCGGACGTCGCGGCCCGGCGCAGGTGAAGTTCACGCCGCTCGAACTTCGCGAGCTCGGTGAGCTGCGCGACGTCGACATGGTCGTCTACGACGAGGACTTCGACTACGACGACGCGTCGCGCGCGGCGATCGAGACGAACAAGCAGGTGAAGGTCATCGACCGCGTTCTGCAGTCGTGGCGGCAGCGTCCGGCCGCCAACGGCGCCGGTGGCGAGGCCTCGCGCCGCCTGCACCTGCACTTCTACGCCAAGCCGCTCGAAGTCAAGACGGACGCCGACGGCAACGTCACCGCGCTCGCCTACGAGCGCACGCGTCCTGACGGGCAGGGTGGTGTGGAGGGGACCGGTGAGATCCGCGAGGTTCCGATCCAAGCGCTCTACCGCGCCGTCGGTTACTTCGGTTCGCCGCTGCCGGGAGTTCCGTTCGACAAGCGTCACGGCGTGATTCCCAACCACGAGGGTCAGGTGATTCGCAAGGACTCGAACGAGCGGGTGCCCGGAGTGTACGCGACCGGTTGGATCAAGCGCGGCCCCGTCGGCCTTATCGGCCACACGAAGTCCGACGCCATGGAAACCGTGCGTCACCTCATCAACGACCAGGGGTCGTGGTGGGCGCCAGAGGATCCCTCCGAGAACGCGATCCCGGCGTTGCTCGCCGAGCGAGGCGTGCAGTGGACCGACCTCGAAGGTTGGCATCGGCTCGATGAGCACGAGATCGCGCTCGGTGCACCGCACGAGCGTGCGCGCATCAAGGTGGTGCCGCGCGACGAGATGGTGCGCATTTCACGCGGCGAAGAGGACGCCGAATCACGTCGCTAAGCTGAGCGGATGCGCCACGAATGGGTTCCCGACGTCTTGGGGGAGCCGTTCGAGCAGACGACGATGCCCCTCGGCTCGGACCATGAGGGTGACGTCGTCGCGACACTCGTACGGCTCGTGCCCGACCACCCGGCGTTCGGCGGGCTGTTCGGCGACCACCGGCCGTACGCCGACGTCGACGTCCTCTATGTGCACGGGTGGTCCGACTACTTCTTTCAGACCCGTTTGGCGCGCTACTGGGCCGAGCGAGGAGCCCGCTTCTTCGCCCTGGATTTACGCAAGTACGGGCGAAGTCTTCGCCCCGGACAGACTCCTGGCTACGTCAGTGATCTGCATGAGTACGACGCCGACATCTCCGCGGCGCTCGCGGCGATGGGGCGCGCCGCCGACGGCGCGGGGGAGCGCAGGCTTGTTCTGCTCGGGCATTCCACAGGGGGGCTGACACTCAGTCTGTGGGCGGCGCGCAACCCGGGTGCCGCCTCCGCCGTCATCCTCAACAGTCCGTGGCTCGAGTTTCAGCTGAGCGCAGCGACCCGTGCCGCCATCGCACCGGTGCTGGGGATCCACTCGCGTCTGCGCCCGTTCGATCTGTGGCCGCAGATGGATGCGGGGTTCTACGCCCGTGCCCAGCGCCAGGTCGCCGATCCTGATGATCCGATGTCGCCGCTGGCGCAGTGGCGACCCGATCAGACCATGCCCGTGCACGTGGGATGGGTGCGCGCCGTGCTCGACGGCCACGCAACGGTCGCCGCCGGGCTCGGAATCGACGTTCCGGTCTGCGTCCTGCTGTCGGCGCGCACGACGATTCCGACGCGGTGGAGCGACGCGATGACCTCGTCGGACACGGTGTTGATCGTCGACGACATTGCGCGCGCAGCTCTCCACCTCGGGCACTCGGTGACGATCGAACGCATCGACGGTGCGCTGCACGACGTGTTCCTCTCGCGGCGCGACGCGCGCAACGAGGCCTACGCCCGACTGGACCGGTGGGCGACGGCGATGCTGGCGCGCCACTGACCTGATCCGGGTCGCGCCGGCAGGCCTGTTTCGTGACGCACTTTGCCGCAGAAACACCGAGACCGCGCTTCCCCCAGGAAACGCGGTCTTCGGGTCGGAGCCCCCCAGGACTCCCAGGGAGCCTCCCCAGGTCTCCCGCTGTCTTGCGCGAGTCGTCTCAGATACTTCTCGCATTGTTGTTCCGGAGTCCCCCGACTCCGGTGGGCCCGCTGTCCAGCAGATCTTGCCGTGATCCCCAGTGCTTTCTTTCGTGCCCAAGAACGAAGTTAGCGTGTCCACCGCATGGGGGACAGCCGATTTTCCGACTCTTTGGGAAGTCCTGAGGTTCGCTGTGATTGCTTGGTTGCGGCTTGAGGTTCGGCGGTCGCGTGCTCAGGGCAGAATCGCCGCGCTCACGAGGAAAAGCGCCGTTGCCATCGCGACGTTGACAAGCGCGAGGACGATGAGCGAGGTAGTTGCCGACGGACGTGCATCGACGGACTGCCATGGTGCGTGCGAGTCAGGAGACACGGCAGTCTCTCGTCGACGAGGGGCGCGTGGGATACCGATCGAGGGGCGGCGGAATGCGGTCGGCCGTTCGTCGATGTCGATACTCATGAGGCCGACGCTAATCGGATGGTGGCGTCACCGGCGGCCGTTGACAGGTCGACGAGCGTCGGCTATCAGGGGCTGGGAGTGTCCGGTTCGGGGACGAGCGAAAGCCCGGCGGGCGAGTTCGCGGATCTCGTGAGCGCTTCGATCCACGCCGGATTGAGGCTTGCGACGCGGCCGCCGAAGTACTGGAAAGCCAGCGTTGCCTGCGGGCTCAGCCACACCGACGTGCGCCCCAGTCCGGCGCGGTTGGGATCGGTCCACGTGAAGGGGAAGGCCTCACCGCGACGAAGCTTCGCCCAGATGACATGTTGGAGGTGTGCAAGGACGCGGTCATCGAACGACGCGACGACCTTCGAGTCGTAGGTGAGTGTTCCCATCCCTGCGATCTTATGTCCCGAAGGGGGGAGGAGTGGCGGGCATCGTACACCGATCTCGCCGATTCCTCTCCCGTTGCATCGATTCGACCGGTGCTCGACGCTGATGTGTATGCACGACTCCGCCTCTCTCACGCGAGACCTTCGCGCAGCGCTGGAGCGGAACGAACTGTCCGTCGCGTACCAGCTTCAATGGCAGCTCGAGCCCGACGCGTCGAGCCCAACGCATCTGAAGCCGGTGACGGTTGAAGCCCTCTCGCGGTGGACGCATCCGCGGCTGGGGGTGATACCGCCGGACATGTTCATCCCGCTCGCGGAGCAGGACGGCTGCCTAGATGAGCTCGATCTGGAGGTTCTGCGTCGCGCGGCGACTCAAGTTGCACACTGGCGATCGCTGGGTGCGAAGATCGGACTGTCGACCAACGCATCGCCGTCGCGATTCGCCGAGGGTTACGCGCGCCGAATCGTCGAGGCGATCGATCATGCCGGACTGGACCCCGCCGTCGTCACGATCGAAGTGACGGAGACCCCCGCACCCCAGTTGACTCCCGGGATGCGCTCCGCGATCGACATCTTGCACCACGTGGGGGCATCGGTGTCGGTCGACGACTACGACGGCGCGGCGACGACCGTCCCGATGCTCGAGTCCCTTCCGATCGACGAGGTCAAGATCGATCGATCACTCGTCCAGCGAGCCGATGCCGACGCCGATCGAGCCATTGCGGACGTGGTGAATGCCGCCGAGGCGCGAGGCTGGTGCACCGTGGCGGAGGGCATCGAGACCGTACAGGATCTCGACCGTGCGCGCCGACGGGGGTGCCAGCGGGGTCAAGGCTACCTGTGGGGGGCTCCCGCGTCGGCAGCTGTGGTGCGCGCTTCGTTGCTCAGCGTGTGACCCCAGCGCCCGAACGCTCAGACGTCGTAGCCGTCGTCCGCCGTGGCGCCGTCGTCGCTCGCGGACGGCGCCACATCCGGCACCTCGATCTGCGACCAGGTCACCGGCATGCCGGGGGAGAAGAGGATGTCGATGCCGGGTCCGCCTCGAAGCGGGGGGACGTTGACGTACCCGCCGCCCGCTCGGATCGCGTCGAGGATCTTCCCCTTCAGCTCAGAAACCGGGTCGGGCAGGAAGTAGTCACGGCCGTCCACGGTCAGTCGGTTCACGATCGCCATGGAGTCCACCCTAGTCGTGGCGTCCGTCCGCCTAGAGTGGACCATATGGGTGCTTTCCACTACGGCTCGCCTGCCACGACCTTCGACCTCGACGACCGTCTGCTGGCGCATCTCGAGCTCGTCATGATGGCGAAGTTGCGGCGCCAGGAGAGCTTCTCCTTCGCGATCGCCGACGATGACGGAAGCCGGCGGCAGGCGATGTGGATCTCACCCCTCGTCGCGCTCCGCTTCAGCTACGTTGCACCGATGCCCGAGATCAACAAGAAGTGGTTGCAGGACCTGGTCGACACGGCGAACTCGCCGGGTGGCCTGCGGGTCGTGCCCGAGCCCTCGTTGGACTGATCAGTCCGAGATCCGACCTCCGCCGGCACGCTTCGCGCGGTACATCGCCTCGTCCGCCGCGCCGACGACGTCCGCCGACTGGGCGCCGTGCGGCGCCACCACGACACCCGCCGACGCCGATACGGTGATGACGCGTCCATCGGTGGCCACCGGTTCGGTGACTGCGGCGAGTGCGCGCTGCGCAACGGCCCGGGCGTCTGCCTCGCCCAGGCCCACGACGATCACAACGAACTCGTCGCCGCCGAAGCGGATGGCGATGTCGGAGGATCGGGTCACGCTGGCGAGGCGTTTGCCCACCGCGGCGAGAACGGCATCCCCGGTCTCGTGACCGTAGGTGTCGTTCACGCGCTTGAAATCGTCCAGATCGAGGAAGATCACCGCGATCTCATCGTTTGCGTCGTGGAGGAGATCCTCAAGCCGGTCGTCCATGAAACGTCGATTGTGCAGACCGGTCAGGGCGTCTCGCCATGCGAGTTCGGCGAGTTCGGCTTGCGCGCGCGCTGCCAGGGCGGTGCGGATGTCCTCGCCGAGGTCGATCGCATCCAGCGCATGGTGATGCCACGGCAGGCTCCGGCCACGCACTTCTTCGCGCCAGGAGGCGAAGGAACGGCGAGGTGAGAGTGGCTGATCACGATTCGCCGAGGTCTGGTCGCCCAGCCAGGTCACCGTCTGGGCCACCTCGCCCCGGATGAACACCAGTCGATCACCATCCGATCCCAGTGGTACGACCAGGAGCCCGGCAACACCCGGCGCGACCGCGGCGATGTCGGGGTGGTCCGTGGTCAACGCCTCGGTCGTGAGCGAGGCCGTCCCCGCGTCGTCGAGGGCGGCGAGCAGGGGCCCCGGGTCCGGAACGATGCCGACCGTGTGGAGCGCGCGGTCCATGCGCAGGATGGCGCCGTCGGCAGGGACGACGTCGAGCACAGTGTGTGTGCCGGTCATCAGTTGCGTGGCGGGGTCGTTGCGGCCGTAGAGCGGAGCTGTGATCGATGCGCGGCGTTGGCGCGCGTCGAGTTGCCTGCGCAACTCGGTGATCTGCGCCGCGGCGGTGAGCTGCGACCCCACCTGAGTCGCAAGCACCTCGAGCGCACGTCGGAGGAGCACAGGAATCCGACGCGCAGTGCGATGCGCGCAGGTGAACATTCCGACCAAGCGATCGTCCACGACGATCGCGAAGGACACTGTCGCCCTCTGACCCATGTTTCGCATGAACGTCAGATGGTGGGGTGACGCAGACCGCAGCTCGCTGGGGCCGAGATCGAAAGGGGGTGCGGGATCCAAGACGGTGACCAGCGGAGCACCGATATCTTCCGTGTCGGCGATGAGCCGCGATCGTTTTTCGAGGTAGAGCGCCCGCGCCTGCGACGGGATGTCGGATGCCGGAAAGTGAAGCCCGAAATACGGTTCCATGTCGGGTTCGTGCTCGTCGGCGACGACCTGTCCGTGGCCATCATCATGGAACTCGTAACACATCACCCGGTCGTATCCCGTGACCTTTTTGATCTCGCGGGCCGCGGTCTGGCGCAGTTCGTGTGGGTCTGTGATGCCCGCAAGCCGCTGGATCGCACCGACGACACCGGTGCGCACGTAGTCGAGATCGCGGATCACGGGTTCGATCTCGACGATCAACGGGTCGGTGCCGCGGTGCACGATGACATCGACCAGTTCGTCCTCGAACCGGGCACGGACGGGATCTATGGCGAGGCCTTGCTCGATCGCCCAGGCAAAGGTCTCATCACCCGCCGCTCGCGCACGACGTCCGAGCCAGTGGGCGGAATTCTCGCCGGCCATCACCACGAGGCCGGTTCGCTCGTCGATTCCGAGAAGGGAACCGTAGGACTGGACGCGTCCGATCATTCGGATCGGCTCAGCTGCGCACTCTCGGGCGCGGCGCTCTTCGTCGAGCTGTCGCGCGCGCCGGTCATCGGTCGGGCCGGCAGAAATGTCGGTCACGCAGTGGCCTTTCGAGTGGCGGTTTGCCGCGATGTCGGCACAGGGGGATCGCCAATGCCGAGTCTAGGCACGATCCAGCATGATGAGAAGTTCGTTCTCCGCTTCTCACCGCCGACGAATTCCCAGATCAGGAGTTAGTTAGCTCGCCTAGCTAGTTCGACTGTAACCGTGCGGGAACCCGCCACCATCCCCGTGGATCCCGCGCCCTGCGCCGCGTGCTAGCGGTAGTTGACGAACTGGAGGTCGACGTCCAGGTCGGCCTCCTTGAGCATGCGCTGCACGGCCTGGAGGTCATCGCGACTCTTGGACTGCACGCGCAGTTCGTCGCCCTGAATCTGCGACTTGACCGACTTGGGGCCCTCATCGCGGATGAGTTTGCCGATCTTCTTCGCGTTCTCCTGCGAGATCCCCTCCTTGAGCGTGGAGGTGATGCGATACTCCTTGCCACCGGCGACGGGGTCGCCGGTCTCGAGGCTCTTGAGCGAAATGCCGCGCTTGATCAGCTTCGACTGGAAGACGTCGAGGACGGCCTTGGCGCGCTCTTCGCTGTTCGCCTTGATCAGGATGGCCTCGCCGCTCCACTCGATCGAGGCGTCGGTGCCTTTGAAGTCGTAGCGCTGCTCGACCTCTTTGCGCGCCTGGTTGAGGGCGTTGTCGGCCTCCTGGCGGTCGATCTTGCTGACGATGTCGAACGAGGAATCTGCCATGGGTTCAATCTACCCGCGACGGCCTCGACCCGTATCGATCGTCTGGGCGCCGCGGATGCACGCGGCGTCGGCGCACAGTGCGGCGCGCGACGAGCTGTACGTGAAGCCGAACTCGCGCACATCGACGACTGGGGCGTCGATATCGGGAACGGGAATGCGGTGCGGACCCACCCGTCCACGCCGTTCATCGCCACCCGATCCGTGCGGAATCCGGGGCGAATCTGGAAACGCTTGCATGCAAACCGGTATATCGGCTGAGGTGCGGGATCACGAACGGATATCGAATACCTTCCGCGCTTGCGTGTGTGTACAATTTGCCGCATGCTGTAAGCGCTTGCAGTCTGGCGAGCGACCCCGCATGACCTTCCCGCGCTGTTCGGTCGAAGGCAGAAACCATCCGCACTCAAGAGAGGCACCCACCAATGAAGGTGAACAAGAGGGGCGTCGTCGGCGCCACCGCGATCGCCGCAGTCTCATCACTCGCCCTCGTCGGCTGCGCCGGCGGCTCCGGCGGAGGAGATGCATCCGAAGCGCCGGAGGCAGCCGGAACGCTGACCGTCTGGGTCGACGCCGACCGCGCGACCGTCCTGAAAGACGCCGCGGCAGAGTTCACGGACGAGACCGGTGTCAAGGTCAACCTCGTTCAGAAGGACTTCGGCGAGATCCGCGACCAGTTCATCGCGCAGGTCCCGACCGGCAAGGGCCCCGACATCGCCGTGGGCGCGCACGACTGGCTCGGCACGCTCGTGACCAACGGTGTCGTCGCGCCCGTCGAGCTCGGTGACACCGCAGCCGACTACGAGCAGGTCGCCGTCGACGCCTGGTCGTACGACGGCCAGGTCTACGGCGTCCCCTACTCGATCGAGAACATCGCGCTCATGCGCAACACTGCTCTGGCGCCCGAAGCGCCCGCGACGTACGACGACATGATCAATGCCGGTCGCGCCGCCGGTACCGAGTACGCATTCCTCGTGGGTCTCGACCCCGAGGCGGGCGACCCGTACCACATGTACCCCTTCCAGACGTCGTTCGGGGCGCCGGTGTTCGGCACCAACGCCGACGGCACCTACAACGCCGACGACCTTCAGATCGGCAACGCCGGCGGAGACGCCTTCGCCGTGTGGCTGGCCGAGCAGGGCACTGCGGGCATCCTCAACCCAAACATCTCCGGTGACCTCGCGCGGGAGAACTTCGTCGGCGGCAAGGCGCCGTTCTTCCTCACCGGACCCTGGAACGTCCCGGCGGCCGAAGAGGCCGGCATCGAGATCGCCATCGATCCGATTCCCACCGCCGGTGGCGAAGCCGCACAGCCGTTCGTCGGGGTGCAGGGCTTCTTCCTCAGTGCCAAGAGCGAGAACGTCGTCGCCGCGACCAACTTCCTCACCAACTACATCGGTTCCGAAGACGTGCAGACCGCTCTGTACGAGGTCGGCGGCCGTGCACCGGCCCTGACGTCTGCCTTCGACGCCGCCGTCGCGGGCGACCCGATCGTCGCCGGGTTCGGTGAGGTCGGCGCCAGCGCCGTGCCGATGCCGAACATCCCGCAGATGGGCTCGGTGTGGGAGTTCTGGGGCGTCACCGAGAACGCCATCGTCAAGGGCGAGGGCGACCCGGTCACCCTCTGGCAGCAGATGGCCAGCGACATCCAGAGCGCCATCGCCGGTTGATCAACGGTGTGGGGCGGCATCCTGCGGGGTGCCGCCCCACACCTGACTCCATCCCCGCATCCACCCAACGGAGGGTCAGACGATGACGACGACACCCACGCGCACCCCGGCGGAGACACGCATCGACAAGCGCCGCCGCTCCGCCGCGCGCATGGCCGAAGCCGCCGCGGTCGGCTGGAAGGTGCTGACGTTCAAGATCGTCGCGCTCGGCCTGATCGACGCGATGGCCGTCTACGCGTGCCTGGTGTTGTTCACGTCAGGCAGCTGGCTCATCGGCACCCTCGTCGCCGTCGGTACGGCGATCGTCAACTGGATCTACCTGCGCCGCGGCGGTCTCCCGGCGAAGTACCTCACGCCCGGCCTCATCTTTCTTCTGATCTTTCAGATCTTCGTCGTCCTGTACTCGGGCTACATCGCGTTCACCAACTACGGCACCGGCCACAACAGCACGAAAGAAGACGCGGTCGACGCGCTCATGCTGCAGAACACCGAGCGTGTTCCCGACTCGCCGTCCTTTCCACTCACCGTCGTCGAATCATTCGGCGAACTGTCGTTCCTCGTCACATCGCCCGACGGTCAGGCGCTCCTCGGTGGCGATGAGCGTCCGCTCGACGTCGTCGACGCGACCTTCGAGGGTGATCGCGCGGTCTCCGTCGACGGCTACAACACGCTCGGCTTCGCCGCGGTCATCGAGAACCAGTCGGTGATCGCCTCGATGGCGGTGCCGATCAGCGATGACCCGAACGAGGGCTTCCTCAAGACTCAGGATGCGACCACCGCGTTCCAGTACACGTCGCGATACGTCTACGACGAGTCCGCGGATGCGATGCTCGACACCCAGACGGGCACCGTCTATTCCGACGTCAGCACGGGCGCCTTCACCGCGCCGGACGGAACCGAGCTGCTCCCCGGCTGGCAGATCGTCGTCGGCTTCGACAACTTCGTGCGGGCGTTCACCGAGTCATCGATCCGCGGGCCGCTCATATCGGTGACCATATGGACGTTCGTCTTCGCGATCCTCTCGGTCGTGACCACGTTCGTGCTGGGACTCTTTCTCGCGATCGTGTTCAACGATCCGCGGATGAAGAGCAAGAAGTACTACCGCGTGATCATGATCCTGCCGTACGCGTTCCCGGGATTCCTCTCGGCGCTCGTCTGGGCCGGAATGCTGAATCAGGAATTCGGCTTCGTCAACGTCGTGCTCTTCGGCGGCGCCGAGATCCCCTGGCTCACCAATGAGTGGCTGGCGAAGTTCAGCATCCTCTTCGTGAATCTCTGGCTGGGGTTCCCGTACATGTTCCTTGTGACCACGGGTGCGCTGCAATCCATCCCCGACGAGCTCCAAGAAGCAGCGCAGATGGATGGGGCGTCGGTGTTCCAGGCGTTCCGCCTCATCAAGTTCCCGCTGCTGCTGGTGTCGGTCGCGCCTCTTCTCATCTCGTCCTTCGCGTTCAACTTCAACAACTTCAACCTGATCTACATGCTCACCGGGGGCGGGCCGCGTGACGTGACTGCCGGCGTGAACGTCGGAGCCACCGACATCCTCATCTCGATGGTCTACAAGGTCGCGTTCATCGGCGCCAACCGCGACTACGGGTTGGCGAGCGCGTTCTCGATCATCATCTTCATCCTCGTCGGAACGATTTCGGTGATCGCCTTCCGACGAACCCGCGCACTCGAGGAGCTGAACTGACATGACGCAGCCAGGACTCCAGACATCGGGTGGTGTCGCTTCGACGCCCGAAGGTTTCGACGCCGACACCCCGCGCGGTGCTCGGCGGCTGCGCGGCGGCGCCCCCGCGCCGGCCGGCGACGTCGTGCACCTGCCGCGGCGCCCGTTCGGCAAGTACTTCCGCGAGACGGGATGGCGCCACCTCATCGGCG
Organism: Microbacterium koreense; assembly: GCF_042677105.1. Lineage (NCBI taxonomy): Bacteria > Bacillati > Actinomycetota > Actinomycetes > Micrococcales > Microbacteriaceae > Microbacterium > Microbacterium koreense. Next base: position 1,048,791 of record NZ_JBHTIM010000001.1, read on the forward strand.
TCGCGATGCTCATCTTCGCGGCGTTCCCGCTGTTGTACGTGCTGTCGGCGTCGTTGAACCCGGGTGGCACACTCATGACCGCGAACACCCTGTTCTCGACGATCGACCTCGGCAGCTACGTCGAGCTGTTCAACCGGCCCCAGCAGCCGTACGCCGCCTGGTTCGGCAACACCCTCTTCATCGGCCTCGCCTCAGCTGCGGGCACGGTGCTGCTCGGAGCGCTTGCCGCGTACTCGTTCTCGCGGATGCGGTTCACCGGGCGTCGCGTCGGGCTCATCACCCTTCTGCTGGTGCAGATGTTCCCGCAGTTGCTCGCGATGGTCGCGATCTTCCTGCTGATGAGCGGGATCGCCGAGATCTTCCCGGCGATCGGTCTCAACACGCAGATCGGCCTCATCATGGTGTACCTCGGCGGCGCGCTCGGGGTGAACACCTACCTCATGTACGGCTTCTTCAATACGGTGCCGTCGTCGATCGACGAGGCGGCGAAGCTCGACGGCGCGGGCCACGCGCGGATCTTCTTCACGATCATCCTGCGCTTGGTCGCGCCCATCCTCGCGGTCGTCGGTCTGCTGTCGTTCCTCGGCACGATGAGCGAGTTCGTCATCGCGAGTGTGATTCTGATCGACCCAGAGAAGCAGACCCTGGCGGTCGGTCTCTACCAATTCATCTCGCAAGAGACCTCGAGCAACTGGAGTGTCTTCGCCGCCGGTGCCGTGCTCGCTGCGATCATCCCGGTGGCGCTGTTCCTGGCCCTGCAGCGATTCATCGTCGGGGGGCTGACAGCGGGATCCGTCAAGTAATGCGGGTGCCGTTCGCGCTGGTCGCGCTCGCCGCGACCGGGTTGCTGGCGACGGCGTGCACCGGGCAGGGCGAACCCGAGCGTGCCGCGCCGGATGTCGGCATCCAATTGTTCCAACTACCGTGGGTGTCGATCGCCGACGAGTGCGAGCAGAACATCGGCCCGGCGGGCTTCAGCTGGGTGTTGACGTCGCCGCCCCAGGAACACATCGTGGGCGACGAGTGGTGGGTGTCGTACCAGCCTGTCAGCCACCAGATCGAGTCGCGCCTCGGTACGCGGGATGAGTTCGCGGATATGGTGCAACGCTGTGGTGACGCCGGCGTCGACGTCATCGCCGATGCCGTCATCAACCACATGACCGGGCAGGACGCCCCGGGCGTCGGGTGGGCCGGGAGCTCCTACGAGCACTACTCGTACCCCGGCTCGTTCGAGTTCGACGACTTTCACCACTGCGGACTCACGCCATACGACGACATCGTCGACTACGGCTCCCGCGAGCAAGTGCAGACGTGTGAACTCGTCAACCTCGCCGACCTCGACACGTCCGCCCCGGCGGTGCGCGCGCGGCTCGGCGCCTATCTCGACGACCTCCTCTCGCTGGGGGTGGCCGGCTTCCGCATCGACGCCGCGAAGCACATGGCCGCGGATGATGTCGCCGCGATCGTCGGCCGGCTTCCCGAAGGAACGCGCATCCTCAATGAGGTGATCCGAGGGCCCCTCGAGCCCATTCAGCCGGAGGAGTACACCGGCAGCGGCGAGGTCTTCGAGTTCTCGTATGCGCGCGACCTCGCGCCGCAGTTCGAATCGGGCCTGTTCTCCGACCCCGACCTGTCAGACGAGCGACCGATGCACGTCCCCGCCGACCGCGCGATCGTGTTCGTCGACAACCACGACACCGAGCGCGGAGAAGCGGGGCTCACGTATCGTGACGGCGATCTCTACCTGCTCGCGAACGTGTTGATGCTCGCGGATGACTACGGCACCCCGGTCGTGTATTCGGGCTACGCGTTCAGCGATCGCGATGCCGGACCGCCGGCGGAGTCCGACGGCACGGTCACCGACTCGACGTGCGGCGCGGCATCCGCAGGTGACCTCGTCACCGACGGTGAGCGCACCTGTGTGCAGACCTGGCCGGGAATCGTGGGGATGCTGGACTGGCGGGCCGTCGTCGGCGACGCGCCCCGCATGCCCGGGGTGTCGGCCGGCGACGCGTACGGTTTCGAGCGGGACGGGCGCGGCGTCGTGGCCGTCAACGTCGGCGACGAGGAGATCGTGCTGGAGATCCCGACCGCCCTTCCGTCCGGTGACTACTGCGACGTCGTCGCCGCGAGCGCATGCGACGGGGCCGACATCACCGTCGCGGATGGTGTGGCTTCCGTCACCGTGCCTCCGCGAGCGGCGGTGGCGGCGCACCTGGGGTCGCGCGTCCCGTGACAGCGTGGCAGGATTCCCGCAGACAACTGAAGAACAATCCGAGGGCTCTGTCACGGCGAACGCCTGCATCCACGACGCATTCATCCGCCTGACCTTGGAGATCTTCATGACTCTTCTCTTGCCGCATCACGACGGCTCCCCGCTGTACGTGTCGAACGCCGCCCCCGACCTCGGCGACATCGTGACCGTGCGGCTGCGTGTACCTCAGGGCTACGGGCCCCTTCACGCCGTCCGCACCCGATCCAACCCCGACAACGAGCCCCAGTGGACGGATGCCGTCATGACCGGCTCGTCCGACGGCTGGGACTGGTGGGACGCACCGGTGACCGTCGGCAACCGCCGGCACGGCTACCGCTGGCTGCTCGTCCACGAAGACGGCCGGGTCGAGTGGCTCAACCAAGCCGGAATCCACGACATCGAGACCCGCGACACCGACGACTTCGCGCTGGTCGCGCGCCCCGCGCCGCCGTCCTGGATGACGGATGCGGTGATGTACCAGGTGTTCCCCGACCGGTTCGCGCGTTCCGCGCGCGCCGACGAACGTCCGACGCCCGAGTGGGCGATCCCCGCCGCATGGGACGAGCCGGTCGATCCCGTCCTCCCCGGACGCTCACAGCAGTTCTACGGGGGCGACCTCGACGGCATCGTCGACAAGCTCGACCATCTCGTCGGCCTCGGTGTCAACCTCCTGTACCTGACACCCGTCTTCCCCGCTCGGTCCAACCACCGCTACGACGCGTCGAGCTTCCTGTCGATCGACCCGGTCGTCGGCGGAGACGATGCGTACGTCCGGCTCATCGAGGCTGCCCATGCCCGCGGCATCCGCGTGATCGGAGACCTCACACTGAACCATTCCGGCGATGCGCACGAGTGGTTCAGGTCGGCTCTGGGGAGCCCGGGGGCCCCGACGGAGGAGTTCTACTACTTCACCGACGACGACAACACGACGTACGAGTCCTGGCTCGGAACACCCACGTTGCCGAAGTTCAACTGGGCTTCCGCGCGCCTTCGCGACGTGTTCGTCACCGACGCGGACTCTGTCGTCGCCCGATGGCTCAAGCCACCCTTCTCGACCGACGGCTGGCGGATCGACGTGGCCAATATGACCGGCCGGCTGGGCGATGTCGACCTCAATGCCGAGGTGCGCAGTCTGCTGCGCGAGACGATGCACGCCATCAATCCGGACGCGCTCCTGGTCGGCGAGATCACGAACGATGCTTCGGGCGATCTGCAGGGCGACGGATGGCACGGGGCCATGACCTATCCGTCGTTCACCCGCCCGCTGTGGGGGTGGCTGGCCGAGCCCCGCAACGAGACGTACCTCACGGCGCAGGGCGAGGAGACGAACGAGCCCTGGTTCTTCGGCCAGCCGATCGGAGGGATACCGCGGTTCACCGCCCGGCAGTTCGTCGATGCAGTCGTACGGTTCACCGCGGGCATCCCGTGGCGTGTGCGGCTCGGCAACATGCAGCCCCTCGACACCCATGACACCGGGCGCTTCGCGACCCACGCGCCGGATGCGGTGATCCCGGTCGCGGTCGGGCTTTCGATGACGCTTCCAGGAATCCCCGTGGTGTTCGCCGGTGACGAGTTCGGCGTGGAGGGCATCGACGGCGAACTCAGTCGCACGCCCATGCCGTGGGGGAGTGAGAACCACCCGGATGTCGCGGCACGCCTGGCGCTGTACCGCTCGCTCGTCGAGCTGCGCCGCCGGCATCCGGTGCTCGGATCGGGAGGACTTCGCTGGCTGCACGTCGACGACGAAACGATCATCTTCGTGCGAGAGAGCGTCGACGAATCGGTGCTCGTACTCGCCACCCGAGGGGATGCGGACGTCAGTCTTGCGGTGGGAGCGCTCGCCGATGGCGATGCGCGACGACTCGTCGGGGATGCTGTGCTGGACCGGACCGCAGACGGGGCACATCGTCTCGTGGCGACGGGTCCCGCCTTCGCCACCTGGTCACTCCCGGGCGTCGCGGTGCCCGCGAAAGCCGGCTGAACCCGATGTCACGCGGCGTGTTGTCCACAGCCGCGTGACACCGGGTCGCGGCATCCGGCACACTGAGTTCCATGGGATCAGCGTTGACCACCATCGGATTGCCCGTCGCCCTCGGCATCATCATGTTCGGCCTGGGCCTCAGCCTCACCCTCGGCGACTTCGCCCGGGTGCTGAAGCAGCCGAAGGCGGTGATCGTGGCCCTCGCATGTCAGCTTCTGCTGTTGCCCGCGATCTGCTTCGGCCTCGTGATGCTGTTCCAACTGCCACCGATCCTCGCCGTCGGCATGATGATGCTCGCCGCATCGCCCGGCGGAACGACCGCGAACCTCTACAGCCACCTGTTCCGCGGTGACATCGCGCTGAACATCTCGCTCACCGCCGTCAACTCGGTCATCGCCGTGGTGACCCTGCCCATCATCACCAACATCGCCATCTGGTACTTCGACCCGTTCGACGACCAGCTCGGCATGCAGTGGTCGAAGGCGATCGAGGTGTTCGCCATCGTGTTGCTGCCGGTTGCGTTGGGCATGCTGGTGCGTCGCTTCTGGCGCGGCTTCGCCGACCGCATGGACAAGCCGGTGCGCATCATCTCGGTGATCGTGCTCGTCGTCGTCATCGCCGGGGCCGTCGCCTCCAACTGGGCGCTCCTGGTTGAGAACTTCGCACGACTGTCGCTCATCACGATCGTGTTCTGCCTCATCAGCCTCACCATCGGCTACCTCGTGCCGCGCTGGCTCAGGGTCGGGCGGCGCCAGGCGATCGCCTCGTCGTTCGAGATCGGCATCCACAACGCCACCCTCGCTATCGTCATCGCCCAAACCGTGCTCGGATCCGTCGAGCTGTCCCTTCCGGCGGCGGTCTACGGCGTGCTGATGTTCTTCATCGCCTTCGGGTTCGGCTTTCTCATCCGTGGACGCGCCTCGGACGAAGACGAAGAAGAGGCAGCCGCCGAGCGCGCCTCCGCGTGAACGAACCGCGTCCGGGGTCGCCTTCGTAGACTGGACGCGACGTCGAGGAGGTGCCATGCGGCCGTTGACAGAAGAAGACGTGCGTGCGGCGATGACGAACGCCACCGACGAAGAGCTGCGCCTGTTGTCGGTGCCCCGCGACTTCGCGCTCGCGGAATGGGACCATCTCGACTTCTACGCGTGGCGCGACCCGCACACGAAGAGCCGCGGGTACGTCATCGCCGAGGTCGACGACACCGCGCAGGGTGTGGTGCTCCGTGCAGCGAACGGCACATCGCGCGCACGCTCGGCCATGTGCAACCTCTGCCACACGATGCAGCCGGCCGATCAGGTCGTGCTGTTCTCGGCGCGCAAGGCCGGCGAAGCCGGTGCACACGGCGACACGATCGGCACCTACATCTGCGCCGACCTGTCATGCCACGAGAACGTGCGGCTCGCGGCGCCTCTCGCTCCGAGCGAGATCCGAGCCAGTGTCGATCGACGTATCGACGGCACCCGTGAGCGTACGGAGGCCTTCGTGTCCCGCGTGGCCGAGACGTCGGGGGCGCGGCGATGATGCGGCGGGTCGTGGTCGTCGGCGATGCCCTGATCGACGAGCTGCGCGACGGGTCGAACGTCCGTGAGTTCGTCGGAGGCGCAGCGCTCAACGTCGCGGTCGGCCTCGCCCGACTCGGTGTGCCCGCGACCTTACTGGCGATGGTCGGTGACGACGACGCGGGCGGACGCATCCGGGCCTACCTCGCTGACCACGGTGTCGACCTCATCGCCACGCCGTCGACGCGAGGCAGTGCACGTGCGGTGAGCATCCGCAACGCGGGCGGAGAGCCGACTTACGAGTTCAATGACGCCGCGTGGGAGCGCCGCATCCGCTTCGAGGGCGTCGCGCGCGCCGCGATCTCGGATGCCGCGCTTGTCGCCGTCAGTTGCTTCCGGTTCGACGACGCCGAGCAAACCGCCGAGCTCGCCGACGCGACGGCGGAGAGCACGCTCGCGATCGATCCGAACCCGCGCCTGGGGATGTTGCACGACCGCGACGACTTCCGCGTCGGCTTCGAAGCGCTCGCCGCGCGCGCAGCTCTCGTCAAGGTGGGCGAGGACGACGCCGAACTTCTCTACGGGGAACCGCTGGACACGTTGCGCCCGCGCCTGGTCGACCTCGGGGCGACGGCGGTGCTGTCAACCTACGGCGCCGGCGGCGCAGCGATCGACGTGGGGGGCGTGAGCGTCACGAGCGGGATCTCAGACCTGCCGGGACGCATCGTCGACACGATGGGTGCCGGCGACGCTGCGTTCGCGTCGACCCTCGCCTCGCTCGCGACACAGCCGCCGCACGACCGTGACGGGTGGGCCACCGTGTTGACACGGGCGATGGATGCGGCCGCGGCCACCTGCCGGTTCGAGGGCGCGTTGCTGCGTCTGCCGTCCGCGCTCAGCGACGCCGATCTGGGCCGTATCGACACCTGATCGCGGGGAGTTCGGCGGGATTTCCGCCGCGCCCACGGGGGCTGTAAGATAGTTGATCGCGCCTCTGGTCGACTGGAAAAGCCGGGCGGGTGCGCACCTGGCGAGTTACCCAAGTGGCCAAAGGGATCTGACTGTAAATCAGCCGTCTTCGACTTCGGGGGTTCGAATCCCTCACTCGCCACCCAAGAAAAGCCCCGATGAGCTGCAGATTCTGCACTCTCGGGGCTTTTCCTTCGCGCCGCCCGCGCCGTGGCCCGTGCGGTGAGATCTGTCAGACCCCGACGCGCTCGAACGCGTCGAGGCTGATGCCCTGGTCGAGCACGGTCTTCGCCCATTCGCGGGCAGAGTGCAGCGAGTGGTCGCGGTAGTTTCCACACTCCAGCGCCGAGACGCCGGGAATGTCGGACTCGACGGCGTCGTCGGCGATGAAACGCAGCGCTTCGGTGAGCGCGACGACCACGTCGGCGACTGACGGTTCACCCCACATCAGCAGGTGGAACCCGGTGCGGCATCCGAACGGTGAGATGTCGATCACGCCGTCGATGCGCTCACGTAGCAGTCCCGCGAGCATGTGTTCGAGGGTGTGGATGCCCGAGGTCGGGATTTCGCCCGTGTTCGGCTGCACCAACCGCACGTCGAAGTTCGTCACGGTTCCCCCGCCCGGCCCGTGCTCGACGCCGATGCGGCGCACGTACGGCGCCTGGACGGCGGTGTGGTCCAGCGTGAAGCTCTCGATCTCTGGCATGGCTCCTCCTCGCCTCGAACGCGTCCTCCTATTCCACCAGCATCCGCACGATCGTGGGCGGGTGGCGACACAATTTTCCCTCGTCGTCGCGCGCCGACATGCGAGGATGAACGCGAGCGGCCGAGTCCGGTCGCGGAGGAGGAACGCCATGACCATCCCGTCCGGAACCGCCGCAGACCGGCCGGCGAGTTCGTCGCTCATCCGTGCAGCGATCTGGGTCGCCATCGGTGCGCTGATCGCCGCGGCGGTCGTCTGCGTGATCTGGGTGTTCGTCGGATCCGCAGGCGGCATGATCGGGCGCGCGTTCCTCACGATCCTGCTGCTCGTCGCCTTCGCCGGGGTCGCGATCCTCGACGCGCACCTCGCGCCGCGGCGGCCCGCATGGTTCTCGCTCGCGAGTATCGGAAGCTGGGTGGTGCTACTACTCATCGGCGCGGTCATGATCTGGATGCCCGAGCGCTCGCCGTTCTCGGGCGTGGGTCGGTTCCTGCAGTTCTTGATCATCGTGCTGATCGTGCAGCTGGCACTGCTGCACATCCGGCTCTACATGAAGGCGTTCCGCCGCTACGTCACTCCGTTCACGCAGGCCGTCACGATCATCACCATCGCGCTCGTCGTCGCCCTGACAGCTCTGTTGGTTCTGCCGCTGATGCTTTGGGAGTACGTCACCTTTGCCGATATCTACTGGCGATTCGTCGTCGCCGCCGCGATCCTCGCCGCTGTCGGCACGATGCTCGTTCCGCTGGTGAACGTGCTGTTCGCCCCGAAGAAGCCCGTTGCGGCGCGCCCCGGGTCCGACGCATCCGCCCCGCAACCCGCGCCGTGGCCGACGTACGTCGACGGGATGACGCCCCTGCCGGTCATGCCCGACGGGTCGCCCGACTGGGGGGCTTACTACTCCGGTTACCCATCGCCGGGCGCGTACGTCGTCGCCCCCGTCGCTGCGTACCCCGCGGACCCGTACGCGGCACATCAGCCGCACGCGGTGGAAGCGACGTACGCGCCGGTGGCCGCGTCCGCGCCGGCTGCAGAACCAGCCCCCGAGCCACCGCATCCCGCGCAGGATCCAGCGGCACCGCCCGTCGACGCCGCGCAGGAAGCCGCGTCGGCCGAGGTGCCTGAAGTCGAAGCCGAAGCCGAACCCGAAGCCGAAGCCGAGGCACCCACCGCCGCCGAAGCCGCCCAGGCGAACCCGCCGCGCGCACAGGGCTACGAGGGCTACCCGCCCCCGGCCGGTGAGCCGCTACCGCAGGCCGGGTACGAGGGCTACCCGCCCCCGCCGCCGATGCCGCCTGCGCCGCCGCGGTAGCCCGCGGCATCCGTCATCGTCCGAGCATCTCCAAGGCCGCCATCGCTGCGTTGTGGCCACCGAGCCCGCTGACGGCACCACCGCGGCGTGCACCCGACCCGCACAGCAGCACCCGCGGGTGCGAGGTCGCGACGCCCCAGCGTTCAGCGGGGCTGTTCAACGGTTCGTCGTCGCCTGCCCACGGCCATGACAGCGATCCGTGGAAGATGTCACCGCCGGTCATGCCGAGAGCATCCTCGAGGTCGGCGGTCGTCTTCGCCTCGATGCACGGCGTGCCGTCCGGCGCCTCGAGCACGACGTCGCCGATGGGCTCGGCGAGCACCGACGCGAGCGATGCCTCGGCCGCAGCCAGCAACTCCGCACGACTCGTGTCGCGGTCGGCGCCGGCGACGAGCCGGTGGGGAACGTGCAAGCCGAACAGTGTCAGCGTCTGTGCGCCCGAGGCGCGCAGCTCGGGCCCGAGAATCGACGGATCGGTGAGGGAGTGGCAGTAGATCTCTGCGGGCAGCGGATGCGGGATGCCGCCCGCCATCGCCGTCGCGTGCGCGGCGTCGAGTTGCGTGAGGGTCTCATTGATGTGGAATGTCCCGGCGAACGCGGCCTCGGGGGAGACGTTCTGGTCGTGCAGGCGAGGCAGACGCCGAAGCAGCATGTTGACCTTGACCTGAGCGCCTTCGGGATCGTCGACGGACTCGGTCGTCGCCGCATCCGCCCCGCCGGCACGCAACAGACGATCGAGCACCGCGGGACCCACACCGCTCAGGACGATGCTTCCGCGCACGACGTCCCGCCCGGCCTCGGAGGCGATGACGACCTCGCCGTCCGGTGACACCGACGCGACCTCCGCGCTCGTGCGCACCTCGGCGCCGGCTTCGCGTGCGGCGCGTTCGAGCTCGCCGCTCACCCGGCCCATGCCACCGACAGGAACGTCCCAGTCGCCGGTCCCTCCGCCGATGACGTGGTAGAAGAAGCACCGGTTCTGCCGCAGGCTTGTATCGTCCGCCGACGCGAACGTGCCGATGAGGCCGTCGGTCAGCACGATTCCGCGTGCGATGTCGGTGGCGAGCGACGACCGGATCACCTCTCCGAGTGGGCGTGCGAACAGATCGCTCCACAGCCGGTCGTCCGAGACGAGGCTCTGCACGTCGCGACGTCGACGGAGCGGTTGGGTCACGGTGGGAAACAGGCGTTCGGCGACCGGGGCGATCCGCTGACCGAACGCCGCATAGCGCCCCGCCTCCGCCCCGTCGCCGGTGGCACGCAGAAACGACTCCGCGGTGGCGGCGGCATCGCCGTTGTCGACGAGAACGCCTCTCTCGGGGTCGTCCGGCACCGGTGTGTACGACGAATAGCGGCGCCGGGTCAGTTCGATGCGCAAACCGAGGTCGTCGATCACGCGGCGGGGGAGCAGGCTCACCAGATACGAATAGCGGGACAGTCGTGCATCGACGCCCGCCCAGGGGCGTTCCGAGACTGCGGCCCCGCCGACATGATCCAGACGTTCCAGGACGATGACCGATCGCCCGGCGCGGGCGAGGTAGGCGGCGGCGACGAGGGCATTGTGCCCGCCTCCGACGATCACGACGTCATGGGTGGCGTTCGGAACTCCGGCGGTCATGCCGCCACGCTACTCCTCCGTCGTGCGCCGGTAGCGTGGAGGGATGCCGCAGCCTGCCGACCTTGAGTCCCTCGCCATCGACATCGCCCGCGAGGCCGGTGAGCTCGCGCGCCGCCGCCGCCGCGAGGGGGTGTCGATCGCCGCCACGAAGTCCGCGATCGCCGACATCGTCACCGAGGCCGACCGCGAGGTCGAGAACCTCATCCGCGAGCGGCTCAGCGCGGCGCGGCCGGGGGACGGCTTCCTCGGCGAGGAGTCCGGCGCCGAGCAGGGTGAATCCGGCGTGACGTGGGTCGTCGACCCGATCGACGGGACGGTCAACTACGCCTACGGCATCCCTTCGTACGCCGTCAGCATCGCCGCGGTGACGGGCGCGCCTGTCGTCGGGGAGTGGCGGGCAGAGGCCGGCGTCGTCTTCAACCCGGTCAGCGGCGAACTGTTCCACGCCGCGCGCGGAGCCGGTACCTGGCTCGACGGCGAACGACTGGCGGTGTCGGCAGAGCCCGCTGAGGCGGGCGCGATGCTGGCGACCGGGCTCGGGTACGACCCGGCGACGCACGAGGGCGACCTGGCGCGCATCGCGCGCATCATGCCGATGGCCCGCGACATCCGCCGCATCGGCGCTGCGTCGCTGGATCTCGCCTTCGTCGCAGCGGGACGGATCGATGGATACTACGAGCGCGGGTTGCAGGCGTGGGACCATGCGGCGGGAGCGTTGCTGGTGACCGAAGCGGGTGGCCGCATCGGGGGGCTCGACGACATCGACGGCTTCGGGCGGCGGCTCATCGTCGCCGCAGGACCGGGGCTGTTCGACGAGCTGTTTCGTGCCGCGCGCGACTGAAGAATCGGTTTCGGCGATCGCCGTGGTGTATTGATGGCATTCCCAGCCAGCCCGGGGTAGTGTTTACCCGATCGTTACCTTTGCCGCCCGTACGGCGAAGTGTTCGAAGCCCCACCTGCCCGACGGTCGCACCCCCGAGCGACACGACGCGAGAGTTCCCGCCCCCTTGCAGTTTGACTCCACGCCGACCGAGCCTGCACGCTCCGGCCGCGCATCCACGACGCCTGGATCGGCGCCGACGGATGCGGCACCCCTGACGCGTGCCGAAGTCCGGCGCCGCGCGGCTGCCGCGCTGGCGGCTGCGGCCGCCGCCGTGGAGCACAACACAGTGACGGGGCCGGTCGAAGCCGTCGTCGCCGATGTCGTTCCGGTGGATGAGGCGATTCCCGCACCCGCACCGCTGACGCGCCGGAGCGCGCGTGCTGCCCGCTCGGTCGCCGCGGAGCCGGTGCTCGCGCCCGCCGAGCCCTTCGAGCTGCTCGAGCCCGCGGTGCAGGACGAATCGGGCGACGAGCTGCCCGCCCAACACCCCGATGTGCTGGTCGAGGCCCCCGAAGCCCCCGACGTGCCGCCGACGGATTTCGCGCCCACGCACGACGAGTTCGTTCGTGCGGCACGCGCCTTCTCCTTCACCGGCGAGACCGCGGTCGTGCCGGACGACGACACGACCGAGCCTGCCCCCGCTCGCGACGAAGCCCCCGACGACGAGTCGCGGGACCTGGGTGAAGAAGTGGCCTCGCACGCGGTCCGCCGAGGACGGCGCGCACGCCCCGGCATCCCATTCCAACGGGTCGCGGCGACATCGTTCTCGCTCGGCGTCATGGGTGTCATCGGATTGCTGACCGTCGGCATGACGACACCTGTCGAAGCCGTCGTCGCTTCGAGCGCGCCCGAGGGCACGATGTCGGTGCTGGCGCCGCTCGACGCGGGCTCGGATGTGGAACCGGTCACCGAGGACGAAGAGATCCAGGCGTACGTGGCTCCGGCGACGACGGAGAACGCCGACATCGAGAAGACGGAGAGCTACTCGACCGCCACGATGGCAGAGCTGGCCTACGAGTCGGGCATCACGAACGTTTCGAATTTCTTCGTCAACGACCCGAACTCGGCCATTCAGTGGCCCTTCGCCGTCGGCGTTCCGATCAGCTACGGCTTCGGAATGCGATCCGGCGCGATGCACCAGGGCGTCGACTTCACGCCTGGGTCGGGTGCACCCATCCAGGCCATCGCCGACGGCACGGTGCGTGTGGCGACGAACTCGGGTGGCGCCTACGGCGTGCACGTCATCATCGATCACGAGGTCGACGGGCAGTTGGTGTCGAGCCACTACGCGCACATGATCTATGACTCGATCGAGGTCGTTCCCGGGCAGACGGTCACGGCGGGCACGGTTCTCGGGCTCACCGGCAACACGGGGCGTTCCTTCGGAGCGCACCTGCACTTCGAGATCCTGATGAACGGCACCACGCCGATCGATCCGATCCCCTGGCTGCGCCAGTACGCCGGCGGGTGACGCCGATTCAGAGGCAGGGCTTTGCTCTGATATCCTCTTTGAGTTGCCTGCTTGCGGGCAGCGCGCCCCGATAGCTCAGTGGCAGAGCACTTCCATGGTAAGGAAGGGGTCGTCAGTTCAATCCTGACTCGGGGCTCGTAGCATCGTCACGGTGCTTAGCGGCGGGGTAGCTCAGTTGGTGAGAGCGCACGACTCATAATCGTGAGGTCGCGGGTTCAAGCCCCGCTCCCGCTACAGAACAAGACGCTCCTTGCGGGCGTCTTCGTCGTTTCTGGAGCGCTGTCGAGGAACGCGTGCACCTGGCTCGGTGCGCGGAAGCGGGACTCAGAGGTCTTCGGGAGCGAGATCGCCCTGGCCGTCGTCGCCGAGTTCCACGGCGAGAGGCGCGGCTCCCTGTGAGTCGGGTTGTTCGTCCGCGCCCGGAAGGTCTTGTGCGGGGATCTCGTCGTCATCGGCCGGGAGCTCGGCGGGGTCTGCTCCGGTGGCGGTCGATGGGCCCACGGACATCCCCTCGTCCCGCGCGGCCGTCCGGTCCCACTCCGCCTGGGCGGGGTCTTTCGACGGATCCGGTTCGATCGAGGTGTCACGGCCGTCGATGGGCTGATCAGCGGGTGTGTTCATTCGGTCGTCTCCCTTCGTCTCTCCCAGGGTCGCGCCACGCGCCGTCGAGGTCGAAGGGTTGCGATCCCGACGTCTGGCCGCTAGGCCTCCTGGCGGAAGGGACCTCCTCACCGCTCGCCGGCCGATCCGCTGCTGGGTGAATCCGATGCGAACGGCGCGGATGCGTCGATGACGCGACGCAGGAAGATCGCCGGCTCGATCCGCTGGGCCTTCGTCGAGGTCGACACCGTCGTCGAGGGCAGCGCGTCGAGGTAGCGGTCGAGTGCCCGAAGAGCTGCGCCGAGGCGCTCGTCGAGCTCCGGATCATCCGTCGCGGTGTCGGTCAGAGCCGCGCATGCGCGGATCGCGTCGGCGAAGCGCTCCGTCGTCTCATCGGTCAGCGCGGCCAGCGCCGCAGGGTGGCGTCCCGCCACGACTTCAGCGAGATCGCGTGTGCCGGCCGCGGCGAGCTCCAGCGAGCGAAGACGCTTCGCATTCTGCTCGCCCTCGTGCTGATGGCGGCGGCCGCGGGGGTTCGCGCGCGCGGAGTCCTCGGCTTCGGACACCTCTCGCCGCACCTCGCTGAGCATGGCGTCCAGATGCGCGAGGGCGGCGTCGACCTGCGGCGGGTCGGGGTTCTGGGCGTGATCGGCGAGGGTGTTGAGAACGGCAGCGATGGCGCCGCGCAGCGTCGTCAGTCGCCCGCCCGCCCACTGGAAGTACAGCGGTGGCACGAAGACGAGATTGACCGCGAGTCCGACCACCACGCCCACGCCCATCGTGACGAGGTACGACAGCGGGTAGCTGTCCCCGCCCGCCTGTCCCGCAAGCAGAAGAACGAATACGGCGGCTGCCGACAGGATGTCGCGTCCGGCTCCGAGATGACGGATGCCGCCGAGCAGGACGGCGACGGCGACGACGATCGCGAGCGGGATGACCGGCGGGACGGACAGAAACTGCGTCGCTGCGAGTGCGCCCAGCCCGAGCGCGACGCCGAGTGCGAGTCCCAGCAGCGTCTGCCCGCCGGTGCGGGCGGTTGCCGCGACGGTGGGGTACATCACCACCAGCACTCCGAATGGCGCGTAGTACGAGTATTCGTTGTCGACGAACGGCAGGAGCGGCACGATCGCCCATGCGATCGCCGCGGCGACGGCGGTCTTCGCCGCCAGCAATATGCGGGACCGGTTCAGGGCACCGTCCCGCCACTCCCGAAGATTCGCTCTCACCCGTGGCATGCACTCAGTCTCGCGATGCGGTGATGGGGCTGGTCAACCCCGTGCGAAGCGTCGAACGGATGGGCTATAGGGCCGGCGCGGCGGGCGCCGGTCGGCGGCCGCGTCGAGCTCACGTGTTCGCTCGAGGCGGGTTCACGCGCGGTCTCAGTGAGCGGAGGGGAGTGTGAGGATCTCGGCGCCCGTTTCGGTGATCGCGATCGTGTGCTCGGTGTGGGCGGTGCGGCTCCCGGTCGAGCTTCGGAGTGTCCAGCCATCTTCGTCGACGACGAGCTGGTCGGTGTCGGCCATGATCCACGGCTCGAGCGCGAGGAGGAGTCCGGGGCGGAGTTGGTAGCCGCGCCCAGGGCGCCCGGTGTTGGGGACGTGGGGATCACCGTGCATGGTGGTTCCGATGCCGTGTCCGCCGTACTCGGTGTTGATGAGGTAGCCGTCGGACTTGAGGACGGTGCCGATGGCGCGTGAGAGGTCGCCGATCTTTGCGCCGGGGCGTGCGGCGGCGATGCCTGCCGCGAGCGCGCGCTCGGTCGTCTCGATCATCGCGAGGTCTTCCGGCCGTTGCTGGTCGCCGACGATGAAGCTGATCGCGGCATCGGCGGCGATACCTCCTGTCAGTACGGCGAGGTCGAGCGTAAGGAGATCGCCGTCGGCGAGCATGTAATCATGCGGGCGTCCGTGCAGGACCGCGTCGTTGACGGCGGTGCAGATGTAATGGCCGAAGGGTCCGTCGCCGAAGGACGGCGCGTAGTCGACGTAGCACGAGACTGCTCCCGCGCCCACGATCATCTCTTTGGCCCACGCGTTGATCTCGAGCAGGTTGGTGCCGACGGTCACGCGCGCCTTCATCGCTTGGAGGATGTCGGCGACGAGCCTGCCGGTCACCCGGGCTTGGTCGACCTGAGCGGGGCTGAGGATCTCGATCATGGGGGCTCCTTCGAGTTCGGGATAACTATACCGGTCGAAGAATCCCGGTATTAGTATCGGCAGTGTGATGGTTCGGCTCCCTCTCAGTGCGGCAGACCTGGACCGTGGCCGCCGTCTCGGCGCGGTGTTGCGCGCTGCGCGCGGCGAACGCACGATGCTCGAGGTCGCGCTCGCGGCAGGGGTGTCGCCGGAAACGCTGCGCAAGATCGAGTCGGGTCGCGTTGCAACGCCGTCTTTTCAGACGGTCGCGTCGATCGCCGATGCAGTCGGGCTCTCGCTCGATCGCTTGTGGGCCGAGGTCGAAGCGTCTGCCGTGGCGTAGAGCCTCTGCCGCTGGTGACCCGCCTGGCCGGGCCACACGGCGAGGTGCGATGATCGGCACTCGCCGGGCGTGCAGACTCCACGCGTGCGCTGTATGGATGCGGTGGTAACGCGGATGCCATCGCTGTCTGCGGCGGATTCCACTCCGAGGTGAGGAGCTCGCAGCTGCGCGACTGCTCGACGCCCGCTCGTGGGGTCCCCAGACAAGCGCACCATTGCTTATGGCTAGATAAACTAGTAACCTGACGTTAGTCCCTATTGGGGGAGGCGCCATGGGCAAGCTGTTCTACGGCACGTCGGGCGACGCATTCGAGTTCGATGATCGGCTTCTCGCGCACGTGACGGCCGTCACCACCACCAAGTTGCGCCGCAGCGAGAGCTTCACCCTCACGTGGGATCACGACGGGCGGCGATCGACCATCTGGATACAGCCTGCCATCGCGATGCGCTTCGTCTACGACCGCTCCGAGGCGATCGTGCTCGACCAGACGATGCTGCAAGACATGGCGGCTCGCGCCTCGTCGACGAGCGGGCTCGTCGTCACCGCCGCGATGCTCCGGGCGCTTGCGGCATCCGTCGCCCCCGCCGCCGCGGCGTGACGGCCATCATCGGGAAACGCTACGAGCGACCGGTGATTGACGTGCCCGCACCGCGATCGCCGCGCACGCGATGACAGCGAGACCGCCGATGATCGTCTGCCAGGTCAGGTGCTCACCGAGCAGGAGCGCGGCCCAGCACAGAGTCAAGACCGGTTGAACGAGCTGCGTCTGGCTCACCGACGACATCGGACCGATCGCCAGCCCGCGATACCAGGCGAAGAACCCCAAGAACATGCTGACGACGCCGAGATAGGCGAAGGCCCACCACGCCTCGGCGCTCGCGGTCCACAGATCGGCGGTGGCGCTCCCCGCCGTCAGTCCAATCATCACGGGGCTCGCGAGCACGAGTGCCCACGACACCGTCTGCCAGGCACCGAGCTCGCGGGCGAGCATGCCGCCTTCGGCATAGCCGACCGCCGCGGCGATCACCGCGCCGAACAGCAACAGATCCGACCAGACGAATCCGATCGGTCCCACGCTATGCAGGGCAGCGAACACGACAGCGGCGACCGCACCCATGCCGGCGGCCACCCAGAAGCGCACGGGAGGGTGTTCCCGACCACGCAGCACGGCTGCGACGGCGGTGGCAGCAGGGAGGACGGCGATGACGACCGCGCCGTGGCTCGCCGACGCCGTCTCGAGGGCGAACGAGGTGAGCAGGGGAAACCCGACGACGACCCCACCGGCGACGACCGCCAGTCGCGCCCATTGCCGTGGCGTCGGCAGGGGTTGCCGCAAGAGCGCGAGCGCGGATGCGGCGAGCGCGGCGGCGACGACCGCACGCCCCGCGCCGACGAACAGCGGGGGCAGGTCGGCGACGGCGATCCGGGTGAGCGGGACGGTGAACGAGAACGCCAGCACGCCCAGAAGCCCCCAGGCGGCACCCGTCGCGGTGCGGGTCGTCGACGGGGTGGTGTGCATCCCCCGAGTGTGCCCGCTGCGGCCGTTTGCGGCACCCGCACCGAGCGGTCCACAGCGTGATCGCTGGACCGCGTGTCTCAGGCGAGAACGGTCGGGCCGCGACCCACCGGGCCGTGCAGTTCGCGGTGCAGGCGCTCCATCTTCACGTCGAGCTCGGCGGCCGTGTCGGCGGCATCCTTCAACTCGTCCAGGAGCGCCGTCGGCACCTGGCTGTCGTACTTGTAGTAGATCTTGTGCTCGAGGCTCGCCCAGAAGTCCATCGCGATCGTGCGGAACTGGATCTCGACGGGTACCGTGACGCGGCCGGTCGACAAGAAGACCGGCACGTCGACGATTGCGTGAAGGCTCTTGTAGCCGTTGGGTTTGGGGTCGGCGATGTAGTCTTTGACCAGGCGCAGCTCGACGTCGTCTTGCTGTGTCAACAGGTCGAACAGACGGTACGCATCGTGGACGAAACTGCACGTGACGCGCACTCCTGCGATGTCGGTGATGTTCTCGCGAATGCTGTCGAAGTCGGGGGCGATGGCCTTGCGTGTGACTTTGTCGACGATGCTGTCGGGCGTCTTGACCCGGCTCGTCACATGCTCGATCGGGTTGTAGGCGTGCGCGTGCTGGAACTCCTCGCGCAAGATGGCGATCTTCGTCTCGACCTCGCGCAACCCGAAGCGGTACTCCAGGATGAACCGTTGCAGATCGTCGCGCATCTCGCGTAGTTCGTCGGTGGTGAAGGCAACTGATTCGCCGTCGATCGACAGTCGCGGGAGGGTCGTCATGTCACCTGACGGTACGCGCGGGGCCTACGAGGCTCCTGGGAGCCGTGCCGTCGCCTCATCGAGACGCGACACCGCGACGCGGCGGATGGCGCGGACTTCGGCGGGGTTGCCGCAAAGCTCCTCCGCGCGGGCGAAGGCCGCCCGTGCCTGATCGACCTCGCCCGCGGCGGCGAGCATGTCGGCGCGAGCGAGATGGAAGTAGTGGTAGTCGCCGAGCTCGGCGTCGAGGTCGGCCAGTCGGGCCAGTCCGGCAGCGGGTCCCTCGGCCATGGACACCGCGACGGCCTCGTTGAGTCCCACGATCGGTGTGGGCTCGATATGGGCCAGCGCGGCGTAGAGGCGACGGATGGTCCGCCAGTCCGTTGCCTCGAACGAGGGCGCGGTCGTGTGGGCGGCGGCGATCGCCGCCTGGAGTTGATAGGTGCCGATCCGCCGCATCCGCAGGGCGGTGTCGAGCAGACGTCGGCCGTCGGCCACGGCGCGCGCGTTCCAGAGGGTCCGGTCCTGGTCCTGCAGCACGACCACCTCGCCGTCGGCGTCGAGACGGGCGGGGCGCCGCGCATCCGTGAACGCCAGCAGCGCGGCCAGTCCCCACACTTCTGACTGATCCGGAAGCAGCTCGCAGAGGCTGCCGGCGAGCCAGCGCGCCTCGTCGCACAGATCACCCCGGATGAGCTCTCCCGACGGCGCGGCGTGCCCCTGTGTGTAGATGACGTACACGACCCGCAAGACCTCGCTCAGCGGCGACCCGAGGTCACTGCGGTCGGGCACGCGGAACGGAATTCCGGATGCGGCGACCTTCTTCTTCGCGCGGACGAGCCGTTTCGCCATCGTCGCTTCAGGGAGGAGGAACGAACGGGCGATGGCTGCGGTCGGCAAGCCGACGACGTAGCGCAACGTGAGAGCGACCTGCGCGGGTTCATCGAGGGCGCGGTGGCAACAGCCGAAGATCATGGCCAGCAGATCATCGTCGACGGCACCGCGCTCGCGGGGCGGCGTCTCGATCATCGCCTTGACGTCGCTCTGACGCTGCCGCCACCTCACGTCGCGCCGGGCTTGATCGATCGCCCAGCGTCGCGCGACCGTCACCAGCCACGCCCCGGGTGCGTCCGGCATGCCCTCGTGTGGCCACCGCTCGGCGGCGACGGCGAAGGCGTGGCCGGCGGCGTCCTCCGCCAGATCGAGGTCGCCGAAGTCGGCACGCAGCGTCGCGACGAGGCGCGGCCACTGCGTACCGAAGACTTCGGCGACCGCGGGATCCGGCATCCGCTACTGCATGTCCGACACGTCGAGGACGGGACGGATTTCGATCGACCCGTAGCCGATGTTGGGGATCTTCGTGGCATACGAGATCGCCTCGTCGAGGTCGGCCACGTCGAGCACGTAGAAGCCGCCGAGGTGCTCCTTCGTCTCGGCGTAGGGGCCGTCGGTGGTGACGGTCTTGCCGTCGCGTACGCGCACCGTCGTGGCGGTCTCCTGCGGGTGAAGCGCCTCGCCGGCGACGTACACGCCCGCGTCGCGCACGAGCTGGTCGAATGCGAACCATTCGCCCATCTCGGCCGCGAATTCGGGGCTGTCCTGCGCGGGACCGGCGCCGGGCTCGTCTGCGATGAGGAACATGTACTGCATGGGTCTGTCCTTTCGACACGGAAGCCGCCGCTTGCGACCTCTCACCACCCTGACGAACAACAGTCGACCAGATGGACACCGCCCGCGCATCATGTTCGGCGAATTCGCTCGGTGCGGGATGCGGGGACTCGGCCGGGTATCGTCGTCGCCATGAGCACGAAGCCTCCTGGCTGGTACGACGACGGACACGGCGCCCTGCGATGGTGGGACGGGGCCGCGTGGACGTCGCACGTCGCGGTGCCGGAGGAAGATGCCGAGATCGCCGACGACGACGGGGAGCTTCCACCCGAGCTCGCCGAGATCGCCGACGAGGACGACGAGGGTCAACCGGGGGCGTTCACTTCGGCGACGGACGGGCGTCGTTCGAAGATGTGGGTGCTCTGGGCGACTCTCGGCGTCGTGCTTCTCGGAATCGTCGTGGCAATCGCTGTGGTCGTCCCGCTGCTGTTCCTCAACCACGCCACCTCGGTGAGCGGCGTCGCGCCGGAGAATGACGATGAGCGCGCCGCCGTCGAAGCGGTCGGCCAGTACACGACCGCGTGGCTCGAGCAGGACTGTGACGCCTTCACCGCATCGACGAGTGAGCGTCTGCGTGAAGAGCAGCGGATTCCCGACTGCGAGAGCTTCGAAGAATGGGCGCAGATCTTCGGTGACTCGGTGGTCGACTACTCGGTGACGGTGACCGATATCGACCGCCGCGGCGACACCATCGCGGTGAAGACCGTCGAGCGGTACGGCAGTTACCTCGATGCCGACGGTGTCGTCGTCGACGAACCCGCTCCGATGCGCGACATCTACACCTACGTGCTCGTCGAGACCGACGAGGGCTGGCAGATCGACAGCCTGCGCTGATGACGGATGCGGTAACCCGGCCGCGCGATGCGCGGTACGTGATCACCTGTGTGCTCGTCGGCCTGGCGGCAGGGCTCCTCTCGGGGCTCTTCGGTGTCGGCGGAGGCACGGTGATCGTGCCGCTGCTCGTGCTCGTGCTCGGGATGGACCAGCGCCTGGCGGCGGGGACGTCGCTCGGCGCGATCGTGCCGACGGCGACGGTGGGCGTCATCTCCTACGCCGTGCACGACTCGGTGGCCTGGATTCCGGCATTGATCCTCGCCCTCGGCGCGGTCGTCGGTGCCCAGATCGGCACCTGGTTGCTTCCACGCATCCCGCTGACGGCACTGCGGTGGGGGTTTGTCGGGTTCCTCGGCATCGTCATCGTGAGCCTGTTCCTCGTCGTCCCCTCGCGCGCCGCCGACCTGCCGCTCACCGTGGTCACCGTGATCGGACTGATCGTGCTCGGTCTCATCACCGGTGTGTTGGCGGGACTCCTGGGCGTCGGGGGCGGCGTCGTGGTCGTCCCGGTGCTCATGTTGCTGTTCGGGGCAAGTGACCTGATCGCCAAGGGCACGTCGTTGCTCATGATGATCCCGACCGCCGTCTCGGGGACGATCGGCAACATCCGTCGGCACAACGTCGATCTCGTCGCGGCCGCACTCGTCGGCCTCGCTGCGTGCACGACCACGGCGCTCGGTGCGTGGATCGCCACTGTCGTCGATCCCTTCACGGGGAACATCCTGTTCGCCGCGTTCCTCGTGGTGATCGCGGTGCAGATGGCGCTCAAGGCCATCCGCGGTCGCCGACGCTGAACCCGCTCGACCATCGGCTGGGTCCGGGCCGCTCGGTAGGATGGCACGGTGCCAGTGAACCCCGAGCTCGTCGGGCGCGACTTCGCGCCCACGCCCGCGTACCTCGTCGGTCGTGAGAAGGTGCGCGAGTTCGCCCGCGCCGTCTTCGCCGATGACCCTCAGCACGCCGATCCGGCGGCTGCGCGCGCGCTTGGCTACGCCGATGTCGTCGCGCCGCCCACCTTCGCGATGGTGATTCAGGATCTGACGCTGCAGCAGCTGCTCGCCGAGCCCGATTCGGGCATCGTGCTGTCCAACGTCCTGCATGCCGAACAGCGTTTCTCGTACACGCGCCCGATCGTCGCGGGAGACGAGATCACAGCCCGTCTCGAGGTCACCGGCATCCGCACTCTCGGCGCCAACGCGATGGTCACCAGCGAGGCGGTCATGACGGATGCCGCGGGCGACCACGTCGTCACCGCGACCTCCGTTCTGCTCGTGGGGGAGGGATCATGACCGACCTGGCCGTCGGAGAGATCGTCGCGGAGCGCACCGTTCACCTGACACGTGAGTCTCTCGTTCGCTACGCCGGAGCATCCGGTGACTTCAACCCGATCCACTACCGCGACGATGTCGCCGCATCCGTCGGGCTCCCCGGCGTACTCGCACACGGGATGCTGACGATGGGACTCGCCGTCGAGACCGTCGTGCCCTGGCTCGGCGATGCCGGGCGCATCGTCGATTACGGCGTGCGGTTCACCCGCCCCGTCGTCGTCGACCCCGAGACGGGGGCCGACCTCGTCGTCGTCGCCAAGATCGGCGCGGTCGACGACGAGACGGTCCGCGTCGACCTCACGGTGACGGCCGCGGAGACGACCGTTCTCGGCAAGGCACAGGTGCGCGTCCGCCGCGTCTGACGTATGCCCGAGGTCACTCCGATTCCGCTTGCGCAGCTGACGACGCTGCGCACCGGCGGCGCGCCCGCGCGGATGATCGACGCCATGACGACCGACGAACTCGTCCTGACGTTGCGTGAACTGTGGGCGGAGCACGAGCCGGTCCTGGTCGTCGGCGGGGGATCGAACCTGTTCGTCGGAGACGCGCCGTTCGACGGCACGGTCGTCCGTGTGCTCACGACCGGCATCGAGATGCTTCCGTCGCCGCGCCCCGGCTACGTTCGCCTGCGCGTGGCCGCAGGCCACAACTGGGACGACCTCGTCGCGCACAGTGTCGCGCACGGCTATTCGGGCATCGCGGCGATGTCGGGCATCCCCGGAACGGTCGGGGCCGCCCCGATCCAGAACGTGGGTGCCTACGGGCAGGAGATCGTGCAGACACTCGTCGAGGTCGATCTGATCGATGCCGTCGACGGTGAGGTCCGCACGGTGCCGGCCGCGGAACTCGGTCTCGGGTTCCGCACGTCGCAGCTCAAGAAGCACTACGGTTCGGTCGCGGAGCGCGACGCGGTGATCCTCTCTGTCACCCTCGAACTCGCCGACGTGGGATCGGCCGGCCATCCCCTCACGGGAGCACAGTTGCGTACCGCGCTCGGCGTGGCCGAGGGTGAGCCGGTGACACTGGCGTGGGTGCGTGACCATGTGCTCGCCACTCGCGCGCGCAAGGGCATGGTGCTCGACGACGAAGACCCCGACACCTGGAGTGCCGGATCGTTCTTCCAGAACGCGGTGGTGTCGGCATCCTTCGCCAGGACTCTGCCCCCGGAGTGTCCACGCTGGCCGGTCGCGCCCGACCTCGACCCGGTCATGGTCGTACCCCTGGCCACCTTCGACGGGGTGGTGCCTCCTCCCGCCTCGACCGAGCCCGACGTCAAGGTGAGCGCGGCGTGGCTCATCGAGCATTCCGGAATAGGCAAGGGGTTCCGCTTTCCCCGTTCGCGGGCAGGGTTGTCGACCAAACACGCGCTCGCGTTGACGAATCGCGGGGGTGCCTCAGCAGAAGAGCTCGCGCAGCTCGCTCGGTTCATCCAGGGCCGCGTGCAGTCCGAGTTCGGACTGATCCTCCAACCCGAACCCGTACTGGTCGACGTCGAGCTCTGACGGATCAGTCGGACGTCGTGGCGTCGGGGCGTTCCAGTCCGACGAACGGAGCGATCGCTGCGGCGAATTCGTCCGACCGTCCCGCATCGACGACGGTCGCGCCGTACCCGACCGCGATGCTGGCGAGCGGCCAGCCCATTTCTTCCGCCTCGCGCGCGGCGTCACCGGTCGGGTCGAGCGTGGTGTCCTGGATCGTCACGAAGACCCACTGGTATCCGTCGTAGGCCGTCATCGAGCGCAGCCAGCACGTCCCACCTGCGCCGGTGCAGTATGTGTCGCGGTACTCGTCGTCGAGGGCCTGATCCTCGGTCAACGCCCCGAGCCCCGCCTCGACGAGCGCCGCGTTCGCGGCGGCGAAGACGGCATCCCACCGATCCGGCGTCGGCACCGCATCCGATTGCAGATCGCAGCAGTTCACCGACGTCAGCATCGAATCGCCGCCATACCCGTTGCCCTGCTGGGGAAACCAGTCGT
Organism: Microbacterium koreense; assembly: GCF_042677105.1. Lineage (NCBI taxonomy): Bacteria > Bacillati > Actinomycetota > Actinomycetes > Micrococcales > Microbacteriaceae > Microbacterium > Microbacterium koreense. The sequence continues at coordinate 1,072,639 of NZ_JBHTIM010000001.1, forward strand.
CGATGCCGAACCACTCCGTCGTCGGGGTGAGCGGGTGAAGGGGCACGCCGGATTCGTCTTGTACCGCCCCGCGGACCGCATCCATCACCCCACGCGCGGGCCCCTCGAGTTCGGCGGCATCGGGTGCGCCGAGAAGCCGCTCGCCATCCACCCCCGCGTGGGCGGGGTAATCTTCCCAGCTGATCACGACGGATTCGCCGTCGGCGGAGCGGACTGTCGATGTGGGGGCCGGCTGTGACGCGAGGATCCCGCATCCGGTCAGCAGGGTGACCGATGTCGCCACCGCGAGCATCGTGGCCACGAGACGGGATCGCGTGCGCATGGGCCTCCTCGGGGGTGCGTGCGGTGAACGTCGTCAGACTACGACGTCGCACACGAAACGCGCGGGAGGATCGGTCTGTGCCGGGTGCTTCGCGCGGCACATCGGCGAGAGGGGGACGTCACTACGCTGGCGTGGTGAGACGCAAAATCGGGATGGGCGCGCTCGTCGTCGCCGCTGCACTTCTGGCCGGCTGCACCGGCGCTCCGCAGCCGCAGGCCACCACCGAGCTGCCACAGGTAGCTGGTCCCGTCACGCGTGACGAGCTTGCCGACTATGGCGGTGTGGCGGTGACCGACTTCGGGTCGCAGTGCACGGCGAGCCTCATCGAGACCGACGTCGACGAGGCACCCGCCTACGTGCTCACCAACGGGCACTGTGTGGGCCTCGACGGGGCGCCGTCGAACATCGCGATGGTCGACGAAGAAGCCTACGGTGAGGCGACCTTCTTTCAGACCGCAGACGAGGGCGAACGTCTGACGGTGCCCGCGGCGCGCGTGGAGTACGCCACGATGCGCGCAACCGACGTGGCGATCGTCCGCCTGGACGCGACGCTCGCAGAACTGCGCGACGCCGGGGCGGTGCCGCTGGCGATCGCCGCGTCCGGCCCGGCCGAGGGGGCGGACGTCGTCAACATCGCCGCACCGACGCAGGGGCTCAGCGAAGAAGACTGGGTGCTGCGCCGTGGGGAGTGCACGGTCGGGGCGCCCGGGGATGTCATCGAATTCCGCTGGCTGTGGCTCGACACCCAGCCCAACGACTGTCCGGGTGTCCGCGGAGGCTCGTCGGGTTCTCCGCTGATCGTGGGCGACGAGATCGTCTCGCTGATCAACACGACCAATACCGGTGTGCCGGTCGAGCGCGGTGACACCTGCTACCTCGGCAAACCGTGCGAGATCGACGGCGATGCGGCGGTCTTCGTGCCCGAGACGAGCTATGGGGTACCCGTGGCCGGAATCGGGGAGTGCTTCGTGGACGGAATCTTCACGATGGGTGGGCGGTGCGCGCTGGTTGTTCCGGCTCTCGGCGACAGCGACGGAGGCGGGATTTACGGTCCCGATGGCACCGACGGTGGGGGATGGGAGGCCGAACTGCGGTTGCGAAGTGACACCGACGTCGAGGTCGCCGTGGTGACGAACGTGCCGCTCGGCGACGCCGCGAGGTGCACGGATGCGGCGGCCTACGCCGACGCGCCGCGGTACACCGTCGCAGGGCTCGCCGAAGAACCGGTGACCGTCACCGTCGATGATCTGCCCGTCGAGAACGGGTTCGTGCTCGCGTGCGCGACCGTTCCCGGAGAGGAAGACGGCGCCGTCCGATTCGTCTTCGCGATCGATGCCGTGCCGCCTACGGCCGGACCGCAACTGTCCGTCGAGTCGCTCGGCGACGACGAGGTCATGGTCGACCCGCTGTTCGACATCCCCGACATCGCCGACATCCACGTGCTCTTCGGCGCGCCGGACGCAACGGACTGCGCCGACCGCGACGCATACCGCCCCTACGTGCGTCAGGCGTTCTTCATCCCGACCGAGGAGTTGCCGGTGCGGTTCTGCGCCGTCGGATTCGACATGGCCGGGAACGAGTCGCCCGTCACCGACCAGATCATCGGCTGAGACCGCGGCACGCGGCACTATCGGAGCGCGTACGACATGGGTAGCGTCGGGGATGGACCCCCGTCCTCTCACCCCGGAGACCGCCATGCACCAGAACGACGCCACCCCTGCCATCCGCGCCCAGCACGCGGCGCTCGCAGAATCCCTCCCCTTTGCAGACGCACGTGATCTGAGCGCGGCAGACCGCGGGTACCTCGGCACGATCGATCCGGCCGTCATCCGCGGAGAGGACGGTGATGTGGTGTGGGATGCCGCCTCGTACGCCTTCCTCGCGGGCGATGCGCCCGACACCGTCAACCCGAGCCTGTGGCGCCAGTCCGGGCTCGTCGCCAGACACGGGCTCTACGAGGTCGTCGAGGGGCTCTATCAGGTGCGCGGTCTCGACCTGTCGAACATCTCCTTCGTCGAGGGCGACACCGGCGTGATCGTCATCGATCCGCTCATCTCGAAGGAGACCGCCGCCGCGGCGCTCGCCCTCTACCGTGAGCACCGGGGCGATCGTCCGGTGGTGGCTGTCATCCACACGCACAGCCACATCGATCACTTCGGTGGCGTGCTGGGCGTCGTCACCGACACGGAGATCGCCGACGGGCGCGTCGAGATCGTCGCGCCTGCCGATTTCACGGTCGAGGCCGTCGCCGAGAACGTCTATGCCGGAACAGCGATGGGTCGTCGTGCCGGGTACATGTACGGAGCAGCGCTGGAGCGCGGCCCACGCGGCCAAGTGGGGGCCGGGCTCGGGCAGACGACGTCGACGGGACACGCGGCGATCGTCGTGCCGACCCTGTCGATCGAGAAGACCGGGGAGCGCCACACGATCGACGGAGTCGAGATCGAGTTCCAGATGGCGCCCGGGACCGAGGCGCCGGCGGAGATGCACTTCTACTTCCCGAAGTACCGTGCCCTCTGCATGGCCGAGAACGCGACCCATACCCAGCACAACCTGCTGACGTTGCGCGGCGCGCTCGTGCGAAATCCCCACGTGTGGTCGCAGTACCTGACCGAGGCGATCGAGCGCTTCGCCGACGACGCCGACGTCCTCTTCGCCTCGCACCATTGGCCGACCTGGGGAACAGAGGAGATCGTCGAGTTCCTCGGCCAGCAGCGTGATCTGTACGGCTACCTTCACGACCAGACACTCCGAATGCTCAACCAGGGGATGACCGGCGCCGAGATCGCCGAGGAGATCCAACTTCCGCCCGCGCTCGAGAACGCTTGGCACGCGCGCGGCTACTACGGCAGCGTGAGCCACAACGTCAAGGCGATCTACCAGCGATACATGGGCTGGTTCGACGGCAACCCCGCCCGACTGTGGCCGCATCCGCCGAAGGCTTCGGCCGAACGCCACGTCGCAGCGATGGGTGGCATCGACAACGTGGTCGCGCTCGCGCAGGTCGCGCACGACGAGGGCGACTTCCGTTGGGCGGCCACCCTGCTCGACTACGCCACCTTCACCGACGAAAACCACGCTGCGGCTCGCGCGCTCTACGCCGACACCCTCGAACAGCTCGCCTACGGCTCTGAGAACGGAACGTGGCGCAACTTCTACCTCTCGGGGGCCACAGAGTTGCGCGAGGGCACCTTCGGCACACCGACCAAGACCGACGCTCCGGCGATCATCGCGCAACTGACACCCGAGCAGCTCCTCGACGCGATCGCGATCTCGATCGACGGTCCCCGCGCGTGGGACCTTGACCTCGCCTTCGACGTCGTGTTCACCGACCTCGGCCGCAGCTTCCGCGTCACCTTGCGCAACGGAGTCCTCGTGTACGTCGAGAAAGCAGCGGATGCCGCGACCGCCGCCGCCACTGTGACCTTGGAGAAGCAACGGCTCATCGCTCTGCTCGCGGGGGACACCGACAGCCCGGGCGTCGACATCACGGGGGATGCGGACGTGTTCGCCTCGCTGTTGTCGGTGCTCGATCCCGGTGACCCCGACTTCGCTATCGTGACTCCTTGAGTCCTGACCCCGATGGTGTCCGTGGATTCGGCCTGCGGGGTCAGTCGAACAGTTCCTGCAGGCGGCGCACGCCCTCGAGGAGGGCATCGTCGCCGAGCGCGTACGAGAGGCGCAGGTAGCCCGACGGGCCGAAGGCTTCACCCGGAACGACGGCGACCTCTGCCTCGTCGAGGATCAGGTCGGCCAGCTCCAGCGACGTCTCGATGCGCTTTCCCCGCCACTCGCGGCCGAGCAGGCCCCGCACGTCGGGGTAGACGTAGAACGCCCCCAGAGGGTTGGGGACGGTGACCCCGTCGATCTTCGACAGCTCGGCGACGATGAGGCGTCGGCGGCGATCGAAAGCCTCACGGAACTCCTCGGCGGCCGTCTGCGGACCCTCCAGCGCTGCCTGCGCGGCGATCTGGGCGACGTTGTTGACGTTCGACGACAGGTGCGATTGCAGGTTGCCGGCCACCTTGATCGCCCGTGCCGGGCCGACCATCCAGCCCACGCGCCACCCCGTCATCGCATACGTCTTGGCGACACCGTTGACGAGGATCGTCTGGTCGGCGACCTCGGGCACCACCTCAACCACAGACATGGCCCGCGCGCCCTCGTAGACGAGGTTCTGGTAGATCTCGTCTGAGATGATCCAGATGCCGTGCTCGAGCGCCCACGTGGCGATCGCCCGCGTCTCGTCAGGGGTGTAGACCGACCCGGTCGGGTTCGAGGGCGACACGAAGACCAGCACCGCCGTGCGCTCGGTGCGCGCCGCCTCCAACTGCTCGACGGTGACCTTGTACTCCTGATCGGCGCCGGCGAACACTTCCACGGGCACCCCGTCGGCCAGCGCGATCGCTTCGGGATAGGTGGTCCAGTATGGGGCCGGCAACAGCACCTCGTCGCCCGGGTTCACCACCGCCTGGAACGCTTGGTAGACCGATTGCTTGCCGCCGTTGGTGACGATGACCTGCGACGGGTCGACCTCAAGGCCTGAGTCACGTCGTGTCTTCGCGGCGATCGCCCCGCGGAGGCCCGGGAGCCCCGCAGCGGGCGTGTAGCGGAAGTTGGCAGGATCGTTCAGTGCCTCGCGGGCGGCGTCGACCACGAAGGGCGGCGTCGCGAAGTCCGGTTCGCCCGCCGCATACGAGATCACGGGACGGCCGGATGCCTTCAACGCCTTCGCCTTCGCGTCGACCTTGAGCGTCGCAGACTCGGCGATCGCACTGAGCTTGGCGGACAGGGCAGGCTGGTGGGGCGATGGCGCGCGTTCGGTCACGCGTCCGAGCGTACTCGCGTGCGCCGCCCGCGGCATCCCTCCGGAAACGCCGAAGGGCGGATGCCGCGCGGTGGCTACGGCATCCGCCCTTCAGACGGACAGACGAGAGATCAGGCGAACTGGTTCATCGTGTTGTCCTTGCCGCCCGCCTTGAGAGCGGCGTCGCCGGCGAAGTACTCCTTGTGGTTGTCGCCGATGTCGCTGCCGGCCATGTTCTGGTGCTTGACCGTCGCGATGCCCTCGCGGATCTCGCGACGCTGCACGCCCTTGACGTAGGCCAGCATGCCCTCGTCGCCGAAGTAGCCCTTGGAAAGGCTGTCGGTGGACAGCGCGGCCGTGTGGTACGTCGGCAGGGTGATCAGGTGGTGGAAGATTCCGGCACGTGCCGAGCCGTCCCGCTGGAACGTGCGGATCTTCTCGTCGGCCAGCTGCGCCAGCTCGGTGTCGTCGTACTCGACGCTCATGAGCGCGCTGCGGTCGTAGGCCGACACATCGGCGCCCTGCTCGACCATCTGGTCGTACGCCTGCTGACGGAAGTTGAGCGTCCAGTTGAACGACGGGCTGTTGTTGTACACCAGCTTCGCGTTGGGCACCTCTTCACGGATGCGGTCGACCATGCCGGCGATCTGCTCGACGTGCGGCTTCTCGGTCTCGATCCACAGCAAGTCGGCACCATTGCGCAGCGAGGTGATGCAGTCGAGCACGACACGGTCCTCGCCGGTTCCGGGGCGGAACTGGTAGAGGTTGCTCGCCAGGCGCTTCGGGCGCACCAGGGCGCCGTCGCGGCGGATGATCACGTCGCCGTTGCCCAGGTCGCCCTCGGCGATCTCTTCGACGTCGAGGAACGCGTTGTACTGGTCTCCCAGGTCGCCGGGGGTGTGGCTGACGGCGAGCTTCTGGGTGAGACCCGCGCCGAGCGAATCGGTGCGGGCGACGATGATGCCGTTGTCGATGCCGAGCTCGAGGAAGGCGTAGCGAACCGCGTTGATCTTCGCGACGAAGTCCTCGTGCGGAACGGTGACCTTGCCGTCCTGGTGACCGCACTGCTTCTCGTCCGACACCTGGTTCTCGATCTGGATGGCGCAAGCGCCCGCCTCGATCATCTTCTTGGCCAGCAGATACGTGGCCTCGGGGTTGCCGAAGCCGGCGTCGATGTCGGCGATGATCGGCACGACGTGCGTCTCATAGTCGTCGATCTGCGTCTGGATGAACTCCGCTGCAGTGTCGTCACCGACCGCGCGTGCCGCGTCGAGCTGCGTGAACAGCAGATCCAGCTCACGGGCGTCGGCCTGGCGCAGGAACGTGTACAGCTCCTCGATGAGCGCCGGAACGGCGGTCTTCTCGTGCATCGACTGGTCGGGCAGGGGGCCGAACTCCGAGCGGAGCGCGGCGACCATCCACCCCGACAGGTACAGGTAGCGCTTGTTGGTGGACTTCAGGTGCTTCTTGATCGAGATGAGCTTCTGCTGCCCGATGAAGCCGTGCCAAACGCCGAGCGACTGCGTGTACACCGACGAGTCCGCGTCGTACTCGTCCATGTCGCGGCGCATGATGTCCGCGGTGTACTGCGCGATCTCCAGACCCGTGCGGAATCGGTTCTGTGCCCGCATACGGGCCACCGACTCGGGGTTGATGGCGTCCCACGTCGCGCCGTTCTCGTCCTTGAGGGCCTGGACGGCGTCGATGTCGTCTTGGTAGGTGGTCATGTCGTTTCCTCTTCGTTGATCTCGAAGGCTCGGGGGAGCCGATCGGGTAGATGTGTCAGGCGCTCTCGACGAGGTAGCGCGAGTAGGCCGGCAGGGTCAGGAAGGCCGGGAACTCCGCGCCCAGCGCGACATCGCGGAAGATCTCGGCGGCGTCGTCGAAGCGGTCGCCTTCTGAGCGCGTCACTTCTTCGAGCACCTGGGTGATGAGTCCCTCGATGTACTCGCGGGTGATGCGAGTGCCGTCTTCGGTCGAGCGGTCCTGATGGATCCACTGCCACACCTGGCTGCGGCTGATCTCGGCGGTTGCGGCATCCTCCATGAGGTTGTCGATCGCCACGGCACCCAGACCCCGCAGCCACGCTTCGATGTAGCGGATGGCCACCGACACATTGGCGTGCACGCCCTCGGCCGTGACCGGCAACCCGATGTGGACGTCGATGAGTTCGGCGGCGTTCACATGCACGTCGGGGCGCTGGCGGTCGACCTGGTTCGGCCGGTCGCCGAGCACCGCGTCGAACTCGGCGCGCGCGACGGGAATGAGGTCGGGGTGGGCCACCCACGTGCCGTCGAAGCCGTCGCCGGCCTCACGCTTCTTGTCGGCGGACACCTTCTGGAACGCCTGCTCGGTGACCTCTGGGTCACGACGGTTCGGGATGAACGCGCTCATGCCGCCGATCGCGAACGCACCACGCTGGTGGCACGTCTTCACGAGCAGCTCGGTGTAGGCCCTCATGAACGGCACCGTCATCGTCACCTGGCTGCGGTCGGGCAACACGAAGCGTGCTCCGCGGCCGCGGTAGTTTTTGATCATCGAGAAGATGTAGTCCCAGCGGCCGGCGTTGAGGCCCGCGCAGTGGTCGCGCATCTCGAACAGGATCTCTTCCATCTCGAACGCCGCGGGCAGCGTCTCGATGAGCACCGTCGCCCGGATCGTGCCGTGCGGGATGCCGATGTAGCGCTCGCTGAACGTGAAGATGTCGTCCCACAGCTTCGCCTCTTCGCTCGATTCGAGCTTGGCGATGTAGAAGTACGGTCCGCGACCGTTCTCGATCAGCTGCGTGGCGTTGTGGAAGAAGTACAGCCCGAAGTCCACGAGCGAGCCCGACGCCGCCATGGTGCGCCCGGTGCGGTCGGTGAACTGCATGTGCTGCTCGACCAGGTGCCATCCGCGCGGCCGCATCACGATCGTCGGCGTTTCGGTGGCGGTCACCTCGTAGCTCTTGCCCTCGGGGCTGGTGAACCTCAGCTCGCCGCGGATCGCGTCCCGCAGGCTCAGCTGACCTTCGATGACGTTCTTCCAGGTCGGGCTGGTGGCGTCCTCCTGGTCGGCCAGCCACACCTTCGCTCCCGAGTTGAGGGCGTTGATGGTCATCTTCGGGTCGGTGGGGCCGGTGATCTCGACGCGGCGGTCCTCGAGACCCGGGCCGGCGCCGGCAACGCGCCAGTCGGGGTCGTTGCGGATGTGCGCGGTGTCGGCACGGAACTGCGGGTCGTGGCCGTTGCCGATCTCGAAGCGGCGACGCATACGGTCGGCGAGACGGTCGTGGCGTCGCGCGCTGAACCGCTGGTGCAGTTCGGTGAGGAATGCGAGGGCCTCAGGGGTGAGGATCTCGTCGTAGCGCGGACGGAGCGGGCCGACGACCGAGATCGACGGCTCGTGGGTCGAGGCGGCGCGGGTGGCTCCGGTACGCGTGGGCATCGGGGTCGCGGTTGCAGGTGTCATGGTTCCTGCCTTCCTGTGTGAGCGGTGGTCGTCGTGAGACCACTATCCGGTGAAGTTCAGGCCCGAAACCGACAAATCACGCTGTGAAGTTTCGCGAAATTTCGTCTTTCATGAGATTCTTGGGGGTGTCGACGTCGGATCGGACGTCGAATACCCACGAAACCGAGAGAGCAGTAGCCATGACAGTGATCGCCGCGGGGGTGGAAACCGAGAGCGGAAGCGACGTCGACGCTCTCACCATCGGGCGCCGCATTCGTCAACTGCGCACCGAGCGAGGGATGACCCTCGAAGATCTCGCCGGCGCGGTCGACCGTGTTCCCAGTCAGCTTTCGATGATCGAGAACGGTCGCCGTGAACCGAAGCTGACGCTCCTGCAGTCGATCGCCCGCGCCCTCGGAGCGAGCCTCGATCAGCTGCTCGAATCAGAACCGCTCGACGAACGCGCCACCCTCGAGATCTCGCTCGAGCGGGCGATGCGGGGCCACACGTTCCAAGCCCTCGGCATCCCGCCCTTCCGCGTGGGCAAGTCCGTGCCGACCGAGGCCCTGAAGACGATCATGGCCCTCCAAGGTGAGATCGAACGCCTTCGCGACGAGCGTGCGGCGACCCCCGAAGAGGCACGTCGCGCGAACGTCGACCTGCGCCACCTCATGCGCACGCAGAACAACTACTTCGCCGACCTCGAGGAGCACGCCGGACGCATCCTCGAAGCCGTCGACCACCCCGGGGGGCCGCTCACCCAGCGCACCGCGTCCGATATCGCCGCGCACCTCGGTTTCACCCTCCACTACGTCCCCGACCTGCCGCAGACCACGCGCAGCGTCGCCGACATGAAGCACGGCCGCCTCTACCTCTCGAGCAGGGTCACCACGAAAGGCGACCCGCGCACGGCGGTCCTCCAGGCGCTGTCGAGCCGCATCCTCGGCCACGAGGAACCGACCTCCTACGCCGAGTTCCTCCGACAACGGGTCGAGACGAACTACCTCACCGGTGCCTTGCTCATCCCCGAGCGGCACGCGGCATCCTTCCTGCAAGACGCCAAGAAGGATCGCGCCATCTCGATCGAGGATCTTCGCGACGCCTACTCGGTGTCGTATGAGACGGCCGCCCACCGATTCACCAATCTCGCCACGACACATCTCGGGATCCCGGTGCACTTCTTGAAGGTCCACGAATCGGGCACGATCACGAAGGCGTATGAGAACGACGACGTGAACTTTCCCACCGACCGCCTCGGCGCCATCGAAGGACAGATGTGCTGTCGCAAGTGGACGTCACGGGTTGTGTTCGACGAAGACGACCACTTCAACCCGTACTACCAGTACACCGACACCGGCAACGGCACCTACTGGTGCACGGCGCGCGTGGAGATGTCGAGCGAAGGCGCCCATTCGGTCTCGGTCGGGGTGCGATTCGACGACACCAAGTGGTTCCTCGGGCGTGACACCACCAACCGGGGAGTCTCCAAGCACTCGGTCGAAGTGTGTTGCCGACGCGCACCCGCCGACCTCGAATCGACGTGGCGGCAGCACTCGTGGCCCAACGTCCGCACGCCCCGCACGCTCCTCGCGACGCTTCCGACCGGAAACTTTCCGGGCGTTGACACGACCGAACTGTACGAGTTCCTCGAGGCTCACGCGCCGGCCTGATCCCCGCGGTCGCGGGTCTACGGCACCTCCACCGCCACGCGCGCCCTGTCACGAAGCGCGGCGGACACCGCATCCAGCCATCCGCCCACGTGCTCGCGGGCCTCGGGGGTGTCAGGGTAGCGGCACCGCAGGTGCATGCCGGTCTCGTTCAAGATGAACCAGACCATCACCCCGTCGGTGCGCACCTGCGCCGAGATGAATCGGATGCCGCGCGCGGGCGCGACATCGGGCAGGCGCCGCGTGTCCAGCCACGAGATCGCGAACATGCCGGGGTTGGCAGGAGCGCCCTCGCGCCCGAGGATCGGGGCGAGCGGATGCGACCCGAGCGTGAGTGCCTCCTTCAGCGCGCGCGCACAGGCGGCGGGATCGGCATCCGTGCACTCGATCACCGAGTTGGTGATGAACCAGCCGACGCTCTCGTGCCATCGCGGCTCGTGGCGACTGTGTACGGGGAAAACCGCGCGCAGCGGCTCTCCGGCGACGGTGCGTGTCACCTCGGCCATTGCCGACAACGCGAGCGAGGTGGGTCGCACCCCGTGACGCTGCGCCTCGGCCTCGAACCGCCTCACCTCATCGGCATCGAGCAGGTCACGCACGTCGACGACCTCGGGTCGGGGACTCGACAGATCACCGAGGGGCAACGGGAACACAGGGAGCACCCCGCCTCCCGCGGCGAGGATCGCTGCCCAGCGATCGGTGACCGACGTCGGCGCGAGCGGCTTGGTCTCCAACGCCGCGCTGTGCATGGCGAAGTCGGCCGGTGGGGGAGAGGCGGGCTCGGACAATAGGTCGCGCGCGGCGACCAGCAGCGACCACATGTCGACATGGGAGTGATCCGACGCGATGACCACCGTTGTGGAGCCGTCCGGAGTGCGCACAGCGGCAAGCACATGCGAAGGTTCCGCGAACGGACGACACCGCGCATCGAGAACGCGGTGGAGGGTCTCACGCACCGTCGAGCCTGCCTCGACCGGCTCAGTCACCCACTTCTCCACCGCCACGTCGGCGGCTCGCAGCCGCACGCGACCGGTGGCGTCGCGGGCGAACACGGTGCGGAGCGCTCCATGACGCCGCACCACGCGGGCCCAGCCGTCGGCGAGGGCATCGAGCGTCGTCCCGGGCGGCGCGTCGAAGGCCAGGGCCATCCACGATCCGTCCCGGTCACCCTCACCGACATGCCGTCGCTGGTCGAACGAGATCGGCAGCTCGGCGCCCGGCTCAGCACGCACCGTCGTCCCGAGGATGTGGAGTGATCCCTCGGGTACGGTCACGCGGGCGATGTTGGTGAGGCGCATCGCCGTAGTGTAGATGCCCTGAAAGACAGCACTGTTACAGACCGGAGGCGCCGTGCCCACTCTGCACGCGAACGCTGCCGACATCGACTACGAGCTCGTCGGTGACGAAGGCCCGCTCGTCGTGCAACTGCACGGACTCACCTCCAGCCGCGAGCGTGATGTGCAGCTCGGCCTGGATCTGCCACGTGCCCTGCGCCGACATCGGGTGCTGCGCTACGACGCGCGAGGGCACGGCCACTCCACCGGCACACCGGATCCCGCCGACTATGGGTGGGACCGGCTGTCGCTCGACCTGCTCGCGCTTCTCGACCACGTTGCGCCCGGCGAGCAGGTACACGGGGTCGGGCCTTCGATGGGCACCGGAACGCTGCTCCACGCCGCGGCGCGCGCGCCCCATCGATTCCGCAGTCTCACCCTCGTGGTGCCGCCGACAGCGGGGAAGACCCGACGCGCCCAGGCAGAGGGGTATCGTGCCGGGGCTGACATGGTCGAGCGTGACGGCATCGGTGCGTGGGTCGCACTCGGGTCGGCAGCGCCCACGCCGCCTGCGCTCGCCGAGGCGCCGGAGACGCTGCCGGAAGTCTCCCCAGAGCTGCTCCCGACAGTCCTGCGCGGTGCCGCGGCGACCGACCTTCCCCACCGCAAGAGCATCCTCCGGATCGACATCCCCACCCTGATCCTCGCGTGGACGGGCGACCGCGGGCATCCGATCAGCACCGCCAAGAAGCTCAACGCTCAGATCCGCGGCAGCCGCCTCGTCGTCGCGCGCACCCCGTACGGGATCATGGCGTGGCCGGGACTGTTCGCCGAGCACGTCACGACGCACTGACCGCCGCCGGTCATCGACCCGCGATGCGGTCGGCGACTGTGGCCGGCCACGCCGTGCGTGCGGACCTGCCGCGGGCCTCGAAACGGTCGGCGGTGCGGTAGGCGGCGTGGATCCCCTGCACCGCCGTCCACCGCAGCGGTTCGGGCTCCCATCGACGCGCACGCCGCCCGACCCACGGCAGACGGGCGAGGTCGGTGTCGCGCTGCAGCACGAGGTCGGCGAGGGTGCGCCCCGCGAGATTGGTCGCCGTCACACCCGTGCCGACGTAGCCGCCGGCCCACCCGAGGCCCGTCGATCGATCGAAGCCGACCGTGGCCGCCCAGTCGCGCGGAACGCCGAGCACGCCCGACCACGCGTGGGCGATGGGGATGTCGGTCGCCGCGGGAAAGAACGCCCGCAACAGCCTCGTGAGCGACTCGATCGTTCGCTCCTGCGTGGCCCCGTCGGTGTCGACCCGCGAGCCGTAGCGGTAGGGCACGCCGCGCCCGCCGAAGGCGATCCGGTCATCGGCGGTGCGCTGCGCGTACATGTATACATGCGCGAAGTCGCCGAGCGTCTCGCATCCGCTCCAGCCCACCGCATCCCAGAACGAAGCCGGCAGCGGATCGGTCACGATCATCGAGGAATTCATCGGCAGCCAGGTGCGGTGCTGACCGCGCAGATCGGGAGTGAACCCCTCGGTCGCTCGCAGGACGGCGTCCGCGCGCACCGTGCCGTGCTCGGTCCGGGCCTGCCCCGGGGTGATCTCGATCACGCGGGTCTGCTCGTAGATCCTCACTCCGAGGCCCTCGACCGCGCGGGCGAGGCCGGTGACGAGCTTGACCGGGTGCACGCGGGCGCAGTGCGGATGCCACAGGGCACCCATCGCGCCGTCGATCCGGATGCGGGAGGCGGTGGTCGCGGCATCCCACTCTTCGATGTCGGTGTGCGGCCATGTGCGCTCGTCGTCGGCCGCGGCGCGGAGGCGAGCGAGTTGGGCGGGAGAGCGGGCGACCTCCACCTCGCCGCCCTTGACGATGTCGGCATCGATGCCCTCCCGCGCGGCGACGGCGATCACTTCGTCGACGGTGTCGTTCAGCGCACGCTGCTGCGCGGCGCCAGCTGTCCGGCCGTAGCGGGCGCGCCCGCCGGTGACCGAGTTCGTCAGCCATCCGCCGTTGCGACCCGACGCTCCGAAACCGGCGAAGCGCTGCTCGAGCACGGCGATACGAAGGTCGGGCTGGCGGGTCTTGAGGGCGTAGGCCGTCCAGAGTCCGGTGTAGCCGGCGCCGACGATGGCGACATCGACGTCGGTGTCTCCCGCGAGCGGATGCCGGGGCTCGGGCGCGCCGCCGACGTCGCGCCACCACCACGACACCTGGCCGTTCGGAACACTCACGACGCTCACCGTACTCCTCGCCGGGGCGGCCGTCGGCGGGCGGGCACAACTGCGGTGAGTCCAGCGACTCGCCGGGGCGGGCGGTCGGCGGACGTGCACAACTGCGGGTGAACCCGGTGGCGCGCCGGGGCTTGTCGGGGTCAACCGGCGTGTCGGTGCGCCGCCCCGCAGTTGTGTACGCTGCCCGCAACCCGGCCCTCACCCGTCACCCGGTACCGTCACCCGGCGGTGCCCGTCAGTCGGTCCGGTGGAGCCCCCGGTCGACGGCGGCCAGGATGGCGGCCTCGACGGTCTCCCAATCGTGGACGACCATGGCGTAGTCGAACCGCAGGGTCACATACCCCCAGATCACGGCGTGCGCGTCGCGCACCAGGTCCTTATGGCGGTGGCTCGTCCCGTCGTGATTCTCGACCCCATCGACCTCGACCAGCAGCCGTTCGCCGATCAGAATGTCGACGCGCCCCACCGACACGATCGACATCTGCGTCCGCAGTCGAAGCCCGCGGTCGCGCAAGCGCCATCGTACGAGCGACTCGAGCCCGCTGTCGGCATCGTCTCGCGCGTAGGCGATCGCCTCCCGGGCTGCGGGACCGCCGGTCGCCCGCAACCAGGCGACTCCCGCGCGGGTGATCTGCCCGGTGCGCAGGGCTGATTCGAGCACGACGAAGAACTCCTCGACTCCGCGACAGCGGAGGACCTGCCGCAGGACGCGCGGCACTGAGACAGGGGCGAACGCTGCGCCAGGGCCATCGTCCCAGTGGGTGACGCAGCGGCATCCGTCATGGACGCGAGGATGACGGTGCCCACCCACGCCGACGTGGAGTTCGTCGTCGGGCGAGAGCACCCACAGCCCGAGGTGGCGGGCCGCGGAGACACAGGCGAGCGCGCCGCCGTGCGCGGCCGCGGTGCGACGAGGTGCGCACACCCTCCGGTCCGCGTAGAGCCCGCGTGCAGCCCTGATCAGATGCCCTTCCGACACGTGCCGGGCGATGGCGCGCCGCGACATCCCTCCGCGGCGCAGTTCATCGAACAGGTGAATCTCGTCGTCGGCGCCGCACACGGCGACCATCGTGGCGGCCCGGGCCCCCGGCATCCCGTGATCGCCCCCGCCCATCGGAACGACTCCTCACGGCCGCCCCCTGGGGAGGAATCGGCGATGGTGGGCACGACTGCGGGGACGTGGAGTGACACGCCGAGATCGGATGCCCGCGGGCCGGCGTGTCGTCGGTTCGATCCGCGTTTGTGCACCGCCCGCGACCACCGGCTGGCGCTCGGGGCGGATATCGTGCACGACGGTCGACGGTGGGCACGGCTGCGGGGACGTGGAGTGACACGCCGAGATCGGATGCCCGCGGGCCGGCGCGTCGTCGGTTCGGTCCGCGTTTGTGCACTGCCCGCGGCACGACCGGCGGCAGGGGAGTTCGGCCCGAGTTCGTGCTCGCCACCGCGGCGAGGCGCCGGCGTCAGGAATCGACGACCTGAAGGGCAGTCCACAACGATGCCCGGGTCGCGAACGACGACAGATCCTGCCCGAGCACCCGCTCGGCGAGCGAGAGTCGGGTGCGCACGGTGTGCCGGTGCACGCCGAGCGAGATCGCCGTCGCCTCGTGGGAGCAATTGTTGTCGAGCCAGCCACGCAAGGTCTCGACGAGACGCGTGCCCTCTGCGGCATCGTGCCCGGTCAAAGGTGCCAGTTCGGCCGCCGCGAGAGCGCGGGCTTCGCCGGTGAGCGCAGACAGCACGCCGACACTCGCCACATCGGCGAACTCGGTCACCGCGTCGCGGCCGCGATCGCGCGCCACGCGGGCCTGGTCCAGCGCGGCGGCGAACCCGTCATAGTCCGTCGGATCCGACAGTCCGACGGCGGCCCCGAACCGGTCGGCGGCTTCATCGATGACGCGTCGGTCGGAGGCGGGTACGACGAGGATCAGACCGTCGGCGCCGCGGCCGAAGAACACTCCGCCGTGTCGCTCGTCCGCGCGAAGTTCGAGCAGTTCGGTGAGTGGTTCGGCATCGGCGGATGCGGTATCCGTCAAGGCCACGCGCACGGGTTCTTCGGGCAGCCCGCCCCACACCTCGCGCGCCGTTCGCCTCGCCAGCTCGGCATCGCCGCCGACGAGGGTTTGCACCAAGCCCGCGCGGAGCGCGCCGCGTGCGCGGGCGAGACCCTGGTGCTGTTCGAGGGCGAGACCCGCGATGGCGATCACGGCCGTGACGACGCCGCGCCCCTCTTGATCGAGGTCGCCCCTCGCAATCGCGATGACGCCGCGCAGGTGGCCGCCCCGACCGAGGGTCTGCAGGGTGAAAGGCGCGTCGCCGATCATCATCGCCGAGCCGGCGAGTGCGCCACGTCGCAGGACGTTGTCCACCTCTGTTCCGAGAGCCTCGGCGACGTCGGCCGCGAGCGCCGCCGGGTGTTCACGCACCAGCTCGCCGGCGGCGTCGAAGAGGCCGACCCAGGCTCCGAGCTGTTTCGCCAGTTCGCTCAGGGTCGCACCCAGCCCGTCGGGGCGAAGCGCGGCGAGCGAGATCGCGCGTTGCGCCGACAGCGCCCAGCTGCGCCGCGCATACGCCTCGGCGGCGGTGGCTTCGGCGTTCGCGCGGGCGATGGCGATGAACGGCGTGCGGTACGGCACCTCGAACAGGGGCATCGCCGCCTCCGCGCACGCGGCGAGGAGTTCCGGGGGGATGCCGTCGCGCACCACTTCGGTGCCGAACCCGAGACCGACCACGCCGCGCGCGGTGAGCCGGTCGACGTAGTCGCGGGCGGTCACGGCATCCGGCCCCTGGAACTGGGTCCCCGTCGTGAGCAACACCAGGCCTTCGGAAAGGAAGGGAGTCGGGTCGCCGAGATCGCTGGAATGCACCCAGCGCACGGGTTCGTCGACGGCGACGTCGTCGGAGGAGGCCAGGCGAAGGTGCAGATCGCGGCGAGCGAGCAGCGCCCGGAGCGTAGGCGCGTCAGACTGTTCCATGGCATCTCCTGTGCAGATGTACCACTTGTACATCGAGCACAACAGAATGTACATGACGTCCGGTGCTGTGTTCGCGCCTCGCGCCATACGCTCGCGACATGACCGCGTCTGACACCCTCCCCACCACACTCGGCGGCCCCACCCTCGTGCAGGAACGTCGCCTCGTCACCAGCATCCCCGGACCCCGCTCGCAGCAGCTGCTCGAACGCAAGGCGGCCGCCGTCGCCGCGGGCGTCGGTCACACCGCACCGATCGAGGCCGTGGCGGCCGGGGGCGGCGTCATCGTCGATGCCGACGGCAACTCGCTCATCGACCTCGGATCGGGCATCGCGGTGACGACGCTCGGCAACGCGCATCCCGCGGTCGTCGAGGCCGTTCAGGCGCAGGTCGCGCAGTTCACCCACACGTGCTTCATGGTGTCTCCGTACGAGTCGTACGTCGCTGTCGCCGAGGCGCTCAACCGCGTCACCCCCGGCGACCACGTCAAGAAGAGCGCGCTGTTCAACTCGGGCGCCGAAGCCGTCGAGAACGCCATCAAGATCGCACGCAAGGCCACTGGCAAGCAGGCGGTCGTCGCGTTCGACCACGGCTACCACGGCCGCACCAACCTGACGATGGCGCTGACGGCCAAGTCGATGCCGTACAAGAGCGGCTTCGGACCGTTCGCAGGCGAGGTGTACCGCGCGCCGATGTCCTACCCGTACCGCGACGGCCTCACCGGCCCCGAAGCGGCGAAGAAGGCGATCTCGATCATCGAGAAGCAGGTCGGCGCCGACAACCTGGCCGCCGTGATCATCGAACCGATTCAGGGTGAGGGCGGGTTCATCGTGCCCGCCGAAGGGTTCTTGCCCGCGATCGTCGAGTGGTGCCGGGTCAACGGCGTCGTCTTCATCGCCGACGAGATCCAGACCGGATTCGCCCGCACCGGCGAGATGTTCGCGTGCGACCTGTTCGGCGTCGTGCCCGACCTCATCACCACCGCCAAGGGCATCGCCGGCGGGCTACCGCTGGCAGCCGTGACCGGCCGCGCAGAGATCATGGATGCTGCACACACCGGCGGTCTCGGCGGTACCTATGGCGGCAACCCGATCGCGTGCGCCGCCGCTCTCGCCGCCATCGACGCGTTCGAGAACGACGGTCTCATCGAGCGTGCACGCGAGGTCGGCACGATCCTGACCGACCGTCTGACCGCCCTCCAGCAGTCGGACCCGCGGATCGGAGACGTTCGCGGACACGGCGGCATGATCGCCGCCGAGTTCGTCGATGCCGAAACCGGTGAACCCGATGCTGCACTCACGGCCGCCGTCGCGAAGGCCTGCATCGCCGAGGGGGTCATCGTCCTCACGTGCGGCACGTACGGCAACGTCATCCGTTTCCTGCCGCCGCTGTCGATCCCCGATGATCTGCTCCACGAGGGGATGGACGTCGTCGCGGCCGCGCTCGCCGCAGCCTAGGCGCCATCCTCGCCGGGCGACGGCGTGCCACCGAATGCACCACGTCGTCGCGCACCGGCCCTCCGCGACGCGTATCCACGCGCGCGTCCACACCAGGCATTCGGCGATCAGACGAAGGAGTCCAGATGACCGAGATCACTCGGGATGTCATCATCGTCGGCGCAGGGGCCGCAGGCCTCACCGCGGCGAACGAACTGAAGAAGGCGGGGCTGTCGGTCGTCGTCCTCGAAGCGCGTGACCGCGTGGGAGGCCGGTTGTGGACCGACGTCGTCGATGGGGCGATGCTCGAGATCGGCGGCCAGTGGGTCTCGCCCGATCAGGAGGCGCTCAAGGAGACCATCGCCGAGCTCGGCCTCGAGACGTTCTCGCGCTACCGCGAGGGTGACTCGGTCTACATCGACGCCCAGGGCGAGCTCACCCGGTTCACCGGTGAGATCTTCCCCGTCGCCCCCGCGACCGAGAAGGAGATGGTGCGACTGATCGACAAGCTCGACGCGCTCGTCGCCGAGATCGATCCGGACGCGCCCTGGGCCCACCCCGACGCCGAAGAGCTCGACCGCGTGTCGTTCGAGGCATGGCTCGAGCACGAGACCACGGACCAAGAGGCGCGGGACAACATCGCCCTGTTCATCGCCGGCGCCATGCTCACCAAGCCCGCGTACGCGTTCTCGGCGCTCCAGGCGCTGCTGATGGCAGCGAGCGCGGGCAGCTTCACCCACCTCGTCGACGCGGACTACATCCTCGACGAGCGGGTCGTCGGCGGGCTCCAGCAGGTGCCACTCCTCCTGGCCGAACGCCTCGGGGCCGATGTGTTCCTCGAGCAGCCGGTCAACGAAGTGAAGAGAACCGACAGCGGGGTGACCGTGGTCACGGACGCCGGTATGACGGTCCACGGGCGCTATGTGATCCTCGCCCACGCGCCGATCCTCTACCCATGGATCGAGTTCGACCCGCCGCTTCCGCGACTGAAGCAGCAACTGCACCAGCACATCTCGATGGGTTTCGTCATCAAGGTGCACGCCGTCTACGACCGCCCGTTCTGGCGGGACAAGGGACTGTCCGGAACGGCCTTCAGTCCGTATGAGATCTCGCACGAGGCCTACGACAACACGAACCACGGCGACCGGCGCGGCACGCTCGTCGGCTTCGTGTCGGACCGCAACGCCGACGACCTCTTCCGCGTGTCGGCCGAGGAGCGCAAGCACCGCATCCTCGAATCGTTGTCGCACTACTTCGGCGAGGAAGCGATGCATCCCGAGGTGTACTACGAGAGCGACTGGGGCGCAGAGGAGTGGACTCGCGGCGCCTACGCCGCGAGCTTCGATCTCGGTGGACTGCACCGCTACGGCGCCGACCTTCGCACGCCGGTCGGTCCCATCCACTTCGCCTGCTCGGACATGGCCGGTGCGGGATACCAGCATGTCGACGGCGCGATCCGCATGGGCCGCCTGGTGGCCGACGCCATCCTCGAAGAAGACCGCGCATGAGCGCCGCGATCGTCGTCGGCTACACGGCGACCAACGCGGGAGCCGACGCCGTCGCGCTCGGGGCGCGGCTGGCCGCGGCCTCCGGCGCGACGCTGCATGTCGTCGTCATCCTCCCCGGAGAGGACCGCAGTGTCATCACGCCGCCCGATGCCGGATATGACCGCTATCTGCGCGGACAGGCCGCCGAGTGGTTGGGCGACGCCGTGGAGTCGGTTCCGGCCGAGATCCCGCGCGAGACGCACGTGCGATATGGCGAGTCGTTCGCCGAAGGCCTCCTCGCGACCGCGTCCGACCTCGACGCCTCGCACATCGTCGTCGGTGCCGCCAACGGCGGGCTGCGTGGACGGCACCGCCTCGGCACCGTGGCCAACGAGCTCCTGCACTCGTCGCACGTCCCGGTCGTCCTCGCTCCCGAGGGGGCGCGCGACGTCGCCATCGGGACGGGCGTGACGCGCATCACCGCGGCGATCGGCAATCGTCCCGGCGCAGACGCACTCATGGACGAGGCCGTGGCACTCTCCTCCTCGACCGGCGCCGACCTGCGCCTGCTCTCGCTCGTCACCGTCGACCTCCCGACAAGCGTCGACACCGGCGTCATCCGCGTCGCCGGGGCTGCGCACGCGGACGAGGTCCTGACCACGGCGAAGCAGGGCCTTCCGCCGGGATTCGACGCTCAGGTCGTCAAGGGTCGCGGCGAGAGCATCGAGGATGCCATCGCCCACCTCGACTGGCAGCCGGGCGAGCTCGCGCTCGTCGGATCAAGTCGCCTCGCACAGCCGCGGAGGCTCTTCCTCGGCTCGACCGCAGCGAAGATGCTGCACGAACTGCCGGTGCCGATGATCGTCGTGCCCCGGACGCGTCGCCACGATGGAGGGGCACGATGACCACTGACCAACGCACCATCGGACCGGCTGAGCCGGAGACCGGGGGGCTGTCGAAGAAGGGCCTCAGTGCCGGCACGGTCGGCCTCATCGGCGCCGTCGTCATCGGCATCTCGTGCATCGCGCCCGCATATACGCTCACCGCCGCTCTCGGTCCGACCGTGTCGGAGGTGGGATTCCAGGTCCCGGGCATCATCCTGCTCGGGTTCATCCCGATGTTGCTGGTGGCCTTCGGCTACCGCGAGCTCAACCGCCTCATGCCCGACTCGGGGACGTCCTTCACCTGGGCGGCGCGCGCCTTCGGGCCGTACGTCGGGTGGATGGCCGGGTGGGGGCTCGTCGCAGCGACCATCCTGGTGCTGTCGAACCTCGCGGGGATCGCCGTCGAGTTCCTCTTCCTGTTGATCGACCAGATCATCGGAAGCCCCGGCACGATCGCCGAGTTGGCGTTCAACCCGTTCATCAACGTCGCGGTCTGCCTGCTGTTCATGCTCGCAGCGACATACATCTCGTACCGGGATATGCAGACCACGCAGAAGCTGCAGTACGTCTTGGTCACCTTCCAGGTGCTGGTGCTGCTCATCTTCTCGATCACCGCGTTCGTCCACGTGGCCGGCGGCACTGCCTTCGACGCGAGCGCGATCGACCTGTCGTGGTTCAACCCGTTCGTGGTGACTCCGGCGATCGCGATCGTCGCGGGGCTGTCACTGTCGATCTTCATCTTCTGGGGGTGGGATGTCACCCTCACGATGAATGAGGAGACCAAGGACCCCGAGAAGACCCCGGGGCGCGCCGCGACGGTCACGGTCGTCACGATCGTGTCGCTCTACCTGTTGATCTCGGTCGCCTTGCTTGCCTTCGCGGGCACGGGAGAAGAGGGCCTCGGGCTCGGCAACCCCGAGATCCAGGCGAACGTCTTCTTCTACCTGTCCGGTCCGATCCTCGGTCCGGTCGCATTCCTCGTCTCGCTCGCGGTTCTCACCAGTTCAGCTTCGTCCTTGCAGTCGACGTTCGTCGGCCCCGCCCGAACCCTCCTGGCAATGGGCCATTACGGAGCGCTGCCGCCCGCGTTCGCGAAGGTGTCGCCGCGGTTCTTCACACCCGGGTACGCGACGATCGTGTCGGCGGTCGTGGCATCCGTCTTCTATGCGGTGATGCGATTCGTCAACGAGAACGTGCTGTGGGACACGATCACGACGCTCGGCATGATGATCTGCTTCTACTACGGGATCACCGCGTTCGCGTGCGTCTGGTACTTCCGCAAGCAGTGGTTCGATTCGGCCCGCACGTTCTTCTTCACCCTGCTGTTCCCGCTCGTCGGGGGCCTCGTGCTGTCCGTGCTCTTCGTGATCACCCTGGTCGAGAGCCTCGACCCCGACTACGGCAGCGGGACCGAATGGTTCGGTGTCGGGAGTGTGTTCGTGCTCGGGGTCGTGATCATCGGCCTCGGTCTGGTCGTCATGATCTGGCAACGGATCAAGCGTCCGGCATTCTTCCGCGGCGAGACACTCGCTCTCGATGCACCCGAAAGCCTTCGACGTCCGCGGCGTCGACAGGCAGACTGAGTCCAACCCATCCGATCGGAGACAACGCAAATGACCGATTACGCCGTCGTCAACCCCGCCACGGGGGAGACCCTTGCCACCTACCCGACCATCACCGACGATGCGCTCGACGCGGTGATCGGTGAAGCGGATGCCGCCTACCGCGCGTGGCGGAACGTTCCCGTCGCCGAGCGCGCTGCGAAGATCCGTCGCGTCGCCGAGCTGCACCGCGAGCGCAAGGACGAACTTGCAGCGATCATCGTGCGCGAGATGGGCAAGCCGCTCGCCGCAGCCGAAGGCGAGGTCGATTTCGCCGCCGACATCACCGAGTACTACGCCGATCACGCCGACAAGATCACCGGGGACCAGCCGATCGACATCGAGGGTGACGGAACTGCCGTCATCCGCCGCTCGCCGCTCGGTGTGCTGCTGGGCATCATGCCGTGGAATTTCCCGTACTACCAGGTGGCGCGGTTCGCCGCCCCGAACATCGTCGTCGGCAACGCGATCCTCCTCAAGCACGCACCACAGTGCCCCGAGTCGGCGGCCGCGATCGCGCAGATGTACGCCGACGCGGGTCTGGCCGGCGTCTACGAGAACATCTATGCCACGAACGAGCAGGCGGCGACCGTCATCGCCGACCCGCGGGTGCAGGGTGTCTCGGTGACCGGTTCGGAGCGGGCGGGTTCGGCCGTGGCAGCCCTCGCCGGACAGCACCTGAAGAAGGTCGCCCTTGAGCTCGGCGGTTCGGACCCGTTCATCCTTCTGTCGACTGACGACCTCGACGCGGCGGTGGACGCCGCCGTCGAGGCGCGTCTGGACAACAACGGGCAGTCGTGCAACGCGGCGAAACGCTTCATCGTGCACGAGGACCTCTATGACGGCTTCGTCGAGAAGTTCACCGCGCGGATGGCCGGGGCCACCGTCGGCGACCCGTTCGCCGAGGACACCGTGATCGGTCCGCTTTCGTCCCTCGCCGCCGCCGAGCGCCTCGCGAACCAGGTCGACCGTGCGGTCGCGCAGGGCGCGACGCTGGTCGCCGGCGGCACGCGCGACGGCGCGTACTACCCCGGCACTGTCCTCACGGATGTCACGAGCGACATGGACGCCTACAGCGAGGAGTTCTTCGGACCTGTCGGCGTCATCTACAAGGTCGCGAGCGAAGATGAGGCGGTAACTCTCGCCAACGACACCTCCTTCGGGTTGGGCTCGTACGTCTTCACAACCGATGAAGAGCAGGCCGCGCGCATCGCCGACAAGATCGACGCCGGCATGGTGTTCGTCAACGTCGTGCTCGCCGACGAGGCGGGCCTGCCGTTCGGTGGCGTGAAGCGTTCGGGGACCTCGCGTGAGATGGGGCTGCTCGCTGCAGACGAGTTCGTGAACAAGAAGCTCATCCGCGTCGGGGCCTGAGGGCTCTTGTGAGCGCGCGGGGTCGGAATCCACCGGCCCCGCGCGCTCGTGCGTGAGGGGTGTCATCCGGGCGGTGATCGCGCGAGAATGGCGGTATGAGCGACACCAACGACCCTGTCGACATCCTCACCGATTCCGAGTGCTGGGAGCGTCTGCGAGCTCAGGAGCTCGGGAGGCTCGTGACACGGGTGCAGGACGTCATGGACATCTTTCCCGTGAACTACGTCGTCGACGGCGAGAGCGTCCTCTTCCGCACCGCTGCCGGGTCGAAGCTGTTCGAGCTCACGGTGAACGACGAGGTGCTGTTCGAGGTCGACGACCACACGGACACGGATGCCTGGAGCGTCGTGATCCGGGGTCATGCCGAAACGCTCGACACGTCAGAAGACGTTGAACGCGCCGACGGCTTGGGCCTTCGCCCGTGGGTTCCGACACTCAAGTACACGTGGGTGCGCGTCGTCGCGCGGGCGGTCACCGGACGTGCGTTCGCGTTCGGTCCCGAACCCGAACGCTACGGCATACAGCAGTACTGACGGGGTCAGGGTGCGGCGGCGATCACGGTCTCTGCCGACGTCGCCGTCAGCCCATGCGCGTCGGCGACGCTGCGGTTGGTCAGCTCGCCGTCGTGCGTACTGAGACCGCGCGCGAGCGCATCGTCTTCGCGCAGGGCCCGACGCCAGCCCTTGTCAGCGAGCGCGAGAACATACGGCGCCGTCGCGTTCGTCAGGGCGACGGTCGACGTCTCGGGCACGGCGCCCGGCATGTTCGCCACGCAGTAGTAGGTCGTCTCGTGCACGCGGAACGTCGGGTCGTCGTACGTCGTCGGCCGCGAGCCTTCGAAGCAGCCGCCCTGGTCGATCGCGATGTCGACGAGGACCGCGCCGGGCTTCATCTCGGCCACCATGGCATCTGTGACGAGCTTCGGTGCGGCGGCGCCGGGGATGAGGACGGAGCCGATCACCAGATCGGCGTCGCGTACCTGGTGGGCGATCTCCAGGGGCGAGGAGTGCCGGGTCTGGATGGTCCCACCGAAGGCCGACTCGAGCTGCCGCAATCGGGGCAGTGACAGGTCGACGACGGTCACGTCGGCACCGAGGCCGACGGCGTTTCGTGCGGCGTGCTCGCCGGCGACACCACCGCCGATGACGACGACCTTCGCTTTGCGAGTGCCCGGCACGCCGCCGAGCAACACCCCACGCCCACCCGAGGGGCTCAGCAGGTGATGGGCGCCGGCCTGGATGGAAAGGCGACCGGCCACTTCGCTCATCGGCGCGAGGAGGGGAAGGCTCCGATCGGCCAGCTGGACGGTTTCATAGGCGATCGATGTCGTCCCGGAGCCCAGCAACGCGTGGGTGCACTCACGGGATGCGGCGAGATGCAGGTAGGTGAAGAGCACCTGCCCCCGCCGAAGCCGTGCATACTCGGGCGCGATCGGCTCCTTGACCTTCAACAGGAGGTCGGCGCGCGACCACACCTCGTCCGCGGTCGCGACCATCTCGGCGCCCGCGGCGGTGAAGTCGAGGTCGGAGATGCGGGAGCCATCGCCGGCACCGTTCTGGATGATCACCCGGTGGCCGCGTTGGGTCAACGCGTGCACCATCGGCGGGGTGATGGCGACCCGGTTCTCTCTGACCTTGATCTCGGTGGGAACTCCGATGTCCATGGCAGACTCCTCTCTGACTGCGGCCAGTATGGAGGAATACTCGGTAAAGCTGCGTACTGCCGAATAATCGTTCGCACAACAGCCGAAATCAGATGAAACAATCGCGGAAAGGGGTCGATCGTGCCGGAGGTGCAGAAGGATCTGCGGTCGGAACTGGACGACATCGATGAGCGTCTGATCGGGCTACTCGTCTCCGACGGGCGCATCACGAACGCCGAGCTTGCAGCGCGGGTGGGCGTCGCCCCGTCGACGGCGCACGCCAGAGTGCAATCGTTGCTTGCGCGCGGCGTCATCTCGGGGTTCACCGCGAGCCTGAATCAGGCGAAGCTGGGCCTGAAACTCCAGGCGCTCATCGGGGTCACGCTGCGTGTGGGCGCTCGGCAGGCAAGCATCACGGAGTTCGCCGACCACGCGCGAGGGTTCGCGGAGGTCGTGCAGGTCTTCTTTCTCGGCGGCGTCGACGACTTCATGGTGCACGTCGCGGTGGCGGATTCGTCCGAGTTGCGACGCTTCGTGGTCGAACACATCTCAGGTCATCCGCGGGTGGCGTCGACCCGCACGAACATCATCTTCGATTACCACCGCAGTGCGGTCGTCGAATCGTTCAGCTGATCCGACCCTCTCTTCTCGGCGCCGTCGGCTCGGTTCGCCCGGCCTGTGGCCATGCCGTACACTGGACGATGCAGTTGTAGTCTGCATTCTTTCGCCGTGCCCACCGTCCGGGCGTTCCCGAACCTGGTCACGGCTGACGCATGTAGGCACCTCGGGATTCTCAGAATCTCTAGGGCGGTAGCTCAATTGGCAGAGCAGCGGTCTCCAAAACCGCAGGTTGCAGGTTCGATTCCTGTCCGCCCTGCGAGTCGGCGTCATCGACACACCGTCGGTGGGCGTCGGCGCATGGAAGGTATTCAGGTGGCATCGATGGTCCAGGACGAGCCGAACGGCGAGATCGTCCCGTCCAGCGGCGGGACGCGCGAGAAGAAACCGAACGTCTTCGCGCGCATCGCGTTGTTCATCCGTCAGGTCTTCGCCGAGCTTCGCAAGGTCGTCACCCCGACGCGCCAGGAGCTGCTGAAGTACACCGGTGTCGTGCTCGGCTTCGTCGTCGTCATGATGGCGGTCGTCTACGGGCTCGACCTGCTGTTCACATTCCTCGCCGGCATCGTGTTCGGCATCCCTGCCTGACCCTGAGCCATCACGCGGGTTCGGGGGAGACCCCGCCCACGAACGGAAGAAACGCAAGTGTCTGAGAGATACAACGACGACGTCGATTGGGCGACGGCCGCTGAGCAGTCGTCCGAAGACGACGAGGCCCAGGAAGGCAACCAGCTCGAGTATGAAGAGCGGTCGGTCGAGGCCGCCGAGCACGTTGCGATCCATGTCGTCGACGAGGATGCGGACGACGACTCGAGCGATTCCGACCTCGACGACATCGAGATCACCGACCCGGAGGCAGACGCGATCGTGAACGACGCCCTCAACATCGACGAGACCGCCGAGGCGGAGGCCGCCGCAGAGGTTCTTACCGAATCGACGGCGGAAGAGGCTGCGGAAGACGCGGCCGAGCACGCGGACGACGTCGCGCCGTACGACGGCCCCGATATCAACGGTGACGAGGATGCACCGGTCCTCGACCAGGAGCTCATCGCCGACGTTGATGCCGCGGCCTCCGTCGTCGACGAGGCGGAAGCCGGCGACGACGACGCCGAGCTCGACCCCTACGAAGAGTTCCGCGCCGACCTGCGCATGCTCCCCGGCAAGTGGTACGTCATCCATTCCTACGCCGGCTTCGAGCGCAAGGTGAAGGCCAACATCGAGCAGCGCAAGTCGACGCTCGAGGTGGAAGACGACATCTACCAGATCGAGGTCCCCATGGAGGACGTCGTCGAGATCAAGAACGGCCAGCGCAAGATGGTCACGCGCGTCCGGATCCCCGGCTATGTACTCGTGCGCATGGAGCTCAACGAAGACACCTGGTCGGTCGTTCGCCACACTCCCGGCGTCACCGGATTCGTGGGCAACGCCCACAACCCGACGCCGCTGCGCTTCGAGGAAGCCTTCAACATGTTGAAGAGTCTCGTCGAGGTGAAGGAGACTGCTCCCGCGAAGACGGCAGGCGCGGCCAAGGGTGCGGCCACGACTGCGGCCCGCGTTCTGCCCGCCGAAGTCGACTTCGAGATCGGCGAGACGATCACGATCAAAGAAGGCTCGTTCGCGGGTCTGCCCGGTTCGATCAGCGAGATCAAGCCCGAGAGCGGCAAGCTCACGGTGCTCGTGTCGCTGTTCGAACGCGAGACCCCGGTCGAGCTCTCGTTCGACCAGGTCACCAAGCTCTGAGATTCACACGTGGAATCGGGCCGTCCGATTCAACGTGCACAAGACACCGCACTCAGGACTCGCCTGAGACCGCGGGAGAACGGATGCCCCGGCATCCGATTCGCTGAAAGGAAAAACAATGGCACCGAAGAAGAAGGTGACCGGACTGATCAAACTCCAGATCAGTGCCGGTGCAGCCAACCCGGCGCCGCCGATCGGGCCCGCGCTCGGTCAGCACGGCGTCAACATCATGGAGTTCTGCAAGGCGTACAACGCCGCGACCGAGTCGCAGCGCGGAAACGTCATCCCCGTTGAGATCACCGTCTACGAGGACCGCAGCTTCACGTTCGTCCTGAAGACCCCGCCCGCGGCGGAGCTCATCAAGAAGGCCGCAGGCCTGCAGAAGGGGTCGGCGACGCCGCACACGGTCAAGGTCGGAAAGATCTCGAAGGAGCAGGTCCGGCAGATCGCCGAGACGAAGCAGCCCGACCTGAACGCCAATGACATCGAGGCCGCCTCGAAGATCATCGCCGGCACCGCCCGTTCCATGGGCATCACGGTCGAGGACTGAGGGGGATAGGAATCATGGCTACCAAGTCCAAGGCATATCAGGCCGCCGCTGCGAAGATCGCGGCCGACAAGTTCTACACGCCGGCCGAAGCCGTCGCGCTGGCCAAAGAGACGGGGTCGTCGAAGTTCGACTCGACCGTCGAGGTCGCGCTGAAGCTCGCCGTCGACCCGCGCAAGGCTGACCAGATGGTGCGCGGCACCGTCATGTTGCCGCACGGCACCGGCAAGACCGCCCGCGTCATCGTGTTCGCGACCGGTCCCGCCGCCGAAGCGGCGATCGCCGCGGGTGCGGATGAGGTCGGCGGCTCCGAGCTCATCGAGAAGGTCGCCGGCGGGTGGACCGACTTCGACGCTGCCGTCTCGACGCCGGAGCTCATGGGCCAGGTCGGGCGCCTCGGTAAGGTCCTCGGACCCCGAGGGCTCATGCCGAACCCGAAGACCGGCACCGTCACTCCGAACCCGGCCAAGGCCGTCGAGGAGATCAAGGGCGGAAAGATCGAGTTCCGCGTCGACAAGCACGCCAACGTGCACTTCATCGTGGGCAAGGCGTCGTTCTCGGCGGAGCAGCTCGACCAGAACCTCCAGGCTGCGCTCGAAGAGATCGTGCGCCTGAAGCCGTCGAGCGCCAAGGGTCGCTACATCCAGAAGGGCGCCGTTTCGACGACCTTCGGTCCCGGCATCCCGCTCGACGTCAACGCCATCTGACGTCGACGACGATTTGCCCGCTACCGGGCACAAGGGCCTCACCTTCGGGTGGGGCCCTTCGTCGTCGGTCAGACGGTCTCACGGACGTCGAACGTCGACTCGGTTCCGACGGGACGCACGTCGGTGACCAGCGCGTGATCGACGCGCGCACCCGGAGGGCCTTCGGCCATCCACGCGAGAGTCTCGTCGACGCGGGAGTCGTCGCCTTCGACCTCGGCTTCGACCGTGCCATCGCGGCGATTGCGCACCCAGCCGTTCACGCCGCAGTCACGGGCGACCATGCGGAGTGTGTAGCGATACCCCACGCCCTGGACCATGCCGCCGACGACCACGTGTACACGCCTCATGCGTCCATCGTGCCCCGACTGGTCTGCACAACTCCACAGATCCTGGTCCGATCCGGGCCCGAACCTGGTCGAACCACCGTGTTGCGCACACGTCCGTGGAGTTGTGCAGATCGGTCAGGGGAGAGGCTGCGGAGTCAGTGGGGAAGGACGAGCGAGATCCCCAGCGCGATCATGATGACCGCGATGATGCCGTCGAGGATGCGCCAGGCGCGAGGTGATGACAGCCAGCGGCCGAGGAGGCGCGCGCCGAACGCCAACCCGACGAACCAGACCACGCTCGCCGCCATGGCACCCGCGGCGAACCACCAACGCAGATCGCCGTGTGTGCTCGCGATCGACCCGAGCAGGAACACCGTGTCGAGATAGACGTGAGGATTCAGCCACGTCAACGCGAGCGCGGTGAGGGCGACGGGGGCCAGGCGCGTGCGCGTCACCGTCGCCATCGCCATCGCCGACGGTGGCGCATCGACGGAGGCTTCAACCTCGTGAACCTCGAGTGCCTCTCCGCTCGGCCGCCACGCACGACGGGCGGCGAGCAGCCCGTAGCCGATCAGGAACGCGAACCCGACCCAGCGCACGACCGTGACGAGCCACGGGAGGGCCTGCAGGGCCAAGCCGACGCCCGAGACGCCGAGAGCGATGAGCGCGGCGTCGGAGGCGGCGCAGATCACGACGACCGCGACGAGATGCTCGCGACGCAAACCCTGGCGGAGGACGAAGAGGTTCTGCGCGCCGATGGCGACGATGAGCGACAGGCCAAGCCCGAAGCCGGCAAGGACGGAGGTGAGCACGGGATCGAGCGTAGGGCGCACCTGGTATCCAGCACAGCTAAGGCTGCTAATGAACCATTAGCATGACTTCATCATGCGCATACCCTTCGACCTGGCAGAGACGCTTGCGCTGGTCGTCGACGAGGGCACACTCGACGGCGCCGCGCGGAGGATGCACATCACACCGTCCGCCGTGAGCCAGCGGATCAAGGCGCTCGAAGAGATCATCGGGCGGGTCCTGCTCATTCGTTCCAAGCCCGCCCGCGCCACGCCTGACGGCGCAGCGATCGTGCGACTCGCGCGACAGGCTGCCCTGCTCGAACACGACACGGCCCTCGCGCTGGGCGTCGACGTCGATGCCGGCCGTCATACGTCGGTTCCGCTCGCCGTCAACGCCGATTCCCTTGCCACGTGGTTCCTGCAGCCGCTCGCCCGGCTCGGTGAACGTCACGCGGTCGTCTTCGAGGTGCACCGCGACGACCAGGAATTCACTGCAGCCCTGCTCGAATCCGGGACGGTCATGGGAGCGGTCACGTCACGCGACATCGCGGTCTCCGGATGCCGTGTCAGCCCGTTGGGAGCCATGCGCTACGACGCGGTCGCATCGCCGGTGTTCGTCTCGCGGTGGTTCACCACCGGCGTGGATGCGACGACCCTCGCGCTCGCGCCACTCATCGATTTCGACCGTCGCGACGACCTGCAGAGTAGATGGTTGACCGCCGTCGGTGCAGGGGACGCGCAGCCGCCGCGGCATCATGTTCCGTCATCCAGCGACTTCGCGCACGCCGCGCAACTGGGCATGGGGTGGGCGTTGCTTCCCACGCTCCAGGCAGCCGACGCTGTCGCATCCGGCGCCCTGGTGCGGCTCGGTGGGCCGTCTGTCGAGGTTCCGTTGTTTTGGCAGCAGTGGAACCTGCACTCGCCGCTGCTCGGCGACATCGCCGACGAGATCATCGGTGAGGCGAGACGCGCCCTGGCTCCTGTCAATCGTCGCTGACGCGAAGGACGATCTTGCCGCGCGTGTGTCCTTCTTCGAGCGTGCGATGTGCGTCTGCGGCATCCGCGAGATCGAAGACACGATCGACGTACACCTGCACCGCCTGCGAATCCAACAGGCGGGCGATCGTCGCCAGAGCGGTGCCATCGGGGATGACCTTGTACGAGGTGGCCCGCACCCCCGCCGCGGCGGCGGCTTCGGCGTAGCCGGGCCAGGCGCCGGTCGGGACGAGCACGTACAGCCCGCCGGGGCGCAGGACGCGCAACGACCGCGAGCCCGTGTCGTCGTTCATGTTTCCGACCAGGTCGATGACGACGTCCACGTCGCCGACCACCTCATCGAACCGAGTCGAGCGGTAGTCGATGACGACGGATGCGCCCAACTCGCGCAACCACGCCCCGTTGCGCGCGGAGGTCGTCGCGGTCACGTGCGCACCGAAGTACGCCGCGAACTGGACTGCGAAGTGACCGACCCCGCCACTTCCCGCATGGATCAGGATGCGCTGTCCCTCGTGGGCGCGGGCCGTCTCGACGACCAGACCCCACGCGGTGAGGGCGGCGAGCGGGACGCCGGCCGCCTCGACATGCGACAGCGTCGCCGGTTTGCGGGCGACCGACAACGTCGGGACCACTGCGTACTCGGAATAGGTGCCCGGTGACCGCGGGAAGGATGCCATTCCGAAGACGGGGGTTCCAGGGGGGAGCGGGTGGGATTCGTATGGCGCGTGCGCGACGACACCGCTGAAATCAAAGCCCAGCGTGGACGGGAACCCGGGGATGAGGCCAGAGACGCCGGCTCCCGCGCGGGTCTTGGCGTCGATCGGGTTGACCCCGGCGGCGACGACCCGCACGAGGAGTTCGCTCAACGCCGGGACGGGCGTCGGATACGAGGCGTCACGGAGCACAGACGCAGGACCTGGCTCATCGAAGACGACGGCGTGCATGGTCTCCGGCGGATCGGGTACGGGTGTCGGGTCGCTCGTCGGGGCGGCGCCGGTGCGCAGCGGGCGGAATCTCATCGCTCGTCCTTTCCGCGTGCCGTCATCGGCTAAGTGGTGCAGTGTCGATGACAGTCAACCCCGTCCGGATCACGATCGTGTTACATCGGCAATAACGACGGGCTACGCGGTGCCGGGTCGGGTGCGCACCGATACGTCGACCCGCCCGCGGACGACCCGCGCGCACCGTTCATGACGGACGCGCGAACGGTGAGATAGCGTGGATCGCTCCGCGCGGGTCCTTGAGTCGCGGCTGCGGTTTCGCCCGGCCCGCCGAACGGGCGACTCTCGATCAACACGACCTAGGAGCGTTCATGACGATTCAGCACACCGTGGTCTTCCGCCTCATCCACGCACCGGGATCTGCGGAGGAGGCCGACTTCCTCGACTCGGCGCGCACGACCCTCGCGGCCATCCCGGGAGTGACCGACTTCACCGTGCGTCGGCAGGTGAGCCCGAAGAGCACGTTCACGCACGGCTTCAGCATGGTGTTCGCGGACCAGGCCGCTTATGACGCCTACAACGCCCACCCGCGCCACGTCGACTTCGTCCAGGGGCAATGGGTCCCCCAGGTCGCCGAGTTCCAGGAGCTCGACTTCGTCGCCTGACTCAGGAGGGTCTCTGACCGGTGCGCAGCGAGTGCAACAGCAGGGAGAGACGATCGATGTCGTCGACCGGCCACTCGTCCAGCACGGCCAGGAGCGAACTCTCCTGCGGCGCGCGGGCGATCGCGAGGCGTTCCAGCCCCCGCTCCGTCGGTGAAATGAGACTCGACCGCCCGTCGTCGGGGTCCGGCGTCCGCGTGATGAAACCAAGAGCTTCGAGATCGCGCACCGTGCGGCTCACGAGGCCTTTATCGGCGACGAGCGACTCCGCAAGCGCCGAAAGCGTCACACTCTCCCGACGCACGATCGTCGTGAAGATCTTGTAGGCGCCGGGCAGCATGCCCGGGCTCATCCGCTCCGCGTTCTCTGCCAGCACTCGACGCACCAGGTGGATGAGCTCGCCGAACTCGTTCTCGAGGTTCCGGACGGCGCGGGTGCGGTCCGACTCTCGTGCATCAGGAGTCATGGTCATCCGGGCTGCTGTCGCGGCGCACCGAGGGCTCCGCATCCGTTGCGTCGATGTCAGTCGGCGAAGCGACCGCATCCATCCCCTCGGATGTGGATACCGTCGCGAGATCCGCCTCGCCGGCGTTCAGGCGCTGCTGCGTCGTCATCCGGTGCAGTGGGACGTTCGGCAGGAACAAGATCGCGACGAAGCTCAGAACGGCGAAGGGAACGGCGATGAGGAACGAGTGGGCGATTCCCTGCGCGTAGATGTCCTCGACGATCACCTGAACGGACTCGGGGAGCGACCGCACGGCCGGGAGCGCCCCCGACTCGAGTTGGGCGGCGACGTCTGCGCCCTGCTCTCCGAGCGCTGCGATGGCCCGGCCGAGCGCTTCCCGCTGGTCGGCGAAGAGATCGGTCACGCTCGAGGCGAGCGCGGCACCCATGACCGAGACCCCGACCGTCCCGCCGAGGCTGCGGAAGAACGTCACCCCGGACGAGGCGACACCGATCTCCTCGGGGCGTGCGGTGTTCTGCACGACCAGCACGAGGTTCTGCATCGTCATGCCGACTCCGGCGCCCATGAGGAACATGTAGATCGAGACGAGCACGAACGGTGTGTCGTAGTGCAATGTCGTGAGCAACGCCAGGCCGGCGGTCAGGAGGATCGCTCCGACGATGAGATACGGCTTCCATGCCCCGAAGCGGCTGATGAGCTGTCCGACCCCCACCGACGCGATGAGCAGGCCGACGATCATCGGGATCGTCATGAGTCCGGCTTCGGTCGGTGTCGCGCCACGGGCCATCTGCATGTACTGGCTGAGGAACACCGAGGCGCCGAACATCGCGATGCCGGTGGCGATCGACGCGACGACGGCGAGTGTGAAGGTGCGATCACGGAACATGCGCAGGGGGATGAGCGGCTCGCGCGAGCGGAGCTCGACCAAGATGAAAAGCGCGGTGGCGACGAGTGCGCCGCCGACCATGAGCAGGGTGGTGAGGCTCCACCAGTCATAGTCCGTGCCGGCGTTCGTGACCCAGACGAGAAGCAGTGACACCGCCGCGGCGAGGAGCACGATGCCGAGATAGTCGATGCGGACCTTGCGGGTGACCGTCTTCACGTGGAGCGTCGTCTGCAGAAGGATGAGTGCGAGGACGGCGAACGGCAGGGCGATGTAGAAGTTCCAGCGCCAGCCGAGCGAGTCGGTGACGACACCGCCCAGCAGAGGCCCACCGATCGTGGCGACCGCCATCACCGCGCCGAACAGTCCCATGTAGCGGCCGCGCTCACGGGGGCTGATGATGTCGGCCATGATGATCTGGCTGAGCGCCGCAAGGCCTCCGGCGCCGATGCCCTGGACGGCGCGGAACGCGATCAGCGTGCCGGGATCCTGCGCGAAGCCCGCGGCTGCCGTGGCGAGCACGAAGATCACGATCGCCAGTTGGATGAGCACCTTGCGGTTGAACAGGTCGGCGAGTTTGCCCCAGATGGGGGTGGAGATCGCGGTCGTCAGCAGGGTCGCGGTGACGACCCAGGTGAACGCGGCCTGATCTCCGCCGAGGTCATGGACGATGACCGGGAGGGATGTCGAAACGACCGTGGCCGCGAGCATCGAGACGAACATGCCGAGCAGCAGGCCCGAGAGGGCTTCGAGGACCTGGCGCCGGGTCATGCCCGACTCGGTGAGGTCGGAGGAGGAGGTTGCCATCGGCATCCTTTCGGGTGAGGAGACGCGACGACGCTGACGCGGAGAAGTTGACGAAGATCAACCATATGGTAATCGTTGACCCGCGTCAACAACACCCCCGCCCCGCCCCGCCCCGCCCCACACCCATCTCGTCGGCCCATCTGCCTCGCGTCGGCTGATCTGCTGAGCCGAGGAGCGGCAGATGAGCCGAGATAGGGGGGCGGGTGCCGGGTGGTGTCAGTCGGCGAGGGCGAGCGCCTGGAACGACCGAGGCTCAGGCGCCGGGCGCGCCGGACCACGAGACCGAAGATGGCGACGGTGGAGCTCGTCGATGAGGGCCGTCGCGAGGGTCACGAGCTTGGCGATCTCTGCCTCGTCACGATCGACCCAGGCGCAGCGCGGCTCGTCGCCGACGGGCACGAAGTCATCGTGTTGCTCCCAGGCCACGAGTGTCCGTTCGGCGCCGAGCACGTGCTGCTGCCACCACACCTGCCGCATGTAGGTGCGCGGGATGCTGCGCCAGGCCTTGTTGGTCGTCTTGATCTCAGCGAGGGTCACTCGTCCGTCGATGTCCACCGCGATCCCGTCGGGGGTCGCCAGGTGCCGCTTCTCGATCTCGGCGTGGAACAGGGCGGACGACGGAAGGATGCCGTGTGTTGCGGCGACCCATCGTGCGATCTCGGGTTCGCGCTCGCGCCCGTGCGCCGTGAAGGCGTTGCCCGAGAAGCCGGAACCCATGAGCTTCGCGTCGGCCGCGCGGAGGATCGCGCGTTCTCCGGTGAGCGTGGCGACGTCGGTTGCGGTGATGCCTCGGGATCGAGCGCGCACCCACGCCACGCGGTCCCTCGAGTCGGCAACGACCCGTGCCGTGAGCTGCGGTGAACGGGCGGCGAGTTCGGGAGACACCCTTCGACCCTACGACGCCCTGTCGACGCCCGAGGGGCGCGACGCGCACGGCGTCGGCGCCGCCCGCGTCGATTTGGTGATGCCGTGGCGTCGAGGTAATCTGATGGAGCCGAAGACCGCCGGTCATCCGCGTGCGCAAGCACAACGATCGAAGCACTGCGAATTCGCAGGGGCCCGCGCAGGTGACACGAACTTCTTGAAGCTCCGTGCGCTTGCGCCGGAGCTTTCTTCATGTCCGCGTGGATTCTGAGGCCGTCATCCGCCTCCGCGGATGATGAACGAGACACAAGGAGTGGCCATGGCGCAGAAGGACGCATCGGTCGCCGAGCTCACGAAGAACTTCGAGGACTCGACTGCCGTTCTGCTGACCGAGTACCGCGGTCTGACGGTTGCCCAGCTCAAGGAGCTGCGCAACAGCATTCGTCAGGACGCGGAATACGCCGTGGTGAAGAACACGCTGACCAAGATCGCCGCGAACAACGCCGGCGTGACGGGACTGGACGACGAACTCAAGGGTCCGTCGGCCATCGCCTTCGTGCACGGTGACCCGGTCGCCGTCGCGAAGGGTCTGCGCGCCTTCGCCAAGGCACACCCTCACCTGGTGATCAAGGGCGGATACTTCGACGGTTCCGCGCTGACCGCAGATGAGGTCAACAAGCTCGCCGACCTCGAGAGCCGTGAAGTCCTGCTGGCGAAGCTCGCCGGTGCGATGAAGGCCTCGATGACGAAGGCGGCATTCGTCTTCAACGCACTGCCGTCCAAGGCCGTTCGCACGGTCGACGCGCTGCGTGAGAAGCAGGAGTCCGCGGCCTGACATCGGGCTCCGGCGAAGAAGAACCCCACATAAGGAGAAACATCATGGCAAAGCTCAGCACTGAGGAGCTGCTCGACGCGTTCAAGGAGCTCACGCTCATCGAGCTCTCGGAGTTCGTCAAGGCGTTCGAGGAGACCTTCGACGTCACCGCTGCCGCCCCCGTCGCGGTCGCCGCTGCGGGCGCGCCCGCCGGTGGTGCCGGTGAGGCCGCCGCCGAAGAGGAGAAGGACTCGTTCGACGTCATCCTCGAGGCTGCCGGTGACAAGAAGATCCAGGTCATCAAGGTCGTCCGCGAGCTGACCTCGCTCGGTCTCGGCGACGCGAAGGCCGTCGTCGACGGTGCTCCCAAGGCTGTCCTCGAGGGCGCCAACAAGGAGACCGCCGACAAGGCCAAGGCTTCGCTCGAAGAGGCCGGCGCCACGGTCACCCTCAAGTAAGACCTGCGCAGCAGACAACGGGTCCCGGATGCCACGTGCATCCGGGACCCGTTGTGCTGTGCCCGCGAGCGGCACGGTCAGCGGCGGAGGCGGAGCGTGATCAGCCCGAAGGGTCGGTCGGTGACCGCTATCGTCCTGGCGGAGGGATCGGCCGTGACGTTCACGCCCCGCCGGAGCGGCGAGTCTTCGGTCGCGTCGATCTCATGGAGGTCGGTGACCACCGCTTCTCGCCAACCGAAGTCGGTGTGCACGACGGCTCTTGCGATGTCACCGCGCGTCTCGGACAAACGGATGATCACATCACCGCTGCCGTCTTCGGTGAGCTTGAGCGTCTCCAGCACCATGGTCGACGCTTCGACCCGTACGAGCGGCTCCACCGTCGCGCCTCCGCGCACCGCCGTGGGAGGGGCGTCGAGTGTTCGTCCGAGGCGCACCGCATCCGTCACGTCGCTCGTCGCGGCGATCGAGAACCGGAAGCGATGTTGGCCGAGATCGGCCGCGGGATCGGGGAACGACGTTCCCCGCAGCACGCTGATCCCCACGTCGACGCCCTCGTCTGCGGTGACGGCCACGCCGTAGGCGGTGTCGTTCGCGATGGCGACGCCGAAGCCCGGTTCTCCGATGTGCATCCACCGATGCTGACAGACCTCGAATCGCGCCTCATCCCACGAGGTGTTGCGATGGACGGGCCGCGCCACGTGTCCGAACTGTGTCTCGGTGGTGAAGGTATCCGCGTGCACCGCGAGAGGAAAGCCGATCTTGAGCAGCCGGTCACGCTCGCGCCAATCGACCACGAGCGTGGTCTCAAGCCGGCCCGCCGTGAGCCACCATTCCTGCGTGAACGTCGAGGCGCCCGCCCGCCGCCTCACCCGTACGATCCCGTCGTCGACCGAGATCTGCGCGCCGCCGTCGGGACGGAGCGTCACATCGGCGTAGGGACGTTCGATGTCCCACGCGTCCCATCGCGCGGGGTGATCCGGGTGCAGGCGCAGATCGCCCCACCGACCACCGACTGTCACGAGCTCGCGCCCGGTGCGTCTATCCGTGAACGAGCGCACGTCGCCCGCGGAGTCGATCACAACCCGGGCGAGATGATCTTCGAGCACATGACATCCGTCGACTGCCTCGGCGTTCGCGCGTATCGCCGCGACGGGAGCGGCCACCGCTCCCGGGTCGACACCGTCTTGCGCGAAGGCGCCCGCGTTCGCGGCGAGCTCGAGGTCCCCGTCTCCGACGATCGCGCGCAACGCATCGTCGATGATCGCGGTGAGGGACGCCGAGACCTCAGCGTGCAGACGCTCGGCCTCCTCGTGCACCCACGCGATCGACGAGCCGGGCAGGATGTCGTGGAATTGCAGGAGCAACACGGTCCGCCACGCGCCGCGGAGCGCAGCCGAAGGGTACGCCGCGCCGGCGCGCACACTCGCGGTCGTCGCCCACAGTTCCGCCTCATGCAGGAGCCGCTCATTGCGGCGGTTTGCCGCTTTCGTCCGCGCCTGCGACGTCAGCGTGCCGCGGTGCAGTTCGAGCGGGATTTCACCGCTCCACACCGAGGCGTCGGGCTGCTGGGCCTCGGCCCGGGCGAAGAACACATCAGGTGACACGATCTGCACGCGGGGGAGACCCTCGAGGTCTGCGGCTCGGCGGGCCGCGGCGAGCATCCGGCGTGTGGGGCCGCCACCTCCGTCGCCGTGACCGAACAACATCAGGGACGACGTGGCATCCGCGTGCTCGGTGAACTGCCGCTCGGCGAGGTCGAGTTCGCGAGGTGTGACCTGTGCCGAATACGTGTCCGACGGCGGGAAGTGCGTGAAGATCCGTGTGCCGTCGAGCCCCCGCCACCAGAAGGTGTGATGGGGCATGCGGTTGGTGTCGTTCCACGACAACTTCTGGGTGAGGAACCAGCGCGCGCCCGCCCCCACGGCGATCTGCGGCATCCCAGCGGAGTATCCGAAGGAGTCCGGAAGCCAGACGCCGTCACAGGCGATGCCGAACTCCCGCCGGAAGTACGCGCCTCCTTCGATGAACTGACGTGCAAGCGCCTCGCCGCCCGGCATCATGGTGTCGGATTCGACCCACATGCCGCCGGTGACCACCCATCGCCCATCCGCCACGCGCTCGGCGATACGTCGGAACAGGTCGGGATAGTGCTCCTGGATCCAGTCGTACTGCTGGGCCGACGAGCAGGCGAAGACGAGGTCGGGGTCCTCGTCCATGAGATCGAGCACGTTCGCGAACGTGCGGGCACACTTGCGGACGGTTTCGCGCAGAGGCCACAGCCACGCGGAGTCGATGTGTGCGTGCCCGACAGCGGCAACGCGATGGGCGGATGCCGCAGACGGCTGCGCGAGCGCATCCGCGAGAGTGCTCCGAGCCTCCGCGGCCGTTCCGGCGACGTCGTGCGGGTCGAGGACCGTGAGCATGTCGTAGAGGGCCGCTCGAACACGGATTGAACGAGGCCGATCAGCGGGCAGGATCTCGACCAGGTCGCGCAGCATCCGCACATCGTCGAGGAGTTCCTGTGCGATCTGATCGGGATGCACCAGCCTCGCACCGCCGAAGGTGTAAAGCGGCACGTCGCCGGCGGTGGAGCGGTGGCCGAGCGGGGTCGGGGAGAAGGTCTCCTTTCGGAGGATGTCGGGGTTGGCGGCTGCCTCGACGAAGAACGCGATTTCGTCGCCGGGCCGCGCGTCCAGCCGTACGTGCGTGTTGCGCGGCTCGAGGCCCTTCAAGATCCGCCCGTCGGTGGCGTACGCGAGTCCTTCGGCCTGAAAGCCCGGCCACGCGCCGTCGAAACCCAGATCGATATGGGCTTCGACCTGGCCGCGCGGCCAATCGTGTGGGACCCGTCCCGTCACGCGGATCCAGGCCGTCGACCACGGGGGACCCCACCGATCGCCCGGGATCAGCCGTCGATACCCCGTATCGGGGAGGTCGGCGAACGGGACGGGTTCGCCGGGCAGCGCCAGGATCCACGTCGTCATGTCGACGCTGCGTGCCGTGACCGCCGGCTCGATCCATTCGCTGAGCGCGCGGTCGACCCGCGCCGTGACGCGGCCCGGCTCGAGGTCACGGCCCATGTGACCCGTCCCGGGTGCCGGGCGCTGCGACGGAGGCGTCGAGCGCGAGGGTGGAGCTGCGCACGATGAGTCGAGCCTTGAGAGAGGTCGTCGAGGGAGCGAGGGAGGGGTCCTCTATGCGTGCCAGAAGCAGATCGACGGCCGCGCGCCCCTGGGCGCGAGGCTTCTGCGAAAGGGTGGTCAGCGAGAACATCTCGGCATACTCGTGGTCGTCTATGCCGGTCACGCTGACATGGCCGGGTACGAGAAGTCCGAGCCGTCGGGCGGCGATGATCGCTCCGATCGCGACCTCATCGCAGACCCCGACGATGCCGGTCGGGCGATCCTGC
This sequence comes from Microbacterium koreense, assembly GCF_042677105.1. Classification (NCBI taxonomy): domain Bacteria; kingdom Bacillati; phylum Actinomycetota; class Actinomycetes; order Micrococcales; family Microbacteriaceae; genus Microbacterium; species Microbacterium koreense. Next base: position 1,112,794 of record NZ_JBHTIM010000001.1, read on the forward strand.
GAACCGAGGGCGTCCACGGCAGCCGCGTACCCACCGGGCACCGTCGAGGGCGCGGGGACGTGACGCACAGAAGCGCCCAGCCCCGCTGCGGTCATTGCACGGGTGTAGCCCGTGAAGCGGTCGCGGTGCACGTTCGCGGCGCCGGGATCGCGCGCCTCGCCTCCGAGGAACACGACCTCTCGGTGCCCGAGGGCCAGAAGGTGTTCGGTGGCACGCATTGCCGCATGGGTGTCATCGATGGCGACGAGGCTTGAACCGGGGGTGGTCCCGACCACCCCCACGATCGGTGCATCGATCTGCCGCAGGCGCTCCCATTCGGGGTCGGACGACTCGATGCCGATGGCGATGAGGCCGTCCATCCGTTTTCGACGCATGAAGTCGCGGAAGATACGTTCGCGCGCCGGCGTGCCGGGCAGCGCGCAATAGAGCATCAGATCGAGGCCGTGCTTGACGAGCGCCGCCTGCACGCCTTCGAGCACTTGCGAGAAGAACCATCGGCTCACGGTCGGCATGAGCACACCGATCCGCCGCGTTCGCCCGGTCGCCAGCCCGACAGCTGCCGTCGACGGCGCGTATTGGAGCGACTCCGCTGCCTCGACGACACGCTTCCTCGTGGCTTCGGCGACGTGATCGCGACCGCTGAGGGCTCGGCTCGCCGTCGCTTTCGACACGCCCGCGAGTTCGGCGACGTCGGCGATCCGCACCATGGAGTTCCTCCTCGAACACGTCGACCATACCCTCATCATCCCGCGGAATGTAACCGGTTCCAGGCGCAGAGGTCTTGCCGATTCGTCAGGTTCACGCCGTCAGTTCGTCATCATTGTGCAACCGGTACGGATCACATACCTTTTACTGGAAGCGGTTGCGGATCGACCACATGCCGGTCCAGAACTGTCCTTGCATCACTCGAAGAGGAGGATCACATGAAGAGCATGCGCCGAGGCAAGTTCGTTGTCTCGCTTGCGGCCATCGGGGTCGCCGGGCTTGCCCTCGCCGGTTGTACCGGCGGTGGCGGTGACAGCGGGGGCGGTGGCGGAGACGCCTCTGACGTCGACTGCACCGAGTACGAGCAGTACGGCACCTTCGACGGCGAGAGCGTCGAGTTGTACACCACCATTCAGGGCGTCGAACTCGACCAGATGGTCGAGACGTTCTACGACTTCGAGGCCTGCACGGGCATCTTCGTCGACGTCGTGGGAACGCAGGAGGCCGAGACGCAGATCAACGTCCGCGCGGCGGCCGGCGACGCCCCCGAACTCATGATCATCCCGCAGCCCGGTCTGCTGAACCGTCTGTACGACGACGGATACGTCATCCCGGCATCTGCGGATGTCGAAGCCAACGTCGACGAGTTCTGGTCCGAGTCGTGGAAGGGGTACGGAACCATCGACGAGACCTTCGTCGCCGCGCCGCTGATGGCCAGTGTCAAGGGGTGGGTGTGGTACTCACCCGCTGACTTCGAGGCGCGTGGCGTCGACGTTCCCGAGACGTGGGACGACCTGCTCGAACTCACGGCCACGCTCGCCGAGGACGACTCGGCGACGTATCGTCCGTGGTGCGTCGGATTCGGTTCCGGTGATGCAACCGGCTGGCCGGGCACCGACTGGGTCGAGGACCTGGTGTTGCGAACGGCAGGCCCGGATGTCTACGACCAGTGGGTGACCGGAGAGGTCGAGTTCTCCGACCCTCAGATCCGCGAAGCGTTCGAAGAGGTCGAGAAGATCCTCCTCAACCCCGACTACGTCAACGGCGGATTCGGTGGCGTCGAGTCGATCGTCTCGACGACGTTCAACGACGGCGGTCTGCCCATCCTCGATGGCAACTGCTCGATGCACCACCAGGCGTCCTTCTACGAGGCGCAGTGGCCCGAGGGCACCGTCGTGGCGCCGGACGGCGACATCTGGGCGTTCCTGACGCCGAAGGTCGACCCGAACTCCGGCGACGCGGTCACCGGTGGCGGCGAGTTCGTCGCCAAGTTCGTCGACTCCCCGGCGGCAGACGCCGTCCAGCAGTACCTCTCCAGCGACACCTGGGCGAACGCCCGTGTCTCGCTCGGCGGAGTGATCAGCGCGAACAAGGGTCTCGACCCGGCCAACGCCCAGAGTGATCTGGGACGCGCGGCCATCGAGATCCTCCAGGGCGAGGACACCGTCTTCCGCTTCGACGGTTCGGACCTGATGCCCGCCGCGGTCGGTACCAGTTCGTTCTGGACCGGCATGAACGACTGGGTCGTCGGCACCGTCAATACCGACGAGCTGCTCTCGTTCATCGACAGCACCTGGCCGTGATAGAGCGCCCGGTGTCCGCCACCTCCCGGGGTGGTGGGCACCGGGCGATCCCGACTCGCATCCGCGACTATCTCAATGGGGGGATTCGTGTTCGCAACAATCATTCGCGAGAGAGGGCTGACCGGTGAGAGATGACTTCTGGGGGTCCTTCGGTGACAAGGCCGTCGTTCTGGTCGTCGGTCTCGTGGCTTTCGCCGCCGTCGTCGGCCTCGTGCTTTTTCTGGCCGACAAGGCGCCGAAGAAGGGGCGCGACGTCGTCCAACTGATCGCCTTCCTCGCGCCGGCGGTCATCCTGCTGCTCGTCGGGCTTGTGTACCCCGCCATCCGCACCGGCTACCTCGCCTTCACCGACCGGCGCGGTGAGTGGGTCGGCATCGACAATTTCGTCTGGACGTTCACACAGCCGGGCACTCTGATCGTCCTCGGGAACACCCTGTTGTGGGTTGTGCTCGTTCCCACCGTCTCGACCATCGTCGGCCTCGCCTACGCCGTCTTCATCGACAAGTCTCGCGGTGAGAAGGTGCTGAAGTCGCTGGTGTTCCTGCCGATGGCGATTTCGTTCGTCGGCGCCGGTGTCATCTGGCGATTCGTCTACGAGTACCGCGCGGAAGGGTTCGACCAGATCGGCATCCTGAATCAAGTCGTCGTGTGGTTCGGCGGTGAGCCGCAGCAATGGCTCATCAACTCGCCATGGAACAACGTCTTCCTCATCATCGTCATGATCTGGATCCAGACCGGTTTCTCGATGATCCTGCTGTCGGCGGCGATCAAGGCGGTTCCCGTCGAGCGGATCGAGGCGGCCAAACTCGACGGCGCCAACGCATGGCAGCAGTTCACGAACGTGACGATCCCCGAGATCCGCCCGACTCTCGTCGTCGTCGTGACGACCATCACGATCGCGACGCTGAAGGTCTTCGACATCGTGCGGGCGATGACCGGCGGCAACTTCAACACGAGCGTCATCGCGAACGAGATGTACACGCAGGCGTTCAACCGCGGTGAGTTCGGCCAGGGCTCGGCGCTCGCCGTGATCCTGTTCATCATGGTGCTGCCGATCGTGATCTACAACGTGAGAGTCATGCGCAAGCAGAAGGAGGTGCGCTGATGAGCATCGCACCGGTCGACCTTCCCGTCGACAAAGACCAAGACGCCTATCAAGAGGCGATGCGCGGCACGAAGTCGAGCCGCGTCAAGAAGCGCCTGACCTCCCGATGGGCGACGGCAATCGCGATCCTGATCGCCGTCGTGTGGACGATTCCGACGTTCGGGCTGTTCGTCAACTCGTTCCGTCCCGCGGACGACATCCGCTCGACCGGATGGTGGACGATCTTCACGAACCCGTCGTTCAGCCTCGAGAACTACCAGGAGGTGCTGTTCTCCACGGGAGCATCGAGCGCGAACCTCGGATCGTACTTCGTCAACTCGTTCATCATCGCCATCCCCGCGGCCATTTTCCCGATCGTCCTGGGCAGCATGGCGGCGTACGCGCTCGCGTGGATTCCGTTCCGGGGGGCCGGGTGGATCTTCATCGCGATCTTCGCGCTGCAGATCGTGCCGTTGCAGATGGCGCTCATCCCGCTCCTGCAGATCTTCAATCAGGTCCTGGGCATCAGCGGAACGTTCCCCGCGGTGTGGGTCGCCCACACCATCTTCGGTTTGCCGCTCATGGTGTTCTTGCTACACAACTTCATCTCGCAGATCCCGGCCGATGTGCTCGAGGCGGCGCGGGTGGATGGGGCCAACCACACCCAGATCTTCTTCCGCATCATCTTGCCGTTGTCGGTCCCGGCGCTGGCGAGCATGCTGATCTTCCAGTTCTTGTGGGTGTGGAACGACCTGCTGGTCGCGCTGGTGTTCTCGGGAGGCACGGCGGATGTGGCGCCGCTGACCCAGCGACTGGCGGAGATGGTCGGAAACTTCGGGCGAAACACGCACCTGCTTCCCGCCGGCGCGTTCGTGTCGATCATCGTGCCGCTCATCGTGTTCTTCGCGTTGCAGCGTTACTTCGTTCGGGGACTGCTTGCGGGGTCGACCAAGGGTTGACTCCAGCGGGGCGAAGCGGGACGACCTCCGGGGGCCGGTCGTCCCGCTTCCACGCGTCCGCTTTCACTAGGGTGGCTCCATGGGCGCCCCCGGATTGACGACCGAGCAAGTCACCGAACGTGTCGCCGAAGGCCGCACCAACGCGTTCACCGCAGATGCCAGTCGCAGCGTGTGGACCATCATCCGCGCGAACGTCTTCACGTTGTTCAACGGGATCGTCTTCGCGTGCTTCTTCGTCCTGCTCGTGCTGGGACGGTGGCAGGACGCGATCTTCGGCCTCGCGGCCTTCGCCAATTCGATCATCGGAAGTTGGCAGGAGTTCCGCGCGAAGATCGCACTGGACAGGTTGGCCCTGCTCAACACGGCTCCCGCACGGGTACGGCGTGATGCCGAAGAGGCAGAGGTTCCGCCGAGCGACGTCGTCCTCGACGACGTGCTCGTGCTACGCGCGGGCGACCAGATCCCGGCGGACGCCGAGATCCTTGATTCGCGGGGTCTGCAGGTCGATGAGTCGATGCTGACCGGAGAATCGGATGCGGTGGACAAGCGTCCGGGCGATGAGGTGCTGTCCGGCTCGATCGTCGTCGCCGGAGAAGGCGACGCACGGGTGTCCCGGGTCGGGGCGGACTCGTACGCCAATCGGTTCGCAGGCGAGGCGAAGCGCTTCTCGCTGGTGTCCAGCGAGCTGCGCACATCGATCAATCGCGTGTTGACGTGGGTCGGGTGGGGGATCGGACCGATCGGGCTTCTCGTCCTCAACGCGCAGATGATGGTCGCCGGAGGCTGGGCCACGGCGATCCAGTCGGGCACGTGGGTGCAGGCGGTCGTCAACACCATCGCATCGCTCACCGCGATGATCCCCCTGGGGCTCGTGCTGATGACGAGTATCGCGTTCGCCGTCGGTGCGGCGAAGCTCGCCGGAAAGCAGGTGCTCGTCAACGAACTCCCCGCAGTGGAAGGTCTCGCCCGAGTCGACGTCGTCTGTCTCGACAAGACGGGAACGCTGACGATGGGTGACATCGCATTCGATGCCGTGCATCCCCTCGATGCGCCGCAGGGATGGGAGAGTGTCCTCGCCTGGTACGGCGCTGCGCCGGATGCGAACGCGACGGCCCGTTGCTTGCGCGAGCCGTATCCGCTCGAAGTGCCCGTGCAGGCGGTGGCCGACATCCCGTTCTCCTCCAAGCGCAAGTGGAGCGCGGTGTCGTTGCCGTCGCCGGCCGGGACGTGGGTGCTCGGTGCTCCCGAGATGGTCTTCGGGGATGCCGCGACGACCCAGGACACCGCGCTCGGACGCACGGTCACGCAGCTGGCGGCGAGCGGGCGGCGCACGCTCGTGCTCGGGTATTCGCCGGCAGCGCTCACAGCCGGGCAGGTCGAGGACGAGCTGCTGCCCGAGAAGGTCACGCCCGCGGTCGTTCTCACCTTCCGCGAGCAGGTGCGCCCCGACGCGCGCCAGACGCTCGACTACTTCCACCGGCAGGGCGTCGGCGTGCGGATCATCTCGGGCGACAACCCGAGCACGGTGGCCGCGATCGCCCGCGAGGTAGGGCTCGAGGTCGCCGAGGGGTACGACGCGCGTCACCTGCCCACCGACGAGGCCGAACTCGGCCGCGCGCTCGAAGAGCACCAGGTGTTCGGGCGCGTCACGCCCGAACAGAAGAAGGGGATGGTCACGGCTCTGCAGGCGCGGGGGCACACCGTCGCGATGACCGGCGACGGAGTCAACGACGCCCTCGCGATCAAGACGGCCGATATCGGAATCGCGATGAACTCGGGTTCGCCTGCGACGAAGGCAGTCGCGAGACTCGTTCTGCTCGACGGGAAGTTCTCGCACCTCCCCGACGTCGTCGCCGAGGGAAGGCAGGTCATCGCGAACATCGAGCGGGTCTCGATGCTGTTCCTGACCAAGACCGTTTACGCGACGGGACTGGCGATTCTCTTCGGGCTTCTGGTGATGGAGTTCCCCTTCCTCCCGCGACAGCTCTCGATCACCGACGGACTGACCATCGGCATCCCCGCGTTCTTCCTCGCCCTCATGCCGAACACGCAACGGTACGTGCCGGGGTTCTTGCGCCGCTCGCTGAGCTTCGCGATCCCATCGGGCATCATCATCGCGATATCGCTGACGCTGTACACCCGCGGCGCCATGGCGCTCGGGGCCCACGAAGACGAGCTGCGCACGGGGGCGACGATCATTCTCGCGATCGTCGGCATCTGGGTGTTGACGGTGCTGTCGCGGCCTGTGACGCGGTTCAAGGTGCTCGTGATCGGCGCGATGTTCATCGGGCTCGTCCTGGTGTTCACGATTCCGTTGGCAACGGAGTTCTTCCAACTCGTCGACCCGGGCGAGGACGTCGCGTGGCTGTTGACCGGGATCGTGATCCTCGCAATCGGCGGCATCGAGGTCGTGCGGTTCGTGCACCGTCGCTATGTCGCGAAGTCCTTGGAGGCTCCCGCGCTCACGCGGTGACGACGACGGGCTGCGTCGCGGTGAACCATCGCGAGCCCGGTGGCGCCCAGAGGACGACGACGATCGCGCTGTTGAGGATCGCCTGGACGAGCGGCGACCAGTCCCAGGCTTCGGAGGTGGCGATCGCGAGTACGTGCAGGACGACGTCGATCACGAGATAGATCGTCACGAGGAGGCGAGCGAATCGGCTGCCGCGCGAGAGTCCCGAGGCCAACGCGATCGTCAGAAGACCCAACAGAATCGTGGCGGCACCCACGAGGGATACCGAAAGGACGTCGTCGTCGGGGACCTGGTATCGGCTGAGCAACACGATGATCCCGGTTGCCACGCTGGAGAGCGCGGTCAGATAGATCAATACGATCGCCACCGTGACGATGATCGGTCGTCGGGGAGTGGGGGCGTCCGTCGGGTCGGTCACGCGACCAGGCTACCGCCCGCCCCGGTGACGGTGTCCGATAGCATCGAAAGGTCGAATCGATTCGACCCTGTCGCCTCGTCCGTTTCCTCCGCCGACGCCGCGCGCCGCCCCGCCTCGAAACGAAGATTCCTTGCTCGATACCGCCTCTGTTCCCGTCGCCACGTCCTCCACATCCGCGCACCGCACCACAACCGGCGCAATCCGCACGCTCGGGTCCAATCCGGCCACCGCGCCGATCGTCCTTCACCCCGGCGACGCGATTCCGACCCGGCGCAGGGTGCTCTACATCATCCTGCTCGGGGCGCTGACGGCGCTCGGTCCTTTCACGATCGACCTCTACCTGCCTGCGTTCCCGGTGCTCGAGGCCGACTTCCAGACCTCGGCGGCGGCCATCCAGCTCACCCTCACGGGGACCATGATCGGGTTCGCCCTCGGGCAGCTGATCGTCGGTCCCCTCAGCGACAAGGTCGGCCGACGGAGGCCGCTGCTGACCGTCACCGCCATCCACGTGTTCGCCAGTGTCGCCGCCGCCCTCGCTCCGACTCTCGAACTGCTCTCCGCCGCGCGCGTCTTGCAGGGAGCCGGAGCGGCTGCGGGTGGCGTCGTCGCCGCGGCGGTCGTCCGAGACCTCTTCGGTGGGCGCCGGCTCGTCGTGATGCTGTCGCGCCTCGCACTCGTCACCGGGGTCGCTCCCGTCCTGGCCCCGCTCGTCGGATCGGCTCTCTTGCTGGTGATGCCGTGGCGCGGCATCTTCGTCGTTCTCGCTGTCTACGGCGTCGTGATGCTCATCGCGGCATCCGTGTACATCCCCGAGACCTTGCCGCCGGCGCGTCGCGGTGAGAAGGGGAGTACCACCGTTTGGCAGCGCTACCGCAGTGTTCTCACCGACCGCGTGTTCCTCGGCGTGCTGGTCATCGGGGGGATGACCTTCAGCGGGCTGTTCTCGTACCTGTCGGCGTCGTCGTTCCTCTTCCAGTTGACGTACGGGTTCGATGCTCAGCAGTACGGCCTGCTGTTCGCTGCCAACTCGCTCGGCGTGGTGTTGGGGGTGCAGGTTGCGGCCCGACTCGCTGCCCGTTTCGGTCCGCAGTGGGTGCTCGCATACTCGACCGCGGTGCTCCTGGTCTCAGGCGCCACGATCATCGTGTTCGACATGCTCGGATTCGGGTTATGGGGTGTCGTCGCGCCCTTGTTCGTCTTCATGACCGCATGCGGTTTCACGATGCCGTGCGTGCAGGTGCTCGCGCTGGACCGGCACGGCAAGGCGGCGGGAACCGCACAGTCGATCCTCGGCGCGGCCAACTTCGGCGTCGCCGGGATCATCTCGCCGCTCGTCGGCTGGCTCTCGGTCGGGTCGGGCATCACCGCGACCACGATGGCGGCGGTGATGGTCGGATGCGCGGTGATCGGCATCCTCGCCCTGTGGATCCTCGTTCGGCCTCGCACCGTGGAGCGACTGGCGCCCTGATCGCGTCGGCGTTCGCCGCAGCGCGCGGTCGTTGGGCAGCCGCGTGACTGGGCACAATGGGACGATGAGCGACACACCGAAGAAGGCGGATGCCGCAGCGCTGCGGGTCGTTCCTCTGGTCGTCACCGGGGGAGTTCTCCTGCTCCTCGCGGCGGGACTCGGACTGTGGCTGTTCGTGCGGGGTGATCAGCCGTTCGCGATCGACGTGTGGTGGAACTCGCTTCTCGTCGATGCATGGTTTCCTGCGCTGCAGGCGATCTCGCTGGCGATGAACTTCCTCGGTGGAGGATGGTTCGCCGTTCTCGTCGTCCCCATCGGTGGTGCGATCATCCTCATCCTCCTTCGCAAACCCTGGTCGGCCGCCTATTACATCGCGGCCCAGGCCGTGTCGGCGGGCGTCGTGCAGATCCTCAAGCACACGTTCGGGCGGGCGCGGCCCGAAGAGATCGCGATCCTGTCGGATTACGGTTCATTCCCGTCGGGGCATGTGGCGGGCGCGGCAACCTTGGCCACCGCGCTGTTCGTGCTGGTGCCACGGGTCGGGATGATCGTCGTCGGTGCCGCCTGGGTGTTCCTCATGGCGTTCAGCCGGACGTATCTCCATGCGCATTGGCTGAGCGACACGCTCGGCGGCGCGCTGGTCGGAGTCGGTGCGGCGCTCGTCGTCGCGGCGGTGTTCGTTCGCCCGCTGGAGCGGGAACGCCGGGTGTCGCCGCGCGGCCACGCAGCCGACGGCGATCGCTAGGCTGACCGCATGACCGACGAGGATCACGCATCCGCCGACGCAGAACTCGCCCGCCTGCGGGCGGAAGCCGCCGCCGCCGAGGCGGAAGCGAAGGCGGCGAAGGCCCGCGCGGCGCTCGCCGCCGCCGAAGCGGATGCCGCGAAAGCACGAGCGGGGATGCCCGCACCGGAAACCGCGACGCCGCACGATGCCACGGGCCCGGCACAGGCTGTCGTCGCGGCAGCGGCCGACCCCGAGACCCCTGCCGCCACCCCTGAGAAGGCCGCGATCGTCCACGAGGAACCCCTCGGCGCGGATGACGTCGCCGCGATCGTCTCGGGATACACATTCGACGTGCCCACGCTCGACCTGGGCGCGTTGGTGAACACCGAGGCGGTGCCTCAGGCGCAGATCCGCATTCCGCTGGCGATGATGAACCGCCACGGCCTGGTCGCGGGCGCCACCGGAACCGGCAAGACCCGCACCCTCCAGGGGCTCGCCGAACAACTGGCAGCCCAGGGCGTGCCGGTCTTCGCCGCCGACATCAAGGGCGACCTCTCCGGCGTCGCGACACCGGGCGAGCCGAGCGAGAAGCTCCTCGCCCGTACGCGGGCGATCGGCCAGGAGTGGAAGCCGGCGGCATCCGTCACCGAGTACTTCGCGCTCGGCGGCGTCGGCGCAGGGGTCCCGGTACGAGCCACCGTCAGCGGGTTCGGTCCGTTGCTGCTCGGCAAGGTGCTGGGGCTCAACCAAACGCAGGAGTCGAGCCTGGCCCTCGTCTTCCACTATGCCGACGCCAACGGTCTTGCGCTCGTCGACCTGGCGGACCTGCGCGCAGTGCTGACCTACCTGATCAGCGACGAGGGCAAGGCGGAACTGACACAGCTCGGCGGATTGTCCGCGTCGACCGCGGGCGTGATCCTGCGCGAGCTCATCCGCTTCGCCGACGACGGTGCCGACGTGTTCTTCGGCGAACCTGAGTTCGACGTGCGCGATTTCCTGCGCGTCGCCCCCGACGGACGCGGCATCATCAGTCTGCTGGAAGTGCCGGGTGTCATCGACAAACCGGCCCTCTTCTCGACCTTCTTGATGTATCTTCTCGCCGAACTGTTCGAGATCCTTCCCGAGGTCGGCGACCCCGACAAACCGAAACTCGTCTTCTTCTTCGACGAGGCTCACCTGCTGTTCCGCGACGCCTCGAAGGACTTCCTCGCGTCGATCGTCCAGACCGTGAGGCTCATCCGCTCGAAGGGTGTCGGGGTGTTCTTCGTGACTCAGACCCCGAAGGACGTGCCCTCCGAGGTCCTCGGCCAGCTCGGATCGCGTGTCCAGCACGCGTTGCGTGCCTTCACGCCGGATGACGCCAAGGCCCTCCGGGCGACGGTGAGCACGTACCCGACGTCGGGGTACGACCTCGAGCGCACGTTGCAGGAACTCGGCACCGGTGAGGCGATCGTCACCGTGATGAGTGAAAAAGGCGCGCCGACCCCCGTCGCCTGGACGCGTCTGCGCGCGCCGCAGGGCCTGATGTCGCCGACGCCGGAGGCCGACATCGAGCGCGCTGTCGCCGCCTCGCCGCTGCTGGCGACATACGGGACACCGATCGACCGGGAGTCGGCGCGCGAGATCCTCACAGCCAAGATGACGGCGGCCGACGAAGCCGCGCGCGCCGCCGAAGCCGCCGCCGAGCAGGCGAGGATCGACGCCGAACTCGCCAAACAGCGGGCGGCGATCGACAAGGCGCAGGCCGATGCCGAGAAGAAGGCGCAGAAGGAGTACGAGCGCCTCCTCAAGAAGACCGGCGGTACGACCCGCACGCGCAGCACCCCTGCCGCGGGACTGGAGCAGATCCTCAGTTCGCGCTCGACCGAGGCGCTGCTGACCGGAGTGATCCGCGGAGTCTTCGGTATCGGCCGACGCTGACCCGACGCCTGCACGGTCGGCCCTCTGCCGTCAACCCCTCGCTCGGCCGCGTCGAAGACACCTAGCGTTGCGGTGATGGAAGATCTCACCGCTCCGACCGGCCGTGAACCCGAGCTCACGGCAGCACCGCGCGCCGACGGCGACGCTCCCCGCGCTCTGGTGCTGGGGGCCACCGGCTACATCGGCGGACGCCTCGTGCCTCGCCTGCTTGCCGCCGGGTATCGGGTGCGGGTTCTCGTCCGCAACCCCGAGAGGGTCGCGACGTTCGGCTGGGGCGATGCCGTCGAGGTTGTCACCGGCGACGCCACCGACGCGGATGCGGTGGGCACCGCATCCGACGACGTCGATGTTCTCTACTACCTCATCCATTCCATGGGGGCGGGGCGTGACTTCGAGGCCGCCGACCGGGCGGCGGCCGGCAACGTCGCCCGCGCCGCCGAGGCCGCACACGTCGGGCGGATCATCTACCTCGGCGGACTCCACCCCGAAGACGCCGATCTCTCGCCGCACCTGCGGTCGCGCGTCGAGGTGGGGGAGGTGTTCCTGCGCTCGGAGGTTCCGACTCTCGTGCTGCAGGCGGGGGTCGTCATCGGGTCGGGGTCGGCATCGTTCGAGATGATCCGCCACCTGACCGACGTGCTGCCGTATATGCCCGCTCCGCGGTGGGTGCGCAACAGAATCCAGCCGATCGCCGTCCGCGACGTTCTCCACTACCTGCTCGGAGCGGCGCGCGTGCCCGCGGAGACCAATCGCGCGGTCGACGTCGGTGGCCCTGATGTCCTGCGGTACGGGCAGATGATGAACGGATACGCCGTGGTCGCGGGGCTCCGCCAGCGCGCGATCGCTTCGTTGCCGGTGCTGACGCCGCGCTTGGCCTCGCACTGGGTCAATCTCGTCACACCGATCCCCGCGGCCGTCGCGCGGCCGCTCGTGGAGTCCCTGCAGAACGAATGCGTCGTGAAAGAGCACGCGATCGACGACCTCGTGCCGCAGCCCGCCGACGGTCTCATGCCGTACCTCTCCGCTGTCAGGCTCGCGCTCGGTCGGGAGCAGGAGGACACCATCGAGACGAGCTGGCGCGACGCCGAAGTCCTCGGTGTCCCCAGCGATCCGCTGCCCAGCGACCCCGAGTGGGCGGGAGAGATCGTCTTCACCGACGAAAGGTCCGTGACGACCACCGCATCGCCCGAGGCTCTCTGGTCGGTGGTCGAAGGCATCGGCGGTGAGAACGGGTGGTACTCCTCTCCCGTGCTGTGGGCGGTTCGTGGCTGGATGGACCGCCTGGTCGGCGGCATCGGGTTGGCCCGCGGACGGCGGAGCCGTGCCCGGCTGACCGTGGGCGACGCCCTTGACTTCTGGCGCGTCGAAGAGCTCGACCGAGGCCGATTGCTACGGCTACGTGCAGAAATGAAGGTGCCTGGATTGGCGTGGCTCGAGCTGCGCGTCGAACCGGATGCGGAAGGTTCGCGGTATGAACAGCGCGCGGTGTTCTTTCCCCGGGGCCTCGCCGGCCGGCTGTACTGGTTCGCGGTGCTTCCCTTCCACGGGTTCATCTTCCGCGGCATGGCCGAGCGGATCACGGCGACGGCGGAGGCGGAAGTGGAAGCCACCGCGGCCGCAGGGGCAACGCCGTAGCGACCCGACCGCCGGGCGACGCGACGATCTAGCCTGGGAAGATGGCGAAGAGGCCCCCCGCATCCGACATCGATGAATCCCGCGTGAGCGTCGCGCCTCCGGCCGACGTCGCCGTCGGGGTGCCCGCGGTCGCCCACGCGCTGAAGATCGCCGTCGAGCAGATGGGGGTCGTCCGCAGTATCCGCTCGCTCACACGCGTCAATCAGAAGGACGGCTTCGACTGCCCTGGATGCGCGTGGCCAGAAGAGGATCGACGCCACGTCGCAGAATTCTGCGAGAACGGTGCGAAGGCCGTCGCCGAAGAGGCGACGCTGCGACGCGTGGGACCTGAGTTCTTCGCAGAGCACTCGATCGAAGACCTCGCCGGGCACGATGACTGGTGGCTCGGGCAGCAGGGGCGGCTCACGCATCCGATGGTCCTCGACGAAGGCGCCACGCATTATCGACCGATCACGTGGGACGCCGCATATGCGCTGATAGCCGAGGCCTTGCGCGCAGCGCCCGCCGACGAGACGGTGTTCTACACCTCGGGGCGCACCTCGAACGAAGCGGCGTTCCTCTACCAGCTGCTCGTGCGCGGAGTGGGGACGAACAACCTCCCGGACTGCTCGAACATGTGTCATGAGTCCTCGGGATCGGCGCTGACCGAGACGATCGGGATCGGCAAGGGCACGGTCACCATCGACGACATCCACGATGCCGACCTGCTCATCGTCGCCGGTCAGAATCCGGGAACGAACCATCCCCGCATGCTGTCGGCCCTCGAGAAGGCGAAGCAGCGCGGGGCGACCATCATCGCGGTGAATCCGCTGCCCGAAGCGGGGCTGGTGCGGTTCGAGAACCCGCAGACCGTTCGCGGCGTGATGCTCGGCGGTACCACGCTCGCCGACGAGTTCGTGCAGATCCGCATCGGCGGTGACCAAGCGCTCTTCCAAGCGATCGGCAAACACCTCATCGAACACGACGCGCTCGATCGTGCCTTCATCGACGAGCACACGAGCGGGTTCGACGCCTACCGGGCGCAGATGGACGCCGTGGCCTGGAGCGATCTCGTCGCCGCGACGGGCATCGCCGAAGACCGACTTCGCCGCCTCGGAGAGGCCGTGCGCGCATCGACGGCGACGACCGTGTGCTGGGCGATGGGGCTCACCCAGCACAAGCACTCGGTCGCGACCCTGCGCGACGTGGTCAATGCTCTGCTGCTCCGCGGCGACATCGGGCGACCCGGCGCCGGAGTGTGCCCGGTGCGCGGCCACTCCAACGTTCAGGGCGACCGCACGATGGGGATCTACGAGAAGCCGTCCGAGATGTTCCTCGATGCGCTCGGTACCGAGTTCGGGTTCGAACCGCCTCGTGCCCACGGCTATGACACGGTCGCAGCGATTCGCGCGATGCGCGACGGACGGGTGCGGTTCTTCATGGCGATGGGAGGGAACTTCGTCTCCGCGACCCCCGACACCGCGGTGGTCGAGCGGGCGATGTCCCAGGTCGACCTGACGGTCCACGTGTCGACGAAGCTCAACCGGTCACATGTGGTGACCGGGCGGCGAGCGCTCATTCTGCCGACGCTCGGGCGCACCGATCGCGATCGACGCGGAGGCATCGAGCAGCGGGTGACCGTCGAAGACTCCATGGGGGCGGTGCACGCCTCGCGCGGCCGGCTCGCCCCTCCCGCCCACGACCTGCCGAGCGAAGTCGCGATCGTCTCGCGGATCGCCGCGCTGGTGTTCGACCAAGAACGCGCGAACGCGCCGAGCGCGGACTGGGCGGCGCTCGCCGACGACTACAGCGGCATCCGCGCGTCCATCGCGCGCGTCGTGCCCGGATTCGACGACTACGAGCGCCGGATCGACAAGGGGCGTACGCTCGTGCTCCCCAACGGCCCCCGCGATGCGCGCCACTTCGCGACCTCAGACGGGCGCGCCCGTTTCACCGCGAACGCGCTCGAATACCCGACCATCCCGCCCGGGCGACTGCTGTTGCAGACGTTGCGATCGCACGATCAGTACAACACCACTGTCTACGGTAAGGACGACCGGTATCGCGGCATCCGCGGCGGGCGTCGCGTCGTGCTGGTGAATCCGGACGACCTCGTCGAACGGGGGTTCGCCGACGGCGACATCGTCGATCTCGTCTCCGAGTGGACGGGTGCCGCAGGCGGGGTCGAAGAGCGCCGTGCCGAGGCCTTCCGACTCGTCGCATACCCGACCCCACGCGGCAACGCCGCCGCGTACTATCCCGAGACGAACGTCTTGGTACCGCTGGACTCCGTCGCCGATGTCAGCGGAACTCCGACGTCGAAGTCGGTCATCGTGCGCCTCGACCGCCGTCCGTCGGCGTGACCGCCTACGCTGGAATCATGCTGCGCAGTGCTGTCATCACGGTGTCCGATCGATCGGCGGCCGGGGTACGACCGGATGCCGCAGGCCCGGTCGCCGTCGCGACTCTGCGCGACGCGGGGTTCGACTGTGAGGACGCGACGGTGGTCCCCGACGGGGCAGACAGCGTCGAAGCGGCGTTGCAGGAGGCGCTCGCCGCCGGAGCGGCGATCGTCGTGACCACCGGCGGCACGGGCATCGCGCCGCGGGATGAGACGCCCGAGGGCACCGCCCGCGTCATCGACCGCGCAGTCCCCGGCATCGCGGAAGAACTCCGGCGCATCGGTGCGGCGGAAACTCCCGGAGGCATGCTCTCGCGCGGTCTCGCCGGTATCGCGGGGCAGGCTCTCGTCGTGAACCTTCCCGGTTCACCCCGGGCGGTGGCATCCGGAATGCCCGTCATCCTCTCGGTCGCCCGCCATGTCGTGGGTCAACTCGCCGGCGAGGACCACCGATGACCCCCGTGCGCATCGCGCGGGTCTCGGACACCGCCCTCGACGTGGCTACGCACCTCGCCGCCGTCGACGACAGCGACGCGGGAGCGACGGCGACCTTCATCGGCCGGGTACGCGACCACGATCCGGATGCGGTGACCTCCGTCGTCGCCCTCGAGTACTCCGCGCACCCCGACGCCGAGGCGACCCTCCACCGCATCGCGACCGACTGCATCGGCCGAAGCGACGCGATCGTCGCCGTCTCGCACCGCGTCGGGCGCCTGGAGGTGGGGGATCTCGCCGTCGTCATCGCCGTCTCCTCGGCCCACCGGGCCGAGGCCTTCGCCGTCTGTCGTGACGTCATCGAGACGATCAAGCGCGAGCTGCCGGTGTGGAAGCGTCAGGTCGAGGCCGACGGAACGACCGCCTGGAAGGGCATCGGCGGCTGACCCGACGCGGGCACGGGCGTGCGCGCCGGTGCTCGGCGTGTCCGACGGCGCTCCACGTCATCCGCCGGCGAAAGGCGGCAGCACGTCGACGAGCACGTCCGCATCGAGCGGGGTGTCGTCATCGACGCGCGACCCTCCGACGAGGACGGCGCACCGGGGCAGGATGCCACCGAGTCCCGGTCGCTCGGCGGCCAGAGCGGTGCGCAGGTCGCCGAGGGTGGCTTCTGCGCGGGTCTCTTCGGACCGACCGGCGAGCTCCTCCGCGGCGGCGAAGTATCGTACCCGGGCCATCAGGCCTCCCACTCCTTCGCCATCGCGGTGATGGTCGCAACGGCCTCGCGGACCTCATCGGGGGTGCCGCCCCCACGACCCGCGACCAGCCCCGCGACGAACGCGCTGAACGGCGCCGCGGGGCGTGCGACACCGACGGCCACGTCGCGGGCGAGATCGAGGATGAGAGCGACGGGGAGGTCTTCGGGGGCAAGGTCGAAACGGATCCTCAGCGCGGCCGCCCAGGCGTCGAGGGCTTCGGGCGGCAGTGTGCGGGACTCGGTCATGGCGTCTCCTCGATCACTCGATCACGGGCTCGGGAGAGATCGTCCCACGTATCGACGTCGCGTGTGAGCGAGTCGGCGGTCGTGATGGTCGCGATCGCCAGGTCATCGAGGAGAGCGCGAACCGGGGCGTCCCGGCCCTGTGCGGGGATGCCGGCCACGCCACGTCGAAGAGCCGCGGTGCGGTAGATCCCGATGAGCCACTGCGGGCGTGAGGTGTCGTCGGTGAGACACAGCCCGTCGACACCGGTGGGCTGCAGGGCGATTCCGTTCACGAGAACGCGCACAGCGGCGTCGACGGTGGGAAGGTCACACGCGAGGACCAGCATCCATTCCGGCGCCTCCGCGTCGTCCGCAAGAGCGTTCACCGCGGCCACGATCGCCGCGGCCGGGCCACCGAAGGGTGGGTCCTCCCGCACCCAGGTCACCGGCAGGTGGGCGTCGAGCTCGGGACCCACGACGGTGATCGGGTCGGCACCGCACGATGCCGCCGCGTCGACAGCCCGCACGAGCAGCGATCGTCCTCCGACATCGAGGAGCGGCTTGGCGACGCCGTCCATGCGGCTGGCACGTCCGCCCGCGAGCAGGACGGCACCGATCGTGTGAACCGGAGGTGGCGCCCCGCCGGTCATGCTTCGCCCGGGCGAGCCCAGTCGCCACTCTTGCCGCCGGTCTTGCGTACGATGCGCACGTCATCGATCTCGGTCGCCTTGTCGAGAGCTTTGACCATGTCGACGATCGTCAGCGCGGCGACCGTCACGGCGGTGAGCGCTTCCATCTCCACCCCTGTGCGATCGGCGGTGCGGACGGTGGCCTCGACGGCCACACCGTCGTCGTCGACGGTGAGATCCACTGTGGCGCCGTGCACACCGATCACGTGCGCGAGGGGGAGCAGCTCGGGGGTCTTCTTCGCCGCCTGGATTCCCGCGATGCGGGCGACGGCGAGCACGTCTCCCTTCGGTACGGAGCCATCACGGAGCGCGGCCACAACCATGGGGGCGCACCGCACGAAGCCCCGCGCGGTCGCGGATCGAACGGTGGGCTGCTTCTCGGTGACGTCGACCATGCGGGCATGGCCCGCGGCATCCAGGTGCGTGAAGCTCATGAGATCAGCATGACATCCACGACGTCGCCCTCCGAGACCGTCTCGACCTCGGCGGGAACGACCGCATACGCCTCCGCGCGCCCGAGCCCTCCTGCCAGGTGGGAGCCGCCCGACGTTGCGGGACGTGCTCGCCACGCGCGGGGGTCGGAGCGATCGATCGTGACGGGCAGATACTGCACGCGGCCGGGAGGGGTGCGCCATGCGGTCGCGGCCGGGAGTCCGATCACCGGACGGGCGAGGTCGCCGGCCCCTTGCATGGCCAGGAGAGCCGGGCGGACGAACACCTCGAACGACACCGCGGCGCTCACGGGGTTGCCCGGCAACCCGAACAGGAGCGTTCCGTCAGGCGTGCGCCCGAACCCCTGGGGTTTGCCCGGCTGCATCCGCACGCGCGAGAACGCCATGACATCACCGAGCGTGTTCTTCACGACCTCATAGGCGCCCGCACTGACCCCACCCGAGAAGACGACGGCGTCCGCGCCGCGTCGCTGAGCCTCGGCGACCGCGTGCCGGGGTCCGTCACCCTCGTCGGACACGCTCGTCGAGACGACGACCTCCGCGCCGGCGTCACGGGCGAGCTGCGCCAGGAGCACACTGTTCGACTCGGGGATCTGGCCGCGCTCGAGGGGGGTGCCGGGAGGGGCGAGTTCAGAGCCCGTCGAGACGACCGCGATGCGCGGGCGCCTGCTGGCGACGACGACGCCCACACCGGCGGCCGCGATGGAGGCCGTGGCGAGCGAGCCGATGCGGATGCCCGCGGGCAGGATCGTGTCCCCGGCACGGGCATCCTCGCCGCCGCGACGGATGTGGGCGCCGACACGCCGGGGCGCCGAGGTCACCGCGATCTCGCCGAGCGAATCAGCCAACCCTCCGGCGGTGTCTTCGAAGGGCACGATCGCCGTCGCCTCCGACGGCACGGGCGATCCCGTCATGATGCGAGCCGCCTCGCCGCGTCGCAGCGGTGGGTCCAGGTCGGTTCCGGCCGGGAGATCGGCGACCACACGCAGGAGCGACGGACGCTCCGCGGACGCATCGCGCACATCGTCGAACCGAACCGCGAAACCGTCCATTGCGGAGTTGTCGAACACGGGAATGTCGACCGCCGCCCGAATCGGCTCGCGTGCCACCCGACCCGCCGCATCCGTGGTCGCGAGCGTTTCGGTCTCAACGACGGTGACCGCCGCGAGGACGCGCGCGAGATGAGCCTCGATCTCGACGAGGTCGTTCATGCCGGAACCTCCTCGACGAGCGGCCCCGTCCACGCCTCGATGCCGCCGATCATCACCGACGCCTCCACTCCCCGAGATCGCAGGGTGCCGGCGGCTCGTTCCGCGCGCGGGCCGCGCTGGCAGATCAGGATCACCGGACCGGAGCCTGCTCGTTCCGGCGCCGCCAACAACGACGCGAGCGGAATCGTCCGGGACCCCTCGACGACCCCTGCCGCGGTCTCGTGCGGCTCGCGCACATCGATGAGCGTGGCTCCCCGAGCGAGCGCGGCCGCCACATCGCCGACGGCGATGCCGGCGAGCGGCGGTTCATCCGCCGGGGGAGTCGACGCCGACGCACGCGAGCCGCGCAGGGCGACCTCGTCGACCCGGCCCCGCAGTGCGTCGATCACCAGCACACGCCCGACGAGCGGGTCGCCGACACCGGTGATGAGCTTGATCGCCTCGGTCGCCATGACGCTTCCGGTCTGCAGACACAGCGCGCCCAGTACCCCGACCTGGGCGCAGGTCGGCACTTCGCCGGTCGACGAGGCCGGGTAGAGGTCGTCCAGACCCACCGGCGCGAGGCCCGCCGGTGGGTGCGACCAGAAGACCGTCACCTGCGCGTGGAACTCCTGCACGACGCCCCACACCAGTGGTATCCCACGGGCCTCGCAGGCCGCCGCCACGATCTGACGGGTCTCGAACGTATCGGCGCCGTCGAGGACCAGGTCGGCGTCACCGAGCAGGTCGGTGGCGTTGTCTTCGGTGAGTCGCTCGCGCATCGGGTGAATTGTCGTGTTCGGCGACAGATCGCGCGCCACGCGCACGGCCGAGTCGACCTTGGGGTGGCCGACATCTTCCACCCGATGGAGTACCTGACGTTGCAGATTCGACAGATCGACCTCGTCATCGTCGATCACGGTGAGGGTTCCCACTCCCGCTGCCGCGAGGGCGAGGACCACCGGCGATCCCAGCCCACCTGCACCCACGACCGCGACATGCGCGGCAGCCAGCCGGCGCTGGGCGACGTCGCCGAACCCGGCCAGGACCGCGTGGCGTGAGGTGCGTGTGCGTTCGTCATCGTCGAGCGCGTCGACGGGTTCCACGAGGGGCTCGGGAGGCATGACTTCAGCGTACGCCGCGCGGTGTCGGGACCGCCCCGGCCCGAAGCGGTGTGAGGCGGCGGTGATAGCGTCGATACCGTGAAGCCCACCCCCGTCAACGGCGAGATCCCGGGCGTCTGACGTGCGCCGGATCGCCGCCTCCGTGGGCGCCGCAGCCGCTCTCGCCGCGCTCTTGGCCGCCTGCGCGACCGATCCCGAGGCGGGCTCCGACGGCAACGGGATCGACGGCACTCTCACCGTGTACGCCGCAGCATCGTTGCGCTCGGTCTTCGACGACCTCGCGCTTCGGTTCGAGGCACGGCATCCCGGAATCGACGTGCTCCCGATCGTCGCCGACGGGTCGACCAGCCTCGCCACGCAGATCCTCGAAGGAGCGCCGGCGGACGTCTTCGCGAGCGCCGACGAGCGCACGATGACGCTCGTCGCCGAGATGAGCGCTCCGCCCGAGCTGTTCGCATCGAACACGCTCGTGCTCGTCGCCCCGGCGACGAGCGGCGTCACCTCCCTCGCCGACCTCGCCGACCCCGCGCTCACCGTCGTCCTGTGCGCGCCCGACGTGCCGTGCGGTGCCGCGTCCACCGCGCTGCTCGACGCGGTCGGTGTCGAAGTGGCCCCCGCCAGCCTGGAGCAGAACGTCACGGCCGTGCTCGCGAAGGTCACCGCAGGTGAGGCGGACGCCGGGCTCGTCTACGCGACGGATGCGCGAGGCATCCCGGACATCATCGTGATCGAACCGGAGGGCGCCGTCGACGTCGTCAACCGCTACCCGATCACCGTCATGGACGACGCCGGGAACCCCGTGGCCGCCGCCGCCTTCGTCGACTTCGTCCTCGGCGACGAAGGACAGCAGGTGCTCGCCGACGCGGGATTCGGAGGGCCATGAACAGGCAGACCGGAGGGTTCGTTCCGCGGGTGCTCGCGCTCCCGGCCGTCCTCGGGCTCGCGCTGCTGGTCCTGCCGCTCGGCGCGCTCGTCGCGAGAGTGGAGTGGTCGACGCTGTGGAGCGACATCACGTCGACGGAGGCGTTGTCGGCACTCGGACTCTCGCTGGTGACCGGACTCATCGCCACCGTCTGCTGCGTCGTGCTCGGGGTTCCGTTGGCACTCGTCATCGCTCGCGCCGGCCGGCGCAGCGCGGCGATCCTCCGGGCGGTCGTGACCGTCCCGCTCGTCTTGCCACCCATGGTGGGCGGCGTGGCGCTGTTGTTCCTCTTCGGGCGCTCCAGCTGGCTTGGGGGTGTCCTGGCCGAATGGGGTGTGCGCGTGCCCTTCACGACCGCCGCCGTCGTGATCGCGCAGACCTTCGTCGCGCTGCCGTTCCTGGTGCTCGCGCTCGAGGCTTCGCTGCGCACCACCGGCGTCGGTTTCGAGCAGGCGGCGGCCTCGCTCGGTGCAGGACGCTGGACGATCCTCCGCAGGGTCACCCTGCCGTTGGCCGCGCCGGGGCTCATCGCCGGTATCGTCCTCTGTTTTGCGCGGGCCATCGGAGAGTTCGGCGCGACGGCGCTGTTCGCGGGCAACGCGCCGGGTGTGACGCAGACGATGCCCCTCGCGATCTACTCCGCCTTCAACGGCGCGGGAGTTGCGCAGGGGACCGCCGTGGCGCTGTCGTTGCTGCTCCTCGTCGCCGCGATCACGGTTCTGCTGCTGGTGCGGGCCTGGAGACCGGAGGCCCCCCGATGACGCCCCGCGGCCTGGCCGCGCGGGTCGTCGTGGACCGCGGGGCGTTTCGTCTCGACGTCGACGTCGCCGTACCGGCGGGTGAGACGGTTGCGCTGATGGGCCCGAGCGGCGCCGGCAAGTCGACGCTACTCGCCGCGGTGGCGGGACTCGAGCGGATGCACGAGGGCCGCATCGTCCTCGGCGAGCGTGTGCTGGACTCCGCGCCGCGACCACGCGTACATATCACCCCGGCGCAGCGGCGGGTGGTGTTGCTCGGTCAGGAACCGCGGCTGTTCCCGCACCTGACCGCGCACGCGAACATCGCGTTCGGTCGTCGAGTGCAAGGCGCGTCGACGGCCGTCGCCGCAGCAGAGGCCGACGACTGGTTGTGGCGCGTCGGACTGGACGGTCTCGGTGAGCGGCGCCCGGCGGAACTGTCGGGCGGGCAGCAGCAGCGGGTTGCGCTCGCTCGCGCTCTCGTCACCGCTCCCGATCTCGTCCTCCTGGACGAGCCGTTGACCTCACTCGACCCCGAGACCTCCGGCGAGATCCGCGCCCTCGTGCATGACCAGTTGCGCGCGACGCACACGACGGCCCTCGTGGCCACCCACGACGCCGTCGACGCGGTCGCGCTCGCCTCAGGTCTGGTGGTGATTGAGGACGGAAGGGTGGTCCAGACCGGCGCGGTCCGTGACGTGCTGTCGATGCCTGCAACGCGATTCGTCGCGGCGGTCACAGGGCTCAACCGCGTCGAGGGGAAGGTGGCCGACGGGTTTTGGCACGCCGGCGGAATCACCCTGCCGGCCGCCGGCGAACCGGCCGGCGCAGCTGCCGCCGTCTTCCGTCCGACCGACGTGCGCATCCGGTCGGTCGTCGATGCGACGTGGACGGCTGCGCTGCGGCTTGCGCCTGCCGCGCCGGCCCCCGGCGAGTGGCTCGCGCGCGTCACACGCCTCGAGCAGACCCCGGGCGGGGTGCGGGTGCGCACAGCCGATCCTGACGTCGCGGTCGACCTTCCCGCCGATGCCGCACTCGGACTCGCCGCCGGTCAGCCCGTCGAACTCGCCGTCGACCCGGGCGCCGTGCGCTTCGTCGCACCGGCCTGACTCCACGGATTCGGTGGGCGGTGGGGCTCTGCGGTGGCTCTTGGCGCGTCGAGGCGCGGAATCCGTGGAGTTGTGCACGTGAGGCTACCCGGGCGCCTAGACTCGCCGCGTGCCGCGCATCCGCCCTTTCCGCCCTGGCGATGAGCCCGCGCTCGCCGACATCTGTCTGAGGACGGCGGACGCCGGGGGTGATGCGACCGGAGTGCTCGATGACGACCGCATCTGGGCCGACGTGTTCGCGCTGCCGTATGTCGCGCGCCACCCCGACCTCGCGTTCGTCGTCGAAGGCGATGACGAACGGCTGCTCGGCTACGTGGTCGCCACCGATGACACCGATGCCTTCGAGGACTGGTTCGCGCGGGAGTGGTGGCCGAGTCGCGCCACGGCGTGGCCGCGTCCCGAACGGGAGACGTCCCGGCAGGACGGCGTCCTGATCTATGCGTACGGCCGCCGAGCGGGCGCCGAGCCGTACAGTCTCGGCCATCCCGCGCACCTGCACATCGACCTGTTGCCCGGGGCGCAAGGGCAGGGGTGGGGGCGGCGCCTCATCGCCACACTCGTCGAGGCCTTGCGTGAGCGCGGCGTCGAGGGCCTGCACCTGTCGACCTCGACCGACAACGTCGGGGCGCTGGCGTTCTACCCTCGGCTCGGTTTCGTGCCGATCGGCGGGCACCCGGGCGTGCAGTCCTTCGGCATGCGTCTGGGCGACGAGGGTTAGGCGATCCGCCCGTCTTCGATCCGCACGACCCGGTCGACGAGGCCGTCGGGGACGGTGACGTGCGAGATCAGCACGACGGCCCGTGCGTCGTCGATCGCTCCGAGAAGATCGGTGAGGAGCGCGTCGGATGCCGCGGGGTCGACCCCGGCCGTCGGTTCATCGAGCACGAGCACCGGGAACCCGCGCAGCAGCGCCCTCGCCAGCGCGATCCGTTGCGCCTGACCGCCCGACACGAGCGATCCGCGCTCGCCGACGCGGGCGTCCAGACCCCCGCGTTCACGCAGCCATGGTCCGAGACCGACTTGCTCGAGAACGTCCTCGAGGTCGGCGTCGGTGGCGTCGTCTCGGGCGAACAGCAGGTTCTGTCGGATGTCCTCGTCGAAGAGCATCGGATGCTGCTCGCACAGACCGACCGTGCGGCGGACGTCGTCGCCGGCGATGTCGTCGACCGATCGTCCGCCGATCTCGTAGCCGCCCTCCACGGCGAGGAATCGCACCAGCGCGTGGGCGAGGGTGGATTTGCCGGCGCCGCTGGATCCCACGACGAGGAGGCGCTCGCCCGGGGAGATCTCGAGGTCGATTCCACGAAGAGCGGGTGCATCGGCGCCCGGCCACCGGATCGCGGCGTTGCGGAGTCGGATGCCGGAGCCCAGGGGTGGTGCGTCGCCCGTCGGTGCGATGTGCTCGGTGACGAGCTCGGGAGGCATCTCGTGGGGCACGGTGTCGGCGATGCGTTCGGCGGAGGCGCGCACCTGCCGCCAGGCCGAAGCGGCGAGCGGCACGGAGGCGAACACGTCGAACACGGCCATCGGCACGAGCACGGCGACCGCCAGCCACGGCCCGTCCATCGATGGCTGGGCCGTGGCGGTGACGAGCACCGCCGCGAGCGAGGCGGCTCCCGCGAGCAGCGAAACGAGCGCCGTCGTTCCGGCCTGGGCGCTCGAGCGTCGCACGATCGCGCGGCGCACGGCAGCGTCCGCGGCGGTGATTCTCGCACGGCTCTCGCGCTCCGCACCGTACGCGGCGAGCACGTCGAGGCTGCCGAGATGATCGAGGATCGCGTCGGCGAGACGGGAGCGCAGCGGCGCGATCGCGCGCTCGGCGCGTGATCCGGCGAGCCACCCCCACGCGGTGGCGACGACGGCGGCGATGGCGAGGCACCCGAGCAGGGTGAGGGCGGCCGGCCACGAGACGAAGGCGACGAACACCACGGCGGCCACCGCGACGATTGCCGAAGACACGAGGGGTTGCACGACGCGCAGGGGCAGGTTCTGAAGATCATCGACATCGTCGACCAGGGCGCCGAGCACCGACCCGCGGCGCGTCCGTGCGAGCCCGTCGGGTGCGAGCGGCACCAGCCTGCGGATGAGTGCCGCGCGCGTCGTGGCCAACTGCCGCAGGGTCGCGTCGTGGCCTGCGAGACGTTCGAGGTAGCGGAACACGGCGCGCGTGAGGGCGAAGAAGCGCACCCCGACGACCGCGACCGAGAGGTACAGGACGGGCGGCATCTCGCTCGCGCGCACGATGAGCCAGGCGCTTGTCGCCAGGAGTGCGACCGCGGACGCCTCGGAGATGAAGCCCGCGGCCAGCGCCGGCCAGAAGCGCCGGGCGGACGGCATGGCCCCGCGCAGGATCGCGGCGGCGGTCGTGGGCTCAGCGGGCCCGTCGATACCGGGTTCGGCGCTCACGTGACCACCTCGCGCGCTTCGAGACGCACGATGTCGTCGGCGATCACGCGGGCGCTGGTCCGGTGCGACACCAGCAGCACGGTGGCGCCGCTGTCGGCGAGTTCGCGAACGCTTCGCCAGAGGCGCTCTTCGGTCGAAGCGTCCAGGGCTGCGCTCGGCTCGTCGAGGGCGATGATCTGCGCCGCGCCACGCAGGTGCCGATAGAACGCCCGGGCGACCGCGACCCGCTGTGCCTGACCGCCCGAGAGCCCCGCGCCCTGCGCACCGAGCGCGCGGCGCGGGTCGAGATCGCCGGCGCAGGCGAGGTCCAGGGAGCGCCTGACCAGCCCGGGATCGGGCGCGGCGTCGCCGAGCGTCACGTTGTCGGCGATGGTTCCCATGATGAGGCCCGGTTGCTGTCCGGCCCACGCGAGCCATGACGACGGTGCGAGGTCGCGAACGTCCGCACCGCAGAATGCGGCGGTGCCGTCGAAGTGTGCCGCGCCACGAAGTGCCGCGAGCAGGCTCGACTTTCCGGTGCCGCTCGGCCCCTCGATCAGGGTCACTCGCCGCGGACTGCTCGTGAACGACACACATGGCAGCACGCGCTCGCCGCGGTGAACGCGCATATCGGTGACGACGAGGTCGCCGCCGGCGTCGTCAGCGCCGCGTCGGTCGCGTGTCGCGCGCGGGTGCGCGCGGGCATCGTCGAGGACGGCGAA
This sequence comes from Microbacterium koreense, assembly GCF_042677105.1. Lineage (NCBI taxonomy): Bacteria > Bacillati > Actinomycetota > Actinomycetes > Micrococcales > Microbacteriaceae > Microbacterium > Microbacterium koreense. The sequence continues at coordinate 1,138,893 of NZ_JBHTIM010000001.1, forward strand.
GACGTCGTCGGTGGCGGCGACACCCTCGGCCGCCGCGTGGAACTGCACGCCCACCTGCCGCAGCGGCAGATAGGCCTCGGGTGCCAGGAGCAGCACGAAAAGTCCCACGGTCAGGGCGAGCGTGCCGTCGATGAGGCGGAAGCCGATGGAAACGGCGATGATCGCCACCGAGATCGACGCCAAGAACTCGAGCGCGAAGCCCGACAAGAACGAGATCCGCAGGACGCGCATGGTCTCGCGGCGGTATCCGTCGGTCACGCGTTCGATGGATGCCGACGCCCGGTGCTGGCGCCCGAAGACCTTGAGCGTCGACAGACCCTGCACGGTGTCGGAGAACCGGGCGGCGAGTTGGTGCAGCGTCTTCCACTGGCGTTGCTGTACGGCGCGGGTCGCGAGGCCGATGAGGACCATGAAGATCGGGATGAGCGGGATGGTGAGGACCACCGTGAGGCCCGAGATCCAGTCTTCTCGCCACATGACGACGATGATCACCGGGGTGGCGATCACCGTAGCGATCAGCTGCGGAAGGTACCGCCCGAAGTAGGCCTCGAGGGCGTCGAGCCCGCGGCCCGCGGTGATCGCGAGGTGAGCCGAATTCCTCCCTGCCAGCCATCCGGGACCGAGCTCGTCCACCGCGTCGAGGAGCGCGGTGCGCAGTTGGGTCTGGACTCGTGCAGCGGCGCGCGCAGCGACCGCTTCCCGCGCCCATACGAGAACGGCGCGTAGAGCGACGACGCCACCGAACGCGGCGAGCGTCGGCACCAGCTCGGCCCACGGCATCCCGTCGATCGCGCCGACGATCGCGCGTGTGAGCAGCCAAGCGAACGCGACGATGACCGCGGTCTGGGCGAGCGTGATCGCGCCGATCGCGATGAAGAACGGGCGCGATGCGGTCGCGTAGCGCACGAGCCGCGGATCGACCGGCCTGGCGCGTCTGCGCGGGGAGGTCTCGTCCGTGTCAGTCATGCCACGTCGAGCCTATCCACCGCGCAGGCCCGTCCCGACCGACGTACAGCGAGGCGTGGTCAGTGCTCTGCGGCGACGGACGCGCGCTCGATCGTCGTCCGTGCGATCCGCTTGCGGAACACCCAGTACGTCCAGCCCTGATACAGCAGCACGAGCGGCAGGAACACCAGGGCCGCCCACGACATGATCGTCAATGTGTAGTCGGTGCTCGAGGCGTTCTCGATCGTGAGGCTGTTGGTCGCGAGGTCGACCGTCGAGGGCATGACGTAGGGGAACAGTGCGAACCAGAGTGCGAGCACGGCCGACACGATGGTGAACGCGCCGAAGCCGAACGCCCACCCTTCGCGTCCGCGCATGTTGGCCACCCACGAGGCGATGAGCAGCACCGCGGCGATCGCCGAGCACAGCACGGTGATCCAGGCGAGGTCGCGCTCCTGCCCGAACGCCATCACGATCGTCCAGACGAGGAACACCGCGGCAACGACGATCGTCAGCAACCCCGCACGGCCGGCGAGCTTGCGGGCGTCAGCGGAGACTTGACCGTCGGTCTTGAGAGCGACGAAGTACACGCCGTGCGTGAAGAACAGCAGCAGCGTGGTCACGCCGCCGAGGAGTCCGTACGGGTTGAGTAGCGTGAGCAGCGACCCTGTGAACTCGTGGTTCGCGTCCAGCGGCACGCCCTGCACGATGTTGGCCACGGCCACGCCCCACAGCAGCGCGGGGACGGCCGAGCCGATGACGATCATGCGGTCGAAGTTGCGACGCCAGCGGTCGCTGTCGCGCTGGTGGCGGTACTCGAACGAGACGCCCCGCATGATCAGTGCGAGCAGGATCAACAAGAGGGGCAGGTAGAAGCCGCTGAACAGCGTGGCGTACCACTCGGGGAACGCGGCGAACAGACACGCACCGGCGACGATGACCCATGTTTCGTTGAGGTCCCACACCGGGCCGATGGTGTTGATGATCTGGCGACGCGAGACGTTGTCTTTGCCGAGGAACGGCAGCGACATGCCGACGCCGAAGTCGAACCCGTCGAGGACGAAGTATCCGACGAAGAGGAATCCGACGATGAAGAACCAGAGATATGCGAGATCCATGACCAGCTCCTAGTAGACCGTCGTCGGGGTGTCTTCGACCGAGGTGGGCTTGGACGCTTCGCTCCCGGGCTCGGGTAGCGGGTCGGGGCCCTTCTTGGCGGTCTTGATGATGAGGCCGAACTCGACGACCGCGAGCACCAAATAGATGAGGGTGAACGAGACGAGCGAGATCAGGACGTTCCATCCGGGCACGCTCGGCGAGACGCCGTCTTCGGTCAGCATGAGACCGAACACGATCCACGGCTGTCTTCCCATCTCGGTGAAGATCCAGCCGACGATGATGCCGAACAGCGCGAGCGGCGCGGACCAGATGGCGACGCGCCACATCCAGGTTGCCGGCGGCTTCTTGGCGCTCTTACGCGTCACCCACAGCCCGACGACGGCAACCGCGGTCGAGAGGATGCCGAAGCCCATCATCCAGCGGAACGACCAGTAGGTGATCCACAGGATGGGAGCGAAACTCCCGTCGACCTGGTCGGCGAACTGCGGGAAGAGCTGCGTGGTGTATTCGGCATTGAGGTCGTTGATGCCTTCGACGCATCCGCTGAGGGTGTGGGTCGAGAGGAACGCGAGCAGGTACGGCACCCGCACGGAGAACAACTCGGTGCTGCCATCGGGTGTGCCGAGGGTGAAGATCGAGAACGAGGCCTCCGCTCCGCAGGCCGTGTCGAAGAGCGCTTCGGCAGCGGCCATCTTCATCGGCTGCGTGTCGACCATGACCAGGCCCAGTTGGTCGCCTGAGAGCGCCGTTCCGATGAACGCGATGATCATGAGCCAAGCGCCGTACTTCAGCGTCGGGCGCATCATCTCCTGGTTCTGGTGGCGCATGAGGTGCCAAGCCGCGATGGCGATGATCACGCCGGCGGTGAACATGAGCGCGGAGAAGATCGTGTGCGGGAACGCGGCGAGGGCGACGGGATTGAACAGCACGGCGAAGAAATCGTTCATCTCTGCGCGGCCGCCGTCGGCGGCCATCTGGTAGCCGACGGGGTTCTGCATGAACGCGTTGGCGGCCAAGATGAAGTAGGCCGAAACCCAGGCGCCGAATGTCGCGATCCAGATGGTCGCGAGGTGGATCTTGCGGGGGAGCTTGTCCCACCCGAAGATCCAGAGCCCGATGAAGGTCGCTTCGAAGAAGAAGGCCATCAGCCCTTCGAAGGCGAGGGGTGCGCCGAAGACATCGCCGACGAAGCGCGAGTAGGCGGACCAGTTCATGCCGAACTGGAACTCCTGCACGATCCCCGTCACGACGCCCATCGCGAAGTTGATCAGGAAGATCTTGCCGAAGAAACGGGTGAGGTGCAGCCACTTCAGGTTGCCCGTGCGCACCCATGCGGTCTGGAAGATGGCGACGGTCAGCGCCATGCCGAGGGTGAGGGGCACGAAGATGAAGTGATAGATCGTCGTCAGGCCGAACTGCCATCGGGCGAGGAGGAGTGGGTCGAGTAGCTCCACGGTGCGTTCTCCGATCGCTGTGTGCGCGATGTGGTCAGACCACACCGTACCATGTGGTCAGACCACGGCGCGGCGGTCGCTCCGCGCTCGGTTCGACGGTACACAGCGAACTTTCAGATAAGGCAAGCCTTGCGCCGTGAAAAAGGCACGGATCCGTCATCGTGACCCGGGCCGCAGGAGAGCCGGGTAGCCTCGCGGTATGGCAGATCGTGCGAAATCCGGTGGCGCGTGACGGTCGTTCCCGTCACGATCGCCCGACGGATGCCGGCGGCTCCGGCATCCGCTCAAGAGCGCCCCGGTGATCCTCTCGTCGACACGCATGGCCGTGTGCACCGCGATCTGCGAATCTCGCTCACCGACCGTTGCTCGCTGAGATGCACGTACTGCATGCCCGACCAGGGCAACGAATGGCTCGCCCGGTCGAGCATTCTCACCACCGACGAGATCGCTCGTGTGGCCGGCGTCGCCGCGGCAGCGGGTGTCACCACGTTCCGGCTCACGGGTGGAGAGCCCCTCCTGCGCCCTGACATCGTCGACGTGGTGTCGCGTATCGCTGCACTGCGCGATGCGAGCGGCGATCCCGTGCATGTTGCGATGACGACCAACGGCATCCGATTGGGGGAGTTCCTTCCCGATCTCATCGACGCCGGACTCGCGCGTGTGAACATCTCGCTCGACACGATTCGCCGCGACCGGTTCCGAGAACTCACTCGACGAGACCGGCTCGACGACGTCCTGGACGGCATCGCCGCCGCGCGTGACAGCGGTCTGCGACCGCTCAAGATCAACGCGGTCGCGATGCGCGACGTCAACGACGACGAGATCGTCGATCTGGTCGAGTTCGCGATATCGCAGGACGCGCAGATGCGCTTCATCGAACAGATGCCGCTCGATGCCGGCCACACGTGGGACCGCGGGCGCATGGTGACGCGCGCGGAGATCCTCGATGCACTGAGCACGCGGTGGGCCCTCGCCGAGGTTCCCGGGCGCGGCGGCGCACCCGCGGAGCGGTGGACCCTCGACGGTGGGCCGCACACCGTCGGCGTCATCGCCTCGGTCACCGCCCCGTTCTGCGGCGATTGCGACCGGATGCGCCTCACAGCCGACGGGCAGTTCCGCAACTGTCTCTTCTCGACCACCGAATACGATCTGCTCCCGATTCTGCGCGCGGACGAGGCGTCGGACGACGGCATCGACGGTCTGCTGCGCACCTGCGTCCGCGGAAAGCTCCCCGGACATGCGATCAACGATCCGTCGTTCCTTCAGCCGACACGCGGAATGAACGCGATCGGCGGCTGAGCGACGTCGATCACGGCACGAATCGCACCCATCGCGCGAATCGCCCTCCCCGGGGGTCCGTCTAGCATGGCGTCATGGGGCGGATCACGGTGCGCAGACCGGTCACCCGCATCACGGTGCAGGGTGAGGATCTCGGCGAGCGCCGTCGCCCCGACGCGCTGGCCGTCGAGGAGCCGCTCGAGATCCGCATCGGTGGTACCGCTCTGGCGGTGACGATGCGCACCCCCGGTCACGACGTCGAACTCGCGACAGGCTTCCTCGTTTCCGAGGGTGTCATCGTGCGGGGGGATCAGGTCGCCGCCGCGATCCACTGCGGCGGTCCGGGCACGGGGGGCCCCGGTGCCGAGAACACCTACAACGTGCTCGACCTGACGCTGTCGGCAGGCGTTGCCGCCCCCGCCCGTGATCGCAACTTCTACACGACGAGCTCCTGCGGAGTGTGCGGCAAGGCATCCATCGAAGCGGTCGAAACCGTGTCCGCGTTCGACGTGGCGACAGACCGCGTCGCCATCGACGCTGCCTCCGTTCTGCGATTCCCGGATGAGCTTCGCGCACAGCAGTCCGTTTTCGACAAGACCGGCGGATTGCACGCCGCCGCGCTGTTCGACGCGGAAACCCGGGAACTTCTCGTCATCAGAGAGGACGTCGGCAGGCACAACGCCGTCGACAAGGTCGTCGGCTGGGCAACGCAAGAAGGCAAGCTCCCGTTGGCAGGAACCGTTCTGCAGGTCTCGGGCCGCGCCAGCTTCGAGCTCGTCCAGAAAGCCATCATGGCGGGCATCCCCATCCTGTCGGCGGTATCGGCGCCGTCCTCGCTCGCGGTCGAACTCGCCGACGCGTCCGGCCTCACCCTCCTCGGTTTCGTCCGTGGACAGTCACTCAACGTCTATACGCACGCGGAACGCATCCGCGTCGCCGCCGCTCACCCCGTCCTCGCGGAAGGAACGATCTCATGACCGAGTCGCACACGCCCATTCCGATGTTCAATCGCCCGCTCGCAGAAGACTTCTCGGATGCCGATCTCGAGGTCACGAAGCCGATGGACTACGCCGTGGGGATCGAGGCGGTCGAGAAGGCCATGGTGCCGATGGAGGAACACCTCGGGACCGAGAAGACGCTGAAACTCTCGCTGACGATCAACCACAAGAAGGGATTCGACTGCCCCTCGTGCGCATGGGCCAACCCCGACCACTCCAAGGCGCTGGAGTTCTGCGAGAACGGCATCAAGAACATCGTCTGGGATGCGACACCCGTCGTCATCGAGGACTCGTTCTGGGCCGAGAACAGCCTGACGAGCATGCTCGACAAGAGCGAGTACTGGCTGGGCCTGCAAGGCCGCATCACCAAGCCGATGTTCAAGGCGGAAGGCTCGGACCACTATGTTCCGATCAGTTGGGATGAGGCGCTGGACAAGGTCGCGCAGTCGCTGACGAGCCTCGATTCGCCCGATGAAGCGGTGTTCTACACCAGCGGCAAGATCATGAACGAGCCCGCGTTCCTGCTGCAGTTGTTCGCCCGCGCGTTCGGCACGAACAACCTCCCGGACTGCTCCAACCTCTGCCACGAAGCGACGGGCGCGGGGATGACGCCCGCGATCGGGGTCGGCAAGTCGAGCGTGCACTACGACGACTTCGCCTGGTCGGATCTCGTCATCGTGATGGGGCAGAATCCCGGCACCAACCATCCGCGCATGCTCAACGCGCTCGAGGACACCAAGACCCGCGGTGGCGCTGTGGTCGCGGTCAACGCGCTGCCCGAAGCATCCCTCAAGCGATACAAGAACCCGCAGAAGGTATCCGGCGAACTGGGCGACGGCATCAAGATCGCCGACCAGTTCCTGCAGATCCGGGGCGGAGGAGACCATCATCTGATCCAGGCCGTGGCCAAGCGGGTCCTTCTCGCCGAGCAGGCGGCCCCCGGGACCGTCCTCGACCACGACTTCATCCAGACGCACTGCGATGGGTTCGAGGCGTACCGCGATCACATCCTCGCCGTCGATGACGCGGAGGTGCTCGAAGCCACCGGGTTGATCTCCGAAGAGATCGACGGGCTCGCTGAGCGCTACATGAAGAGCGAGGCCACCATCATCACGTGGGCGTTGGGTATCACCCAGCAGAAGCAAGGCGCGGCGACGATCGCGGAGATCATGAACCTGTTGCTGCTCAAGGGCAACATCGGCAAGAAGGGCGCGGGAGCGTCGCCCGTGCGCGGGCACAGCAACGTGCAGGGCGACCGCACGATGGGTGTTTGGGACAAGCTGCCCGCGGCGTTCGCCGCCGCGCTGGAGAAGGAGTTCGCCTTCACCCCGCCCAGCGAGAACGGGCTCGATTCGGTGGCATCGATGAATGCTCTCTCCGAAGGCAAGGTCAAGGTGTTCATGAGCTTCGCGGGAAACCTCGTCGCCGCCATGAGCGACTCGGCGCTCGCTGAGGACGGCGTACGCAACGCCGACCTCAGCGTTCAGGTCGCCACCAAGCTCAACCGCTCGCACATCGTCACCGGCAAGGAATCCCTGCTGCTTCCGGTGCTCGTGCGCGCCGAGCGCGATGAGCAGGCGACCGGCCTGCAATTCGTGACCGCCGAAGACACGGTGTGTCGCGTGAACATGAGTCACGGCGAGATCGCACCGGTGTCCCCCGACGTCAAGTCGGATGTGTGGGTGATCGCAGAACTCGGCAAGCGCGTGCTCGGGGCATCGCATCCGCGTATCGATTGGCAGGCGTTCGAAGACGACTACGACACCATTCGGGCATCGATCTCGCGCGTGATCCCAGGGTTCGACGACTTCAACGAGCGGATCCGGACCGAGAAGTCGTTCGTCCTGCCCCACCCGCCCCGCGACTCCCGCACCTTTCCCACAGCCAGCGGTAAGGCGCAGTTCACACTGCAGCAGAGCGAAGTGATCGATGTGCCCGAGGGGCGGCTGCTCTTGCAGACGCTGCGTGCCCACGATCAGCACAACACGACGATCTACTCGCTCAACGACCGGTATCGGGGCATCCGCAAGGGCCGGTTCGTGATTTTCATGCACGCCGACGACATCGCCGAGCGGGGGCTCGTCGACGGGCAGACGGTCGACGTCTTCAGCGAGTGGCCTGGCGAACCCGACCGCGTGTTGCGCGGCTACCGCGTGGTGGCCTACCCGACGGTGAAGGGGTGCGCGGCAATGTACTTCCCCGAGGCGAATGTGCTCGTGCCGCGTGCCGCGATCGACCCGGTCTGCAACACCCCCACGTCGAAGCAGATCGTGATCCGCGTTGAAGCGGGGACTCAGGCCGCTGAAGGCGGGCGCCCGATCGCGGTGTGAGGTCCCGCGGTCAGTCGCGGACGAGGTGCACGACACACTGTGTCGGGTCGCACGTCGGCGCCACGCCGTCGACACGCAGCGGGCCGCCTGCTTCGGTCATGACGCTCTGCATCACCCCGAGGTGCACACGACACAGGGTGCCGAGGTGCGCCGACTGCGCCTGCGCGTGTGGGCACGGTGAGAGATCGATCGTGAGCGCATCTTCGTCGACCTCCGGCTCGAACCCGGCCTCGACGAGATCCTCGATCACGGCATCGAGCTGGTGGGCGGCGGCTCCTGTGAGCCGACCCGCCGATTGGGGGAGGACGCGGCGCATGAGATCGCCGCGACGGGCGGCGCCCCGAACACGCTCTTGCGCAACGGGGCTCGACGCCTCGGCGCCGCCGGTGGCCGCGGAGTAGAGCACGCGTGGTCGACCGCGCGTCGTGCGATGTTCGCGCTCGTGCACCACGTAGCCCGCGTCGACGAGCCGCTGCAGATGTTCGCGCACGGTGTTGGCGTGCAGACCCGTGCCCTCGCACAGATCCTGAATCGTGCGTCCTGACTGCTCTTGCAGCAGATGCAGGATCTTCACGCGGGAGTAGCTCGAGATCGAGCTGTACGGCGTGCGAACCATGTCTCGATCCTGCCACCGATCGGCTCGTCCGTCGGGATGCGGCGGGCGCGAGACTCCGTAGGCTTGTCGGGTGTCTTCCGTCCTGAACATCTCGGCATACCTGTTCACCGGCATCGCCGACCCGCGTGGTCTCCAACCCGTGCTGCGTGAGCGCGCGTCGGCCGCGGCTCTGAAAGGCACGATCATCCTGGCCGAAGAGGGCATCAACCTCTTCCTCGCCGGGAGCCCCGCCGATGTGCGCGGGTTCGTCGCGCTCCTGCGCGCGGATGCGCGCTTTGCCGACCTCGCGGTGAAGGAGAGCTGGTCCGAGGAACAGCCCTTCGGCCGCATGCTCGTGAAGGTCAAGGGCGAGATCATCCGCATGGATCACCCGATGATCCGTCCGAGCGCGGGGCGAGCGCCCGCGGTGGCGCCGCGGACACTCCGTCGATGGCTCGACCAGGGTCACGACGACGAGGGGCGCGAGGTGGTGCTGCTCGACACGCGCAACGCGTTCGAGGTCGACTATGGCACCTTCGACGGCGCACTCGATTGGCGGATCGAGCGCTTCACGCAGTTTCCGGATGCCGCAGCCGCCGCGCGAGAAGACCTCACCGGTCGCACCGTGGTGAGCTTCTGCACCGGTGGCATCCGCTGCGAGAAGGCCGCCCTCTACTTGGGCGACCTGGGCGTGGAGGCCTACCAACTCGACGGCGGCATCCTCGGGTACTTCGAACAGGTCGGCGGCGCACACTGGACCGGCGACTGCTTCGTCTTCGACGGCCGCGAGGCGCTTGCGCCGGACCTCACACCGATGCGCTCATGACCCGTGATGACGGATGCCGCGCACCCCGGAAGGTACGCGGCATCCGACGTCAGGATTCGGGCGTCAGCTGAGACCGTTGGCGGCGAGCCAGTCGCGGGCGATGTCCGGCGTGGACCGCTCGTCCTGGGTCGATTCGATGTTGAGGGCGACGAGGCCTTCGGGCGTCAGTGCGGCGCTGACGGCATTGATGACGTCGGCGATCTCGTCGGCGATCTCGGCGTTGACCACAGGGACGACGTTCGATGCCAAGAAGAGTCCCTCGGGGTCTTCGAGGGTGACGAGGTCGTTTGTGCCGATGAGCGGGTCGGCGCTGTAGACGTTGGCGACCTGGATGGTGCCGGCCACGAGTGCGTCGACGGTCGTGTCGGCGGTCGGATCGAAGGCGACCGTCACGCCGTAGACCTCTTCGAGTCCCGCCGGGCCGTACGGACGCTGCTCGAGCTCGGGCGCGCCCCCGAGGGTGAGGCCTTCGATCCCCGCGAGGTCGCCGATCGTGGTCAGCCCGTTCGCCTCGGCGAACTCGGCCGTCACGTTGTAGGAGTCCTGATCGGTCGCTGGGGACTGGTCGAGGACCGTCAGGCCGTCGGGCAGGGCCTCTTGCAGGGCTGCATAGACATCTTCGGGCGTGGTCGCCGTGGCGGTGTCGTCGAAGTACTGGAGCAGGTTGCCGGTGTACTCGGGGAACAGATCGATGGTGCCGTCTTCGAGTGACGGCATGTAGGCATCGCGCTGCCCGATGCTGAAGGTGCGGTCGACGTCGAATCCGGCGTTCTCCAGTGCTTGAGCGTAGATCTCGGCGATGATCTCATTCGAATAGTAGGCCTGCGAGCCCACGTTGATCGTCGTGGAATCCGTCATCTCTTCGTCACCGCCGCCGGTCAGTGGATCCGACGATCCGCCACAGGCGGTCAGGACGAGGGCTCCGACGGCGAGGGTGCCGAGCGCGAGCGCGAAACGGTTGCGTGAACGGGACATGTGAACCTCCGATGGGTGGGGATCAGGCGGGTGCGGGAACGGCGAGGGATCGGGTGCGTGAGCGGTCGCGGCGGCGCGGGCGTCGCGACACGCCGTGAGGCTGGACGAGGCGACCGAGAAGTGCGAAGAGCCCGTCGAGCACCAGGGCGAGTGCGATGACGAGGATCGATGCCCCGAGGATCTGGTCGAATTGCTGCAGCGCGATGCCCTGGATGATGTAGTAGCCGAGGCCGCCGAGATTGATGTATGCGGCGATCGTCACGGTCGCGACGACCTGCAGTGTCGCCGATCGGAGGCCCCCGATGAGAAGCGGCAGTCCGAGCGGCACCTCGATCTTCCACAGGATCTGCCACCCCGTCATGCCGACCGCGCGTCCCGCGTCGATCGTCGAGCGATCGATGGCTTCGATACCCGCGTAGGCCCCGGCAAGGATCGATGGAATCGCGAGGAGCACGAACGCGACCATCGCGGCTTCGGTCGTGTACAGCACTCCGAAGACGAGGTAGAGCAAAAGGATGAGTCCGAGCGAAGGGAGGGCGCGCGCTGCCCCAGAGAGGAAGACGGCGATCTCGCGGCCCTTGCCGGTGTGCCCGATCAGCCACCCCAGTGGAACGGCGACGAGGGCGGCGATCAGGACCGCGGAGAATGTGTAGGCGAGGTGCTGGGCGATTGCCGTCGGCACCGGGAGCGTGCCGGTGAGGCGCTCGGGCGAAAAGATCCAGGCGAACGCTTCGACGAAGAGGTTCATGCCGCCACCGCCTTTCGGGGCGTGCGGACCGGAAGTGTGCGGCGAGTCCAGGGCATCAGCATGCGCCCCGCGAGGACGAGAAGGAGGTCGATGACGAGCGCGACGACGACGACGGCGACCACGCCCGCGAGGACCTCGGGGATGATGCGGCGCTGCGCGCCGTTGGTGAAGAGGTAGCCGAGGTTCTGGACGCCGATCAGGATGCCGACCGTAGCGAGCGAAATGGTCGACACCGCCGTCACCCGCAGACCCGCGAGCATGACCGGACCTGCCAGCGGGAACTCGACCGTCCAGAAGCGGCGCCACGGACCGTAGCCGACCGCGATCGCGGCGTTGCGGGTGGCGGGATTGATCGAGGCGAGCCCGTCTGCCACAGACCTCGTCATGATCGCGACGGCGTAGATGATGAGGGCGACGACGAGATTCAGCGTCGAGATGTAGGGGATGCCGAACACGGCGACGAGGATCGCGAACAGAGCGAACGAAGGCACGGTGTAGAGCAGGCCGACGGTGGTGAGCACCGCTCCCCGCAGCGGGGTGAACCGGAACGCCGCCCAGCCCAGGGGGATGGCGAGCGCGAAGCCGATGAACACCGCGATGATGCTCTGCTGCAGATGCACCAGGGTCAACTGCGCGATGAGGTCGAGGTTGTCGATCACCCAGTTCACGACGAGTCAGCCTCCGGGGCGTCGACGAGGACGCCCTGCGTGCGGCCGGCAGCGTCGACCAGCACCGTGCCGTGCGGCGTTTTCTTGGTGTGCAACGCCCGCGTGCCGCGTTCGGCGCCGATGAAGTCGGCGACGAAGTCGCTCGCAGGGTTCTCGATGATCTCGTCGGGCGTGCCGACCTGGGCGATGTGGGCGCCCTTCTCGAGGATCACGACCTGGTCGCCGAGGAGGAAGGCCTCGTCGATGTCGTGGGTGACGAACACGATCGTCTTGTCGAGCTGGCTTTGCAGGCGCAGGATCTCGTTCTGCAGTTCTTTGCGCACGATCGGGTCGACCGCGCCGAAGGGCTCGTCGGCGAGGAGGATGTTCGGGTCGACGGCAAGCGCGCGTGCCACGCCGACGCGTTGCTGCTGACCGCCGGAGAGTTGGCTGGGGTAGCGATCGGCGAGGCTACGGTCGAGCCCGACGACATCCATGAGTTCCAGGGCGCGCTCGCGAGCTGCACCTTTGGAGACCCCGTTGAGCACGGGGACGGTGGCGATGTTGTCGGTCACGCTGAAGTGGGGGAGGAGCCCGGCGTTCTGCAGGACATACCCGATACCGCGGCGCAACTTCACCGGGTCACGGTCTGCGATCGGCTCGTCGTCGATCGCGATGACCCCTGACGTCGGTTCGACGAGGCGGTTGATCATGCGCAGAAGGGTCGTCTTGCCGCATCCCGACGACCCCACGAGGACCGTGGTCTTGTGCGCGGGAATGGTGAGCGAGAAATCGTCGACGGCGATCGTGCCGTCGGCGAACTTCTTCGTGACTGCCCGGAACTCGATCGCCATGGCTTCCTTTCGCCGGGTTTCCAGCCAAGCACACCCCGACGACATCGGGCACGTCATGGCACACCCTTGACGAAATCGAGATCCTCTGGTTCATGGTCCGAACCGCGGGCGGGACCGCTAGCGTGAGGCCATGGACACCAATGCGAACGAGTACGACGTCATCGTGATCGGCGCCGGAGCAGTGGGGGAGAACGTCGCCGACCGGGTCGTGAAAGCGGGGCTCACAGCGGTCGTGGTCGAACACGAACTCGTCGGAGGAGAGTGCTCGTACTGGGCATGCATGCCGTCGAAGACCCTGTTGCGGGGTGCGGCCGCGCTGCGAGCGGCGCGAGACGTCGCCGGCGCGTCCGAGGCGGTGACCTCGGGAATCGACGTCGCCGCCACCCTGCGTCGCCGCAACGAGATCGTTCACGATTGGAAGGATGACTCGCAGGTGCGGTGGCTCGACTCCGCCGGAATCCCGCTCGTGCGTGGTCACGCCCGCCTGCGTGCGGAGCGTGAAGTGGCGGTCCTTGCGTCGGACGGGACCGAGTCGCTGCTCACCGCGCGTCATGCGGTTGCCGTGTGCACGGGTTCGGCCGCGTTCGTGCCGGATGTTCCCGGTCTCGCAGACGCCGCGCCCTGGACGAGTCGCGAGGCGACCTCGGTGAAGGATGTGCCCTCATCGATCGCGATCCTCGGCGCGGGTGTCGTCGGCGCTGAGATGGCGACGTTCTTCGCGTCGGCGCAAAGCGAGGTCACGATGATCGCGCGCTCGGGCATTCTGGGCGCCATGGAGCCGTTCGTCGGTGAGCACGTCGCGGCATCCCTCACGCTTCTGGGCGTCGACATCCGCACTGGCGTCGGCGTCGAGAAGGTCGACCGCGGCGAGGACGGCCGTGTCGTGGTGTCGCTGGACGACGGAAACGAGGTGCGCGCCGACGAGGTGCTCGTCGCCACGGGGCGTACGCCGCAGACCACCGACATCGGCCTTGAGACCGTGGGACTCGAACCCGGATCCTGGCTCGAAGTAGACGACACCCTGCGCGTGCCGAGCACGGATTGGCTCTACGCGGTCGGTGACGTGAACCATCGGGCACTTCTCACACACATGGGCAAGTACCAGGCGCGTGCGGCGGGTGACGCGATCGCGGCGCGGGCTCTCGGCGAAGACCTGGATGCCGCGCCCTGGGGACGCCACGTTGCGACGGCAGACCACTCGGCCGTGCCGCAGGTCGTCTTCACCGACCCGGAGGCCGGTTCGGTCGGCCACACGGAGCAGTCGGCACGGAGGGCTGGGCTGGCCGTCCGCGTACTCGATTACAACCTCGCCTCGCTCGGCGGGGCGGCGACGTACGCCGACAGCTACCGCGGCCACGCGCGGGCCATCGTCGACGAAGAGCGAGGCGTGATCGTGGGGGCGACCTTCGTCGGCCCCGACACGGCAGAGTTGGTGCATTCCGCGACCACGGCGATCGTCGGCGAGGTGCCGATCGAGCGCTTGTGGCACGCCGTCCCCTCCTACCCGACCCTCAGCGAGGTCTGGTTGCGCTGGCTCGAAGAATACGGGCGCTGAGCGACGTCCTGAGCAGTACCACGTCGGTTGAAAATGTGCCGTCATAAAAAATGAGAGTTGTCTCATGTCTGAGGGGTGCCCTATGTTGACGAATGCATTCGGGGGTCATGCCGTTCTCATCTGACGAGAGAACGTGGAACCGCTCACACTCCCGTAACGACGCGGGAGGAGGGTGGGGCCATGTACCGGATGGCTCATACGAACGGGGCGCCATCGCGACGCAACCGAGCGGCGGCCGCGGCTGCCGCAGTGCTCGCTTCCGTCCTTCTTCTCGCCGGGTGTACGGATTTCGCGCCCGCGCCTGATCAGCCCACCAGTGAGACGGGCGCGTCGGCGGATAGCGCATCGTGCGGGAACGGCGAGTACACCCCCGCAACACCGCAGCGGTACATCAACCTCGTGCTGGATGACTCGGGCTCGATGTTCTACGACGAGGACGATGCTCCTCGAGACCGCTGGTCGAAGGCCAAGTACGCGGTGGAGGTGTTCGCGGCGATGCTGGAGCCTGAGGACACGCTCAACGTGTACCTGCTGAACGGTGGTGGTGCCCCGCAGCTCACGATCACCGGTTCGGAGACCTCGACAGCTCGCGTCGAGAAGGTCCACGAGCTGCAACTCCGCGGCGGAGGAACGCCGTATGACGTCGTGCGAAGAGCTACCGCCGACCTCGATACTGCGGACGCGGAGAACAAGTGGCTCGTCGTCCTCTCCGATGGTGACTTCCCCGACCGAAAGGTTGAGCAGGTGAAGTCTGATTTCGACACCTTCGTCGCAAACGGAACGGACGGCGAGCGCCGGCGGGTCGCTTTCCTCTCCATCGGTGAAGAAGCGCGAGAGCTCGAGAGCTCAGATGATCTCGGAGTCCACAGCCGTGCCGCGCCGGACTCCGAAGACGTTCTCGATCAGATGACCGACTTCGCGAACTTGATCTTCGAGCGAAGCCCCATCGAAGTCGATGACAAGAGGACCATTACACCAGACGTCGATCTTGCCGAAGTGCTGGTCTTTGCTCAAGGCGAAGATGCCGCAATCGCCCCCGCGTTCGGACCGACGGTCATCGTCGAGTGGGCGCCAAACGAATCAGTCGACGGGAAGACTGAGCCAACGCCGGATAAAGAGCTGCGTGGGGTTCTTGCGACCGCCACGGATGTCCCCGCTGGCACGTTCCACCTCCCGGTCAACGGCACGGAGGAGATCGCTGCATTCTTCAAGCCCAGTGTCGATTTCAAGGTTGAGCTGAGAAACGAGGACGGCGAACTCGTCACCGAAGACGACCTCGTCGGAGGTACGTACAGTGTGAGCTTCGGGTTCGTGGACCAGAATTGCGACTACTTCGAGTCGATCGAGTCAACGGTCCTCGGGCACGTCGACTACAGTGCAACCGTTCAGTCGGATGCCGGCTCCCCTGACGGTACGACCGAGTTTCAATCCGGAGACGAGATCACGCTCGAAGCCGGAACGGCGAAGCTCACGGTTGCAGCGGAGTTTCTTCAAGGACACGTGGTCGAGAGCTCCCGGGATCTGCTTGTACGACAACCGACGCGTGACACGGGTTTCGATGTGGCGCCCGAGACGTACAACGCGAGCGACCTCGCTCTCGCCGCCCCCCCGCCCGGCCCGGTTGAGCTCTACTACGGACTGGGTGAGCCCGGGCAGCTCAACGCCTTCACAGCGGAAGAGTGGGCGACGGTCGAGGAAGAATCGATCCAGGTCGGCCCCGTAGACGGGCTGACCTTCGATGTCGCCCCCTCGAAGGATGAGATCGGAATCATCCATGTGACGCCACGGGCCGCCAATGGTGATGTCTACGGAGTCCCTACTGGAACGGTCGACGTCCCTGTGCTTGTTGAACACACCTACGACACGCAACCCTATGACGCCGACCAGACGATGACGTTCACCATCGTCGACGACATTCCGTGGTACGAACGGCTCGCGCACTGGTTCGCGACGATCGGGTGGATGATCCTTCTGGGCTTGATCGTCGCCGCGATCATCGTCGGGTACATCGTCAAGCCGCGCTTCTCGAAGAAGATCAAGCCGAGTCCGACGGTCACCGGGGTGCCGATGAACATCGGCATGCAGTCCGAGAACGGCACGGGTAAGTTCCGGCAGCGACTCGGCCGCAAGTTCCTGCCGTATGTCGCCGATCGCGCCACGCTCGTGTACGTCCCGCATGGCGCACCGGGCTTCCGGGCCATGCAGCTGAAGGCGGGCCGGCGGGGCAAGATGACGCTCCTCAATTGGAAGCAGATCGCCGACCGCAAGAACGTCGCGATCAACGGATCCGACATCAACGAAGACACCAAGAAGCCCCCGACGCTCAGTCCGTCGTCGAACATCACCGCGACCGTGCCGAATCAGATGCGGTACGAGCTCTACCTCAACAACTGACCCTCGCCTTCGCGACCCCTCACGAGAAGGACCCCTCGAATGCCCATTGCACCCACCCTCATCCTCGGACTCGGCGGTACCGGATCCAAGATCGTTCAGAACGTCGCCGAGAAGGTGGCGGAGAGCGGCTCGAGTCAGTCTGAGCGCATCGCCTTCGTCGTCTTCGACACCGACATCAACGACTTGGGGAGAATCCGCCAGAACAGTCCGGAGATCCACACCGTGCAGACCTCCACACGCAACACGGTCGGTGAGTATCTCAACATCAACACCAACGCGCGGGACAACTGGTTCCCGGTCAACGAGATGCTCAACCGCAAGACCCTCACAGAAGGCGCGGCTCAGGTTCGGGCCATCTCGCGGCTTGCGTTCGATACAACGCTCAAGGGCGGCAATCTCGACGGCCTCCACCGCGCGATCGAGCAGCTCTTCCGCATCGACAAGGACCAAGAAGAGCAAGCGCTCCGTGTCATCATCACCAGCTCGCTCGCGGGGGGCACGGGTTCGGGCCTGATCCTCTCGGTGGCGATGTACCTCGCCAACTACCTGCGCACCAAGTACCCCAAGGCCAAGGCCATCACGCGCGGGTTCTTCGTGCAGCCCGACGTGTTCTACTCCGTCATCAAAGCCACGGAGGAGCAGCAGAACCTGCAGGTCAACGCGTACGCCGCGGTGCGCGAGCTCGACGCATTCCTTATGAAGGGCGACAACACTCTGCCGCCGCAGTACCGCGGTCTCGTCTTCGAGTTCCCGAAGATGGGCGCGGACGGTGTCGAGCCGATCAGCGCCATGCCCTACGACTTCTGCTTCCTCTTCGACGCGAAGAACTCCACGGGCGGCAGTCTCGACTCCTTCGCGACGTATCTCGATCACGCCGCGACATGCATCTACACGCAGTCGATCGGACCGATGTCGAAGAAGTCGAACTCGCGCGAAGACAACGTCCTGCGCGAGGTCATCCGCAACGACGGGCGCAACCGCTACGCCGGCGCGGGAGCTTCGCGACTCGTCTACCCGTGGGCTCACGTGCGCGACGTCGTGGGTCTGCGGTGGGCGAACCTCGCGTTGTCCGGCCAATGGCTCAAGTTCGACGATCAGTTCAAGGACCGCCAAGAGGCGCTCGCCAAGCAGCGAGAGCGGGGATACACGGCACACGACCTCGATATCGCCACCGAATTCATCGGCGCGGTCGAGGAGAACGCGAAGAACAAAGAACCGTTCGCCCGCGCCGTGCAGAGCCAGTGTCTCGCGTATGACGAAGACGGCATTTCGGTCGTCGGAAACCGCTGGGGAGAGTACCTCAGCGCCCTTCACCGCCACGTGCTCAAGAACGCATCCCTGCCCTCGCAGGAGACGTTGCGGCGGAACGCCGTGGCGCGGGTTTCGGCGCTCGCCGAGACCGCTGAGGCGGATGACTATGTCGGTGCCTATTACGAGCTGAAGAAGTTCCACGACATCGTGGAACGAGATACCGAGGAGACCGCCGGTCTCATCGGCTACACGATGTTCCAGTCGGACAACCCCGGCATCATCCGCCAGAAGGCCGAACATCAGCTCGAGACGTACCTTCGCGACAAGGTGACGGGAAACTTCGTGCACCCGGTGTCGGCGCGCTTCTTCCTCTACCAGACGCTCAAGGGTCTCAAGCAGCAGAAACAGCAGGTCGAGACGCAGCTTGCGAGCACGATGCAGTTCTTCGCGAACTTCGAGCGCAACGCCTTCGACGACCCCGGGACGGAAGACATCGAGAGCCCCGAGGACCTGATCAACCGCAAACGCAGCATGCGCGAGCGCCTCCGCAACAAGCCGGGCGCAGATCTTCAAGAACTGGCCGACAAGTTCGAGAACTACATCCGCAAGGTCGGTGAGCTTCGGGACCAGACGGTGTACGCGAAGGTCCTCGACGAGGCGATCACCTATACAACGTCGATGTCGCGTTCGTTCGAGACCTTCTTCGAGGTGCTCAGCGGAAACCTGAAGCGTCTACAGACGAGCGTCGACCTCCAGCGCACCAAGTTCGACGATCTGAAGGGCTCGACGACGCGCTACGTCCTGGCATCCTCCGAATGCCTCGACAGCCTGTATGACTCGATGCCCTACACAGGCGGAGTGATGAGTGTGGACTCGGAACTCGCCGAACGCATCTACTCCAAGGTTCGGGACTACTCGATGCTGACGGACGGCAAGGACGCGAACTTCTTCCAAGACCTGTACCAGAACACGATGCTCGGGTACTTCTCAGACCAGGTGATGGAGCGGTACCGCAGCCAGATCGACATCGACGTTATCGACGCTCTCGAGCGCGAGTACAGGATCACGGAAAAGAACTACGAGGCCGACAAGGTGGCGCACTACGTGCGCGGTGAGATCGACAAGGCGAAGCGCCTGGCCGCGCCGTTCCTCGAACAACCCCTCGGCGAGGAGCGTCACCCGATCGAGGCCTGCGCATACAATCCCGTCATCGAGGGCGACTCAGATCCGAAACGCAAGAGCCTCATCGCGGAGCAGCTCGGCAACTACGGCGGCGAAAAGGATGAGGACATCAGTCCGCAGGAAATCCTCTTCTACAACGCCATGTACGGCATCCGGGCTCGCGACCTGTCGAAGTACTCGCCGGCCCGCGTACACGCGACGGAGAACCGTCCCGCTGGGCAGTACTTTTCCGCGTACTACAGCCTCGTTTCCGACATCGAGCCCTCGGTGGAGACCACCAAGGTCATCACGCCGCACATCGATCGACGCTGGCACTGGGTGTCGCAGCTGCCCGACCTCGACGAGGGGAATCAGGCCGCGCAGGTTTCGGCGATCAATGGCGCGCTCTTCCTCGGGCTGGTCTACGAGCGCATCCAGTGGTCGCTTGTGCACGCCGATCATCGCGTTTACCAGTACGACGGCGAAGGGAAAGCGGCGAAGGACTTCGTGGTATCCAACGGAACTCCGTGTGATCACTTCCACGAGGTCGTCGACGCTCTCACGATCAATCCGGTGGCGGTCAGCGAGATCACCCGCGTCATCGATCGCTACGCCCGAATCCTCCGGGAGGAGGCCCGTACGGTGTCGTTCGACGACACGCGCTTCGCGCGTTCGCTCGCTTCGGGAATCGCGCTCCCCGAACTCGAAGAGATCGTTCCGGCACTCAAGGGTGCGCACTTCTCGCTCTTCGATATCGCGGCGTTCTACGCGCTCACCGTCCCGAAGGATCTGTACTTCGAGGAGCAGGTCTATGACATGGTCGCCGACTTCCTGCGCACTGTGATCGACGAGATCGAAACCGTCGAGGACGATGGAGACGCGCGTCCCGTCATCGAGCGGGTTCTTCTCGAACAGTTCGCGGCGTTCGAGAAGAACATCGGCGCGTACCTCGAGAGCGACGGGTTGCCGTTCACGCGAAAGCTTCGCAGCATCCTGCGGCCGCTCGTGATGACGCTCGACGAGCTTCACCTGCGCGGAGCCGTCGATCGTGTCGAAGCGCTCGACAAGCGCCTCCAGAAGCTGTGAGGCACCGGCCGACGTGTTCACCGTCATCTTCCTGAGCAAGTCTGCGAAGGCGATCTTCGACAAATCGAAGACGTTCTTCGACCCGTTCCGCGAGCGCGGTGACATCGCCTTCTGTGAGTGGAACGAGTCCGACCGTGCCCTCACGTCGCTGCAGGCGCTGCCGCAACTCAAGGAGATCATCCGGGGCAAGTCCGCGTGGCGCGCGGTCGTCGTCGACCATGCGACACCGGATCACCACGACCACGCACGGGATCCCGAGAATCCGTTCGATTTCGTCGACAACACACGGTCGCAACTGGCGCTCACCGACTCACCGCACGCGCTCGTGCGTATCGCGCACCAACTCCTCGGCTACCCGGCGCTGACGGCCCGAGAATTCATTCCGATCGTGAGCTACCTCGAGAGCGACGGAACGCGTGTGGAGAGTGCGGAAGGCGACAACTACCACGAAGTGCTCAGCGCGCTGGGTCGGACGAAGAGCGACGTCCGCGTCGAGTTTCGGGAGCAGCCGTACACCGAGGAAGAGATGCGGCGACACGCCGAGCTGCGCGAGCGATATCGGATGAAAGAAGTGCACCCCGACGAGGTGATCTTCATCTCGACGCGTTCGCGACTGGACGCCGATGAGGCGGCTGCGCTGCACCGCGCGTGGCTCACCGAGACCGAGCAGCACGCCTCCCGGTTCGTCGAACGCAACGACTATCCCGCGGCGACGCGGTTCGCCGTCTACGACCTCCTCAACCCCGAAAACTCCGGATATGAGCAGGACGAGTTGCGGTTTTGGCTGTCGGTGCTCACCGTCGCGGTGAACGCGTTGCCTCCGAGCTCCTTCCAGGCAGAGCGGGTCTACGAACTGGGGGTCGAGTTCTCTGAGCCCCTCTTGGGTGACCTGCTCAATCAGCACATGAGCAGACTGGCATCGCTACGCGAGCACCTTGACGGTCTCATCAGCCGACCGGAGCGTCCGCCGGAGACGGACGTCGCAGAGCTGCTCCGCGAAGAGGTCATCCGCGTCGACTTCGAAAGCATCGGCGGGGCGGACATCGCCGTCAGCACGGGCGGGTACGGTCTTGCATCCGACTCGCCCCGGAGTGAGTCCGCGCGCTGGGCAGCGGATTTCGATCACGTCCAGGTCAACGCCACGCAGTTCGTCCGCAGGCCACGGCGTGTTCTCGCGCGCGCTGTCGACACTGCGCGGGAATCCTCACGCCGGTACTTCCACGACGTCCACGTGCTCACCGACATCGACCGTGACGAGATCGAGGACGAGCTGTCAAAGCGGGTGCGATCGCTGACCGAACCCGCGACCGCCGAGATCCTCGATCGCCAGCGCCTGACGACGATGCTCGAGGAGCAAAACGCGACGGTGCGTCGCCACATCTCGGAGCGCATGTCGCTGCGCACGATCGGTGTGGCCTCCGTGCTGGTCATCGCGGTCTGGTTCGGTGCACTCACGCCGTACATGCTTCAGGCATTCGGGCGAAACGCCGAGGTCGCGACGTGGAGCGTCTTCGTCGTCGCCACCGTCATCGTGCTCTTGGCGATGGCAGGACTTGCCGCGCTGTGGTGGATGCGGCGGCGCCTGATCGCGCTCCTGCGGGACGTGAACCGCACCCTCCGTGCTTTCGTCGCGGGGGTGAACAACGGCGCGACCGCGTTCGGCCAGTACCTCTCGGGGCTCACCACCTACATGCACGCGAGGGCCACACTCATCAACTCGGGGCGCATCCAGGAACTCGAGCGGCTGCGCAAGCGGCGATACCTCGCAGTCCGGCGGGACGTCGTTTCGGCGTTCGACGCGGAGAAGCGCATCATGACATCGCTGGGCGAGCCGCTGAATGTGCGTCGGGTCGCGTCGGGTCTCGCGCAGTTCGACGTCGACGATCAACGCGAGCTCGCGTCATTCTTCCGATTCCCCACGGGCAACAGGAACGCCGCGTTCAACGACTCCGGTGAGCACGTACTCGCCCCCTACGACTTCATCACGCGTCTCCGACTCGAGCGTGTCCGTCTCTTCGAGCACGACCACCTCGCACCCGACCCGGCGGAGCAGATGTGATGCCCGAATTCCTCCGCCAGGCCGTTTTCGTCCTCCCCGTGGTCGGTGTACTCCTGATCGTCCGCGCCGTGAACATGTCGAGATCGATCCGGGTGCGCCAGTACCCGATGCCGGTCATCGCGGCGGCCTTCGCCGTCGTGGCGCTGATCGCACTCCACGGTCTCAACTCACGGATCGACGAACTCTTGCGAGGACTCTTCGGGTTCCTTCCGTTCCTGCGCGGTCTGTACGACACCACGTGGCAGTACGCGATCGAGAACACCGCCATCGTGCTCGTGTTCCTCATCATCAAACTCGTTCTTCGGAGTGTGTTCAGCCGGATCTTCCAGGGCGAGGACTTCTTCGGTAGCTCGGTGGTGCAGGGCGTGTACCGGTTCGACGTCGACTACGCAGGGTGGTTCGTCCGATCGCGAAGTGCAATGCTTCGTCAGTACCTTCGCACCTTCTACTGGGTGTCGATGGCTCTGATGATCTTGCTGCTGACCCTCGCCGGGATGTACCCAACCTGGCCGGGATTCCAGTCGATCGCGTTTCCCGCAATGGCCGTTCTCGTCATCGGTGAGTGCTTCTTCGCCATCGACGGCCTCACCAAGTCTGAGTTCCGACGAGACGTGCTCGGCGAGAAGGACTCCGCAGACCGTGTGACCGACTATGCCGGACTCAGAGAGGTGCTCACCGAGACGTTCCCCGGGCGCGCGCTGGACGATGGTGTCGAGTTCGCTTCCTCGGCCGCGTCGCATACATTCGATCAGTTGAGCGCTCTCGCGCACTCATCGGATGACGTCGACAGGCTCGTCGCGGGGTACTTCGAACGTCTGAAGCGGTCAGGAGTCGTCCTCGACACCAACCTCGTCGCTGCGTCGGCCGACCTGATGCGCGGGCGCAGCACCTTGATCAGCAACCCGTTCTACGGCGACCTCACCCCCTATGTCGTCTTTCCCGCCTACTATCACCTTCTCCAATACCGGAAGTGTCTGATCATCAGTGGACGGGACTCCATCGCAACCGATCTCGTGGAGTGGATGGATGCGGGTCTGCGTGACGTGACCGGTATTCCGGGCTTGTGGCGTGTCGAGCAGCTCACGACGATCACCCCGTCGGATCTCGACGTCGGCGTTCTGCGCTTCGCCGATATCCACAATCTCGATCTCATCCAAGCCAACGACGACTTCCTCCGCGATGTCGAGTACGTCATCCTCGCTGAGCCATCGCGAACTCTCGCGACGGGGCAACTCGGGTTGAGCGTCGTCCTCGGTCGGTGTGCTGGAGATCGAGCACCCGTCTTCGCTGCGTTCGACCGCAACCACGACGGACTCGTCGATGCGTTGTCGCACCTGCTCAAGGTCGACCTCACCGATGTGGTCGCGCCATCGCTCCCACGAGGTGTGACATCTGAGATCGTGTGGCGCGCGGACGGACCCTCGATGCACGCAGAGGTGCTCCCCGCGGTGAGTCGCTATCTCGGCATGGGGACCGAAATCGGTGCCGTTGCGCTGAAGTACCAGGTCTCGGATGTGGAATGGGTGGGGTCGGATGCCTTTCCGGTCCACGACATGATGTGGATCGCCGGCCAGTACTACAGCCAGATCAACGCCTTCGCGGATCTCGACCTCTCGCAGCACGCGTTCGCCGATGTGTTCCACTCCCGCTCGAACCCCTGGGACGTTGCCCGCGCTCCCGGGCGCTTCTTGATCGTCGAAGACGAGATGCGCAACGTTTATGAGACGGTTCGGCTGTACGCGACCCGCGCCGACACGGAAGGGTTCATCAACCTCATCAGCGAGGACTATCTGCTGCGTGATTACATGGTCGCCAACAGCCGCATCTTCGCCGCCGACGCAAAGGCCGTCCCCTCGATCGTGCCGGACTTCGCGCGGACAGAACGGAACCTCGTGCTCCGGCTCCTGCTCGTGCTGCGTACGTTCGGTATGACCGAGTCCGCACTTGCACGCGAGTTCGAGCTCACCGGACGCGTCGTTCCACCGGTCGAGCCACCCACCCTCACCCCCGAGGATGACGACCGAGAGCCTCCGGTCATCGAGATGCTGCGGGAGCTTGCCCGTCTGCACGCGGGCGTCGAGCACCTCCTCCTTCGCATGAACGTCGATGAAGGTGCGCCACCGACCGACGCCGACGGAGATCCGGTCCTCCAACGGCACTACGGCATTCCGGCGGGCACCGCCGTCGATGCTTTGGTCGAGCGGCTTCACGCGGCGTACTTCTTCGTCGAGGATGAGGCGGAGGGTCGGGACTACCTCGGCTCCACTCTCTATGGGCTCGTTTACCAGTCGCTCCTGCCCGGACAGTTCGTCACGTACGCGGGCAAATACTACGAAGTGTTGAGCATCGGCGACGACGTGAGGCGCAGCGGCGTCGTTCTTCGACGCGCCGCTGAGCACATTCGCGACCGGCGTACCTATCGGCAGCTTCGCGTCTTCGAGCTCGGCAGCCTCCGAGAATCCGAACGCACCGGTGCTCGGCTGACGGTGGGTGGTGTGGCGCTGACGCGCTTGTTCGCCACGATCCACGTGAGCTCGCTCGGGTACATCGAGTTGCCGGCACGCTCAGACCTTCAGCGCGGGCGCGAGACGCTCATCTCAGGAATCCCCTCACGAACCCACCACGGCAAGGAGATCCTCGCGATCACCCTTCCCGGCTCGACTGCGGAGGTCCGTCGGACGATCGCCGTGCTCCTGAACGAGCTGTTCGTCACGGTCTTTCCCGACGCGCATCACTATCTCGTCGCACTGACGGAAGACGAGTCGAACACCGTCGGTCACCTCCTCGACGGCTTCACGATCGGTGACGGGGCAGATCCGGACGCGATCTACCTTGTGGAGGACAGCCCGATCGACATGGGCCTGCTGATCGCCGTGGAGAGAAACTGGCGGCGCCTCTTCGAGATCGTCACCGACTATCTGGAGTGGAACGCTGCGCCGCGGGACGAACAACCGGCTCCGAAGCGGGGCGACGACGTTGCGGTGCCGGAGTTCCCGGATGACACGCCGGAAGAGCTTGCTCAGAGGCGTCGTATCGCCGCAGCGCAAGACGCCAGCGCCCAAACGTCGCCTCGAGCACCCGCACGTCGACCGTGGTGGCGGAGGCTGTGGCAGTGGACCATTGGTCTGTTCCCGACCTCTCGCCGGGTTACTCCCGTGCCGGCGATGGAAGACGCGGCGTCCACTTCCGGCGCACACGAGGAGACACCGACTGATGCGCGGCACGCGCCCTCCGGCGCGATCGCCGACGACATCGACCGTGACGCCCCCGCTGCAGAGGAAGGCGCGGTCCCGTTGGTCGTGGACTATGCCGAATCGGAGGTCGACGTCGAGCGAGACATCGATGGACGTTCGGAAGCAGGTGCCGTCAGCCTGGAGGAGCACGGCAGTCTGGCGGCTCCCGATGGCACCGATCGTGGCAGTGGAAGCATCCAGGAGCCTCGACCGCCCGACGACGCCGGCGGGACGAGGTCAGACGAGGGCGAAGGTCAGGCTCATCAGCGGGCGGGGGAGGGGGCGCACGAATGACCGGAAGTCCATATCTGCGTTTCGGTGGCGCGGATGCCGCAGAGGGATTGCAGCCCGCCGAGACTCTCACCTTCCTCCGTGAGAAGGGTTTCGCGGACGGCTATTTGAGTCGCGCGCGCCACGCGGTGGCCACGCACGCTCGGCGCCGGTTCAGCTTCGAGCCGATGAACGCCGGCTACTGTGACTTCTGCTTCATGAAGCTGATGGGTGGCGAGTACGACCGGCTCAAGGACGGCCGAGAACGGTGCATGCGCTGCAGCCGAACCGTCGTCCGCACCGGCGAGGACTTCCGAGAGCTGTATGAGTCCACGAAGCGCACCATGGAGATCGCTTTCGGCGTGTCGATAAAGACCGCGCTGCGTGTGCGCATGGTCAACGCTCGCGAGATCGCGCGCAAGACGGGGGAGCGCTTTGAGCCGACACCCGGTGTCGATGCGCGGGTGTTGGGATTCGCGGAGAAGGCACGCGATGGATACTCCCTCTACATCGAGAACGGAACCCCGAAGCTGGCAGCGATCGCCACGATCGCTCACGAATTGACCCACATCTGGCAGTACCTCAACTGGGATGTGAAGGAGATCGAGGACCGATACGGTGCGCATCACCGTCTTGCTGTATACGAGGGGATGGCGACCTGGGCGCAAATCCAATACCTGCTGTTCCTGCGCGAGTACGAAGATGCCGAGCGGCACGAAGCGTATGCGCTGCAACGGCGTGACGAGTACGGCGTCGGGTTTCGCGTCTTCGTCGATCGCTACCCCCTCGCCCGGGACGGGGACCTCGACGCCGACTCGCCGTTCGCCCACCGGTACCCACTGTGATGGCTCGTTCCGGAGGCCTTCATCGATCGCAGGGGGTCCCAGGGGCTCTCTTGATCGCTTTCGTCGTCGTCGGCCTGGCGGTGATCCTCATGATCACCATGCCTGTCGTCGCGTGGATGTCAGCACAGCCACCTGCAGCAGCACAGCCGGCTTTCACCGCGACGGCCGCTCCGTCGACGAGCGACCCCGCGACGCGGACCGAAGACCCCTCACCCGCGCCGACCGCGAGCCCGGCCGCTCCGAACCCGAGCGAGAGTGAGTCCCGGAGCCTTCTCGACGCCATCCCTGCGCTCAGCGGCAGCCTCGCGTCGGACTATGACCGCGCGCTGTTCGGACAGGCGTGGTACGACGAGGACGGGAACGGTTGCGATACCCGCAACGACATCCTTCGTCGCGACCTCACAGATCTGAACATCAAGGCCGACAGTAACGGATGCAAGGTGCTCGAAGGGGTGCTCGTCGACCCGTACTCGTTGGAGACGATCGCGTTCACATCAGGCACCGACACTTCCGTGCTCGTCCAGATCGACCATCTCATCCCTCTCGCATGGGCCTGGCGGCACGGGGCCGACGCGTGGTCGGACGATCAACGCAGGGCGTTTGCGAACGATCCTGCAAATCTCAAGGCGACCGATGGCTCGCTCAACATGTCGAAGAGCGACTCAGGCCCCGCCGACTGGATGCCGCCCGCGCGCGAAGCGCACTGCGCCTACGCGGAGGATTTCGTATCGGTGCTCTCGGATTGGGATCTCCCGATCGGCGACGCCGACCGGCGGGCCCTTGAGATCGCGCTCGACCGATGCCCCTGACGATTGAACGGATGCCCCGGGCCTGAGGGCAGCGCGACGTCCGCTCGTCGTCACACGGTGGCGTCGCGGCGGGGAAGAACCCACCCCGAGCGGGGGAAGTGGCAGGTGTATCCGTTCGGGATGCGCTGGAGGTAGTCCTGGTGCTCGGGCTCGGCCTCCCAGAACGGGCCGGCCTCTTCGATCGTGGTGACGGCCTTGCCCGGCCACAGTCCCGACGCGTCGA
The DNA here is from genome assembly GCF_042677105.1 of Microbacterium koreense. Lineage (NCBI taxonomy): Bacteria > Bacillati > Actinomycetota > Actinomycetes > Micrococcales > Microbacteriaceae > Microbacterium > Microbacterium koreense. Next base: position 1,166,548 of record NZ_JBHTIM010000001.1, read on the forward strand.
CATCCGCGATGGTCTCGCGGGCGACCCGCTCCTGCTCCTCGGACAGCGGAAAGATCGCCGATCGATAGCTGGTCCCGACGTCGTTGCCCTGGCGATTCAGGGTCGACGGGTCGTGGATCTGGAAGAAGAACGCCAGGATGTCGCGGTAGGTCGTCGCGGCGGGGTCGAAGACGATCTCGACCGCCTCGGCGTGGCCGGGGTGGTGGCGGTACGTGGCGTGGTCGTTGGTGCCGCCGGTGTAGCCGACGCGCGTGTCGAGTACGCCGGGCTGGCGGCGGATCAGGTCTTCCATGCCCCAGAAACATCCGCCCGCAAGAACAGCGGTCTCGGTGCCGGGGCGCTGGGTGATGGTGCCGTTGTCGGTGCTCATGATGATCCGTCCTTTGTGGGGTCGAAGACAGTTCGGTGTTGCCCGCGGGCAACTTCTCTAGACGTAACGACGCGCGGTGCCGATTTGGTCCCATGAAGCTGGGAGCGAGCCGTGAATCGACCGCGCCGTGAAGAGACGCTACGCGACACGATCCAGGGCGGCGAGGGCAGCGCCCATGCGGGTGAGGAGCTCTTGCAGGAGCGGGCGGGGGAGTGCGAAGACGATCCGGGCGTGGCCTGCGCCGGCGTCGCCGCAGGCGAGTCCATCGGTGAGGGCCACGCCCGCGTGCGCGCGGAACCAGGCCGCGAGGTCGCCGTCCAGCCCGTACGCGCGCAGGTCGATCAGAGCGATGTATGTACCTTCGGGCATGCTCACCCGCGCCTTCGGCATGTGCTCGGCGACCAGGTCGACGAGCAATCGGCGGTTCGTGTCGAGGTAGGAGAGGGTCTCGTCGAGCCACGGCTTGCCGTCGGCGTACGCGGCGATGTTCGCGACGACCCCGGTCGTCGAGGTGCCGTGACCGGCCCACGGTCCCACGTCGTTCCAGATCGCGGCATCCGCGTCGTTCGAAACGATCACCTGCGCACACTTCAGACCCGCGAGGTTCCAGGCTTTCGACGCCGAGGTCGCCGTGAAGGTATGGGAGGCCGCGGCATCCGACACCGATGCGTATGGAACGTGACGGGCAGGTGCATACACGAGCGGGGCGTGGATCTCGTCTGAGAACACCCGACCGTTCTTCGCCTCGACGAGTTCGGCGACCGCGATGAGTTCATCGCGCGTGGCGACCGTTCCCAGGGGATTGTGGGGGTTGCAGAGCACGAGGAGGCCGCCGCCGTCGTCGAACGCTTTCGCGACGCCGTCGAGGTCCATCACCCAGCGTCCGTCGACCTCGACGCTCGGCACCTGGATCACGCGTCGGCCGTGTTTCGGTGGCACCGTCAGGAACGGCATGTAGGCGGGGGTCGGCACGATGATGGCGGAGCCGGGGGCGGAAAAGTGCGCCATGGCGGCTTCGTATGCGGTGATCACGTCGGGCATGGGCGACACCTGTTCGGCGGAGATGCCCCAGCCGTACTGCTCGCCGTACCAGCGCGCGGTCGCCGCGGACATCGCGCGCGACAGGTGCGGGGGCAGGTAGCCGCTCAGCCCCACGAGAGACTCGGTCACGGCATCGCGGATCACCGGGGCCACCCCGAAGTCCATCTCGGCGACGAACGCGCCGATCGTGTCCGGGAACATGGTCCACTTGAGACTTCCCGCTTCTCGCAGGTCGGTCGCGGTGCGGGCGTCGATGTCGGCCGGGCTCACGGAGGTTCCTCTCAGTCGCTGACTCTCTGACACTATCCGCCCGGATCGATTCGGCGCCCCGGTGGCGATGACGCAACCGATCAGGGTGGGCATCCGCGGTGTGATTACCCTGGAGGGGTGACCGAGTCTTCCCCGCATGACGTCGTGGACAGCGCCCCCGCCTACCCGGCCAAACCGATCATCGTCGCGTTCCTCATCGACGCCGTCATCGTCACGGCGTTCGCGGCCGTCGGACGCGCCAGCCACGGCGAAGAGGTCTTCATCGGCTTGTGGGAGACGGCGTGGACCTTCCTGCTGGCGCTGATCATCGGATGGGCTCTCGCCCGCGCGTGGCGGGCACCCTTCGCCCCGGTGCGTTCCGGCATCCCGATCTGGATCATCACCGTCGTCGGTGGGATGTTGCTGCGGATCCTCGTCGACAGAGGCGTGGAGGTCGCCTTCGTCATCGTGGCCGCATCCGTTCTGCTGGTGGGCCTCGTCGGATGGCGGCTGATCGCGCGGCTCATCCGGCGCTGAGCGCCTCCCGTCCGGCCGCGCGCAGGATGGCGTCGGCGACGACGTCGATGGCGTCGGTCGCGACGTGCAGATTGAGAGCGGGCTCGACGAGTTCCACTTCGAGCAGCACCAGCCCGTACTCGGCCGAGTCCACGGTGTCGACGCGGGCGTAGAGCGGCATCTCATCGCCGGTCACCTCGGCGACGGCGCGCAGGACATCCTCGACGAACAGGCGCTCGGACGCGGTGGCATCGACACGTCGAGGGTTCTCCATGTACACACCGCCGATGAGCGTTCCCCCGAGGTCGAGAAGCGCGCCTTTGGCGATCGCGTGCGTGAAGTGACCGTCGATCGCGTAGAGCGCCTTCTCGGCTCCCGCACTCAACTCGGGGATCTCGGGCTGCACCATCGCCACGCCGCCTCCGTCGATGATCAACTCGGCCAAGGCGAGAGCGCGCGGGTCGGTTGCATCGAACAGGCCCGTGTTCTTGGCTCCCGCCGACACGGTCGGTTTCACCACCACGCGACGGTGTGCGCGGATCGCCGCTTCGGCGTCGGCGCGGCTGCGGCAGTAGCGCGTCGGGACCACGGCGACACCCGCGTGTTCGAGGTCGGCGAGGTAGAACTTGTCGAGGTTCCAGCGCATCGTCGCAGGCTCGTTCGCCACGCGCGTGGCCTGTTCGGCGCGGTCCAGCCACATGAGGAATTCGTCGGGGCGCTGCGGGTAGTCCCACGGCGAGCGAAGGACCAGGAGATCGAAGTCGGTGAGGTCTGCGGCATCTGAGTGCCACACGACCGGTTCTGCGGTGGCGCCGCGAGCGCGCAACGACTCGAGAAGCAAGGGAGTGTCGTGGTCGGGGTCCTCGATCGGGTAGGCATCCGTCACGATGATGCCGATGCGTGGAGAGGGTGCGGTCACAGATCCTGATCGTACGGCTCGCGGAGTGTCGTCATCACCGCGACCCACCGGCCGAGGAACGCCGGTTCGTCCATCCGGCGCCGCCGCATCCACGACGTGACCTCGTCGTTGCTCTTGCTCGCGTTGCACGAGCGACATGCCGGTACGACGTTGTCCAGCGTGTAACGACCGCCCCGAGAGATCGGGAGCACACAGTCTTTCTGCAGCCCGGTGCCGTCGGCGCCGCAATACGCGCAGCATCCCCACGCCTCGAGGATGCGGAACCACTGCTCGTCGGTGAGGTCGCTGCCCGACGCCGCGACCCTCTTCGACCGGCGTCTCGCCGCGCGGGCCCTGCGCGTGTTCCGAACCGCCATATCGTGACGGTACTGCGCTCGGATCGGCAGGGAGGGCGCCACTCGGCACGAGGTGGGTGTTCGCTGTGAAAGACATATAGCGATATATCGTTCACGGTGTCGGCGATGTATCGTCGAGTCATCCATCGACACATCTCAGGAGGCTGTCATGAGTGACTTCCCGTTCGGATCCGACCGTGCACGCACCCCTCGCGGGGGTGGCCAGGGGTGGCCACTCGGCGGCATCTGGGAGGCGATGGATCAGTTGCGCGAAGAGTTCGACAAGCGCGTCTCCGGTTCGACGCGGATGGGTCGCGGCGACGTCCGTGCGGCGATCCTCGCGATCCTCGTCGAGCAACCGATGCACGGCTACCAGATCATCCGTGAGATCGAAGAGCGCAGCGGCGGGTCATGGAAGCCCAGCGCCGGTTCGGTCTACCCGACGCTGCAGCTGCTCGCCGACGAAGGTCTCGTGCAGTCCGAAGAATCGAACGGGCGCAAGACCTACTCGTTGACCGAAGAGGGGCGTGAAGTGGCGGATGCCGCCGATGCGGCGCCGTGGCAGTCTTCGTCCTCGCGCGACCAGGCCCGCGCATCGGCGTTGCCGAAGGCGGGTGCGACGCTCGCGCAGGCGGCGATGCAGGTCGGTCGCAGCGGTACCCCCGAACAGATCGACGAGGCGGTCGCCGTGCTCGATGAGGCACGCCGTAAGCTGTTCGCGATCCTCGCGCGGGACTGACGGAGTGGCCCCGGCGACACCTCAACGAGGTCGGCGACAAGGGGGCGGCATGCGAGACGGATCCCGGGCGCGCTATCGCCGGATCCTGAGGTTCGCCGCACGTCATCTCGCGGTGGCGTGGTGGTTCGAGCTCGTCCTTCCGAGGCTCGGACTTGCACGCATGGCCGCCCGCCATCGATCGGCGCGCATGCAGCGCGTCGCCGAGCAGTTCCACGCTCTCGCGGTGGATCTCGGTGGCCTCATGATCAAGGTCGGGCAATTCCTCTCGTCGCGGCTCGACGTGCTTCCGCCCGAGATCACGCGCGAACTCGAGGGCCTACAGGATGAGGTACCGCCGGTCCCGTTCGACCAGGTGCGGGCGCTCGCCGAGGCCGAACTCGGAGTGCCGCTGGAGCGGGCGTTCGCCGAGGTCGACCCCACGCCCCTGGCTGCGGCATCCCTCGGACAAGCCCATCGTGCGCGCCTCACGCCCGCTGAGGCGGAGGAGGTCGGATTCGCCGACGTCGTCCTCAAAGTGCAACGCCCTGACATCGGCGTGATCGTCGACGTCGACCTCGCCGCTCTCCGCAGGGTGTCGCGCTGGTTGAGCCGGGTACGGGTGGTGTCCGATCACGTCGACGCACCTGCGCTCGTGGAGGAGTTCGCCGAGACGAGTCTTGACGAGATCGACTACCTGAAAGAGGCTGCCAACGCCGAGCGGTTCGGCGCTGACTTCGTGGACGACGATCGTGTCGCCGTGCCCGAGATCGTGTGGGAGCGCACGACCCGTCGCGTGCTCACCCTCGCCGATGTGACGGCGATCAAGATCAACGACGTCGACGCTCTGCGCGCCGCGGGCATCGACCCGAAGGACGCGGCGGACGCGTTCGCCGCGGTGATGTTCGATCAGCTCTTCGTGCACGGGTTCTTCCATGCAGACCCGCACCCCGGCAATGTGTTCGTCACACCGGTGGCGGATTCCGCGCGCGGATGGCGTTTCACCTTCATCGACTTCGGGATGATGGGCGTGGTTCCCGACCGCTTGCGGGCGGGTTTGAGGCGTGTGCTGATCGCCGTCGCGGCGCGGGACGGCAAGGGGATGGTCGCGAGCATCGCCGAGATCGGTGCGCTCCTGCCATCGGCGGACACCGCTGAGCTCGAACGGGCGATGACGAAGCTGTTCGCGCGTTTCGGCGGTATGGGCGTATCGGAATTGGCCGAGGTCGATCCCCGTGAGTTGCGGGACTTCGCCGAGGAGTTCGGCGATGTCGTGCGCGCGATGCCGTTCCAGTTGCCCGAGAACTTCCTGCTCATCGTGCGAGCGATCTCGCTCACCTCGGGGATGTGCAGCTCGCTCGACTCCGATTTCAACGTGTGGGATGCGGTGGAGCCCTACGCCGCTGGTCTGTTACGCGATGAACGGGGCAACATCGTGCGCGACCTGGCATCGCGGGTGACATCCACCGCAGCCCTCGTCGCGCGGATGCCGCAGCGGGTCGACGAGGTGTTGACGCGTCTCGAGGACGGCAAGCTCGCCGTCGACACCCCGCGCCTCGAGCGCCGCGTTGCGTCGTTGGAGCGCGCAGGGCGCCGCGTGATCTCGGCCGTCGTGTTCGCGGGACTGGCGATCGCGGGCGCGGTGCTTCGACCGGTCGACGATGTGTTCGGCACGGTGCTCATGGCGCTCTCGGCGGTTCCGCTGGGGCACGCGCTCTTCGCCGGGTGGTTTGCGCGGCGCGCGGGCCGCTGACACCCGTTCCCCGGTGACACGGCTTCGTGCATCGGCGCGGTGGTGTCGCTAGCGTGGTGCCTGTGACTGAGCCGATCGATCCCACGTCCACCACCGCTTGGAGCGAGCTGTCTGCCGCGCGCGACGCGTTCGCCCCCGACCTGCGGGCATGGTTCGCCGACGATCCGGGGCGGGTCACCCGGATGACGCATACGCTCGGTGATCTGCACGTCGATCTGTCGAAGAACCTCGTCACCGACGAGGTCCTCGCCTCGCTGGTGAAGCTCGCCGAAGAGACCGGTGTCGCGGAACGCTATGCGGCGATGCTGGGCGGCGCCCACATCAACACGAGCGAGGATCGCGCTGTGCTGCACACGGCGCTGCGTCGCCCCGAGGACGTCGATCCGGCCCTTGTCGTGGACGGGCAGAACATCGATTCCGACGTGCACGAGGTTCTCGATCGGCTCGGAACGTTCGCCGACCGTGTGCGCTCAGGCGAGTGGCGTGGCGTGACGGGAAAGAAGGTCACACATGTCGTCAACATCGGTATCGGAGGGTCCGACCTCGGTCCGGTGATGGTCTACGAAGCGCTGAAGCCGTACGCCGACGCCGGGATCGACGCGGTCTTCGTCTCGAACATCGACCCGACCGACCTCGCTCAGAAGACCGCCGCGCTCGACCCCGAGACGACCCTCTTCATCGTCGCGTCCAAGACGTTCACGACGCTCGAGACCTTGACCAATGCGCGCCTCGCGCGCGACTGGCTGTGGGCGAAGCTCGCGGAGGTTGGCGCGATCGGGGCGGATGACGCATCCCGAACGGATGCCGTGGCCCACCACTTCGTCGCGGTGTCGACGGCGCTCGACAAGGTCGCGGAATTCGGTATCGACCCCACCAACGCCTTCGGATTCTGGGACTGGGTCGGTGGGCGGTACTCGGTCGATTCGGCGATCGGGCTGTCGCTCGCGATCGCACTCGGTCCCGACGCCTTTCGCGAGCTGCTCGCGGGCTTCCACATGGTCGACGAGCACGTGCGCACGACCCCGCTCGAGCGCAACGTTCCGGTGCTCATGGGGCTGTTGAACGTCTGGTACACCAACTTCCTCGGCGCCCAGTCACACGCGGTGTTGCCGTATGCCCAGCAGTTGCACCGTTTCGCGGCCTACCTCCAACAACTCACGATGGAGTCGAACGGCAAGTCCGTGCGGTGGGATGGCTCGCCGGTCACCACCGACACCGGTGAGGTGTTCTGGGGCGAACCGGGCACCAACGGACAGCACGCGTTCTACCAGCTCATCCACCAGGGAACGCGTCTGATCCCCGCCGACTTCATCGCCTTCGCTCGCCCGGCATATCCCCTCGAGGACGGCGGGCGCGACGTCCACGGACTCTTCCTGGCCAACTTCCTCGCGCAGACGAAGGCGCTCGCGTTCGGCAAGACTGCAGCCGAGGTCGAGGCCGAAGGGACGACCGGCGCGCTCATCGCCGCGCGGACGTTCTCTGGAAACCGCCCGACCACGTCGATCTTCGGCCCGGCGCTCACACCCTCGGTGCTCGGTCAGCTGATCGCCTTGTACGAGCACATCACCTTCACCCAGGGCACGATCTGGGGCATCAACTCGTTCGACCAGTGGGGCGTCGAACTCGGAAAACAGCTGGCTCTGCAGATCGCGCCCGCCATCGAGGGCGATGCCGACGCGCTGGCGGCGCAGGATGCGTCGACCCAGGCGCTGCTGGAGTACTACCGCGCGCAGCGCCCCTGACGTCGAGCGGTCGGTCAGTCCGCTTCGCGGCGGAGCAGGATGACCGCATCATCCAGCTCGGAGGCCGTGCCATCGGGGGCGGTCGCCGGTCTGGTGCGTGTCTCGACGCGCTCGACGGTCCATGCCGTGTCGTCCAGAGCCAGCTCGGTAAGCTCCGCCTCGGGTGAGGGGAACGGGTGGTCGTGTCCCTCCGGTGCCCAAGACGGCATCGCCGCGTGTGAGATCACCAGGAGCCGGCCCCCCGACGCGACGAGCTCGGAAGCTCGCCGAAGGATGCCGATCCGATCGAAGTCGACGGGTGAATGGAAGAAGCTCGCTGTGACAAGGTCGAAGGGGCCCCCGACATCCGCTGCCGGAAGGTCTTCCGACGCGACGAACCGCGCAGCCACCCCCGCGTCGGCCGCGTGTTCGGCCGCGCGGGCGACCGCGTTGTCCGAGATGTCGACACCCACGGCCTCCCAGCCGTGCTGCGCCAACCAGATGACGTCGGCACCTTCACCGCATCCGATATCGAGAACGCGCCCCGGCGGCAGGTCGGCGACGAGGTCGACGAGCGTGTGATTGGGCTTTCCCGACCACATTTGGGCGGCGTAGCGTCCGTTCCAGAACTGACGCGGCGATGCCATCACCGCTTCCTGCGCGTCTTCTTCTACGAGCGCCCAGTTCACCGCAGCGCCCGTGGTCGATCCCGCGCCCATGGCGACGGGCACCGTGGCCATCGGAGCGACGACATTGCCCGTGGCCCAGATTCGCGATGAACTGGTGCGGCCGGCGGGGTCGACGGTCAGGAAGGAACCCACGGGGGTGTCGGAGCGCTCGAGCCCGAGGTGCGCGACGAACGCGTCGTGCGGGCGCGGCGTGCCCATCGTGAACAGCGCGTCCATCGGCACGGTGCGGCCATCTTCGAGGCGGACCCCGGTGACCTGTTCGTCGCCGAGCACCTCGACGACCGGGGTCTCCTCGATCTCGACCCCGCGCGCGTGCAGTCGAGCGCGGACGGCGGGCTCGACCGTTCCGAACACGACGACGTCGTCGCTCCATTGGCGCACGAGTTCGGCCTGGTGGGCTTGGAGCGGCGACACCATGAGCACGCCGAGGTTCCGGTCGCGTACCTCCCAGCCATGGCAATAGGGGCAGTGCAGCACGCCCGAACCCCAGTGGTCCGCGATCCCGGGGATGGGAGGAAGTTCATCGCTGATCCCGGTTGCGATCACGAGGGCGCGGGCGTGCTCGGCTGATCCGTCGTCCAGTGTCACAACGACCTCGCGTTCGGTCTCGTCGACGCGTGTGACAGCCGCCTCGCGTAGCACGACGCCGTAGCGTTCGAGTTCCTCCCGCCCACGGGCGACGAGGTCGGCCGGCCGTGTGCCGTCGTTGCCGAGCACGCCGTGCATGTGGTCAGCGAAGCGGTTCCTCGGCGATCCGGTGTCGAGCACGAGTGTGCGTCGACGAGCTCTTCCCAGCATCTGGGCGGCGCTGAGCCCCGCGGCGCCGCCTCCGATCACGATGACATCCCATTTGGTCATGGATACAGCGTGCGCGGTGGTGTATCTTAAGCGCAACTTGGATTGCGAAATTGGCAAGGAGGCGCGATGGCGACGGGTGTGGAGAACGTCGGGCCCCGATTGCGTGCGGCGCGACAGGCGAAGGGGCTTCGGCTGGAGGACGTCGCAGCGAAGGCGGGAATGTCGGTCAGCACCCTTTCGCGGCTCGAGTCGGGCAAGCGGCAGGCGAGCTTGGAGCTACTGGTGCCCCTTACGCGACAGTTGGGTGTCCGCATCGACGACCTCGTCCGCCCGGACGCCGATCCGCGGGTGCGGCGCCCCGCTGTCCGTCGCAACGGGCACGTCGTCGCACCGCTCACCCTCGAAGACTCGCCCGTCAGCACCTACAAGATCACCTACCCGCCCGTCGATGAGCTGCCCGAGATGCGCGTGCACGACGGGTTCGAGTGGCTCTACGTGCTGAGCGGCCGTCTGCGTCTGCGCCTCGGGGAGCAGGACATCGTGCTTGAACCCGGCGAAGCTGCGGAATTCGACACCCGCACCCCGCACGCGATGAATGCCGATGGTGAGGCCCCCGCCGAGGTGCTGAGCATCTTCAACGCGAGCGGCGAGCGCATGCACACCCACGCCGCCCACGACTGAGAGCCACCTCCGGGACTAGCCTGAAGCCGATGGACGACGACACCGAAACGGTCGGGGCACGTGAGCAGCTCGCGGCGCTCGTGCGCGCTGCGGGGTCTGGCCAGGACGTCTTCGGCCGGAGGCCGCAACCGCCGCAGGCGCGGCAGGCGGCCGTGTTGATGCTCTTCGGCGTACTCGATGACTTGCCCTCCGATCACGATGCGCAGGCGCTGGCCGTGGGGCGTGACCTTGACGTGCTCCTTCTCGCCCGCGCGACCACACTCCGTTCGCACCCCGGCCAGGTCGCTTTCCCGGGTGGGCGGGTCGACCCCGGCGATGACGGGGCCGTCGGTGCGGCACTGCGGGAGGCCCGCGAAGAGACGGGCCTCGACCCTGGCGGTGTCGACGTCTTGGGGAGCCTCGATGAGATCCCGTTGGACTTCTCGAAACACCTCGTCACCCCGGTCGTGGGGTGGTGGCGGCATCCGTCGCCTGTCGGCGTCGTCGACGAGGCGGAGTCGTCGGCCGTCTTCCGCGCGCCGGTCGCCGATTTGCTCGATCCGGCCCGGCGCGGTGTCACCGTCATTCGCCGCGGTGATCACGAGTGGCGCGGGCCCGCGTTCGTCGTCGACGGCGGTCACCTCGTGTGGGGGTTCACCGGCATGGTACTCGATCGTTTGTTCGATCGCCTGGGGTGGACCGAGCAATGGGATCCCACCCGAGAAATCCCACTTGACGTGGTCGACACCGGACAGTGAGCTCTCGCGCTCGCCTCGCCAGGTTTTGTGCCCATACCGCGGCTCAATGTCGGAGGTATGTTCTAGCCTTCGGGTATGAGCTTCGAACCGAATCGAGCGGATGCCGCGTCCTCCGTCGGCGAGCCCGAACCGGTCGAGCCTGAACCGGTCGAGCCGGAGCCGGTCGAATCGCCGGAGCCGTTCGAGTCTGAGCCGCTCGAGCCCCTCGATCTCGTCGTTGAGTCGGCGGCGATGGTGGCGATCTTCGCGGCCGAGAGGCTCATGCGGATCGCGCGGATGCACGCCGATGCCATCGCATCGGTTCGCTACGGCGTCTCGGTCGAGATCGTCGAGCGATCACTGCGTCTCGAGCTCGCGTCCGCGTTGCGCATTACCGAGTACGCGGCGGGTGAACTCCTCGCGCTCGCAGAGGGCGCGGTGATGCGGTACCCGTCGATCGCGACATCTCTTCATCGCGCTGACATGACCGAGCAGCATGCCGACATCCTCGTGAAGGCGGTCGACGCCGTGGAGCCCGCGCACCGCGAGCGCGTGCTCGCACGCGGCATCGAGCTGGCCGAAGTCGAGTCCGTGGGACCCTTCCGGCGCGCGATGAAGAAGCTCGTCGAATCTCTGCGCGTCGAGACACTGCCGGAGCGACACGAACGCGCGCTCACCGAGCGCCGAGTGGCGGTCGAAACCGTCGACGACGGCATGGCTTGGATCCACGTGTTCGCTCCCGCCGTCGAAGCCCACGCGATTTACGGGCGCGCGACCGCGATGGCAAAGGTGCTCCGTGCGGTGGAGGGTGAGACACGGACGCTCGACCAGCTTCGCGCTGACATCGTCGCCGACTTGCTGATCGACGGATCGTGTTCGGCGCACCCCTCCGAAGCACGGGGCATCCGTGCGACGGTGGCCGTGACGGTCCCTGCGCTGTCGCTTCTCGACGCGGACATCGCTTCATCCGGCGGTGAGCCGGCATCCGTCGAGGGGATCGGGCCGATTCCCATCGACATGGCGCGGACGCTCTGCGGCGGGGCAGACGGGTGGATGCGGATCCTCACCCATCCTGAGACAGGCATGGTGCTCTCGGTGGGGCGGCGCAGGTATCAACCGCCGCCGGCCCTGCGCAAGCTCGTCGCGTGGCGGGCCGAGCGATGTATGGCTCCCGGGTGCGGCATGCCGGCGGCGCGATGTCAGATCGACCACAACGTCGCGTGGGAACACGGAGGATCGACCGCTCTCGACAATCTCGCCCCACTCTGTCAGGGTCACCACACCGTCAAACACCACGGAGGCTGGGCGGTGCGTCAGATCGCCGGATCCGGCGGGGCGATCGAGTGGATCTCACCGGTCGGTAGGCGCTACATCGTGCGTCCGGTGCGGGCGGTTCCGATCTTCCGCCCCAGTGGTGGACGCCATCCGGACGGCGAGGTCGGAGGTGGCGACGATTCGCGCGGGAACGCTCCGACCGGTCACCTCGCAGCGCCGTTCTGAGACGCGGTTCCGGCGAAGTCGGTTCAGGGGTTGCGGGCGGCCTCGTAGCTGTAGACCTCAGGCCGGGCGACTTCGGGTTGGGCGACCTCAGGCCGTCGACCTCAGGCCGTCGACCTCAGGCCGGCGACCTCAGGCCGGCGACCCCGGGCCGGCGACCTCAGGCCGCAGTGGCCCGCGGGGTCAGTACCAGCCGACCGACTGCGAGTGGCCCCACGCGTTGCACGGCGAACCGTAGCGTCCGGCGATATAGCCGAGCCCCCATCGCACCTGGGTCGCTGCGTTGGTCTGCCAGTCGGCGCCTGCGCTGGCCATTTTGCTTCCGGGCAGAGCCTGCGGGATGCCGGTGGCGCCGCTCGAGGCGTTGTAGGCCTGGTAGTTCCAGCCCGACTCCTTGTTCCACAGTGACACAAGGCAACCGAACTGGTCGTCGCCCCAGCCATAGCTTCCGAGCATCCCGTACGCGGCCGCCTGCGCGCCCGCCGGGCTGTTGTCGCCAGAGGATGCCGTGGGCGGTGCAGCGGCGACCGGGGTCGACGACGCCTGCGCGGCAGCCTCGCGCTCTGCCTCGGCGCGCGCTTCGGCTTCGAGTCGGGCCTTCTCGGCGGCCTCTTCTTCGGCCTTCTTCTTCGCGATCGCGTCGTCGAGGTCTGAACGCAGTTCGGCGACGTCCTCGCGCACGTCGGCGGTCAGTTCGGTCACGTTCTCGGAGAGGGTCGTGACGAGGATCTCGTGCGTCGATGTCGAAGTGTTCTCGAGGGCGCCGACCGCGTCGGCGAGGTCGTCGGTGACGATGTCGTCGATGTCGGTCTCGACGTCGAGGTCCGCCGACTCGACGTCCGACTCGACCGTGTCGGCGGCGTCGATCGCTGCGTCCGCAGCGTCCAGGACATCCTGCACGTCCTCGGCGGTGGCGACCGGATCTTCAACAGCGATCGCGGCGGCCGTGCGCACCGTGCTCGAGTAGGAAGCGAGCGAGTATCCCGCGAGTGTGCTGCTTGCCTCGGCCTGCGACACGGGCATCGCGCCGGTGAAACCGGATGTGGCGAGAACGGCTGCCGCGACGCCCAGCGCGATGAGGGTCGGACGGCGGCGGGCGCGGCGCTCAGCGAGGCGACGAAGGCGGCGGGCAGAGGCAGTGGGCGCGGTGAAGCTCATCAAGTATCCGGGTTCCGTATCGATCTTCTGCGCCTGCCGGAGAAGCTGAGGAGGCGCGCGTACCCACACGCGCGGGCACAAGTCCGAGAGTCTGCCCGGTTTTTCTGGACGGATCTGGAGTGTTTGCTGAATTATTCAGATGAATGCATCTGAATCTCGCGCAGTAGCCCGGGGTGTGGCCGCCCGGTTCAGGCGAGCGCGAGGATGTCGAGGTCCACCTGGTCGCAACGTCGACGCGTCATCACGACCGCCTGCGCGGGACGGAGCACATCGCCCGCGCCGTAACGTGGGTCGGTCGACACGAGCACTCGATCGACCCCGTTGACGAGGACGAGTTCTGCGCCGAGAGCACGCAGCGGAGGTGTCAGCCGCCGCTCGATCGCTTCGACGACGACATCGAGTCCGGCCACTCCGGCGAAGCGGCCACCGGCGCGGACGGGGGTGGCCGCGGTCATCGTGTACTCGTCACTGCAGAGATAGTCGACGTAAGGCCCCGCGATGTGCGACCGTCCGGACATCAACGGGACGCGGAACCACTCAAGCTCCCGGTAGTCGATGCCTTGTTTGACCGACTGCGGTGGAAAGACGAGTTTGCGTCTGTCCTCGCCCTGCCACCAGGCGAGATGACTCGGGGCGTCGTCGAGCAGGTCGACCGTGGCGATGAACCCCGCACCGTAGACGGGCTCGCCGGCGTCGTCCATGATCGCGCCCGCGTGGGGCTTGACGAGTTCGTCGACGCGTGCGGCGGTCAGCCCTTCGGATGCAAGGCCATCCAGTTGGGCGGAGAGCTGCTGTGCGTGCGACTCGAGGACGGGGAGTAGGCGGGAGAAGTAGGCCGCGACGATGTCGGCGGCCTCATCGATCACGGAGTCAGCGGGGGTGGTGCGCGCGATGGTGGTGGTCATGACGGCTCTTCTCGGGCGGGTGGAGCGTGGTTCGTCTGGCGGGCGCATGTCGCAGATGTGTCACGAATCGTACACAGTCGGATGGGACTGCGGCGTGCCTCGGCTCCCGGCGCCGCCGCGTTCATGCCTCGTCCAGCGACAGTCGGAGGGACTCGAGCAGCCGGACGAGGTCGCCGACCATCTCTTCCATCGCCGCTCCCGCAGCGTTCTCGTCGCCCGCGGCGACGGCATCGAGCACGCGGACCGACCCCTCATACTGCACGGTGCGACCTGCCTCGTCGGTGTCGATAAGACGGAGCAGGGGTGAGAGCTCTGCCTGCAGTCGCATCTGGTCTCGGGTGAGTCGTGCCGATTGGCTGAGCGCGACGAGCTCGAGTTGAAGATCGTCCATCGTCTGACGCCACGCGGTCAGGTCTCGCTGCGCGGACGTCGCGGTGAGGCGCGCAAGCCGTGCGCGAATCGCGTCGATCTCTGGGGGCGCGGCTTTGCGGGTCGCCAAGCGGATGGCCGCGGTCGTGAGCGCGGCGTAGTGGGCACCCAGATCGCGTAGCGCCAAGCTCGAGGAACGGGCGAGAGTGTCACGGGCGAACGTGAAGGGGTCGGCATTCTCGGAAACGAAACTCCCACCGTTGCGCCCCCGCTTCGTCGTGACGAGCCCCCGGGTGCGCAGAGCGAGGAGCGCCTCCCTCACGGTGACGGGAGCGACGCCCATCGTGCGTGCGAGATCGACCTCGCTGGGCAGGCGTGAACCGGCGCGAAGGTGCCCACCCGTGATCGCCTCGGCGATCCGTTTCTCGACCAGTTCGGCGCGCCCTGCATCGCCGATCGGCAGGAACACCGATCCCTGGAGGCGATGTGGGCGTCCGGAAGTGACCGGAGGGTTGCTCGTCACCGGTTCATCTTCTCACCCGCGGCTCCGCGCGCCGGGAGGGATGCGTCATCACATCGGGACCCGGTTCACGATCGTCACGATTCGGATACACGCTTGAAATATAGCCTCTGGTTTCATAGGTTTACTTGTGCTTCGAGCACAACGTCGTCCCGAGGAGCCAGACATGCCATCCAACGTCGATGAAGCCACCCCCGCGAGCGCCCAGCTCCGGCCCGGTGAGGTCTCGTTGGCCGGAGTGACGAAGCAGTTCGGAGACATGACCGCGGTGCGTGAGCTCGACCTCCGGGTGCGCGCCGGTGAATTCCTGTCGATGCTCGGGCCGTCCGGGTCGGGCAAGACGACCGTGCTACGCATGATCGCCGGTTTCGAAGAGGTCACCAGCGGCAGCATCCGCATCGGTAACCAGGACGTCACGCGTCTGCCCGCGCATCAGCGCCCGGTGAACACGGTCTTCCAGGACTACGCGCTGTTCCCGCACCTGTCGATCGCCGACAACGTCGCGTATGGACTGAAGGTGCGGGGAGAGTCCAAGGCAGACCGCATCGCATCGGTCACCGCGGCGCTCGAGCAGGTACGACTTCAGCACGTCGCCGATCGACTTCCGCATCAGCTCTCCGGAGGGCAGAGGCAGCGCATCGCCCTGGCACGCGCGCTTATCCTGCGTCCGCGCGTCCTCCTGCTCGACGAACCGCTCGGAGCCCTCGACAAGCAGTTGCGCGAAGAGATGCAGATCGAGCTGAAGAGCATGCAACGCGAAGTCGGCATCACGTTCATCTTCGTGACCCACGACCAAGAAGAGGCTCTGACGCTCAGTGACCGTGTCGCCGTCTTCAACGACGGTCGGATCGAGCAAGTCGACACGGCGCGCGCGGTCTACGAGTACCCCGAGACCGAGTTCGTCGCGCGGTTCCTCGGCCTGTCGAACATCATCCCGGCGCCGCTCGCCGCGCAACTCACCGGATCCGACAGGGCGATCAGCATCCGTCCCGAGCGCGTCCGCCTCATCGAAGGCGATGCCGCACCGCGTCCTCACGACGTCATCCTCGACGGCACGGTCGCCGAGGTGGTCTACACGGGTCCGACCACTCGGGTGCTCGTGGACGCCGCGGATGGGCTGCGGATCATCGCCGAGACACCCAACAGTCATCACCCCTCCGCCGACGTGCGCGTCGACCGCGGGGACCGTGTCCGTGTGGCCTGGGAGGCCGACCACGCGGCTGCTCTGCCCTAAGGCCCCCGACGTCCTGCAACCACCACCCCTATCCATCAGGAGCCACTCATGAGAAGCAAGCTCATCCCCGGAGCCGCTGCCGCGGCCGTCGCGGCGCTGGTGCTCACCGGCTGTTCCACCTCGTCGGATGACACCGGCGCCGGCGGACTCTCGATCGACGTTCCGGACGTGCCGACGCACGAAGAACTCGGCGACTACGAAGGCTCGGTGGACATCGTCGCCTGGTCCGGTTTCGTCGAGCCGGCCTGGTCGGACGCGTTCACCGATGAGACCGGATGCGTCGTCAACCGCCGTGTCGCCGGTACGAGCGACGAGATGGTCCAGCTCATGCGATCGGGTGACTTCGACCTCGTGTCGGCGTCCGGTGACGCCAGCCTGCGACTCATCGCCGGGGGAGACGTCGCGCCGCTCAACCTCGAACTGATCCCGAACTTCGGCGACGACATCGTCGAGGGCATGAAGGGACAGATCTACGACACGATCAATGGCAAGTCCTACGGTGTTCCGATCGGGCGTGGGGCGAACATCCTCCAGTACAACAGCGAGGTCGTCGCCGAAGAGCCGACCAGCTGGGACATCGCCTGGGAAGCGGACAGCCCCTACGCGGGTCAGATCATCGCGTACGACGCGCCGATCTACATCGCGGATGCCGCGGTCTACTTGATGGCACACGAGCCCGACCTGGGCATCACCAACCCGTACGCGCTCGACGAGACCCAACTCGCCGCGGCGATCGATCTGCTCAAGCAGCAGAACGGGATCGTCTCGGAGTACTGGGCGGACCCCGCCGCGCAGATCACCTCGTTCATCGGGGGCAACACCGTCGCGGGCACGTCGTGGGAGGTGCTGCGCAAGCTCACCGAGGACGAGAAGTTCAAGAGCGTCCTGCCCGAAGAGGGGTCGACCGGTTGGTCTGACGCGTGGATGCTCTCCGCCGAGGCGGACAACCCCAACTGCGCCTACGCGTGGATGGACTACACCAGCTCGCCCGAGGTCAACGGCGCGATCGCGATGAACTTCGGCATGGCGCCCGCCAACGCCGCGTTCTGTGACCTGAACGATGAGGCCGCTGCGCATTGCGACTACTACAACGCCACGGACGAGGAGTACTTCGAGAAGGTGTGGTTCTGGACGACTCCGATCGAACAGTGCATCGACGGCCGGACCGACATCCAGTGCACCAATTTCCAGCAGTGGACCGACGCCTGGCTGACCGTCAAGGGTTGACCCGCACGATCTGAATCCGGCGGGTGGGCGGACCCCTCCGCTCGCCCGCCGGAATCGCCGCTCGCACGAGAGAACGCAGGCACATGAAGCAACGTAGACACGTCGCCGGGCTCCTCGCCCTCCCGATGCTCTGGCTCGTCGGCATTTACATCTTCTCGCTGGTGATGTTGCTCGTCACCGCGTTCTGGACGACGGACCCGTTTACTTCCAAGGTCGAGCCGGGCTTCACCCTGCGCAACTTCGAGCAACTGTTCATCAACCCGGCGTACTTCACCACGGCTGTGCGGACGTTGTTCATCGCGCTCGCCGTCACCGTGCTGAGCATCCTGATCTCCATCCCGCTGGGAATCTTCATGGCGAAGGTGGCGCGTCCGCGCGTTCGGGTATTCCTGGCACTGGCGATCACGTTGCCCCTGTGGGCCGGATACCTCGTGAAGATCCTCGCGATGCGACTCACCTTCACCGAGCAGGGGTTCTTCAACTGGTTGTTCGCACCCTTGGGGATCAGCGGCCCCGGGTTCGGTGTCTTCACCGTGATCCTGACCCTCACCTACCTCTGGCTGCCGTACATGGCTGTGCCGGTGTACACCGCGATCCGCCAACTGCCACCCAACCTCTTCGACGCCGCGTCCGATCTCGGCGCCGGTGCGTGGCGCATCATCGGAAGCATCGTCATCCCACTCGTGAAGCCGGCCATCATCGCGGGGTCGATCTTCACCTTCTCGTTGAGTCTCGGCGACTACATCGCGGCGCGCTTCGTCGGAGGATCGACGCAGATGATCGGAAGCATCATCGCCTCGAACATCAACCTGAACCCGCCCATCGCCGCTGCGTTCTCCGTCGTGCCGATCGCTTTCGTCGTCATCTACCTGTTGAGTGTGCAGCGAACCGGCGCGCTCGAGCGGATGTAAGGAACACCGATGCTCCGACTCTCACTCCCCTCGAAGATCGGCCTCGGGCTGATCGTGGCCGTCGTTCTGATCTTCATGTATGCGCCCCTGCTGCTGGTGGCGCTCAACTCGTTCAACGCGGCGCGTATCGCGAGTTGGCCCATCCAGGAGTTCTCATTGACGTGGTGGGGTGCCGCCCTCGTCAGTGAACCGATCCGAGCTGCGTTGCTGAACTCTGTCGTGGTGGGACTCGGCGCGACCGTCATCGCCCTGCTGCTGGGCACACTCGTCGCCTTCGCCCTCCAGAGGTACTCGTTCTTCGGCAAGCAGGCGGTCAACCTGCTCGTGGTGCTGCCGATCGCACTGCCGGGGGTCGTGACCGGTGTCGCGTTGAACAACACCTACAACCAGATCCTCGAGCCGATCGGCATCCATGTCGGGTACTTCGGCATCATCATCGCTCACGCGACCTTCTGCATCGTGATGGTGTTCAACAACGTGTTCGCACGATTGCGTCGCATGAGCCCCAACGTCGAGGAAGCATCGCGTGATCTCGGCGCCACGCCGTGGCAGACGTTCAAGCTCATCACCTTTCCGCAATTCCGTTCGGCGTTCATCGCGGGAGGAATCCTCGCTTTCGCGTTGTCTTTCGACGAGGTCATCGTGACGATCTTCACCGCCCCGCCGGGTGTCGACACCCTGCCGCTGTGGATGATGAACCAGATGGCGCGGCCGAACGAGGCGAGCATGGTCAACGTGGTCGCGACGGTCGTCATCCTCTTCTCATTGCTCCCCGTGTGGGCATCGCAACGACTCGGTCGCGAGATCGGTCAGCGCGACTGAGGTCGAGGCGCCGGTTCCCTGCGAGGGCACAGTCGGCGCCGGTAGGGTGACGGCCATGGTGCAGGTTCGTGTCGCAGCGGTTGCCCTCGACGAGTCCGGCCAACACGTGTTGTTGCTCAAGCCGATCGATCAGTTGCCCGGCGCGGGTTCGATGTTGCCGATCTGGATCGGCGCGCTGGAGGCGACCTCGATCCTCATCGCCGTCGAAGGTGCGGCATCTCCGCGGCCACTCGCGCACGATCTCATCCGGTCACTCATCGAGACGCTCGGTGCCACCGTCGAGCGGGTAGAGATCACCCGTATCGACGACGGAACCTACTACGCCGAGGTGACGCTCGGCACGGCGGACGGAACCGTCCGGATCGACGCGCGACCATCTGATGCCGTCGCGATCGCCGCGCGGGTCGCCGCGCCGCTGTGGGTGTCGGACGCGGTGATGGCCGAGGCGGGCGTCCCCGACCTCACCGCGGTCGAGGAGGACGCCGAGGAGCGGGTGGACGAGTTCAAGCGCTTCCTCAACGACGTCGACCCCGACGACTTCCGCGGCTGATGTGTCCGGCGCGTCACGCGCCCGAGGTCGTCGGGGCCCAGCCGAGAGCGGGGGCGACGTACCGTGCGAAGGACTCGACGATGCGCAGGTTGAACTCGACGCCGAGCTGGCTCGGGATCGTGATCATGAGGGTGTCGGCCGACTGGAGCGCGGCGTCGTCGCGCAACTGTTCGACGAGCACATCGGGTTCGGCCGCATAGGTCTTTCCGAACGTCGAGCGCATCCCGTCGATCACGCCGATCTGGTCGCCGTCCTGGCGGCCACCGAAGTACATCGCCTCCTCGGCCGTCGTGATCGGGATGATGGACCGGCTCACCGACACCCGAGGATTCCCGGTGTGGCCGGTATCCCGCCATGCGGCGCGGAACGCGTCGATCTGCTCGGCCTGCAAGATGTCGAAGGGGCGTCCATCGGCCGAGGTCAGTAGCGTCGATGACATCAGATTGACGCCGGCGCGCCCGGCCCACTCGGCGGTGTCGCGGTTGCCGGCGCCCCACCACACGCGCGAGCGCAACCCGGGGGAGTGGGGTTCGATGCGCTGCATCCCGGTGCCGCCCCCGAACGGCGACGATGTGTCGCGCTCGGCGAGGCCCTCGCCGTCGATCGCACGCAGGAACAGCTCGAAGTGTTCGCGGGCGATGTCCGCGCCCCGGGGGTCGTCGGACGCGGTGTAGCCGAAAGCCTCGTACCCGCGCACGACGGTTTCGGGTGACCCGCGACTCACGCCGAGCGCCAGGCGCCCCCCGGAGAGAAGATCGACCGACGCTGCTTCTTCCGCGAGGTAGAGGGGGTTCTCGTACCTCATGTCGATGACGCCGGTGCCGACCTCGATACGCTCGGTCTTCGCCGCGATGGCGGCGAGCAGGGGCATCGGTGAGGACTGTTGGCGCGCGAAGTGGTGGACGCGGAAATAGCTTCCGTTCACGCCCAGCTCATCCATTCCCTGGGCGAGGTCGATCGCCTGCAGCATCGAGTCGCCGGCGGTGAGCTGGCGGCCGGCGCCGAGGGGGCCGTAGCGTCCGAACGAAAGCGTTCCGAAGCGTTCCATGTCGCCATCAACAGTACGGCGCCAGACTCTATTCCGATGAATGGATGCCGGGGCTTTCGGGTCGGTGTCGAGTCTGTCGGCGGCAGCGCGGGCACGTAGGCTCGGGGGCATGACGACTCGCGTTCTGCTCATCGGTGGCCACGGTAAGGTCGCACAGCTCCTCGAACCGCTCCTGACGGGGCGTGGTGACACGGTCACGGCCGTCATCCGCAACCCTGAACACGAAGCCGACGTCGCCGCGACGGGAGCGACTCCGCTCGTCGCCGATGTCGAGACCTTCGATACGGATCAGTTGACGAATCTGATCTCTGGCAACGACGTCGTCATCTGGTCCGCCGGCACCGGCGGTGGCGACCCGCGCCGGACCTATGCACTCGACCGCGACGCCGCGATCCGTTCGATGGATGCCGCCGTCGCCGCCGGGGTGCGCCGCTATGTGATGGTGTCGTACTTCGGTGCAGACAGGGACCACGGGGTGCGCGCCGACAACCCGTTCTACGCCTACGCCGAGGCGAAAGCCGCCGCGGACGAGCACCTTCGGGCTCTCGACCTCGATTGGACGGTCGTCGCCCCCAGCGCGCTCACGCTCGACGAGCCCACCGGCCGCATCGACGTGGCCGCGCCGGAAGCCGGATCGGTCTCGCGAGCCGACGTCGCAGCCGTCATCGCCGAGGTGATCGCACAGCCGGCCACCGTCGGACGGACGATCCGGTTCAACAGCGGGTCGACGCCGATCGCGGAGGCGTTGCACGCGCTCTGATCATGCGCCACGCTCACACGGCGGCCGTAGCGTCGTCGAGCGGCCACCACAGTGTGCGTAGCCAGGACAGGGCGAAGCTCAGCGATCCCGTACGGATCCTTGCCGACTCCGTATCGTCGGTGTGAATCGCGTGCCGCGGTCCACACGACCGCCGCCCGCGGATCGCGGTGCGTCGGCAACAGCAAAGACTTGACTCTGCTCGCCTGGGCGCGACGCATCCACATTCCCGCGACGCGGCGCCGCTCGGTTTCCGCATCCGGGTGCAGGCCGCACGACTCATCGGCCAGCGCGGCGCGGTAGATGCCCTCCGAACGTGTGCGGGCACCATCGATCCGCCGCCATCCCGGCACCGAGCTCCCATCGGGCATCGTGCTCGTTCGGGACGACGGGGAGCAGTCCGTCGATCACGTCGTCGCCTCTTCCTCGGCATCCATCTCTCGTGATCACGAGTCGATTTCGCGAGCCCGCCCGGCCCGATCGAACACGTCGTCGTCGAGGACATAGTCGAGGCCGCTCCACGCCGGGAGGAAGTGCTGTCCGAACCTCTGACGCCCGAGTGGGCGGCACGGCCGAACGGCAGCACGCCGATGCCGTCGCCCACCAGCTCTCCGGCCAACCGTCCGAACCACTCGCTCGTCGTCGCCCCCCGTGTATCGCCTTGCCAGTAGTCGATACGTCAGCCCAAGCTAGGGGGTGTGGACCCGCGATGGGTAGTTCACTCCATGCGCCCTCCTCACCACCGGTGGCCGTTGCGTCTTGCATCGATGAACGTCGATATTGACACGAGACGAATACTCGACCAGACTGAATATCGATGAACTTCGATGTCCTGAGGAGGATGCCGTGACTTTGCTCGACCTCGCACCCCGCGTCGCCACCGAGGGGCCGCTTGCGGACCTTCCCGTCGTGATCGTCGGCGCCGGACCCATCGGGCTCGCCGCCGCCGCGAACCTCGTCGAGCGCGACATCGACTTCATCGTGCTCGAAGCGGGCGCTGAGGTCGCGGACAGCATGCGGGCCTGGGGTCACACGCGACTCTTCTCGCCGTGGAAGCACCTCGTCGACCCGGCATCCCGACGTCTTCTCGAGTCGGACGGGTGGGAACTCCCCACGCCCGAGCGTGCTCCGTCAGGAGCTGAGCTCGTCGCAGAGTATGTCGCGCCGCTGGCCGCGCACGAGCGACTCGCGCCCCACATCCGTACCGGCACCGAGGTCATCGCCATCTCGCGCGAGGGGATGGACCGGACCCGGACGACCGGTCGCGCGGCGACACCCTTCGTGGTGCGGCTGCGCACCGCCGACGGTGCCATCGAAGAGCTCAACGCGCGCGCCGTCATCGACGCATCGGGGACCTATCGTCAACCGAACTCCCTTTCATCGAACGGACTCGACCTCATCGGTATGGACGACGTGGCCGACAATGTCAGCCATGCTCTTCCTGACGTGTTGGGGCGTGACCGCGCCCGATTCGCGGGTCGGCACGTCACTGTCGTGGGAGCAGGGCACTCCGCCGCCAACACGCTGCTCGCACTGGTGTCACTCGCGCGCGACGAGCCCGACACAAAGGTCACATGGCTGATCCGCAAGTCGCGCGCCGAGCGCGTCACCGCGTCGCCCGATGATGAGCTGGCCGGTCGTGCCGAACTCGGCAGTCGTGTCGCCCGCGCGGTGCGGCGGGGCGAAATCGACGTCGTCGACGGCTTCGAGATCGTGCGTGCCCAGCGCGCCGGCGAGCGGATCGAGCTCGTCGGGCGCCGCGGCGATGGGCTCGATACGGTCGAGACCGACATCGTCGTCAACGCGACCGGCTTCCGCCCGAATCTCGGGATGCTCCGTGAAATGCGGATCGAGCTCGACGACATCGTTGAGGCACCGAAGCGCCTCGCGCCACTCATCGACCCGAACGTCCATTCCTGCGGCACCGTCGACCCGCATGGCTTTCGCGAGTTGATCCACCCTGAACCCAACTTCTTCATCGTCGGAATGAAGTCCTACGGGCGTGCGCCGACGTTCCTCCTCGCGACCGGATACGAGCAGGTGCGCTCGGTCACCGCGCACCTCGCAGGAGACGCGGCCTCCGCGGCGAAGATCGACCTCGTCCTCCCCGCCACCGGTGTCTGCTCGACGGATGAGGGCAGCTGCTGCTCGTGACGCGGGTACGGGGCATGACGACCGCCGATTGGCCGGAAGTCGAGCGGATCTACGGCGAGGGGATCGACGACGGCTCTGCCACGTTCGAGACGTCGCCGCCGACGTGGGAGTCCTTCGACACGGGCCGCCTGGAGCTGGGTCGGCTCGTCGCGGTCGACGGCGGCGGTGCTGTGCTCGGCTGGGCTGCCGTGTCGCCCGTCTCGACACGTGAGGTGTATCGGGGCGTCGTAGAACATTCTGTATACGTGGCGCGTTCCGCCCGGGGCGCCGGAATCGGACGCGATCTGCTGTCGGCGCTCATCGCCGAGACGGAATCAGCGGGAATCTGGATGATCCAGGCATCGGTCTTCGCCGACAACGTCGCGAGCCTGCGGTTGCACGAGGCCCAGGGGTTTCGAACCGTCGGACATCGCGAGCGGATCGCACGCTCGGCCCGGGGGCCGTTCGCCGGTCAGTGGCGCAACACCATCCTCATCGAGCGCCGCAGCGGTGTGGTCGGCATGGACTGACTCGCTCAGTACCGGTCATCTGCCGAACAAGCCCGCCAGCCACCCCGAGCGGCTCGGTGCTTCATGACCGGCGCATCGCCGGCTCACCGGGACACCCCGCATCACCTGGTCGACGTGTTGACCGCACCCGGCCCACGTCGTCTTGCCGCAGGTACGGCACGTCACTGCTCGACACATCATCGACTCCTTCGAATCCTGCGGCTCACGCGAGCATCATGAAGAGCTTTTCGAGCTCTTCGGTGGTGAGCCCGTCCTGCGGGCGCGTCTCGTCCGGCTCGACGAGGCAGTCCTTCATCGCCGACGACACGATCGCGAACCCGGCACGGTCGAGCGCGCTCGAGACGGCGGACAGTTGCGTGACCACCTCGCGGCAGGGCTTCTCGCCCTCGACGGCGGCGATGACGGCGTCGAGTTGCCCGCGCGCGCGGCGCAGTCGGTTGAGGATGCGCTTCTGTGTGTCAGGGTCGTGCGTGGTCACGGTGTCATCCGTTTCTCTGAAGAGCCCGCCGTCACGTCGACGGCGATCGGTTGGGGTGCCTCGTCGTATCCGAGTGTGTTGGTCGGTGTCGTGTCCGCGGCGTCCACGGGGATGAGGTCACCGAGACAGCGGCCCGTGATCGCGCCGACAGCGAGGACCGCGGCGCACAACGCAGCGGGCAGGGCCCACCACGGCTGATCGAGCATGCTGAGTGCGACCGCTCCGACGAAGACGGCTGACGCGCCCATCACGACGCGGTCGGTCCGGTTCGCGGCGCAGACACGCACGGGACTACGCATTCTGCAGCGCCGCCGGGATCGTGAGGGTCGACTCCGCCTCATCGCCCAGCCAGGCGCGAAGTGTCAGCATTCCGCCCGAGAGCGATGCCGAGTCGAACCCTTCCTGTGTGAGGACGCGGTGGGCGATGGCCGAGCGCACACCCGACTGGCACATCACCCGCACGGGGCGTCCCGCCGCCGCATCCCGCAACTCGTCGAGACGCCGGCGCAGTTCGGTGTGCGGAATCGTCACGGCACCGGGCACGACGCCGGTCGCCACTTCGGCGGCCGTACGGACATCGACGATCAGCGCCGACGCCGACACTTCGGCGAGATCTTGCGCATACCACAGCCGAAGCTTGCCGTCGCGCACGTTCTCGCCGACCATGCCGGTGAGGTTCACCGCATCCTTCGCCTGCCCGTATGGCGGAGAGTACGACAGATCGAGATCGATGAGATCCTCGACGGTCATCTCCGCGCGGATCGCGGTGGCCAGCACGTCGATCCGCTTGTCGATGCCTTCGGCGCCGACGGCCTGCGCGCCGAGCAACAGCCCGTCGGCTTCGCGCACATGCACGACCAGATGCACCTGCGATGCGCCGGGGAAGTATCCCGCATGCTGGTTGGGATGCAGGTGCAGCGTGCGGTACGTGACGCCGGCGGCGTCCAACGCCGCGCGGTTGGCGCCGGTGAGGGCGGCCGTCATCGAGCCGACACGCACGATCGCGGTGCCGACGGGCTGCGGGATGCGGCGGGCCGAGCCGGGGCGCAGGATGTCGTCCGCGACGAGTCTGCCCGCGCGATTCGCGGGCCCGGCGAGCGCGACCGGACGCCGGGCTCCGGTGACGGCGTCGACGCTGGCCGTTGCATCACCGACGGCCCAGACACCGTTGGCCGACGTGCGTCCGTGGTCGTCGACGATGATGGCGCCTCGCTCGCACGCGATACCGGCGGCCTCGAACGGCGCCGTGTCGGGCCGGACACCGACCGACAGGACGATCAGATCGGCGGTGATGGTCGAGCCGTCCGCGAGCACGACGGTGTCGGACTCGGCGCCGCCGTCCACACGCGTCGCGCCGACGCCCGCGCGCACGGTGATGCCGAGGGCCCGGAGTTCGGCGGTCACCAGTGACGCCAGTTCGGTCTCGAGTGGGGGAAGCGGATGCGGTGCGAGTTCGACAAGCGTCACGTCGAGCCCCTGCTGGGCAAGCGCCTCGGCTGCCTCGATACCGATGAATCCGGCGCCGAGGACGACGGCCGACTGTGCGCCTGCCACGACCTCGCCGCGGAGGGCGATCGCGTCGTCGACGGTGCGGAGCGTGCGTACCCGCGGTGAGTCGAGCCCGGGAAGCGGGGGCCGAAGTGCCGCAGCGCCCGGGGAGAGGATGAGTGCGTCATAAGCGAGGTCGTACTCACCTTCGGCCGTCGCGACACGCACCGACTTCTCAGCCGTGTCCACGGCGACGACGTCACTGTGGGTGCGGACATCGAGGGCGAGTGCCGCGCGCAACGTCGCCGGTGTCTGGACGAGCAACGAACTCTCTTCTTCGATCTCACCGCCGACGTAGTAGGGCAGACCGCAGTTGGCGAAAGACACATGTGCGCCACGCTCGAGCACGACGATCTCTGCCTGCTCATCAAGACGCCGGGCGCGGGCCGCGGCGCTCATTCCTCCTGCGACGCCACCGACGATCACGATTCTCACTGTGCGGCCTCCGTCTGCCGGCGAGCGACCTCCGCGCGCACCTCATCCATGTCGAGCCCGCGTACGGCGGCGATGAGCTGCTCGAGCTGCGGCCCGCCGAGCGCGCCCGCCTGGCGGAAGACCAGGATGCCGTCACGGAACGCCATGAGCGTGGGGATCGAGGTGATCTGGAAGCCGGCCGCCAGCTCCTTTTGATCTTCGGTGTCGACCTTCCCGAAGGTGATGTCCGGGTGGGTCTCGGATGCCGTCTCGTACACGGGCGCGAACATGCGGCACGGACCGCACCAGGCCGCCCAGAAGTCGAGCAGAACGATCCCGTTCTGCTCGATGGTGGCGGCGAATTCGCTCGCGGTCAGGTCTGTCGTGGCCATGAGTGCCGGTCTCCTTCACGTCGGGAACCCTCGGGGGTATACCAAATATACCCCAGGGGGTACTCGTTCGGCAAAGCCGAGGAGTGCGGATGTGCGACCGGGGGGCGGATCAGGAGGTCGCGAGCAACGCCGAGACGCGGTCGAGGGCGCCGGGAACGAGTGCGTAGTACGCCCACGTTCCCCGCTTGCTGCGGCTGAGGAACCCCGCCGACGTGAGGACCTTGAGGTGGTGCGAGACCGTCGGTTGACTGAGGCCGACAGGTTCGGTCAGGTCGCAGACGCACGCCTCGGCTCCCTCGGACTGCGCGACGATCGACAGCAGTCGCAGTCGCGCCGGATCTGCCAGCGCTTTGAGGCTGGCGGCGAGCTGGTCGGCATCGGACGCGCTGAGGGCCCCGGTGGCGACCGGCCGGCAGCACGCGACGGCAGTCTCCGGCGCGGAGGGCGTGGTCGTCGTCATGGATCGAGGCTACCTGACATCGACGATCATCGATACAGGCCTGCTCGCCGCCGCCTCGTACGCGGTTCATGAGCGCCCCACGTCGCGTCGTCCTCACGTTCACCTCGCGTTCACATAGAACGGCTTCTATGCAACACGGATAGAAGCTCTTCTATCTGATCTTCGAGATCGAATCGGCCTCCCCTGGCCCAGACTCCGAAAGTGCACCGTGAAGACCAACACAGCAAAGTTTGCCGCGGCGTCGAGCCTCCTCGCCGCAGCCCTCGCTCTCAGCGCCTGCGGTGGCCAGAGCACCACGACCGAAGGCGATGAGTCCGGTTCGGCGATGTCCGGCGCGATCGCGTCCGACGGTTCGTCGACCGTGGCGCCGCTGACCGAAGCCGCCGCCACCCAGTTCGCCAGTGTCGAACCCGACATCCAGGTCACCGTCGCCACCTCCGGTACCGGCGGCGGGTTCAAGACCTTCTGCGAGGGCGAGACCGACATCTCCAACGCGTCGCGTCCGATCAAGGACGAAGAGGCCACCGCCTGTGCTGACGCCGGCGTCGAGTTCACCGAGATCGTCATCGCCAACGACGGGCTCTCGGTCGTCGTCAACCCCGAGAACGATTGGGCGAGCTGCCTGACGGTCGAGCAGCTGCAGACGATCTGGGCCCCCGAGTCCGAGGGCACGGTCACCAACTGGAACCAGGTCGACCCCTCGTTCCCCGACGTTCCGCTCACGCTGTACGGCGCCGGAACCGACTCGGGAACGTTCGACTACTTCACCGATGTCATCAACGGCGAAGAAGGTGCAAGCCGCACCGACTACAGCCCCTCCGAGGACGACAACGTCACGATCCAGGGTGTCTCGGGTGAGACCGGTGCGCTCGGATACTTCGGTCTGAGCTACCTCGAAGAGAACGCCGACCTCCTGAAGGGCGTCGAGGTCGACGGTGGCGACGGCTGCGTGTACCCCTCGACCGAGACGGTGCAGGACGGTACCTACACCCCGCTCGGCCGCCCGCTGTTCATCTACGTCAACAACGCGTCGTACGCGGAGAAGCCTGAACTCCAGACGTTCATCGACTTCTACGTCGAGAACGCGACCTCGATCGCCGAGGCCGCACTGTTCGTTCCGCTGACCGACGAGCAGATCACCATCGCGCAGGACGAGCTCGCGACCCTCGTCGGCTGACGACGATGACCCTGGCAGGCCGGGGGCGCACCGCGTCCCCGGCCTGACCGGACTGGAGAGACATGACCACCACGACAGCGCGGCGAACCGAGGTTCCGCCGATGCAGTCCTCGCTCCGCACGCGGCGTCGCCCGATCGACTTCACGGTGCGACTCATCTTCCGCATCGCAGCGATCTTCACGATCATCATCACGGTCGGGATCCTCATCGCACTGCTGGTGCCGTCGCTGGAATTCTTCGCCGAGGTCCCGGTCTGGGAGTTCCTCTTCGGCACCCGCTGGGCGCCACGGTTTGCGGATGCCTCGTTCGGCGTCGTCCCGCTCGTGACCGCGACGGCCTGGACGACCGTGATCGCCCTTGCCGTCGCCGTACCGCTGGGGCTCGGCGCGGCTGTCTTCCTCTCGGAGTTCGCGCACCATCGCGCCCGCAAGGTGCTCAAGCCCATCCTCGAACTTCTCGCGGGCGTGCCGACGGTCGTCTACGGGTACTTCGCCGTGCAGTTCGTCCAAGGCACCGTCCTTCGCGAGTGGCTGGGCTGGGACACCGGATCGTTCAGCGTGCTCGCTGCAGGCTTCGTGATGGGCGTCATGATCGTCCCCACCATCGCCTCCATCAGTGAAGACGCGATGTCCGCCGTCCCGAATGCGCTCCGTCAGGGCTCTGCGGCTCTGGGGGCCAACAGGATGCAGACGTCGCTGCGCGTCGTCTTCCCGGCCGCGCTGTCAGGCATCATCGCCGCCATCGTGCTCGGCGTCTCTCGCGCGATCGGCGAGACGATGATCGTCGCGCTCGCCGCGGGCCAGCAGGCGCGCATCGTGACAGGTCCGCTGGAAGCCGGCCAGACGATGACCGGATTCATCGCGTCGGCCGCCCTCGGCGACTCGCGGGTCGGATCACTCGAGTACAACACCCTCTTCGCCGTCGGCCTGCTGCTGTTCATCAGCACGCTCGTCGTCAACTTCATCGCGATCGCGATCGTCCGTCGCTTCCGGGAGGCATACTGATGGCCACCGTCACACGGGGCATGTCCTCATCCACCGCTCCCACCGTGCGCGGACGCGCAAAGGGAGGCGAAACGAGTCCTCGCGCGCTGATCTTCCTCGTGCTCCTGTGGTTCTGCCTCCTGTTCGCGCTCTTCTTTCTCGTCGTGCTCCTCGTGTCGATCGTCGTCGACGGATACGCACGCGTGGATTCGCGGCTGTTCACCGAGTATCCGTCCTCGAGTCCTGAGGATGCGGGGGCTCGTCCCGCGATCCTCGGATCGCTGTGGGTCATCGCCACGACCGCGGTCATGACGTTGCCCATCGGCGTCGCGGCAGCGATTCACCTCGAGGAGTTCGCCAACAAGCACAACCTGGTCAACCGCGCTGTCGAGCTGAACGTGCAGAACCTGGCCGCGATCCCGTCGGTCATCTACGGCATGCTGACCCTCGCCGCCCTCGGCTTCTTCGGTGTCGTCAACAAGAACCAGGTATGGGTCGGTGCGCTCGCGTTGAGCATGCTCATTCTGCCGGTGATCATCATCGCCACACGTGAGGCGCTGCGCGCCGTGCCCGCCGAGATCCGGCAAGGCTCGCTCGCTCTCGGCGCGACACCGTTGCAGACGGTCTTCCGCAACACGCTGCCCGCGGCGCTGCCGGGGATCGCCACGGGATCGATCCTGGGTCTGTCCCGCGCTCTCGGCGAAGCTGCGCCTCTGCTCCTTCTCGGCGGACTCGTGTTCTTGAGGTTCGATCCGAACGGTCTCATGAGCGGCTACACCACGATGCCCATCCAGATCTTCAACTGGACCGGGCGTCCCCAAGAGGGTTTCCACGAGCTCGCCGCGGCGACCAGCATCGTTCTGCTCGTCGTTCTGCTCTCGATGAACGCCCTCGCAATCTTCATTCGCAACCGCTTCCAGAAGCGTTGGTAGTCCGAAAGGCCCTCATGAACGACAACGACACCACTGCTCGACCGACCATGCACTTCCGCGCGTCGTCGGCGGCTTCCATCCCTGTCTCGGAGGCCAGCGCGCCCAGCGTTCTGGACGTCGAAGACGTCAACATCTTCTACGGCGACTTTCGCGCGGTCACCCAGGTGAGCCTCGGATTCCGTCGCAATGAGATCACGGCATTGATCGGACCGTCAGGATGCGGCAAGTCGACCGTGCTGCGCTCGCTCAACCGAATGAACGACCTCGTCGAGGGCGCGCGAGTCGAAGGATCCATCAGGTTCAACGACGAGGACATCTACGGTAAGGACGTCGATGCCATCGAGGTGCGGCGCCGGATCGGGATGGTCTTCCAGAAACCGAACCCCTTCCCCAAGTCGATCTACGACAACATCGCGTACGGTCCGCGTGTGACCCGAATGAAGGTGTCCTCGATGGACGACCTCGTCGAGGAGGCGCTCACGAAGGCCGCACTCTGGGACGAGGTCAAGGACAAGCTCAAGCAGTCCGCCTTCGGCCTTTCCGGCGGTCAGCAGCAGCGGCTGTGCATCGCGCGAACAATCGCCGTGCAGCCCGAGGTGATCTTGATGGACGAGCCGTGTTCGGCGCTCGACCCCATTGCCACCACGAAGATCGAGGACCTCATGCACGAGCTTCGTGACGAGTACACGATCATCATCGTGACGCACAACATGCAGCAGGCTGCGCGGGTGGCCGACCGCACGGCGTTCTTCACGGCGCTCGCCGACGACACCACGGGAGATCGGACGGGCGTGTTGGTCGAGTACGACAACACCGCGAAGCTCTTCGAGTCGCCGGCTGATCAGCGTACGGAGGACTACATCAGCGGACGGTTCGGATGACCGTCCGGCCTCGGCGCGGGGTCGACCGTGCCATCGTGTTGTCGCCGAGCCGTGCCGTGCGGGGGACGCCCGCTGAGTTCCGGCACGCGGGCGTCGCGGTCTCGACGTTCGATGACGTGCTCGCGGCCATGATCGCCATCGCTCGTGACCCGGAGGCGATGTTGATCGTCGCCGACGACGTCTCGCAGTTGCCGTTGGCTGACGTCCTCGATCTGGCGGTCGCGACGTGCGAGTCGGTCGTCGTCCTGGGGGTGACTCAGGCCACCGGTGCAGACGTAGCTCTTCGCATCGCCGTCGACGCCGGTGTCACGACGACCGTCGACCTTCCGCTCACGCCGGAACGAGTGCAACAGGTGCTCCGTCGGAACGTCCGCTCGGCGCGTGAGCCGGACGCGGTCCAGGTCGGGGCGCTGCGGATCGATCGTGCGCGTCACGAGGTGAGCTGGCAGGGCATCCCGCTTGACCTCTCCCCGAGGGAGTTCGTGATCGTGGAGGCCTTGACCAACGCCTACCCGTCGTTGGCGACGCTCGAACAGCTCGTCGACGAATGCAAGGTGACGGGAAGCGATCCGTTCGCCTCGATACGCGTCGCCGTGACGCGCATCCGTGGCCGGCTGGCCGAACACGGTGTGTCACGCGAGGAAGCCATCGAGACCGTTCGCGGGGTCGGATACCGGCTCGCCTGCTGAGAACTCGTTCAGAGCCGGGCGATGAGGTCGACGACACGCTCGCGGATCTGATCGCGAACGCGACGGAGCCCGGCGTCGTCTTGGGTGAGGGGGTCCTCGAGGTCCCAATCGAGGTAGCGTCGACCCGGATACACCGGGCAGGCGTCCCCGCAACCCATCGTGATCACATAGTCCGCCGCCTGCACGACCTCATCGGTGAGGGGTTTCGGGTACTCGTCGGCGAAGGGCACACCCTGTTCGGCGAGTGCCTCGACGATGCGGGGGCTCACCGCGGCCGCCGGCGCTGATCCGGCGGTGCGCACATGCACCGCAGTGCCGGCGAGGTGGCGAAGGTATGCTGCTGCGAGTTGGGACCGGCCCGCGTTCTGCACGCACACGAAGAGCACCTCGGGCGTGCCGCGCAGAACCAGACCACTCGCAGACGCCAAGGCATCCAGCCTCTCTGCGGCATACCGGGCGGTCAGCGTCGGAAGGTGTGTGCGCACCCGGGAGCGTTGATCGAGCAGAAGATAGCTCTCGGCGACGTAGCGTGACACTGTTTCGGCGCTGAAGGTCGAGGCGAACCGGTAGGCGAGGTCACGCGCGACACTCTCGACGGCCATCGGCAGCGCCACGACGTGCCGGGGGGTTTCTCGGCCGCGGAACTCTTCGCTGCCGACCAGCAACCGACCGAAGCGTACCCACGCGTCGGCGGTGAGCGTCCACATTCCGCCGTCGTCGTGGATCACGTCGACCGCGGCCAGCTCCGCGACGCCCTGTCGTACCCGCTCGTCGTCGAGGGTGAGTTCGCGTGCGAGGTCGTCTGCGAGGACGCCGGCCGCGAGGGCGCTGAGGATGCGGAGGTTCACCGGGTCGCCGAGGGCGGCCGCTTGCGCCGCGCGAGATGCGGCTTGTGCAGGATCGAGCGGTTGCCCGACGCGATGGTTTGTCGGCGGCATCCCGGTCATCGCAACAGGTCCTCGATCGACGTGATGCGATCGGGTGCGACCGAGAGCCAGACGAACTTTCCCTCGGGGTGCCGAACGAGGACGCCGTCGTCGACGAGGATCCGCACGTGGTGGGTCACCGTCGGCTGCGTGAGGTCCAGCATCTCGGCGAGTTGCCCCACGGTCGCGCGTTGCTGCGACGAACCCAGGATGCTGCTGAGCACCTGCAGCCGTGTGGGGTCGGCGACGACGCGGAGCGTGCGGGACAGCGCCTCGGCTGCCGACCGCGCTATGGGTGCGGCGCCGGAAGGGTCGGGGGCGGCTGCATGCATTGACGCGATTCTATCCGAGCCGTCTGTCGAGTCCCGGCGCCTTGAATGTGCTCGACCCATTGACCCGCGTTCGCCAAACCATAGATATGGGTCTATCATTCAAGCAGAAGGGGGAAGACATGACCGACAAGCCCACCGTTCTCTTCGTCTGTGTCCACAATGCGGGGCGATCGCAGATGGCCGCAGGCTACCTCCGCGCTCTCGCGGGCGACCGCATCGAAGTGCTCTCCGCCGGCTCCGCGCCGAAAGA
This sequence comes from Microbacterium koreense, assembly GCF_042677105.1. Classification (NCBI taxonomy): domain Bacteria; kingdom Bacillati; phylum Actinomycetota; class Actinomycetes; order Micrococcales; family Microbacteriaceae; genus Microbacterium; species Microbacterium koreense. The sequence continues at coordinate 1,200,174 of NZ_JBHTIM010000001.1, forward strand.
CGAGATCAACCCCGTGGCCGTCGAGGCGATGGCAGAGGAGGGGATCGACATCGCGGGCGAGCAGCCCAAGGTGCTGACGGTCGACGCCGTCAAAGAGTCCGACGTCGTGATCACGATGGGATGCGGCGATGCCTGCCCGATCTTCCCCGGCAAGCGCTACGAGGACTGGGAGCTCGACGACCCTGCGGGGCAGGGCATCGAGGCTGTGCGTCCGATCCGCGACGAGATCCGTGGCCGCATCGAGACGCTGATCGGCGAACTCGTCCCGGTCGGAGGTGCAGCATGAGCGAGTCGCGGGGCCAGGATGGTCTGATCTCGCCCGATGCGGTCCTGATCCGCGCCTCCGAACGACTCGCGCACCAGTTCGCGGGTATGGTGTCGGAAGAGACCGTGGAGCGCGTCGTGTTCGAGTCATATGCCTCGCTCGGGCGTACCGCATCCGTCAAGACCCACTTGCCGAGTCTCGCGGAGAAGTTCGCCCGTGATCGGCTGACGGCCCTCGCGCAGTCCAAGGGCCTCATCGCGAAGGGCGTGCCCGAGGTGCTGTACGTGTGCGTGCAGAACTCCGGCCGCTCGCAGATGGCCGCAGCGATCACCCGGCACCTCGCGGGCGACACGGTTCACGTGCGCTCCGCGGGTTCGCAGCCGGCCGGGGGGTTGCTTCCCGAGGTCGTCACCGTTCTCGAAGAAGCCGGGATCAGTGTGGGGGATGAGTTCCCCAAGCCGCTCACCGACGACGTGGTGCGTGCCGCGGACGCGGTCATCACGATGGGATGCGGCGATGCGTGCCCCATTTATCCCGGCAAGCGCTATCTCGATTGGGAACTCGCCGATCCGGCCGAGTTCGATCTCGACGGCGTCCGCGCGGTGCGCGATGAGATCCGAGCCAATGTCGAGAGCCTGCTCGCCGAGCTGACCCCCGTCGCGCACTGAGCGTCGATTCCGTGCCGAGGTCCCCCGACACTCCCCGGATCTGCTCGATAATGTCGAGCATGTTCCGTGGATTGATGACCGGCGCTCTCGCCGCTGCTGTCGGCACTCTGGCGATGGATCTGGTCTGGTTCCGGCGATATCGCGCGGGCGGTGGTCAAGAACGCTTCGCCGAGTGGGAGTTCGCCGACGACGTGAAGACGTGGGCGGATGCCTCAGCGCCGGGCCAGGTGGGGTTGAAGCTCGAACGCGCGGTCCTTCGCGAGGATCCACCGGACGCTCTCGCCCGCCCCACCACGAACGCGATGCATTGGATGACGGGCATCGGCTGGGGCGCCGCGTACGGCGTCGCCGCACGACTGTTTCCGCGGGTGCAGGGGGCGGCGGCCGCGCTCGGGCCCGTCGCATGGTTGACCAGCTACGCGATCCTACCCGTGCTGGGCGTCTACAAGCCGATGTGGAAGTACGACCGTAAGACACTCGGCAAAGACTTCTCGGCACACATGGTCTTCGGTCTGGTGACGGCGGCCGCCTTCAGCATCCTCTCGCGCGGCCTCCCGGGGCTCCGTGATCTCGTGCCGGGCGTCGCGTCCCGGCGCCGCTGAGACGCCTGCGCCCGTGAACGCGGCGGTGTGGCACCGCGTCGCGGTGGGTCGCGTACCTCGCGGTGAAGCAACCGGTGCGTCAGGGGAATCTGATGGCGGAGGATAGGGGATTCGAACCCCTGAGGGCTTGCACCCAACACGCTTTCCAAGCGTGCGCCATAGGCCACTAGGCGAATCCTCCAGGACCCCGGAGGGCCACGGGCCATCCTACCCCGTAGACGCCCAGGCGCCGATTCGAGGTCACCCCGCCCGCATCGCGCCCGCGGCATAGGCGCTTCCGGGTCGCACGATCAGCGACCGCGGCGCCACGATCGCGAGGAGGCGGCGCGCCGGGGGAGCGGATGCCATCATCGCCGCCCGGGCGGTCACCGCGGCATCCACGACATCGTCGCCGTGCCAATATTCCGCGATTCGCGAGGGAGCATAGCTCGCACGCTCGATCGCCCGCACGAGAACGTTCAGCGGTTCGGCGGGCACACCGTGTTCGGAGGTGAGTCGCATCGCGAACGCCCGGGGCGACTCGCTCGCCGGGGCGTCGATGCCGGCGTCGATCGCGGCATCCTGCACGATCATCCACGCCGCTGCCGAATCACCGTTGCGCGCCGCCGTCAGCGCGCGGCGCCGTTGCGTCTCGCGTATCAACCCGGGCAGAGCGAGCAGCAGCAGGATGCCGAACATCACCGTGATCGTCGGTAGCGGGCTCGTCTGGGTCGCCGCAGCGTCGGGTGCCGCGTCGTCACGGGGATCGAGACGGTCGTCGGGGCCATCAGAGATACCGGGCGTCGCGGACGAGGTCGGTCGAGGGGTCGATCCGTCGTCGTCGGGGCGTACACCCGGTGCCTGAGCGGCAGGCACGAAGCCCGTCGGGTTGCCGAGACCCGCGGTCGGCTCGAAGCCGATCCATCCGACACCCTCGAAGTACACCTCCGGCCAGGCATGCAGGCGAGAGCTCAGAACGGAGTACACGGTCTGGTCGTCGATGCGATCCCTGGTCGCCGCTCCGGGCAGATAGCCGATGACGATGCGCGCGGGCATGTCGAGCGTGCGCGCCATGAGAGCGAACGCCGACGCGAAGTGGATGCAATAGCCTTCGCGTACCTCGAGGAACTGCGCGACCGCATCGGCGCCGCTCCCGTCGAACCCCTCCTCGACCGGGGCGCTGAGCGAGTAGCGGAACGCCCCGCCGCGGAACCATCGCTGCAGATCGATCAGCGCGTCGTAATCCGAGTCCGCGCCCGCGGTGACCTCGCGGGCGGCTTCACCGATCACCGCCGGCAGATCCTCGGGAAGTGCAAGGGTGTCCTCGAAGATCTCGGTGTCGGCCCGTGTCGCGCGGATCTGCTCCAGGGTCGGTCGAGGCACCTGCGCGGTGACCTGATACGACTGCCCCTGGGTCGAGACGGACTGCGAGATCACGGTGCGGTTGTAGGGCACGGCACCCCAGCGCCCGGCGAGTCCCTCGACGTCGGTGGCGGGGTAGGTGATCGGTGCCCAGAGGGCGGCGAGGTTCACGACGTCGACGGTGGTCGTCGTCTCGGTCGTGGCGATGTCTTCGCCCGCGTCGAGGGGGCCGAGACCCGCTTCGCTGTCCAAAGGAACGGTACGTACCTGGTCGGGGAGCCACACCGCGCCGTCGAAGCGCGACAGCGTCGTCGCACGCAGGTAGGGCGGTTCGCTCGAGCTCGTACGCACCCGCAGCACCTCGACCTCCTGGGGGCGGCGCAGGTCGTCGCCGAGCTGCAGGCTCGCGTCGATTCCCGGACCGCCTCCGGGACCGCTCGTCGCACGCAGCAGCGGGGCAGGCAGCAGCGGCGTCATCACGACGGAAATCACGATCGCGACGGCGCCGATTCCGATGGCCATGGCGGGCACGCCTGCGGCCCGTTCCGCTGTGCGTTCGCCACGAGCCTCGCGAGCGCGCGTCTCGGAGCGGAGCAGAAACAGGATGGCGGCCGCCAGGAGCACGAACGGCACGATGTCGATCGCGCCGGGAACGGCGAAGGACGGAATCAACGACACGGCGATGATGCCGACGGCGGCAAGTAGCGGCATCCGCGCGGTCAGTACGACGTGGTCGATCGCGATCGTCAACAGACCCAGGGCGCCGACGATGAGAAACGACAGTGCGGGGGTGACGGCAAGCGGCGCCGCCCCGACGGCGATTTCATCGAGCGCCTGAACCACGACAGACGGTGTGACCCGAACCGTCTCGGGCGTGGGGAGCAGCCAGAGCAATGCCGTATCGCGAAAGAAGACGGCGGTGACGAAGAGCGCCCACACCAGCATCTCCAGAAGTGAGACCGCCAGCGCGGGAAGCCCCCGGCGGCGCGTGAGGATGCCGACAGTGAGGATCATCGCCGAAAGCACCGCGCCACCGACGATCCATCCGCCGGGCACGACCATCGGCAGCACGGGAAGGAGCGCCGCCAACAGGGCGAGGTAGACGGCGACGGTGACCCGCACCTCGCCGCCCGACGCCGCCCGTCGATCGGCGTCACGAGACACGACTGACTCCTCGTCCTACCGCCGCCGCCCAGGCGCCACCGAGATCGTCCGGGTCGATCGAGCCCGCACGCCACCCGGATTCCGACGCGTGGCGCAGAGCGTCGCCGATCGGCGACGCGGCGAACAGCAGCGCCAGCGCGCTGTGCGCGGCGACGGGTGCGACGGATTCCGCATCCGCTGCGTCGAATCGACCGACGATCAGCACGACCGGCCCCGACATCACTCCGGCGAACACGCGGCGCAGCGTCGGAAGCTGATCGTCGCGTCGTGTGGTCAGCGTCGCGAACTGAGTCACGAGTCCTTCGACGTCCGCGGCGTCGGCGCCGTCGAGCTGCTCGGCGAGCACGGCTCCATCGGCGTCGATCACGTCGACCGAGTACCCGTCGTAGACCAACCGGGCGACCGCCGAGACGCACAACGAGACAGCTGCCTCGAAACCGGGGTCCACCCCCGGGTGTGTCTTGGCTTCCGCCGCCCACCGCAGTGCGCTGCGATCGAGCACGACGGTCGCCTCCGGCCGTGACTCCTGCTCTTCCTGACGCACCATCAGTTCGTCCCGGTGCGCGGTCGCGCGCCAGTGGATGCGTCGCATCGAGTCACCGGGCACGTACGGCCGCGCGACGAGGTTGTCGGCGCCTTGCCCGAGCTGCTCGGTGGTGGTCTGCAGCATCCCGCCGGATTCTCCCGAGAAGTCCGCGAGCGGCGGCAGATCGATGACGGCAGGTGCGACGGTCACCGCGGTGCGCGCGCTGAAGACCAGTGTGCGCCGCGCCAGACCGAACGGGTCGGAGGACGAGACCGTCATCGGCCCGATCGAATGCACACCGCGCCGCGCACCGGTCAGCCGATAGGTGAGTTCAGCGGTGCGAGTTCCGCCCGAACCGGCGCCGCGTAGGCCGGATCCCAGCGCCGGGAATGCCCCGGTCGCCTCGCCTCGGAGCCCCGAAGGAACCGTGTCGCGCCACACGGCAGACGAGGTCGGGAGGGATGTGCGCAGCGTGACGTGAGCCGACACGGCGCTTTCGCGTCCGACGCTGGAGACATCGGGATGCAACGAGCGGGTGACGCCGTCGGCGCGACTGGTTCCATACAGGACAGCCACACTCACGACCAGCACGGCGGTGAGCAGAACTCCGAAGTAGAGCAACTCGACGATGCCGAGCTCGCTCGCCAGTGCAAAGCACGCCAGCGCCAGAACCAGCGCCCCGGTACCTCGGAGCGTCAGCGGCCAGGCGCGTTTCATGACGTCAGCGGCGGGCGGCGATCGGTACTCGCACGCTGTTCGCGATGCGATCCAGGGTGGCGGCGACGGTGTCGGCGGCGCTGCGCGCCCGGGCGCCGCCGGCCGATCGGATCGGAATGACCCGGTGGGCGAAGACGGGGGAGAGTAGCTGTGTGAGGTCGTCGGGGATGACGAAGGTGCGTCCGTCGAGCGCGGCGCGCACCTTGGCGGCCCGCACCAGTTGCAGCGTCGCGCGCGGACTGGCCCCGAGGCGGAGGTCGGCGTGCACTCGTGTCGCATGTGCGAGCGACACGGCGTACTCCTCGATCGCCGGGGCCACGTGGACGGATCTCACCCAGGTGATCATCTCGGCGACGTGCTCGCTCGATGCCACCGGCGCGATGGCATCGAGGGGGTTGACCCTCTCGCGCTGGCGCAGCATGAGCGCCTCGGACTCCTGATCGGGATAGCCCATCGAGATGCGCATCATGAACCGGTCCCGCTGGGCCTCGGGGAGGGCGTACGTGCCCTCCATCTCGAGCGGGTTCTGCGTCGCGACGACGAGGAACGGATCCGGGACGTAATGCGTGTGGCCGTCGACGGTGACCTGACGTTCCTCCATCGCCTCCAGCAGCGCCGATTGGGTCTTCGGTGATGATCGGTTGATCTCGTCGGCGATGACGATATTGGCGAAGATGGCGCCCGATTTGAACTCGAACTCGCGCTCGACCGGATTGAAGACGCTCACGCCGGTCACATCGCCGGGGAGCAGATCGGGAGTGAACTGGATGCGGCGGACGCTGGCGTCGACGGATGCCGCGAGCGCCCGCGCAAGCATCGTCTTTCCGACGCCGGGCACGTCTTCGATGAGCAGGTGCCCCTCGGCGAGCAGACACATCAACGTCGCGCGCACCGCATCCGGCTTGCCGTCGATGACGGACGTGATCGACGACACGATGCCGTCGGTGATGCGGGTGAACTCCTCCGCGGTCATGCGATCGGGCGCAACGGCCGACGACTCTGTCAGCGCGGTATCGGTCACGGAGACCTCCGTTCGGACGACCCCCAGGGTGTCGTCGCTCTCTGATCGATCGTAACGCGCTTGCGCCGAGACCGGGTGGGGATTGGACGGGCCCCGGGGGTGAGCGGGTAGACTTCACTCAGCTCTCCGCGAGGCGGCATCCAGGCCAACTCCCCCAGGACGGAAACGTAGCAAGGGTAACCAGGCTCTGCCGGGTTCGCGGAGAGTCTTATTTTTGCCCGCCTCGCACGCCACGCAGATGCCGCAGCCCCTGCCGTCCGCTCGCACCGTGGTGCTCTCAGGAGAGCAGGTAGAACCGCCACAGCCCGAATTCCGGGACGACCACCTCCGCGTCCTTCCAGCCGGCCTCGCGTGCATACGCCCGCAATGTGTCGTGTCGCATGACGGTTCCCGTGCCCACGCTATTGGGGTGGCTCATCCCATCCGGGAGGCACACGAACAGGCTGAATCCATAGAGCAGCCGCTCGAGGTCCCCGGCGCCCGTGTCGAATTCATCGGCGGCGGCTTCGTCCATCACCACGACGACTCCCTCGGGGGTAACGGCTGCCCGAGCGGCGGCGAGTACCTCTATCGGGTGCGGCATGTCGTGGAGGCACTCGAAGGCGAAAACGGCGTCGAAGGGGCCGTGATCGGCCAGGTCCGCCGCGTCGACGAGATGGAAAGAGACCCGATCGCCGACGCCCGCATCTGCTGCGTTCGCCTCGGCGTCCTCAAGCGAGCATCTATCGACGTCGAACCCCTCCACGCGGAGGCTCGGGTACTCGCGCGCAAGCGCGATGGCGGACCATCCTGCGCCGGTGCCGATGTCCGCGACGCGGGCTCCCGGTGCGCTCAGTCGGGTGTGGATGCGCTCGACCTCCTGCAATTTCTGCGGCATCGCAGTGAACCAAGGGCGGTTCATATCCGCCTGCGATTCGCGCGCGTGGCGCCCGAAGTCCTCCCAGCTGACCCCGGTGCCGGACCGATACGCCTCGACGAGCTGCGGTATCCGATGCGCGGATGCCGCGAGCATCCGCGCCAGCGGCTCGAGGTACGACATGCTTGACGCGTCCGTGAGCACTTCGGCGGCGCCAGGGACGAGGGCGAAGGCGGCGCGGCCACCTCGGGACGGCACCTGTCGCAGGATGCCGCTGAGGCACTGCTGCTCCAACCACTCCCGCGCATATCGTTCACTGGTGCCGGTCGCCGTCGCGAGCTCCTCGGAATCCATCGGCCCGACCGCCGTGAGTGCGGCATACCAGCCGAGTTGAGAGCCGAGGTGGATGGCCATGAGGTCCACCCAGCCGAGAGCGGCGGCCAGGACTTTGTCGGCGACGTGCTCCGCGGTCCCGGAAGACGCCTGATCGTCGTCGATGATTGTGCCGGACATGATGTTCCTTTCGTCGGATGCACCGACGCTACGGACCGCGCTCCCGTTTTCTCATCGGGGCAAACGTGCATTTCTGCTTGGGCGTGCACCATTTGGTGCAGCGTCAGGAATGCGCACCGGTGGCGGAGGTACGGGCGCCGTCCTGATCCCGCCACCACGCGGCAGCCGCCGTGCGCGAGCCGACTCCGAGCTTGAGGTAGATGTTCGCGAGGTGGCGGCTCACCGTTTTCTCGCTGATGTGCAGCTCACCTGCGATGAGGCGATTGGACGCGCCGCGAGCGGCGGACGCGGGCACCTCGCTTTCACGGGCCGTCAGCGGCCCGATGGAGGGCGTCGTGCGCCGCGGGGCGAGTTGCACCGGTGCGACGCCGAGGGCATCGGTGATCTCGATGGACTCGGTACGCGCCCGCTGTGCGGCCGCACCGTCGCCCACCGAATCATGCGCCGAGGCGACCCAGGCGAGCACATGTGCCTGCTCCCAGCGCAGCTGCAGGCGTCGGAGACGGCGCAGCGCCCTCTGCAGGCCGGCAAGCGCCTCGTCATGCTGCCCGTGGCGCAACAGCACCATGCCACGGGCATGGTCTGCCCAGGCGTGGATTCCCTCCGTGTCGAAAGCGCTCGCTGCCTCCTCGAGCTCCTTCAGAAAGGCTTCCGCGTGGGACGCATCGTCGCGCGCGAGGCTGATCTCGACCCCAGCGCGCAAGAGCCGCACGCGCGCCAGCCGATCCCGGCCGCTCAACGCACCCGTCAGCGTCGTCCACGCGTCGTCGGCTTCGCCCTCCGCCAGCTGGAGCAAAGCCGCACCCGGCACGGGCTCGATGCCTGTCGCGCGCGCCAGTTTGTATGCGATCCGCGCTCCGTCGACGTCACCGCGCATGCGCCGAAGCTCGCCGAGCTGGTACAACCCTTCTCCGGCGACCCATGGATCCGCTTTCTCGAGCGTCGCGCACGTGGTCTCGAGCGAGAGCTCCGCCTCCCGCCAGTCGTCGCCCACGGCCGACCTCAGTTCCAGCTGGTGCACTCGGCAGACTCCGGCGTACACGGCGTCGCCGCCATGGTCCCACGACCACCGTTCGGTCGCGCGCGTCCAGGCGGCCATCCGCTCGAAGTCGGCGAGTTCGTGGCACGCGTGGATGGTGGTGCACAGGACGTCCCCGGACCACTCCGGCTCTAGGTCACCGGCCACGACGGCGAGCATCGCGTCGTCCAGATGGCTGAAACCCGACACCACATCGCCCTCGCGAAGTTCCCGCATCCCGGTGGCGACCGACGACAGCGCCACGGCTCCGGCGTCCGCCACCCTGTCGGCGAGCTCCTTCAGTCGCTCGACGCTCCGCGCTGACCACGGCTCGGAATCCGGGCCGATGCCGAGACTTGTGTGCAGGTAGGCCAGCCGCACGTGTGCCGCGGTGGCGTCTGCGTCGCCGAGCAGCCGCTCGGCCCGGCGCACCCACGCCGCGCCGATCGTCACTTCGCCCCGCGTGGCGTGCAGGAGAGCGGCCAGGAGCGCGGTCTCAGCCGCGGCATGGTCGGCGCCGGCAGAGCGATAGGCGCCGAAGGTGTCGCTGAGAGTCTGCAGGGCATCGTCGGCGAGGCCGAGCCACCACTGCGATGCCGCGAGGGCGCGCTGATCCTCTGCGCCCAGCGGCGCCTCCGCTCCCGCTTGGGTGAACTGGTCGAGGGCGACCGACCACTCACGGCTGCGGAAGGCGCCGCGTGCGCGCGAGAGGACGGCGCCCGTGTCCGACATGGGAGCATCGTAGTGCGCAGGGGTGCCCGGCGAGATGGGGGCCGGCCGTTCTGGTCGGAACAACCGCCCGCCCCTAGGCTGGGGCCGTGGCGAAGAGCATCTACATCACATCCGTCGAAGGCCACTCCGGAAAGTCCACGATCGCTCTCGGGGTGCTCGATGTGCTGAGCCGGGCCACCCCACGCGTGGGCGTCTTCCGTGCGATCGCACGCTCGACCGACGAACCCGACTATGTCTTGCAGATGCTGCTCGACCATGACGGGGTGGACCTCGCATACGACGAGTGCATCGGCGTCACGTACGACGAGGTGCGTGACGACCCGGACGGGGCGCTCGCGCGCATCGTGCAGCGCTACAAGGCCGTCGAAGCCCAGTGCGACACGGTTGTGATCGTCGGCTCGGACTACACCGACGTCGGCAGTCCCGCCGAGCTCGGATACAACGCGCGGATCGCGGCGAACCTCGGGGCACCGGTGCTTCTTGTCGTGAGCGGCCGCGGTGGTGAGGCGCCCGAACAGCTGGGCACCTCGACAGCACGCACGCCCGAAGAAGTCGGACAGATCGCCGCGCTCGCGCTGCCCGAGCTCGCCCACGCCCGGGCGGGACTCATGGCAGTCGTCGCCAATCGCGTCGATCCCGATCGGCTGACCGATGTCGTCGATGCGGTGCGCGCCGTCGTCGACGCCGCGCCGGTCGCCGATCGGGCGACGACCGAGGGCGGACTCCCCGTCTGGGCCCTGCCCGAAGACCGCTTCCTCATCGCGCCGTCGATGCGCGGAGTGCTGCGCTCGGTGGGAGGACGTTTCGTGAAGGGGGACGAGACGCTCCTCACCCGCGAGGTCTTGAGCGTCGTCGTCGCCGGGATGTCGATGGTGAACGTCCTGCCTCGGCTCACCGAAGGGGCGGTCGTCGTCATCCCCGCCGACCGCACCGAGGTGCTCCTGGCGACCCTCCTCGCCAACGCGTCCGGCACCTTCCCGTCCCTGGCCGGAATCGTGCTGAACGGGCCGTTCCCGCTTCCCGACGCCATCGACCGTCTCATCGACGGACTCGGTTCGGCGTTGCCGATCATCGCCACCGATCTCGGCACGTACGAGACCGCCGTGAAGATCATGTCCACGCGCGGGCGGCTGGCTGCCGATTCGCAACGGCGTTACGACACGGCGCTGGCGATGTTCGAGACCCACGTCGACACGCAAGAACTCACCCAGTCGCTGGGGCTCGCCCGCCCGACCGTCGTCACGCCGTTGATGTTCGAGTACGAGCTCATGGAACGGGCGCGATCGGACCGTCGACGCATCGTGTTGCCCGAGGGGTCGGATGATCGGGTCCTCCGTGCCGCAGCCACGGTGCTCGCGCGGGGGATCGCCGATCTCACGATCCTCGGTGAGGAGATCGAAGTGCGCTCGCGCGCGATCGAGCTCGGGATCGACATCCAGGCCGCGCAGGTGCTGTCGCCGTTCGATGCGGTGCACGTCGACCGTTTCGCGCGCGAGTACGAACGGCTGCGCGCACACAAGGGTGTGACCTACGCGAAGGCGGCCGACACGGTGACCGATGTGTCGTACTTCGGCACGCTCATGGTCCACCTCGGGCTCGCGGACGGCATGGTTTCGGGCGCGGCGCACACCACCGCCCACACGATCCGCCCGGCGTTCGAGATCATCAAGACCAAGCCCGACACGTCCGTGGTCTCGAGCGTGTTCCTCATGGCGCTCGCCGATCGCGTGCTCGTCTACGGCGACTGCGCCGTCATCCCCGACCCGACGATGGAGCAGCTCGCCGACATCGCCGTGTCGTCGGCGGCCACGGCCGCTCAGTTCGGTATCGATCCGCGCGTGGCGATGCTCTCCTATTCGACGGGCGAGTCGGGCTCGGGAGCGGACGTCGACAAGGTGCGCGGGGCGACGGCGCTCGTCCGGGAGCGAGCGCCCGGACTGCTGGTCGAGGGACCGATCCAGTACGACGCGGCGGCGGACGTGGCCGTCGCGGCGGCGAAGTTGCCCGGTTCTCAGGTGGCCGGGCGGGCGACGGTGTTCATCTTTCCCGACCTCAACACGGGCAACAACACGTACAAAGCGGTGCAGCGCTCCGCGGGAGCAGTCGCGATCGGCCCGGTGCTCCAGGGGCTCAACAAGCCGATCAACGATCTCTCACGCGGCGCGCTCGTCGACGACATCGTCAACACGATCGCGATCACGGCGATCCAGGCGCAGGGTGAGGCTCACGCATGAGTGTCGTGCTGGTGATCAATTCGGGGTCGTCGTCGTTCAAGTACCAGCTGCTCGACATGGAGTCCGAGCGTGTACTCGCGTCGGGCCTCGTCGAGCGGATCGGTGAGGCGATGGGTCGTGCTCGGCATACGGTCTTCTTCTCCGACGCCGGTCCCGCGGTGACCGAGGCGACGTACGAGCGCGAGTTGCCCATCCCTGACCACACCACGGGATTCCGTGCGATGCTCGACGCCTTCGCCGACGACGGACCGTCCCTCGAGGGCCACCCGCCGGTCGCGGTCGGACACCGAGTCGTGCACGGCGGTGCACGTTTCTTCGAGCCGACGCTCATCACACCGCTGGTCGAGATCAACATCGACGAACTCTCCGTGCTCGCTCCGCTCCACAACCCCGGCGCGCTGCAGGGCATCCGCGCCGCGAAGACCGCGTTCGCCGAGATCCCTCACGTCGCCGTGTTCGACACCGCATTCCACCAGACGCTCGCGCCGGCGGCGTACACGTATGCGATCGATGCGGCGCTCGCCGAACAGCACCGCATTCGTCGGTACGGGTTTCACGGCACGTCGCACAAATTCGTTTCCGAGGCTGCCGCGCGGTTCGTCGGGCGGCCGCTGGGCGACCTGCGCCAGATCGTGTTCCATCTCGGCAACGGGGCCTCCGTCGCCGCGATCGAGGGCGGGCGATCGGTTGATACGTCGATGGGCCTCACTCCGTTGGAGGGTCTCGTGATGGGCACGCGCTCCGGCGACGTGGACCCCGCGGTGCTGTTCCATCTCTCCCGCCGCGCCGGAATGTCGACCGACGACCTCGATACGCTGCTCAACAAACGATCGGGGCTGCGCGGGTTGGCCGGCGTCTCCGACATGCGCGACATCGAGAAGGGCGTCGACGAGGGGGACGCCGCGGCCACCCTCGCGTTCGAGGTGTACATCCATCGTCTCCGCGGCTACGCCGGCAACTACCTCGCCCAACTCGGCGGCGTCGACGTGATCTCGTTTACGGCCGGCGTCGGAGAGAACTCCGCGAGCGTGCGAGCCGCGGCCCTGGAGACCCTGGGCTTCGCCGGCATCCGCATCGACCCGGTGCGCAACGACGCGCGCGAGCGCGGCATCCGAGTCATTTCGACCGACGACTCCTCCGCGATCGTCCTCGTCGTCCCGACGAACGAAGAACTCGAGATCGCGCGTCAGACTCTCGTCGCTGCCACGTCGTGAACAGGATGCGGTGCGCCGTCGCTCGCCACTACGCTGACATCACGGCTCGCCGTGGTGCCGTGCCCGTCGTCCGTCGACCTCACGAGAGGGCCCCGTGACCGCTGCAACTCCCGACCTCACCACTTTCGATGCCGTCTTGTTCGATCTCGACGGCGTCCTCACACCGACCGCCGACGTGCACATGCATGCGTGGCGCACGATGTTCGATGAACTGTTCGCCGCGTGGAACGTGACCCCGCCGTACAGCGACGGCGACTATTTCGCCTACCTCGATGGCAAGAAACGCTATGACGGCGTTGCGAGTCTGCTTCGAGCCCGCGACATCGAGGTCCCGTGGGGCGACCCCGCCGATCCCGTCGAAGCCGACACCGTGTGCGGTATCGGCAACCGCAAGAACGTCGTCTTCGAGCGCGTCCTCCGCGCAGACGGCATCACCGCGTACCCGGGCTCGGTCGCCGTGCTCGATGTGCTCGCCGCCGCCGGCACCCCCGTCGCCGTGGTGTCGAGCTCGAAGAACGCCGAAGAGGTTCTGCGGGCCGCGGGTCTGCGCGATCGCTTTTCGGTCGTGATGGACGGTGTCATCGCCGAACGCGATCACCTCGCCTCCAAACCTGCGCCGGACGTCTTCGTAGAAGCGGCGCGGATGCTGGGGGTCGACCCGTCACGTTCGGTCGCCGTCGAGGACGCCATCAGCGGCGTGCAGTCCGCCGCATCCGGAGGTTTCTCCCTCGTCGTCGGCGTCGATCGCGGCGTGGGAGCCGACGCCTTGACCGAGGCGGGGGCTCACCTCGTCGTCACCGACCTGCAGGAGTTCGTCTCGTGATCGATCGCGACCGCTTTCCCGTCGACCCGTGGAGGCTCGTCGAGCGCTCCTTCTCACTCGAGGATGCCGGGGTCACTGAGACGCTCTTCTCGGTCGCCAACGGTTACCTCGGGTTGCGTGGCAATCATCCCGAGGGGCGTCACGCGCACGAAGACGGGACGTTCATCAACGGGTTCCACGAGACGTTCCCGATCCGCCACGCCGAACGTGCATACGGGTTCGCAGAGGTCGGTCAGACCATCGTCAACGCGCCCGACGCCAAGGTGCTGCGCGTGTACGTCGACGACGAGCCGATGTCGCTCGACGTCGCCGACGTGCGTGAGTACGAGCGCGTCCTCGATATGAGAGAGGGAGTGCTGCGGCGGTCGGTGCTGTGGGTGACCCCGTCGGGCAAGCAGGTGCGGATGAACGACGAGCGTGTCGTCTCGTTCGACGAGAAGCACCTGGCCATCCTGCGGCTCGAGGTCACGGTGCTCAACGCCGATGCCTCGGTGACCATCAGTTCGCAGACGATCAACCGCCAAGACGGAGAGAACGTCTACGGCGGCACGCCCGTGGCGACGGAGAGGGCAGGATTCGACCCGCGCAAGGCCGAGCGCATCAGTGAACGGGTCCTTCAGCCGCAGGAATACTGGCAGGACGAGAATCGCTCGGCGCTGTCGTATCGGGTCACCGAGTCGGGCATGACGATGTCGGTCGTCGTCGACCACGTCATCGAGACCGAGAACCCGTTCGAGGCGCGACGGCTGATCGAGCCCGATATCGCCAAGAACGTCTTCCGCGTGCAGGCCGCCGCGGGCGTGCCGACGAGGGTCACGAAGCTTGCGGCGTACCACTCATCACGCGGAGTTCCTGCGCGCGAGCTGGTCGATCGCTCCCGTCGCACACTCGACCGCGTCCTCGCGGTCGGCGTCGACTCCGTCTTCGACGGCCAGAAGGCATGGATGGAGGAGTTCTGGGCACGTTCGGACGTGCGCATCGGCGGCCAGGACGATCTGCAGCAGGCCACGCGGTGGTGCCTTTTCCAGCTGGCGCAGGCCGCAGCGCGCGCCGATGGGCAGGGCGTGCCGGCGAAGGGCATGACCGGCTCGGGCTACAGCGGCCACTACTTCTGGGACACCGAGGTCTATGTCCTGCCCTTCTTGGCCTATACGACCCCGCTGTGGGCACGCAACGCGATTCGCATGCGGTATCTCATGCTCCCCGCGGCGCGTCGCCGGGCGTTCCAGCTCAACGAAGCCGGCGCGCTGTTCCCGTGGCGCACGATCAACGGTGAGGAGGCGTCGGCCTACTACGCCGCCGGAACGGCGCAGTACCACATCAACGCCGACGTGAGCTTCGCGCTCGCGAAGTATGTGCGGGCCACCGACGACATCGACTTCCTCCACCGCGAGGGAATCGACATCGCGGTCGAGACCGCCCGGCTGTGGGCGACGCTGGGGTTCTGGCGCCAGAGCGACGGTGACGTGGGGATCGAGTCGTTCCACATCCACGGCGTGACCGGTCCCGATGAGTACACGACGGTCGTCAACGACAATCTCTTCACCAACGTGATGGCCCGTTTCAACCTGCGTTTCGCGGCACGCACGGTGCGTGAGATGGAGCAGGACGACCCGGCGGCATATCAGCTCATGGTCGACCGACTCGGGCTCGATGCCGCGGAACCGGACGCCTGGGAGCGCGCCGCCGAGGCGATGCACATCCCGTTCAGCCCGGCACTGGGCATCCATCCCCAGGATCATGTGTTCCTCGAACGCGAGATCTGGGATCTCGAGAACACTCCGCCCGACAAGCGCCCGCTGCTGCTGCACTATCACCCGTTGGTGATCTATCGCTATCAGGTGCTCAAGCAGGCAGACGTCGTCCTCGCGCTCTTCTTGCAGGGCAACCATTTCTCTGCGGATGACAAACTCGCCGACTTCGAGTACTACGACCCGCTGACGACGGGCGACTCGACGCTGTCCGCGGTCGTTCAGGCGATCCTCGCCGCGGAGGTCGGCTATCAGGATCTGGCGCTGGAGTACTTCCGGCAGTCGATCTTCGTCGACCTCGCCGACCTGCACCACAACGCGTCCGACGGTGTCCATGTGGCGTCCGCCGGTGGGGTGTGGACGGCGCTCGTCTCCGGTTTCGGTGGGATGCGCGACCACTTCGGCGAGCTCACGTTCGACCCTCGACTTCCGGCATCCTGGCCGTCGCTGGAATTCGTGCTGCACTGGCATGGCACGCGACTGGAGGTCATGGTCACCCGCGACGAGCTTCGCGTGCGCGCCGGTGAGGGCGATCCGGTCGGCTTCAGTGTGCGCGGAACGGGCTACGTGGTCGGTCCCGGCGACGAAGTCGTCGTACCTCTCGTGGGGCAGGGACCTGTCCTGCCCGGTCGTCCCTCGCTGCGTGGACTGGGTGACGCGCGTCGCGAAGACGGATCGATCCTGTCGGCGTCCGTGCCGACCGTCACCGCCGCGACCCCCGAGATCGGAGTGGCCGCCGATACGGAGAACGGAGCAGACGCGTAGACCCCGGTCGAATGTCGGTCGCACGCCGTAGGCTAGGCGGGTGACCACAGCCCTCTACCGTCGCTACCGACCCGAGTCGTTCGGGGAGATGATCGGTCAGGGTCAGGTGACTGAGCCGCTCATGACGGCGTTGCGCGGTGATCGCGTCGGCCACGCGTATCTCTTCTCGGGGCCTCGCGGATGCGGCAAGACCACCTCCGCGCGCATCCTCGCGCGGTGCCTCAATTGCGCTCAGGGGCCGACGGACACGCCATGCGGCGAGTGCGACAGCTGCATCGAGCTGGGACGCGGCGGCGGCGGATCGCTCGACGTCGTCGAGATCGACGCGGCAAGCCACAACGGCGTCGACGATGCCCGTGACCTGCGGGAGCGGGCGATCTTCGCACCCGCACGGGATCGATTCAAGATCTTCATCCTCGACGAAGCGCACATGGTCACCCCGCAGGGGTTCAACGCGCTCCTGAAGCTCGTCGAAGAACCCCCCGAGCATGTGAAGTTCATCTTCGCGACGACCGAGCCCGAGAAGGTCATCGGTACGATCCGTTCGCGCACCCACCACTATCCGTTCCGTCTCGTACCGCCGGCGGCGATGCTCCCCTACGTCGAGGAGCTGTGCCGCACTGAGGGGGTCGAGGTCGAGGCAGGGGTTCTGCCGCTCGTCATCCGCGCGGGCGGGGGCTCACCGCGTGACACCCTCTCGCTCCTCGACCAGCTCATCGCGGGTTCGGAGTCGACGGCGCAGGGCACCGTGGTCCGCTACGACCGTGCGGTCGCGCTGCTCGGCTATACCCACGCCGAGTTGCTCGACGAGGTCATCGATGCGTTCGCGCAGCAGGATGCGGCATCCGCCTTCGCTGCCGTCGACCGTGTCGTGCAGACCGGGCAGGATCCGCGGCGTTTCGTCGACGATCTGCTCGAACGGCTGCGCGATCTCATCGTGATCGCCGCGACCGGTGAGGGCGCCGCATCGGTGTTGCGGGGGGTTTCGGGCGAAGACCTGGCGCGCATGACGGACCAGGCCCGCGTGTTCGGAGCGGCGCGGCTGTCGCGCACCGCCGATGTCGTGATCTCGGCGCTCGACGAGATGACCGGTGCCACCTCCCCCCGGTTGCAGTTGGAGCTCATGATCGCCCGCGTCCTCGCGCAGACGTCGGCGGATGCCGGTGGCCCGATGCCGTCCCACGGGGCTGCCCCAGCTGGTGCCGCGGTCTCGGCGGCATCCGTTGCGCCGGCCGCCGCGACGTCGAGGGCAGCGGATGACGTCGCGACCCCGACCGAGACCCCGCGTTCTGCGCGCGCCGAGGGTGGGAACCCGACAGACGAGACGTCGAACCTCGCGGAACCTGCTCCACCGCCCGCAGATCCACCCGCGCCAGAACAGATCGCGCGTGCGACGGTCACACTCGACAGCGTGCAGGCCGCGTGGCCGAGAGTGCTCGAGCGGCTCGAATCGATCCGTCGGTCCTCGTGGTTGATCGCATCGGCCACCCAGGTCGTCGACCTCGACGGCGACCCTGCCGCGCCGAACCTCACCCTTGCCTTCGCAACCGCATCCGACCTCGAGCGCTTCAAACCGAAAGCGATGGGCGGCGCCGACGCACACGTCGACGTGCGCCAGGCGATCTCGGATGTCCTCAGGGTCGGAGTGAAGTTCCGAACGCGACTGGCCGATCCGGCTCCCGACGCCGGGGAAGGCGGGGGAGCGCCTTCGGGTCCCCCCTCGACCGCGGCGGAGCGCGAGGCGGACAACGCACAGCAGGCGCCGTCGCGTTCGGATCGCGGGGGACCCGAAGGTCGCGGTGCATCCGCCGAGAGCGAGGGCCGTGAGCCCCGACGGGACACTGCCGGGGAGTCAGCCGAACACGGGGGACGCGCCGACCCCGCGCCCGGGGGCTCTGACGGTGCTCCGCGCGGAGTTCCCCGTTCTCGCAGCGGCTACTCGGCGGCCCCGGTGACCGAGTGGGCCGTGGCGCCCATTCCGGCATCTTCGGACGCGGCACCTGATGCCCAAAACTCGGCGGCGTCCGGCACTGCGGTCGGCGCGGCCACCTCGCTTGCCGTCGATGACGAACCCGAAGACGTGGCATCCGCCGGCGTACCCGTCGCCGATGCGCCGGCGCGTGACGGCGACGTCCTGCCCCGCACAGATCTCGTCGACGAGCCCGAAGACGACGAGGTGCCGCTCGATACCGCGGCCGACGATCAGGGCGCTGCGCTACGAGCCGAGACGACGTTCCGCACGCACGGTGTCGAGCGCGTCGGTGAGGCCGTGGTTCGCCAGGTGCTCGGTGCGACGTTCCTTCGTGAAGAGCCCCACGAATCCCCGACGAGATTCGGCTGATCATGTACGACGGCATCGTCCAAGATCTGATCGACGAATTCGGTCGCCTGCCCGGCATCGGACCCAAGTCCGCCCAGCGCATCACCTTCCACATCCTGCAGTCCCCGACGTTCGATGTGTCGCGGCTGGCAGAACTCTTGAGCGAAGTGCGCGACAAGGTGCGATTCTGCGAAATCTGCGGCAACGTTTCCGAGCAGGATCGCTGCAGCATCTGCCGTGACCCGCGTCGCAACCAGACGCTCATCTGCGTCGTCGAAGACGCGAAGGACGTTGCCGCGATCGAGCGCACCCGCGAGTTCCGCGGGCTGTACCACGTGCTCGGCGGGGCGATCAGTCCGATCGCCGGGATCGGTCCCGACGATCTGCGGATCGCGCAGCTCATGCAGCGCCTCGCCGACGGCACGGTACAAGAGGTCATCATCGCGACGAACCCCAACCTCGAAGGTGAGGCCACCGCGACCTACCTCAGTCGCCTCTTGCGCACGCTCGAGATCGCGGTCACGCGACTCGCGTCGGGCCTGCCCGTCGGGGGCGACCTCGAGTACGCCGACGAGGTCACCCTCGGGCGTGCGTTCGAGGGTCGCCGCGCCGTCGGCTGACCTGCCGCTTCCGCGCTGCCACGCGCTACCCGGGGGTGTGGTCCCGGGGGCGGTGCGGACCAGGAGGCGTGGCGTCAGCGGCGAAGCCGCGCGCGGGCTCGATTCACGCCGCGCAGAGAGGCGCGCACGGGCTGACCGACGTAGATGCCGAGTGAGGCGCCGACGGCCAAGCTGATGCCGATCGTCGCCGCGGCGGCGAGCACCGTGAACCCGCCGAGGAGGAGCTCGGGACTGTCGCCAGACTCGACGATGCTGAGCAACCCCCGGAACACCGCGGCGCCGGGCACCATCGGGAGGATCGCCGCCGTGGTGATCGCCACAGACGGCACGTGCAGCCGGTAGGCGATCAGCGTGCCGATGAAGCTGCCGGCGAAGGCGCCGAGCCCGCTCGCGGCCGCGGCGGCGAAGCCGAGGTTCTCGGCGACGAGATAGACGAGCCATGCGACCAGACTCAGCACGCCGCTGACGACGATGATGCGCGCGCCGGCTCCGTTGTAGACAGCGACGGCGACCGCGATGATCGCCGCGCCGAGGAACTGCAGCGGAATCGGTCCGAGGGGGAGTGGCTCGGTCGGCGGGGCCATGGCCAGTCCGATGACGCTCGCAGTCTGAAGTCCGGCGAGGATGCCCAGCACGACACCCAGCGTGTAGGTGATGAGTTCGAGGATGCGGCCCATCGCCGTCAGGGCGAAACCGTCGATCGCGTCCTGCGCCGCGCCGACGACGGTCAACCCGGCGAGCATCAACACCACGCCTGAGGCGACGATGACCGTCGGTCTCACTGTGAACGCCGCTTCGAGGCCGGTCAGCTCGAGCAGGGGGGTGAGCGCAGCCACCATCGTCAAGACGAACGCGCCGGCGATCTGGCTGAAGAAGTAGGGGATCTGAGCCCGGGCGAACGCGAACTGCGTGAGGGCGGCGAGGGCCGCGGCGACGAACGCGAGGGTGATGACGAGCCACTGTCCGCCGAACATGATGGCCACGCCTGCCGCGAGGAACGCCTGGGAGGCGATCACGACCGACGGGCGGTATCGGAACCGTGTGCGGCGGATCTCGCGGTAACGCTCGGTGGCGTCTTCGAGGCGCATGCCCTCGCGGATGTCGACGACGAGCGCCTGCAACCGCAGGAGGCGTTCGTGGTCGGGAACCACTCCGCGCACGACGCGCAGGATGGTCAACGGCCGTTCGGCGCCGCTGCGATGATGGGCCGCGGTGATCGAGTTGTACGTCATGTTGACGTGCACCGGCTCGAGGCCGTAGGCCGCCGAGACCCGCACGATCGTCCCCGTGACCTCGTTCGCGTTCGCGCCCGAGAGCAGGAGTGCTTCGCCGATCCGCACCGCGAGGTCGAGGATCCGTACGGCGAGTTTGTCGTCGACGATCGGCATGGCCTCGGTGAGCGCCGCCGACCGGTCGTCGGGCTTCGGGGTACCCGACAATGACGGGAAGAACTTGCGTTCGCGCCGGCCCATCACACACCCGCCGATCTCGCTCCAGGGGGGAACAGCGTCGAGTCTATGCAACCGCGAGTGCCGGTGGCGCCGTCACATGAGCGCGAGCGTATGGCGGCGTCCGTAAGATGGGTCGTCGGGTGCGGCGGCTCAGAGCCCGCCCTGTACAGTTCGGCCGCGACGCGGCATCCCCGGGAGTGTGATCGTGGCGCTGATCGTCCAGAAGTACGGCGGCTCGTCGGTCGCGGATGCCGAGAGCATCAAGCGGGTCGCGAAGCGCATCGTCGACACGCGCCGCGCCGGTCACGACGTTGTGGTCGCCGTGAGCGCGATGGGCGACACGACTGATGAGCTGCTCGACCTGGCGAACGAGGTCGCGCCGATTCCCGCACCCCGCGAACTGGACATGCTGCTTTCCAGTGGTGAGCGCATCTCGATGGCGCTCCTGGCGATGGCGATCCACTCGATGGGCTTCGAGGCGCGGTCGTTCACCGGCAGTCAGGCGGGCATGATCACCGATGCGACGCACGGTGCCGCGCGCATCGTCGAGGTCACGCCGGTGCGCCTGCGTGACGCCCTCGACGAGGGTGCCATCGTGATCGTCGCCGGCTTCCAGGGGTTCAACCGTGACACCCGCGACATCACGACGATGGGACGCGGAGGCTCCGACACGACGGCCGTCGCTCTGGCCGCAGCGCTGAACGCCGACGTCTGCGAGATCTACAGCGACGTCGACGGCATCTTCACGGCCGACCCGCGTGTCGTGCCGAACGCACGCAAGCTCGCCGTCGTCTCGAGCGAGGAGATGCTCGAGCTGGCGGCGAACGGTGCCAAAGTTCTGTACATCCGTGCCGTCGAGTTCGCTCGACGCCATGGCGTGGCCATCCACTCGCGATCGACGTTCAGCTCTGGTGAGGGCACATGGGTGTTGGCCGACGGTATGGCGCGTCCCCAGGGACTCGAGGGAGAAGACATGGAAGAGCCCATCGTCGCGGGAGTCGCGACCGATCTCAGCCAGGCGAAGATCACCGTTCTCGGTGTGCCGGATGTGCCCGGCAAGGCGGCCGAGATCTTCAAGATCGTCGCCAAGTCGGGTGCGAACGTCGACATGATCGTGCAGAACGTGTCGGCGGCGACGACGGGCCGCACCGACATTTCGTTCACGCTGCCGAAGTCCGATTCGTCGGGTGCGCTGAAGGCGCTCGCCGCAGATCAGACCGACATCGGGTTCGAGAGCCTCGTCCACGACGACCAGATCGGCAAGCTCTCCGTGGTCGGGGCGGGGATGCGCACCCACTCCGGGGTTTCGGCGACCCTCTTCGAAGCGCTGTCCATCTCGGGCATCAACATCGAGATGATCTCCACCTCCGAGATCCGCATCTCGGTCGTGGTGCGCGGGGACGACCTCGCCGAAGCCGCCCGTCTCGTCCACACGGCATACGGTCTCGACGGCGACGTCGCGGCCGTCGTCCACGCCGGAACCGGCCGTTAGGATCACGTCATGACCCGTATCTCCGACTCCGGACTGTCCGTCGCGATCGTCGGGGCCACCGGCCAGGTGGGCACCGTGATGCGCCAGATCCTCGCGGAGCGCGCGTTCCCGATCCGTGAGCTGCGCCTCTTCGCGACAGCGCGCTCGGCGGGCACAGCCGTCGACTATGCCGGCGAGACGGTGATCATCGAAGACGTGGCGACGGCGGATGCCGCAGGCATCGACATCGCGCTCTTCTCGGCGGGGGCCACCGGCAGCCGCGCCCACGCCCCCCGCTTCGCCGAAGCGGGTGCCCTCGTGATCGACAACTCCAGCGCCTGGCGCATGGACCCCGAGGTCCCACTCGTCGTGAGCGAGGTCAATCCCCACGCCATCGCCGAGGCACGCAAGGGAATTGTCGCAAACCCCAACTGCACCACGATGGCAGCGATGCCCGTGCTCAAGGTGCTCGATGCCGAAGCGGGCCTCGAGCGGCTCATCGTCAGCACCTATCAGGCCGTCAGCGGCTCGGGCCTCGCGGGCGCGCAGGAGCTGCTGGGTCAGGTCGAAGGCGTCCTCGCCCAGGGACACACGCTCGACCTCGTGCACGACGGGTCGTCGGTGGACTTCCCCGAACCGGAGAAGTACGTCGCGCCCATCGCGTTCGATGTCATCCCTCTCGCGGGAAACCTCGTCGACGACGGACTCAACGAGACCGACGAAGAGAAGAAACTGCGCAACGAGAGCCGCAAGATCCTCGAACTGCCCGACCTGCGGGTCGCCGGAACGTGCGTGCGCGTACCGGTGTTCACCGGGCACTCGCTGAGCATCCACGCCGAGTTCGCCCGCGAGATCACGCCCGAGCGTGCCACCGAGATCCTCTCGGCTGCGCCCGGCGTCGCCCTCGATGAGGTACCCACGCCGCTGCAGGCGGCCGGAAAGGACCCGAGCTTCGTCGGCCGGATCCGCGCAGATCAGTCGGCGCCGGAAGGTCGGGGGCTCGTCCTGTTCATCAGCAACGACAACCTCCGCAAGGGTGCGGCGCTCAACGCGGTGCAGATCGCCGAGACCGTCGCGGCGAGCCTGGGCGCGACGGCGACCGCCTGACCCGAGCGGGGATCGTGGTGGACTCGTCGACCCTCCGCCGGTGGGTGCTCGATGCGAACGACGGGATCATCTCGACGACGGGCATCATCCAGGGGTTCGCCGGGGCCGGTGCCAACGACGAGACGGTTCTCTTCGCCGCCACGACGCTCATGATCACGGGTGGTCTCTCGCTCGGTGGGGCCTCCTACGCCGAGGCGGCGCAAGACCGTGCGGCCGAGCGCGCGCTCATCGAAGAAGAGCAGCGTCAGCTCGCCCTCAGCCCGCAGGAAGAGCGGGAGGAGCTGCGCGATCACTACATCTCGCGCGGCCTCGACCCCGACCTCGCCGAGACCGTCGCCGGTCAGCTCATGCGCAAAGACCCCTTGGGAGCCCAGCTCGAAGCCGAGTACGGGGTGCTCGACGGTTCGCGGGTCACGCGTCCCTGGTCGGTGGCAGCGCGGGGGTTCTTCGGTTTCCTCTCCGGCGCCCTGCCGTTGACGGTGGCTGTCGTGTTCGTGCCTGACGAGTGGCGCCTGGCGGTGTCTCTCGCGGTGGTCATCGTGTCGTTGACGATCACCGGGCTCGTCTCGGCACGCGCGGGCACCGGACATCCGATCGCCGCCGTCGCCCGATCCGTCACGATCGGGCTCTTCATCGCGCTGCTGTCCTTCCTCGCCGGAAACGTCTTCGAGATCATCGACCAGTTCATTCCTCAGATCGACGTCGACGGCGACGGATAGCAGGAGTTCGGGCGTCGGGCGCGGGCATCCTAGAATCGAACGGTGACCGAACCCGTTGATGTCGTACTCGTCGGCGGTGGCATCATGAGCGCCACCCTGGGCACCCTGCTCTCCGAACTCCAGCCTGATTGGCGCATCGTCGTGTACGAGCGCCTCGGCGATGTGGCGCTGGAGAGCTCGAACGCGTGGAACAACGCCGGAACCGGTCACGCGGCGCTGTGCGAGCTGAACTACATGCCTGAGGCGAAGGACGGCAGCGTCGACCCCGCCAAGGCGATCGGGATCAACGAGCAGTTCCAGCAGAGCCGCCAGTTCTGGTCGTCGCTCGTGGACCGTGGTGTGCTCGATGAACCGTCCACGTTCATCAACTCGGCACCGCACATGACGTTCGTTCGCGGTGAGAAGGACGTCACATACCTCAAGAAGCGCTACGAGGCGTTGAAAGACCAGCCTCTCTTCGCCGGCATCGAGTACAGCGAAGACTCCAGGGTCATCAACCAGTGGGCACCGCTGCTCATGCAGAAGCGCCGCGCGGGCGAGCCGTTCGCCGCCACCCGGGTTCCGGCAGGGACCGACGTCGACTTCGGCGCGCTGACGCATCAGCTCTTCGACAACCTCCGCGACCGCGGCGTCGAGATCGTCACCGGTCGTGAAGTGCGCAACATCCGCCGCCGCAAGGACGGTTCGTGGCGCGTGAACTGGCGCAACACGGTCGGACGCACGCCGGGGTTCACCGATGCGCGCTTCGTCTTCGTCGGCGCCGGCGGATGGGCATTGAAGCTTCTGCAATCGTCGCGCATCCCCGAGATCTCGGGGTATGGCGTCTTTCCGATCGGCGGCCAGTTCCTCAAAACGACCAACCCGGCGATCGTCGCCCAGCACAAAGCGAAGGTGTATTCGCAGGCGTCGGTCGGCGCCCCACCCATGTCGGTACCGCACCTCGACACCCGCGTCGTGGATGGCGAGGCGTCGCTCCTGTTCGGCCCCTTCGCGACGTTCAGCCCGAAGTTCCTCAAGACCGGTCGGATCACCGACATCGTGTCGCAGGTGCGTCCCGGCAACATCGGCCCGATGCTCAAGGTCGCCGTCGACAACCCGTCGCTGATCACCTATCTCGTCGGTGAGCTGCTGAAGAACCACGCCAAGAAGGTCGACAGCCTGCGCACCTTCATGCCGACCGCGCGCGATGAGGACTGGGAGCTCATCCAGGCAGGACAGCGCGCCCAGGTCATGAAGAAAGACCCCGACAAGGGCGGTGTCCTGCAGTTCGGCACCGAGGTGGTCACCGGCGGTGACGGCACGATCGCCGGCCTGCTGGGTGCCTCGCCCGGGGCATCGACGGCGGTGTCGATCATGCTGGGTCTGCTTAAGACGTGCTTCCCCGAGTCGATGCCCGAGTGGGAACCGCGCCTGCGCGAACTGATCCCCAGCTATGGTGAGACCCTCAACGGTGAGCCGGCCGAGGCCGAGCGCACCCTCGAAGACACGGCCGAGACGCTCGCGCTGCTGGCCTGAGCTCGACGAGATCCACAGGACACCCGCACCGTGGCCAAACTGTACTTCCGCTACGGCGCGATGAATTCTGGCAAGTCGACAGCCCTGCTGCAGGCCGCGTACAACTATGAGGAACGCGGCCAGCGCGTGTTGTTGGCCAAGCCCGAGATCGACACGAAGGACGCGGACCGGATATCGTCGCGCTTGGGGATGACACGGCCGGTGGACTTCCTCATCCGTCCCGGCGACGACGTGCGCGCGCTGTTCGCCGCAGAGCGACAGCGACTCGCGCAAGACGCGGCACAGGCTCTCGTTCCCGACGGGGCGGATGCCGAGGGTGCGGCGGGCGTCGCCTGCCTGCTCCTGGACGAGGCACAGTTCCTCACCCGCGAACAGGTCGATGACCTGTTGCGGATCGTGGTGCTCGATCGGGTTCCCGTGCTGGCGTACGGCATCCGTACGGACTTCCGCACCGATGCCTTTCCCGGTTCGCGTCGGCTTCTGGAGTTGGCGCACAGCCTCGAGGAGCTCAAGACGATCTGCCGGTGCGGACGTAAGGCCCTGTTCAATGCGCGCCTGGTCGGCGGACGGTTCGTCTTCGACGGCGACCAGGTGGCGATCGACGAACTGTCGGCGGACAGGGTCACCTATGAGTCGATGTGCGCCGAGTGCTACCTGACCGAGTCCGGGGGCAGGCTCGGCTGACCCTCGCGGCTACGCTGGTGACATGCGCGTACTGCTCGCCGGCGGAGCCGGCTATGTCGGGACCCACACGGCCGTCGCTCTGCTCGACGCCGGTCACGAGGTCGTCCTTCTCGACGACCTGTCGAACACCTCTGCACGGGCCGCGGAGCGGGTCGAGAGGATCACCGGAAAGCCCGCGCCGCTGGTCGTCGCCGATGCGCGCGACGACGACGCGGTCGCCGATGTGTTCGACCGGCTCGGACCGTTCGACGCCGTCGTGCAGCTCGCCGCGTTCAAGGCGGTGGGCGAATCGACGCAGAAACCGCTCGATTACTACGCCAACAACCTCGGGACGACGCTCGCGCTCCTGCGCGTCGGGATCGCCCGCGGCATCCGCTCTTTTCTCTTCTCGAGCACCGGCACGGTGTACTCGGACCCGGCGGATCTGCCGTTCACCGAGGAGTCGACGACGAGTGTCGATCTCTCCAACCCCTACAGCAAGTCCAAGCGCATGAACGAGGCGATCCTTGAGGACGTCGCGCGTGTGAACCCCGAACTCGACATCACGATCCTGCGTTACTTCAACCCCGTCGGCGCCCACGAGTCGGGTCTGATCGGGG
The DNA here is from genome assembly GCF_042677105.1 of Microbacterium koreense. Taxonomy (NCBI): domain Bacteria; kingdom Bacillati; phylum Actinomycetota; class Actinomycetes; order Micrococcales; family Microbacteriaceae; genus Microbacterium; species Microbacterium koreense. The sequence continues at coordinate 1,226,870 of NZ_JBHTIM010000001.1, forward strand.
AGGACCCGGCAGGGATCCCCAACAACCTCATGCCCTATGTGCAGCGGGTGGCCGTCGGCGAACTCGACCGGATCGGCATCTTCGGCGACGACTACGACACGCCCGACGGCACCGGCCTGCGGGATTACATCCACGTCGTCGACCTTGCTGAGGGTCACGTCGCCGCGCTCGAGCGTGGGCGCCCCGGCTACGACGTGTTCAACCTGGGGACGGGTCGGCCGGTGAGCGTGCGTGAAGTCATCGCCTCGTTCGAGCGGGCGGTGGGGCGCGACCTGCCGCAGGCGGTGCTGCCGCGCCGGGCCGGCGATGTCGCCGCGACCTACTGCGACCCCGCGAAGGCGCAACGCGAGCTCGACTGGGTGGCCACGCGCACGATCGACGACGCCTCCGTCGACGCGTGGCGCTGGCAGTCGGCGAACCCGCAGGGCTTCGCGACCGAGGTCGACGGCGACGCTACCTGAACAGCTGATCCGGCAGTCGCGCGGCCACAGCTGCGCTCTCGGGCAGAAACCCCATGATCGCCCAGTCGTGGATGAGGCCGCGACGCAGGTCGATGTCGACGTCGATGCCCGCCTCCCGCGCGGCGTCCGCGAGCCGCTGGCTGTCGGGGTAGAGCACGTCGCGGGTACCCGAGTACAGCGCGATCGGCGGCAGACCCCTCATCGACCCATGAATGGGGCTGGGCAGGGGGTCGGCAGCGTCGAGCGCGCCCGCCCACAGGCGGCCGCATCGGCGGAGACCGTCGACATCGAGCAGCGGATCTTTGACGCCGTTGAGGCTACGCGGATCGCTCACTGTGACGTCGAGCCACGGTGAGAGGAGCACCAGCGAACCGGGCACCGCGCATCCTCTTCGGACAAGTTCTTGCGTGGCTGCGAGAGCCAGTCCGCCCCCGGCAGAGTCGCCCAGAACGGCCGTGTGCTCCGGGGTGGTGCGTGCGATCTCGTGTGAGATGAGATCTGCAGCGACGGGAACGACGGTGTCAGCCGTGGCGTGGGGCGCGAGCGGGTAGGCGGGCATCACCACCGTCGCGCCTGTGCTCCGGGCGAGCGAACGGCACAGGTCGACATGCATTCCATTGGCTTCGTGGACGTACGCGCCGCCGTGCAACATGACGATGGTCCGGGCGGGATGGGCGGGCTGCGCTGGTTCGAAACGCAACGCGGGCCACCCCTGGGCGACGGTCGCCGTCACGGTGAGGTCTCCGGAGTGCGAGGCGCCTCGGGGAGGACTCGGCATCTTCTCGCCCACCGGCACGCGCGCGAATCGGCGCGCGACTCCGGAGAGCGGCAGGATGACGTTCGCGACGAACTGGTGGATGAGGCTGGGCTTGCTCATGCGGCGGGCTCGGCCGGACCAGACGCGGCGGTGTGCGGGAGCGGGCTCTTGGGCTGAACGCCCGGCCGCCGGCGTCGAGGCAGGGGGACGAGCATCGACGTGCGACGTTTGTAGTCGGCGTACGCGGGGTACTTCGAGGCCGAGATCGACTCGGTGAAGATCGTCGAGCCGATGAACAGCAGTGTCAGCAGGATCGCGCCGGCGATCGTCCCGTTGATCGCGCCGCCCCACACGCCCAGCCCGGATGCCACGGCTGCGACCGCGCCGATCGCGTAGAAGACCCACCACTGCGCCTGCTCGAAGAAGAAGTTCGGGTGCCGGCTGTAGGCGAAGAGCCCTGACGACAGAAAGCCCTCGGCGCGGCCGGCGGCTTTGGCCTTGTGGAACACCCACTGCTGCTGATCGGCAATGAACTCGGCGATGAGGAAGACCACGAAGAGCACAGTGAACGCCGTATCCCACGCTCCGAACGGGGCGGGGTGTTGCCAGGCCATATACGCCGGAAGCGTGATGAGGACGAGCAGTGCGTTCTGGTAGAGCACGATGAACAGCAGATTGAAGACCTGGAACTGCCACGGCGCCATGCGGCCCCGCAGGACCGCCCAACGGTAGTCCTCCATCCCGGTGTACCCGCCCTTGCGGGCGAAGTTGAAGGTGAGGCGGGCACCCCAGGCGGTCACCAGCACGGCCATCACGATGAGACGTGTCGCGTCGTGGCCGGCGGCGATGCCCGAGCCCGCGAAGATCCACACGTAGACGACCGGTACCACCGACCAGAGGCGGTCGACCCAGGACGTGTCCTTGGTGATGAGGGAGGCGATCCAGCAGAAGGCGCTCGCACCGCCCGCGACGATGAGGACGAGGATGAGGGGATCCATGTCCACAGGCTAGTGCGCATGGGGACCACTCCCCATCGGGGGCATGCCCGGGCGGAGGTTAGGATGATGCAGTCATCGGCCGTCGTCGCAACACGGTGCGTTGCAGAATCCGGGGGGATCACCGCACATGAAGGCTCTGTCGTGGGTGCGCGCGCGTCCGAAGACGCTGGCGTCGACGGCGGGGGTCACCGTCGGCGTCGTCGCCCTCACGACGATGGCCTTCGCGTATGACGGCAATCCGACGACGCGTGTCGATCTGAACGACGGCGGTGTGTGGCTCACGAAGACGTCGACGCTGATGGTCGGGCACTTCAACCACGAGTCGACCGTCATCGACGGGGGGCTGCGCACGACGGGTGACAGCTTCGACATCGTGCAGGATGCCGAGAACGTGCTCGTCGTCGACAGCGGTGAATCGACGGTGGCGGTCGTCGACCCGGCGCGTGTCGCTCTCGGAGATTCGGCACGGATTCCCGGCGCGGCGAAGGTCGCGCTGGGTGACGAGACCGTCGCGATCCTCGATGAAGGTTCGGGCAACCTCTGGGTCGTCCCGGTTCCCGCGATCGCCTCGTTCGAGATCGAGGCTGCCGAACCCGTCGCTCAATTGGGCGACGGCGGGGACGTCGTCGTCGCTCACGACGGCACGGTGTTCGGGTTGGCCCGCGACCGCGCCGAGGTGGTCAGCATCACGGTCGACGGTGAGGGTGAGGCCCTCGACGTGTCGGCCGAGTCGTTCGGTGACGAGCAACTCTCCGATGCGGCGAGCATCACGGCGGTGGGCAGCACCCCGGTGGTCTTGGATCCGGTCGACGCCTCCGTGCGGATGCCGGGAGGTGCGCGGACCGAGATCGCCGACACCGACGGCGCGGTGCTGCAGCAGGCGTCGGCGCCGACCGACGCGGTGGTCGTGGCAACGACGAGCGGTCTCGTCTCGGTTCCCCTCGGCGGGGGAGAGCCCGAGGTGACCGAGGCCGGAGGGGTCGGAGAACCCGCCGCCCCGGTGTGGCTTCGCGGATGCGCCTACGGTGCCTGGGCGGGTTCCGGCGCTTTCGTCCGTGACTGCATCGGTACTTCGGACGACGTCCGCGCCGACATCGAGGACGCAGGGGCAGCGAACCTCGTGTTCCGTGTCAACCGTGACGTGATCATCCTCAACGACGCGGTCAGCGGCGCGGCGTGGCTGGCGACGGAGAGTCTTCAGCGGGTCGACAACTGGAACGATCTGACGCCGCCCGAAGGGGAGACCGAGAACGAGGACGACTCGACCCAGGAGACGGTCGAGACGACGCTTCCGGAACGGAGCGAGATCAACACGCCTCCGACGGCGGAGGATGACTCCTTCGGCGTCCGTCCCGGCGCATCGGCTTTGTTGCCGGTGATCGACAACGACAACGACCCCGACGGCGACGTGCTCGTCGCGACCGTCACGGGCCGTCAACCATCGATCGGCACGGTGCAGCCGATCTTCAACGGCGCTTCGCTGCAGATCGCCGTCGCCGAAGGCGCAAGCGGCACCGCGACCTTCACCTACGAAGTGGACGACGGCAGGGGAGGAACGGATACCGCGTCGGTCAGCCTGTCGGTGCGGGACGAGAGTGTGAACGCGGCGCCAACGCCGAAGCGCACGACATCGCTCACCGTCGAGGCCGGCGGGGCGGTGTCGTACAACATTCTTCCGGACTGGATCGATCCGGACGGTGACGACATCTACTTGAGAGAAGTCGTCGCAGCATCCGGCGACGAGGTCGAGTTCAGCACCGACGGTCAGATCACCTACAAGGCAACGGCCAGTCTCCAGGGGCGCAAAGACATCCAGGTCACGGTCGCCGACGGATTCGGTGAGAACACGACAGCCACGGTCGTGCTCGACGTCCGGCCGCAGGGATCGACGAAACCGAAGACGAACGCCGACCACGTCGTCACACATGTCGGGGAGCCCATCACGGTGGCGCCGCTGGCCAATGACACCAGTTCCGGTCGTGAACAGCTGCGGCTCGGGCGGGTCGACGACGTGCCGGGCGCGACCATCGAGCCCGATTTCGCGAACAAGACGTTCACCTTCACCGCACCGGTCGCCGGGGTCTACTACGTGCAGTACCTCGCAACGGCCGGCCCCGAGAACGGCGAAGGCCTCGTGCGCATCGATGTGATCGAGGAGGCCGAGGTCGATCTCCCGCCGGTGGCCGTGCGTGATGTCGCACTGCTTCCCACCGGGGGCGACGCGCTGGTCGCCGTCCTCAACAACGACACCGACCCGTCTGGGGGGATCCTCGTCGTCCAGTCGGTGTCGACGGAGCCCGGCGCGGGGGTGTCGGTCTCGGTCTTGAACCACGAGACGTTGCGCATCACCGACCAGGGCACCCTGGACGAGCAGGTGCGCATCTCGTATCGGATTTCGAACGGGCAGCAGTCGGCCGACGGGGAGGTCGTCGTCGTCCCCATCCCCGCTCCCGAGAAGATCCTTCAGCCGGTGACCGCCCCCGACACCGCGACCGTTCGCGTCGGCGACGTGGTGACCATTCCGGTACTGGACAACGACTCGCATCCCAATGACGATGCGCTCCACGTCGCGCCGGAGCTGATCGAACCGTTCGTCGACCCTGAAGACGGTGAGGCGTTCGTGTCGCAGGACACGGTGCGATTCAAGGCCGGCGATGAGGCGAAGACGGTCTACCTGACCTACGAGGCCGTCGATTCGCGCCAGCAGAAGGCGGCGGGGTACGTCACCGTGCAGATCCTCCCCCTCGACGAGGAGACCAACGCGGCGCCGCGCCCGCGCGATCTCGTGGCTCGCGCTCTTTCGGGGACCGAAGTCAACGTCGCCGTCCCGCTCGACGGGATCGATGCCGACGGTGACTCGGTGGAGCTGCTGGACATCTCGTCGAGCCCCACCAAGGGGCGCATCGTCGAGGTCGCCCAGAACTACTTCACGTATGAGGCGTTCGACGACGCGACGGGCGTAGACGCGTTCGAGTATCGCGTGCGCGACCGGCTGGGCAAAGAAGGTTCGGCGACGGTACGCGTCGGCATCGCGCCCGCCGACCAGGTGAACCAGGCGCCGTACGCCGTCAAGGATGCGGTCGTCGTTCGGCCCGGTCGCGAGATCGCCGTGCCGGTCATGCTGAACGACTCCGATCCGGAGGGCGATGAGATCTCTCTCGTGGAGGACGGTCTCGAAGTGCCTGATATCGACGGGTTGTCCGCACGCGTGTCGGGCGATCGCGTGCTCGTCGAGGCGCCCGACCGTGCACTGGAGACGTCGTTGCAGTACACCGTGACCGACACTCGGGGTGCCACGGCGACCGCGGTGTTGCAGATCACGGTGGATGAGGACGTGCCCCTGCAGGCACCGATCGCCCGCGATGACCGCTTGCGTTCCGAGGACCTCGAGGATGGAACGCTGACGGCCGACCTTGCGATCCTCGACAACGATGAAGATCCTGACGGTACGACCGACGGCCTCGCCGTCGCCGTCGGCGCGGGCGGCACGTTGCTGGCTGACCGCACGGTCCGGGTGACCGTGACCGAAGAACTGCAGTTGATCCGCTACACGCTCACCGATCAAGACGGGCTGGAGGCCTCGGCGTTCATCTTCGTTCCCTCGCGGGAAGGGCTGCGCCCGACATTGACGACGACTCAGCCGTTGGAGGTCATGAGCGGCGAGACCCGCGAAGTGCCGCTGGCGGAATTCGTCACGGTCGCCGGCGGTGGTGACGTCGTGCTCACCGAGCACGCGAAGGTCACCGCGATCAACGCCGACGGATCGGACCTCGTGAAAGACGAGCGCACGCTCGTCTACACATCGGCCGAGGGCTATTTCGGCCAGGACGCGCTGACGTTCGAGGTCACCGACGGAACCGGGCCCGACGACCCGGACGGGCGCAAGGCGACGCTGAGCATCCCGATCAACGTCCTCCCGCCCGAGAACCAGCAGCCGGAGTTCCTCGGCGGCGAGATGACGGTCGCGCCGGGCGAGGATCCGGCCGTGTTGGATCTGGCTGCGCTGACGACCGATCCTGACCCCGAAGACGCCGGATCGCACAGCTTCTCGCTCGTCGGCGGCGAGGACCGGGGGATCACCGCCCGTGTCGACGGCGACCGGCTGTTGGTAGAGGCCGCATCGAATGCCCAGAAGGGGGCGGCGACGACCCTGACGATTCGCGTCACGGACGGCGTCACCGAGCCGGTGGAGGGGCAGGTTCTGGTCCAGGTGGCCGCGTCGAACCGCGCTCTGCCGACGGCGAACACCGACACGATCTCCCAGGCAGATCAGGGGGCGACGATTTCGGTTCCGGTGCTCGCGAACGACTTCAACCCGTTCCCCGAGACCCCTCTCACGCTCGTGTCGGCGAACGTCGAGACGGGTGCAGGTCAAGCCCGCGTCGACGGCGATAATGTCTCGGTCACGCCCGGCGCCGATTTCGTCGGCACCCTCGTCGTCCGCTACACGATTCGGGATGCCACGGAGGATCCCGATCGCGAAGCCACGGGCCAGGTGGTCGTGACGGTGCAGGGCGTTCCCGATGCGCCGGGCGCGCCGACGGTGATGAGCGTCCAGGACCGCACCGTGGTCGTCTCGTACTCCGCTCCCTCCAACAACGGAGCGGAGATCACCGGATATACGGTGCGCGCGGTCCAGGGCGGCACCTACTCGAAGGCGTGTGCGTCGACGACCTGCACGCTGGACGGCCTGACGAACAACGTCGAGTACGTCTTCCAGGTGACGGCGACGAACCGGGTCGGCGAGTCTGCGCCATCCGGATCATCGGCGGTGGCCCGCCCCGATGCGCGGCCCGACACGCCGAACCCCCCGACGCTCACGTTCGGCGACCGCTCACTGCGGGTCGCCTGGACGACCCCCACGACGCCCGGCTCACCGGTCGAGCGGTACACCCTCGAGATCTCTCCGGCGCCGCCCTCGGGGATCACGCAGAAAGAGGCGACCGGCAACTCCCTCACGTGGGAGGGGCTCGAGAACGGCGGTAACTACCAAGTCCGCGTCCGCGCACACAACCGTGCGCCCGAGCCGTCGAGCTGGAGCAACTGGTCGGCGTCCGAGATCCCCGCCGGCCCGCCGCTCGCGACCTCCGCTCCGACGACCGCCGAGCTGCAGCCGGTCGGCAATCAAGCGCAGATGCAGGTGAACTGGGCGACGCCGCCGGCGAACGGTGACGCGATCGACGCCTACCAGCTCGAAGTGTGGGAAGGATCCACGCTGCGACGCACGGTGGCGCCGGTCGCCGGATCCAACAGCCAGGCGATCGTCGTTCCGACCTCGGAGACCGCCTACACCTACCGCATCCGTGGACACAACAAGGCGGGCTGGGGTGCCTGGAGCGAGATGTCCGCTCCGCGCCGCGGAGTCGTCGCCCCCGGTGCGCCGCAGATCACGTCGGTCACTCCGGGTGATCGACGCCTGACCGTGGCGTACACCCCCGGTGCGCGCAACGGCGCCCGTGCGGGTGAGGTCGCCTACCAGTACCGCCTCAACGGCGGAGGCTGGTCGGGAATCCCCGGCAACGGCGTGATCACGGGACTCGGCAACGGCACGGCGTACACCGTCGAGATGCGCGGGGTCGCAACAGTCGGCGGCACGACGTACTCGGGGGCGGTCTCCAACAGCCTCCGCGAGACCCCGTACGGGGCACCGACCGCGCCGACGGCGAATGCGCGCAACCTCGGGCAGAGCGTCGAGCTCCGGTGGGACTCGCGCGGCTCGGACAACGGCCGCGCGATCCAGACCACTCAGATCCGCGTCAACGGTGGGGGCTGGGAGAGCGTCGGCAGCAACGGGGCGCGCACGGTCGGCAGCGGCTATCAGCAGACCCACCGCATCGAAGTGCGGGCGCAGGACTCTGCCGGCCAGTGGTCCTCCATCGCCTCAGCCTCCGCGCGCACCGACGATCCGCCGGCTCCCCGCGTGTGGGTCACCCAGGGCGACGCGGCCGGCAGTTGTGTGAACGGGTGCCGCCGCTACATCGTCAATTGGGAGAACCTGAACATCGGTCAGCACGACGTGCGGTGCTATTCGAGCAACAGTGGCCTGATCGGGAGCTGGACCAATATCACCAACTTCGACGGCAACGGCAGCTTCCAGCTGGACTGCTATGCCGGGCGTGACGGACAGGACGTCTGGGTGGACATTCTCGGGTGGGGTGGCGCCGTCGACACCGAGAAGAGATTCTGGGCTCGGCCATAGCCGGGCTCCGTCGAACGCAAGCAGAGCAGAAAGCAGACACGACATGAGCATGACCCCGGAGCAGGCCGCGTGGTTCCACTCGACGTTCCAGCGCCTGGTGCACAACGTCGACCAGGCGGTGCAGGGCAAGCACGAGGTGGTGAGCCTCGTGCTCGCCGCCATGCTCGCCGAGGGGCATGTGCTGCTTGAGGATGCTCCCGGAACAGGCAAGACGAGCCTCGCCAAGGCACTCGCGGCGACCGTCCAGGGAACGAGCGCGCGCATCCAGTTCACTCCAGACCTCCTTCCGTCGGACGTCACGGGTGTCACGATCTACGACCAGCAGTCGCACCGGTTCGAGTTCCACCGCGGGCCGATCTTCGCATCGATCGTCTTGGCGGATGAGATCAACCGTGCGTCGCCGAAGACGCAATCCGCCCTCCTCGAGGTCATGGAGGAGTCCCGCGTCACCGTCGACGGCGTGACACACGAGACAGGGCGCCCCTTCCTCGTGATTGCGACCCAGAATCCGATCGAGCAGGCGGGCACCTACAAGCTGCCCGAGGCGCAGCTGGACCGCTTCCTCATCAAGACGTCGATCGGCTATCCCGATCTCGACGTGACCGAGCGGATCCTCGCGGGTGCCTCCGAGCGCAACCCGTCGGCGGGACTCTCGGCGATCATCACGACCGGTGCCGTCGCCGACATGGCCGGGCTCGCCGCATCCGTGCACGTCGACCCCGCCGTGCTGCGGTACGTCGCCGAACTCGCCGAGGCGACCCGCAACGACACGGCGACGCGATTGGGTGTCTCTGTGCGCGGCGCGATCGCCATGGTCCGCATCGCGAAGGTCTGGGCCGCCGCTCACGGACGACACTTCGTGCTCCCCGACGACATCAAGAGCCTGGCCCGGCCCGTGTGGCAGCACCGGCTCGTGCTCGACTCCGAGGCCGAGTTCGCCGGCACCACCGGTGAGACGATCATCCTCCGCGTCCTCGAGGGGATCGCCGCACCCCAGGCGCGATCGGCGGCGTGATGACGGCAGAGACCGCGCCGGCGAACCCACCGCCGCACCGCGACGCCCGATGGCAGGACATCGCGGTGGTCCTCGGCGCGCGCGCGGGGGAGCGCGCACGCGTGGCGGTGTCGGCGATCCGGCCGCTGGCCTGGATCCTCATCGGGATCGCGATCGGATGCTGGGTGGTCGGTCAGGTCGCCGGTTGGTGGGAGTTCACCGTCGCCGCCGTCGTGATCGCCCTCACCGTCACGTTGTGCGCGCTGTTCCTGATCGGGCGCACCGCCTATGACGTGACGCTGGATCTGGCCCGCACGCGAGTCGTCGTGGGCGATCGTGCGGTCGGCGCGCTCACCCTCGCCAACCGTGGATCGCGCGCGATCCTGCCCTCACGCGTCGTGCTCCCGGTCGGCACGGGACGTGGCGAGTTCGGCATCCGCCGTCTGGCCCCGGGAGAGGAATCGGAAGAGCTGTTCGCGATCCCCACGCACAAGCGCGGCGTGGTGAAGGTGGGACCGGTGAGCGTGGTCCGCGGTGACCCACTGGGGTTGTTCGAACGCGCCCACCAACGTGACGAACCGGTCGACCTCTTCGTGCACCCGCGCACCGTGCTCTTCGACGGCCAGTCGCTGGGGTTCCTTCGCGACCTCGAAGGTCTCCCGGCCACCGACCTCTCGCGCGACGACGTGTCGTTCCACGCCCTCTTGGAGTACCAGCCGGGCGACGACCTGCGCCATGTGCACTGGCGGTCGACCGCGCGCACCGGAACCATGATGGTCCGCCAGTACGAGGAGACCCGTCGGTCGCACTTCGTGATCGGCCTCTCGCGCTCGAGCGTCGACTACTCGACCGCGGAAGAGCTCGAACTCGCCATCTCGGTGGCCGGGTCGATCGGACTGCGTGCTCTGCGGGACTCGCAGCGTGTCGACGTGCGGGTTCAGGGCAGGGACCTCCCCGCCGGCACAGCCAAGCGATTGCTCGATTCGCTCTCGGCCGTCGAACCCAGCAAACCCCGCGAGGGTGGCGTCGCGTCGCTTGCCGGCATCATCTCCGCGACGATTCCGCTCGCGAGCGTCGTCGTGCTCGTCTGCGGCTCCAACGTGTCGCCTGAGGAACTTCGCGTTGCGTGTGCACGTCTTCCGTTCGGCGCGCGGGCGCTCGTCGTCGTCGCGGACGGAACGGCCTCGGCTCCCGCCCTGCGCCGGGTCGGCGAAGCCGATGTGATCACGATCGGTGCGCTGGAGCACCTTCCTCCGGCGATGAATCGGGTGCTCGCGTGAGCGGCGCCGATCGGGCGACCGCGAGTGCAGCCGACGTACGGCAGGGCGCCGTCGACATCACGGCGAGCGTCGTGCTCGTCGCGGTCGCTCTGGCGGGATTCTGGCCGACCTTCGGCGGCCCGTCGTTCGTTCCCGCGGCACTGGGAGGCGTGCTCCTGGGCGCCGCCATCGCGGCCGTCGCGGCGTGGCGCCGGTGGGGCATCCTCGCCGTCACCGGGCTCGTCGTCGCCGCGTACGCGGTCTTCGGCGGCGCGCTCGCCCTGCCCGGAACGACCCTCCTCGGCGTGATCCCTTCGCTTGAGACCCTCCAACGCCTCGCGGTGGGGCCGGTGACCGCATGGAAGCTGATGCTCACGACGGTCGCTCCGGTCTCGGCTGCCGACGGCCACCTCCTCGTGCCGTTCATGCTCTCGCTCGTCTTCACGGCGGTCACCGCATCCCTCGCCCTGCGGCTGCGCCACCCTGCCTGGGCGTTGGCACCCGCGGGAGTGCTCCTGATGCTCGTGATCGCGCTCGGCACGCCCGAGCCTGCGTTCCCCGTCGCGCAGGGACTGGTCTTCGCCACCGTGGCCATCGCGTGGCTGGCGTTGCGACAGGCTCGGTCGGCAGGCGGCGCCGCGGTCTCGATCAGCGAGGCCGACCCGACACGGGTATCGCACATGCGCGTGCGCCGGATGACAGCGGGAGCAGCTGTTCTCGCCGTCGCCGTCGGGGGCGGTGTGGCAACCCATGCGCTGGCCGCCCCGACCGAACCGCGGCACGTGTTCCGCGACGTCATCATCCCGCCGTTCGATGTTCGCGACTATCCGAGCCCCCTGCAATCGTTCCGCAAGAACGTGCGCGATGACGCCGACGAGACCCTCTTCACCGTCCAGGGGCTTCCCGACGGTGCGCGGGTCCGTACGGCGGTGATGGATGATTACGACGGCATGGTCTACAACGTGAGCGATGGCGGTCCGACATCTTCCAGCGCCTTCTCGCCGTTGCGTTCGGACATGTCTGCGGAGGCCGAGGGGATCCCCGTGACGCTCCGCGTCGCGGTGGGTGCCTATGCAGAAGTGTGGATGCCGGTGGCCGGACAGCTCACCGACATCAGCTTCGCCGGAGACCGGGCCGATGAACTACGCCGTGGCACGTTCGTCAATACCGAGACCGGCACGGCGGTGGTCACGCCGGGTCTTCGACGCGGCGACGAGTATGCGGTCGATGCGGTCGTCGCGACGATGCCCGAGGACCAACAGCTCGCGGATGCGGCGTTCGGTTCGGTCACCCAGCCGCAGCAGAGCAATGTTCCCGAGGAGCTGGCGTCGCTCGCTGCCGAAACCGTCGCCGGCGCGGAGTCCCCCATCGAACAGGTGCGCGCGTTGGAGACCTTCCTCGCTGAAGACGGCTTCTTCAGTCATGGGCTCGAAGGAGAAGTGCTCTCGCGCGCCGGGCACACGGCCGAGCGGATCACGACCCTCTTCGGCGGCGACCAGATGATCGGTGACGATGAGCAGTACGCCGTGGCGATGGCCTTGCTCGCGGGTGAACTCGGCATCCCGGTGCGCGTCGTCATGGGGTACTACCCCGACGAGGAGCGCTCCGGTGAAGCGGTGTTCACCGCTACCGGCGCAGACGTCCACGCGTGGGTGGAGATCAACTTCGACGGATTCGGCTGGCTCGCGTTCGATCCGACCCCGCCCGAGGACCAGATCCCCAACGATCAGAGCACGAAGCCGCGGTCGGATCCGAAGCCGCAAGTGCTGCAACCGCCACCGCCGCCGCAGGAACCCGTCGACCTTCCGCCCACCCTGCCCGATGACCGTGAGGCCGAAGAGGAGAGCCTGAACATCGCGGGCATCATCGGGACGATCTTGCTCATCGGGGGAATCTCGCTGCTGATTCTCGGTCTGATCATGCTGCCGTTCATCGTGATCGGTGCGTGGAAGGCCGCCAAGCGCCGAGCGCGCCGATCGGCCGAGCGTGCCAGCGATCGGATCAGTGGCGGATGGCACGAGCTGACCGACCGTGCCGTCGACTATGGCGCGAGGCTCACTCCGGGAGGCACACGCGCTGAAGACGCGCACACCGTCGCCACCACCCTCGCGGTGCCCGCGGTCACCCAGCTCGCCGAGCGGGCCGATGTCGACGTGTTCGGTCCGTCGGACCCGTCGAAGGAGGATGTCGACGCTTTCTGGAACGAAGTCGACAGCATCGTCGGCGGAATCGGTAAGGATGCCGGATTCTGGCGACGGATGCGGGCGAGGTTGAGCCTTCGCTCGCTCCTGGGCGGTACGGCGATGGCGACGAGTCTGCGCGGGGTGCGGGATGCCGCATCCGCGCGCGTGTCCCGCGGATCGGGCACGATCGATCCGACGGCGACGAGCACGCCCCCTTCGACCGAGAGTGAGACGTCATGACCCCGGCTGCCGCGGCGCCCGTCGCGCGACGGGCGATCGCCTACGTCATCGACGCCGTGATCGCGGCCGCTCTCGGCGTCGTCCTCACGATCGGTCTCGTGATCGCCGTCGCGGTGGCGGGTCCCGATGCCGCGATGCCGGTGCTCCTCATCGGCGCGCCGATCGTCATGCTCTTCCTACTCGGGTGGTTCGTCGTCTACACGGCGATGCAGAGCGGGCGGGGTTCGATCGGGATGCGCGCGCAGGGCGTGGTCCTGACCGCGTCGGATGGCACGCCACTGGGCTTCGGCCGCGCGCTCGTGAGGAACGTCGTCTTCGGCCTCGCGGCATCCATCGTGGTCGGCTACTTCACCCCGTTGTTCGATGGGTCCGGGCGATTTCAGGGATGGCACGACAAAGCCGTCGGTTCGCTGGTGCGCGACGCGCGCCACACCGCGGACGTGCCGGCAGCAGGGGATTCTCCCGCTCCGGCTGCCGCTGAACCCTCCGCCGGCGCGGTGCAGGGGCCGGGAGCACCCCTCGCACCCGCGGTGGCCGCTCCGCCGATTCAGCCCACGGCTGTTGCGCCCGATGCCTCTGGTGCGCCTGCCGCATCCGGTGCGCCCGGGACGCCGGCTGCGCCCGGGACGCCGCCTGCGCCCGGGACGTCTGTCGCCCCCGTGGCGGATGCCGGATCGCTGATCGCGTTCGTCCCCGGGGTGACGCAGCCACCACCCTCGTCTGTCGGCGCTCCCGACGCCCGGGACGATGAGGCGCGGGACGCCACGGTCGTGGGTCGCCCCGCGCCAACACCCGCGTCGACCCCGACCCCGACCCCGGCCCCGTACTCGCCGAAGGAGCCGGAGCCGGAGCCGGAGCCACCGGCATCCGTCGTCGAACCGTCGCCCGAGGGCGAAGACACCGAGGACACGAGGATCAGCATCCCCGGCCACCGCCTGGTCTTCACCTGGGATGACGGCACGCGCGCAACAGTGTCCGGCCGAACGCTGTTCGGCCGGAACCCGGCCGCCGAAGAGGCGGTCACGGTCGTCGCGGTGCGCGACGAGACCCTGTCGCTTTCCAAGACCCATTTCGAGGCGGCCGCTGATGCATCCGGGGGGTGGGTGCTCGACCGCCATTCGACCAACGGGATGACGCTCATCCGTGACGGCAGGCGACTCGCGTGCCCGGCAGGACAGCGCGTGCCGGTACGTCTGGGTGACGCGCTCGAGATCGGCGATCGGATCGTCACGATCGGGGGATATGCATGAGTGCCCCCGTCGTGATCGACGCAGGATCAGCCACGCACCCCGGGCGTCGGCGCGCGCTCAATGAAGACGCGTTCCTCGCGACCGCGCCGGTCTTCATCGTCGCGGACGGGATGGGCGGGCATCGCGCGGGCGATCGCGCGAGTGCCGCCGCCATCGCCGCGTTCGCGGTCGCTGCGGGGCGCGAGTCGCTCGATCTCGATGACGTGCGCGGGGCGATCGCCCACGCCCGCGAGAGTGTCGAGGCGCTCTCGGACACCACCGACGACCGCGCCGGGACGACCCTCAGCGGCGTCGTCGTCACATCCGTCGACGGCGTCGGGTATTGGTTGGTGGTGAACATCGGCGACTCTCGCACGTATCGCCTGTCGGACGGCGACCTCGAACAAGTCACCGTCGATCACTCCGTCGTTCAGGAACTCGTCGACGCGGGCGAGCTCAGTGCCGAGGCCGCCGCGGCCGACCGCCGCCGCAACATCATCACGCGCGCGATCGGCGCGAGTAGCCCCGGGGATGTCGATTACTGGCTCTTTCCTGCAGAACGCGGCGATCGGATCCTCGTGTGTTCAGATGGACTGACGTCGGAGATGCCCGACGCCGAGATCCGTGACGTGCTCCTGGCCACCGTCGCGCCGCAAGACGCCGCCGACACGCTGGTGGCACGCGCGGTGGCGGCGGGCGGCAGGGACAACGTCACGGTCGTCGTCGCGGATGCCGTGGCCGTCGCCGCGCGCCCCGGCATCCGAAGCGAGACCGACATCGAGTCGGAGGTGGACATGAACACGCATCCGCGTGAAGCCGCAGCGGGAGGAGTGCGCTGATGCAGACGACGTACACGCCGGGACGGTGGTACCTGCTCGCGCTGCGCGGCGTCTACGTCGCCCTCGCGCCCGACTCAGCGAACGACCTCGTACGGACTCTCTGGGAACGTATGCGCTCGGAGCCCACCTTTCCCGCGATCCTGGATGTGCTCACCTCGCACGTCGGCGGTGCCGTGTCGTCGCTGCCATCGTTCGCCGCGCTGATCATCGAGGGCGACGGCGTACGCGTCGCCGTGCGCGGGGCCGTCGACGCGGAGATCTCGGAGCGACCCGACACCGAGCCGCAGCGCTTCTCGGGAACCGAGGTCACGACGTGGAGCGAGAGGTTCGTCGGGGCCGCGTCGGCTGTGCGCCTGTCGATGCACTCCGGCTACGAGGCCGGGGACCTCCCCCTCGAGGGAGGCGTCGTGCGTGCCGGCTCGGTATCCGTCGCGCTCGCCGGGGAATCGCGAGTTCCCGCGCCCGTCGAACCGGCCTCCCTCGCACGCGTGCCGCACATGCCCGGCGCTGCGGAACCCGCGCCGGATTCTCTCGCGCCGGCGGAACCCGCTGCAGAATCCGTGCCCGCGTCGAGCGAGACGACGGTTCTTCCGACGGACACGACGCTGGCACCCTCGGCCACAGAGATCGACGAGGTGTGGGAGAGCACGATCATGTCCTCACGCCGTGCGGCGGCCGCGGTGGAAAAGCCGCAGGATGCCGGCGAGGCGCTCGGCGACCACGACGGGGCCACCGTCTCGCTCGCCGAACTCCGTGCGCGCCGCGGAGGCCTGCCGGAGCCCGCTTACGAGGCGGCTCCTGCGACCGGCGACGGCGAGGTGGCCTCGGGACGCGTGCGGCTGTCGACCGGTCAGGTCATCGAACTCGACCGCACCGTGATCATCGGACGGCGGCCTCGTTCGTCGCGGGTCGGCGGCGCCGATCTGCCGCTGCTGATCGCGGTCGACAGCCCGCAGCAGGACATCTCCCGCAGCCACCTCGAGATCCGCATCGACGGCGACACCGTCGTGGTGGTGGACCTGCACACGACGAACGGGTCGACGCTGCTGCGGCCCGCGACCGACCCCGTGCGGCTGCATCCGGGCGAGGCGACCCTCGTGCTCTCGGGCGATGTCGTCGATATGGGCGACGGCGTGACCGCCACCTTCGAGGACCTCCCGTGACCCGTCCCCCCTCGCCGCCACCCGATCTCCCCGGATTCCATTACGTCGAGCCGCTGGGGACCGGCGGGTTCGCCGACGTCTTCCTCTACGAACAGCAGATGCCGCGTCGCCACGTGGCCGTCAAGGTCCTGCTCGCCGATCGGCTCGCGTCGGGGGCGGCGCAGGAGTTCGCCGAAGAAGCGAACGTCATGGCGATGCTCTCGACGCATCCGGCGATCGTCACGATCTACCAGGCGGGTGTGGCAGGCGACGGTCGGCCGTATCTCGTCATGGAATACTGCCCGCGCCCGAACCTGCAGTTGCGCGCCCGCAAAGAACCCTTCTCGATCGCCGAGGCATTGCGCGTCGGTGTGCAAGTCGCCGGCGCGGTCGAGACGGCGCACCGTGCGGGCGTGCTGCACCGCGACATCAAGCCGGCCAACATCCTCGTCACGGCATACAACCGACCGGCGCTCACGGACTTCGGCATCGCGACGACCGCCGGCGCGACGAGCGAGGCCGCAGGCATGTCCATCCCCTGGTCACCGCCCGAATCGTTCACCGAGCCACCACGCAGTGGTCCGCGCACCGATGTGTGGGCGCTCGGTGCCACTCTCTACACGCTCCTCGCGGGACGTTCCCCGTTCGAACGACCGGGCGAACGCAACACGAGCGCGGACCTCATCGAGCGCATCGAACGGGCCGCGCTCCCGTCTCTCAACCGCCCGGACTCGCCCGCGAGCCTGCAACGGGTACTCGATCGCGCGATGGCGAAGAACCCCGATGACCGCTACGGTAGCGCGGTCGCCTTCGCCCGGGCGTTGCAGAAGGTGCAGATCGAGCTCTCGCACTCGGTGACACCGATCGACATCGTCGACGACCACGCACCGGCCGAGGAACAAGAGGACGACGGTGACGGCCTCACACGAGTCCGCCAGGTGGTCAGTATCGAACCGGACGCGTCGACTCGCGCGTCCGCGACGACTCAGCGCAAGGGCCCCCCGGAGCCCGTCGGCGACGTACCGGTCTTCGATGCTGCGTCCGCCCCACACGTGGACGAGGCGACGCAACTACGCGTGCCGACGCCACCGAGCGAGAGCGAGGATCGCACGGTCCTCCGCCCGCCGACTCCGATCCTGCCGGAGGCGTCCGACGACCCGCAGTCCGTTGCGGCAGAACCGACCACCGCGACGGGGGAGACCCGGCGCCGGACAGGTCTGTGGGTGTCACTGTCCGTGGTCGCCGCGGTGCTGGTCGTCGGTGCAGTGATCGTCGGCGCGAACGTCTTGTTCCCCGGGTCGAGCACGCCGCCGGAGGCCACGGAGACGGCGCAGCCCCAGGAGGTGGTCTCGGACTTCGTGCCACGGGTCGTGCAGATGGACGGCTCCCGGCAGGGAGACCAGATCGTCTTCGCGTGGGTGAACCAGGAACCCCTGGACGGCGACACCTACCTCTGGAATGTCGTCGACGTCTCGGGCGATATCGACCCGCAGCAAGCGGACGAGCCTCTCGCGCGGGTCGACGCCACGGGAGGAATGGTCTGCATCGACGTGATGCTCCGCCGTGCCGACGGTCGAGTATCCGAACCCGTTCGTGGGTGCGTCGATCAATGATCTGGGAGATCGACGACGACGAACCTCGTATCGAGGGGCTCGACGCGGACGGGCGACCCGACCCCGCGTACGCGGCTGCGTTGGGGCTTCTGCGGGCGCCCTTCGGACGGCGCGCGCTGGCGCTCACCGTGGATGTCGCACTGTGGCTGTGCGTCGTCCAGCTGCTGTGGCTCGGTCCCTTGCCGCTGCTCATCCGCTTCGCCACCGGGTCGATTTCGCTGTACGGCCTGGTGAACCACCCGACCTTCGTGCTCGCCGTCGTGATGGCCGCGGTGTCGATGTTCCTCGGGCTCGTGCTCCTCGTCGTCCAGCTCGTCCTCCACGGGCGCAAGGGAATGACGATCGGAAAGGCCGCAACGGGCATTCGCACCGTCGGTGTCGCACGTCTCGAGCGACCCGGTGTCGGCGCCGTGCTGGTGCGCCTGCTCCTCGTCGGGGTCTCCGGGATCGTTCCGCTGCTCGGGC
Organism: Microbacterium koreense; assembly: GCF_042677105.1. Taxonomy (NCBI): domain Bacteria; kingdom Bacillati; phylum Actinomycetota; class Actinomycetes; order Micrococcales; family Microbacteriaceae; genus Microbacterium; species Microbacterium koreense. The sequence goes on from NZ_JBHTIM010000001.1 coordinate 1,245,249, forward strand.
CCGCGCTCATCCTGTCGTCACCGACGTTCGATCCGGACGGCCGCGGCCGCGGACTCCACGACAAGGCTGCCCGCGTCTGGCTGGTGGACGTGCGCAAGGGATTGAACCCCTACGACCAGAAGCGGATGCGGATCGCGCGCAAGATGGCGAAGGTGACCCCGACGGCCGAGAAACACAGCCTGCCGTCGCTGGCGACGCCGACGGACCCGGCCGCGCAGCCGCAGTATCGACCCGGCAGCCGCGTGAGCGCGGGCGTGCTCGGGGTTTCCCGAGCGCATGACGTGGTGGAGCCGTCACGGTCGGCGCAGTCGGCTGCCCAGGCCAAGCCCCCGGCGGCCCCGGCCCAGCCGCCGGCCGACCAGTCGCAGCCGCCACGTGCCGTCCCGGCTGCGCCGCCTGCGACCGCCGCCGCGTTCTGTCTGCGCTTCGACTCGGGCGAGATCTTCACGATCACCGGGCCGACGCTCTTCGGACGCAACCCCGACGCCGCCGGGTCGCGCGAGGTCCGTGTCATCGCGCTCGCGGACGACAGCAGATCGCTCTCGAAGACCCACCTGATGGCGCGGCCGGTCGACGGCGGGCTCGAGATCGTGGACCGCCACTCCACGAACGGGTCGGGAATCATCCGCGACGGCGCCGAGCACCCGCTGATCGGGGATGCGCCCGTCGTCGTCGGCGAGGGCGACCAGGTGCGCCTGGGCGAGCGCACCGCGAGTGTGGTTCGTGCTTGATCGACCGCAGACGAGGAGTGACGACCGGCATCGCCGGCTGATCGGGGGATACGAATGAGACTCAAACTGACGTTGCGCAGGCCCGCGGGCGACCCCGTCGACATCGTCGTCACCGCCGACTCCACGGCGACCGCGGCCGATGTCGCGCGCCACATCGCCGCCGCCGATCCCACGCGATCGATCCCTGTGGCCGACGGTGACACCCTGACCCTGGCCGTTGCGCCGCCGATGACGGACCGCCTCGTCTCGCTGCAACCGGATGTTCCCATCGGTGAGGCCGCGATCGGTTCGGGCTTCGTCGCATCCATCGTCAACTACGGGCCCGGGTACGACGTCGAGCAGCCGCGCGATACCGTCGGCGTGCTCGTTGCGACCGCCGGTCCCGTCGCGGGGCAGGAATTCCCACTCACCGCCGGACACGCATTCATCGGTCGTGATGCCGCGAACGACGTCGTGCTCGCGGACCCGATGGTGTCCAAGCGGCACGCGCGTGTCGAGGTGGGCACCCACGTCGAGCTCGTCGACCTGAACTCGGCCAACGGTGTTCTCGTCGACGGCGTCGCCGTCCAGCGAGTGCGCCTCGACGAGGGAGAGCAGTTCGTGATCGGCGGGACCACCCTCGTGCTCCGCCTCGTCCGCTCCTTCGACGGATCGGCGGCGGACGATCCGGTCATCGAACGCGGCGGTGGTCTGCTGTTCAACCGCAGCCCGCGCGTGGAGGTCCGGTATCCGGGAACCCTCTTCAAGGTGCCCCGCTTGCCGACCGAGAAGATCGGTCGGATGTTCCCCTGGCCGATCCTCATCGCCCCCATCCTCATGGGCGCCGCGCTCTACGCGCTCAACGGCAACCCGCGCTCATTGCTCCTGATCGTCATGACGCCCCTGATGGCGTTCGGCAACATCATCAACCAGGCCGCGCAGAGCAAGAAGGGCGAGAACCACGAGATCCTGCTGTTCGAGCGCCAGTTCGAGCAGCTCGAGGAGGATTTCTACCACGGCAAGCCCGAGGAGGAACGCGCCCGCAACGAGGAAGTGCCACCGGTGGCCGAAGCCTTCGACCAGGCGATGCGGCTGGGGCCGATGCTGTGGACACGGCGCCCTGAACACTGGAATTTCCTGGGTGTGAGATTGGGACGCTGCCGTCTGCCGGCGCGCAACCGGCTCGATGACGCGGACTCGCCCGAAGGTCTGCCCGACTACATCGAGCGGGTCGACAGGCTGCGCGATCGATACGCCTTCGTCGACGACGTGCCTGTCTTCGACACCTTCGCCGACGCCGGATCGATCGGCGTGGCCGGTCCGCAACCACTCGTCGCCGACACCATGCGCGGCCTCGCCGTCCAGGTGTTCGGGCTCCATGCGCCCAACGACGTCGTCGCGGTCGCGTTCGCCGATTCGGCCTGGACTCCGGAGCTCGAGTGGCTCAAATGGATGCCGCACACCTCCGGTGAACGCAGCCCGTTCCGGGACCTGGCCCTCGCCGACTCGGCGCCCACGGCATCAGCCCTGCTCAACACCCTGGAGGAGTACGTGCACCGGGCGGCCTCCGGTGCGGGAGGTGGGGAACCCCGAGGACCGTTCAAGGACGACTGGAATCCACTGCTGTACGGCACCGACGTCTCGCGGGCGGCATCCGAGCACAAGAAGACTCCCTCGCTGTCGGTCATCGTGTTCGTCTCCAGCGATGCGCCCGTCGATCGGGGACGACTCACCGACGTCCTCGAGCGTGGCGCCGATCACGGCGTCCATGCCGTCTTCGTCTCGCCCACGGTGGAGTCCCTCCCCGCGGTCTGCCGAAGCTACATCGATGTGCACAACGGCCTCGACGACGCGCAGGTCGGCCTCGTGCGGACGGGTGCGCGATTCGAGCACGTCCGCGTCGAGGGGGTGTCGAACGCCTACATGGAGATGCTCGCCCGTCGCCTTTCCCCCGTGGTGGATGCGAGCACCGTCGTGCACGACTCGTCCGACATCCCGACATCCGTCATGTTCCTGCAGTTGGTCGATCCCGCCATCGCCGAAGACCCGCAGGTCGTCATCGAGAGGTGGCGTCAGAACAACACCATCGTCGACCGCACGTCGAATCCCCGCCCGAGGCTGAAGAAGGCCGGCACGCTGCGCGCGATCATCGGACAGGGCGCCAGCGATGCGATGGCGTTGGACCTGCGCACCCAGGGGCCGCACGCGTTGGTCGGTGGCACGACGGGTGCCGGAAAGTCGGAGTTCCTCCAGGCATGGGTCTTGGGGATGGCCGCCGCGCACAGCCCGGATCGCGTGACGTTCCTCTTCGTGGACTACAAGGGCGGCTCCGCGTTCGCAGACTGTGTCGAGCTTCCCCATTGCGTCGGGCTCGTCACCGACCTCAGCCCCCATCTCGTGCGGAGGGCGTTGACGAGTCTGCGAGCCGAGTTGCAGAACCGCGAGCATCTGCTCAACTGCAAGAAGGCGAAGGACCTCCTCGAACTGGAGAAACGACAGGATCCGGAGTGCCCGCCCGCGCTCGTGCTCGTCATCGACGAGTTCGCCGCGCTCGCCTCCGAAATGCCCGAGTTCGTCGACGGTGTGGTCGACATCGCTCAGCGCGGCAGGTCGCTCGGCATCCATCTGATCATGGCGACACAACGACCCGCGGGCGTGATCAAAGACAACCTGCGTGCCAACACCAACCTGCGGATCGCGCTGCGGATGGCCGACGAAGCGGATTCGCGTGATGTCGTCGACGACGCGGTGGCTGCGACGTTCCCCGCCACCGTCCCCGGACGTGCGATCGCCAAGACCGGGCCGGGCCGGCTCGTTCCCTTCCAGTCGGCCTACGCCGGCGGGTGGACCACGGAGGACGACTCGACCGTCGCCGAGGTGCGGGTGGCCGAGCTCGCCTTCGGTGCCCGGGCGGAGTGGGAACCCGACCGTCCCGCCGATGCCGACGCGCACGCGGACGACCTCGGGCCGAACGACCAGAAGCGCATCGTGTCGACCCTCATCCGCGCGAGCGACCGGGCTTCGTTGCCGCGACCCCGTCGGCCGTGGCTCGACGACCTCTCGCCTGTGGTCTCCCTCGAGGATCTTCCGAACGACGGCGACACGCGAATCCCGATTGCGCTCGTGGACGTCCCCGAGAAGCAGGTGCAGCAGGCGGCCGTCTTCTCTCCCGATCGTGACGGGTCGCTGGTGATCTACGGCACGTCCGGCTCCGGCAAGTCCACGTTGCTGAAGACGATCGGTACCGCCGCCGGCATGCGTCCCGACCTCGGGGCGGTGCAGGTGTACTGCCTCGACTTCGCCTCCGGTGCGCTCGGCGCCCTCGCGTCGCTGCCGCACGTCGGATCGGTCGTCGACGGGTCGGACGTCGAGCGCATCCAGCGGCTCCTGCGCACTCTGGATCGCGAGATGGATCGTCGCGCAACGGCGTTCGCAGCCGCGAGTGCCGCATCCGTTCAGGAGTATCGCGAACTGAAGGATCCCCGGATGCCGCGCATCCTGCTGCTGATCGACAACTACCCCGAGTTCAAGAAGGACTGGGAGGTGGCGCCGGGGCGCGGCCCGTTCTATCGCATCTTCATGCGGCTTCTCGGTGAAGGGCGGACGCTCGGTGTGCACACGGTGATCACGGCGGACCGGGGCAACGCCGTGCCCAGCGCCGTGGCCGCCAACATCTCTCGCCGCGTCGTTCTGCGCATGGGCGACCCGAGTCAGTACATGTTGCTCGGGGCGCCGCGCGACGTGCTCGATGACCAGTCCGTTCCGGGGCGCGGGGTCGTGGACGGCCACGAGGCACAGATCGCGGTCCTCGGGGGGACGACGAACGTCGTCGAGCAGACGAAGGCGCTCGTGGCGCTCGGAGACCGCTTGCGTGAGCAGGGTGTGCGCGACCTCCCCGAGATCGGCGCACTCCCCACGATGGTCCCCGCCGGCGACATGCCGACCGAGGTGGGAGGGATGCCGGTCTTCGGCGTCGCCGACGACACGCTCGCGCCGCACGGCTTCGAACCGATCGGGTCCTTCGTCGTCTCGGGGCCGCCGGCATCCGGCAAGACGAATGCCCTCAAGGCGCTCGTAGCGGCCGTGGAGCGCTTCGATCCGGCGGTGAAGATGTACCACTTCGGCAGTCGACGCGCTGAGCTCAAGGACTTCCGCCCGTGGGTGCGCAGCGCGACCCGGCCCGAGGACGAAAAGGAACTTGCCGCCGAGCTCGCCGAACTCGTCGTCAGCGACGCGCCGGATGCCCGCATCATGATCGTGATCGAAGACATCCCGCATCTCGCGGACGGGCCGGCCGACCGCCCCATGCGCGCGCTGCTCCAAGCGATGAACAACAGCGATCATCTGCTGGTCGGCGAGGCGGAGATCTCGCGCGCCAGCGGCAGCATCGGCGTGCTCGGAGAGTGGAAGACGGGTCGTCAGGGCATCGTCCTCAAACCCGATACCTACGACGGCGAATCGGTCTTCAAGACTCCGTTCGGTCGCGTGAAGCGATCCGACTTCCCGGTCGGTCGCGGGATTTTCGTCCAGGCGGGGCGGGCCGTCACGATGCAGATGCCCTTCGTTGCGGATGCGGCGCAGCCTGCCGCCGCGGAGCACGGCCCGACGCCGTCGTGACCGTCGCCGAGCAGCGCGCTCACATCGAGCAGCTTCGTGAGTGAGACCGCCGCATGGGGAGAGGTTCCATGGGTAGTCCTACCCGTGGGCGAATCCCCCCGGGATGGCTAATCTCGATGACTGAGGGGCCGCACGGCTCGAACTACATGATCGCGGGAGGCGGTTCTCATGGCCGGACATGATTTCGGAGCAACGTACAGCGAGATGGAGGGCGCGGCGGCGCGCCTGCGCGATGGGCGCAGCACCGTCACCGACACCTTGAAGGAACTGCAGGGCGTCATCGACGACCTCGTGCAGGACGGCTTCAAGACCGAGAACGCGTCTGAGGCGTACTCGACGGCATACTCCGAGCTGACCTCGTCACTCGACGACGCCGCGGAGGCCGTGAACGACATGGCGGACGCACTCGACCGCATGGCCGACTCGATCCGCGACAAGGACGCCGAGCTCGCCGGCGGCTGAGTAACGACTCTCGGAGGCCGTGCAGCTGGATCGATACCCGGCGGCACGGCCTTCGTCTTTCGGCGGTGCGCGCGATCGTGCCGCTTAGAATCAACGCGATGGACGGAGCATGGAGCGCATGAGCGGCGGACAACCCTATTGGTACAACCTGTCGACGCAGATGGTCGAACGAGCCGACCAGAGACCGTCCGAGGATGCCATGGGGCCCTTCGCCACCGCGGCGGAAGCCGAGGATTCCCCCGCGGTGTTCCTCGAACACGCGCGCGCATGGCTCGAGAGCGAAGAGAGCGAACGTTTCCGTGCCATGGCCGAAGACGCCGACGGCACCGACCTCGGCTGATGCGCCGCAGGTGATACGACGTCGGCGTCTCGCCGTTCCCCTCACCCTCGCCGCAGCGCTCGCGCTCGCCGCGTGTGCACCCGCGCTGCCGGACACCGTGGTGGCGGGCACGGTGATCACCGTTGGATGGAACGGCGAGCTCACTTCGGCCAACGCGGACGCGCAGCCCACCGCGGCGAACCTCGAGATCGCGGCGGCGACGCGGGCGGGGTTCGGGAGTCGGGTCGACGGCGAGTTCGTCGCCGATGAGGGCTTCGGCGTCGTGACGATCGTCGGCGACGATCCGTTCACCGTGAGGTACGACCTCGCGGAACCCTCGTGGTCCGACGGCATCCCGCTGGATGCGGCAGACCTGGTGCTCGGGTGGGCCGCGGCATCCGGTCTCTTGACTCCGTCAGACGAAGCCCCGGAAGACGAGATCGCGCTCGAGGTGCCTGTCGTCGATGAATTCGCGCGAGCGATCGAGGTGACCTATCCGGACCCGGTGTGGGACTGGCAGGAGCGCATCGATGTGGCGGTTCCCGCCCACGTCGTCGGGCAGCACGCCCTCGGGTTCGACGACGCGATGGAAGCGAAACAGGCCGTGATCACGGCCGTCCTCGACGTCGACGTCGACGCGCTCGCCGCCATCTCCGAAGCCTGGAACGAAGACTTCACACTGCCCGAGAGTGGCGAGGTGGCGTCCGAGATCTTGCTGTCGAGCGGGCCGTTCCGGGTAGAGACCGTGCGTTCCGGCGAGGAGGGGCAGAGTGTCACGCTCGTCCCGAACGCCGCCTACCGCGGCGTGCCGACACCTCAGGTCGCTTCGATCGAACTCGTGTCGGCCGGCGACGATCCGCTCGCCGACATCGGCGGCAGCCTCGACATCGCGTTCGTCGCACCGGTCGCGTCGAACAAAGACACCGTCGATGCCCTCGAACGCCGAGACGCTGCCGCACAGACGCCACACGACGGCACGGTGTGGGCCGTGCATGTCCGCCCGACCGGGCTGTTTGCGCAGCATTCGGCACGCGCCGCCTTCTTGCGCGCGATCCCGGCCCGATCGCTGATCGAACGAGGAGCGGGCGAGTGGGCGTCGGCATACGCGGGGTCGACGGCGATGCTGTCCGCACCGGGAACCCGCTCGTACGACATCGCGGGCGAGGATGCGGGTTTCGCCGCAAAGCTCACCGGCGCCGAGGACAGCACGCTCGAACGGGCTGCCGCGGGTGTCGCCAGGGGGGCACCGGTCTGTGTGCTGTACGACCGCACCAGCGAGTTCGCGGTCGGAGCCTTCGCCGCGCTGCGTGATGCCGCGCGGGAAGCAGGCTGGGGCATCGTCGACTGCGGCACGGACGATATGGAGGACGCTACGAAGCGAGGGGACTGGAACGCCGTCATCGCCGAGACGATGATCCCGCAGTCGCCGGCTGACGTCGCCGCGCAATGGGGTGCCGAGGGCGATGCCGCGTTCGTGGCCGCTGCCGATCCGTTGCGCGACGATCTGATCGCGCAGCTCTCGCGGACGACCGACGTCTATGCCGCGCGGGAGATCCGCGCACAGATCGAGGCGACGATCGTGCAGGACGCGCTCGTACTCCCGATCGCGGTCAATCCACGCGTCGTCATCATCGACTCGGACGTGGCCGGCGTCACTGTCCGCGCCGGCACATCCGCGCCCTTGCTCTCGGGCGCGACGGGGTGGGCGGTGAGCCCGTGAGCGCTGGGGGCGCAACGATCGGTGGTCGAAGTGCGCCGGATAGTCTGAACGCACGGTCGAGGAAAGGCGAGTATCGATGTCGGTAGCGATCGATGACATGGTGGCCCGCGTCTACGGTGGGAGCGAACTCGGGGTATTGTCGCTGACTGCCCCCGGCGAGGCCCACCCGCGCGTCGAGTACGTGGGTGGTGACCTGTTCGTCGGTCTCGACGTCGACGGTGCGGCACTCACCCGCGGGCAGGCCGAGTCTCTTCCGCGTGCCTTCGGCGACGTCCTCGCGCGGTCGCTGCCGCCCGTCGGGGTCTTCCCCGACCCCCTCGACGGTGTCGTGCGTATCGACGACGAGGCGCGCGCAGCCGGCGTGCTCATCGAACCCGCACGAGTCGCCGAATTGTGCGGCGGAGATCCGGTCGTCTTCGCGTTGGCGCGAGACGCTCTCATGATCGTCGGGGCAGACGATGAAGGGGCCATAGGTCGCGTCCTCGACGCCGCCGAAGCCCTGTTCGACGAGGCGCGACCACTCGTCAGCGCACATCCGCTCGCCCTTGTCGACGGTGAGTGGGCACCGTTCCCGTTGGCCGACCGCTTCCCTGCGCTGGCCACGCGTGTCGAGCGCGTCAGGCGCCTGTTCAGCGTCCGCGCCTACGAACGTCAGGCCCCTGCTCTCGAGCGGCCGGATGTCCACATCGCAGAGCCGAAGATCCATGTTCGTGATGACGGCATCACACTGACGTTCGCCGCATGGCCGAAGGGCGTCGCCACGCTGCTGCCGGTGGTGGACGACGTGATGATCGCCGACCCCAGCGGCTCGCTGAGCGTCGCCACGATGAGCGAGTTCTTGGCGGCTGCCGGTGACGCGGTCGTGCGCACGGGGCTTTCTCCGGTGCGGTACTTCGTCCCGGGTGAGGCGCCCCGCTGAGTCGACCGATGCTGGAGTCGGATCGTGGGTAGTGGTGCCCATCGCGAGCGGAGCGCCGAGGCGCTTAGTGTCGAAGCTGGAGGGGTGAGCCGTGGGAATGATGTTGCCGAACGAGCTTGTGTGGGTGATGGAGAAGCTCGGTTTCGAGTGGCCAGACATCGATGAGGATGAGTTGCGCCGTGGGGGCGCGATGATCCGCGTGTTCCGCGATGATCTCGAGACCAAGATCCAGGTGATGGACCGCAAGGTGAACGGAGACCTTGCCGATGCGATGCGAGGGCAGGCCGGCCCCGCCTACGTCGGAGCATGGAACACCAACCGTTCGCAGAACCTACAGCAGCTCCTCGACATCCTCGGCCCCGTCCCCACGGGCGTCGACATCGCGGCTGACGCCGTCCTCGCGCTGAAGCTGAAGGTGATCGTCGACGTGACAGCGACGATGATCACGCTCGTGGGCATGCTCACGAACCCGATCACCGCGGCCGGCGCGGGACCGATGCTCCTCATCAAGAAGCGACTGCTGAATGCGGCGGTCGACATTGCCGTCGAGCAAGTACTCAATCAGGTGCTTCCGCTAGCCATCGAGCCGCTCGTCGAACAGCTGCCGGTGGTGGTGATGGCCGCGCTCGAGTCTCCGATCGTCGAAGCGGTCGCCGGTGATCCTGACGAGTTCTATGCCGACCTGCAGGCCTTGGAACAGTCGCAGAGCGAGATGGACCAGCATGCCGCGGACGTCGAGACCCTGACGGATCGCCTCATGACAGATCTTGCGAGCTTGAACATCGGAGGCGATTGATATGGGCATGGGTCCAGTCGTTCGGTCGTTGAAGGACGCGCTCGACGGTACGCCGGTTCACCTCCGGCAGCTGGCGGAGATGTTCCGCAAGCACGGGAGGAAGCAGGACCGGAACACCAGCGCGGTGCAGAACCTCGATTCGCCCGACTTCACGCATCCTCTCCAGCAGGCGTGGAGGTCGGACACCGACGTGACTCCGAACGCTATCGTCGACGCGGGTAAGTCGAATCGTCCAGATCCCGATGCCTACCTGAACGCGGATTACGTCCAAGCGCACCTCGATCAGTTCAGTGACGGTGCGACCCGCATCTATCGGACGGACAGCATCCTCAATTACGGGCCCGGGAACAACCAGGTTCCGGGCAACGTGACGAACACCGCGTACGTCTTTCCGACCGATCAGCTGGACGCGCTCATGCACCAAGCGAACAGTCCGGCGGAACTTGCCGAGGCGCTCGGGTTGCCGCAGGGCTTCTTCGAGGGGCAGAACGTCCAGTTGCGTGACTTCTCGCCCGACGAGCTGACGGGGCTGCGCATGCCCTCTGGCAACGAAGGAGGCACGGACGTTGATCGGTGGATTCCGGGCGGGTACCTCCCCAGCGGGATTCCCGAGGCGGTGATCGACATCCCCGCCGATGCTACGGGATGGAAGAACGGCGACAACGTGCTCGACCAATCGCGGTGGACCGGGAGCTGGCGAGAGCTGAAACTGTGATCATTGACCGAGAGGATGGAGATGACCGCGTCACCGACATTCGGCGCTGACTCACCGATAAGAGGGGCCTTGCTTGCCCGCGACGGCCGTGCACTCCTGACGCGCAACCTGCTCCTCCCCCCGGGCATCCTCGATGCGAACGAGGATGGGTGGCTGACGCCGGACGTCCCGATCCTGGTGCGCGGACAGCTGAGAATCATCCCTGTTGCGTGGTTCGGCGCTGCCGAACGGGGGTACAACGCCTCCGCCGAACCGCGCGACATCGAGCGGTTCGCGAGCGACCTGCTCGATGCCGGAATGTACTCCGCGGGGCCGTGGCGAGCGATCGACCTTACGGCGCGGTCCGACGACAGTCTCGGCTCGTACGCGAGCGCGCTGCGCGCGGCGGGTGCGACCAAGGCCGATCGTTTCGTCTACGTGCAGGATGGGGTGGGGGTCGTCGTCGTGTGGGCGGGGGACGAGCAGGCCGGAACCCGCTCCCTCTCGCTCCATGTCGTGCCCGAGAGTTGGGTCTTCGAGCCCGCCGCGGGTGAGGCGGTCAGCAACATCGACGCGGTGTGGAATTGGAGCGAGGTCGTCGACCTCGCCGTTGCCGCGAGCGGGCCCGCGCCGGCGTAACTCCACGGATCGCGCGTCGTCTGTGCACTGCGCGGCGGTATCACGCGGGTCTGTGGTGCCCGGCAGCTGGATGCGTGGAGCTACGCAGACGTCGCCGTGGGGTGAAGAGGATGCCCCCGCCTGGCGGGATGTCACCGGGAGCGAGAGAGTGGCAGATGTGAGCCCAGGGAAAGCGAGCGGTCAGGCACGTCTGCCGGCAGCGTTCATGCCCGAGACTGTCGAGACGGGCGCCGTCGCATCTCTCGGCGGAGGGGGACTCGTCACGAGCGGTGAGGCGATCGTCGCTGCGGTCGAGAGCCGTCTCAGCGCGGCAGGCCGCCACGGCGAAACGTCACCGGAGTTGCTGGACGGCGCGGTTCCGGTCATCGACCGCAGCCCGGCCATGATCGTGCCGTTGGCATGGGTTCCCGAAGCCCCGCCAGCCCGGGTGGCTGACGACCAAGATCTGAGTCGCATCGCGGGAGAACTCTGGTCGGCGGTTCGCAGTGCGTGCGGCTACCGACATGGCGAAGGAATCGGCCTCGCTCTCGACGCCGAAACGGCGGGGCGAGCGGGGTACGCGTCAGAACTGGTGCGCACCGGCGTGCGACGCGCGGATTGGTGGAGCTTCGGCGCCGCCGCCGTGGTACTCGCTGTCTACGGAGAGCCTCTTCCGGCACCGCTATCTCGGGTCGCGCTGCACGTCGTGCCGATCGCGTGGGTATCTGAGCGCTCGCCGCGGGCGGCGAAGGCCCCGAAGGTGCCACGACTCGATTGGTCGTGGGCCGATGCCGTTGCGATCGCCGAGCACGTGTGTGAAGCGCCTACCGACGCGTCGACGGGGACCGGGCACCGTCCGTGACGCGGCGTGCGCCGGCATAACTCCACGGATCGTGCGTCACCTGACCTTCCGCGCAGCGATATCACGCGGGGGTGCGGCGCGCGGACGTCCACATCCGTGGAGTTAGACAAACTCCCTCGACGTGCGGAGGCAGAGCCCCTTGGCGTGCGTAGGCAGACGCCCCGACGTGCGTAGACAAAGCCCCCGGCGGGCGAAGCCGGGTGCTGCCGATGCGCGACGACCGAGCCCCCGCCTGGCAGGATGTTGCCGGGGGGAATACGAAAGTGACGGAATCCAGTTCAGCGAGGAAAGACACCGATTCCGGCGGGGTGGCGATCTCGCCGTTGCGCGTGGAGTTCGCGGGCGAGTGGCACGACCTGCCACCCGATCGGCCGTTCATCATCGGGCGAGAAGGCGATCTCGAGATCGACGAGAATCCCTATCTTCACCGGCATTTCCTCGAGCTCTCGCATCACGACGGGCTCTGGTGGCTCGCGAACGTCGGCGTACGTCTCGCGGCGACGGTGTCGAGTGCCGGGGGAGCGGTGCAGTCCTGGCTCTCGCCGGGGGCCCGCATGCCGCTCGTCTTCGAGCGGAGCGTCATCGTGTTCACGGCGGGCCCGGTGACCTATGAGCTCAGTCTCCACACGCACGAGGCGCCCTACGACGTGTCCCGTGAGGTGCAGGCGTCGATGAGTGGCGAGACGACGGTCATGCCGGTGAGTTTCACGCCGATGCAGAAGCAGCTCATGGTCGCGCTCGCCGAGCCGATGTTGCGCCGTGAGGGCGTGAGCATCAACGAGCTTCCTTCGTCGACCGCGGCGGCGGAGCGGCTCGGATGGTCGATGAGCAAGTTCAACCGCAAGCTCGACAACGTGTGCGACAAGCTCGATCGAATGGGTGTGCAGGGGCTGCGCGGGGGGCCGGGCAAGCTTGCGACCAATCGGCGGGCGCGGCTGGTGGAGTATGCGGTGACGTCGCAGATCATCACGCGCGCGGACCTGCCGATCCTCGACGACGAAACCCTGCAGGATGCGGCGGACGCGGACGGCGACTGAGTCTCCTTGCGTGGTCTGACCACAGCGGCTAGTGTGGTCGGACCATATCCGGAGGAGACCTGTGCCCGAAGCAGCGCGCGCATGGAGGACGGTCCTCGAGCGCATCGAGACCGATCTGCTCGAGGGCAGGCTCGCGCCCGGCGATCGCCTCCCGCCCGAGCGTGAGCTCGCCTCGACCCTCGGCGTCGGCAGATCGAGTGTGCGCGAGGCGTTGCGGGTGCTCGAAGTCATGGGTCTCATCCGCACCGGTACGGGGTCGGGTCCCTCTGCGGGCGCGATCATCACCGCCACGCCGCGGGGCGGAATGTCGGCCCTGCTGCGATTGCAGGTCGCCGCGCACGGCTTTCCGCTCGCTGACGTCGTGGCGACGCGCCTGGTGCTCGAGGCCGCGACGGTCGACGCCCTCGCCGCTGCGGGGGAGGGCGTCACGGCGGACACCCGCGCGATCCTCGATGCGATGGATGCCGCAGACCTCACGCCCGCAGAGTTCCTCGCCCTCGACGCGCAACTGCACCTCGCGCTCGCCGAGGCGTCGGGTAACCAGGTCATCGTCGCGACGATGGCGGGCTTGCGCACGGCGATCGAATCGTACGTGCAAGCGGGAGCGGCGGCGATCCCCGATTGGGATGCCACATCCGCCCGGTTGCGCGCCGAGCACCGCGCGATCGTCGCGGCCGTCGACGCGGGCGACGCCGAACTCGCACGCACGCTCGTGCGCGACCACATCTCCGGCTACTACGACGAAGCGGCGCTGCAACGCGCCGCGGAGTGATCCACCGATAGGAAGACAGCACATGGTCCAGCGACAGTTGCCCCAGATCTCCGAGTTGCTCGAGCTCATGCAGTTCAAAAAGCCCGAGCTCAACGCAACGAAGCGGCGCCTGGACGGCGCGCTCACGATCGCCGATCTGCGGACGATCGCAAAGCGACGTACGCCGAAAGCCGCGTTCGATTACACCGACGGCGCAGCCGAGGGGGAGCTGTCGCTCGCCCGCGCCCGGCAGGCATTCGAGGATGTCGAGTTCCACCCCGACATCCTCCGTCCGGCCGCCGACGTCGACACCAGCACCGAGATCCTCGGTGGCCCGTCGGCCTTGCCGTTCGGCATCGCGCCCACCGGTTTCACGCGGCTCATGCAGACCGAGGGTGAGACCGCGGGTGCGGGGGCGGCCGGGGCCGCCGGCATCCCGTTCACGCTCTCGACGCTGGGCACCACGTCGATCGAGGACGTCAAGGCCGCCAACCCGAACGGCCGCAACTGGTTCCAGCTGTACGTCATGCGCGACCGCGAGATCTCGTACGGTCTGGTCCGGCGTGCCGCTGAGGCCGGATTCGACACCCTGCAGTTCACGGTGGACACCCCGGTCGCGGGGGCGCGGCTGCGCGACAAGCGGAACGGGTTCTCGATCCCCCCGCAGCTCACGATCGGCACGATCATCAACGCGATCCCGCGTCCGTGGTGGTGGATCGATTTCCTCACGACCCCCAAGCTCGAGTTCGCGTCGCTGTCGACGACGGGCGGCACCGTCGGCGAGCTGCTGGACGCGGCGATGGATCCGACCATCAGCTACGACGACCTGGATGTCATCCGTGACATGTGGCCGGGCAAGATCGTCGTCAAGGGGGTGCAGAACGTCGAGGACTCGAAGCGGTTGATCGATCGCGGCGTCGACGGGATCATCCTTTCCAACCACGGCGGGCGGCAGCTCGATCGTGCGCCGATCCCGTTCCGACTCTTGCCCGAGGTCGTGCGCGAGGTGGGCAAGGACGCCACCGTGATGGTCGACACCGGGATCATGAACGGCGCCGACATCGTCGCGTCGGTCGCGCTCGGCGCGAAGTTCGCCCTCATCGGGCGCGCCTACCTCTACGGCTTGATGGCCGGCGGTCGCGCGGGCGTGGATCGGACGATCGAGATCTTGTCGACCGAGATCGTGCGGACGATGAAGCTGCTCGGGGTGTCGTCGCTGGCAGAGCTCGAACCGCGTCACATCACACAGCTGACACGTTTGACGCCGGTCGGCGGTTCTCCGCGACGGGCGACTCCGCGTCCGCGCGCGACAGCGGCGGCGAAGAAGGGCTGAACCGGCTCAGCGACGCGGGGGAAGGGTCGGGATGAGTTCGTCGAGGAACTCGGCGGTGTCTTCCCACCCTTCGACCGCGTGACAGCGGACTCCGAGTGCGAGCACGGGGTAGTCGTTGCCGTCGGGGTCGAGACGGTCGCCGACGAACAGCATGTCGTCGAGGGCGATGCTGGTCTGCGCGGACAGCTCACGCATTCCGTAGGCCTTGTCGATACCCCGGTGGGTGATGTCGACGGACGTCGACCCACCCGCGCGAACCTCGAGGTCGGGGAGGCGCTCGGCGACCGCGGCACGGAGGGTGTTCTTCTTCTCGCCGGTCGGGTCCCACGCCATCTTCGCGTCGAGCGGAGCACGCTGACCGAGGGCCGAGAACGTGATCTGCGAGCCGCGGTCTTCGATGATGTCGCCCCAGGTCTCTTCGGCCCACAGGCCCCGAGCACGGGCTTCTTCTTCGAGTGCGCTGATGGCGCGCTGCTTCTCGTCGTCAGTCAGCGAGAGCGCGTACACCGTCTCGATGCCGGATTCTGCGAGTCGGTAATACTGCGTGCCGCATGTCGGCAGCAGATGGAACGACTCTCGGACGGATACCGCGGCCGCCGGCAGACGGTCGACGACCTGGCTGGTGAACTGCGCGAGTTGACCGCCTGAGATGATCGCGACCTCGACGCGTTCGGCGAGGGCGACCAGCAGGTCGCCGATCCGCGGGGCGATCGCGGCCTTCGAATCGGCGAGCGTGTCGTCGAGGTCGAACGCGACGAGAAGGGGAGTGGGCATCGAGACGGGTCCTCTCTCCGCGAAAGGCCCCGTCGATCGACGGAGCCTCTCAGTGGTCGGGGTGACAGGATTTGAACCTGCGGCCTCTTCGTCCCGAACGAAGCGCGCTACCAAGCTGCGCCACACCCCGTCGCCGCTCACGCGGCAACCCTCCGAGTCTACCGGATGAGCACGGATGCTTCGAACCGGGGTGCTAGGCGCGGGGAAGGAGCGTGATCAGCGACGCCTCTGGGCGGCAGGCGAACCGGACCGGTGCGTAGATCGAGTGTCCGAGTCCGGCGCTGACGTTCAGCGGTACGGCCCGTCCGCCGTGAGCCCAGGTGCTCAGTCCCCGAGCCTGCCGCAACGGGATGTCGCAGTTCGCGACGAGGGCACCGACACCCGGCATCCGGACCTGTCCACCGTGTGTGTGCCCGCCGAACAGCATGTCGGCCCCGAGATCGACGAACCGGTCGAGGACGCGTCGGTACGGAGCGTGGGTGACGCCGATGGTCAGATCGGGGGCGTCGTCGGCACGAAGGTCCGCCAGCGGAGCGTCCAGCAATGCCAGGTCGTCCCAGTCGCGATGGGCGTCGGCGACACCGAGACCGGCGATACGGAGCCCTTGGACGTCGAACGCGCCGACCGCGTTGTTGAGATCGGTCCATCCGAGGTCACCGACGAGGTACTCCTCGAGCGCAGGGGTGTCGAGGGCGACCGGTTCGCGCTTCTGCGCCGAGGGACCCGAGAAGTACTTGAAGGGGTTCCGAGGTGAGGGCGCCTCGTGGTCGTTCGAGCCGTGGACGAAGAATCCGGGGATGCCACGCAACGGGTCGTACGCCCGTCGGATGCCGTCGAGGGCATCGACATGGCCGAGGTTGTCACCGGTGTCGATCACCAGATGCGGCGCGAACTCGGCGAGGCTCGCGATCCACTCCTGCTTGCGGCGCTGCCAGGGCGCCATGTGGGCATCGGAGATGTGCAACACGCGGAGCGGCGCCGCACCCTCGGGGAGGACGCGGACCTCGTGGCGGCGAAGGGTGTAGAGGTGACGCTCGATCCCGATTCCCCAGACCGCCGCGGCCGTGCCCGCGGCCCCGACGACCGCGAGGGTCATCAGGGCCGCGGAGCGTGGACCGCTCAGTCGCACGAGGGTGCGCGGAAGTTGAGCCTGATCGGGGTGTTCCGGTTGGTCACCGAACCGGCATCGGGATCAGTGCCGGTCACCACGGTCTGGCCGTCGTCGAGCTCTTCGTCCACAGAGCACGAACCCGATCGGACGTTCCCGAATCCGGCACCGTTGAGCGCGTTGCGCGCATCCTCGACGGATTGCCCGGAGACGTCGGGGAGCCCGACGCCCTGGCCGTTGCTCGGCGAGATCGTGACCATCGTGCCACCCGGGGCCTGACCGCCGCCGGGGCTCTGCTCGACGACCGTTCCTTCGGCCTCGGTCGCGTCGACGGGCGAGCCGACGGTGACCTGGAATCCGGCGTCCTGCAGGATCTTCGTCGCTTCGTCGATCGACTTGCCGATCACGTTCGGCAGGTCGGCGAGCACCTGGCGGGTGAGGTCGCCGTAGTCACGCGAGAACGCGTCGCCGCCGTAGAGGTCGTTCGCCAGCCACTGGTTGTTACGGGCGAGCGCGTAGCGCATGTTCGAGATCTGGTAACCGTTGGCCCAGGCGCGGAAGATGTCGCCCTGGTTCTTGCTGTTGCCCACCCAGGCGGCGGTCGCGACGTTCGTCGACGACTCGACCATCCACGACTGATACGACTCGTGCGTACCCGTCTTGCCGAGCACCGGGGCGTTGCCGGGGTTGGCGCCGACACCGGTTCCGCCGTTCATGACGCCCTGCAGCGCATAAGCGGCTGCCGCGGCGACCGTCGGGTCGAGCACCTGTGAGCACGAGGTCTCGGGGATCGCGCGTTCCAGCCCGTCGGCGTCGACCACGCGGTCGATGACCTTCGGCTCGCAGTACACGCCGTTGTTGGCGACGGTGCCGTAGGCGCCGGCCATCGCGACGGGCGAGATGTTGTCGTCACCGATGACGTTGTTGGCGTACTTCATCTCGATCGCCGACCCGTCGCCGCGAGTCACGCCCATCTTGGTCGCGATCTTCGCGATGTCGCACATGTCCAGCTGCTCGGCCATGGCGAGGTATCCGGAGTTGAGCGATGACGCGGTGAAGCGCATGGGCGTTCCGACGAAGCCGCCGACGCCGCCGAAGTTGCCGATCTTGGTGTTGGACGTGTTGTACCAGTCTCCGGAGCACGAGTTCGTCATCCGCGGGAAGACGCGGTTCACGCCGTTGAGCGACTCGTTGACCGAGTGGCCGGCCTCGAGCCATCCGAGAAGCGTGAACAGCTTGAAGGTCGAGCCGACATTGAAGCCGATCGAGTCACCCGTGACCTTGTCGCCGGCATAGACGAGAGACGAGTAGTTCGGGTTCGTCGACAACGACGCCTCTTCGGTGAAGGTGGTGTTCTGGGCGATCGAGAGGATGCGTCCGGTCTTGTTGTCGATGCTGACGGTCGTCGAGCCGAGCTTGCCCGCGCCGTCCTCACCGTTCCACCCCTCGAGCGAGGTCGGGACGATCTCCTTCATCGTCGCCTCGGCGTTGGCCTGCAGACGCGGGTCCATCGTGATGTAGACGCGCAGGCCGCCGCGCTGAAGGGTCTTCATGCGGTCTTCGCGTGTTTCGCCGAAGGCTTCGTCGCTGAGGATCGTGTTCTTGACGTACTGGCAGAAGTACGCGGCGCCACCGGCGGGCGCGCATCCGGTCGACGGTTCGTTGATGTCAGGGGTGATGGGCTCGATCACCGCGGCGACGTACTCGTCCTGGGTGATCTTGCCGTCGCCCAGCAGTCGGCTGAGCACGTAGAGCTGACGACCCTTGGTCGCGCTGTACGGGTCGGCGGCCGCGAGGTACTGCTCCTCGTCGATCGTGCCGTCGTTCAGCAGCGCCTTGAGCGGGCCGAACTGCGCCTCGTCGATGTCGTCGATGCTGCCGTCGGCGGCCTTGTTGTAACCGTTGCCGTCGGCGTCGAAGATCGAGCCGTTCGGCCGGTCGATGCGGTAGGTGTTGGGGTTCTGCACCATACCCGCAAGAGTTGCCGCCTGCGACAACGAGAGGTCACTGGCCGGCACGCCGAAGTAGTAGCGCGCGGCGGCGTCGATCCCGTAGGTTGTTCCGCCGAAGTTCGCGATATTGAGGTAGCCGAGCAGGATGTCGTTCTTGGAGTACTTCTGCTCGAGCGAGATCGCGTAGCGCATCTCCTGCAGCTTGCGCTGGATGCCTTCGGTGCCGGAGGCGGTGGTCGCCTCGGTCCAGCAGTTCGCGAGGACTTCGTCGCGGGTGAGTCCTGCCTCTTCGTCTGCTTCGGCGTTGGCCTCGCACTGCTGCACGAGCACGTTCTTGACGTACTGCTGGCTGATCGACGAGCCACCCTGGGTCTCGCCGCCCCCGCGCAGGTTGCTGAGCACGGCGCGGGTGGTGCCGATGAGGTCGATCCCCCCGTGTTGGTAGTAACGGGGGTCTTCGGACGAGAGGATCGAGTCGTAGAGCACCGGGGCGATCTCGTCGAACTCGACCGGCGACCGGTTCTGGTCGTAGAACTGCGCGAGCTCGACCTCTTTGCCCGAGTCGGGGTCGGTGTAGACGAGCGTCGAGGGCAGCATGAGGCGCTCGATCTCGAGCGCGCTCGGAAGATTGTCGAACATGTCGATGGCGCTGGATGCGGCAGCGCCGGAAACGGCGATCGCCGGGGTGACCGTGGCTGCGACGAGTACACCGGCGACGGCGCTGAGGCCGACGAGCCCGGCGAGGCCGCCGAGCACGCCACTGGCCGTACGTTTCGTGTCAGGCATAGGCTTGATCGTAAGGGAGATACCTGAGCGATCCCCCGAAGAGCCGACGCCCATCCTGCCCAGAGGAGTCCGAATGACGACGTGGGAATACCTCACGACGCCCCTGTTGATCCACAACACCGCAGCGATCCTCAACAACTGGGGCAAGCAGGGGTGGGAACTCGTGCAGGTCGTCCCGGGGCCCGAAGGTGGTCTCGTGGCGTACTTCAAGCGTCCGGTCGGCGACGGTGCGGCCAACGCCGGACTGAACGCCGCGGCCACCGCCGCCAAGCAGTTCGAGGGCTGAACCATGACACTCTCCCAGCGCCTGGCCGACCTCGGCATCGACCTTCCCGAGGTCGTCCCGCCCGTGGCCGCGTACGTCCCCGCGAAACAGCACGGTGACCTCGTCTACACGGCGGGACAACTGCCGTTCATCGCCGGCGCACTGCCCGCAACGGGCAAGGTCGGCGACGGACACGGGCTGGTTCCCGCAGCCGACGCCCAGACCTACGCGCGGCAGTGCGCGCTGAACGCGATCGCCGCTGCGGCGGCAGCGGTCGGCGGTGTCGACAACCTGACCGGGGTGCTCAAGGTCACCGGATTCGTCGCATCCGTCCCCGAGTTCACCGGGCAGCCGGGCGTGATCAACGGCGCGAGCGAGTTCCTCGGTGAGGTCTTCGGTGACTCCGGGCGTCACGCCCGGTCGGCCGTGGGCGTTCCGGTGCTGCCGCTGGACTCGCCCGTCGAGGTCGAGGTCGTCTTCACCGTCGCCTGACCGCGTCCCGGCGGGCGGCCGTCTCGCAGCCGCCCGCGTGGTTCTCAGCGAACCTGTGCTGAGATCACACTCATCACCGCGGTGTCGGCGAGCGTCGTGGTGTCGCCGACCTCGCGTCCCTCGGCGACGTCGCGCAGGAGACGACGCATGATCTTGCCCGAGCGGGTCTTGGGCAGTTCCTCGACGATGTACACGTCGCGAGGGCGAGCGATCGGCCCGATCTGCTCGCCGACCCAGGCGCGCAGCGACTGGGCGAGACCGTCGGGGGAGTGCTCTGCCAGGTAGCTGCGCTTGATGATGACGAACGCGGCGACCGCTTGACCGGTGGTCTCGTCGGAGGCCCCCACGACGGCCGCTTCGGCGACCGCTTCGTTGCCGACGAGTGCCGACTCGATCTCGGTCGTCGACAGGCGGTGCCCTGACACGTTCATGACGTCGTCGACGCGGCCGAGGAACCAGACGTCGCCGTCGTCATCGAGACGGGCGCCGTCGCCGGCGAAGTAGTAGCCCTGGGCGCGGAACTTCTCCCAGTAGGTCTCGACGAACCGCTCGGGATCGCCCCAGATGCCACGAAGCATGCTCGGCCACGGTTCGGTGATGACCAGCAACCCGCCGTTGCCGTTGCCCACGTGTGAGCCGTCTTCGTCGACGACGTCGATCGAGATGCCCGGCAGCGGCACCTGGGCCGACCCCGGCTTCGTCTCGGTGACGCCCGGCAATGCCGACACCATGATGGCGCCCGTCTCGGTTTGCCACCACGTGTCGACGATCGGCGCGGTCTTGCCGCCGATCACCTTGCGGTACCACATCCACGCTTCCGGGTTGATGGGTTCACCGACGGATCCGAGCAGGCGGATCGACGACAGGTCGAACTTCTTCGGCACGGCCCGCCCGATCTTCATGAACGAGCGGATGGCCGTGGGGGCGGTGTAGAAGATGCTGACGCCGTACTTCTCGATCAGTTCCCACCAGCGGCCCGGATGCGGGGTGTCCGGCGTGCCCTCGAACAGTACCTGCGTCGCGCCGTTGGCGAGGGGGCCGTAGGTGACGTAGGAATGCCCGGTGATCCAGCCGATGTCGGCCGTGCACCAGAACACGTCGGTCTCGGGGTGGATATCGTGGACGACCTTGTTCGTGAAGGTCGCCTGCGTGAGGTAACCGCCTGACGTGTGCAGGATGCCCTTGGGCTTTCCCGTGGTGCCCGACGTGTAGAGGATGAACAGCGGGTTCTCTGCGGGGAACGGCTGGGCTTCGTGATCAGCGGATGCTGCAGGTACCACCTCGTGCCACCAGAGGTCGCGACCTTCGATCCACGCGACCTCGTTCTTGCCGCGCTGGACGACGAGCACGTGCTCGACGGTCTCCTGCACGCCGGAGCCATTGCGGTCAGCGAGCGCCTGATCGACCGCCGGCTTCAGTGGCGACACTTTGCCCTTGCGGTAGCCGCCATCGGCGGTGATGACGACCTTGGCGCCGGCGTCGTCGATGCGTGCGCGGAGGCTGTCCGCCGAGAATCCTCCGAACACGACCGAGTGGATCGCGCCGAGTCGCGCGACCGCCAGCATCGCGGCGATGGCTTCGGGGATCATCGGCATATAGATCGCCACACGGTCGCCTGCGGTCACGCCGAGGCCGGTCAGCACGTTGGCGACACGTTTGACTTCATCGGTGAGTTCGGCGTACGTGACGCGCCGCTCGTCGCCGGGCTCGCCCTCCCACAGAAGCGCGACGCGGTCGCCGTTGCCTGCGTCGACATGACGGTCGAGGCAGTTGTAGGCGACGTTCAGCTCACCGTCGGCGAACCACTGCGCGA
Organism: Microbacterium koreense; assembly: GCF_042677105.1. NCBI lineage: Bacteria > Bacillati > Actinomycetota > Actinomycetes > Micrococcales > Microbacteriaceae > Microbacterium > Microbacterium koreense. The sequence continues at coordinate 1,267,277 of NZ_JBHTIM010000001.1, forward strand.
ACGGCGGGTTCGACCAGTCGAGCACCTCGGTGAACGGCGTGTGCCAGTGCAGCGCGCGTGCCTGCTCGGCCCAGAAGGCCTCGCGGTCTTCTGCGGCCTCGGCGTACAGCGTTGCGTCTGCGACGGCCGCGGCGGCGAACTCGCCGGAGGGTGCGAACCGACGGGTCTCGTCCAAGAGGTGATCGATCTGGCTGGAGGTGTGATCGGTCATGGCGCGCTCCTTTGCGACGGTGGAGAGAAGGCGGTCGGGCGGGCTTCCCGCAGGCTTGCGAGGACTCTACTGACCGTGTGCGATCCGGACCACCTCCGATAGTGGGTAGTCGCCTGCTCATCGACATCAAGCGGATTCACGCCGATATATCAGCGATTTCATGCCGATTCCGTTTGGAAGGGGCTCTGAAGTCGAATATGCTCATCAACGGCCGAACATTCGATTCTGGCATTTGCAGCACCGATTCACCCCCCGAACTGAGGTGCTGCGCGCGGCGGCATCCCATTCCCCCCATGGGATGCCGCCCCTATTTTCTGTAGCGCGCGGACCCTTCCAGCGCGCCGGCCGTTCAGCGCGACGGCCGAGCGGTTCGCCGCGTCCTCCCCACTCGATGTCGAGCGCGCACGATCCCCGATATCGACGGCGAGTCCCGACGTCCGAGGGACGGATCCGTACCGTCGACGCATGCCCGCCGCGTTCGTCGTCTCGCCCCGAGACGTCGTCGGTGAGCCTGTGCGACACTCTGCGGCGCCGCAGGGCGGGCCGCCTGTGGACGTCCCGGGTTGGGCGCCGCCCGTGCCGGAAGGTGTCCGGTCGCGAAGAGCGCGGCACCCGGCGCTCGCGCCCTTCGCCGGCTACCTCGACGACGACGTCACCGACATCTTCGTCAACGGTGAGGCCGGGCTCTTCGTCGACCGTGGAGCAGGCGCTCTCGCCGAATCGACGTGGTCCGCCGGTGAATCGGATGTGCGCGACCTCGCGGTGACGCTGATCGCCCAGGGCGGGAGGCATATCGACGACAGTTCTCCCTGCGTCGACGTCCGGCTCGACGACGGTACGCGCGTGCACGCGGTCTTGCCGCCGGTCTCGGTGGGCGGGACGGTGCTGTCCATCCGCATCCCCCGCCTCGAGCACCCGAGCGTGGAGCGACTCGCGCAGACGGGAATGTTCGATGCTTCCGCGGCGGCATGGCTCCGGAAGATCGTCGGTGACAGACGGAACATCCTCATCACGGGCGCCGCGGGGGCCGGAAAGACGACCCTTCTCGCGGCGCTGCTGGCCGAGGCGGCGCACACCGAGCGGATCGTCACCGTCGAGGACGTCGCCGAGCTGCGTGTGGACCATCCCCATCACGTGCGCCTCGAGGCACGTCAGGCCAATCTCGAGGGTGCGGGAGCGATCGATCTGGCGCGGCTCGTGCGCGAGGCGTTGAGGATGCGGCCCGACCGTCTCGTCGTCGGGGAGTGCCGCGGTGCCGAGGTGCGTGAGCTGCTCTCCGCCCTCAACACCGGGCACGACGGTGGCGCCGGCACGCTTCATGCCAACGGTCTCGACGACGTCGCGGCCCGGCTTGAGGCGCTGGGGGCCCTCGCCGGCCTCGACGACCACGCCCTTGCGCGGCAGGTCGTCAGCGCGTTCGATGTGGTGCTGCACGTCGCGCGCGACCGCGACGGCGCACGAAGGTTCGTCGCGGCGGGTCGGCCGGTGCGTGACGCATCCGGCAGGTTGTCGATCGAGGAGCTGTCGTGGCGGCGGTGAGAGCGACGGATGCAGCGGCCGCCGACACCGCGCAGGAACTCGCCGTGCTGCTTCAGGCGGGGATCACGCCCGAGCGAGCCTGGCAACATCTTGCGGCGACCGGTTCCGCTCCCGCGCAGCGAGTGTGCGACGCGGTGGCCGGCGGCCTCCCGCTCGTCGAGGCGATCGCGCAGGCCGCTCCCGCGCCGGCGGTGGGACGTGGCGATCGGGCGGCCGCGGGTCGACAGCAGACCACCTGGCGCGACATCGCCGCGGCGTGGCGCATCGCGACCACTGTCGGGGCACCTCTGGCCCGGTCATTGCGGGGTATCGCGGCGGCGCAACGCGATGCGCTGAGCGCGTCCGACGACGTCCGGATCGCGCTCGCCGAGCCCGCCGCGACCGCGCGCTTGATGGCGTGGCTGCCGCTCGTCGCCGTTGCGCTCGGTGCCGCGCTGGGTTTCGACACGATCGGCGTGGTCGCGCGGCAACCGCTCGGCGTCGCGTGCCTCGTCGGCGGCGGGGCGCTCATGGTCCTGGCGCACCGGTGGACGCGCCGACTGGTGCGCCGCGCGCACGGCGACGCGGTGCTTCCCGGCCTCGAGGGTGAGCTGCTCGCCATCGCGCTGTCCGGTGGGGCCTCGATCGACCGGGCCCAGACGGTTCTGCGGGCATCGCCCGGCGCCCCCGAACCCGATGCGGGCACCGTGGCCGTCCTGACGTTGTCGCGGACGGCCGGGGTGCCGGCGGTCGAGCTGCTCCGTGCGGCATCGGCCCACGCGCGTCACCGGGCACGCGTGGAGGCAAAGCTCAGCGCCGCGCGTCTGTCGACCCGCCTTCTGTTGCCGCTCGGCGTCTGCACGCTGCCCGCCTTTCTTCTTCTCGGCGTCGGACCGATGCTCTTGAGCGTCGTCTCCGCGATCCCGCTGAGCCCGTGATGTGCCCACCATCCGTCGACGATCAAGGAGTCGCCATGTCGTCCGAACCCCTCCCTCCGCTCACTGCGCGCCGCGCGGCCGGCCTCTTCGGCGCGCCCTCCCGCCCAGGTCTCCTCGCGGACGACACCGGAGCCGCGACAGCCGAGTACGCCATCGCGACGATGGCCGCGGTGGCCTTCGCAGGGCTCCTCGTCGTCATCATGAGGTCCGACGAGGTGCGCGGCATCCTCACCGATCTCGTGCGCCGCGCGCTCACCGTGGCATGACCCGCACGCGATACGGCGACGATCGGGGCGCGATCGTCGCCGAGTTCGCGGTCGCTCTGCCGGCGATCGTCGTCGTCGTGCTCCTGGCCGTCGGCGCGCTGAGCGTGACCGGTCAGCACATCCGGCTGCAGGATGCGGCATCCGACGCAGCGCGGCTCGCCGCACGGGGTGAACCCGATGGGCGGGTCGCGGCGGCCGTCGAGGCGGCGGTGGCCGATGCCACGACCGCCGTCACCGGCGACGGCGAGGTCGTGTGCGTCACGGCGAGCGCGGCCGGGTTCGCGGGCCTGCGGATCGCCGCGACCGGGTGCGCGCTGGCCGGGGGCCGGTGATGGCCTCCGCTGCGGTCGCGGCCGGCATCGTCGGTGTGGCAGCGATCCTCACCGTGGGTCTTGCCACCGTGTCGGCGGCCGCGGTGACCGCGCAGCGTGTCGCCGGTGCCGCCGATGCGGCCGCACTCGCGGCGGCCGACACCGCATCCGGAGCTGTGAGCGGTGTTCCGTGCGAGCGTGCCGCCGACCTCGCCGAGCGTTTCGCCTCGTCGCTCGTCGCCTGTGAAATCGACGGTCTCATCGCGACGGTCACCGTGTCGACGACGTTCGCCGGGATGCCGGTGCGGGTGTCGGCGCGCGCGGGTCCGCCACCGTGATTCGTGACCGCTGCGACCTCGGTCGCATCCGGAATGCGCGTTCACTCGGCCACGTTGCCGACGACGAGCGCGCATGCGCTCACCGCTCCCACCCTGAACCGACGTGTATGGTGTGCGACGAAGAAAGGACCTCCCCCTTGGCAGAAGGCAAGAAGCTCGTCATCGTCGAGTCCCCGACCAAAATGCGGTCGATCCAGGGGTACCTCGGCGACGGCTATGAGGTGCTGAGTTCAGTCGGTCACATCCGTGATCTCGCAGATCGAAAGGCGATTCCCGCCGAACTGAAGAAGACGTCGATCGGAAAGTACTCGATCGACATCGAGAACGAGTTCACCCCTTATTACGTCGAGTCCGAGCGGGGGAAGAAAACCGTCACCGAACTCAAGCGCGCCCTCAAGAACGCCGACGAACTCCTGCTCGCCACCGATGAGGACCGTGAGGGCGAAGCCATCGCGTGGCACCTCCTCGAGACGCTCAAGCCGAAGGTTCCCGTCAAGCGGATGGTGTTCCACGAGATCACCGAGGACGCCATCCAGGCCGCCGTTCAGAACACGCGCGAGCTCGACCTCGCCCTCGTGGACGCGCAGGAGACGCGACGCGTGCTCGACCGCCTGTACGGGTGGGATGTCTCCGATGTCACCCGACGCAAGGTCGGACAGGGGACATCGGCGGGCCGCGTGCAGTCGGCGGCGACACGTCTCGTCGTCGACCGCGAGCGCGAGCGCATGGCGTTCATCTCTGCCTCGTACTGGGGTCTCGAAACCTCGGCCGCCCACCGGGAGGCCGGCGCGAGCGCGTTCAGCGCTCGCCTGGCGCGGTTGGAGGGTGCGCCCCTGGCGCGTGGCACCGACTTCGACGACCAAGGGCAGCTGAAGAAAGCCGTCGTCGTTCTCGACGAGGCCCGCGCCCGTTCGCTCGGGGAGGCCATCGCGGCCGTGGGCGAGGCATCCGTCTCGAGCCTGGAATCCAAGCCGGGAACCCGTAGCCCCAAGGCACCGTTCACCACCTCCACGATGCAGCAGGAGGCCGGCCGCAAGCTGTCGATGAGCGCCAAGCACGCGATGGGCGTTGCTCAGCGCTTGTACGAAAAGGGCTTCATCACCTATATGCGTACCGACTCGACAGCGCTCAGCGCCCAGGCGGTCGAAGCCGCCCGCGCGCAGGCCGTCGCGCTGTACGGCGAGAAGGCCGTTCCGCTGAACCCGCGGGTCTATAAGAGCAAGAGCAAGAACGCGCAGGAGGCGCACGAGGCCATCCGCCCATCGGGCGATGACTTCCGCACGCCCGCATCGGTGTCGGCCGAACTCGACCGCGACGAGCAGCGGCTCTATGACCTCATCTGGAAGCGCACGATGGCCAGCCAGATGTCGGACGCGAAGTACGAGACGACCACCGTGACTCTCGCGGTCAGCGCCGACGGGCAGGACGCGGAGTTCACCGCATCCGGCACCGTCTACACCTTCAAGGGCTTCCTCGAGGCTTATGAAGAGGGGCGCGATGAGAAGCGCGCGGACGCCGACAAGTCGGATGACCAGTCGTTGCCGGTCCTCGCCGTCGGTGACGTGTTGCGCTTGAGCGACGTCGAGCCGAAGGGACACTCCACGAGCCCGAAGCCGCGTTACACCGAGGCATCGCTGGTGAAAGCTCTCGAGGAGAAGGGCATCGGTCGCCCCTCGACCTTCGCGAGCATCATCGACGTGATCATCAACCGCGGCTATGTCACCAAGCGTGGACAGGCGCTCGTGCCGAGTTGGCTCGCGTTCAGCATCGTGCGGCTCCTCGAGGGACATTTCGCCGACCTGGTCGACTACGACTTCACCGCGGCGCTGGAGGACGACCTCGATGCGATCGCGCGCGGTGAGCAGAAGCGTGCCGAGTGGTTGCATGACTTCTACTTCGGGTCGGACGCACACGTGGGCCTGCGTCACATCGTCGACAACCTCGGTGAGATCGACGCACGTGAGCTCAACGCGACGAAGATCTCCGACATCGCCACCGTCCGGTTCGGTCGCTACGGGCCGTACCTCGACGTGACCGATCCCGACAACCCCGATGCCGAGCCGCGGCGGGTGAACATCCCCGATGACCTCGCGCCGGACGAGCTCACCGCCGAGAAGGCGCAGGAACTCATCGATGCGCCGGTCGCGGGCAACCGAGTGCTGGGGGAGAACCCCGAGACCGGCCGCCAGATCGTCGTGAAGGACGGTCGCTTCGGTCCCTATCTCGAAGAGGAACTGCCCGAAGACGACGCCGCGCCGGCGCCGGAGACGCCGAAGAAACGCACGGCGAAGAAGGATGCCGCGCCCAAGCCGCGACGGGCGTCGCTGTTCAAATCGATGTCGCCCGAGACGGTCGACCTCGAAACGGCGCTACGACTGCTGTCGCTGCCGCGCGTGGTCGGCAACGATCCCGAATCGGGTGACGTCATCACCGCCCAGAACGGTCCCTACGGCCCGTACATCAAGAAGGGCACCGACTCGCGCACGATCGACAGCGAAGAGCTCATCTTCGACATCACGCTCGAGCAGGCGCTCGCGATCTACGCCCAGCCGAAGTACGGTGCGCGCCGACCGTCGAGCGCGCTCAAGGAGTTCGACAACGACCCCGTGAGTGAGAAGCCGATCCGCATCCGCGACGGGCGTTTCGGAGCGTACGTCACCGACGGCACCACGAACGTGACGATCCCGCGCGGACAGACCCCGGACGACATCACTTTCGAGATCGCCGTCCAGATGCTCGCCGACAAGCGCGCGAAGGGGCCCGCACCCAAGCGCACGGCGAAGCGCACGACCACCCGCAAGACCGCGGCGAAGAAGTGACCGGACTGTTCGTCACCGTCGAAGGCGGTGACGGTGCGGGCAAGTCCACACAGTCACGTCTGCTCGAAGAGTGGCTCGTGGCACAGGGCCGCCGGGTCGTGCGTACGCGCGAGCCCGGCGGCACCGAGGTCGGCATGCTCGTGCGCGACATCGTCCTGCACCACAGGGGCGAGGTCGCCCCGCGGGCCGAGGCCCTGCTGTACGCAGCAGATCGGGCGCACCACGTCGAGACCGTCGTGCGCCCCGCGCTCGACCGCGGCGACGTCGTGATCCAAGACCGCTACCTCGACTCGTCCGTGGCCTACCAGGGCGCGGGCAGGGTGCTCGGGCGTCAAGAAGTACGCGATCTCTCGCTGTGGGCGACAGAGGGGCTGCTGCCCGACCTGACCGTGCTACTCGACCTCGATCCGGCCGCAGCGCGGGTGCGCCTGGACGCCGACGACAAGCCCTTCGACCGGCTCGAATCGGAGAAAGCCGCATTCCACACTCGGGTGCGATCGGAATTCCTCGCCCTCGCCGAGGCTGAGCCCGGGAGATTCCTCGTCGTGGATGCCGCGCAGCCGGTCGACGACATCGCTGCCCAGGTGCGCGGGCGGGTGACGGCGCTCCTCTCCTGAGCGGAGAGGTGTCGACGGGCCCGATTAGGCTGAGGTCCATGCATTCCCCACCCACGCTCGACGTCAGCGTCGAGGTGCCGTGGGGTGAGGTGTGGGCGCAGGACGATGCCGTCGCCACCTTGCGCGCCGCTGCAGCCGATCCCGCCGATCTCGCCCACGCGTGGCTCATCACCGGCCCCCCTGGTTCGGGTCGGTCCACTCTCGCGCACGCCTTCGCCGCGGCGCTCATCGCCGAGCCCGACGACGAACGCGCGATGCGGCAGGTGTTGGGCGGCACGCATCCCGATCTCACCGCTCTGCGCACCGAGGGCGTCATCATCTCGATCAAGGAGGCACGTTCCCTCGTCGAACGGTCGTACTTCGCGCCGTCGGTGGGGCGTTACCGCGTCATCGTGATGGAGGACGCCGACCGCATGACCGAACGTACGTCCAACGTCTTGCTCAAGGCGCTGGAGGAACCTCCCGAGCGCACCGTGTGGATCCTGTGCGCGCCCAGCGACGCCGACCTTCTGCCGACGATCCGGTCGCGAGTGCGGATGCTGCGGCTGCGCGATCCCGATGTCGACGCCGTCGCGCGCCTCATCGAACAGCGCACCGGCGCTTCGGCCGAGATCGCCGAGCAGTCGGCGCGTCACGCCCAGCGACACATCGGGATGGCGCAGCGGCTCGCGACGGACGCCGATGCGCGCCGTCGCCGCGACGAGACGCTGCGCGCGGTCTTGTCGGTGCGCGGCGTCGGCGACGCCGTGGAGGTCGCCGGTCGCATCGTGCAGGTCGCGACCGATGACGCCAAAGCGCTGACCGCCGAGCGTGACGAGGCCGAGCGGAGCGCTCTGCGCCGCACCCTCGGCGTGGCAGAGGGACAGGCTGTGCCTCCCGCTTTCCGTGGACAGCTCTCGGCGCTCGAAGACGAGCAGAAGCGGCGCGCGACGCGCAGCCTCCGCGACGGACTCGATCGGGTGCTGACCGACCTGCAGTCGATGTATCGCGATGTGTTGATGTTGCAGTACGCGCGCGGTGAAGACCTCATCAACCGTGAACTCGCCGACGACCTGCGCGCCCTCGCCGACGCGTGGTCGCCGGATCGCACCCTGACGGTGGTGGACCGCATCAGCGAGACCCGTCGAAACCTGGAACAGAACGTCGCTCCGGCCCTCGCGCTGGAGAGCATGCTCGTGACCGTCGCGAGCGGAAGGACCCCGTGAGTATCATCTCCCGTCGCGCTCGCCGCGGCTTCACCGCCGTCGTCGCCCTGGTGGCGGCATCCGCCCTGCTGACCGGTTGCCTTTATGCGCTCATTCCCGATGACGCGTCGAGTCCCCGAGAGAGCGTCGCCCCCGATCTCTCGGGGGTTCCCACCGAGCTGCTGCCGTACTACGAGCAAGAACTCACGTGGGTCGAATGCGACGATGCGCCCGGGTTCGAGTGCACGTCCGTGACCGCGCCCCTGGACTGGAGCGACCCGGATGCCGGTGACCTCTCGCTCGCCGTGATCCGCCATCAGGCCTCCGACGGTGCACCGGTGGGATCACTGTTGACCAACCCCGGCGGGCCCGGCGCCAGTGGCGTCGATCTCATCCGCGACTCGCTGGGCTTCGCCGTGGGCGACGAGCTCAGCGGGGCGTACGACGTCATCGGATTCGACCCTCGCGGTGTCGGTGCGTCGACCGCCGTGACGTGCCTGGATGCGGAAGCGATGGACTCGTACCTGTACGACATCGCGCCGGGCGAGCGTGGGTCGGTCGAGTGGGAGCAGACCCTCACGGAGGGTAACGAGGAGTTCGCCACGGCCTGCGAGGCCAACAGCGATGGCATCCTGCCCTACATCACGACAGATGCGTCGGCGCGCGACATGGATCTGCTGCGCGCGGTGCTCGGCGATGACACCCTCAATTACCTCGGGTACTCGTATGGCACGTTCCTCGGCGCGACCTATGCCAAGCTCTTCCCCGAGCGCGTCGGCCGCCTCGTTCTCGACGGCGCGGTGGACCCCTCGATCTCGGGCCTGGATGTCTCCACCACGCAGGCCCTGGGCTTCGAGTCGGCGTTGCGGGCCTACATGGAGTATTGCCTCGCCGGCGACGACTGCCCGTTCCGCGGGTCGGTCGATGAGGCGATGGCCGACCTCGGTGCTCTCCTCGCGAGCGTCGACCGCGCGCCGTTGACCGGGTCGGACGGGCGGGAGCTCGGCGCCGACTCGCTCATGACCGCGATCGTCGCGGCACTGTACTCGCAAGAGTCGTGGCCGTACCTGACCATCGCGCTCACCGAGACGCTCGAGGGGCTCCCGGACACGGCGTTCTTCCTCGCCGACTTCTACAACGGTCGTGAGCTGGGCGAGTACATCGACAACTCCACCGAGGCGTTCCGCGCGTACAACTGCATGGACTACCCGGCCGATGAACTCGAGAGCGATGTGGCGGATGCCGAAGCGCTGATCGCCGCCGAAGCGCCCACCGTGGCGCCGTACTGGTCGGGGCCCGACCCGTGCGACGTGTGGCCCTACGCGCCCACCGGGGTGCGCGAACCCATCGCGGCCGAAGGCGCCGCTCCAATCCTTGTCATCGGCACGACCAACGACCCCGCGACACCCTACGAGTGGTCGGTGTCGCTGGCTGATCAGCTCGAGTCCGGTGTGCTGATCACGCGCGTCGGGGAGGGGCACACAGGCTTCAACAAGGGCAGCGCGTGCGTCGACGATGCGGTCGTGGCGTACTTCCTCGACGGCACCGTACCCGACGGTGATCTCACGTGCGAATGATCAGCGTGGCTTCTGGAGTCTCGGCCAGTCCTCGGCGTCGCGCCGCCGCACGAAGGCCTTAAAGGGCTCTGGAGGAAGATCTGGAACGCGAATTCGTAGGCGGGCGTATGCGTCAGCGGCTTTGAGGGCGCCATTGTTCAACGGCACTCGAAGAAGCGCGCGATCAACTGTCTTCGGTGGAATTCTGACGCTGAGTGTCTGGCCGTCCGGCATTCGTACGTTTACGACGCCTCCGCGTTGCGCCGTGTCGTACCCAACACTCACTGATACTTCTTGCAAGGGGCTTTCGCGGGTGGCGGTGACGCGAACAAACAAATCGGCACGATGCCCGGAGTCGTCTTCTGGGCCTCGACCCGGGATGCGAAGAATAGCTCCGTCTGCGGTTCCCGATCTCACCCGAACCTTCGTGAGCTCCCCGTTGCGTGTCCTTACCGTCACTAACCCGCCTTGACGAAGGACCGTGGGGGCGACTTCAACATCGACGTGCGTGCGCGGCGTCGATGTTGGCGGCCGACGAGATTCCCTAGCATCGCGTATGCACCCAAGTAGGACATCCTTCGCTCTAGAGAGTCTCTGAAACTCGCTCGTCGCTAGCTTCACTTCAGACTCCGGGCTGCCGGTGAATCGGTCAGGATGCATCATTCGCGCGCGGATCCGGTAGGCGTTGAGGACATCGAGACGCGTGTAGCTCTCGGGCACGCCTAGGATGGCGCGTGCTTCAGCAGCAGTGAGGTTCATCTCGTTGCGGAGTACTCTTCTCGGAGCATCAGTTGACGCCACGCGGTGGCGCGACGGTACAGTTCTTGGATCGCGGTTGCCTTGAGGGTGATCCGCTTTCGGATGAGTCGGATGCCGTCGATGAGGCCGAATGCGACCGCTCCCCAGAACACTACGTAGCCGCCCTCACTTGCGAGGGTGCCGACGAGGGTCAGGATCAGACCGAGAGTCATGATTCCGAACGCGATCGCGATGCGAATCGAGGACCTGCGGAGTGCTTCGCCGATGAAGAAATCGGAATCAGGTCCGTCAAGCGTCCAGAAATTCCACTTCGGAGGCGCTTTCGGATACTCGCTCCGCGGAACCCAGCCATCTGGAATCGGCATTCCTTGGTGCTCGAGCACCCACCGCTTGCTTGGGGATGGCCAACCCGGAGGAACGTGAAATCTCGCAATCTCCGGCATGCTGCGGTCCTCGGCCATCACAGTCTCCTTTACGACTGACCAAATCCTAGCGTCCAGCTTTCGATCGACCGGGTGGGTCCGGTGCTCGCGAATCCGGTGGTGCAGCACGGGGCGAACCGTGCTGATTGTGTCGCGGAACTTGATCGGGCGTGTGTGTCTGCGGTTGGGCAGGGGCAGCACTCCTCTGCAAGTGCGCCGACAAGAGGCGCGGGAAGGCAGCGGCACCCCATGTTCGCGAGCACGCCCGGGAGGCTGTAAGATCGTTGATCGTGCATCGCTCAGGCGAAGCGCGCCACCTTAGCTCAGACGGCAGAGCGATTCACTCGTAATGAATAGGTCAAGGGTTCGATTCCCTTAGGTGGCTCCACCTACCTGTTCGCGCGTTCGTTCGCGGTACCCTCGGGACCGTGCCCGCCTCCCGTCCACCCTCATCAATGCCTGACCTGGGCCAGGTCGCCGACGCGCTAGGCCGGATACCGGTGCGCTGGTGGATTTCCGGGGGCGCAGCTCTCGATCTGTGGGTCGGACGGCGTATCCGCGCGCGTGATCATGTGGATGTGAGCGTCGTGGCAAGCGATCTTCCCGCTGTCGTGGACGCGTTGCCCCGGCGATTCCGTGCGTGGGTTCGTCTTGAAGACGGTCTCGTCCCGACGTCGGATCTCGATGACATCGCCGGATCCGGCACCGTGTTCGTGCGCGATGACGATGCGGGATGCGCCTTCACGCTTCGACCCGAAGACGGTTCGCCGGACGCGTGGATCTATCGGCGCGACCCTCGGTTGCAAGTGCCGTGGGACCGCGCGGTGCTCGACCTCAGTGGTATTCCCGCGGGGGCGCCCGAAGTGCAGCTCGTGTGGAAGTCGTTGCGCCCGCGCCCCGAAGACGATGCTGATCGGGAGGCGGTCGTCCCGACGCTCGACACCGCTGCGAAGACGTTCTTCGAGACAGCTCTTCTTCGCATCCACCCGCACTCGGCCTGGGCGATACCGATCAGAACTCCTTTTGCGCCCGCGAAGTCCAGCTGGGCGAGGCGACCGGCATGAGCGCGACCACGGATCAGGCCGGATCATCGAAGAACTCGCCGGACGAGATCGCATCGATCACCAGCTTCCGCAACCACCGTTGTGCAGGAGACAAGCTTGACTCGCGTCGGGTGTAGAGGGTGACGGGGGAGCTCTCACCCGGCCAGGGGAGCTCGGTGACCTGAAGCGTGGGGAACCACCCCCGGAAGACCTCGGCGACGTGTCGCGGGAGCAGCACCACCAGGTCTGTGGCGACGAGGACGGCCGGTACTGTTGCGTATTCGTCGACTGAGAGCGCGACTTGCGGCATGAGTCCGTGCTCGATGAGGGTGTGAAGTGGAAAGACGTGTCCGCCTCGTGAGGACACCCGCACGAACCGCCTCCCCTCGAACATCTCCGGAGAGGTGTCCGCCAATGGATGGTCTTGCGAGGCCAGCGCGACGTACTCGACGCTACGCACTCGGGTGCCCCATAGACGCGAGACGTCTATGGGGGAGACCGTGACGGCAAGATCGATCCTTCCGCGCATGAGCGCATCCTCGACCTCGTCGGAGTCGATGCGTTTCACCACGACGTGAGGGTTCGCACGCTCTCGCGCGAGTGCTCCCATGATCGGGGGGAGGAAGGTCTGCTCACCGATCGACGTCAGACCCAGCGCAAGCTCTCCTGTGTACGTGGTCGCCTCGAACCCCGCAGTATCGTCGACCGCCGCTTCAATACGAGAGAGCGCCTCGTGCAGCGGCCCGAACAGCTCGGTGGCTCGTGTCGTCGGGACCATCACATGGCCTTCTCGGCGGAAGAGGTCATCACGGAATCTCTCACGCAGCCGCGCCAAGGTGTAACTCACGGTCGGCTGTGTGACGTGCAAACGATCGGCCGTGGCGGTGACGCTACGGAGCTCGTACAGCACGACGAACGTGCGCAGCTGGTTGAGATCGGTATGCGACATCAATAGATCCTATCGATGTATATGTCGGGATGAATCTATTGGACTGAAGTGCGCTGACCTCCCTAGCCTTCAGAGAGACCATCGGCAGGACACAGACGGACCCCCCTTGATCATCGACATCCACGGTCACTACACGACCGCCCCGGCAGGACTGGGCGCCTGGCGCGACCTTCAGATCGCCTTCGTCGGCGGCGAAGGTCGGGCACCCGATCCGGCGGCATTGAAGATCAGCGATGACGACATCTGCGAGACGATCGAGGCGAACCAGCTGCGGCTCATGGACGACCGCGGTATCGATGTCACCGTTTTCAGCCCTCGCGCCTCGTTCATGGCCCACCACATCGGGGACTTCGGCGTGAGCGCGACCTGGGCGCGCATCTGCAATGACCTGGTCGCCCGCATCCAAAGGCTGTTCCCCGACCGTTTCTTCGCGGGCGCGATGCTTCCTCAGTCGCCGGGCGTCGACCCCGTGACCACTATCGCCGAGCTGACCCGTGCCGTCGAAGAGCTCGGCGCCGTGGCGGTGAATCTCAATCCCGACCCGTCCGGAGGCGAGTGGTCAGCGCCGTCGCTCACGGACCGCTACTGGTACCCGATCTACGAGAAGCTCGTCGAGTACGAGATCCCGGGCATGGTGCACGTGAGTACCACGTGTCGCCCGGAGGTGTTCCACACCACCGGTGACCACTACCTCGGCGCCGACACGACGGCGTTCATGCAGCTGCTCAAGGGCGACCTGTTCCGTGACTTCCCCGACCTCAAGCTCGTCATCCCGCACGGCGGCGGTGCCGTCCCCTACCACTGGGGCCGGTTCCGGGGCCTCGCGATGGCGCTCGGCAAGCCCGAACTCGAACAGCACCTGTTGAGCAACGTGTACTTCGACACGTGCGTCTACCACCAGCCGGGCATCGACCTGCTCACAGGAGTGATCCCGACCGAGAACATCCTGTTCGCGAGCGAGATGATCGGCGCCGTGCGCGACATCGACCCGCGCACCGGTCACTACTTCGACGACACGAAGCGGTATGTCGATGCCACCCCGAACCTGTCCGACACCGACCGTCTGCAGGTGTTCGAAGCCAATGCTCGCCGGATCTATCCCCGGCTCGATCGCGCCCTCGTGGCGCAGGGACGGTAAGCACACATGCGCCTGAACCAACTCGGCCTCGTTCACACCAACATCCGGCGCCCCGACTCCGCCGACGTCACGAAGCTCTCGCAGTTCGGGGTCGCGACCATCCACGAAGCCATGGGCCGTGTCGGGCTGCTCCGCCCGTACATCCGTCCGGCCTACACAGGTGCGAAGCTCTGCGGTCCCGCGGTCACTGTCCTGCTGCAGCCGGGAGACAACTGGATGTTCCACGTCGCCGCGGAGCAGGTGCAGGAGGGCGACGTGATCGTCGCTGGTTGCACCACGGAGAGCGAGGACGGTTTCTTCGGCGAGCTGCTCGCATCGTCGCTGACCGCCCGCGGCTGCAAGGGTCTCGTCATCGACGGCGGTGTCCGGGATGTCGCGGACCTCGAGAAGATGGACTTCCCGGTGTTCTCCCGCGCGATCAACGCGAAGGGCACAGTCAAGGCCACGCTCGGGTCGGTGAACATCTCCGTCGTCGTTGCCAACGCCCTAGTCAGCCCCGGTGACGTGGTCGTCGCCGACGTGGACGGTGTCGTCGTCGTTCCCCGTGATCTCGTCGGCGCGGTCGCCGACGCCAGCCAGAAGCGTGAAGAAATAGAGGAATCGAAGCGGCAGAAGTTCCGCGACGGTGTCCTCGGCCTCGACCTGTACGGTATGCGCGGCCCCCTCGCCGCCGCCGGTCTCGAATACGTGGAGGACTGAGGATGCCGCAGACCACGACTCATGGTGAGACCACTGGCGGGTTCGAGAAGTCCCCGGGATGGCTCGACTGGCTCGACCGACCCGCCACCCCTACCTTCCGGCTTCCGGAGGGAGCGGTGGACGCGCACTGCCACGTCTTCGGACCCGGCGCCGAGTTCCCCTATGCCTCCGAGCGAAAATACACCCCGTGCGATGCGTCCGCCGAGCATCTGTTCGCGCTACGCGACCAGCTGGGCTTCGAACGCAACGTGATCGTGCAGGCCACCTGCCACGGTGCCGACAACCGCGCCCTCGTCGACGCGCTGATCCGAAGCGAGGGCAGCGCGCGCGGCGTCGCCACCGTCCGTCGTGACGTGAGGGGCGAGCAGCTCGCCGAACTGCATGCAGCGGGTGTCCGGGGGGTGCGGTTCAACTTCGTCAAGCGTCTCGTCGACCGGGTCCCCACCGACTCCCTGGAAGAGATCGTTGCGAAGATCGCGCCGCTCGGGTGGCACGTGGTCATCTACTTCGAGGCCGAGGACCTTCCCGTTCTGTATGACTTCTTCAGCGGAATCCCGACCGATGTCGTCGTCGACCACATGGGTCGCCCCGATGTGACAAGAGACCCTGACGGGCCCGAGTTCGGCCTGTTCCTGCGCTTCCTGCGCGAGAACCCCAACGTGTGGACCAAGGTGTCGTGCCCGGAGCGGCTCAGCGTCACCGGTCCGAAGGCCCTGGACGGCGAGCAGCACGCCTACGCCGACGTGGTGCCGTTCGCCCGTCGCGTGGTCGAGGAGTTTCCCGAGCGCGTGCTGTGGGGCACGGATTGGCCCCACCCCAACCTCAAGGACCACATGCCCGACGACGGGCTGCTGGTGGACTACGTCCCGCAGATCGCAACGACACCTGAGCTGCAACGCAAGCTGCTCGTGGACAACCCGCAGCGTCTGTACTGGCCAGAAGGAGACTGACGTGGCCCTCGACAAGCCCTACAAGAACGTTCCCGGCACGACGATCTTCGATGCCGAGCAGGCCCGCAAGGGCTACCATCTCAACCAGTTCTCGATGTCACTGATGAAGCCCGAGAATCGCGCCAGCTTCCTCGCCGACCAGCGCGGGTACGTGGACGAGTGGCCCATGACCGATGTGCAGAAACAGGCCGTGCTCGACATGGATCTCAACACGATGATCCGCGAGGGTGGCAACATCTACTTTCTCTCGAAGATCGGCGCCACCCACGGGCTCAGCTTCCAGCAGATGGCCGGCTCCATGACCGGCATGAGCGAGGCGGCGTACCGCGACATGATGGTCGGCGGTGGCCGCAGCCCCGAGGGCAACCGTCTCAAGGACCTGGACGGGTGGACTCCGCCGTCCACCGAGAAGGCCACGACGATGCGCCGGGATGCCCCGGCCACCTTCACCTCGGCACTGTTCACGTCGCACGTCCCGGCGATCGGTGCAGCGATGGACCTCGGCAAGACTGAGGAGCCGTACTGGAAGAAGGTGTTCGACGGGTACGAGTGGACCCGCGCCTGGGCGAAGGAGAACACGCCGGACGTGATCATCCTGGTCTACAACGACCACGCCACCGCGTTCGACTCCAACATCATCCCCACCTTCGTGCTCGGCACCGGCGCCCACTATCCGGTCGCCGACGAAGGCTACGGTCCCCGCCCCGTACCCGACGTGAAGGGCTACCCCGAGCTGGCCGCTCACATCGCGCAGTCCGTGATCCAGGACGACTTCGACCTCACGCTCGTCAACGAGATGGTGGTCGACCATGGGCTGACAGTTCCGCTGTCGCTCGTGTTCGGAGACGTCGACGAATGGCCGTGCCGCGTCATCCCGCTGCCCGTCAACGTGGTGCAATATCCGGTGCCGTCCGGGCGTCGTTGCTACGAGCTCGGCAAGGCGATCCGCCGCGCCCTCGACAAGTGGGACGGCCCCGAGCTGAACGTGCAGATATGGGGCACCGGCGGCATGAGCCATCAACTGCAGGGGCCGCGTGCCGGGCTCATCAATCGCGAGTGGGACAACGCGTTCCTCGACCACCTCATCGCCGACCCGCTCGGCCTCACCGAGTGGCCGCATATGGAGTACGTCGACGAAGCGGGCTCCGAAGGCATCGAGCTTGTCGACTGGCTCATCGCCCGCGGCGCCATGGACGACCAGTTCGGCGGCGGCGCCCCCGAGGTGAACCACCGCTTCTACCACGTGCCCGCGTCGAACACCGCGGTCGGCCACCTCGTCATCTCGAACCCGAAGGAGACCCTCGCGTGAGCACGGAAAAGGTCCGCATCGCCGTCGTCGGCGCCGCCGGCGCGTTCGGCATGAAGCATCTCGACGGCCTCACCAACATCCCGGATGCCGAGGTCACCGTTGTTTCGGGCCCGCGCCCCGAACCGACGCAGGCCGTCGCCGAGAGATACGGCGTTCCCGCCGCGGTCTTCAGCTACGAGGCGGTGCTCGAGCGGGACGACGTGGATGCCGTCATCCTCGCCACCCCGACCGGGCTCCACGCCTCCCAGACCCAGCAGGCCCTCGCCGCCGGCAAGCATGTGCAGGTCGAGATCCCGCTCGCCGACTCGGCCGCAGACGCCGAAGCGACCCTCGCGGCGGCCGAGGCATCCCGACTCGTCTCGATGGTGGGCCACACCCGCCGGTTCAACCCGTCGCACCAATGGGTGCACAATAAGATCGTCGCGGGCGAGTTCGGCATCCAGCAGATGGACGTGCAGACCTACTTTTTCCGCCGCACGAACACCAATGCCAAGGGCGAGCCCCGGTCGTGGACCGACCACCTGCTGTGGCACCACGCGGCCCACACCGTCGATCTGTTCGCCTATCAGGCGGGCAAGATCGTCCAGGCTCACGCGATCCAGGGGCCCATCCACCCGACCCTCGGGATCGCGATGGACATGTCGATCCAGCTGAAGGCCGAGTCTGGGGCGATCTGCACGCTCTCGCTGTCGTTCAACAACGAGGGGCCGTTCGGCACGTTCTTCCGCTATATCGGCGACACCGGCACCTACATCGCCCGCTACGACGACCTCGTCGACGGCGCGGAGGTGCCGATCGACGTGTCGCATGTCGACGTGAGCATGAACGGCATCGAGCTGCAGGACCGGGAGTTCGTCGCCGCAATCCGCGAGGGCCGCGAGCCGAACTCGTCGTTGCGTCAGGTCATCGACTGCTACCGCGTGCTCGGCGCCTTGGAGGAGCAGCTCGCGTGAGGGCCATCTCGTCGATGGCCACCCGTCATCTCCTCATCGACCTGGTCGCCGCGGTCGCCGATGGTGAGTCACCCGCTCTCGAGATCGAGTCAGTCGGGGGCGTTGACGCCGCGCGTCGCTTACGCGCCGGCGAGCCATTCGATCTCGTGTTCCTCGCGGCGGGAGCCCTGGGCTCTCTGGCGGACGATGGTCGCGTCGACGGTGCGACGCTGACGCCGATCGTGGAATCCGAGGTCGCAGTCGCGGTGCCCGGCGGGGACGTCGAAGCGCCGGCGAGGGTGGTCGGCGTGGCGTTCGACGATGAGGCCGCTCTGCGCGATGCCGTCGTCGCGGCGGCGCGCATCGGCATCTCTTCGGGGCCGAGTGGGATCGCGGTACGTCAACTCTTCGCTGACTGGGGGGTCGCCGACCGCCTCGTTGAGGCACGCCCGGGCGTCGCCGTGGCGGAACTGGTCGCCGCAAGGCAGGTGGACCTCGGGTTCCAGCAGGCCAGCGAACTCATCGGTCACCCCGGTGTTCGCGTCCTCGGAACTCTCCCGCACGACTGCGCAATCCGCACGGTCTTCGCGGGAGCGGTCGCCGAAACCGCGACAGACCCGCTCCGTGCAAGGAGATACCTCGTCGCCCTCGCGGGGGCGTGTTCGGCCGACCTTCGTGCCCTTCACGGTTTCGAGATGCCCGTCTCACTGCGAGGAGACTGAATGGATGCTGTCTACACGAACGCCAAGATCACGACATCTGACGCAGCTCGCCCGTTCGCCGACACCGTGGTCGTGGAGAACGGCCGCTTCACGTATGTGGGTGATCGCGCTGGTGCCCCGCCAGCACCGGAGCTGACGGTCCACGACCTCGGCGGGCGACGGGTGCTGCCCGGGCTCATCGACGCCCACACCCATCCCGAAAAGCTCACGCTGAGCCGTTGGCATGTCCAGCTTCCACCGACGGACGACCTCGATGAGGTTCTCGACTTCATCGCCGAATATGCGCTGTCGCATCCGCGCGAAGAGGCGCCGTTCCTCTACTTCGAGTACTACTCGAACGCGATCTTCGGAGAGGGCGCTCCCACGCGCGAGATCCTCGATCGAGTCGTCAATGATCGGCCCGTACTGTGCCAAGACTTCAGCGATCACGCGAGTTGGGTGAACACGCGGATGCTGGAACTCCTGGGCGTCACACGCGACACGCCCGATCCCACACCGGGCCTCGAGGTCTTCGTGCGCGATGAAAACGGGGCCCCGACCGGTCACGTGCTTGAGTTGGCCTATCTCCACTTTGTGGAACGCGTGTGGAAGGCAATCGGGTGGCATCCACCTGTGGCGACGCCCGATACCCTGTCGGTGTTCTTCGAACGCTTGCGCGGATGGGGTGTCACGGCTGTCTTCGAGGCGTACGTCGAGGACGAGGCGACAGTGGCGGCGGTGGCGGAACTGGATCGCACAGGCGGGCTGGGGTTGCACTACGAAGGAGCAGTCCGCTTCCGCTCGCGCGCGGATGTCGACGAGGCCGTCTCGACGGTCCGTCGGTATCAGCAGACGTATGGGAGCGAACGTGTGCGCTTCAGAACCGTCAAGATCTTCTTGGACGGAACCAACGAGATGGGAAGCGGCGCGGTCTTGCAACCGTTGGTCGACGGGACGCATGGCGAGATGGAAGTGGGAACGGAGGAACTCGCCGCCTGCCTGATGATCCTCAACGACGCCGGCATCGACGCGCACATCCATCTCGTCGGTGATCGGGCTTTTCGTTCGGCATGTGATGCCGTGCAAGCGGCTCGTGAGGAGTTGGGCGCTGCGTGGCGGATGCGCGTGACGCTGGCTCACTGCGAGCTCGTCGATCCGTCAGACATGCCCCGCCCGGCGGATCTGGGGGTCATGGTCAACTGGACGCCGCACTGGTCCGGTGGCTATTTCGGTGAGGGTGCGCGGGATCACCTGGGCGATGAGCGTTGGAATCGCATGTACGACTTCACCGATATCGCCGATGCCGGCGCGACGCTGACGTTCGGCAGCGACGTCGTCACCGCGAGTGAAGAGAACCGGGCCGACCCGTTCTTGGGGATGCAGGCCGCTCTGACCCGCGTCGATCCCGAGTTCCCGCTCGACCCCGCACGCTTCCCCGCGAGCGTCCGTCCGCGCGAGGAGGCGCGGATCGCACTCGAGCGGCTTATCCAGGGCTACACGATCGACGCGGCACGGCAGCTTCGACTGGAGGATCGCATCGGTTCGATCGCACCCGGCAAGCTCGCCGACTTCGTCGTGCTGTCTGAGGACCTCTTCGACGTGCCGCCGGATGCGGTGGGTTCCATCGATCCCCTGGCAGTGTTCATCGAGGGAGAGATCGTCAGCGGGTCCCTGATCGAGACCCGCTGAGCGATCAAGCGCTGAAGACCGGAACCCCGCCGACCCACGTGGCTCGGGTACGCACGGTGTGAAGCTCGTCGGCGCGAAGGCCGAAGGGATCAGTGTTCGTCAGTGCGAGGTCCGCGCGTGCACCCAGGGCGATGCGTCCGCCGTCGACATCGCGCACGATGTCTGCGCTGCCGGAGGTGTAGGCGGCGAGCGCGACCTCAAGTGGGATCGCCTCTTCGGGGGCGAGCGGTTCTTCGGACTCGCCCGCCAATCGGCGTGTGACGGCGACGGCGATCGCCGCCCACGGGTCCGGAGTCGTGACCGGCCAGTCGCTGCCCGCGGCCAGGGGAATCCCTGCGCGATGGAACGACGCGAACGGGAACTGTGTCGTCAAGTAGCGATGGTCACCGAGCGCGGGTCGGCAATGCGAGACATTCTGTTCGTCGTTGCAAGCCCAGAACATTTGAAGGTTGGCGGTGATGCCGAGGTCAGCCATTCGGGGAATGTCCGCCGGGTCGACGATCTGCAGGTGCGCGACATGGTGAGAGAGTCTTTGCGCTTCGTGGGCTTGCGCGACGACGTCGAGGGCGATGGCCAGCGCTGCGTCTCCGATGGCGTGGAAGTGCATCTGGAAGCCCGCTCGCGCGAGTTCCTTCGCAACCGGCCCGAGCGTCTCGGGCAGAAAGTGGGCGTGGGCCGATGGGGCATCGGTGTACGGTTCTTTCATCGCCGCGGTTCGCGCTTCGACCACCCCGTCGAGCATGACCTTGACGGCCGGCGCCGTGAGCAGTCCATCGCCGACCGATTCGAACCTGCGTCGTCGCTCGACGAAAGAGGCGGCGACCTCCCGCGGGTCTCTGTCGACGGCGTCGCGATCGAGCCAGAGCGCAGCGGTCGCGCGTGCGCGCAGGCGGCCGTCGCGCGCAGCGATGTGATAACCGAGGGTGCTGTCGATCGATCCCGCGTAATCGCCGACGATCGCGTCTTGCCACCCTGTGACACCCACCTCGAACAGCACGCGCTGTGCTTCGGTGATGCCATCGGCGACACGTTCAGGGGTTGGAACCGGGATGCGATCGCGTCCGATCTCCATCGCGCCTTCATGGACGAGTCCGCTCGGGTTGCCGCCTGCATCGCGGCTGAGCCAGCCATCGGCCGGGTCGGAGGTCGTTCGATCGATTCCCATTCGCCGCATCGCCTCTGAGGAGAGCCAGACCGCATGGTGGCCCGCGTCGGTCAGGACGACCGGCCTACCCCGGGCGACGTCGTCGAGCATCTGTGCGTTCGGCCCGCCGGCGTCGAAGTGGGTGAGTTGCCAACCGGCACCGATGAGCCACTCGTCGTCGTGCGCGGCGGCGTAGTCGCCGACGCGGCGCAGAACTTCCGTCCCATCGGCTGCCGTGGACAGATCACACTCCAGTAGCTCGATTCCCGCCTGCGCGGGGTGGACGTGCGCGTCGGTGAATCCGGGGTGAAGGAGCGCGCCGTCCGCGTCGACCGTCTCGACTGCGGTGGCTCCGGTGTAGTCCGCCGCCGCGCCCACACCGCTGATCCGTCCTTCGGTCACCGCGACGGTGTCTACGTCCGCGAGCACGGTGCTCCCGTCGAACACGCGCGCGTTGGTGATGATGAGATCCGTTCGGCCCACGATGCTCCTCGCTCTTGTGAATACTACGAATGCGAACTACTGTAGTGCGTACTACATCAATTGGCGAGACCCGCTCGCCCCACTGTCCGTAGGGAGAATCCCGTGCAACGCAGTAAGGCAGTCCCATCTCATACGCGAACCTGGGTCACCATGGCGGGGGGTGTAGCCGCGGTGTCTTTGGTGCTTACTGGGTGCGGCGCGTCGTCCTCCGGCGAGGAGGCATCTTCCGGTGGCATCGCCGTCGTCGGGCTCGTGGGAGAACCCGGCGTCCTCAACCCGATGTTCATCTCCGAAGACAGCGCCCTCGTGAGCGAGTCCTTCGTTATGGAGCCGTTGTTCACCCTCATGGCTGACGGCACCTTCGCGCCGACCCTCGCCGCAGAAGTGCCTACAGTGGGCAACGGCGGCGTCAGCGAAGACGGTCTCGAGATCACCTACACGCTTCGAGAGGGCATCACCTGGTCGGACGGCGAAGACTTCACCACCGAAGACCTCGCCTTCACCGTGGAGGTCGCTCAGGATGCCGAGGGAGCAGCGCTTCCGATCCCCGAATACTCGTCCATCGTCGACGTCGAAGTCGTCGACGATCTCACGCTCACGCTCACGCTCAGCCAGCCCGAACTCGGCTACCTGCAGCTTTTTGCCCAGACCCTCCCCGCGCATCGCTTCGACACGACAGCGATCCAACTCGACGATCCGCTCGTGCGGATGCCGTTGGGGACTGGCCCGTTCGTGTTCGAGGAGTGGCGCTCTGGTGACGAGATCATCTTGACGGCCAACGAGGACTACTGGCGCGATCCGGAGCTTCCCCACCTCGACGGCGTGACCGTCAAGATCACCCCGGACCAGCAGACCGCTACCGCGGGGTTCATCGCAGGGGACTACGACACGCTCTTCTTCATCTCCAGTGGTGACTTCCCCGTGATCGAATCGGCCGTCGACGACGGTGCTCCGATCGAGTTCCAACTCGATACACACTTCCCCGGGTACGTCGAGTACCTTTGGCTGAATCATTCCGACCAGGGCAGTGCGGACCAAGGGCATCCCGTGCTCTCGGATCCCGCTGTGCGCGAGGCGATCGATCGAGGAATCGACCGCGAAGCGATCGTCGACGATCTTCTCGGTGGCTACGGCGTGCTCACCGGTGCGTTCCTCTCGTCCGGGTTCGGGTCGGTGCAACGTGATGCGACGGCCTACGACCCCGAAGGGGCGGCTGCCGTCCTCGATGAGGCCGGCTGGGCAGTGGGCGCCGATGGCATCCGCGAGAAGGACGGCGTTCGTGCGTCGCTGCGGTTCCAGACCATCAGCGGCGACCAGGATCGCGTGCTCTATCAGCAGCTCATCCAACAGAACATGGCCGACATCGGCATCGAGTTGATCATCGAGAACGTCGAGGCCGGCCGGCTGTTCGATTCATTCGCGGGAGGAGGGCTGCTCGCCACGGGTGACTACGACATCGCCATGAGTCGTGACGGGCGATACGCCGACCCGGGACTCTGGGTCTACACATTCACAAGCCTGTCGATCCCGACCGAAGAGAACGGCGGCGACGGATTCACCTACTCGCACTGGCGAAACGCGGAATACGACGAGCTCGGTTACGTCGCATCGACGACGCTCGACCCGGATGCGCGTGCTGAGGTGCTGGCAGAGATCGACGAGCTTTTCGTGACCGAGCGTGTGGCGATCCCGATCTATGCCACCGTCCTTGGTCTCGCGTGGAACGAGAGCCTTCAGGGCGTCGAATCCGACTTCTGGACCGGTATCTGGGCGACAGACGGCACCGCCGAGTGGTCGCTGCAGAACTGACGGAGATCGGAACCGACTGACATATGGGTGCGTACCTCGCTCGCCGCGCGTTGCAAGCGATACCGCTGCTGATCGGCATCAGCATCATCACGTTCGTGATGCTGCAGATGACCCCAGGCGGGCCGCTCGCGGCGGGCGAGGGCGCTGCCAGTCAATCGTCTCAGTCGAAAATCGAGGCGATGCGATCGCGCTACGGCCTCGATGATCCTCTCCCCCTGCAGTACGTTCGATGGCTCGGCGGGATCTTCACCGGCGACTGGGGGAGCTCCTTCAGTACCGGACAGCCGGTCCTCACGGCGATCGGTGAACGTGTGCCCGCAACACTCCTGCTCACAAGCATCGCTCTCGTGGTGTCGGTCGTTCTTTCGCTGGTGATCGGAGTAGTCGCTGCGACGCGGCACCGCAAGACGTTCGACTACGTTGCGAGCGGGTTCTCTTTCGTAGGACTCGCGACCCCCAGCTTCTGGCTCGCGATCATGCTCCTGTACGTCTTCTCCTTTCAACTCGACCTTCTGCCCTCGAACGGGCTCCGCGACCCCCGGGCGCGATACGAAGGCTGGGATGCGGTGTGGGACACGGCGCTGCATCTGATCTTGCCCGTGCTCGTGCTCACCGTGATCTCGGTGGCGAGCATGTCGCGCTACGTCCGTTCGTCGATGCTGGACGTGCTCGGACAGGACTACATTCGAACCGCGCGTGGTTCTGGGCTCTCCGAGCGTGCGGTCGTCCTTCGGCATGGATTGAAGAACGCTGCGATCCCGATGGTGACCATCATCGTGCTGTCGGTGCCCGAACTCTTCCTCGGCGCGGCGATCGTCGAGTCGATCTTCGGCCTGCCGGGTATGGGGCGTCTCTTCATCGACGCCGCGGACGGCCGCGACTACCCCGTGCTCCTCGGAATTCTCATGATCGCATCCCTTCTCGTTGTGATCGCCAATCTCCTCGCGGACTACCTCTATGCCCGACTCGACCCCCGGATCCGCTATGAGTGAGACATCGATCGAATCCGCGGCGCGCGCGGACAGCTTCCCCGCTCGGTTCGCGAGGCATCGGCTGGGTGTCGCCGGGGCGATCGTGCTGGCGATCATCGTGATCGCGGTCGTTCTCGGTCCGCTCTTCCTACCGTTCGACCCCAACCAGATCGAAATGGGTGATCGCAACCAGCCGCCGTCATTGGCTCATCTCATGGGGACGGACGATCTGGGGCGTGACCAGTTCGCGCGTGTCCTGGACGGGGGACGCCTGACGCTCACCGTCGCGCTCGCGGCCGTCGCGTTCTCGCTCGTGGCCGGGGTGCTCATCGGGGCCATCGCCGGATACACGGGAAAGGTCGTCGACAACGTGCTCATGCGTGGCGTCGACGTCTTCTACTCGATCCCCGCGCTGTTCGTCGTGATTCTTCTCGTCACGCTCATCGGATCCGGCTTCTGGTCGATCGTGATCGCGATCGCCGCGTTCAGCTGGATGAACACCGCACGGTTGGTTCGCGCGGGATTCTTGACCTTGAAGGAGAGGGAGTTCGTCGAAGCCGCGCGCGGCATCGGCGCCGGTCATCTGCGCATCGCCGTCCGCCACATCCTTCCGGGAACGGTGGGTCCGATCGTCGTCACGGCGACGATCGGAATCGCGACGGCCATTCTCGTCGAGTCCGCGTTGTCGTTCCTCGGCCTCGGATTCCAGCCACCTCAGGCGACGTGGGGAGGCATGCTGTTCGAGGCTCAGCGGGCTGTCGTGAACCAGGGCATGTGGTGGCGGGGGCTGTTTCCCGGCTTGATGATCTTCCTTGTCGTGCTCGCCGTGAACTACGTCGGCGACGGGCTCAGCGATGCCCTTGATCCGCGCAGGAGGGTTCGATGAGCGACACACCGCTACTGAGTGTCCGCGGGCTCACGGTGGATTTCGACGGGCGTCAATCCACGACACGCGCCGTCGACGGTATCGACCTCGACGTCTGTGCCGGTGAGGTTCTCGGGCTGGTCGGCGAGAGCGGGTCCGGAAAGTCCGTGACCTCTTTCGCGATAGCCGGGCTCCTGGAGACGCCACCCGCACGTGTTCGCGCTGACCGGATGTCGTATCGCGGCAAAGACCTCCTGTCGCTGTCTCCCCGGGTCAGGCGCACCTACGGAGGGCGCGAGATCGCGATGGTCTACCAGGACGCGCTCTCCGCTTTGAATCCCGTATTGACCATTGGGCAACAGATCTCCCTCGTCGTCCGTCGGCATGCCGACGTCTCTGCGGCAGTCGCGCGGCAACGCACACTCCAACTGCTCGAAGCGGTGGAGATTCCCGACGCCGGTCGTCGCATCGATGACTATCCCCATCAGTTCTCCGGAGGCCAGCGGCAACGCATTCTCATCGCGCTCGCCCTGTGCAGCGACCCGCGCCTCCTGATCGCCGATGAGCCGACAACCGCGCTCGATGTCACCGTGCAGGCTCAGATCGTCGAACTCGTCTCCCGACTTGCCCGCGACCGCGAGATGTCCGTCATCTGGGTCACCCACGACCTCGGTGTTATCGCCCGGATCGCCGATCGGATCGCGGTGATGCGGGGTGGGCGGATCGTCGAACACGCTCGCAGCGCCGAGCTCTTCGAAGACCCCCGGCATCCTTACACTCGCGGACTGCTCGGATCGATCCCGGTGCTCGGCGGACCGCGGCGTCGGCTTTCGGCGAGCGCGGATCACGCGTGGATCGAAGGTGAGGCGGATGCGGCTGATTCGGGCGGCGGCCTGACGGTTCCGGCCACGTCCGGGGGAGAGCACGTATGGGCCGCGCACACCGTGATCGGAGAAACGGCATGATGGCAGCGGCACTTGTCGAGGCTTCGGATCTGACCAAGGCCTATCCCGTGCGCAGTCGTCTCCTGCGCCGTCGTATCGGTGAGACAACCGTCGTCGACGGTGTCGACCTCACCGTCGCTGCTGGAGAGATCGTCGGTCTGGTCGGTGAGAGCGGATCGGGCAAGTCGACGATCGGGCGCATGCTCCTTGGTCTCCTTCCGGTGTCCGGGGGGACCGTCTGCTTCGAGGGACGCGATGTCACCCACCCGACGGCGGGGGAGCTGCGGTCTCTGCGCACGGCGAGACAGATGATCTTTCAGGATCCGTACGCGTCACTCAATCCGCGCATGACGGTCGCAGCGACGGTGCGCGAAGTGCTGGATGTCAATCGCATCGGTGAGGCGGCCCAGCGCTCGCGCCGCGTGGCCGAACTCTTCGATCTGGTCCGGTTGCAGCCGGAACACCTGCAGCGGCTTCCGCACGAGCTTTCCGGCGGCCAACGCCAGCGCGTCTGCATCGCGCGCGCTCTGGCCACCTCCCCGCGCTTCCTCGTGGCCGATGAGGCGCTCGCGTCATTGGATGTCTCGATTCAGGCTCAGATCGCCGATCTCCTCCTGGATCTGCGAGAGGAGCTCGGGATCGCCTGTCTGTTCATCACGCACGATCTCGCCATGGCGGGGTACATGTGCGATCGCGTCGTGGTCTTGCAGCGCGGACGCGTCGTCGAGCACGGCGATGCGCACTCGGTGCTCCTCGGCCCTCGCGACGAGTACACCCGAGAGCTGATCCGGGCGGTGCCGGCAGCGCATATCGGCGCACGGTTGACCGGCGGCGACGATCTCGCCGCCCCCGCACGACCCCATGGGCACAAGGAGGAACATGCCTGACCAACTCGCGTTCTACCGGTTCGCCGGCACCCACTCGGAGATCGGCCGTCAGTACGGCGAAGCCTGCTCCAAGGTCATCGGACGCCATCTCGAACTCGCGCTCGACAAACTCGCCGGCGCGGGAATCGGTCGCGACCTCGCTCTGCAGACTGCACTCGCCTACCGTCCCTTCGTGAAGGAGCACGCGGCCTTCCTCGACGACGAGATCGTCGGGATGGCACAGGGCGCGGCGCTGAGCGTCGCGGAGGCCTACCTCCTTCAGCTGCGCGCAGAGGTCTTCGCCGATGTTCTCGGGGACCCAGCGGCAGAGAGCGAGTGCACCACATTCGCACTCGAGCCGTCTGCGACGCTCACCGGCGAGGTGCTGGCAGGGCAGAACGCGGATCTGCCCGCGATCTACGAAGAGCTGATGATCGTCGTCGACTTCGCGCCGACGGAGGGACGCCGGATTCTCATGGCGGTGCCCGCAGGGCAGGTCTCGTACATCGGCATCAACGACTCGGGAATGGCTGTATTCGCGAACTTCCTCCATTGCGAAGGGTGGACGCGAGGCTTCCCCCGGTACCTGCTGAGTAGGTTCGCGCTGGAGTTTCCCGACAGCGAGAGCGCGATCGCGGCGCTACGGACGCTCCCGCGCGCATCCTCTCGCAACATCCTCATCGTCGATGCGGCGGGCACCGCGGTCGATTTCGAGAACACTCCGACGAGGGATGCGGTGATCCGGCCGCGGGACGGCGTGCTCGCGCACTCCAATCACTATGTCGCTGAGCCCCTGATCGACGAGGAACGCACCCCGGAGTTGTACCTTCACAACTCTCGTGTTCGTCTTGCGCGGATCGAGGAACTCATCCGCGCGGAGGAGGGCGAGATCACTGTTGCCGCGATGGCGAGAATCATGCGCGACCGGCGTGACGCGCCGCATACGCTCTCGGTCGAAGCGCGCGACCTTCCTGACGACGCCGGTCCGCCCGAAGGACACTACGTGACGGTCTGCTCGGTCATCGCCGAACCCGCAGAGCGCAGGCTCTGGATCACCGCGGGGGCACCCTCGCGTTCGACGTACCACCCGTACACCATGGTCGGTGCCGCCACTCCCGTGCAGCTGTGACCTCGCCCCACCCCGTGACCTCGATGGGAGCACGCCGATGACTCGTCCCACTGATCTCTCGTATTACCGGCAGCGGCAGAGCCCGATCTTCGCCAGCACCGTGGACCCGAGGTTCTCATACTGCACGTATGTTCCCTCAGGCTACGTCCACGGCGACGGGCCACCGCTCCCGTTGGCGGTTCTCGTCCACAGCACCGATCGGGACGCGCAGTATGTTCGGGACGAGTTCGTGACGTGGGCGGAGGAGCACAACGTCATCCTCTACGCACCCATCTTCCCCGCAGGCATCATCGATCCTGAAGACGTCGACAACTACAAGTGGCTCGAGTATCGCGGGTTGCGGTTCGATCTGCTCCTCCTCCAGATGCTGGAGGAACTGCGGGGCATATACAACGTCGATACCGAGCGCTTCTTGCTGACGGGATTCTCCGGTGGAGCCCACTTCACCCACCGTTTCCTGTTCGCGCACCCAGCGAGGGTGATGGGCGCGTCGATCGCTGCCCCGGGGGTCGTGACCTTGCTCGACCCGACGCGCCCATGGCCCGTCGGCGTCGGAGGGCTCGAAGATGCCCTCGGTGTCGACCTCGACCTCGACGAGATCCGGAAGACACCGGTGCAGTTGGTGATCGGCGACCGCGACGTCGAGACCTGGGAGATCGGCATCCCTCCCGGAGCTCCTTGGTACCTCCCTGGCGTGAACGATCTCGAGACCGGGCGCATCGAGCGCAGCGATGCCCTTCGACGGAGCCTCGAGGAGTCCGGGGTCTCGGTTCGGCTCGACATCGTCCCGGGGGTCGCCCATGAGGGGCGTCCCTTGGCGCCGCCGACGAAACGCTTCTTCTCCGACGTGCTCTCCGGGTACACCGCGCGCGCGGCCGGTAAGGTCGATTCGTGACAGAACGCCCACAGGGAATTCGCTCGCGGATCATCGCCATGGAGGCGGACCTCTCGCCGAGCGAGCGACGCGTCGCGGAGTTCTTCGCCACGCAGGGCCCGGATACGGTACTCCTGAGCGCGGCCGAGCTGGGGCGCATGACCCGTACGAGCGATGCGACCGTCATCCGCACGGCGAAGGCGCTGGGCTACACGGGTTTGCCGGAACTCAAGCTTGACCTGGGCGGCGAGCTGATGAGTAGTGCCCACCCGGCGCGACGACTCGCCACCCGGCTGGCGCTCACGAAAGACACGAGTGAGACGCCGTTGGTGGAGAGGCTTGCGGCGGACGCGGGGGAGCGTATCGGAGAGACGGAAAGGCTCTTCGACGAAGACGCGCTCGATGCTGCTGCGGCGGCGATCGAAAAGGCCCCCGCTGTCATGACATTCGGGGTGGGGCTGTCACGGGTGATCGCGGAGTATCAGGCACTCCGTCTGGGCCGAGTGGGGAAGCGTGTCCACTTCGCCAAGAACATGGGCTTCGCTCTCGCGGACGATCTCATCCAGCTCCGAGAACACGACGTGATCATCGTGTTCAATCCGGGCCGAGATGTGCGTGAAATGACGACGATCTTCGAACGCAGCTCCCAGGTCGGGGCAACGACGATCGTGGTCTGCGCCTCCCATGCGGCGCCGTCGGCGTCACGCGCAGACATCGTCCTGATCGCGCCTGCTTCCGCCGGCGGTTTCACGGGAGAGACACTGACCGCGGGCATCATCGCTGACGTGCTCGTCTTCGCTCTCGCACAGCGCGCAGAGCAACGCGCAACCGCAGTGTCGGAGGAGCTCACTCGACTTCGCCGCTCTCTCATCGGAAAGCGAGCCCTTTCCTGACGAAGTCCCGCAGGGGCGCACAAGAAGGGATGTCGCACGGGGCGCAGGTGCGCTAACGTACTCATCGTCGGCGATTTGCAGTGGCAAACCACAAACTTCGCGACGTGGAGTGGAGGTGGCCTGGGGCTCAGAGATGAAGCGCCCCGTATCCGCCGTTGAGGAATCGACGCATCGACGCGTCGAAGACAAGGAGACGTCGTTGACCGAAACGATGAGAGTCGCAATGATCGGTGCCGGCTTCATGGGCGCCGCACACTCGCAGGGATGGCGGGTTGCCCCGCGCTTCTTCGACCTTCCCCTGCAGCCCGAGATGGCCGTCGTCGTCGCGCGTACCGCTGCGACGGTGGAAACGGCCGCGCAGAAATGGGGGTGGGCCGAGGCTGCCACGGACTGGCGGGAAGTCATCGCGCGTGACGACATCGACCTCGTCGACATCGTCACCCCGGGAGACAGTCACGCCGAGATCGCCGTGGCGGCGCTGAAGGCCGGCAAACACGTTCTCTGCGAGAAACCGCTGGCGAACACGGTCGCCGAGGCAGAAGCGATGGCGGAGGCGGCAGCGGATGCCGCGGAACGAGGTGTGCGCGCGATGGTGGGGTTCACCTACCGGCGCGTTCCGGCCGTCACCCACGCCCGCAACATGATCGCAGCCGGTCGAATCGGTGACGTGCGGCAGGTGCGAGCGGCTTACCGACAGGATTGGCTGCGCGACGAAGACGGGCCCATGACGTGGCGCCTGGACAAGTCCCGTGCCGGTTCGGGTGCGTTGGGCGATATCGGAGCCCACGCGATCGACCTCGCCGAGTACGTCACCGGCACGACGCTGACCAAGGTCGCCGGAACGATCGAGACGATCGTGCGCGAGCGTCCGCTGCTCGGCGAGACGCGCGGGCTTTCGGGCACGGCATCGAACGAGACCGGTGAGGTCACCGTCGATGATGTCGCCACGTTCACCGGCCGGTTCGCCGGCAACGGTGGCTTCGAGCCGATCGGAACCTTCGAGGCGACGCGCTTCGCGACCGGACGCAAGAACGCGCTCACCCTGGAGGTGTCCGGCTCGACCGGCGCCATCGCGTTCGACCTCGAACGCCTCAACGAGTTGCAGTTCTACGATGCGCAGGACTCGAGTCTCGAGCAGGGATTCCGGACGATCCTCGTCACCGAAGCCGAGCACCCCTACCTCGCACCCTGGTGGCCCGCGGGTCACATGCTCGGATACGAGCACGGGTTCTCCCATCAGGTGAAGGACTTCGTCGAGGCGATCGCCGAGGGAACAGAACCGAGTCCGTCATTCGCCGAGGGGTTGCACGTTCAGCGAGTCCTCGCCGCCGTCGAAGACTCGTCCGCCGAAGATGCCCGATGGACCTCCGTGCGCTGACGCACGCCATCGATTGAGTGACTGGAGAAGAAATGGCACGACCGATCACCCTGTTCACCGGCCAGTGGGCCGACCTCCCGTTCGAAGAAGTGGCTCGTCTCGCCGGCGAGTGGGGCTATGACGGCCTGGAAATCGCCTGCTGGGGCGACCACATCGACGTGTCGCGGTGGGACGATGACGCGTACGTCCAGTCTCGACGCGACATCCTGGAACGCAACGGTCTCGACGTGTATGCGATCTCGAACCACCTGACGGGTCAGGCCGTCTGTGACGACCCGATCGACGAGCGACACCGTGACATCCTCTCCGACCGCGTATGGGTTGACGGGGAGCCCGAGGGTGTCCGCCGGCGGGCGGCCGAAGACATGAAGAACACCGCGCGGTTCGCGGCCAAGCTCGGAGTCAAGACCGTCGTCGGCTTCAGCGGGTCGAGCATCTGGAAGTATGTCGCGATGTTCCCGCCGGCATCCGACGAGATGATCGAGGCCGGATACCAGGACTTCGCCGACCGCTGGAACCCGATCCTGGATGTCTTCGAAGAGGTCGGTGTGCGCTTCGCGCTCGAGGTGCACCCGTCTGAGATCGCATACGACTACTGGACGGCCAAGCGTACGCTCGAGGCGATCGGGAACCGCGAGGTGTTCGGATTCAATTTCGACCCTTCGCACTTCGTGTGGCAGCAACTCGACAGCGTGGCGTTCGTGCTCGACTTCGCCGACCGGATCTACCACGTGCACTGCAAGGAGTCGAGGACCAACCTCGACGGGCGAAACGGCGTGCTCGGCTCTCACCTGCCGTGGGCGAATCCGCGTCGGGGCTGGACGTTCGTCTCGACCGGCCACGGCGACGTGCCGTGGGAGCCGCTGTTCCGCGCGCTCAACGCGATCGGATACACCGGTCCGACGAGCGTCGAGTGGGAGGATGCCGGGATGGACCGTCTCGTCGGCGGACCCGAGGCTCTCGAGTTCGTGCGCGAACTGGCGAAGATCACGCCGCCGCACGCCTCCTTCGACGCGGCGTTCTCGACGAAGTAGATATCGTCGACGGGGTGGCCGCGTGATCCGCGGCCACCCCGGAGGCATCATTCGTCGACGGGATCGAGGGGGTGGCGAGATGGATCGATCCGCCGATAAGAGCACTGTGGGGGGCCGATCTCTGGATGACCTGCGGCGCACCAACCTTTCGCGGGTCCTGCGCCTCGCGCATCGCGAGGGTCCCCTCTCGCGGTCGGAACTCACCCGCGCGACAGGCCTCAACCGCTCCACCGTGGGGGGATTGGTCGCCGAACTGCAAGCGCGTGGGCTCGTCGATGAATCCGACCCCGGGCCTGCGCGGCGGGTCGGGCGCCCCAGTCCGATCGTGTCAGCGTCAGATGACACCGTCGCCCTTGCGATCAACCCTGAGGTGGACACGGTCGACATCGCCGTCGTCGGGCTGAGCGGACGCGTGCTCCAACGCGTGCGATACGACAACGAGCGTCTTCCCACCGTCACCGAGTTCGTGAACCTCGTGCGGGCGGTGTCGGGAATGCTGCTGGAGGGATACGGCAACGTTCTCGGCGCGGGCTTGGCGATTCCGGGGCTGGTTCGACATTCCGACGGGCACGTGCTGCTCGCTCCGCACCTCGAGTGGACCGATACGCCGCTGGCTGCCCTCGTGGAAGACGCGCTCGGGATCCCGTGTGTCGCAGGCAACGACGCCAACTGCGGTGCCGTCGCCGAGAGCACGTTCGGCGGAGGACGGGGCGAAGGTGTCGTCGTCTACCTCAACGGCGGGGCCAGCGGCATCGGGGGCGGCGTCGTCATCGACGGACGTCTCTTCTCGGGTGTCGACGGGCACGCCGGCGAGTTCGGGCACACCAACGTGACCGAGTCGGGTCGGCGATGTCACTGCGGGGCCGTGGGATGCCTCGAAACCGAAGTGCGGCGGGATCGTTTCATCGAGGTGGACCGCACGCCCCCCTCCGAAGTGGGGCGGTTGGCCACGCGGATCGACGCAGCGTGGGGTGATCCGGGATCGGCGGTGCACGCCGAGATCACCCGACAGCTCGGCTATCTCGCCACCGCCATGCGCACGGTGGTCAATGCGCTCAATCCTCGCCGGATCGTGCTGGGCGGGTATCTCGGCGATCTGCTCAGCGTCGTCGGACCGGCGGAGATCATCGATCGGATGCGACCGACCCTCCCCGGGGCGGTCGACGTGGTGTCGGTGGTGCCCGCAGGGCTCCACGATGACGTCATCCTCGTGGGTGCCGCCGAGATGGTCTTCGCTCCCGTGCTCGATGACCCCGGCTCGGTGCCGTACCGCGTCGACGCGCACGCCTGACCGGGCGTGGTCTCGGGATCCGCTACGCTCACACCGGCGCGGCGTCGTCTGACCGCCGTCGAGTGTGGAGGTCGGCCGTGTCGAGAGAGGGCGTCGGGACGTGAGCAGGACGGCCATCGATGCGTTGCTCGAAATCTTCACCTGGGTGGGCATCGGGGCAGGCATTGTGGTCGCTCTCATCGCGGTGATCGCCAAACTCGCCGACGGCGTGTGGGTCGCGTCGCATCTCGAGATCGTCGAGGATGACCGGGGGCACACCGCGCGATGGTTCAGCGACGCAGGTCTCGGTGAAGCGCGCCTCACCGATGAGCAGGTCGCTCACCTCGGGGGCGCGGACGCCGCCGAGGGCTGGGTCCGTCGTGGATACACCGATCGCGTGCGCTTCACCCGCAGGTCGCCGTCGGTGCGATTCGTCGCGTGGTTGGCTGTCGGGCTGTTGTCCGTCGGTGTGCTGTGCGCCGCGGCATCCCTCGTCTTGCTGTTCGTGAGGTGATCCTCCCTCAACGGATTTCCGTGCGGGGTCGCGCCGGGAGAGATTGCTAGATAAGCTAGCGATATGGCGAACAGCACCCTGACCACAAGGCAGCCCACGCGATGGCTGCGGGTCGGCATCCCCGTCTTGCTTGTGCTCGTGTGGCTGGTCGGCGGATCGGTCGGGGGAATGTACTTCGGCAAGGTCGAGGAGGTGTCGACCAACGATCGCTCGTCCTTCCTGCCCTCCAGCGCAGATGCGACGCAGGTCAACGAGCAGCTGCCGGACTTCTTGGGCGACGACAGCATCCCCGCCGTCGTCGTCATCGCGGGCGATGCGGAACTGACCGAGGATCAACTCGCCGAGATCCAGACGGTCGTCGACGACGTCGCGGGGCTCTCCGGCGTGGTCGACGGAGTGTCGCCGCCGATTCCGTCCGACGACGGTGAAGCGGTGCAGGTCTTCGTGCCTATCGATTCCGCGGCAGACGTGGGCGACGTCGTCGCCGAGATGCGTGACATCATCGCCGAGGATCTCCCGGACGGCATCGAAGGGTGGGTGACGGGCCCCGCGGGGTTCACCGCCGATCTGGCCGAAGGCTTTCTCGGCATCGACGGGCTCCTGCTCGCCGTGGCTCTCATCGCGGTGTTCATCATCCTCGTGATCGTGTACCGGTCGCCACTTCTGCCGATCCTGGTGCTCTTCACCAGCGTGTTCGCGCTGTGCGTGGCTCTCCTCACCGTGTGGTGGCTGGCCTACGCGGGGATCGTCGTGCTCAACGGGCAGGTGCAGGGCATCCTGTTCATCCTCGTCATCGGCGCGGCCACCGACTATGCGCTGTTGTATGTGGCGCGCTATCGCGAGGCGGTCGCCGAGGGTGCGACGCGCTGGGGTGCCACGACCCGGGCATGGCGCGGCGCATTCGAGCCCATCCTCGCCTCGGGGGGCACGGTCATCGCGGGCCTCCTGTGCCTGCTGCTGTCGGATCTCGCGACCAACCGTGCTCTCGGACCGATCGCCTCGATCGGCATCTTGTTCTCGATGCTCTCGGCGCTGACCTTCTTGCCGGCGCTGCTGGCGTTGACCGGCCGGGCAGCGTTTTGGCCGTTCATCCCCCAGCACCCGGTGGCCGAGATTCCCGACGACCTCACCCAGCCGGTGCGGGGGCTCTGGCCGCGCCAGGCGCGATTCGTCGCACGCCACGCCCGCGTCGTGTGGATCGTGTGCACCGTGGTTCTGCTCGCCGGCGCCGTCGGGGTCACGCAGCTCAAGGCGGACGGTGTTCCGTCGAGCGAGCTTGTCTTGGGCGAGTCGCAGGCCCGCGATGGACAGGACGCGCTCGGTGAGCACTTCCCGGCGGGCTCGGGAAGCCCCGTGTACGTCATCGCTCCGGAGGGCGACCTCGTCGAGGTCGTCGAGACGCTCGAGGCGACGTCGGGAGTCGAATCGGTCGCCGTCGCATCGGAGGACTCGCCCGCCGGGCAGGCAGCGGTCACCATCGAAGACGGTGAAGCCGTCTTCGCCGCCGCAGGCCCCCCGGGAACCCCCGCGCCCGAGCCGACCTTCTCGGATGGCGATGTGCTCGTGATCGGCACCTTGACGGATGCCGCAGACTCCGCATCCGCCGACGAGACCGTACGCGAGCTGCGCGCCGACCTCGACGCGACCCTCGGCGACGGCGTCGCCCTCGTCGGCGGTGAGACGGCGACGGACATCGACACGATCGACGCGTCGATCCGTGACCGGACGCTCATCATCCCCATCGTCTTGGTGGTGGTCCTCGCGATCCTGATGCTGCTGCTGCGGTCGGTGCTCGCACCGGTGCTGCTCATCGCGACGGTCATCCTGTCGTTCGGCACCGCGCTGGGGGTGAGTGCGTGGGTGTTCAACGGCGTCTTCGACTTCCCGGGCGCGGACCCCTCGGTGCCGCTCTACGGGTTCGTCTTCCTCGTCGCCCTCGGCGTCGACTACAACATCTTCCTGATGTCGCGGGTTCGAGAGGAGTCGCTCGTGCACGGCACACGGCGCGGCATCCTGCGAGGACTCGTCGCCACCGGTGGGGTGATCACGTCGGCCGGTCTCGTCCTGGCGGCCACCTTCGCCGCCCTCGGCGTGATTCCGATCCTTTTCCTCGCGCAGATCGCATTCATCGTCGCGTTCGGTGTCGTGCTCGACACCTTCGTGGTGCGCTCCCTTCTCGTACCTGCCCTGTCGTACGACATCGGCCGGGCGATCTGGTGGCCGTCGAAACTGTGGCGCAACGAACGCCACGCGGTCGACGCTCCCGCGGATTCCGCATCCGTCGACGAGCCCCTGCCCGAGGCCACCGACCCCGCCCTCGTCGGAACAGACGGTCACCCGCTGACGAGGGAGGAGTACCGGCGTAGGCTCGAATCATGAGCACCGCACTGTTCATCGTCGACGTCCAGAACGATTTCACCGAGGGCGGAGCGCTCGGGGTGACCGGTGGGGACGCGGTCGCCGTCGCGATCTCCCGCCACCTCGCCGCCCGTGCCGGTGACTACGACCTCATCGTTGCGTCCCGCGACTGGCATGACGCAGACAACGCCAACGGCGGCCATTTCGCCGCGGATCCCGACTTCGTCGACACGTGGCCTGCGCACTGCGTCGCCGGAACCGCGGGTGCCGAGTACGATCCCGGTTTCGTGACGGATGCGGTCACCCACCACGTCAAGAAGGGCCAGGGTGAGCCCGCCTACAGCCTGTTCGAGGGGGTCACCGACGATGGTGTGACCGTCGCGCACCTGCTCGATGACCACGGGGTCCTGGAAGTGGATGTCGTGGGGATCGCCACCGACTACTGCGTGCGGGCATCCGCACTCGACGCGATCGCGCACGGCCGCCGCGTACGGATCTTCACCGACCTCGTCGCCGGGGTCGCACCCACATCGACCGAGGCCGCGCTCGCCGAGCTCGCGCATGCAGGGGCGGTGCTCGACGAGTCCGGCGCCTGAGCCGGCGCGAGTACGCTCAGGGCATGATCGCCCTGCACGCGCTGACCGAAGCCGACCGCACCGACTGGTTGCCGCTCTGGTACGGCTACCTCGCGTTCTACGAGACCGAGTTGAGCGCGGCCCAGACCGAGATGACCTTCGGGCGCCTCACCGATCCCGACGAGCCCGTGCACGCCGCGATCGCGCGTGACGAGACCGGCCGCGCGGTCGGATTCGTGCACTGGCTGACGCATGCGAGCACGTGGTCGGAGGGTCCGTACTGCTACCTCGAGGACCTCTTCGTGTCAGAGGATTCCCGCGGTCTCGGCGCGGGTCGCGCCCTCATCGCCCATGTCACCGAGTGGTCACGCGCCGCAGCCTGCGCGAAGGTGTACTGGCTCACCCAGTCGCACAACGCCGCAGCGCGGCATCTCTACGGCAAGGTCGCCGACGACACCGGGTTCGTCCACTACGAGATCACCTTCGACGACCGACCCGGGGTGATGTCGCCGGGATTGATCTCGACGCGGTGGGCCCCGTGGGGCTCGAACCCACGACCCGCGGATTAAAAGTCCGATGCTCTACCGACTGAGCTAGAGGCCCCTCTGTGCACCAGCCTACTTGCGGATTCGCATCCACGCGCGCAACGGGGCCACCGGTGCATGAGCACCGGCGGCCCCGTATTCCCCCTGCGGCGTGCGCCGCGGTCATCACATCGCGGGCATCAGAACCGTGTCGATGAGGTAGACCGTGGCGTTGGCCGTCTGCACGCCGCCACAGACGACGGTGGCGTCGTTCACCATCCACATGTCGCCCGAGCCGGTGACCTCGACGTCGCCGCCCTGCAGCGTGGTGTGCGTGCCACCGATGTCGGCCGGCGCGATCTGGCCGGCGACCACGTGATACGTGAGGATCGAAGTCAGCAGGTCGCTATCGGTCTTCAGTGTCTCGATCGTCGCGTCGTCGATCATCGCGAACGCGTCATCGACCGGCGCGAACACCGTGAACTCGTCGCCGTTGAGCGTGTCGACGAGGTCGACGTCGGGGTTGAGCTCGCCACTGACGGCCGACACGAGTGTCGTGAGCATCGGGTTGTTGGATGCCGCGACCGCGACCGGATCCGCCGACATGCCCTCGATCGAGCCGTCGCCGGTCGGAACGGCTTCCGCGTATGCGGCGCATCCCGCACCGACGAGGTTCGCGGCCGGGTCGTCCATCGGCATCGACTCTTCGGTCATCGACTCTTCGGTCATCGTGTCGGCCGGCTCTTCCGATTCCATCGAGCTGCCACCCATCGAACAAGCCGACAGGGCGAACGCCGCGGCGAATGCGAGTGCGGCTCCGGCCGTGGCCTTCTTGGTTGTGCTGAGCATGTCTTCCTCCGATCGTGTGGGTCCCGAGGGACCTGCTGTGCGTGACCGCCGGGAGGCGGCGTACACGGGCTGTTCGGGGTGGTCTGCAGATCGGATTGGAATCGGAGCGACTTTTCTTCGGATCCGGAGCGGACCGACCGGCATACCGCGTGTCGGGCTGAGTGGCAAGCGCGCGCGCACGACGCGCGCGTGCGGCATGCTGGGTGACATGGTGATCGACGGACTCGAGGTGCCGGACGACGGCTCGAGCCCCGTCGACCACGTCGGGATCCTGCTCACCCAGATCACCGACGGCGACCAGAAGGCGTTCGCGCGGTTGTACGACATGCTCTCCCCGCGGGTCTTCGGCCTCATCCTTCGCGTGCTCGTCGACCGGTCGCAGAGCGAAGAAGTGCTGCAAGAGGTCTTTCTCGAGATCTGGCAATCCGCCGCGCGCTTCGCTCCGAACAAGGGGCAAGGAAGATCGTGGGTGTTCACGATCGCGCATCGCCGAGCCGTCGACCGGGTACGGGCGTCGCAGGCGTCGAGTGATCGCGACACGCGCGCCGGCTTCCGCGACCTCGACGTCGCCCACGACGGCGTCGCCGAGCACGTGGAACTGCGGTTGGAAGGTCGACGGGTCGTCGCAGCGCTCACGACCCTCCCCGACGCCCAGCGTGAGACCCTGACCCTCGCGTATTACGGCGGATACAGTCAGACCGAGATTGCGGCGCTCGTGGGGGCGCCGCTGGGGACGATCAAGACGAGGATGCGCGACGGACTGTCGCGATTGAGGACCGAGATGGGGGTGACGACGTGAACATCGACGAATTCTCCGAGCTGGCAGCCGGATACGCGCTCGGCGCGCTGTCGCCCGATGACCGCGCCGCGTTCGAGGCGGCGTGGACCGCGCATCCCGAGTGGTCCGACGTCGTCGACCGAGAGGTCGCGACGGCGGCATCCCTGGCCGAGGCGACGGTGCCTGTGGCGCCGCCGTTGGCGATGCGCGGCATCCTGCTGTCCACGATCGCCCAGACCCCGCAGGGCCCTGCCAGTGACACCGCGCCGGACTCGAGGCCCGCCGACGAGACCGCGGAAGAATCGGATGCCGGCGAGCAGCCGGCTCCGCAAGTGCCCGGCCCGCCCACCACGACGACGATCCAGACGATCTCGCGGCGCCGGTGGACGCGCGGGCTGTTCGCCCTCGCGGCGTCGCTGGTGTTCCTCGTCGCGATCGGGTTCGCAGCGGCCAGCATCAACGAGTACGTCAATCGCCCGGCATCCCTCATCGCCCTCGAGCAGATCGAACAGGCTCCGGATGCCCAAGAGAGCACCGTCGCGATGGCCGACGGCGCAACCGCGACCGCGCACTGGTCGGAGTCGCTCGGCCAGGCCGTCGTCGTTTCGCAGGGGTGGCCGCAGATCGCAGACGACGAGGCCTTCGAGCTGTGGTTCGTCCGTGACGGCACACCCGTCTCGGGTGGTGTCTTCACGTCTTCCGCTGGCACGACGACGGCGCTGCTGGATGTTCCGCTCGAGCCCGGTGACACGATCGCGGTCACGATCGAACAGGCCGACGGTTCGCCGACCGGTCTGCCCACGACCGACCCGATCGTGGCGATCCCGACCGTATGAGCCCGGGCCCGACCTCCGCATGCCGACGGTAGCCTGGACGGGATGAGCGACGACTCCAGGGAGTTCCACAAGCCCGTACGGCGTCCGGCCGAGCTGTTCGACCGGTTGTATCAGGGTGACGATCCTGCCGAGGTCTCGCGCATCGCCCACTCGACGGCGCAGGTGTTGCTCTCACGCGTGCGTGCCGATCCTGACGCCGACGTGGTCGGGCGTTTGGTGTCGTTCACCGACAGGCACGGGATCGACGACATCGCCGAGTTGTGGTCGCGGTCGCCCGCGCGGTCGCTCCCGGGCACCCTGTGGCGGTTGTACCTGCTGCAGCTGATGATCCACGACGACCCGCAGACGGCGGCGCTCGTCTACGAGCGTGGACGACTCGAACTGGCCTCCGCCGATGCCTTGGTCGCGGGAGCTCCCGTCCCCGCCGGTCCCGACGAGCTCGTCGAGCTGGTCGACACCATCCTGCGAGGGCTGTTCGAGGGGGATTTCGCCGTTGCGCTCGAACGGGCCGCAGCGTTCTGCCGTGTCCAGTCATCGGGGGCGACCCACTTGGCCGACGACTACGAGGCCACCGAGTCAGATCGCGCGTCGGCGTTCACCCGGCGTGCGCTGCGACTGTCGACCTACGCCGACGATCTCACCACGGCGGCAGCCCTGTGGCGCCGCGACGGCCTCACCTGAACGCACCTGGAAATGAAGGAGCCGGGCCGCAGAACGCCTCTCGGCGCGTGGCCGCTCGCAGCGGCAGAAGATGGAGCCCGGGGTTACTGCGGCCCGGCCGTTCCAGTGTAACGGCCATGCGCACCGCCTCGGGCCGGACTCCGAGCGAACGCATAGGCTTTGAGCATGACCTGGCGTTTCGCGCTCGTGATCGAGCCCGCGGCATCCGATGATGTTCGCACCGACTTCGCGGCGGACTTCCGAACGATCGACCCCGCTGCTCCGGCGCTGAGCGTGGGGGAGTTGAGTACGCAGCGCGGAGACGGCATCTTCGAGTCGATCGGCGTGGTCGACGGGCACGCGCAAGAGGTGCAGGCGCACCTCGAGCGCCTCGCGCACTCTGCTCGCCTGTGTGACCTGCCCGCGCCGAACCTCGCGCAATGGCGCCATGCCGTCGCGATCGCCGCGAGCCACTGTCCCGCGGGCGAGAGCGTCATCAAGCTGATTCTGAGCCGCGGTGTCGAGCACGGACCGGCGCCGACGGCATGGGTGACGGCGGCCGGCGCCCCCGACAACTCCCGCGTGCGCGCTGAGGGCCTGCGAGCGGTCACGCTCGACCGCGGCTACGACATCGGCGTGCCGGCGCGGGCGCCCTGGCTTCTTCTCGGTGCCAAGACCCTGTCGTATGCGGTCAACATGGCCGCGATCCGCGAGGCCAAGAGCCGCGGAGCCGACGACGCGATCTTCGTCTCGAGTGACGGGTACGTGCTCGAGGCGCCGACGGCGTCGCTCATCCTGCGCCGAGGCGACCGGTTCGTCACTCCGGCGCCCAACGGTGGGATCCTTCACGGCACCACACAGCTCAGCCTCTTCGAGCACCTGGACCGTGGGGGTTTCGTCACGGCGTACGAGACGATTCCGGCCGCAGCGTTGACCGACGCGGATGCCGCGTGGCTCGTGTCGAGCGTGCGGCTCGCGGCGCCGGTGCGCGCCGTCGACGGCGTCGAGATCGCGGTCGATGCGGAGCTCACCGCATCCTTCAACGACTACCTGCTGTCACCACGCGACTGACCCTCGAGACCGACACGGCGCTCGGGTTCGCAGACCCGAGCGCCGTCCGAACCGTCGGCCGAGGCGCTCAGCCGAACCGACCCGAGACGTAGTCCTCCGTCGCCTGCACCGAGGGCGTTGTGAAGATCGTCCGCGTGTCGTCGTACTCGATGAGCTTGCCCGGCTTGCCGGTGCCGGCGATGTTGAAGAACGCGGTCCGGTCGGACACGCGCGACGCCTGCTGCATGTTGTGCGTGACGATGACGACCGTGTAGTCGTTCTTGAGTTCGCCGATGAGCTCTTCGATCGCGTAGGTCGAGATCGGGTCGAGAGCCGAGCAGGGCTCGTCCATGAGGATGACCTCGGGTGAGACGGCGATCGCGCGAGCGATGCACAGACGCTGCTGCTGACCGCCGGACAGGCCCGAACCGGGCTTCTCGAGTCGGTCCTTCACTTCGTTCCACAGGTTCGCGCCCTGCAGTGACTTCTCGACGAGCGCATCGGCGTCCGACTTGGACATGCGCTTGTTGTTCAGCTTCACCCCGGCCAGCACGTTGTCGCGGATCGACATGGTGGGGAAGGGGTTCGGTCGCTGGAACACCATGCCCACCTGGCGCCGCACCAGCACGGGGTCCACGCCGGGCCCGTACAGGTCGTCGCCGTCGAGCAGCACCTCACCCTCGACGCGTGCGCCGGGGATGACTTCGTGCATGCGGTTGAGCGTGCGCAGGAAGGTCGACTTCCCGCAGCCGGACGGTCCGATGAAGGCCGTCACACTGCGCGGGTCGATGTGGAGGGAGACGCCTTCGACGGCGAGGAATTCGCCGTAGTAGACGTTGAGGTCGTTGACTTCGATGCTCTTGGACACGGAGGTTCCTTCAGGTGATTCGGATTGTCGCGGGGTCAGCGCTTGCTGACCTTCGGCGCGAAGTACTTGGCGATCAGGCGCGCGAGCAGGTTGAGCAGCATGACGATCAGGATGAGCGTCAGCGCCGCACCCCACGCGCGTGCGACGGCGGCATCGGGGCTCGTGCCCTGGTTCATGTACTGGTTGTACGCGAACACGGGCAGCGTCATCATCTGGCCGCTGAAGAGGTTGGTGTTGAGGCTGAGGGTGTACCCGGCGGTCAACAGCAGCGGAGCGGTCTCACCGATCACGCGGGCGATGGCGAGCATGACCGAGGTCATGATGCCGGCGATCGATGTGGGCAGCACGACCTTCATGATCGTGAGCCACTTGGGCACCCCGAGTGCGTACGCCGCCTCACGCAGCTCGTTCGGCACGATGCGCAAGAGCTCCTCGCTGCCGCGCACCACGACGGGGATCATCAACACCGACAACGCCAATGCACCCATGTAGCCGCCGGCGGCGCCGGGGCCGACGATGAGGGCGAAGACCGAGTAGATGAACAGACCGGCCACGATCGAGGGGATGCCGGTCATCACGTCGACGAAGAACGTGATGGCGCGCGCGAGCTTGCCCCGACCGTACTCGACCAGATAGATCGACGTCATGAGGCCGATCGGGACCGAGATGACGGTCGCCATGAGCGTGATGAGCAGCGTGCCCCAGATCGCGTGGACGATACCGCCACCCTCACCGACGACGTTGCGCATCGTCCAGGAGAAGAATTCGGCGTCGAAGCGCTGGATGCCGTTGATCACGACGGTCCACAGCAGGGAGATCAGCGGTAGCAGCGCCACCACGAACGCCGTGGACACCAGCGCGGTCATGAGGCGGTCCATGGCGACGCGTCGTGACTCGCTGATGCTCGAGATGACCACGATCAGGACGACGTAGATCGCCATCGAGCAGAACAGTGCGCCGGCGATGTTGTAGTCGACGACCTCGCCGCCGAGCGAGAGCAGGCCGAAGACGGTGAACGAGACGATGAAGGACAGTGCGAGGATGCTCCACGGAGCCCATCCGGGGAGCTTGCCCGCGGTGAGGGAGGAGCGGCTACCGGCCGTTGCGAGGGTGGTCATGTCAGTTCGCTCCAGAGAACTCGGCGCGGCGGGCGACGATCCAGCGGGCGAACGCGTTGACGGCGAACGTGACGATGAACAGGATCAGGCCGGTGGCGATGAGGGTGTTGACGCCGAGGTCGTGGGCCTCGGGGAACGACAGCGCGATGTTCGCGGGGATCGGTGTCGGGTTGGTCGAGGTGAGCAGCTCGAAACTGATGACGCCCGAGACCGACAGCACCATCGTGACGGCCATCGTCTCGCCGAGCGCGCGGCCGAGGGCCAGCATCGCGGCCGAGACCATCCCGCCGCGGGCGAAGGGGAGTACCGCCATGCGGATCATCTCCCAGCGGGTCGCGCCGAGGGCGAGCGCCGCCTCCTCGTGCAGCGTCGGGGCTTGGAGGAAGACCTCGCGGCAGATCGCGGTCATGATCGGGATGACCATGACGGCCAGAACCAGCGACGCGGTGAGGATGGTCTTTCCTGTGGGCGAGACGACGCCGGCGAAGAGCGGGATCCAGCCGAGGTTCTCGTTCAACCACACGTAGAACGGCTGGAGGAAGCCGGCGAAGACGATGCCGCCCCAGAGGCCGTAGACGACGGAGGGGACCGCGGCGAGCAGGTCGATGACATATCCGAGGCTCGGTGCGAGCTTGCGCGGCGCGTAGTGCGAGATGAAGAGGGCGATGCCGATCGACAGCGGGGCGGCGAGGATCAGGGCGATGATCGACGCCCATACCGTGCCGAAGATGAGGGGACCGACGTAGACCCAGAACGACTCGCCGCGAAGG
The DNA here is from genome assembly GCF_042677105.1 of Microbacterium koreense. Lineage (NCBI taxonomy): Bacteria > Bacillati > Actinomycetota > Actinomycetes > Micrococcales > Microbacteriaceae > Microbacterium > Microbacterium koreense. The sequence continues at coordinate 1,312,186 of NZ_JBHTIM010000001.1, forward strand.
ATGTGGTTGTCGGTCGTGTCGGGCGCGAACGCCGGGATGCTCTGGATCACCAGGAAGACGGCGATCGCGGCAAGCACGAGCAGGATGATGACACCGGCGCCGAGCGCGGTGCCGGTGAAGACGCGGTCGCCGAGTCGCTGCTTCGCCTTGACCTGCGTCCCTGCGGGGGTGGGTGTCGGAGAAGGTGGCTTCTGGGCCGTCTCAGTCGTGGTCATGGGGTCCCAGTTCTCGGGTCGGTCGGGAAGAAGTGGACGGGCGGACGGCCGCAACGGGTGCCCGCGGCCCCGACGGAGATGGGTCCGTCGGATGGTCGTGTGCGGGCACCCGTTGCGTTCACGTGATGTATGTCGTCCTCGTGATCCTGTGAGTCAACCGACCTGGATCGTGTCGATGGCGGCGAGCACCTGCTCGCGCAGGCTGTCCGAGATCGGGGCGCTGCCGGCGTTGCCTGCGGCGGCGTCCTGACCCTCGGGGCTGGCCATGTACTCGAAGTAGGCCTTGACGAGCTCGGCGACGTTCGAGTCCTCGTACTGCTGGCAGCCGATCATGTAGCTGACGAGGGCGATCGGGTACGCCCCGCCGGACGCGCTGGCCGGATCGATGTCGAACACCAGGTCGCCGGCGCCGCGCCCCTCGACAAGGGGCGAGTTCTCGACGAGTGCGGAGGCTGCTTCGGACGAGTACGCGATGAATTCGCCGTCGACGCCGACGTGCACCTGGCCGAGCTCCGACACCTGGGAGGCATCGGCGTAGCCGATCGTGCCGACACCGGAGGTCATCGCCTGCACGACACCGGAGGTTCCCTGCGCGGCCTCGCCGCTCTGAAGCGGCCATTCGCCCGAGACCTCGAAGGTCCACACGTCGGGTGCGGTGGCGGCGAGGTAGTTCACGAACGTCTCGGTGGTACCCGAGTCATCCGAGCGGTGGACCGGCGTGATCGGCGAGTCCGGCAGCTCGACGCCCGGGTTGAGGTCGGCGATCGCCGGGTCGTTCCAGGTGGTGATCTCTTCGGCGAAGATGCCGGCGATCGTGGCGGCGTCGAGGTCGAGTTCGTCGATGCCCTCGAGGTTGAACGCCACGGCGACGGGCGAGATGTAGAGCGGGACTTCGACGATGTCGTCGGTCACGCAGGCGCCGAAGCCGCCGGCGGCGACCTCTTCATCGTCGAACGCACGGTCCGAGCCGATGAACTCGCTGGCGCCCGAGAGGAAGTTCTCGCGACCGGTGCCCGAGCCGGTGGGCTCGTAGTTGACCGTAACGTCGGGGTTCGCCGTCTGGAAACCGGCGACCCAGGCCTCCTGCGCGGCGGTCTGCGACGAGGCGCCCGTCGCGTTGATGGTGCCCGAGAGCGACGACATGTCGCCGTCGGTCGAACCGGAGTCGCCACCGGTGGACTCGTTGGCGGCACAGCCGGCGAGGGCGAGCGCGGTGACGGCGGCGACAGCGCCCACCTGGGCGATGCGGGAGATCTTCACTGTGAATCCTTCACGTGTCAGGGAACAGCCCGGGGAGGGCATCGGGTTCATGCCCGGTGCGGGGCACCACTGCAACGTAGGAGTGGACTCTTAAGAGAGTGCGCTGGCACGGTGAACGGAAGGTGAACGGCCGCCAGCGCGGTGGTTCCCCGCCCAGGCGTGGGCCCGCGGTCAGTCTTTCGGGCCGTGCGTCTCTATCGCGACGATGCCCGACCCCGGGTTGAGGGTCGTGAGGTGCACGACCGAGAACTCACCGGTCTCCAGCGCCGAGGCGCTACCCAGATACGAACCCTTCATCGTGCCTGTGGCGAGTGCGATCTCCGTCAGGATGTCGGGCAGCACCGGTCCGTGGCTGCAGACCACGGCGGGCTTGCGGGAGCGGACACGTTGCCCGACGACCGCGCGTGCGTCGGACTCGCCCACGTCCCACGCGTCTTGACTGATGAGTGCCGATCTGCGGATGCGCCCGTCGATGGCGCGGGAGAGCGGCTTGACGGTCTTCACACAGCGTTCGGCGGGGCTGGAGACGATCCGACGCACGCCGAACGCGAGGAGGGGACCGACGATCGCGGCGGCCTGACGTTTGCCCCGCGGCGTGAGGGGGCGCGCGTCGTCCGCGCCGTCCCAGTCCTCCCGTGAGACGGCCTTGGCGTGACGCAACACCACGATCGGGAACGTCTCGAGCACTCCGTCGTCGACGAGGCGCAGGAAGGTCTCGAGGATCTCGACGTCGACGGGGTAGCTGAGTCGCTTGAGCGCTTTGGTCGGCGAGAGCCACTCGAGCGCCGCGATCTCCTTGTTCGGGATGAACGTGGAGGCCTGGATCGCTTCTTCGGTGGCCTGGGCCGCCCAGTAGTGCACGATCTTCAGCCGGCCACTGGGGAGCGTGTAGCGCGAGACGCCGACCGGCACGCCGAGAGTCGTACGGATGCCGGTCTCTTCATGGATTTCGCGCGCTGCCGTCTCGGCGAGCATCTCGCCTGGGTCGACCTTGCCCTTCGGGAGCGTCGCATCGCGGTAGCGGGTGCGGTGGATGAGGAGGATCTTGAGCTTGCCCTCGACGAGCCGCCACACCACTCCTCCCGCCGCGTAGACGGCGGTCTCGGTCATCGCGTCGCCCGAGGCCGTCGCCGCCGCTGGACGGCGGCCATCGTCCTGTCCTGCAGGTCGACCAGCGGTTTGCCGTCCTCGCCGCGACTGTGGCGGGTCCACACCCCGTCGGGTTCCATGTGCCACGAACTGGTGGTGTCGCTCATTGCGAAGCTGAAGAGGTCTTCCAGCGCTTTGATCTGGTGAGGGTCGGTCACACGAACGAGGGCTTCGACGCGTCGATCGAGGTTGCGGTGCATCATGTCGGCGCTGCCGATGAACACCTGGGGGTCACCGTCGTTGTGGAACGCGAAGATGCGCGAGTGTTCGAGGTAGCGTCCCAGGATGCTCCGGACGGTGATGTTCTCACTCATTCCCTCGACGCCTGCCTTGAGCGCGCAGATGCCCCGTACCCAGACCTCGATGGGCACTCCCGCCTGGCTGGCGCGGTAGAGGGCGTCGATGATCTGTTCGTCGACCATCGAGTTGACCTTGATGCGGATGCCGGAGGGTTTTCCCGCCTCGGCATTGCGCCTCTCCTTGTCGATGTGGCGAAGCAGGCCCTTGCGCAAGTGCAGCGGCGCGACGAGGAGACGCTTGAACTTCTTCTCGATCGCGTAGCCGCTCAGCTCGTTGAACAGCCGCGTGAGGTCACGCCCGACCTGTTCGTCGGTGGTGAACAGGCCGAAGTCCTCGTAGATGCGGCTTGTCTTGGGGTTGTAGTTGCCCGTGCCGATGTGCGAGTACGAGCGCAGCTTGCCGTCTTCTTCGCGGATGACGTGGATGAGCTTGCTGTGGGTCTTGAGCCCGACGAGCCCGTAGACCACGTGTACGCCGGCCTTCTCGAGTTTGCGTGCCCAGACGATGTTGTTGGCTTCGTCGAACCGTGCCTTCACCTCGACGAGCGCGAGCACCTGCTTGCCCGCTTCGGCGGCGTCGATGAGCGCCTGCACGATGGGGCTGTCGCCCGACGTCCGGTAGAGGGTCTGCTTGATGGCCAAGACGTGGGGGTCACGAGCCGCCTGCTCGATGAAAGCCTGCACGCTCGTCGTGAACGACTCGTAGGGGTGGTGGACGAGCACGTCCGACTTGCGGATGGCGGCGAAGAGGTCGGCGCGGCCGTTCTGTTCGGCAGGGCGGAACGCCAACGCGGTCGTCGGCACATGGGGCGGATAGCGCAGGTCGGGGCGGTCGAGGCTCGCGATCGCGAACAGACCTCGCAGATCCAGCGGTCCAGGCAGCCGGTAGACCTCTTGTTCGGTGATGTCGAGTTCGTCCAGGAGCAACCCGAGCGTGAGGTCGTCCATGTCATCGGTGACCTCGAGGCGGATGGGCGGGCCGAAGCGTCGGCGCAGGAGTTCGGCTTCGAGCGCCTGGATGAGGTTCTCGGTCTCGTCCTCTTCGATGACGACGTCCTCGTTGCGCGTGAGGCGGAACGCGTGGTGATCAAGCACCTCCATGCCCGGGAAGAGGTCGTCGAGGTGGTTGGAGATGAGTTCTTCGAGCGGCAGATACCGCATCCCGTCGCCGTCGCCCCAGATCTCGACGAAGCGCGGCAGCATCGGCGGCACCTTGAGGCGGGCGAATTCCTGACGCCCGGTGCGGGCGTTGCGGATGCGGATGGCGAGGTTCAGCGACAAACCGGAGATGTAGGGGAACGGGTGTGCGGGGTCGACCGCCAAAGGCATGAGGACGGGGAAGACCTGTGCTTGGAAGTAGTCGTAGAGGCGCTGACGCTCCTCGTCGCTGAGCGAGTCATAGGACACGATCTGGATGCCGGCCTCGGCCAATGCGGGGCGGACGAGCGTCGTCCACGCCTCGGCATGGCGCACCTGCAGAGTGTGGGCCTCCCGTGAGATGTCCGCGAGGACGTCCTGCGGTGACCGCCCGACGTTGGTGGGGACGGCGAGGCCGGTGACGATGCGACGCTTGAGGCCGGCGACGCGCACCATGAAGAACTCGTCGAGGTTGCTCGCGAAGATCGCCAGGAAGTTCGCCCGCTCGAGTGTCGGCAGTGACGGGTCTTCGGCGAGTTCGAGCACGCGCTGGTTGAAGGCGAGCCAGCTCAGTTCGCGGTCGAGGTAGCGGTTCTCCGGCAGCTGCGCGTCGTCGGACTCTTCGAGGTCGAAGTCGTCGTCGTCCGCGTCGCCGAGGCCGGTGTCGAGCACGTCGTCCTGGATCATCTGTTCATCATTGCAGGCCGACGTGTCCGGCGCGTGAACGGGTGGTCAGGCTTCGGCGCGTTCGCGTGCGGCGGCGACTTGTTCGTCGTCGTACACGTTGAACCGGTAGCCGACGTTGCGCACGGTGCCGATGAGCTGTTCGAGCTCGCCGAGCTTGGCGCGAAGGCGCCTCACATGGACGTCGACCGTGCGGGTGCCGCCGAAGTAGTCGTAGCCCCACACTTCGCTCAGCAGTTGCTCGCGGGTGAATACCCGGGAGGGATGCGTGGCGAAGAAATGCAGCAGCTGGAACTCCTTGTAGGTGAGGTCGAGCGGCTTGCCGTGCACCTTGGCTGAGTATGAGGCCTCGTCGATCGTGATGCCCGAGGTCTGCACGCGCGTCGACGCCTGCTCGACGGACTGGCGTCCGATGACCAGGCGGATGCGCGCATCGACCTCGGCGGGACCCGCGGAGACGAGGATGACGTCGTCGACGCCCCAGTCCGGTGAGACCGCCGTGAGACCGCCCTCGGTCACGATGAGCACGATCGGTGCCTCCAGCCCGGTCGTGTTCAGGATCTTGCACAACGACTTCGCGCCGACGAGGTCGACCCGCGCGTCGATGAAGATCACATCGGCGGAGGGGGCGTTGACGAGCTGAGCCGGTTCGGCGGGAATCTGCCGTGCGCGGTGGCTGAGCAACTCGAGCGAAGGCAGGGGGGAATCCCCTCCTTGTGCGGAGCTCAGAATCAGAAGCTGTGCCACAGGCGTCGTCTCTCGGGTGCGCTGTATCGCCCAAGTGTACGGTCTCGCGCTGCACCGACGAATCGCGTGCCGCGTGCGCCGATGGCCTTCGTGCGAGACAATGGCGGTGTGTCCACCCCAGAATTGGCCCCCCGCCGCACGTTCGGCGGCGTCATCGCGGTCTGGATCGCGGCTGCGGTGATCGGTGTGGCCGTCGGCGTCTTCGCTCCGGCCGACGCGCGTGCCTCCTGGTTGGTCGCGGGTCTCGGCGTGAGCGTCGTGCTGTCGTTCGCGGTGCAACTCGCCTACGGCCGTTCGCAGGGCTTCACACAGCGCGTCGCCGCCGGCGCGCTCGGAGCGCTCTTCGTGTTGGGCGTCATCAGCCTGGGGTTCGGACTGGCCGGCGTCGTTCCCGGCTAGAGTGGACCCATGGATCTCGTCGCGCTCGAACTGTTCTTCGTCGGACTGCTCGGTCTCGCTTCCGTCGCGATCGTCTTCGTGTCGGCTGTCGTCCTGAAGAACCTGTACCGCGGTCAGCGCTGAGGCGGTCGTCGTGCTCGACATCCCGACCGACCTTCCCGCCGACCTCGTGCCGCTGTCGTGGCTCATCGGGGTGTGGGAGGGCACCGGCGTCATCGACTACGACACCGGCGAAACGCACTTCACGGGTGAGTTCTCGCACCGCGTGAGCTTCAGCCACGACGGTGGTGACTACCTCAACTACTCCGCGACCGCGTGGCTGCACGGCGATGATGAGGCGCGGCATCCGCTGGTCGCCGAAGTCGGATTCTGGCGGTTATCGCGCGGGGCGACGGATGCCGATGCCGGCCCGGGTCTCCTGCCCGCCGCGGCGACGGCGCCGCCGCGTACCGTCGACGACGTGGAAGCGCTGCGCACCGACGCCGGCGGATTCGAGATCGAGGTCGCACTGGTGCACTCCGACGGCGTCAGCGAGTTGTACCTCGGGCAGATCACCGGCCCGCGCATCGACATCTCCACCGACGCCGTCGTGCGTACCGCCGGCGCGAAGGAATACACCGCGGCCACGCGGATGTACGGGCTCGTCGACGGGCACCTGCTGTGGGCGTGGGACATCGCGGCGCTCGGTGGTCAGCTTGCCTCGCACGCCTCGGCGCGGCTCGCTCGAGCGGAATGACGATGAATGTCTTCGCGTCCGTCCCCGGCGCGGTGATCGACGACGCCGGGCTGCAGCACCTCGGCAATCCGCTCGCGGAACAGCGCGCGCTGGCCTCCGGCGCGGCCGTCGCGCCGCTCGGCGACCGCTCCGTGCTCGCGGTGTCGGGTGAAGACCGCCTGACCTGGCTCGACTCGCTCACGTCGCAAGCACTGGCGCGGCTCGCGCCCGGCGTCGGCACCGAGTTCCTCGTGCTCGACCCGCAGGGGCGCATCGAACACGCCGCGTCCGTGATCGACGACGGGGTGACGACGTGGCTCATCGCCGACGCCGCCGATGCCGAGGGCCTTCGTGTGTGGCTCACCCGCATGCGGTTCCGGCTCCGCGTCGACCCGCAGGATGCCGGGGATCGCTTCGCCGTCGTCGGGGGAACACCCGAGGCCGTGTCTTCTCTCGCCGCGTCGCCGAACGCGGTGCCGCTGGTATGGCGCGATCCGTGGCCCGGTGTCGCCGACGGCGGGTGGGGGTACGCAACCCCGGCCACCCACCCCGGAGCGCACCGCGCGTGGGCTGAGGCGATCGTCGGCGTGGACACGCTCGCCGAACTCGCATCCGCCGCCGCGCGCGGAGAGGTCGCGCTCGCCGGCCAGACGGCGGCGGAGGCTCTCCGCGTGGCGGCCTGGCGTCCCCGCCGCGGCGACATCGACGAGCGGTCCCTCCCGCACGAGTTCGACTGGTTGCGCACCGCGGTGCACCTGTCGAAGGGGTGCTACCGGGGCCAGGAGACCGTCGCCAAGGTGCACAACCTCGGGCATCCGCCTCGGCGCCTCGTCGCGTTGCAGCTCGACGGGAGCGACAGCGTGCTGCCGGGCCGCGGGGCGGCGGTGCGCCGCGGCGGCGACGTCGTCGGGGAGGTCACCGCATCCGCTCTGCACTTCGAGGACGGCCCGATCGCCCTGGCGGTGATCCGGCGGGGGATCGGGATCGATGAACCGCTCGTCGTCGACACCGCCGAGGGGCAGATCGCGGCGGCTCAGGAGATCATCGTGCCGCCCGAAGCGGGCGCAACCGCCGGCGTGCCGCGCATCACCCGACTGTCGCGCCGCGCCGCGGCGACCCCGCCGGCGTGAGCAGAGTCGCGCGCTCTCGGTAAGCTGGGCGCCATGAGTGCGCCTTACACGCTGATCCTCCTCCGCCACGGCCAGAGCGAGTGGAACGAGCTCAATCTCTTCACCGGCTGGGTCGATGTGCGACTCACCGAACAGGGCAAGGCGGAGGCCCGCCGCGGCGGCGAGCTGCTCGCCGAAGCCGGTCTCCTGCCCGACGTGCTCCACACCTCGGTTCTCAGCCGGGCGATCCAGACCGCGAACATCGCCCTGGACTCGGCGGACCGCCTGTGGATCCCGGTCAAGCGCTCGTGGCGGCTCAATGAGCGTCACTACGGGGCGCTGCAGGGTAAGGACAAGGCCGCCACCCTCGAGGAGTTCGGTCAAGAGCAGTTCATGCTGTGGCGTCGTTCGTTCGACGTGCCGCCGCCGGACCTCGCCGACGACAGCGAGTGGAGCCAGGTCGGCGATCCGCGCTACGCCGGCATCGACGGCGACGTCCCCCGCACCGAGTCCCTCAAGATCGTCATCGACCGCATGCTCCCTTATTGGCAGAGCGACATCGTCCCCGATCTGCGTGCAGGTAAGACGGTGCTCGTGACCGCCCACGGCAACTCGTTGCGCGGACTCGTGAAGCACCTCGACGGCATCAGTGACGACGAGATCTCCGAGCTCAACATCCCGACCGGGATCCCGCTGGTCTACCGACTCGACGAAGACCTCAACCCGGTGGGTGAAGCCGAGTACCTCGACCCCGAGGCCGCGGCGGCCGGTGCGGCCGCCGTCGCCTCGCAGGGCAAGAAGTAAGGACGACGAAAGGGTCCGGATGCCGCGGCATCCGGACCCTTTCGTGTGCGTCGCTTAGGTGTTGTCGGGGGCGAACCCTTCGGCGACGATGATCTCGATTCCCTCGGTGGGTGCCGTCCAGTCTCCTGTGGAGAGATAGGCGACCTTGCGGGCGACCGACACGGCGTGGTCGGCGAAGCGCTCGTGGTAGCGGCTGGCCAGCGTCGCATCGACCGTGGCGGCCGCCTCGCCCTTCCAGCTGTCGCTGAGCACCTTCTCGAAGACCGAGATGTGAAGGTCGTCCAGCGCGTCGTCGGCGTTTCGGATCGTGTCGATGAGGGTGAGGTCCTCGGTGCGCAGAAGCTCTGTCAACTGTTGGGCGATCTTGACGTCGTGCTCGCCCATCTTCGTGAACGTCGACTTCAGGCCCTTGGGAATGGCGCGCTCGGGGAACCGCATCCGCGTGAGCTGGGCGATGTGCTCGGCGATGTCGCCCATGCGCTCGAGCGACGCACTCATGCGCAGAGCGCTGACGACGATGCGCAGATCGCGGGCCACCGGCTGCTGGCGGGCGAGGACTTCGATGGCCAGTTCGTCGAGGGCCAGCGCCTTCTCGTCGATGATCTCGTCGTCGTCGATGACCTCTTCGGCGAGAGTGACGTCACTCGTGCCGAAGGCCTTCGTCGCCTTGCCGATGGCCACCGTCACGAGTTCGGAGATCTCGACCAGCCGGTCCTGGATCTCTTCGAGAGACTGGTGGAACACTTCGCGCATTGCGGCACCTTTCCTGTTCGCGGGGCCGTCCGGGTCGATCCTGGAGGCTCTCGCGCGACCTTCGCGATTGTCGCCAGGCAAGGTTAACGAACGGTGCCGCCGTGATGAATTGTATCGGCGCGCCCGGACACCGCGGCAGAATCGGACCGGAGGAGGCGGCGCGCGCGCCCTACTCTGGAGGCATGGACTCCACGCAGCTCGCGCTGCTCGCCCTCCTCGTGGGTGCCCTCATCGGTGCCGGTGTCACCGTGGCGATCGTCGCGTCGTTGCGTGCGCGCGATCGCGCGCGTGAGCAGACGTCGACGGCGATCCCCGAGGGCGTGGCCGAGGTCTTGCACGGCCTGGAGGACCCCGCGGTCGTCGTCGATCCCTCCGGAACAGTGCTGGCAGCATCCGTCCCGGCTGCGGCGTTCCAATTGGCCCTGGGCGCGCTGTTGCCCGCCGAGGAGCTGCGCGAGCTGATGCGGCGCACGCGGAGCACCGAGCTGACCGCCACCGATACCCTGCGCCTGCGGCGCGGAGCACCCCCGGCCGAGCCGCGCTTGGTCGTGGCGCGCGCGACCCGGATCTCGAGCAGACTCGCCTTGCTCGTGCTGCGCGACATCACCGAGCGTGAGCGTGTCGAGCAGATGCGGCGTGATTTCGTCGCCAACACCAGTCATGAGCTGAAGACCCCGGTCGGCGCGGTCACATTGCTGTCGGAGGCGATCGAATCCGCGGCAGACGACCCCGATCAGGTGCGGGTGTTCGCCTCGCGGCTGTCGGCCGAGGCGTCGCGGCTCGCGCAGCTGACCTCGCGCATCATGAATCTCTCACGGCTGCAGTCCACCGACGAACTCACGGAGGATCGCCTCGTCTCGGTCGATGAGATCGTCGCATCCGCGGCGGATGCGAACTCCCTCCAGTCCGACTCCGCAGGAGTCGACGTCGTGCGAGGGGGCGAGCGCGGGTTGTTCGTCCGCGGTGACGCCCAGGTGCTGAGCGAGGCGGTGAGCAACCTCATCGCCAACGCGATCGCCTATTCGCCCGAAGGTTCGAGCGTCGGCGTGGGGGTGCGGAAGGACGACACCGTGGTCGAGATCACCGTCACCGATCGAGGTATCGGTATCGACGAAGCCGATCAGGACCGCATCTTCGAGAGGTTCTACCGCGCCGACCCGGCGCGCGCTCGTCGCACCGGAGGTACCGGCCTCGGACTGTCGATCGTCAAGCACGCTGCTCAGCGACACGGCGGGGAGGTGCGTCTGTGGTCGCGTCCCGGACGGGGATCCACGTTCACCATCCGTCTACCTGCCGCGGATATGCCGGAAGCTTCGACTGCAAAGAAGTCGCGAAAGAAGAAGAAGCCAGCTGCCGCGTCTGTGCCGGCTGCTCGAAACGGAGGAACAGTATGATCCGCGTGTTGATCGTGGAGGACGAGCCGGATCTCGCCGACCCGCTGGCGTATCTTCTTCGCCGCGAAGGCTATGAGGTCGAGATCGCCGAAGACGGTCCGACCGCGCTGGCGGCCTTCCGCGAGCGGGGGGCGGACATCATCCTTCTCGACCTCATGCTCCCGGGGATGCCGGGAACCGAGGTGTGCCGGCAGGTGCGTACGACGTCGACGGTTCCGGTGATCATGCTCACGGCGAAGGACTCGGAGGTCGACATCGTCGTCGGGCTCGAGCTCGGGGCGGACGACTACGTCACGAAGCCGTACTCGTCGCGCGAATTGCTCGCGCGTATGCGTGCGGTGTTGCGCCGCCTCGCACAGACGGACGCCGACCTCGATGACCGGGTGCTCGACGGTGGACGGGTCGTGCTCGACATCGACCGGCACACGGTCGCCGTCGACGGCAACGAGATCGCTATGCCGCTCAAGGAGTTCGAGCTGCTCGAGGTCCTCATGCGCAACGCCGGACGCGTGCTCACGCGCGGGCAGCTGATCGACCGGGTGTGGGGGAGTGACTATTTCGGTGACACCAAGACGCTCGATGTGCACATCAAGCGCATCCGTTCACGGATCGAGCAGACTCCGAGCGACCCGACGATGCTCGTGACGGTGCGCGGACTCGGCTACCGCTTCGAAGGCTGACCACGAGCGGATGCCGCGCCTCGGCGACCGTGCCGGAGCGCGGCATGCCGCTTTCGCAGCGGTGGGAACTCAGGGAACGAGCGGCGCGAGGTAGTCCAGGCCGCCGTCGAGGACGGGCACCGAGATGAGTGCGCCCTCGGAATCGCCGGACTCGAAGAAGCCCGGAACGTCGCTTCCGGGGAGCATCTCGATGCCGTCGATGAGGACGGGCGAGGTCTCGTCCGAGCCCAGGCTCAGGACGGTGTTCGCAGGAACGCGGATCGCGAGGTCGACGGTCTCGCCCTCGCCGATCGACACGCGCAGCGTGTGGGCCTCGGCGGTGTCGTTGACGATCGCGGCGACGAAGTTGCCGAGAACGCCCTCCTCGTCGGCGACGATGAACGCGTTGCGCACCTCGAGCGGACCGGAGTCGTAGACGTTGACACCCTCGGCGGCCGAGTACTGGATCGTGGTGGACTGCGGCGTCATGAACGTGCATCCCGTGGCTCCGAGGGCGACGGCGGCGCCGAGCGCGACGGTCGCGAAGAGCCGCGAACGGCGCGTGGTGGTCGTCGCGCCGAGGCTGCGCGTTGTCGAGGTCACGGATCCTCCCGGGTTGGTGACGGCGTCCTCTGCATTCTATGGGGTCGCGGGCATCCGCGCCTGCCCGCGACGTGCCTCGCGCGCGTGAGATCGATCGGGCGGAGGGTAGGGGGCGAACCTTAGCGCATCCTCGCTGTGATATTCTGGAGGTTGCCGAAAGGACATATCTGCATGCTTTTTGAGGTTGGCGAGACCGTTGTTTATCCGCACCACGGAGCCGCGACGATCATCGAGGTCAAGGAACGCGTCATCAAGGGCGAGACCAAGAAGTACTTGAAACTCAACGTCACGCAGGGAGACCTCGTCATCGAGGTTCCCGCAGAGAACGTGGACCTCGTCGGCGTTCGTGACGTGATCGGCAAGGACGGACTCGAGCGCGTGTTCGATGTCCTGCGTGCTCCCTTCACCGAGGAGCCCACCAACTGGTCGCGTCGCTACAAGGCCAACCTCGAGAAGCTGGCCTCGGGCGATGTCATCAAGGTGAGCGAGGTCGTCCGCGACCTGTGGCGCCGTGACCAGGACCGAGGGCTCTCTGCGGGCGAGAAGCGCATGCTCGCCAAGGCGAAGCAGATTCTCGTTTCCGAGCTCGCGCTCGCCGAGAAGACGGACGAAGAGAAGGCCACCGTCATCCTCGACGAGGTCCTCGCCTCCTGACGCACGCGCGGTAGCGTGAGGGTGTGCCCTCCGCTGCATCCGCCGTCTCCGCCGTTCCCCGCGTCGCGATCGTCGTCGTGGCTGCGGGATCCGGCACCCGACTCGGCGCCGACATGCCGAAGGCGTTCGTCGGACTCGACTCCCGGACGATCCTTCGTCATGCCCTGGTCCAGGTCGCCGAGGTTCCCGACGCCCAGGTGATCGTCGTCGCTCCTGAGGGCCGTGAGGGCGACGCCCTGACGGACCTGCTCGGTGCGCTCGGCGACGACCGTGACCGCGGCAGCGTGGTGGCCGGTGGGGATACCCGGCAGCGGTCGGTGGCCGCGGGGCTGAGAGCGGTCTGGCCCGACGTCGAGGTCGTGCTGATCCATGACGCCGCGAGGGCTCTCACCCCCGCGGCCGTCTTCGCGCGCGTGATCGGCGCCGTCGATGCGGGTGCGGCAGGTGTCATCCCGGTGGTGCCGGTCGTCGACACCATCAAGCGGGTCGACAACGAAGAGATCATCGGGGTGGTGGACCGCTCGCTGTTGTCTGCCGCGCAGACTCCGCAGGGGTTCCGACGCGACGTCCTGGACGCTGCGTATCGCGCCGCCGACGCAGAGTTCACCGACGATGCGGCGCTCGTTGCCGACGCCGGATACACCGTGGCGACCGTCGCCGGCGATGAACGATCGTTCAAGATCACGACACCGGCAGACCTCGACCGTGCGCGTGCCCTGGTGACCAGGGCGGATGCGGCATCCCTCGCAGCCCCGTCGCGTCTGGACCCTCACGTCGTGGTGCCGCGGGTCGGCATCGGCACCGACGTCCACGCCGTCGGGGGAGAGGGAACGCTGTGGCTGGCCGGTCTCGCGTGGCCGGGTGAGGCGCCGCTGTCGGGACATTCCGATGGGGATGCCGTCGCCCACGCCATCGTCGACGCGCTCCTGGCCGCGGCGGGTCTCGGCGACATCGGGACCCACTTCGGCACCGATCGCCCGGAGTTCGCCGGCGCCCACGCCGATGCCTTCCTCTCGCGTACGCGGGAGATCCTCGCCGCGGCGGGATTTCGCATCGGGAATGTGTCCGTACAGATGCAGGCACGGCGTCCGCGATTCTCACCGCGCCGGCACGAGGCCGAAGCGGTGTTGTCGGCTGCGCTGGGTGCCCCCGTGTCCGTCTCGGCGACGACGACGGACGGGCTGGGATTCACCGGCACCGGTGAGGGGGTCTCCGCCTACGCGGTCGCCCTCGTCTGGTCCGCCTGAGCGACTACGCCTCGATGGCGTAGGGCCCCGGGTCTTTGGCGCGCGAGCCCCACGCCAACAGCGCGAGGCCACCGGCCAGCACGATGAGCCCGACGATCGCCAGCAGAGACAGCCTCTCTCCGAGCACGACGATGCCCAGCAACGCGGCGGTCAGCGGCTCTCCCAGCGTGAGGGTGGCCGCCGTCGCCGCCGACAGGGCGCTCAAGCCCCAGGTGAAGAACACATAGGCGACCGAAATCGTCGCCAGCCCGAGCCACAGGGCCATCACGACACCGCTGGTCGTGCCCATCCACGCCAGATCGACGAAGGGGACGAAGAACGCGAACACGAGCGCAGAGCCGGCACCCATCGCCCCGACGACGGTGAACGGATCCCACCCGTCGTCCAGCAGTCGTCGCTGGGCGTTCGCGATCACCGCGAAGCACGCGCCCGCGCCGATCGAGCCGAGGAGCCCCGCCGGGTCGGTGCCGAGCCCCGACGCGTCACCTCCGACGCCCAAGAACACGACGCCGAGCGTGGCCAGTGCGGTGGCACCCAGCCACAGCGGTGAGGGCAGGCGGCGGGTCAGGGCCCACTCGAGTAGTCCGGCGAGAATCGGTGCCGATCCGAGTGCGACCATCGTCGCCACCGCCACACCGTTGCGTTCCGTGCCGAGGAAGAACAGCGGCTGGTAGAGCGCCAGGCTCACACCGGTCAGCGCCATGAGTGCGAACGGCGCGGGGGTCAGTCGTGGTCGCGGAGGCTGTGGCTTTCGGCGCCGCTGCCACGCGGCCAGGCCGAACGCGAGCGCCGCCAAGCCCGCACCGCCGATCACCATCCGCATCACGCCGATCGAGAGCGGTGTCGTGCCGTCTGGGCCGAGCGCCTGCGAGGTTCCCGTCGTGCCGAAGAGCACAGCGGCGACGAGGACCGCGACGACATGCATCCCTCCGTTCTACCCGAAACCACGGCCGGTAGGCTGGTGCGGTGACGATCCGGTTGTACGACTCGAAGGCCCAGGCGTTGCGCGACTTCGCGCCGCTGGACCCGCAGAACGTCACGATCTACGTGTGCGGGCCGACCGTGCAGTCCGGGCCCCACATCGGCCACCTGCGAGGTGCGCTGGGGTTCGACATCCTCCGCCGATGGCTGGCCCACCGCTACGATCGCGTGACGTTCGTACGCAACGTCACCGACATCGACGACAAGGTGCTCACGAACGCGACCACGACCGAGCCGTGGTGGGCGTTGGCGTACCGCATGGAGCTGGCGTTCACCCGCGCCTACGGTGCCATCGGCATCCTTCCTCCCACCTACGAACCTCGCGCCACGGCGTCGATCCCGCAGATGCAAGAGCTCATCCAAACGCTCATCGACGGTGGGCACGCGTACGCCCCCGGTGAGACGGCGCCCGGCGACGTCTATTTCGACGTGCGTTCATGGCCTTCCTACGGCACGCTGACGAACCAATCCGTCGACGCGATGGATCCGGCAGCCGACACCGAGACCGCGCGCGCCAAGCGCGACCCACGGGACTTCGCGTTGTGGAAGGGTGCCAAGGCGGACGAACCGGCGTCGGCGACATGGGAATCGCCGTGGGGCCCCGGACGCCCCGGGTGGCACATCGAGTGTTCAGCGATGGCTCGGCGCTACCTCGGTGCCGAATTCGACATCCACGGAGGGGGCCTCGACCTGCGCTTCCCGCACCACGAGAACGAACTCGCGCAGTCGACGGCTGCCGGCGACGGCTTCGCCCGTTACTGGATGCACAACGGGCTCGTCACCGTCGGCGACCAGAAGATGTCGAAGTCGCTGGGAAACTTCGTGCTTGCGCACGACCTCCTCGCCGAGCGCGATCCGCTCGTCGTGCGCTACGCGCTCGCCGCGGCGCACTACCGCTCGAGCCTCAACATCACCGCCGCGTCGTTCGATGAGGCCGATGCCGCGCTCGACCGCATCCGCACGTTCCTCGACCGCGCGGAACGGGTCTCGGTGCGCGCGGGACGGCGAGCGGGCATCCCACAGGCGTTCGCCGACGCGATGGATGACGACCTGGGTGTGCCCCAGGCGCTCGCCGTCGTCCACGACACGGTCCGGGCGGGCAATACCGCGCTCGACGCCGGCGACCACGACGTGGCAGGTGACGCGGCCGACGCCGTTGCCGCGATGCTGGGCGTACTGGGACTCGACCCGCGTGACGCGCAGTGGAACACCGGCGGCGGGGATGCGCACGCCGACGCGCTGGACACTCTCGTCCAACGGATGATCGCCCAGCGCGCCCAGGCGCGGGCCGAGAAGGACTGGGCCACGGCCGATCGCGTCCGCGACGCGCTCACCGCGGCAGGGATCACTCTGGAGGACACTCCGGACGGAACACATTGGAGTATCGATGGCTAAGCCAGGACGCCCCGGCGCCAGCCGTAGCGGCAAGAAGGGCCCGACCAAGGGCACGGGTGGCAAGAACCGCCGCTCACTCGAAGGCCGGGGTCCGACCCCGAAAGCCGAGGATCGGGCATGGCATCCCGCCGGAAAGCGCAAAGCGGCTGCCGAGCGCTATTCCGCTGCGGGCGGCAAGGGCAAGCCCGGATCGACGGGCTCGCGCCCGCAGCGGTCGGCGAAGAAGGACGATGACACCGAAACGGTGACCGGCCGCAACTCGGTTCTCGAGGCGCTGCGGGCGAAGATCCCCGCGACCGCGTTCTACATCGCGCAGCGCGTCGAGATGGATGATCGCGTGAAAGAGATGCTCGCCATCGCGACCCACCGTGACATTCCCGTGCTCGAGGTCACCCGGCCGGAGCTTGACCGCATGGCCGGATTCGATGGGGTGCACCAGGGCGTCGCGCTGAAGGTGCCGCCCTACGAGTACGACCACCCTCAGGATCTGCTCGAGAAGATCATCGACACCGGGGAGGTTCCCCTCATCGTCGCGCTCGACGGCATCACCGATCCGCGAAACCTGGGCGCGATCATCCGGTCGACGGCCGCCTTCGGGGGTCAGGGCGTGATTTTGCCCCAACGTCGTTCGGCGAGCGTCAATTCGGCGGCGTGGAAGACGAGCGCCGGCGCCGCGGCGCGTGTGCCGGTCGCGCTGGCGCCCAACCTGACCTCGACGCTCAAGGAGTACAAGAAGCAGGGCGTCTTCGTGCTCGGGCTCGATGGGGGCGGTGACGTCTCCCTGCCGGCGTTGCAGCTTGCCGATCGACCGGTGGTGATCGTCGTCGGGTCGGAGGGCAAGGGGCTGTCCCGCCTCGTCACCGAGACCTGCGACCAGGTGGTGTCGATCCCGATCTCGGGGGCCGCGGAATCTCTCAACGCCGGGATCGCCGCATCGGTCGCGCTCTACCAGGTCTCGACCCTGCGCGCCGCGGCGGAGTGAGCGTCACCATGACTCGTATCGCCGTCATCGGAGGGACCGGCTACGCCGGCAGCAACATCGTCACCGAGGCGGTGAACCGGGGCCACACCGTGGTGTCGGTGGCCCGTCGCGTCGCCGACGACCGCGTGCCCGGTGCAACGTACATCGAGGGCAGCCTCGTCGACGTGCCGAGCCTCGTCGCCGAACTCGAGGGCGTGGACGTCGTCGTGGTGGCCGTCGCTGCGCGCGGCGCCATGCTCGGACAAGTGCGTCCGAACGTCGCGGAGCTTCTCGTCGAGCTTCCGCGCGACGTCCGCGTCGGTGTCGTCGGTGGTGCGGGCGGAAGCCTCGTCGCTCCCGGTGGGGGGCGCGTCATCGACCAGCCCTCGTTCACCGAGGAGTACAAGCCCGAAGCGCTCGAGGCGATCGGCATGCTCGAAGACCTCGAATCGGGCACGGGCGGTCGCGACTGGTTCTACATCCACCCGGCGGGCGGTTTCGGTGCGTGGGCTCCCGGAGAGCGCACCGGGACGTACCGTGATGGCGGAGACGTGATCGTGACCGACGCCGACGGAGAATCGTTCATCTCGGGTGCCGATTTCGCCGTTGCCGTCGTCGACGAGATCGAGTCGCCGAAGCATTCGCGCGAGCGCTTCAGCGTCGGCTACTGAGTCACACCAGGTCGCGCCAGTCGACGGCGGCGTCGTCGTCATCGTCGACGGGAATGGGGGAGGTCACGATCGGGATCGCCAACGTCTCGGTCGGGGGCCCCATCACGGTCGCTTCGTCGCGCCGGTGGCGCAGCACGGTGTCGATGTAGCTCGACAACACCTCAGCCAGCGGTGCCGACTTTCCTCGGGCCTGTGACATGTACCACCGATGCTCGAGCACCTGGTGGAACACCTCGGCCGGTTCGAGTTTGGCCCGCAGATCCCACGGGATCGCCGTGACGACGGGTTCGAACACGCGCGTGAGCCATTCGTGGGCCACGAGCTCCTCATTGTCACCGAGTCGCGAGATGCGTGCCCGGAACTCGTCGAGATCGTTGAGCAGCCTGCGCGCCTGATTCTCTTCGACATCGAGGCCGGTCAGTCGGAGCAGGCGCCGCTGATGGTGGCCCGCGTCGACGACCTTCGGCTGGATCGACACGCGGGTGCCGTCGGTGTCGCGCTCGATCGACATCTCGCCGATGTCGAACCCGAGCGTGTTCAGACGCCGCACCCGTTCGGTGATGCGCCACGCCTCTGACGTGCCGAACGATTCGGCATCCGTGAGCGCCGCCCACAGGGAGTGATACGACGAGACGATGCCGTCGGCGATCGCGACCGCGTCGATCCCGCCTTCGAGCCGTCCGCCGGCTTCGAGGTCCATGATCTCGCCGGCGATGTTCGTCCGCGCGACGTCGAGGTCGTGTTCGCGTTGCCCGCGTGTGAGCCCGCTCTCGTGCAGTTCGCCCGTCTCGGCGTCGACGAGATAGGCAGCGAAGGCTCCGGCATCCCGCCGGAAGAGCGTGTTCGACAGCGACACGTCGCCCCAGAAGAACCCGACGTTGTGCAGACGGACCAGCAGGGCGGCGAGGGCGTCGACGAGGCGCGTGGCCGTGTCAGGCCGCAGCACCTGGGTGAACAAGGCCCGGTAGGGGAGGGAGAATCGCAAGTGGGCCGTCACGAGGGCGGCAGGCAGCGGTTCGCCGTTCGCGTCGGTGCGCCCCGCGATGACGGCGACACGGTCGACGCAGGGGGCGTCGAGCCGGGCGAGGTTGCCGAGCATGTCGTACTCGCGGCGCGCCATGGCAACGGTCGTCTCTTTGATCGCGACGACGCGACCCGACAGGCTCGAGAAGCGCACGAGGTGTCGTGAGATGCCCTTGGGCAGTGACACGATGGCGCTCTGCGGCCATTCGCCGAGGGGGAGCGACCAGGGCAGCTCGAGGAGCGCCGGGTCGACCGAACTGGCCGTGATGCTCAGGGTGTCGCGCACGGATCCTCCCGGAATCGGCGAAGGCGCGGGGAGCGTTTCGCCCGCCCGCGCCTTCGCGAGGTCGATCGTCAGTCCGACAGCACCGGAGCCCGGTTGAGTCGGGCGCCCGATTCGGCGTCGAACGCGTGGACGTGCCCGGGCTTGGCGGCCAGGGTCACGGTCTCGCCGGCGTGCGCGTGGTTGCGGCCGTCGACGCGGGCGACGATGTCGGTGCGCGCGCCCTCGACCTCGGCGTGACCGTAGAGGTAGCCGTCGGCGCCGAGCTCTTCGACCAGGTCGACGACGACCGAGATGCCCTTGCCGTCGGCGGGGCCGACGACGAGGTCTTCGGGACGCACACCGATCGTGACCTGCGTGCCGTGGGCGCTGGCGACCGCATCGCGCTCGAGGGGAATCGTCTCGGTGCCGAACTGTGCGCCGCCTTCGACGAGGCTCGCCGAGAAGAGGTTCATGGCAGGTGAGCCGATGAAGCCCGCGACGAAGACGTTGTCGGGGCGCTCGTAGAGATCACGGGGCGAACCGACCTGCTGGAGCAGGCCGTCCTTGAGCACGGCGATCCGGTCGCCCATCGTGAGGGCTTCCGTCTGGTCGTGCGTGACGTAGACGGTCGTGACGCCGAGACGACGCTGCAGCGAAGCGATCTGCGTACGCGTCTGTACGCGCAGCTTCGCGTCGAGGTTCGACAGCGGCTCGTCCATGAGGAACACCTGCGGCTGGCGCACGATCGCGCGGCCCATCGCGACACGCTGACGCTGCCCACCCGAGAGGGCCTTGGGCTTGCGGGTGAGGTACTCCTCGAGGTCGAGCAGCTTCGCAGCCTCGAGCACGCGCTGGGCGCGTTCGTCCTTACCGACACCGGCGATCTTGAGGGCGAAGCCCATGTTCTCGGCGACGGTCATGTGCGGGTAGAGCGCGTAGTTCTGGAAGACCATCGCGATGTCGCGGTCCTTCGGCGGCACGTCGGTGACGTCGCGGTCACCGATCATGATGCGGCCGGAGTTGACCTCTTCGAGGCCGGCGAGCATGCGCAGGGAGGTGGACTTTCCGCAACCCGAAGGGCCGACGAGAACCAGGAACTCGCCGTCGGCGACGTCGAGGTTCAGCTTGTCGACCGCGGGGCGCGTGCCCCCGGGGTAGAGACGGGTTGCGTTGTCGAACGTCACGGACGCCATGATTTTTCTCCTTCACCGGCAGGTACGTGCCGGACGATCCGTTGTGAGGATGAACGGGGGGCTCCCCGTACGCCCGCCATCGGGCGCACGGCAAGTATGGCAGATCCACCGTCGGGGTGACGGGGCGATTCGGCGCGCGCGAAGCAGGTGTGTGGGTGTTTCCCAGGCTGGCTGGCTACGATCGTCCTCGGTCTGCCCCCTCGAAATCCACTGGTTTCCGCGGCTGCCACGCCGGTACACCGGCCCCGTAAGTCCCGAGAGGTTCCATGTCGAGCGACGATTCTTCGAACGCCCCGCGCGAGCGCCGCGATGCGGTCCGCGAGAAGGCGCTACAGGTGCAGACCCGTCAGAAGCGCACGCACCTCATCCGTACCGTGTCGATCGCGGCGTCCATCGTCGCGGTCGTTGCGATCACCGCGGTCGTCGTGACCTGGGCGGTGTCGTCGTCGGCGTCTCGTCCGATGCTGCAGCCGTCGAACCAGACCGACGACGGGTTCGTCGTCACCGATGCGACCGGCCTGCCCGAGACCGGCGGTCCGCTCTCGGGCACCCCGACGCCGACTCCCACACCCGACGCAGACGCCGACGCAGACGAGGCGACGCCCGCGCCGACCGAACAACCCGTCATCGACATCCGTGTCTACGTGGATTACCTGTCGACGGGCTCCCGTGACTTCCAGTTGGCC
The DNA here is from genome assembly GCF_042677105.1 of Microbacterium koreense. NCBI lineage: Bacteria > Bacillati > Actinomycetota > Actinomycetes > Micrococcales > Microbacteriaceae > Microbacterium > Microbacterium koreense. Next base: position 1,333,189 of record NZ_JBHTIM010000001.1, read on the forward strand.
AACGCCCCGCAGCTTGCCCGGTGGGTCGGTGAAGAGGCGGCGACGCTGACCTACTATCCGGTCGCCATGCTGACGGCGAAGTCCAACGGCACCAAGTACTCGCTGCGAGCCGCGAGCGCCGCAGCGTGTGTCGCGACCCACTCGCAGGAGTCGTTCTTCGCTTTCAACCACGCGATGCTCTCGCAGCAGCCCGAGCTCGACTCGGACGGCTACTCCGATTCGGAGCTCGCCGATATGGCCGTCGCCAGTGGCGCGGATCACCCCAAGGTCGTGCGGTCTTGCATCGAGGATGAGTCCTACGCGGCGTGGGCCCGTCAGGCGACCGAGCGTGCACTGCAGGGTCTCCCCGACACGCAGGTCGCCCTCACGGCCGCCCCCATGGTGCTCGTCAACGGCACGCCGTACGTCGGTGCGCTGGACGACCCGAAGGAATTCGCGCAGTTCGTCCTGACCGTCGCCAGCGACGCGTACTACAGCGCCACGCCCACACCCACGCCCACACCGACCGCGACCCCGTGACCGGTGGCCCGCCGCGCGGGCAGTAGAGTGGAGGCTTCGCCGGCTTGGCGCAATTGGTAGCGCACCTAACTTGTAATTAGGGGGTTGCGGGTTCGAGTCCCGCAGCCGGCTCGTGACGGCAGACACCCGCAGCGGTGCCCGACTGCCGGTGTGGGTGGCGTTGGCCGGTGCGGTTTCGGTCGGCGTCCTCACGGCGGCGCAGGCGCGCATCAACGGCGTCCTCGGCGCGCGGCTGGATGACGGGTTCGTCGCCGCCGCGATTTCGTTCGGATCCGGGCTGATCCTCGTCGCCGCCCTCTCGGCGGTGTTTCCCGGCGGGCGTGCGGGGTTCCGGCGCCTCGCGGTGGGCGTCCGCCAGCGGACCATTCCGTGGTGGATGCTCATCGGCGGAGCCGCCGGCGCGCTGACGGTGGCCACGCAAGGGCTCTCGGTGGCGGTCATCGGTGTCTCGCTGTTCACCGTGGGAGTGGTCGCGGGTCAGACCGTCAACGGTTTGCTGTTGGATCGTGTCGGATATGGCCCCGCGGGCGTCGTGGCCATCACGGTGCCCCGTCTGGTCGGCGGGCTGCTCGCGCTCGGCGCCGTCGCGTTGTCGCTGACCGGCGACGGGGTGCGGGGAGTGCCGCTGTGGATGCTCATCCTGCCGTTCGTCGCGGGAGTCGGCATCGCCTGGCAACAGGCCACGAACGGGCGGCTGCGTCAGCGCGTGGGGACCCCGCTGACGGCGACGCTGGTGAACTTCATCGGCGGGTCACTCATCCTCGTGACCGCCGCGGCGGTGCACGTGGCGATCGTCGGGGCACCTCGTGCGTTCCCGCTCGATCCGTGGATGTACCTCGGCGGCGCGCTCGGGGTGACATACATCTTCTTGTCCGCCGCTCTCGTCGCCCACACCGGTGTGCTGCTGCTCGGGCTCGGCGCGGTCGTCGGGCAGCTGATCACATCGATCGCGATCGACGCGGTGTGGCCCGCGGCGGCGAGCCCTGGCATCCTGCAGGAGACGCTCATGGTGGCGATTGCGCTGGCGTCGGTCGTCGTCGCGGCGGCGCCGTGGAGACGCCTTGCCCGGCGGCGCTAACGCTTCTTCTTCTTCTTCTTTTTCTTCTTCACCTTGGCGGGCAGGGGCGACAGGAACCGCTCCGCGTCGACGAGCCGGCGCCGCGACGGGCGCGATCTCGCGGGCTTTCCGCCGACGTACAACCACCCGAGCAGTTCCTCGTTCTCGTCGAGGCCGTGGAGCTTGGCGACGGGGTTCGAGCGGGTCGCCGAGCCGGTGCGCCACAGCACGCCCCAGCCGGCGTCGTCGAGCAGCAGGCTCAGGGCGTGGGCGACGCCCGACGCGACGGCTTCCTGCTCCCACCGCGGCACCTTGTGGCCGGTGCGGTAACTCGCGACGACGGCGATGAGCAGGGGTGCACGCAACGGTTTCGTCGACGGCTTCGCATCGCCCTCGGCCTTGGCGATCGCCGCGCCGAGGCGTTCACGGTCATCTCCGCGCAGTTCGATCAGACGCCACGGGCGCAACGACGAGTGGTCGGCGACGCGACCGGCCGCGGCCACCAGCGGCAACAGATCGTCGTGCGTCGGGGCCTCGTCGGTGACCTTCGACCATGAGCGGCGATCGCGGACCGCGTCGAGGACCGCGCTCACGCGTCGTTCTCGGGCGAGAACTCCAGCGAGAGCGAGTTCATGCAGTAGCGGTCACCCGTCGGGGTGCCGAAACCGTCGGGGAAGACATGGCCGAGGTGTGAGCCGCAGGTGGCGCAACGCACTTCGGTGCGGACCATTCCGTGGCTGCGGTCTTCGATGAGCTCGACCGCTTCGGGACGGATCGACTCGTAGAAGCTGGGCCACCCGCAGTGCGAGTCGAATTTCGTCCCGCTGCGGAACAATTCCGACCCGCAGGCCGCGCACGTGTAAAGACCCGCGCGCTCCTCGTCGAGGAGTTCGCCGGTCCATGCACGCTCCGTGCCGGACTGCCGCAGCACCGCGTACTGTTCCGCGCTGAGCTTCTCGCGCCACTCGGCGTCACTCTTGTTCACCGCATACGTCATGGGAACCTCCTGCGTTCCATTCAACCCCAGGTGCGCGCGTGGGGGATCGCGCACGCTGGGGATCCCCTACGAGAATGGGACGATGCACGCGGATGCCGCCACCGCCGCCGTCATGGAGCGTTACCGACGCTTCGCCGACGGCGAGGCGCCGGGCCGGTCCGAGGTGTACCGTGCGTGGGCCGAGGCCGTCGCGCGTCGTGCCGATGTGACGGCGGTGTTCGTCGGCATCCCCGAGACGCGCCGCCAGCCGCCGCTCGTGTTCGCCGTGACGCGGATGCTGGGCGCACCGACCGACACCGATGACTGGTCGGCGTGGGTCATCGACCACGCGCACGATCTCGTGTCGGAGGTATCTCGTCGCAGCCTGCAGACGAACGAGCCGTTGCGGTGTGCCGCGCTCCTCCCCGCGTTGTCGACGGTGGACGGGCCGATCGCGTTGCTCGAGATCGGGGCGAGCGCAGGGCTGTGCCTGTACCCCGATCGCTATTCGTACCGCTACGACGAGGGACCGTCGCTGGATCCGCCCGGCGGGGTGTCGCCGGTCGTGCTCACGTCTCGGATGCGGGGAGCGCCGCGCACGCGGTTGCCCGATGTCGTCTGGAGGGCCGGGATCGATCTCGCTCCGCTCGATGCGCGGGATGCCGCAGACCGCCGATTCCTCACCGCGCTGCCCTGGCCGGGCGAGACCGGGCGGGTCGAACGGATCGCCGCGGCCCTGGACGTCGCGGCAGCGGATCCACCGACGCTCGTGCGGGGTGATGCGACCCGGCCCGGTGTCATCGCCGCGCTCGCCGAGCAGGCACCCGCCGGCGTCACGCTCGTGATCACGACGCCGGGGGTGTTCCCGCACATTCCACGTGCCGGCCGTGAGGCGCTGCGCGGTGCACTGGCCGAGATCGACGCGGTGTGGATCACGATCGACCCGCCGACGCTGCCCGACGCGTGGCATCCGCCCCTCGACGGCGACGCCTGGAGGGGATTCGTCTTGGCGATCGACGGGCGTCCTGTCGCCGATGTCGATCCACTCGGTGCGAGCGTGGAGTGGCGCGCCGGACAATCGCCCACACGCGGGTAGCGTGAACGCGTGCCCTTGACCGACCGCGACCGCGCCATTCTCGCCTTCGAGGCGGAGTGGGGGCGCCATGTCGGTGCGAAGGAAGAAGCGATCCGCGAACAGCTCGATCTGTCACCGGCGCGGTACTACCAACTCCTCGGGCGGTTGATCGACACCCAGGACGCGCAGGCGCACGACCCGATGCTCGTGCACCGCCTCCGTCGACGGCGCGACGAGCGCGCGCCGGCCCGCGCCGGCGGGGCCACCGGCATCCGCTGACACCGCGGATTCCAGCGGGCGCGGAGCCGCCCGGTACGATCGGGGGGTGCCGAAAACGACCTACCCCCGGGATCGCTTCGACGACATCCCCGCGGACGTCGGTCGCGTGGGGGCGCACCGAGCCGAGAACCCCCGCATGCGCGCGGGGGTCATCTTTCTTTGGGCGCTCATCGCCACGATCGTGCTCATCCTCATCGGCATCTTCGGGACGCTCCTTGCATCGGGCCGCATCGTCCTGTTTCCCGAACCCACGCCGACCCCCACACCCACCGTCGAGGTGGAGGGTGTGGTCGACACTTCGTACGACGTCGTGATCCTCAACGCGACGCCGGAGCCGGGACTCGCGACGCAGATGAAGGCGACGGTCGTGGCCGCCGGCTGGGCCGAAGACATGGTGCAACCCGGCGAAGCGGGCTCCGACGACTTCCCCACCACCACGGTCTACTACGCGACGGCCGACCACGAGGCCGCGGCGAGGGGTCTCGCCGACGTCATCGGCGGTGCCGAGATCGAGCTCAGCGAGGTGTACGTCTTGGGCGATGACCCCGAGGCGAAGCAGCTCACGATCGTGATCGGGCTGGATCGCACCGCCACTCCGCCGACACCGTCGCCGACGTCCTGACGCACCGAAATGGGGCGTTGTGTTTCGGCGGCGTAAACACTCGGATGCGCGCGTGTCACGATCCGTCGCTCCGGACGATCTGCGGCGGAGAGCCTGCCTATTCTTGCGATGACCCCGCACCATCAGGAGATTCGCATGACCCAGGGCACCGTCAAGTGGTTCAACGCCGAGAAGGGCTTCGGCTTCATCACGCAGGAAGGCGGCGATGACGTCTTCGTCCACTACTCGAACATCGACATGACCGGTTTCCGCGTACTCGAGGAGGGTCAGAGCGTCGAATTCACCGTCGGCGCCGGCCAGAAGGGGCCGCAGGCGGAGGCGGTGCGCGTCATCGCCTGACCTGCACCGCCGTGTCCACGGCGAATCGAGGGCGCTGTGTGTCGGCGCTCCCGCGACCGCGGCTTGCACTCGCATAGGGCGAGTGCCAGAATGTGGTTAGCACTCAGTCTCAGTGAGTGCTAATTCCACAAGCCAACGTCCGGGAGGGACGACACACACATGGCAAAGATCATCGCTTTCGACGAGGAGGCCCGCCGCGGCCTCGAGCGCGGCCTGAACACGCTGGCCGACGCCGTGAAGGTGACGCTCGGCCCGCGTGGCCGCAACGTCGTGCTCGAGAAGAAGTGGGGCGCCCCCACGATCACGAACGACGGTGTCTCCATCGCCAAGGAGATCGAGCTCGAGGACCCCTACGAGAAGATCGGCGCGGAGCTCGTCAAGGAGGTCGCGAAGAAGACCGACGACGTCGCCGGTGACGGCACCACGACCGCCACGGTTCTCGCTCAGGCGCTCGTGCGTGAGGGCCTGCGCAACGTCGCGGCCGGCGCCGACCCGATCTCGCTCAAGCGCGGCATCGAGAAGGCCGTCAAGGCGCTCACCGAGCAGCTGCTCTCGGACGCCAAGGACGTCGAGACCAAGGAAGAGATCGCCGCGACCGCGTCGATCTCGGCCGGCGACAAGGAGATCGGTGACCTGATCGCCGAGGCGATCGACAAGGTCGGCAAGGAAGGCGTCGTCACCGTCGAGGAGTCGCAGACGTTCGGCACCGAGCTCGAGCTCACCGAGGGTATGCGTTTCGACAAGGGATACATCAACCCCTACTTCGTGACCGACCCCGACCGCCAGGAAGCCGTCTTCGAGGACCCGTACATCCTCATCGCCAACCAGAAGATCGGCAACATCAAGGACCTGCTGCCGATCGTCGACAAGGTGATCCAGGACGGCAAGGAACTCGTCATCATCGCCGAGGACGTCGAGGGTGAAGCCCTCGCGACCCTCGTCCTCAACAAGATCCGTGGCATCTTCAAGTCGGTCGCCGTCAAGGCCCCCGGCTTCGGCGACCGCCGCAAGGCGCAGCTGCAGGACATCGCGATCCTCACCGGTGGTCAGGTCATCACCGAAGAGGTCGGCCTCAAGCTCGAGAACACCACGCTCGACCTTCTCGGCCGTGCGCGCAAGGTCATCGTCACCAAGGACGAGACCACGATCGTCGAGGGTGCCGGTGACGCCGAGCAGATCGAAGGTCGCGTGACCCAGATCCGCCGCGAGATCGACAACACCGACAGCGACTACGACCGCGAGAAGCTCCAGGAGCGTCTTGCCAAGCTCGCCGGCGGCGTGGCCGTCATCAAGGCGGGTGCGGCGACGGAGGTCGAGCTCAAGGAGCGCAAGCACCGCATCGAGGACGCCGTGCGCAACGCGAAGGCGGCCGTCGACGAGGGCATCGTCCCCGGTGGTGGCGTGGCGCTCATCCAGGCCGGCAAGACCGCGTTCGCCGTGCTCGAGCTCGTCGGTGACGAGGCAACCGGTGCGAACATCGTCAAGGTGGCCATCGAGGCTCCGCTCAAGCAGATCGCGCTGAACGCCGGTCTCGAGCCGGGCGTCGTCGCCAACAAGGTCGCCGAGCTGCCGCAGGGCCAGGGCCTCAACGCAGCCACGGGCGAGTACGTCGACATGCTCGCTGCCGGCATCAACGACCCGGTGAAGGTCACCCGTTCGGCGCTGCAGAACGCCGCGTCGATCGCGGGTCTGTTCCTCACCACCGAGGCCGTCGTCGCCGACAAGCCCGAGAAGGCTGCTCCGGCTCCGGCTGACCCCACCGGTGGCATGGACTTCTGATCCACACCACGTATGAAGGCCCCCTCTTCGGAGGGGGCCTTCGTCGTTGCGTGTGAGAACGCGTCAGCGGAACAGGCTCATCGAGGCCTGCTCGGCGTCGGCGTACTGACGACCGGCCGCTGCCAGCGCGGTGTTGATCCCGGCCAGCGAGTCCTCGACGGTGCGCTGGGTCGCCCGCCACTGCTCGACGGTCGACTGGAAGGCGACGGACGCCGCGCCGGTCCATGATCCCTGGAGGTGCGTGAGCTGCGACATGAGCGCCGCGACCTCGGCCTGCAGGCGGTCGATCGTGCCGCGTACTGCGGCGGTGGAGGTGAGTACGGCGTCGCTGTCGACGGAGAAGACGGCCATGGCGGTTCCCTTCGGCTCGGAAGCGGGCGGATGCCGCACCGCTGTCGCCCACGCTAGGCAGGCCGCGTCGGCGCCGGAGCGCGCCGCATCCGGCAGGGGAGTCAGACCGGCCCGAGCTGCCTGGGGAGGACGGGATCAATCCTCGATGGCCGACTTCGGAAGCCGCGGAAGCGGTTGGGTTTCGATGTGCGCGTAGTCCGCCGCGGCGCGGTCTTCGGCGAGGGGGAACGACAGCCGGAAGGTCGCGCCGCCGCCGGGCGTGTCAGCGACGCTCACCGTGCCGTGGAGCGCTTCGACGACGGATGCGACGATCGACAGCCCCAGGCCGGTGCCTCCCGTCTCGCGAGCACGGGAGGTGTCGGCCCGCCAGAACCGCTGGAAGATCTTGTCCTTGATCTGATCGGGGATCCCCTCGCCGTGGTCGACGACCTCGATCCAGCCCATCGCGGTGATCGGGTCGATGCCCAGGCGCAGATCGATCGGCGAGTTTTCGGCGGTGAACCGACGTGCGTTGCCGATGAGGTTCGTGACGACCTGACGGATGCGGTTCTCATCGCCGCGCACGACCGGTGCCCGAAGATCGACGGGGCCGCTGTCGACGGGGACCTCGATGACGTCCGTGAGCGGTTCGGGCTGAGCCGGAGGCGCGGGCGGACGAGGCCGGCGACGCAGTCGCGCGAGGGAGACTCCCCGTGCAGCGGGGCGCTTACGCTCGGGGCGCGCGTCGGTCGGTGCGGCGGTCTCGGTCGTCGGCGGTGGTGTCGTCGCGGTCGCGGTCGTGTCGAAGACGGTCACCGTGCGCTGCGGTGCCGTCGCACGCACGTCCATCGCGGCATCCCGCGCGATCGGGCGCAGATCCACCGGCACGATCACCACATCGCGCTTCTCGTCCAGGCGCGCGAGGGCCAGAAGGTCTTCGACGAGCAACCCCATGCGCTTGGCCTCGGACTCGATGCGGCTCATCGCCTGGGCGACGTCCTCGTCGCCGCGGATCGCCCCCATCCGATAGAGCTCGGCGTAGCCGCGCACGGTCACCAGCGGCGTGCGCAGTTCGTGGCTCGCGTCGCCGATGAAGCGCCGCATCTGCCGCACGGTCGCATCGCGCTGCGTGATCGCGGCATCCACGCGGCCGAGCATCGCGTTGATGGCGCTCTTCAGACGCCCCACCTCGGTGGTCTTCGGCTCGATGTCGCTCATGCGTTGGCTGAAATCACCCGCGGCGATCAGGTCGGCGGTGGTTTCGACCTGTCCGAGGCTGCGGAAGGCGAAGGTCACGAGATACCGCGTCGCGAACGCGCCGGCGACGAGGATCAGCAGTGCCAGGATGCCGTAGATGCCGATGTAAGTCGCCACGACCTGGTTGATCGACGATGTCGGCAGCGCGACCATCTGCGTGAACAGCTCACTCACGCCCGGAACGACGTAGATATCGGCGCTGGCGTGGAAGACCGCGCCGCCGGTGGAACTGGGAAGCGCGAAGGGGACGGTGCCCTGCGAGGCGTGGTTGTCGAGCGAGTAGTACTCGGGAAAGGCCGGAGGAGGGGCGCCGTCGCCGCCGGCCACCGCGACGCGGGTGCCCTCGCTGTCGTACATCGCGATGAAGTACTGGGTCGGCGACGATTCGTCGTCGTAGAAGGACACCTCGCCGCCGTCGACCTGGATGTCCATGAGACCGCTCGCGAGGTCGGACGGCGCGAGCGAGCGGAGCTGTTCGTCGAGATTGACGATGAGCGTGTTGCGCAGGAACGCCATCGTGCCGATCCCCGCCGCGAAGAGCCCGAGCACCAGCAGGGTCACCGTGACCCCGGTCACCTTGGCGCGCAGGCTCGTCCCGCGCCACCAGCGCGTGATCGCGTCGCTCTTGTGCGCCACGCGGACGCCTCCGATCAGCCGCCGATCAGGCGGACTTTCCCGCCTTGAGCATGTACCCGAAGCCGCGCTTGGTCTGGATCAGCGGTTCGGACGAATGCGGGTCGATCTTGCGGCGCAGGTACGAGATGTAACTCTCGACGATGCCGGCGTCGCCGTTGAAGTCGTACTCCCACACATGGTCGAGGATCTGCGCCTTCGACAGCACGCGGTTGGGGTTGAGCATGAGATACCGCAGCAGCTTGAACTCGGTCGGGCTGAGGTCGATGGACACGTCGCCGACGAACACGTCGTGGGTGTCCTGATCCATCGTGAGCTCGCCGGTGCGGATGACCGACTCCTCGTCGGCCTGCATCGTGCGCCGCAGGATCGCCTGGATGCGGGCCACGATCTCGTCGAGCGAGAACGGCTTGGTGACGTAGTCGTCGCCGCCGGCGTTGAGACCGGCGATCTTGTCGTCGGTCTCGTCCTTCGCGGTGAGGAAGAGGATCGGCGCGGTGTAACCGGCGCTTCGGAGACGCTTGGTGACGCTGAAGCCGTTCATGTCGGGCAGCATGACGTCGAGGATGATCAGGTCGGGCTCTTCTTCGAGAACGGCCGAGATCGTCTGGGCGCCGTTGGCGACCGCTTTGACCTGGAATCCGGCGAATCGGAGACTCTGGATGAGCAGGTCGCGGATGTTCGGCTCGTCGTCGACAACGAGGATGCGGGGTGCCGTCATAGGCCCATACTGGCACCGGTTGGCTTGCGCTCGCTGGATATCGACCGGAACGCCGCCGAGTGGAGGGTCGTTGCCCAGGGAGCGGGCCGCGGCATCCGCTATGGTCTGACTCGACTGCCCCGACCGTGTTCGGGGCATCGGTCATCTTCCCCCGAGTGCTCCGAGGAGTCACGCCATGGTGCGTCCTGTCGTTTCGGTCCGTCGCGCGGCGGTCGCCGCGTCGTTGGTGGCGGTGCTCGCGCTCGTCGCGTGCGTGCCCGCCGATGACGAGCGGGCGACGCCCACCGAGTCGCCCGTCGACGGAGATCTGCCCGTCGTGCTGCAGGGCGAGCTGCAGAGCGTGATGGAGGACACGATGACCTCCTTCGACGTCCCCGGTGCGGTGGCGGGCGTGTGGGTTCCGGGGGAGGGTGCGTGGACGTCGGCGGCGGGCCTCGCCGACATCGCGGCGGACGTGCCGGCGACGACGGAGATGTCGTGGCCGTTGCGCAGCATCACGAAGTCGTTCACCGTGACCCTGCTGCTCCAGCTGGTCGACGAGGGCGATGTCTCGCTCGATGACACGATCGCTCAGTACGTCGACGGGGTGACGGATGGTGATCGGATCACCCTGCGGGAGCTTGCGGGCATGACCAGCGGCAACGCCGACTACACCGGCGAGGCGTTCCTCGAGGACTACACCGCCGACCCCGACCGCATCTTCACGCTGGACGATCTCAATGCCTTCGTGCTCGGTCAGCCCGCCCAGTTCGAGCCCGGGGCCGAACGCATCTACACCAACGCGAACACGAACCTCATCGGAAAGGTCGTCGAAGCGGTGACCGGGATGCCGTTCGCCGAGGCTCTCGATGAGCGGATCCTGCAACCGCTCGGCCTCGACGACACGCGCTACATGGTCGACGTCGCCGAGTGGACGGCGCCCCACGCCGAGGGGTATGTCCCCGAGGAGGAGCCGCGCGAGCCCGTGCCGCAGAACTTCTCGATCTTCGGGCCCGCGGGATCGATGGTCTCGACGCTCGCCGACGCGGCCGAGTGGGCCGAGGTGCTCGCCGACGGCGCGTTGCTCGAACCCGAGACCCAGGAAGAGCGGCTCGTCGGCGGTCCGTTGGATGCCGGGCCGCCCTATGACCTGTACGCGCTCGGCATCGGCGAGACCGGCGGGTGGTGGGGTCACAACGGGGAAGGTCTCGGCTACACCTCTGCGGTGTTCCACGAGCCGACCTCGGGCGCGACGATCGTCGTGTTCGCCAACGAGTCGAACCTGCCCGACCACACGCATCCGGCCGACCTGATGTTCCGCCGCATGGCCAAGCTCCTCGGCGAGCAGGGAATGCTCGAGGGCTGAGTCCGTGCCTACGCGGCGGTGAGGGTGTCGGCGTCGAGGATCGTGTAGCTGTAACCCTGTTCGGCGAGGAACCGCTGGCGGTTCTGGGCGAAGTCCTGATCGACGGTGTCCCGTGCGATCAGCGTGTAGAAGCTTGCGGTGTCCGCGGTCTTCTTGGGGCGCAGGAGGCGCCCGAGGCGCTGGGCTTCTTCTTGCCGCGAGCCGAACGACCCCGACACCTGGATCGCGACCGAGGCCTCGGGCAGGTCGATCGAGAAGTTCGCCACCTTCGAGACGACGAGCACGTCGATCGTGCCCTCGCGGAACGCCTGGTAGAGCTCTTCGCGCTCGTCGACGGGTGTCTGGCCGGTGATCTTGGGGGCATCCAGCGCCTCGGCGAGCACGTCGATCTGGTCGAGGTACTGTCCGATGATCAGGATGCGCTCGCCGCGGTGGCGGGCGACGAGACCTCGGACCACGTCGATCTTGGCGGCGGCTGTCGCTGCCAGGCGGTAGCGCTCATCGTCGGCCGCGGCGGCGTACTCCAGCCGTTCGTCGGCGGGCAGGTCCACACGGACCTCGTAGCAGACGGCCGGAGAAATGAAGCCCTGCGCCTCGATCTCCTTCCACGGCGCGTCGAAGCGCTTGGGGCCGATGAGGCTGAAGACGTCGCCCTCGCGTCCGTCCTCGCGTACGAGGGTCGCGGTGAGACCCAGGCGCCGTCGCGCCTGCAGGTCGGCGGTGAGCTTGAACACCGGGGCAGGCAGCAGATGCACCTCGTCGTAGACGATGAGACCCCAGTCCAGCGCGTCGAGGAGCGCCAGGTGGGCGTATTCGCCCTTCCGCTTCGCGGTGAGGATCTGGTAGGTCGCGATCGTGACGGGCTTGACCTCTTTGGACTGCCCCGAATACTCGCCGATCTCTTCGGGGGTGAGCGACGTCCGTTTGAGCAGTTCGTCGCGCCACTGACGGGCGCTCACGGTGTTGGTGACGAGGATCAGCGTCGTCGTCTTGGTGTCGGCCATCGCAGCCGCGCCGACGAGGGTCTTGCCCGCCCCGCAGGGCAACACGACGACCCCCGAACCGCCGGCACTGAAGGTGTCGACGGCCTTGCGCTGGTAGGGGCGCAGGGTCCAATCGGACTCGTCGAGGTCGATCTCGTGCGGGGTGCCGGGGGTGTAGCCGGCGAGGTCTTCGGCGGGCCACCCGATCTTGAGGAGCTCCTGCTTGATGTGACCGCGCGCCCACGCATCGACGAGAAAGGTTCCGGGAGCCGGGTTGCCGATCAGCAGCGGTTGGATGCGCTTGTTGCGGGTGACTTCGGCGAGGACTGCGGCATCCGTCGATGTCAGGACCAGCTGTCCTTCATCGTCGCGCTCGATGCGCAGGCGTCCGTAGCGTCTGACCGTTTCGCCGATGTCGAGTGACACCGACGGCGGCACGGGGAAGCGAGACCAGCGGTCGAGGGTGTCGAGCATGTCCTGTGCTTCGTGTCCGGCCGCGCGAGCGTTCCACAGCCCCAACCGCGTGATCCGGTACGTGTGGATGTGCTCGGGGGCGCGCTCGAGTTCGGCGAAGATCGCCAGTTCGTGGCGCGCGTTCTCCGCGTCCGGATGCGCCACCTCCAGCAGCACCGTCCGGTCGCTCTGCACGATGAGAGGTCCGTCAGCCATAACGTGCCAGTCTACCGGCGACGCTCACGCGGGGCGCACGCTCACGATGCTCGAGATCGGCAGGGTGCGCTCGATGTCCGCCCCGCGGTCGAGTCCGCGCATCCGTCCGCCGCCGAGTCCGGTCGCCTCGAGCGTGAACGAGCGCTGGGATCCGTCGGGAAGCCGCACATCGACGATGACGGTCGCGCGGGCGCGCACGGCCTGGTCGAGTTCGCGGCCGAGCCAGGCGGCATCGTCATCGTCGTCGTGGCTCACCCGCAGGGCGGCGATGAGATCCGCGTAGCGTGCGGGGGCGTCGCCCGACTCGCGGGTGACCGGCGGCGGCGTGCGGCGGTGGACCGGTTCGGGCGAGCCCGCGGTGTCGAGGGCGGTGACGGGGTAGCGCGCGTCGGCGAGGGCCCAGTACACGGCATCCCGCGCCACGCGCGAGACGAGTCCCGACTCGGTGGGCACGAGCCCCAGGGGACGCAGGGCCTGATCGACCGCGAGCGCGTCCAGGAGCGCCGCGTCCGTGCTCTCGACGTGTGTACGGCCCGTGACCGCGTCGACGCGCACACGGACGAGTCCGTGGCGGGATGCCGTGGACTCGAGCAGATAGGCCAACGGTTGGGGGATGCCGGTGAGCGACAGTCCGGTCAGGAACTCGCTGATCCCTTCGGCGGTCTCGCCCTCGGTCATTCCCGCCGCGAGCGACTCGGCGGTGAAGCGATAGGTGGATGCCTGAGCCCGCGACTCGCGCCGTGCGATGCGGCGCAGCCGCACATCAAGTGCCGGGGCCAGCGGGCCCGGGGCGATCGCCGTGAGGTCGGCTTGCAGGTAGACGCGGTCGATCTCGGCGGGAAGCTGCGCGGCGAAGGTGGTCGTATCGAGCGCTTCGCCGGCCCGCAGCGACGCGCCCCACTCCGGTTCGGAACCGTCGTCGGCTGCCAGTCCCCACCGCACCGCGATGCGGGTGAGGAGGTCGGCGCGCCCCGGCCACGCGGGATCGAGGGGCCGAGCGTCCGCCCACTGCGAGAGGGGGAGGATGCCGTGGCCGCGGCGGATTCCGGCGGGGAGGGCGTCGATCAGTCCGTGCACGATCACGGCCCAGCGGTCGGCGGTGGACGCTTCGAGCCAGCGTTCGCCGGCGTCGGTGACGATCCATTCGCGTCCGACGCCCTCGATGAGCCCGGCTGCCTCGGCAGCGGTGACGAGCTCTTCGAGCTCTTCGGCGGTGTCGATGGCACCGCCGTCGATGAGGCGCTTGCGGTCGGACGCGCTCACCGGGCCCGCGCCGGTCCGGCTCAAGCTGGCATGCAGTGTCGACAGCAGGATGTCGGCGAGGGCGCCCGCAGCCGAGAACGCGCGCTCGGCCGCGGCGGCCTCCCCTCCGACGGGTGGGTCGGCCACGGCGATCACGTCGATGAACGCGTCCGGGTGCCGGTCGCGCAGGAGCGCGAGCCGATCGGTCACCGCATCGTAGATGCGCTCATCGTCGGCGAGGGCGAGCGCGGGGTCGAGGCCGGTACGGTCGGCCCGAGCGAGGGCGGCCAGGGCGCCGCGTGGGAGTCCGATGAGTGTGCGGTCGACCGCCGCGGGATCCAACAGCGCCGCGGCGGCGTCGAAGAAGTCACCCCACCCGGCAGCCGGGTTCACGCCGCGGGTGGCGAACACCGTCGCCAGCGCGATGTCGTCGCGCTCGGAGAGCCAGGTCGCGAGAGCGCGCTCGTCGGAGGTCACTCAGCCACCGCGATTGGCGCGAGCGCGGCGTACGAAGCTCATGATGAGCAGGACGAGGATGAGGATGAATGCGAGCGGCAGACCGAACAACGGGATCGCCGTGACGACCGGCCAGATTCCGGTGCTGTAGTCGGCCTGTTCCATGCCGGTGGCGGTGCTGATCATGATCGCGAAGAAGCACACGATCGACAGGATGGCGATGCCGAGGGACATGAACGCCAGGATGCGGTCGATGCGGCGGACCGGGACGTCTTCGCCGGGTGTGCGCGGGCTCATCCGACCAAGGATACTCCGGCGGTCATGTGCCCTAGGCTTGACAGGGGGCTTTCCGCGCCCTGATTCCGTTTCTCCCGCCGCTTCGCGGCGTGTTCTTCAGCGAGGTTCGCATGCCCACCGGCAAGGTCAGGTTCTACGACGAGGCGAAGGGCTTCGGCTTCATCACGACCGATGAGGGCGAAGACGTCTTCTTGCACGCCACTGCTCTGCCCGCAGGTACCGACGCCCTCAAGGCCGGTACCCGTCTCGAATTCGGCGTCGCCGACGGCAAGCGCGGTCTGCAGGCGCTCTCGGTGCGGGTGCTCGAAGCGCCCGTCAGCCTCGCGAAGCGTTCGCGCAAGCCCGCCGACGACATGGCGGTCATCGTCGAGGACCTCGTGAAGCTGCTTGACGGTATCGGCGGCGACCTGCGTCGCGGCCGCTACCCCAGCAATTCGCACTCGAAGAAGATCGCCGCCCTGCTACGCAAGGTCGCCGATGAGCTCGACGCCTGACGCACCGGAGACGCCGGAGATCGCCGACGCCGCGGTGGAAGCCGTGCAGCCCGACCCGGCGCTACTCGACGCGCACGACCTCGCGCTCGCCGCGCTGCGGGAGATCACGCCGGAGCCGACGATCGGCCCACCGGCGGGATACCGCCTCGAGGGCGACGGAGTCGTCTCGTTGCGCTTCGAGAACCGTCTCGCGGGATATCCCGGCTGGTACTGGACGGTCAGCGTCGCCCGCGTCGAGGGCGAGGACCCGACGGTGCTCGAGGCGGAGTTGCTCCCCGGCGACGGCGCGCTGCTCGCGCCCGACTGGGTGCCGTGGGCGGTTCGGCTGGCTGAGTATCACGCGGCGCAGGCTGCGCAGGCCGCAGACTCCGACGACGCGGGTGACGACTCGGACGACGGCGACGATCTGTCGGAGGACGACCTCGACGACGTCGACGACCTCGATGCCGCCGATTTCGACGACGACGGGTCGCCGATCCTCCACTCCGGCGACGTCGACGGTGTCGACATCGACGAGCTGGCGGACGACGACGAAGACGACGATGAAGACTCGGACGACGACGATTCCGACGACGATTCCGACGACGACTCCGACGACGACGACTCCGACGACGACGAAGACGACTCCGACGACGACGAAGACGACTCCGACGACTCCGACTCCGACGACGAAGACTGACGCGTCGGCGTCATCCCGCGTCGGCGTCAGCTGCGCAGCGCGTCGATCGTGAAGTCGATGCAGCGGATGAGTCGGCGCACATCCTCGGGCTCGATCGACACGAACGTCGCGACACGGAGCTGGTTGCGCCCGAGCTTGCGGTACGGCTCGGTGTCGACGATGCCGTTCGCGCGCAAGCTCTTGGCGACGGCGGCGGCGTCGACGCTGTCGTCGAAGTCGATCGTGGCCACGACGGGGGAGCGGTGTGCGGCATCCGTCACGAACGGTGTCGCGAACGTCGAGGCATCGGCCCAGTCGTAGAGCGCCTGCGACGATTCGCGGGTGCGGGCATCGGCCCACTGGAGGCCACCGTTGTCGCGGATCCAGCCGAGCTGCGAGTCGAGCAGCAGCAGAGTCGTCAGCGCCGGGGTGTTGAGGGTCTGGTGCAACCGCGAGTTGTCCAGGGCGTTCTTGAGGCTCAGGAAGTCGGGGATGTAGCGCCCGGATGCTGCGATCCGCTCGATGCGCTCGATCGCCGCCGGTGAGACGAGGGCGAACCAGATTCCGCCGTCGGAGCCGAGGTTCTTCTGCGGCGCGAAGTAGTAGACGTCGGCTTCGTGGATCGAGAAGTCGATGCCGCCGGCCGCGCTGGTCGCGTCGATGACGGTGAGCGCTCCGTCGTCGCCGTGCACGCGGGTGACCGCAGCGGTGACACCCGTGGAGGTCTCGTTGTGCGGCCAGGCGTAGACGTCGACGCCCTCGATGACCTCAGCGGTGGCGAGCGACCCGGCCGGCGCGTTGCGCACGTCGGGCGCCTCGAGCCAGGGGGCCTTCGCGGCGGCGGCGAACTTGCCGCCGAACTCGCCGAAGACGAGGTTCTGCGAGCGACGCTCGATGAGGCCGAAGGCGGCCGCATCCCAGAACGCGGTCGATCCGCCGTTGCCGAGGATCACCTCGTAGCCCTCGGGGAGGCGGAAGATCTCGTGCAGCCGTGCGCGCACCCGACCGACGAGGTCCTTGACCGGAGCCTGGCGGTGCGACGTGCCGAGCACCGCGGCACCGGGGCCGGTCAGCGCGTCGAGCTGCGCCGGGCGGATCTTCGACGGACCCGCGCCGAAGCGGCCGTCGGAGGGCAGGATGTCACGGGGGAGCACGACGTGGGGCATGCGACCGATTCTAGAAGGGATGCCGCATCCGCCGTTCGCCCACGGCGGCGGGGTCGTCGGGCTCGATGTCCACGGCGCTGGGTAGGCTGTCCTTACCTGTCCCCTTCGCGAGGAAGAGTCGCAATGACCGATCTCATCGACACCACCGAGATGTACCTGCGGACGATCCTCGAGCTCGAAGAGGAGAACATCCAGCCGTTGCGTGCGCGCATCTCGGAGCGTCTCGGTCACTCCGGGCCGACGGTGTCGCAGACGGTCGGCCGTATGGAGCGCGACGGGCTGGTGATCGTCACCGAGAACCGCACGCTCGAGCTGACCGAGGACGGGCGCCAGAAGGCGGTCGACGTCATGCGCAAGCACCGGCTCGCCGAGCGTCTGCTGTCGGATGTCATCGGCCTCGACTGGGCGTACGTGCACGAAGAGGCCTGCCGATGGGAGCACGTCATGAGCGAGCAGGTCGAACGGCGCCTCATCGAGCTACTGGGCCACCCGACCGAGTCGCCGTACGGCAACCCGATCCCGGGGCTGGACCTTCTCGGCGATGTGCCGTCGATCCAGTTCGAGCAGGGCGTGATCGGCCTGGTCGCGAAACTCGATGCGGTCGGTGAGCCGATCGAGGGCACCGTTCGCCGCTTGGCCGAGCCCGCACAGGTCGACCCCGAACTGCTGCAGCAGTTGCAAGCGGCGGGCGTGGTTCCGGGCGCCCCCGGACGCTTCCGCTACAACGAGGGGTACGTGCTGGTCGAAATGGACGGCAACGAGCAGGCGCTCGAGCTGCCCGTCGAGGTCGCGTCGCACGTCTTCCTCGTCGCCGACGAGATCTGAGCGGATGCGGCGGGCCGCCGGCATCCGCTTCTCTCGATCCGGCGCGCTCAACGTGACATATTCGTTACCATCGGGTAGCCTCGAACAGTCTCATGGCGAGAAGCCCGCCCGAGACCCCACACGGACTGCCTCACCGGTTCGTCGTCTGTGTGGTGAAGCAGATAACGGTGCCCCGATCATCGAGCTCCGACGAACCGGCGCTCCGGCGTAGAGGCGCCGGAGGACGTATTGGCTGACGAGAACGACAACCCCGTGGCAGAGCCGCAGGGCGAGCAGGCTCCACTCACGCGCCGCGGGCGTGCCCGCGCGAGCCTCAAGAAGCGCGCCACCGCCGTGACCGCGCGACGCACCGCCGCCGCGCCGACGCCCGCCGCGAAGCCTGCGGCCGGCAAGGCCCGCAAGCCGATGCGTACCGTCGCCACCTTTGCGATCGTCGGCGGACTCGTCGCAACCGTCGCCCTGCCCGCGTACGCCGCGAGCACGCAGCTTCCGGTCGAAGAGGCCCAGACGCTTCAGCAGATCGCCGCGAATGACGCGCAGTCGCTGGTCGTCGCCTCGGATGCGACCGCCACCGAACTCGAACGCAGCAGCTACTCGGCCACGACCGAAGACGAGATCGCCAAGCAGAAGGCCGCCGAGGCGGCTCTCGCCCGTGCGAAGGCCCAGGCCGCAGCAGCGGCGTCGCTGTCGGCGGCTCCGCCCGTGAACGTCAGCCTCACCGCTCCCGGCACCGGTGAGGTGCGCTGGCCGATCCACAACTTCACGAAGGGTCGCGGTCTCGGCGATTCGGGCTACCACCAGGGAGTCGACCTGCTCGCACCCGGCGGCACGCCGCTGTACGCCGCCGCGGGTGGCGTCGTGCGGCTGTCGTCCGAAGGCTACTTCGGGTACGGCGTCGCGGTCATCATCGACCATGTCATCGCGGGTCAGCGTGTCTCGACCCTCTACGGTCACATGACCTACGGCAGCCGTCAGGTCGTCGCCGGTCAGACGGTCGCCCCCGGTCAGCTCATCGGGCTGGTCGGCAGCACCGGCAGTTCGACGGCCAACCACCTGCACTTCGAGGTGCGGATCAACAACTCGATCGTCGACCCGTGGGCGTGGCTGCAGGCCAACGCCGGCTGATCCGCCGTTCGGCGACACGCCACCGGTCGTTCACCGGTCTCCGGCCGAACGCGCCGGTCGGTGCGTTACCCTGTTCCCGACGCTGAGAGAAGCGGAGGGAGCCGATGGGCGAGGTACCTCGCATCCGCACCATGGATGCACTGGGACGCCATGTCCTTCGGCATTGCACGAGTGGATGCCGCGGGCTGACCGTGGCGCCAGGGCGCTGTCTGTGAAAGACAGCGCCTTTTTCATGCCCTGACGTCGATTTCCTCGTCACGAACCGGACAACCGAGAAGCCGTCCCGGCCGTTCGAGAGGATGAGAAATGCGCACTCTGGTGCTGAACGCGGGGTATGAGCCCCTGGCCGTCGTGTCGTTCAAGCGAGCGCTGGTGCTCGTGATGAACGAGAAGGCCACCGTCGTCGAGCTCGTCGACGGTGATCCG
This sequence comes from Microbacterium koreense, assembly GCF_042677105.1. Lineage (NCBI taxonomy): Bacteria > Bacillati > Actinomycetota > Actinomycetes > Micrococcales > Microbacteriaceae > Microbacterium > Microbacterium koreense. Next base: position 1,352,462 of record NZ_JBHTIM010000001.1, read on the forward strand.
GTGTGGGGCACGCGGGCCGCCTATGACCGCCCCGCCGTGATCCTGCTGACCCGCTACGTGCGCGTTCCCGGTGCGCGACGGGTTCCGGTCACACGACGCGGGGTGCTCCGTCGTGACGGGCACCGTTGTGGTTATTGCGGATCGTCGGCGTCGACGATCGATCATGTCGTGCCGCGCTCGCGTGGGGGTGAGGATTCGTGGGAGAACCTCGTCGCCTGTTGCCTGCGGTGCAACAACGTCAAGGGAGATCGCACTCCGCAGGAGATGCGGTGGGAGTTGCGCTCGGCGCTCAAGCCGCCGCGCGGCGGGCAGTGGACGGTGCGGGGAGCGGACCGCACCGATCCGAGGTGGGAGCCGTACCTGGCGCTGGCCGCCTGACGGCGCCTCAGCGCTCGTCGAGTCGCGCGAGCCAACGGGCCAGGATCGGTTCGAGCGCGGCGGTGTCGTCGGGGCCGAGGTCGTCGAGCAGGCGGTGCTCGTTGGCCATGTGTGCCGTGAAGGCGCGGTCGATGAGGTCCAGCCCGGCGGGGGTGAGGCGCACGAGACGTTTGCGGGCGTCGGCTGCCCCGACGTGGCGTTCGACCAGGCCGCGGGCTTCGAGGCGGTCGACGCGTTTGGTGAGTCCGCCGGTGGTGACGAGGGTGTGGTCGGCGAGCTGGCCGGCATCCCTCTCGTAGGGGGATCCGGCGCGGCGGAGGCTGGCGAGCACGTCGAATTCACCCTCGCTCAGGTCGAACTCGTGGAAGACCTCGACCAGGCGTTCGGTCAAGAGCAGGGCGACGCGGTGGAGTCTGCCGATCACGGCCTGGGGTGAGGGGTCGAGGTCGGGGCGTTCGCGTCGCCACTCCTCCTGGATCATGTCCAGACGATCGGGCTGCGGCATCCGTTCATGGTACCTGTCATTTATCTTCCTGGTGAGATATTATCGCTTCCATGGAAGACAAATGGTGGCGATGGGTGCTCATCACGGCGATCGCCCCGGTGGCATGGGGTAGCACGTATGTCGTGACCCGCAATCTGCTGCCGCCGGAGTCGCCGCTGTGGGGTGGAGTGCTGCGCGCGTTGCCGGCCGGCCTGCTGCTGTTGCTGATCGCACGCCGGTTGCCGACGGGGGCATGGTGGTGGCGTTCACTCGTGCTCGGTGTGCTCAACGTCGGCGGATTCTTCGTGCTCATCTACATCGCCGGGCAACGCCTGCCGTCGGGGTTGGCGGCCACGCTGATGTCGACGTCGGCGGCGTGCATGCTGCTGTTCGCGTGGCTGTTGCTGCACCGACGTCCGCGTGCGGCAGCGGTCGTGGGCGCGGCGGTCGGTCTCGCGGGGGTGGGCATCATGTTCGGCGTCGACGTGTCGGTCGTGGATCCGTGGGGTGTCGCGGCATCCCTCGGTGCGATGGTCGCCTCATCGATCGGGTTCGTGCTCACGACGAAGTGGGGATCGGACGTGCCGGCTCTGACGATGGCGTCGTGGCAGCTCGTCGGAGGCTCGTTGGTCCTGCTGCCGGCCGCGGTGCTCGTGGAGGGTCCGCCGCCGCCGTTGACGGTCTCATCGGGCCTCGGATTCCTCTACGTCACGCTGATCGCGACGGCGGTGGCCTACGTCGCCTGGTTCACGGGGTTGCGGCGGCTGTCTCCGGGTGTCGTCGGCATCGTCGGCCTGCTCAACCCCGTGACGGGGGTGGTTCTGGGGGTGATGATCGCGGGGGAGCCGTTCGGTCCCGCGCAGGTCGTCGGCGTCGCGCTCGTGCTCGGCGGGATCGCGCTGGGGGCGATGCCGCGGCGCCGACGTCGACGGATGCCGGTGGAAGCCGTAGTGGTGTGATCTTGCTCCGGAGATATCTTCGAATCTGATGTCGGAGACCCGGTTTACAGTCTCCCTCGACAGTGATGGAATAGAACATCTGTTCTATTGATCGTCCAATGATCGTTCGAGGGGGGACTCGTGCAGGCGACCCGTGCTCCGGCCGACGAGGTGCAGCGCCTGCGCGCGCAGCTCGAGCGGATTCAGGGGCGTTCCCTCGATGCGCCGGTGCTGCCCGTCGCGCCGCCGTTGGCGCACGTACTGCCCGGCAGAGGGTTGCGGCCCGGCGCGGCGTACTCGGTTCCCCGGTCGATGTCGCTGCTGTTCGGGTTGCTCGCGCAGGCGTCGCAGGCAGGATCATGGTGCGGTGTGGTCGGGATGCCGCGGCTCGGGGCAGAAGCGGCGGAGTCGATGGGCGTCGACCTGTCTCGGCTCGTGCTCGTGCCCGATCCCGGTGCTCGGTGGCTGACGGTGACGGCGACGATCGCCGATGTGCTGCCGATCGTCGCCGTGCGTCCGGCGGGGCGTGCCCCTGACGGACAGATCGCGCGGTTGGCGGGGCGGTTGCGCGAGCGGGGTGCGGTGTTGCTCGTGCAGGGGCCATGGCCGCAGGTCGAGGCGACCCTCGAGGTGGGCGACGTGTCGTGGTCGGGTCTCGGGCGGGGGCACGGGTATCTCGCCGAGCGCGCGGTGACCGTCACGGCGACGAGCAGGCGCTGGCCGGTCGCGCGGCGCTCGCGGGTGCTGCTGCCGGATGCCCACGGGGGTGTGGCGGCGCCTGAGGCCACGGCACCTGCGCCCCCGCGGTTGGTTCCCCTCGCGCCGGGTGCCGGATCGGTTGCCGACGAAGCGTCCGATGCCCTGTCGAGGGCCGGCTGATGGGCCCGCTGATGCAGGGGGGTCCTCAACGCAGTCTCGTGCTGTGGTTTCCCGATTGGCCGGTGACCGCCCTCGCCCGTGCCGGTGACCCTGCCGGTGGCGGTGCCCCCGCCGATGACACTGCCCGGGCTGAGGATGCTGCGCCGGTCGCCGTCGTCGCGGCGAACCACATCGTCGCGTGCTCGGCCGCCGCGCGGGCCGAGGGCGTCCGTCGCGGGCAGCGTCGGCGTGATGCGCAGGCCCGATGCGCGTCGCTCGCGCTGGTGCCCGCCGATGAGGGACGCGACCAACGCGCGTTCGCGCCCGTCGTCGCCGCCGTCGAACAGCGCGCCCCGGGGGTGCAGCTCGTGCGTCCGGGGCTGTGTGCGCTGCGCGCCCGGGGCCCGGCCCGCTACTACGGCGGAGAGGCCGAAGCCGCTGCCGTGGTGCTCTCCGACCTGCGGGCCCTCGGTCTCGACGACGTTCGGGTGGGGATCGCCGACGGCCCGTTCACGGCCGAGCAGGCGGCGATGGCCGCGACGACCGCGCACGACCCGGTCTTCGTCGTGCCCGCGGGAGGGGCGGCGGGCTTCCTCGCACCCCTGCCTGTCGGGGTGCTCGATGTCGCTTCGTTCGGTGCACCCCCGGTGCGCGGCCCGAAGACCGACCTCGTCGGGCTCCTTGCCCGCCTGGGCGTGCAGACGCTGGGCGAGTTCGCCGCGATGCCCGAAGAGCGGGTGCGCGAACGGTTCAGCGAACGCGGTGTGCGCCTGCGCGACCTCGCCGGGGGGCGTGATTCGCAACCGGTGCAGCCGCGTACGCCCCCTCCCGAGCTGCATCGCGAGGTCGCGTTCGAGCCGCCCGTCGAGATCGCCGACCAGGTCGCGTTCGGCATGCGGATCGCCGCCGACGAGTTCATCGCCGGGCTCGGCGCGGTCGACCTCGTGTGCACCGAACTGCGGGTCGAACTCGTCGGTGACCGGGGCGAGCGCAGCGAGCGGGTGTGGTTGCACCCGGCGTCGTTCGATGCGGCGGCGGTCGTCGACCGAGTGCGCTGGCAGCTCGGTGAAGAGGCCGAGGGGTTGCGCAGCGGTGTCGCTCTCGTGCGGATCTCGCCGGCGGCGGTGGATGCGGCATCCCACCACCGTCCCGCGATCTTCGGGTCGGCTCCCGAAGAACGCGTGCACCATGCCCTCTCTCGGGTGCAGGCGATGCTCGGGCATCGCAGTGTCGTCACCCCGGCGATCGGCGGGGGACGGTGGTTGTCCGAGCGGCAGGTGCTCGTGCCGTGGGGTGATCGTGCGGTGCTGGCGAAGGAGCGGGCGCGGCCATGGCCGGGGAGTCTTCCGGATCCGCTGCCGCCGACGGTGTTCGCCGAGCCTCCGACGGTCGAGGTGACGACGCTCGGCGGGTTCGCCGTCGACGTCGATGAGCGCGGCATGCTCACGGTCGCCCCCGGGGTGCTCGTCGAGGGCGACCGTCGGCGGGCGATCGAATCGTGGGCAGGGCCGTGGCCGGTCATCGAGCGGGGATGGGACGCGGCGCGCGCCCGCCGTGCGTATCGGTTCCAGGTCGTCGACGCCGACGGTGTGGCGCTGCTGCTCGTCTGCGAGGGCGGCGTGTGGACGCTGGAGGGGGCATATGACTGAGCGGGCATACGGGGGTGAGGGCTGATGGGCTTCGACAACCCCTCCGTGGCGTGGTCGGAGCTCGAACGCGTGCTGAGCGATCGGCGTCGCCCCGGAGGGGCGCCGGCCGGTGCTGACGGAGGTGACAGCCCGGCGTGGTCGCGCAAGCGCGGCCCGTACGTGCCGGCGGGTATCGAGCGCCCCGTCGACGCCGTGCCGTACGCCGAGCTGCACGCACACTCGTCGTACTCGTTCCTCGACGGGGCATCGTCGCCCGAAGAGCTCGCCGAAGAGGCCGAGCGGCTGGGGCTGCACGCGCTCGCCGTCACCGATCATGACGGGTACTACGGCATCGTCCGGTTCGCTGAGGCGGCGGATTCGCTGCAGCTGAAGACGGTGTTCGGCGCCGAGCTGTCGCTGGATCTGCCGCAGAAGCAGAACGGCGAACCCGATCCGGTGGGCGCGCACCTGCTCGTGCTCGCACGGGGTGAGGCGGGATATCACCAGTTGGCGGGAGCGCTCACCCACGCCCAGTTGCGGGGCGCCGAGAAGGGTCGGCCGGTCTATGACCTCGACGAGGTCGCCGACCAGGTCGCGGGCGATGTCACGATCCTGACGGGATGCCGCAAGGGCGCCGTGCGGCGGGCGCTGGCATCGTCGGCTTCTGCCGCCGCGGCGCGGGCAGCCGGCGACGAGCTCGATGCGCTCGTGCAGCGGTTCGGGCGCGACGCGGTGTATGTGGAACTGATCGACCACGGCAATCCGTTGGACTCGCGCGACAACGACGTGCTTGCCGGCCTCGCGCGCGAGCGGGGGTTGCCGCTGGTGGCGACCAACAACGTGCACTACGCCGTGCCGAAGCGGCAACTGCTCGCCGCCGCGGTCGCCGCGGTGCGGGCGAACCGAGGGCTCGACGAATTGGACGGGTGGCTGCCGGCCCACGCCGGGGCGCATCTGCGGTCGGGGGCCGAGATGGTGGAGCGGTTCGCGCGGTATCCGGATGCGGTGGCCCGCACGGTGCCGCTCGCCGACGAGTTGGCGTTTCCGTTGCGGCGGGTCAAGCCGGCGCTGCCGAAGCAGGAGGTGCCCGACGGGCATACGCCGATGTCGTGGTTGCGGGAGTTGGTGTGGCGGGCGGTTCCCGAGCTGTATCCGCGCCTGTCGGAGGAGAACCGGCAGCGGATCGAACACGAGTTGGCGGTGATCGAGGCGAAGGACTTTCCCGGGTACTTCCTCATCGTGCATGACATCGTCGCCGAGGCGCGGCGTCGCGGCATCCTGTGTCAGGGGCGCGGATCTGCGGCCAACAGCGCCGTCTGCTATCTGCTGCGCATCACTGCGGTCGACGCGATCGCCTACAACCTGCCGTTCGAACGGTTTCTGTCGTCGCTACGTGAGGAAGAACCCGACATCGACGTCGACTTCGATTCGGACCGGCGCGAAGAGATCATCCAGTGGGTGTATGCGAAGTACGGGAGGCATCGCGCGGCGCAGGTGGCGAACGTCATCCAGTACCGCCCGAAGAACGCCGTGCGCGACATGGCGAAGGCGCTCGGCTATTCGGTCGGACAGCAGGATGCATGGTCGAAGCAGGTCGAGCGGTGGGGGGCGATGCTCGAGACGGATGCCGGGCATGACATCCCCGCGCAGGTGATCGAGTACGCCGGTGAGTTGCTGAAGGCACCGCGGCATCTGGGCATCCATTCCGGGGGGATGGTGCTCACCGAGCGGCCGGTGGGTGAGGTGGTGCCGATCGAGCATGCGCGCATGGAGGGGCGCACGGTCATCCAGTGGGACAAGGACGATGCCGCGTGGATGGGGCTGGTGAAGTTCGATCTGTTGGGGCTCGGGATGCTGGCGGCCCTGCAGTATTCGTTCGATCTGGTGCGCGAGGCCACCGGTGAGGTGTGGGAGTTGGCGACGATCCCGAAGGAGGAGAAGGGCGTATACGACATGCTGTGTCGGGCGGATGCGATCGGGGTGTTCCAGGTCGAGTCGCGCGCGCAGATGGGGCTTCTGCCGCGGTTACGGCCGCGGGAGTACTACGACCTCGTGATCGAGATCGCGCTCATCCGGCCGGGGCCGATCCAGGGTGGGGCGGTGCATCCGTATGTGCGGCGGCGGTCGGGGGCGGAGCCGACGACATATCCGCATCCGCGGTTGGTGAAAGTGCTCGAGCGCACGAAGGGGATTCCGGTCTTCCAGGAGCAGCTCATGCAGATGGCGATGGAGATCGGTGATCTGTCGGGGGAGGATGCTGATCTGCTGCGGCGGGCGATGGGGTCCAAGCGCGGGATCGAGCGGATCGAAACGCTGCGCGAGAAGCTCTACGCCGGCATGGCGCGGCATGGCCTGGTGGGTGAGGAGGCGGATGCGATCTACGCGAAGATCCAGGCGTTCGCGAACTTCGGGTTCGCGGAGTCGCACTCGCTGTCGTTCGGGCTGTTGGTGTACGCGAGTTCGTGGATCAAGCTGCACTATCCCGGGGCGTTCCTTGCGGGACTGTTGCGGGCGCAGCCGATGGGGTTCTATTCGCCGGCGACGCTCACCGCCGACGCACGTCGGCACGGGGTGGAGGTGCGGCGGCCCGATCTGCACCGGTCGGGGGCGGATGCCGTGCTCGAGGTGATCGCCCCGGAGGTGGCGGCGGTGACCGGTCTCGATTCGTGTCTCGACCCCGATCAGCCGCCGACGGGGGCGTTCGATCCGGATGCGCCGGATGAGACGCTCGCACATCGGCGCGACGGTAACTTCGCGGTGCGATTGGGGCTTGCCGGGGTGAAGGGCATCGGGCGGGCGGTGGCCGAGCGGGTCGTCACCGAGCGTGAGACGGCGGGGGAGTATCGCGACCTGCGGGATCTCGTGCGGCGCACGGGGCTTTCTGCCGCGCAGGTGGAGGCGTTGGCGACGGCGGGGGCGTTCGAGTGCCTGGGGCTGAGCAGGCGTGAGGCGATCTGGTTGGCGGGGTCGGCGGCGCAGGATCGTGCGGAGTATCTGCCGGATTCGTTGACGTCGGTGCAGCCGCCGCTGTTCACCGATCCGTCGACGTATGACGTGCTGGCTGCGGACCTGTGGGCGACGGGGATCTCTGTGGACGACCATCCGATGACGCACTATCGGTCGGGTCTGGATGCGCGGGGTGTGCTGACGTCGGGGGACCTTCGCACGTTCGAGACCGGCAGGAGGATCGAGGTGGCCGGGTTGGTGACGCATCGACAACGGCCGGCGACGGCATCCGGGGTCACGTTCTTGAATCTCGAAGACGAGCACGGCGTCGTCAACGTGATCTGTTCGGTGGGGGTGTGGAACCGCTATCGGCGGGTGGTGCGGGATTCGCCGGCGCTCATCGTGCGGGGGATGTTGGAGAGGTCGGTGGAGGGGGTGACGAACCTGCTGGCGGATCGGTTCGAGGACCTGCGGGTGGGGGTGCAGCACAGTTCGCGGGACTTCCGGTGAGGTGCGTGCGCCGGACATGACACGAGCGGGCCCCCGGATGGTTCCGGGAGCCCGCTCGGGAAGCTATGGGTCAGCCGGCGGTGCCGAGGGCGAACCGGACGGAGCCGTCCTGCGCGAGTTCGGCGTCGAGGACGCGGTCGTCCAGGGCGACGGCGGCCGAGGTGTCGAGGAAGACGTGGGCGCCGTCGGATGCGACGACCGTGTCGGTCTCTTCGGGTCCGGGGGCGACGCTGAGCTCGAAGCCTGCGTCGCTTCCGGTGTCGCGGATGCGGACTCCGCCGTCATCGGGGACGTTCGGCACGCGCGAGACGATCGCCTTGACGGCTTCGGCTGCGGTGTCGGTCATGGTGAGCATGAGCTCTTCCTTCCGTTGCGGATATGGAACCGGCCACGATTCCGAACACGTGGGGGTGATGCAACCGTGTCGCGGCGTTCGGAGGGCTTTCACACGGAACGCTGAGGTGCTGGTGTCGGGCGGTGTGTGGTGCCAGAGTCGGGGCATGAGCAATGCGCGGCGGTTTCTGGCGGGGTACCTGGATGCGTGGCGGACGAACGATCCCGACACGATTCGAGGGCTGTTCACCGAGGATGCGGTGTACCTCGCCGGGGCGTATCAGCCGGATCCCGCGAGGGGGATCGACGACATCATCGCGCTGTGGGGCGAGGAGGCGGATGCGCCGGATGAGTGGTCGTTCGACGGTGAGGTGGAGTTGGAGACGGCGGATGCCGCGGTGATCCGCGGAATGACGACGTATTCGCGGGGCCCCAAGGCGGGGGTGTACGACAACCTGTGGCTGTTGCGCTTCGCCGCCGACGGTCGGGCGTCAAGGTTCCACGACTGGTGGGTGCAGCGGAGGAGCTGACCGCGCAGGGCCGGTAGACTCGCGGGGCCAGCCTCTGTAGCTCAATGGAAGAGCAGTTCCGTCCTAAGGAAACGGTTGGGGGTTCGAGTCCCTCCAGGGGCGCTGTAGATTTATTCAAGCTGACCTGCGATTTTCCGGGCGGATCACCTGACGTGGTCCCCGCACTCGATGCGCGGTTCTGAAGCGCAACCGCGCCGGAGATACCAGACAGCCACGAAACGCCCACTGTCCTCAGAACGGCGCGTGCCCTCAGGGCGGCGCGGACCCTCAGAACGGGGCGGGGTCGGACTCGGCGTCGGTGGCGAAGTGCACGCCGGAGGCGGGGTGGTCGGGGTAGCGGCGGCCGGTCGGGCTGGTCCATTCGAGCACGCCGCCGGGTTGTTGGCGCACGGACCACGGCGAGTGATGCTTGAGCGTGTGATGGCGTCGACAGAGGTGGGCGAGGTTCGACGTTGCGGTCTTGCCGCCGTGATCCCAGTCGACGGTGTGATCGAGGTCGCTGCGAGAGGTGGATTGTCGGCATCCGGGGAAGCGGCAGTGCTGATCGCGGATCGAGAGCGACCGCCGCATCTGCGCGGTCGGCTGGTAGCGGTCGACGGCTAGCACTGCGCCTGAGACGGGGTGGGTGAGGATGCGATCCCACCCGGGCGCTTCGCGCGTCAGGATTCGTGCGGTGTCGGGGTCGACCGGGCCGTGTCCGGCGAGTGTGGCCGGCTCGAGCGGGTCGTCGCTCGCGGTGTCGATGAGGGTGAACACCGGGACCGTGACCTGCACCTCGGCGCGGATGCTGCCGAGTCCCGTCGCGGTTGTGCCGACGTGTCCGAGCGGGTCGGACGCCAGCAGGAGGTCGGCCATGAGGTCTGCGCGGATCGCGTCGAGTGACCGCCGCGCGCGGACAAGGTTGTCGAGGGTGGAACGAGCGTCGGCGCCGGCATCGACGTCTGCATCGGCACCCGGACTGGCCCCGGCGTCGGTATCGGAGGTGGCGTCAGCGTCAGCACTAGCATCGGCACCGGCAGCGGCGCCCGAACCGGCACCCGCGCTCGGCCCAGCACCCGCGCCGCCACCGGGACCCGAATCAGCGCCGTCGCAGTCGCCGGCGGACGTCGCGGCAGCTTCGGCCGCCGTCCGCGCATCACGGATGGCTTGGGCATCGGCATCCGACACATCGCGCGCCATGCGCGTGAGGCGATCGTGGATCCCATGGATGATGACGGCCGCGCCGGTGAGGTGGAGAGCCGCCATGCCGTCGTCGAGGTCGTAGACCTGCACCCCACGGGTCGCGGCGGCGGCGGTGTGGCGTTCGCCGATCGACTCGTTGAGGAACCACTGGGCGCGACGCCGGGCGACCGGTCGCAGTCGCGACGCGGACTCGGCTTCGGCGTAAGCAAGGACGTGTGCCTCGTAGTCGGCGCGGAGTTCGGGGTGCGTGATCCGTTCGCCCGCGTCGGCGATCACGCGGACGTGCGCGTGTGAGATGCGACCCGCCTCAAGGGAGGCGAGCGTCGCGGGGAAGTCGTCGAAAATGCGCTCGGCCTCACCGATCTGGCGCTGCACGGTGCGGTCGGACACGCGGAGGGCGGATGCGATCTCGGCGGCGACGGAACGATGAGCGAGGTCGGCGTCGGAGCGGGAGCCTGCGGCATCCTTCCATTGCTGCGCGATCTCGCCGGCCTGCGCGAGTGCCCGCGCCTCACGCGCCTGAAGCGCCGCCATCTGCCGGCGGATGTCGATGAGCTCGTCCACCACGGGCGCGAGTCGCGCGGCGGCGAACTCGGCGGGAGTGGTGGTCTGCGACATACTGCGATTCTGCCACGGGGGTCGGACATTTGTTCGAATGTCGATCCGCGTGCGATCTGCTGAAAACCCGGCGCACACGGCGGAACCGGTGCGCCGCAGATGTCCGGCGCCACCCGCGCATGACGAGCCCCGGTCGTGGCGATCGGGCGCGACCGCCGCCCGATCGCCACCTGTGACCGAAGCCGCAGCCGGCGAAGGCGATGGCCTTCATGCGCGGCTCAACGGTTAATGCGACCGCGGCGTCGACGCGGCTTGAAGCCGGTCAGCTGCAGGAGGCGATGATGCTCTCGAGCCTGGCGGTGGTCTCTTCGTCGGCGGTTCCTGCGCCGATCTGGGCGTCGAGCTCGACGAACTCGTCGAAGGTGAACTCTGCTTCGACAGCTTCGAAGCAGACGCCACAGGTGTCCTCGGTGCCTCCCGCGGCGACGCACGACTCGATGAAGTTGTCGCGGACCTCTGCGGGGTACGCGTTGGAAGCGGTTGTGTCGCCGCCGCCCGATTCGCCGCCCGCAATGGGCGTGATCTGGCCGCAGCCTGCCAGCGAGAACGCTGCCGCGGCGATGGCCACGGCGGCGAGGCGCGTGCGAACGGTGTGCTTGTTGATCACTCTGGTTCCCCCCGGTTTGTGTCAGCGCTTCACCCTATCGGGCGCGCGAGGCGTGTCGAGTAGCATCAGCGTCGGCGCCACGCGCGCCCGGCGATCAGGCCTCGTGCACGACGATGCCTCGTTCACGCGCAGCCCGCGCGAGTCCCACGTCCGCCGTGGCCAGGGCCGCGCCCGCTGCCTCTGCGGCGTGCACCACGACCGCATCCGGCATGCGTAGCCTCGTCTCCGCTCGTGTACGTGCCAGCGTGAGGGCGTCTTCGGCGCCGACGGGCAGCACCGTGACGCCCAGTGCGCGTACGTGAGCGTTGATCGTTTCGGCGACCCCCGTCTTGGCAGGGTGCACGAGCACTTCGGTGAGGGTGAGCGCGGTGATCGCAAGCGGCTCGCTGAGGTGTTCGAGGAGGAGGGCGCTCGCTACGGAGTGATGGGTATCGTCGGCGTCGAGCAGCGCAATCACGATGCTCGCGTCGAGGACGATCATTCAGGCCACTCGCGGCGCAGGGTGTCGCGGTAGGCGGTGGGGTACTCGCCTGTCATGCTGCCGCTCAGTGTTGTGAGGGCTGCACGCTTACGAACGAGTTCTTCCACAGCGGATGCCGTGAGCCGGTCGTGTCCGTGTGCGATCAGGTGGCGGAGGAGAGCGGGGCGGTCGCCGGCCAAGTCGGGCCACTCCCGCGCTGCGGCGTCGAGGGCGCGCGCGACGTCGTCGGTCTCGGTGACCATGTGGCGTCGGCGCGTGGTGGGCATGGCGGGGAGTGTAGCACTTCACAGCAAGGTGCAGCACCCGCGTCGCCCTCGCCGACTCGATCAAGGAGTGGAGGTCGCGCATGATTTCGCGCTCGCTCTCCGTCGGATCCCGTCTTTGAGGTGTCGAGAGCGTTCAAGTAGGTGCTGCCAGAACGCGAGACCGTCGTCAATGCTCGTCTTGAGGTTCTGGAGTGACGATTCAACCGACTTGGGATTCTTCTGCATATCCACGCAGACGCGAATGTACGTGATCCTGAGTTCGAGGAACGATCCGAGCATCGCGCTGTGTGCGTTGATGTGCATCAACGCCTCCCTTCTGGACGATGCTAGGTAGCGGCGTCGACATCGCAGCGTGTCTGCGAGATCGCTGGGTCGAAGTGTGCCAAGTGTTCGACGCTGGTCGCGCCGTCTGAGTCGGTGTCCGACTCGTTGGATAGGCTCGCGAGAAGTTGCATCGGTTGGGTGGAGCAGGCAGGAGAGTCCAGCGTTGGATGCGTTCAAGGTGCATCGCGGTCTGATCGAGGATTACCGCCGATTCACAGAGGGCTTCGTCGGCGCGGCTGACCCCAAGATCCGTCAGTATCTTGAGCAGCAGAGTGCAGAGGGCCGGCAGTGGCCGGACCCGTGGCTCTCGTTGAACCCCTCGTTCGCACCGGGTGGGTCAGTCGATGAACTGGTACGCGAGCGCACACTTCACCCAGATGCGGCTCGCGTGTTTCGGGTCAAGAAAGACATGGCCGATACCGGTCAAAGCACACCGATCGTCTTTCACAAGCACCAACGGGACGCCATCGAGACTGCGGCAACGCGCAGGAGTTATGTCCTCACGACGGGCACCGGCTCCGGCAAGTCGCTTGCCTACATCGTCCCGATCGTGGATCGAGTTCTCCGCGAGGGCACGGGCAAGGGGACGAAGGCGATCATCGTCTACCCGATGAACGCGCTCGCGAACAGCCAGCTCGTGGAGCTCGAGAAGTTTCTCACGTTCGGGTTCGACGGCAAGCCGCCCGTGACGTTTCGACGGTACACGGGGCAGGAATCGCATGACGAGCGGCAGGAGATTCTGGCCTCGCCGCCCGACATCCTGCTCACCAACTACGTCATGCTCGACCTGGTCATGACGCGCCCGGACGAGCGTCTCTCGCTCATCAGCGCGGCGAAGGGGCTCGAGTTCCTCGTCCTCGATGAACTGCACACCTATCGCGGGCGCCAGGGTGCGGATGTCGGGATGCTGGTCCGTCGCGTCCGCGAGGCGTGTGAGGCGGCTGAGACGCTGCAATGCGTTGGCACCTCGGCAACGATGTCGAGCGGTGGCACGCTGGCGGAGCAGCGCGCGGAAGTCGCACGCGTCGCCACGCAGATCTTCGGCACCGACGTCGAGCCCAACTCGGTGATCACTGAAACGCTGGTTCGAGCCGGGCGCGGTGATGAGGTCACCGCGGAGCAACTTCGTCCGCTGGTCGAGCAGCGCGGACCGATTGAGGCGCCCAAGGTTGAGCTGACCGCCGATGAGTTGTCGCGCGACCCGCTCGCGGGCTGGATCGAGCAGGAGTTCGGGCTCGACACCGAGCCCGAGAGTCACGTGCTCGTCAGGCAGAAGCCGACGACGGTGAGCAAGGCCGCCGAGAAGCTCGCCGCGCTCACAGGCACCGATAAGACGATGGCCGCGACGGCGATCCGCGCGACACTCCTCGCCGGAGCGAATGCGAAGAACTCCATCGGTCGTGCCTTCTTCGCGTTCCGGCTGCACCAGTTTCTCTCCAAGGGCGGAAACGTGTTCGCCAGCCCGGAGTTGCCGTCCGTGCGCGCCATCGAGACGAACTTCCAGGTCACGATGCCCGGGACGCCTGAGCGCCGCCTCTACCCGCTGGCGTTCTGTCGCGAGTGCGGTCAGGAGTATCTGGTGGCTCGCCGCAGCGACCCCAAAGGCGCAGGAGTCGCCCACGCCCGCCACCAGATCCGCACGGCAGATCGCGCGGACGGCTACCTGTACATTTCGGATGATCAGCCGTGGCCGGTCGACCCGGTTGAGGAAGGGCGCCTCCCTGGCTCATGGCTGTCGGTGACGGCCTCCGGCACCGCGGTCACCAAGCTTCGTGCTGACGACGTCCCAGAGCGCGTCGACGTGACACCGAATGGTCTGGTCACCCCGCTCGGCACGAACGAGCACGCCCTGAACACGTTGGCCGCCTGGATCCCAGGCACCTTCCGTTTCTGCCTCGCATGCGGGGTCTCCTATGAAGCTGCGCGTATCTCCGAATACACCAAACTAGCGACGCTCGACCGCGAGGGTCGGAGCAGCGCGATGACTGTTCTCGCGACCTCGCTGCTCACTTCGTTGCGGAAGATCCCTGAGGGCGAACTTCCTGCCCGGGCGCGAAAGCTCCTGACCTTCGTCGACAACCGACAAGACGCGTCGCTTCAGGCTGGCCACCTCAATGACTTCGTCCAGGTGGCGCAGCTCCGCGGTGCGCTCCACCATGCAGTCGACTGGGCCGGCGATGACGGCCTTGAGCTTCTCGACGTGGGCGAGAAGTTGGCGAAGGCGCTGGCCCTCCAGCCCGCCGATTACTTGGCCGACCCCGACGGTCTCGCAACGCGGTCCGGCCGCTCAGCCCTGAAGAGGGTTCTGGAGTACCGGGCGATCACCGATCTGCAGCGCGGCTGGCGAGTCACTCTTCCGAACCTGGAGCAGACCGGGCTCGTCCTGGTCGACTACCCGCTCGTGGCCGAACTGGCGAGGCGGGAGGACTACTGGCAGGAGGCGGACTTCCGTCTCCGGGCCGCTGATCCGAGGCAGCGCATCGAGGTGTCCGCGGTGCTCCTCGATGAGTTCCGCCGCGTTCTCGCGATTGATTCCGAAGCGCTGTCGATCGACTCGTTCGAGCGTCTTCAGAGGCAGAGTAGGGACTACCTCACAGGGCTCTGGGCGATCGGCGACATGGAGCCGCCGGCGAGCGTCGGTCTCGCGATTCCTGCCGCTGGCGCCAAGGGCAGCGCACGCAACATCCTCACCCTCACAGGGCGTGGCGCCTACGGTCGCTGGCTCCGCGACAAGGACCGGTTCGGAATCCAGCTGAGTGTGTCTGAGGCAGACGAGGTCATCGCCTCGCTGATCGCGGTTCTCGAACGTGCGGGAATCATCACCAAGGTTGTCGACGAGAAAGCGACGGGCTATCGACTGCGCTCGGCGGCGATCGTGCTCCGTACCGGCGATGGAGAGCACGGTGCTGCGGATCCTGTGCGTCGCCGATTCCAGAACGAGCAAAAGCCTCGGGTCGTCCAGTACTTCCGTGATCTGTATCGGGACCGCAGTCGCGACCTTGCAGGTCTGCGAGCTGCCGAACACACAGCCCAGGTGCCCGCCGACATCCGAATGGAGCGCGAGAAGGCGTTCACGGATGCCGAACTGCCGCTGCTCTTCTGTTCGCCGACGATGGAGCTCGGAGTCGACATCGCCGAGCTGAATGCGGTAGGTATGAGGAACGTTCCTCCGACCCCGGCTAACTATGCCCAGCGCAGCGGCCGGGCCGGTCGCTCGGGCCAACCGGCAATCGTCATGACCTACTGCGCGACCGGGAACGCGCACGACACCTACTACTTCGAGCGGTCCGACCTAATGGTGGCAGGGCAAGTGATGCCTCCGCGTCTCGACCTGGCCAACGAGGACCTTGTGCGCTCGCACGTACAGGCGATCTGGCTCTCAGAGGTGTTGGCCGTTAGCGCCACGGGACTCGGCAGCAGCATGAAGGATGTGCTCGTGCTCGACGACGTCGAGCATCGTTACCCGGTCGCGCCGTCGCTCCGCTCCAAGCTCGAGGACGGCGGCGCTGCGACGCGCGCTACCCGATCGGCATCGAATGTTCTGGAGCCCCTGCGCGACATACTTCAAACGGCAAACTGGTGGTCCGACGGGTGGATCACCTCGGTCGTCAGCGGCGCAGCCAGTGCGTTCGACAGAGCGTGCGATCGGTGGCGCGACCTCTACGCCTCGGCCCGCGCCGAGCAGCAGGCTGCGTTCGAGCAGACCAAGAACATCTCAGCGACCAAGCGCGACCGCGATGACGCCGAGCGCCGACAGCGAGAAGCGCGTCAGCGTATCGACCTGCTGCTGAACGACGCGGGGGACGCCGGGTACAACCAGTCCGACTTCTACACGTACCGATACCTGGCCTCCGAGGGGTTCCTTCCCGGGTACTCCTTCCCCCGGCTCCCGCTGGCGGCCTTCATCCCCGGCTGGGGAAACCGACCGAGCAGCTGGCTCCAGCGCCCGCGCTTCCTCGCGATCTCGGAGTTCGGTCCTCAGTCGCTGATCTATCACGAGGGCGCCCGCTACCAGGTCACCCGCATCAGCCTTCCCCGGGAAGGCGGCGAAGCCGGCGGTGATGTGACCCTCACGACCGCCAAGATCTGCGAGTCCTGTGGCACCCACCACCTCGACACTCAGAACGTCGATGTCTGTGTGAGCTGCAAGACTCCGCTTCCGGCCGAGTGGAAGAACCTTCTTCAGCTGCAGACGGTGCTGACTCGGCGCCGTGAGCGCATCAGCGCCGATGAGGAAGAACGCAACCGGGTCGGTTATGAGCTCCGCACGACCTACCGCTTCGTTCCGCGCGCCGGTCACCCCGGCAAGGCGACGGCGACGGCCGCAACGGATGCCGACGACGACGTCCTCGACGTCATCTACGGTGACTCGGCTGACGTGCGCATCACGAATCTCGGCCGCCGCACTCGGAAGGATGCCGATCGTCACGGCTTCTGGCTCGACACGGTGAAGGGGCGTTGGCTCAGCGAGAAGGACGCCGCCCAGACGGATGCCCAGACCGAAGAGACCGACGACGACGCGCCGCTCCCCGACGACGTCAAGACCAAGGCGTTCGTCACGCCCTACGTCGAGGACCGCCGCAACATCGCCGTGCTCCGTTGGGCGGCGCCGGTCGACGAGGCGCAGGCCGTGACCGCTCGCTACGCG
Source organism: Microbacterium koreense (assembly GCF_042677105.1). NCBI lineage: Bacteria > Bacillati > Actinomycetota > Actinomycetes > Micrococcales > Microbacteriaceae > Microbacterium > Microbacterium koreense. The sequence goes on from NZ_JBHTIM010000001.1 coordinate 1,369,193, forward strand.
CTTGAGCGAGGTATCGAGGCGCGGTTCCAGCTCGAGGACTCGGAACTGATGAGTGAGCAGCTGCCGGATGCAGAAGAACGCGGCCGCCTTCTGCTGACCGAAGCGGCGGAGGGCGGCGCCGGAGTGCTCCGCCGGTTGCAGTCCGACGCGACGGCGCTGTCGGACGCCGCGAGGGAGTCGCTGCGAATCATCCATGTCGACCCCGACACGGGCGCGGACATTGATGGTGCGTGCGGGGCTGGGTGCTATCGATGCCTCCTGTCGTACTCGAACCAGATGGATCACGAGCGAATCGACCGGCGTGTCGTCATCCCGCTGCTTCTTGAGCTCTCCCGCGCCTCGGTTCGGCCTGACGACGCCACGCCCGTCGTCCCACCCGCCGCGCCGCCGGGTAGCGACCCGTCCGCGAGTGCCACCGAGGTCGCGGTTCCTGAGGCCGAGCGCGCCGCCGCGTTCCTCAGCCATCTCAAGCGCCGCGGCGTGCGGCTCCCGTCGAGGGGCGAGGATGAAGTGGGCGGAATGCTCGTCGACTTCGTCTACGGCACTCCGCTGGCGGTCGTCGTCGTCCACGATGACATCGTCCAAGTAGACGCGAGTGACCTTGCGTTCGACGGATACCAGGTCGTGACAGTCGGCCGCGACAGCGACTTCGACGACGTTATCCGTGAGCACCCCAGCGTGTTCGGAGAGGCAGTGCAGTGACCACAACCGACTTCGCGATCGGTTCCCTCGTGACGGCGCGGGGGCGCGACTGGGTCGTGCTCCCCGAGTCCGACCCTGACTTTCTCGTCGCCAAGCCGCTCGGCGGCTCGGACGCCGAGACCACCGGGCTTATCCCCGCAGCCGAAGAAGTGACCTCGGCGACGTTCCCGCCGCCATCGCCCGCTGATCGCGGCGACGACCGAAGTGGGCGGATGCTGCGCGACGCTCTGCGCATCGGGTTCCGCTCGTCAGGGGGCCCCTTCCGTTCGCTCGCGAGTCTGAACGTCGACCCGCGCCCGTACCAGCTCGTGCCACTGCTTCTTGGGCTCCGTCAAGAGACTGTTCGACTACTGATCGCGGATGATGTCGGTATTGGAAAGACGGTCGAGTCGGGGCTTGTCGCGAGCGAGTTGCTCGCTCAGGGTACAGTCCAGCGTCTAGCGGTGCTGTGCCCGCCCAGCCTCGCCGAGCAGTGGCGCGCTGAGTTGGCCGAGAAGTTCGGGCTTGAGGCGCAGCTTGTTCTTCCATCGACAGTCACCCGGCTGGAGCGATCGCTCGCAGTGAACGAGTCGCTCTTCGAGCGGTACCCGGTCACGATCGTGTCGTTGGACTTCATCAAGTCCGAGCGCCATCGGTACGAATTCGAGCGCACGGCGCCGGAGCTCATCGTCGTTGACGAGGCCCACACCGTCGCGGCCGACGACACGGGCAAGGGGTCAAGCGGGCGCACACAGCGGTACAACCTCATCCGGTCGTTGGCAGACGATCCCGAGCGACACCTGATTCTCACAACGGCGACGCCTCACAGCGGCAACGACGCAGCGTTCCGCAACCTGATCGGTCTGCTCGACGACCGACTCAAGACCGTAGACCTGGCATCCGAAGACGGGCGACGGCTGCTCGCGCAGCACATGGTCCAGCGGCGTCGCGCCGATATCCGTGCCTATCTCGGCGCAGCGACGAAGTTCCCGAAGGATCGGCAGACGAGCGAGGTGCCCTATGAGCTGAGCCCCTCCCACAAGGTCTTCTTCGATGACGTTCTCGCGTATATCCGCGGCCAGGTGCAGGATCGCTCCGGGACGAAGCTGGAGCAGCGTGTGCGGTGGTGGTCGGCGCTCGCACTTCTGCGGGCAATGGCGTCATCACCGGCCGCTGCCGCGATGACACTCCGGACCCGAGCCGCAACGACGGAGGCGCAATCCGAGACCGAGGCCGATGTCGTAGGTGCGGCCGAAGTGCTCGATCAGTTTGAAGACGAGAGCGCGGACGCGGCAGATGTCGTGCCCGGCGCGGAGCATGAGTCGTCCGAGTCTGCCCTGTTGCGCACGTACGCAGGGCGGGCCGACGCCCTCGCGTCCAGACCCGGTGACGACGCGAAGCTCAGCCTCCTCACGAAGCAGGTGAAAGCTCTGCTGAAGGACGGCTTCAGCCCGATCGTGTTTTGCCGATTCATCCAGACGGCCAAGTACGTGCACGCGCACCTGGATGGCGCGCTGCGCAACGTCGAAGTTGAGGTGGTAACGGGGGAGTTTCCTTCTGAGGAGCGAGCCGCTCGTATCGCGGCGCTCGCGGGCCGCTCCGAGAGCTCGACGAGGGTTCTCGTCGCCACTGACTGTCTCTCTGAGGGAGTCAACCTTCAGGACGACTTCCAAGCCGTCATCCACTACGACCTCGCCTGGAATCCTACGCGCCACGAGCAGCGCGAGGGGCGCGTCGACCGCTTTGGCCAGGCGCGCGACATCGTTCGCGCGCAGACGATCTATGGCGCCGACAACGGCATCGACGGCATCGTGCTGGATGTGCTGATCCGCAAACACGAGAAGATCCGCCGGGACCTCGGCATCAGCGTTCCCGTCCCAGCACAGAGCGATGAGGTTCTGAGTGCTCTGCTCGAAGGAGCGGTCCTGCGTGGAAGTGGCTATCAGCAGCTCGCCTTCGACTTCGATACGGATGAGCCCGCCGCAAGAGACCTCGACGCCGAGTGGGAGTCGAGCGCCGAGAAAGAGAAGCAGAGCCAAACGATGTTCGCGCAGCGGACGATCCGCCCGGACGAGGTGCAAGAGGCCATAGATGCCGCTCGACGCAGCCTCGGCGAACCTGGCGACGTCCGCACCTTCGTCGCCGATGCGTTGACGAAGCTTGGTGGGTTGGTTACGTCGACGCGAACAGGTTTCCACGTGGACCTCACTCAGATACCAATGGCGCTCCATGATGCGATGAAGCGGCCAGACGGACGAGCCGTCGATGAGTTCTACGATGACCTTCCCGCGCCCCGTCACGTAGCAGTCCTGCAGCGCACTGATCCCACAGTCGGCGCGATCGCGAACTACGTCTTGAACAGTGCTCTTGATCCTGATCTGCCCGAGGGCGAACGGCCCGCGAAGCGCGCCGGAGTGGTCACCACGAATGCCGTGTCCCAAGTCACCACCGCGCTCATCATTCGCTTCCGGACTCACCTGGTGCTCCCCACCAATGATGGATTACGCACCACGCTCGCCGAAGAAGCACGGGTTGTAGCCTTCCGGGGTAGACCTTCGAATCCCGAGTGGCTCACGCGAGACGAGGTCGCTGGACTCCTTCGAGCCGAGCCCTCCGCCAACACTCCTCACGATGTTGCGGAGGGGCTCCTCTCCGCGGTCACAGGTGGCATCACAGCGATCCAGGCGAACCTGTCAACCCGAGCAGAAGAGCTCGCTTCTCAACTCGAAGATGACCACGTCTCGGTGCGCGTTGCCGCTCGGGGGAGCCGTGCGGGAGCGCTCTCGGTGCGAGGACTCGAGGTTCGTGCGCAACTGCCGCCTGACGTTCTCGGTGTGTACATTTACCGTCCGGGAGGCGCCGCATGAACGGGGATCTGCAGGGTATCCGTCTCGTTGGAGGGGTGCTGCCCGCGGCACTGTTGGGTCGCGTTCAGTCAAACGAGTTGACGAACGCGCAGGGCCTGTCTGGTGCGTCGTATCACCTCGCGGGCAACGAAAAGCCGAAGGACGCGGCCGCGCGTGCGTGGTCGTACCTGCGCGGCGCGTGGACAGCTTGGCGGGACGTGGCCGCGAAGGAACCCGGGCTTCCTGGGACCGGGGCGGCGCGAGAGAAGTGGTTGCTCGTGCTCCTCGGTGAGCTTGGCTACGGTCGCTTGCCGGCCACTCGGCAAGCCGAGGTGATCGACGGAGTCGAGTACCCCATCTCACATCGCTGGTATCACGTGCCGATCCACCTACTCGGTCCGGGGATCGACCTCGACAAGCGCAACCCGGGCGTACCCGGAGCTGCACGTGCGCCGCAGGCGATGCTCCAGGAGTACCTCAACCGCACCGATGACGACCTGTGGGGACTCCTCAGCAACGGCTTGCGCCTGCGTCTGCTGCGTGACTCGACGGCATTCGCCGGATCCGCCTATGTCGAGTTCGATCTCGAGGCGATCTTCGAAGGCGAGCTCTACGCCGAGTTCCAGCTGCTGTGGCTGCTGTGTCATGTTTCGCGTGTTGAAAAGCGCGGTGGCGTCGATGCTCCGCCGGGCGACTGCTGGCTCGAGGAGTGGCGCGCAGAAGCCGCTGATGCCGGCACACGCGCGCTGAACAGACTTCGGGACGGAGTCGAGGCTGCGCTCAAGATCTTCGGCACGGGGTTCCTCTCTCATGCAAAGAACGATTGGCTCCGCGCGGCGCTGCAGAAAGGGACGCTCCCGGACCGCGAGTTCCACAAGGCACTGCTCCGCCTGATCTACCGGTTGCTGTTCCTTTTTGTGGCAGAGGACCGTGGCGCGCTGCTCGACCCCACTGCCCCTCGCGATACCCGGGAGAAGTACGACCAATACTTCTCAACCGCGAGGCTCCGGCGATTGTCCCGACAGCGTAGCGGCGGGACGCATCCCGACCTCTGGCGGGGGGAGCGCATGATTCTCTCTGCGCTCGGCGATCAGGGGTTGCCACAACTCGGCGTTCCCGCGCTTGGTGGACTGTTCGACGCTGATAGGCGAGCGCCGCACATCGCTGACGCTCCGCGTCGCGACCTTCTATTGGGTGCCGAACTCACGAACAAGGACATGCTCGCCGCGATCCGCCAACTCTCATGGATCCTGATCCCGGGCCAGCGGGCGCAGCCGATTGACTACCGGCACCTTGGCGCGGAAGAGTTGGGTGGCGTCTATGAGTCACTGCTCGAACTGGTGCCGAGAGTGGACCTCGCCACCCGCCAGTTCGACCTCGTGCACTTGTCCGGCAACGAGCGCAAGACGACGGGTTCGTACTACACCCCGCCCTCACTCGTATCCGCTCTCCTTGATGCTTCTCTGAACCCGGTGCTCGATGAGGCGGTCAGCCTTGGTCGCACCGCGGAGGATCGCGAGGCAAGGCTCCTGGCCGTGACGGTGTGTGATCCTGCGAGTGGGTCTGGTGGGTTCCTTGTCGCCGCTGCCCGCCGCATCGCGCGCCGCCTCGCGCAGGTGCGCTCAGACGAAGACGAACCTACCCCCGAAGCAGTTCAGCATGCGCTTCACGACGTGGTCGCTCGCTGTATCTATGGCGTCGATATGAACGACCTCGCCGCCGAGCTCGCCAAGGTGTCGCTCTGGCTGGAGGCGCTAGAGCCGGGAAAGCCTCTCGGATTCCTCGACGCTCGCATCCGGGTCGGCAACAGCCTGTTCGGGACGACGCCCGCGCTCATCGCGGGGGGCGTGCCCGATTCGGCATTCAAAGAGATCGAGGGCGACAGCAAGGCATCTGCTGCCGAGGTGCGCAAGCGCAACAAGAGCGAGGCGACAGGTCAGGGACTGCTGTCGTGGGCCGACTCCGATGCGCTAACTGCCGCAAACCGCCGCGAACGCGCATTGCTGCTCGCCCCGGGCGACGACGTCAACGACATCCGCGCCCGGGGTGAAGCGTGGGACGCCTATCTCACGTCCAACGTCCGCCAGACCCTCAAACGGCAAGCGGATGCCTGGGCCGCCGCCTTCGTCTGGCCCCTGCGCGACGGCACCCCACTGCCCCCCACCACCGCTGTCGTACACGCCATGCTCGACGACGATGTCGCCGTGCAGTACCCCGACACCGTGGATAGCGTGGAACGGCTCGCTGGCGAGTACCGGTTCTTCCACTGGCATCTGGAGTTCCCCGAGATCTTCGGTCGGACAAGCGGCGAAGGCCTCGGACCCGAGGGCTGGGCGGGCGGCTTCACATGTATGCTCGGCAATCCTCCTTGGGAGCGAGTGAAGCTCCAGGAACAGGAGTTCTTCGCTGCGCGTGACGAAGACATCGCGAAGGCCCCGAACGCAGCCGCACGCAAGCGACTCATCGAGAAGCTTCGTCAGGGGAGCGACGCAGATGTGCGACTGTACGAGCAATTCATCGCCGAGCGGAGGCGCGCTGAGGGCGTGAGTGCGTACCTCCGGTTGTCGGGCAGGTATCCCCTCAACGGTCGTGGCGACGTGAACACCTATACCGTGTTCGCGGAACTCTTCCGGAGCATGACCGCCCCAACCGGTCGATCAGGAGTGATCGTTCCGACCGGTATCGCTACGGACGCGACCACGCAGTACTTCTTCAAAGACCTCGTCAGCACCGGTTCGCTTGAGGCTCTCTACGACTTTGAGAACACGAAGAAGTTGTTTGCGGATGTTGACTCGCGGACGAAGTTCTGCATTCTCAGCACAAGTGGGCGTGCGGTCGACACGCGCTCGGCGCACTTCGCCTTCTTCCTCAACGACCCGCTGCAGATCGAGGCGTCCCGCTTCACGCTGACGCCGGAGGAGATCACACTCCTCAACCCGAACACCGGAACGGTACCGATTTTCCGCACCCGTCGCGACGCGGAGATCACCCTCGGCATTTATCGTCGTGTTCCGGTGCTGATCAACGAGAGTGACCCCATCAACGGCAACCCCTGGGGCGTCTCTTTCATGCGCATGTTCGATATGTCGAACGACTCGCACCTGTTCCACACGCGCGACGAGCTCGAGGCCGATGGGTGGGGCTTGAGAGGCAACGTCTTCGAACGTGGCCCGGAGCGAATGCTGCCCTTGTATCAGGGGCGATTCATTCAGCACTACAATCACCGAGCCGACACGGAGGGACCCTCCATCGATCCCACAAACGAACGGTCGCTGGTCGTTCCGCAGTACTGGGTCGACTCGGCGGAGGTGCATGAGCGCTTCTCGAAGCAGGGCCGTGATCCTGGCCCCGTCTACGCGTTTCGAAACATCGGCCGATCAACGGATGTAAGAAGTCACATCGGGACGGTCGTCCCGTTCGGAGGGGTTGGAAACAGCGCGCCCGTGCTGATGCCCGCCCGCGCGGATGATCTCCCGGCTATTCAGGGCGCCCTTTCAAGCTTCGCGTTCGACTATGTCGTCAGACAGAAGCTTGGGTCCGCGACGATGAACTTCTTCATCGTCGAGCAAATCCCGGTGCCAGTCGACTACTCGAAACTGAGCCAGATCGTCGACGATGCTCGTGCCTGGGTTGATGTCCGCGTCAACGAGCTCGACTGCACCGCAACCGACCTAACCTCTGTGGGTAGGCAACGCGATTCTGAACGCGCACCGTTCATCTGGAGCGAGGCGCGGCGAGCATTGCTCAAGGCCGAGCTCGACGCAGCCTTCTTCCACCTTTATGGGGTGGTCCGTCCCGAAGTCGAACACATACTGGATTCCTTCCCGATCGTGAAGCGCAAGGACGAATCCGACTTCGGCGAGTACCGCACCAAGAGGTTGATCCTTGAGAACTACGACAAGATGCAGGAGTGCATCGACAACAGCGCTGACTTCGTGTCCACCTTGGAGCCCGCTCCCGGCTTCGGCGCGAGGCACTCGGAAAGGACTATCGATGAGTGAGAGCGACTCGCGCGCGGGCGTCGAGCGGGGGGTTGGCGCGAATCCGGTGGTGGAAGCTGCTGCGTGGCTCGTCCTCGAGCCCGCACTCACAGGGTCCTCGTCGCCGATGCTGCCGGAGACCCACACCTGGTCCGCGTCCAATGCGCGACAGATCCGCGAAGCGATCAGTGGCGACAACGCCGATATGGGCGCCAGGTCGTTCCTGGACAAGCTCCACGATCAGCTGAGCGGCCTCGACGATAGCGTCATCGTGCTCGCCGCCGAGATGCTATACGTTCACGGCATCCCGCTCGTCAACCTGCAGTCTGAGACCAAGAGCCAGCGGATTGAGACCGTGCTGTCATGGACGCGGGCGGGCATCACTCTGCCACCGGCCCTTCGGCACGGACTTGAAGCGGGCGGGACCTTCCACGGCGGAGCAGGGTTCAACATCCGCATCTGGCAGCAACTCATCTGGCTCACCGATTTCATTGAGGAATGGTGGGGAGCGTCGGCTGATGAGCGGGAGCGGGCCCTCGCGGATCCGTGGGTGTTCCGCGACCTGGTCGATAGGGTGCAAGGTGGCTGGGAGCCGGCGATGCGCATGTCGCTCCTTGCTCTCGTGTGGCCCGGGTACTTCGACAGCGTCGTCAAGGACGATCACCGGCGCAGAATCCGAGACGCCTTTGCGCACGAGCTCGGCGCGACGCCGGGCGACCCGACGGCCGACATCGACAAGGACCTGTGGGCGATCAGGACCAAGATCCAGGCGCCCGATAAACCTCGATTCGACTGGTACCTGCCGCCCTATGCGGAGCAGTGGCACTCCGAAACGGTGAACAAGGGGCGACGGGCTTGGCTGGTACGACCGGGCCAAGGCGGTCAGCAGCTCGTGGAGCAATGGCGCAAGGAAGGCTTCGTTTCCGTGCCAGCGACGAACCTGTCGCTTGACCTGGCAGCCCCGACGGACCAGTCCGTGCGCGATGCGGTCGAGGCGGGCTACGCCCATCTCGACTACGCCCAGCGTCTGCAACTGACGCAGGCCGATCAGGCCTTCATCCTGCGAATGGGCATCGACGATCTGGTGCTCGTGGTGTCGGAGGAAACGGCGCGTTTGGGCGTTGTGTCGGGCGCGCCCAAGTGGGCAGAGGAGCCGGGCGCTCGACTTCGGCGGACCGTGGACTGGATTCCAGAATCGGTGGCGAAGTCTGAGCTTCCCGAACCAGTCCCGGGGATGCTCGACAAGCAGGGCGACGTCGTGGACCTGACCCACGCGCTCGATGCGCTCACTACGCTCGCTGAGAAGCTGACGGATACGGTCGAGGAAGAGCGCATCGAGGAAGAGCAGACGACACCGCGAGTGCCGGCATCCGTCGCCATTCCTCCCGTCTCTGACGCGCTCGCGGCCGAACTTCACATGCCGCAAGACGTGCTCCAGGAATGGCTCGATGTGCTCGCCGATCGCCGGCAGCTCGTCTTCTACGGTCCGCCGGGGACGGGCAAGACGTTCGTCGCTGAGACGCTCGGCCGGCACATCGTCGGGAGTGACACCAACCATCTTCGAACGGTGCAGTTTCACCCGTCATACGCGTACGAGGACTTCTTCGAGGGACTTCGGCCGGTCGTCGAGAACGGCAACGTCACATACAAGGTCGTGCCCGGTCCGCTCCGGACGTTGGTCGCCGAGGCGACCACGCCGGGCAACGAATCTCGCCCGTACGTGCTGGTCATCGATGAAATGAACCGCGCGAACCTGGCCAAGGTCTTCGGCGAGCTGTACTATCTGCTGGAGTACCGCGACCAGTCGATAAGCCTGCAGTACAGCGGCGACAACGACTTCCGGCTGCCGAAGAACCTCTACATCGTCGGCACGATGAACACGCTCGATCGATCCATCTCCATGGTTGACGCTGCGATCCGTCGCCGCTTTCCGTTCGTCGAGCTGCATCCGTCAGTGGCACCAGTGTCCGATGTGCTCGCTGCGTATCTCGAAGCGCAGCGCGCCGATGGGCTGCGGGCGCGCCTCCTCGCCGCCTTAAACGCCGGCATTGACGAGCGTGATCTGCAGATCGGACCGTCGTATCTTATGAAGGCTTCAGCGAGCGATGAGTCGGGACTCGAGCGCATCTGGAAGTACGACATCCTGCCGCTGCTCGACGATCACTTCTATGGGGCGCGGACGCCCGAACAGATCCGCGCGCAGTTCGGGCTCGCGGCGCTGCTTGCGAAGATCGGCGGAACGTCTGTCGGACCGGTGGATGCTGTGCTCCCCGGCGAGGTCGTCCTCGACGTCGCGAACCCCGACGAGGCGGAGCCTCAGGAATCGTGACAGACCTGCGTCGACTGCAGTTGACCGAGTCGTTCGAGCCCTTCGGCTGCCGCCTCTCGGACGCTCAGTGGCGCACGCTGCACGCGAGTCGTCTCGTCAACGTTGTTCCGACCGTTGGTGGGAGCGTTGCGCTGGCGCCGAGCGGGCGCGTCGGCGCTGTGAGGGTCGGAGACTTGCAGGTCGAGGTGTGGCCCAAGGAGAAGGTGAAGCTCGCGCACCTTCTCTTCATGCTCGGATACGCGGCAGATCCGGGATATCGCCCGGAGGCGATCGACGCAGATGCGTATGACGACCTGTGGCCCGCCCTGGCCGAATCGCTTGCGCGGCTCGTAGAGCGGGCCCTGCTCGGCGGGGTCCTGCAGGGGTATCGGTCCCTCGAAGAGTCGTCGAACGTGGTGCGTGGACGAATCCGGGTTCCCGATCAGCTCCGACGCCGCCCGGGCCGGATCTACCCCACCGAGATCACGTACGACGAGTACATGACCGACATCGCGGAGAACCAGATCCTGCGGACGGCACTCCGGCGAATGCGCGCGGTCCCGCGCCTGAGGCCCGGGGCATCCGCTCGCCTCTCGCATCTCGACAACCGATTGGACGGCGTCGCGGTACTTCGTCGCGGCGCCCCGCTTCCCAGCTGGCGGCCGACACGCCTCAACGCGCGGTATGTTCCCGCACTGCGGCTCGCGGAGCTCGTCATCCGCAGCACATCCGCACAAGTGGGGGAGGACGGCGTCGAGATTGCGGCATTCGTCGTCTCGATGTGGAAGGTGTTCGAGGACTTCGTCACGTCCGCACTGCGCGAGGCGATCGCTGAGCGAGGGCGTCGGGCGGTGACTCAGAAGCGGTGGTGGTTCGATGAGCCTCGCGCTGACCGCGTGAATCGCGTTCCCATGGCCATCGACCTGCTCGAGTACGGTGACGCCGGCCCGCTGATGGTCTACGACGCGAAGTACAAGGCGGCGTCCGGCGATGGGCGCTACCCGAACGCGGATTTCTATCAGATGCTCGCCTACTGCACGACGGTGGGGCTCGATCGAGCCGTCCTCGTCTATGCGCAGGGCGGTCGCCCGCTGGATCGTCGCGTAGCCAACTCTTCGGTGACGATCCGAGAGTGGCCGCTCGACCTGTCGCTCTCTCCGGCTGAGATGCTCGCGTCCATCGGGCGCGCCGTCGACTGGGCGTCGATGCCGTTTGAGGCCATCACTGAAAGGACTGCCTATGGCGTTCCCGCATGATGACCGCATCGCTGAGGAGCTGCTGAAGTACATCGCTCGGCAGCCCGGCGGTCGCATCCATGGCCCCCAGTCGTACGAGCCGCTCGCAGATGCATTCGCGGAATTGGCACCCGATGACCGCGAGTCCCGGGTTCCCACGGGTGAGCTCCGGTGGGAGAGTAAGGTTCGTTTCGCGCGCCTCAAGCTGGTCGAACGCGGTCTTCTCTTCCCAGCGAAAGAAGGCCCGGACCCGAAGCGAGGCGTGTGGATTCTCACTGACCTGGGAAAGCGAGTCGCAACCGGTGAATCAGTTCCTCTGGCGGCGCCGCGAGGTCAAGAGTCCGTACGCGAGGGCGTCATCCTGGGCTGGAACAGGTCTCTCTGGGATGGTTGGGAGGAGACCTACGAGGGCGTCGTCAACATGTTGATGGCCGGCGCGACGTACAAGACCCGATGGTCCGTTGGTAGTCGGCGCGACCTGGCCCCCGGCACGGAGGCCTGGCTTCTCCGCCAGGGCGGTCCCTACGGCATCCTCGGACACGGGGTCGTGACGTCAGAACCCTTCGAAGATGCTCACTTCGCGAGGCACGGCGAGACTTCGCGGTATGTCGACGTCGAGTTCGATGTGCTCCTAGACGAGGAAGACATCCTCAGCCGCGACGCGCTCGAGCGCGCGATTCCCGAGGTTGCGTGGCGGTACCAGTTCCAGTCGGGCAATCGGGTCGCCGCTGACGCCAACGCGCGACTTCGCAAACTCTGGGACGACTACATTTCCTGAGCCCGATCGCATCATCAAGGACAGCCGACGAAGTGCCCGAAGTCACACTCTCCAAGACGGACGACAACAAGCTCGACAAGAGCGTGCAGGCGAAGGTGCTTGCATTCCTGATGAAGCTTCGCGAGGACGACAGCGCCTACGGTCTGCGCATCAAGAAGCTCGAGCAGCAGAAGGATCCCCGAGCGCGCACGGGGCGAGTCGATGGCTCCTGGCGTGCGGTGCTTTTCTGCCTTGACCACGCAGGCGAGCGCACTTACGTCTATGCAGGAACCTACGAGCACGACGAGGCGATCGAACGAGCGCGAACCCGCGTCCTGCGAACGAATCCGGTCACGCACGTCGCCGAGATCATCGACGCGACGACGCCCGAGGTCGCCTCGACGTCGATACCCGCGTACATTCCTCCCGCGCCCAAGAAGCTGACGTACCTGGGCGATCACGGGTACCCGATCTCTGATCTCATCGACGGGCTCGGCTTTGAGAAGGCGGATGCTGCGCGCCTCTACGCAGCTGAGTCCGAGGAGGCGCTGGCCGATCTCGCGGACGGCTTCGAGAACGAGTGGCAGCGTCTGGCGATCCTGGGCATGGCTGTCGGGGACACGATCCCCGCGATCCGGGCCGACCTCGGATTCGACGAGCTGGAGCCCGAGCGGGACGATGACAAGACGAATGAACACCAGACGACTGTCGGCGATGACGACGCCGCCCTGATCGACGCGCTTAGGCGCCCGGCAAGCCGGATACAGTTCGCTCTGGTGAACGACGACGAAGAACTGCGCCGCATCCTCGATGAAGGAGACTTCGGCGCGTGGCGCGTCTTCCTGCATCCTGAGCAGGCGCAGTACGTCGAACGCGACTACAACGGTCCGTTCCGACTCACCGGCGGCGCGGGGACGGGAAAGACTGTCGTTCTGCTGCACCGCACTCGCCGCCTCGCGCACGCGGATACCCAGGCCCGCATCATCCTCACCACCTTCACGAAGGCTCTCGCGGGGATGCTGAAGCGCGACCTGGGTCGGCTCGACAGCACCATTGCCCAGGTGTCCACGCTTGGCGAGCCGGGGGTTCATGTGACCGGGATCGACGCGCTCGCGGCATCCGTTCGGGACCGAGGCGGAGACGAGTTCTGGTCGGTCGCCGGCGATGCTGTCTTCGGCGCTCCCGCTCGCGAGCGCGTCTCGATGGTCTCGAACAGTCAGGGGTGGGATGCCGCGGCGTCCGTGCTCGGGTCGGCGCCGATCGAGATCTCCAACCCCTCGTTCCTCGAGGCCGAGTACCTGCAGGTGATTCTGCCGCAGCGAGTGCGGAGTCTCGCGGAGTACCTCGCGGCCCGACGCCCCGGTCGCGGCGTGGCACTCGACCGTCGGCGCCGGGCCGCCGTGTGGGCGGCGGTCGAGGCCTACCGTGCAAGCGCTGCAAGCGCGCGACGTCTGACATGGGCCGAGTTGTCGGCGATGGCTTCTGCTTTCCTCGAGGCTCGCGACGAGCTGAGACCTGCGGATCACGTGTTGGTTGATGAAGGGCAGGATCTGAGCCCGCTGCACTGGCAGCTGGTGCGTGCGCTCGCGCCTGCGGCATTCAACGACATCTTCATCGCAGAGGACGTGCACCAGCGCATCTACGGACATCGCATTGTGCTCGCGCGGTATGGCATCAAGGTGGTGGGCCGGTCGCGCCGACTCACGCTGAATTATCGGACCACTCAGGAGAACCTGCTGTACGCGCTGGGGGTACTCGAAGACGCTCAGTACATCGACACCGCCGAGAAGACGGAGGCTAACCACGGCTATCGGTCGGCGCGCCGGGGCCCGGTTCCCTGTGTGCTCCCGAGCAATCATGTCTGGGAGCAGACGGATGCCGTTGCTCGAACCATCGCGGACTGGGAGTCGGCTGGCGTCGGAGAATCTATCGCGATCCTAGGGCGGACCACGCTCTCGCTCAAACGACTCCAGCGACAGTTGGACGATCGCGGAATCGCGACTGCCTTGTATGGCGAGGCCGCGAAGCCCGGAATTCCGCAGCTGGTGACGATGCACAGCGCCAAGGGCCTCGAGTTCTCGCGCGTCGTCCTATTCGATGTATCGGCGGGGTCGATGCCGCTCCCGCTCGCGCTGCAGGGGCTCGCCGGGAGCGATCTCGAGGATGCCATGCTGCGCGAGCGGTCGCTTCTATACGTGGCGGCGTCCCGCGCGCGGGATGAGTTGGTGGTCACCTGGGCGGGGAGCCCATCGGAGCTGTTGGGGAGCTGATGTCTGCGAGTCCGCCGAGCCAAGACAGCCGTATCTACCTTGAGGAGGAGGTGCGCCGGCGAGCGCGACACGCGACTGCCGAGGACGTGCGCATCACGTGTTCGTTCGCTCGAGCCGAGCGCCTGCTCGGCCGGGAGTACCACGGCCGCTTCCTGATCGAGTTGCTCCAGAACGCGGCCGACGCGTGGCGCAACGGAAGCCGGCGCGACGAGGCGCACTCAAAGGTGGCCATCGTGGTCGGCGAGGGGCCGGCGCTCCTGGTGGCCAACCAGGGCCAGCCTCTGTCTGCGCAGGTCGTGGTTGAGTCGCTTGGACACATCGGCGCCTCGACAAAGGCCGAAGGCCAAGCGATCGGCCACAAGGGGATCGGATTCAAGTCGGTTCTCGAAGTCACCGACACTCCGGAGATCTACTCGGGCCTGCAAGCGAAGACGGGGGCGGTGTCGATCCGATTCGATCCCGCTCTTGCGAAGGCGCAGATCACGGACCCGGCGAACAGCCCTGACTGGGATCAGATGGTCGCCGGGGTGCAGTCCGTCGACGCGGACGACGAGTTTGCCGCGATCCCGACGCTTCGCTTTCCCCAGTGGGTCGACGAGATGCCTCGCGAGGTCGAGGAGCTCAACGCTCGCGGGTTCGACACGGTGGTTCGACTTCCATTCGCCGCTGGAGCGCGTCACCGCTTGAGCGAGGCCGAATGGCTGGAGGTCGTCCGCGCCGGACTTGAGGATGTGACCGATCAGATCCTGGTGCTCCTCGGAACCTTCGGCGAGATTGCTGTCGAGGATCGACTCGCCGGCGAATCGGTCGTCATCGAACCGCGATGGGACACGACGCCCGAAACCGACTCGATGTGGGAACGCGTCGAGGTGCTGCGCAACGAAGAGATCTCGAGCGAGTGGTTGCTGGCGCGCGACTCCCTGCCCAGTGATGACGAACTCGGCGGTGCGGTCGCGCTGGGCATGCGCGTATCCGCAGTGCAGGGCGAGACGAGAATTCTGCCCGCGATGGCGGACAGCGATTCGGCACCGTTTCATCTCTTCTTCCCGACGCGAATACCGTCCGGGCTGCCCTTCCTTCTGCACGGCTACTTCACCGTGGACGCAGCCCGGACCGGGTTCTATCGTGGCTTCCGCTCGGGCAACCAACTCATCCTCTCCGCGCTCGCAGACCTCGTCGTTCGGGGGATCCGCGACCTGACGGCGGACGAATCGGTGCACATGGCTTCGCTGGTCAACGTCGTGGCAGCGTGCGATGAACCGAGCGATGAACTCGCACTCGAGTTCCGAAGTGAAGTCCTCAGGCGGCTCGACGAGGTCGAGTGGATTCCGACGGAGCACGGCCCGCGTTGCGATCCGCCGTCCGCGCTTGCGCTGTCCGAACCGCTCAACGAGCTGATCCGGGGTGTGTTCCCCGCTGAGTACGTGCGGCATCGCACCGATCGAGCGCTTCCCGATGCGGGTCTCACCGATCGTGCCCTGGAGATGATCCGCCGGCGGAGGCTTGAGCCTGACTCTCCGTGGGACATCGTCGGCCAGCTCGCTCGTCCGGGCGACGTCGATGTCTGGGACTTGTCAGACTCCGACGATGTCGACCGTCGGCTTCTTGGGGTCGTGGACTTGTTCGGCGCGCTTGGCGGAGAGGATCAGGCCCAGACGCAGCTGCTTCTTGCTTCGCTTCGCGGTGATGCCGACAGCCGCATCCTCGCTGTCGTCGACCAAATGGGGGCCCGGCGCCTGCTTCCGCTCCCCGATCCGCGGGAGGGAGTTGCCGGAAGCCGGAGCACGCTCATCATGGCGCGCATTCGTGGTTCGCTCGGTGGCTCGCTCGTACCGCCCGCGGAACTAGACCTCGCGTTCCTCCCCGATGGGCTCCTGGGTAGCGAGAGCGAGGTAGATCGTGCGCGTCTGCTCGGCATCCGTCCCTACACCGTCGACAACGTCCTGGACCGCTTCGGTGGAGTCGGAGAATCATCGAACTCACTAGAGTTGCTGAAGTTCGCCTGGGGACTGCTCAGCCGTGAGCGGCGTTCAGGATACGGCACTCGTAGGTCGGCCGCGGAGGCCGCCGCCTTCGATCCATCTGCCTGGTTCTGGTGCCAGCCCGGCAGAGCGCAACGAGACGAGACCTCTCGGCTTCAGCAACAGCGACTCCGTTTCTTGAGCGAAGTCAAGCTGCCCTCCCGGAGCGGCAGTTGGCAGCCGGCCGGATCGCTCGCTTTCGGAGCTGACTGGGCCGAGTGGCTTTCAAGCCTGGAAGGCAGCCTTCCTGCTTCAACGATCGAGGCTCGTCAGAGCGCCTACCGAGATCTTGAGAGCCTGAGCCCCGGGCCCGAGAGACTCCTTGCGCCGCCGCACGAGGTGCTGGGGCTGCTCACAGGACTCGATCGCGACGGCATGTTCGACCTCGAGAACGAGGAGGAGGACGCATCCGAGGGCGAGGGGCTCGGGGTTGAGTGGCCCGACCTCGAGCGGCATGCGTTCCTCCTCAGGCTGGGTGTCTGGGAGGTACCTCCGGTCGAGGCGCTAGCGAGCGGGGACTCGCGCGGGAGGGATCGATTCCCGTGGACGGGTGCGATCGTTGACACCCGAAAGGCAAAAGTCGACGCCCGAGGTGGCTGGACTTTCGGGAGCTGGACCGGAGGTGCGCACAAGAACGCGTTCGTCACGGAGGACTACCGATTCTCATGGCCGCTTGAGGAGTGCGCGCGTCGAGACGGTTCCGCGCTTGCTCGTAGCCTCCAGCGCGGTCTCGACCTCTACCGCGCCCGAACGACGATGCTTGTCGCCTGCAACCAGTGCACGTCGGGCACGTGGCATACATCGCGATACTCGAGCAGCTCAGCGAACTTGTTCCCGAGTCTGCTCGCCGTAGAGCTTCAGCATGCCCGATGGATCTCGACCGCTATCGACGGGAACGTCAACTCCGATCCCGCGGACGCGAAATCGACGTGGTGGCTCGAGCGTCCGCCCAGCGGCGGTGGTCGGATGCAGAGCCCCTGGCGTCTCGTCCCGATCTGTGGCCCTCAGCTTGGCGGGATCACACGCGAGTTGCGCGTCCTCGCTGGTGTGAACGTCATCGATGATGCGGGGGTCGAGTCGCTTCGCGGTCTTCTCTCCGGCCTCCGCGAGCGGTTCGATGAGGGCACACTGCCCGTCGACCCGCTGACCTCGGGGACAGGCAGACTAGCATTCATTCGCCTTCACACACTTGCGTACGAGCGGCTCGCCGAGCTCGATGATCCCGGTGCGGTTGAGGTCCTCGACGAAGTCGGAGTGCTCGCGGAGCAAGGCGACCGGCTCACGCACATGCCCCGCGAATCGGTTCGCCATGACGACGGGACCTACGCACCGTACTTGCGTCACTTCCACGGGCAGGTCGCGTTCGCCGCGCTGCCGCGCGACGCTCCTGCACGAGTTCGCGATGCATTGGGAATCGAGGTTCTCAGGATCGAGCTCGCTCGCCGTGGGAGCGAAGAGGGAGAGGATGTCACGGATCAACTGCATGCTCTTCTCGCCGATCGGCAGGCAGAGATGCTGGCAATCCTGGTCCATCACAGCCTTGGCACCCAGACGCTCACGTTGGGCAGCCAGGAATTCGAGCGCCGCGCACGACGGCTTGCGGAGCTGCGTATCAAGCGCCTCTCCGACCTCGTTGTCGAAGCGCGCGTCGAAGGCACAGGGCATTCAGCGACTCTCGGTGAGGGGGCCGACCAGGATGTCTTCCTCGACGGTGGCGCGACCAACTCGCCGACGCTGTTCCATGACTTCGCGGGCGACGGTTGGCAGGATCGCCTGCGCCGCAAGCTCGCACCGCACCTGGCGACGCTGCTCGAAAACGTCGCATACACGCACACCCTTGCGCTCTTTCTCCAAGCCCAATCGGACGCGGAGCGCGAGGACTTCTTGCTCGAACTCGGGATCTCGCACGACGAGGTCGATATCGTCCGAAAGCATCTCGGCGTCGTCAGCGCCGAGGAGCAGACTCGCCACGAACGCTGGTTCCGATCCATCCTTGCCGTGGCTGACGGTGACGACACGGCTGACGTTGTCGATCTCGGGGCGCTCCACCAGGCGCTCGTCGCCGCGTCGATCCCCGATGCAACAGCGACGCGACTGATCGAGGCCGGGGTCGATGAATCGGTCCGCCGTGATGTCGGCGAATACGGCGTCCTGCGGGCCCTTGCGAGTGTGGGGGTCGACCTCGGGGCGCTGGACAGAGAACTGCGGGACGGGGGCGACGAGTCGGGGATCACCGTCGACGTCGCGCGGCGCGCCCTTCGTCGCTGGATCAACGTCTACGGCAGTCGCGTGATTGCATGCCTGGCGAAGGCGACTGGGGGGGAGCCCGAAGCGCTGAAGAAGCGCCTCGACCAGCTCGCTCCGCCGGCTCGGCTTCGATTCGACCTTGATCCCGATCTGGGAGGAGTCGTCGAGCCGATCGCGGAGCTCATGATCGCGAGCGGCCTCAACGTGACGTCAGACGATCTAGCCGTCGATCCAGCAGAGACGCTCGCGCGCCTCGGTGGATTCTCGACGATGGAAGATCTTGCGACTCACGCGGCCGCTCTCACCAGCCCCGAAGAGCGTGCTCGCCTGCTGCGGAACCTTGCGGCGTCGTGGAAGAAGGAGCTCCGCTTCATCGGGGTCCTGGCGGCGATGGGTCCGGGTGAATCTCGATCCTCCGTTCGTGCACTTGACGACCACGTCGCGCAAGCCCTATCCGATGACGCGGCGACTCCCGAAGAGCTCGTGACCGTGGCAGGTGAGCTGCTTGTGTCATCGCCTGCGATGGCTGATTGGGTGACCGAGAGCCTGCGCGGAGCGGACTTCGCCTCGCCGAGTCCCGATCGCGCCGAAGTCGTGCGCCAGGCTGAGAGCGCTGGGATCGATGTCACGGCCCCACGTTTGACACTGCTCGAGAAATCACTGGACCGACCGCGACTTGAACGGGCGCGAACGGTGAGGAACAAGGCCGCCCAGCTTGCGTCCGGCGGGGTTCGCCCGACACCACCCCGGACGACGCGGCAGTCTTCGCCCCAGCCGGCTTCCGATCGGCGCGAACTGTCGCGCAAGGGTGACGGGAGCGACGGCCACGCACCTTTGCCAGTTCGCGCCATCAAGGTCGACCCGGGGATGGATCAGAAGAAGCGCGAGCTTGGCGACGAGGGGGAGCAGTGGGCGCTCGCCGCGGTTGTGGGCCAGTTCCTTGAGGCGGCGCCGGAAATGCGAGACCGCGCAGTTGAGGATGTCAGAGCGCTGCTTGCCGGCTTCTCGGGAGCCCCGGTCGACGAGGCTCTCTCGCACGCTTCGCTCGTGCAGCTGCGCGACATCGACGAAGAGGAACTGATCGAAGAGCTTGGCGCGCTATTGCATGTTGCCCGCTACAGCGACCAGTTCGGATTCGATCTCATCGGATGGCTGCCCGACGCGCACGGGGATGGACTTCGAGCCACCTGCCTCGAGGTGAAGAGCACCGGAGACAACGGCTTCCACCTCACCGCGACCGAGTGGAAGCGGGCATCTGCGCTGCACGAGCGGGGCGCGGGCGACCGTTACTCGATCCTTGCCGTGCGGCGAGGCAAGACGCGCGGCGTGCCCGTGAGCATGGATCTGCTCATCGATCCCGTGAGCCTCGTTGAGGCCGGGCACTTGATCCAGAAACCGGACGGCTATGAGATGACCTACTAGTCGAATGCGCCGATATCGGTCACGCGGTCGCACTACGTGGAACGATGCGCGGCGATCTAACCCGGGCGTACTTCTATCAATCCCTGCGCAACGGCACGCTCACTCCACCCTCTACAGTGGAACGATGTCCCTCCGCCCGACCCCCGGCATCCGCTCGTCGTGATGAACGTGGACGTCTTCGGCCGAGTGCCGTTGTGGGTGGTGGCTGTCGCGATCCTGGCGGCCCTGTTGCTGGCGTGGGCGTTCTCGGGCGCGGCGCGGCTGATTCTGCGCAGGCGCGCGCGGCTGCGGTGGTCGACGGCGATCGTGCTCTCCACCGTCGGCATCGTGGTGGGGTTGCTGCTGGCCGACCTCGTGATGCCCGATCCGCACTTGAACAGCCTCATCGCGTTGCTGTTGCCCCTCGGGGTATCGATCCTGTTCATCGCCGGATACGGCACGGCCGCGGCCTACATCCAGCGGCCCGTGCGCTCCACCGTCGCCGACCTGCTCGCGGCGGGGGAGTCGGGCAACGTCGAATTCAAGTCCACCGCCCGGGTGAACCTGCGCACCGGCGAGAAGGACGAGCGGATGGAACACGTCATCGCCAAGACGGTGGCTGCGTTCCTCAATTCCGACGGCGGGGTGCTGCTCATCGG
Source organism: Microbacterium koreense (assembly GCF_042677105.1). Classification (NCBI taxonomy): domain Bacteria; kingdom Bacillati; phylum Actinomycetota; class Actinomycetes; order Micrococcales; family Microbacteriaceae; genus Microbacterium; species Microbacterium koreense. The sequence continues at coordinate 1,389,598 of NZ_JBHTIM010000001.1, forward strand.
CGTCGACGACGAGGGCACACCCCTCGGGCTCGACCGTGACCTCGCGACCCTCAAGGCGCCCGACCTCGACCGCTACGAACTGTGGTTGCGCGACCTCATCACCACGAGCCTCGGCACGACCGCCGCCTCGCTCGTCACCGTCGACTTCGCCGACGTCGGTCAGGACACCGCGCGCACCGTCTGCCGCGTGCAGATGAGCGCGTCGCCCTCGGCGGTCTACCTGCGCCGCGGCAAGAACGCGCCGCCCGAGATGTGGGTGCGCACCGGCAACTCCACCCGCCAACTCACTGTCGACGATGCCGCGGCCTACACGATGCAGCGCTGGCCGCTCGGCCTCGGCGCGAGCATCGCCGCGCAGGTGCGCGCCGCGGTGCGCTTCTCGGGCGACCGGTAGCTCACCGCATCCGGAACACATACGCGAACGCGGCGCGCGTGTAGGCGATGCCGCGGCCGCTCTGCCGGATGGCGTCGGCATCCGCCGCCTCGGGCTTCTTCGGAACCAGATACTCGTCCAGCGCATCGGTGTCGAGACGGTACCGATCGCCGCGGTGCTGCACGGCCGCGACCAGGTCGAGCCGGGGGTCGAGAGCGGCAACACACGCGTCGCCGTGGCTGGTGTTCGCGAGCAGGAATCCGCCCGGGCGCAGGTAGCGCGCGCAGTGGTCCCATACCGGTCCGGCATAGAGCGAGATCAGCAGGTCGAACGAGTGATCGTCGACGGCAAGCGGATGCGTGTAGTCGCCCGCGATGAACCGCACATCGGCGTCCCCGACCTCGGATGTGACGAGCGGGCGATCGGCGAAGTACCTGGCGGCGCGGCGGTCGGTGTCGACGTACGTCACGTGCGGGATCGCCGTGGACGGCGACAGGTCCACGTAGCTGCCGGCGTACAGCGCGCGCTCGATATTCCGCGCGGCGGCGACGGCCGCGAACAGCGATGACCGGTCGCCGATCGACTCCCGGTAGGAAGCCCACGAGACGGGCGTGCGGGCGCCTGCTGATGTCACATGCCCAGGCTAGCGATGGCCGCTCCAGTGCACGCCTGCGGCGCATGGTTGAGGCTCTCTCGGTGACGTGCTTGACGTCCATGCGACTCCGCCCTATTCTTTCTTCAGATCTTAATTAAGACATGAACAAAGAGGTTGAGATGTCGAAATCTGGCGGTCGCACCGACGTGACGCGCTCGGCTGTTCTCGCCCACATCGGCGCCCACGGGGCGACCTCGCGAGCTGACCTTGCCCGTGAGCTGGGGGTCTCGCCCGCCCTCATCACGCAACACACGCGCCAGCTCATCGCGGATGGGCTTCTGCAGGAGCTCGCGTACAGCCCCTCTCAGGGTGGCCGGCCCGCCCGCCTACTGGGTCTCGTCGCGGACTCGGGGCGTGCGGTCGGTGTAAAGGTCGTTGCCGATCATGTCGCGATGGTCGAGGCGGGGATTGATGGCGCCGTCACCCGCTCCGCGACAGAGCCGTTCGACGCGCACGCCGACACAGCGATCTCAGACCTAGCAGAACGACTCCGCGCGTTCATCAGCGGGGGTGGTGGAAGCGCGCCCCTTCTTGGGGTGGGAGTCGGAGTGCCCGGCAGCGTCGACGAACAGCACGTTGGCACGGTCGATTCGACACAACTCGGCTGGTCGCAGATTCCCGTTGGCGAGATGCTGCGTCGAGAACTCGATCTGCCCGTCCTCGTCGAGAACAACGTCAACGCGCTGACGATGGCTGAAGCCCTCCACGGGCAGGCTCGCGGTCACGAGGACGTCCTGGTCGTCACGATCGGCACCGGTGTCGGAGCCGGCATCCTTTCGGAGGGACGCTTGCTGCGCGGACGCGCGGGTGGTGCTGGCGAGGTCGGGCATGTGCCGGTGGTCGAGAACGGGCCGGCATGCCAGTGCGGCGGCCGAGGATGCCTCGAAGCGCTCGTCGGCGAAGACGCCCTTGTCGCACAGGGCAAGGCGAATGGCCTCATCGGCGAGAGCGCGGGGATGGCGGCACTCACTGCGCTGGCAGACGAAGGCGATCCGGGCGTGCAGCAGCTCTTCTCGACCGCGGGGCATCTGCTCGGGCGAGCGCTCGCCGGAGTCGTCAACGTGATCGACCCCGAAATCGTCATCGTTCTCGGTGAAGGCGTCGGCGCGTGGCGTCATTGGACATTCGGTTTCGAACCCGCGTTTCGCTCAAGCTTGATCCCCCGCAACCGCTCGGTTCCCGTCGCCGTGGAAACCTGGCAGGACGACCGGTGGGCGCAAGGCGCAGCGTCGCTCGTGCTGGCCACACCATTTGATGCGCAAGGCACCTCTGGCGAGCAAGGTCGGCTGGTGCGCGAGCGTCTCGCGTTGGTCCGCCCGTCGCACGAGGACACCTCCTCGTGAGCGTTGCGGCCAGGCCGAGCGGCGAGCCGCTGGCTGACGCCACGGAGTTCGATGCATTCCCGCCCGAATCTGAGCCGCGCCCGGTACGTCGTCGCCGTGGCCGCTGGAAGTACGCACTCACTGTGCTCGCTTTTCTTCTACCGAGTGCGATTCCGCTGGCGATGTTCACGCTCTACCCGATGATCGGCGCGCTATGGACAAGCCTGCATGAGTGGAACCTGCTCGCACCGATGGAGTGGGTCGGGCTCGACAACTACGTGCACCTCGTCCAGGATCCCGACACTCAACGCGCGTTCGGCAACACGTTTTACTATCTGGTCGGCTATCTTCCGATCGTCTACGTGGGCGGCCTCGCGCTCGCGCTCGCGCTGAACCAGCGCATCAAAGGGCGCAATCTCCTTCGCGGCGTCTATTTTCTTCCGGTAGTGACGAGCTGGATCGTCGTTGCGCTCGTATGGCGGTGGCTACTCAACCCCTCGGTCGGTGTCGTCAACGCCGTGCTGGGGGCGTTCGGAATCGACGGTCCGGGATGGTGGACCGACCCTGCCTGGGCGATGCCGTCGATCATCCTTGCCTCGGCCTGGAAAGACCTCGGCTTCGTCATGATCATCCTGCTCGCAGGGCTTCAGGCGATTCCGCAGGAGCTCTACGAAGCCGCGACGGTCGACGGTGCGGGGCCGTGGCGGCGACTCCTCAGTGTGACGCTGCCGCTGCTATCGCCCTCGACGTTCTTCGTCGTGGTGATCTCGCTCATCAACGGGTTTCAGGTGTTCGACCAGGTTTATGCAATGACCGGTGGCGGCCCTGCGGGCGCGAGCACGGTAGTCGTTCAACAGATTTACGATCTCACGTTCCGGTACGGAGCGGCGGGCGAGGCATCCGCGCTGTCGTGGATGCTCTTCCTTCTCGTTCTTGCCGTCACCGTCATCCAGATCGTCGGTCAGAAGCGGTGGGTGACCTATGCGTGAGCGCACCATCGCAACTCGTCGCCGCATGTCGCAACGCGCGAAGCGCACGATCCTCACCGGGGTCCTGATCCTCGGGGCCGGAATCATGTTCTTCCCGTTCCTGTGGACCCTCTCGACCTCGCTCTCGCCCGGGGCCGGTTTGGGTGCGACGCCCCAGCTGATTCCCGAGGATCCGTCTTTCGCCGCCTACGCCGAGCTGTTCGAGAACACGCCGTTCGCGCGGGTCATCGCCAACTCGCTGGGGCTCGCGATCGCGACGACACTCTTGCAACTGACAACGAGCGCACTGGCGGCATACGCGTTCAGCCGGCTCCCATTTCCCGGACGGGGATTCGTTTTCGCGCTCTACCTCGCGACGATGATGATCCCGATTCAGGTGCTGATCGTGCCGCTGTTCGTGCAGATGCGCGACTTCGGGCTGGTCGACACCTATCTGGGTGTGCTGCTGCCCGGCGTAGCAAGCGCATTCGGAGTGTTCCTCTTGCGGCAGGCGATGAACTCCGTCCCCCGCGAGCTCGACGAGGCAGCCACCCTCGACGGCGCGGGCCATTTCCGGATCTTCGGCCAGGTGGTGCTCCCGCTCGTCGGTCCTGCATTGGCCACTCTCGCGGTCTTCTCGTTCATGAGCAGCTGGAACAGCTTTTTGTGGCCACTGATCATCCTTCGGTCGGACACGCTCCAGACGCTGCCGCTCGCCCTCGCGGGACTCCAAGGTCAGTACACGACGCAATGGGACGTCATGATGGCCGGCTCAATCGTCAGCATCCTGCCGATGCTCACCATCTACCTCTTTGCACAGAAGTACGTGATCCAAGGAGTCGCCAGCAGTGGTCTCAAATGACCCCCTACACCACCCACCAATAAGAACCGCAACACATCGAAGGAGATACCCGCAATGAAGCACACCACATCTCTCGCCGGGGCAGGCATCATCGCCGCCTCCGCGCTCGTCCTCACCGCGTGCTCGGGAGGAGGCAACAGCGGTTCTGGAGAGAGCAACGACGCAGACGCCGAAGTCACCATCAGCTACACCAACTTCATCTCCGCTGGCGGAAACGAAGAGAATCTTCAGACCATCGTGGACGCATTCGAAGAAGCGAACCCTGGCATCAGCGTCGAAGTGAACACGCTGCCGTATGCCGACTATTTCACCGCTCTGCAGACTGACCTCGCAGGCGGCACCGTCTCAGACGTGTTCGACATCGAGTTCGCCAACTACGCCGCGTATCAAGAGAGTGGGGTGCTGGCACCAATCGAAGATGTCGACACCTCCGTTTATCAGACGTCGCTCGCTGAGGCCTATGCCACAGACGGTACCCAGTACGCGCTCCCAAGTTCGTTCTCGAACGTCGTCCTGTTCTACAACGCCGACCTCTTCGACGCCGCCGGCCTGGACTATCCCACAAGCGACTGGACGTGGGCGGACGAGCAGCAAGCCGCCGAAGCTCTCACAGACCAAGGAGCCGGGGTGTGGGGCGACTACCAACCCATCAGCTATCACGAGTTCTACAAGACCGTGGCACAGGCCGGAGGTCAGTTCCTCAGCGACGACGGCACGAGCGTCGCGTTCAACTCGCCCGAAGGCATCCGCGCGGCAGAGTGGCTCGTCGGCAAGAGCGGAAGCACGATGCCAAGCGCCGAACAGGGCGCAGGGACACCCGACTTCGATAGCGGCCTCTTCGCTGGGGGAGACCTGGCGATGTGGCACACGGGCATCTGGATGTTCGGAGCCATGGCTGATGCCGGCTTCGCGTGGGACATCGCTGTCGAGCCTGGTGACGTGCGGCATGCAAGCGCGCTGTTCTCCAACGCGGTCGCGGTGTCGGCCGGAGCGGACAACATCGAGGCGGCGACATCATTCGCCGAATTCCTCACGAGCTCGCAGGCAGCGGTGGACGTGCGCTTGGACGCGGGATGGGAACTGCCCCCGATCGCCGATGAGGCGGCACTTGACGCCTACCTCGAACAGACCCCGCCGGCCAACCGTCAGGCAGTCTTCGACTCGCTCGAAGAGGTCGCGCTTGCTCCGTCGATCGGAGATGGCCAAGCCGAGATGCAAGACATCATCACAGAAGAACTCGGCGAGGCTGCTGCAGGCCGGAAGACGGTAGAGGAGGCGCTCGCCGACGCAGAGGCGCGCGTCAACCCACTTCTGGGCTGAACAGTACCAACGACGGGGGCGGGTGAGTGTCCGCCCCCGTCTCGCTCTTGACGAAGGCAGGAACCATGGCCGCCACGCCACGCACCGATCTGCGCAACGTGCTCGACACCTCGCGAGCGCTGATCACCACATTGCAGGAACCCAACGGTGCCTATCCTGCGAGCCCCTCGTTCTCGGCCTATCGCGGATACTGCTGGTTGCGCGATGGGGCGTTCATCGCCGACGGAGTGTCCGCCGTCGGAGCAATTGACTCGGCGACGGCATTCTTCGACTGGTGCCAGCGTGTGATCGTCCGATACGAAGACCGGATCGGCGAGATCGTCGCTGCGGCGGCCGCGGGGGATCCGCTTGCCGACGAGGCCATGCTCCCCGCACGGTTTACCTTCAGCGGCGAACTCGGCCACGACGAATGGTGGGATTTTCAACTCGATGGGTACGGGACGTGGCTGTGGGCCGCCGATGCGCATGCTCGTCGCCACGGACTCGATCCGCGACGGTGGCGACGGGGTGCCGAACTCACCGTGGATTACCTCCTGAGTTCTTGGCAGCGCCCGTGCTTCGATTGGTGGGAAGAACACGACGAGCACGTCCATATCTCGACGCTCGGCTGTGTTGCCGCAGGCTTGCGTGCCGCCGCAGACGGTTCGCTCATCGGGCTCGATCGCGCCTCGGACGCACGCGCCACAGCAGACGCCGTCGTCGACGAGATTCTCACGCGCGGCGTGAGCGACGGCCATCTCGTCAAGTGGGTCGGTGCCAAGACGGTGGATGCCAGCCTCAGCGCGGTCATCGCCCCGCTCGGAGTCTTTGCGTCGGATTCGCACATCACCGAGCGGACGCTCGCTGCGGTCGAGCGGGAGCTATGCGTCCAAGACGGTGTCCACCGATTTCGCGCAGATACCTTCTACGGAGGTGGGCGATGGCCCCTTCTGTCGTGCTTCCTCGGCCTCGCGCACGCCGCGCGCGGTGACCGTGAGCGCGCTCGGCAGCTGCTCGACTGGGCGGTCTCCACCGTCTCCGAAGAGGGAACGCTGCCCGAGCAGGTAGACGGCCATCTGCTCTTTCCCGACCGTCGAGCGGAGTGGGTCGAACGCTGGGGGGACGTCGCGAACCCTCTTCTGTGGAGTCACGCGATGGTCCTGCGACTGGCCGCACAGCTGGACGAATTCGAGCACACCCCCGACGTCACGGAAGGACAGGCATCCGCATGATTCGCCACCGCCCGAGCGGCTCCGGCCACCCTTACTCTGATGACACCGAGCAGCGCACACCGGTACTTCCACTCGCGGGCGAATCGCTCCGACTGGGAGTACGCACCTCGCCCGGCGTCGAAAGCGTCGACGTCGAGTTCGACGACGGAATTCGGCTTCGCACCGTGGCACTCGACCCCGTGGCCCGGTCCTCGCGCGGCCAGGCCGTCGACGGCGGCCATCTCGCATCGGCGGCAGCCCGAGACGCGCGCCGGGCGGGCGGGTGGGAGACCTACCTCACTGCCCCTCCCGCGCACTCCGAGATCGGCTACCGTTTCACCGCCCACCACGCGGATGGCAAGACTGAGCGCACTCGGTGGTTCACCACTCGGGTGGCCCAGTGGCGTCCCGCAGGTGACACCGCCGTCTGTCTTGATGGCGACGGCCCCGCGGTGGTTGCGGGAACCGTGGCGGTGCTCGACGACGGGATTCGCATCCACCGGGTGAGGTTCGCTCTGCCGTTGATCGACGGCGAGCGGGTGACCGGGTTCGGTGAGAGATATGACGCGCTCGACCATCGCGGAACCGTGCTCGATTCGGTCGTCTTCGAGCAGTACAAGAGCCAGGGCGCCCAACGCCGCACATACTTGCCGATGCCGTTCGCTCACATCGTCGGTGGCGGTGGGTGGGGATTTCACGTCCGCACTTCGCGGCGCGTCTGGTTCGACATTGGCGCGAGTCGTGCCGACCGGCTCATCATCGAGTCGGCCGTCGATGCCGCGAGCGATGCAGACACTGTGCTCGAGGTTGGCGTTTACTCGGGCTCGCCGCAGCAGGTGCTCGATCGGTTCCTCACTGAGACGGGACGCCCGCAGGTGTTGCCCGACTGGGTGCACGGCCTATGGGCGAGTGGCAACGAGTGGAACACGCAAGCAGAAGTCGAGCGGCAGATGGCGCTCCACAAACACCACGACATTCCGGTGCGCAACGTCGTCATCGAAGCGTGGAGCGATGAGAGCACCTTTACCGCGTTCCGTGACGCGGAGTACGAGGTCAACGAGGACGGTACACCGCACACGCTTGGCGACTTCACCTTCCCCGCCGATGGTGCGTGGCCCGATCCGAAAGCGATGGTCCAGAAACTCCACGCTGACGACATCAAGGTGCACCTGTGGCAGATTCCGCTGATGAAGATGCGCCCGCATCCCGAGGGACAAGCGGCCGCCGATGCGAGAGCCGCGATCGCGGAAGACGTACTGATTCGTGAACGGACACCCGACGGAAAACTGCGTCCATACCGCAACCGTGGATGGTGGTTCCCGCTCGCGCTGATGCCGGACCTCACCGACCACCGCGCCGCAGCCTGGTGGACAGAGAAGCGGCGCTACCTTGTCGACGAAGTTGGTATCGATGGGTTCAAGACCGACGGCGGCGAGCACGCGTGGGGGAGCGACCTCGTCTACCTCGATGGCACGACCGGCGATGTCAGCAACAACAGTTTTCCGGTTGCCTACGCCGCCGCGTATGGACGCCTATTGGAGTCGGCCGGAAAGGCTCCGGTGACGTTCAGTCGCGCGGGGTTCACCGGCTCGCCCGCGCACGGTGCGTTCTGGGCCGGCGATGAGAACTCCACATGGGAGGCGTTCCGCTGGTCGATACTTGCGGGTCTGTCAGCCGCCGCATCAGGGATCGCGTACTGGGGGTGGGACATCGGAGGATTCTCCGGGCCGATCCCGGATGCCGAACTCTACGTTCGTGCAACCGCAGCGAGCGTCTTCGTGCCGATCATGCAGTACCACTCCGAGTTCAACCACCATCGCCTGCCGTCGAACGACCGCACGCCCTGGAACATCGCGGAACGTACAGGTGATGCAACGCTGGTCGACGACATTCGGGATCTCGTGAAGCTCCGCGAGCGGCTGGTCCCCTATATCGCCGCGAGTGCGCGTGAGGCGGTCGAGACCTCTCGACCGTTGATGCGCCCCCTCTATTTCGATCACCCCGAGGACGTCCGCGTATGGGACTACCCGACGCAGTGGTACCTGGGTGACGACCTACTGGTGGCACCCGTGCTGGACCCGGGCCTGGTGTCGGTTGATGTGTACCTGCCTGCAGGGGAGTGGGTTGACGCTGCCTCAGGCGAGCCTCGCTCCGGCTCGCGAACGCACACGGTGGACGTTCGTGACCGCCGGCGCGTACCTGTATTCGTGGCGCGCGCTGCATGGGGAGATCTCGGGCCCCTCTTCGGTTGGTGACCCGCAACTCTCTTCCGCTGTGGTGGCTTGGAGACCCTCGCAGGATGGTCGGCCAGGGCATTGATTGTCGCACCCAACCGCTAGCCTCGGACACCAGCCCACACACCAGGACAGGGGAGCGGATGCGCACGGCGACCAGGACCGCGATCATCGCGCTCTTCGCCGTGCTCACGCTGGTCGTCGCCGGGTGCGTTCCGACCCCGGCGCCCGACGCGAGCGACGTCACGCTCGTGGCCGTCATCGACGGCGACACGATCGAGACTTCGGCCGGTACGGTCCGCATCATCGGTATCGATACGCCCGAACGCGGTGAGTGCGGCTACGACGCGGCATCGGCGGTCATCGAGAGCCTCGTGAGCGAGGGGGATGCGGTGACCCTCGAGCTTCCGCCCGGGCAGAACGAGGCCGATGCCCACGGGCGGCTAATCCGCTACGTCACAGCCCCGGACGGCACCGACCTCGGGCTCGCCCAGCTCGAACGGGGCATGGCCGTCGCCCGCTACGACTCCACCGATGGCTACCCCGCCCATCCGCGCGAGGAGGCGTACCACGCCGCCCAGATCGCGACGTTCGGCCCGGACGGCATCGTGGTCACCGTCGACTGCGCCGATATCCCGGCCGCGTCGACCTACGGTGCGTGGTGGGAGCAGTACCCGTCCTGCGGGCGCTTGAAACGCAACGACGTCGGACACCCGACGGGCCCGTTCCGCCGGGACGACCCCGCCGAGGCCGACGTGTATGAGTGGTTCGCCCACGCCACGGGCAACAACGGCGACGGCGATGGTGACGGCCTCGCGTGCGAGTAGAGACGCGCCGAGATAGCTCGGTGGGTTAGCCGGAATCAGCGCGGCGCCCCCGCGGGCTTACTCTCAGCACGTGGGCAAACTGCTTTACGGCGGCCGTGACAGATCATTCGATATCGACGACCGCCTCCTCGCGCATCTGCGCATCGTCATCATGAACAAGCTCCGTCGGTCTGAGCCGTTCATGTACCACCACGTCGACGCCAACCTCACGACGAGTCTGTGGATCCACCCATCGGTTCCGCTCGTGCTGCACTTCTATGGCAGCCGTGCGCCGATGCTCAACCCCGCGTGGATCGAAGAGCTCATGCGCGGGGCCAACAGCGCCCAAGGGCTCTACCTCACACCTGAGCCGCCCCGCGCCGCGGTCAACGGCACTCCCGTTCCACTGCCGCTGTGACCTGATCCAAGAATCGCTGCAACACGGCAGCTTTTTCGGCCGACAGTGTGTCGGCCATCGAACGGATGTGCGCACTCAGCGGATCGATGTCCTCCAGGTCGGCCGAGCGATCGGTCGGCACGACGAACTTGCTCCGCCCGTCGTCGGGATTGCCCACGAAGGTCACGAGTCCGCCGGACTTCAGACGTTGCAGGATGCCGGCCATCGACGCCGTCGACACCCCCACATGCTCCGCCACCTGCGTCGGGGTGACCCGGCGCCCCTCGTCGGCGCAGTCATACACGAACCGCATCGCCGCGCGGGCGGTTTCGCTCGGGCCGCACGCGGACTGACGCCGCCGCGCCAGCCGCGCCTCGGCGACCCGCAGCCGCTCGACCGCGTGGGCCGCGGCATCCGTCTTCGACTCGCTCTTCTGCGTGCCCGCCATATCGTCTCCACCCTCGTCTGCACGCCACTGTAGGACGCTCGTCGTGTCCACCGAAGTGGGGACAGACAATACTTTGCGCTACTCCTAGTCTTAACGGTGGATGTTCCCCAGACATCCAGGGATGTTCCCCAGACGTCCCGATTTCCCATCCCGTCGCGCCAATGCCGCTGTCATGCGGCTTCGACGGAAGAGCGGCCCCCGGCGTCCCAGCGCTGGGGGTCGCTATCACGTGCATTGCGTGCCTCTGCGCGGGTTACCGTTGAAGCAAGCACCCGGGGAGGCACGGCATGAAGGTCGAATCCAGCGCCGATTGGCGCAAGAGGATCCCGTTCGAGACGGCCGTCGTCGTCGCCGAGGTCGTCCCCGGCGAGCCGACCCGCTGCTTCGCCTGCGGCACCGCGGCCGAGCCGCTGGACCGCAGCGAACTGTGGGCGTTCAAGCACCGGCATCCGAACCATCACGACGGATTCGTGCGGTTCTACTGCCGGCCGCACGTGCCGGTCGTCACACGCCCCGAGCCCGTCGTCAGCGCCCCGTCGAAGCGATCGTCGCCACGGCGCTCGACGGGCGAGCGAACCACCGCCCCGCGTCGCACCGTACCCGAAGAGAAGCCGCGCGCGATGTGCACCGACTGCTTCGTCGAGGTGGCGGCAACGGGCATCTGCGGCATGTGCGGCAAGCCGGCCTGAGCGGCTACGCCATCTGCTGGTGTTTCGGGCGCGCCCAGCGCGCGGGAGTGTTCGGGCCATCCCACACCTGCACGACGCCCCACACCGCAGCGGTGATCGGCACCGCCAACACCGCTCCGACGATGCCCCCGAGCGCCGTGCCGACGGTCAACGCGACCAAGATCACGAACGCGTGCAGCTTCATCGACTTGCCCATGACGAACGGCTGCAAGAAGTTGCCCTCGAGCTGATTCACCGCCACGACGACACCGACGACCAGCAGCGCGTTGAGCCATCCGTTCGCGACGAGCGCGACCAGCGCAGCGAGAATGCCGGCGAGCGTCGCACCCACGATCGGGATGAATGCCAGCAGGAAAACCAGCACCGCCAGGGGAATGGCCAGCGGTACCTGCAGGATCAGGAGGCCGATGAGGATGCCGATCGCATCCACGAGCGCGACGGTAGCCGTACCGCGCACATACGACCCGAGCACCGAGACCGTCTTGTCACCGATGCGGCGCGCGCGCTTCTCGGCCGATCCGCGGAAGGGGCGCAGCAGGAACTGCCACATCTGGGGGCCGTCCTTCAAGAAGAAGAACAGGATGACGACCATGAGCACGAGCCCGGTGACGAAGCTCGCCACGGCGCTCACCCCGGCGATCGCGCCCGACCCGAACTGCGCGCTCGTCACGAAGTCGGTGAGCGTCGCCACCCACTCGTCGATCTGGTCAGGGGACAAGACCTCGAACGGCAGGGTGTTCAGCCAGGCGAGCAGGCTCTGGAAGCCCTCTTCGGCTTGCGAGTAGAGGTCGTTCCATTGATCGCGCACGGCCCAGACGATGAGCCAACTGAGCAGCCCCAGAATGATGACGATCGCGAGCAGCGTCAGTATCGTCGCCGCGAGAGAGGGCATGCCGTGACTGCGCATCCAGTTCATCACCGGCGCGAACGCCGAGGCCAGAATCAACGCGAGCACCAGCGGAATCGTCACGAGGGTGAGCTGCTGGATCACGAAGATGATTCCGGCGGCGACGGCGACGACGAGGAGAATCTGCAGCGCGCGCACGGCGAGGCGGCCGAACCCGTCGGCCCAGAGGCTCCACGGCGCGCGCGACGCCTTCAGATCGACGGCTGCGTCGTCGGGGAGGCGGATGTCTCGGGGTTCGCGTCGGAAGATTCCCATGCGAGCACGGTACCCGCCGTGGGTCACCCCAGGGCGGTGATCAGCATCGCCACGCCGAGCGCGAGCGCGAGCCCGCTGGCGACGAGCGCGGTGAGGTCGCGCGCGGCCGGCCTCTCGGCGCGGCGCAGACCCGGACCAGACTCGCCCTGCGGTCGTCGCGGGCGAGCTGATCCGGGTCTTCGTCACCGGGGTAGGTCAGGGGCGCTGACCGCCCCCGCCGGGTGCTCCGCCGCCGGGAGCCTGGCCGCCGGGGCCGGCCTGGCTCTCAACCACGTCGCCCGACGTCGCCGTCGCAACCGACGAACCGTCGATGAACACCTCGTAGGTGGTTCCACTCGTGAGCGTCGGGTCGCTGTAGAACACGGCGCCGAAGTCTGCGTCGGCGGTGTACAAGACGGTGTCGTCGCCGATGGTCACTTCGGAACCCGTCGACCCGGTCGCGGCGGCCGCGATCCACGACTGGCTCCCGCCGAGGGTGCCGTGGATGCCTCCGGTCGCGATGACGGTGCCCCCGTCGAAGGTGATGTCACCGTTCGCGTCGAGCGCCCCATCGCCGCCGGTGAACAGCCCAGCGACGCGCACCTCGCCGCCCGAGAACGTGAGCGACCCGTTCGAGTCGATGCCGTCGAGGCCACCGACGACGACGACGGTTCCGCCCGAGAACACGATGGACTCTCCGGTGTCTGCCTGGGGGGTTCCCGGGCCGGTGTCGCCGGCGGGATCGCCGCTGGCGGCGTTGATGCCGTCGTCGGACGCCGTCACGTCGACCTCGCCGCCCGAGACCGCGATGTCGACGGCCTCGAGGCCCTCGAACGAGTCGGTCACGGTCACGCTGCCGTCACGGATCTCGAGCCGCTGCTCAGCGTGCACGCCGTCATCTCCGGACGAGATCGTGACGACGCCCCCGCCGAATCCGATCGACCCGTCCGAGTGGACGCCGTCGTCGGTCGCGTCGATCGTCAGGTCTCCGCCGTCGACGACCGCTACGGCACCGGCGACGATGCCCTTCGCCGAGTCTTCGGTCGTTGCACCCGTGGCGGTGAGGTCGACCACGCCGTCGGTGACGACCACATCGGTCGCCGCCGAGATCGCGTCATCTCCGCTCTGGACGGTCAGGTGACCGCCGTCGATCCATACGTAGCCGCGGGTCTCATCATCGTCCTGGTCGCTCTTGAGACCGTCGCCTCCCGCGGTGAGGTCGAGCGTGCCGCCCTCGATCACGAGCGCGTCCTTGCCGCGGAGGGCGTCATCGGCGGCATCGACCACGATCTCGCCCGACAGCACGACGAGGTCGTCGGTCGTGACGATGCCATCGTTCCCGTTGCCGGTGACCTGGAGCGTTCCCGAGCCCGACAGGGTCAGGTCGACCGTGCTGTGGATCGCGGCGTTCGCGTCGACGTCGTCGGCGTAACTCGCGGCATCCGAAACGGTGTTCGTCGTGCCCGCGGCGGTGACGATCGCGACATCGTCGGCGGTCTGCACGTCGATCGCGGCGCCGTCGGGGTTGGCGATGTCGACGCCGTCGAGCAGCAAGACGACCACCGCGTCCTCGGGCGCCGCGACGACCACCTGCCCCTCGAGTGACCCGGTGAGGCGGTACACCCCGGCTGCGTCGATCGTGAGCGTGCCGTCGACCGACGACAGGTCGATGTCGTCGGCATCTGCCTCGGACCATTCGTCGTCGCGGGTGACGGTGGCATCTTCGTTCGCGGCGAGGACCGCGTCGGCGGTGAGTTCCGAATCCACCGCCACGGTCTCTGCCGCGAAGGACGACGAGGTCTCGGACGTTGCCGCGCTCGAGGTCGTCGACGCGCATCCGGCGAGCACCATCGCGGTGAGGCTGAGGGGGATGAGGGGATAGATCAAGCGGCGCATGATGACTCCAAACGGTCGGAAAGGGTGGATGAGGGGTTCAGGGGCGCGAAGCGTTCGCGTAGGAGGCGCGACCAGCGGTTGCGCGGAAGGTCGGGCCGAAGGGCCGCGAGGCCGGTGGCGTACTTGCTGACGCGCGTCGGGCGGTGACCCGCGCGCCACAACAGACGGTCGATGTCGGAGGCGGCCGATCCCGACTTGGTCTCGACGATCGCGAGGCCGTCGAGCGCGAACCCGTCACCATCGGGATGCCGCCACTCCAGCGCGGTGTCGACGGTCGCCCGGGCTGCGCCCGACGACGCCAGCAGGGTCGCCCGGTGATAGCGGGTGGTGAGGGCGGGGGTGAGGTCGTCGGCACGGTCACCGGCGCCGATGACCTGCAGCGCCTCGCGGGCGTCACCCCGGGCATCCGCCGTCAGTTCGCCACGCAGTCGCGGGTCGTATTCGGAGCGCTGCTTGACCGTCGTGCCGCGGGCGCCGCGGGTCTTCAGCTCGAGATAGGCCGCGTCGACGTCGAGATAGGTGCGGGTGCGCAGCTTGAACCGACGCCGGCGGGGTCGCGCGGCGAGGTGGAAACTGAGCAGATCGGGGGTGTCGAAGTACACGGACTCGTAGGCGAACGTGCGGGCTCCGTCGATTTCGAGCACCCGCGTCGCCGGGTCCAGCGAGGTGAGGATGGCATCGAGGTCGCCACGATCGATCACATACTTGCGGTCGATCCGGGTCAACAGGGCGGCGTCGGCGACGAGGTCGTCCAGCGAGATCGGGGCGAAACGGTCGAGGGTGTTCATGACCGCGCCTCCACGGGGGTGCGAACCGGGGTGACCTTGTAGCGCACGTCGACGAGGGTCGTGTCGTCGACGAGGTCGAGTTGGCGCACGGTGAGCGACGTCACATCGGCACCGAGGTGGTCGACGAGCGCGGCGCGCAGTTCTGTCTCTTCGCCGATCGCGCGGTCGAGCTTGACCGTCTGGTGACGGCTGCGCCGCAAGAGCGCCGGATGGTCGGCGGCCCACATCACGAGGAGGATCAACGCGATGAACCCGACGGGTGCCAGCGGATCGGTCTGCGGGAGGCCGGCGACCAGACCGATGGCCAACGCGGCGAAGTAATAGGCGACCTCGTGCTGCGAGATCTCGGATGAGCGCAAGCGGATGATCGACAGCACACCGAACAGGCCGAGGCCCAGGCCCAGGGCGACATCGGCGGTGCCGAGGATCGCGGCGACGGCGAGCACGCCGACGTTGACGCCGAGGAAGGCGACGACGAGATCGCGGCGCTGGTGACGCCGGTAGTAGAGGCCCAGAGAGAGCACGACGGCCGCGACGAGGTCGACGGCGACGAGGAGCAGGCTGGTGGAGGTCATGGGTGGCATCCGTTCGTGAAGGTGTGGACACCATCAGAACGACCGCCGCTATGCGGTTGCTATGAGCGGTGCTTGCGCGGGATGCGAATTCGCGCGACGCGTCACTGGTGCGACCTCGACGCAGCGCTGCGTCGCCGTCCGCGCCGATCGGCTCGCGCGAGATACCCGACGAACGCCCGCCACGCAAGGCGGTGCGGGTGCATCCGCACGCGCCTTAGCGTCGGAATACACAGACACACGCCCACGATGTCTTGGAGGTACCCGTGTCCTCGTCGACGACGACCAGCAACGATCACAGCACCCGCACCCAGGCGATCACGCGGCAGGTGATCATCCTGATCAGCTCCGTGCTCGCGATCGTCGCCGCGTTCATCGGGTCCGGCGCCTTCTTCGGCACCCCGATTCAGGAGGCCGCCGGCGGGTTCCTGAACTCCGACTCCACGCTCATCGCGCCCGGAACCGGTGCCTTCCGCATCTGGAGCGTCATCTACACCGGCATGCTCGCGTACGCGATCTGGCAAGTGCTGCCGGGTCAGCGACACGACGCGCGTCAAGAGCGCATCGGATGGTGGGTCGCCGCATCGCTCATCTTGAACGCGGCGTGGATCGGCGTCGTGCAAGCCGACCTGCTGTGGCTGAGCTTGCCGGTCATCGCCATGCTCTTGGTCGTGCTGTGCCGGATCTTCGTCATCCTGCGCCGAACGCGCCCGAAGAACATCGTCGAGACCGTCGTCGCCGACGGCGCCATCGGGCTCTACCTCGGGTGGGTGATCATCGCCACCGTCGCCAATGCGACCGCGATCCTCTACGCCACCGGATTCGACGGGTTCGGGATCGCGCCCGAGATCTGGTCGGCGATCGTTCTCGGGGCAGCCGCCCTCATCGGAATCGCGCTCGCCTTCTGGAGCGGCGGACGCCTGGCACCTGCCGCATCTCTCAGCTGGGGGATCGCGTGGGTTGCCATCGCCCGGTTCACCGCCGAGCCGTACTCACCCGAGACGGGCGTCGCCGCGATCGTCGCCGTCGCGCTCATCGTCATCGCCACCGTCATCGCTCGCGTGCGTCACGATCTGCGCGCGCGACGGTGACGCGACTGGTTTTGACGCGCTGACGCCACCGTCGGATGGTGCGCATCGAGGGTGCGCGTGGCGAATCAGTGGGCGGCTTCGTATGCCTCGACGATGGATGCCGCGACCCGCCCGCGGTCCGAGACGTTGTACCCGTTCTGCGTCGCCCACTCGCGAATCGCCGTGAGGTCCTTTTTGCCGGAACCTCCGCGGGAGCGTGAGGATGCACCCGTCGCGCGCGGGCTCGAAATCGACCTCCCGGCGGTGACGAAGGGAGCCAGGGCGTCGCGCAGTCGCGCGGCATTGGCATCCGTCAGATCGATCTCGTAGGCGACGCCGTCGAGCGAGAACAGCACCGTCTCGCCCTCTCCGACATCGAGTACGGTTCCGTCGAGGTCGTCGATCAGCTGGTGCACGATTCTGCGGGCCATGTGAGGCACGATACGCCGTGCAGAGGTCTCGTGTCGCGGGTCAGGGGAGGATTCCGGCCTTGCGGGCGGCCGCGACGGCGGCGTGGCGGGTCGACGCGTCGAGCTTGCCCATCGCCGTCTGAAGATACGACTTCACGGTCACCTCTTTGAGTGACAACCGCGCGGCGATTTCGCCGTTGGTGGCGCCGAGCGCGACACCGGCGAGCACGTCGACTTCGCGCGGAGAAAGCCGCGGCGCGTCGCCGCCTTCGCGGGACTGCGGCGCAGGTCGAGAACGAGAAAGCGAGGCGATTCGTCGTTCGAGGGCTTCGAGCCGGCTGCGGAGTTCGGCATCGGCCACACTCGCCGTGATCGCGCGGAGCTCCGCGTAGCTCTCACGCAGTTCCTCCCTGACCGCAGTGGGAACCGACATGGACAGGCCGGCACGTTCTGCCCCGTCGGCGAGACGGCGCTCGACCTCGTCGTGCACACGCAGCTCTGCCGACATTTCGGAGGCGATCTCGAAAGCCGAACTCGCCATCACGTCACCGACGGGGCGCTCCGACCAGGAGCCGCAGTACAGGACCCCGCGCGAGCGGCCCGCCACCATGATCGGAATGGCGAACAGCGTCGAAATGCCCTCACCGAGCACCGCGCCGTCGTAGTCGTGCGTGATCGTGCGGGACGACCGATAGTCCAGTGCCAAACGTGGACGGTTCTCGATCAAGGCGCGTCCACCCAAACCGCGTCCGGGTTCGACGACGAGGCCGTTCAACATGCGCGTGCGAGCACCGGCGATCGAGGACACATGCACCGCGCCGTCGTGGAGAATGCCGCCGAACGCCACCGGAAACCTCGTGCGCTGCGGCAGTTGGGCGACGGCGCGGGCGACGAGGTTTCTCTCGCTCTCACTGAGGGGTCCTGTTGCTGCGGTGGGAATGCCCACGAGCTACCTACTTCCGGAGGTACGGCAACGACGCCGAAATTTGTAGCGTCGACGATATCACCGCGCCGGTGGCTGTTCCGCCGGGCTGTGAATGTCCGTTCGACGCAAGGACGCGCCGCACACCATGAGGCAAGGAGGCCACATGTCCGACACATCCACCGATGCCGCGCCGCCGGGAGGCATCGATTACATCGCCGTCGAGGATTCCCCGCGGTTCCGCGAACTCAAGCGGCGCCAGCGGAGCTTCGTGTTCCCGATGTCGATTGCCTTTCTCGTCTGGTACTTCCTGTTCGTCCTGATGGCGTCGTTCGCCCCCGACGTCATGGCGATCCCCGTCTGGGGCAACATCAATCTCGGTCTGATCCTCGGGCTCGGCCAGTTCGTCACCACGTTCGCGATCACCATGGGCTACGTCGCGTACGCGAATCGCAAACTCGACCCCATCGCCGAAGAGCTGCGCGGGCAGCTTGAGAAGCAGGAGGCGTCGGCATGAACGATGTCTTCGGCGCGATCCACGCCGCCGTCCAGACCGTGGAGAACGATCCGATCCTGAACATCTCGATCTTCGGGGCGTTCGTCGCGGTCACACTGTTCATCGTCATTCGGGCCAGCCGCAACAGCAAGACAGCGGCGGACTACTATGCCGCCGGGCGCTCGTTCACGGGCCCGCAGAACGGGTTCGCCATCTCGGGCGACTACCTTTCGGCAGCGTCGTTCCTCGGGATCTGCGGCGCCATCGCCGTCAACGGATTCGACGGGTTCCTTTACTCGATCGGGTTCCTCGTCGCCTGGCTGGTCGCACTGCTGTTGGTCGCGGAGCTCATGCGCAACACCGGCAAGTTCACGATGGCGGACGTGCTCTCCTTCCGCCTGAAGCAGCGACCGGTCCGGATGGCAGCGGCGATCACCACCCTTGCGGTCTGCTTCTTCTACCTGCTCGCCCAGATGGCCGGTGCCGGCGGTCTGGTGTCGTTGCTCTTGGGCATCAACGACCAGCTCGGTCAATCGATCGTCGTCGCCGTGGTGGGCGTGCTGATGATCGTCTACGTGCTCATCGGTGGAATGAAGGGCACCACGTGGGTGCAGATCGTCAAGGCGTTCCTCCTCATCGGGGGTGCGGTCGTCATGACGATCTGGGTGCTCGCGATCAACGGTTTCAGCCTCGATGCGCTCCTGGCCGGCGCCGTGGAGGCCTCGGTCACCGAGCCCGCCAGTGCGATCCTCGACCCGGGCCTTCAGTACGGGCGCAACCCGCTCGATTTCATCTCTTTGGCGATCGCGCTCGTGCTGGGGACGGCGGGTCTGCCGCACGTACTCATGCGCTTCTATACGGTGCCGACGGCCAAGGAAGCACGTCGCTCCGTCGTGTGGGCGATCTGGCTGATCGGGTTGTTCTACCTGCTCACGCTCGTGCTGGGCTACGGTGCAGGCCAGCTCGTCGGACCTGAAACCATCCGCAACGCACCCGGAGGCGTCAACGCCGCTGCGCCGCTACTCGCCCTCGAACTGGGTGGACCGCTACTGCTCGGGTTCATCTCAGCCGTCGCGTTCGCGACGATCCTGGCCGTCGTCGCCGGTCTGACGATCACAGCGGCGGCGTCCTTCGCCCACGACATCTACGCCAACGTCGTGAAGAAGGGGGATGTGCCCCCGGACGGCGAGGTCAAGGTCGCCCGACGGACCGTGGTCGTCATCGGTGTGGCCGCAATCATCGGCGGTATCGGAGTGCAAGGACAAAACGTCGCGTTCCTCGTGGCGCTCGCCTTCGCCGTTGCGGCATCGGCGAATCTGCCGACCATCCTGTACTCACTGTTCTGGCGTAACTTCACCACGCGCGGTGCTGTCTGGAGCATGTACGGCGGGCTGGCTGCGGCGATCATCCTCATCTTCCTCTCCCCGGTGTTCTGGGGAACCGAGACGAGCGTGTTCGCCAACGTCGGCACGGCGATCTGGCCGCTGAACAATCCGGGAATCGTCTCGATCCCGCTGGGCTTCTTGCTCGGCTGGCTCGGCTCTGTGACATCGCGGAGCAAGGAGAATCGCCGTCTCGCCGCAGAGATGGACGTGCGATCGCTCACCGGATTCGGGGCAGAAAAGGCGACGGAGCACTAGCGCAGCGCGCTTCGACGGTCTCGGGCAGACCCCCATCTGCCCGAGACCGTCGGTGTTCGGGCGGCCTTCGCGCCCGCGATGCGTCACCGCACCGGATCAGGGGGACTCGAGGTCGAGGAGGAAGCGCTTCATCTCGGGTCTCCCGCCGTATTCACCGATCGACCCGTCGGCGCGGATGACCCGGTGCACCGGCACGACGATCGAGAACGGCGTCAGGCGACAGGCCGTGCCGACGGCGCGGGCCGCTCCCGGGGCGCCCGCGAGGATCGCCACCTCGCCGTAGCTCGCGGTCTCGCCGTAGGGGATCTCGCAGACCGCCTCCAGAGCCCGTCGCGTGAACCCCTGCACCGGCGCCCACTCCAGCGGCAGATCGAACGCGGTGCGCTCGCCGTCGAAGTACTCGTCGAGTTGCGCGCTGGCTGCGGCTGCGGCATCCGACTCACCCGGCTCGACGATCTCTTGCAACCGTAGCGACACCGCCTCAATCTCGGTCTCGAGCGGGGCATCGAACGGACGCAGCGTCACCACCGACGCGCCCCGCGTGACGATGAGGACGTCGCCGATCGGGGAGGGGTGCACGGTGAAGAGCGGGGTCATGGGTCCATCCTGCGTGAGGGAGCGGATGCCGGGAGGATGCCGCATCCGTCTGAGGAGAACGCGCCCCCGGCGCGGTATGGGGAGGACGCGACGCGCCCTAATACCGCGAAACCCGGCGCGGATGCAAGGTGACCGGCACACGTGCACCTATCGTGGCTCGTGTGTGGCGAGCAGATGGCAACGTCGTAGTCGGCGACGAGACGCCCGCGGCTGAAGTGAACCCGGGTGACCTGGGGCTCTCGGAGCCGGGGGTCGTCGTGCAGCACATCGCCGACCCCGAACGCGAACGACTGCGCCTCGAAGCCGCCCAACTCGGCGGGCGGTCCACCCTCGTGCACTACTCCGATGCCGAAGACGCCGGCATCGAGATGACCCACGCGCATCCCGGCAGTCTGCCGCAGTTCCTCACGGGACGCTCCACCCTGCTGTCGAACCTCTTCCGCGACGAGGTGGCTCTGCGCACCGCGCGCATGGCCGCCGAGCGCATCACCGCCAAGAGTGTCGAACTGCGCACGACCCGGGGCCTGGACACCGTGCATCTGGCCGTCGGCCTCGCCTCGTGGCGCATCGGCGGGCTCGCCTGCACTGCGCCGGTGCTGCTACGACCCGTCGCGATCCGCCGCCACCAGTCGGACTTCGAGGTCAAGCTCCACGGCACCTTCCGCGTCAACCCCGAACTGACGCGGGTGCTGCGCACCCATTTCGGCATCGACCTCGACGCCACCGCTCTCGCCTCTCTCGCATACGACGGCGGCGTCTTCAAGCCGCAACCCGTCATCGACCACCTGCGGGCCCTCGCCACCCACATCGACACGTTCGGCGTGCGGCCACGGCTCGTCGTCTCGAGCTTCGGCGACGTCGGTGCCTCGATGGCGACGGATGCGGCCAACCTCGACAGCTTCGTCCTCAACGCGCTGGCCGGTCACCCCGACGACCGCGAAATGCTCGCGCTGCGGCGCGACGTGCCCGACATGGGAGACGCGGATGACCGGGCCCCGGCATCCGACACGCTCCTGCTCGACGCCGATGCCGAACAAGAAGGCGTGCTCGCCCGTATCGCCGTCGGCCAGTCGCTCGTCGTCCACACCCTGCCCGGAACCGGCGGTACCCAGACGGTCATCAACGCCGCCGGCCAACTCGTGCGCGAGGGAAAGCGCGTGCTCGTCGTCAGCGCTCGACGCTCGACGCTCGACGGCGTGCGCCACCGGCTCGCCGGTATCGGTCTTCCGGGACTCGCCGTCTCACCGACCCACCTGCAGCGCGACCTCATCCGCGCGATCGGTCGCAACGAGAAGGCCGAGCAGCCGAAGGTCTCCGACATCGACGACGCCCTCGTGCGTCTGCGGACCGTGCTGCGCGACTATCGCGGCGCCGTCACCGCGCCCCACGCCTCACTCGGGGTCTCGACACTCGACATCCTGCGCCGCCTTGCGCGCCTGGCCGAACAGCCCGTGCCCCCGGCGACCTCGGCGCGATTCGATGCACCGACCCTGGCGCGCCTCGCCGACCGCCGCGACGAAGCCGCCGACAAGCTCATCGCCGCAGCGCGGCTGGGGGAGTTCCGCTTCGGACCCGACGACTCGCCGTGGTACGGGGTGTCATTCGACACCACAGAACAGGCTCGCGCGGCGCACACGCTGGCGGCGCGCCTTCACCGGCAGGACATCCCCGGGCTGCTTGAGCGCGGGTACGAACTCATCGCCCAGACGCGGATGCGGCCCTTCCACACCGTCGCCGAACTCGGGGGATACCTTCGGTTGCTGCAGGGCATCCGCGACTCGCTCGACCGTTTCAGCCTCACCGTGTTCGAGCGACCGCTGGGCGAGCTCATCCAGGCCCACGGCCCGCGCAAGGACTCCGCATCGATGAGCGGACCCACCCGTCGACGCCTGCGGCGCTTGTCGAAGGAGTACGTGCGCCCCGGCGTGCACGTCACCGACATGTACGAGGCGCTCGTGCGCATTCAACAGCAGCGCACCGAGTGGCAGCGCTTCGTCGACGCCGGCGTCGCCCCCGAGGTGCCGCTGGGCCTCGCCGACGTGCAGGTCGCTTGGCAGCGCGCCGACGCCGAACTCGCCGAGCTCGACGCGATCCTCGGGCGCACCGGATCGGACCGCCTCGCAACGCTGCCCGTGCGCGAACTCGTGCGGACGCTCGCCGGCCTCGCTGCAGACTCCGACGTGTTCGACAACCTCGTCGAGCGCGCGACATTGCGCACCGAACTCGCCGACCTCGGCCTCGAGCCGCTTCTGACCGAACTGTCCGTGCGACATGTGCCCGAAGAGCAGGTCGGCGCCGAACTCGACTTCGCCTGGTGGCAGTCGGCCCTCGAGCAGGTGCTGCGCAGCGACCGCGCCCTTCTCGGGGCGAACACGGCGGTCGTCGACCGGCTCGAGCGCGATTTCCGTCTCGTCGACGAAGCGCATGCCGCGGCATCCGGACCCCTGCTCGCCGCCCAACTCGCCAAGCAGTGGCGCATCGGCATCGTCGACCACGCCACCGAAGCCGACGCGCTCAAGCGCGCGCTCAAGGATGGCCGCTCGACCCCCGTCGAACTGTTCTCGGCCGCGCCCACACTGCTGCGCACCCTCGCGCCGGTGTGGCTGGCCTCGCCCTACGAGGTGCCGTCGATCCCCGACGCCTTCGGGTTCGACGTCGTGATCATCGCGGATGCGGGGGCTCTCTGCGTCGCCGAGGCAGCCCCCGCCCTCCGCCGCGCCCGGCAGGTGGTCGCCTTCGGAGACCCGGTCACCCAGAAGCCGATGCCGTTCCGTGTCGCGGCCACGACCGCTCCCGCGCGGGACGACGAGGACGACGACGAGGTGCCGTTCGACACGACCAGCGTCTTCGAGCGGCTCGCCGACATCGTTCCCGTCGAGACCCTCACCCGCAGCTACCGCGCGGGCGGCGAAGACCTCGCCGAACTCGTCAACGACGCCTTCTATGGCGGAGAGATCGTCTCGTACCCGTGGGCCGGCTCCTACCTGGGTCGTGGCAGCCTCAGCGTCGACTACGTCGAGGGCGGCATGGGCGCCCCCGATCCCGTCACCGGCGCGGTCGAGAGCCCGGATGCCGAGGTCAACCGCGTCGTCACCCTCGTCACCGAGCATGCCGTCAATCGCCGTACCGAGTCGCTCATGGTCGTCACCGCCAGCGCGAAACACGCCGAGCGCGTGCGCGCCGCCGTCGAGCGCGCGTTCGCCGGACGCTCGGACGTCGCCGACTTCGTCTCGCGCGACACCGCCGAACCGTTCGCGGTGCTCACCCTCGAAGAGTCGGTCGCCGAGAGCCGGGACCGTGTCGTGTTCTCGCTCGGATTCGGGCTCACCAAGCACGGCCGCGTGCTGAGCGACTTCGGCGACCTGTCCACGCCCGACGGCGAACGACTCTTGACCGTCGGCATGACCCGCGCCCGGCGTTCGATGGTGATCGTCTCGTCGATCCGTCCGTCGGCATTCGACGACGGACGCCTCGAGCACGGTGCCGCGACCCTCATGGGCATCCTCGGCGGCATCGCAGCCCGCTCACGCGATGCGCGCCTGGAAGATCTGGCCGATCCGCTGACGCTTGCCCTGGCCCGCGAACTGCGTGCGCTCGGCATCGCCGTCGACGTCCACTACCGCGGACTCCTGCCGCTGGTCGCCCAGTATGGCGGCAAGGCCGTGGTTGCAGAGAGCGACCCCGAGACGATCGGGGACTCGTTGCGCGAAGCGTTGCGGCTGCGCCCGCAGATCCTGCGACGCCTGGGGTGGCACTACGTGCGTGTGCACTCCTTCGATCTCTACAGTGATCCGGCCGCGGTCGCCGGACGGATCGCGGCGCTGCTCGGAGTCTCGCCGGATGTGCCGCGCGCCCACACGCAGACGCAGCCGCTCGATATGGACTGAGGGTGTCCGCTGACGACGCCGAACCGCGCGTCCCGCGTCAGCGGGTCGTGCGCACCGGGCGACGGCGCGTGAGCCTCACGCCCGCACCCGGGACGCACCCCGAACCGGCATCGGCCGACGACGACGCGGATGCCACGGCATCCGGATCGTCCTCGGAGTCCGGACCCAACGACGCACGCATGCGGCAAGACGTCCCCCCGCACTACTGACGCGGGTGGATCGCGTACAGGGTCAGGAGGCGGGCTTGTCGCCTTCGCCAGCGGCGGGCGTCGACGACACCTTCACGCCGGACTGCTTCTCGAGTAGGTCGCGGATCTGGACGAGCAGCTCGACGTCGGTCGGGCCGGTGGGCTCTTCTTCGACGCCCGCCTTGGCGGCCTGGATTTCTTTCCACTTGTTCATCGGGAAGACGAACACGAAGTAGACGACGATCGCCACCGCGAGGAAGCTGATCAGCGCGTTGATGAGCGCGCCGATCGGGAACGTCACCGTGCCACCGTAGATGTCGGGCACGGGGAACCCCACGACGCCGTCTTCGTTCGGCTGCCAGAAGATCTGGATGAACGGCGTGATGATGCTGTCGACGATCGCGGTGACGACTGCGGTGAACGCGGCGCCGATCACGACAGCGACGGCGAGGTCGATGACGTTGCCGCGCATGATGAAGTCTCTGAAGCCCTTGATCACGGGTGCTCTCCTGTGGGGTGTGGGGACGGATGCCGGTCAGGCGCCCGACGAAGCGGACGACGCCTTGGTCTCGGACTTCGATGATGTCGAAGTCGACGACGACGCGCCACTGCCGCCGCTGCTGCCCGATGAGTCGGACGAGGACTTCTCACCGCTCTTGCTCCCCGTGCTGCCGGACTTCTCGCCGGACGCGCGGGAATCGGTGCGGTAGAACCCCGAGCCGTTGAAGGTCACACCGATCGAGCCGTACTGCTTGCGCAGCGCACCCTCACAGACCGGGCATTCGGTGAGAGAAGGATCGGCGAAGGACTGCACCGCGTCGAACCGGTGGTCGCAGTCTTTGCAGGCGTAGGCGTAGGTGGGCATGGGTCTCTGTCTCGAAGGGGTCAGTGTCGCGCGGGCGACAGGGTGAGGGTCTGGGTGGGAGTCACGACGCCGCAGACGGGCTGATCGAGGTCATCGTGGGGGAGCTCGTCGAACACCTCGGTGTCGAAGACCACGGCATAGATCGGCGGGCGGTGCTGCATCGAACCGATCATCTTGTCGAAATATCCGCGACCCCAGCCCAGACGCGTCCCGTCGCGGGCGATCGCCGCGGCCGGTATCACCAGCAGGTCGACCTCGTCGACGGCCATCGGGCCCACGACATCGGCGACGGGTTCGGGCAGCCCGAACAGTCCCTCGGCGATATCGGCGTCCGGGGTGGCGACCGCCCAGTCGAGCAGGCCGTCGGCGCGCGTGATCGGAAGGAGCACGCGGATGCCGCGGGCCACCGCCCGCTCGACGAACTCATGCGTGCCGGGTTCGGTGGGGGTGGAGAGGAAGCACGACATCGACGTCGCGCCCAGGTCGTCGAGCAGCCGATCGAGTTGCGCGGTGACGCCGGCGGATGCGGCATCCCGTTCTCTGTCAGACCGCACCTGACGTCGCTCGCGAAGATCGGCGCGGAGGGCGCGCTTGGCGTCGGCGACGGAATCGGGCATGCGTCGATTCTAGATCGCGCGGCCTCTCAGGCCGTGTCAGAGCGGATCGATAAGATGGCGGAATGTCTTCCTCGTCATTCAAGGCCGTCATTCCCGCCGCTGGACTCGGTACGCGCTTCCTGCCGGCAACGAAGGCCATGCCCAAAGAGATGCTGCCGGTCGTCGACAAGCCGGCCATCCAGTACGTCGTCGAAGAAGCCGCTCAGGCGGGCATCGACGACATCCTCGTGATCATCGGGCGCAACAAGAACGCGATCTCGAACCACTTCGACTCGGTGCCCGAGCTCGAGGTCAAGCTGCGCGACAAGGGCGACGACGAGCGACTGCTGCGGGTCATCGAATCCAGCGACCTCGCCGACATCCACTTCGTCCGCCAGGGTGAGCCCAAGGGCCTCGGCCACGCCGTGTTGCGCGCACGCGCCCACGTCGGTGATGCCTCGTTCGCCGTCATGCTGGGCGATGACCTCATCGACGAGCGTGACGAACTGCTCACGACGATGATCGCCGAGCACGAACGCACCGGCGCCGCGGTCGTCGCGCTCATGGAGGTCGACCCCGATCACATCCACATGTACGGCGCGGCCGATGTCGAAGCCACCGACGCCGACGGCGTCGTGCGTGTGAAGGGCCTCGTCGAGAAGCCGAAGGCCGAAGAAGCCCCCTCGAACCTCGCGATCATCGGCCGCTACGTGCTCGCTCCCTCTGTTTTCGACATCCTCGAGCGCACCGAACCGGGCAAGGGCGGTGAGATCCAGCTCACCGATGCCCTGCAGGAGCTCGCCGCTGATCCCGACGGCCCCGGCGTGATCGGCGTCGTGTTCCGCGGGCGTCGCTACGACACCGGCGATAGGGTGGACTACATCAAGGCCATCGTGCAGCTCGCGGCAGATCGCGAGGATCTCGGCCCCGAACTGCGGCCCTGGCTCAAGGAATTCGCGGCGTCGTACTGACCGCCGCTCGGCACGAGGGAGTCCCATGGACCTCATGACTCCCCGTCGCCACGGACCGATCTCGATCCGCCTGATCAAACAGCGCGACGCGCGCACCCTGCAGAACGAGCTGCTCACCAATCGTGCGTGGCTGCAACCGTGGGAGGCGACCAGCCCCGACGGTGGGATCTCGTTCGACATGCGGTCGGGTATCCGTCGCCTGCTGCAGCAGTACCGTGACGGCGCCGGGGTGCCGTTCGTGATGGAGTACGACGGCGAGATCGCCGGGCAGCTCAACGTCTGGGGGATCGCGCGCGGTTCGCTCTCGTCGGCGACGATCGGCTACTGGGTCAGTGAGCGGTTCGCCGGGCGCGGCATCACGCCGGTGTCGGTCGCGCTCGCCACCGACATCTGCTTCACCGACCTGCGACTGCACCGCATGGAGATCTGCATCCGTCCCGAGAACCGCGCGAGTCTGCGCGTCGTCGAGAAGCTCGGGTTCCGCTATGAAGGGCTGCGCCGAAGGTTCATCCACATCGACGGTGATTGGCGCGATCACTACGCCTTCGCGCTCGTGCGCGAAGAGGTTCCCGAGGGGGTGTTGCGCCGATGGCTCGACGGACGTGCCCCGCACGAAGCGGCGATCGTGCCCCCCGGCGACCGCATGAGCGCGTGACCCCGGCTTGGAGGACACGCGCGCCGATGTCGGTCACCCGGCATCCGGTCGCTTAGCGTGTACCCCATGGGTGGGCAGGTGCTCGGCGGGGGCGTCATCGTGCTGGTCGCGGTGTTGCTCTGGCTGGTGTACCTGCTGCCGTCCTGGTACAGCCGGCGTCAGTACGACGCGTCCGAGCGCAACGCGGTGCGACTCAGCCAGGCGTTGCGCGTCCTCGCCGAGACGAGTGAGACTCCCGAGGAGGTGCGGCTCGAACTCACCGCCCGCACCGCTCTGCAACAGCAGAAGCTCGCGCGACGGGCGATGGCCCAGCGTGAACAGGCCGCACTCGAAGAAGCACGCGTCGAGCTTCAACGTGCGCGCGACGAGCGGGTGGCCGCTCGTCTGACACCCGAAGCCCGCCGGGCACGGGCCCGCCGCCGCGTGCGTTTCGCGTCGATGCTGCTGCTCGTCACCGGGCTCGGCGTGGCCGGGTGGGGTGTGTGGCAACTCGTCACGACCGGGGCGCAAGCGCTCGTCTGGGCCGGAGGAGCCGCCGCCGTTCTCGCGCTCGCGACCCTGCACCGCATGTCACGAGTCGGTGCCCGCGCCGTCGCCCGCCGATCGGCGCCCGTCGTCGAGCGCCCGGCGACCGTGGTGCAAGATGTCGCGCTCGAGCCCACGAAGCGCTCGTGGGCGCCGCGGGAACTTCCTCGTCCGCTGGCATCGTCGGCCGGATCTCGCGCGGCCGCCGTGCTCGACGCGCGGGAAGCGCGGGACGCTCTGCGCCGCGCGGCCATCGCGGAGTCGATGCGGGAGGCCGCGGAAGCCGCTGCGCCGCCGTCGATCGAGACCGCGCGGACCGCTCGGGTGTCGGAGTCGTCCTTTACCCGGATGGGGTATGTCGACGACGCCGAGATCGAGGCCCACGTACGCGACGTGCTCTCCCGCCGCGCGGCCGGCCAGTAGGACCCCCGGCGGGGCTGCGCGGTACCGGTCGGCGCCTCGCGTCGTGATAGTGTTACCGAGGTTCACGGGCCTGTGGCGCAGTTGGTAGCGCGCCTCGTTCGCATCGAGGAGGTCAGGGGTTCGAATCCCCTCAGGTCCACCGTTTCTTGCTCTCACCTGCGGTTTCATGCCGACAGGATGTACACGCCCGGCGGCGTTGCCGCATCCCTCCGGCTGGTTTTCGTCGTGCCCGCTTCGCAGCCTTTCCGCACCCCGTGCGCCCTCGGCCCTGTGCCGCACCACTTCTCGGCCGAGAAGTGGTTCCGAGCCCGAGAATTGCTTAGCGCAAGCGATTCTCGCAGCGGAATCCAATTCTCGCGGAGGAGCGGCAGAGGGGAGGGGCGAAGAAGGTAGCGGCTGGGCCGCGGATAGGCTGGAGGGCGGGCGTTGCTCCCCGGCTCGACCCGACTCTCGGCAGGTGCGACCAGGACAGGAGCCCACGGGCAACGATATGCGCAACGTCTGGCGTGTTTTTCGACGCGATGTGCTGCGCTTCGCGCGTGTGCCGCTTGCGTGGATCATCATCGGTGGCGCCCTCATCACCCCGTCGCTGTACGCCTGGTTCAACATCGCGGCCTTCTGGAATCCGTTCGACAACACCCGGAACCTCAGCATCGCCGTCGTGAGCCTCGACGAAGGCGGCACCAGCACGCTCACCGGCGAGGTCAACGTCGGCGACCAGTTGATCGCACAGCTCAAGGACAACGACGAACTCGGGTGGCAATTCCTCACCGAGGACGAAGCCATGGCGTCGGTGCGTAGCGGCGAGAGCTATGCGGCGTTCGTGGTGCCGGCATCCTTCACCGAAGACCTGCTGAGCCTGACCACGGGCGACTTCACGCAGCCGCGGCTGCACTACTACGTCAACGAGAAGC
The DNA here is from genome assembly GCF_042677105.1 of Microbacterium koreense. Classification (NCBI taxonomy): domain Bacteria; kingdom Bacillati; phylum Actinomycetota; class Actinomycetes; order Micrococcales; family Microbacteriaceae; genus Microbacterium; species Microbacterium koreense. The sequence continues at coordinate 1,419,418 of NZ_JBHTIM010000001.1, forward strand.
TCAACGGCGTCTCGCCCGAGATCACCGACGCCGGCGCCGAAACGGTCCAGACCCAGATGACGGATGCGTTCACGCAGCAGTTGGCGGATGCGGTGGCCACCGCGATCCGCGACGGCGGCACGACGACCGAGGACGACCTGCTGGCCGCCGAAGACTCCGTCCTCACCGACCTCGCCGAGGCCGAGCAGGTCATTGCCGCAGCGCGGGCACAACTTGCTGATCTCCAGACCGACATCGCGGGCATCCGCGGCGACCTCGCCACCGACATCGCCGACCTCGATACCGTCGACATCACTCTCGGCGACCTCACCGGCGCGCTCGCCGACGCGCGCACGCTGGCCGAAACCGCACAATCCGATCTCTCGCGCCTGGTCGGACAGTCCACGACCGGCGAAGTCATCGGCTCCGGCGAGGTCGCCGAAGCCGCGGCGACGATCATCGCCGGCATCTCGCGCGTGAGCGTCGCGGTCACCTCGCTGTCGGCGACCCTCGACGCCCAACGCGACCTGCTGAGCGAAGCCGAGACCCTGCTGGTCGGGCTCGACACGCAACTCGGTCAGACCGCGCAAGCGCTCGCGAGCCTGGACGGCGACCTTGCCGCCCTCGAAGAAGACATGGGGGTGGCCATCGCCGACGTCCGCGCCCTCGGCGGCGCCGCGCTCTGGCAAGAACTCGACGCGCTCGCCACCCTCGACCCCGCCCAGATCGCGGAGTTCATGGCGACACCGGTGAACGTCGACCAGCACACCATCTTTCCCACCGCCACCTACGGCTCGCAGATGGCCGCGCTGTTCATCAACCTGTCGCTGTGGATCGGGGCGTTCGTCCTCGTCGTCATCTTCAAACTGGGGGTCGACAAAGAGGGGATACCCGGGCTCACCGAGCGCCAGGCCTACCTCGGTCGGTGGCTGCTGTTCGCGACGATCTCTGCCGCACAGGCGATCACCCTGAGCATCGGCAACCTCATCATCGGCGTCCAGAACGTCAACCCCGCTGCATTCATCGGCACGTCGATCCTGCTCGGGCTCAGCTACCTCAGCATCATCTACGTCCTCGCCGTGACGTTCGGCTACATCGGCAAAGGGCTGGCGGTCATCCTCGTCATCCTTCAGATCCCCGGAGCATCCGGGATCTACCCCATCCAGCTGATGCCGGAGTTCTTCCGGTCGCTCTACCCCTGGTTCCCCTTCACCTACGGCATCGACGCCATGCGCGAAGTCATCAGCGGGTTCGCCGGGTTCGCATACTGGCGGTACATCGGCATCCTGCTCGTCTTCGTCGCGCTGTCGTTCCTGCTCGGTCTCGTCTTCCGCCCCCACGTCGCGAACCTCACCCGGCTGTTCACGCAGCAGGTGGCCGAGACCGAGCTGTTCACCACCGAAACCGGTGAGCCCGCCGGACCGGGATACCGCGTCGGGCACGTATTGCGCGCCCTCGCGAATCGATCGGGCTATCGGGCCGGCCTCACCCGCCGTGCGCATCGCTTCGCGCGGGTCTACCGCAAGATCCGGACCGGTCTGATCGTGAGCGGGGCGGTCGGGCTCCTCGCCCTCCCGGCCCTCGGCGCCATCTTCCCCGACGCCAAGATCGCCTTCGTCGGGGCGTGGATCCTCTGGCTCATCATCATCTTCGCCGCGCTCGTCACCCTCGAGTACCTGCGCTTCAGCCTGCGCCTGTCGACCGAGGTCGGCGAGATGTCCGACGACGAGCTGCAACGACAGCTGTCACGTCTCGAGGCCCCGCGATGACCGGCGTGTGGGAACTGTTCCGCAACGACCTGCGGCGTGCGACCAGCAACGTCATGGCCCTCATCGTGCTGTGTGGCCTCGTCGTCATCCCCTCGGCCTTCACGTGGTTCAACGTCATCGGCAGCTGGCAGCCGTTCGACAACACCGACGAGCTCAAGGTCGCCGTCGCCAGCGCCGACACCGGATACACCAGCCCGCTCATTCCCCTCCATGTCAACGTCGGCGACATGGTCGAGTCGGCACTGCGCGCCAACGACGAACTCGACTGGATCATCACCTCCGAAGAGGATGCCGTCGCCGGCACGACATCGGGGGAGTACTACGCCGCCATGGTGCTGCCCGCGGACTTCAGCGAACGGATGCTGACCTTCTACACCGCCGGATCGCAACGCACCGAGATCGACTACTACACCAACGACAAGACCAACCCGCTCGCGCCCCTCATCACGATGGAGGGTGCCGATCAGTTGTCCGCGAAGATCAACGCCGAGTTCACGAAAGAACTGAGCAACATCGCCCTCAGTCTTGTCTCGTCACTGGCGACCTCGCTCGGTGACGGCCAGTCGCAGGCTGCACTCGCCCGCGTCGAAGCCCACGTGAGCGATGTCGCCACGCAACTGCGCGGTGCAGCCGACACGGCGAACATGTTCACCGCGCTCATCGAATCGAGCATCCCCCTCGTCGACGGTGCCTCAGGACTGCTCGATGCCGCGGCATCCGAGTTCGAGACCGCAACCGGAACGGTGAGCGAAGGCCTCAGCGCCGTGCAACAGGCGGAAGGATCGATCGACCAGGCCGCGCAGGCGCTCACTGCGGCGATCAGCGCGAGCACCACGAGGCTCGAGGGGTTCGCCACCGACATCGACGAGATCTTCACCGGGCTCGATACCGACGTGACCGCGGGCGTGGGGCTGATCGGCGATGTCGTCGACGACCTCGGCGAGCTGATCTCCGACCAGCAGGCGCTGCGAGATCGCCTCGTCGACGACGTCGCCCCCACGATTCCGGACGAGGACCGCCCCGCCTTCGACGCGCTCGTCGACGACCTCGACACCGCCATCGCACAGGAGCAAGCCCTGCAGACACGCCTGCAGGACACCGCGGACCGCATCGCGGCGGGGGTATCGGACGTGCAGGGATTCCGCACCGACATCGACGACCGGATCACCGCGGCGCTGGCCGCGTTCGCCGACGCCGGAACGGTGTACGCGAACGACCTCGAACCGACGCTGGAGCAGCTGGGGCAGGCCCTCGGTGAGGTGAGCGCAGCGCTCACGGTGATCTCGGCCGACGTCGCGACCGCGACCGACGCCGCCGATGGCATCGCACCCGTCCTGCAGACCGCCGCAGCCGACAACCAGCAGCTCGCCGACACGCTCGCCGCCGCCGCCGACGAGGTCGACCAGGTGTCGGACGCGCTCTCGACCGCCATCAGCACGGGCGATCTCACCGAACTCGGACGCATCATCGGCACCGACCCGTCGGCGCTCGCCGCGGCTATCGCCCAGCCGATCGGTGTCGAGCGGATCCCGGTCTACCCCGTCGTGAGCTTCGGCGCCGGCATGTCACCGCTCTACACGGTGCTGTCGTTGTGGGTCGGCGCACTCCTTCTCGCCGTCACCCTGCGTGTGGAAGCACCCTCGCGCGCGATCCCCGAGGGTCCCGCGCTCACACTCACCCAGCAGTTCTTCGGCCGCTACGCGATCTTCGCGCTGCTCGGACTCGCCCAGAGCACGCTCGTGATGCTCGGCAACATCGTGCTCGTCGGGCTCGAGCCCGTGCACCCCCTGTTGCTCATGCTCACCGGCTGGACGACATCACTCGTCTTCACGTTCATCATCTACACGCTCATCGTGTCGTTCGGGGATGCCGGAAAAGCCCTCGCGGTGTTCCTGCTGGTCATCCAGGTCGCCGGTGCGGGCGGGGCGTATCCGCTCGCGCTCTTGCCGGAGTGGTTCCAGAGCATCAGCCCGTTCCTGCCCGCCACGCACGCGATCGATGCGTTCCGGGCTGCGCTCGCCGGGATCTACGAGGCCGACTACTGGATCGCGATGGGATGGCTCGTCGCGTTCGTGCTGCCGATGCTCGTGCTCGGGCTGGTGTTGCGGCGTCCGCTCATCGGCTTCAACCACTGGGTCGAGCGCACACTCCAGTCCACCAAGCTCATGTGACCCGACCCTCAGCGCGACGGGAACCCACGGCGGGCGAGGTCGTCGCGGATCGTCTCGCGACCGCGGAGGCTTCCGGCATCCCGGACGAGCACGCGAATCTTGTCTGCCCAGTCACTCGGTCGGCCCTGCGAGGAGTGATACTCCGCGACCGTCGCGTCGTACGCCGCGATGTCGTCTCCGGTGCTGGGGCGGTAGGTCTCGCGGTGCCGCACCACAGCCTGCGGCAGGCGCGGCTTGACGCCCGCTGCCTCGTCGGCGTGTGGGTGGCCGATCGCCATGCCCGCGACCGGAAAGACCCCGTGCGGCAACTCCAGAAGCTCGGCCAGTTCATGCGGGTTGTTGCGCGCCGATCCGACGAAGGTGATTCCGAGCCCGAGCGACTCGGCCGCGAGGGCCGCGTTCTGTGCGGCGAGGGCCGCGTCGACGAAACCGATGAGGGTGGATTCCATGTATTCGGTCGCTGTCGTCGTCCCGCCGGCTCGTTCGGCCACCGCGCGGTTGCGGGCGAGGTCGGCGACGAACACGAGGAACACCGGTGCCTGCCGGATGAAGTCCTGGTCGCCCGACAGTGTCGCCGCGTCATGTTTGCGTTGCGGGTCGCGGATCTCGATCACCGACCACGACTGCATGTTCGAGCTCGTCGACGCCGACTGGGCGGCCGCGATGATCGCGGTCATCTCGTGCTCGCCGACGTCGGTCGACGCGAAGCGACGCACGGAATGATGCCGCAACTGCTGGGCGATCACCTCCGTGAGCACGTCCGCCGGCACGGTGGGCGGTGCCGCATAGCGGGCGGTGAGGGAGGGGGATGCCGGGGTCGAGGTCGCAGTCGGGGTCACCTCGGTATCGACGCCGGGCGCGGCATCCGTATTCCCGCAGGGCGCACCGGCTGCCTCACGGCATCAACCCTGGAAACTGAATCACCTTTCAGCTAGTGTCGCGATCGATGGTCTTGCCCCCGCAGGAGCCATCGGCGACGCGAACGCGTCGGGCGCCGACGTGCGAAGAGGCCGTCGGCGTGACACCCATCGAAGGAGATGACGACGATGTCTTCACGCACTCGATCGATACTCGGCTCCGGTGTCGCTGCGGCGGCACTCGTGGCCGCGATGCTTGCCGCCACGCCTGCCGCCACCGCGGTCGTCTGCCCGCCGGGGTTCGAGACGCTCCCCGGATGTTCGAACGGGTCGGGTTCGGGGGGTGGCAACGATGCGGGATCCGGTGAATGGTCGAGCGAGACGATCGCCGGAATGTCGGTGAAGCTCTACACGCCCGACACCGACCCCGCACTTGCGCCGGGACGCGCCCTCATGATCAACCTCCACGGGTGCGCGCAGACAGCGTCGAATCTGCAGAGCGCGGGCAACTGGGCCGCCGCTGCCGACGAGTACGGGATGGTCGTCGCGCTCCCGGATGCGCCGAACGGTGGCGTGATCTTCGGATGCTGGGACTACTACGACGCGAACCACTCGCGCACGATGCCTGCGCGGCACGATGACAACCTCCTCGCGCTCGCGGACGCTCTCACCGATCGTGCTTCGCTGGGAATCGACGCCGATCAGGTGTACATCTCCGGGCTCTCGTCCGGAGGCGGCCAGACGATGGTGATGGGATGCCTCGCCCCCGACGTGTTCGCCGGAATCGGCATCAACGCCGGCCCCACCGTCGGCACGAGCTCCGGGCAGATTTCGTCGGTCGCCGTGTCGAAGGCGCAGGGTGTCTCGACGTGCCGAACGTTCTCGGGCTCGGCGACCGACTCCTTCGACAGTCAGCTGGCTTCGGTCGTCTACGGCAGCAACGACGCGACCGTCGCGCCCGGATACAACACCCTTAACGGTCAGATCATGGCTGACATCTACGGGGCAACGAACACGTCGGCCTTCAGCCTCTCCAGCTTCGCCGGCAACAACACGTCAGGATCGGGCACGATGTACGCGGATGGCGACGGGCCACGCGTGTCGGTGATCCAGAACAGCGGCCTGGGGCACAATTGGCCGGCGGGTGCGGGGTCGGGCGGAACGTACATATCGGCCAACAGCATCGACTATCCGGCCTATGTCACCGAGTTCTTCTTCGAGAACAACCGCCGCGTCGACCGCTCGGGCGTGACGCCTACGCCGACGCCTACGCCGACTCCGACGCCCACGCCGACTCCGACGCCTACGCCGACACCTACGCCGACTCCTACGCCGACTCCGACGCCGAGCCCCTCCGATTGCTGGACGACATCGAACGCCGACCACAAAGCGGCGGGGCGCGCGATCTCCTACGGAGTGAACCCGTACAACCCCTACTACGCGATCGGATCGAACGCGTACCTCGGCCTCGGCGATGCAACGGTGACCACCCTGAAGACGACCGGCGTGGGCGCCTACGCGGTCGCCGCAAGCTGCGGCTGAGGTCCACGCGCGACCTGAACCACACCTCCGCCACCGGCGCCCCGAGTCCGTGGACGCACACCCCCGCTCACCTGCTGGTGGCGGAGGTGAGGTTGGTCGATGTCCGCCGGCGCGGCACCGGCACGTCCGGCCGCGGCGAGGCGCGGTTCGTCGGCGTCCCCCACCGCTCAGTGGTCGCGGATGTACGCCGAAGTCGCCCGAGACCGTGCATTCGTGACCAGTGAGCCCAGGGGGCCCCGCTCAGTGGTCGAGGATGTACGCCGGGGCGCGGAAGCCCGTACATTCGCGGCAAGTGAAGCCCTAGGGGTTGGGCGGGAGCGTGCCGGCGCGGGGTAGGTGCGGGCGGGGCCGGGTAGGCGCGCGAGGGCGCGCGAGGGCGCGCGGGCGGGCGCGGGGCGCCGGGGGCGCCCTAGCTGGCGTCGGGTGGATGCCCGGGGCGATTCCTGCGGGTCAGGTGTCGGTCGGCAGGAGGGTGGATGCGGGGGCCTTGGCGGCGCGCTTCGCACCGGTCAGGCGTCTGATCAGGCCGTGCCGCGGGGCGAAGAGATACACGACCGCGAAGACGACGCCCTGCACCACTACGATGAGCCCGCCGGATGCCGCATCCGCCCAATAGCTGATGTAGATGCCGACCACCGCGCACGCCGCCGACAGCGCCGGGGCGATCACCAGCATCCGGCCGAAGCGGTCGGTCAGCAGATAGGCCGTCGCGCCGGGGATGACCAGCAGTGCGACGACGAGGATCACCCCCACCACCTGGAGTGCGACGACGGACGTCAATGCCACCAGGCCCAGCAGCAGCGCGCCGAGGACGCGCGGTCGCAGGCCGATCGCGTGCGCGTACGTCGCATCGAACGCGAAGAGCGTCAGGTCGCGACGCTTGAGGATCAAGATCGCGAACGAGGCCACCGCGATCACCGCGATCTGAATGAGGTCGCCCGTCGACACCCCCAGCACGTTGCCGAAGATGATGTGCGAGAGGTCGGTCTGGCTCGGCGTGACCGAGATCAGGACGAGGCCCAGCGCGAACAAGGTGGTGAAGACGATGCCGATCGCGGCATCCTCTTTCACGCGGCTCGTCCCACGGATCGCGCCGATGAGACCGACGGCGAGAAAGCCGAACACCACCGCGCCGAGGGCGAAGGGAACGCCCACGACGTATGCGAGGACGACGCCGGGCAGCACCGCGTGCGACACGGCATCGCCCATGAGTGACCAGCCCACCAGCACCAGCCAGCACGACAACACCGCGCACACGATCGCGGCGATCACCGTCGTGACCAGTGCCCGCACCATGAAGTCATACTGAAGCGGCTCGAGGAGCAGGTCGATGATGCTCATGCGGCGTCATCCTCGACGTCGATGCCGAACGCCTTCGCGAGGTTCTCGGGGGTCAACACGTCGGCGACCGGTCCGTGCGACAGCACGCGCCGCTGGAGAAGGATCGCCTCGTCGGCCAGGCGCGGCAGCTCGCGCAAGTCGTGCGTGGACACCAGGACCGTTCTTCCCTCGCGGGCGAGATCCTTCAGCACCGACACGATCATGGCCTCGGAGCGCTTATCGACTCCCGCGAACGGCTCGTCGAGCAGAAGGATCGACGCGTCCTGTGCGAGAGCGCGCGCGACGAACGCACGCTTGCGCTGCCCACCCGAGAGCTGCCCGATCTGGCGCTCCGACAGTTCCGCGAGATCGACGCGCGCGAGCGCCTCGGCGACGGCATCGCGGTCGGCTCCGCGCGGGCGGCGGGTGAAGCCCTGATAGGGGACGCGGCCCATCATCACCACGTCGCGCACCGACACCGGGAACGCGGTGTCGATGTCGTCGCTCTGCGGCACATACCCGAGCGTGCCGCGACGCCGCGCGGCGCGGGGCTCCGCGCCCGCGAGGATCACCCGCCCGTGGTCGGGTCGTACCAGCCCGAGGATCGACTTGAAGAGCGTCGACTTTCCCGAGCCGTTGGTGCCGATGAGGCCCGTCACCTGGCCCGTGGACACCGCGATCGAGACGTCCTCCAGTGCGTGCACGGTGCCGTAGCGCACCGAGACGTTCTCGACGGTGATCGCCGGTGTCATGGTGCACCCGCCGTCAGGCCGTCGAGGATCGTCGCAACGTCGTGACGGATGAGATCGAGGTAGGTGGGGACTGGGCCGTCGGCATCCGACAGCGAATCGACATAGAGCACCCCGCCGAAGGTGGCGCCGGTCGCCTCGACCACCTGCATCATGGCCCGATCCGACACCGTCGACTCGCAGAACACCGCAGGAACGTCGTTGTCCTCGACGAACTCGATCGCGTCGGCGATCTGCTGTGGGGTCGCCTGTTGCTCGGCGTTGACCGGCCAGATGTAGCGCTCCTCGAGTCCGGCATCCCGCGCGAGATACGAGAAGGCTCCCTCGCACGTCACGAGCGCGCGCTGCGCCGGGGGCACCGCGGCGAGTCCGTCGACGAGCTCCGCCTCGATGGCAGCGAGTTCTGCCTTGTAGGCGTCGGCGTTCGCGGCGAAGTCCTCGGCGTGGTCGGGGGAGAGGTCTGTCAATGCCGCTGCGATGTTGTCGACGTAGACCGCCGCGTTCGCGGGACTCATCCACGCGTGGGGGTTGGGGCGACCCGCGTACGCGTCCGCGGAGATGTCGATCAGCTCGACCCCCTCCGAGGCGACGACGTGCGGCGCATCGGAGGACTCGACGAACTGCGCGAACCACGCCTCGAGACCCAACCCGTTGTCGATGATGAGGTCTGCCTCGGATGCCTGCGCCACATCACGTGGCGTCGGCTCATAGCCGTGGATCTCGGCCCCGACCTTGGTGATCGATGCCACGCGGACGTGCTCGCCCGCGACGTTCTCCGTCATGTCGGCCAGCACGGTGAACGTCGTCAGCACGACGGGAAGGCCGTCGTCAGCCTCTTCGCCGTTCGCGGCGGTGCACCCCGCGAGAACGAGTGTCACCGGGAGAAGCGCTGCGACGCCACGACGATTTTTCGGCATACCGAAAACCTAACTTTTCGGTATGCCGAAAATCAACTCCGTGGGGTGATCCCTGGATCAGACGAGGGCGGCCTTGCGTCCTCCCGCGGCCAGCCGCTCGGCAGCGAGACCTTCGGCTGCGGCGAGCGGTGTCACCCCGCGCGCCTCGGCCTCGGCGAAGACACGGCGCACGGTGTCGCCGATCGCGGCGACCCGGTCCATGATCGCCGAGCGGGTGCCGAGATGCTTGGCCTCGAGGTCGAGGTAGATGACCCCTCCGGCGTTCACCACGAAGTCGGGCGCATAGAGGATGCCGCGTGCCGCGAGCCGATCGGCGCCTTCACGCTCGGCCAGCGGGTTGTTCGCCGGGCCGCAGACCGCGGCTGCGTCGAGGTCGTCGATGACGTCGTCGGTGAGCAGCCCGCCGATCCCGGCCGGAACGAAGACGTCGGCGGCGACACGGTGTTCGCTGCCGGGTGAGACCCAGTCAGCACCCAAGTCGATGGCCAGGTCGCGCTTTGCCGGGTTGACGTCGGTGACGGTGAGCGCGGCCCCTTCGGCGGCGAGTCGCACCGCCAGGCGGCTCCCGACCTGGCCGAGTCCCGAAATTGTGATGCGGCGGCCGGCGACGTCAGCCGACCCGGTGATCCGCTCGAGCGTCGCGCGCAACGACTCGTACACGCCGAGGCTCGTCGGTCCTGCCGGTTCGCCCGACCCGCCGACCGTGTCGGGGAGCCCCACGACATGATCGGTGCGTTCGCTGACGACGAGCATGTCGTCGGTCGTCGAGCCGACGTCTTCTGCCGTGCGGTACAGGCCGTGGAACGACTCCACCGTGTCGCCGAGATCGAGGAATGCCGCACGGCGACGCTCGGCGTCGAGGGTGGCTCCGTCGGGAACGACGATGACGGACTTGCCACCGCCGGCATCGAGTCCCGCCGCGGCGTTCTTGAGGGTCATGGCGGCCGAGAGGCGAAGAACGTCGGCGACCCCGTCACTCCAGTGCGGATAGGTCCATAGGCGGGCGCCGCCGAGAGCAGATCCGAGCACGGACGAGTGGAGCGCGACCGCGATGATGAGTCCGCTTCGTCGGCCGGTCACCACCTCGACGCGTTCGTGGGTGAAGTCGGGCAGGGGGTGGTGATGCGTCATCGCAGATCTCTTTCGGCCGGCCTTGTGGGCGTGTGGCTGTGGACGCCGCGGCTGTGCGGCATCTTCTGCCCATTGCACCACCACGCGGCGAATCGATCAAGCATCTGTGCGCGAGCGCGTCGCCCCTGCGTGTGAGGTCACGACGTCGGCGGGCAGCGCCGTATCGGTCGCCGCGGCATCCAGGTCGACCGGCCGACCGGTGAGCGCGCGCAGCGCATAGAGGATCGTGGCGAGGTCGACGAGCTCTTGAACGAGGGCGCCCACGACGGCGGGGATGATCCCGGTCGTCGCGACGAGCATGAGTCCGATGCTCAGCGCGATGCCGATCCAGATCGCGGTGAACGCTACGCGCAGAGTGTCACGTCCGATCGACACGGCGTGGGCGACCCGCCCGATCTCGTCGCGCAGGATCACCGCGTCCGCGGCGTCTCCTGCAGCCGTCGACCCCTTCGCGCCCATCGCGACGCCGACGTCGGCCGCGGCGAGCACGGGCGCGTCATTGACGCCATCGCCGACCATGAGCAAGGGGCGGGGGCGGATGCCGCGGGCCAGATGTACCTTGTCCGCCGGCAGCAACTCGGCATGCACGTCGGCGATGCCGACATCGGCCGCGACCGACTGCGCGGTCGGTGTCGCGTCTCCGGTGAGCATCACGACTCGCTCGACACCGTGCCCGCGGAGCCATCCGACGGTGCCTCGCGCGTCAGGGCGGGGATCGTCGGCAAGGACGAGCGCCCCGGCGTAGGAGCCGTCGATCGCGACGTAGGCGGCTGCCTGGCCGGGCTCGAGCGCGACGCGGTCGAGATCACCGGTGAGCGAGGCGATGAACGACGGCTTGCCGACGACCACGGTGCGCCCGTCGATCACGGCGGTGACGCCGTTGGTCGCAATCTCTCGGGCATCGGTGGCCGCCTCGAGAGTCCACCCTCGCGTCTGCGCTGTGCGTCGGATCCCTTCCGCGAGCACATGGCTGGAGTACTGTTCGGCGGATGCGGCGAGTCGCAGCAGGTCGTCGGGATCCATTCCCGGCGCAGGGACGATGTCGACGAGGTCGGGTCGCCCCTGCGTGAGGGTTCCGGTCTTGTCGAACGCCGCCGATCGCACACGGGCGAGTTGCTCGATGACCGCGCCACCCTTGACGATGATCCCGGCTTTGGCTGCCCGCGAGAGCCCGCCGAGGAACGCGACCGGAGCGGCAATCAGCAGCGGACACGGCGTGGCGAGCACGAGCACCTCGGCGAAGCGGGACGCATCACCGGACAACCCCCACGCGGCGCCCGCGATGACGAGCGAGACCGCGGTGAACGGGATCGCGAACCGATCGGCGAGGCGCACGACGGGCGCGCGCGACTGTTCCGCGTCACGCACGAGCGCGATGATCTGCTGATATTGGCTGTCACCGCTGCGACGGGTCGCGCGCATCCGGATCGCGCGCGTGCCGTTGATCGATCCGGAGAGGATCTCATCGCCCCGCGACCGCGTGACCGGCAGGCTCTCGCCCGTCAGCGAGGACTCGTCGAACGAACCGTCGTGGCTCAGCAGCACTCCATCGACAGGCACGATCTCGGACGGGCGCACCAGCAGCACATCGCCCACCTCGACGTCGTCGGCGGCGACATCCTGGGTCTCGTCCGACGATTCGACGGAGGGTCGCGTGATCACGTGGGCCGTCTGCGGGGCACGGTCGAGAAGCGACGTCAGTTCTCGTTTGGCGCGGCGGGCGGCGAAGTCTTCGAGCGCTTCGCCTCCCGACAGCATGAGCACGATGATGAGTGAGGCGACGTACTCGCCGACGGCCAGTGTTGCCACCATCGCGACCACCGCGAGCACGTCGAGACCGACGTGGCCGCGCAGGACGTCGCGGATCATGCCGATGAGCGTCCACGCGATGACGATGCTCACGTAGAGTGTCGCGATCCACCGGCTCGTTGCGTCGAGGTCGACGAGATCGAGGATCAGAACGAGGGCGCCGACGAGGATCGTGGCGGTGATGACGGGGTACCGGACCAGAGCGCTTGCGAACCGCCGCATGAGCCCAGCATGACACAGCGCCGTTGCGGTGATTCGGCCGTTCGGGGTGGGATCGTGCCGTCGTTAGGCTGGGTCCATGACCGACCATCTGCACCCCCGCAGCCGCCTCGTCCACGACGCATTGCGCGCCGCCGGGATCCCCGGGGAGATCGTCGTCTTGCCGGATGCCGCTTCCACCGCGGCGCTTGCGGCATCCGCACTCGGAACCGACGTCGGCGCCATCGCGAACAGTCTCGTCTTCTGGTCAGACGGCGAGCCCCTCCTGGTCATGACGAGCGGCGCGCACCGCGTCGACACCGCCGCGCTCGCTGCCCGCCTCGGACGCACGAGCATCACCCGCGCGTCCGTCGATCAGGTGCGCGAGGCGACAGGTCAGGCGATCGGCGGGGTCGCCCCGACCGGGCACCCGACGAAGCTCACCACCGTGATCGACGAAGACCTCGCCGCCTTCGACGAGATCTGGGCCGCCGGCGGAACTCCGCACACGGTCTTCCCGCTCACCTTCGACCAGCTCGTCGCGCTCACGCAGGGAACAGTCGCCGCCGTCGCGTGATCTGCCGTCTCGGCGGACCAAGCGCGTTCACGGGGTGCGGAAGATTCTGCTTTCGAGAACGAATGCCGCGTGCGAGAGCGCATCGGCGACCCCCTCAGGTGGGGCGTCGGTATCGGCCCGCCACGTGACGGCGATCCCCGCCGCGGGCCAGCCTGCGTGGTCGCGCACCGCGACGGCGATCGATCGGAGTCCGAGCGTGATCTCGCCGTCCTCCTCGGCGAATCCCGCCGCACGCGTGTGCCGCAACACCTCGCGGAGGTCCCGGGGCGTGCGCGGGCCGCGGCCGGTCCGATCGGTGAAGCTTGCGGCATCCGGATACAAGGCACGCACCTGCTCGCGCGGCAACGCCGCCAGCATCGCGCGACCGGATGCGGTCAGGTGCGCCGGCAGTCGCACGCCGACGTCGGTGACCAGCGCCGGGCGGCGCGGCGCGCGTTCCTCGACGATGTAGAGCACATCGCGCCCGTGCATGACGGCGAGGTGGGCGCTCTCGTGCACACGGTCGACGAGGTCGGCGAGAAGCGGACGCCCGATCCGCGCGAGAGGCTCCTGCCGCGAATAGCCGCCGGCGAGTTCGAACGCGGCGATCCCGAGACCCCATCGACGTTCTTCCGGCAGATGCACGACGAACGCGTGCTGCTGGAGCGTCGCCAACAGGTGGTACACCGTTGAGCGGGGAAGACCGAGTGCCGCCGCGATGCTCGCCGCGGGCACCGGGCCGCGCTGGCGGGTGAGGTGCGCGAGGATCCGCAGCGTCTGGTCGGCAGCGGGCACCTGCGGCTTGGATGGTATGTCTGGCATCTCAGACACATGATGCCACGCGCGAGGCACCACCTGGGGCCCGACGGTGTGGAATCGAGGCATGACCGCCGCAGCCCCCGCATCCGTCGTCGTCGGCGCCGCGCCCCTGAGCGTCGCAGATGTCGTCGCCGTCGCCCGCTTCGATGCCCCCGTCACGATCGACATCGACGCGATGGCGAGGGTCGCGGCATCCCGCACCCTGATCGAGGCGCTCGCCGACGACCCCGAACCCCATTACGGCGTCTCGACCGGATTCGGCGCTCTCGCCACGACCTTCATCGCGCCCGAGCGGCGTCGGCAGTTGCAGGCGAGCCTCATCCGATCGCATGCGGCGGGCACCGGCGCCGAGGTGGAGCGGGAGGTCGTACGCGCCCTGCAGCTGCTACGCCTGCAGACTCTCGCCTCGGGCCGCACCGGCGTGCGGACAGTGGTCGTCGAGACCTACGCCGCGATGCTCAACGCCGGCATCACGCCGCTCGTCCGCGAATACGGCTCGCTCGGATGCTCCGGCGACCTCGCGCCGCTCTCGCACGTCGCACTCGCCGCCATGGGTGAAGGGGATGTCCGCGACGCGTCGGGCTCGCTCGTCGCCGCGGTCGATGCCCTCGCCGCGGCCGGCATCGCGCCGCTCGAGCTGCAAGAGAAGGAGGGGCTCGCGCTCATCAACGGCACCGACGGAATGCTCGGGATGCTGGCGCTCGCCCTCCACGACCTCGGGGTGTTGCTGGACACCGCCGATGTCGCCGCGGCGATGTCGATCGAGTCGCAACTCGGCACCGACGCCGTCTTCGCCGCCGACCTCATGGATCTGCGACCTCAGCACGGGCAAGGCGCGTCCGCCGCGCGCCTGCGGGCGCTGCTCGCCGACTCGGGCATCGTCGCCTCGCACCGCGACCCGGCCCTGTGCACCCGCGTCCAGGACGCCTACTCGCTGCGCTGCACGCCCCAGGTGCACGGCGCCGCCCGCGACACCGTCGCCCACGCCGAGACCGTCGCCGGGCGCGAATTGGCCTCGACCGTCGACAATCCGGTCGTGACGCTCGACGGGCGTGTGGAGTCCAACGGCAACTTCCATGGAGCGCCCGTCGCGTATGTGCTGGACTTCCTCGCCATCGCCGTGGCCGACGCGGCGTCGATCTCCGAGCGGCGCACCGACCGTGCGCTCGACCCCGCGCGCAGCCACGGGCTGCCCCCGTTCCTGGCCCACGAGGTCGGTGTCGATTCAGGCCTGATGATCGCTCAGTACGCCGCCGCGGGGATCGTCTCGGAGCTCAAGCGCCTGGCGGTTCCGGCATCCGTCGACTCGATCCCCTCGTCGGCGATGCAAGAAGACCACGTCTCGATGGGATGGGCTGCCGCCCGCAAGCTCCGCCGCGCCGTCGACGGGCTGGCGCGCGTACTCGCCGTCGAGATCGTCACCGGCGCCCGCGCGCTCGACCTGCGCGCTCCGCTCGCGCCCGCCCCCGCGACAGGCGCGGTGCGCGACCGTGTGCGGGCCGCGGGAGTTGCGGGACCCGGACCCGACGGCTTCGTCTCGCCCGACATCGAGACGGTGACCGAGCTCGTGGCGTCCGGAGAGATCGCCGCCGTCGCCGGCGCGGTGCTCGTGGGTGAGGTCGATGGCGCTGGCTTGGCGGCCGGCGGCCGTTCTGCGGGGATCGGCCGTCGTTCGGTGGGTTCGCCGTGATCCGGGCCGAAGGACGGCAGATCTCCGAACGACGGATGCTGCATCCCGGCAACCGACCCCGAACCCGACCCCGCACGCAATCCCGACCCGTACTCGCAGAGGAGAAGGCATGACCCGCACGATCCGCGCGCCACGTGGCGCCGAGAAGACCGCCCGTAGTTGGGGTGCCGAAGCCGCCAAGCGGATGCTGATGAACAACCTCGATCCCGAGGTCGCCGAGCACCCCGAAGACCTCGTCGTCTACGGTGGCACCGGCCGCGCGGCCCGCTCGTGGGAGGCGTACGACGCGATCGTGCGTACCCTCGACGAGCTCGCCCCCGACGAGACCCTGCTCGTGCAATCGGGCAAGCCGGTGGGTGTCTTCCGCACGCACGAATGGGCGCCGCGGGTGCTCATCGCCAACTCCAACCTCGTCGGTGACTGGGCGACGTGGCCCGAGTTCCGCCGTCTCGAGTCCCTGGGCCTCACGATGTACGGGCAGATGACGGCCGGGTCGTGGATCTACATCGGAACCCAGGGAATCCTGCAGGGTACCTACGAGACCTTCGCCGCCGTGGCTCGCTCTCTCGGGCGTGAGTCGCTGGCCGGCACGCTCACCGTGACGGGCGGATGCGGTGGCATGGGCGGCGCGCAACCGCTCGCCGTCACCCTCAACGGCGGCGCGGTGCTGATCGTCGATGTCGACGAATCGCGCCTCGCCCGCCGCGTCGACCACGGCTATCTCGACGAGTACACCACCGATCTCGACGCGGCACTCGCACGTGTGACCGCGGCGCGCGACGCCGGGGAGGCGTTGTCGGTCGGCGTCGTCGGGAACGCCGCGGAGGTGTTCCCCGAGCTGCTGCGGCGTGGAGCACCGATCGACATCGTCACCGACCAGACGAGCGCCCACGACCCGCTCGCGTACCTGCCCGTCGGCGTCGCCTTCGACCGGTGGAAGGCCGAAGCCGAGCGCGACCCCGAGGGCTTCGTCGCTCGTTCGCGTGAGAGCATGGCCGCGCAGGTCGCCGCGATGGTGGGGTTTAAGGATGCCGGAGCCGAGGTGTTCGACTACGGCAACTCGATCCGGGCCGAGGCGGAACTCGGCGGCTATGACCGCGCGTTCGCGTTCCCGGGCTTCGTGCCGGCATACATCCGTCCGCAATTCGCCGAGGGTCGGGGGCCGTTCCGCTGGGTGGCGCTGTCGGGTGACCCCGAAGACATCCGCAAGACCGACGAAGCCGTCAAAGCGCTCTTTCCGGACAACGCCGGGCTCGTGCGGTGGCTCGAGAAGGCCGGTGACACGGTGCACTTCGAGGGCCTCCCCGCGCGGATCTGCTGGTTGGGCTACAAGGAGCGTCATCTCGCCGGATTGAAGTTCAACGAGATGGTCGCCTCGGGTGAGCTGTCGGGTCCGATCGTGATCGGCCGCGATCACCTCGACGCGGGCTCGGTCGCGTCGCCGTACCGCGAGACCGAGGCGATGGCCGACGGATCGGATGCGATCGCCGATTGGCCGCTGCTCAACGCGCTGCTCAACACCGCATCCGGAGCATCCTGGGTGTCTCTGCACCACGGGGGCGGTGTCGGCATCGGCCGCAGCATCCACGCGGGTCAGGTGACCGTCGCCGATGGCACGGCCCTCGCCGCCGAGAAGATCGAGCGGGTCCTGACGAACGATCCCGGAACGGGTGTCATGCGCCATGTCGACGCCGGGTACGACCGGGCTCGCGAGGTGGCGGTCGAGCGTGGCCTGACGGTGCCGATGCTGTGACCCCGCGCCGCCCCGGCAGGGTGCGGGCAGCCCCCGCGCGCGGCGCGTACCCTGAGGCACATGCGTGACCACGAAGGAACCCGCACCCTCATCACGAACATCGGCGAACTGACCACGAATGTCGCCGCCGGCGACGACCGCTGCGGAACGCTGCACGACGCGGCGGTGCTGATCGACGGCGACCGGGTCGCCTGGGTGGGGTCGGCGGCCGACGCCGCGGAGTGGGCCGCATCCGCTGCGCCGACCTCCGCCGTCGGCAGTCCGGCAACTCACAGAACCACGGGAACCCCCGCAACCTCCAGAACTCCGGGCGAGACTCGGTCTTTGTCGCGAGAATCGCTCGCTGCGGCTGATTCTCGCGACGAAGAGCAATTCTCGCGGCACGAGGATGGGCGCGCGGGGGTGGAGGTCATCGACGCGGGTGGTCGGGCGATGATCCCGGGGTTCGTCGACTCGCACACCCACATCGTGTTCGGTGGCGACCGGGCCGACGAGTTCGAGGCCCGCATGTCGGGCACCCCGTATGCGGCCGGGGGCATACGCCGCACGGTCGCGGCGACGCGCGCCGCCACGGACGACGACCTGCGCACCCGCGTCGGGAGGTTCGTCCGCGAACTCCACGCCCAGGGCACGACGACGTTCGAGATCAAGACCGGATACGGGCTGTCGGTGCACGATGAGGCCCGTATGGCACGGATCGCCGCCGAGGTCACCGACGAAGTGACGTTCCTCGGCGCCCATGTCGTGCCGGCGGAATACGCCGACGATCGCGACGCGTACGTCGACCTCGTCTGCGGCGAGATGCTCGACGCCTGCGCTCCCTCGAGCCGCTGGATCGATGTGTTCTGCGAGAACGGAGCCTTCACCGCCGACGAGAGCCGCCGGATCCTCGCCGCGGGGGCGGCGCGGGGCCTCCGGCCGCGGGTGCACGGCAACCAGCTCGGGCACGGCGACGGCGTGGCGATCGCGGTCGCGGCGGATGCGGCATCCGTCGACCACTGCACGTACCTTTCGGACGCCGACGTCGATGCGCTCGCCGGCAGCGACACCGTCGCGACGCTTCTGCCGGGCGTGGAGTTCTCCACGCGCCAGCCGTATCCCGATGCGCGTCGGCTGATCGACGCGGGGGTGACGGTGGCGCTCGCCAGCGACTGCAACCCCGGGTCGTGCTTCACCAGCTCGGTCCCGTTCATGATCGCCCTCGCGGTCCGCGAGATGGGGATGACGCCGTCCGAGGCGGTGTGGTCGGCGACGGCCGGTGGCGCGCGAGCGTTGCGGCGCAACGACGTCGGGGTGATCGCGCCCGGAGCGCGCGCCGATCTGGTGCTCCTCGATGCTCCGACGCGCGTGCACCTGGCCTACCGGCCGGGCGTTCCGCTCATCGATGCGGTGTGGAAGGACGGATGCCGCCTCTAGCGCGGCGTCTTCCAGGTCCAGTCGTCGGGATCGAGGGCGCTCGCGACGTTCCAGTCTTCCTCCGTCCACTGGAACGTGGCCACGGCACACGTCGCCATGTGTGAGATGCCGCGGCCGGAGAGCTGCCCGGCGAGAATGCTCATGCCGGGGTCGTGGGCGACGACCATGACGGCGGGCACGTCGCGCTCCACCGCCGCCCGCAACAGCGTTGGCGCCGGCGCGCCGTAGAGCCGCTCGTCGCGTTCGACGTTCACACCGAACGCGGCACCGAAGAAGTCCGCGGTGGTCGCCGCGCGAAGCGCGGTGCTGGAGAGGATCGCGTCGAGCCGTAGCCCCGTCGCGGCGAGTTCGGCCGCCATGCGCGGCGCATCCCGCATCCCCCGCTCATTGAGCGGGCGGTCGTGGTCGTCGAGGCTGACGTCGCCCCAGTCGGACTTGGCGTGGCGGACGAGGACGAGCGTCGTCATTCGGGGTTTCCTTCGCTGGGGGAGAGGGCGAGACCGGCAAGCAGTTCGAGCACGCAGAGCGTGGCCAGGCGCACGGTGCGTCCGTCGGGGGTATCGGCGGTCGCGTCGACCTCGACGATGTCGGCGGAGCGCACGCGCGGGTCGCGCGCGATGCCGCGGGTGAGGGCGCGAAGTTCCCACGCCGCAAGGCCCCCGGGGACCGATGCCGGGCACCCGGGCGCGACGGCGCGGTCGCAGACGTCCACGTCGATGTCGAGGTGGATGCCGCCGACACCGGCTCCTGCGATCTCGAGCGCCTCGGTGACGACGTCGTCGATGCCGCGACGGCGGACCTCGTCGAGGGGGATGACCGTGATGCCGAGATCGAGCGCACGTTGCGCGTACGCGACGGAATTGGCGAAGTCGGCGATGCCGATCTGCACGACGCGTCGCGGGTCGAGTCCGCCCTCGACGAGACGACGTACGGGTGAGCCGTTCGATACGCCGTCTCGCAGGTCGTAGTGGGCGTCGAAGGTCACGAGACCGTGGGCGGCCGCACCGCGCGCCACCGCGGAGGTGATCGAGTTGTCGCCGCCGAGAGCGATGATGCGGCCGGCGTCGAGGGCTCCGACGGCGGCCTCGACGCGCGCCTCCCCGTCCGGGCCGTCGGGGTCGACCACGTCACCCGCGTCCACGACGCGAAGGTGCCCGAGGTCGATCGGTGGCGGCCCGATGAGCGTCGGGCTGTAGCGACGCAGAGCGTCGCGCACCGCCGCGGGAGTGGCATGGGCCCCGGTCGGTGACAGGGACGTCTTGTGCGCCGGGACGCCGAGGATCGCCGCATCCGCCCTCGCGGCGGCGGGGGGCGGCCAGTCCCCGGCGCGCGGCCAGAGCGGATCGTGTGAGAGGGCCATCATCTCAACGCTAGACCGCGACGTACACCCACGCGAGTCGTCCGCTGGCGAGTCGCGCCGAGATCCGCCGGCACGACTCGACCTCGAATTCGTCGGCGGCATCCAGCTCGTCTTCGGTGACGCGCAGCGCGCGTCCGACGGCCTTGTCGAAACGGTCGCCGGTGTGACGCAACACGGGATGCGACGGGCGCGGTGGTTCGAGGTCGCGGTGGTCGATCGTGAAGCCGGGAAGCACGTCGTCATCACCGTCGAGCAACCGCCCGAACGTGTCGAGTTGCACGTCGGGGAGTCGGAGCTTTCCGTATGCGAAGAGCAACTGTCCGTCGGTCACGCCGCCAGGTTACGCCGCGTCCGCCGCGGCGGACAGGGGTGCGTCACGATTCGGAATCAGCCGAGCACAGCGTGCGCGACGGTATAGATGACCAGGCCCGCAAGAGCACCGATGATGGTGCCGTTGAGGCGGATGTACTGCAGGTCGCGCCCCACCATGAGTTCGATCTTCTCGGTGGTCTCGTCGGCGTCCCACTTCTCGACGGTGTCGGTGATGATCGACGCGATGTCGCTGCGGTAGCGGTCGACGAGGAAGACGGCGGCATCGGTGACCCAGGTGTCGACGCGCCGCTGAAGCGCGGCGTCCGTCTGCAGTCGCGTGCCGATCTCGCTGAGCGCCCGTGTCGCCCGACGGCGGAGCGGGCTCTCAGGGTCGTCGAGTGACGTGATGAGTCCCGCCTTCGCGGTGTTCCAGGCTTCGGCGGCGAGTTCGCGCACACGGGGGCTGTCGAAGACCGAGCTCTTGGCGTCCTCGAGGCGTCCGATGGTGGCGGGATCGTGGCGCAGGTTGTCCGAGAGGCGCGTGAGGTAGGCGTCGATCGCGTGGCGTGCGGGATGCTCGGGGTCGGCCTGCACTGCGCGCACGAACGAGAGCGCCTCGCGGTAGACGGTGTCGTCGACGAGGCGGTGCGCGAGCGAGGGCACCCACGACGGCAACCGGCGCGAGACGAGTCCGGTGAACGCCTCGTGGTTGTTGGCGATCCACGTCTCGATGCTGTCGACGCCGAGGTCGACGGCGCCGTGATGTGCACCCGACGCGATCACCCGCTCGAGCCACTCCCCGAGTGGCGGTCCCCACTCGGGGGCGATGAGGTGCTCGCGGGCGAGATCTTCGATGACGCTCTGCACGTCGTCGTCGCTCAGCGCCTCGAGGATGCGTGAAGCCATGAGGGATGCCTCGGACGCCACGCGTTCCGCGTGCTCAGGCTCGGCGAGCCACTCACCGAGGCGCGCCGAGATCGCCGTCGCCTCCAGCTTGGTGCGCACCACGTCACCGCGGAGGAACTCGGTCTCGACGAACTCACCGAGATTGCGGCCGATCTCGTCTTTGCGGCGCGGGATGATCGCCGTGTGGGGGATGGGCACCCCCAGCGGATGCCGGAAGAGCGCCGTGACGGCGAACCAGTCGGCGAGGGCTCCGACCATCCCCCCTTCTGCCGCTGCGCGCACGTACGCCAGCCACGGGACCTGCTGCTGGAAGGCGAAAGCGATCGTGAACAGCACCGCCATGAAGATCAGTGCGCCCAGGGCGACCGCCTTCATGACCCGGAGTCCGCGGCGGCGTTCCTGGTCGGCGGGGCTCAGCAGATGCGTCGGCGTGCGGGCCATTCCGTCATCCTCGCACGGTGCCGTCGTCGCCCAGCGCGGCGAACCAGTCTCGAGCGAGCGTGTGAGCGCGGATGCCGTAGTCCAGTGTCGCCCGTTGGAACGCGAAGAGGGATGCGGCGCCCTCCGGCGGCGTCATGGCATCGAGCGCGGCGGCGACCTGCTCGAGTTCTCCCAGGTCGCGCTCCAGACGCGTGCGGATCGTCTCGAGGACCGGGCCGCGGTCGCCTTCGTCGAGCACGCCGAGGAAGAACGTCTTCGACAGAGCAATGGTTTCGGCATCCGATCCATCGATCGGACTCGCCATCCACGCGTGGAACGCGGCGCGTCCGGCGTCGGTGATCGCGTAGGGCTTGCTGCCGCGGGCGCCCTCAGGCTTGTCTGCCGCGACGACGAGCCCGTTGTCGACCAGCTGGCGGAGGGACCGCTGGATGCTCCCGAAGCTCGCGCTGTAGAAGAGTGAGATGCCCTGCGAGAACAGTTGTTTGACGGCGTAGAGCGTCAGCGGCCCGTGGGTCAGCAGCAAGCCGAGGATCACCTGTTGCATGCGCGCGCTCCATCCTATATACCTATGAGGTATATACCTCAGGGAGATATCGTGAAAAGTCTTGACGTCGATCCTGCCACGGCGGTCGTCCGTGACCCGGCCGCTCTCGAACACGCGATGACGCGCGCGCTCGCCCGCGTCGATCGGGCGCGCGCTCCGCGGTACCCGGCCGCGCAGGTGCTCGTGAGCGCGCCCGGCTTCTCGCTGCGCTCCGGCGATCATGCGCGGTCGTTCCACTCCGCGAGCGTCGGCAAGACCATGACCGGCATCCGGGCGTACCAGCTCGCCGAGCGCGGAGTGCTCGACCTGAGCGCGCCGGTCACAACGCTCCTGCCCGCCGCAGAGTGGCGCGGCCTGTTCCGTGCGCCCGATGCGGTCACCGCCGCGCACCTTCTCGCGCACACCAGCGGCGTGGCCGACTACTTCGAGGATCGTGCGGACGGATCGGTGCCGTTCCGCGACCTCGTCGTGCGCGACCGCGACACCCGGTGGACGCCGACCGACCTGCTCGACTTCACCCGCACCCACCAGAAGCCCATGGCAGACGCCGGACAGCGCTTCCACTACTCCGACACCGGCTACGTCCTGCTGGCTCGAATCATCGAAGAAGCAGGCGGTGCCGCGCTCGGGGCGCAGTTGCACGAGCACGTCTTCGCCCCGGCGGGCATGGAGTCGTCGTGCCTGCTGTTCCACACGCTCCCCGGCGGTTCCGCCTCGACGTCGCAGACGCCCGCGGCCGACCTCGACATCGCGCCCCTGTGGATCGGCGACCACGACATCAGCCGGGCGGCGAGTCTCAGTTGCGATTGGGGCGGCGGTGGCGTCGTCACCACTCTCGACGACCTCGACCGTTTCCTCGTTGCATGGACCGACGGGCGCCTCGTCCGGCCGGATACCCTCGCGCGAATGACCGATGGGCGCTCACGCTTCCGTCCCGGCATCCGCTACGGATCGGGCGCGATGCGCGTGCAGTACGGCGGATTCTCCCCGTTCCTGGCGCGCATGCCGCACGCGATCGGTCATCTCGGGGTCAGCGGCGCGCACGCCTTCACTCTGCCCGAGGCCGGCATCCGGCTCGTCATGAACTTCCATTCGACGCGCGAGATGCTGCGCTCGTTCCGCACCCACATCGGCCTGGTGCGCCGCGCGTGGAAGGCGCTGCGCTGACCGTCAGGACTCGATCGGACCCAACCAGGCCGACGCCACCGTCGAATGGGCGGACTCGGGGTCGGATGGGTGGAACAGCCCGGCCAGCACGTCGCGATAGAGCCGCGACAACTCGGACCGGGAGAAGTACGACCCGCCGCCCGAGACGAGGATCGCCTCGTCGACGACCGACTTCGCCATCGTCACGGCGCGGTGCTTGAGGCCCGACAGCTTCGCGAACCACTGAGCGCCGTGATCGGCGCGGGTGTCGACGTCCCGCGCGATCGTTTCGATCTGCGGCGGAACCGCGTCGTACGCGAGCGCCATGTCGGCGATGCGCCAGCGGATGTCGGGGTCTTGGCTGTAGGTTTTGCCGGTCTTCTTCGAGGTGCGGGCCTGCGCGGTCGAGACCGCCACATCGAGGGCCCGTCGCGCGATGCCGGTATAGACCGAGGCCAGCAGGATCTCGAAGACGCTGAAGATGCCGAACACGATCGGGTCGGGGTTCGGGCCGGGAGCGATCCGCCGCACCACCCGGTCGGCGGGGGCGACCGCGCCGTGGAGTTCGGTCGTGCGTGACTGGGTTCCCCGCATCCCGAGCGTGTCCCAGTCGTCTCGCGTGATGACCTGGTCGCTACGCGGTACGAAGGCGTAGACCATGTGCGGCCCGTCATCGCCGCTCGTGTCGAGGCCGTGCAGGCCGAGTTGGGTCCACACCGGCGCCAACGACGTGAAGATCTTGGTGCCGGTGAAGGCATAGCCCCCGTCGGGGCGGGGCGCGGCATCCGTGTCGCTGCCGAACAAGACCAGGTCGTTGCCTGCCTCACTGATGCCGAACGCGAAGACCTCGCCGTCGACGGCGCCTTCTTGGACGAACCGCAGGCTATCGATGCCGCGGTCTGCGAGCACCTTCGCGACGCCCGTCCACACCAGGTGCATGTTGACGGCCAGGGCTGTCGCGGGTGCGGCGCCGGCAAGACGTTGCTGGAGGACGGACGCCTCGACGAGCCCGAGACCGGCGCCGCCGAGGTCTTTCGGCACGAGGATCGCGAGGTAGCCGGCGTCGCGCAGGTCAGCGAGGTCGTCGTCGGGGAACGTGTTCTCACGATCGTGCACCGCCGCGCGCTCGCGAAACCGCTCGAGGAGAGCATCGGGCAGGATCGCCGCCGGGTCGAAAGTCGTCATGCCCCCATTCTTGCGGTGGTGGAGGGTGATCGGGGCGCTGCCGGGGCTGCGGCCGGTGCGACGCGCGGTCAGACGAGAGCGGCGCGCAGGTGCCGGATCGTGTCGTCGGGGCGATCGCGGTGCGGCGAGTGCCCGGCGCCCTCGACGACCGACACCGAGACGACGGGGTTGCGGCTGACCTCGTCGCGCAGCGCACCGGTGAAGATGGAGTGCACGTTCGGGTCCGACGCGATCACGTGTGTCGGCACGGTGAGCCGCGCAGCCTCGGCCCGCACATCCCATTCGGGGTTCTGAAGGCTCGTCTGTTCGACGGCCCAGCGGCTCGCCTGCTGCACCGAGAGGGCCTTCAGCTCGATGTCCTGCTCGTGCCAGTCCGGGTGCTCGGCCCGCACAGCAGCCACGGAAGGATCGGCGAAGGATCGCTCCTGGCTGTTGCGGACGATCTCGCGGTCGCGCGGTTCGAGGTGGATCGCCGGATCGATCAGCACGAGGCGTCGTGCCCACTCGGGGTCGTTCGCCGCGACGTGGGTGACGGCGGCGCCGCCGAGCGAGTGCCCGAGCGCGAGATCCCACGGCCGTCCGCTGTCTGACCGAGTGACGGCGAGGTCGGCGGCGTATGCCGGAATGCTGTAGTCCAGCGCGCGGGGAGCCACGCCATGCCCGCGGAGGTCGACCGCGACGACGTACCAGCCGTCGTCGGCCAAGGCGGTGGCGAAACGCCACATGAGGGGTGCGTTCGAACCGAGGCCGTGAACGAGCAGCGCGTGGCGGCCCGCAGCGGGGTCGCCCCACGTCAGACGGGGGAGGATGACGGGTGCCGGCATGCGTCCAGCGTAGAGCGAGGTGGCGCCCGGGATTCGCGCGAGGGTTCGCGTGTTCGTGTGGCCGCGGCTCTGGGCGCTCAGGGCAGGATGATGGGGCTCGTCGGCGGTGGGATCGTCGAGATCGGCTCGGTGTCGGGGATCGGGCTCGCATCGCGACCCCGGAGATCGGGGAACCCACGAACGAACACGGCTGCGACGACGACTCCGACGAGCGCGAACCCGGCGGCGGCGACGTACGCGCCGGTGGGACCGACGTCGTCGATGAGGAACCCGGCGATGGCAGAGCCCGCGGCGGCGCCGATGAGTTGTCCGGTGCCGATCCAGCCGTAGGCCTCGGCGGTGTCGCTGAACTTCACGCTCGCCGACGTGATCGTGTAGATCACCGCGAGAGCGGGAGCGACACCGATTCCGGCGAGGAAGAGCGTCGCGCCCAGCCACCACACGTTGAGGGAGACGATCGCCAGCCCCAGCCCGACCGTGACGACGATCAGCCTGCGAGCCATCGCCCACGGGCCGATCGGGATGTGCCCGAAGGAGAGCCCGCCGCCGAGCGAGCCGAGCGCGAAGACCGCGAGGATGAGGCCGGCCTCCAGTCCGCCGTGGTCGAAGGTGGCGACGACTCCGGCTTCGACGGCGGCGCAGGCGCCGATGAGTAGGAAGCCGCTGATCGTGGCGAGGAGTACCGGCGGCTTGGCCAGCACGCGCCCGATGCCGCGACGGCTCGGCGGGATGCGGACGCGTCCGAGTTCGGGGGAGAGCACGAACCATGCGCCGCCGCCGGCCAGGATGACGACGATGAGGATGAGCGCGGGAACCGTGCCGACTTGCGTCGCGACGAACGTCACGGTGACCGGTGCGACGATCCAGATGATCTCTTGCAGTGAGGCATCGAGCGAGAACAGGGGTGTGAGTTGCTTGGCCGTGACCATCTTCGGGTAGATGGTGCGCACGGCGGACTGCACCGGAGGAGTGGACAGTCCGCAGATGAGTCCGAGGAGCATCAGGACGCCGAGGGGAACGCTGAGCAGTGCGATGCCCAGGATCGAAAGTCCGCAGACGATCAGGGTCAGGGTCAGCACGGGTCGCATGCCCCATCGCCCCATCCAGCGGCTCGTCACGGGACCCGCGACCGCTTGCCCGATCGAGGTCGCTGCGAGCACGAGGCCGGCGGCGCCGTAGGACCCCGTCACCGCTTCGACATGGAGGAGCACGGCGAGGCTGATCATGCCTCCGGGAAAGCGCGCGGTGAGCTGAGCCGCCATGATACGGCCGACACCCGGTGTACGCAGAAGATCACGGTAGCCCGCCACGATCGCAACGATATCTCCTGCGGGTGACCCCCGATCCGGGCGGATGACGCGACACGCCGCGACACGCCAGAGGCGTCATCCACAGGCACATTCGTGTCGCGAGGTCAGTGTCGGATGCCGATCTGTGGAGAGACGGATGCGGACCCCGCCGAAAGCCGTGACGTCCAGGCCTTTTCCAGGTTCGGCGCTCGATCGACACCTGTGGATGAAACGGTGGAGAACCTGTGTTGAACCTGTAGAGAGCGGTGGAAAACTACACGGATGTAACTACTATCCCTTGTGGTGCTAACGAATGTCGGTACCCATATGTAGTATTGGACTCCCGGTGGGGGGAACCGCCGGAAGCCAGCGAATGTGAGGGGAGAACGGATCCGAAATGGCGATCACGGTCTACACGAAGCCCGCGTGCGTGCAGTGCACGGCGACGTATCGAGCATTGGACTCGAAGGGCATTGCTTACGAGGTCCACGACCTCTCCGAAGACCCGACCGCGCTTGAGCAGGTCAAGGCGCTCGGTTACCTTCAGGCTCCCGTCGTCATCACCGACGAGGACCACTGGTCGGGATTCCGTCCCGACAAGATCGACGAGCTCGCTTCGCGCCTGGTCTGACACCGCCGCGCGTTCGACGATCGGGGGCGGACGATGAAGACGGCGACACAGGTGCCGTTGCTGGTGTACTTCTCCAGCATTTCGGGTAACACCGCTCGCTTCATCGAGAAGCTCGATCTTCCCGCGAAGCGGATCCCGCTACGAGGAGACGATCCGCTGATCGTGGTCGATGAACCTTTCGTCCTGGTCACCCCCACCTACGGGGGAGGCCAGGGCCGAGGAGAAGAAAAGGGCGCGGTGCCCAAGCAGGTCATCCGGTTCCTCAATGACGAGCGAAACCGGAAACACATCCGCGGAGTGATCTCCGCGGGAAACACGAACTTCGGCGAGCATTTCTGTCTCGCCGGCGACATCATCAGCCGCAAGTGCAACGTGCCCCACTTGTATCGGCTGGAACTCTTCGGCACGGCCGACGACGTGGATCGCGTGAGCGATGGATTGGAACGATGGTGGCTTCTGCAGTGACCGCATCAGACAACTCGGTTGCGACCGACTTCAAGCACAACCCCGCCTTCGACGGGCAGGACTATCACTCGCTCAACGCGATGCTGAACCTGTACGACGCCGAGGGCAACATCCAATTCGACGCGGACAAGCGTGCGGCGCGGGAGTACTTCCTGCAGCACGTCAACCAGAACACGGTGTTCTTCCACTCGCTCAAAGAGCGACTGGACTACCTGGTCGAGAAGGAGTACTACGAGCCCGCCGTGCTCGAGAAGTACCCGTTCGAGTTCATCCAGCAGATCACCGACCGTGCATACGACGCGAAGTTCCGCTTCGATACGTTCCTCGGCGCGTTCAAGTACTACACGAGCTACACGCTCAAGACCTTCGACGGCAAGCGCTACCTCGAGCGTTTCGAGGACCGCGTCGTCATGACCGCGCTCGGACTGGCCGACGGCGACCAGAAGCTCGCGAACGAGTTGGTCGACGAGATCATCTCGGGTCGGTTCCAGCCGGCGACACCCACCTTCCTCAACACCGGCAAGGCCCAGCGCGGCGAACTCGTTTCGTGCTTCTTGCTGCGTATCGAAGACAACATGGAGTCGATCGCCCGGGGCATCAACTCCGCGCTGCAGCTGTCCAAGCGCGGCGGCGGTGTGGCCCTTCTGCTGTCGAACATCCGTGAGTCGGGTGCGCCGATCAAGCAGATCGAGAACCAGTCCTCGGGCATCATCCCCGTCATGAAGCTCCTCGAAGACAGCTTCAGCTACGCCAACCAGCTCGGCGCACGTCAGGGCGCCGGCGCCGTGTACCTGTCCGCGCACCACCCCGACATCATGCGATTCCTCGACACGAAGCGTGAGAACGCCGACGAGAAGATCCGCATCAAGACGCTCTCGCTCGGTGTGGTCATCCCCGACGTCACGTTCGAGCTCGCCAAGAACGACGAGGACATGTACCTCTTCTCGCCGTACGACGTCGAGCGTGTCTACGGGGTGCCGTTCGGTGACATCTCGGTGACCGAGAAGTACCGCGAGATGGTCGACGACCCGCGCATCAAGAAGACGAAGATCAACGCTCGGGAGTTCTTCCAGACCCTCGCCGAGATCCAGTTCGAGTCCGGTTACCCGTACATCATGTTCGAAGACACGGTGAACCGCGCCAACCCCATCAAGGGTCGGATCAACATGTCGAACCTGTGCTCGGAGATCCTGCAGGTCAATACGCCGACCACGTACAACGACGACCTTTCGTACGCCGAGATCGGCAAGGACATCTCTTGCAACCTCGGCTCGCTCAACATTGCCCTGGCGATGGACTCGCCCGACTTCGGCAAGACGGTGGAAACCAGCATCCGTGCGCTCACCGCGGTGAGCGACCAGAGCCACATCCGCTCGGTGCGTTCCATCGAAGACGGCAACGACCGCTCGCACGCGATCGGCCTCGGCCAGATGAACCTCCACGGCTATCTGGCGCGCGAGCACGTGCACTACGGGTCGGAGGAGGGCCTGGACTTCACGAACATCTACTTCTACACCGTCGTCTACCACGCGCTGCGGGCCTCGAACCTGCTGGCGAAGGAGCGCGGGCAGGTGTTCGACGGATTCTGGGACTCGGCCTATGCGTCGGGGGAGTTCTTCGACAAGTACACCGAGCAGGAGTGGGTGCCGCAGACCGAGCGTGTGCGCGAGCTCTTCTCGGGGCACGACATCCCCACCCAGGATGACTGGCGCGCGCTGAAGGCGTCGATCCAGGAGCACGGGATCTACAACCAGAACCTGCAGGCCGTGCCGCCGACGGGCTCGATCTCGTACATCAACAACTCGACGTCATCGATCCACCCGATCGCCTCGAAGATCGAGATCCGCAAGGAAGGCAAGCTCGGGCGTGTGTACTACCCGGCGCCCTTCATGACGAACGAGAACCTCGACTACTACGAGGACGCGTATGAGATCGGCTACGAGAAGGTCATCGACACGTACGCCGCCGCAACGCAGCACGTCGACCAAGGTTTGTCGCTCACGCTGTTCTTCAAGGACACCGCGACCACGCGCGACATCAACAAGGCGCAGATCTACGCGTGGCGCAAGGGCATCAAGACGATCTACTACATCCGCCTGCGCCAGATGGCGCTCGAGGGCACCGAAGTCGAAGGCTGCGTCTCCTGCACGCTGTGACGGCCGAGACGACGAAGGAACACGAATGATTGAGAAGCTGCCGTTGCTGGACCACGTCCAGGCGATCAACTGGAACCGCATCCAAGACGACAAGGACCTCGAGGTCTGGAACCGCCTCGTAAACAACTTCTGGCTGCCCGAGAAGGTGCCGCTCAGCAATGACATCCAGTCGTGGAACACGCTGACGCCCGAAGAGCAGAAGCTGACGATGCGGGTCTTCACCGGCCTCACCCTGCTCGACACGATCCAGGGCACGGTGGGCGCGGTCTCGCTGATCCCGGATGCGGTGACCCCCCACGAAGAAGCGGTGTACACCAACATCGCGTTCATGGAGTCGGTGCACGCCAAGAGCTATTCGTCGATCTTCTCGACGCTGTGCTCGACACCCGAGATCGATGACGCCTTCCGCTGGTCGGTGGAGAACGAGAGCCTTCAGAAGAAGGCGCGCATCGTCATGGACTACTACCGAGGCGACGAGCCCCTCAAGCGCAAGGTCGCCTCCACGCTGCTGGAGTCGTTCCTGTTCTACTCGGGCTTCTACCTGCCGCTCTACTGGTCGTCGAAGGCGAAGCTGACGAACACGGCCGACATCATCCGTCTCATCATCCGCGACGAGGCCGTGCACGGCTACTACATCGGCTACAAGTTCCAGAAGGGGCTCGAGGAGCTCGACGAAGCTGCGAAGCAGGACATCAAGGACTACACGTTCTCGCTGCTGTACGAGCTCTACGACAACGAGATCCAATACACGCAGGACCTCTACGACGGCGTCGGTCTGACCGAGGAAGTCAAGAAGTTCCTGCACTACAACGCCAACAAGGCGCTGATGAATCTCGGCTACGAGTCGATGTTCCCCTCGACCGTGACGAACGTGAGCCCGGCGATCCTGTCGGCCCTGGCGCCGAACGCCGATGAGAACCACGACTTCTTCTCGGGTTCGGGCTCGTCGTACGTCATCGGCAAGGCCGTCGCGACCGAGGACGACGACTGGGACTTCTGATCTGCCGATTCCGACTCCGGCCTGAATGGCCGGAGTCGGAGCCTTTCGTGGTGTGGGATGACGGCGTGCGGTCCGCCAAGAAGAGTTGCCGGACCGCACGCCGACGGGCTCGTCAGGTCAGGACGGCGCCGCCGTCGACGGCGAGGGTCTGCCCGGTGATGTTGCGCGCGCGGTCGCTGATCAAGAACGCCACGGCCTCGGCGATGTCCTCGGGTTCCTGTGGTCGCCCCATCGGTACCGACTGTTGCACCATGGCCTCGAACACCTGATCGTCGGGAAGATCCGCGAGCGGCGGCGTGACCGCCTTGAGCGCCGGTATCGAGCTCTTCCACATGTCGGTGTGGATCAGCCCGGGCATCACGGTGTTGCAGCGGATCTCGTTGGCGGCGCCCGTCCGCGCGACCACATGGCTGAATTCGATCACCGCGGCCTTCGCCGCAGCGTAGTGACCGAGAAGAGGATGACCTTGCTTTGCGCCGATCGACGAGATGTTCACGATTGCTGCAGGGCCCGTCGGGACGCGCCGGAGGAACTCCTGGCACATCAAGAACGTGCCCTTGGTGTTCACAGCGAACATGCGGTCCCAGAGTGCCTCGTCGATCGAGACGATCGGGTCGAATCCCCCGATGCCGGCGACGTTGACCAGGCCGGTGAGGGACCCTTGGCCCGCCACTGCGTCATACAGGGCGGTGACCGACGCGGGACTCGTCACGTCGGTCTGGTGAGCGATGACACGCACTCGATGCTCGTTCTCGATGGACTGCGCCCGTATGCCGAGCGGCTCGTCCTGCAGGTCCGCGAGAACGAGGACGTCGAACTCGGACGCGAGGCGCGCGGCGATCGCGGCGCCCAGTCCTTGGGCTGCACCCGTCACGATGGCGATCCTGTCGGTCATGGATACTCCTCCTTGAGTGGGACGCCGAACGACGTCTTCGATGGCGACCGCTTCGATCCTCTGGCTTGTGGTGCGCGCCGTCCATGTAGAAGCTCATCCAGGCGTTCACGGGGACGTTAACGCCCCATCCCACTCACGGGTCGGCTGCTGTCGGGCTATAGTGCTCGCACCAACACCTGCAGAAAGGGACGTGTGGCGCCGGTGGAGATTCCTGAACTCAGCACCCGCAGCCTCATCGCGCTCATCACCCTGGTCGAACAAGGTCACTTCGGAGCCGCCGCCTCGCGGCTCTGGGTGTCGCCGCCGGCTCTGAGCCAGCAGATCCGACGGCTCGAGAATCATGTCGGCGCGCGCCTCGTGGACCGAGCCACCCACCCGATCACGTTGACGCCCGCCGGCGAGGCGTTCCTGCCTCACGCGCGGCAGGTGGTTCAGTCCGTCTCGGACGGTCTGGCCGCGATCGAGCGGCTTGAGCGCGACATCCCGCCCATTCTCCGCATCGGATTCATCAACGGCGGGGTCGGATCGATCTGGTCGTCCATCGTCGCGCAGCTCAACGGCGCGGTGAACTTCACACTGCTGGAGTGGCCGGACCAGATCTCCGCTGTGGTCCGGGGGGACGTGGACGCGTCGCTCGTCCGCTCGCCGCTGACCCCGGTCGCGGGGACACACCTTCAGCCACTCGCCGTGGAGAAGCGATTCGCCGTCGTGCACCGCGATCATCCCCTCGCCGGCAACCGCAGGATCTCGATCAGCGAGCTCGACGGCGAGACTTACGTCGGTCCGCCGGCGGGGATGGATGAGACCTGGATCCGGTGGTGGGCGATCGACCCTCGCCCGAGCGGTGCGAGGGTGAACTTCGGCACGCCCGTTCACAGCATCGACGAGCTGCTTCAGGTCGTGTCGACGGGCGCGGCCGTGGCCATCACCGCCGAGACGATCCGTCACACGTACGCCGGCGCCGATGTCGAGTTCGTCGAGGTACATGACGTCGAGCCGAGTCGCACCGAGTTGTGCACACGCGCTGAAGACGACAATCCGCGCGTCGTCGAACTGCGGGAGGTCGTCGCCCGCCACTGGGCAGCATCGCGCCGCTCCGAGACGGCCGACGCCGGCATCCGCCGTTAACACCCGCGTTATCCGTCGTACGGGTTTGGACATGGCCCTGCCGACACCGCGTGCGAAGAATGGGACCGTCACACCGAGGTGGCAGCGACCGACGCGGAGAAGCGACGGTCGTCACTCCAGGCCCAGCGCGTCGGGCGGCACCCGAACCACCCGAACCCGGCGACTGAGCACTCGAACGAAGGCGGTCTTCCTATGGCATCCTCCTCCCTCCCCACCAAGTACCTCGTGATCGGAGCGGGTCCGTCCGGCCTGATCGCTGCGCGCGCCTTCTTGCGCTACGGCATCGACGTCGAGATCGTCGAGCGACACACGCGCGCCGGTGGCATCTGGGACATCGAGAATCCCGGCTCCCCGATCTACGAGTCCTGCAACCTGATCAGCTCACGTATCGCGGGAGGGTTCGCCGGCTACCCCATGAAGTCCGACCTGCCGATGTATCCCAAGTGGACCGACCTTCGGGACTACATCGGGGACTTCGCGCGCGACTACGGCCTCGATGAGCGCACCACCTTCGGTACCTCGGTGGTCTCGGCGGAGCCGGTCGACACCGACGCGGGTCGCTCGTGGAGGGTGGAGCTCTCGAACGGAGAGACCCGAGAATATCGGGGTATCGTCGCTGCGACAGGCAGCCAGTGGATCCCGCGGCTCCCCGCCATCGACGGGCTCGATACCTTCAACGGGCACGCGATTCACTCCAGCGAGTACCGATCCCCGGAGGACCTCAGAGGCAAGCGGGTCCTCGTCGTGGGAGCGGGAAACAGCGGCATCGACATTGCATCCGACGCCGCCTTCCACGCCGATGCGGCATTCTTGTCGACTCGTCGCGCCTACTGGATCTTCCCCAAGCAGATCTTCGGGCTCGCGCTGCCTGATCTCCTCGACGGCCGGGGTTCCCTCCCCGACCTGGAGTTGTTGCAGGGTCTGGACCCGCAGACGACGATGGCCCTCGTCATGTCGACCGTGGGCGATATGACGGCCTATGGTCTGCCGACACCGAGCGATCCACCGGCATCCACCCACCCGATCGTGAGCAACACGATTCTCCACGCCTTCTCGCACGGTTTGCTGTCGCACCGCAATGACGTGGCACGCGTGGACGGTTCGACGGTCCACTTCGTGGACGGGGTTACCGAAGAGGTCGACGTGATCGTCTTCGCGACGGGCTATGACGTTCACTACGACTTCCTTCCCGAGGGTCTCGTCACCTACAAGGACGGCCACCCCGTGGTCCACCTCACCACCTTCGTGCCAGGGGTGGAGGGTCTCTATACCGCGGGCACGCTCCATGCTGCCGTGGGCGCGGGCTGGACGCTGTGGGATGTCTACGCGAATCTCGCGGCGGCGGACGCCCATGCGACGCTGACCGGCGAGAATGCAGAGGCGCTGCGCCGGCTCAAGGAAGAGTACGACCCCGACCTCACCGGCGGGTTCCCCTTTCTCGACGTCCCGCGCAATGCGAACCAATACGACGGATACACCGTCCTTGTGGCAGTGCCTGCGGAGATCCGTGAGAAGTTCGGGATCGCGCTTCCGACGGGATTCGATGACATGGAGTTCTACCGCGAGGTCCGGCGCACCGATGAGGCGACCGTGCACGAGTCGGAGCCGGCATTGGTGCGCTGAGCAGGCTGCAGGCGGGCGTACGCCACGAGTCGCGCGGCTGCGCTACGCGCGGACGATCTTGTGGCGCGCGCCCGGCCGACGCCACGGCCCCGTGCTCCACAGCGCCCAGAGAACGAGCAGGGGCTGAAGGAACAGCCGAATGAACCGTGCGCGATCGGTGCGCAACAGGGGAGCGGAGCGCCCGGTGCGCCACTGGTGGATGTTGCCGGGCAGCACCGCGACGAAGAAGGCCGCGGTGAGCGCGCCGATTCTTCGCCGATGGATCGGCAGTGCCACGAGTGCGCCGCCCAGCATGATCTCGACGGCACCCGACCCCACGACGATCGCGTCCTTGTCGAGCCCCGTCGCACGCACGGCCCAATCCGGGACGGCGATCCGGAACCCCCGCCGCGCCCAGAGCAGATGCGAGAGCCCTGCGAAGACGAGCATGCCGCCGAGGAGCGCGCGAGCGACAAGCCGCGCGAGGGGTTCGCCTGTCATTCCGCCAGTCTTGCAGGCATCCCTCACTGTGACGTCTCTCCCCGCGTGCCGGCACCGATGCCCGCCGATTAGGGTCGAGGAATGCGACAGCGCCGCCTCACCTGGATGATCGGAGGCGCCGGACTCGTGCTGTGCGGCGTGATCGGGATGCTGCAGTTCTCGGTCCCGGGCACCTCGCTGGCGATATCGGTTCTCGTCGATGTCGTTTTCGCAGCCGCGGTCCTGCTGTTCGCGATCGGGCTGTCCCGCGAGGGGAGTGTCGTGGCGCGGAGACCGCTCGGTGTCACCGCGCTCGCCGTCGTTGCGGTGTGGCCACTCGTGATGCGAGCCGCGCAGCCGCTCCTCCCGAGGGTGGATGCCGCGACCTTCGATTCGGGTCTCGCTGCGTACCGCGAGGTCGAAGGCATCCTCAACACGGTGTTCTTCGTCGATCTCGCTGTCTCGCTCGCCGCATCGCTGATCGCGTGCGTGCAGATCGCCCGCGCCGGCGTCGTTCCGAAGCCATGGAATTGGGCTCCGCTGTGGGCGCTCCTCGTCGTGATCGTTGCGGCAGCCGTGCCGCAACTGCTCTTCGCAGCCACGAGCCCAGCCGGCGCGCAAGGCTACGCCGATATGGCGGTGCTGCTCGGACGCATCGGGTTCCTCGTCCGGACTCTCGGACTCGGGATCATCGCGCTCGTGCTCGCGGCGCGGGTTCGCCCGGATGCCGTCGATGTCTACCGGTCGGCCTGAGCGATAGGGCGGACTCCGCGGAGGAGTCCGCCCTATCGTTTACTCGTACCGCAGTGACTCGACCGGGTCCGCGCGTGCGGCGCGCCACGCGGGGATCGTGCCTGCAAGGAACGCGATCGCCATGACGCTGACGATGATCGTGATGATGGAGACGGGGTCGAACGCGATGAGCGTGAGGCCGGCGAGGTCCGAGAGCAGCCCCGTCGACAGGGCTCCGCTGATGGCGGTGCCGGCGATCATCGCTATCGCCGCGCCCACGGCGCTGCCGAGGAATCCGAGGAACACCGCCTCGAGGCTGAACAACGAGAACACGCGGCCCGATCCCATGCCCATCGCCTTCATGAGGCCGATCTCGCGAGTGCGCTCCTGAACGGACATCAGCAGCGTGTTCACGATGCCGAAGCTTGCAGCGAGCAGCGCGATGATCGCGAACCCGTTCAGCACGAGCACGATGCCGTCGATGACCGACGTGATCGTGCCGAGCTGGTCGGCGACCGTTGTCCCGGTGAAGCCTTCAGCCGCCAGGGCATCTTGGAGCGCGACGATCTCATCGTCTGCGGCATCGGCAGCGAACCAGACGGTGGCAGACGTGTAGCGATCGGCTTCGGCCGCGGGGATGCCGGTGGATTGAACGTCGAAGAGCGCGTCGGCGAGGGGGTTGTTGAGGAGGATGCTGGCGCCCATCGGCGAAGCGAGAGTCTCCTCGGTGACCCCGACGATTTCGGCCGAGACAACATGCTGTTCGCGTAGCGCGTCCGTGACGGCGATGTCGAGTGACTCGCCGATGGCGGCGCCGGATGAGTCGAACCCGAGCGGCTCGACGTAGGTGAGCGGAATTGCGACCTCGTAGCCCGAGGCGTCTGCATCTGGCTCGACGCCGTCCGCGAGTAGGGTCGTCTGCCCCGGGACGAGGCTGCCGACCTGCGCGACGAACCGCGTGCCGTCGCCGCACGTGATGTAGTCGGGAGTGATCGCGCGCGCAGCCTGCACATCAACGACACCCTCGATGCCCTCGATCGTGGCGACATCATCGGGGGTGAGCGCGATCACGGTCTGCCCGGGGATGCCTGTCGACACCGCATCCGGGTCATACTCCGCGGGACCCGACGAACCGGGTCCCGGCCCGTCCTGCACCTTGGTGACGGTCATCGCGTCGGATGCGCCTACGGCGCTCACGGTGTCGTCGATGTAATCGTTGATGCCCGTGCCGAGGCCGCTGGTGAGAGCAAGGGTGAACGCCCCCACGAAGATCGCAAGGATCGTGAGAATCGATCGCGTCTTCGAGCGGAAGGTATTCGCGATGGCGGTGGTGATCAGGTCGCCGGTCTTCATGCCGCCACCTCCCCGTCGGAGTCCTCGACGATGCGGCCGTCTCGAATCTGGATACGACGGTCACAGCGCGCCGCGAGCTCTTCATCATGGGTGACGACGATCAGCGTGATGCCGTGCTCGCGGTTGAGGGTGAACAGGATGTCCTCGACGGTCTGCCCGGTGTTCGAGTCGAGGTTGCCTGTCGGCTCGTCGGCGAAGATGATACGCGGATTGTTGACGAGGGCACGCGCGATCACCGCGCGTTGCTTCTGCCCACCCGACAGGTTCACGGCTTTGTTCTTCGCTTTGTCGTCGAGCTCGAGTTGCGCGAGCGCCGCCAACCCGCGTCGCCTGCGCTCGGCGCGCCCGATACCGGCGATCTTCATCGGCAATATCACGTTCTCGAGCACCGTGTTCGATCCGGTCAGAAAGAACTGCTGAAAGACGAACCCGAATGTCTTGTTGCGGGTGCGGTTCAGCTTCTTGCCACGCAGATCGCGTGTATCGGCGCCGTCGAGGATCAGCGAGCCGGAGTCTGGTGCGTCGAGCAGCGCCAGCACATGCATGAGCGTCGACTTGCCGGAGCCGGATTTTCCGACAATGGCCAGTGACTGGCCCTCGTGGATGTCGAGACTGACGTCGGTGAGAGCGTCGAACCGGTTTTGCCCGGTCCCATACGACTTGTGCACATCGTGGGCGGAGATGATCGCGGGTCGCGCGTGGCGGCTCGTGAC
Organism: Microbacterium koreense; assembly: GCF_042677105.1. NCBI lineage: Bacteria > Bacillati > Actinomycetota > Actinomycetes > Micrococcales > Microbacteriaceae > Microbacterium > Microbacterium koreense. Next base: position 1,457,256 of record NZ_JBHTIM010000001.1, read on the forward strand.
CGGAGATGGAGTTGTCATGATTCCAGACTCGTCGGGATCGCCCCCTCGCGAATCCTCCGGCGGCGGCATGCACATACCGCGCCGGCGGTATCTTCAACTGCCGGGTGACAGGAGTCCGGACTCGTACGCCTCGATCACGAGCTGGGCGCGGTCATGGGCGTGGAGCTTCGTCATGACGCGGTTCACATGTGTTTTGGCGGTGTGCGGCGAGATGAACAGCTCCTCGGCGATCTCCTGATTCGATCGACCGCGCGCGACGAGCAACAGCACTTCTTCTTCGCGGTCCGTCAACGCCGCCAGGCGGCCGCGCTCCGGAACGGCCGGGTGCAGGTGCTTCGCGATCAGCGCGCGTGTGGCCGCGGCAGACAGGAGCGAGTCACCCGCGTGGACGGCTTCGATCGCGCGCACGATGTCGTCCGGCTCCGCTCCCTTGCCGATGAACCCGCTGGCCCCGGCACGCATTGCACGAACAACGTATTCGTCCTCTTCGAAAGTCGTGAGAATCAGCACCCGGGTGCTCGCGAGCTGGGGGTCGGTGCAGATTCGCGCCGACGCGTCGATGCCGTCCAGTCGCGGCATCCTAATGTCCATCAGCACCACGTCGGGTCGCAGGCGCCGAGTCATCTCGACACCCTCGGCACCGTCGGCTGCAACGCCGATGACCTCGACGCCGGGGGAGGACCGCAGGATGTCGGTCACCGCCTGGCGGATGAGGGCTTGGTCGTCGACGACGAGGACACGGATCATCGGGTGACCTCCGGCGCCAGTGGCAATCGCGTCGTGACCCGCCATCCGCCCGGACCGGGGCCTGTTTCGATGCTGCCGTGAACCGTCGCGACGCGTTCTCGCATACCTGCAAGGCCCAGGTGGGCGCCCGGAGTATCGGTGCTCGTGGCCGCGATATCGATCGGATTGGAGACCACGACCGTCAGCGCGTCGCCGTCCACTGAGAGGAGCACGTGCGCGCGATGCTCTGCGCCGTGCTTGTGCGCGTTGGTCAACGCTTCTTGCACGACGCGGTAGGCGACAAGACCCGCTGCCCCACTCACTCGTGCGAGATCGCCCTCGACTCGCGTGGAGACGTCCAGACCCGCGCGCGCAAACTGCTGGGTGAGGTCGTCGAGCGCCGTCAACCTCGGCCCCGGCGCGGTCGCGTCGTCTTCTGCGTCGGAGCGCAACACCTCAAGAAGCCCCCCGATCTCGCCGAGCACGGTGCGGGACGCGGCCCGGATGGTCGCGAGCGATTCCTTCGCCTTCTCTGGTCGGCCGTCAACGGCCGCCGACGCGACGCCGGCGTTGAGACTGATCACCGAGATCTGGTGGGCGACCGCATCGTGGAGGTCCCGCGCGATACGCAACCGCTCCTCCGATACACGCCGACGTGCTTCGACTTCTCGAGTTCTCTCGGCGCGTTCGGCGCGGTCAGTGATCGCCGCGATGTACTCGCGCCGCGACCGGGACGCGTCGCCCAGAACCGACCCGATGATTGCCGTCAGCGCGAACTGCACGATTCGGGGGTCGGTCGGACCGCCCCGCCACGCCAGCAGACCGAGCCCCAGCACCAGCGCCACGGTGATGACTGTCACGATGATCCCGTCGCGGCGCGGAATACGGGTGGTGACCGCGAAGAGCGCCGCCGCCACGGCGAACGAGATCGCCGGGGCGAGAGCTCCCAGCACCGCCGCCAACCCGTACAGTGTGATTTCGACGCCGAGTATCGCGAGTGACCAGCGGCGCCGCAGCGGAAGCGCCGCAGTAGCCAGCGCGACGAGCGCGACGGTGGTGACGTCGGGCAACGCGATGGGCTCGCCAGGATCGCGCACGATCGTCAGGGGAATCATCAGCGCGATGAGCAGTGTGTCCACGAGCCAGGCGGGCATGCGCGGCCGTAGGTCCTTCGGTATCCGCTCCGCATCCTGGCCCGTCATACTTCAAGTCTGTCGGGCGCGCGGTTGCGGCGCGTCATCCCGTGGCGGTATCTGAGGTCGGCCGGGTCGCGCCGGCCGCCTGTCAACCCCTGCCGGGTGTCGGCGTCCTCTGGGAAAGTGAGGGCATGAGGACGTTCGCGCGATGGATCCTGGCCGGGGCGATGGTGTTCGCCGGTCTCAGTCACCTGTTCTGGGCTCGCAGGGAGTTCCAGGCCCAGGTGCCCGACTTCACCGGCGAGGTGATGGACAAAGACGGTGTCGTCGTCGCCTCAGGAGTCGTCGAGATGATGCTCGGGGCATCGCTCGTCGCGTTGCCGAGATCGCGGCAGCGCGTCGGGGCGATCCTGGCGGCGTTCTTCATCGCGGTGTTCCCGGGCAACATCGAGCAGTACACCCGGCGCCGTGACGGGTTCGGGCTCGACACCGACCGCAAGCGGCTGATCAGGCTGTTCTTCCAGCCGCTCCTTGTCGCATGGGCGTGGTGGTCCACACGCCCGCCGCAGCGGTGATCGATCACGGTGATGAGCGACCTCTAGGCTGACCCCGTGGCAGTTCTCCTCTCGTTCCTCGTCATCGCGTTGATGGTGTTCGCGCTCATCGACATCATCCGGCGCGATGACAGTGAGGTGAAGCACCTGCCGAAGGTGATGTGGGTCATCATCGTGCTGATCGTGCCGCTGATCGGGTGCGGCCTGTGGTTCGCGCTCGGTCGCGAGTACTCCTCGGCCGGAATCCGGATGCCGCGGCCCGCTCCCAGATCTGCACCGGTCGCCGCACCACCACCCGTGCCGCGCGACACCCGCACGACCGAACAACAGCTCGCCGATCTCGAACGCGAGATCGAAGAGGACCGGCTGCGGGCAGAACTCGAACGCCGCCGCCGCGAGCGGGGCGAGGCGTCCTGATCCGCGCCGTGTGCTGGATCAGCGCCGCGTGGACGCGCTGACGGTGAATTTCGTGTTGCGCGCGACCTGAACGGTCGGTCCGACGAGGCGTTCCAGTGCGGCCGGGTAGCGCAGGCCCGAGTTCCACACGCACAGGAGTTTTCCGCCCGGGCGCAGCACTCGTGCCGCATCCGCGAAGAAACGTGGCGCGAGATCCGGCGTCACCGCTCCTGCCGAATGGAAGGGCGGATTCAACAGGATGAGGTCGGCGCCGGCATCGTCGCGTGATCGCAGGAGGTCATCTTGCACCACCGAGACGCGGTCGGCGACGCCGTTGGCCTCCGCTGTTGCCCGCGCCGAGGCGACGGCCACCGCGGACGCATCGCTGGCGTGGACGCGCGTGCGCGGATGCCGTCGCGCGATGACGGCTGCGACCACGCCGGTGCCGCACGCGAGGTCGATCACCTCGTCGGGCATGTCGTGGGGCAGGTGGTCGAGCAACAGACGCGTGCCGATGTCGATCGAGGTGCCCGCGAAGGCGCCCCCGAACGCGCACACCGTGAGCTCGTCGTGGACGGCCTGGCGCGGCGCGGGGTCCGCACCTGCGCGCGGACCTCGCGCGATGAGCACTCGCGACTTCTGACGGGCATGGGTCACGTCGACGCGCGTGAAGTGCTCGCGCAGCACCTCGTTCATCGCGAGGGTCATGTGTTTGATGCGTCCACCGGCGAACACGACGACCTCGGGGTCGGCGTGGGCGGCGATGAGGCCTGCGATGTCGCGAAGGGCGTCGAGCGAGCGGGGCAGCCGCATCACGACGACCCGTGCATCTCTGACCACATCGGCATCCAGCGGCAGGGACGTGAACCTGCTGTCGAGTCCGACGTGTGACGCGTTGGCGGCGAGAGCCTGCTCGCCGGTGATCGCGTCTTGGTGCACCCGGATGCCGCGCGCACCGCTTGCCGCGCAACCCAGGGTGAGTGCGCCGTAGGAGTCCCCGATCACGACGAGATGCCCGTCGTCGAGCGATTGGCGCGCCGCCGCCGATTCGTCGAGGATGAGCCGGTCGGCGGCGTCGACGGCCGCGAGCCCCGGTGCCTCGATGTCGGGCCGGCGTCGGAGGTCGTCGAGCGAGAACGTCACCGCTCCCACGGTAGTGCGTGGCATACCGCGTCGCTCCGAACACCTAGGCTGGATCGGACCCCCACCCGAGGAGAGCTGTGTTTCGCGCGCCCTTGACCCTGTTCCGTGTGCTGGCGATCGCCGAGGCGATCTCGTGGACTCTCCTGATCACGGGGCTGATCCTGCGGGCCACCGCCGACCTGGCGATCGCGGTGACGATCGGCGGCGGCATCCACGGGTTCGTCTTCCTCTCCTACGGCGCCACGGCGATCCTCGTCGCGAAGAACCAGCGCTGGGGCGTGGGGCCTGCGCTCGTCGCCATCGTCAGCGCGATCATCCCGTACGCGACGATCCCCACTGAGATCTGGCTGCACCGCTCTGGCAGACTCGCGGGTCCGTGGCGGCTCGAGGCGACCGCCGACCCGAGGGATGCCGCCTGGCACGACCGGCTCATGCGCTGGTTCCTGCACCGCCCGTGGGTGCTCGCCGTGCTCATCGCGCTGGCGATCGTCGGTCTCTACGTCGCGCTCCTGATCATCGGCCCTCCCGGCGGACGGCACTAGTCGCGCGAGTCCCCGGTTGGTCGACGCGGCGATGTCGGCGGACTCTGTCAGCATGAGCACATGACCCGCATCGGTGCGATCTTCAACCCCTACACCCACTCTCCCGAGGAGTTCCTGCCCGGGGTGCGTGCCGCTGAACGCGCCGGGGTCGAAGAGGTGTGGATCTGGGAAGACTGCTTTCGCACCTCCGGGTTCGCCGCGGCCGCCGCCGCTCTCGCATCGACCGAGCGCCTGCGGATCGGGATCGGCATCGCTCCGATGCCGTTGCGCAACGTCGCGCTCACGGCGATGGAGATCGCGACCCTGGAGAGATTGTTCCCCGGACGGTTACTGCCGGGCCTGGGACACGGCGTCCTGGACTGGATGGGACAGGTCCACGCGCGGGTCGCTTCTCCGCTCACGCTCATGCGTGAGTACCTCCCGGCGCTGCGGGGGTTGCTCGCCGGCGATGAAGTGTCGACCGAGGGGCGCTACGTCTCGCTCGACGCGGTGCGCCTCGACTACCCACCCGCAACTGTGCCGCGCGTGTACGCAGCTGCTGAAGGTCCGAAGACACTAAGGCTCGCCGGTGCCGTCGCCGACGGCGTCGTGCTCGACAGCAAGCACACGGTCGACGAGGTCGCGCACGCCGTCGCCGCGGTCCGCGAAGGGCGCCGAGAGTCAGGTCGCGGGGGCGAACCGGACGTCGTGGCCTACGTCGTGGCGGCGTTCGGGGCCGACGCCGAGTCCCGCGTACGCACCGATCTGTCGGAGATCTCCGATCCGCTGGAGCGCGCGGTCCATGGCGACCCGGCACGTGTGGCGGAAGGCGTGGCGCGGTTCGCGGCGGCGGGCGTCGACGATGTCGTGCTGCTCCCGCTTTCGCGGCAGGATCCCGCCGAGTTCTCCGCAGCGACCGCTGAAGTCGCTCGCCTCATCGCGGCGGTCTAGCGGTCAGCGGCGCTCGGACGCCAACCGCATCAGCACGATGTTGGAGGACTCGTCCACTTCGGCGACGGCCGGGTGGGCCTTGACGAACTCGGTGAAGCTCTTGTGCCCGAAAGACTTCTCGCTGAACGCCGGATCGAGGCGCTTGATGAGACTCTTCACCTCGGAAGCGTGCTGCCACTGCGCATCGTCTTTGTCGTTCTCCAGGCGCAGCGCACGCTCGAGCAGGTCAGCGCCGGGGTCTTTCGCCTTGCGGCGCGTGCGCGGTGTCGACGTGTCGGTCTTGCCGCTCGTCGGGCGGGTGACGCCGGGGAGCGCGTCATACGAATCGAACTGGTCGCATGCCGCCGCGAGCGACTTGGCGGTGGATCCTGCGACACCCACGCCGATGACGAAGCGTCCGAGGCGCCGGCACCGCTGGGCGAGCGGCACATAGTCGGAGTCGCCGGCGACGATCACGACATGGGTGAGGTCGGGGAGACGAAACATGTCCTCGACGGTGTCGACGGCGAGCCGGATGTCGGCTCCGTTCTTGGCGTAGGCCGCCGCAGGGAACAGCTGCACGAGGTCGACCGCGCGCGCGACGAGCTGCGAGCGGTACTCGGCGTTCACGGGCGCCGACCAGTCGGCGTAGGCGCGGGTGAGGACCAGTGTGCCGAAAGAGGCGGCGTAGTCGATGATCGCGCCCACGTCGATCCGTGCCGCGGCGAGCTTTTCGGCGATGTCGGGGGCGGTGGCGTCTTCGGCGATGCGCTGCCGGTCGCGCGAATAGGCGCTCCGACCGTGCACCCGGTCGTACCAGGACATCACGATGTTGTCGAAGTCGAGGTAGACGGCGACGCGTGCTTGCTGCAGGTCAGGCATGGTCTCAGTCTGGCAGGTTCAGGCCTGCGACTCGGAGGGATATCGCACACCGATGATGTCGCGGATCGTGTCGAGTGCGCGCATGATCTCGACGACCTCGTCCAGCGGCAGGACGTCGCTGTCGGTCGCGCCGGCTGTCACATACCGTTCGGCGGCGAGCGCTTGGTATTGCATACCGCGACCGTCGACCGGTGGGGCGACCGTCTCGCGCACCGTGCCGTCCCGCTCGATCACCCGGAACGACGATGCTGTGTACCAGACGCCCTCGATCTCGATCCGGGCATCCGTACCCACCACGCTCGCGGCGTTGGGACCTGCCGCGCGCGACCCGGAGAGTGTTGTGGCGATCGCGCCGGATTCGTACCCGAAGATCGTCGCGACCTCGGTGTCGGCGCCGGTCTCGCCGAGGGTGGCGGATGCGGCGATCGTGCGCGGCGCGCCGAGTACATCCCACGACAACGAGATCGGGTAGATCGCGAGGTCGAGCAGCGCGCCGCCGCCGAGTTCGAGGGCGTTGATCCGGTGCGCGGGGTCGGCGGGAAGAGGCTGCAGGTGATCGGCGACGAGCGCGCGGACGTCGCCGATCGCGCCGTCGGCGAGGCGTTCGCGCAGGCTCACCATGTGCGGCAGGTAACGCGTCCACATCGCCTCCATGGCGAGCAGGCCCTGGCGTCGCGCGGTGTCGCGCACCGCGATCGCCTCGGCGGCGGTGAGGGTGAACGGCTTCTCGACGAGGACGTGCTTGCCGTGCTCGAGAGCAAGGATCGCCTGTTCGGCGTGGAACGGATGCGGCGTGGCGATGTAGACGATGTCGACACCCGGGTCGTCGACGAGCGCCTCGTACGATCCGTGGACGCGGGCGATCTCGAACTCGGCCGCAAACGTCTCCGCCGCATGGCGGCGGCGTGAGCCCACGGCCGCCAGATCGAGCCCTGCCAGCCGTGCGTCGCGCGCGAAGGCACGGGCGATGCCGCCCGGCCCGAGGATGCCCCATCGAAGTCCGCTCATGATCTCGAGCGTACCGAGCCGGGCCGGGTGGTTTCGACACGGCGGTTAGGCTCGAACCATGGACTCCGCCGTCGATCGCTTCCGTGAACTCCTGCGCATTCCGACCGTTTCGCACGCCGACGAATCCCTCATCGATTTCGGGACGTTCGACGCGCTCCATGAGTCGCTCGAACGGCTCTATCCGCATACGCATCGCGTTCTGGAGCGCGAAGTCATCGATGGGTACTCGCTGCTGTACCGCTGGGCCGGTCGCGGCGACGGCGACCCTGTCGTGCTGATGGCGCACCAAGATGTCGTGCCCGTCATCGAGGAGGAGTGGCACCACGAGCCGTTCGGCGCGGAGATCGTCGGCGAAGGCGCGGACGCCGTGGTCCACGCGCGCGGAACGATCGACGACAAAGGGTCGCTCGTGGCGATCTTCGAGGCGGTCGAGCAGCTCGCCTCCGAGGACTTCGTGCCGGAGAACGACGTCTATCTGGCGTTCGGGCACAACGAGGAAACGGCCGGAGGCGGGGCACGCGCCATCGCCGCCGAACTCGGACGCCGCGGCATCCGACCGGCACTCGTGCTCGATGAGGGGGGCGCGGTCGTCGAGGGCGCGATTCCGGGGGTTGCCGTGCCGACGGCGATGATCGGTGTCGCCGAACGCGGTGTGATGACTCTGACGCTCACGGCCCGAGAAGGTGGAGGCCACGCGTCGACACCGCCGGCGATGCCCGCGACGGCACGTCTGGCGCGCGCCGTCGACAGACTGTGGCGGCACCCGTTCCCGACGCGACTCGCGCCGCCGGTGCGCGCGATGCTTTCGACCGTCGCACCGCACGCGACCGGCCCGCTTCGCCAGGTGCTGTCGACGTTGTCCGTCACCGGGCCCGCCATCGCCGCCGTGCTTGCGAAGATGGGCCCCGAGATGAACGCCGCTGTGCGCACGACTGCGGTCGCGACCGAGCTTTCGGGGGCACCGGGTGAGAACGTGCTCGCGACGGTGGCTCGAGCCGCGGTCAACATCCGGCTGCTCACCGGTGACACCGTCGCGGGGGCGACCGAGCGCGTGCGCCGGGTGGTGGCCGATCCCGAGATCGAGATCGAGGTGCGCCACGCATCCGATCCGTCGCCCGTCTCGCCGTGGCGGGGAGAGGCGTGGCGGACCTTGTCGCGCACCGTCAACGAGACCCTCGGCGAGGACGTCGTGACGACGCCCTACCTGCAGCTCGGGGCGAGTGACAGCCGGTGGTTCACGTCGATCTCGGACAACGTGTACCGCTTCACACCGTTCCTGCTCTCGCGCGAGGAGCGTGACGCGCTGCACTCGCACAACGAACGCATCCGCGTGGACGTCTGGCTGCGGGGGATCGGGTTCTACAAAGCCCTCGTCGCCGCCAGCTGAGTGACGCCGGCGATCGTCACGGCACGAGGACGATTTTGCCGCCCGAGCCCTTCTCGAGGAGTCGGTGGGCCTCGGCCGCCTCGGCGAGGGGAAGCTCGGGACCGAGCTCGACCGAGAACGCACCCGCGGCGAGGAGCGCGAGGGTCACCGGAACCGCCTCGGCACGCCAGGCCAGTTCCTGCGTCGTGAGCGGCGACGGCCCGCCACCCGAGAACGCGCGGATGCCGAGGCCGGCCGCATCCGCCCCGCGCACGAGCGTCGCGATGCGCGTGCGATCGGAGAGCAGTTCGACCGACGCCTGCAGCGCCTCATCGGTGCCGGCGGCGTCGATGATCACGGTGACACCGTCAGGGGCGGTATCGCGCACGCGATCGACGAGGCCGTCGCCGTAGACGACCGGTGTGGCGCCGAGGGCGCGCACACGGTCGAAGCGGCGCTCAGATGACGTCGCGATCACCGTTGCGCCCCACATCACCGCGAACTGGATGATCGCCTGTCCGACCGCGCCGGAGCCGCCGTGGACGAGCAGGGTGTCACCGGCACCCACCGCGAGCGATCGCAGAGCCTGATACGCGGTGCCGGCGGGGATGCCGACGGCAGCGCCCTGGGCGGCAGTCACCGAGGGCGGGCGGGGTGTGACGGTGCGGGCGGGAATGACAAGTTCGGTGCTGTATGCGCCTGTGGCGTTGAAGAAGACGACGGCGTCGCCGGGGCGGAAGCCCTCGACCTCGGCGCCGACTGTGGTGACGACTCCGGCGCCGTCGGCGCCGACGCCGCGCGGACCCATGAGCGGTGCGGATGCGCGCAGCCCCGTGCGCAGCTTTCCGTCGATCGGGTTGACGCCGGCCGCCTCCACTCGGACCACGACCTCGTCGGGTCGCGCCTCCCGCAGGGGTGCGTCGTGAAGGTGCAGCACGTCAGGGCCGCCGAACTCGGTGTACACGATGGATTCCGTCACACCACAGGCCAACCGGAGGGTGCAGGCGGGCTATTCCCGCAGCGCCTTCTGGATGCGCGGAAGCGACACGGGTTCCGCCGTCCCGAGCGCCTGGGCGAACAGGCTCACGCGGTATTCCTCGAGCATCCACCGCACCCGCACGAGGTTCTCCGGCGCGTCGGGCGGGCAGGGGATGGTGCCCCCCGCATCCGTGAACGCGCTCGCGGCACGTTCGAACTCCGTCATCCGCTGCCGATCGCGCCCCGGGCTGTCGGCGAGGCCTGTCACTCGCTCGAGCGCGGCGCGCAGATACCGTGGCAGGTGGGGGAGCCGATCCGCGCCCGTGCGGGCGACGAATCCCGCGAACACCAATCCGGCGACCTGCGCCTTTACGTCGCCGAGCGCCGCCAGCAGCGTCATCGAGTTCTGTCCCTTGACGGCGCGTTCGACGTCGCGCGCGGCGGTGAGGATGCGGGCACTCAGCGAGACCGTCTGGAATAGGTCGTCGACCACGACACCCGAGAGTGTGTCGCGGACCGTCTCGAACACCGCGGCCGTGCGGATGCCGTCCGGAGCGGTACGGGCGATCACTGCATCCGCGACGGCCACGCGGGCGTCTTCGACGAGCGCCTTCGCGGAGGGGTACGGCGACCCCGCCAGGGCGAGCTTCTCTGCCGACGTCAGATGGTCGAGCACGTACGCCGACGGCGACGGCACCGCGAGCAGCAACAGCCTGCGGGCTCCCGCCTTTGTGGCGCGCGCGGCGGCCTCGGGAGTGGACTCGATGCGGAGTGACACCGCGACACCGTCGTCGACGACGGCCGGGTATCCCCGCACGACGCCGCCCGCCACCTTCGTGTCCACGACGGCGGGGAGATCGCCGAACGACCACTCGGTGAGTCCGCGGCGTTCGACGAAGGATGACCCGGTCGCCTCGGTGCGGGGTGGGCGTGGGCCCCGCGCGGCCGGCGACGGCTCGGCGAGCGAGCGCGACACCGCGGCGCGGCTGCGGTCGGCGAGTCGACGTTGCAGCGCGCCGAGGTCGCGGTCCGAGCCCACGTCGCGTCCGCGCCCGTCCACCGCTCGGAACGACATGCGCAGGTGGCCGGGAACCCGGTCGAGATCGAAATCGGCGGCCGTCACCGGCTGATGGGCCACCCGCTGGATGCGAGAGGCGAGCGCGGCGAGCAGGGTGGTCGGCGGCATCCCGTCGTGGGACTCGGGACCCGAGCCGGTCAGTTCGGCCGAGAACGTCGCCGCCCAGTCCGCTGCGGGGACGACGTGGCGTCGGATCGCCTTCGGCAGCGAACGCAGCAGAGCCGTGACGAGCTCGTCACGCATGCCCGGCACCTGCCAGTCGAACCCGTCCGGCCGCAGCTGGGCGAGCAGGGCCAGCGGCACGACCACCGTCACGCCGTCGTCTCGCGCGCCCGGCTCGAAGCGGTAGGCGAGCGAGAGCACCTGGTCACCTTGCGTCCACCGCGCGGGGAAGTCCCTTTCATCGCCGCGGGACGCGTCGTCGACCAGGTCGGCCTCCGACATGTCGAGCAGACGCGGGGTCGACTCGAGGGCGTCACGCCACCACCGTTCAAACGAGCGGGCGTCGAAGACGTCGCGGGGAATGCGCGCGTCGTAGAAACGGAAGACCGCTTCGTCGCCGACGAGGATGTCGCGGCGCCGCTCACGCTCCTCGATCTTCTCCAGGCGACGGCGCAACTCGAGGTTTCGGCGCTCGAACGCGCCCACCCGCTTGTCGCCGGGGGGCTCCCAGTCGCCTTCGACCAGCGCATGGCGCACGAACAGCTCGCGGGCGAGCGGACGGTCGAAACGCGCCAACTGGACACGCCGCTTCGGCACGATCTCGACGCCGAAGAGCGTGACCTTCTCATAGACGGATGCCGCGCCCGCCGAGCGCGACCAGTGCGGCTCGCTGAGACTGCGCTTGGCGAGGTCGCCGGCCAGCGGCTCGGCCCACGCCGGGTCAATCGCAGCCACGGTGCGGGCGAAGAGGCGACTTGTCTCGACGAGTTCGGCGGCCATGACCGCCGCAGGTCGCTTCTTCTTCAGCCCCGAGCCGGGAAAGATCGAGAACCGTGTGCCTCGGGCGCCGAGGTAGTCGGCCGGACGCGGGGCGGAGCGCCCACCGCGAGCGGGCGTGGTCGAGGTGTCGCGCGTGTCGAGCACGCCGATGTGGGAGAGGAGCCCCGACAGGATCGCCCGGTGGATCGCGTCCGGGTCGCTCGCGCTCCCGGCGCCGAGTTGTCGGTCGTGACCCGATTCGGACCGATCGTGCCGACCCCGGGTGGCATCTCGCGATGACGCCCGACCCGAGCCCAGGAGGCTGGTGAGCTGCCGATGCACGTCGGCCCACTCCCGCACCCGCACATAGTTGAGGTGCTCGGTGCGGCACAGACGCCGGAACGCGCTCGAGCCGAGTGCCGCCTGCTGTTCCTGCAGGTGGTTCCAGAGGTTCAGCAGCGACAGGAAGTCGCTCGTCGGGTCGGTGAAGCGGGCGTGGAAGCGGTCGGCCTCCTCGCGACGCTCTTCGGGGCGCTCGCGCACGTCGGGGATCGAGAGCCCCGCCACGATCGCGCGGACCTCGGTGAGTACCCCGGTGCGACGCGCCTCGATGAGCATCCGCGCGAAACGGGGATCGATCGGCAGTCGGGCGATCTCGCGCCCCAGGTCGGTCAGTCGATGCCCGCGTTTCGACGTCGAGCCGCGTTCGCCGGTGACCGCCCCGAGTTCGACGAGCAGGTCGAGCGCCGACCGGACGCCGCGCGAGTCGGGTGGGGTGAGGAACGGAAAGTCCTGGATGTCGCCGAACCCGAGCGCGAGCATCTGCAGGATGACCGAGGCCAGACTCGTGCGCAGGATCTCGGGCTCGGTGAATTCGTCGCGCGTGGCGAAGTCGTCTTCGGCGTACAGGCGGATCGCGACGCCCGGCGCAGTGCGTCCCGCGCGCCCCGAGCGTTGCTGCGCAGACGCCTGCGAGATCGGCTCGATCGGCAGCTGCTGGATCTTGGTGCGGTTGCTGTAGCGCGAGATGCGTGCGGTGCCGGTGTCGACGACGTAGCGGATGCCGGGAACAGTGAGACTCGTCTCGGCGACGTTGGTGCTGAGGATCACCCGGCGTCGCACGCCGGCGATTCTGGAGGGCTCGAACACCCGGTGCTGTTCCGCCGCAGAGAGGCGCCCGTACAGGGGCAACACTTCGGTGGGAGCGGCATCCTTCGCGTACATGCCGCGGACGGCATCCATCGCGTCGCGGATCTCGGCCTCGCCCGGCAGGAACACCAGCACGTCGCCGGCCGGTTCGCGGTCGAGCTCGCGCAGAGCGGCGGTGATGCCGTCCACATCGTCCGCCGAGCCCGAAGCGTCGCCGGGCGCGGGCTCGCGGTAGCGGATCTCGACCGGATGGGTGCGCCCGGAGACCTCGATGATCGGAGCGGGGCGGCCCTCGGCATCCGCGAAGTGAGCTGCAAAGCTCGCGGGGTCGATCGTCGCGCTGGTGATGATCACCTTGAGGTCGGGACGCTGCGGGAGCAGCCGGGTGAGATACCCGATGAGGAAGTCGATGTTGAGTGAGCGCTCGTGGGCCTCGTCGACGATGATCGTGTCGTACCGACGAAGAGTGCGGTCGCGGTGGATTTCGTTGAGCAGGATGCCGTCGGTCATGACCGCGATCCGAGTCTCGGCGCCGACCTTGTCGGTGAAGCGCACCTTGTAGCCGACGGTCGAGCCCAGCGGTACCCGCAGTTCGTCGCTGATGCGTTCGGCGATCGTGCGTGCGGCGATGCGGCGCGGCTGGGTGTGCGCGATGCTCGTGCGGCCGAGCTCCAGACAGATCTTCGGCAGCTGGGTCGTCTTTCCCGACCCGGTGGCTCCCGCGACGATCACGACCTGATGGTCGCGGATCGCGCGCGCGATCTCGTCCCGCGCGGCGCTGACGGGCAGCTCGGGCGGGAACGTGATGACGGGGTCGGGAGCGGACACAGCCTTCCACCTTATCCGGCGGCGTAGGCTCGGGGTATGGCAGGACATCACGCAGACCACCGCGCAGACGTCAAGGCAGAGAAGGCCTCCGACGTCCCCCGTATCGCCCTCAATTCGGGCTACGACATCCCCCAACTCGGATACGGCGTCTTCAAGGTGCCGCCGCAGGAGACCGAGAAGTTCGTCTCCGAGGCGCTCGAGATCGGTTACCGACACATCGACACCGCCGCCATCTACGACAACGAAGAGGGCGTAGGGGCGGCCATCGCCACCAGCGGCATCCCGCGCGACGAGATCTTCCTCACCACCAAGCTCTGGAACGACCGCCAGGCCGGTGACGAACCGCGCGCCGCACTCGAAGAGAGCATCACCAAACTGGGTGTCGACTACGTCGACCTGTACCTCGTGCATTGGCCCGCTCCCGACAACGGCCAGTTCGTCAACGCGTGGCGTCACCTGGCCGCGCTGAGCGAGGGCGACGCAATCCGTTCGATCGGGGTCTCGAACTTCCTCCCCGAGCACCTCGAGAAGATCCACGCCGAAACCGGTGTGCTCCCCGCCGTCAACCAGATCGAGTTGCACCCGGCCTATCAGCAGCGCGACGTCGTCGCCTGGTGCGCCGACCACGGTGTGCACATCGAGGCCTGGGGTCCGCTCGGTCAGGGCAAGTACGACCTGTTCGGCGTGCCCGCCGTCGCCGCCGCAGCCGCGGCGCACCGACACACTCCCGCGCAGGTGGTGTTGCGGTGGCACATCCAGAAGGGCAACATCATCTTCCCGAAGTCGGTCAACCCGCACCGTCTGCGGGAGAACCTCGACATCTTCGGGTTCGCGCTGTCCGAGGCCGAGATGGCTGCGATCGACGCCCTCGATCCGGGCGACGGCTCCGGTCGCGTGAGCGCGCACCCCAGCGAAGTGCACTGACCATCATGGACGACCGGTTGTCGGCGTCGGCGAGCCCGTATCTGCGCGCCCACGCCGACAACCCGGTCGCCTGGTATCCGTGGGGCGACGCCGCGTTCTCCGAAGCCCGCCGCCGCGACGTGCCGGTATTCGTCTCGATCGGATACTCGACCTGTCACTGGTGTCACGTGATGGCACGAGAGTCGTTCTCGGACGCGGCGACCGCCGCCGACCTGGCCGACGGGTTCGTCTCGATCAAAGTCGACCGCGAAGAGCATCCCGATGTCGACGCCGCGTACATGGCGGCCGCGTCCGCCTTCACGCAGAACCTGGGGTGGCCGCTCTCTGTCTTCGTGACGCCCGACGGAAAACCGTTCTATGCCGGAACATACTTTCCACTGGAGCCGAGGCAGGGAATGCCGGCGTTCCGGCAGGTGCTCGCGGCGGTGCGCGAAGCGTGGAGCGAACGACGCGCGCAGATCGACGAGACCGCCACGGCTGTCGTCGATGCCCTCGCCGACGCTCGTGCCGCCGCGGCGCACTCGTCCGCACTGCCCTCCACCGACGATCTCGCGGCGGCTGCGGCGGCGATCGCCGAGCGCGAAGACCCCGAGTTCGGTGGATTCGGGACCGACGGACCGAAGTTCCCCGTCGCGACGAGCCTGACTTTTCTGCAGGCGATGCGTGCGGAGGCGCCGGGCGCGGCGGCCGTGGCGTCACGCGCGTTCTCGGCGATGGCCGATTCGCCGCTGCGCGACAGGATCGACGGGGGCTTCTTCCGTTACGCCACCCGCCGCGACTGGACGGTGCCGCACTACGAGCGCATGTTGATCGACAACGCGCAGCTGCTCGACGTCGCGGTCGTCGAAGGTGCCCACGATGTGGCCCGTGGTATCGCCGCCTTCCTCATCGACGTGTTGCAGCAGCCGGAAGGCGCGTTCGGTGCCGCGCAGGATTCGGAGTCGATCGTCGACGGTCGCCGCAGCGAAGGCGGGTACTACCTCGTCGAGGACCGCACGGAGCTGGTGCCGCCGCGGGTCGACGGGAAGGCCGTCACGGCGTGGAACGGCGTGGCGATCGCTGCGCTTTCCCGGGCGGGGAGCGTGCTCGACGAACCCACCTTCGTGGACGCCGCCGCGCGCGCGGCCGACGCCGTGATCGGCGCCAACACCGCGTCGGACGGTCGTCTCGTGCGCGCATCGTTGGGCGAGATCCCGTCGCGTGCCGCTGCGACGCTGGCCGACTACGGCGATCTCGCCGGCGGGCTGATCGCGCTGGCGGTGGCGTTGGGCCGCCCCGAGCCGGCGTTGCAGGCCCGCGAACTCGTCCGCGCCTGCCTCCGATCCGGCGGCGCACCGGTCGTGCCCGGCGGCGGTGATGCCGTGCTCGCCGCACACGGTCTGGGTGAACCCGATGTCGCCTCCGACGGCGACGAGCCGTCGGGGGTGGCCGCGGTCGCAGACGCCGCCGTCGGGCTGTGGATGCTGGGCGCGGGGGAGGAGTATCGCGCGTTCGCCGTCGACGTCATCGAGCGTCACGCCACCGTGGCGTTGGCCCAACCGTTCGGCCACAGCAGCGTGTTGCGTGTCGCCGCGCGCCTCGCTCGCGCGCCCCGGCAGCTCGTGGTGGTCGCGCGCGACCGAGAAGACCCGCTCGCGCGAGCTTCAGCATCCGTCGCCGCCGATCTCGTGTGCTCGGTCACACCCGAGCAGGCGGACGCCTGGACCGCGGCGGGGTTCTCACTGTTCGCGGGGAAGGCCCTCGTCGATGGGTGCGCCGCCGCGTACGACTGTCACGATTTCACGTGCCGGATGCCGGTCACCGACGCGGGCGCACTCGATCACTGACCCGGTCAAACGGCCGTGAGGCCCTGCCAGCCGCTGCGTTCCTCGCGGACGACCTCGACACCGAAGAGTGTCTCGAGGGCGTTCTCGAATTCGGCGAGGCGTCCGTCGGCGGCGAGTTCGCGAGCGCGCACACTCGGTCCGTGCGCCAGCACGCCGGCGAAGTGGCGCAACGCCGACTCGGTCGCGGCGTCACCTCCGCGCGCATGCAACCGATCGATCTCGGCATCGAGCACCGCTTGGATGTGTCCGCGCACAGCGACGATGGCGGGTCCGGCGGCCTGTTCGGCGGTGAAAGCGTTCGCGGCAGAACCGACGATGTCGGCCGCCCCCATGCCGAGCTCCGGGAGAGTGGCGTGGCGTCCGATGATCTCGAGGTCGAGCAGATCGACGCCCGCGAGGTCGCCGACGGCGCGATCGACGTTGCGCGGCAGGCCGAGGTCGACGATGAGCCGATGACGGTTGTCGGGGATGTCGGCCGAGGTTACGGTGTAGCGCGTGGTGCAGGTGAGGACGATGTCGGCGGCACCGATGGCGTCGCGAAGGTCGCGTTCGGCGCGCACACCGTACTTGGCCGCGAACTGATCGGCACGTCCGGTGGCGGAGAACACACGGATGTCGGCTGCGCCGCGCGCCTGCAGTGCCGCGATCGTCGTGGCCGCGTACTGACCGGTGCCGACGATGAGGACGGGGACCGACGCCCAATCGGCGACGCGCGTGTCGGCCATATCCAGCGCCAGGCGAGCGAGCGAGCGGCCGGCCGCGGCGAGATCCGCGGTTGCCCGCATCTCACGGTTCGCGTGGGCCGCGCGCTGGAAGACCCGTTCCAGCGTCGTGCTCGTGGTGCCCGCACGGCGAGCCGAGACGAGCGCCCGCTGCACCTGGCCGCTGATCTCCTCTTCGCCGACGACCATCGACTCCAGCCCGGCGCTCACGGCGAAGAGATGATGTACGACCTCGTCGCCGGTGAGCGTGGTGGCCGAGGCGCGCAACGCCTCGGCGTCTTCCCCGGCCGCGCCGAAGAGGACGTCGAACACCGCTTCGCGCGCCACGACGGCGCCGCCGGTGAGCGGTTCGTCGATCTCGAGGTAGGCCTCGAACCGGTTGCATGTGGCGAGCACGATCGCCCCGCGCACGAACGAGTGGGTGCCGGTGAGGTCGGCCGCCGTGGAGTCGGTGACGCGGGCGATGCGGTCGAGCACATCGAAATCCGTGTTGCGATGATTCGCCGTCAGACAGAACAGCACCCCGAGAGTCTACCGGCGCGCGTACGTGGCCGGCGCCCCACGCGGCGGGACGTAGCCTTGACGCATGCTCACCGCGCCCGCCTCTCTCGCCTCCGACCACCCGCTGCGCGATGGGCGCACGGCGACGTCCCCGCTCGTGCGCGCGGCACGCGGTGACCGTCCGGCCACGCTGCCGGTCTGGTTCATGCGGCAGGCCGGGCGTTCGCTGCCCGAGTACCGCGAGAGTCGCGCGGGTACCGAGATGCTGGACGCCTGCCTCACCCCTGACCTCGCGTCCGAGATCACTCTCCAGCCCGTGCGGCGCCACGGGGTCGATGCGGCGGTGTTCTTCAGTGACATCGTCGTTCCGGTGCTGCTGGCCGGCGTCGGCGTGCGCATCGTTCCCGGGCGGGGCCCGGTCATCGACGAACCGGTTCGCACCGCGTCCGATGTCCTGGCGTTGCGTCCGATGGAACCGGAAGCGCTCGAGCCGATCACCGAAGCCGTGCGGCTCACCGTCGCAGAGTTGGGCGACACACCGCTCATCGGGTTCGGTGGAGCGCCGTACACCGTCGCGAGCTATCTGGTCGAGGGTGGTCCGTCGAAAGAACAGTTGCGCACGCGCGCGCTCATGCGCACCGATCCGCACACGTGGGCCGCGCTCCTCAACTGGTGCGCGGACGTGACGGGTGCCTTCCTGCAGGCCCAGGTCGCCGCCGGCGCGAGCGTCGTGCAGCTGTTCGACTCGTGGGCGGGATCGCTTTCTCGCGATGACTACGTGCGCCGTGCACTGCCGCACTCGCGTCGCGCAATGGACAGCCTGCGCGGGCTCGACGTCCCTCGCATCCACTTCGGACTCGGGCTCGGCGAGTCGCTCGACGCCGTGCCCCGGGTCGGGGCCGACGTGATCGGCATCGACTGGCGGCTGCCGCTCGACGTCGCCAACCGGCGGCTCGAGGGTGCCTTCCCGCTGCAGGGGAACCTCGACCCGGCGATGCTCACCGCGCCGTGGCACCTCGTGGAGCGTCACGTGCGCGACGTCGTGGAACGCGGTGCAGAAGCACCCGCGCATATCGTCAATCTGGGCCATGGCGTGCCGCCGGACACCGACCCCGACGTGCTCACGCGCATCGTCGAGCTCGTGCATGACCTCTGACGTCCTCGTCATCGGCGGCGGTATCGGCGGCCTCGTCGTCGCCCGACGCCTCGCCGTGGCCGGGCGCCGGGTCACCGTGTTCGAGCGGTCCGACACCCTCGGCGGGCAGGTCGCGCGCGTAGCGGTCGGCGGTCTGATGGTGGATGCCGCGGCCGAATCCTTCGCGACACGCGGCGGCGATGTGGCGCGACTGGCCGCCGAACTCGGCCTCGCCGACCGCATCATCACCCCTTCCGGTTCCGCCGCGTGGGTGTACCGGTCCGACGGCACCGCGGTGCCGCTGCCGGCCACGGGGCTCATGGGCATTCCCGGGGCGCCGTTCGCCCCCGACGTCGTGCGGGCACTCGGTCGCTATGGCGCGCTGCGTGCGGCGATGGACGGCGTGCTCCCCGCCCGTGTCGGTGGTCACGCGACCTCCATCGGCCAGCTCGTCCGTGCACGCATGGGGCGACGCGTGGTCGACCGTCTCGTCGGACCGATCGTGCGCGGCGTCCACTCGACGACCGCCGACGCGCTGCCGCTGGATCGCGTCGCGCCGCGCCTGCAGGAACGCATCGTCGAGCACGGTTCGCTCGCCGGCGCCGTCAGGGCGCTGCGGGCCCAGGCGCCCGCGGGTGCTCAGGTCGCGTCGTTCGACGGAGGCCTCCACACCCTCGTCTCCGCGCTCGTCGACGACGGTGTCCGCCATGGCGCGATCTACCGTACGGGCGCCGAGGTCACCGACATCACCGCGGAGACTGCGGTGGTCGACGGAGAACGTCACCGCGGCACCGTCGTGCGCGCATTCGGTGACCCCGCGCCCGACCGGCGTCGCGTGACGCTCGTGACCCTCGTCGTGGAGGGCGAGGGCTTGGGCGAAGAGCCGCGCGGTACGGGCCTGCTCGTCGCCGACAGGGCTCCCGGCATCCGCGCACGGGCACTCACCCACATGAGCGCGAAGTGGGCGTGGATCCGCGAGGCCGCCGCGCCGCGCCACGTGCTGCGGTTGTCGTACGACGGCGAGCCGGAAGCCCCGGTCGCGCAGGCGCGGGTGGATGCCGCCGCACTCCTCGGCGCGCGCATCGACACCGTGCACGATGCCGCTGTGCTCACCTGGGATCGCGGGGTGGTCGACACTCCCGGCGTGCTCACTGTGGGCGAGAGTAGGGCGGGTACGGGGCTGGCCGCGGTGGTCTCGCATGCCGAACGCGTTGCCGCCGACATCGTCTCGACGTCATCGGACGACGCCGGAAGGGGGAGGATAGAGGGGTGAGTTCCACCGATGTCGCCCCCGCAGCCACCTTCTACACACTCTTCGCGGTCTTCCGTCGTGATCCGCACCCTGCCACAGCGTCGGGGCCGGACTTCGCAACCGCTGCCGCAGCGGTCGCGAGCCTGCGCGGCGTGTACGACGTGTCGGGACTGCGGGCCGACGCCGACATCATGCTCTGGCTCACCGGGGACACCGCGGAGGGATTGCAGGCCGACCTGCGGACGCTGCGACGCACCGCCGAACTGTCGCCGCTGTTGCCGACGTGGAACGCGCTCGGCGTGCACCGTGATGCGGAGTTCAGCCGTGACCACTCGCCGGCCTTCGCCCGCGGACTCGGACCGAAGGGCTGGGTGACGGTGTACCCGTTCGTGCGCAGCTACGAGTGGTACGTGCTTCCGGCGGCCGAGCGAGGTGGCATGCTCGCCGAGCACGGGCTGAAGGGGCGCGAGTTTCCCCAGGTGCAGTCGAACACCGTCGCGAGCTTCGCGCTCGGCGACTACGAGTGGCTGCTCGCCCTCGAAGCCGACGACCCGCTCGAACTCGTCGACCTCATGCGGCACCTGCGCGCGACCGAGGCGCGGCGACACGTGCGCGAGGAAGTCCCGTTCTTCACCGGGCGGCTCATCGAGACGGCCCAGATCGCCGAGGTCGTGCGGTGAGTGTGCTGCGTATCGGCACGCGGGCCAGTGCCCTGGCGATGGCGCAAGCCGGCACCGTCGCGACGAAGCTCCGCGGCGAGCTCGTGCCGATCGTCTCGGAGGGTGATCGCTCGCAGGCCTCCCTTGCCTCTCTGGGCGGCACCGGCGTCTTCGCCGTGGCACTGCGCGAGGCACTCCTCGCGGGAGAGGTCGACGCCGTCGTCCACTCGTTCAAGGACCTGCCCACCGCCCCCGTCGAGGGACTCGTCATCGCTGCGGTACCCCGCCGCGCCGACGCCCGTGACGCCCTCTGCGCCCGCGACGGACTGACGCTGGATCAGCTTCCCGAAGGCGCCCGTGTCGGCACGGGCTCGCCGCGCCGGCGAGCCCAGCTGGCCGCGCGACGCCCCGACCTCGAGATCGTCGACATCCGCGGGAACATCGACACCCGGCTCGGGCGGGTCGGGGTCGCGGACGACGTCGAAGGCGGCGCGGAGCGTGCATTGGATGCGGTCGTCCTCGCTGCAGCCGGGCTCAGCCGGTTGGGGCGGTCCGCAGCGGCCACCGACCTCTTCGACCTCGCCGCCTGGCCGACGGCACCCGCCCAAGGTGCTCTCGCGATCGAGACGCGCGTCGGCGACGAGCGGCTCGCCGCGCGGGCCGACCACCGGGCTTCGCGCGTGGCGGTGGAGGCCGAGCGCGGGGTCCTCGCCCGTCTCGAAGCGGGATGCGCGGCGCCCATCGGTGCGCACGGGTTCATCGAGGACGACATGATCTTCTTGTCGGCGCGCGTGTATCGCCCCGACGGTGGCGACCAGGTGACCGCATCGCACGCCGCGTACACCGCGGACACGACCCCGGCAGAGCTCGCCGCGCGCGTGGCCGACGAACTGCTCTCCGGCGGGGCCGCCGACCTCGCCCCGCTCGGTGGCACCGGTGGGGAGGGAGCGCGATGACCGGATTCCCCGCCGCTCGTCTTCGCCGCCTGCGCGCCACGCCCGCGTGGAGGCGCCTCACGCGCGAGACGCGCGTCGCGCCGTCGCAACTCGTGCTGCCGCTGTTCGTCCGTGAGGGCGCCACCGAACCGGTCCCGATCACCTCGATGCCGGGCGTCGTCCAGCACTCGCTCGACTCGCTCGCCGCCGAGATCCACCGCGCCGCCGAGGCGGGCGTCGGCGGGGTGATGCTCTTCGGCGTTCCCGAACGCAAGGACGCGGTCGGCTCGGGCGCGACCGATCCCGAAGGCATCCTCAACGTCGCCACCCGCCGGGCGGTCGCCGAGGCCGGCGACACGCTCGTCGTGCAGACGGACCTGTGCCTGGACGAGTTCACCGATCACGGCCACTGCGGTGTGCTCGATGCCCGGGGGAGGGTCGACAACGACGCGACCCTCGAGCGCTACCGAGACATGGCCCTCGCGCAGGCGGAGGCGGGATCGCAGTTGCTCGGGCTGTCGGGCATGATGGACGGTCAGACCGCCGTCACGCGCACCGCGCTCGACGGTGCGGGATACGGCGACGTCGCGTTGCTCGCCTACGCGGCCAAGTACGCTTCGGCGTTCTACGGCCCGTTCCGCGAAGCGGTGCAGTCGTCCCTCGAGGGTGATCGCCGCACGTATCAGCTCGACCCCGCGAACCGCCGCGAGGGGGCGCGCGAAGCGGCGCTCGACGTCACAGAAGGCGCCGACGTCGTCATGGTCAAGCCCGCCATGGGCTATCTCGATGTACTCGCCGACACCGCAGCGACCGCTCCTGTGCCGGTGTGGGCATATCAGGTGTCCGGCGAGTACGCGATGATCGAGGCCGCCGCAGCGCACGGATGGATCGACCGGGAGCGCGCCATCGATGAATCGATCATGGGCATCGTGCGTGCCGGTGCCGACGCCGTGCTGACCTATTGGGCTGTCGAAGCCGCCGAGAGGATGACGTCATGACGACGAACGACGAAGCCGCTGCGCGGGCTCGCGCCGTCATACCGGGAGGTGTGAACTCCCCCGTGCGGGCGTTCGGGTCGGTCGGCGGTACCCCAGTGTCGATCGTGTCGGCCCAGGGCGCTCGGGTGCGCGATGTGGGCGGCCGCGAGTACATCGACCTGGTCGCGTCGTGGGGTCCGGCTCTTCTCGGGCACGCCCATCCCGATGTGGTCGCCGCGGTGCAGACAGCTGCGGCTCGCGGCCTGTCGTTCGGGGCGTCCACCCCCGCCGAGACCGAACTCGCCGAGCACGTCATCGCGCGGCTGTCCGTCGGCGACGCTCGCGGCATCGAGCGACTGCGACTGGTGTCCACCGGCACCGAGGCCACCATGACCGCCATCCGTCTCGCACGAGGGGCCACCGGACGCGACGTCATCATCAAGTTCGCCGGCCACTACCACGGCCACTCCGACGGGCTCCTGGCCGAGTCCGGTTCCGGCGTGGCAACGCTCGGTCTTCCCGGCTCGGCCGGTGTTCCCGCCGACATCGCCGCGCTCACCCTGGTACTGCCGTACAACGACCGCGACGCGGTCCTGGCAGCGTTCGAGGCCCACCCGGGCCGCATCGCGGCGATCATCACCGAAGCAGCCGGCGCCAACGCCGGCATCCTCGCCCCGAAGCCGGGATTCAATCGCTTCCTCTCAGAAACCGCCCACGCCCACGGCGCGCTCCTCATCGTCGATGAGGTGCTCACCGGGTTCCGTGTGGGGCCCGCCGGGTGGTGGGGCCTCGAACGCGCCGCAGGAGAGACCTGGACGCCCGACCTTCTCACCTTCGGAAAGGTCATCGGCGGAGGGATGCCACTGGCGGCGATCGGCGGGCGCGCCGAGGTCATGGATCTCCTTGCTCCGCTCGGGCCGGTCTACCAAGCAGGCACGCTCAGCGGCAATCCGCTCGCCGTCGCCGCGGGGATCGCCACGCTGTCGCTGGCCGACGCCGAGGTGTACCAGAGAGTGGATGCCGCGGCATCCGTCGTCTCGAGCGCCCTGTCTCAGGCGCTCGCCGCCGAGGGGGTCGCGCACGTCGTCTCACATGCGGGCAACCTGTTCTCGCTCGCCTTCCGCGAGGGGACGGTTGCCGACTACGACGACGCGCGCGATCAGGAGTCCTGGCGCTACCCGGCGTTCTTCCACGCGATGCTCGACGCCGGGGTGTCTCTGCCGCCGAGC
Organism: Microbacterium koreense; assembly: GCF_042677105.1. Lineage (NCBI taxonomy): Bacteria > Bacillati > Actinomycetota > Actinomycetes > Micrococcales > Microbacteriaceae > Microbacterium > Microbacterium koreense. Next base: position 1,481,032 of record NZ_JBHTIM010000001.1, read on the forward strand.
GTCTTCGAGGCTTGGTTCCTCACGGCCGCGCACGACGACGCGGCGCTCGAGCGGATCACCGCCGCTCTCCCTGCGGCGGCCCGTGCCGCAGCGGCGGCGACCCCGCCGGAGTGAGGTGAGGGTCAGATCCAGCTGGGCAACCAGTTGTGGATGCGCCAGAAGTCGTAGGGGACGGGCATCGCGCTGACAATCGGGTACCAGAACGCCGCGAGAAGCAGGGCGACGCCGAGGAACACCCACACGAGGCGCTGCCCGCTCTGACGTCGGTGAGATGACGCACTCGGGCCCCCCGCGATGTCGCGCAACGCGAAGGTGAGCGCGAGGATCAGGAACGGCTGGATCGCCACCGTGTAGAACTGGAAGATCGTGCGGTCGGGGTACAGCAGCCAGGGCACGTAGGTCGCGATGATGCCGGTGAGAACGAGCGCGAAGCGCCAATCCCGCGTCACGATGAACCGCCATACGAGGTAGAGGACCGCGGCGACCGAGGCATACCAGACCAGCGGGTTGGGCATCGCGTAGATGTTCTCGACGACGCCGTCGGTGTGGTCGAAATGCATGGACGTCGGCCGGGTGAGCAGGGGCCACTGCCACGCCGGTGCGGCGTACCCGTGCGGGCTGGAAAGCCCGACGTGAAAGCCGTAGATCTGCGCGTGGTAGTCCCACAGGTTCTGAAGCGGGAGCGGAATCCACGGGAGCGCACCCGCCTCGTCGAGCGTCTGGCGTCCGTATCCGCCGTCCGTCGCGAGCCAACCGATCCACGATCCGAGGTAGATCACCGCCGCGATCGGGATGAACAGCAGAAAGGTCACCGGTCCTTGACGGAACGCGGCGTCCGTCGGCCAGAAGATGACCCGGCCCCGCCTGCGGGTCAGCGCATCGGTCACGACGAGCCAGATCCCGAACGCTGCGGCGACGTACAGTCCCGACCATTTCACCGCGGTGGCGGCACCGACCGCGGCGCCGGCGGCGAGAAGCCAGGGGCGACGCCACAGCACGGGACCCCACCCGGGACCCTCGCCGTTGATGGTGCGGAGTGCGAGCTCGCGGGTGAGCCTCGGCAGCGTCTTTCGGCGATCCAGGAGAAGGAACCACACCGTCAGCAGAGTGAAGAACGTGAAGATCCCGTCGAGCAGCGCCACCCGACTCATCGCGATGCTGAGCCCGTCGACGGCCAACAGGCCCGAGGCCACCGACGCGAAGACGAGCGACCCCGACAACGAGCGGGCGACGAGATAGAGCACCAGGACCGTCGCCGTGCCGAACAGCGCAACGGCGACGCGCCAACCGAAAGCCGAATCGGCCCCGAAGATCCACATGCCCAGTCCGATGAAGAACTTGCCCAGCGGCGGGTGGACGACGAAGCTGCCCTCGGTGTCGAAGATGTCCGTCTCGCCGGACGAGAACCGCGCATCGGCCTCATCGGGCCACGTCGCGGCGTAGCCGAGGTTCCATTGCGACCAGGCATCTTTGACGTAGTACGTCTCATCGAAGACGAGCGACTCCGGATTCCCGAGGTTCGCCAGGCGCAAGACGCCCGCCAGGAGCGTGATCAGAGTCGGCGCGAGCCACCGCCACAGCCGCGCGATGCGCGGGTCGCTCGCCAGTCGCGCCGTCCAGCGGTCCAGCACCGTGGCGCGGGGCCTCGGCAACAGGGGCTCCGCCTCGGTCGTGGTCACGGCCTCCAGCCTATGCTGGGCCCGTGATCATCCTCGCGGCTACCCCGATCGGCAATCTCGGCGACGCCTCGGCCCGGCTCATCGAGGTGCTGTCGACGGTGCCGACGGTCGCCGCCGAGGACACCCGCACCACGCAGCGTCTGCTGGCGGGTCTCGGAATCACCCACAGGCCCCGGTTGATCGCACTGCACGACCACAACGAGAAGGACATCGCGCCTTCCCTCGTCGAGCGCGCTCGTGGCGAGGACGTGCTCGTGCTCTCTGATGCGGGGATGCCGACGATCTCCGACCCCGGGTACGGACTCGTCGCGGCCGCCGCCGACGCCGGGGTGACGGTCACCGCGATTCCCGGCCCCAGTGCGGTATTGACGGCGCTCGCGGTGTCGGGGCTGGCCACCGATCGCTTCACGTTCGAGGGATTCGTTCCCCGCAAAGCGGGAGAGCGGGCGACGGCCTTCGCTGCGCTCGCGGCCGAGCAGCGCACGATGGTGTTCTTCGAGGCGCCCGGTCGGGTCGTCGCATCCGTCGCCGACATGGCGACCGCGTTCGGCGATGATCGTCGCGCGGCGGTGTGCCGCGAGTTGACGAAACTCCACGAGGAAGTGGCGCGCGGCACCCTCGCCGAGCTCGCGGAGTGGGCATCGGGCGGTGTCCGCGGTGAGGTCGTGATCGTCGTGGCCGGCGCCGCCCCGCGCGTGGTCGACTTCGACGACGCGGTCGCGCAGGTGCTGCAGCAGGTGGCCGATGGCGTGCGGTTGAAGGATGCCGCCGGTGACGTATCCGCGCACACCGGTCATTCGTCCCGCGAGTTGTACCAGGCCGCTCTCGCCCGACGCTGACGCGACGGGCCCTGTCACACGCGGAGCGTCGGCATCCGTGCGAACTAGAATCGTCGGGTGACTTCCGGCCGCAGCTTCTACATCACCACGCCGATCTACTACCCGAGCGATGTGCCTCACATCGGACACGGGTACACGACCGTCGCGGTGGATGCGCTCGCGCGCTGGCACCGACAGGCAGGCGACGACACGTGGATGCTCACCGGCACCGATGAGCACGGCCAGAAGATGATGCGCGCGGCCGCGGCCAACGGAGCGACCCCGCAGGAGTGGGTGGACCGGCTCGTGAGTGAATCGTGGTTCCCGCTCTTGGAGACGCTCGACGTCGCCAACGACGACTTCATCCGCACGACCCAGCCGCGTCACGAAGAGCGCGTCAAAGAGTTCGTGCAGGCCATCTACGACCGCGGCTACATCTACGCGGGGGAGTTCGAGGCGCTGTATTGCGTCGGCTGTGAAGAGTTCAAGACCGAATCCGAGATCGTCGACGGCGAGGGCCCGTTCGAGGGGCTCAAGGTCTGCGTCATCCACTCCAAGCCGCTGGAGTTGCTGCAGGAGAAGAACTACTTCTTCAAGCTCAGTGAGTTCCAGGACCGTCTGCTCGAGCTGTACGCGGAGCAGCCGGACTTCATCCGTCCCGACTCCGCACGCAACGAGGTCGTCTCGTTCGTCAAGAGCGGGCTGAAGGACCTGTCGATCTCGCGGTCGACCTTCGACTGGGGCATCACGGTGCCGTGGGACGAGTCGCACGTCATCTACGTGTGGGTCGATGCCTTGCTGAACTACGCCACGGCGATCGGCTACGGCACCGATCCCGAGCAGTTCGCGCGCCACTGGCCCGCCTACCATGTCGTGGGCAAGGACATCCTTCGCTTCCACGCCGTCATCTGGCCGGCCATGCTGATGGCGGCGGGCGTCGATGTGCCCAAGGGTGTCTTCGCCCACGGGTGGTTGCTGGTCGGCGGCGAGAAGATGTCGAAGTCCAAGCTCACCGGTATCGCGCCGAACGAGATCACCGACGTGTTCGGGTCGGATGCGTACCGCTACTACTTCCTGTCGGCGATCGCGTTCGGTCAGGACGGCTCGTTCTCGTGGGAAGACCTCTCGGCGCGGTACCAGGCCGAGCTCGCCAACGGCTTCGGCAATCTGGCATCGCGCACCGTCGCGATGATCGGACGGTACTTCGAGGGGATCGTGCCCCCGCCGGGGGAGTACACCGAGCGTGACGTGCGGGTTCAGAAGATCACGGCGGATGCGGCGACCACCGCCGATGCCGCGATCGAGCGTTTCCGCATCGACGAGGCGATCGACGCGGTGTGGAAGCTGGTGGACGACCTCAACCAGTACATCACCGAGAACGAGCCGTGGGCGCTCGCGAAGGACGATGCGCAGCGTGTGCGGCTGGGCACCGTGTTGTACACCGCCGCCGAAGGGCTGCGCGCGCTCGCCGTTCTGCTCTCGCCGGTGATGCCCGTGGCGACACAGAAGCTCTGGGAGGCGCTCGGTGTGCCCGCGCGCCTCGTCGACCAGCCCATCCGCCGGGCGGGCGAGTGGGGGCAGCTGGCTCCGGGAACCTCGGTCAACGGCCTCGCGCCGCTCTTTCCGCGGGTCGAGCAGGCCTGACGTGACGGACGACCGCGCCGATCCCTCCGGCTACGTGCGACAGCGCACCCAGGCTGCGCGCGACGTGCGATGGCCCGCCGCGCCCGAGCCGCTCGCCGTTCCTGTCTACGACAACCACGCCCACCTCGAGATCGAGGACGGCGACGAGCCGCGAGGTCTCGACGAGCAGCTCGAACGCGCCGTTGACGTCGGCGTGCTCGGTGTCGTTCAGGCCGGCGGCGATATCGAATCGAGCCGCTGGTCGGCGTGGGCCGCGGCATCCCATCCTCGCGTGCTCGCGGCCGTCGCGATCCATCCCAACGAGGCTCCCGCTTATCAGCGGGCGGGACGCTTGGAGGAGGCCATCGGGGTCATCGACGAGCTGGCCGCGCAGCCGCGCGTCCGGGCGATCGGCGAGACGGGACTCGACTTCTTCCGCACCGAGGAAGACGGATTCCCCGCGCAGTTCGAGAGCTTCGAGGCGCACATCGCGCTGGCGAAGAAGCACGACGTGGCGATGCAGATCCACGATCGGGACGCCCACGATGCGGTCCTCGAGACATTGCAGCGGGTCGGTGCCCCCGACAGGACCGTCTTCCACTGCTTCTCGGGGGATGCCGCGATGGCGAGGATCGCCGCCGAGAAGGGCTACTACCTGTCCTTCGCCGGCAACGTCACGTTCAAGAATGCGCAGAACCTGCGCGATGCGCTGCACGTCACGCCGCTGGAGCGCATCTTGGTCGAAACGGATGCGCCGTTCCTGACCCCGACACCCCACCGCGGACGCCCGAACGCGCCGTACCTCATTCCCGTCACCGTGCGATTCATCGCCCAGGAGCTGGGGATCGACGTCGACGATCTGTGCGCGCGGATCGCCGCGACGACACGTGAGGTGTACGGCGCGTTCTGAGGCTTACTGGGCGCGGTTCTCGTCGTCGAGGCGACGCTCTTCTTTCGCCTCGAGGCGGTCCTTCTCCTTCTGTGCGGCTTCGCGCTCTTCGCGGATCTGTTCGTGGGATGCGGAGTTGTTCGTCATGCTCCCGATCCTACGGTCGGGATAGGGCGGTCGCCGTCGTCCATCGATTCGAGCGTGCGTCCCTTCGTCTCGCGGACGAATCGGATGACGAAGAAGATCGCCGCAAACGCGAAGAACGTGTAGATGCCGTACGCAAGACCCAGACCCACGGCGGCCAGTGCGGGGAAGGTCGTCGAGATCACGAAGTTCGCCGCCCACTGTGCGGCCGCGGCGACCGACAGAGCGACGGCACGGATGCGGTTGCTGAACATCTCGCCGAGAAGCACCCACACCACCGGCCCCCACGACGCGCCGAAGAAGACGACATAGAGGTTCGCGGCGATCAGGGCGATGGGGCCGGCGGCGCCGTCCAGGACCGGTTCGCCGTCGACGATCGGCGCCGTGGCGAACATGACCGCGAGGACGGCGAGGCACGCGAACTGCCCGATCGCACCGACGAGCAGCAGCGGCTTTCGCCCGATCCTGTCGATGAGCAAGATCGCCACGATGGTCGTGACGATGTTGGTGACAGAGGTGATCACCGTGATCGTGAGCGAGTCCTGTTCGGTGAACCCGACTGCCTGCCAGAGCGTCGTTGAGTAGTAGAAGATGACGTTGATGCCGGTGAACTGCTGTAGGACCGACAACCCGATTCCGACCCACACGATCGGCAGCAGCCCGAACGCCTTGCCACGCAGGATCGAGAATCGCGGTCGGTCCGAGGCGCCCTTCACCGTCTGCAGGATGTCGGTCGTCGTCTTCTCGACGTCGCCGCCGACGTAGCGCGAGAGCACCGACTTGGCTTTGACGAGTTCGCCGCGCGCGATCAGGTAGCGCGGGGATTCGGGGATCGTCAGGGCCAGGAGTCCGTAGATCACCGCGGGCACGAGCTCTGAGAGGAACATCCACCGCCAGGCCTCGAGTCCGAACAGCCACGGCTCGGTGGAGCTTCCGGCCGCCGCGACGATCGCCGCATCCGTCAACAGGGCGACGAAGATGCCGGTGACGATCGCCATCTGCTGCAGTGATCCGAGCCGGCCGCGATACGGCGGCGGCGACACTTCGGCGATGTACGCCGGGGCGATGACGGATGCCGCACCCACCCCGAGACCGCCGATCACACGCCAGAACGACAGGTCCCAGATCCCGAAGGCCAGCCCGCAGCCGAGCGAACTCAGGACGAACAGCGCGGCGGCCAGCAGCATGACGCGGATGCGGCCGAACCGGTCGGCGATGCGACCGGCGAACCACGCGCCGATGGCACATCCGATGAGCGCGGATGCCACAGAGAACCCGAGGAGCAGCGGACCGGTCGAGAACTGCTCGCCGATGGCACTGACCGCACCGTTGATGACGGCGGTGTCGAAGCCGAAGAGGAATCCGCCGAGCGCCGCGGTGGCGGCGACGAGCACGACGCGCGTGATAGGGACGGAGATGTCGCCGGTCGGCGGTGACGACGATGTCATGGGGGATCCTCCTCGAACCGGCCCGGCTGACGCCGCCCGTGGGGTTCACAGTGGCCCGCCGAATATCCGGCTGTCAAGGGTCCGCGTCCGGTGAGTCGGTTGCCTCGTCGCTGAGTACTGTTGTCACATGCCCGTGACCTTGCTCGGCGCGACGGAGATCCGCGCTCTCGCCGCCGAACTCGACGTGACACCCACCAAGAAGCTCGGGCAGAACTTCGTCGTCGACGCCAACACGGTGCGCAAGATCGTCCACACCGCTCGTGTGCACGCCGGTGAGCGGGTCGTCGAAGTCGGGCCGGGTCTCGGATCGCTGACACTCGCGATCCTCGAGACGGGCGCCTCGGTCACCGCTGTCGAGATCGACCATCGCCTCGCAGCCCGTCTCGCGCAGACCGCGACCGAGCACGGTGTGCCCTCCGGGGCGCTGACCGTCGTCGACGCCGACGCGTTGCGGGTCACCGAACTGCCGGGCGACCCGACCGTGCTCGTGGCGAATCTGCCGTACAACGTCAGCGTGCCCGTTCTGCTCCACCTGCTCGAAACGTTCGCGGGCCTCGAGCGAGGCGTCGTCATGGTGCAGTCCGAAGTGGGGGAGCGCCTCGCCGCGCCGCCCGGGTCGAAGATCTACGGCGCCCCGAGCGTGAAGGCGGCGTGGTACGGCCGCTGGCGTCTGGCCGGCACGGTCTCGCGCCAGGTGTTCTGGCCGGTGCCCAACGTCGACAGTGTGCTCGTCGCGTTCGACCGCGACGACGTGCCTCGGGGGACAGAGGACGAGCGTCGTCGCGTCTTCCGGATCGTCGATGCCGCGTTCCAACAGCGGCGCAAGATGCTCCGGCAGGCGCTGGCGGCGGCACTCGGCGGAACGGCGGCCGCCGCATCCGCTCTGCTCGAGAGCGCCGGTGTCGCGCCCACCGCCCGCGGTGAAGAGCTGTCGATCGACGATTTCGTCGCGATCGCGCATCAGATGGAGCATGCGCCGTGAGCGAGGCCGCACTCCTCCCTCGCGTGCACGTGCGGGCCCCGGGCAAGCTCAATGTCTTCTTCGAGGTCGGTGCCGTGCAGGACGACGGGTACCACGACGTCGCCTCGGCCTATCAGGCGGTATCGCTGTTCGAGGACGTCTGGGCGACGCCGTCGGATGACTTCACCATCGAGATCTCCGGCACGGTGGACGTGTCGGGCGTCCCCGCCGACGACCGCAACCTCGCGTTGCGTGCGGCACGGCTGCTCGCATCGACGACGGGCCATCCGGGTGGTGTGCACCTCGATGTCGTCAAGCATGTTCCGGTGGCCGGCGGCATGGGGGGAGGATCGGCGGATGCCGCCGCCGCCCTCGTCGCGTGCGACGCCCTGTGGGGTACCCATCTCGGCAGCGCGCGACTGCACCGCCTGGCCGCACGTCTCGGCGCCGATGTGCCGTTCGCTCTCCTCGGCGGCACGGCGATCGGCACCGGGCGGGGGGACCAGCTCAGTCCCGCCCTCGCGAAGGGGCGGTTCGACTGGATCATCGTCACCTCGGATCGGGGGCTGTCGACTCCGGATGTCTACCGGCACCTCGACGAAATGCGTGCCCGCACGGACATCACCCCGAGTGGAACCCCGGACGTCGATCGCGGCGTCCTCGAAGCGCTGCGTGCCGGCGACCCCGTGCGGTTGGCGGCGGTGGTGCAGAACGATCTTCAGGCCGCGACGCTGTCGCTGCGTCCCGACCTGCGCGAGCTCCTCGAGACGGGAGATGCAAGTCCGAGTGCACTGGCCGGCATGGTCTCGGGCTCCGGGCCGACGGTCGCCTTCCTCGCCGACGACCCCGAGTCGGCGCTCGACCTGCAGGTGACCCTGACCGCCGCGGGATATGAGGCATTCCACGTGCACGGCCCCGTGCCGGGGGCGCGCATCATCACGCCGTGACCCTGCGTCAGGCTCGATAGGCTCGAAGGATGTCGAGTTCCTCCCTTGCCGACCGTCATCTGCACGGACCCGTCGACGAGACATCCCGCACGAAGCTGGAGAGACGTGACCTCGATTACCGACGCCTCAGCGTCGACGACGAGGGTTTCCCCGCGTGGGTGCGGGTCGTGCGGCGCGGATTCCTCGAAGACGAAGCCAGCGACACCAAGGTCGAGGCCATCCGGGCGGCGCAGGCCTACCGGCGCATATCGGGCGTCTACGACCCGACGACGCCGATCCCCGACCAGCCGGTCGCGACGATCGACTCCTGGATCACCGACCTCGCCGTTCCGGGAGACCGCGCGTTGCCTTCCTGTGCCATCTCGGGGGTCGGAGTTTCTCCGACCCACCGGCGCCGCGGCATCGCCCGGGCGATGCTCGAGGGCGAACTGCGCGCCGCGCAGTCGATCGGTGTGCCGCTGGCGATGCTGACCGTGAGCGAGTCGACCTTGTACGGGCGCTACGGTTTCGGGGTCGCCGCATCCAGCACCCACTGGGTGATCGACACGATGCGCGCGTCGTGGACGGGACCGCGCCCCGACGGGCGGCTGGATTTCATCACGCCCGCGCGAGCGCGGGAGCTGTTGCCCGTGCTGCACGAACGCATCCACCCGCGGGTGCCCGGCGAGATCGGAGTCGCCGGCGGCGTGTGGGATGAGTATGCGGGCACGCGGGCCGACACGAAGAACCCCGCGAAGTACCGGGCCGTCCAATACACCGACACCGAGGGTGAAGTGCGCGGCGTCGTCGTGTACTGGACTCGCGAGAACAACGAAGACTGGGCGCTGTCGTCGGTGACCGTGTCGTACCTGTGCGCCGAGACCGACGATGCGTACGCGGCACTGTGGCGTTTCATGCTCGAGCTCGACCTCGTCGTCGAGGTGCGGGCGGATCAGCTGTCGGTCGAGGAGCCGCTGCTGTGGATGATCTCCGATCAGCGCGCCGCGACGATCACAGTGACCGACCACCAGTACGTGCGGGTGATCGACGTGCCCCAGGCGCTCGAGGGACGCCGCTACAGTGCATCCGGTCGCCTGGTGGTGGACGTCACCGATCCGGTCGGACTCTCGACGGGGCGCTGGCTGCTCGACGTCGACGGGTCGGGTGAGGCGACCGTCACCGCGCTGGACGACGAGGCGACCGTGGAGGGCGCCGCCGTCGTGGCGCTCGGCATCGAAGAGCTCTCGGCTGCCTACCTCGGTGGCGTGTCCATCGCGACGCTCGCCTCGGCGGGGCGCGCGGACGTGAGCGATCCTGCCCTGGCCTCGCGGATCTTCTCCTGGTACCGCGCACCGCGTCTGAGCCTCGAGTACTGATCGCCGATGGCGCACCTTCTCGGGGCTGAGGCCCTTCATCTGGAATTCCCCACTCGCGTCGTCTTCGACGGGGTGTCGCTCGGCATCGACGAGGGCGATCGCATCGGTGTCGTGGGCCGCAATGGCGACGGCAAGTCGAGTCTGCTCGCGATGCTGGCCGGGCGACTCGAGCCGGATGCCGGACGGGTGACGGTGCGCCGTGGTGTGCGCGTCGGGGTGCTCGACCAGGCGGACACGATCGGTGACGACGGAACGGTGCGCGATGCCGTCGTCGGCGACATGCCCGAACACGAGTGGGCGGGCTCTGCGCGGGTGCGAGAGGTGATCTCAGGGCTTCTCGGCGATATCGCGTGGGATGCGCCGCTGCGCGGCCTGTCGGGCGGTCAGCGTCGCCGCGTCGCTCTCGCGCACCTGCTCATCGGCGATCACGATGTGCTCTTCCTCGACGAGCCGACCAACCATCTCGACGTCGAGGCGATCGCGTGGCTCGCCGAGCATCTGAAGCGACGCTGGCCCGCGAACCAAGGCGGCCTGCTGGTCGTGACCCACGACCGGTGGTTCCTCGATGAGGTGTGCACGACGACGTGGGAGGTGCACGACCGCATCGTCGAGCCGTTCGAAGGCGGCTACGCGGCGTACATCCTGCAACGCGTCGAGCGCGACCGACAGGCCGCGGCGATCGAAGCCCGTCGACAGAACCTCGCCCGCAAGGAGTTGGCGTGGTTGCGGCGCGGTGCGCCGGCGCGTACATCGAAGCCGAAATTCCGCATCGACGCGGCGAATGCGCTCATCTCGGATGTGCCCGATGTCCGCGACAAGACCGAGTTGCAGTCGCTCGCGGTTTCGCGACTGGGCAAGGATGTCGTCGACCTCCTCGATACCGGGGTGTCCTACGACGGACGCGCGGTTCTCGAGCCGTTCGAGTGGCGCATCGCACCGGGGGAGCGCACCGGCATCCTCGGGGTGAACGGCGCCGGAAAATCAACGCTTCTCGGCCTGGTGTCGGGAGACGTCGAACCCACGGTCGGCCGGGTAAAGCGAGGAAAGACGGTCAACGTCGCCACTTTGACGCAACGTCTCGATGAGCTCGAAGAGCATCTCGATGACCCCGTGCGAGTGGTGATCGCACGGTTGCGGACGACGTACACGTTCGGTGCCGGTTCGTCATCGCAGGAGCTGACGCCGGGTCAGCTGCTCGAACGGATGGGCTTTTCGAGCGCACAGTTGTCGACCCCGGTGAAAGACCTGTCGGGGGGACAGAAGCGCCGGCTCCAGCTGCTTCTGATCCTGCTCGAGCAGCCCAATGTGTTGATCCTCGACGAGCCCACGAACGATCTCGACACCGACATGCTCGCGGCGATGGAGGACCTGCTCGACACGTGGCCGGGGACGCTCCTGGTCGTCTCGCACGATCGGTACTTCCTCGAACGGGTCACCGATCAGCAGTACGCGATTCTGGGCGGCCACCTGCGGCATCTGCCCGGCGGCATCGACGAGTACCTGCGGTTGCGTGCACGCGAGCGAGAGATTCCGACGACGGATGCGGCGGCCCCCGCGTCGCCCGCGAGTACAGGACTCACCGGAGCAGGCCTGCGCGCCGCGCAGAAGGAGACGGCGTCGCTGGAGCGGCGCCTGGAAAAGCTCGAGGCTCAGATCGCGGCAGCCCGCGTGGCATTGGCCGACCATGACCAATCGGACTACGTGGGCCTTGCCGAAGAGATGGCACGCATCGGGTCTCTCGAGACCGAACGCGACGAGGTCGAAGAACGCTGGTTCGCCCTCACCGAGCAGATCGGCTAGGGCGCGGTGCCACAGGCGGAGTTCGCTCGCGAGTCGTTCGCTGGGGAAGGATCGGTGGCGTGAGTGTCGTGCTTCGTCCGTGGACCAGTGGCGACGCTTCGGCGCTGAGTGCGGCGTTTCGGAGTGCCGCCGATCTGGCGACCCAGTTCGGCGGCACCGACCTGTCGACGCCTGCCATGGCGGAGGCGTTCATCGACCGATCCTTGCGATTCGACGAGTCCGTGAAGAACTGGGCGGTCGTCGAGGATGATGTTGCGATCGGTAACGTCGGAGTATCCGTGATCGAGTTTCGACACGAGACCGCGTGGATGCACTACTGGCTCGCAGCCGGAGCACGCGGCAGGGGATACGCGACGGCCGCGCTCATCGCAGCGAGTGATTGGGCCTTCGAGAACGGGTTGTATCGTCTCGAGCTCGGGCACCGGGTGAACAATCCCGCGTCGTGTCGAGTGGCGACCGCGGCGGGTTTTCTCGCCGAAGGGGTCGAGCGGGAGAAGCTCCGGTATGGCGACGTTCGCTACGACGTCGAGACGCACGCGCGACTGGCGACCGACCCCGCTCCGGTAACGAATGTCGCCCTTGTGGTTGCGGAATGAATGACAACACCGCTGATGCGCCGAGGGAGCGTCGCGGCAAGGCGGGAGCCGGCGTAGCACGTAGCTCCGCGCTGTTCTGAGCGCACCGCGATGCCGCGCCCACGGGAAGCGGTCGCAGCCAACGCCCGTCATGTCCGCCGGGGAAGCGCAGCGAGGAGGCGCGTCGGCGACGTCGTGGTCGGTCGGAATCGGGGAACGCGCTCGGCCCAGGGTGGCGGCTTGACTTCGGGGATGCCGTTTCGCATGCGGATCTGCCATCCGTGATTCGCCAGGTGGCGGTGGTGATACCAGCAGAGGAGCACGCCGTTGTCCGTGTGGGTCGGGCCGCCGTGCGCGTGCTCGATCACATGGTGGATCTCGCACCACGCGGCGGGGACGCCGCATCCGGGAATCACACACCCGCCGTCGCGCACCGCGATCGCCCGGCGCTGGCGGCGGTTGAACACACGCTCTTCGGTGCCGAGCCTCACGATGCGTCCGCCGGGATCGGTGGCGACCCGTTGGATGACGTCCGCGCACCCGGCGTGCATCGCAGCCTGTAGCGACACCGGCTCGGTGCCGATATGCGCCCATCCGCGCCCTTCGGTGAGGTCCTCCTGCCGCACGGTGACGACTAACGTCGGCGCGGCGCCGCCGATCGTCGGCAGCAGCGCGGAGGATGCGGCGACGCTGAGCGCGGTCGCGAGCGCGTCGTGGCGCTTCTGGGCCGGGGTGCGGGTGTCGGCGCGGAACTCGGAGCCGTCGGCGTCGGTCTCGTCGCTGACCTCATCGCGCGGGCGGAAGGTCACACCGCGCTCGTGGCCGACGCGAGGTGAAGTGACCGCGTCGCAGATCGCCTCGAACTGCTTCGCCACGTCGACCATGAGGTTGCCGCTGATCGGCACGACGCCGTCGCGCTCCCGCCCGAGCGTCACGCCTCGAACCCTGAGGGCTTTCTCTTCGCGCGGTTCGGCGCCGTCCTGGTCGAGGTAGATCGCCCATGTCTGCGCCTGGATCTTCAGGAGGTCGGCCGGTGGCGCCGGCGCACCGTCCGGGCCCTCGCCCCGCGCGACGGACGCGAGCACGTCGTCGGCGGCGAGCACGCTCTCGTGAGGCACTCGCTGCGTCACTTGGCCGAGCGGGCCCGCCACGGCGAGCGCTCCGTCGATGCCGACGACACCTTCGAGCATCGCGGTGTGAAGGGCGGGCAGTGTGCCTGGGAGAGCGGTGCCCGCCAGCGACACGCGCGCCATCGTTGGCTTCGCGGCCCGCTGGAGGCGCGCCGCTGTCGATGCCGAGCACAGGGTGAGTCGCTGGACGAGCTCGGAGACGTAGTGGCACCCCATCCGGGAGGTGAGGCGCATCTCGCGATCGGTCTGGTTCGATCGGCGCGAGACCTCGCCTGTCGCCGCGACGAGCACCGCGTCGGTCAGTCGCTGGAGTTCGGCGGCCAACGTCAGAGCTCGCGTGACCTGTGCGTCGGTCGCATCGATGATCCGCCCTTCGCCCAGGGCGTCAGCGACGTGCCCGCGTGCGTGCTCGATGGACTCTTCGAGGTGATCGAGCAGTGCGTCCATACCTCTATTCTGCCGAGGGCCTCCGACATTCTCGGGCCAGAGAAAAGCCAGATCAAGCGAGATAATTCATCTATCTGAGCCAGGCTGTTCTTCGCGCTGCAGACCCTCGCTGAACATCAGGAGTCGAAGCCGAGGCTGAGTTTGCGCAGCAGCCCGGCGAGACGCTCGCGGTCCGCCCGCGAGAGTGCGCCCAGTAGTTCGGCCTCGGCATCCACCAGGCGTGTGATCGCGGCATCCACCCGCAGGCGCCCGTCATCGGTGAGGGTGACCAGCACGCTCCGACCGTCGGCCGGATCGGACTCGCGTCGCACGAGCCGGCGCGCGACCAGACGGTCGATGCGATTCGTCATGGTGCCGCTGGAGACGAGCGTCTGCTGCAGGAGGTTCTTCGGGCTCAGCTGGAAAGGCTCACCCGCGCGGCGGAGGGCGGACAGCACGTCCCATTCCCATGGCTCGAGGTCGCTGCGCCGGAACGCGTCGCGACGGGCGCGGTCGAGGTGGCGCGACAGACGGTCGACGCGCGAGAGCACCTCGAGCGGAGAGAAGTCGAGATCAGGGCGCTGTGCGACCCACGCCTCGACGATCCGATCGACTTCGTCAGACCCCTGTGGCACGCGTCCATCATTCCACCACCTCGGGTCATGGCAGACTTGAGGGGGGCGCTCACGCGTCCGGTCCGCCGTAGTGTAACGGCAGCACGACAGCCTTTGGAGCTGTGAGGTTCAGGTTCGAATCCTGGCGGCGGAGCATGACAGCAACCCCTGCGCCCTTGGCGGTGGTGGTCCTGGCCGCAGGTCAGGGCACACGGATGAAGTCGACCCTCCCGAAGGTGCTCCACCCCATCGGTGGGCTCCCGCTCGTCGGCCACGTGCTGCACCACGCACGGGCTCTGGCGCCCGAGTCGGTGCTCGTCGTCGTACGACACGAACGGGACCGCGTCGCCGAGGCCGTCGCGCGCATCGACGAGGCTGCGCTCGTGGTCGACCAGGATGACGTGCCGGGAACGGGTCGCGCCGTCGAGGTCGCCTTGGCCGCGATCCCCGATTTCGAGGGCGACATCCTCGTTCTGAGCGGCGACGTGCCCTTGCTGGATGCCGAGACCCTCGATCGCCTGCTCGCGACCCACCGCGCGCGCTCGGCCGCGGCGACCCTGCTGAGCGCCGTCCTCGACGATGCGACCGGCTATGGGCGCGTCATCCGCGACGGCGACGGCACAGTGACCCGCATCGTCGAGCAGAAGGACGCCACGCCCGCCGAGGCGGCGGTCACCGAGATCAACGCGGGTGTGTACGTCTTCCGGGCAGCGTCGCTGCGGGCGCAACTCGCACGGGTGACGACCGCGAACGCCCAGGGCGAAAAATACCTCACCGACGTCGTGGGCCTTCTGCGCGAGGCGGCCGAAGACGTCGCCGCCGAAGCCGCGCCGGATGCGGCCGCCGCTTTGGGCGTGAACGACAGGGTGCAGCTCTCGGAGGCCGCCCGACTTCTCAACGCCCGCACGGTGCGCCGCTGGCAGCTGGCCGGTGCGAGCATCCTCGATCCGGCGACGACCTGGATCGACGTCGACGTGACGCTCGCCCCTGATGTCACCGTTCTTCCCGACTCATACCTGCTGGGAGCCACCACGGTCGCATCCGGCGCCGTGATCGGTCCCGACACGACGCTCGTCGACTGCGAGGTGGGTGAGGATGCCACGATCAAGCGCACCGACGCGACCCTCGCCGTCATCGGGGCGCGCGCGAGCGTCGGCCCGTTCGCGTACCTGCGTCCGGGCACCGTCCTCGGTGACGGAGGCAAGATCGGAACGTTCGTCGAGACGAAGAACTCCACGATCGGCGCGGACAGCAAGGTGCCGCACCTGTCGTACATCGGAGACGCGACGATCGGTGAGCGCGCCAACCTCGGCGCCGGCGCCATCTCGGCCAACTACGACGACCTCGCCAAGCACCGCACCGTGATCGGTGACGACGTGCACACCGGGTCTCACAACGTGTTCATCGCGCCCGTTAGGATCGAAGACGGAGCGAAGACCGGGGCGGGGGCCGTCATCCGAAAGGACGTGCCCGCGGGGGCTCTGGCCCTGAGCGTCGCACCCCAGCGCAACATGGACGGCTGGGTCGAGAAGAACCGACCGGGTACCCGCGCGGCGGCCGCCGCTGCTCGGGCCCGGTCCGCACAGAAGGCGGACGATGGGTCGCAAGCAGAAGAAGGTTGATCTCGACCGGAGCCAGGACATCGCTCCCGGCCTGATCGCCAAGACGAAGAAGCGCCTCGTCGTGGCCTCCGGCCGCTCGCATGCGGGTCTTGCCGCCGAGGTCGCCGCCGCACTGGGCACCGAGTTGGTACCCACCGAGTACCGCACGTTCGCCTCGGGCGAGATCCTCACCCGTTTCGAGGTGTCGATTCGCGGATGCGACTTCTTCCTCATGCAGTCGTTCGGCCCGCCCGTCAACGAGTGGCTGATGGAAACCCTCATCATGCTCGACGCGGCCAAACGCGCGTCGGCCAAGCGGATCACGGTCGTGATGCCGTACTACCCCTACTCGCGCCAGGACAAGAAGGGGCGCGGTCGCGAGCCGATCAGCGCGCGGCTGGTCGCCGATCTGCTCAAGACCGCCGGCGCCGACCGCGTGATGAGCGTCGACCTGCACGCCGCGCAGATTCAGGGCTTCTTCGATGGCCCGGTCGACCACCTCTTCGCCAAGCCGGTGTTGCTGGAGTACTTCCAGCAGACGCTCTCGCCCGAGGATCGTGAGAAGCTCACGGTCGTCTCGCCCGACACCGGCCGCGTTCGCGTCGCCGACACCTGGTCGGACAGCCTGGGTGCACCGCTGGCGATCATCCACAAGCGCCGCGACCCGAACGTCGCCAACCAGGTGACGGTGAACGAGATCGTCGGTGACGTCGAAGGCCGCGTCTGCCTGCTCGTCGACGACATGATCGACACGGGCGGCACGATCCTCAAGGCCGCCGAGGCGCTCAAGAAGAACGGCGCCGAGCGGGTCATCGTCGCCGCCACGCACCCCGTCTTCAGCCACCCGGCCACCGAGAGACTCAGCGGCGACGCGATCGACGAGGTCGTCGTCACCGACACCATCCCGCTTCCCGAAGAGAAGCACTTCCCGACCCTCACGGTTCTGCCGATCGCCCCGCTGCTGGCACGCGCCATCCGTGAGGTCTTCGAGGACGGATCGGTGACGAGCATGTTCGACGGCGCCGCCTAGTGGTCGCGACGCTGCATCGCGCCGGTGCGCTGGTCGGTCTCGCCGGTGCCGCGGTCTTCGCGGGATGTTCCGCGCCCGCGAACGACGGCGACGCCGCGGAGTCGTATGCCGATGGCACCTACACCGCCGACGGCTCATACGCGACGCCGGAGTCGGTGGAGACGATCTCGGTGACCCTCACCCTCGCCGACGGTGTCGTGACCGAGGTCGCGGTCGAGGGCGACCCGCAGTTACCGGAGTCCGAGAGCTTCCAGAGCGCTTTCATCGGGGGGATCTCCGACGAGGTCGTCGGCGCCCCCATCGACGAACTTTCGGTGAGCCGCGTGGCCGGCTCCTCACTGACCAGTGGTGGATTCAACGAGGCGATCGAAGCGATCAAGGCGGATGCCGCGGGCTGACCGGTGACCACCGAACCCTGCTGGCGGTTCGAGGCGATCGGAACCGTCTGGGAGATCGAGACCGACGAGCCTCTCGACGATGACCTTCGGCGGGCCGTCGCATCCCTCATCGGGACGTTCGACGCCGAATGGTCACGGTTCCGGGTGGATTCGGTCATCTCTCGGATCGCCGAGGGCGGCCGCGCCGCCGCTCCCGTCGACACGGTCGCGATGCTGGACCTGTACTCCGCGCTCTCTACCGCGACGAGGGGTGCTGTCCAGCCGCTCGTCGGTGGGGCGCTCGCGGCCCGCGGCTATGACGCAGCGTCGAGCCTTCGGGACATCGGCGCGGCGCCTGCCCCCGCACATTGGCACGACACGCTGACGTGGGATGCTGAAACCCTCGCCCTCGAGCGACCCGCGATCATCGACGTCGGTGCGGTGGGCAAGGGACGGCTCGTCGACCGGGTTGCCGACCTCGTCGCGTCGCGCGTCGCGCGCGTCATCGTCGATGCCGGAGGTGACCTCGCCGTTCGCGGACGCACGGAGCGGATCGGGCTCGAGCATCCCTTCGACAGCACACGGGCGATCGGCACCTGGCAGGTGACGGATGCCGCATTGTGTGCGTCCGCTACCAACCGCCGCGCATGGGGCGACGGGTTGCACCACGTTCTGGATGCGCGCACGGGCGAGCCGGTGCGGGCGATCGCGGCCACGTGGGCGGTCGCGTCCACCGCGATGCTCGCCGATGCCGTCGCGACGGCGCTGTTCTTCGAGGGCGGCGCACGATTCGCCTTCGAGCAGGGCGTGGAATGGGTGCGGATGTCGACAGGCGGGCGCGTCGAATGGTCTCCGGGGTGCGGAGCCGAGCTGTTCACCGCGGGCACTACCGTGGAGGAGTGACTGCTCTGACCGCGCTGTGGAACCGCGTCTTCGCCGTGCTCGGACGCGTGTCGATGTATCGGCTCGTCTTGCTGGCTCTCGCGGCACTCGCCGTGATCGCCCTCGTGCTGTCGCTGTTCGGCCAAGTGGGCCCGGGGCCGGTCGAACTCCTTGTGACTTCCGTCGTGCTGGCGGTGGTGTCGGTCGGTGTCGACGTCGGAGCGCATCGCGTCCTTCGCCTGTCGTGGCGGTGGGAGTCCTCTGCCATCACCGCCCTCATCTTGCTGTTCATCCTGCGACCGACGCTCGATCCCGCAGGTCTCGGCGGCATCGCGCTCGCCGCCGCCGCAGCCGCGCTGTCGAAGTACGTGATCGCGTGGCAGGGTCGCCACATCCTGAACCCCGCGGCCGTCGGCGCTGCCGTCCTGACGTTCACGAGCCTCGCGGCACCCGCCCTCGGATCACCTTCGTGGTGGGTGGGGACGCCGGCGATGGCGGGACCGGTTGCTCTCCTCGGACTCGCGGTGCTGTGGCGTACCGAGAAGATCCGGGTCATCACGGTGTTCGTCGTCGTCGCCGTCGGCGCCGCCGTGATGCGCACCGGCGCGCAGTACGAGGCCGCGGGTGTCGACATCGAGGTGTGGGACATCCTCCTTCCGATCCTCGTGTCGTCGCCGTTTCTCTTCCTCGGGGCGTTCATGCTCTCGGAGCCGTTGACGATGCCGCCGCGGCGGTGGCAGCAGTTCACCGTCGCCGGAGTCGTCGGAGTGCTCGCCGGATGGCCCATCGATCTGGGGTCGGTCACCCTGGGGCAGGAGCGGGCGCTGCTGGTCGGCAACGTCGTCGCGTTCGCCTTCGCCGCACGGTCGGCGGTGCGTCTCGTCCTGGAGTCACGCGCGCAGATCACTCCGACGGTGCGCGAGCTGACGTTCCGTGCCCGGCGGCCCCTGCGGTTCGTTCCCGGGCAGTACCTCGAACTCGAGGTGCCGCACCGCCACCCGGACGCGCGCGGTACGCGGCGCGAATTCAGCATCTCGTCGGCGCCCGAGGACCTTCCGAGCGTCACGGTGGCCTTCCGCGAGGTCGACGGGCCACACGCACCGCCGCAGAGTTCCTACAAGAAGGCTCTCGCCGCGGTCGAACCCGGCGCACCGCTCCCGGTGACGGGCGTGTGGGGCGATTTCGTGTTGCCCGCTCGTGCGGCGGCACCGATCCTGATGGTCGCGGCCGGCATCGGGGTGACTCCGTTCGTGTCACAGCTGCGGCACCTTCATCTGTCGGGTGAGCAACGCGACGTCGTGCTGGTCTATGTCGCATCCGATGCGTCCGAGCTCGCCTACCGCGCAGAGCTCGAGCAGACCGGTGTTCCGGTGGTCGTCTTCACACGAGATCGCCCCGCCGACCTCCCCGCGCATTGGCACTGGGCGAGGGGAGTGCGCCTCGACGCCGGAGGTCTGGTCGAGACGGTGCCCGACATCATGGCGCGTCACGCGTACATCTCGGGCCCGCCGGGACTGATCGCCGACCTCGCCCCCGCGCTCGAGAGGGCCCGTTCCCTCACGACCGACGCGTTCAGCGGGTATTGAGGTCGGATTCGTCGGCGGGCGGATCGGCCGGTCGCGCGGCCGGAACGCGCAGCTCGAACGTCGTATCGCCCGGTTCGCTGCGCACGACGAGTCGGCCCTCGTGGGCGTCTGCGATCGCCCGAGCGATCGACAGGCCGAGGCCGGTTCCCCCCGTCTGGCGGGCACGGGATCGGTCGGCCCGCGAAAATCGTTCGAAGAGCTCATCGGTCACGCTCGGTGCGATTCCGGGGCCGTCATCATGGACGCGGACGACCGCCTCGTCGTCATCGCGTCTCACTGACAGTGTGACGGTGGTGCCCGGCGGCGTGTGGACACGTGCGTTCGCGAGGAGATTGGCGACGACCTGGTGCAGTCTGCCGGTGTCTCCGGCGACGACGACGGGTTCGTCATCGAGTTCGAGCAGCCACGTGTGGTCGCCCCCAGCCACCTGCGCATCACCGATGGCGTCGATGGCGAGCCGGGACAGGTCGACGGCGCCGTAGACCAGCTCTTGGCCCTCGTCGAGCCGCGCGAGCAACAGCAGGTCTTCGACGAGTGCGGTCATCCGCAACGACTGCGCCTGAATCCGTTCGAGGGACGCCTGTGTGGTCTCGCTCAGCTCGCGGTCGCGCAGCGACAGTTCGGAGTATCCGCGGATGGAGGCCAACGGCGTGCGCAACTCGTGGCTGGCGTCGGCGACGAATGCCCGCATCCGCTCTTCGTTGCGCTGCCGTGCATCCAGGGACGTCGAGACGTGGTCGAGCAGGGTGTTGAGCGCAGCGCCGACCTGACCGACCTCCGTGCGGGGGTCCGACTGTGCCTCGGGCACGCGCGCCGCGATCGTCACGTCGCCCTCGGCCAGCGGCTGGCGTGACACCCTGTCGGCGGTCGCGGCGATATCCCGCAGCGGCGCGAGGCCGGCGCGGATCGTCCATGCGGTGGCGGCAGCCAGCAACAGCAGCCCGCCCGCCGTGAGCAGCCCGATGGTCGTGAACATCTGCGCGATCGTGGCGTTGACGTCGGCGCGTGAGACCCCGACCACGATGACGGCCTCGCCGACTTGGAACCCCGTCACCCGGAACGAACCGAGGCCGTCGAGGGCGACGGACCGCGCCGAGGGTGCTCCCAGGCCGTCGGCAAGCTCGGCGATCTGCGCGTCGGTGAGGGCGATCACGCCACGATCGGCGTCGGTGACTGCACCGGTCGGTTCACCGGCCACGGCCTCGATTGCGAGCAAGAAGCCGGGATAGGGCGGCTGCTGCTCGAGGATCTCGGCGGCCGTCATGCCGGACTGCAGCATGGGGCGGACCCAGCTCTGCGTGCGTTGCACGAGAGAGTCGACCTGGCTGTTCAGCCGGGCTTCGAGCGCCTGGCCGAGGAGCGCCGACGTGGCGACGGCGACGACGACCATGATCAGCGAGACGATCGAGACGACCGTGACGATGAGGCGCCTCTGCAGGGTCCACGGGCGGCGGGCCGGACGCGGTGAGGTCACTGCGGCGCCTTGATCATGTAGCCGACGCCGCGCACCGTGTGGATGAGGGGGTCGCGCCCGGCATCGATCTTCTTGCGCAGGTACGAGATGTAGAGTTCGACGACCGACGAGCGCCCGCCGAAGTCGTAGCTCCACACCCGGTCGAGGATCTGAGGTTTGGAGACGACCCGACGCTGGTTGCGCATCAGGTAGCGCAGAAGCTCGAACTCCGTCGCGGTGAGCTCGATCTCTTCGCCTGCCCGCACCACTTCGTGGCTGTCTTCGTTCAGTGTCAGGTCGCCGACGCGGAGGATGGGTTCGGCTCCGCTGGTGTGAGCGGTACCCGCGCGGCGCATGAGTCCGCGCAGACGCGCCACGACCTCCTCGAGGCTGAAGGGCTTGGTCACATAGTCGTCGCCGCCGGCGGTGAGCCCGGCGACCCGGTCGCTCACCGCATCCTTCGCCGTGAGAAACAGCACAGGCACGTCGTCGCCCGAGTGACGCAGGCGTTGGAGGACTGCCATCCCGTCGAGGTCGGGCATCATGATGTCGAGCACCAGGGCGTCGGGTTCGAAGTCGCGCACCGACTGGAGGGCTTCGAATCCGGACGCCGCCGTGCGGACATCCCACCCTTCCATGCGCAGTGCCATGGAGAGCAGGTCGGTCAGCATCTGCTCGTCGTCGACGACGAGTACCCGCAGAGCGGAGCCGTCGGGGCGGGTGAGGGTGGGCGCAGGCGAAGACATGACACCATGATGGCGGTCAACCTATGAGATACCTATGGAGCGGGCTATGCGCGCGCTGTGAGTATCGTAGGGGCCATGAGCCGCGTCGAAACCGCCGTCTATGTCGACGGCGTGCGTGCAGCCGAAGGCCTCGAACCGCTCGAGACCATCGCCCGCGCGCGTGAGCAACGGGGCTTCGCGTGGATCGGAGTGCGCGCGGCCGATCATGATGAGGTGCATCGGATCGGCACCGCCCTCGGGCTCCATCCGCTCGGGGTGAACGAGTGCCTGCGGGGGCACCAGCGCGCCAAGCTCGAGCACTTCGACGACCACACGTTCCTCGCCCTCCAACCGGCGCGCTATGTGGACGAGACCGAAACGGTCGAGTTCTCGGAGGTCGGTGTCTTCGTGGGCGGTGACTTCCTCGTGACCGTCCACGCAGACGACGGTGTCGTCGACATCCCGGCCGTCCGCGAGCGGGTCGAAGCGCACCCCGAAGTCGTGAGACTCGGCGCGTACGCCGCCCTCTGGGCGATGCTCCGCAATCTCGTGAGCCTCTACGGTCCCGTCGCCGACGGCGTCGAGAACGACATCGACGAGATCGAAGTCGAGCTCTTCGAGCGCGATCCCGACGTCTCGGAGCGCATCTTCAAACTCCAGCGTGAGGTCGTCGAGCTGCAGCACGCGACGGTTCCGCTCGTCGACATGCTCGATCGCCTGCAGCGTGTCGTCGCTGTGGAATCCGGCACCGGCGAGGCACCCGCCTTCCGCGACCTCGATGACGATGCCCGCCACTTGGGTGCGCGCGTGGCCGGGTTCCGGCAGACGCTCGACAGCGCGCTCACCGTCGACGCCACACTCTCAGACCAGGCGCGCAACGAGGAGATGCGTCGCATGACGCAGACGAGCCTCGAACAGAACGATCAGGTGAAGAAGATCTCGTCCTGGGCGGCGGTCGGATTCGCGCCGACGATCATCGCCGGCATCTACGGCATGAACTTCGCCGTCATGCCCGAACTGGCCTGGGGGTGGGGCTACCTGTTCGCGCTCGGACTCATGGTCGCCGCGAGCACCACCCTGTACCTCGTGTTCCGCAAGGTCGGGTGGCTCTAGCCCGTGTTGCCGTTCATGCGGAATCCATAAACGGCGCATCACCCTCTCATCAGCGCGGTCCCTAGCGTCTGTCGTGCAGCGACCCGCCCGGAGTCGCGGAAGGGTATGCATGTACGGCACATATCTGCGGCGCGAACTGGCCGGCCGCAAGAAGCAGACGATCATCGTGGCCGCGGGTTTGGCGATCGCCATCGCGCTCGTGATGGTCGTTACCGCTTTGACCGCCGGTGTGCGCGATGCGCAGGCGCAAGCGCTCGAGTCCGTGTACGGCGTCGGAACCGACCTGACCGTCACCGGCGCCCAGACTCAACCCGGTGACGGCGGCGGGGGAGGTCCCCGCTTCGAGTTCGACGAGAGCGGAGCCGACATCTCCGAGGACGGCACCGCTGCCCTCGCCCAATCGCGGCTCATGTCCGAGCCGGGGCGCGCCACACTGGACGCCTCCACCGTCGAGAGCGTGCGCGCGGTCACCGATGTCGCGGATGCTGCAGGAACCCTCGCGCTGACGAACACGAGCTTCTCGGGTGAACTGCCCGAGGCTCCGGCCGACGGCTCGACCGAGCAGCCCGCGCAGGGACAGCCCGGCGGGGGCGGTGCCGGGGGAGGCTTCGGCGGGGGCTCGTTCGACATCGCATCGATGTCGGTGCTGGGTGTCGACCCGGCCTCGACCGAAGTCGGACCGATGACGGCGGTCGCCGTGGACGACGGGCGGGCGCTCGCGGCCACCGACGCCGGTTCGAACGTGGCAGTCGTGGATGCGACCTACGCAGCCGCCAACGAACTCAGCCTCGGCGACGCGGTCGATCTCGGTGGAGAGCAGTTCGAGATCGTCGGGATCGTGTCATCGACGTCGAGCGAGGCCGACACCGCGGCCGACGTGTTCATTCCGCTCGATGTCGCGCAGGCCCTCTCGGGCGTCGGCGACGTGGTGTCGACGGTGTACGTTCGCGCCGCGTCGGCGGAAGCGATCACCACGATCCAGGCCGCGATCGAAGAAGCGGTACCCGATGCCGTGGTCAGTTCGCAGTCGGATCTCGCAGCCGGCGTGTCCTCGTCGCTCGGAACCGCGACGTCGCTCATCACCAACCTCGGCACATGGCTGTCGATCATCGTGCTCGCCGTCGCGCTGGGTCTTGCGATCCTCTTCACGACCTCCGGAGTTGCCCGGCGCACCCGCGAGATCGGCACACTCAAGGCGATCGGATGGTCCAACCGCCGGATCGTCGCACAGGTCAGCGGCGAGTCTCTCGTGCAAGGGCTGATCGGTGGAGCTGCCGGCCTTGCGCTCGGCCTCATCGCGATCGCGGCGGTGAATCTCGCGGCACCGACGATCTCAGCTGCCGCCGAGTCCAGCGCAGGTCGGCCCGAGGGCGGCCCGGGTGGCGCGGGCGGTGGCGGTGGGTTCTTCGCGAACGCGACGAGCAGCGCCACCGAGATCGTGCTGCAGGCCCCGGTCACCCCCTGGGTGCTCGGTACAGCCGTGGGACTCGCCGTCGTCGGTGGCCTGATCGCGGGCGCCTTCGGTGGATGGCGTGCCGCGCGGCTGAGCCCTGCCGAGGCCCTGCGCACCGTCGCCTGACCCGAACCGATCGACCACAACACAGGAGAAGACCCGATGACGTTGACGCACGACACCACCTCCGCGCTCGAATCCCCGTCGACTGCACCGCTGTATCGGTTGCAGAACCTCACGCGCACGTATCGGCGCCGCGATGCCCTCGTGCGGGCGCTCGACGGCGTCGACCTCGACATCGAGGCGGGCGAGTTCGTGACCATCCAAGGGCCGACGGGCGGAGGAAAGTCGACGCTCTTGCAGATGCTCGGCACTCTCGAGCGCCCGACGGCAGGAACGCTCAGTCTCGACGGCGAGGATCTCGCCCGTGTGGGCGCCGGCCGATTGGCCGCCGTGCGTGCCCACGAGATCGGCTTCGTCTTCCAGGCGTTCAACCTGATCCCGGTGCTGACGGCCGCCGAGAACGTCGACATGGCGCTCGAGCCGCTGCGTCTCTCGCGCGACGAGCGACGTGCCCGCGTGGCCGAGGCGCTCGCGAGGGTGGGGCTCGCCGACAGAGCGGACCATCGGCCGAG
Organism: Microbacterium koreense; assembly: GCF_042677105.1. Taxonomy (NCBI): domain Bacteria; kingdom Bacillati; phylum Actinomycetota; class Actinomycetes; order Micrococcales; family Microbacteriaceae; genus Microbacterium; species Microbacterium koreense. The sequence continues at coordinate 1,506,296 of NZ_JBHTIM010000001.1, forward strand.
TGAACTGTCCGGCGGGCAACAGCAGCGCGTGGCGATCGCGCGAGCGATCGTGAAGCGACCTCGCGTGCTCCTCGCGGATGAGCCGACGGGAAACCTCGACGAGCAGATGCGCGACGAGATCCTCGCCGTCCTCGAAGCGTTGCTCGACGACGGGATCACGCTGGTCGTCGTCACGCACGACTCGGCGGTCGCGCGACGCGCGCACCGGCGACTCCGACTGAAGGCCGGTCACGTGCAGGACATCACACGCTGAGGACCGTCGGGTGTCAGTGCGTGTCTTCGGCCTCGATCTCGGTGCGATCGCCTGACCACAACGTGTGGAAGGTGCCGTCCTTGTCGATGCGCTTGTACGTGTGCGCACCGAAGAAGTCGCGCTGACCCTGGATGAGCGCCGCCGGAAGCCGCTCGGCGCGCAAACCGTCGTAGTAGGCCAGCGACGACGAGAAGGCCGGGGCGGGGATGCCGGTCTGTGCCGAGATCGTCACGACCCGCCGCCAGGCTTCTTGTGCGCGGGTGAGTGCGTCGACGAAGTACGGCGCGGTCAGCAGGACCGGAAGATCGGGCTCGGCGCGGTAGGCATCGGTGATGCGGTTGAGGAACTGCGCACGGATGATGCACCCGCCGCGCCAGATCTTCGCGACTTCGCCGAGGTCGATCGACCAGTCGTACTCTGCGGCGCCCGCGCGGATCTCGTCGAATCCCTGGCTGTAGGCGACGATCTTCGAGGCGTACAGGGCGAGTCGAACCTCTTCGATGAAGGCATCGGGGTCGTCGGCGAACGCCGTCGCCGCGTCCGGGCCGGGGAGTTCGCGCGATACGGAACGCTGCTCCGGGTGGCTCGACAGCGATCGCGCGAACGTCGCCTCGGCGATCCCCGAGACGGGTACTCCGAGCGACAGCGCGGTCTGCACCGTCCACGCGCCGGTACCCTTGGCACCGGCCTGGTCGAGGATCACGTCGACCAGAGGCCGACCCGTCTCGGCATCGACCTGTCGCAGCACCTCGGCGGTGATCTCGATCAGATACGACTCGAGCTCGCCGCGGTTCCACTCGGCGAAGACGTCCGCGATCTCGGCCGGGGTCTTCCCGGTTCCGCGACGGATCAGATCGTAGGCCTCGGCGATCAGCTGCATGTCGGCGTACTCGATGCCGTTGTGCACCATCTTCACGAAGTGACCGGCGCCGTCATGGCCGATATGCGTCACACACGGTTCGCCTTCGGCGACGGCGGCGATAGAACGCAGGATGGGGCCCAACGTCACCCACGACTCATCGGATCCGCCCGGCATGAGGGACGGCCCGAGCAGGGCGCCTTCTTCTCCACCGGAGACACCCATGCCGACGAAGTTGATGCCGGTCTCGCGCACGGCCTTCTCGCGGCGGATCGTGTCGGTGAAGAGGCTGTTGCCGCCGTCGACGATGATGTCGCCCGGCTCGAACACGTGGACCAGTTCGTCGATCACCGCGTCGGTGGCGCGCCCGGCCTTGACCATGATGATCGCCGTGCGGGGTCGGGTGAGCGCCTGGGCGAAGGTCACGTAGGAGTCGGTCGCGACGAACCCGGCTTCGGGGTGCTCAGCGACGAGCTCATCGGTCTTCGCCGTCGTGCGGTTGTAGACGGCGACGGTGTTGCCCTCACGCGATGCGAGGTTGCGGGCGAGGTTCGAGCCCATGACCGCCAGACCGACGACGCCGATGTTGGCGTGGGCTTCACCGCGGTCGGTTCCCTGCGGTTGTGGTGCGGTGCGGTCGACGTGCTGCGGTTGTGGCGCGCCCTCGTGGGCGGGCGCCGACCCCGGCTCGTCCTCTCGATCCGTCGAGACGTCGGTCGTGTTCGAGCGATCGCTGTGCGACACGGGCATGCTCCTGTGGTCGGTGACGGGACGGACCCAGCCTAGAGCGTCGGTGCCTGTCAATCCTTGCGGTAGGCCTGGCGGCCCATCGAGAACATCGCTCCCACGGTGGCGACGAGTCCGACCACGCCCATCAGTGCGATGAGTCCGAGCAGGAGGTCGGAGGCGAGCTGGCTGTCGATCGTCATGGGTCCTCCGTGGTCGATGAAGGTGTGCGTCCTCATGGTAGCGGTGACGCTGATAGACTTCTGGCCGTACTTCGGCGAGGGACATCGCACGCGCAGTCAGGCGCACCCGCGGCATCCGTTATCGACGAGGGTGTGGGGGCCTCCTCACGCGCTCGCGTTCGAGTCGAAGCGCCCCACAATCTATCGAGGAGAGTCATGTCCACCGAGCCCGATCACAAGGTCCAGGCCGAGCTGCGCGAGAACTTCGGCAAGGGCTTCGCCCGCCGTCTGCGCGCCGCCGGTCAGATCCCCGCCGTCATCTACGGTCACGGCACCGACCCGATCCACGTCGCCCTGCCGGGCCACCAGGTGTCGCTGCTCGTACGCCGCGCCAACGCGCTGCTCGAGGTCGTCATCGACGGCAAGGACCACCTGACCCTCGTGAAGGACGTGCAGCGCGATCCCGTGCAGCAGATCATCGAGCACATCGACCTGCTCGTCGTGCGCAAGGGCGAGAAGATCCACGTCGACGTGCCGATCACGGTCGTCGGTGAGACGTTCCCCGGCACGATCGCGAACCTCGACGCGGTGTCGATCGCGCTCGAGGTCGAGGCGACGCACATTCCCGAGCACATCGAGGTCGACGTCGAGGGCTTGGAGGAGGGCGCGCACATCACCGCTGCAGACCTCACGCTCCCGAAGGGCGCGGCGCTCATCGCCGAGCCCGACACGCTGATCGTCGCCGTTTCGGTTCCGGCGGCGACGCTCGCCGCCGAGGACGAGATCGCCGAGGCCGACGCCGAAGTGGCGGCGGAGCAGTCGGAGGCGTCCGAAGACGCCGAGTGATTTCCGCGGTCACCCACGGGTGACGCGTGGTGAGGGGTGCATCCGCTGCGCGGCGGGTGCACCCCTTCGTCGTCGGGCAGGATGGAGCGCATGGCAGAGGCATGGTTGGTGGTGGGTCTCGGCAACCCGGGACCGCGGTACGAGCGGACCCGCCACAACGTCGGGCAGATGGTCGTCGACGAGCTCGCCGCTCGCCGCAACGCGACCTTCAAGACGCACAAGGCGAACGCCCGCGTCGCCGAGACGTGGCTGCGCCCCGGAGGCCCGAAGCTCGTCTTGGCCAAACCCAATTCCTTCATGAACGTCTCGGGCGGGCCGGTCGCCGGCGTTGCCGCCTTCTACGGGATCGCGCCGGAGCGGGTCATCGTCATCCACGACGAGCTCGACATCCCGTTCGATACCCTCAAGCTCAAGGCAGGCGGTGGCCACGGCGGTCACAACGGCGTGCGGGACGTGGCGAAGGCGCTCTCCACTCCCGAATTCGTTCGGGTCCGGGTGGGGATCGGACGGCCCCCGGGCCGGCAGGACGCCGCCGATTGGGTGCTCGACGCCTTCGGTGGTGCCGAGCGCGAGAACCTACCGGTGCTGATCGCCGACGCGGCCGATGCGGCCGAGCAGGTCGTCGATGAGGGGTTGCTCGCCGCGCAGCAGCGGCATCACGCGCCGCGCGTGTGACGACGTCGGCGAGGCTTGCCGCAGCGAGGTTCGCGGTCAGCCCACATCCGCCCGTCAGCCCACATCCGCCGGTCAGCCCAGTGACGTCGTTCCCGATGCGATTCCGGCGGTGAGCGAGATCTGCACCGCGAACGCGAAGAAGAGCGGGCCGAGCGCGGCGAACACGATGGCAACGATGCCCAGGGTGCGCCCGGCGTTCTTCACGGTCGCGACGATGCCCTGCGTCAATGCCCAGACACCGATCGCAGTGCCAAGCCAGAACGCGACTTCGCCGAGGAGGACATACTCGCGCACCGGCGCGAGGATGCTCCAATCGAGGGAGGGGTCGACCGAGGCGGACGAAAGGCCGAGTGCGGCCGTGTGACCGACGGTGAACGCGGCGAGGGAGGCGACGACGGGGGCGGTGAACGTGGCGACGATCGACGCCACGAGGGCGATGAGCCCCAGCGTCCGCGTCGAGCGCGGCGGCACGGCGCCCAGCGCACGCGGGGCCGCGGTGGCCGGCGCGTACGGCGCGGCATAGGGCGGATGCTGCGGGTGGGCGCCGGCGTAGGGTGCGGCGTATCGTGGCGGCACCGGCGCGGCATAGCCGGGGGCGATCGGTGGGGGTGACGATGGCGCGGGCCCGCCACCCTGCGGCGGAACAGAGGGCGGCGGCACGGCGGGATCTGTCACGCGCTCATCCTACGGCGCAGGCGTTCCCCGACGACGCGTGTCGGAGGGGCGACGTAGACTTCAGCGGTGACAGTTCCCGGGATCGTGCGCGCCCTCGAACAGGCGCAACCCTTCGCGGATGCCCTCACCGCGGCATCCGTTGACGCAGACTTCTCGATGGTCGAGGGGCTCGATGCTCCGATGCTCGCGGCCCTGCTCGAGCGCCGACGGGCTTCCGGTGCACCTCCGGTGATGCTCGTCGTCACGCCGACGGGGCGTCGCGCTGATGCCCTCGGCCCTGCGCTCGGGGCGCTGCTACCCGGCGCCGACGTGATGCACTTCCCTGCGTGGGAGACCCTGCCGCATGAGAGGCTGAGCCCGTCGGCCGAGATCGTCGGAAACCGCATCGACGTGCTCGGACGCATCGCGAGCTGGGGCGAACGATGCGCGCAGACGTCTGCGGATGCGATGACCCCGCTGGTCATCACCGCTTCTGTGCGGGGGGCGATCCAACCGCTGGCGGCGGGACTCACCGACATCCCGCCGGTCCGGCTCTCGGTCGGCGGACGTGGCCACGACCTCTCTGCTGTCGCGCAGCGGCTCGTGGAGCTCGCGTATCACCGGGTGGACATGGTGTCGCGCCGTGGCGAGTTCGCGATGCGCGGCGGCATCCTCGACGTCTTTCCGCCGACGGCGGCCCACCCTCTGCGTGTGGAGTTCTTCGGCGACGAAGTGGATCAGATCCGCGAGTTCTCGGTCGCCGACCAGCGCTCGCTCCCGGGGGATGTGCCGCAGGTGGAGCTGGTCGCCAGCCGCGAGCTCCTGCTGACCGAAACGGTGCGTGAGCGATCGCGTGAGCTGATGACGTCGTTCCCCGGCCTGCGGGGGATGCTGGAGAGGATGGCGGAGGGCATCCCGGTCGAGGGCATGGAGTCTCTCCTCCCCGCCGTCTCGGACCGCTTGGTCACCCTGGTCGACTACCTGCCCCGTGGCGCAGCGGTCGCGCTCGTCGATCCCGAGCGTGCGATCGCCCGCGCTCTGACACTCGGAGAGACCAACCGCGAGTTCCTCGACGCGGCGTGGAGCGCGGCGACCGCCGGCGCTGAGACGCCCATCGACCTCGGAGCGGGAGACTTCGTCACTCTTCCCGCGCTGCGCGACGCCGCGCACGAACGCGAAGACGTCTGGTGGACGCTCAGCTCGTTCGATTCGGGCGCCGCCGACACCGCCGAGGCGCTCCGCGAGGCGCAGGAGGGCGGTGCGCAGTTCGACATCGACGCCGCGCTGGAGGCGGCGTCCTCGATCCGAGTCCCGGCCACCGTCGTCCCATCGTTCCAGGGCAACGTCGACGGAGCCACCGCACACGTCGGCCAGTTGCTCGCCGACGGCTGGCGCGTCGTGGTCGCCGCCTCCGGTGTCGGCCTGGTCGAGCGGGCGCGCGATGTGCTCGCTGAACGCGGCATCGCCGCGCGAAAGAGCGACGACCTTTCCCAGGCGCCCGAGCCTGCCGTCGCGCACGTCGTCGTCGCGCCCCTCGAGCGGGGATTCCAGGCTCCGGATGCCCGCCTCGCGGTCATCACGGAGTCCGAGTTCTACGGGCGCACCATCGGCGGCGACCAGCGGGTCGTGAAGAAACTCGCGTCGCGCCGCAAGAACGTCGTCGACCCTCTTCAGCTGAAGGCGGGGGATTACGTCGTCCACGCCACGCATGGCATCGGGAAGTTCGTCGAACTGATGCAGCGGGAAGTCTCCAGCGGTGGCCGCAACGCGGTCAAAAGCACCAGGGAGTACCTCGTCCTCGAGTATGCGCCCGCCAAGCGGGGCTACCCGGGTGACAAGCTGTTCGTGCCGACCGATCAGCTCGATCTGCTCTCGCGCTACGTCGGCGGCGAGGCCCCGAACCTGTCGAAGATGGGCGGAAGCGACTGGGCCCAGGCCAAAGGCAAAGCGCGCAAGGCGGTGCGTGACATCGCCGTCGAACTGGTCAAGCTGTACTCGGCACGCATGGCCGCGAAGGGATATGCGTTCGGCCCCGACACACCGTGGCAGCGCGAACTCGAAGAGGCCTTCCCGTTCGCCGAAACACTCGACCAGCTGCAGACGATCGATGAGATCAAGGCAGACATGGAGAAGTCGATCCCGATGGACCGGCTGCTCTCGGGCGACGTCGGGTTCGGCAAGACCGAAGTGGCGGTGCGTGCGGCCTTCAAGGCGATCCAGGATGGCAAGCAGGTGGCGATGCTCGTCCCGACCACCCTTCTGGTCAAGCAGCACTTCGAGACGTTCCAGGAGCGCTTCGCGGGCTTTCCCGTGAAGATCAAGGCGCTGTCCCGTTTCCAAACCGACAAGCAGGCGCGCGACACGATCGCGGGCCTGACGGACGGCACGATCGACATGGTGATCGGCACCCACCGCATCCTCACCGAAAAAGTGATCTTCAAGGATCTCGGGCTCATGATCATCGATGAAGAGCAGCGGTTCGGCGTCGAGCACAAGGACGCGCTGAAGAAGCTCAAGACCAACGTCGACATCCTGGCAATGAGCGCAACACCCATCCCGCGCACGCTCGAGATGGCGGTCACCGGCATTCGCGAGATGTCGACGTTGCAGACGCCGCCCGAGGACCGGCATCCGATCCTCTCGTTCGTCGGCCCCCGCAACGACAAGCAGATCGCCGCTGCCATCCGCCGCGAGCTGCTGCGCGAGGGTCAGGTGTTCTACGTCCACAACCGGGTGCAATCGATCAACCGGGTCGCGGCCGATCTTGCCGAACTCGTCCCCGAGGCGCGGATCGCCGTCGCCCACGGAAAGATGGGCGAGCACCAGCTCGAACAGGTCGTCGACGACTTCTGGGAACGAAAATCGGACGTGCTCGTCTCGACGACGATCATCGAGACCGGACTCGACATCGCGAACGCGAACACGATCATCATCGACCGCGCCGACAAGTACGGGCTGTCGCAGCTGCACCAGTTGCGTGGGCGCGTGGGGCGCGGCAGAGAGCGGGCCTATGCGTACTTCCTCTACGACGAGATGAAGCCGCTGTCAGAAACCGCCGCGGACAGGCTCGAGACGATCGCCGTCAACAACGACCTCGGATCGGGCATGCAAGTGGCGCTGAAAGACCTGGAGATCCGCGGCGCGGGAAACCTCCTGGGCGCCGAGCAGGCCGGACACATCGCCGGGGTCGGCTTCGACCTGTACCTGCGCATGATCGGAGAAGCCGTCTCGGCCTTCCGCGGTGACGAGGTCGAGGGGCCCACCGAACTGCGACTGGAACTGCCTGTCGAAGCGCGCATTCCGGAGGGGTACATCGACAGCGAGCGTCTGCGGCTCGAGGCGTACCAGAAGCTGTCGGCGGCCGCCTCGGTGACGGCGGCCGAGGACGCGATCGACCTCGTCATCGACGAACTCACCGACCGGTACGGCGAGCCACCGGGCGAGGTCGGTGGTCTCGTGGCTGTGGCCAGGCTGCGTCGTCGGGCCGCTGCGGCCGGACTCGCCGACGTCGTGGCGATGGGCAGCAATCTGCGGATCGCCCCGGCTAACCTGCCGGATTCGATGAAGGTGCGCCTGCAGCGGCTTTACCCGAAGGCGAAGCTCGTGCAGGGGGGCGACGCCCTGCTCGTGCCGCTGCCGTCGGCGGGCGGCGAGCCGGTGGGCGAGGGTGAGCTCATCGCGTGGGTCGCGCAGCTCATCGACCAGCTGTGGCCGATCAAACAGGCCGCGCCCACGGTGTGAGCTCGCAGGGCTGGGCATAGGCTGACGGGGAGCGAGGAGCAACAGTGCTGTTCGAACACCTCGGGGTGAGCCCCCGCATCCATCCCGATGCAGTCGTGGCGCCGACCGCCGTGATCAGCGGAGACGTCGAGATCGGTCCCGATTGCCACGTGCTGCACGGCGCCGTGATCACCGCTGAGGGTGGGGCCGTCACACTCAGCGCCCACGCCATCGTCATGGAGAACGCGCTCGTGCGTGCGACCGCGACCAATTCCGTGCACCTCGGCGACCACGTGCTCGTCGGCCCGATGGCGAGCATCTCGGGTGCCGCCATCGACGAGGAGGTGTTCCTCGCCACCGGCACGCGGGTCTTCAACGGCGCTCGCATCGGGGCACGCAGTGAAGTGCGCATCAACGCCGTCGTGCACCTGCGCACGACGCTGCCGGCGGACTCGATCGTGCCGATCGGATGGGTCGCCGTCGGCGAGCCGGTGCAGATTCTGTCACCGGAGCGGCACGAAGAGATCGAGAGAGCCCAGCGCGAACTCGACTTTCCCGGCTACGTCTTCGGGCTCGATCGAGACACCCCCGACCTCATGGCGCAACTCACCGAGCGATATGGGCGTAGTCTCGCGCGGCACGCGGACGACCGGCGGATCGACGACTGAGTCGGTGACGCGGCGCGCGCGTCAGATGACCCCCTGGGCGAGCATCGCGTGCGCGACGCGCTCGAACCCCGCCGAGTTCGCCCCGACCACGTAGTCACCGGGGTGGCCGTAGCGCTCGGCCGCCGCGTACGCGGCGTCGTGGACGTCCCTCATGATCTGGCGCAGCTTCGCTTCGGAGTCGTCGAACGTCCAGCGTTGACGGGCGGCGTTCTGGCTCATCTCGAGTGCGGAGGTCGCCACACCGCCCGCGTTGGCGGCTTTTCCGGGACCGAACAGCACGTCCGCCTGCTGGAACGCGCTGACCGCACCCGGGGTGCACGGCATGTTCGCGCCCTCGGACACCGCCCGCACACCGCCCGCGATGAGGGCGCGCGCATCGTCGAGATCGAGTTCGTTCTGAGTGGCGGAGGGCACCGCGATGTCGATCGCGACCTCCCACGGGCGGGCATCGGCGACGAAACGTGCCGAGGGTCGACGTTCGGCGTACTCCGAAATCCGTCGACGCTCGACCTCCTTGACCTGGCGCAGCAGCTCGACGTCGATGCCATCGTCGTCGACGACGTAACCCGACGAGTCCGACGCCGTCACCGGGGTCGCGCCCAGCTGCCAGGCTTTCGTGATCGCGTAGGTCGCGACGTTGCCCGACCCCGAGACGCCGACACGCAGGCCTGCCAGAGATGATCCGCGCACGGCGAGCATCTCTTCGGCGAAGAACACGGCGCCGTATCCCGTCGCCTCGGTGCGAACCTCGGCTCCACCCCACTGCACGCCCTTGCCGGTGAACATGCCCGACTCGTGTCGGTTCGTGATCTTGCGGTATTGGCCGAACAGGTAGCCGATCTCGCGGGAACCGACACCGATGTCGCCGGCGGGGACGTCGGTGTGCTCGCCGAGATGGCGGTACAGCTCATTCATGAACGACTGGCAGAACCGCATGACTTCGGCATCGGAGCGGCCGTGGGGATCGAAGTCGCTACCGCCCTTGGCGCCACCGATGCCTTGGCCGGTGAGGGCGTTCTTGAAGATCTGCTCGAATCCCAGGAACTTCACGATCGACAGATCCACAGAGGGGTGAAAGCGCAGCCCGCCCTTGTACGGCCCCAGGACCGACGAGAACTGCACGCGGAACCCGCGGTTGACCTGCAGACGTCCATCGTCGTCGACCCACGGCACCCGGAACATGATCTGGCGTTCGGGCTCGACGAGCCTCTCGAGAATCCCGCCGTCGACGAACCGAGGATGCTGCTCGAGGACCGGCACGATCGACTCGAGGACTTCATGGACGGCCTGGAGGAACTCCGGCTCATGGGGGTTGCGTCGCCGGACGGTGGCGTACACGTCGCGGACGGGCTCGGGCAGGGCAGAGAGGGTCTCGGTCACGGTGGAGCTTTCGGGCCGGGAGCAGGGGTCGGAGGGGGATCGCCCCCTGCCACCCTAGTAGCGGCTTACCCCGTGTTCTGCAGGCCGGCGGATACGCCGGACACCGACAGGAGCAGGAGGCGGCGCTGCGCGTCGTCCTGTGACCCGGAACGCAAGGCACGCAAAGCGCGCAGCTGCAGGAGCGATAGAGCGTCGACGTAGGGGCTACGCATCTTCACCGCTCGTTGCAGCACCGGGCGGTTGCCGAGGAGCCCGACGCCGCCTGAAACCCGCTCCACCCACGACCGGGTCAGCGCCATCTCTTCGCTCACGAGCGCGGCGAGGTCGTCGCGGTCACCGAGTGCCAGGTATTCGCGTGAGATGCGGTCGTCGGCCTTGGCGAGGCTCATCGCCACGTTGTCGATCATCGTGCGAAACAGTGGCCATTGCTCGTAGGCCTCGGTCAGTAGGTCGACGTCGCCGACGGCTTCGAGTGCCGAGCCGAGTCCGAACCACCCGGCGAGGTTGATGCGAGCCTGGCTCCACGCGAACACCCACGGGATCGCCCGAAGGTCGTCGAGGGACTCCACAGACAGGCCGCGGCGCGCCGGGCGCGACCCGAGGGCGAGGGAGCCGAGCTCCTCCATCGGAGTCACCTGCGCGAACCACGGTGCGAAACCGTCGGCCTTCACGAGCGAGAAGAACCGTTCGCGCGAGGCGGCGTCCATGGTGGCGGCCACATCTGCGTAGCGCTCGGCGGCGGCACGGTTGCGGTCTTCGATCGAGGGGGCGGATGCAAGGAGCACCGCAGCGGCGACCTGATCGATGTGGCGCATGGCGATCGCCGGATCGCCGTAACGGGCGAAGATCACCTCACCCTGTTCGGTGAGCTTGAATCGGCCGTCCACCGAGTGAGGGGGCTGCGCGAGGATCGCCGAGTTGGCGGGCCCGCCACCGCGGCCGAGCGCACCGCCGCGCCCGTGGAACAGGGTCAGCTCGATGCCGTTCTCGCGTGCCCACGCAGCGATCAGCGCCTGCGCCTCATAGAGCGCGAGGTTCGCTGCGACCGGCCCGACGTCCTTCGACGAGTCCGAGTACCCGAGCATGACCTCCATTCGGCGGTCGGTCGCCTCCAACCGTGCGGCGAACGCCGGGTGCTCGACGACTTCGGCGAGGATCCCCGGAGCCGCCTGCAGATCGGCGAACGTCTCGAAGAGCGGGATGACGTCGAGCACCGGGGGAGTCCCGCCCGGCCCGACTGCCCACCGAGCGAGTTCGTGCACCGTGGTGAGGTCGCTCGCCGACTGCGTGAACGACACGATGTAGCGACCGGCCGCACGCGGACCGAATCTTTCCTGCAGGTACGCGATTGCGCGGAAGACATCGAGCACCTCTTCGGTGAGCTCGCTGCGCTCGCCACCGGCCTCGAGCTCGGCGAGCACTTTCGCGTGCACCGCGGAGTGCTGACGGACCTCGAGTTCGGCGAGGTGGAAGCCGAAGGTCTCCACCTGCCACATGAGTTGCTGAAGGTGTCCGTACGCCTGACGTGGGGCCCCTGCGGCGACGAGCGACTCCTGCACGATCCGTAGATCGGCCAGCAGATGCTCGGGGTCGCGATACGCGAGATCGGCGTCGCGCGCACCGGTTGCGGCGATCTTGCGCGCAATGAGCAGGAGGATGCGCCGGTGCGGCTCGCCCGGCGAGCGCTTGGCGATCTCTTGTGCCGCCTCTTCGTCGGCGCCCTTCAGGCGGTGCCACAGCGCGTCGAGCGCCGCGCTCGGCGGGGTCGTCGCGGCATCCAGGGTCAACGTCCGTCCGATGCGCGCGGCGGTGCGCTCGAGGCCCAGCAGCACGTGCTCGCTCGCGATCGCAGCCGCCTTGCGGGTCACCGAAGCCGTCACGAACGGGTTGCCGTCGCGGTCTCCGCCCACCCACGAGCCGATGCGCACGAAGGGGCGCACGACGGGAGCGCGGCTGCCCGCTCCCGGGCCCTGCAGGGCGTCGTCGACGCGGCGATACACGCGGGGGACGCTGGTGTAGAGCGTGTCGTCGAACACCGCCATGACAGCGCGCACCTCGTCGGTGGGCGCGGGCTTTTCGGGACGCAACGGTGCCGTGCGCCACAGTGTGTCGATCTCTTCGAGCATCCGGCGCTCGGCCCGCCGCTCGTCGGCACCGTTGCGCTCGGCCATGTCGCGCTCGCCGAGAAGCGACGCCAGGCGCCGGATGCTCGTGGACACGGCGCGGCGGCGGGCTTCGGTCGGATGCGCGGTGAACACCGGGTGGAAGCGCAGCCCCTGCAACCGCCGCAGGGCGGTGTCGTCGCCGACCTCGGCGGCGAGTCGGACGAATGCGGCAGCGACCGAGTCCCCCGCCTGCTCTTTGTCGGGGCGGCCGTCGCGCTCGCGCAGGACACGCACGCGTTGGTGCTCTTCGCAGAGGTTCACCAGATGGAAGTACGCGGTGAAAGCGCGCGCGACTTCGTCTGCCCGCTCGACGGTGAATCCGTCCGCGATCGCCGCCGCGCGGGCGAAGGCTTCGTCGGACTCGTCGGTGTAGGCCTGGATCGTCGCGATCCGCAGGCGTTCGACGTCGTCGAAGAGACCCGGCGACCCGCTCTCGCGCAGCACCTGCCCGAGCAGTTCGCCCAGCAGGCGCACGTCGGCGCGCATCCGCTCGGGGATCTCCTGCTCGGCTTCGTATCGTCCGACGAGGTCGATGGCCTCGGTGGGGGTGGGTTCGCGCATCCCTCCACGCTAGCGAGGTCGTGTTTCGCCGATGTCACGGCCCCGCCCGGGAATCGGTTCTGCGCGCGAGAATCAGCCGTGGCCGCTGATTCTCGCGGTGAGGATCGAGTCTCGCGTGAAACGGAAGACCCCCGCGACCGGCCCTTCCCGCCCCCGGCGGTGGGCACATCGGTAGACTGGGCCCCTGGTGTGCCGGGAAGTCTGGTCGGCGACTCGAAAACGACCCGCTCCGTTTCCCCGTCGAAAGGACCCGTGTGGCCCTCCTCCGTTCCGCCCGCTTTCCCGCGATCATCCTGCTGTCGGCAGCGGTGCTCGCCCTCATCGTCGCGAACTCTCCGCTCGGCCCCGCAGTCGAGGGGATCAAGGATTCCTACATCGGCATCCCGGGTGTCTTCGAGATGTCGGTCGGGCACTGGGTGCAAGACGGTCTGCTTGCGATCTTCTTCTTCATCGTCGCCGTCGAGCTGCAGTACGAATTGACCAACGGTGAGCTGAACTCGGCCCGCAAGGCGCTCCAGCCCGCCATCGCCGCCGCCGGTGGCGTCATCGTCCCGATCGGCGTCTTCCTGCTCTTCGCGGCCGGGTCCGACGCCGCGAACGGATGGCCCATCCCGACCGCGACCGACATCGCCTTCGCCCTCGGCGTGCTCGCCGTCTTCGGCAAGGGGTTGCCCTCGGGTATCCGGATCTTCCTGCTCGCCCTCGCGATCCTCGACGACATCGTGGGCATCGTCTTCATCGCCGTGCTCTTCACGAACGACGTCAACGTCGGGCTGCTCGCGCTGGCCGCCGTGGCCGTCGTCGTGTTCGGATTCCTGAGCCGCCAGCTGGACGGCCGTGGGCGCGTTCCCGTCTCGATCCTGCTCGTCGTCGTCGGGATCGCCACGTGGGTGCTCGTTTACCTCTCGGGCGTTCACGCCACGATCGCCGGTGTCGCCCTCGGGCTCGCGATGGCGCAGCAACCGGCGCTTCGCACGCGCCACGCGCTCGAGCCGTGGGTCAACGGAATCGTCCTGCCGCTGTTCGCCTTCTCGGCCGCCCTCGTCGCGATCCCGATGGTCTCGCCCGCACAGCTGTCGCCGGCGTTCTGGGGCATCCTCGTCGCTCTCCCCGTCGGCAAGATCATCGGCATCTCCGTCGCCGGGTGGGTGTCGTTGCGCATCGGAAACCGGGGCGCGACCCCGCATCTGAGCCTCATGGACCTCATCGCTGCCGGGGCACTGGGCGGCATCGGGTTCACGGTTTCTCTGCTGCTGTCGGAGCTCGCGTTCGCCGGCGACAAGCTCATCCGCGACGAGGCCACCCTCGGCGTGCTCGGCGGGTCGGCGATCTCGATCGTGTTGGCGGCGATCTTCGTGGCCCAGCGTGCGCGCCACTACCGCCGCACGCGCCCGGCGACCCGTGACGACGCGTTGCCCGAGACGGATTCGCACGAGGGACAGATCGCGTGAGTCCGGCAGCGCCGGATCCCCGCGAGGGCACCGGCGATGCGTTGCGCGCCGCCGCCGGGACGATGCGCGCGGTGCGTGACCACTGCGTGTGGACGCAGCAGATCGACCACGACGCGCTCGTTCCCTACCTGATCGAGGAGAGCGCGGAGCTCGTCGACGCCGTCGAAGCAGGCACTCGTGATGACCTCCGCGAGGAACTCGGCGACCTCCTGTGGCAGGTGCTCTTCCACGCCGAGATCGCTTCACGCGACGCTGACGCGCCCTTCGACATCGACGACGTCGCGCGCGGGCTCACCGACAAGATGGTGCGACGGCACCCGCACGTGTTCTCCGATGCGGTCGCCGAGACGCCTGAGGCGGTGCTCGTGCACTGGAACGCCGCCAAGGCCGCCGAGAAACGTGCGCGCTCGAGCGTGCTCGACGGGGTGAGTGAGCGGATGCCGTCGCTCGCGCTCGCGCAGAAGATGCTGGGGCGTGCCGGAGACGTCGGTGTGCGCGCGGACGATCCAACGGGTCCGCCGACGAGCGAATCCGAACTCGGCGACGCGCTGCTCGCCCTGGTCGCGGCCGCCCGCGAACAGGGGTGGGATGCCGAGCGCGCCCTGCGTCAGCGGCTCCGCCGGCTCGGTGACGAGGTCGTTGCCGCCGAGGCCTAAAGAGCGCCGTAGCCCTCCACGTCCGTGACCGCCGGGATGACGCCGCCTTCAGTGCGGGGCTTGCGACGAGAACGGTGAGGGCGATACCGAGGCCGCCCGCGAGCGCGTTCCACACCGCTCGACGCGCAGAAGGCAGCCCACCGGTCAGTAGCTGTCAATCTCGCATTGGATCGGCGGGATCGTGCGGCGTCGCCGAAGTCGGCAGCGTCAGGGAGTGCGCTGACACCGCCGCCACGACGTCC
This sequence comes from Microbacterium koreense, assembly GCF_042677105.1. Lineage (NCBI taxonomy): Bacteria > Bacillati > Actinomycetota > Actinomycetes > Micrococcales > Microbacteriaceae > Microbacterium > Microbacterium koreense. The sequence continues at coordinate 1,521,334 of NZ_JBHTIM010000001.1, forward strand.
TCCCCGCCCCCGATCCCGGCGCGGGCGCGCCTGCCCATGACGACGGCCATCGCTACTCCGCACAGGGAGAAGATCGCCATCACCCATGAGACCGTGCCGATCCCGGAGACGAGGGCGTCGGCCCGCGCGAGTCCTTCCTCGACTTTCGAGGCCGTCACCGAGCTGTACAACCCGGCCGCGATCGCCGTCGCCACCGCTGCGCCCACGTATCGAGCCATGTTGGACACGCCAGACGCGGCGCCGACCTCGTTCGCCGGCACGCACGCCGTCGAGGCGGCGGAGGCGGGTCCGTTGGACAGGCCCATGCCGACGGCGACGGCAATGAGGGGGAGCACGAACGCGGCATAGGTCCAGTCCGCTTTCGCGACACCCATCACCGCGAACCCGATGGCGCTGATGAGAAAGCCGACGCCCACCAACTGACGTCCGCCGAGCTTCGCCGCCAACCTGGGGACCAGGGGCGCGATGAGCACGAGGCCGACGGTTGCCGGCAACGTGGCAAGACCGGCCTGCAGTGGGGTGAATGCCAGCGAAGCAGGGTCCTGAAAGTACAGACTCACGACGTACATGAGCGCGTTGATGGTGCCGGCGCCGATGAGAATCGCGATCGTGGAGCCGACGAGCACGCGGTTGCGCAGGATGTCGATATTGATGAGCGGCACCGCGACACGCTTCTCGACGACCACGAACGCCACACCCGCAGCTACCGCAACCGCGAAGCTACCGAGGGTGGCAATCGAGCCCCACCCCCACACGCTGCCGTTGCTGAGGGCGAGGATGAGCGGCGCGAGGATCATCGCCACCAGCGCGCTCCCGGCATAGTCGATCGACTTCGAGCGCGCGGGATCGCGCGATTCGCTGACGCCGATGTACGTGATCACCATGCACACGACGCCGACGGCGGCGTCGATCCAGAACAGCCCTTGCCATCCGGTGATTCCGACCAGCAAACCGCCCAGGAGCGGTCCGATGGCCGCGCCCACGGCGGCTGCCGCGCCCCAGAGGGACACCGCCTTCAGCTGAGCCGCTCCCTTGTTGGCCACGGTGAGAAGGCTCAGGCCGCAGGCGAGGATCGTTGCACCGGCGGCACCCTGGATGAACCGGCCGACGATCACGCCGGCACCGGAGGTCGACAGGGCGATGAGCACGCACGACACGACGAAGAGTGCGAGCCCGAGCTGAAACACGCGTTTACGCCCGAACACGTCACCCAGTGCTCCCGAGGTGACGATCACCGCGGCCCCCACCAGTGAATACCCGGTGACCGCCCACTGGAGGAGGTCGACGGACGTGCCGGTGTCGTCACTGATGGCCGGCAACAGAATCGACACCGCCGACGTGTTCGCGTTGACGATGAGCGTCGACAGGCAGGTCGCCGCGAGAACGGCGCCGGCGCGGGCGGTCGTCGCGGACGCGTCAGTCATCGCCCTCGTCCCGACGGTGCGTTCGCGACGAGCCCCGCGAGTCGGTATCCATCGAGCGGTCCCTTCGCATAGCCGGTCGGGGCGCAGGGATCGGATCGTGCCTCACGCCGCGTGAGTCGAACTCGTGCGAGCATCACCACCCGCACGAGTCATTGTGCACGCGTTCGCGGTTCCCCGCATCACCATGATCAACTACGGCGCGAGGACCAGTGGTTCGCCGAGCCCGGGTGGCTGTTCTCGGTAAGGACCGCGAAGCTGGTTGGATAGACGCGTGGCAGCAGTGAATCCGCCGCGCGGGATGCGCGACTTCCTCCCCGCCGACAAGGCCCGTCGCGAGCGGGTGCTCACAATCATCCGGGATCGGTACCGGGCCCATGGGTTCGATGAGATCGAGACTCCGGTGCTCGAGGAGTACGCCCGATTGCATGCGGGCATCGGCGGCGACAACGAAAAGCTCGCCTACAACGTCCTTCGCCGCGGGCTCGATGCCGACGCCGTGCGCGCGGGTGCCGATGATCCTGCGGCGCTCGCCGATCTCGGTCTGCGGTACGACCTCACTGTTCCCCTCGCGCGTTTCTACGCCAGCAACCGCGGGCACCTTCCCACGGTCTTCCGGTCGATTCAGATCGCCCCGGTGTGGCGCGCGGAGCGACCCCAGAAGGGGCGCTACCGGCAGTTCGTCCAGTGCGACATCGACATCATCGGCGACTCTTCGCCGCGGGCCGAGGCAGAGCTCGCGGTCGCGACGCTCGACACCCTCGACGCCCTCGGGCTCGACGGCGGAAGCATCCGCATCAACGACCGGCGCGTTCTCGATTGGATGCTGGACTCGTTCGGGTTCGGTCCTGACGAGCGTCCGGGGGTCCTGATCACGATCGACAAGCTCGACAAGCTCGGGCCTGACGGGGTGATCGCCGAATTGCGCGAACGTGCCGCGACGGCGAGCGCGGTCGAAGCCTTCGCAGCCTTCCTTCTGCGCCCGCAGACGCGCGAGTACCTACCGTTCGGTGCGGAGCAGATCCGCCGGGCGTTGCCGGACAACGCACCGGACGAGATCGTGGACCATCTCGTCGGGATCGGCGCCGCCGTCGCGGCGGCGCGGGGTGAGTCCGACATCCCGCTCGTGTTCGATCCGTTCCTCGTGCGGGGGATGGGCTACTACACCGGCACGATCTTCGAACTCGCCCACCCCTCGGTCGAATACTCGCTCGGCGGCGGCGGCCGCTACGACGGCATGATCGGGCGGTTCCTCGGGCAGGACGTGCCCGCGGTCGGTTTCTCCATCGGGTTCGAGCGGATCGTCGATCTCGTCTCCGGCGACGCGGATACGGATGCCCCGGCGGTCGTCCTCGTGCACGACCGCGACGTTCCCGTGGCCGAATTGCTGGCGCACAAGGCGACCCTCGTCGCGGGTGGCTCGCGCGTGCGCCTCGAGCAGCGGACGAAGAACCTCAAGGCGCTCCTGGAACGCGCCGCATCCGATGGATACACCGCGTTCGCCACCGTTTCCTCGGGCGCGGCGCCCGAGTCTCTCGAGATCAAGCCGCTCGGCTGACGGGATGTCAAGAATCGGTTGACATCCCGGTCTGTCAACTGATGATTGACAGATGAACACCTACACGCAGCGCACCGACCGCTTCTCGCGACGCATCGCGATCGCCGCACTCGCGGCAATTCTCGTCGGCGGCGTGATCGTCTTCGTGGGCATCGGACTCGACTGGGGTGGGTTCCTCGGCGGCCTGGCGCTCGGCGGGGGGATCGGTCTCGTCGTCGTCGGCGCCTATTTCATGGGGTACGCCCACGGGGTCCGCAACCCGGTCTCGCGGCGGGCGTGGCTCCCGAGCCAGGACGCGGGGGCGTGAGCGACCTCGCCGGCGCTCTCGGACGCGCTGTGTGGGACGAAGCCGGACTCGACGACGCTGCGGCACCCGGTCTGGAGGGTCACCTCGCCCTGGTCTCGGCGAGCGCGGAGGCTGCGAGCGAGACAGAGCGAATCCTGCAGCGATCCATTGCCTCGGCGCGCGCTGCCGGGGCGAGCTGGGCACGTATCGGTGACGAACTCGGCATGTCACGCCAGGCCGCGCAACAGCGATTCGGCATCCCGACGGGGGACGCCGCCGACGCCGAGCGGTGGCTCGGCCCGGTGACGGCGTTCGATGAGCTCACCGAACTCGACGCCGCCGGGCGCGAAGGCTGGCATACCGTCGAAGCCGGCATGCTCTCCCACCGGATGGTGCGAACCGACACCCGGTGGGAGAACCGCCGCATCCTCTGGCGCGCGTCGCTGGCGCACGAACTGTCCGACGGATGGATCGTCGGCTGCCGGTCGTTCCCCTGGATCTACCTGGTTCGCGATACGGGGATCCCCGTGTCGCGACCTCACGACACCTGACGTTCACCCGCGCGGGTTCGAATGCTGGTGTGGGTCGCATCAGTTCGGTGCTCGTGGGCGCCGTGGTCGGAGTCGTCGCGGCGCTCGCCGCGACACGCTGGATGCTCGCGCGTCAGGCGGCGATCGCACGCCGTCGGATCGGCAAGCCGCTCGGTGAACAGGCCCTCGATGCCGATCGGGTGTGGCGCAAACGGCTCGCCGGCGACCCGGCCGATCTGCTCGTGCTCGGCGATTCGATCGCCGCCGGCCTGGGCGCAGACCGACCCAAAGAAACCCTGGGGGCGCGACTCGCGAAGGATGTCGCGCGAGAGCTCGGACGCCCGGTGCGCCTGCGGTCGGCGGCGGTCGTCGGGTCGGAGTCGTCCGCACTCGAGGCGCAGATCGCCGGGCTGGACGATGGGTATCGCCCCGATGTCGCAGTGATCATCGTGGGCGGAAACGACGTCACCCACCGCGTGCCGACGGCGACCTCGGCGGAGCACCTCCGACACGCCATTCGGCAGCTGCGCGCTCGGGGTGCCGCCGTGGTCGTCGGAACCTGTCCCGACCTCGGCGCGTTGCGCGCCGTCCCGCAGCCACTCCGTGCGCTCGCCGCTCAGCAATCCCGCCAACTCGCCCGTGCGCAGGAGGCCGTCGCGGTCGACGAGGGTGCGGTACCGGTGTCGCTCCGCGCCGCCGTCGGTGCCGTGTTCTCGGCGCAGCCCGACGACATGTTCAGCCTCGACCGGTTTCATCCGAGCGCGCTCGGCTACCGGCGCACTGCCGAAGCCCTCGCGCCGGTCGTCACCGACCGCATCCGTGCCTCGTCGAGCCGACACCCGCAACGGCCGTCGGACTGCTAACGTTCCGATACCGCGGACGATCGTCGCGCAGTACTGACGAGGAGGCACTGTGGCCCGCATGGATCGAGCACCCCAGGCGGCGGCACCCGCGCCCCGCGAGGAATGGACCGGCCAAGTCGGCTTCATCCTCTCGGCGATCGGGTCAGCCGTCGGTCTCGGAAACATCTGGCGCTTCCCCGGCGTCGCGTACGAAAACGGCGGGGGAGCCTTCCTCATCCCGTACCTCGTTGCCCTTCTCACCGCAGGCATCCCGATCCTGTTCCTCGACTACGCGATCGGCCATCGCTTCCGCGGCGCCGCGCCCACCGCGTTCCGTCGCCTCGGCGGCCGCCTCGGTAGATGGATGGAGTCTCTGGGCTGGTTCCAGGCGACGATCGCGTTCGTGATCGGCCTCTATTACACGGTCGTCATCGCGTGGGCGCTGAGCTTCTTCGTGTTCTCGTTCGACCTGCGCTGGGGCGACGATCCGGTCGCCTTCTTCGTCGGCGAGTATCTGCAGGTCGGTGACCCCGGGTTCAGCTTCGACTTCGTGCCGGGCGTGCTCATTCCCCTCGTGATCGTCTGGGTTCTCACGATCGTGGTGCTGGCTGCCGGTATCGCCAAGGGGGTGCAGCGCACGAACGTCATCGTGCTGCCGATCCTGATCGTCGCCTTCATCATCCTCGTCGTCCGGGCTCTCTTCCTCGACGGCGCCGCGGACGGGCTGAACGCACTGTTCACTCCAGAGTGGGGCGCGTTGGCCGATCCCAACGTGTGGATCGCGGCATACAGTCAGATCTTCTTCTCGCTGTCGATCGCCTTCGGCATCATGATCACGTACGCGTCCTATCGCCGTCGGCGGTCGAACCTGACCTCGCCCGGACTCGTCGTGGCCTTCTCGAACTCGTCGTTCGAGATCCTCGCCGGCATCGGCGTGTTCGCCACCCTCGGCTTCTTCGCCTTCCAGCAGGGCGTGGCCGTCGATGAGCTCGAGAGCCTCACCGGGGTGGGACTGTCGTTCATGACCTTCCCGGCCATCGTGTCGCAGATGCCGGGCGGGCCGTTGTTCGGCTGTCTGTTCTTCGGCACGCTCGCCCTCGCCGGCTTCACGTCGCTGGTCTCGGTTCTGCAGGTCGTCTCGGCAGCGATCCAAGAGAAGTTCTCGATCACCCGTCGCGCCGCGGCGTTCGCGGTCGGCGGGGTTTCGGCGGTGCTGTCGGTGCTCATCTTCTCGACGACGACGGGCCTGCTCGCTCTCGACGTCGTCGACCAGTGGACGAACAACATCGGCATCGTCGCGTCGGCGATCCTCACCTCGGTGCTCGTCATCTGGGTGGCGCGCAAGGGGGGCGAGTTGCGATACCACCTCAACGCGCTGTCGACCTTCCGCGTGGGGTCGATCTGGATCGTGCTCGTCGGTGTGATCGGGCCTGTGATCCTCGGGTACATGCTCGTCTCGCGGATCATCTCGCTGATCACCGAGGGGTATGAGGGGATGCCGCCGTGGTACCTCGTCGTCTTCGGATGGGGTGCTGTGGCGGTGCTCGTCGTCGGCGCCGTGGTCTTCACGGTGCTGCCGTGGCGTCGCTCGCCCGATGACTTCGTCGCTTGGCCGGCCTACCCGCCCTCGGCGACCGAGAAGTCCGGGGCCGGCTCGAAGGAGGTGCGGTCATGACCACGATCGCCGTGGTGTTCCTGACGCTGTCGATTCTCGTTGTGTGGGGCGGACTCGCCGTCAGCGCGCTGTTCTTGCGGGCGCGACCCGAGGTCGCAAGCTACCCGGCCGACGACGTCGACGACCATCGGCAGGATGCGGGCATCATCGAGCACGACACGTGAGTCGCTTCAGGCGGCGCGACCTGATTCGGTGACGCGTCGCTTCTCGCGGATGTACACCTCGCGCCGCACGCGCGCGACGACATCGCCATCGCGGTCGGTGATCTCGGTCTCGAACCATTCGAGCACCTTCGCGCCCCCGCGCGCACGTTCGCGCAGATCGGCGACGGTCTCGGGGGAGACCTCGAAGTGGGCGGTGAGAACGCCGCGCCCGGGCTTGACGTACTCGATCTCGCCGCGGGTGTCCCAGACGACGTAGTCCCGCCCGAGTTGATGCATGACGAGCATGAAGAAATACGGGTCGGTCATCGCCGACATCGATCCCCCGAACGCGGTCTTGACGTAGTTGCGGGTGATCAGGTTCACGTGCAGTTCGACGGTGGCGCTCGTCCAGTCGTCCGCGAAGCGGCGGACGCGGATGCCGCTCCAGAGATTGGGAGCCCACAGGCTCATTGCGAGGGCCAGACGGCGAGGTGTGACGCGCATGCGGTCAGTGTGGCGGTGGGGCAGGTGAGGGAAGGAATCCCTTGTGGTGGCTCGACAAACGAACCCCGCACAAAGTATTCTACTTGTCATAGAATAATGGCTGTGCGTTTCTGGAGGAGGATGCCGTGACCACCGATCGACGTGAGACGACGCCCGCGCTGACACCCGCCGGGCGCGCCGGCGTGCCGTGGGTGGCCGTGGTCACGTTCGTCGTTCTGGCCTGTGGTCTTGCCTGGCTCGCGGTCCTGCCGCTGTGGCTGGGCGAGGGGCTCGCCTCGCCGCTGGCGACCGTCTTCATCACCCTCATGATGGTCACGCCTGCGCTGGCGACGGTGATCGTCATGGGGGTGTTCCGCACTCCCGGGGCACCTCGCGCCCGTGCGTTGGGCATGGCGCCTCTGCGCCCGCTCGGCAGGTTCTTCCTTTTCCTCGGCATCGGACTCATCGCACCGATCGTCGTCGTCGTCGCGACGATCGCGGTGTCTGCGGCCTTCGGACTCGTGGAGCTCGACCTCGTGGAGTTCTCGGGGTTCGCCGCCCAGATCAGTTCGGCGTCGGCAGGGGCGCCGCTTCCGCCGATCATCGTCCTCGTCATCGTTCAGATCGTCGCGATCCCCGTCGGTGCGCTTGTGAACAGCGTCCTCGCCTTCGGGGAGGAGCTGGGGTGGCGCGGTTGGCTCCACGGCGCGCTCCTGCCGCTCGGCGCGTGGCCGACGGTGCTGATCACGGGCGCGGTGTGGGGGCTGTGGCACGCCCCGGTCATCCTGCTCGGGTACAACTTCGCCCGTCCCGATGGCACGGGACTGGCCTTCATGGTCGGGGGCTGCGTGGCGTGGGGAGTGCTGCTCGGGTGGCTGCGGCTTCGGAGCGCGTCGCTGTGGCCCGCGGTGCTCGCACACGGCTCGCTGAACGCCGTGGGCGGGTTGATCCTCGTGTTCGTCGCCGTCGGAGAGACGCCGGACCTCGCCGTGGTCGGCCCCTTGGGGCTCGTCGCCTGGGCGATCATCGCCGTCATGGTGGTCGTCATCGTCGCGGCGCGGCAATTCCGCTCGGGTGTCGTTGCCCCGGCGACATCGGAGGCGCCTCGATGATCCGCGTGGTTCTGCGCTAGGGCCATGCTGATCCGAATCGACCCGGCGAGTGACACTGCGATCTTCGCGCAGATCGCAGCCTCCGTCCGCGCCGACATCGGCGCCGGCCGGATCCGTGCGGGAGATCGGCTCCCGCCCGCGCGCGAGGTCGCGACAGCTGTCGGTGTCAACCTCCACACCGTGTTGCGCGCGTACCAAGACCTGCGCGACGAAGGTCTGGTCGACATGCGCCGCGGGCGTGGTGCCACCGTCACCGAACGGGCCACGGCGCTGGCGCAGCTGCACGACGAGATCACCGACCTCGCGGCACGCGCTCGCGCGCTCGGAATATCCACGGAAACCCTGGCCTCACTGATGAAGGAGCACGAATGACCACGTCCAACCTCGCCGTCCGTCGCGCGCACCGCGCGTATGTCACGTTCGGCATCGTGTTGCCGCTCCTGGTCGGCCTGGTCGGCGTCGGGCTCATGCTCCTGTGGCTGCCGGAGATGCCGGAGACGATTGCGATCCACTGGGATGCCTCCGGCGCTGACGGGTTCGGTCCGGCGTGGTCGACCCCGGTCATCCTGGCCGCCACGGTCGCGCTGATCGTGGTGTTGCTGGCGGCATGCGCGCTGCCCGGTTGGCGCGCGGGGGAGTGGGGTCCGACGCAGCGGTTCGTCGGTGCGCTCGGACCGGCGATCGTGGTGTTCCTCACCGTCGGCATCACGTGGTCGTTCGGTACACAGCGCGGACTCACCGACCCCACCGCGGCACCGTCCATCCTGTTGCCCTTCGCCGTCGGAGCGCTCACCGGTGCCGTCGTGGGCGTCATCGCGTGGTTCGCGCAACCGGCGGTAACCCTCAGCGGGGGGTCGCCCGCGGGGCATTCGCCGGCCGACATCACGCTCGGTCAGGGCGAGCAGGCCGTGTGGTTGCGCACGACGACCATGTCGACGCCGGGACTGGTCTTCATCGTCCTTGCCACACTCCTCATGGCCGGTCTCGCGGTCGTGTTCGTGCTGTCAGACAGTGCGGTGGCGTGGGTGATCGTCCTCCTCGCCGTCCTGCTCCTGGTCCTCACCGTGACCATGTGCGTGTTCCGCGTCCGTGTCGACGCCGGCGGGCTCCGCGTCGCCTCGCTTCTCGGCATCCCGCGTTTCCGTGTTCCCCTGGCAGATATCGCGAGCGTTTCGGTGATCGAGGTCAGTCCGATGTCGCAGTTCGGGGGATGGGGCATCCGCCTCTCGTTGGACGGACGCTTCGGCGTGGTCATGCACCGTGGTGAGGCGATCGAAGTCACCCGTCACCGGGGGCGGACCTTCGTGGTGACCGTCGATGACGCCGAGACCGGCGCGGGCCTGTTGGACGCTCTCGCAGAACGTGCCGAAAGGACCGCTTGACGCGGGGAGATCGGCGCGGTCGACTGGGGGCATGAACACCCCCACGCCGGACGGATGGCGTCGCGTGGACGCCTACCTCGCGTCGACCCTCGTCGAAGAGGATGCCGCGCTGCGGCGCGCCGTCGCAGATCAAGATGCGGCAGGGCTGCCCTCGATCGAGGTCGCGCCGCTCAACGGAAAGCTCCTCAACCTCCTCGTGCGCATCTGCGGGGCGCGGCGTGTGCTCGAGATCGGCACGCTCGGCGCCTACTCCACGATCTGGCTGGCGCGGGCGCTTCCGGCGGACGGTCACGTGGTCACGATCGAAGCCGAACCGCGCAACGCGCATGTCGCGCGGGTCAACGTCGATCGCGCCGGTGTGGGTGACCGCGTGGAGATCCGCGTCGGGCGCGGAGCCGAGGTGCTCCCCGACCTCGAGGGCTCCGAGCCGTTCGATCTCGTCTTCATCGATGCGGACAAGGAGTCGAACACGATCTACCTCGACTGGGCGGCACGGCTCGGGCGCCCCGGCACCGTGGTCGTGGTCGACAACATCGGCAGATCGGGTGCGGTCGCCAATCCCGCCACCGAAGACCCGCAGATCATCGGTGTGCAACGGGGGCTTGAGATGCTCGCCCGTGATCCGCGCTTCGATGCGACGGCGTTGCAGACGCTCGATGCCAAGGGGTGGGACGGTGTCGCGATCGCCCTCGTCGTCTGACGCCTGTGGGGGAGCCTCACGATCGCTAAGGTGGACACCGGGCCGACGACGTTCCGAAGATCCACCTCCACGACTGAAGGAGACCCTGAAGTGGCACAGATCGAGGCAGTAGGCGCACGCGAGATCCTGGATTCGCGTGGCAACCCGACCGTTGAGGTGGAGGTGCTGCTGGACGACGGGATCGTCCAGCGTGCCGCCGTTCCGTCGGGCGCATCGACCGGCGCGTTCGAGGCGTATGAACTCCGCGACGGCGACAAGGGCCGCTACGGCGGAAAGGGTGTACAGAAGGCCGTCGCCGCGGTGATCGAGGAGCTCGGCCCGGCGATCGAAGGAATCGACGCCAGCGAGCAGCGCATCGTCGACGAGATCCTCATCGAGACCGACGGCACCGACAACAAGTCCCGCGCCGGCGCGAACGCCATCCTCGGTGTCTCGCTCGCCGTCGCCAAGGCCGCCGCGGATTCGGCCGATCTTCCGCTCTTCCGCTACATCGGCGGTCCGAACGCGCACGTTCTTCCCGTGCCGCTGTTCAACGTCATCAACGGTGGAGAACACGCCGACAACGGCATCGACTTCCAGGAGTTCTTCCTCGCACCTATCGGTGCCGAGACCTACGCCGAGTCGCTGCGGTGGGGCACGGAGACCTATCACGTCCTGAAGGGCGAGCTGAAGGCGGCCGGGTTCGCCACGGGCCTCGGTGACGAGGGCGGATTCGCGCCCGACCTCCCCAGCAACCGCGAGGGCCTCGACTTCCTCATGAAGGCGATCGAGAAGGCCGGCTTCACGCCCGGCACCGATATCGCGGTCGGCCTCGATGTCGCTGCCACCGAGTTCTTCTCCGAGGGCGTCTACACCGTCGAGGGCAAGCCGTGGTCGGCCGACCAGCTCACCGACTACTTCGCCGATCTCGTCGCGAACTACCCGATCGTCACGATCGAAGACGCGCTCGCCGAAGACGACTGGGATGCCTGGAAGTCGCTCACCGAGAAGCTCGGCACGAAGGTGCAGCTCGTCGGGGACGACCTGTTCGTCACCAACCCCGAACGACTGCAACGCGGGATCGACCTCGGCGTCGGAAACGCGCTGCTGGTCAAGGTCAACCAGATCGGCACGCTGTCGGAGACCCTCGACGCGGTCTCGCTGGCGACCCAGAACGGCTACCGTTCGATGCTCTCGCACCGCTCCGGCGAAACCGAGGACACCACGATCGCCGACCTCGCCGTCGCGGTCAACTGCGGGCAGATCAAGACCGGCGCGCCCGCTCGGAGCGAGCGCGTCGCGAAGTACAATCAGCTTCTGCGCATCGAAGAAGAGCTGGGCGACGCGGCGGTCTTCGCCGGGCGCGCGGCCTTCCCGCGCTACAAGGGCTGACGCCCGCTGAAGCGAACCGGAAGGGGGGCCGCGTGAACACGAAGGCTCCCCTTTCGACTTCTCGCCGGCGCACGCGGCGCCGCGTCGACGTGCGCCAGTGGCTCGGCGGCATCCGCCTGTCGGGGTTCATGGTCATCATGCTCGGCCTCGTCGTGCTTGCCGCGTTCGTGCTCGTGCCCACGCTCGGCACCTACATCGGGCAGCGTCAGCAGATCGCAGCGCTCGAACGCGCGGTGGCGGCGACCGAAGAAGAGGTCGCCGAACTCGAGGCCGAGCGAGATCGCTGGCGTGATCCCGCGTACGTCACCTCGCAGGCCCGCGAACGGCTCTATTACGTGCGTCCCGGCGAGGTCGTCTACCTCGTCGACGACGATCTGCCCGAAGATGAGCACCCGCGCGAACAGCAGCCCGTGAGCACCGACGTCGAGGAGACGACGACGGATTGGATGGGCCAGTTCGTGCGATCCCTGACCGAGGCGGGCGCCGCGCAGACGGTCGCCCCACCCACCATCGGGGTGCCGGATCCTGAGCCCACGCCGACCCCGACGCCCTGACACGCGCGACACGGCCGCGCCCAGCGGTGACACAGCCGCCGCCCGCTAGCCTGGACGACGTGTCGACCCCTGCCCTCTCGCCTGTGACGGATGCCGATCTTGAGGTTCTCCGTCAGCAGCTCGGGCGCCCCGTTCGCGGCGCGGTGGGAATCGCGGCGCGCTGCGCCTGCGGCAACCCGACTGTCGTCGCCACCGCACCGCGGTTGCCCGATGGCACCCCCTTTCCGACGTTCTACTACCTGACACACCCGGGAGCGACGGCGGCGATGTCGGCGCTGGAAGCAGATCAGGTCATGCGGGAGTTCAACGCCGACCTCGCCGAAGATGCCGACTTGCAGGCCGAGTACGCGCGCGCGCACGAGGCGTACCTGGCCGACCGCGCCGCTTTCGGCGAGGTGGCCGAGATCGACGGCATCTCGGCCGGGGGCATGCCCACCCGCGTCAAGTGCCTGCACGCCGTCCTCGCCCACACCCTCGCCGCAGGACCCGGGGTGAATCCCTTCGGCGACCGCGCGCTGGAGATGTCCTCGTGGCACCCGCAGCGGTGCGTGTGCGCACCGCCCGGAGAGACCGGATGAGACGTCCGCTCGCGGTCGCTGCCTCGCTCGCTCTCGCGTCGGCGATGGCATGGACCCCCGCGCTGGGCGCCACGGCACCGACCTCGGCAACACCCGAGCCCGATCCGGTGCGCGAGGCGCAGTACTGGCTCGACGACTACGGCATCACCGAGGCGTGGGAGACTACCCGCGGCGCCGGTGTGCGGATCGCGATCATCGACACGGGTATCGGGCGCGGTCCCGCCGAGTTCACCGGAGCGGTCGTCGGGGGGACGGACGTCTCGGGAATGGGCGCACCCGATGGGCGTGCGCCGGTGGGAGCACTGGATTCGAACCACGGCAGCTGGGTCGGATCGCTCGCCGGTGCCCGCGGTACGGGCGCCGACACGGGCATGATCGGGGTCGCGCCCGAGGCGGAGTTGCTGTCGGTGTCCGTCGGATTCGGATCGGCCGCGTCGGTGCCGTTCACGGATCAGATCGCCGACGCCGTCGTCTGGGCCGTCGACAACGGCGCCGACGTCATCAACCTCTCGCTGACGACCAACGTTCCCGACTGGGACCCGAGCTGGGACTCCGCGTTCTCGTATGCCTTCGACAATGACGTGGTCGTCGTGGTCGCCGCCGGAAACCGCGGCAACGGCACGACGCGCGTGGGCGCTCCCGCCACGATCCCGGGCGTGCTGACCGTCGGCGGCGTCGACCCCTCGGGACGTGCAAGCCTCGGTGCGTCGACGCAAGGCATCACGATCGGAGTGTCCGCTCCGAGCGAGGACCTTCTCGGCGTCTCCGCCGACGGCCGGCTCGTCACCTGGGACGGCACCAGCGGCGCGGCCCCGATCGTCGCCGGGATCGCCGCTCTCGTGCGGTCCGCGCATCCCGATCTCGACGCGAACAACGTGATCAACCGCATCATCCGCACGACACGCCCGGCGCCACAGGCGACGGCGTCGCCCGACCCGCTCTACGGGTACGGATTGGTGGATGCCGCAGCCGCGGTCAGTGAGTCCGTTCCCACGGTGACCGCGAACCCCATGGGCGACCTGGAGGAGTGGATCCGCCTCTTCCGCCGCGCCGATGCGGCACCGGCGCCGTCGGTCACCGCGGCGCCCGTCGTGGTCGATCCGCTCCCTCCGGCGGCGGAGTTGCCACCCGAGGCTTCCCCCTTGCTACCGTCGGAAGAGACGCTGCTCTACGGAACCGTACCGCTGGTCGTGCTGACCGGCACCGCTATACTGGGGGCGCTCGGCGTCACCGCAGCTGTCCGACGCATCCGATTGGCGTCCCGTACGCCGAGCCGCTGACACAGGAGGAGTACTCCCCGCCGTGACAAACACCGTGCCCAGAATCCTCATCGTCGGTGGCGGATACGCGGGTTTCTACACCGCATGGAAGCTTGAGAAGCACCTGCGCAAGGGTGAAGCCGATGTGACGATCGTCGATCCGCTTCCCTACATGACCTACCAGCCGTTCCTCCCCGAGGTCGCAGCCGGGTCGATCGAAGCCCGCCACTCGGTCGTCGCTCTTCGGCGGCACCTCGACAAGACCTCGATCGTCGCCGCGAAGGTCACCGGCATCAACCACGCGAACAAGGTCGCCACGATCACCCCGATCGCCGGTGAACCCTACGAGATGGAGTACGACCAGATCGTCGTCACCGCCGGTGCCGTCTCGCGTACGTTCCCGATCCCGGGTATCGCCGACAACGCGATCGGCCTGAAGACCATTGAAGAAGCCGTGGCGATCCGCGACCGCCTCATGTCGAACTTCGACAAGGCGTCGACGCTTCCTCCCGGTCCGGAGCGCGACCGTCTCCTGACCGTCGTCGTCGTCGGCGGTGGATTCGCCGGCATCGAGGTCTTCGCCGAACTGCGCTCCCTTGCATCGTCGCTGGTCGAGCGGTACCCGCAGATCACGTTCGAGGACACGCATTTTCACCTCGTCGAGGCGATGGGGCGCATCATGCCCGAGGTTTCGCTGAAGACGAGCGAGTGGGTGTTGCGAAACCTTGCCAAGCGCGGCGCGGCGGTGCACCTCGACACCCAGGTGACTGGTGCCGTCGACGGCAACATCGAGCTGTCGACCGGCGAGACGATTCCCAGCGATCTCATCATCTGGACCGCGGGTGTCATGGCGAACCCGACGGTTGTGCGCGGTGGCGACCTCCCGGTCGAAGAGCGCGGCCGGATCCGCACGCGCGCCGATCTGCGCGTCGGCACTGAAGACGAGATCGTCGAGGGCGCCTGGGCTGCCGGCGACGTGTCGGCTGTGCCGGATCTCTCCGGCGGTGGAGTCGGGGGCTACTGCGTCCCGAACGCGCAGCACGCGGTGCGTCAGGCCAAGCTCCTCGCCAAGAACCTCGTCGCGGTTCTGCGCGGTGAGGTGCCCAAGGAGTACTTCCACAAGAACCTCGGAGCCGTCGCCGGTCTCGGTCTGTGGGTCGGAGTCTTCCAGTCGGGCAAGTTCGCTCTCACCGGACCGCTCGCCTGGCTCGCTCACCGCGGATACCACGGTCTGGCGATGCCGTCATGGGAGCGCAAGTGGCGCGTGATTTGGGGTTGGTGGAACAACTTCTGGCTCGGTCGCGACCTCGTCAACCTCGAGACTGTACAGAACCCGCGCTATGTGTTCGAGGAGTTCGCGGCTCGTCCGCGTCCGCCCCAGCCTGCGGTGACGCCCCCGGCAGAGCCGCGAGGTGCGACGAAGGCCGACGCCGCGAAGGCCGACGCGGCACGCTGAACCTGCGCGGATCGACCGGGCGGTAACGTCGAGGGTGCGCACCGGCGCGCCCCCGTAGCCCAATCGGCAGAGGCAGGCGACTTAAAATCGCTTCAGTGAGGGTTCGAGTCCCTCCGGGGGTACGATTGGCGCTCACCGATTCGTGCGGCCGTGGGGCGTCGGACGCCGCACCGTCATGATGACGTGGCGGCACGCGCCACACGTCACCTCGTCCACGATGGTCGTCGAGGTGTCGGCTTGGTCCGTGCCGCACGCCGGCCGTGTGGTGCCGGCGGCCGTGTAGTGCACCACATGCGTCATGTCGACAGCGAACTCCTGACGGCCGCCCTGCGCAAGACCTATCGTGCCCATAGGGTGGAACGCATGCCCCCGCACCGCGAGCGACAGCGATGACCCCCGACCTGTTGGCGGCGCGGACGACGGGGGAGCCCTGGCTCCACCCCGCCGAGTACTGGCCGGCGTTGACGGACGCAGTGGCCGGCGAATCGGGGCCCGTAGCCGCCATCCATCTGGGTGCGCTCCGACACAACGCCCTCGACATGCTGGTGCGGGCAGCGGGAGTCCCCATTCGCGTCGCGAGCAAATCCGTGCGCGTACGCGACATCCTCGACGCGACCCTCGCACTGCCGGGCTACCGGGGAATACTGGCCTTCACGCTCCGCGAAGCCCTGTGGCTCGCCGAGACGCACGACGACATCGTGCTGGGCTATCCGACGGTAGACCGCGCCGCGCTCGCCATGCTCGCCGCCGACGAGCGGGCCGCGGCGCGCGTCACGCTGATGGTCGACGACATCGCCCAGCTCGATGTCGTCGATGAGGTCGCCCCGCCCGCGAGCCGCACCCGTCTGCGTGTGGCCATCGACGCCGATGCTTCGTGGCGTGCACCGGGCCTCGGCCACATCGGTGTGCACCGGTCGCCCCTCCACCTTCCGGGTGAGGTGGCCCGGCTCGCGCGGAGAATCACCGAGCGCGCGGGCTTCGACCTCGTGGGGCTCATGATGTACGAAGCCCAGATCGCGGGCCAGGGCGACGCGACCGGATCGGGCGACGGGGTCGTCCGCTGGATGCAACGGCGTTCTTCGGCGGAACTTCTCGATCGGCGCGCCGCCATCGTCGCGGCCTTGCGCGACATCGCGCCCCTCGAGTTCGTGAACGGGGGCGGGACCGGTTCGCTCGAGTTCACCGCATCCGACCAGGCCGTGACCGAGCTCACCGCCGGCAGCGGCCTGCTCGCCGGCCATCTGTTCGACGGATACCGGGCGTTCGATCCGGCGCCGGCGGCGGCGTTCGCGCTGGAGGTCGTGCGCAAGCCGCAACCCGACATCGCCACGGTGCTCGGCGGAGGGTGGATCGCCTCGGGGCCGCCTGTGGCGTCACGACAGCCTCGCGTCGTCTGGCCGGAGGGTCTGACGATGCTGCCGAGAGAGGGTGCGGGTGAAGTGCAGACACCCCTCATGGGTGACGCGGCGCGCTCCCTGGCGGTGGGAGATCGTGTGTGGTTCCGGCACTCCAAGAGCGGCGAGCTGGCCGAGAGGGTGCACGCATACCACCTGGTCGACGGCGCCGAGGTCGTCGGAGTCGCGCGCACCTATCGAGGCGAAGGGAAGACCTTTCTATGACAAGGCCCGGAGGAACGTGGCAGAACTGGGGCCGTTCGGAATCCATCAAGCCGCTCCGTGTCGAGTATCCCCGCTCGGTGGCCGCCGTTCAGCGCGCCGTCGACGCGGCGCGGAGCGTGGGCCTGCCCGTCAAGGCCGTGGGTGCGGGGCACAGCTTCACGGCGATCGCCGCTGCGCCCGGCGCACTGCTCGACCTCTCTGATCTGTCGGGCGTCGTCCGCGTCGAACGCGACCGCGGCCGCGTCAGTTTCGCCGCCGGAACCAGGCTGCATCAGGTTCCGCGCCTTCTCGCACCCTACGGCCTCGCCATGCAGAACCTGGGCGACATCGACCGGCAAACGATCGCCGGTGCCCTCTCGACGGGAACACACGGCACGGGCGCGCAGTTCGGTGGGTTGGCCACCCAGGTCGTCGGCGTGCGCCTGGTGACCGCAGACGGCGAGCTGCTCACCATCGACGACGAGCAGAACGCCGACCTGCTCCCGGCTGTGGCGTTGAGTCTCGGCGCGCTCGGGGTGCTCGTCGAGGTCACTCTGCAATGCGTTCCGTCCTTCCTCCTGCACGCCGATGAGCGTCGCGAGCCCCTCGACGACGTGCTCGCGACACTCGATGCGCGCGTCGAGGCCGATCATTTCGAGTTCTACTGGTTTCCGCACACCGACGTCGCGCTCACCAAGACCAACACGCGCCTGCCCGAGAGTGCCGTGCGTGCCCCGCTGCCACGGGTGGGTAAGTGGGTCGACGAGACGCTGCTCGCCAACGGCGTGTATCGCGCGACATGCGCGCTCGGCAGCGTGATCCCGGCATTCACCCCGCCCATCTCACGCTTGGCGGTCAAGCTCACCGGAAGCCGCGAATACACCGACCGCTCGCCTCGCGTGTTCACCCAGCGCCGCACCGTGCGGTTCCGTGAGATGGAGTACGCCCTCCCGGCCGACGCCGTCGGGGAGGCCTTCGCGTCCTTGCGGCGACTCATCGCCCAGAAGCGGTGGCGGATCTCTTTTCCGGCCGAGGTGCGATTCGCCGCGGCCGACGACCGGTGGCTCTCGACGGCGCACGGCCGGGCATCCGCCTACATCGCCGTGCACCGCTACTTCAGGGAGGATCCTGCGGAGTACTTCACGGCCGTGGAGCAGATCATGCTCTCGCACGGCGGTCGCCCCCACTGGGGCAAGATGCACTCGTTGGATGCGGCGGAGCTGCGCACGCGGTATGAGCGGTTCGACGACTTCGTGGCACTGCGCGATCGGCTGGATCCGGGCCGCGTGTTCGGCAACGCCTACCTGACGCGCGTGCTCGGCGTCTAGCCTGAGAGTCCGCCCGATCGGGGAGTGCCCTGTCGGGGGTCGCCGCTAGGATGAGGGGAACTTCGGAGGGGGACGACTGACAATGTGGGAATGGCTGATTCCGGTCATCATCGTCGTGGGGCTCATCGTCGTCATAGGGATCTACCTGTGGGTGACGTACAACTCGCTCGTGCAGCTCAATGTGCGCGTCGACGAGGCCTGGAGTGACATCACGATCCAGCTCAAGCGTCGCGCAGACCTGCTGCCGAACCTCATCGAGGCGGTGAAGGGCTACGCCGCACACGAGAAGGCGGTGTTCGAGAACGTCACGCGTGCGCGGGCCGAGAGCCTGACGGCCGCCGGACCCGCCGAGGCAGGAGTGGCCGAGGGACACATGCAGCAGGCGCTGAAGTCCTTGTTCGCCGTCGCTGAGGCGTACCCGCAACTGCAGGCCAGCCAGAACTTCTTGCAGCTGCAGCAGGCGATCGTCGACACCGAGGACAAGATCCAGGCGTCGCGCCGGTTCTACAACGGGGGCGTACGCGAGCTCAACACGAAGATAAAGGTGTTTCCGAACAACCTGTTCGCGCGCAACCTCGGATTCCACGAGCGCGAATTCTTCGAGGTCGTTGACGGCGCCGCGATTTCCGAGCCGCCGCGCGTGCAGTTCTGACGCACGCCACCGTCGTGCGGTAAAGCACCGTGTACTCGGCGATCGCGCGCAACAAGCGCAACACGTGGTTCATCCTCACGGCCTTCGTGCTGTTCCTCGGCGCGATCGGCGTGCTCGCAGGGTGGCTGGCGGGCAACAACTGGTGGATCACCGCCGCCGTGCTCATCTTCGCGGCCGGCTACGCGACGGTGCAGTACTTCGCGGCCGATCGCGAAGCTCTCGCGATGGCGGGGGCGGTCGAGGTCGATGCCGCAACGGCCCCGCGGTACTACCGGCTCGTCGAGAACCTCTGCATCTCGACCGGCACCCCGATGCCGCGCCTCTACGTCGTCGATGACCCGTCTCCCAACGCGTTCGCCACCGGTCGCAAGCCGGAGGAGGCGTCGATCACCGTCACCACCGGACTGTTCGAGCTGCTGACCGATCGCGAGCTCGAAGGGGTGCTCGCGCATGAACTCGCACACATCCGCAACTACGACATCCGCGTCTCACTCATCGTCTTCGGCCTCGTCGTCGCGATCGGGATCATCGCCGACATGGTGATGCGGGTCGCGTTCTTCGGAGGGCGGCGAAGCGGCGGCGGCAACAATCAGATGCAGGTGGTGTTCCTCATCTTCGGTGTCGTCGCCGCGATCGTCGCGCCGCTCCTGGCGGGCGGTGTGCAGGCCGCGATCTCGCGGCAGCGCGAATACCTTGCCGACGCCACGGGGGCGCTCACCACGCGCGATCCCGACGGCCTCGCGTCGGCGCTTGCGAAACTCGCTGACAACTCCCGACCGCTGGCACGCACGAACACCTCGATGGCACACCTGTGGATCGCCAACCCGCTGAGGCCCGCCGGATTCTCCCGGATGTTCGCCACCCACCCGCCGATCCCCGACCGCATAGAACGGCTGCAGACCATGGGCGGACGATTCTGACCTGCAGAAGATCTCACGCTTGTTCGTGTGCCGAGTTGGATCCCCTGGCCCGGCGAGAGCGCTCCGCCCCTGGATGAGGCGGAGCGCTCGATCGTGCGTGATCAGTTCGTTGGTGCTACGAGGGTGAACACCGTCGTCTGAACGTTGCCTGCAACGTCGTACACGTTCAGCGTGTTCTCACCAAGTTGCGCTCCGAACGTACCGGGTTTGATGTAGTTCACATCGGACCAGATGTTGTCGGTGAGGTTCTTCTCGATGCCGTTGAGTGTGATCTTGTCGACCCGACCCGCATCATGGAGTTTGAAACTCACCAGGGAGAATGTCCCCTCGTCGCCAACTGTGAATGAGGCGCCCTGCTTGACGGTCGCTGAGGGAGCGGTCGCGTCGATCGTGACCGTAAACTCCCGTGTCAGTGACAGGTTGCCCGCGACATCCTGCGCGTTGTACCGCACCGTGTATACACCGTCGGGCAAGCTCACCTTCGTTGAGTGACTGACTGCCGTGGACCCGTTCCCCGCGGTTTGCGTCGATTTCACAAGTGCGCCGTTTTTGTAGATGTTCGCGACAACGCGACTTATCCCGATGTCGTCTGTTGCATCTACCTGCATATTGAGGACGTTGACTGGCGCAGTCGACGTCGGTGAAACGAGTGATGTCACGGGGCGGTTGCTTTCGAACGGGATCCCCAGTCCGCCCGAGGCGAATGCAGCGCGAGCGCCGCCGACGATCGGCAACGAGATCGACGAGGTCACCGCATCCAACGTGATGGTGGCATTCGGCGAACCCGCCACGAATCCGGAGAGGTTGGTGGAGAGTACGACGCCGATTCGCGAACCGGCGGGGAAGACATGGTCGTACGGTTCCATCTTCCAGTCGAAGTCATACTCTTGCCCAGGCACGACCGGAGCCGCTGCGCCCTCTTGGAGCGACTCACGGTTGGACGAGTCCAGCACGCCGCGCGACAGACGCCAGTACGGTGATTCACTCGCGCGCCGTTGAGTCTCAAAGTAGCAACCGCTGTCGAACTGGCTCTCCGCCCCCCAACAGGTCCGTTCCTCGAGAGTTTGGATTCCGTCCCCTGGTGATCTCGGCGTACGTGTCGCCGTGCTGTAGTCAATCAAGAGGGCCGACAGATTCGACTGTTCCTGACTGAGGGACGCGTCGAGTCGCACGATCGGGGTGCCCGAAACTCGTAGTTCGTGAGTGAGCGGCTCGGACAGGAGTACGAGTCGGTTCGATTGGGCCGCTTCGGGATTGGAGGCGAGGGAAGCCTCCGACGGCGAGTTGGAGCCACCGACGATGTCGAGCGTCGTTGCGCCGTCGGCGGGTCGGAAGCCGAGAGAGCCCGGTGCGCCCGACGTGGTTCCACTGAGGCTCAAGTCCACGTATTCCGTACCGGGCGCCGGCCAGGACGCTTCGTCGACATACTCGGATGGGCCGAACTCGACTGTGGACTGCGGTTCGGCCATGATTCCGTTGTCGATTCCCTTCAGCCAGTAATCGAACCAGCGGTGCAAGGTATCGACCCAGACATCGCGACGGAAATCAAACGGATCGATGTGCCCGAGCCGAGGCAGCCATACCTTGCGGGGGACGTTGTGTTCGCCAAGCGCATCCCAGTAGTCGGCGAACTGGCTCATACGAACGTTGTCGTCGTTGAGGCCATGGATCGCGAAGACGGACGCTGTCATGTTGGCGACGTCGCGAGTGTAATCGCGCTCATCCCAGAACGGGTTGTAGTCGCCAGTCTCGTCGCCGTCGACCTCGTTCATCGTTGCACGTGTTGGCGCGCATAGTGCGCGGCGATCCGGATTCGTCACAGTGTTGGCGAGGCTTCCGGGGTAATTCGTGTTGTGGCGGACGCCGTTCGTTCGCGAGTACTTGTACCAGTCGCTGATGGCATCAATCGGGACGATCGTCGTCAGGCCCTCCACGCCGGTCGCAGCAACGCCGTTCGCGAGCGTTCCGTCATACGACTTTCCGATCATCGCGGACTTTCCGGTGTGCCAGGCGGCCGTTGCAAGATTCCCCTGTGAATCGAAGCCTTGGGTGCGACCATTCAACCAATCGACAACGACTCTCATGCTCTCGATGTCGCCGGAACCTCCGTGCAGGGGACATCCGGTCGAAAAGCCCGTCCCATTCATCTGCGCATGTACCACTGCATAGCCGCGTGGCACGAAGTAGTTGTCGTAGTAGAGCGGAAACAGGTCGGTGACCCCATCGCCGTCCAGATCGCGGAGTTGCTGAGACTCGTTGCCCCGCCCAACGGTGGTGAAGTAGGGGCTGGCATCGATGATGGCGGGGACTTTCAGATCACCGGCGGTTTCGATCGGTCTGATGATGTCGATCGCTGTGACGTCCGTTTCGCCATCCAGGTCCTGGTCGACTCCCGGCACTGGGATGAAGATCCTCTCCCGGATCGCCGAGGCATAGTCCGAGATTGGTTCTGTCGCACTCGCGAGTGTGGGGAGGATCGTGCCGGAGGTAGCCGAGGCGGTGGTCGGCGTGAGGACGGCAACGGCAAGAGCCGCGGACGTCGCGAGCACTGTGAGCGTGCGAAGGCGTCGCACCGACTGTGTCGGTGAGGGGGATGGGGGATGCGTCATATGCAATGCATAGCGTGTCCACAGGTATATCGCCTAGTGTTCGGACAACATTCGCGCGGAAGATTCTTCAACTAGTGATGGCCCGCACTCCGTTTCGGCGCCGAAAATGCTTCATCAGGCTACGTTCTACCGTGCACGTTGGTGCAACGGAATCACGCGCGGTCAGCCCACGAGCAACCGCATCTCGTCGCCGGTGAAGCGCACGTGGCCGCGGATGCTCCATTGGTCGGTCTGATACGTGAAGGATGCGGTATCTCCGCCGCGTGTCGTTCCGGTCACGGTCGCGACCACCGCGCCGCCCGTCGCGGCGAACGTCTCGGCGTCAGCTGTCAGTTCGACGGCCGGGGTGGCCTCGATGCGGAAGGCGACGGAGTCCAAGGTCGCCAGATCGGCCTCCCACGGGATGCGGATGCCGCACGACGGGGGAACGGCATCGGTCGCCGAGGCACACTCCGCCGCGTACAGATCGATCTGCTCCTGGGCGAGCGCGGTCGCCGCGTCGGTGAGGGACGGCTCCAGGGCCACCGCGACGGGCGTGCCCGGGGGTGCCGCGACGATCGCGGCGTCATCGAGGATCCCGGTGGGCGCGGCCGCGACCGTGTACACGGCCGGCAGCACCCGGATCGTCGCGTCGATGGGCTGCACGACACCACCGACGGCGGCCGAGTCACCTCGTCTGGTCTGCACATCGAGCCCACCGAGGGCGTCTTCTGCGACGAGCCAGGAGCCGGTGGAATCCTCCACGGTGAACCCGAACATGACCCGCTCGCCGTCGAAGATCGCCTCCGCTGTGACCGCGGCAGAACCCTCTCCATCGACGACGTCGAATGTCGGGTCGCTGAGGTAGCCCGTGGCCTCTGCGAACATCGATTCGAGCGCGTCGCGATCGGCATCTGCGGGAAGAACCGGAGCTATCGCCGCGACATCACCGTCGGCCAGCCCCGTAAGGTAGGTCTCTGCCGCGTCCCGCGCCGACGGTGGCCGCGAGAGCGCCCACCACGTCAGCGCACCGCCCGCGATCACCACGACGGCGATGATCGCGGTGAGGACGATCGCGCGGCGGTTCACACACCCACGCTAGCCCGACAGCTCATCGTCAGCGAGCGGGGTCGGCTCGGGGCCGGTCGACTCGTGCCGCTGCGCATCCGGCATGACGGCGGCGAGGTCGTCGGTGGCCGTCCCCCATCGCGAGATCGACACGCTCTCCAGGCCCTGCCAGCGAGCTGCCGTCGTGAGCTCGTCCGCCAACCGCTCCGCGGCGTCGGCGGGGTGCCCGTTCTCCCACCATGCGGACTGCACGAGCAGGCGCGAAGAGGCACGATCGGCTTTGAGATCGACACGCCCGACGACGTCATCGCCGATGAGCACCGGGAGTGAGTAGTACCCGAAGCGTCGCTGAGCTGCGGGGGTGTAGATCTCGATGCGGTACTCGAAATCGAACAGGCGCTCGGCACGGTCCCGGAACCACACCATCGGGTCGAACGGCGTGAGGATGGCCGCGGCGTCGACACGACGGGGGCGCGCGGCATCCGTGTGCAGCCAGGCTCTCGCGGGGCGACCGGCAGAGGTCCACCCCTCGACGCGCGCCGGAACCACTTCGCCCGCGTCGACGAGGTCGTCGAGCGCGCTGAGCACGGCGCGGCGGTCGCGGATCCGCCAATAGTCGGCGAGATCGGATGCAGTCGCGATGCCGTACGCGCGCGCAGCGCGACGGATGAGTTCGCGGATCGCATCGGTGCGTGCCACCGGCGTCGCCAGGATGTCGGCGGGGATGACCTGCTCGGCGAGGGCATACCGGCGTTCGAACCCACGCCGCCCCGCGATCGCGACCTCGCCGAACAGCCACAGGTACTCCAGTGACTGTTTGACGGCGTCCCAGTCCCACCACGGTCCGCGCGTGGCCCGCCGCGCATCGTGCTCGATGTCGGCGGGTCGCAGTGGGCCGCGGTCGGCGAGTTCGGCGCGCACCCAAGCGACGACGTCTCGGTGCGCGGTCATCCAGTCACCGTCGGACGAGGCGTGGCGTGCTCGGAACTCTTCCATGCGGAAACCGAACAGCGACCAGTCTTCGGCCGGGATGAACGACGCGACGTGCGCCCAGTACTCGACGTACGGCGCGCGACGTGCGAAAAGGAGGCGGTCCAGGGCCGCGGTTTCGTAGGCGCCGAGCCGCGAGAAGAGCGGCATGTAGTGCGACCGGGCGAAGACATTCACCGAGTCGATCTGCAGCACGCCCATGCGCGCGAGCGCGAGGTTCAGCTGTCGCGTTCCCACGGCGGTCGGACGCGGACGCGAGAATCCCTGTGCTGCCAACGCGATGCGTCGTGCTTCGGCACCGCGAAGGTGAAGTGGAGCACCGGCTCGGCCGGGGGAGAGGGAGGCGCGGGTCGCGGTCACGCGCGTCAGCCTAGCCACGACCTCCGACCTCGCGGTGTATCCCCGCGAGGGAATGCGCCGCGCCTAGACTGGCCGGATGAGCGGTACCGAGCCCGAGCGCGGCGAGCGCGCCAGCGCCACATCGCGCGGGTCGATCTTCGACGCCCTTCGCGATCGTAGCCGCGTCGTCACGACGGACACGGCAGCCAGCGTTCCGCGCGGTCTGCGCGTCGCCACCGCCTACTCGTGGCGGCTCATCGTCATCGCCGCCGCAGCCGCCGTGCTCATCTGGCTCATCATCCAGCTGAAGCTCCTCGTCATCCCGCTGCTCATTTCGATCCTCGTCACCGCACTGCTGTGGCCCGGATTCACGTGGATGCTTCGCCGCCGCGTGCCCAAGTGGCTCGCGATCATCATCGCGGTGCTCACCGCGATCGCGGTCGTGACGGGCCTGTTCTGGCTGGCGGTGTGGCAAATCACCCGCCAATGGTCGTCGGTGCAAGAGAGCACCGTGGTCGCCATGACGGAGTTCCGGCAGTACCTCATCGACGGGCCGCTGCACCTCACCGCCGGACAGATCGACGGTCTGCTCGATCAGGCCTGGATGTTCCTCCAGCAGCAGGCCGAACTGCTGCTGTCGGGGGCCCTCGCCATCGGCACGACCCTCGGGCACGTCGTCACGGGGGCGATCCTCGCGCTGTTCATCCTGCTCTGCCTCCTCGCCGATGGGGCCGGCATCTGGAGGTGGACGACACGAATCTTCCCGCGCGCCGCGCGGCCGGCGGTCGACGGGGCTGCCAAACAAGGGTGGAAGACCGTCGTCAACTATGCCCGCACCCAGTTGCTGGTGGCGACGATCGACGCCATCGGCATCGGCCTCGGCGCGTTCCTCCTCGGAGTCCCCCTGGCGATCCCGGTGGCCGTCCTGGTGTTCCTCGGTGCCTTCATCCCGTTCGTCGGCGCGATCATCACCGGTGCGCTCGCCGTCTTCTTGGCGCTGGTCTACAACGGCCCGTGGATCGCGCTGTGGATGCTCGTCGTCGTGCTCGGCGTCCAGCAGCTCGAAGGGCACGTCCTCCAGCCGCTCCTGATGGGGTCGGCGGTCAAGGTGCACCCCCTCGCCGTCGTACTCGTCGTTGCGGGAGGCGCGATGATCGCGGGCATCCCCGGCGCGCTGTTCGCCGTTCCGCTCGCTGCCTTCGTCAACGTCGTCGCGGTGTACCTGAGCAAACGCGGATGGGAATCCGCCGCACCGCCGACAGGGGACTACATCTGGAGCACCGTTCCCCGCCCGAGGAGGAAGACCGCGTGACGACCCCGCAGACCCGGCTCACCCCACCGACGATCACGTCTTTCGAGGATGCGGCGGCATCCCTGGCAGGCGTGGCTTCACGCACTCCGCTGGAACCGTCGCAGCATCTCAGCGACATTCTCGGCGTGCCGGCCTACCTCAAGCTCGAGAACCTCCAGCGCACCGGCTCGTTCAAAGTGCGCGGAGCAACGTACCGCCTGTCGAGGTTGACCGCCGAAGAACGTGCGCGTGGCGTCGTCGCAGCATCCGCCGGCAACCATGCGCAGGGCGTCGCGCTCGCGGCGCAAGAACTCGGCATTGCGGCGACCATCTTCATGCCGCTCGGCGTTCCCGTTCCCAAGCTCCTTGCCACGCGCGGCTACGGTGCCGACGTGATCCTCGAGGGCGCCACGGTCGAGACGCCATTGCGGCTGGCCGCCGAGTTCGCCGAGCGTACCGGCGCGGTGTTCATCCATCCGTTCGACCACCCGGACGTCATCGCGGGGCAGGGAACCCTCGGTCTCGAGCTCTGGGACGAGGTGCCCGACCTCGACACCGTCGTGATGGGCATCGGTGGCGGGGGACTCATCGCCGGTGTCGCCGCAGCGATCAAGGCACGTGCCGCGGCCGCGGGGCGGACCGTGCGGATCATCGGCGTGCAGGCCGAGAACTCCGCCGCCTATCCGTCGTCTCTCGCCGCCGGTCATCCGATCGAAGTCGAGACCCGACCCACGATCGCGGACGGTATCGCGGTCGCCCGTCCCGGAGACCTGCCGTTCGAGATGATCCGCGAGCACGTCGACGAGGTCGTCACGGTCAGCGACGACGACATCGCCCGGGCGCTCCTGGTGCTGTTGGAGCGGGCCAAGCAGGTCGTCGAACCGGCGGGCGCCGCCGGAGTTGCGGCGATTCTGGCCGGTAAGGTGCAGGCCGAGGGGCCGGTCGTGAGTGTCCTCTCCGGCGGCAACATCGACCCGCTGCTCCTCCAGCGCGTCGTCGCCCACGGGCTTGCGGCATCCGGTCGCTACATGACGTTGCGCATCCCGCTGCCGGACCGCCCCGGGCAGCTGGCGCGGGTGTCGGAACTGCTCTCTCAAGCGGGCGCCAACGTGATCGAGGTACTGCACACGCGTCACGGCCAAGGCCTGCAGATCAGCGAGGTGATCCTGCAGCTGAGTGTCGAGACGCGCGGCGAAGAGCACCGAGCCCACGTCATCTCGGTGTTGGATGCGGCCGGGTTCGCTCCGACCGTCGTCGCCGACTGAGTCGGCGAGTCGTCACTGGCCCGAGTAGGTCTCGACCTTGACGACCTCGACGGCGATCTCGCGACCGTTCGGGGCCTCGTACGTCGTCTTCTCGCCCTCCTTCAGGCCGAGGATGGCCGCACCGAGCGGCGAAGCCTCGCTGTAGACGTCGAGTTCCGAACCCGCGGCGATCTCGCGGCTACCGAGGAGGAAGACCTCTTCGCCCCCCGCGACGAGTGCCGTGACGACCGTGCCGGACTCGACGACTCCGTTGCTGGCAGGGGCTGTTCCGACCTGTGCGTCGCGCAGAAGCTGCTGCAGGGTGCGGATGCGGGCCTCCTGCTTGCCCTGTTCGTCCTTGGCGGCGTGGTACCCGCCGTTCTCCTTGAGGTCACCCTCTTCGCGCGCCGCTTCGATGCGCTTGGCGATCTCTTCACGCCCGACCGTGGTGAGCTGCTCGAGCTCAGCCTGCAGGCGGTCGTAGGCATCCTGGGTCAGGAAGGTCACCGGGGCATCGCTGGACACGTCGATCTCTCCTCGTCTGGGGGATACGGAGAACGCCCCGGCACGTGCCAGGGCGTCGTTCGCAACAGACTACGTCACCCAGCAGGAGTTGACAAAACCCGACGTCGCCTCAGCGGTGGTGGGGATGACCTCTTCGAAGGCGCGCGCATGCTGGTCCGAGGGCTCGTACTCCACGATCTTCCATCCCACGACGCCGTGCTCCTCGTCTTGTGCCTCCAGGGCGCAGGCGACACCGCGGCCGGTCGGCGCGGTGAACTGAAGGTTCAGAACGACGGTGCGCTCATCGACGATCTCGTACCCGGTCGTGCGTACGTCGACCGACTCGAGAGCGGACGAGATCGTGCTCCACGCCAGGAGGCCGGTGAGTACCGCACCGACCGCGATCGCGACGACGATGACCCACCGCGCGGACGAAGCGCGACGCCGGCCGTAGCGTTCGTCGAGCATCTGCTGGGTCGTCATGCGGTCGGTCTCTCGTGGCGCGGAAGATTAGGCTGGAGACTCCAGGCTATGCGCTCGAGCGCGGAACAGAGGACAGCATGTACGACGCGATCGCTCTGATCGCCGGCGTCGACGAGACGCCTGTGCCGACACCGTCGATGACGGTCGACCCGGAACTCGTCACCCCTGGTCCGCTGGGCTTCGCGATCATCGCGATCATCACGGTCGTCGTGATCCTGCTGGTCCTCGACATGATGCGCCGCATCCGCCGCGGCCGCGTTCGCGCCGACCTTCGTGACGAGCTGCGTGCCGAGCAGGATGCCGCAGCCGCGCGTGCGGCCCAGGACGATGCGGATGAGCCGGGGGAGCCCGGTGAATCCGAGCGCCCTGCCGGCGGTGAGTCGGACCCGCGCTGAGGCGCGTCCGTGCTCAGCTCGGAATCCCCAACGACGGTGACAGCGGTGCGAGCGCGATGATCAAGCACGCGGTCCAGTGGCACAGGAACGCCAGCACCGTGCACACGTGGAAGATCTCGTGGAAACCGAAGTGGCCCGGCCACGGGTTCGGGCGCTTGAGTGCGTAGGCGACGGCGCCCACGGTGTACAGCAGTCCGCCGACGATCACGAGGATCATCATCGGGACACTCGCCTGGAACAACGGCACCATGTACATCACCGCTGCCCAGCCCAGAAGCAGGTACAGGGCGACGTACAGCCAACGCGGCGCGTCGATCCAGAAGACGCGGAACAGGATGCCGAGGAGCGCCCCGCCCCACACCAGCGACAGCAGGAGGATGCCCTGATCCGGTGGAAGCGCGAGCGTCGCGAGCGGCGTGTACGTTCCCGCGATGAGGAGCAGGATGTTCGCGTGGTCGATGCGCTTGAGTACCGCCTTGGTTTTCGGGGACCAGTTGAAGCGGTGATACAGGGCGGAGTTGCCGAACAGGAGCAACGACGTCGCCATGAAGACCGCGGCTGCCCACTTGGCCGGGGCGCCGTCGGCCAGCACGATCAGGACGATGCCGGCGGCGATGGCGACGGGAAAGGTCGCCGCGTGGATCCACCCGCGCCATGTGGGCTTGATCTCGGCGATGGCCGCATCGTCGTCCGCGGCTTCCATCAGGGGAAGCACGGGAACCTCGGGGGCGGAAGGAAGGCGGGTGCGGCGGCTCACGACTCCAGGGTAGGCCGCCCCACATGCCCATGGGGGCACATGCCGAGTCTCACACCTGATGAGACGCAGTTTCACAGGATGCACGCCGCGTCGTCACGGTAGCGTAGGACCGTGGCGCGCGACTCGTCGAACGCGGGCAGAGGCCCCCTCTACCGGCTGTACATCAGCCGGCTTCGGCGACGGATCGATCGCAGCGCCGTCCCGCAGCACGTCGCCATGATGATCGACGGCAACCGGCGTTGGGCGCGGCAGCTCGGCTACGAATCCGCGGCACACGGCCACCGCGCCGGCGCAGCGAAGATGCGGGAGTTCCTCGAGTGGTGCGATGACATCGGCGTGAAGGTCGTATCGCTGTACCTCTTGTCGAACGACAACCTGCTCAAGCGGGACTCGCGCGAACTCGACGACCTCGTCGAGATCATCGCCGATCTGGTCGAGGGGCTCTCGCGTGAGAGGGACTGGCGCGTGCAACACGTCGGACGCATGGAGGGACTCCCCGACGATCTCGCCGGCGTGCTCAAGGACGCCGAGGAACGGACCCGGGGAAACACCGGCCTGCACGTCAATCTCGCGGTCGGGTACGGCGGGAGAGGCGAGATCGTCGACGCAGTGCGGAGCATCATCGCGCATCATGACAAGTCCGGGGGCTCGTTGGAAGAACTTGCCGAAAGCCTCACCCCCGAGCAGATCGGCGAGCACCTCTATACCGGCGGGCTCCCCGACCCGGACCTCGTCATCCGCACCAGCGGAGAGCAGCGACTGAGCGACTTCCTTCTCTGGCAGTCGGCGCACTCGGAGTTCTACTTCGTCGAGGCGCTCGGGCCTGACTTGCGCGAGGTCGACTTCCTCCGCGCGATTCGTGACTACGCGGACCGCGATCGGCGCTACGGGGGGTGAGCCGGGTCGCGGCACCGCGCCGCCGTCAGCGGGCTTCTGCCAGAATGACACGGTGATCGACCTCGAGCCCTATCAGCAGTCGTTCGACGGAGAACCCGGCTATCTCGACTGGGCGTCGTTCGGGCCGCTGTCGCCGGCGGTGCGGGCCGAGTCGTCGGCCGACGCCGAGTTGCTGGGATCGGGGAGGCGCTCGAGCATCGACCTCGTCGCCGAGCACGCTCGCGACACACAGGAACTCGTGGCGGAGCTGTGGGGGGTGGATGCGGCGCAGGTGACGCTGCAACCCTCGACCACGATCGGGTTGATGCAGGCGATCCACGGGTTGTCCGGCACGCTCATGCTCTCGCGCGCGGAACACGCGTCGCTCACCGTCACCGCCGCTCGGGCGTCCGAGGCTCGGGGCCTCGATCTGCAGTGGCTCGACCCGGTCGACGGGCGTGTCACGGCCGAGGTGGTGCGCGAGGCACTGACCGACGACACCACCGCGCTCGCCGTGAGTCTCGTCGATGCCCGCACCGGACACCGCGTCGACCTGACCGCACTGCGCGAGGTTCTCGGAGACCGCCTGCTCATCGTCAATGCCGCCCAGGGGGCAGGAACCCTGCAGGCCGAATTCTCCGCCGCCGACGTCGTCTCAGCGAGCGGCTCGACGTGGCTGCGCGCCGGCCGCGGCACGGGCTTCGCATGGTTCGGTCAGCGAGCCCTCGAGCGACTCGTTCCGGTGCTCTCCGGGGTGACCGGGGCCGAACCCGACGATGGGTCCGGCGACGTGCCTCCGCCCGTCGCCTCGGCGCAGGCCTTCACGATCTCGGTTCCCGACGCGCTTGCTGCCGCGCGATTGGCGACCGCCCTCCGCGAGGTGCGCGACGTCGGCGTCGACGTCATCGAACGCGAACTCGCGCAACGCACCGGTGACGTCATGTTCATGGCCGACCGCTACGAAGTGCCCGTCCTCACGCCGCGCGAAGCGGAGTCGCGCGCGGGCATCGTCACCTTGGCGCCGGCGGTGAGGGATGCCGCGCCGCTGGCGGCATCCCTTGCAAACCACGGGATCACTGTGACGGTGCGCGCGAACCTCGTCCGGGTGGCCCCGCACGTCGGTAGCGGCGCGAACACCCTGCGACTGTTCGGGGACGCGCTCGCGGCGTTCGCCGCCACCCGTGTCTGGTGAATTCACGCACTCGTAACCGACACGCCGCATCGGGCATCTCATCGATGTCGGAGCAACGTCGTACTGTCATGGCAACGGGCAAAGCGCCTGTTCGAGTCGGCCTTTCGGATCGCGACTCGTGACCCCTGGTCGACTCGTGACTGCCGGGTGAGACACCCGGGGCGGGAGCGGGTTGTGACCACACGAGCACCACAGCAGCAGCGCAGTCGGAACACCGAGACGATCGACGGGGTGGAGCAGGATCTGCGCACCTACGTGCTCGATACCTCGGTCCTCCTGAGCGATCCCCGGGCGCTCTTCCGTTTCGCCGAGCACAACGTCGTGATCCCGGTCGTCGTGATCACCGAGCTCGAGAAGAAGCGACACGATCCCGAGATCGGCTACTTCGCGCGACAGGCGCTGCGCCACCTCGATGGCCTACGTGTCGAGCACGGTCGCCTCGACTTTCCCGTGCCCGCCGGTGACGGGGGAACCCTGCGAGTCGAGCTGAACAACACCGACGCATCGGTCTTGCCTTCGGGGATGCGCCTGGGCGACAACGACACCCGCATCCTTTCGGTGGCCATGCATCTCGCTCAAGACGGGCAGGACGTCACAGTCGTCTCGAAAGACCTCCCCATGCGAGTCAAGGCCGCATCGATCGGCGTGACCGCGGAGGAATATCTCGCGGAGCAGGCGGTGGACTCGGGGTGGACCGGCATCGCGGAAATCGATATCTCGGGCGACGACATGAGCGATCTGTACGAGAGCGAGGTCGCGTCGAACGACGACGTGCGCGGTCTGCCTGCCAACACGGGGCTCATCATCCACTCAGAGCGAGGGTCCGCCCTCGGCCGGGTCACCGGTGACGGCGCCTTCTCGCTCGTCCGGGGCGATCGCGAAGTCTTCGGTCTGCACGGGCGTTCGGCTGAGCAGCGCATCGCCATCGATGTGCTCCTCGATCCCGACGTCGGCATCGTCTCGCTCGGCGGACGGGCGGGAACCGGCAAGTCTGCGCTCGCTCTGTGCGCGGGACTGGAGGCGGTGCTGGAGAGGCAGCAGCAGAAGAAGATCATCGTGTTCCGACCCCTCTTCGCCGTCGGAGGCCAAGAGCTCGGGTACCTCCCGGGAGACCAGCAAGAGAAGATGAACCCGTGGGGTCAGGCGGTCTACGACACGCTGGGCTCTGTCGTCTCGGGCAACGTCATCGATGAAGTGATCGAGCGCGGCATCCTCGAAGTCCTTCCGCTCACCCATATCCGCGGGCGTTCGCTGCACGACGCGTTCGTGATCGTCGACGAAGCGCAGTCCCTCGAGCGGAACGTCCTGCTGACCGTGCTCAGTCGCATGGGCCAGAACTCCCGCGTTGTCCTCACTCACGACGTCGGACAGCGGGACAACCTTCGGGTGGGCCGCCATGACGGCGTGGCGTCGGTGATCGAAACGCTCAAGGGGCACGACCTCTTCGCGCACATCACCCTGACCCGCTCGGAGCGTTCGGCGATCGCTGCGCTCGTCACCGACCTCTTGGAGGCCGGCGAGCTCGCGTGAAACCCTGATCCCTCGATACGCATGAATGAGAGAAGTCTCATCCCCTGACGCCGTCCGAGCCTCATCCGCCTGTCACCATAGAGATGGCACATCGCCGCATGGGGAGCGGAAAATCCGCGGGCTGATGGACGGAGGCGCACATGGACGGTCGTACGCGTCTTGCGCTCGGCGGGGGATCAGCCTTCGTCGTCGCCGCCATCGCGCTCGGCTCTGTGCTCGCCACGAACGCCGCCGCCCTCGCCGACTCACCGGGGCGTACCATCCTGGGTCCGCGAGTGGACATCACCGCTGCACCGCGCGTGGCGCCGGCCACGCCGGCGCCCGCGGTGACGGCGGATGTCGCGGCATCGGCGCGCCCCGGCCCGACACCGCCCACCGAGACCGTGACGGCGCCGGCGCCGGTGATCGTTCCGGGCCCTGGCCGTCCGGCTCAGGACACGGAATCGGTCCCCGAGCACACGCCCGAGTACGACGAGGTCGTTGCGGCGTTCGCCGCCGAGGATTGGGGCCTCGTGGCCGCCTGGGCCGACGAATACGGCTGGAGCGGCGCGCAGATCCGGGAGTGGTTCCGCTCCTGGAAGGGCGAGACCGATACCCCGCCCCCGTCGCACGGCGCAGAGCACGCGACGAACCAAGAACTCACCACTGAACTCCACGAGAAGCACGGCGATGACCGTCGCTCGTGGTCGAAGCCTGGCGACGACGCCGGGCCCATGCCCGCCCCCTCGGGCATCACCTCCCGCGATGGGCGATCCGCCCAGCGCGATGGAGTCGAAGGTCGATCACACGGTTCCCCAGACCGGGGTGATTGACACCGCCGGTCCTTGCGACCGGCCCGAGCCCCCGGCGTCCCCCAGCGCCGGGGGCTCCTCCTTTCACTGCCAGCGGTAGCCGGTGCCTCGCACGGTGACGATGTGGTGCGCGCCCAACTTGCCGCGCAAGTAGCGCACGTACACATCGACGATGTTCGATCCGGGATCGAAATCGAGGCTCCATACCCGACTGAGAAGCTGTTCACGGGTCAGCACCGTCCCGGGATGCCGCAGGAACTGCTCGGCGAGGGCGAACTCACGGGCCGACAGTTCGACCTCGACACCGGCCACGCTCGCCTTGCGCGCGAGGATGTCCAGCACGACATCGCCCTGCGTGAGGACGACGCTGCGTTGCGGTGCCGTCTCGCGCAGGCGGGACCGCACGCGCGCGAGCAGTTCTTCGAAGGTGAACGGCTTGGCGATGTAGTCGCTCGCCCCGGCGTCGAGACCTTCGACCGTGTCGCGCGTGCTCGAGCGGGCCGTGAGCATGATCACGGGGAGGGTCGTGTTTCGCGCCCGAAGCTCGCGAAGCACCTCGAACCCGTCCATCGTGGGGAGGCCGATATCGAGCAGGACGATGTCAGGCCCGCCCGAGAGCGCGATCTCAAGCCCGGCGGCACCGTCATCGGCGATCGTCGTCTCGTAGCCGGCCTCGGTCAGACCGCGACTGATGAACGCGGCGATGTACGGTTCGTCTTCGACGATGAGGATGTGGGTCATCCTGCGGCCTCTCTCTGAAGGACGACATCGCCCGCGCGCACGGGCTCCGGAAGCGCCGCGGCGCCCACAGGCGGAGGCAGGTGGATGGTGAAGGTTGCGCCACCGCCGGATGAGTCCGTCACGGCGCAATGCCCACCGTGGGCCTTTGCGATCGCCTCGACGATCGCCAGCCCGAGCCCGGAACCGCCCACCGTGCGCTTGCCGTGCGCGCGATCGAAGCGACGGAAGATCGTCCGTCGCGCCGACGGGGGAATTCCGGCGCCGTGGTCGCGTACCCAGAGGCGGATCCCGTCGCCGTCGTGGTCACTGCCGAGCTCGATCGGAGAACCCTCCGGGGTGTACTTGGCCGCGTTGTCGGCGAGCTGCAACCATGCTTGAAGGAGCCGGTCCTGATCTCCCGAGAACCGGCCCGATGCGGCGCGCTCTACGTGCCATGCATGCCCGGGGATGACGGCAACGAGTTCTCCGACGCGCGCGGTCAACGCCGCGAGGTCGATCGGATCGGTGGCGAACGAGCCGCCCTCGACGGACGCGAGCAGATCGATGTCCTCGACCAAACGCGTCATGCGGTCGAGTTCGGTGATTCCGAGGTCGCGGGCGAACTCGACGTCGGTGGCGTCCCGGGGGTCCATGAGCTCGAGGTGGCCGCGGACGATCGTGATCGGCGTCTTGAGCTCATGGCGCACATCGTCGAGCAACTGCCGTTGCACGTCCACGGACGCCTCGAGTCGGTCCAGCATCGAGTTGACCGTGCGGGAAAGGTCCGCGATCTCATCGTTGCCTTCCGCGGGAAGACGCGGCGAGAGGTCGGTGAGCGTGATGGAGTCGGCGGTGTCGCGAAGGTGCCGGATCGGTGACAGCAGCCGTCCGGTCACGAACCACCCGACGATACCGGCGACGACGAGCACGAGGCACGAGGCGACCGTATAGGTGATCGTCGCCTTGACCACCGGACCGAGCTCTGCGCTGAGATCGACTGCGCGGACGTACACGCCGACGCTCTCGTCGCCCTCGATACGGATCGGGACGGCGACGTATCGCAACGCGCCGTGGTCGGTCGCCGCCGTCCCGATGACGGCGGCATCCTTTGCGGTGACTTCCGCCGTGACGCGATCGATGAACGCGGTGTCGTCCGAGATGTCGAAGCCCGAGAGGGTCGAGGGGCGGAACCGCGCGACACCGTCGACCACGGCGACGCTCGCCTCGTTCTCACCCGCGACCAGGAGCCGCACGGCATCGTTGAGGTAGGACTCCACCGACGCCGCCGTTCCGTCGACTGCCGTGTCGGCCACCTGCTGGAGCGCCTCGACTTGGGAGGTCAACCGTGCGTCGACGTCGGCGAGGACCGACTCGCGCTGGACGAGGAAGGTAATGCTCCCCACGACGGCGAGACCGACGCCCGCGACAGCGAGCACGGCACCCAGGATGCGAACCCTGGCCGAGGCGAGACGTGGTGTTCGGGCCACAATCCGATTATGACGCGCCACACCGCTCGCCGTGGGAGGAGCGCGGTCAGCCCGGGTGGGTCATCGACAGCAGATCGAGCTTCTCGTCCAACTGCTCGATCGTCAGTTCGCCCCGTTCGACATAGCCGAGGTCGATGACGGCTTCGCGGACAGTGACACCGTGCGCAACCGAGTGCTTCGCGATCTTCGCCGCCGCTTCGTAGCCGATGAGCTTGTTGAGCGGCGTGACGATCGAGGGGGACATGCCCGCGTACGCGGCGGTGCGATCGAGATTCGGCGCGAGTCCGTCGATCGTCTTGTCGGCGAGCAGTCGCGACGCGTTCGCGAGCAGCTCGATCGACTCCAGGAGCGCGGAGCCCATCACGGGGATCGCGACGTTGAGTTCGAACGAACCCGACGCGCCTGCCCACGCGATCGTCGCGTCGTTGCCGATGACCCGCGCGCACACCATCAGCGTCGCCTCGGGCACGACCGGATTGACCTTTCCGGGCATGATCGACGAGCCGGGTTGCAGATCGGGGATGTGCAGCTCGCCGAGTCCGGTGTTGGGGCCGGACCCCATCCAGCGGATGTCGTTGTTGATCTTCGTCAGCGACACCGCGATCGTCCGCAGCGCGCCGGATGCTTCGACCAGGGCATCGCGGTTGGCCTGCGCTTCGAAGTGGTCGCGTGCTTCGGTGATCGGCAGCTCGGTATCGGCCACGATGAGCTCGAGCACCTTCTGCGGGAAACCGATCGGGGTGTTGATGCCGGTGCCGACCGCGGTGCCGCCGAGCGGAACCTCGGCCACGCGGGGAATCACCGCCTGGACTCGCTCGATGCCGAGCCGAATCTGGCGGGCGTAGCCCCCGAACTCCTGTCCGAGGGTCACGGGCGTCGCGTCCATGAGGTGGGTGCGGCCGGACTTGACGACCTCCTTCCACTCCTCGGCCTTCGCCTCGAGCGCGACCGCGAGGTGATCGAGACCGGGGATCAGGTCGTCGATGATCTCCTGCGTCACGGCGATGTGCACCGATGTCGGGAACACATCATTGGAGGACTGCGAGGCGTTGACGTGATCGTTGGGGTGCACCGTGCTGCCGAGGTCGGCGGTGGCGAGCGTCGCGAGCACCTCGTTCATGTTCATGTTCGACGAGGTGCCGCTGCCGGTCTGGTAGACGTCGATCGGGAACTGATCGGCGTACTCGCCGGCGATGATGCGGTCCGCGGCGCGCGCGATGGCGTCGGCGATCGATCCGTCGAGTGTTCCGAGGCCCTTGTTCGCGAGAGCGGCTGCCTTCTTGATGCGGGCCAGTGCGATGATCTGTGCGGGTTCGAGGCGGTCTCCCGAAATCGGGAAGTTCTCGACCGCCCGCTGCGTCTGTGCAGCGTAGAGGGCGTCGCGAGGCACACGCACCTCGCCCATCGTGTCGTGCTCGATGCGGTAGTCGATCTCGGTCACGTCGTCGTTCCTTGTCGTTTCGTGGTGGATTCGTCAGGCGTCGGACTCGACGCCCACGCTGATGGAGGGGATCGCGGTGCCTTCGGCAAGTCGATAGTTCGCCCCGACGATCCCCAGCCGACCTCTGGCGATGGCGTCGCTGATGAGGTCGGACGAGTCGAGGAGTGCGGCGACGGTGGCGCGCAGATGCTCGCGGCCCACAAGTTCGGCGTCCACGGTTTTGGGCACCACGCCGTTCACCGTCGACTCCCGGATGACGCGTCGCGCGGCCGGAACGATCGGTGCGATCTGTCGCCAGATGTGGATCGGGAGTTCCGGACTGTCCAGGCGCGTACTGTCGATCGCCGCACCGACGGCGCCGCACTCATCGTGGGCGAGCACCACGATGAGGGGCACCTCGAGCACTGCGACGGCATACTCCAGGCTTCCCACGACAGAGTCGGAGATGACCTGGCCTGCGTTGCGGACGACGAAGAGGTCTCCCAGACCCTCATCGAAGATGATCTCCGCGGCCAGCCGTGAGTCCGAGCACCCGAACAGCGCTGCGCGGGGACGCTGTCCGCTGCTCAGCTGGTGCCGACGCTCGACGTCCTGACGCGGGTGGAGCGGCTCTCCCGAGACGAACCGGGCGTTGCCGCTGCGCATGTGGTCCCAGACCACCTGGGGGGTGGGTTCTGTCACGGTACGTCCTCCCTCAGCGTGGCAACCTCAGCGCTGACCGCGGTCGCAAGGTCGTCGAGCTGCTCTTCGTCGGCGATGCCGTAGATGATGACGGTGTCGGGGCCGAGAGCGGTCGACAGTGCCACTGAGATGT
The DNA here is from genome assembly GCF_042677105.1 of Microbacterium koreense. Lineage (NCBI taxonomy): Bacteria > Bacillati > Actinomycetota > Actinomycetes > Micrococcales > Microbacteriaceae > Microbacterium > Microbacterium koreense. Next base: position 1,559,692 of record NZ_JBHTIM010000001.1, read on the forward strand.
TCCCGCTACGCGAAGGGTCCACGTCGTAGCGATCCCACACCACTCCGTCGATCGTGGTCTGCGAGGTGGGCGCCGCGCCCGAGAGAAGTCGCGCCGTCCAGCCGGCGTCGGCCTCGAATCCTTGCGCGACGCGGAGGAAGCCGCGTTCCTCTTCGCCTTCGGGGGCGTACACGATGGTCCAGGCGCGGACGGACCCATCGCCGTCGACGGAGGCGCGGTTGACGATCCAATCCTCCGAGACACTCGGCGAAAGCGCCCCACGGCCCTCGGTTTCACTCACGCGGTCTGCGGCGGCCGCCACGTCGATCTCGGGCTGCTCGGTCGGCGTTCCACGCGGTACCGCGAAGATGATCACCGCAACGATCGCGACGGTCACGATCAGCGCGGCGATCAGGTTGCGGGCGGTCTGACTGGAGCGGTAGACGCGAGAAGACTCCGCCTTGCGCGCGGCGGTCTCATCGGCGGTCTCGGGGCGCCCGAGTTCGGCGACGACCCGAGGACTGCGTGCGGCCATCAGTCGCCTGCACCCGGCTCGCCGTCGGCGCGCGCAGCATCCAGTCGGCGTTTGGCGCCGAGGAGCCAGTCTTCGCACCGGGCGGCCAGCGCCTCACCGCGCTCCCACAGGGCCAGGGACTGCTCGAGGGTCGGGGCACCCTGTTCGAGCTCCGCGACGACCTGGATCAATTCATCGCGCGCCTGCTCGAACGAGAGCCCGTCGACGTCGGGCGTCACCTGTTCGGTCATGCCGTCCATCCTAGTTCGGCTCATCGGCGGGTCCCGCCGGTGACGTGCTGCCCTCGAGAGGGCCTTCCGAGATCGCGGCGAAGCGGCCCGACTCGACCGTCACGGTGACGGGTGTGCCGTCCGGGGCTGCGGTCGCGTCGCGGATGATCGTGCCGTCGGCGAGGTGGGCGATCGCGTAGCCGCGGGCGAGGGTCGATGCCGGCGACAGCGCGCGCAGAGCCGCGCGCAGTTCCGCGGTGCGCTGTTGTTGCGCGGCAAGACGCCGATCGACGTGGTCACGACCGCGAGAAGAGAGCAGATAGACCTCGTGGGCACGCGCCGTGAGCAGCGACTCGGGCGTCCGCAACACCGGGCGGGAGCGCAGTTGCTCGAGCTGCGCGATGTCGTGCGTGACCCGCTGGGTGAGACGCGTCGTCAGACGCGAGCGCAGTTGACCGATCGCCGCTCGTTGTTCGGCGACGTCCGGTACGACCCGTTTCGCGGCGTCGGTGGGTGTCGACGCGCGCAGGTCGGCGACGTCGTCGAGCAGCGGGTGGTCGTTCTCGTGGCCGATGGCCGACACGACCGGGGTGGACGCCGCGGCCACCGCGCGGACGAGCTTCTCGTCACTGAAACCCATAAGGGTCTGAGGATCGCCCCCGCCGCGCGCGATGATGATGACATCGACCTCGGGGTCGGCATCGAGCGCGGCGAGCGCAGCGACCGTCTCGGGTGCGCACCGTTCGCCTTGCACCGTCACGTGGCGGGTGCGGAAGCGGACATGCGGCCAGCGAAGCTCTGCGTTGCGACGCACGTCTTTCTCGGCATCCGAGTTCTCGCCCGTGATGAGGCCGATGCGATGGGGAAGGAAGGGCAGACGCTTCTTGCGAGCCGGATCGAACAGCCCCTCGCGACGAAGCTGCGCCCGCAGACGTTCGAGGCGCTCGAGCTGATCGCCGAGACCGACGTGTCGGATGGCGGAGGCGGTGAAGCTGAAGTCTCCGGTCTTGGAGAAATAGTCCGGCTTGACGCACGCGACGATGTGGTCGCCGACGGCGAGGTCCGCCGGCATCCGTTGACGGGTCGAGGACCACACGCGGAAGGCGATCGATGCGTCGGCGCTCACGTCCTTCAGCCGGCCGAACACGTGCCCGCCGCGATTGTTCCATGACGTGATCTCACCTTCGACCCACACCGATCCCCAGTTCTGGACGAATCCGCGGATCGTGTCGTTGAGTCGCGCGATCGATGTGGGCGTGTCGACGTTCGAATCGCGTGGATGCACCGAATCAGCGGGCGGCGCCTCGCCCGGCACCTCAGCGGCGTGGAAGGTCGTCATCCGTTCCTCTCGTTCGTCGCGCCGGGTTCGGCCTTCGTCCAGGGCCGCGCCCGTAGAATCGGGATCGTGAGCGTCGCGTCTGCAACCCCTGCTGTCCGCATGCCCGTGCCCCGCGTGCCTCGGCGGCGCGAACCGCTTCAGGATATCGCGGTGCCCGGACAGAAGAAGGTGCTGTTGGCAGCCCCGCGCGGCTACTGCGCCGGGGTCGATCGCGCCATCATCGCCGTCGAGAAGGCGCTGGAACGCTACGGGGCGCCGGTGTACGTGCGCAAGCAGATCGTCCACAACATCCACGTCGTCTCCGAACTCGAAGAGCGTGGAGCGATCTTCGTCGAGGAGGTCGATGAGGTCCCCGAGGGCGCGCACGTGGTCTTCAGCGCCCACGGGGTGTCGCCCGCGGTGGTTTCCGCCGCGTCCGACCGGGGTCTGCAGGCGATCGACGCGACCTGTCCGCTGGTGACCAAGGTCCACCGGGAGGCCGTGCGGTTCGCCAAGACCGACCATGAGATCCTCCTGATCGGTCACGACGGACATGAAGAGGTCGAGGGGACCGCCGGCGAGGCGCCGGATCACATCACCGTGGTCAACTCTCCTGAGGACGCCGACACCGTCGAGGTGCGCGATCCGTCCAACGTCGTGTGGCTTTCACAGACGACCCTGTCGGTCGACGAGACGATGGAGACCGTCCGGCGCCTGCGCGAGCGCTTCCCGCAGCTCCAGGACCCGCCGTCGGACGACATCTGCTACGCGACGCAGAACCGTCAGGTGGCGATCAAGAAGGTCGCGAAGGATGCCGACCTCGTGATCGTCGTCGGCTCGGCGAACTCGTCCAACAGCGTCCGCCTCGTCGAGGTGGCGCTGGAGTACGGGGCAAAGGCCGCCTACCGCGTCGATTATGCCGATGAGGTCGAGCAGTACTGGCTCGATGGGGTCGAGACGGTGGGGGTCACCTCCGGCGCGTCCGTTCCCGAAGTGCTCGTGCAGCAGGTGCTCGACGACCTGGCAGGGGCCGGCTACCGCGACATCGAAGAAGTGCGCACGGCCGAGGAAGACCTCATGTTCTCGTTGCCCAAGGAGCTGCGTCAGGATGCCGCGGGTAAGCGAGACGACCGGGCACTGGGCGGACGGACACGCTCGTGACCGTCGGCGATGAGGCGGCGCGCCCGCGCCCGCGCTTCGGTGAGTACGCCTCGGAGGAGGAGCAGCGCTCGCGCATCCGACAGCCTGAGGTGACCGATCTGCTGTCGACCGGAGGCGCTCCCGACGAAGCCCCCGCAGCGACGCCTGTGATGGCCGCGCCGACGCCGAAGCCGGCGGGTGGCGCGAATCGACTCGCGACGATCCTGCTGTTGGCGGTCGGGGCGGCGAACGTGCTGTTCTCGGTCATCGGGTATCTCGATCTCGCCTCGTCGATCGAGCGCACCCTCGAGCTCATGGGCGTTCCCGGGGAGTTCACCAATATCGCCGCAGCCCAGACGTGGGGTGCGGTCTCCGCAGCCGTGATGGTGGGCGGGTTCGTTCTGACGGCGGTGCTCGCGTGGCGACGCCTGCGCGCGGGGCGGTCCTCCTGGTGGATCCCGCTCGTCGGCGCCGTCGTGACCTACGTGATCGTCAGTGTCTGCCTGTCGGTTCCGCTGCTGGGCGACCCCGCGTTCACCGCCTACGTCACATCCTTGAGCTGACCTCGCCACGCCGACCTCGCGCGGGTGCGGCGATGCGCCGCCGGTGACGGGTCCCTATCATGACGGGATGCCGAGACTCGTCGCCGTCTGTGCCGTCAACCGCCTCCGATCCGACGCGGGCGCCGTCGGTGTGACCGCGATCGACAAGGTGGTCGTCGACGGCGCCGTGAAGATCGGCAGCTACGGCGTGTACGCCGACGTGCAGGCCGACCGCAAACACCACGGCGGCCTCGACAAGGCGCTGTACGCGTACGGCGAGGAGGATGCCGCGTACTGGGCGGAGCAGCTCGGACGTGACCTTCCGCCGGGCTGGTTCGGCGAGAACCTTCGCACCGAAGGCATCGATGTCAATGCGGCGCTCGTGGGGGAGCGGTGGCGCATCGGGGACCGCGTCGAGGTCGAGGTGACGATGCCCCGCACCCCGTGTCAGACCTTCGCCCGGTGGGTCGGCGGGGCCGATGAGCGAGGGTGGGTGCGACGCTTCTCGGAAGAGCGTCGGCTCGGGCCGTATCTGCGGGTGCTTGTGACGGGTCGTGTCGCCGCGGACGACGAGATCACCGTCACCCATCGGCCCGAGGGTGCTCCCACCATCCTCGACATCTATCGGGGCCCGCAACGCGCATCGGCCGCCCTCCGTCGCAACGGAGAGCGGCCGATGGGAGCGTGATCAGGCGCCGAGCGACTGACCTGCCGACCCAAGCTGCTGCGTCGCCTCGACGACACGCGCGGCCATCGCCGTCTCGGCGACCTTGCCCCACGCACGCGGGTCGTACTGCTTCTTGTTGCCGACCTCGCCGTCGAGCTTCAGCACGCCCTCGTAGTTCGAGAACATGTAGCCGGCGATCGAACGAGTGAACGCGTACTGAGTGTCGGTGTCGATGTTCATCTTCACAACGCCGTTGGCCACGGCGAGTGCGATCTCGGCCTCGGTCGATCCGCTGCCGCCGTGGAAGACGAGGTCCAGCGGCTTCGGCCCCGTGCCGAACTTCGCCGCGATGCCCTCCTGGATCTCGCCGAGCAGCTCGGGACGGAGCTTGACGTTGCCCGGCTTGTACACGCCGTGGACGTTTCCGAACGTCAGGGCGGAGATGTAGCGGCCGTGTTCGCCGAGTCCGAGCGCCTCCACCGCCTTCGTCACGTCTGCGACGGTCGTGTAGAGCGCCTCGTTCGACCCTTCGTGCTTGACACCGTCTTCTTCGCCGCCGACGACACCGATCTCGACCTCGAGGATCGCGTTGATGTTCTTCATCCGCGGCAGGAGGTCCTTCGCGATCTCGATGTTCTCGTCCAGCGGCACGGCCGAGCCGTCCCACATGTGCGACTGGAAGATCGGGTTGCGTCCGGCGCGCACCTCTTCTTCGGAGGCCTCGATGAGGGGCATCACGAAGTTCGGGAGCGCCTCCTTCGGGCAGTGGTCGGTGTGGAGGGCGACGGTGATCGGGTAGTTCTTGGCGACCTCGGTGGCGTATCGCGCGAACGCGAGTGCCCCCGTCGCACGTGCCTTCACGGTCTGACCCGCGAAGTAGTCGGCACCGCCGGTCGTCACCTGGATGATGCCGTCGGAACCTGCCTCGGTCAGGCCCTGGAGCACGGAGTTGATCGTCTGCGAGCTCGAGACGTTGATGGCGGGGTACGCGAAGCCGCCGGCTTTCGCGCGGTCGAGCATGTCGGCGTACTGCTCTGGAGTGGCGACGGGCATGAGTGCTCCTGACTTCGATCGGCTCTCGTTCACACCGACTCTAGCGAAGGCGTCGCGACGTCGGCGGCTGGAAGACTCTGCGAACTCCACGGAATTCGCGCAGGGAGCCCCCAGCGAAAGAAGGGCGATTCCTTCGGCGTCTCGTGCTCCGAATCACCGTCGTTCCTGCACCCGGCTGACTAGGCTGGGCGCCATGGTGAGTCTGACCGCAGACATGAGTCCGCTGCATCCCGATCGAAACTTGGCACTTGAGCTGGTCCGCGCGACGGAGGCCGCATCGATCCGTGCGGTGCCGTTCATCGGGCGGGGTCGGAAGGAGGATGCCGACGGCGCCGCCGTCGACGCGATGCGGGCGTTCTTCACCACGGTCAACTTCGACGGCACGATCGTGATCGGCGAGGGGGAGAAGGACGACGCCCCCATGCTCTTCAACGGCGAGCGTGTCGGCAACGGCCGCGGTCCACGGTGCGATGTGGCCGTCGACCCGATCGACGGCACCTCACTCACGGCCGCCGGGCGCAACAATGCGCTGTCGGTGATCGCCGTCTCCGAGCACGGCACGATGCTCGACGCGTCGTCGGTGTTCTACATGGACAAGCTCGTCACCGGACCGGCGGGTGTCGGCGTCGTCGACATCCGGTTGCCGATCGGCGAGAACATCCGTCTGCTCGCGAAGGCGCTCGGCAAGCCGGTCGATGAGATCGTGGTCTCGGTGTTGCACCGTCCGCGCCACGAGCAGCTGATCGAAGAGATCCGTGAGGCGGGTGCCGGCACCCGCTTGATGTCCGATGGCGACGTCGCCGGCGGCATCAACGCGGCGCGACACAACGCGCGTACGGACATGTGTGTCGGCATCGGCGGAAGTCCGGAGGGGATCGTGACGGCATGCGCGATCAAGGCGCTCGGCGGACACATCCAGGGTCGCCTGTGGCCGCGGGACGACGACGAGACGCAGAAGGGCATCGACGCCGGGCTCAAGGTCGACGATCACGTCTACGAAGCCGATGACCTCGTGCAGGGCAGCAACACGATCTTCGTGGCGACCGGTGTGACCGACGGCCAGCTGGTTGCCGGTGTCCGCCGCGAAGGCGGGTACGTCTACACCGAGAGCGTCGTGCTGCGCGGCGCGTCCGGAACGCTCCGCCGGATCTCGTCGGAGCACCTGACGTCGAAGTGGCTCTGACGCGCAGTTGACGTCGGATCCCGGCGATCCGTCGACACGTCTGGCACAATCGGACGTGGCGCAGGCGGCGATCAGCCGCCGTCACCCACCTCGAGGAGGACTCGTCATGTCCGCATCCGCCCAGAGCTCAGGGCAGCGTTCATCCGGGCCGCAGACCGGTGCACACGCCGTCGTGGCCGACGCGGTCGATCCTGCGCGGCGCCCCGACGTGCTGTTGCGCGTGCGGCGCGATGAAGGGCACGAACCGAGTGCCTGGTGGATGATCGGCGCGTTCGTGTTCGTTTCCGCGGCTGTCATCGCCCTCATGAGCTTCATCCCCGGCGGGGCCTGACCGACTCAGTCGTCGGCCGACAGCCGCTGACGCAGTTGTCCCACATCGGCTGTGTGGGAGCCCTCGAGACCTGACAACATCTCGGGTGCGGTCAGCCGCCGCGGTGACGTGTCGATCGTGGCCGGCTCGGTGAGCGAGTCGAGCTTGGTCTCGTCGATGCCGGGAAAGCGACGCGCGCTGACGAGCACGCGGGACTCGAGCGAACCCGCGAACCGGTTGTAGCTGTCGACTGTGCGCTCGATGGCTTTGCGCAGATCGTCCGCGTGGCCCGCGAGCGATCCCAGCCGCTCGTAGAGCTGGACTCCGAGATCGAACAGCGTGCGCGCCTCTTGCGAGACATCCTGCTGCGTCCAGGTGAGGGCGACCGTCTTCAGCAACGCCCAGAGGTTGACCGGCGAGGCGAGGGCCACCCGCTTGCCGAACGCGAACTCGAGAAGCGTCGGGTCCTCGTCGAGTGCGGCGGCCAGGAGTGATTCGCTCGGAACGAAGCACACGACGAACTCGGGGCTGCTTGACAGACCGGCCCAGTACGCCTTCTTCGACAGCGCCGCCACGTGGGCGCGCACCGCCTTGACATGGGCGGCGAGCAGTTCGTCCCGTCGCGCGAGCTCGGTCGGGTTTGCGGTGGCGGGGATGGCGCTGGCCTCGAGGTACGCGTCGAGCGGCACCTTGGCGTCGACGGGGATCGCCTTGTCTCCGGGCAACCGCACCACCATGTCGGGGCGCCCGGCGCCTGAGTCCGTGGTGATCGACGCCTGCAGGTCGAAGTCGACGTGACGTGTCATCCCCGCCGCCTCGACGACCCGACGGAGCTGGGTCTCACCCCAGACGCCCCGCGTCGCACCGGAACGGAGAGCGCCCGCCAGTGATGCCGTCGTGGCCCGCAAGGCCTCCTCGCTGTCGTGTGTGCGGCGTAGCTGCTCGGCCACGGCGCCGAACTGGGTGTGCCGGTCGTGCTCGAGCGATTCGACCTTCGCCTGCATGGTCTGCAACGCATCCTGCACCGGCGAGAGGGCGCGCAACACGGCCTGCTCGCGACGGTCGCGTTCTTCGCGAGAGGCCTGATCGGCGCGCGACTGGGCGGAGAGGTCGCGGTAGAGGGCCGTCTGATGATCGAGTTGCGCCTGGAGCCCGTCGCGCGCGGCTTCGGCGACCGCCGCTGTGGCCCGCCATTCGCCTTCGAGACGTGCCGTGCGGCCCGCTACCCGTGCGAGCGCGGCCACCCACCCGGCGAGTGCTCCGAGCGCGAGGGCGAGGATGACGAGGATCGATACCGTGAGGGCGTCCATGTCGTCGATCATGCACGGGGCCTCGGACATCGTCGGGGGCAAGGACGATACTGGTCGCAGATGAAGGAGGCGCCATGACGATCGACCTGAAGAAGGATCTTAAGGACCTGTATGCGCCACCGGCCTATGACTTCGTCGAGGTCGATGTGCCCGACATGACCTATCTGGCGGTGGATGGGCGCGGCGACCCCAACGCGTCGGCGGCGTACGCCGAGGCCGTCGAAGCACTGTTCACGACCGCCTACGCGATCCGCGCACAGTCGAAGGCGCGCGGAACGATGTTCGTCGTCGGCCCCTTGGAGGGTCTGTGGTCGAGCGCCGATCCGGGGTCGTTCGTCACGCGTGACAAGGGCGCATGGGAGTGGACGATGCTGATCCCGATCCCGGATGCCGTCGACCCGGAAGACGTCGCAGCGGGGCTCGCTGCCGCGCGCAAGAAGAAGCCGCGACTGCCGCCGGTCGAGGTCCGGGTGCTCTCAGAAGGACGCTGCCTGCAGATTCTGCACGTGGGCAGCTACGACGACGAGGCGCCGACGCTCCAGCGGCTGCACGATGAGCTCATGCCGGCCAAAGGGGTGACGTTCAACGGTCCGCACCACGAGATCTACCTCGCCGACCCGCGCCGCACGGCGCCGGAGAAACTCCGGACGGTGCTACGACAGCCGATCACGCCTCGCTGAACAACAGAACGCGGTCAGGCCGCGACGACGCGGGGTTCGACGGGCGTTTTGATCTGCGAGACGCGCACACCTGCCCGCTCGGCGAGATCCGCGATGTCGGTCGCGCCGACGCGCCGCGCCGCATCGATCATGACGTGCGCGCACGCGAGGGCATCCGCCGTCGCGTTGTGATGCGGAAAATCCGGGAATCCCGCTTCGGCGGCGACGAACGGCAACCGGTACGACTCAAGCGAGTAGACGCTCCGTGCCACCTGGAGGCTACAGGCGTAGCGGTAGGGCGGACAGTCGTCGCCGGTGGCTTCGCACGCCCGCTTGATCACGGCCATGTCGAATCCGGCGTTGTGGGCGACCAGGACGTCGGCGCCGGCGAAGGCGGCGAGCGCATCGAGCTGCGCTGTCCACGGTTGTGCGTCGATGACGTCTTCTGCGCGAATGCCGTGGATGCGGGTGTTGAGCTCGAAGAAGGCGTCGTGTCCGGGCGGGGGCTGGATCAACCATCCTGTCTTCGCGACGACCTCTCCGCCGCGGACTCGGACGAGTCCCACCGCGCATGCCGAGGCATTGCTGGAGTTCGCCGTCTCGAAATCGATCGCGGTGAAGTCCAGGGCCACGCGCCCAGCTTCACCGTGGCTGCGCGATCGCGCACGCAGGCGCGCCGCGACCGCCGCGCATACGTGGGGGATGCGGCATCCTTGACGAACTAGACTCGTCACCCGTGGCTCTCACCATCGGAATCGTCGGACTCCCGAACGTCGGCAAGTCGACCCTCTTCAACGCCCTGACCAAGAACCAGGTACTCGCGGCGAACTACCCGTTCGCGACGATCGAGCCGAACATCGGTGTGGTGAACCTGCCGGATCCTCGGCTGGAAACCCTTGCCGAGATCTTCGGCTCGGAGCGGATCTTGCCCGCAGCGGTGTCGTTCGTCGACATCGCTGGCATCGTGCGCGGAGCATCGGAGGGCGAGGGACTCGGCAACAAGTTCCTCGCGAACATCCGCGAGGCCGATGCGATCGCCCAGGTGGTGCGTGGTTTCGCCGACGATGATGTGGTGCACGTCGACGGCGCGGTGAACCCGCAGAACGACATGGAGACCATCAACGCCGAGCTGCAGCTGGCCGATCTCGAGACCCTCGACAAGGCGATCACCCGGTACGAGAAAGAGGTGCGCGGCAAGAAGCTTGATCCGCTCGTCCTGCAGACGGCGATCGATGCGCGCGACGCCCTCCAGCGGGGTGAGTTGCTGTCGGCTGCGGGAATCGATCTGGCACCGATCCGGGAGCTCGGCCTCTTGACGGCGAAGCCCTTCATCTTCGTCTTCAACGTCGACGAGTGCGTCTTGACGGATGCGGCGCGCCGCGAGGCGTTGGCGGCGTTGGTCGCACCGGCGAAGGCGCTCTTCCTCGACGCGAAGATCGAGTCGGAGCTGATTGACCTGGATCCGGAGGATGCTGCGGAACTCCTCGCATCCACGGGGCAGGATGAATCGGGTCTGGACCAGCTCGCCCGCATCGGCTTCGACACGCTGGGGCTGCAGACCTACCTCACCGCCGGGCCGAAGGAGGCTCGCGCCTGGACCATCGGCAAGGGCTGGAAGGCGCCGCAAGCGGCCGGCGTCATCCACACGGACTTCGAGAAGGGCTTCATCAAGGCCGAAGTCATCTCGTTCGACGATCTCGTCGACGCCGGCTCGGTCGCCGAGGCTCGCTCGCGCGGGAAGGCGCGGCTGGAGGGCAAGGATTACGTGATGCAGGACGGCGACGTCGTGGAGTTCCGTCACAGTTAGCGGTGTGGATACGCGAAACCAGTAGCCGACCGTTGCTAGGCAGTTGACTGACGCACGACTACGCCTGATGAGAACCACTGCACAAGGGTCGAGGCCAACTGGACGTGCCCTTGAGATTCGATCACGGACGGTGCAACTCCGCCGTGCCGGTCAGCTTGGGCGATGATGAGTGTCTCCAGCATGCCCACTATGACGGCCTTATGATCTGGGTGCCCGTCGTCGCGGTTCGGGAACACGAGAGCCCATCCGGGCTGATCCTTGATCGTCTGAGTGATCATCCCGAGCCTGACCTTCTTAGCGGTCGGACTCACAACAGGATGCGCCGCCGCCTCGACTGCTTTGATCGCCTCTGTCATCACGAGGCTAGTGTTCGGCGTCAGCGCGTACGCCTCGCTCCATGCCTTTCCCAGATGTTGACCAGCGAGCATTGGGGCGGACTGCTTGCTGGCTTCCGCTAGCTCCTCCACTCCCTCCGGGACCCGTCGCCTCAGCCGATATACGCCATCCTGAAGGGCGATGTCAGCCGCTGACGCGGTGCTGTCGAAGTGCCACTTCAGGTTCTCTACGTCGCTCGGCATCCGGCCGAGGTGGTCATCCTCGTAGTAGGACAGGAAGAAGTCGACCACGCGCGATACGAACTGTTCGCCCTTCTGTGTGATCGCTCGGACCATGTCGTCCGCCTCAACGAAGCGAGGTTGACGGAAGTCGACCTGGAGGCCACTTTGGAGTTCATGGACGCGGCTCATGTCCACGTGCGCGTACATGCCGGTCGGCCTAAGCTCCTTGCGTATCCAGGCAACAACGGGCGCGTGCAGTGCGGGCGGCAAGAGTTCGCGGATCAGCGAGCGCTCTTCGTACTCGTCGTCATCCGCATCCCAAGGTCGCCATACGCTCATAAGAGCCAGCCTAGAGACGCCGTCCGACAGCGGTGTGAGGCGCGCTACTGGGTCTAGCCCCTGGCTTCGAGGGTGAGCCGGTCGCCGGGGTAGATCTGACCGGGGTTGATGCCGTTGCGTTCTGCGACATCGTCCAGGCAGAACCGATTGTTGATACCCCACATAGTGTCGCCTGCCTCAACGATGTACGCGATGGGGACTCCGCTCTCGTTGGTCTCGACCGTGCCGGTAGCTGAATCGTTGGGTCCGTTGTCGCAGGGCACGTCAGGCTCAGGGTCGAGCGTTGGCGTGGCGCTGGGAGTCGGGGCAGACGCAGAGGGCGACGGGGCGGTGTCAGCTGATGTGCTGGGAGCCGCCTCGGTCGATCCCGTGCATCCGGCGAGTGCGGTAGCGGCCAGCGTGAGCACAGCAATGGTCATGGCAATACTGCGCATGGGTCAGCCGTCGCAGACATCGTCGTTGGCGAAGCCCGACGGATGCTCGTCCACGTCGTAGCCGGGCGTGGCCGGGCTGACTCCGTCGGAGACTTCAACCCGGTTGGCTGCTGGGAAGCTGTCTCCGCCCTGTGCCGCGTGGTCGCAGATGTACAGCATCGCGTCGGTGGCGATCTGCTGAGCCTGCTCATTGGTCGTCTCTGTTGGCACATAGATGTACGCCTTGCGTGCGGATAGCTCGGCGCTCTCGAAGGCGATGCCCGACTCGGTAAGGAACGCCTCCAGATCGAGCGGGGCAACTTGGGCAGGGGTCTCAGATGGCTCGGCGGGGGCTGGCTGTGTCGGCTGGGTTGCCCCCGATGGGCTGCCGCTGTCCTCGGGATTGATGAGCGCGCCGATACCGCCGATGACGACAATCGCCGCAATGAGCCAGACCCACCACTTGAGATACCACGCCTTCTTCGGCGCGGCTGGGGACTGGGGTGGCTGCTCGGGCATGCGAACACTCCTTCGGCAATGTGACTCATAGTCCGTTGACTCATCGTCAGCATAGTCGGAGCGTGGATAGGTGCCCGTTCCAACCCACCGCGCTGCCTTCGGCGCACGAGTGCGTGAGCTCAGAGTCGAGCGCGGCTGGTCGCAGGAAGACTTCGCCCACCGTGCAGACCTCGACCGCACCTACGTTTCCGGCATCGAGCGCGGCAGGCGGAACCCGACGCTCGACATCATCTACCGCCTTGCCGGAACGCTCGATGTGTCCGCCGCTGACCTCCTTGCCGAGCGCGCGTAGGGTGCTGGCGGAACTGGGGCGACCGCTGGCGAGCGAACGCGTGTGCCCCGACCCCATACGGCAGAAGACCCCCAGCGCTCGGCCAGGGGTCGTCTACGGGGCTGCCGTGTCGGGCTACGCGTCCACGTGGCGTTGCTCCGTGATGACGACGCCCTCGGCGGTGGCGACGGTGCTGCCCTTGGTGGCGCGGGGCTTGCGAGTGGCAGCCGCCTTCTGGACGTTGGTCTGGCTGGAGGGCTTCGGTGTGGCCTTGGCGGCGCGCTCGGGCTTGGGGGCACGCTTGGGCGGACTGACGGTCCAGCCGGTGGGCAGGTTGCCGACGTTGGCGATAGCGCGCTGGGTGAGCGCGTCCAGATCGCCGGCCTCGATGCTCTCAACGAGCGCCTGATAGGCCAGCGCCCGAATGCCCTTGAGACGTGCCCGCTGCACCGTGACGCCGAACGTGTCCACGACGGCCTGGATGGCCGCTTCGATGGGCTCAAGTGCTTCTTCGAAGGCGGCAGCCTCAACGGTCTCGACGGGCGTGAGGGACTTGGGGTCGGTGGGCTTGCTGGCCATGATGTGGAACCCTTCTGGCGGTGAGTCGAACGTGTGTTCGGTACTTGAACCATGTATCACCGTCCCGACGGCATCCAAGACCGGCCTCAGCCACGGCGTGTAGACCGCTGCCGTACTGTCGGGAACGGTCCCGTTCAGGCTAAGGCGACGGCTGCGCGGACGACCAGAAGTGCTTCAGGCTGCTCCCTGCTCGGCGGCCGCCGAGTACGCCCGCTCCACCGTCGCATCGATCTCGAGAATCGCCTGCTCGAACGCGCGTGCGTGCACGAGTGCTTCCCTGCGTGTGTCAGCGTGGAACTTTACGAGTTCCGCTTTCCGATTCAACGTCATACTGACGCCGATCGCTGCCGCGTACTCTGAAAAGTCGAGCTCCCACCAGCGCAGAAGTCGTTTGCTCCAGGCGATGTCCCCGAACTCAGACAAGAGCACTGACCGCAATGTCGCAGTCATCTTGTACAGCTCGTCGCGCTGGTCAGTTGCAACTCGGCCAAGGCGATTGAGTTCACTCGCCACACTCGACAAATCGGCCGGTATCGGCGCGATTCCCAGGTTCGTCTTCGTGATGTTGATGTAGCCACCTGCCATCGCGCCGAACTGATTCGCCGCGATGAATCGTTCACTGAGGGGCGTCGAATTCAAGAGTGCCGCCAGACCGTATGCGTCGAGTTCGCTGAGCGGAACGACGACGACGGTTGATTTTGCGGGCAGATACGTGTGCGCCTCGGAAACCACAGCTTCGACGCGCTGAGCCATCCCTGCAACAGCGACCATTGGCTCGCTGAGCCAGGATTTCGGTTTGGGCAAGTCGGCTTCCGAGACGACCGGAGCGGTGTAGACCTGCTTGATGTATCTCATGGGCCCAAGTCCCCAGTCGACGCTGTACGGATCGATGGTGCCTGTGTTTATGACCTTGAGTTTCGTCGCGGACCCCGCGTCGTCTTCGAGCACGTCCTTCAGCGCGTAGGCCTCTGCGACCGCAGCCGCTGAGTGCACCACCGCGATCGCTGAGAGCGGTCGAGTTGCGGTGGACTGCGCTTCATGAAACAGGCCAGCCCAGTTGCCGTCGCCCGGAAGCTTAACCCGGACGACCTCGTTGTGAGGGCCCAGACCAGACGCAACTTCCACCGATTCCGTCGACGGTGCTTTACAGGTCGTGACGATCACCGGGTAAACATCCACGTCGAAGATTCCATCGCGGGACACGTCCGTGATCGAAACAAGGGACCCGTGCTGTTCGATGTACTCACGAAGGGTTCGGGCGTATGGGGCGCTGACGATCTTGTTGGGGACGATCATGGAGCATATCCCTCCACTTTTCGTGAGGTCGAATGCTCGCTGATAGAACGGCACGAATAGATCCCAGTTGCCACTCGCCGAGGTGAACGCGCCCGTGATGAACGTGCGCTCCAGTGGGGAGGTGCGAACCATCGTCTCGGAATCGACATACGGCGGGTTACCGATGACTACATCGAAGCCGCCGTCGCCGAAGACGCCGGAAAACTCACTTTCCCAAACGAAAGCATGAGTTCCGACGACCGCAGGGTCCGTAATCAGGCTGTTGCCACAGCGTATGTTCGCGTCCAGCGTGGTGAGCTTCTGGCCCTTCCGCGCTGACTTCAGCCACAGGCTCAGCTTCGTGATCTCGACCGAACCTGCATTGACATCCACGCCGAATAGGTTCTGCTGGAGAATCTCTTTGATGAAGTCCTCTCCCGCAAGCAAATCCGCGCCGAGAATCTGAGCGATGCGCCGATGCTCGGCGGCGAGATAGTCGAGCGCTCCAACAAGGAAGGCGCCGGAGCCGCAAGCGGGGTCAAGTACGCGGATGTTGTGCAGAAACTCCTGATACTGCGTGTACGCAACACGCTCAAGCTCTGCGTACTTCTTGTCCCCGATGCCTTCACGAAGATTGTTGTCCCGGATGAAGCGCTCCTCAGCTGCGCGGAGGTACCTTCCCAGAGATTCATCGACGATGGAGCGAACCGCCGCTTCGGGTGTGTAGTAGATCCCACCCATCTTCCGCTGGGACAAGCTCGACTCTGCGAGAGAACCCGTGGATGCGGCGGCACTTTGGATGAGCTCAAGGTCGCTGATTGACTGCTCAAAGATGTGGCCGAGAATCGAGACGCTAAGGTCCTCGACAAAGTTGTACTGGCTCAAGTTGGCGAGATCCCGGAGAGCAGCGTCGCCGATCTTCATTGAATCGAGAACGTCGTCTTTTGCGTAAAGGCCGCCGTTGAAGCCACTCGCAATTCCCAGTTTCGCGCTGCCCTGGTCGATCGCCTCGAAGAACGAACGGAACATCGACCACAGGCTTCCGAACGAGCTGGCCTCTCCGTCGCGGAGCACCCGGGCAACAGTCTTTTCGGGAAGCAGGCCGCGATCCTCGGCGAAGCACGCGAACACGATCCGGTCCACGACCTTCTGCGCCTTCTCGATAACTACGGCGGACTCGAATCCGCGGTCGCCGTTTAGCAGCCAGATGCTGCTAATCAAACGCGCGCGAGTATCCCGGTAATCCGAGTAGAACTGACGGCCGATCTCCTCTTGTTTGCCGCGGATGTCTAGGAGCATCTCCTGCGTCGGCGTCTTGCCTGCGGGCGACACGAAGCGACTACTCGCTAACAGTAGGTAGAAGATTCGAAACGTCAGGTAGTCGTCGGCAGGGTCCACGAGGTCGTCAAGCGTCCAGGCCTCATAGTCCAGCTGATTGTCGTTGTAGAGCCGGAATTCAAAGAAGTTGCTGACAATCACGAACTCGCAACCCCGATACTGGGGGCGATACTTGAAGCCTTGCTGCACGGGGCTCAGGTTGCCGTGGTTCTTCTGTGGTCTATCCAGCGAGATCGACGCACCTTTGAGCTCGACCACTGCGATCGTTCGTTGTTCTTGCGCCACGGAGTCGAACCACCCGATCCGAGCATCCGGAATCTGTCCTGTGTCGGTTGACGACTTCGCCTCGAAGCTGAAGGGCGACGCGGGCTTGTCAACATACCCGAGCACCTTTCCGAATATGTCCCGGTTGTACGCCTGCTCCCGAGACGTTTCGTTGTCGGACTTCAACGTGCCGTTGTGGTAGTCGTTCTGCCATGTCTTCAGGATCGCGATTCTGTCGGCCAGATCGGGGATCGGCAGATCGGCCGCTAGCTCGCGCAACTGAAATTCACCGAAAAGACTGGCCATCCTGGCAGAATAGCCGAGCCGGAGTCCGCAGGGCTTCGCAAGAACCCATACATGATTCGCAACCGCTACGCCGTCGCGGGTAGAGTGTCGCATTCCTCGGGAGAGAACGCATCAGCGGCACGGAGGCGTTTCTGCACCTTCGCGACTGTATTCGCCGACCACGCCGCACCTGAGGCGGTCCTGTGGCCCTCGGCCTCCAACTGCGCGGCAGTCGCGGCGAGTGTGTGCGTCGCCCTGAGCGCTAGCAAGCGGGCACCAGTGCTGGATGAGAGTACCGACACTCGGCCCATGTGTCGCCCCTGGCGCTTCGCTGCCTGCATCGCCGCGCTGGTGCGCTCACCGATGACCCGGCGCTCCCACTGGGCTACCGACATCATCACGTTAGCCACAAGCTCGCCGGTCGGGGTGCTGGTGTCCACTCCCAGGTCGATGGCGACGAGCGCCCAGCCGCGTGAGCGGGCCAGTTCCAGCACTCGTGCGAAGTCGGCAACGCTACGGCTCAGGCGGTCCAGCTTGGCCACCACGATGCCGTCGACGTCGCGGCGCTTAGGGCTGGTATCCAGCCGATCGAGCGCGGCCTGTAGCTGGGGGCGTGCGAGCGACTTCGCGCTGAGGCCCGCGTCTTCGTACCAGAGCACATTCCAACCGTGCGCCGTGGCGTAGCGCTGGATGGTGTCGCGCTGCGCATCAAGACCGAGACCGCTGCTGGCTTGCTCTTCGGTGGACACGCGCAGATAGCCGATCATCGTGGTCATCGGTGCTGCTCCTTCGGGCTGTTGAGCATGGTGCGGAACCTTCCTTGCAGGGCGTGCATCGAACATGCATTCGAGTTTGAGCAAGCTAGCCGGAAGGGCTGCCTTGTCGCAAGACGGCGATTGAGTACCGGTCACGGGATGTGCCGTGGCCCTGCCGCTGGCAGCGGGCACGCGCTGGGGTAGGTCATCGGCGCATTCGGGCCTAGACGGTCGCTGGGCCGAACGGCAGGGCTGGGCCGACCCCCAAGTACCCCAAAGACCCCGGGCCTATGCGGGTCGGCCAGGGGTCGGGGGCGCTGGGTCACAACTCCCAGCACTTGGCGGCAGGTTGAAAGGAGTCAGAAAGACCCTGCCGCCCGCTCGTGAGGCTTACGCAGCCGGGTCGCTGAACGACATGCTGTTCGCCAGGTTGTATGCGCCGCTCGTCGTGTAGCCCTCCACATAGTCGAGGGCCTCCGCGACGCCAGCCGTGCCGGGGTGAGCTGACTGCCACGCCTCGGACACGTTCAACCAGCCGGAGCGGCGACCCTTGGCCCCGATGGCGTGCGCCATGCTGGCGTCGTCGTTCGCGATGGCGTCTTGCAGCGCGGCCAGTGCCGTGCGCTCGTCCTCGATGTTGCGGGCGCGCTCGCTGGCATCGCGGCGCAACAGAACCGAGCTGGCGTCGGTGGGCTGGTTACCGGCCAGCTCCTTCTCCAGCCGCGTGCGCAGCCCTGCCACGTAGCTAATCTGCTCGGCCTTGATCGCCTTGAGTTCCGTGCTGGTGGCGTCAGCCAGTGCGGCCAGATCGCCGGTCTTGGCGGCGTCGTTGAGGCGGTCGTCCTTGAGGATATCCTGGCGCTGCTCGTGGTACGTCTGCTTGATCGCGTTGGCGCGGGCGTGGAAGCCCTCAACTTTGCCCTTGAGCTCGTTCTCGATGCTGAGCGGGGTGCTCTTGATGGTCATGATGTGTTCCTTACTCTCGAGGATGGATGCCGGATGCCGTCCGGTCGGCGGGGGCTGATTGCTTTCAGGTGATTAGTGGTTGCCGGTCTCAGAGACCTGGCGGATCGCACGTTCCGTGGCGGAGTGCGGCGCACATCTGGCGTCGGCTCTTCCACCGCTGGTGCTCGGGGTTCGGCCACACAGCCGCAGAGGTCTCAGTCACTTCGTGCCACCCCTCGATGTCAGCCAGGGGCACGTGTCGTCGTGGAAGACGTGCAGGTGCGTGACGCCGTGCTCGTCCACTTGCAGGCGGGTGCTGGAAGCGCAGTCGGGGCACTGATACGCCTTGGCAGCATCAACGGCGCGCGCATCAAGACGTGCAGCCTTGGCCAGTGCTCGGCGCTCGCGGCGGTTCATCGCCGCCTCCTGCGCGTCGTGCGCTTGGTACTGGTTCCCTGAGTTGCCTGAGTTGGGTTGGCCCCCACATCACACACATCAGAGGTACTGACATCTGGGGGGTTACCGGCGCGTGCAGGGTCAACTCGCAACTCAGGCAACTCAGGGGTTACACCCATTGGCGCGTACCTGCCCGCGTCGTCCTTGGAGACGAGTTCGCGCCGATGCAGCCGAGACAGCGCATTGCGGATGCCCTGCTTGGTGGCAGTCGCCTTCGGGTCACGCGAGTAGACCTCGAACGCCACGGCGGGCGTCATCGGGCCGTGCAGGCGCAGCAGGTCCATCAGCTCGGTGCCGAGGTCACCCTGCTTCGCGACCTTCTCCTGGCGGTGGCGCTCCATCGCGTTGCGGCGGGCTTCTTCCAGGGTCCGGCCGTCAAGCGCCCACCCATCGACCCCCAGGAGGATCGCGTACTCGTCGCCTTCCACGTCGCGCAGCTCGCAGATCAGCGTGGCGGCAGGCTCGCGGCGTTCCGGGCGGTTCAGAGCGATGATCCCATCCACGGCGGCAGTCAGGCCGTGCGTGCCCGACGAAGCATCAACGCTGTCGCCCTCCTTGGACTTGCGGTTGTGATGCACGACGATGATCGACGCGCCGGGGTCGTCCGCGCACAGCTTCTGCAGCGGCTGGAGGGTGGTCTTCTCATGCTGAAACTGGGTCATGTCGCGGGGGCGGCTGCCCATCACGCCGGAGAGCGTGTCGAGGATCACCAGCGGCGACCGCCCCTTGTGCCGCTCCAGGAACGTATGCAGCACCGCGAGCGCGGTGTCGGGGTCGGTGTGGTACTCGAACGCATCCGACAAGGCCCGATCACCGAGCAGCGACGCCAGCCGGTTCTGAAGCCGACGCTCGCCCGACTCCAGATCGAGCACCAGCACCGGGCGCTGTCGCACCTTGAGCACGCCCAACGCCTTGCCGCCCTCGGCGCAGGCAATCGCGAGGTCGAGAGTGAGCAGGCTCTTGCCGATCTTCGGCGCGGCGATCAGCAGGTGGCAACCGTCGGGCACCATCCCCGGCACGATCCAGTCGAGCTTCGGGAACGTCCGCTTTAGCAGGTCGCTGCCCTTCTTCGGCGCGGGGTTCGTGATCGCTTCGGCAACGCCGTCGTCAAACGTGGGGTCGGCCTCACTGGTGACCTTGGGTATGGGCCGACGCCTACGGGCAGGCCTGTTCGGGGTCTTGCTGGCGGTCACTTTCGTGATCCCTTCTCTGCGGACTCCACCACGCGGCGGGCCTCGGACGGGGTGAAGCCGATGTCCTCAGCGGCCTCGATCAGTTGTTCGGCGTGGCGTGCGGTGCCGCCCGACTCGTGTACGCGGCGCGCGGCCCAGTGCAGCCCGTTGTGACGGTCGCCCGGCTGCAATGCGCGCACCCAAGTGAGCAGCCCGCCGATGTCGTAGGTGCCGTTCTCACGGCGCTCGCGTTCAGTAGGGGTCTCAAGCACCAGCCGCGCCAACTCGAGCGACATGTGTGCGATCGGTCGGCGGTTCCACCTGTACGGCTGCCCCGTGGTGGGGTGGATGCTCGGCGGCATCACCATGTAGCCGTTCGCCTTGAAGTCGATACCGGCGGGCAGCTTCGTCCCGGTGACGCGCTCCCACGGGCGCACGTAGTACAGGTGCCAGCCGCCCGATCCGGTCTTCGTGGTCAGGGTGCGCGCGAGCGGAACCCCGGCTGCACGCTCCAGAGCACGGCGCGAGCCACCATTACGCCGGTCGATGTCGAACACGACCACGTTCTCGGGCACGGGGGAACCGACGTTCCAGTCGCCGGCTCGCCACCACTCACGAATCTGCCTTGGGCTGGTCGTGGCGTCGTGGTGCCCGTGTTCCGTAATGGGGCGCTTTCCGTCAATCGGGAGCACCGCCCATCCGGCGGCAGCCAGGTCCAGCGCGGCGCGCAGCATGCGGCTCATGACGTCGCCTCCCGCACGATTGCCCCTAGCTCGCGCAGACGGGTCATCACCGAGTTGATCCAGCGCTGCCCCAGCAACGCGTCGAGCGCCACGCTCTCGTCGTAGGTCAAGCCGGGGCGGGCCTCCAACTCGTCATGGATGGCCTTCAGCGTGACCGTCACCGCGAGGCGCACATGAGCTTCGTGGACGGCGGACCAGTCGGCAGGGTTGGCGGGGTACTTGGCGAGGACGGTTGCGAGTCGGCGCACGACCTCGCGCTGGATGCTGCCGTCACCGAGCATCACTCGGATGCGCTTGTCATTGAGAGCGCTCATGGCCGGATCACCGGCCCCGAGACGACCGTGTCGGGCGTCCAGTAATAGAGGCCGTCACAATCATCGGTGCAGTGACCGCGCAGCCCGTGCAGGGTGTCCAGACCCCAGCGCAGCCCTTCTTCGTCCCAGAACGTGCGGACGTCGATCTTGTACGGGCCTTCGCTGCCGCCGGAGACGTGCGCGTAGCCGTATCCGCCGCGCTTGCGCATGCCCAGGAACCGCAGCGGGGTTTCCCGCAGCCACGGCATGAACCATGCCAGCTTCGGACCGTGGCGCAGGTGGCTCGTCGCCTCGGCTTCGGTCAGCGTCTTCTTGCCGGGGTAATCCGCCTCCACGGTCCACGGCTTACGTGCGCTCATCGCTGACCCCCGGTCCGCAGCAGCGCGGTCAGCCGGTGAATCTGCTGATTGTTGAGCGGGGGTGCGACCGCCAGTGCCTTCTCAATGGCAGCGGCGATCTTCGCTTCGGCCAGGTTACGGCGAGCGACGGCCTCGGCCTTGGGGTCCTTGAGGCGGACAGCGACGGCCACGGGGCCAGCCGCCTGATGCGGGGTGAGTAGCTTGGTAGCCACGGGGTCTCCTCATGCGGAATGCGAAGACCCCGCTGAGGGCTCGACCGAGTGGTCTAGGCACCGGGAATGTGTCCGCCTCGTAGGACGGCGCTCACCGGCTGTAATGCCTTGGAATGTGACCCTGACTTATATGCCGCCGATCACCAGCGGTGTGAAGTTGTGAAGCTGCTGCCGATGCTACAGGACAAGCGCGCCGTCGCCTGCCCCCTGCCGGAGCATGGCCTGCAACGTGTCGTGATCGTAGACATGCTGCTGCTCGCAGGTGGGGCAGATGAGCGTCGTGCGCGGTGCTGCCTTTAGCCCAGGAGCTGTGACATACGGGAACCAGTCGCCCTCGGAGCCGTGCTGGTCCACACGGACCCACACGCCCTCATCCTCAGCCCACTGGTAGCGGGCAAGGCGTCGCTTCGGGTGCGCCTGCTGGGCGGTGCCTTTGCAGATGACCTTGACGACGAATGGGACGTTTGGCATGTGGCCAATGCTACGCACCCCCAGGCCGTCGTGAAATCGGGGAAATCAGCGCTAATCGGCGCTTTCTGGGGCAATTCTCCGGTCAGCCGACATATATCTCCCGCCAAGAATTTCTTGCGCCTCGGCGTGTTGACCGACGCCAGCGACTGCCTGCCCGACCGGGGTGCCGGGGCGCTAGGTGGGGTCGGCGGGGTGGTAGTAGGTCGCCCGGGTCGGCGTAGAACTCCGCGCGGCCGACGAGCGCTGTCCGTGCCCTTGGCTATCGTCCTAATCATGACTGAGATGTTGGCTGCTCTCCTGGGTGCGATTGTGGGTGGCGCTCTCTCCGCATGGGTGGGATCGCGACAGACAGCCAAGGTCCTAAAGCACGAGACCGACCTTGCGGCGGGGGAGCGGCGCGAAGCGCAGCGCGCGGACCAGGAGCGTCGGCGAACACTCGCGGCTGACCAGCTGATTGCGGCACTCGCGGACTTCGTGACGGTCAACCGCGACGATGGGGACCGCTCGGCAGCCTTCGTGCGAATCGCTGCAACGGCGGACGTTCACCGGGAACGAAACGGGCGCGCCTCTGCATTGCTGCAAGCGGCGTCCACTCATGCGCATGCTCTTCCCGAAGAACTGCGCGAGCGATGGGATGCACTGACTTGGATGGTCCGCTTCAACCAGTCGAAGCAAGAGGAGCGCACTGAAGACCTGCGACGGCGCGACGCTAGCGATTTGCTGAACTACATCGAGTACGTACGACGGTCCTTGTGCGCAGTTAGCGAGGGCGACCCTGTGCCGCCGCACTTTCCCGCTCCGGACGTGCGCCGAGAAGAGCGCCGCGTCTGGGGTTACAAGCCGGAGGGGAAGGACGAGCCCGACCTCTCCGAGTGGCAGCTCAGCGCTCGCCTGGTCGGCAAGGTGACATTCACGACTGGAGAGGTCCGCTGGTATGGACCGAACGGGCTGGTCGTGGATCTCCCGCAGGAGCCTGCTGAAACGGAAACGCCCGCAGATTAGCCCTTCCAGAGCACCTGCACTGTGTCAGGGTCGAAGCCCCGCTTGCCACGCGGCACGCGCACGAGGTGCACCCCCATTAAGACGTCGATCAGCGCCCGCTGCCGATCCAGGTTCAGCGCTGCCACGCCTGCCCGCTGCTCGTCCTCGGTGAGCATCACGGCTGGACGATCAGCACCTGCCAGCGCCCGGTCAATCTCAGTCAGCCGTGCATTCAGCCGCTCAACGGCATCCCTCACGTCGGCGCGGGTCATTGTGCCGTCAGCCACCAGGCCCGCGAGTGTGGCCTTGCGCTCTGTCAGGGCGGCGTGCTCGTTGTGCAGCGGGTCGGTGTCCAAATCAGGGGTGAGGGCTGCCAGTGCATCCGGTTGCGTCAGGCGCGCCTCCGCCAGCCGTAGCACGAAGTCGTCGATGGGCGCGGCGGTACGATTCATCCGGCATGCGGGGCAGGTGTACCGGCCACCACTGCCAGCCGTGCGCACCGTGGGGTGATCGTCACACTCACCGCAGCGGAACAAGCTGGTGCCCAGATGCTTACGCGCCGTGCTGCCGGTGCGGTTCGTTTTGCGAGCGGGGTCAGCAAGGCGTCGGTTTACGCTGTCGAACAGCTCCTCCGTCACGATGGCCTCCCAGTCGCCCGTGCCTACGACCTCGCCCTTGTACATCCGACGGCCAGCGTAGCGAGGGTTCGTCAGGATCGTACGCACCGTACTCGGTGTCAGGTCGTAGTCGCGGGCCAGCGTGCGCAGTGTCAGGCCAGTGCTGAAGCCGTCGAACAGTGCGCGCACTGTGTCAGCCTCCTTGGGGAGCAGCTTGCCGTCGGTCGTGTAGCCCTTCAATCGCACGCCCTTCGGCACCCCGCCCTTGGCGGCGCGCTGTGCGTTGGCGCGAGACTGGCGCTCGCCTTTGCGGCGTACCTCGAACCGGGCGATGGCTGCCAACATAGACGCGCGGAACTCCCCGTCAGCCGTGGTCAGGTCAATCTCGCCGTCAACCGTGGCCAGCATCAGCCCGTGGTCTATCAGGGTGTTCAGGTCGCGAGTGGAGCGCACCACGCGGTCGAGGTCCACGCCGATCACCACGTCGATGGATTCGGACGCGGCCAGCATGCGCCCCCACGCAGTCTTCGGCCCGCGCGGCTTGCTCGCCGTGACGTCATCATCTATGAACGTCTCCACAACCTGCCAGCCGCGAGCCGTAGCGAGTGCCGTCGTGCGCTCGGTTTGGCGCTCGATTCCCTCATCATCGGACTTGGACTGACGGAGGTACAGAGCGGCGCGCTTGGGCATGTACCCATAATGGCGCACAGTAACGTAACGTGGTGGAGTTCCGCTTCAACAACTAGCGCGCGGAGACGTTCAGTGTGTTGATGGTCCTGGTGATGCGCTCCCCGTCTTTTTCGAGGAAGACGATCTCGCCGAACTCGAGCTGCGACCAGTCGTCAGCCTCGGTCAGGGGTTCGGAGGCGAAGATGACGCCGGTCGCGTCATCTTCGCCGCACTCCTCGAAGTCGTAGGTCGTTGCATCGTGGTCGAAGTTGCGCCCCATCAGCAGGTACATCGGCTCGAGGAGCATCGAGAGCGCGAAGTCGTCGCTGTCGGGGGCTGACTTCCGCAGCTCCTCCCAGTCGCCGGCGGGGCTGGTCTCCCCGTGGTGACCGAGGCCGACGTTGATACCGACGATGCGGTCGGCCGATACGAGGGCCATCTTCAGCTTGGTCAGAGCGCCGAGGTCGAGGTCCTTCATGGCCTGGGCGATCAGTTCGATGAGCTTCTCGATCGCTCGTTGGACGTCTTCGTTGCCGTCACCCTCGAGCAGCGAGAGGAGGAGCACGTAGATGAACTCGGTGTCCGTGTTCCCGCGCATCTGTGCGAGATACCGATCCTCGCAGTGCTGCAGCAGCTCGCGCTGCAGGAGTTGCCAGTTGGGCAGGTAGCCGTTCTGGGCGACGATCCACGGGGTCTCCTCGAAGGAGAACGGGTGGCAGTTCTCGTCGGCCATCACGACCTTCGAGTTGTACGCCGCGGCTCGCACATGCGCCAGCATCGTGCTGGCCTGGAGGCTGGGGATGATCCGGCTGGCGTTGTCGTCGTAGAAGGCCGCCATGGGGCGGCGATAGATGAAGGGTTCTTCGGGCTTCAGCAGGTGCTTGCCCCAGATCCCGAATCCCCATCCGGCCAACTGGAGCTCAGGGTGCCGTTCGGGATCGAGTGCCTGGTTGATCAGGCTGTTCTCTGGCCTGAGGAGAAGGTTCTCCAGCGGTGTCTCAGGACCGAGGTAGGCGAGCACGCGGCACATGGGTCTCCTTCGTTGGGCTGCCGTAACCCTACCCTCGTTGCTCGGAGCCGGTGCTGCGGCCAGCAGTTCGGCGGAGCCTCGGTGGGGTGCCAAGCGCCTCGCTCAGACCAGGGGTGGGACCGTCGGCTGGATCGGAACTGCGATCACGGTGGGTCCTGGGCGTTTCCAGGCTTCGTCGACCGCGGCGCGCACATCGTCTTCCGTCGCGGCGTCGACCCCCGTGCATCCGTAGCCTCGTGCGATGCCGGCCGTGTCGATACCGGCGATGTCGAGGCCGGGCACACCGGGCGTCTGTTCGAGATCTGCGAACGCCTTCAAGATCGCATACTCCGCGTTGCAGGGGACGACGACCACGAGAGGGAGCCGTTCTCTCGCGGCGGTCCACAGCGCCTGCACCGAGTACTGCAACGACCCGTCTCCGATGACAGCGAGCACCGGGCGCGGGGCGTCTCGCTCACGTTCGGCCAGAGCGATACCGACAGCAGCCGGCAAGCTGAACCCGAGACTGCCCGAGGCCATCGTGAAGAACGAGTCCGGTCGCACGACAGGCCACGCTGTGTGCAACTCGGCAAGATTCGAGGGTGACTCCTCGACGAGCACGGTCTGCGGGGGAGACACCTCGCGCAGCACATCGAACAGTCGCTGCGCGGTGAGCGGCGTCGCGTCAGCGGAACTCCCCGACACGGCGGTCGCGGGCGGATGCGGGGCGAGCCGGTGCGGCTGCGCTTCGATGGCGTCGCGCGTCGCCCGGGACGCGGGGACATGGACGAGGTCGATGAGCGCATCGATGGCGAGCACCGCGTCACCGACGGTGCTGTCGCCGACCGGTGCTTTCGCCGTCTCACTCGGGTCGTCAGAGACGTGCAGCAAGGTCAGCCCCGCCGGGAGGTAGTCTCCCGCGACATAGGGGTAGTACCGAAACACCGGTGCGCCGATGACGATCGCGAGGTCGTGCCCATCGAGTTTCTCGCTCAGCGGACCGATGGCGAACGGCAGGCCACCCCGGTAGAGGCGGTGGTCTTCGGGGAACGGAGCGCGCTCGGATGCGGGAGCCGCCCACACGGGGGCCTCGAGCTTCTCGGCGAGGCGCACCGCGTGTTCCCACCCTTCACCCCGAGCGACGGCTGCCCCGAAGATGAATGCCGGGTTCTTCGCTGCCGACAGGCGCGATGCGAACTCCGCCATGCGATCCGGATCGGGTGCATAGCGCGTCGAGGTCGAGCGTGCGATGACCTCGCCGTCGAAGGGCTGATCCCAGTCATCGAGCGGGACGGACAGAAACACCGGCCCCGCGGGTGCCTGCGTGGCCATGGCATACGCGCGCATGAACGCGGCCGGAACATCGTCTGCGCGAACGGGTTCATAGCTCCACTTCACCCACGGCTTCGGCAACTCCGTGGGCTCGACGTTGGTGAGCCAGGGTTCCATCAGCAGCATCTCGCGTGTCTGATTGCCCGCGGTGATGATCAGGGGAGTGCGGTTCATGGACGCGGTCATGATGTTCGACATCGCATTGCTCAGGCCCGCGGCAGTGTGGACGTTCACCAGGGCAGGTCGACGGGTGATCTGGGCATATCCATCCGCCGCACCGACCGCCGAGGCTTCTGCCAACGTGTGCACGTAGCGAAAATCGGCCGGGAACTCCTTCAGGAACGTCTCCTCGGTCGAGCCGGGATTCCCGAACACCGTCGTGATCTGCAGGTCTCGCAAGAGGTCGAACGTCGCGGCTCTCACGGTGCGCACGGGACTGTGGCTCACGTCGATCTCCTTCACGATTACGGAGCGGATGCCCGGTCGCGGCCGGACGGACTTCCACTCTTCCACGAGTGCCTCTGGCGCGGCGTTCATCACACCATCGGGCCTCGCCCCCGCCGGTCGGCGGTTTGCGGGGCTCCCTTCGCCCCACGAAGATGCTGTGCGATGACTTCTCCGCTTCGCCGAGCCACGCGCTGGCTCGCACCCTGGTACTCGGCGTACGCGCTGGCAGGTCTGTTGGTCAACGCCCTCGTTCCGATGCTGATCCCATTGAGCGTCGAGAGCCAGGGCCCCGTTGCCGTCGCCGTCGTGATCTCCGCGTTCTTCGTCGGTCAACTCACCGCCCCTGTCATCGGTTCGTACGCCGACAGGACCGGACGTCAGCGTGTGGTCTTCCTCGCGGCGTTCCCCGCGATGTCGGTCTCGGCGATCGGATTCGGCCTCGCCGACTCCTTGGTGTGGTGGATCGTCGCCGCGCTCGTCGCCGGTGTGTCGGCGGGGGCGGCCCAGACAACAGGCAGTGTCTTCATCGTCGAAGGGCACCCGCCCTCGGAATGGGATGAACGCATCGGCTGGTTCCGGTTGACGTTCGGCCTCGGCCAGGTCGTGGGGCTTGCCATCGGTGCCGTCTTCGCCGACGGCAACGTCGACATGGGCTGGTACGTCGGTGGAGCGGTGATCGCGCTCGGCGTCGTTCTGGGTCGATTCGGCCTGCCTCATCTGAGCGCTCCGAACAACACGGGGCATCACCGGGTGCCCGTCGCCGGCCCGCCGTCGCTCGCACCCGGTGCGAAGTCCTCCGTCGCGGACGATCAGCCGGCTGGGGCATCCCCTCACCCTTCCGGTGGGCTCGCGTCCGAACTGCGCGGCCCGTTCGGGCGGTTCCTGCTCACGTGGCTGCTCGCGATGGTCGCCGTGCAGACGATTCTCAACGTCATGCCGTTGATCATGAAGCATGCCTTCGACGTGCCACCGTCGTCGACCGCGACTTTCTACCTCGTGGGTTCGCTGGCCGGTGCGCTGCTGTATCCGGTTGCCGGTGTGCTCGCCGCGCGATCGACCGCCGCACGGGCGCTGGCGCTGGGGATGGTGATCACCCTCGCAGGATTCCTGCTGATGACGGCCACGTGGCTGTGGCATCTTCCCTCCGAGCACCTCCTCGGACCGGCCGGGCTGGTGCTCGTTGCCGTGGGATACCCCTTCAACTACGTGGGCGCGACAATGCTCGCCGCCGAACTGACGCTCAACGGACAAGGGTCCGCGATGGGGCTGTTCAACAGTGCCGTCGCCGCGGGGGCGATCGTCGGTGCCATCGCACCGTCGTTCCTCGCCGGCGCACTCGGCTACGGAGCCCTCCCGCCACTGGCAGCCGGGATCATGCTGGTGGCCATGCTCGTCCGGCTTCCGCTGTTGCGCAGGCGGCCCCTTCCCGGGTGATCCTCCGCGGGGTGATCGATGCAGCAGGCGACGGCCTGGGGCACTCGGCGAGCCCGCATCATCTCGGAGGGCATCGTAGGCTGACGCCGTGCGGGAGTTCGTGGTGGGTGTCGGGATGCTGGGGCGCGGGTTCGCGCAATGGCGTCGGCATCCAGGGGTCATGGCGTGGGGACTCGTGCCCGCGGCGATCGTCGGGGTGGTGTTCTTCGCCGGTCTCATCACGTTGGCCGCCTTCCTGCCCTCGGTCGCCGAAGCGCTGACGCCCTTCGCGGATGGATGGGCACCGGTGTGGGTGACGATCGCGCGGATCACTGCCGGTACCGCCGTCTTCGGGGCGGCACTCGCACTCGTCGCTGTGTCGTTCACGGCGCTCAGCCTCACGATCGGCGATCCGTTCTACGAACGCGTGTGGCGGGTGGTCGAAGCCGACCATGGCGACACCGAGTTCGATGCCGAGTACGGGTTCTGGCGCGCAGTGCGTGACGGGGCGGGCTTGATCGTCCGGGGCGTGCTGGTGGCTCTGCTCGCAGCGGTGCTCGGGTTCATCCCCGTCGTCGGGTCCGTCGTCGGAGGCACCATCGGCGTGCTCCTGACGGGATGGATCCTCGCAGACGAACTCACCTCACGGGCATTGACCGCGCGCGGGATCGACCGGCGGACCCGCCGCACCATGCGTCGCGCTCGGCGGGGGCGCGTCCTCGGGTTCGGCGTCGCGACTCAGCTGTGCTTCCTCGTGCCCCTCGGCGCGATCGTCACGATGCCCGCTGCCGTCGCCGGGGCGACGTTGCTCGCGCGCTCGCTCCCGGATGCGGGAGTGACCGGCGCAGCAGCGCACGCGTCAGGTCAGCACGATCGATAGGATTCCGGGGTGAGCGAGACGCAGATCTTCGAACCCGATGGCCGCGCGATCCCCTACACGGTGGAAGGCGACGGTCCCGCCCTCGTGCTCATCGCGGGTGCCGGGCTGAATCCGACGTACCTCGGGGGGCTCGCGCATTCGGTCTCTGAGGAGGACTTCCGCGTCGTGCGGGTCGGTTCGCGGCGTGCCACGGATGCCGCAGTCACGATGAACGACCTCGCTCGCGACGTCGTCGATCTGATGGACCACCTCGACATCGCCGATGCGTGGGTCGGCGGGCATGCGTTCGGTGGAACCGTCGCCCGCGTCGTCGCCCTGGACCACCACGATCGTGTGAACGGCGTCCTGCTGCTCGGCGTCGAGGCTCAAGCGCCTGCCGAGCCCGACCTCTCCGGTGTTGCCGCTCGCTTCCTCGACGGCGGAATCGCGGATATGCAGCGCGCGGCATGGGCTGTCCCGGCAACCGTCGCCGCGGACGTCCCCGTGCTTGTCGTGCAGGGAGCGGATGACGACGTCCTGCCGCCCGCCAACGGCGAGGCCCTGCGCGCCTCTGCTCCGGACCTGGTCAGCGTCGTCGACGTCGAACACGCGGCGCATTTCTTTCCGGCCA
Source organism: Microbacterium koreense (assembly GCF_042677105.1). Taxonomy (NCBI): domain Bacteria; kingdom Bacillati; phylum Actinomycetota; class Actinomycetes; order Micrococcales; family Microbacteriaceae; genus Microbacterium; species Microbacterium koreense. Next base: position 1,589,629 of record NZ_JBHTIM010000001.1, read on the forward strand.
CGCATGTGGTGGCGACGTCGTGGGCGATCGAGGACTACCTCGACTGGGATTGAGCCCCTCCGCTTTGTGTCCGATGCGCGTGCCATCATGGCCGCATGACGACGGATGACTGTCCCATACGGTCTTCGCTGAGCCCGAGCGACTCACAGGTGGACCGCGCCATCGGAGCCGTCGTCGGGATGGCTGCCGGAGATGCGCTCGGCTCGCAGTACGAGTTCGGCCCGGCGCTGGCGGATCACATCGTTCCCGAGTTCGGGGTCGGGGTCTTCGGCCACGAGGCGGGGGAGTGGACCGATGACACGACGATGGCGATGCCGATCCTCGATGCCCTCGCGCAGCGGGCGGGTCTCGCCGCGCGGAACGGCGCTGTCGCGTCGTCGGACTGCGAAGATGGATCGTCACCCACGAGAGGAAAACCATGATCGAGCGCACGCTGGCCGGCCGCCCTGTGTCTGCGATAGGCCTCGGGGCGATGCCGCTGTCGATGAACAACGACAACCAGGTCCCCGGCGCTGACGAGGCCATCGACACGGTGCATGCGGCGCTCGACGCGGGCGTCACCTTCATCGACACGGCAGACTGCTACGCCCCGAGTTGGGACCAGATGGGCCACAACGAGCGCGTCGTCGCCGAGGGCCTTCGCACCTGGAACGGGGATGCCTCGCGGGTGCTGGTTGCGACGAAGGGTGGCATCACCCGCAGCGACGGTGAGGTGTGGGGACGTGACGGGTCCGACGACTATCTTCGGCGCGCGGCCGATCGCTCGCGTGAGAACCTCGGCGTCGAGACGATCGACCTGTACCAGTACCACCGCCCCGACCGCACGCGCCTCTACGGCGACGTGATGGAGTCGTTCGCGCGCCTTCACGACGACGGTGTGATCGCCGCCGTCGGCATCTCCAACGCCAGCGTCGAAGAGATCGCGCTCGCTCAGAGCGTCCTCGGCGACCGACTCGTGAGCGTGCAGAACGAATTCTCTCCGCGCCACCCGGGGAGCGTCGACGAACTCCGATACTGCGGCGCCCACGGCATCGCGTTCCTGCCCTGGAGCCCCCTCGGTGGAACCGGTGGAGGAGCCCGACAGGTCGGCGACCGGTACCCCGTGTTCGGCGAGCTCGCCGAGCGACACGGCGTCAGCCCGCAGCGCGTCGTCCTCGCGTGGGAGTTGGCACTCGACCCCCACGTGATCCCCATTCCCGGGGCGCGACGGGCGGCATCGATCATCGATTCGGCGCGGGCCCCCGAGCTCGACCTCTCGCCGGAAGAGGTCGTCCGACTTTCCGAATCCGTCGGCATCTTCGACTGACCTTCACGCCGCCGTATCGACGTGCCGTCGGCTCAGCGCGTCGATGCCGTCGCGAGTGTCGATCAGGCGAGGGGCGAAACATCGATCGTGAAGCCGTTTGTGCGCAAGCGTGACGCGAGGTGCTCACCCATCGCGACCATCGGCGTCAGGACGCCCGACCGGGCCGGCAGATCGTCAGAGGCGAGGCTCAGTGCGGCTTCGGCGAGCATGATGCCCGTACCGGAATACCCCGGGTCATAGGGGGCCGCCACGCGGGCGCGCACGGGCTCTCCCTCGACCGGGTAGACGTCGATCTCCACTGCAAAGCGTCCGTTCGCGATAGCTCGTTGGTCGGGCCCGTCGCCCGGGGAAGGCAACACACGATCGAGCAGAGCCCTCGTCGGCGGCAAGGACAGTGCTCCGACCAGTGCTCCGGTTCCCAGAGTGACCGCGGCCGCGCGTATCGCGCCGGCCGGTCCGCGCCCCGTCGACACCACCTCGCGGTAGCGCAACAGCTGGCCGTAACTCCATCCGCTCAATGCATTCGAGCGCTGCACGATCTGCTGGTTGTAGAGCCCCATGACGAAGGGCGCCTGCCACCGTCCCTGTTCCTTGCCCCACCCACTGCCCGCGCGCCAGGGCAGTCGCACAGTCGGCCCGGGCGTCAGCGCGTAGGGATCGCTGACGATGCGTCGTGCGGCGGCATCCGATCCCGCCTCGATCATCTGTTGTCTCAGTGAGTCGATCGTGCCTCCGCTGACGCCGCCGCGCAGCGAGCGGACGCGCAACGTCGCGGCGACCAGGGGGACCCCGCCGGCGGCGGCATGCGCCAAGCCGAGGCCGAGGTCGGACGGGATGGAATCGAAACCGCACGAGTGCACGAGACGCGCCCCGGTGTCGGCGGCTGCGGCGTGGTTGCCGGCGATGCTCCGCGCGACGAAAACGCTCTCACCTGACAGGTCGGTGTAGGAGGTTCCTGCGCGCGCACAGGCCTCGGCGACCGCCACGCCGTACCGCAGGTAGGGCCCGACCGTCGTGGCGATGACCGACGCGGATTCTGCCAACCGCGTCACCGCGACGTCGTCGGACGTGTCGACCTCGATGAGCTCCCAGTCGATACCGAGCTCCTCAGCCAGCCGTCGCAGTCGCTCGGTGGAACGCCCCGCGAGCGCGATGCGCATTCCCCGCGGAGCCGACCGTGCCAGGTGACTGGCCGTGAACCTGCCGACGAACCCGGTTGCACCCAGCAGGACGATGTCATGGTCGCGGGAGTTGCTCACGAGGGCCCCGAGAGCGTGCTCAGCGTTTCGACGAGGTAGATGCCGATCGCGACCAGGAGCGCACCGACAGCGAGACCGCCCATGAGCCAGGCGAGTATGCGGTTGGTCCGCACACCGCGACCCCCCTTGCGCGCGACGACGAACATGGCGATCCACATCCCCATGACGAACACGATCCCGACGAGCGGAAGCACCGGTTGTAGCTGGAAGGCAAGGCAGAACAGCACGATCGTGACGACGGCGAGCACCGCAGAGGGAATGAGCCAGCGGCGGGTCGAGCCGGCTTGCAAGGCCGACTGGTTGCGTAGGTCTGTCGGATCGGGCGGCTGTTCATCCGGCAGTCGGGCGGGGCCGTGGGGGTCGTGGCGTGAATCGTTCATTCCTGCGCTCCTCTCTTGCCATCTCCACTGTGCAGCGTCGTCTCCGCTCGCACACGGGGCTTGACAGCCCGCGCTCACTCGTGAGGGAGGAGTCCTTCGAGGCTCGATCCATCGCCGATGGCTCCTGCGGCGATGACGCTGATCCTGCCGTTGCTCTCGAGGATGACCGCACCGACGTCTGCGAGATCGCCGTGCCCACCCTGCCGGATCGCCTGCAGCACATCACCGCGCGAGACTCGATGAGCACGCATCGCCGATGCATCCAGTCGCCCTTCCCAGACCAGCAGTGTGGGTTGTGCGGTGATCGCCCGGCGGAGAGGGCGCGAGAACGTCACTGCCAAGGCGATGAGTACCTGCAACCCCAGCAGCAGCGCCAGGGCGACGGCGCCCTCGACGAACGAGACGTCGGAGGTCAGCAGGATCGTCGCGAGGGTGGAACCGAGGGCCACCGTGACCACCAGATCGAACGCGTTGAACTGGGCGAGCGTGCGCTTGCCCGAGATCCTGATCAGGACGAGCAGAGACAGGTAGGCGGCGACCCCCACGAGCAGCACGCGGAGCACGTCGGACCAGGTGTCGAACCACATGCCCGCAACGATAGACCGTGGCCGTGCAACCGCCCATGGGCTTGCGGCGGGATCGCGATGTGGTGTGGTGATCCGTGATGGCTTCGGGAAGGCGTATGCTCAGATGCGGTTTGCCGCCCGATGCGGGCAGATCGAGCAGGAAAGACGCGATCCGGTCGGTGATCGAGGAGGAACATACCGCCGATGTCATCCGACATTCTCGTGCGGGGCGACCATCTGCCCGCACTCACGGAACTCACCGTCGATCAAGCCGAGGCCACGGCTGCACCACGCGCCCTCGTCTGGGGGATCGACCTCGGCGAGTGTGCCACTCGCACCGCGGTCAAACGTCACTTGCGGCAGGCGTTCGCCGACGTCAGCGGCATCGCGCGTGCGGACGATCGACTGGTGCACCTCTTCATCCCCTACACACACCGCGGGGCGATGCCCCCGGGCAGTTGCCTGCCCAACGCCGCGCGTCTTGCGATGAAACTTCACGTCGCGCTTGAGCGTGAGTTGGGACGTGACGTCGACGTCGTCGCGATCGACATCACCGGATGCGAGAACGGGGAGCTCCTGCGTGAGCGCATCGGCGCCGCCGTGAGCGCCCCGGTCGCACAGCGCAGCGATCTGGCCCTGTCCTGGCCGGAGCTGACCGCCCAGTCGATTCGCTCGATCGCGATGCAACATCACCTCTGACCACACTCGCGCTCACCCCTGTTGCAGGAGCGGCGGGCGGAGCGCTCGGATCGCCCCGCCCGCACCGGCTCACGTGGTCTGGCCCGCGTGGGCTCCTTCCGCGACCTCCTCGATCAGCTTTGCGTTGAACGCCGGAAGGTCGGCCGGAGTGCGACTCGTGACCAGTCCCTGGTCGACGACCACTTCTTCATCCACCCATGTCGCACCTGCGTTTCGGAGGTCGGTTTTCAGGCTCGGGTAACTCGTCACCGTTCGGCCTTGCAGCACGTCGGCGTCAGTGAGGATCCACCCGCCGTGGCAGATGACTGCCACGGGCTTGTGATGAGCGAAGAAGTCGCGCGTGAAAGCGACGGCAGCCTCATCCAGACGAAGGTGGTCGGCGTTGACGACACCGCCCGGAAGGACGAGTGCGTCGAAGTCGTCGGCAACGGCCCCGCTTGAGGCGAGATCGACCGCCTGGACGTGACCGTTCTTTCCCTCCACCTGGCCCTCGGCCGGTGAGACGAGCGTGGCGGATGCGCCGCTTTGGACGACCGCAGTCCACGGCGACGTCAGTTCGCTGTCTTCGAATCCGTCAGTGAGAAGGAAAGCGATCTTCTTGCCTGTCAGGTCACCCATGAAGTCCTCCTTCGGTTGTGGGGGTACGGCCACGGTACGGCCGCGCGGAGACGGCAGAGAGGGGGTTGCACCCATACGGGAAGTGCTCTACAAAGGCGTCCCGGTGGCAGATGACGCGGGTAGCATGGAGCGTATGACGACTTCATCCTCGGTTCCGACTTCCGGTTCGACCTCGCTGCAGCCTGTGCCGGACGACATGAACCTGCTCGCGACGTCCGAGTCGACCGGTTCGTGCTGCGGTGGCAGCTGCTCGACTGACTGACAGCGATCAGTCATGGCGTCCGAGACCGGTCTGAGTCCGGGTCCCGCGGTCGCCCGAGTCCTCCAGTCTGAGGAGGCCGTCTACGGCCTCATCCTCGTATCGGGGATGATCGTCGTCAGCAACAGCCTCGTCGGCACTTCATTCAACGCGTTGGTGACAGTGGCCGTCACCGTCCTCGTGTTCTTCGCGGCCCACGTCTACGCGGGTACCCTTGCGCGTCTCGCAGCGACGGACGGCGCGGCAGGACTCTGGTCCTCGTTACGGGGAGCAGCGAGGCATTCCCGAGGGATGCTGGTCGCGGCGGTTCCACCGCTGGTCATCCTGCTGCTGGGCACGACGCGTGTGATCGACGACGATCTCGCGATCTGGTCGGCGCTCATCATCGACACTGTGCTGCTCGCGATCCTCGGTTGGTTCGCGGTCGCGCGGTGGACGAAGCGCCTGTGGCCGCGCTTCGTCAGCGCGCTCATCACGGCAGGGTTCGGGCTGATCCTGGTCGCGCTCAAGGCGTTCACCCACCACTAGGGCGCCGAGGGCCTGTCGCCACGCGGAGGTCAGTGTGCGGTGCCTGCCGGCCCCCCGACCACGTCGGCGGGCTTGCGGATCAGCGTGGCGCCGACCACGAGCGGCATCGCGATGATCGCGGCGACGGTGAACGCCAGGTGCGCGCCGGCGGCACCCGCGACCTGCTCGGGGACGCCGTCGGCGATCGCCGATGCGGTGCCCGTCGACATGAGCGTGATCAAGAGTGCGACCCCGGCGGCGCCGGCGACCTGCTGTACGGTACCGAGGATCGCCGATCCATACGAGTAGAAGCGCGGCTCGAGTGAGCCGAGCGAAGCGGTGAAGAGCGGCGTGAACGACAGCGCGAGACCGATGGACAGCGCGGTCTGGGCGATCGCGATCACCCACACCGGGGTGGTGTCGCTCAAAGTGAGCGCGAAGAACCACAACAGGGTGACGATGATGAGCGAGCCGGGGATCAGCAGGACGCGGGTTCCCCAGCGGTCATAGATGCGACCGATCAAGGGGCCTGCCAAACCCATCGCCAGTGCGCCGGGCAAGACGACGAGACCGGTTTCGAGGGCGGAGACTCCGAGAACACGCTGCATGTAGAGCGGGAGGAGCGTGATGACCCCGAAGAACGCGAGCGACATCACGCCGATCTGGGCGATCGACAGCGAGAAGTTCAGCGAGCGGAACGCGCGCAGGTCGAGCAGTGCGACGTCGCGCCGCTGGAGGGCAAGCTGGCGCCAGATGAAGAGGGCCAGGGCGACCGCGCCGATCGACAGCGACACCACGAGCGAGATGGTCGAGGTCATTCCCGCTGCCGCGGCATCCGCCGACGACACCTCGGCGCCTCCCTCACCACCACCGATCTGGCTCAGTCCGTAGACCAACCCGCCGAACCCGAAGGCCGAGAGGATGACCGACAGCACATCGATCGGTGCGTGGGTGTTCTCGCCGAGGTTCGTGATCCATCGCGCGCCCACGGTGAGGGCGACGACGGCGATCGGCAGGATGATGCCGAAGATCCAGCGCCAGCCGAGCGAGTCGAGGATGAGCCCTGACATCGTGGGTCCGATGGCCGGCGCGAGCGCCATGACGATGGACACGCGGCCCATCATCCGCCCACGGGACTGTGGCGGCACGATCGTCATGAGAGTCGTCATGAGCAGCGGCATCATGATCGCGGTTCCCGATGCCTGGACGACGCGTGCCACGACGAGCAGAGGGAACCCTGGGGACAGGAAAGCGATGAGCGTCCCGAGGGTGAACAACGACATCGCCGCGATGAACATCGACCGGGTCGTGAAACGCCGGATGAGGAAGCCGGTGATCGGGATGACCACCGCCATCGTGAGCATGAATGCCGTCGTGAGCCACTGCGCGGCGACCGCGGTGATGCCGAGATCGTCGATGAGATGCGGGATCGCCACGCCCATCGTCGTCTCGTTGAGGATCGCGACGAAGGCGGCGGAGAGCAGCAGCCAGATGACGCGGGTCTCTGCGGGACCCAGCACTGCCGGCGGTGTCGACGGCATGACCGGTGTGCTGTTCGTATCGGCACGGAGGTCGGCGGCCATGCGGTCTCCTCGAGGCTCGGTCAAGTGGCGGATGAGCCACCCGAGGATGGCAAGCTCTCAGGGTAACCGGGGGAGGGGACATCTCATTCCCGATCCGTGTCGGGCCGGGATTCGATGTGGTTCGGCGGGACCCCGTGAGCGGGCGGGGTACCGCGCCGCGTCACTCCTGCTCGAGGGATTCCTCGTCGACCGAGCGGTCCCACTTTTCACTGCCGATGGCGTCGGTGGCGTGCGGGGTGGGTTCGTTCTGCTCAACGGAGGTCGGGAGCGGGTTGACGATCTCCTCCTCGGGGATGGCCTTCAACTCATCGATCTCCTCGCGCAGTTCGGCGAGGTCGGATCCGTCGTGTGCGGGGTGCTCGGGCGTCGAAGTCATGGGTTCAGCCTAGCCCCCGTGTCCGCCGGGCTGAGTAGGCTGACGGGCGTGAGTATGGGTGGACGCGGCGGGCGGTTCCGCGGCGTCGACGCCGATGCGCAGCGCAGGCTCAACGCCGAAGCGCCGCGCATCCCGCATCTCGGTCGCCGCGTGATCGCGCTCTTCCGCCCGTACACGGGACGGATGGTCATCACGGCACTGCTGGTGGTCGTCGGAGCGGGCGTCGGGGTGATCCCGCCGCTCATCGTCCAGCGGGTCTTCGACGATGCGCTGTTTCCCGTCGCCGGGGGCCCACCCGACATCGCCTTGTTGTGGCGCCTCGTTCTGGCGATGATCGCGCTGTTCCTGCTATCGGCGGTGCTCGGTGTCGCTCAGACCTGGTTCACCTCCACCGTCGGCAACCGTGTCACCGGCGACTTGCGCGTGCGCCTGTTCGACCATCTCCAGTCGATGGAGCTCGGGTTCTTCACGCGCACCAAGACAGGCGTCATCCAGTCGCGGCTTCAGAACGACGTCGGAGGCGTCGCCGACGTGCTGACGAACACGGTCACCAGCATCCTTGGCAACGCCGTCACCGTCATCGCGTCGCTCGTCGCAATGATCATCATCGACTGGCGGCTCACCCTCATCGCCGTGGTGATCATGCCGTTCCTCGTGATCGTGCAGCGGCGCGTCGGCCAGGTGCGGGCGCGCATCGCCGGTGAGACGCAGGAGTCGTTGTCGGAGTTGACGGCCATCACGCAAGAGACGCTGAGCGTGTCGGGCATCCTGCTGTCGAAGTCGTTCAACCGCCAACGCACCGAGTCGGCTCGCTACGCCGACGAGAACGGCAACCAGGTGCGACTCCAGGTGCGGCGCGCGATGAGCGGCCAGGGGTTCTTCGCCGTCGTGCAGGTGCTGATGGCCAGCGTGCCGGCAGTCATCTACCTCGTATCTGGCCTCTTCATCACCGGCGGTGTCGACACGATCACCGCCGGCACGATCGTCGCGTTCACCACCGTGCAGGCCCGACTTCTCATGCCGCTCATGGGCCTCATGCGGGTCGCGCTCGACCTGCAGACGTCGGGCGCCCTTTTCGCCCGCATCTTCGAGTACCTCGACCTGACCCCCGCGATCAGCGACCGTGAGGGGGCGGTCCCGGTGGACCGCGCTCCTGGCCCGGTGGGCAGGATCGAGTTCCGCGATGTGGTCTTCCGCTATCCCGATGCCGCGGATTCGGCGCGCCCCACCCTGCGCGGAGTCTCGTTCGTCGCCGAGCCCGGTCAGCACGTCGCCTTCGTCGGGCCGTCGGGGGCGGGAAAGACCACCGTCCTGTATCTGACTCCGCGGATGTACGAGGTGTCGGAGGGCGCCGTGGTGTTCGCCGGAGCCGACGTGCGTGATCTCACGCAGGAGTCGATCATCGACGAGGTCGGGATCGTGTCGCAGGAGACATATCTTTTCCACGCGACGATCCGCGAGAACCTGCGGTATGCGAAACCGGATGCCACGGAGGAGGAGATCGTCGCCGCGTGTCGGTCCGCGAACATCCATCACGTGATCGAGAGCTTCGAACACGGTTACGACACCGTCGTCGGGGAGCGCGGCTACCGACTCTCGGGCGGCGAAAAGCAACGGATCGCGATCGCGCGCGTGCTCTTGAAGGACCCTCCGGTGTTGCTTCTGGACGAGGCGACCTCGGCACTGGACACGGTGTCGGAACGTGTCGTGCAAGAGGCGTTGGATGCCGCGGCCCGCGGCCGCACGACGTTGTCGATCGCCCATCGCCTCTCGACGGTGATCTCCGCCGACGTCATCCACGTCGTCGAGGCCGGGCGCATCGTCGAGTCGGGCACGCACATGTCGCTGTTGGCCGCGGGCGGCCTCTACGCCGAGCTCGCCGTGGAGCAACTGGCGGCATCCCGCATTCTCGAAGCCGAGCAGGCCGCCGAAGCCGAGTAGGCCCGCCGGCCGACCGCGGCAGAGGATGAGGGGCTACCAGGACAGGGCAGGCCGGACGTCGAGCGGAACGTCGGTGCGGGGGGCGAGGGCGCGCACTGTTGCTCCGAGGAGTGTGCGATAGCGCGGGTCCGGGTGGTCTCGGGCGATCTGCACGAGCGGCGGAAGGTCCAGCGAGAACATGAGAGCGACGCGGGATGCCGCGGCAGCCGTGGCGCCGGATGCGTCGAGCACGGCGAGACCGCCGGCGAGGGCCTCGAGATAGTCACGCAAGACGGGGAGGGCCTCGCGTCGCTGCGTGATCGAGGTGCCTTCAGCGCGCACGCGCCACTGCACGACGACGTCGGGGACGACGTCGAACGCCCGCGCGCGGGTGTAGAGCAGCTGAGCGACGACCTGATCTTCGTAGGCCTTGCCCGCGGGGAAGCGCAGGTCGCGCCACATCTCTGCCCGTGTGACCTTCGACCAGGCGACGATGTTGTTCGCAACGTCGGGATGCGACTCGAGCGTGGCCCGCTGGCGCGCCGGGTCGGTTGCTGCAGCGACCCACGGCTGAACCTCGCCCGAGACGTACCTGCCGGCATCGTCCGGGCGGAGACGCACGTAGGCGCCGACGGCGAGATCGCTGCCCGTGCGCTCCAGACTGCCGACGAGCGTGGCCAGCGCATGAGGATCGAGGACATCGTCGGCGTCGAGGAACCCGACGAACGGCGTGGTCACGAGGTCCAGCCCGGTGTTGCGCGCCGCGCTCAATCCTCGGCGCAGGTCGTGGTGCACCACACGAAACCGGTTGTCCTCGGAGGCGACGGTGTCGAACATCGCCCCCGTTTCGTCGGTCGAACCGTCGTCGACGAGCACGGCGATGAAGTCGTGGCGCGTCTGTGCGCGCAACGATGTGAGCGCGGCAGGCGCGTAGGGGGCGACGTCGAATCCGGGCACGATGACCGTGATCGCCGCGGGTGGTCTCACCCGCCCGATGCTACTGCCGCGACGGATGCCGCAACCGCCTCCGCGAGCAGGTGCGGGTCGACCCGGCCGGCGACCCGGTGCGGGAAGCTGAAGCGCACCGCGGTCTGCGCGACCGTCGGGTCGATGCCGAGGGCCACGAGAACGTGGGACGGATCGTCGCTGCCGGCGGCGCACGCCGATCCGCTTGAGGACACGATGCCGCGGCGCTCGAGATTGAGCAGCACGGCCTCGCCGCTGGTGCCGGGGAAGACGAAGCTCGCGGTGCCCGGCAGTCGCCGGGTGGGATGGCCGGTGAGGACGGCGCCGGGAACGCGCATGAGGACAGCAGCGACGAAGGCATCCCGCAGGGCAGCGACACGCGCTGCCGCCTGTGCGCGTTCGGCCTCGGCGAGTTCGAGCGCGGTCGCGAGGCCCACCGCGCCCGCGACGTTCTCGGTGCCGCTGCGGCGACCGCGTTCCTGACCACCGCCGTGGAGGAGGGGTTCGACCGGCACGCGCCCACGCACCAGGAGCGCCCCGATGCCCTGGGGTGTCCCGATCTTGTGCCCGGCGAGGGAGAGCGCGTCGGCATTCGTCCCCGAAAGCGGAAGCCAGCCGGTGGCCTGCACGGCGTCGAGATGGAGGGGGACGCGGCGCTCGTGCGTGACGGCGGCGAGGGCCGCGGCATCCTGCACCGTGCCGACCTCGTTGTTCGCATAGCCGATCGATACGAGCGCGGTGTCGTCGCGAAGCACCCGATCGAGGATCTCGGGGTCGACCATGCCCGTGTCATCGACCGGCACCATCGTGACCTCCACGTCATGCCATCGCGTCAGGTAGTCGGCCGATGCCAGCACCGACTCGTGCTCGATGGGCGTCGTCACGACGTGTCGGGCACCCCGGGCCTGCGCCGCGCCGAGAGCGATTCCCTTGACGGCGAGATTGTTGGCCTCGGTGCCGCCGGAGGTGAAGACGACGTCGGACGCGCGCATGCCCGCCAGACGGGCGATGCGTTGCCGAGCGTCGGCGAGCGCGTCGGCAGCGGCCTCGCCCACCGTGTGGTGGCTCGACGGGTTGCCGACCCACTCGGTGAGGTACGGCATCATCGCCGCGGTGACTTCGGGGCGGACGGCCGTCGTCGCCGCGTTGTCGAGGTAGAGCATGGTCAGGCCGCGTCGATGACGACGTCCAGTCCGAGGTCGAGGGCCGGCGCCGAGTGGGTGAGCGCACCCACCGAGATGACGTCGACGCCTGTCTCGGCGATCGCGCGCACCGTGGCGAGGGACACCCCTCCGGACGCCTCCACCACCGCCCGTCCGGCGACCTGGGCGACACCGGTGCGCAGGTCGGCGAGCGAGAAGTTGTCGAGCATGATCGTGCCGATTCCTGCCCTGAGCACCGGCTCGATCTGATCGAGGCGATCGACCTCGACTTCGACGTGCGTCGTATGGGGGAGTGTCGCGATCGCGGCGCGGAGCGCGTCGGTCACCGACGTCCCCCCGCGCGTGAGGACGGCCAGGTGATTGTCTTTGGCGAGCACCGCGTCCGACAGCGACGCGCGGTGATTGTGCCCGCCACCGTCACGCACCGCGCGGCGCTCGAACGCCCGCAGGCCCGGGGTGGTCTTGCGCGTGTCGACGATGCGTGCCGCGGTGTGGGCCACCTCGGCGACGTAGCGGGCGGTCAGCGTGGCGATCCCCGACATGCGCTGGGTGAAGTTCAGCCCGATCCGTTCGGCCGTGAGCACGGACCGTGCGGGACCGGTGACCGTCGCGAGCACGTCACCGGGGGTGAAGCGCTCGCCGTCTGCGATCTCGAGGCGCACCTCGATCCGTGGGTCGGTGAGACGGAAGGCCGCAGCGAACACGTCAGCGCCCGAGAACACGCCCTCTTCACGCGCCACGAGGTCGGCGCGTGCCGACGCGGCGACCGGGAGGAGTGTCTCGCTCGTGATGTCGCCCCACGGCGCATCTTCGTCGAGCGCGGCCGCCACCACGCGGTCGATGGTCGTCTGGGTCAGCATGGGGCGACCTCCACGTGTCGATGCGCGTCGACGGGGTCGTCGCTGCGGTGATGGGCGCCCGCCGATCCGCTGCGCGCAAGGGCGGCGTCGACGACGGCTCGCGCGACGAGCAGGAGATTGGCGTCTTCGATCTCCGCCGCGGTGGAGGGCGCGGAAGCAGGGCCCCAGACGGCGAGAACGGATGCGGCGTGCGCCAAACCGTCGGCATTCCGCACCAGACCGGCGTGCTCCCACATCAGGGCCTGAAGTGCTGTGCGGGTGAACGGGGGAGCGTCGACGGCCGACGCCGCACGGCGGGCGGGGGTGGACTGGCGGGCGGATGGCCACGCGCGACTGCGCGCATCGGGTGCGACGACCGCCCCGGCCCGCGCGCCGAAGACGGCTCCTTCGAGCAGCGAGTTGGACGCGAGGCGGTTGGCGCCGTGCACACCCGTGCGTGCGACCTCGCCCACGGCGTACAGCCCGGGAATGCTCGTGCGTCCGTCCAGATCGGTCGTGACGCCGCCCATGAGGTAGTGCGCGGCGGGTGTCACCGGAACGGGCGCGACCGCCCAGTCGATTCCCCGCGCGGTCACGGCGTCGTGGATGGTCGGAAACCGCGACGCGAGGAACGCGCGCGTCTCGGATTCGGTACCGCGGATGCCCGTCGCGTCGAGCTCGACGGGCCGCCCGTTCTGCCGAAGCATCGCATCGGCGATCGCACGGGAGACGACGTCGCGGGGAGCGAGTTCACCGTCGGGGTGGGCGTCGAGCGCGAAGCGGTGGCCGCTGTCGTCGCGCAGGACCGCACCCTCGCCGCGGACGGCTTCGGAGACCAGAAAAGCCTCGCCTGCGGCGAGCACCGTCGGGTGGAACTGGACGAACTCGAGGTCGTCGACCCGTGCACCGGCGCGCAGCGCGACCGCCACGCCGTCGCCGGTCGCCACCGCCGGGTTCGTCGTGTGCGGGTACAGCAGTCCCGCCCCACCCGTGGCGAGGATCACCGCGTCCGCGTCGATCACCTGACGATCACGACCCGCGAGGACGTCCACCCCCACGGCGCGACCGTCGCGGAGAACGAGGTCGACGGCGAGGGTGTTCTCGCGGATTTCGACCCCGCGGGAACGGATCCGAGAGCTCAGCGCGTCTTGCAGAGCGCGCCCTGTGGCATCGCCTCCCGCGTGCAGGATCCGCGGATACGAATGCGCGGCCTCGAGACCCCGCATGAGCCGGCCGTCGGCGTCGCGGTCGAAAGCGACGCCCAGATCGACGAGTTCGCGGATGCGCAGGGGGCCCTCGTCCACGAGCACCCGCACCGCCTCGGGGTCGTTCCAGCCCGCCCCGGCCACGAGGGTGTCGTGCAGGTGTGCGTCGGTCGTGTCGCCGGCGAAGACGGCACCGGCGATGCCGCCCTGCGCATGAGCGGTGGCCGTGTGGTCGAGTGTGTCCTTCGTGAGCACGGTGACGCGGCATCCGTCATCGAGCGCGCGCAGCGCTGCCGTCAGACCGGCGATTCCCGAACCGACGACGAGGACACGCGGTGCCGTCGTCATGACGTCTGCGGTTCTGTGACGGATGCCGGGGGCTTCGCGGCGAGCATGCGCTCCAGTGCCACCCGAGCGGGGTCGGCGACGCCGGAGGGCACGGTGATGCGGTTCACGACGTCACCGGAGACGAGGGATTCGAGCACCCACGCGAGATAGCCGGGGTGGATGCGGTACATCGTCGAGCAAGGGCAGACGACGGGGTCGAGGCAGAAGATCTCGTGCTGCGGGTGGGCCGCGGCCAGGCGCTGCACCAGGTTGATCTCGGTGCCGATCGCGAACGATGTCGGCTCTTCGGTCGCAGCGATCGCGCGGCGGATGTAGTCGGTCGATCCTGCTTCATCGGCGGCATCGACGACCTCCATCGGACATTCCGGGTGCACGATCACGCGCACGTCCGGGTTCTCGGCCCGGGCCTTGTCGATCTGGTCGACGGAGAATCGGCGGTGCACCGAGCAGAAGCCGTGCCACAACACGACGCGCGCGTCGGTCAGTGTCTGGGCATCCGATCCGCCGAGGGCCTTGCGTGGGTTCCACATCGGCATGTGCTCGAGCGGGACGCCCATCGCCTTCGCGGTGTTGCGACCGAGATGCTGGTCGGGAAAGAAGAGTACGCGGCGCCCTCGGGCGAAGGCCCACTCGAGCACGGTGCGGGCGTTGGAGGACGTGCATACGATGCCGTGGTGGCGGCCGACGAACCCCTTGATCGCCGCAGACGAGTTCATGTACGTCACCGGGATGATCGGCAGGAGGCCGTCGGAATCGGGCGTGTCGAGGTCGCCGTACACGTCTTCGAGCTGCTCCCAGCACTCTTCGACCTGGTCGATGTCGGCCATATCGGCCATCGAGCACCCCGCGGCCAGGTTCGGCAGGATGACTGCCTGCTCGGGGCGCGAGAGAAGGTCTGCGGTCTCGGCCATGAAATGCACACCGCAGAAGACGATCGCTTCGGCATCGGGGTGCTCGAGCGCGGCATTGGCCAGTTGGAACGAGTCACCCACATAGTCGGCATGACGGACGACCTCTTCGCGTTGATAGAAGTGACCGAGCACGACGACGCGATCGCCGAGAGTGGCCTTCGCCGCCACGATGCGCGCCTCGAGATCGGCGTCGGATGTCTCACGGTACTCGGCGGGGAGTTCGCCTTGCCGCGGTGCGCCGGTCGGGATCACGTCGCCCATCGACGATCCCGGACCGTAGCCGGGTCGCGTGTCGAAGGTCCAGGGCGCGGCCGCGAGATCGGTGTTGCACGTCTCGTCGGTGGACGTACCCGCGACGATGGCCTGGATGGAGTGATCGACCGACGGGTCGATCACTCGCGGCGGGGCGATGTGGACGGTCATGACGGACTCCTTCGGGGGGAGCGGCGGGCGAGTGGACCGAGATCGGCCAGCGCGACCTCATGGTTGTAGCGGTACAGGCGCGCGGGGCGGTGGTTTCCCGTGCGGAAGCGGTCGGTGGGCAGAAGGGTGCCCGATCCTTCGACCTGGCGGCGGAAGTTCGCCGGATCCAGACGCCGGCCGAGGATCGATTCGTACACCTCGCGAAGATCGGCGAGCGTGAACTCGTCGGCGAGGAGACCGTGCGCGATCCTGCTGTAGCCGACCTTGTTCCGCAGGCGCCACAGTGCGTAGTCGATGATCTCGTTGTGGTCGAAGGCGAGGTGCGGCAGGTCGTCGACGGCGAACCATGCGACGTTCTCGGGGTCGTATCCGTCTTGGTCACGCAAGCCCGCCGATGCATCGTCGGGGCGAAGCAGTGCCCAGTAGACGATCGACACCACCCGTGTGGGCGAGCGGTCGACGGCGCCGAAGGCGTAGAGCTGCTCGAGGTAGCTCGGGGCCAGGCCCGTCGTCTCGCCGAGGGTACGGGCCGCGGCGGCGTCCAGGCTCTCGGTGATGTCGAGCCACCCGCCGGGCAGGGCCCACCGGTCGTCGTAGGGGTCCCGGGTGCGTCGAACCAGCGGCAGCGCCAGCGCAGGGCAGTCGGCGGCGTCGGTGCGGCGGAGGGTGAAGATCACGGTCGACACCGCGACGCGCGTGACGTCCTCCGCGGCCGGCGACGCGATCGTCGCCGGCTGACTGCTTTGTGTCGGCATGACTCTAACCTCCCGGAAACAGATCTTAGAGTCACGATGACCAGAAGGCAAACGCGGAGGTGTGCGGCATGCTCCCAGATGGCGTACCTACCCTTGACGGGTGATCCTCGTCGACGTGCTGGTCGTTGTGGTGCTTCTCGTTGCGCTCATCGCCGGCGTCCAGCGCGGCTTCTTCGCGAGCATCGGCACACTCGCAGGTCTCGCAGCCGGCGGTTTCGCCGCCTTCTGGCTCACGCCGCTGGTCAGCGCGTGGGTGCCCTCGCAGGCGTGGCGCGCAGCCGCCGTCCTCGCCACAGCGGCGGGGCTGCTGTTGCTCGGCGCCGGAATCGGCGCGGCCATCGGCTCCGCCCTCCGATCGGGCACCGACAGACTCAAACTGCGCGGCATCGAGAGGTTCCTGGGCGGGGTGGCTTCCGTCGTCGCAGCCGGGCTCGCGATCGTCCTCGTCGCCCCCGCGGTGGCCGGCATCGGCATCCCGGGAGTCTCCACGGCGATCTCCTCCTCGCAGGCCGTGCGCACCCTCGACTGGCTGACACCCGACCCCGTCGACACCGCGCTCGCCGAGCTGCGCGGCCACGTCATCGACGAAGGCATCCCGCGCCTGGGGAACCTGCTCGGGCCCGGCGGCACCACACCCACCGCGCCCGTCGAACTCGACGATCCCGATCTGCAGCGGGCTGCGGCATCCGTCGCGCGTGTGTCGGGAACGGCATTCTCGTGTGGGCGCAGCGCGACCGGCAGCGGCTTCGTCATCGCCCCCGATCGTGTCGTCACCAACGCGCACGTCGTCGCAGGTGTCGACACCCCGATCGTCGAGCTTCCCGGCGCGGCCGCCCGCGAGGGGCGGATCGTCTACTTCGATCCCGTCGACGACCTCGCGGTGATCGCCGTCGATGACCTCGGAGCCGCCGTGATCCCGCAGGCGTCGACGATGACGCCCGGTCAGTCCGGCGCCGTGCACGGGTATCCCCTCGGGGGACCCTTCACCTCGATCACGGCCGGGATCCTGTCGGTGGGCACCGTCCCCGTCGCCGACATCTACGACTCCGGCGTCACACCTCGCGAGATCTACTCTCTGCAGGCGGCGGTGCGTCCAGGCAACTCCGGCGGACCGCTCCTCACCGCCGACGGCGCCGTCGCCGGTGTCGTGTTCGCCCGAGCCGACGGCGACGACGGTCGCGGGTACGCGGTCACGATGGCAGAACTCGCCCCGGTCGCCGACGCGGCGCCCACCCTCTCCGCGACGGTCGCGTCGGGGGCGTGCATCGACTAGTGCGCCCGCTATGCTGGCGGGGTAACTGAAGACAGGCCGCATGACCCGTGCGGGAGAGCACCGGCATCCGCCACCGCGGACGCCGGGCACCGAAGGAGCAAGCCTCCCCGCCAATCTCTCAGGTTCCGTACCGCACGTGCCCGGCCGCTCTGGAAAACGATCCGTGTCACGACGGCGGATCGTGCCGAAGGTGAAAGCTGCGCAGCGGCGAAACTCTCAGGCCAATGACAGAGGGGGAGTTCGCCGCGGCATTCTGCCGCCCACCCGCCCACGGGAGAACTCATGACGACACCCCGCTCCACCCCGCTCCGCGCGCGCCACGAAAATCTCGGCGCCTCGTTCACCGACTTCGGCGGGTGGATGATGCCTGTCCGCTACACGTCCGACCTCGCCGAGCACCGCGCGGTCCGCGAGGCCGCCGGCCTGTTCGATATCTCGCATATGGCGCAGTTCAGCGTCACCGGCGCCGACCGCGAGGCATTCCTCGCCGCAGCGCTCGTCCTGGATCCCGCCAAGCTTGCCCTCTCGAAGGCGAAGTACAGCATGATCCTCGCGCCGACCGGCGGGATCATCGACGACCTCATCGTCACCCGCAACGCCGAGGACGAGTTCCTCGTCGTCGCCAACGCCGGCAACCGCGAGCCGGTGCGCGAAGCCTTCGCCGAGCGCGCCGAGGGTTTCGACGTCAGCGTCACCGAGCTGGACGCCGCGCTGATCGCCGTCCAGGGCCCCAGCGCTCAGGAGATCCTCGAGAACACCCCCGGACTCGACCACGACGACGCCCTCGCGATGGGTCACACTCTCGACTCGCTGCGCTATTACACCGCCATGGGCATGCGCTTCGGCGACGGCGCCGTGCTCATCAGCCGCACCGGATACACCGGTGAAGACGGCTTCGAGCTCAGCGTCGACACTGCCGACGCCGAGGCGCTGTGGGATGCGCTCTTGGCCGCCGGTCAGTCGTTCGGGCTCGTCCCCGCCGGGCTCGCCGCACGCGACACGCTGCGGCTGGAGGCCGGGATGCCGCTGTACGGCCACGAACTGTCGCTCGACATCGTCCCGGCGCAGGCGGGCCTCGGCCGTGTCGTCCCCCTCGCGACGAAGGACACCGACTTCGTCGGTCGCGCGGCGCTCGAGAGCGGTGTCGCCACCGACGCGCCCGTCCTGGTCGGACTCGTCTCCGACGGGCGCCGCGCGGGACGCGCGGGCTACGGGGTGTTCGACGGTGACGAGAAGGTCGGCGAGGTCACCAGCGGTGCGCTCAGCCCGACCCTCGGGCATCCCATCGCGATGGCCTTCGTCTCACCGCGCGTCAGCGAACCCGGTACCGAACTCTCCCTCGACGTGCGCGGAACCCGCATCCCCGCGACCGTCACCACCCTTCCCTTCTACAAGAGGACCGCGAAATGACCGATCTCACCGAACTCAAGTACACCGCCGAGCACGAATGGGTTGCCGTCACCGGTGAAGCCGGCGACACCGTCGTCGTCACCGTCGGTATCACCGACTACGCCGCCGAGAAGCTCGGCGACGTCGTCTTCGTCGAACTGCCCGGTGCCGGCACAACGGTCGAGGCGAACGCCATCGTCGGCGAGATCGAGTCCACGAAGTCGGTCGGCGAGCTGTTCGCCCCGCTCAGCGGGGAGGTCGTCGAGGTCAACGACGCGGTCGTCGACGACCCTTCGCTCGTCAACGCCGACGCGTTCGGTGACGGATGGCTCATCAAGCTCGCCGTCGACCCGTCCGCCGTCGACGCGCTCCTGGACCGCGCCGCGTACGTCGCACTCACCGGCGGCGACGCGTGACGTCGCCCGCCGCTCCCGGCTCGTTCGCCCAGCGCCACATCGGAACGGACGCCGCAGCCCAGCGCACGATGCTCGACGCGCTCGGCTACGACACCGTCGAAGCGCTCGTGCAACGGGCGGTTCCCGCATCCATCCAGGTCACGCCACGTGAGACGAGTGACATCCCGCCCGCGGCGACCGAAGCGGAAGCGCTCGACGAATTACGCGTGCTCGCATCGCAGAACCGCACGATGCGGCCGATGATCGGGCTCGGGTACTACGACACGTTCACTCCGTCCGTGATCTCGCGGAACGTGCTCGAGGACCCCTCGTGGTACACCGCCTACACGCCGTACCAACCCGAGATCTCACAGGGCCGGCTCGAAGCGCTCATCAACTTCCAGACCATGGTCACCGACCTCACCGGGCTCGCCACGGCGAACGCCTCGATGCTCGACGAGGCAACCGCGGTCGTGGAGGCGATGCTCGTCGCCCGTCGCGGCTCGAAGTCGACGTCGAACGTCTTCCTCGTGGATGCCGACGCGTTGCCGCAGACGCGGGCGCTCCTGCATGCCCGCGCCGGCGCCGTCGGGGTCGAGATCGTCGAGGCCGAGCTCTCCGCGGGCTACCCGGTCGACGAGTCCGGAACCCCGGTGCCCGCATTCGGGATGCTCGTGCAGTACCCCGGTGCCACAGGTCGCGTCTGGGACCCGATCGACGTCGCCGCCGTCGCGCACGGGGCCGGTGCGCTGGTCGTCGCGGCAGCCGATCTCCTCGCGCTGACGTTGTTGCGTGCGCCGGGGGCCTTCGGCGCCGATATCGCCGTCGGCACCACCCAGCGCTTCGGCGTGCCGCTCGGCTTCGGCGGGCCGCATGCCGGATACATGGCAGTGCGCAGCGGTCTGGAACGTCAGCTGCCCGGTCGTCTTGTGGGTGTTTCGATGGATGCCGCGGGCCACCCGGCCTACCGGCTGTCGCTGCAGACGCGCGAACAGCACATCCGACGTGAGAAGGCGACGTCGAACATCTGCACCGCGCAGGTGCTCCTGGCCGTCATGGCTGCGATGTACGCGGTGTACCACGGGCCCGAGGGGCTGCGCGCGATCGCGACCGACGTCGCCCGCAAAGCGCAGGCGCTCGCCGACCGGTTGCGGTCGTACGGACTCTCGCTGGCCTCCGATTCCTTCTTCGACACGCTGCGGGTGTCGGTGCCCGGTTCCGCGCGACGCATCATCGACCGTGCCCGCGAGCGTGGATACCAGCTTCTGTGGGTCGATGACGCCACGGTCGGGGTGTCGGTCGATGAGACCACCACGGAGGGCGATCTCGCCGCCGTGGCATGGGCGTTCGGTTTGCCCGAGGGGGAGTTCCTCGGCGAGGGCGAGCAGGGCGAACGCGCGGTGCCCTTCGCGGAGGCCGTCCCCTTGGCGGCGGTTCCCGCATCCCTCATGCGCACCGACGACTACCTCACGCATCCGGTGTTCAACACCCACCGCTCCGAAACGGCCATGATGCGGTATCTCGCGCGGCTCGCCGAGCGTGACTATGCCCTGGACCGCGGCATGATCCCGCTCGGATCCTGCACGATGAAGCTCAACGCCGCGACCGAGATGGCAGCGGTGTCGTGGCCCGAGTTCTCGCGCGTGCACCCGTTTGCGCCCGAGGTCGACGTGCGCGGCTATCTCGCGATGATCGAACAGCTCGAAACCTGGCTCGCCGAGGTGACCGGGTACGACGCGGTGTCTCTGCAGCCCAACGCCGGCTCGCAGGGCGAACTGGCGGGGCTCATGGCGATCCGCGGCTACCACCGCGCCAACGGCGACCTCGACCGCACGGTCTGTCTCATCCCGTCATCCGCCCACGGGACCAACGCGGCGTCGGCCGTCCTCGCCGGGATGAAGGTCGTCGTCGTCGCGTGCGACGAGGCCGGCAACATCGACCTCGACGACCTGCGGGCCAAGATCACCCAGCACGCCGACGCCCTGGCGGCGCTGATGATCACCTACCCGTCGACGCACGGCGTCTACGAGCACGAAGTGCTCGAGGTGACCCAGGCCGTGCACGATGCCGGCGGGCAGGTCTACGTCGACGGGGCGAACCTCAACGCGCTCCTCGGGTTCGCCCGCTTCGGCGACCTCGGGGGCGACGTGTCGCACCTGAACCTCCACAAGACGTTCGCGATCCCGCACGGCGGCGGAGGACCGGGCGTCGGCCCCGTCGCGGCGAAGGCGCATCTCGCGCCGCACCTGCCGTCGCATCCGTTCGCGCAACGCGCCGACCACGCCGGCGGCTTCGTGTTCGACGGTGGGCCGATCTCGGCGGCGCCGTACGGCTCGTCGTCGATCCTCCCCATCTCGTGGGCGTACATGCGCATGATGGGAACCGCGGGACTGCGCGACGCGACCGCCGCGGCGGTCTTGTCGGCGAACTACATCGCGGTTCGGCTGCGGGATCACTATCCGGTGCTCTACGCGGGCGAGGACGGGCTTGTCGCGCACGAGTGCATCCTCGATCTGCGGCCGTTGCGCGAGGCGACGGGCATCACGGTCGACGATGTCGCGAAGCGTCTGATCGACTATGGCTTCCACGCACCGACGATGTCGTTCCCTGTCGCGGGGACGCTCATGGTCGAACCGACCGAGTCCGAGGACCTCGGCGAGATCGAGCGGTTCATCGAGGCGATGATCGCCATCAAGGCCGAGGCCGACGCGGTCGCGGCGGGGGAGTGGCCGGCGGACGACAACCCGCTCGTCGGTGCCCCGCACACCGCAGAATCGGTGGTCGACGGTGACTGGGCGCACCCGTACTCGCGTGAGACCGCGGTGTACCCGGTGCGCAGTCTCGTGCGGGCGAAGTACTGGCCCCCGGTGCGCCGCATCGACCAGGCCTACGGTGACCGCAATCTCGTGTGCGCCTGCCCTCCGGTGGAGGCCTTCGCCTGACCGGTTGATGACGCGCCGGGCCTGGTACGTTCCTCGCCTCGATCCTCCGCCACGTCGGCTCATCTGCTTCGTTTCGGCTCAGCAGATGAGCCGACGAGCGGCAGATGACCCGGGGTGGGGCGGGATGCGCGCGTGGCGGCGGATGTCGGGGCGAGTGGCAGTCCGGCGGCGCGCAACAGACGCTCGAGTCGACGCGGGTCGTTCACATCCGCCCAGCCGCAGCGGAAGAACCCGGCGGTGACCGCCCGAATCCGGTCCTCCCGGATCTTCTCGCGATAGACGACGTCCTCCGGAGGGCGGCCGCTCGGGTTGTCGGCGCCGTACTTGAGTTTGCCGTCGAACTCGCCGACCACCCCGTGCTCCCGCCAGAAGAAGTCGGCGTAGCCGATCAACCCGTCGTCGTCCCACATCGGCGCCTGCAGCTCCGGCGGAGGAGCCCCGAGGCGCAGCATGGCGGAGCGGGCGACCGACTCGCCGAGCGAACCGGACCCGGCATCCGCTTGTTCGATCGCGAGTAGCGCCGACCACCCGCCGCGGGCCGACAGGCGTGCGCGCGCGAGGTCGAGCAACCTTCTGTGCATCGTCGCGCCGGCGCAGGCGTCCGACGCCTCATCCGGCGATGGTCGGCGGAGCGCGGCATCCGCTATCGCGAGTGCTTCCGGGTGCGGAAGGCGGCACGCGAGATCCCACACACACTCGGAGAGTGAGCTCACCCGCAGGCCGTCGATCTCGACGACGTCCAGCGTGCGCCCGGGGTCGTGGACGGTGACATCGCCACGGCGGCCCGAACCCGACGGGGTTGTCCGCGCGAGATGGATTCCGCGCAGACGCGTGCGCAGCAACGGCAGCTCGTAAACGGCCGCGGCGGACTCGAGCATGAAGACCGGTCGGCGGAATGTGAGTCCCACCGCGTTGATGCGCGCGAGGTAGCGATCTTCGGGGGTCATCGCGGACCACACCGGGGCGTCGAGGTAGACGCCGGGCCGGACCTTGACGACGGCGCCCCGACGCGCCGCAGTCTGGAGCGCACTCGCCCACCCCTGGCCGCGGGCATCCGATGCGAGCAGGAGTGAATACGGGCGGGTCGATCTCGAGGCGAGCGGTTCCACGGAACGAGCTTCTCCGCCCACCCGATCGCGAGGTCGCGAGGGCTCGCGCCCGTCGATTCGAGCTCACCCACCCGACCCTGGGGAGGAGACGATGCGGCGCCCTCTGACCGGCTCATCTGCTCGACGTCGGCTCAGCAGATGAGCCGAAGAGAGGCAGATGTGCCGAGGAGGGGGGAGGAGGGGTGTGCCGGGGGAGGAGGCGGGAGCGAGGGTCAGGCGGTGGGGCCGAAGAGATCGGGCCAGAGCGCGACCGCGAGGGGGTAGCCGATGAACGCCACGATGTCGATCACCGTATGGGCGATGACGAGGGGCATCACCCGCCCCCACCGGCGGTAGGCCCAGCCGAAGACGATGCCCATCACGAAGTTGCCGAGGATCGCGCCGAACCCCTGGTACGCGTGGTACGCCGCGCGCAGGGCGGCTGTCGAGAGGATGATCGTCCACCAGCCCCAGCCCAGCCGGCGTAGACGGTCGAAGAGGTAGCCGATGAAGATCACCTCTTCGGTGAGCCCGGCACGAAGGGCCGCGAGCACGAGAAGGGGGATCGTCCACCATGCGGCATCCAGCGGTGAGGCCTGCACTTGCACGGTGATTCCCATCGCGCGCCCCGCCGCGTAGAGCGCGAGTCCGGGGACGCCGATCACCGAGGCGAGCAGGATGCCGCGACCCGTGTCGCGACCGAAGCCGCGGAAGTCCAGCCCGATGCGGCGCAGGGCGTTGGAGCCGGGTTCCCACAGCAGGTAGACGACAAGGGCGACGAGGGCGAGGCCGAAGAAGATCGACAGGGATTGGTAGAGCACGTCCCACAGGGCGGTGTCGTCGCGCGAAGGATTCAACTGGGTCTGCTGATCGCCGATCGGCGTGGGACGCAGGAGTGCGCGCACCAAGGCGAGCACCGAGTAGAGCGCGGACTGTCCCACCGTGACGGCCAGCACGATCCAGATCTCCCACCGCAGCCGTGCGCGCGAGTAACCCGGAGCGGGCGCGGGCTCGATCAGATCCGGGGGATGATTCGTCGGCATGTTGTCAGAATGTCACGCACGTGTCGCGTTGAGTTAAGGATCTGTAACGGTTTCTCAAGACGTTTTGTCCAGGTCGCGTCGCGTGCTTAGTGTGTCGGATGTCCGTGCTCGGTCTTCCTCAGACCGCGCACTCAACCCTTGCACAGGAGGAAATGTGAAGATCGCGCGTCTTGCGGCGGGCGTGGGTGTCGTGGCAGCCGGAGCCCTCGTGCTCGCCGGCTGTGGCAACCCCTACGAGTCGGAGGTCGTGGAAGGTACGGAGATTACGGTTGCGTATAACTCCGGGTTCTTCCACTTCAACGACGACAGCTCGGCCGGCAACAACACGGCCAACGGCAACGTCAAGTACATGACCGACACCTCGTTCGGTTACTACAACAACACCCCGGAGTTCGTCCACCGCGAGGAGTTCGGCTCCTTCGAGAAGACGAGCGACGACCCGCTGACGGTGGAGTACACCATCACGGCCGACGCGGTCTGGTCGGACGGCGTTCCGATCGACGAGGCCGACATGCTCCTTCAGTGGGCTGCGATGTCGGGCAACGTCGACGAGGCGTTCTCGCCCGCCGCGACCACCGGCTACAACCTCGTCACCGCGATCCCCGCGACCGAGGACAAGAAGATCACCCTCGTCTACGACGAGCCGTACGTGGACTGGGAGCTCGTCGGCATGCTCGGCGTCTCGGCGCACGGTACCTACGCGCTCGCGTTCCCGGACGAGTACAGCGATGTCCAGGCCGCGTACGACACGTGGATGAGCTCGGGCGAGGAAGGCGACTTCACCGCGTACAGCGACGCCGCCAAGTCGTTCGCCGAGACCGCCAAGCAGAGCGTCGTCGATGCGATCACCGACGGTGACGCCGAGACGCTCGCTGCGCTGGGCGACGCATGGAGCAACGCGTACGGCTACACGACGCTCCCCGACAGCCCGGCTGCGGCGCTCACCAGCGGTGCGTACGTCGTCGAGGACATCGTCGAGGACCAGTACATCACCATCGCGGCCAACCCCCTCTACACCTGGGGCCCGTCGCCGAAGTTCGAGCGCATCACGGTGCGCACCATCGCTGACTCGACCACGGCCCTCCAGGCCCTCGAGTCGGGCGAGCTCGACATCTGGACCGGCCAGCCCACGGCTGACATCCTCCAGATCGCCGAGGGTATCTCGAACGCAGAGGTCCAGACCGGCGTCCAGGCGTCGCACGAGCACGTCGACCTCACGGTCAACAACGGCGGCCCGTTCGACCCGGCGACCTACGGTGGCGACGAGGAGACCGCGCTCATGGTGCGCCAGGCCTTCCTCAAGACGATCCCGCGTCAGGAGATCGTCGACCGCATCATCGCGCCGCTGAACCCCGACGCCACCGTTCGCAACACGAACCTCGTCTCGCAGGCCGACGGTGCCCGCTACGACGAGCTCGTCGCGACCAACGGTTCGGACGCCTACGCCGAGGTCGACATCGACGGCGCCAAGCAGCTGCTCGCCGACGCCGGTGTGACCACGCCGGTCGAGGTCGGATTCTGGTACCCCGAGGGCAACGTCCGTCGTGGCCAGGAGTACGAGCTGATCGCCGCTTCGGCTGCCCTCGCCGGCTTCCAGCTGGTCGACGAGAGCGAGCCCGACTGGGTCTTCACCGACCCGTCGGCTGAGCCGGTCAACCCGCACGACGCCGTCGTCTTCGCATGGTCGCAGACGTCCACCGCCATCGGTGGCTCGGACCAGATCTACGCGTGCTACGACGACCCGATGGCCAAGGGCGGTAACTACAACGGTTACTGCAACGAGGACGTGTCGCAGTCGCTCCTCACGCTGAACACCACCTCGGAGGAGGACGCTCAGACCGAGCTCCTCATCGAGGCGGAGGCCGGCATCTGGGCCGACGCGGTCACCATTCCGATCTACCAGTTCCCGGGTCTGCTCGTCTCGAGCGACCAGGTGTCGGAGGTCAAGGCCATGCCGCTGAGCCCCGACTACTTCTGGAACTTCTGGGAGTGGACGCCCGTCGAGGGCGAGTGATCTGACGGTCGGGTGAGCGATCCTCTCGCTCACCCGACCCGGACACATCAAGACTGTGGGTGCCGAGGCGAGCCCTCGGCACCCACAGTCATGTCCGGTACCCCGCGCTTCTCCTTCGCGCAGGGGTCACCGCGTAGTAGCTTGGGCGCACCGACGCACCCGAGCAGGAACGACACCCCATGATTTCAGGCCCAGATACGAGAGGGCTTCCGTGCTGACCTTCATCCTCAGGCGCCTGGGCGCGACGATCCTTGTGTTGATCGTTGCCTCCTTCATCGTCTACAACCTGGCGGCGATCGCCGAAGATCCGCTCGCCGACCTGCGGCAGAGCAATTCGCCCAACCGCGAGGAGCAGATCGCTTATCGCAGCGAACTGCTGCGGCTCGATCTCGCGCCGCCCATCCGTTACTTCACGTGGCTCAGCGGCGCCGCGGGATGCTTCGTGCTCCGATGCGATCTCGGTATCTCGTTCATCCGAAGCAATCAGCCCGTCACCGAGGCGCTTTCCACCGCGGCTGCGTCGACGATCCAGCTCGTCACCGCCGCGACGATCATCGCCATCATCGTCGGCCTCACGATCGGTATCCTCACCGCGCTGCGCCAGTACAGCGGCTTCGACTACACCGTGACGTTCCTGACGTTCGTCGTCTACTCGCTGCCGATCTTCTGGATCGCCGTCCTCCTCAAGGAGTACGGCGCGATCCGTCTCAACTCCTTCTTGGCCGATCCCGAAGTGACCCTCCTCGCGGTACTCATCACGGGTTTGATAGCGGGCATCATCTTCATGAGCATCCTCGGCGGTTCGTGGAAGCGCCGGTTGATCACCTTCGGCTCAGCCTTCGTCGCCGCAGGCGGTCTCGTGTGGTTCCTGGGTGTGACCGGATGGTTCGCCCGCCCGCAGATCGGCATCATCGGGATCATCATCACGGGCATCGCCGCGGCGGTCGGGGTGACGGCCCTGTCGACGGGCTTGGCCAACCGCCGCACGCTCTACGCATCGCTGACCGTCGTCGCGGTGTGGGCAGCCGCGTGGTATCCGTTGCAGTTCCTGTTCTTCTATGTGCCCACGGGCTGGATGCTGTTCGGTCTCGGCGTCGTCTCGATCGGTATCGGTATCGGCATCGGTCTGCTGTTCGGCGGAGACGGCAAGAAGGAAGCCGCGCGTACGGCGGCGATCGTGAGCTTCATCACCTACTTCATCGTCGTCATCGACCGGGTCCTGTTGGTGTACCCCGACTACGTCGATCGCATCCCGCAGTCGGGCATCATCGCGACCATCGGCGCCACGACACCCGGCCTGCGGGGCGACATGTGGTTCCAGATCCTCGACGGCTTCGCGCACCTGGTCCTGCCGACGATCGCGCTCGCGCTCGTCTCCATCGCCGCCTACACACGTTATGCGCGCTCGAGCCTGCTCGAGGTGATGAATCAGGACTACGTGCGCACGGCACGCGCGAAGGGTCTCACGGAGCGCACGGTCGTCGTCCGCCACGCGATGCGCAACGCGCTCATTCCGATCGCGACGATCATCGCGTTCGACATCGGCGCGCTGATCGGCGGTGCGGTCATCACGGAGACGATCTTCGCCTGGCGAGGCATGGGGGCGCTCTTCGTCGACGGCCTCAACGCGGGTGATGTGAATCTCGTGATGGGCTTCTTCGTCGTCACCGGCGTCCTCGCCGTCATCTTCAACCTGATCGCGGACCTCTTGTACTCCGCGCTCGACCCACGGATCCGGGTGAGCTGACATGTCGACCACAATTCCCACCGGCGCTCCGCAGGATCGGGGCAGTGAGCAGTCCATCGAGCAGAAGGCCGTCGCCGGCCTGAGCCAGGGTACGATCGTCCGCCGGCGATTCGTGCGGCACGTCGGCGCGATGTCCGCACTCGTCGTCCTCGTCGGCGTGATCGTGCTGGCCTTCACGTCGGTCGGCACGGTCATCGGCGGCACCGGGACGCTCGAGGCGGGCTCCACGGGTCAGCTCCAGATCAACGGATTCCGCATCCCCGGATGGTGGCCGCTGGACTGGTTCACTCAGTATCCGATCGTCAACGGGGGTGCCCCGACACTCACGCTGTGGCCCTTCAGTCTGGGTGAGCACCCGTTCGGCCAGGACACGCTCGGCAAGGACATCTTCGCCCAGGTGATGCGCGGCACCCAGCAGTCGATCACCGTCATGTTCCTCGTCGGCGTCGTGTCGCTGGTCGTCGGTGTCGTCCTCGGCGCCCTCTCCGGCTTCTACCGCGGCTGGGTCGACTCGCTCATCATGCGCTTCACCGACGTCGTGATCATCATCCCGATCATCGTCATCGGCTCGATCCTCGGAAAGATCTTCGGCGGCAACGCGATCGTCTTCGGAATCTTCCTCGGCATCCTGAGCTGGACCGGTCTCGCACGATTGGTGCGCGGAGACTTCCTTGCGCTGCGCGAACGGGAATTCGTCGACGCCGCCCGCGTCGCGGGCGCCAGCAACGGGCGCATCATCTTCCGACACATCCTGCCCAACGCCGTCGGTGTCATCATCGTCAACACGACGCTGTTGATGAGCGCGGCGGTGCTGATCGAAGCGGCCCTGAGCTTCCTCGGGTTCGGCATCAGCTACCCCGATGTGTCGCTCGGTCAGATCATCAGTGAGTATCGCGAGGCGTTCCGCACGCGCCCGTGGCTGTTCTGGTGGCCGGGGCTCTTCATCGTGATCCTGGCGCTGTGCATCAACTTCATCGGTGACGGACTGCGCGACGCCTTCGACCCACGCCAGCAGGCGAAGGTCAGCCGCCGCAAGGCGAACCGCGCGGTCGCGGCGATTCCGTCGATCCAGGGCGTCACGATGGTCGAGGGTCCGACGTCACCGTTCGACAATGAACGCCAGACCGACTCTTTCGCCGGCCCACCCCTGTCGCCGCCGTCCGATCCGACCGATCGTCGAGGCGATCGACCGAAGGATGATCAGCCGTGAGGCAGAGTCAGCGAGAGCGTCACGACGGATGCCGCCAGCAGCACGCTCGTCACGGCGATGCGGGCCACGCCGAGCGTCGACACGGATCCACCCGTGCGTCCGGCGCCGCCGGTGCGGCGGTACTCGTCGAGTCGGCGGTGCACGATGAGCGACGCATCGCCCGATTCGGTGCCCGCCGCATCCGACGGTCGACGCGTGTCGCCGTCGCCCGGACTTTCGGCGACCTCTTCGCGGCGCGTCGCGAGAGCGCGGCGGATGCCCGGCGCGGGAGCTGCCCACGCGCGGATGCGGCGACCGCCGGTCGTCGTGACGGTCAGGGCGAACCGGGTGTCGATGTCATCGATGTCGCCCCACGGGATGCGGTGGGTGCGGAACGGGTTGTCGATTTCGACGAAACCGTCGGACACCGTGACGCTCGGACGCACGTACAGCAACCACGCGATCCACGCGATCAGCACGAGCGGCGAGGACCACAGCACCACCGCGAGCGGTCCGTCGGTGACGAGGATCAGCACCAGACTTGCGGCGCACACCACGATCGCGACCCAGGCGAGGATCTGGCCGCCACGCGGACGAAAGACAACGGGTTCGGGCATTCGCCCATCCTGACACGGGAGACTGACCGATGAGTATGAAGGAACACGGCCACCAGAGTGAGGGCGGTCCCGTCCTCGCGGTGGAGAACCTGAGCGTCGAGTTCTGGGTCGGTGAACAGTGGGCTGCCGCTGCCAAGCACATCTCGTATGACCTCATGCCGGGCGAGGTGCTCGCCATCGTGGGCGAGTCCGGCTCGGGCAAGAGCACCAGCTCCATGGCGATCATGGGCCTGCTGCCCAAGAACGCCCGCGTGCACGGAAGCGCGAAGTACGCCGGACGTGAGCTCATCGGTGCGTCGGACGCGGTTCAGCGTTCGGTGCGGGGTGAGGGCATCGCGGCCATCTTCCAGGAGCCGATGACGGCCCTGAACCCCGTCTACACGATCGGGTTCCAGATCTCCGAGGTCCTGCTGACGCACCGTCCCGGGATGACGCGCAAGCAGGCGAAGGAGCGGGCTCTCGAGATGCTGACGCTCGTCGAGATGCCCGACCCGCCGAAGGCGTACAACTCCTATCCGCACCAGCTGTCGGGTGGGCAGCGCCAGCGTGCGATGATCGCGCAGTCGATCGCTCTCGATCCCCGCGTGCTCATCGCCGACGAGCCGACCACCGCGCTCGACGTGACCGTGCAGGCCGAAATCCTCGACCTGCTGCGCAACCTCCACCAGAAGCTCGACTCGGCGATCATCCTCATCACGCACGACATGGGAGTCGTGGCCGACATGGCTGACGACGTCATGGTCATGAAAGACGGCGACGTCGTGGAGTACGGCGCAGCCGAGAAGATCTTCAGCAACGCCGAGCATCCCTACACCCGCGCGCTCATGGCGTCGGTGCCGCACTTGGGTCTCGGAACGGCGAGCTATGAGGCCGCGAGCACCCGCGATGATGCGACGGCGGCACTCGTCCTCGACGACGTGTCCATCGACTACCCGAAGCGGGGCCGTGTTCCGGCCTTCCGCGCCGTCGCCGATGCATCGTTGACCATCGAGCCCGGTGAAGTCCTGGGTCTGGTGGGCGAGTCCGGTTCGGGAAAGACGACGATCGCGCGCGCGGTCGTCGGCCTCATCCCGATCGCCGAGGGACAATTGCGCGTCGCGGGCCAGGAAATGGTCGGGGTGGACGCCAAACAGCTGCGTGCGGTGCGGCGCAAGATCGGCATCGTCTTCCAGGACCCGGGCTCGTCGCTCAATCCTCGGTGGCCCATCGGCCAGTCGATCGGCGAACCGCTCGAGCTTGCGGGACACAACAAGGGTGAGATCTCGGGTCGCGTCGAGGAGTTGCTCGACATGGTGGAGTTGCCGCGTGACTTCCGCAACCGCTATCCGCATGAGCTCTCGGGCGGTCAGCGTCAGCGCATCGGTATCGCCCGTGCTCTCGCCCTTGACCCGACGGTGCTCGTCGCCGACGAACCGACGAGCGCGTTGGACGTCTCGGTTCAGGCTCGTGTGCTCGAACTGCTGCAGCAGATTCAGAAAGAGAAGCAGTTCGCGACGCTTTTCGTCACGCACGACCTCGCGGTCGTGGATATGCTCGCGGACCGGATCGCGGTGATGCAACACGGCAAGATCGTCGAGCAGGGGACGAAGGAGCAGATCCTCCGCAATCCGCAGGACCCCTACACGCAGCGACTCATCGCCGCCGTGCCGGTGCCGGACCCCGCCGAGCAGCGCCAGCGTCGCGAGGCGCGCGCGGCACTCCTGGCCGAGCAGAAGCGCTGAGACACGTCTGAATCGCCCCCGTTCCCGACTCCGGGAGCGGGGGCGCCGGTCTGACTGCGTTACCCTGGAGGGTCGGTTCCGCACGTTCGCCGGGGCCTGCCCACGTTCCCGATCACTTCTCGCAAGGATTCCCTCATGGCGCGCGCCCTCCGTCCGGACCTCCGAAACGTCGCGATCGTCGCGCACGTCGACCACGGCAAGACGACCCTCGTCGATGCGATGCTGCGCCAGACCGGTTCGTTCGGCGACCACGCGAATGTCGAAGAGCGCGCGATGGACTCGAACGATCTCGAGCGCGAAAAGGGCATCACGATCCTCGCGAAGAACACGGCGATCACCTACAACGGTGCCCACACCGATCAGCCGGTGACGATCAACGTCATCGACACCCCCGGGCACGCCGACTTCGGCGGCGAAGTGGAGCGCGGCCTGTCGATGGTCGACGGTGTCGTGCTGCTCGTCGACGCGAGCGAGGGGCCGCTGCCGCAGACGCGCTTCGTGCTGCGCAAGGCGCTCGAAGCGAAGCTCCCCGTCATCCTGCTGGTGAACAAGACCGACCGTCCCGACGCGCGCATCTCAGAGGTCGAGGAGGAGGCGCACGATCTGCTCCTCGGTCTGGCCTCCGACCTTCACGAGGACGTGCCCGATCTCGACATCGACGCCCTTCTCGACGTGCCCGTCGTCTATGCGTCCGGACGCGCGGGCGCTGCCTCGCGCACGCGTCCGGCCAATGGCGACCTTCCTGACAACGATGATCTCGAGCCCCTCTTCGAGGCGATCCTCGAGCACGTGCCCGCGCCGACGTACGACGATGAGGCGCCGCTGCAGGCATGGGTGACGAACCTCGACTCAAGCCCCTTCCTCGGCCGTCTGGCGCTGTTGCGTGTCTTCAACGGCACCCTCAAGAAGGGGCAGACGGTCGCGTGGGTGCGTCACGACGGGTCGCATTCCAACGCTCGGATCACCGAGCTCCTCAAGACGCGTGCGCTCGAACGCTATCCGGCGGAATCGGCGGGGCCCGGTGACATCGTCGCCATCGCCGGCATCGAAGAGATCACCATCGGCGAGACGATCGCCGACCCCGAAGACGTGCGGCCTCTGAAGGCGATCACGGTCGACGACCCGGCGATCTCGATGACGATCGGAACGAACACCTCGCCGCTGGTCGGCAAGGTGAAGGGCCACAAGCTCACGGCACGTATGGTGAAGGACCGCCTCGACCGCGAACTCATCGGAAACGTGTCGCTGAAGGTCGTCGACATCGGGCGCCCGGATGCCTGGGAAGTACAGGGGCGTGGCGAGCTCGCGCTGGCGATCCTGGTCGAGAACATGCGCCGTGAGGGTTTCGAACTCACCGTCGGCAAGCCGCAGGTCGTCACGCGCAAGGGCGAGGACGGCAAGGTTCAAGAACCGTTCGAGCACCTGACGATCGACGCGCCCGAGGAATACCTCGGGGCGATCACCCAGCTCATGGCGTCGCGTAAGGGACGCATGGAGACGATGACCAACCACGGCACCGGCTGGGTGCGGATGGAGTTCGTCGTGCCTTCCCGGGGACTGATCGGGTTCCGTACCGAATTCCTGTCGACGACCCGCGGCACGGGCATCGCCAACGCGATCTCGCACGGCTACGACGACTGGGCCGGGCAGATCGTCGCGCGCCAGAACGGATCGATCGTCGCCGACCGTGCCGGCGTGGCCACCCCGTTCGCGATGATGGCGCTCCAGGAGCGCATGAGCTTCTTCGTCCAGCCCACCGAAGAGGTGTACGAGGGCATGGTCGTCGGTGAGAACACGCGCGCCGACGACATGGATGTCAACATCACCAAGGAGAAGAAGCTCACCAACATGCGCTCGTCCACGGCTGACGAACTCGAGCGGCTGACGCCGCCGCGGCAGCTGTCGCTCGAGGAGAGCCTCGAGTTCGCCCGGGAGGACGAATGCGTCGAGGTGACACCCGAGAAGGTTCGCATCCGCAAGGTGATCCTCGACGCGACCGAGCGTGGTCGCGCGGCCAGCCGCCTCAAGCGACAGGACGCCAACGCCTGACGCGCACCCCGAGCCCCGCGCTCAGGAGCGCAGGATCTTCTCCATCGGGCGCCCCTTGGCGAGCTCGTCCACGAGCTTGTCGAGGTAGCGGATCTGCTGCATGAGCGGGTCTTCGACCTCTTGCACGCGGACGCCGCACACGACGCCGGTGATGAGTGACGCGTTCGGGTTGAGATCGGCATCCGCGAAGAAGTCCTGGAACGTCGTCTCGGACTCAAGGTGAGCCGCGAGCTGTGACCTGTCGAATCCCGTCAGCCACGTGATGACCTCGTCGACCTCGGCCTGCGTGCGTCCCTTGCGCTCGGCCTTCGCGACGTACAGCGGGTAGACCGACGCGAAGCTCGACGTGAAGATGCGTTGCATGGGTGCATGCTAACTCCAGGCCACGACATGCGCACTGGCCCGAGAGGGCAGCGTGTCAGGATCGGTAGGCTCGACCGGGTGACGCTGGACCCGACCTTCGACGACGCCGCGGCGCCGGGGGAGTCTCGGCGTGCGTTGCGCGAGGCGCTCGGAGTCGCTTTCGCCACGAGTGCCTACGGCATCTCGTTCGGTGCGCTGGCCGTGGCCGCAGGCCTCGATGTCTGGCAGACGTGCGTGCTCAGTCTGTTGATGTTCACCGGCGGGTCGCAGTTCGCCTTCGTCGGCGTCATCGCCTCCGGTGGCCTTGCCGCCGCGCCGGCGGCCATCGCGTCGGCATCGCTCCTCGGCATCCGCAACATCGCCTACGGCGTGCGGATGTCGCCGGTGATCGGCGCCGGCTTCTTCAAGCGCGCGGCCGCCGCGCACTTCACGATCGATGAGTCCACCGCCGTCTCGCTCGCGCAGCGGACCGCACATGCGAAGACCGTCGGCTTCTGGGTGACCGGTGTCGGCATCTACATCGGTTGGAATCTCTCGACGCTCGCGGGTGCTCTCGCCGGTGACGTCCTCGGGGACCCGAAGGCATACGGTTTGGATGCGGCGGCTGCCGCCGCGTTCCTCGCGTTGCTGTGGCCGCGCCTCACGCGCCGGCAGCCGATCGCCGTCGGCATCGCCGCAGCCGTCGTCGCGACCGTGCTCACGCCGGTGCTGATCCCCGGCATTCCGGTGTTGATCGCGGCGCTCGTCGCGGTCGTCGTCGGATGGTTCGGTCGGGGTGAGGCCACCCAGGCGCCCGACGACGACGTCCCCGAGCGGGAGGGGTTGCCGTGACCCTGTGGAATGCGATTCTGGTGGCGGCGATCATCTGCGTCGCTCTGAAGACGCTGGGCTATCTCGTCCCGACCTCGTGGATGGAGGCCCCACGCCCGGCGCGCATCGCCGATCTCTTGACCGTCGCCCTCCTCGCCGCGCTCGTCGCCGTGCAGACGCTGGGAGACGGGCAGGCCGTCGTCGTGGACGCGCGGGTGCCCGCCGTGCTCGTCGCGGCCGGGCTACTGCTGCTCAAGGCGCCCTTCCTCGTGGTCGTCTTCGCCGCCGCGCTGGTGGCTGCACTGCTGCGGTTGTGGGGGTTCGCCGCGTAGGCCCAGGTCAGCCCGGGCGCGCAAAAGGGGGATGCCGCTGTCGAGCGACATCCCCCTCTTTCGACGCAGATCAGCCGCTGGCTGCGCAGGCCGAGCTGTAGTCCGTCTGGTCGAAGCTCGGACCGGTGTAGAACTGCTCGATCGTCTCGATGCCCAACTCGACCTCCGCGTTCGGCGCGCCGATGTTGACGGCCTGGTTGGCGTTGGCCTGCGGGTCGCCGCCATACGTGTGCGGCTGCAGCATCCCCTCGAAGTCGACGGTCAATCCGTCGACGACCGCGGCGATGCCCTGAGGCGTGAGGTCGCCGGCGTCGGCCGCGGCTTCGAGCGCAGCCTTGAGCGGGTAGCCGATCGCCCAACCGATGATGTACCCGCCGTTGGACGGCAGTTCACCGTTGAGCGAGGCCTTCATCGCCTCGATCGACGCACTCGTGCCGTCCCAGTTCTCGTACGGGGACATGTGGTTGTAGAGCGCCGTCAGCGCCGGTGCCGCGGGCGAGTCCAGCAGCGCCGGGTTCCACGTCGGAAGCGAACCGAGGAAGCGCCCCTGGAAGCCGCTCGCGGCGAGCTTCCCGACGATCTCAGCCGTCTCGGCCGGGCCCACGCTGAGGACGACGACGTCGGGGCTCCCGGCGAGTACACCGGCGACCACGGCGTCCTGGTTGCCGACGACCTGGTTGGGGCCGGTGCCGATCGCTTCGAGCGCGGTGACGCCGTTGAGGTCGGCCCATCGCTGCACGCCTTCGGCCGAGTCGCCACCATAGTCACCGGGGTACCCGACAGCTTGCACCGTCGTCGGCGACCCGTTCGCCTCGGCGAACCAGTCGAGGCCCACCAGCGCCTCGGTGCAGTACGAGTAGCCCGTCTCCATGACGATGCCGTCGTCGTAGTCCTCGAATGCGTACCCCGACCACCAGGAGGTCGGCACGGTCACGAGGCTCCGCTCGATCATGTCGGGGAGCACCGACTCGGTGTTCACCGTGCCCAGCGATTGGGCGATGCCGGCGATGTTCCCCGCGATCTGCTGGTACTGCGCGGAGTGCTCGGCCGCCTGGTACTTCGTGTCGCGCGTGTAGGTGTCGATGTCGATGTCGTACCCGCCGATCCCGCCGTCGGCGTTGACCTGTGCCCAGAAGGCGCGCTGGCCGTCGGTGATCGGTACGGCGAGGGCCGCGAACGGACCCTCGGTGAGGTCGGAGAGGACTCCGAGATAGATGCAACCGTTGTCTGCGTTGACCGCATCCGGGCACGGGTCGCTCGTGACGCCCGCGCCGGTGACCATCTCGCCGCCTTCCATCGACTCGTCCGAGTCTCCGTCATCCGGCGACACCTGGGTGCAGGCGGACAGCGCCAGCACCCCCGTGGCGACGAGGGCGACGGCGAGGCGGCTTCGTTGACGCGTTCTCATGCTGTGCTCCTGTTCGTTCGGGTTTGCGATATTCGGTTGTTCTTGCCCGTGCCGACTCAATACGAGAACGGCCACGCTTTGAAGTAGTTGCGTACGCGCACCCAGAGCCCGTACAGCCCGCGGGGTTCGAGGGTGATGAAGAGGATGATGAGGACACCGAAGATGATCGTCTGCAACTGGAAGACGTTCACCAGGCCACCGCTGGAGACGGTGATCCACGGGATGATGTGCGTGAGTTCTTCGAGAACGCGGGGGATGAGCACCACGAAGCAGGCGCCGATGATCGTTCCCGAGATCGTCGCGATCCCGCCGATCACGATGACGGCGAGGAAGTCGATCGAGAGGAACAGATTCCATTGCTCCGGGGCGATGCGCCCGATGAGCATCGAGAAGAGCGCCCCGGCGACGCCGGCGTAGGCCGACGACAGCGCGAATGCCAGCGTCTTCGTCCGCAGGAGGTTGACACCCATGACCTCGGCGGCGATGTCGCGGTCCCGCACTGCGGCGAAGGCCCGCCCGTATCGCCCGCGCATGAGATTGCGCGCCGCGATGCCGAGGACCACGAGGAGCACCAGCGACAGGTAGAAGAACGACGTCTCGGGGCGGATGACGAGCGGCCCGATCGCGTAGGTCGCGTCCAGGTCGACGCCGAAGAGCGTGCGTTCGGCGACACCGCGTCCTACGCCTTGGCCCCCGGTGATCGGCGTCATGATCTTGAACAGCTGCTCGCCGACGATCAGGAGACCGAGGGTCAGCACGGCGAGATAGAGACCACGCACGCGCGTGGCGAGCGGCGCGACGATGAGTCCGATGACGCCGGGGACGATCGCCGCAGCCGGAAGCACCAGGGCGAGATCCCACTGCAGACCCCATGTGACGTTGCCCGGAGCGCCGCCGAGCACCGCGGCGGTGTAGGCGCCCAGACCGAGGAAGAATGCATGTCCGAGCGAGACCTGCCCGGCGTACCCGGTGAGCAGGTTCAAACCGATGCCGCCGAGCGCATAGATGACCGCGAGGGTGAGTAGATAGGTCAGGTCTGCCGCGATGAGGAACGGAGCGGCGACCGCGATGACGAGCAACACCAGCGTCCACCAGCGTTTCGCGGGGGTGTTCAGCAGAGCGCTGTCGGACGCATAGCTCGTGTAAAGCCCGGGTCGTCCGCGCGAGATCGCCCGAGAGACCAGTCCGCGGGAGTCGTGGAAGTCGAGGGTGCGCGATCCTCCCGTGAGGCGGTGGGACGCATCGGAGAGCGTGCGGGTGGTGGTCATACGCGCTGCACCTCCCGGGTGCCGAAGATCCCGTACGGTCGCACGAGCAGGACGATGAGCATCAAGAGGTACGGGACGACGTTCTCGAAGTTCGTACCCAACCAGGGGGCGAAGGTCGTCTGGTAGGTCTTCGTGAGGGCCATGGACAACCCGACGATCAGGCCCCCGACGACCGCCCCTCTCAACGAGTCCAGCCCGCCGATGATGATCGCGGGGAGGGCGACGAGCGCGAAGAGGGCGTCGGTGGCCTGGACGACCGATCCGTTGGCGGCCAGGAGCGCCCCGGCCAACGCCGCCAGCCCGCCGCCGATGGCCCACGAGATGGAGAACATGCGTCCCACCGAGATGCCCTGCGCGAGGGCCGTCTCTTGGTCGAGCGAGGTGGCGCGCATCGCCAGCCCCAGCTTGGATCGGCTGAGCCACCAGCCGAGCAACCCGATCACGACGAGTGCGATGAGGACGCGACCGACGGCGTTCTGATAGATCTGCACGCCGCCCGTGCAGCCGACGACGCCGAAGGATTCGGTCGCTTCGCCCCCGAGACAGAACACCTGGAGCTGCCAGGGGTCACCGACCGTGCGCGGCTGCGAGTCGAAGAGTCGGAAGGCGACCACCAGCAGGACGATGAACAGGCCGACCGTCACGATCGCGGCGGAGAACGCCGGTCGGCCGACCATCGGTCGGATGGCCACGCGTTCGATCCCGACCGACAGGATCGCGATGATGAGCACGCCGAGCACGACGGCGAGCCAGAACGGCAGCCCGATCTGCGTCGCGAAGACACTTGTCGCGAACGTCCCGAGGATCAGCAGAGCGGGTTGGGCGAAGTTCAGCACTCCGGTCGCCCGGTAGATGATCACGAAGCTCACGGCGATGAGGGCGTACACGGCGCCCTGGCCGAGCCCTGTGGCGAGGGAAGACAGCAGCGTGCTCATCCGTTCCTCCCGAGGTCGGCACCGACGTAGCGTTCGGAGTCTTGGTACATGTCGTCGATCAGATGGGGGACCGTCGCCGCGAAAGCCTGGCGCTTCAGTTTCTGTGTGGCGGTGAGCTCGCCGTCTTCGTGGTCGAGTTCTTTCGTGAGCATCCGGAACTTGCGGATCGACTCGACGCGCGCGAAACGGGTGTTCACGTCACGCACGGCGCTGGCGACGAGATCGACGACCTCCGGCTTCTCAGAGAGGTCACGGTAGGTCGTGAACTCGATACGACGGCGGGACGCCCAATCGGCGACGGTGTCGTACTCGATCCCGACCAATGCGGTCAGATAGGCGCGCTTGTCTCCGATGACGACGGCCTCCTTGATGTAGGGCGAGGCCTTGAGGGAGTTCTCGATCTCGCTCGGTGAGATGTTCTTGCCGCCGGCGGTGATGATGATGTCCTTGATGCGGTCGACGATCCTCACGTGGTCATCGGACACCCATTCGCCGACGTCTCCGGTGTGGAGCCACCCGTCCGCGTCGATCGTGTCGGCCGTCGCGTCGGGCCGGTTCCAGTACCCGGCGAAGTTGCCCGGATGCCGGGTCAGAACCTCGTTCGTGCCCTCGGCCAGTGTCAGCTCGGTGAACGGCTGCGGCTCGCCGACGGTGCCGAGCCGCATCCGGCCGGCGAAGTTGCTGGTCGCGATCGCGGAGTTCTCGGTCATGCCGTACGCCTCGTACAGCGGGACGCCGATCCCGAGGAAGAACGACAGCACCTCGGTCGAGATCGGAGCCGCGCCCGAGACTGCATGACGCACCCGGAGCAGACCCAGGCGCTTTCGGAGGGGCCGGTACAGCGGCAGGTATCCAAGGGCGTACAGCGCCCGTGCCCGCGGCGTGAAGTCGCCGCCGTTGGCGATGCGGTCCTTGGCGATACGGTCGGACCACCGTGAAGCGAGCCGGTACACGGCGCGCTTCAGCCGCGAAGCGCTCGCCATCCGGATCGCGACGCCTGCCTGGATCTTCTCCCAGATGCGGGGCACGGCGAACAGGATCGTCGGTTGCACCTCGGCGAGATCCGTCGTGACGGTCTCGATCGATTCGGCGAAGTGGACGACAGTGTGCGCGCGGAGGTTCGCCCACACCGAAATGCCCCGTTCCACGACGTGAGAGAGGGGAAGGTACGACAACAGGGCGTCGTCTGCGCTGACCTGCCGTCCGAGGATGCCCCCGTCGAGGGTGAACACGCCCGACGCGAAAGACACGTTCGTCGCGGTGAGCATCGCGCCCTTCGGCGGTCCGGTCGTCCCGGAGGTGTAGATGAGGGTGACGAGGTCGTCCGCAGAGCGGTCGCGATCGATCTCGTCGAGCAGGTCGGGCCGTTCCGCGCGCAAAGCCGCACCGCGATCGATGAGATCGTCGATCGACAGCAGCTTCGGGTGCTCGTAGTCGACCATGCCACGCCCGTTGAGGTAGACGATCCACTCGAGATCGGGGCAGTCCGGTTCGGCCTCGAGGGCCTTGTCGACCTGCTCCTGATCTTCGGCGATCAGGACGCGTGCGCCGGAGTCCTGCAGCAGGTAAGCCACTTCGGCGACGGGGTTCGTCGGGTAGAGCCCCACGATGAGAGCGCGCAGCGTGACCGAGGCCACGTCGGCGAAGAGCCATTCCGGGCGGTTCTCGGATTGGATCGCGACGCGATCACCGACTCCGACGCCGAGCGCGGCAAGGCCGAACGCCATACGCTCCACCGCATCGAGATAGGCCTGCCACGAGATGTTCTGCCAGATGCCGGATTGCTTGACGCGCAACGCGGTGCGGTCGGGGCGGGTGCGTGCCGCCTCACGCAGCAGGCCCGGGAGGTGTGCGAACGGTGGTTCGGGAGCGGTGATGTGGCTGCTCATCGGGCCACCTCATCCGTGAGACCGTCGGTGACGATGTCGGACGCACCGCCCAGATAGGCGGCGATGACGGCGGGATCACGCTGAACCACCTCCGGCGTACCCAGCGCGATGCGCTTGCCGAAGTCGATCACCATCACGCGGTCCGCGAGGTCCATGACGAGCCGCATGTCGTGCTCGACCATGATCATCGCCGTTCCCAGTTCCGTGCGGATGTCGAGGATGAAGCGCGCCATGTCTTCGGTCTCTTCCGAATTCATACCCGCGACCGGTTCGTCCAGAAGGAGCAGGCGAGGCTCCATCGCCAGAGCCCGGCCCAGTTCGATGCGCTTGCGGATGCCGTAGGGCAGGATGCCGACCGGCATCGTCCGCACACTCGCGAGATCGAGGAACTCGATGAGGTCTTCCACGCTGCGGCGCGCAGCGATCTCCTGTCGCCGCGAGCGTCCGAGCCAGGCCATCGCCTCGGGCCACGAGTAGGACGTCTTCTGATGACGACCGAGCAGCAGGTTGTCGAGCACCGACAGGTTGTCGAACAACTCGACGTTCTGGAACGTGCGCGCGACACCGAGACGCGCCACCTCGTCGGGAGCGCGGCCGAGGAGCGATCGACCGTCGAGGGCGATCGAACCTTCTTGGGGGCGGTACACGCCCGAGATGCAGTTGAAGGTCGAGGTCTTGCCCGCACCGTTGGGACCGATGACGGCGAACAGTTCGCCCGGTTGCACGTCGAACGAGACTCCGTCGAGGGCTGTGGAACCGCCGAAGCGCAAGGTGAGGTCGTCGACGGTGAGCAGCGCGGTCATGAAAGCCACCTCTTGCGTCGCTTGTAATGTTTGACATCCCGCAAGCTCCCCGCGCCCACTCCCGTCCCCAGGTAGAACTCGCGGATGTCGTCGTCTTCGCGCAGGGCCTGCGCGGGTGCGTCCATCACGATCTTCCCGTTCTCCATGACGTAGCCGTGGTCGGCGATCGACAATGCCATCGCGGCGTTCTGTTCGACCAACAGCACGCCGGTGCCTGATGAGCGGATGTCCACGATGAGGTCGCGGATCTGCTCGACGATCTGCGGGGCCAAGCCCAGGCTCGGCTCGTCGAGCAGGATGTAGTGCGGCTCGGCCATCAGTGCGCGCCCGATGGCCAGCATCTGCTGCTCGCCGCCGGAGAGGTACCCCGCACGTTGTGCTTTGCGATCGCCGAGGATCGGGAACATCGTGTACACGCGGTCGAGCTTCTCGGCGATGCCCGCGCGAGAACGCGTATAGGCACCCACCCGCAGATTCTCTTCCACGGTGAACTCGACGAAGACGCGGCGCCCCTCCATCACCTGGCTGATGCCGGCGCGCACGACGTCGGGCGCGCTGCGCACGTCGACGGGACGCTCGTCGATCGAGACGTGACCGCGGGAGATCTTTCCGCGATGCACGTTGAGCAACCCGGTCATCGCGCGCAGCAACGACGTCTTGCCGGCTCCGTTCGCGCCCAGGAGCGCAACGATGCCGTCACGGGGGATGCGGATGCTGGCGCCTTTGACGACGAGCATCACGTCTTCGTAGACAACTTCGATGTTGTGCACGGCGAGGGTCATGGGTTCCCTTCGATCACAGCTCTGTGATTGCCCCGAACCTAACGTGCAGAAGGCCGTTCTGCGCGAGTCGGTTATGCATTCGTGATGAAACTCGGGTTCACACCCACTGAGTCGCGGTCTCACGGCTCTGTGCGATCGGATGCGGGGCGTCCGGCCGATAAGCTGACACGATGGGTGCGACGTGGTCACGGGTGGCGACATGGGTCGTCGCGCTCGTCGTCGGAGCCTTCTACGGACTGGCCGGAACCATCGCCCACGCGTACACGCTCGGACCACTGCCGGTCGGTCTGGTGCTCGCGCTCGTCGGGTGCGCGGCGCTGCTCGTTTCGGTGCGGCTTCTGACCGCGGATCGCTGGAGCGCGCTGTCGGCGGGCCTGGGGATGATGCTCTCGACGCTGGTGTTCTCAGGGCGCGGCCCCGGGGGGTCGGTCATCGTTCCGGACTCGAACCTCGGAACCGTCTGGACGATCGCGCTTCCCGCCGTGATCGCACTCGTCGTCGCCTGGCCCGCGCACCTGCCTGCATCGCGGGTGTCGCGAGCGACCTCGGCTGACCGAACGTAGACTGTTTCCTGTGACATATGTGATCGCTCTTCCGTGCGTCGACGTCAAAGACCGCGCGTGCATCGACGAATGCCCGGTCGATTGCATCTACGAGGGTGAACGCAGCCTGTACATCCACCCGGACGAGTGCGTCGACTGCGGCGCGTGCGAACCGGTGTGTCCCGTCGAGGCGATCTACTACGAAGACGACCTGCCCGACGAGTGGCAGGACTACTACAAGGCGAACGTCGAGTTCTTCGATGACGTCGGTTCGCCGGGTGGTGCCGCGAAGATCGGCGTGATCCCCAAGGACCACCCCGTCATCTCCGCCCTGCCCCCGCAGGAACACTGACAGTGGGGGTCGCCGACCTCGCGGAGTACCCGTGGGACGCTGTGGCACCCTACGCGGAACGGGCGCGGGCGCACCCGGACGGCATCGTGGACCTTTCGATCGGCTCGCCCGTCGATCCGACGCCGCCGGTCGTGACGGCCGCGCTCGCCGAGGCGGGCGACGCCCACGCCTATCCGCAGACGATGGGCACCGCGGCCCTTCGCCAGGCGATCGTGGATTGGTATGCCCGACGGCGCGGTGTGCCGGGTCTCGATGCGTCGCACGTGCTACCCACGGTCGGTTCGAAGGAGCTCGTCGCACTGCTGCCGCTCTTGCTCGGACTCGGACCCGGCGATGTCGTGGTGCACCCGCGCGCGGCCTATCCGACGTACGAGGTGGGGGCGCGCCTGGTCGGTGCGACTCCGGTCGCGGCAGACGACCCGGCCCAGTGGCCCGACGGCACGGCGCTGGTCTGGATCAATTCACCGGGCAATCCCGATGGGCGGGTACTCGACGTCGACGAACTCCGTGTGGCCGCCGCTCGTGCCCGTGAGGTCGGGGCCGTGCTCGCCTCGGACGAGTGCTACGCCGAGCTCGGCTGGCAGACACCCTGGGACGACGAGCCGATCCCATCGGTGCTGGATCCTCGCGTCACGGGCGGCGCACCGACCGGCATCCTCTCCGTGTACTCGCTGAGCAAGCAGTCGAACCTCGCCGGGTACCGCGCGGCGTTCGTCGCGGGTGACCCGGAGATCGTCGCGCGGTTGCTCACAGCACGCAAACACCTCGGTCTGATGCTTCCTGCGCCCGTCCAGCGAGCCATGACCGCCGCGCTCGCCGACGACACGCACGTCGCGCACCAGAAGGCGCGCTACCGGCGCCGACGCGAGCTTCTCGTTCCCGCCGTCGAAGCAGCCGGTTTCCGCATCGACCGCAGCGAAGCGGGACTCTATCTCTGGGCCACCGAGGGTCGGGACGCGTGGGAGAGCATCGGGCGCCTGGCCGACCTCGGAATCCTCGCCGGGCCTGGACACTTCTACGGCGACTTCCACCCCGATCACATCCGCTTCTCCCTCACCGCATCGGATGA
Organism: Microbacterium koreense; assembly: GCF_042677105.1. Taxonomy (NCBI): domain Bacteria; kingdom Bacillati; phylum Actinomycetota; class Actinomycetes; order Micrococcales; family Microbacteriaceae; genus Microbacterium; species Microbacterium koreense. Next base: position 1,633,732 of record NZ_JBHTIM010000001.1, read on the forward strand.
TCGCATCGCTGCCGGGGCGGAGCGGCTGAACGCCGCGGGCGTGTGAGGAATCCTCCACCGACCGCGCGGAACCTTTGGCTGTGTCCGAAGGTGTGGCCCGCGGCCAGTAGGCTGTAGGGGCACGGCTCGCGGCATCCCGCGATCCGCGCACCGATTCTCTCGGGCGCAGCAACCAGGCGCTTGAGCCCGGACGACACCCCCGCACGAAACGACATCGCGAGGAGGCGGCGTGAGCGACGCGAGCACCCAGAACGAGAAGGCCACTCTCACGATCGGAGATCGGTCCGCCGAGCTGCCGGTGCTGCGGGGGACCGACGGATTGCCCGCCGTCGACGTGTCGACGCTCACGCGGCAGACGGGCCACACCGCCCTCGACTACGGTTTCGTCAACACCGCGGCGACGAAGTCCGCGATCACCTACATCGACGGCGATGAGGGGATCCTCCGCTACCGCGGATACCCGATCGAACAGTTGGCGACGAACAGCACGTACCTCGAGGTTGCGTGGTTGCTCATCTACGGCGAGCTTCCCACCGCCGATCAGCTCGCCGAGTTCGACAACCGCATCCGCCGGCACACCCTGCTACACGAGGATCTCAAGCGGTTCTTCTCGGCGCTCCCGCCGACCGCGCACCCCATGTCGGTTCTCTCGTCGGCGGTGTCGGCGCTGTCGACGTACTACGAGAACGAGTCCGACCCGCACAACCCCGAGCATGTCGAGCTGAACACCGTCCGCATGCTCGCGAAGATGCCGGTCATCGCCGCCTACGCGCACAAGAAGAGCATCGGGCAGGCCTTTCTCTACCCCGACAACTCGCTGAGCTTCGTCGACAACTTCCTCAAGCTCAACTTCGGCGTGCTCTCGGAGGTGTACGACGTCAACCCGGTGATGTCCCGTGCGCTGGAGCGCCTGCTGATCCTGCACGAGGACCACGAGCAGAATGCATCGACGTCGACGGTGCGGCTGGTCGGCTCCACGGGCGCCAATCAGTTCTCCTCCATCTCGGCCGGTATCAACGCGCTCTACGGTCCGCTGCACGGCGGAGCGAACGAGGCGGTGCTCGACATGCTCGCCCGCATCCGCGACTCGGGAGAGAGCGTCCAGCGCTTCGTCGAACGGGTCAAGAACAAAGAAGACGGCGTCAAGCTCATGGGCTTCGGGCACCGCGTCTACAAGAACTACGACCCGCGCGCCAAGCTCGTGAAGGAGTCGGCTGACGAGGTGCTGCGCGAACTCGGCGTCCACGATCCGTTGCTCGACCTCGCCAAGGAGCTCGAAGACATCGCGCTCAACGACGACTACTTCAAGGAGCGTCGCCTGTACCCGAACGTCGACTTCTACACCGGCGTGATCTACAAGGCGATGGGATTCCCCACACGCATGTTCACCGTGCTCTTCGCGATCGGCCGTCTGCCCGGCTGGCTCGCGCAGTGGCGCGAAGCGATCAACGACCCACAGGGCAAGATCGGTCGACCCCAGCAGCTCTACGTGGGCGCAGCCGAGCGGGATTACCCGGTAGCGCGCTGACGCGTCAGCCGTCCTCCAATGTGGCGGCATAGTCGGGCACGACGTCGCCGTCGTTGCGCGGAGGGCGCTCATAGCCGCCTGACGCCGGACGCGGGGGGATGTCGATCGCGGGACGCTCGACATCCGTGTAGGGGATCTTCGACAGAAGGTGGTGGATCATGTTGATCCGCCCGCGCCGCTTGTCTTCGTTGTCGACCTCGAACCACGGCGCCTCGGGGATGTCGGTGTGCACGAGCATCGTGTCCTTCGCGCGCGAGTAGTCCTCCCACTTGGTGATCGAGAGGACGTCGTTGGGGCTGAGCTTCCAGCGACGCATGGGGTCTTCGTTGCGGGAACGGAAGCGCTTCTCCTGCTCGACGTCCGAGACGCTGAACCAGTACTTCAGCAGGATGATCCCGTCTTCGACCAGCATTCGCTCGAAGATCGGCGCCTGATGGAGGAAGCGGTGGTACTCGGCGTTGCTGCAGTACCCCATGACGTGCTCGACGCCGGCGCGGTTGTACCACGAGCGGTCCATCAGCACGATCTCACCCGCAGCGGGGAGGTTCGCGATGTACCGCTGAAAGTACCACTGGGTCTTCTCGCGCTCGGTGGGCGTGGGCAAGGCGGCGATACGCGTGACGCGCGGGTTCAGGTATTCGGCGATCCGCTTGATCGTCGAGCCTTTACCTGCCGCATCCCGTCCCTCGAAGAGCACGACGATCCGTGCGCCCGTGGCCTGCACCCAGGCCTGCATGTCGACCAGTTGCGCCTGTAGACGGCGTAACTCGGCTTCGTAGAGCTTCTTGTCGAGGCGATGTCCCATGCGCTGAGCCTACGCGTGGAGGGCTTCGTTGAGCGTGACACCCACGCCCGCGCGTAGGCTGACCTCGATCGCGCCGCTCACCGAGTTGCGGCGGAAGAGGAGGCCGGACACGCCGGACAGCTCGGCTGCCTTCACCACACGCCGCGACCCGTCCGCGCCGGCGGGCTCGTCGACGAGCGTGACACGCGATCCTGCGGTGACGTACAGTCCGGCTTCGACGATGCAGTCGTCGCCGAGCGAGACGCCTATGCCCGCGTTCGCGCCCAGAAGCGTGCGTGCGCCGATCGCGACCTTGTGGGTGCCGCCGCCGGAGAGGGTGCCCATGATCGAGGCTCCGCCGCCGATGTCGCTGCCGTCACCGACGACGACTCCTTGCGAGATCCGCCCCTCGACCATCGAGGCACCGAGCGTGCCGGCGTTGAAGTTCACGAAACCCTCGTGCATGACCGTCGTGCCGGGGGAGAGGTAGGCACCCAGTCGCACACGGGACCCGTCGCCGATCCGCACCCCGGCTGGGGTGACGTAGTCGAGAAGGCGTGGGAACTTGTCCAGGCTCTGCACCTGGATGCCCTCCCGCACGAACGACGGCCGCAGACGCGTGAGCGCATCGGGATGCACCGGCCCGGCGGTCGTCCACGCCACGTTGGGGAGGTGGGCGAAGACGCCGTCGAGGTTGAGGTCATTGGGGGCGACGAGGCGATGCGAGAGGGCGTGGAGGCGCAGATACGCGTCGGATGTCGACATCGGTGCCGCGTCGAGGTCGATCTCGATGACGATGGCGTCGACCGTGACGTCGCGTCGCGCATCCGGCGTTGCCCACCGTCCGATCTCTTCCGGCGGCATCTCGGGGTCCAGCCCCGGCGGGATCCGGCCGGCCTCGGGTGAGGGGTACCACGTGTCGAGTACCGTGCCGTCGGCTGCCGTCGTCGCCAGGCCGAAGCCCCAGATCCACCGCTCATCAGTCATGTGTCCACGGTAGCGACGATCTTCGCGTGCTCGCACCGCGAGGCCGAGGGGTGCCGCCGATAGACTCGGGGGATGCCGCAGCTCGACCTCACCGACACCGCGATCGACCTGACCCGCACGATCTGCGACATCCCGAGCGTGTCCGATGACGAGACCCCGCTCGCCGACGCGATCCATGAGGCCGTCTCGTCCCTACCGCACCTCGAGGTCGAGCGTTTCGGTGACACCATCGTCGCGCGCACCGCGCTCGGGCGCGCCCAGCGCGTCGCGATCGCGGGCCACATCGACACGGTGCCGATCAACGGCAACGTCCCCACGCGCGACATCGAGATCGACGGCGAAGCGTTCCTGTGGGGACGGGGCACCGTCGACATGAAGGCCGGGGTGGCGGTGCAGCTGAAGCTCGCGCACGACCTTGTAACCCCCCGGGCGGACATCACGTGGATGTGGTACGACCACGAGGAGGTCGATGCAGACCGCAACGGGCTGACACGACTGGCGCTCGCGCGTCCGGACCTTTTCGCGGCCGACTTCGCGATCCTCGGCGAACCCTCGAATGGTCAGGTCGAAGGCGGCTGCAACGGCAACCTGCGCGTCCTCGTGCGTACAGCCGGGGTGCGGGCGCACAGCGCGCGCGCCTGGATCGGCGAGAACGCGATCCACAAGGCGGCGCCCGTTCTCGCGCGGCTCGCCGAGTACCGGCCTCGCGACATCGAGGTCGATGGTCTGGTCTACCGCGAAGGACTCAACGCCGTGAGGATCTCGGGCGGCATCGCGGGGAACGTGATCCCCGACGCGTGTGTGATCGAGGTCAACTACCGGTTCGCTCCCAGCCGGGATGCCGAAGAGGCTGAACGGCACGTGCGCGACGTATTCGCCGGATTCGACGTCGAGGTCGTTGACATCGCAGCCGGCGCGCGACCGGGATTGGACGCTCCGCTCGCCCAGGAGTTCGTCGCCGCCGTCGGCGCGGAGCCGCGGCCCAAGTACGGCTGGACGGACGTGGCGCGGTTCTCCTCGATGGGTGTGCCCGCGGTCAACTACGGCCCGGGCGACCCTCACCTGGCCCACCACGACGAGGAGCGCGTCCCGCTCGCGCAGATCATCGAGGTCGAGCGCGGGCTCAGGGCGTGGTTGAGCTGACCGATGGACCTGCGTCTCGCGCGGTGACGCACGGGTGGCGCGCGACGCCGGTCGTCGCGCGGATCGCGATCGTCTACATCGTGTCGCGGCTGGTCACGACGGGACTCCTCGCGCTCGCCGCGACCCTGTCGGGGCCGCAGTCGAGATTCGGCGAGGACGCCACGATCGGCACGTTCGCGCTGGGGTGGGACGCGCAATGGTACTGGTTCGTCGCCGTCCACGGGTATCCGGCCGAGCTTCCGACCAACGAGGCGGGTCAGGTCACCGAGAACCAGTGGGCATTCATGCCGATCTATGCCTACCTGGCCCAGTGGATCGGCACGCCGTTGGGGTCGTGGGGTGCCGGCGCGGTGATCATCTCGCTCGTCGCCGGCTTCTTCTCGTGTTGGGTGCTGTTCACCCTCCTGCGCCCGCGTATCGGCGACATCGCGGCGATGTGGTCGGTGGTCTTCTTCGCTTCGGCGCCGTTGGCCGCGCTCTTCCACGTCGGGTACGCGGAGTCGCTCTTTCTGCTCTGGCTCTTCCTCGCGCTGTGGGCCGTCGATCGACGCCGGTACGCGTGGCTGTATCTCTTGATTCCTTTGATGGGATATACCCGGCCCGGCATCCTCGCGTTCGCACTCTTCCTGGCCTTGCACGGCATCCACCGATGGGTCATCCGACGGCGGGAACCGCTGCGCGTGGGTGAGGGCGTCCACATCGTCATCACCGGTTTCTTCGCGGTGGCGATCGGGTTCTCCTGGCAGATCCTGGCCGCGTGGGTCACCCGCGACCCGGACGCGTATCTCGCAACCGAGCTGGCCTGGCGGCGAAACTGGATCCCCGATGCGCAAGCCGGATTCGTACCGGGGGAGGGCTTCGTCAGTGCGTCGGCGTTCTGGGCCTCGGCGTGGGGGATGCCGGAATGGGCGGGGTACGCAGGTCTGGCCCTGCTGATCGTCGGTGCCACGGCGGTGCTGCTGTTCGAACCCCATGTGCGGCGCCTCGGAACCGACATCCGCTTCTGGTCGGCGAGCTACCTCGTCTATCTCCTGCTGGTGTTCTTTCCCCAGTCGAGCATCTTCCGCCTGCTCGTTCCCCTCGCTCCGCTCTGGGGTGCCATGGCCCAGCCGCGCTCGCCGTGGTGGCGTGGCGGTGTGCTCGCGGCGTGCCTGCTCGGACAGTGGTGGTGGATCTTCCACATGTACGCCGTCGCATCCGAGTACTGGCAGATTCCCTGACGTGCCGGAAATCCGCCGTCGTCGGCGGGGTTCGGTAAACTTGCTCAGCAGACCCTGACGAAAAGGAGCCGCTATGGCAGCCATGAAGCCGAGAACCGGAGACGGGCCGATGGAGGCCGTGAAGGAGGGTCGCCTCATCATCGTGCGCGTGCCGCTCGAGGGAGGCGGACGCCTCGTCGTCTCGGTGAACGACGCAGAGGCGAAGGAACTCTACGACGTGCTCGGCGGTGTGGTCAACGCAGCCTGACACGACGACGTCGACGGCGGCCGGTCCTGCGGGATCGGCCGCCGTTTCACGTCTGGGGAGTGCTCAGCGGTCGTCGTCGACCGTCGTGAGTTGAAGCAGCCCTTCACCGGCCGTGGAGAGGGCGCCGATCACCGCCGGGGATCCCTGCGTCTCCTGGATGAGTGACCGGTACGCGGTCGTGACCGGATCGCGACGCACGGGATCCGAGACGGCGCCGCCGTGGAGCACGCGGGGAACCAGAACCGTTCCGCCCGCCCGCACGAGGCGCAGTCCGTGCTCGACATCCTCGAGCACCGATTCGGGATCCGCGTCGACGAGCACGATGTCGTATGACGCCTCGTTCATTCGGGGCAGGACGTCAGCCGCGCGCCCCGTGATGAATCGGGCGCGAGCCGCGGGAATGCGCGCTTCCGCGAAGGCCTGGCGCGCGGCGCCGAGGTGCTCGGGCTCCTTGTCGATGGTCGTGAGGGTGGCGCGGGGCGAGCCACGGAGCAGCCACAGTCCCGACACACCGGCACCGGTGCCGATCTCGACGATGTTCAGGGCGCGCGACGCGGCAGCGAGGACGGCGATCTGTGCGCCGACGGGTGCGCTGATCGGCGCGGCCCCCAGCTCGAGCGCGTGCGTGCGCGCCCGGGCGATGTGGTCCGGTTCGACCGTCGTCTCAGCGACGAATCGTTGATTCGCGTCGTGTTCGCCCATCGTGGCATCCTCCGCGGTCAGCCTACGGCCATGCGCGGCACTCGGCGGCCAGGCGCGGCGGTAACCTTGCTGTCATGTTCAACGGGCTCACGATCGAGAAGCTTCTGCTCATCGGTCTCGTCGCAGCGCTGTTGATCGGGCCCGAGCGGTTGCCCCGCTACGCGGAGGGGCTTGCGCATCTGACCCGTCGCGTACGCGAGTGGGTCGGCACGGCGCGCACGCGCGTCAAGGACGAGATGGGCGAGGACTTCGAGGACGTCGATTGGCGCACGCTCGACCCCCGCCAGTACGACCCGCGTCGGATCATCCGCGAAGCGCTGCTCGACGATGCCCCCGTGGCGTCGCGTCCGAAGGCCGCACCGGCCGTCGCGACGGCGCCGGTGACGCCTCCGCCCACGCCTTTCCGTGCGGGTGACACGCCCCCGTATGACTCCGAAGCGACGTGAGTCGCCGCATCCGGTTCACGCCGGATGCAACGGCAGCTTCTTGCCGGCCAGACCGCGCGGCCGCACGAGAGAGTCTGCGACACGCTCGATCGCGACGGATGCGGGGTCGTCGGGTTGCGTCAGCACGACCGGCATCCCCGTGTCGCCCCCGGTGCGCAGCGGGACGCTCAGAGGGATCGATCCCAGCAGCGGAACAGGCTCGTCGGACGTGCTGAGCGTCGCTGCGACGGCTTCGCCTCCACCCTCGCCGAAGAGGGACAGCATGCTGCCGTCCGGCAGGGGGAGGGCCGCCATGTTCTCCACGACACCGACGACCCGCTGACCGGTCTGGCGCGCGACGATGGCGCTGCGTACGGCGACATCGGATGCCGCGACCTGCGGAGTCGTCACGACGAGCACATCGGCGCCGGGGAGCAGCTGACCCACCGATATCGCGACGTCGCCGGTTCCCGGGGGCATGTCGATGAGCAGCACATCGAGGTCGCCGAAGTGCACATCGGTCAGGAACTGCTGGATCGTGCGATGGAGCATCGGACCGCGCCAGGCGACCGCGCCATGCGGAGCGTCGCCCGACGGACGGCGGAGGAACATCCCGATCGAGATCACCTTCACCCCGTGGGCGACCGGCGGCAGCATCAGGTCGTCGATGCGCGTCGGCTGCGGCGGGATGCCGTCGTCATCGACGAGGCCGAGAAGGGCGGGAATGGAGAATCCGTGGACGTCCGCGTCGATCACGCCGACGGCCAGTCCGCGCCGGGCGAGGGTGACCGCCAGATTCGCGGTGACGCTGGACTTGCCGACACCGCCTTTGCCGCTGGTCACCGCGACGACGCGGGTGAGGCCGTCCCGGTCGAACGGGATCTCGCGCGCCGCGCGCCCTCCGCGCAGCCGCTCGGTCAACGCTGCCCTCTCGGCAGGTGTCATGACCCCCACCGACAGCTCCACGTCGTCGATGCCGGTCACGGATGCCGCGGCGGCACGCACGTCCGACGCGATCCGGTCGGCGGCCGGGCATCCGACGATCGTCAGGGCGATACCGACGTGGGCGACCCCGCCATCGACCGCGATGTCGCGCAGCATGTCGAGTTCGGCGAGGGGACGGCGCAGTTCGGGATCGAGCACGCCGCCGACGGCCCGGCTCACCTCGTCGACGCGATCTGCGCTCACGCGGGCTCCTCGTTCGTCGTGGTGACCTTCGGGTCCTCGAGGTCTTTCAGGAGTGCTCTCAGTTCGTCGCGGAGCTCGTCTTTCGTGAGCACGTCATTACGGAAGTCGGACACCGCCATCCGGAGGGCGACGATCTCGCGCGCGAGGTACTCGGTGTCGGCGAGGTTGCGTTCGGCGCGCTGGCGATCCTGCTCGATCTGCACGCGGTCGCGGTCATCCTGTCGGTTCTGAGCGAGAAGGATGAGCGGCGCGGCGTAGGACGCCTGTAGGGACAGCATGAGCGTCAGCGCCGTGAAACCATTCGCAGCGGAATCGAAACGCATCTGGGGCGGCATGAGCGTGTTCCACGCGATCCACGCGATGCAGAAGACGGTCAACGCGATCAGGAAGAACGGCGTTCCCATATTGCGTGCGATCCACTCGGTCGCGCGCCCGAAGCGATCACGCGAGGGCTGGGGCGTCCGCGGCCCCAGCATCCCCGAGCGTCCCCGCGGTGCGTCCAGTCCCGGCCCGCGCTTGGCTCCGCGGGCCATCACGCGACCCCGCCCGACGTCGGCGCCGTCGAGGCGTCGTCACGCGTACGCCAGTCATCCGGCAGCAGGTCATCGAGCACGTCGTCGATGGAGACGACGCCGACGAGGCGGTGTCCCTCATCGACGACGGGGACAGAGACGAGGTCGTAGCTGGCCAGCATGCGAGCGACTTCGGCTGCCGTCGCCGTCGCTGCGACCGCGTCGACGGAGTCATCCATGATCGCGCCCAGTCTCTCGTGCGGGGGGTAGCGCAGCATCCGTTGGAAGTGGACCGTTCCGAGGAAGCGCCCCGTCGGCGTCTCGAAGGGCGGGAGGGTGATGAACACCGCGGCGGCGAGGGCGGGATGCAGCTCGTGGCGGCGGATCAGCGCGAGTGCTTCGGCGACGGTGGCATCGGCGGAGAGCACGATGGGTTCGCTCGTCATGAGCCCGCCCGCCGTCTCGGGTTCGTACTGCAGGAGCGCGCGGACGTCTTCGGCCTCGTCGGGTTCCATGAGCTCGAGCAATTCCTCGGTGCGCTCGTCCGAGAGCTGTCCGAGGAGGTCGGCCGCGTCGTCGGGTTCCATCGCGTCGAGGATGTCGGCGGCACGCTCGTCGCCGAGTGCTTCGAGGATCTGCACCTGCTCGTCTTCGGGCATCTCTTCGAGCGCGTCGGCGAGGCGGTCGTCGGGGAGCTCTTCGGCGACCTCGAGCAAGCGCTCGGAGGGGAGGTCGAGGAGCGTGTTGGCGAGGTCCGCTGGGAGCAGCTCCGAGTAGGACGCGACGAGCTGTTCGGCCGACTGGGGAACCCCCGGCTCCTGGTTCTCGCTCACCTCGGCCCACGCGGCGAACGTGGTCGGTCCCTTCGCGAACGGGGAGGCGCTCGTGCGCGGACGCCGCAGGAAGAGCTGTCCGACATCCCATTCACCGGTGCGCTTGCGTTCGAGCGCGACGTCTTCGATCACGGCGCGTCCCGACCCGTCGAGCAGTTGCACACGACGTCCGATGAGTTCGGTCATCACCCGCACTTCGCCCCCGCGCTGTTGGAACCGGCGCACGTTGATGAGTCCCGTCGTGATGACCTGGCCGGTCGCGATCGAGGTGACGCGACCGATCGAGAGGAACACGTGGCGCCTGCCGGGGATCTCGACGATGAGCCCGATGACCCGCGGGGGATCGTCCTTGCGATAGACGATCACCACGTCACGCACTTTGCCGAGACGGTCGCCGACGGGATCGAAGACGGCGCACCCCGTGAGGCGCGCCACGAAGACCCGCTGCGTGCTCATCGTTCCAGCGTAGTCGCGCCCGCATGGGAGGATGGAGGAATGAGCATGTTCGGCGGCCGTTTTCCCCAGAGCCCCGATGACCTGGGGCAGACCGTGGCGAGCTTTTCGTCGTACGAGCGCGCGCAGAAGGCCGTGTCGTCGTTGATCGCCGCCGATGTGCCGGCGCGACAGATCGCCATCGTGGGCACGGGTCTGCGCTCGGTCGAACGCGTCACCGGGCGCCTCGGGTATGCCACCGCCGCCCGCTCCGGTGCCATCAACGGTCTGCTTCTGGGGTTGCTCTTCTCGGCGATCCTCGTCATCGGGTCACCTTCCGTGCCGATCCAGGCGTTCGTCGGTGTGCTCTTCGTCGGCATCGCGATCGGCATGCTGCTGAGTCTCGTCACCTTCGCGTTCGTACGGCGACGGCGTGACTACGCATCCATCACCCAGGTGATCGCCGACCATTACGAGGTGACGGTCGCGGCGGCGAACGCGATGCGCGCCAGACAGGTGCTCGGACCTCAGGCGCCGGAGCCTGCGGCACGGCCGCGGGTCGTCGCCGATTCAGCGCCGCCGGCGTACGGCGAACGTGTCCCGGATGTCGACGCCACGGCGAAGGATTCGGCATCCCCGCCGCAGATTCCGGACGCGGCGCAGGTCGGGGAGGATGTACAGAACCCCGACGACGACACCGCGTCGGCCCCGCGCGAAGACGGCCGGTGACGGCGAGCCTGCAGTCGTTGCGGGTCGAGCTCCCGAAGAGCACGGCCGAGGTCTCGCTCGCTGTCGATCGCCCGGCCGATGCCTGGGCCATCGCGCCGGTTGCGCATGGAGCAGGGTCGCGCTTCGACCATCCGTTCCTGACCGGCTTCGCCGATGGTCTCGCGTCCCGCGGGATCGCGACGGTGAGGTTCAACTTCCCGTACGCCGAGGCAGGTCGCCGGATGCCGGGACCAGCGCCGCACGCGATCGCGACATGGCGCGCCGTCGATGAGCGGTGCCGAGACGAAGGACTGCCCGTGTGGGCGATCGGCAAGTCCTATGGTGGCCGGATGGCGTCGATGGCGGCGGCGGAGGGTGCGATCGACCCCACCGGTCTCGTGTACCTCGGGTACCCGCTGCACCCGCCGGGCGCACCGGAGAAGCTCCGCTGCGCACACCTGCCTGCTGTCACGCAGCCGCAGCTGTTCCTCTCCGGTACGGGGGATCCGTTCGTGCAGCCGGCGAACGTCCTCGACGAGATCGTCCGGGGATGCCCGGATGCAACGATGACGTGGATTCCCGGCGGACACTCGTTCGAACGCAAGCGCGAGGCGCTCTCCCCGCACGACGTCGGGGAGAGCGCCTCAGCGATCGTCGCGGACTGGATCGGCGGTCGTTAGTTGCCGCGACCGACGTCACCGGTCGTCGTCGTCGTCGTTCTCGTCGTCGTTCTCGTCGTCGACCAGGTCGTCGTTCTCGTCGTCGAACTGGTCGTCGTTCTCGTCGTCGTTCTCGTCGTCGACCACGTCGTCGTTCTCGTCGTCGTTCTCGTCACGTCCGTCGTCGTCGTTCTCGCCCTCGTCGCCGCCGTCTGCAGGCTCCTCGGGTTCGGTCGGTTCGACCGGAGTGGCGGGTGTCTCAGGCTCCGGCGCGACAGGCGCGGGCTCGACGACCTCCGCGCACGGGTCGGTCGCGGCGTAGACCGGCGCAGGCTGCGCGGCGCCGAACGCGACGACTCCGGCGATGAGGAGCGCAGCCGCACCCGTCATCGCTCCGGTCTTCTTGCGGGCCCACACCACCAGTGCCACGCCGCCACCCGCGAGCGCGCACGCCGCGAGAGTGAGGGGAAGCATCCCCTCGCCACCGGTCGTCGCAAGGCAAAGTACATCGTCCATCGTTCCCCCTCATAACGGATTCGTCGTCCGGCGGGAGTCCCCGCTCTCGCCGTCGCCCTGGCCTCTTCTATGAAGCGGGCATTGTGGGGAACGCTAGACGACCGTCTTGGAAGGCGTCAAGTCGCGACAGGCGGGAGTGGGTGGGATGTCACGAAACCGACGTACCGCGCGCGATCCAGTCCTCGATCTCGTCTGCGGTGCGCGGCATGTCGGCCGAGAGGTTGACGGGACCGTCGGCGGTCATGAGGATGTCGTCTTCGATGCGCACGCCGATACCCCGGTACTCCTCGGGCACGGTCAGATCATCGATCTGGAAGTACAGGCCGGGCTCGATCGTGAACACCATTCCCGGTTCGAGGAGACCGTCGTAGTACATCTCGCGGCGCGCCTGCGCGCAGTCATGCACATCGATGCCGAGATGGTGGCTCGTGCCGTGCACCATGTACCGGCGGTGGTGGCCTCCGGTATCGGCGTCCAGTGCTTCTTCGGCGGTGACGGGGAGGAGGCCCCACTCGGCCACGCGAGCGGCGATGACCTCCATCGCGGCGGCGTGGACGGTTCGGAACGGCACCCCGACGCGGGCGGCGGCGAACGCCGCATCGGCCGCTTCGCGGACGGCCTCGTACACCCTTCGCTGCACCGGGGTGAATCGGCCGTTCACGGGCAGCGTGCGGGTGATGTCCGCGGTGTACAGACTGTCGACCTCGACGCCCGCATCGATGAGGATCAGGTCGCCCGGAAGCACCGCGCCGTCGTTGCGCGTCCAATGCAGGTAGCAGGCGTGTGGTCCGGATGCGGCGATCGTGTCGTAGCCGACGGTGTTCCCGTCGCTCCGCGCCCGCTGGTGGAACACGCCCTCGACCACGCGCTCACCGCGGGGATGCGCGATGATCGCCGGCAAGTTCGCGACGATGTCGTCGAACCCGCGAGCGGTGACGTCGACCGCCAGCCGCATCTGCGCGATCTCGTAGTCGTCCTTGATCAAGCGCAACTCGGAGAGCATCCGGGTCACCTCGTCGTCTTCGTCCACGACACGATCGGCGTCGCCGGCCTGCCAGTCGTCGAGGTGCGCGGTGGCGATGCCGAGATCCGCTGCCACTCCCGCCAGCGCGGGCCGCGGGCCGATCCAGAATTCCCCGATCGCCGCGTTCGCGTAGAACTCGCTCGTCGTCCGGTCGGCGCGCTCCCGGAAGTAGAGGGTGACGTCGTGGCCGTCGGCCGTGGGCTCGAACACCAGAACGGCATCGGGCTCGGCATCGGCCGCCCACCCCGTCAGGTGGGAGAACGCGGAATGGGCGCGGAACGGGTAGTCGGTGTCGTTGCTGCGCTGCTTCGCGGGCCCCGCCGGAACGACGATGCGGTCGCCGGGAAAGGCCGCCGAGACGGCCGCGCGACGTGCGGCGGTATATGCGGCCTGGTCGCGGCGTGGGGGTGTGGTGTCGGGGCGCTCCGCCCACCCGCTCGAGATCGTGTCGAGGAAGCCCTGTCCGAACGGTTGTTTGCGGTTGGTGCTCGTCGTCGCCGGGGCCTTCGCCGTGTCGGCGGCTGCGGCATCCGACGTCGTGGTCTCACCCGAAGTGCTCATGTCTCCAGTGTCGCACGTGTGCTCGTCAGGGCGCCGGTTCGAGCTGCACCACGAGTGGCCGGTGATCGCTGCCGGAATGATCGAGTGAGCGCACGACGAGTGAGCCGGTGGCGTTCCAGTGCGGCGAGGCCATCACATGATCGATCGGGGCTCCGAGCAGCGCCGGCGAGGCCGTCGGCCAGGTCGCAACCGCGCCGTTCCCGGTCTCGGACGATGTCTCGGCGCATCGACCGAGCGTGCCGCCGTCGACACCCAGACCCGACATGTGATCGATCGTCGCGTTGAAGTCACCCGCCATGATGACGTTCGCCTCGGCGCACTGATCTGCCAGCCACTGCAGGTCGGTGCGCCAATCGCTCATGTACGCCTGACGAGGTGCGACGGCGTGGGCTGCGACGATCGTCGGACCCGTCCCGCCCGTCGGCATCGCCACGGCACTGGGCACGGTGGACGTGTTGCTCGAGCCGTCTCGCGAGGACTCGATCACCGAGTAGTCGCCCAGGTCGGGGGAGATGAGAATCGTGGTGGACCCGGCGTCCCAGGGCGTTCCGCTGTTCTCAGCGTGGTGCGCCCACATGGGGCTGCCCATCTCCCGCATGGCCACGGCGACCTGTTCGCCCGACTCGATCGTCGTTTCGGGCAACGTGACGATGTCCGCCTGCGTCGCCACCGCCAGCTTCGCGATCGTGTCGGGGGGCGTCGCAGATCCCGCGGTGTTCCAGGTGAGCACGCGAATGCTCGTATCGGTCTTCTCGGGGAGCGCGTCGGTGCCGAGTCCGCGTTGGGCGAGGATGACCCCATTCGACACACAGGCCACCGCCGCGACGACGGCCAGCGACAGGGCGAAGGCGCGCATCGGGCGGACGAGCGCGAGGAGGAGCGCCACGACCAGGGCGGCGGCGAAGGCGATCGTGATCACCGTGCGCAAGGAGATGATCTGAGCGATCGGGAACAGACGCTCGACCCGAAAGAAACCGGGCCAGGTCAAAACGGCCGCGGCGATCGCGCAGAGCACGGTCACGAGGACTCCCGATAGGCGCAGCACGGTGCGACTCTATGCGAGCAGACTGAGAGATCCGTGGAGGGCGACCGAAGCTGGGGAGAGTCGCGCGATACGCTCGACTCGTGCCGGGCATGCGTCGATTCGAGGGACCGAGTGACCTGCATATGCACTCCGACCACTCCGATGGAACCGAACCGCCCGCAGCCGTCATGCTGGCGGCGCATCGGCACGGGCTGCGTACCGCCGCGTTGACAGACCATGACACGACATCCGGGTGGGCCGAGGCCGCCGAGGCCGCCGACTCGCTCGGCATGACGTTCATTCCGGGAATGGAACTCTCCGCACGCCACGAGTGGCGCAGCGTCCACATCCTGGCATACCTCGTGAACCCCGACGATCTGGCGCTGCGCGCGCTGACCGACCGCATCCGGTCATCACGCATGGATCGCGCACGGAAGATGGCCGACCGCATCGCACGCGACTTCGATATCGGGTGGGACGACATCCTCGCCCACACCGCAGAAGGCGCGACCGTCGGGCGACCTCACATCGCCGACGCCCTGGTCGCCCGCGGCATCGTCCGCGACCGCACGGAGGCGTTCGCCGACATCCTCAGTCCGCGCGGTGATTACTACGTCGCGCTCTACGCGCCCGATCCCGTCACCGCGGTCGAAGTGGTCACCGATGCGGGTGGCGTCGCGATCGTCGCCCATCCCGCCGGACGGGCAGGCGTCCTGCCCGCCGCGGTGCTCGCGCAGATGCTCGATGCGGGGCTGGCCGGCTTCGAACTCGGCCACCGCGAGAACCTCGAGCCGGGCATCCGCACGCTGCGCACCCTCGTCGACCGGTTCGACCTCATCGTGACCGGATCGAGCGACTATCACGGAACCGGAAAACCGAACGTGCCGGGAGAACTCACCACCGCGGACGAAATGGTGGCGCGGCTGATCGCGCGCGGAAACGGAAGCGCCCCCGTCTTCCCGTAGGAAGAGCGGGGGCGCGACGTGCG
Organism: Microbacterium koreense; assembly: GCF_042677105.1. Lineage (NCBI taxonomy): Bacteria > Bacillati > Actinomycetota > Actinomycetes > Micrococcales > Microbacteriaceae > Microbacterium > Microbacterium koreense. The sequence continues at coordinate 1,649,213 of NZ_JBHTIM010000001.1, forward strand.
GAGGGTCAGCTGAGGGCCTTGGCCTTCAAGCTGTCGTACTCGGCCTGGCTGATCGTGCCGGCGTCGAGCAGCGACTTCGCCTTCGCGATCTCTTCGGCCGGGCTCGTGCCGGCGACCTCGCGGATGTAGTCGCTCTGCGCCTGCTGGTACTGCTTGGCCTGCGCCGCACCACGCTCGGCCATGCCGTTGCCGCGCGCGATCAGGTACACCAGGGCGGTGAGGACGGGGACGAAGATCAGGAAAACGATCCAGACCGCCTTCCACCACCCGCTGAGCTTGTGGTCACGGAAGAGGTCGGCGATGATCGCGAAGACCGCGAAGAGGTACGCGAAGAACGCGAAGACGACGAGGAACCACCAGATGAGGTCCCAGAACGAGCCCCAGAATCCCTGGTACGCGTAAGTCTCGATGAATCGCACGACTGTGCCTTTCTTTCGGGGGGTTGCAGTGCCGGTGCACGGCCGCGACCTACCTTAGCGCGCGAGGGCGACCTCAGTGGGGTGTTCCGTAACGCTCGGACTCAGGCCCCGGTTGCGGCGTTCCCCGAGGGACGGGAACGCCGACGACGACGCCGACTCGGCGCGGACTTGCCGTCGTGGTGCTCCTTGCCGCCGCCGTCGTGCGTGCCGGAGCCATCGGCGGCACGCTCTTCGGAGGACTCTCCGGCGGTCGTCTCCTGGTCTCCCGGCTTCGGCTCGCCGGTCTTCTGCTCACCGTCGGTGAAGGTCGAGCCGACGCGGTCAGAGCCGCGCCGCCGCCGCCGACGGCGCTTGGTGGTGCCGGTCTCGTCGCCGCCCTCTGCCGACGCATCGCTCGCACGGCGGGGCTGCGTGCGCGTTGTCTGCGTCTTCGGGGCGGTGGTGATGCGTCCCTTCGTTCCTGCAGGGATGTCGAGGTCGGTGTACAGGTGCGGGCTTGAGGAGTACGTCTCCACGGGCTCGGGCTGTCCGAACTCGAGTGCGCGGTTGATCAACGCCCACTTGTGGAGGTCTTCCCAGTCCACAAACGTCACGGCGATGCCCGTCTTGCCGGCACGGCCCGTGCGGCCGGCGCGGTGGAGATAGGTCTTCTCGTCATCGGGAATCGTGTGGTTGATGACGTGGGTGACGTCGTCGACGTCGATCCCGCGGGCGGCCACGTCGGTGGCGATCAGCACGTCCCTCTTGCCGGCCTTGAACGCCGCCATCGAACGCTCGCGTGCCTCCTGGCTCATGTCGCCGTGCACGGCGCCGGCATTGAACCCGCGGTCGTTGAGCTCGTCGACGAGCTTCTGCGCCGCACGCTTGGTGCGGGTGAAGATCACGGTCTTGCCGCGACCCTCGGCCTGGAGCATGCGGGCGATGACCTCGTCCTTGTCGAGCGAGTGGGCTCGGTACACGAGGTGGCGGATGTTGGCCTGTGTGAGGCCTTCGTCGGGGTCATTTGCGCGGATGTGGATGGGGCTCGACATGAACCGGCGCGCGAGCGTCACGATCGGTCCGGGCATCGTCGCCGAGAACAGCTGCGTGTGACGCACGGCGGGAACCTTCGAGAAGATCTTCTCGATGTCGGGGAGAAATCCGAGATCGAGCATCTTGTCGGCTTCGTCGAGCACGACCTCGGTCGCGTTCGACAGGTCGAGCAGCCGCTGGTTGTTGAGGTCGATCAGGCGCCCGGGGGTGCCGACGACGATCTGTGCGCCGGCTCGGAGCTGGTCGATCTGACCTTCGTAGGCCTTGCCGCCGTAGATCGCCACGACACTCGTCGAGCGACCCGAGGTCAGCATGTCCATGTCTTCGTACACCTGCACGGCGAGTTCACGGGTCGGAACGACGATGAGCGCCTTGACACCCGGTGCAGGATCCAGTCCGAGACGCTGGACCACGGGGATGCCGAAGCCGAACGTCTTTCCCGTGCCGGTCTTGGCCTGGCCGATGATGTCCTGGCCCGGAATCCCGAGCGGAATGGTCTGTTCCTGGATGGGGAACGCGTCGATGATGCCGCGAGCGGCGAGAGTGTCGACGATGTCCTGGTCGACGCCGAGTTCGGCGAAAGTCGTCACGAGTGGTGCCTGTCTGGCGGTGAGAGGCCGCCGGGGTGAGGGGTTCCACGCCCTTCACTCAGCCACAGGCGCGGTGGTCCCGTTCCATCGCCGGGACCACTCAAGGATAGCCAGAGACGTGCGCCCCGTAGTCTTGTGCTCGTGGTCACCTGGTTCTGGCAACGCAAACGCCCCACCTCGGGAGCCCTCTCGCTGCGCTCTCGAGGTGACTTCGGGGGTGCGACGCGGGTCGACTTCGAGGAGCTCGCTCCGGACATCGACACCTTCCTCGGGCAGGCCGCCTACCTGCAGCTCGGCTTCTTCGAGACGCTGAGCGAGCTCATCGCGCACACGCCGGAGCTGGCTCAGAAGGAGTCGCTGTCACGGGCGGCCGGCGCGGCGCTGGAGAAGCACGAACAGCTCGTGGCGGTCATCCGCGATCGAGGGGGCGACCCCACAGCGGTCATGTTGCCGTTCCGTGAGCAGCTGGACACGTTCCGTCGTGCGACGCACGGCGTGCGCCCCGAGGAGACGATGCTGTCGGTGCACATCACCGCCGGGATGCTCGACGACTTCTACCTCGCATTGGCATCCAGCTATGGCGACACCGGGCGCCGGGTCGCCAGGATCCTCCGCGGCGACGACGACCGCCAGGCGATCGTCGACATCATCGCCGCGAAGATCGACGGCGACATCGAATGGCAGTCCCTCCTCGCGATGTGGGGACGACGGCTCGTCGGCGACACGCTGCTCGTCGCGCGTGCGGCGCTGGCGCGTCGCGAACTGCGCATCGCCGACGAAGAGAAGGTGGAGCCGGTGTTCACCGCGCTCATGGCCGCGCACTCGCGTCGGATGGATGACATGGGTCTCGCCGCCTGACGGCGAGGCGCGCTACCCGATCTTCAGGCGCACGCGTTCGCGGCGGTCGTGCGCGACGCGCGCCTTGCCGAGGACGACGAGAGTCGGCCAGGTGACCGCCACGGGGACGACGAGGGCAGCCAACCAGGGCCACGGCGTGTCTATGCCGACGCCGGCCCACGTGAGCGCTGTCCACGCGAGGCCCGCCGAGACGGCGCCGATCATCGGTGCCACGGCGGCGCCGCGGGTGGATCGCTCGGGCACACCGAAGTGCAGCGCGAGACCGATCACGGTGCCGGCGATGAGGCCGAGCAGAATCTGCACGGTCAGGCGACGAAGCCGACGCGACGCGACTCTTCGGTGCCGATCTCGACGAACGCGAGACCTGCGGTCGGGATCACGTAGGAGTTGCCCTTGGAATCGCCGAAGGTGACGTGGCTGGCGCCGGCGTCGAGGGCGTCGGCGACGGACTTCTTGACGTCGGCGGCGCTCTCGTCCGTCTCGAACGTGAGTTCGCGGCCGGTGTTCGCGATGCCGATGCGGATCTCCACGTGAATGACCTCCTGCTTTTCCGGGGCGGGTCCCCGGGGACGCATGGCCACTCTACGACACGGTTCTGCTCGGGTCGCCCGGCCTCCGCACGCTCTCGGCGAACACCGCCGCGAGAGGGATGACCGGGGTGTCCGACCGGCCCGCTACCGTCGAATCATGCCGTCCACGCTCGCGCCCCCGCTCGATGACGACCAACGCCGGGTGGTCCATCTCGCTGCGGATGTGTCGGGAGTCGTCGCCGGGGCTCCGGGGAGCGGAAAGACCCGGGCGCTCGTCGCGCGCGTCCGGCAGCTCGTCGAGTCCGGCCTCGACCCTGACGAGGTTCTCGCGCTCACCCCTTCGCGCCAGTCGGCGACGGCTCTGCGTGACACGCTCGCCCTCGAAGTCGACCGTGCGACGGCCGGGCCCCTCGCACGATCGGTGACCGCCTTCGCGTTCCAGCTCGTCCGTGCGGTGGCGGTCGCCACCGACGGCGACGCGCCGCAACTGCTCACCGGGGGCGACGAAGACCAGATCATCGCCGACTTGCTCGAGGGCGACGCCGACGATGAATCCGAAGGCGCGCGGCGGTGGCCGCACTGGTTGGACGTGAGCATCCGCGCGACGCCCGGGTTTCGAGCCGAACTCCGCGCGTTCTTCGCGGAGTGCACGACTCTGGGAATCGACGCAGCGCGACTGGATGCGCTCGCCGAGACCCATGGCGTCGAGGTATGGCACGCGATCGCCTCGTTCTTCAGCGAGTATCTCGACGTCCGGGCGCAGATGCGCGGCGTGCATCGGGATGCGGCCGGGCTCGTGCGTGAGGCGGTGGGCATCCTCCGCGCGTCAGGGCGAGGCCTCGACGCGGTCGAGCGTATCCGGGTCGTCGTCGTCGACGATGCCCAGGAGCTGACGCTCGGCGGCGTCGAGCTGCTTGAAGCGCTACATCAACGCGGCGTCGCCGTGCTGGCGTTCGGTGATCCGGATGTGGGCGCAGGCGCTTTCCGTGGCGCGACGCCCGAGAACTTCGCGCGTTTGGTGGCCAGCCTCGGCCACACAGAAATCCTCTCCGGTCGTCACCGGGGGAGCGCCTGGCAGAACACGGTGATCTCGCGTGTGACCGAGCGGATCGGCGCGGGCGGCGTCGTCGCCCATCGCCGTCCCGCGACGGCGGAGCCCGACGGCACCGTCCGCACGTGGACGATGCGCTCCGCTGCGGAGGAGTTCGACGGCATCGCGCGCCTTCTGCGCGAACGCCACATCCATGACGGCGTCCCCTGGGACCGATGTGCCGTCATCGCGCACGACACCAGGCAGGTGGTCGCCCTCGAAGCGGAGCTCGCTGCGCGCGAGGTGCCGACGAGGTCGACGGGGCCGGGGCGGGGTCTCGGGACGCATCGCGCCGTTCGCGATCTGCTGCGGCTGGTCGAATTGGCCATGCGCGACGAGTGGACGTACGACGACGTCGCCGCTGCACTCCAGGGTGTCTACGGGCGCCTCGACGCCGTCGAACTGAGGCGGCTCGTGTCGGCGCTCCGTCACAGCGAGCTTGCCCGCGACGGCGTGGCAGCCGGTCGCGATCTTCTGCTGTCGGCGATGCGCGAGCCGCTGGAACTGGACCTGATCGACACCCGCGAAGCGCGGGCGGCAGCACACCTGGCGCGGACCATCGGCGCGGTGCGCACGCACTGGGCCGAAGGTGCGACGGCGCACGAGCTTCTCTGGATGATCTGGGATCGAAGCCGTCTCGAGCGTGTCTGGGGTGACCTGGCGCGTGGCCATGGCCCCCTCGCTGAACAAGCCGGGCGCGACCTCGACGCGGTCGTGTCGGTGTTCCAGGCGGCCAAGCGGTTCGTCGAGAGATCCCTCGACGCCGATCCCCGCATGTTCGTGCGCAGCATCCTCGACAGTGATGTCGCCGAAGACCGCCTCGATGCGCCCATGGACGTGGCGGCGGTGCGGGTCGTCACTCCGGCCAGCGCGCTGGGTGGTGAGTTCGACACCGTGGTGGTCGCCGGTGTGCAAGAGGGTGTGTGGCCGAACGTGCGCGCACGTGGCAGCCTGCTCGAGACGTGGCGCCTGGTGCACACGACGTCGGGTGACGGGAACGCGGCGACGACATTGGACCGCCGCCGGGCGGCGATGCACGATGAGCTTCGCTTGTTCGCGCGGGCCCTTTCGCGTGCATCCGCGCAGGTCATCGTCACGGCGGTCGACGACGACGACACCGGCCCGAGTGCGTTGTTCGAGCTGTTGCCCGATCCCGAGCCTCGAACCGTCGACCATCCCCTGTCGTTGCGGGGACTCGTGGCGCGACACCGTCGGACGCTCACGTCGACAGCGCACGAAGCGACGCGCATGCATGCCGCGGCTCAGTTGGCCCTGCTCGCGGACGCGGAAGTGGCCGGAGCCGACTCGGCGTCGTGGTTCGGCATCCTGCCACCGACCTCGACGGGCCCCCTCCGCGACCTCTCCCGCGAGGACGTTCGGGTATCGCCCTCGCGGGTACACGCGCTGGAGGAGTGCGAGCTGAACTGGGTGATCGGTGACCTCGGGGGGGATCCCGGCGGGGCGACGGCGGGTCTCGGGACGATCATCCATGCTGCCCTCGAGAACGCGACCGGCGTCGACGAAGCGTCACTCTGGCGCGAGGTCGAAGCACGCTGGGGCGAGCTCGAGTTCGAAGCGGCCTGGCGCGAGCGTGCCGAGCAGACCCGTGCTCGCGATATGGTGCGCCGCCTGCATCTGTACCTGACCCGGTTCGAGGCCGCGGGCGGTCGGTTGATCGGCTCCGAACCCCACTTCGAGGTGGACCTCCCCATGGAAGAACCCGGCGCGACCCATGGCGCCGTCCTCTCGGGGTACATCGATCGCGTAGAGGTGACGCCCGAAGGCACGGTGGTCATCGTCGATCTCAAGACAGGTAAGAACGAACCTCAGACCGACGCCAAGGTGATCGACAATCCACAGCTCGGGGCCTACCAACTCGCGTACGAGTCCGGCGCGATCCCTGGCGCTGAGGGATTGCCTCCCGGAGGCGCGCGGTTGTTGGTGCTCCGTCCCACGTCCTCGAAGGATTACGTGACCCCGACGCAGCCGCCTTTCGATGACGAACGGCGAAAGATCTTCCTGGCCCGTCTCCATCACGCGGTGACGACGATGCGCGGCGAGACGTTCGCGGCGCCGTACGAGGAACACTGTCGCGACGAGCATTCCTACGGGCTCTGCCGCATCCACACGATCGGTGCGGTGAGCGCCTCATGACCGGTGAGCACGCTCCCCGTCTGTCCGCGCGGGTCATCGCGGCCGCGCTCGGACAGTACCCACCCACCGACGAACAGTGCGCCGTCATCGAGGCTCCGATGTCTCCCGCGCTTGTCGTCGCGGGTGCCGGAAGTGGCAAGACAGAGACCATGGCGGGTCGCGTGGTGTGGCTCGTTGCCAACGGCTACGTCGAGCGGGACGAGGTGCTCGGTCTGACGTTCACTCGCAAGGCGGCCGGGGAACTCGCCGACCGTGTGCAGCGCCGTCTGGCGCGCTTGGGGGAGTTCGAGCGCCGAGGCCTGCTCGAGGCGCTTCCCGCGCTCGCAGAGGCCGGTCGCTTGGACGTGTTCGGTGAGATCGAGCGCGCGGGCCGCGGCGACCTCGCCCGACGCGCGGCACTCGACGCACTCGCCACCAGCGGCGCGCGCACCGCCGACGACACCGATGCGCTCCTTCACCGCCCCACGGTCGCGACGTACAACAGCTTCGCCGACCAGATCGTGCGCGAGCATGCGCTGCGTATCGGGCGCGACGCTGAGGCGGCGGTCCTGTCCGAGTCGGCGGCATGGCTCCTCATGCGTCGCGTCGTCTTCGCCAGCGACGACCCGCGTCTGGAGCAACGTGGCGAAGCGGTGCGCACCATCATCGACGCGGCGTTGCGGATCGCCCGCGACAGCGTCGACAACCTCGTCGACCTCGACGCGTTGGCGGCGTTCCCCGGCGACTTCATGCGTGTGTGCGACCTGCCCTCCGAGCGCAAGGGCACGTCGGTCTACGTCGACGTGACGCGGGCTGCCGAGAAGGTGGAGGGGCTCGCGCTCCTCGCCGACCTTGCCCGCGACTACGCGGCGGAGAAACGGCGGCTGGGGGTGATCGATTTCTCCGACCAGGTCGCCGGTGCGTTCGAGGCGGTGACACGGCACCCGATCGTCGGCGAGGAGCTTCGCGCCCGGTATCGCGTCGTGCTGCTGGATGAGTATCAGGACACCTCGGTCGTGCAGACCGACCTTCTGGCGGCGATCTTCCGCGACAGTTCGGTCATGGCAGTCGGTGACCCCCATCAGGCGATCTACGGATGGCGCGGGGCCAGTGCGGGCAACCTCGGCGGGTTCGCCGGGGCCTTCGCCCATGATCAGGACTGCGCCCGCTACAGCCTTGCGACCAGCTGGCGTAACAGTTCCCGGGTGCTGACGGCGGCCAACGCCGTTCTGGAACCCCTCGCAGCCTCGGCCCCGGTCGGCGTCGAGACCCTGCGTCCGCGGCCCGACGCACCCGCGGGAGACGTGCGGATCACGGTCGAACGCGACCTGGATGCCGAGGCCGAGCGGGTGGCCGAGTGGTTCGCCGACGTGCGCGCCACCCGTCGGCGCGGCGGGAAGGGCACCACCGGTGCCATCTTGTTCCGGAGCAAGAAGCACATGGTGCGGTTCGGGGACGCGCTCGGTCGACGCGGCATCCCGCATCGGATCCTCGGCCTCGGCGGACTGTTGTCGACCCCCGAGGTGGTCGATGTCGTGTCGGCATTGCGGGTGCTGAGCGATCCCCGAGCAGGTTCGTCACTCATCCGCCTGCTCGCCGGTCCACGGTGGGCGATCGGGCTACCCGATCTGCGCGAACTGGCGGAGCTCTCGCGACGGATCGCCCGCCACGATTCCGCGCTGGCACCGCTTGCTCCCGAGGTGCTCGAGCAGATCCGGGGGAGCGCCGGCGACGAGGGGTCCCTCATCGACGCGCTCGACTTCTTCCTTCGCCACGGAGAGGACCACGGCTGGCTCGGCGGATTCACTGAGGCGGCACGTGAACGGCTCCGTGAAGCGGCGGCGGTGTTCGCCGGCTTGCGCCGCGCGGTGGGGATGCCGATTCCCGAACTCATCCGCCTGGTCGAGCTCGAACTGCGGCTCGACATCGAACTCGCCGCCAACGAGGCGCGGGGGCCCGCGCGGATCGCCTCGGCGCAGCTACGCGCGTTCGTCGACGAGATCCACGCCTTCCTCGCCGCGGATGAGACCGGTTCGCTGTCGAGTCTGTTGGCGTGGCTCGACCACGCGGAGAAGCTCGACGAGTTTGCGCCGCGGACCGAACCGCCTGAAGATGACGTCGTCCAGTTGCTGACGATCCACGGCTCGAAGGGGCTCGAGTGGGATGCGGTGGCCGTCGTGCGGCTGGTCACCGACGAACTCCCCGGCGCCGCACGGGATACGAAGGCGTGGCTGGGATTCGGCGTGCTCCCGTACGAGTTCCGCGGAGATGCGCACTGGCTGCCCGTCCTGCCCTGGCGATCGGCGAGGACACAACAGGAGATCAAATCGGCGTTCGGCGATTTCGTCGAAGCGAACCGAACGCGTCAGATCGAGGAGGACCGGCGTCTTGCCTACGTCGCCGTGACCCGCGCGCGCGATCACCTCCTCCTGACAGCATCCCCCTGGTCCGGAACGAAGAAGCCTCGGGCGACGAGCCCCTTCCTGCGCGAGATGGCAGACGCGCTGGAGAGGGAGCTTCCGAGCGACGACCCGGGTGAGAACCCGTACGACGGAGAGCGGCGGCTGCTGCGCTGGCCGATCGACCCGCTCGGCGCGCGGCGTGCCGCGGTCACAGCGGCGGCGTCGTACGCCGCGGAGGCGCGAGAGCGTCCTCGCGCCGATCCGGATGCCGACCTCGCACTCCTCCTCGCCGAGCGTGACGCGCGACGGGCTCCCGCGCGACGGGCCGCCCCGACACGCATCGCGGCGTCGCGGTACAAGGACTTCCTCGCCGACTACGACGGCACCGTTGACCGCCTCGCGCGACCGATGCCCGAGCGTCCGTTCCGCCAGACCAGGCTCGGAACGCTCTTCCACGCGTGGGTGGAACAGCGCTCCGGTCTTGTCGGTATCGGCGGGTCGATCGACGACGCCTTGTGGGAGTCCGACGACGAGCTCACCGGCGCGCAGTACTCCGCGGCCGACACCGAAGCGCTCGCCGAGTTGCGACGTCGCTTCCTGGCCTCGGAGTGGGCGGATCTGCGGCCGCTCGAGGTCGAAACCGAGATCGACGTCACCATGACCGGCCTCGACGGCCGTCCACATGTCGTCATCTGCAAGCTCGATGCCGTCTATCGCCGGGGTGAGCGCATCGAGATCGTGGATTGGAAAACGGGTCGGGCACCCCGCACCGATGAGGAACGTGAGGAACGGATGGTGCAGGTGGAGTTGTACCGTGCCGCCTACCATGCGCGTCACGGTGTCCCTCTCGACGACATCGACGTGACGCTCTACTACGTCGCGGAAGACGTCATCCTGCGCGGGTGACGCCTGCGCTCAGTCCGCGAGCCACCGCTTCAAGGCGGCGTCCGACGCGCGCGCAGTGTCGGCTTGCGCGTCATCGACCTCGAGCCCAGGCAACGCCACCGGCGCGGTGGAGACGTCATCCGGATGCCATTCGGACGCCGATTCCTCGTCGGTCGCGGCCGCCCCGATCGACGAGGAATCGTCGTCCGAGGGCTCATCGTCCGAGGACTCGTCGACGTGCGGCGACTCTGTGTGGCCGTCTGCGGCAGCCGTGTCCCCGTCGTCGCTTGTCTCGCGCAGCCACATCGACAACTCTTCGGGGTCGTAGGCGTCGGTGTGCATCGATGTGTCGACCGCCGCCGTGGACGGGCGTTCCGGCACCCGGTCGAGCAGGGCGATCGCATCGTCGACGTCGAGGTCTGCGGGGGGAAGCAGATCATCGGAGGTCACACCCGATGCCAGCGCGGTCAGCAGGTCTACCGCATCCGCGACGACCTCGTCGTTGCCGGCCTCGTGCCCGTGGATCAGCCACTTCGCGAACTCGAGTTCCGCGTAGAAGCGACCACGCTCGCGCACGAACGCATCCGGCGCGCGATCGCCGGCGTCCAGATACGCCGCATAGACGTCGTCGGCGGCAGCCGGAGCGGACGCCAGCCATTGCAGATCGGTGGCGGGATCGCCCACCGACAGTCCGTGCCACTCCAACAGGCCTGTCACCTGGGGTGCGTCGTCGACGTCTTCGAAGAAGAACGACGACGCCGTCGCGCCGTCGAGGACGACGGCGGACTCGAATCGCCAGAGCGCATCGGATGCGATGATGCGACCCCAGCGTTCGGACAGGGTCGCCGGGAGGTGCCCCGTCGCCTCGGCGCGCGCGACGATCCGCCGTGCGTCATCACGGACCTGTGCCGGAGTGCGGGCCGGCAATCCTTCGGCGCGCACCACCGAAACCGGAAGACTGTGCACGGCGGCCAGCGCCGCGCCGAGCGAGGTGGCGACCCCGGGACCCTCCGGAACATGGGCAGGGTCGACCCGATACCCGGGAAGGTGGTCGACGACGGTGGCGCGCGCACCGGCGAGGCCGGTCTCCCCGAGAACGTCCGGCGCACGAAACGGCAAGAGTGCCCGGACTCCGGGGGTGAGCGCTCGGAGCGCGCGGACCTCGGCCGTGAGTTCTGCGTCGGCCTCGTCGTTCGCAGCGACACGGATGACCACGCGTCGGCCGTCGTCGAGGTCGGCGACAGCGGCGTCGAAGCGTCCCGCCTGCCCCTCGGTGAGCGCAGCGACCCCGACGACCCCGACGCGCGGCAGTGCCGACGTGACCGACGCGGCTAGAGTGAGGGGTGAGCGAGCCATGTGCTCAGAGTAGGTCGGACGCGCGAGTGCGCCGCGGTGCCACGCCCGAGAGCGATCAGCCTCGGCCTGACGGTTCGGTCGCCATGCCCGAGGCGGTGGGGATAGCCCGGTTCGGTGAGAGAAGGAAGAGCAGGGATGACGGTGTCCGACGCGTCCGGCGGCGGAGGTGCGACCCTCGATCGTGCAGGCGGCGAACGCGAGCGCGACGGGCTTCTCGACACGGTCCTCGCAGACGACACCACCCGCGCCCTCATCGTCGCCGGAGACACCGCGCCGCTGCGTACTCCCGACGCACTCGAATGGGTGGCCGTTGCAGACGCACCGGCCGACGCGCGCTGGGCGTTTCTGGGGAGAGACGTGGACGGCGCGGCACTCGTCGTCGGCGCTGTCGCCGCAGGAGGCAAGCCCTTCGCGGCACCTGCGGGGTGGGCGCCCTTGCGTGTCGCGGGAGCTGCCCTGAACGCCGCCGATGCCGATGCCCTCGTCACCGCCGTCAGTGTCGGGCGCTGGTTGCGCGATGCCGACCACTGCCCCGCGTGCGGCGGTCCCGCCGACCTCCACCAAGCGGGATGGGCTCGCCGGTGTCCGCGCTGTGGACGCGAGCACTTTCCCCGCACCGACCCCGCGGTGATCGTGGCGATCAGAAGCGCGACGGATCCGGATCGGCTCCTTCTCGGCTCCAACGCGATGTGGGGTGCGTCGCGCTATTCGTGCTTCGCGGGGTTCGTCGAGGCGGGGGAGTCCCTCGAGTCCGCGGTTCTTCGTGAGGTGGCAGAGGAGTCAGGGATAGAGGTCACCGACATCCGCTACCGCGGATCACAGGCGTGGCCGTACCCCCGCTCGCTCATGGTCGGGTTCTGGGCCACGGCTCGGCAAGACGACGCCGCCCGTCCGGACGGCGAGGAGATCGTCAGCGTCCGGTGGTTCAGCCGTGCGGAGATCGCCGCGGCACTGCGCGGCGAGGGCGACGTGCTTCTCCCGGGACCGACGTCGATCGCCCACCGGCTCATTCGTGACTGGTGCGAGGGCAAACCATGACGGCCGCGCTCGACGGCCTCGACGATCGGCAGCGCGAGGCGGTGACGACCCTCCGGGGTCCCGTCGTCGTGCTCGCCGGCGCCGGAACCGGCAAGACGCGCGTCATCACCCATCGCATCGCGCACGGCGTCGATACCGGCGCGTACACGCCCAACCGGGTCATGGCGGTGACCTTCACCGCGAAGGCCGCCGGCGAGATGCGCGGACGCCTGCGCGCGCTGGGCGTGGAAGGGGTCGCCGCGCGGACGTTCCACGCGACGGCGCTCGCGCAGTTGAATTACTTCTGGCCGACGCTCGCGGGCGACACGATGCCCCAGATCGTCGACAACAAGGTGCGACTCCTGGCCCATGCCGCCGATGGCATCGGCATCGCGCCGGATACCGCGACACTGCGCGACGTGGCCAGTGAGATCGAATGGCGCAAGGTGACGATGCGCTCCGTCGAGCAGTATGCGATGGACCGTCCCCACGGGATAGGGCGACTGTCGGTCCAACGCGTCGTCGACCTCCACCGCGCCTACGAGAAGCTGAAGGACGAGCGGCGACAGATCGACTTCGAGGACGTCTTGCTCGCCTGTGCGGGGATGCTGGAGGCCGAGCCGCACGTCGCGAAGGCCGTCCATGAGCAGTACCGCCACATCACCGTCGACGAGTTCCAGGACGTCTCGCCGCTGCAGCATCGGCTGCTCGAGCTCTGGCTCGGCGATCGTCGGGATCTGTGTGTCGTGGGGGACGCGAGCCAGACGATCTACTCCTTCGCCGGCGCCGACTCGCGGTACCTGCTGGAGTTCGCGAATCGCTATGAGGGCGCGACCTCGATCCGGCTCGAGACCAACTACCGGTCGGATCCGGGTGTCCTCGACGTCGCCAATGCACTGATGCGGGGACGGCCGGGCGCCCTTCACCTGCGAGCGGCGGTCGGCGGCGACGCGGCGCGAGCAATCCCCACCGTGACCGACTACGCGGACGACGAAGCCGAGGCCCGCGGGGTCGCGCGGCGCATCGTCGAACAGGTGCGGTCCGGCGTGGACCCCCGAGAGATCGCCGTGCTCTATCGCGCTCACGCTCAGTCCGCCGAGATCGCACGAGCGCTCGCCGACGCCGGCATCGCGGCGACGGTGCTCGGCGGGCGGCGCTTCTTCGACCTTCCCGAGGTGCGTCAGGCTCTCATGGAGTTGCGCGCGGCCACCGTCGCTCCTCTGGAGACCGGATTCCTCGATACCGTCCGGGATATTCTGCGCACGCGCGGACTGACCGATGATCCCCCCGAGGCGGGCGGTGCGCTGAGAGACGCGTGGGAGGCGCGCGCGGCTGTGCTGCGTCTTGCCGAAGAGGCCCCGGACGGCACGACGTTGCGGGCGTTCACCGACGATCTGCTCGCCCGCGCACGCGCACAGGATGACCCCGCACTACGGACGGTGACTCTCGCGACGCTCCACGCGGCGAAGGGTCTCGAATGGGATCACGTGCACCTCGTCGGGTTGGCCGAGGGGCAGCTGCCGATCGGCTACGCGACGACGTTCGAGCAGATCGACGAGGAGAGAAGACTCGCGTACGTCGGCATCACGCGGGCCGGGCGAACACTGTCGTTGACGTGGGCGCGGGGGTCCCGTGAACGGCGCCCGTCTCGTTTTCTGCAAGAGATCGGCAGCGGCACGCTCCGTGCGGGCGATGGACGATCGCGCGGCGCGAACCCGAACCGTGTCGCAGGTGGAGCGCGATCGCCTCGCGGGGGCCAGCACCTTCGTCCGCTGCGTTGATCACGTCGAGGGCGGCCCGTGCGCAGTCGCGCACGTGCTCCGCATCCTCGAGTGCGAGCGGGCGGCCCGCGAGCTGAGTGGCGATCGCCGGCCATGCCGCATCGCGGTCGGTGCGGGTGAGGTCGAGACACATCGTGCACGGTGTCCGGCCGGGTTCCACCAGTGGGCCGACATCGGCGCTGCTCCCGTGCAGCACGATCGGAAGGTGTCGGCGATCGCGCGACATGAGGTCCGCCACATCGCGGGGCGCGACCGTGTGGGCGACGGCCAGGATGGTCACCGTTCGCGAATCCGTGTCGCCGTCGACGACATCGGCTCCTCGTTCACGCAGCACATCAGCCAGGATGCCCGCGGTGGCGGGCGCGAGGCCCGGCCCGACGCGCACGGCAACGCGCGGTCGGCGGCGCGCCGGTTCCAGCGCTGACGCGATACGGCTCACGAGCAACGCGGCTTCACCCTCCGCCGCGCCGAACGCCATCGCCAAGGCATCGACGGCCGCTTCCGGAACACCACGCTCGAGCTCGGCGAGCAGCCGAAGCTGCCAGGGACGTGGATCGTCGAGGACGACGCGTGCGTCCGTGCCGAACTGCAGTGTGTCGGCAGAGCGCCACACGGGCGGAGACGCGGGATCGATTCGCAGCATGCTCCGATCTTGCGCCGCCGTCATCGCACCGTGTGCCTCATCCACAGGGTGATCTCGTTGTGGAGGAGCCGATGCGGTGCTCAGACGGGGCGGTGGTCGTCCGGATGGTCCGTATCGCCGTTGTCCGATCCGGTCGGGTCGGGATCTTCTCCCGCCAGCAACCGCTCGAGAGCGTCGTCCATCTCGTCGCGCGCGGGCTCTTCCCCGCGGGCGCGGGACTCGAGCCGTGCCACGAGACTCGCCGGGTCGTCGATGTCCTCGGCGCCGGGCATCAGATCGGGGTAGTCCCACAGGGCATCTCGTGCCGCGGTGCCCACCGCGTCGGTGACGGCACGCCACATGGCTGCGGCCTCCCGCATCCGTCGTGGACGCAACTCGAGACCGACGAGCGAACCCAGGGCACGTTCCGCTGGTCCACCGACCGCACGTCGCCGCCGAACGACCTCCGAGATGCGCGCCGTCGACGGCAGACGCGACAACGCATCCTCCGTCACGACGTCGACCCACCCTTCGATCGTCGCCAGCAGGTTCTCCAGCCGCGTCAGCGCGGCCGTCTGGGCCTCAGAGCGCTGCGGGAGCAGCTCGCCGCTCTCGATCGCCCGGCGCAGTTCCTCCGGCTGTGACGGGTCGAAGCGCGACGCGAGCTCTTCGAGCGCGTCGGTGTCGACGTGCACACCACGGGCGAAATCGGTGATCTGCGAGATCACATGCAGACGCAACCAGCGAGCATGGCGGAACAGCCGTGCATGCGCGAGCTCGCGCGTGGCGACGTACAGCGCGAGTTGGTCCTCCGGGATGTCAAGCCCCTCGCCGAACGCCGCGAAGTTCTGCGGCAGGATCGCCGCCTCGCCATCGGGCATCAAAGGGATACCGACGTCGCCGCCCGAGACGACCTCCTTCGACAGGTCGCCCACGACCTTGCCCAGTTGCGCGGCGAAGAGCGACCCCCCGACCATCCGCATGAGACGACCCGCTCCCTGGATCATGCTCTGCATGTCCTCCGGTGCCTGCTCGCTCAGCGCAGACGTCATCGCATCCGCCATGCTGGTGGCAACCGGTCCGGCGAGCTCCTGCCATACGGGCAGGGTGTGGGTCACCCAATCGCCGCGGGTGATCGCGCGGGGTGCCGAGGCCAGGTCGGAGATGGCTGTCGCCTCGCTCAACCACAGACTCGCCAGCGAGAATGCCTGGTCGAGGTCGGCGCGCTGCCCAGCCGTGACACCGCGGTCCTCCTGATTCGCGATGTGCAGCGCCTGACGTTCCGCGGCATCCCACGAGATTCCGCCATCGGATGCCGCGAACGCGCCCTGCATCTGCCGCATCATCTGCTGGAGCATCGCCGGGTCGATGTTCATGCCGGTCAGCCTCGACAGCTGCTCGGGATCGAACCCCTCCATCGACGCGCCGGATCCACCGAGGAGTTGCCGCAACAATTCCTGGAACTCGTCCTCGGGCGAGCGATCTTCCTCTGCCACTTCAGCCGCCTTTCAGCCGGTTCCTGACGTTGCGTTCTACGCTAGTCGCAGCACTCCTCGCTCTCCCCGGCATCGGCTTTCGAACCTGTACGCCGGTCGCGAACGACCCCGTACAGGAAGGATCTCCGTGGCGCTCTTCGACGACACCGCCCCGCCGACACCCACCCCGCGACGCGGCATGCGACCGGGCGTCGTCGGTGGGCTGTGGGCGTTCGCCGTCGCGATGGTGGCGCTCCTGGTGATCACCTTCCTGCCGACGTCCTATGTGATCCAGCAACCCGGGCCTGTGTACAACACGCTCGGCACGGCGGCATCGGCCGACGGTGAGCAGGTGCCTCTCATCTCGGTATCGGGAGCAGAGACATACGACACCGACGGTGAGCTCGACCTGCTCACCGTGCAGGTCGTGGGAAACCGCGAACGGACGCCGTCGTGGTTCGAACTCGCGACGGCCTGGTTCGACCGCACGCGCGCCGTCATCCCGATCGACGCCGTGTTCCCCGAAGGTCAGACGGCCGAGGAACGCAGCGAAGAGAGCGCCGCGCTCATGGTCGACTCGCAGCAGGAGGCGACGGCGGCCGCGCTCATCGAGCTCGGCTACGACGTCGGCGCCCGACTCACCGTCCATTCCGTCGTCGACGGTGCCCCCGCCGAGGGGATCCTCGAGCAGGGCGACATCATCCTCGCGGCAGACGGCGCACCCGTCACCGACATCAACGCCCTGCGCGACGCGATCGCCGCAGGCGAAGGCGCGCCCGTCGACCTCGAGATCATCCGCGCCGGACAAGAAATGACCGTGGCCGTCACCCCCGACGAGGCCGACGCCGACGGTGAGACGGCCTGGCGGATCGGTGTGACCCTGATCACCGAGTTCGAGTTCCCCTTCGACGTCACGATCCAGCTGAACAACGTCGGCGGACCGAGCGCGGGCATGATGTTCGCGCTCGGTATCATCGACGTCCTCACGCCCGAAGAGCTCACCGGTGGCGAGCATTTCGCCGGCACCGGCACGATCACCTCGGACGGCTCCGTCGGGCCCATCGGCGGCATCCGGCAGAAGATGTGGGGCGCGCTCGACGAGGGTGCGCAGTGGTTCCTCGCCCCCGAAGCCAACTGCGACGAGGTCGTCGGACACATCCCCGACGGGCTCCGCGTGTTCTCCGTCGGAACCCTCGACGACGCGCTCGCGGTACTCGACACCGTCACGGCAGGCGGGAACCTCGACGAGTTGCCCACCTGCACCGAGAGCTGAAGCCCGTTCGCCCCGGGCGGACTCGGGGAATCTCCAAGGTCAAGACGCCTAGGATGAGGGAGTGACCACGACCTCAGCGCCGAACCAGGCCACGCCATCCCGCTCCCGACGCGTCATCGCGATCACCGTCGCGATCATCGCGGCCCTCGTCGTAGGGTTCTTCACCTTCGCGAACCTGTACGCCGAATGGCTGTGGTTCGAGCAGCTCGGCTTCGACGGGGTGCTCGTCACCCAATGGGTCGCGCGCGCGGTGATGTTCGTCATCGGCTTCCTCGGAATGGCGTTGCCCGTCTGGATCGCGATCCAGCTCGCCTACCGACTCCGGCCGGTGTACGCGCGGCTGAGCTCCCAGCTGGACCGATACCAAGAGGTCGTCGAGCCGTTGCGGCGCCTCGCCATGTGGGGCATCCCGATCTTCTTCGGTTTCTTCGCCGGCTTCGCTGCCTCCGCCCAGTGGGAGATCACCTGGACGTGGTTCCACGGTGTTGCGACATCGCAGACCGACCCGCAATTCGGGCTCGACACCGGCTTCTACATGTTCGCGATGCCGTTCTATGCGACCCTGCTGGGCTTCGTCTCGGCCGTCCTGCTCATCTGCCTGCTCGTCACCGCGCTCGTGTCGTATCTCTACGGCTCGGTGCGCGTCGGGCAGCGCGAACTGCGTATCTCGAAGGCCGCCCGCATCCAGCTCGCGGTGATCGCCGGTCTCTACCTCATCGTGCAGGCCGCGAGCCTGTGGCTCGACCGCTACCAGACCCTCGTCGAGCCCGGCGGTATGGGGCGCATCACCGGTCCCGGCTACACCGAGGCCAACGCCGTCATCCTGGGCCAGGAGATCCTCGCCGCCGCCGCGGTCATCGTCGCGATCCTCTTCTTCGTCACCGCCGTCATCGGCCGTTGGCGTTTCCCGCTCATCGGAACGGGTCTGCTCCTGGTCACGGCGCTCGTGCTCGGCGTCGGGTACCCCTGGGTCGTCAACACCTTCCAGGTGCAGCCGAACCAGTTGAGCCTCGAGCGCGAGTACTACCAGCGAAACCTCGAGGGGACGAAGGTCGCCTACGGCATCGACGGCATGGAGAAGATCGAGTTCTCGGCCGAGACCACGGCCGAGGAGGGCCAGTTGCGCGCGGATGCGGCGACGACCACCCAGATCCGCATCATGGACCCGGCTGTCATCGGGCCGACGGTGCGTCAGCTCGAGCAATACCGCGCGTACTACCAGTTCCAGAACCCGCTCGACGTCGACCGGTATGAGATCGACGGTCAGATGCAGGACACGATCGTCTCGGTGCGTGAGCTCAACATGGACCAGCTCGGCGCCGGTGCCTCGTGGGTCAACGAGACCCTCGTGTACACACACGGCTATGGCATGGTCGCCGCCGCGGGCAACGAGCGCACCGCCGACGGCAACCCGGTGTTCCTCGAGCGGGGCATCCCGGCGACAGGCTTCCTCTCCGACGATCCCGATTTCCAGCCGCGCGTGTATTTCGGCGAGTCATCGCCCGAGTACTCCATCGTCGGGGCGCCGGAAGGCACCGACCCGATCGAACTCGACTACCCGGCAGGCAGCGACGGAACCTCCGGTCCGCGCACGACATTCGAGGGTGAAGGCGGGCCGTCGGTCGGCAACGTCTTCAACCGCCTGATCTACGCGCTGAAGTTCCAGTCCGAGCAGATTCTGTTCTCGGACGACGTGAACGACGAATCGCAGATCCTCTACGACCGC
This sequence comes from Microbacterium koreense, assembly GCF_042677105.1. Classification (NCBI taxonomy): domain Bacteria; kingdom Bacillati; phylum Actinomycetota; class Actinomycetes; order Micrococcales; family Microbacteriaceae; genus Microbacterium; species Microbacterium koreense. The sequence goes on from NZ_JBHTIM010000001.1 coordinate 1,668,402, forward strand.
GACCCGCGCGAGCGAGTGAACAAGGTCGCGCCGTACCTGACGCTCGACAGCGATCCGTACCCGACCGTCGTCGACGGCCGCATCAAGTGGGTCGTCGACGGGTACACGCTCAGCGCGAACTACCCGTACTCGACGACCGTGCCGCTGTCGCAGGCGATCGCGGACTCGAACAACACCCAACCGCGGTTCGCGATGGACGACATCAACTACGTCCGCAACTCGGTGAAGGCGACCGTCGACGCGTATGACGGATCGGTCGAGCTCTACGCGTGGGAGCCCGAAGACCCGGTGCTTCAGACGTGGCAGAACGTCTACCCGACGCAGATCAAGCCGATCGAGGACATGTCGGCCGACCTGATCAGCCATGTGCGCTACCCGACCGACCTCTTCAAGGTGCAGCGCGCGATGCTGCAGATCTACCACGTCGACGACGCGCAGTCGTTCTACGAGCGCGACAACGCGTGGGCGACGCCGGAAGACCCGCAGAACCCCAACGCGCTGCAGCCGCCGTACTACCTGACGATGCAGATGCCGGGACAGGCCGAGCCGTCGTTCTCGATGTTCTCGACATTCATCCCGTCATCGACGACTGGTGCCGAGAGCCGGAACGTGCTCATGGGGTATTTGGCTGCGGATTCGAACGCAGGCCGCGAAGCGGGCGTGAAGGGCGAGGACTACGGCAAACTCCGGATGCTGGAGATCGCCGCCGAGACGACCGTGCCCGGCCCTGGACAGGTACAGAACCGGTTCGACTCCGACCCGACGGTCTCGCAGCAGATCAACGTGCTCACGATCGGTCAGTCCGAGGTGCTCAACGGAAACCTGCTGACCCTGCCGGTCGGCGGCGGTCTGCTCTACGTGCAGCCGGTCTTCGTTCAGGCCGCAGAGGGCACGCAGCTGCCGCAGTTGCGCAAGGTGCTCGTGGCGTTCGGTGACGACATCGCGTTCGAGGACACCCTCAGCGGTGCGCTCGACTCGCTCTTCGGGGGCGATTCCGGAGCCGATACCGGTGACGGCGAAGTGGTGCCCGACGGCGGCGAAGAGCCCACGCCGGACCCGACGGAGCCCACCGAGCCGACCGAGCCCACGGATCCGACCGTTCCGACCGATGAGTACGGAGCGGCGCTCGAAGATGCGCGGCAGGCGATGCTCGATCGCGATGCGGCCCTGCAGGCGGGCGACCTCACCGCCTTCGCCGAGGCCGACGAGCGGCTCACGGCTGCGGTCGAGCGCTTGCTCGAGCTCAGCGAGTAATCCCCTCCGACGAACGCGGCGGCCGGCATCCCCGGTCGTCGCGTTCGCGCGCCGTCGTGCCCGCGCGCCGTCGTGCCCGCCTCCGTCGTGCCTGCGCTCCGTCGCGGGGCGTACCTGACGCGTCCGCGCCGCCCCGCGTCATCGTCTCGGCTCATCTGCTTCCCGTCGGCTCCGCATATGGACCGGAACGCGGCAGATGAGCCGACAAGACGGGCTGACAGGGGAGCAGCGGGGTGGTGGCAGGGGTGCGGACGGCGATCGAGACGGCAGAGCAGGCCCGGGCGGCATCGCGCCGATCAGCCGGATGTCAGGCGGTGAGGAACCAGAACCAGATGAGCAACAGCGTCACGACGAATCCGGCGAACTGATTGAGCCACAGGAATCGGTCCCATCCGCGCGTGACGGTGTGCGCGGTGGCGTCGGTCACGTTGCGGAAGGGCCACACCGTCGCGAGGTACGGCACGGCGACGACGACCGCGAGCGGCCCGGGCCACGCCGTGACGAGCATCACGAGACCGGCGGCGGCGTAGCATCCCAGCGCGAACCAGACGGTGAATCGAGCGCCGCGCACGGTCGCGATCGACGAGATGTCGGCTTCGCGGTCGGCGACCACGTCCTGAACCGCACCGAAGGCGTGCGAGGCGACTCCCCAGAGGGCGAACGCGACGATCACGGCGACCAGCTGCCACGTCCACACCGCACCCGCCAGCACGAGTCCGTACACGGCGGGCGCGAAGAAGTGGATGCTGCTGGTCAGCGAATCCGCGAAGGGCCGCTCCTTCAGGCGCAGGGGCGGAGCGCTGTAGAACACGACGAAGAACAGACTCAGCAGAAGCACCGCCCACGACAGCGGCGATCCGACCACGACCAGAAAGACGACGAACGGCAGGCAGGAGAGTGCTGCAGCCCACAGCGTGATCCGGTGCATCCGGCGGTCGAGAACGGCCCCGTGCGCCCCGCCCTTGCGGGGGTTGCGCAGGTCGGATTCGTAGTCGAAGACATCGTTGATGCCGTACATCGCCAGGTTGTACGGCACGAGGAAGAACAGCGTGCCGACGATGAGGGTCATGTCGATCTCGCGGGTGGTGAGGAGGTACGCGGCCGCGAAGGGATATGCGGTGTTGATCCAGCTCACCGGTCGCGACGACAGGAAGAGCTGGCGGACGACGCCGTGGTCCGTGCGCGTCACGGCGTCTCCTCGCGGGGGCGTCGGGCGAGCAACGTCGCGATCGCCGGAACCAGGAATGCCGCGCACACCGCGTACGAGAGGTCCTCGATTGGGGCCAAGCCTATGCGGATGCCGCTCAGGTGCTCGTCGGGGTAGGTGAACAGGTCGGCGGCGATCATGATGTTGTCGAAGACCGCCGTGAGGGCGATGAGGACCAGCGCGGTGATCGACGAGACGGCCATACGGCGCCCGAATCGTGGTCGCCGGATGGTGGCGAGCGTGACGGCGACGGTGACGAGCAGGAACGGGAGCACGAGGAGCGGATACGTCACGCGGTGTCCTCCCGTCGCGAGAACCACCGGTTCACGCCCCCCGCGACGACGAGCGCGAGATAGCAGAGGAACGCGAGGAAGAACGGTTCCTCGAGCGGCAGATGCGGCGCGAGGTCGACGCCGAGCAGCGCCGGGCTGTCGCCCTTGACGAAGACACCGAGCGCGATGCCCGCGGCATCCCATGCCAAGAAGAACACGGTGCCGACCATCACGGCGATGAGGGTGCGGTTCGGATGCCGCCACGCCGCCAACCGGAAACGCGCATCGAGCGCGGCGACGCCCGCCGTGCTGACGAGGATCGCGGCGAGGTACAGGCCGGGCATGCTTATAGGCTCGCATGCCGCGGTGACGGCAGCGGGCCCGCGGAACGATCTCCACGGAGGCGCTTGACGACGAGTTCGGCGGAGATGAGGCACATCGGAAGCCCGATCCCCGGGAGGGCGGACGTTCCGGCGTAGAACAGATCGCTGACCTTGCGCGAGGCGTTGCGCGGACGGAACATGGCGCTCTGGCGCAGAGTGTGGGCGAGTCCGAGCGAGTTGCCGCGCCACGCGTTCAGGTCGGATGCGAAATCGGCGGGGGCGATCGTGCGCCGCACGACGATGCGCTCGGCGAGATCCGGGATGTCGCACCAGTCCGCCATCTGGGCGATGACCTCGTCGGCGGCGCGCTCGATGACGTCGTCGCCCGCGCCGTCGACGCCGCCGTGGCCGAGGGAGGGGTCGGCGGGGATCGGGACCAGCACGAAGATGTTCTCGGTGCCTTCGGGGGCGACGGTGTCGTCGCTCGCGCTGGGCTTGCAGACGTAGAACGACGCGGGGTCGGGGATGCGGGTGTCGCGCCCGAAGATGTCACCGAAGTTCGCTCGCCAGTCTCGGGTGAAGACGAGGGTGTGATGGGCGAGCTGGGGGAGTTCACCGTCGACGCCGAGGAGGATGAGCAGGGCACCGGGGCTCGGCGTGCGTGATTCCCACCAGCTCTCCGGGTAGCTCTGCAGGTGAGGGGGCAGGAGGGCGGTTTCGGTGTGGTGCAGATCGGCGGTCGAGACGACGATGTCGGCCTCGAGTCGGGTGTCGTCGGCGAGACGGATGCCGGTGGCCCGCGCATCCGTCGTGGTGATCTCGGCGACGGGAGAGGACGTGCGGATATCGACGCCCTGCGCACGGGCGAGTCGCTCTATCGCGGCGATGACCTCGGTGAAGCCGCCGCGGGGGTAGAGCACGCCCTCTTCGAGGTCGAGGTGGCTCATGAGGTGGTAGAGGCTCGGGACGCCATAGGGGGACCCACCGAGGAACACCGCAGGGTATTCGAGCACCTGGCGCAGGCGGATGTCGCTGAACCGGCGTTCGACGTGCGAGGCCAGCGTGCGTGTCAGCAGCGGGGCAAGGGTGGGGAGGCGCTTGAGGAGCGCGGGATCGCGCAAGCCCGCGGTGGTCTCGTAGGTGTCATAGAGGAAGCGTGTGACCGCGAGGCGGTACGCGTCGGATGCCGAGTCCAGGTACCGGTCGAGCGTCTCGCCCGCGCCGGGCTCGAGCGATTCGAAGAGGACACGGGCGTTCTCACGCCCGGAACGGACATCGATCGGAGCGTGTCCTTCGCTGTACACGCGGTACGCCGGATCCAGCGGCACGAGGTCGAGCTGTTCGGCAGCGGATGTGCCGAGGAGTGCGAAGAAGTGGTCGAACACCTCGGGCATGAGATACCAGCTCGGTCCGGTGTCGAATCGGAAGCCGAGGTGTTCCCAAGAACCTGCTCGACCGCCGAGGTCATCGCGCGCTTCGACGAGGGTGACGCGGTACCCCTCGGCGCCGAGGAGTGCCGCGGTGGCGAGCCCGGCGATTCCGCCTCCGATGATGATGGCTGATCGGTCGCTCATGCCCGATGCTCCCGCGGCGTCGCGCGCATGACGGCGCGGGCGATGATGGCGGCTTTCACGGGATCGGGAACGCGCACGCGTCGTCCTTTCTCGACGGTGCGGCGCAGTCGGGTCGACAGGGCCGCGAACAGATCGTGGGCTGCGGTCACGGCGCGGCGGCAGTCGCTCGGGAGGTCGGGGACGGTCGCCGCCGCCGCCGCGAGATCGGCATCGATGCGGTCGAGTACGGCGGTGCGGCCCTCGGCGTCGTCGATCGCGAGATAGTCACGCCCGAGCGACTGTTCGTCGTGGTCGAGGTCGCGCAGGAAGTTGACGTCTTGGAACGCCGCGCCCAGGCGCCGCGCGCCCTCGACGAGGTGGGCGGGTGCGGGCTCTGGTCGATCTGCACCGGCGTTCACGAAGATCTGCAAGCACATGAGCCCGACCACTTCGGCGGAGCCGTACACATAGCTGTCATGGGATGCCGCGTCGTGCGCTGTCGTCGTCAGGTCGGTGCGCATCGAGGCGAAAAAGGGGCCGATGAGGTCTTCGGTGATGCCGCACTCGCGCGCCGTACGGGCGAACGCATGCACGACGAGGTTGGCGCTGAACCCGCTGTCGATGGCGGCGAGGGTCTCGCGTTCGAGTCCGTCGAGCACCTTCTTCGCGTCGTCGGCGGAGAGCCCTGCCGCTTCGGCGGATCCGTCGACGATCTCGTCCGCCACGCGTACCAGCGCGTAGACGTTGCGCACGTGGGGGCGTACGCGGGCGCCCAGAAGGCGGCACGCGAGTCCGAACGATGTGGAATAGCGTGCGATGACGGTGGCCGCCGCATCCGCTGCGGTTTTGTCATAGAGCGCCAACCCGGTCGGCTCACCGTGGCGCACACCGCGATCGGTCATGGCACCCTCCCTGCGATGCGGTCGGCGAGCCGATCGAGCAACAGCGTCGCCTCGGCCGGGAGGGCCGCGTCGTCCGCCGTACGGCGCACGCGCGCCAGTGTGTCGTCGATCAGATCGCGCAGTCGTTCGCGCGCACCGCTGGCTTCGAGTTCGCGCTGGGCGTCGCGCACGGCGATGGGGCCGGTGTAGGCGACGAGAAGGGCGTCGTTCACGCGCGCCCACGCTGTCGATTCGCGGGCGAGTGCCACCAGGGGCGTCTGTTTCGCTTCGCGCAGGTCGGCACCGCTCTCGCGCCCCGCATCGGCGGCCGTGCCGAAGGCTCCGATGAGGTCGTCGACCAACTGGAACGCCAGCCCGAGGTCGCCCGCCGCGGCCTCGAGCACACGTCGTGCGTCCGCGGGCGCTCCGGCCAGGACGGCACCGGCGGCGAGGGGTGCGCGAAACGAGTACACCGCCGTCTTGTTGAACGCGGTCGCCAGTGCCTCGTCGGCGCGGGTGTCGGCGGGGATGACGCTGTTCTCGACATCGGCGAGCTCTCCGGCAGCGGAGACGTAGACGGCGTCGTCGAGGAGATCCAAGAGGGTACGGCGGGTGGCCGTGTCGACGTCGGCGGTGGCGACGAGGCGAGTGGATTCGTGGAGGAGGAGGTCACCGGCGAGGATCGCCGCGGTGTCGCCGAGCCGCGCCGCACCGGAGTCGCCGGCTCCCGCGCGGCGGGCGCGCTCGCGGAACTCGCCGCCGATGTTCGGGATGCCGCGACGTTCGGTGTCGTTGTCGATGACGTCGTCGTGCACGACGAACGCGGTGTGCAGCAACTCGAACGCGGTGGCGACGTGGTAGACCTCGGGAGAGTCGTCGATGTCGCCGCCGAACGCCTCGAAAGCTGCGGTGACGAGTGCGGGACGAAACCTCTTGCCCCCCGTCGCGGCGCGGGCGATCGCGTCACCGAGGGCTTCGAATCCGCCACCGAGGCGTGCTGCCTGGGTGCGGGTGCGGTCGAGGGCTTCGGCGATCGCCGTGTCGATCCGGGTCCGGTCGCGGACGTCGATCATGAGGCTCGTCGCTGCGCCACGGGCTGTTCGAAAAGTCGCAGCTGGCGGGCCTGCAAGACGAGCCACGGGCTGAACGCCCAGGGGGTCGTCTCGAGCGAGGAGCCGAGGTCGGCGGGGTCCACCCAGGTCATATCGACGACTTCGTGAGGGTTGGGCGTCGGGTCATCCGATGTCCGCGCTGTGTACACCGGGCAGACCTCGTGTTCGACGATGCCGTTGGCGTCGGTTGCCCGATAGCGGAAGAGGGGGAGGGCGAGTTCGATGTCGGTGACAGTGATCCCCAGCTCGAACTCCGCTCGGCGGTGCACGGCCGACAGGACAGGCTCGGCCGGTCGCGGGTGCCCGCAGAAGGAGTTCGTCCACACTCCGGGCCAGGCGGTCTTTCCGAGCGCCCGGCGCGTCACCAGCACCTGGCCGGCGTCGTTGAGCACGTGGCAGGAGAAGGCCAGGTGCAGTGCGGTGTCTGTTCCATGGACGCTGCTCTTGGGCGCCGCGCCGATGGCGTTTCCGTCGTCGTCGAGCAGGATGACCTCGTCGATGTCCGTCATCACGTCCTCCTAATTCGCTAGATTAGCTAGCGATCACCTCTCGGTCGATGCTACAACGGAGGACCAGGGGGTGTCCATATGACCCGAAGAGCAGCACCGCAGACTCCGCACGGGCACGCAGTGCTCGATGTGTTGTTCGCCGTACGCGCCTTCAGTGACGCCATGGATCGCATGCACAGTGGCATGAAGGGCGACATGGACATGAACGCGTCCGACCTCGCGGCGCTGCGGATGCTGACGATGCGGGAACAGCAGGGGATTCCCGTCAGTCCCCGCGATGTCGCCGCGCATCTGCGGATCTCGACCGCCTCCACGACGAAGCTCATCGACCGACTTGAAGAATCAGGCTTCGTGGAACGCCGCCCGCATCCTCATGACCGTCGCGCGCGGATCGTGGCGCTCACGCCCGATGCCCGAGCGGAATTCTTCCGCCACTTCGGGGAGCGGCTGGCGGTCATGCGTCGCGTTGCCGAACGGTACGACGAGCGAGAGCTGGGACTTGTCACGCGGTTCCTCGACGAGGTGTCGGGGGCGATGGACCCGCCTCGAGATGCGACGCAGTGATTCCCGTGCTAGGCTCTTTACTTGTGCCGCGGGGTGGAGCAGCTCGGTAGCTCGCTGGGCTCATAACCCAGAGGTCGTAGGTTCAAATCCTGCCCCCGCAACAAATGAAGGCCCCTGATCTGGGATTTCCCGATCGGGGGCCTTCGCCTTTCCCCGCGGAGCCACCCGTCGCCATGCGCACCCAGGTCCGCGAGACTCCGACTTCGTGGCGATAATCGCCCGCTGCGGGTGATTCTCACGGCGGGTAATTCTCACGCTCAGAAGCAATTCTCGCGGTCGGAGGGACACGCCGTTGCTGTTTGCCGGTGCGTGCGGCGAAGATAAAGGGATGCGAACGCCGCTTGCGAACACGGGTGATACCCGTCCGGACGGGCGCGACGAGTCGTCCGACGAACGCGCCGACCGCAATTGGATCGATCTGCTGCAGGAGCTGCGGGTGCTCCAGACCGGCACACAGATCCTCACCGGCTTTCTGCTCGCGCTTGCGTTCCAACCCGCGTTCGCCGATCTCACTGCGGCCCAGCGCGCCTTCTATCTCGCCCTCGTGGTGCTCTCGGCACTCAGTGCGATCGTCGCCCTCGCACCGGTCGCGGCGCACCGTTGGCTGTTCCGAAAGCGCGCAAAGCCCTCTGTCGTGACGTTCGGACACATCGCGCTCGTCATCTGTCTGGTGACGGTGTCCCTCCTGCTCATCGGTGTCGTCGCGTTCGTCTTCGACGTGGTCGTGGGTGGCGCCTCGATGTGGTGGGCAGCGGCCGCGCTCGGCATCATCCTCCTCGGGCTGTGGGTCGCCGTCCCTTCGATCACCCGGTTTCAGAAGGAAGAGGAATGATGTCGGAAACCACCGCGATCGGTGTCGCGCAGTTCGCGCCGATGGCCGACGAGGCGGCGAACCTCGAGTCGATCGCCGATCTCGCCGCGACCGCCGCGGCGCGCGGCGCGCGGCTGGTCGTCTTCCCCGAGTACTCGAGCTATTTCATCGATCCGTTCGACGAGTCTCTCCTCGCGCACGCCCAGGACCTCGATGGGCCGTTCACGCGAGAGCTGGCCCGCATCGCCGAGCGCCATGACCTTCATATCGTGGCCGGTCTCCTCGAACGCGCGGACGACGGACGGCGCGTCCGCAACACGGTGGTCGCCGTCGGCGCAGAGGGCATCGTCGCGTCGTATCGCAAGCAGCATCTGTACGATGCCTTCGGCCAGCGGGAGTCCGATTGGGTCGAACCGGGAGCGCTGGCCGACCCGCAGACCTTCACCGTCGACGGGCTGACGGTCGGGCTCATGACGTGCTACGACCTTCGGTTTCCCGAGGTTGCCCGCACGCTGGTGGACGCCGGTTGCGAGGTCATACTCGTGCCGGCCGAGTGGGTGCGGGGTGCGCTCAAGGAGCATCACTGGAAGACGCTGCTTGCAGCACGGGCGATCGAGAACACCGTGTTCGTGGCCGCCGCGGATCATCCGCCCCCGCTGGGAGTCGGGCTGTCCGCGATCATCGATCCGCAGGGGGTCGAGATGGCGGGGGTCGGCTCCTCCACGGATGTGGCGGTGGCCCATCTCGATCCCGCGGCGGTCGGCCGTGTGCGCCGGGTGAACCCCGCGCTCGCGCTGCGCCGTTATACGGTCGTCCCGCGAGACTGACGCCGGGGCCTGGTCAGGAACGGAGCAGCGCCAGGCGTCCCACCGCCTGCTCGATCACGTCCGTGCGCTTGCAGGCGGCGAACCGCACGAGTGTGGCGACCTCGGAGCGTCCCTCAGGCGTGCTGAACGCGGTCAGGGGGATGCCCACGACGCCGGTACGGCGGGGGAGGGCACGGCAGAACTCATCGGCGTCGGTCGCGCCGAGCGGGGCAGCATCTGCGACGGTGAAGTACGAACCGGACGGCGTGGACACGTCGAACCCCGCCGCACGCAGACCCGCACCGAGGATCGCGCTCTTGTCGCGCAGCGCGCCCGCGATCGAGGCGAAGAAATCGTCCGGCATGCGCAGTCCGGTAGCGATCGCGGGTTGGAACGGGGCTCCGTTGACGTAGGTGAGGTATTGCTTCACCGCAAGGATCGCGTCGACCAGTGGCGCGGGGCCGCTCAGCCAGCCGATCTTCCACCCTGTCGTGGCGAAGGTCTTCCCTCCCGACGAAATCGTGACCGTGCGGCTCCAGGCACCCGGTTCTGACGCGATCGGCACATGTCGACCGTCGAACACGAGGTGTTCGTACACCTCGTCGGTCACGATGATCGCGTCGTGGTGCTCCGCCAGCCGCACGATTTCCGTGCGTACCTCGGCAGAGAAGACGGCGCCTGTGGGGTTGTGGGGGTCGTTCACGAGGATGACGCGCGTGCGGTCGGTCACCGCGTGCGAGAGTTCGTCGAGGTCGGGCTGGAAATCGGGCCAACGCGACGGCACCGTCACCAGGCGCGCCCCCGAGAGTGCGGCGGCTGCCGCATAGGCGTCGTAGAAGGGCTCGAACACGACGATCTCGTCGTCGGGGCCGTCGATGAGGGCAAGGAGCGTGGCCGCGAGCGCTTCGGTCGCGCCCGCGGTGACCAGGATGTCGCGGTGCGGATCGAGCGCGATGTCGTAGAAGCGCTGTTGGTGCTCGGCGATCGCATGAAGCAGATCGGAGGTGCCGCGTCCCGGAGGGTACTGGTTCACACCGTCGGCGATCGCCCGTCGCGCGGTCTCGAGCACGACGGTCGGACCATCCTCGTCGGGAAATCCTTGTCCGAGGTTGATCGCGCCGGTTTCGGCCGCCAGGGCCGACATCTCGGCGAAGATGGTGGGGCGAATGGTGCCGTCGGCGTCGACGAGACCGGCCCCCTGCGCGGTGCGCCGCCAGGCGCCGGGGATCTGATGCATCCTGTTCACGGTACTCGCCTTGTACAGGCCGATCACATAGTCCGATCCCATCCGCACCATAGGAAGCGCACAGGATCGAGCGGCATGGTGGACAGTGCTTGGCAGAAGGAGCATCCCATGAGCGACACGCAGGACGACCGCCCGGTTGACGAGACCCCCGAGAGCGCCCACCCGGCGGAGACCCCCGCTTCGAGCAATATCCCGGCCGAGGGTACCGCGCAGCCTGTCGACGCCCCCGCGTCGACCGCGGACGCGCCCCAGAGCCCGGTGGCACCCCCGGTTCCCCCCGCGCCGCCGGTTCCCCCCGCGGGATACGTCCTTCACGGTCAGGCGGCGGGTCAACCCGCACAGCGGCCCACCGGCGGATACGCCGGGACGCCGTACGCCGGCCGGCCGCTGGGCGCCCCCGACGCCCACGGCTCGGCCTTCGGTGCGACGGGCGACAAACAGCCCACGCAGCCTCTCGGTGGCACGCCCACCGGCGTAGCGCCTGCGGCGACCGCTCCGCGGCAGAAGATCGGCGCGGGAAAGGTCGTGGCGCTGTTGGTCGCTGCCGCGCTCGTCGGCGGGTCGGCGGGTCTGGGCGGAGCCTATGCCGGGGCGACGCTCTTCGCGCCGGAGACGACGTCGACGGCCTCGGGTCCCTCGACGGTGACGGTCAACAACGCCGACTCGGTGACGCAGACCACGGCCATCGCCGCGAAGGTCGTGCCGAGTGTGGTCACGATCGAAGCGGCCGGTCAAGGCGGTTCGGGTACCGGATCGGGCGTGATTCTGACGGAGGACGGCTACGTCGTCACCAACACCCACGTCGTGACGCTCGACGGTGCCACCGGCGACGCCGCCGTGCGTGTGACGACATCCGATGGTCGGGTCTTCGATGCCGAGATCGTCGGGACCGACCCCCTCTATGACCTGGCCGTCATCAAGCTCGTCGGCGCCGAGGCTCTGACGCCCATCGAGATCGCCGACTCGGCAGACCTCAATGTCGGCGACACGACCGTCGCGGTGGGTGCGCCGCTGGGGTTGGCGAACACCGTCACGACCGGCATCGTCAGCGCGCTCAACCGGTCGATCGAGATCGCCTCCTCGGCTGCTCCCGATGCCACAGAAGGCGAAGACCTCGGCGAGGATGAGCAGGCTCCTCCCTTCTCGTTCGACTTCGGTCAGGGGCAAAGCGGCGCGCAGACCGCGGAGAGCATCAAGATCTCGGTGATCCAGACGGATGCCGCGATCAACCCGGGAAACTCCGGCGGTGCACTCGTCGACGCCGAAGGGCGCTTGATCGGAATCAACGTCGCCATCGCCTCGACCGGCGGAACCTCGGGTGAGGCGGCAGGATCGATCGGCGTCGGCTTCTCGATCCCGTCGAACGTCGTGGAGCGGATCACCGAGGAACTCATCACGGATGGATCGGCCAGCCACGGCCTCCTGGGTGCGAGCGTCCAGTCGGCGGCGTACGTCGAGGGCAACACGATCACCGGCGCATACATCGCCGAGGTCGTCTCCGGCGGCGCCGCCGAAGCCGGGGGCCTGCGGGAGGGTGACATCGTCACCGCGTTCAACGGACTGCCGATCACCGACTCGGTCGACCTGACGGCGCAGGTGCGCGCGGCCGCTGCGGGAAGCGATGCGACGGTCACGTTCGTGCGCGACGGCCGCACGCAGACGATCGACGTCGTCCTCGGCGAGTTGCCGTAACGGCTCCCGCGTCGGATCAAGGACGCCACCCCGCGATAGGCTCGCGGGGTGGCGTCCTTCTCATTCGGCGCGGGGAATGCGCGCAAGCTCGCCGCCGTGCCGTTGTATGTCCTGGGACGCATCGCCACGTTCATGATCCCGCGCTCACGGGCCGCCTGGGTGTTCGGATGCGGCGCGGGGATCGGTGACGGTGCGCTCGCGCTGTGGCGCGCGGCAGACGCCGCGGGGATCGCGTCCACGTGGCTCGTCGGGTCTGAGAGCGAAGCCGAACACGCGGATGCGGCGGGCATCCCGCACGTGCGCAAGGGGACGTGGCGGGGGTTCTGGCGTACGGCGCGTGCACGGGTCGTGGTGGTCACGCACGGATTCGGCGACGTGAACCGCTACGCCGTTTCGGGTGCTTTCATCGTGCAGCTGTGGCACGGCATCCCGCTGAAACGCATCGGTCTCGACTCGCCGGAGACGCTTCGCGTTCCGCAGGCCATCGAACGCGCGCCCTTCGTCGCTGGACTCGCCCGGCGTGTGTTGCGGACGATGTTCGCCGGCGCGGCGCGTCGCATCCGCATCTTGCCGGCGGCATCGCATCTCGTGCGCGGGCGGCTGGAATCGGCTTTCGGGTTGTCCGATGCCCACATCGTCGTTTCGGGTGAGCCCCGCGTCGATGTGCTGTCGCAGGGGGCCCCCGAGTGGCGACGCACGCGAGCCCGAGAGGACATCCATCGGCTCACCGGTGCCGACGTCGCCTCGCGATTCGTCTTGTACGCCCCGACGTGGCGTGATGGCGCCCCCGATCCGGCGGTGCCGACCGCGGCCGAATGGCGTGAGATCATCGGTGTGCTCGATGACGCCGATGCGACGCTGATCGTGCGTTCCCACCCGCTCGGCGCGGGCGCCTATGTGCCACCGCTGGAGACCACGCGCGTGCGCCCTCTCGGCAGTGACGTGGCCCCCGACATCACGCCACTTCTGCCGGGCATGGACGTATTGATCACCGACTATTCGTCGCTGGCCTACGATGCCGGCCTCGTCGCCCTTCCCGTCGTCTATCTCGCGCCCGACGTCGAGGAGTACGCGCGCACGAGGGGGTTCTACGGGCGCTTCGCGGATGTCGCGGGTGAGGCCGTTCCCACGACGTGGCTCGCCGCGGCCACCCGCCTGCGCGTTGTGCTGACCGACGACGACGTGCACGCCTACGAGCGCCGCCGCTCGGAGGATCTCAGCCGACACGTGCACGCGTTCCGTGACGGGAACAACACCGAGCGGGTTCTGCGTGCGATCCTGGCGGGGATCGCCGAGGACGACCGCCGAAGGGGACGCCGATGACCGATGCGCGGTTCGAGACCGAGGGCGAAGCCCCACGCCTGGTGTTGTCCGGTGCGGGCCCGCGTCCGGACTCGGTGACGCTTGTGGGGCCGCGCGCCCGGACGACGGCTCGTATCACGGGCCGCGGCAAGACGTGGCGCGCGGTGATTCCGCTGGTCGCCGCACGGTGGGGCGGTCCGGCGCTACCTGTGCCGACGGGAACCTACGAGTTGGCGATCGAGGGGATCGACCCCGACGATCCCGCGCCGATCGCGTGGACGCAACTGGGTGTTCTGCGCGCGTGCCTGGACGGACGCACCGTACGCATCGGCCCTCCGGTCCACCCCGCCTACGACTCGGGTGAAGGGCAGGACGCGTTGGAGCGGCGGTACGCGACGCGGCCGGGCGGGCTCGAGAACGCCGTCTTCTTCGAGAGCTTCTACGGCCGCAACGCCAGCTGCAACCCGCTGGCGATCGATCGTGAGTTGGCGCGTCGCGCACCGGGCGTGACCCGGTACTGGAGCGTGGTCGACATGTCGGTGCCCGTGCCCGAGGGGGCGATCCCCGTGGTGGACGGCAGCCCCGACTGGTGGCGGGCACGTGGAGCTTCGCGTCTGTTGGTCGTCAACGACTGGCTGCGCCGCCGGTTCTCCCGGCGCACCGGCCAGATCGTGGTGCAGACGTGGCACGGCACGCCCCTCAAGCGACTGGCTCTGCACCGGCCGGGATTCGACCCTCGACGCATGCTCGCGGTCGCGCGGGAGTCTCGCCGCTGGGACGTTCTTCTGGCGCAGAACCCCTATGCGGCGCGCATCCTCGGCAAGGCGTACGCATTCCTCACACGACCGATCTGGGTCGAGGGGTATCCCCGCAACGACATCCTCACGGTGGGTGACGACGGGCGGACGCGCGTCGACCTCGGGATCGGTCCCGACGAGCGGGTCGTGCTCTACGCTCCGACCTGGCGCGATGACCGCGAGGAGATCGTCGATTTCCTCGACCCCTCCGCGTTGGCGCGCGAACTCGATGCGGTCGTGCTCGTGCGGGGACACTCGCGCACGATCCAACCGGGTCGTGACGCCGAAGGTCCCAGGGTTCTGGATGTCACGGGGTTCCCCGATACATCGCGTCTGCTGTTGGCTGCCGACATGTTGGTGACCGACTACTCGTCGGTGATGTTCGACTTCTCGGTCACGGGCAAGCCGATGTTCTTCCTGACACCGGACGTCGAGCATTATCGCGGCGAACTGCGCGGCTTCTACTTCGATCTCGCCGCCCATGCGCCGGGTGCCGTCGTGTCTTCGCACGCAGAACTCGTCGAGGCGATCACCGCACACGACCCTGCCGTGTACGCCGAGCGCTACGACGCCTGGCGGGCGCGCTTCAACGCCAGGGACGATGGGCACGCCGCCGAGCGGGTCGTCGCGCGCATCCTCGATCAGGGATTCGTCGATATCGACTGACGGGTCAGGGCAGCGGCGTATTGCGGTCGGCGAGGCGTGAGGTGTCCACCGTGTCGTCGGCCCCACGCAGCAGACCGACGATGAAACCCGAGCCCCACGAGAGGTGCATCGTCGGTAGGACCGCCGCCGTCCACAGCTTGTCACGCCATCCGCTGCCTCCCCCCGGACCCACCGCCACGCCGACGATGACGGCGATGTAGACGACGAGAGGCAGATAGACGACGGATGTCGCCAGCGCCCACCATCCGGTCACGACGCCCGCCGCCTGCAACACGGCGACGACGATCGCGACGCCGATGACGGCGACCAGGAGCGGAGGAGCGAAAAACCGCAGGGAGTTGCCGCGACCGAAGCGGCGCACCAGTTCGCCTCGCCATCGACCGGTGGCGACGAACTGTCGGGCCAGGCGCGACCAACTCTCGCGCGGCCAGTAGGTGACGGCGAGGGTGGGGTCGAACCACACGCGGTAGCCCGCGCGACGGATGCGGAGGTTGAGTTCCCAGTCCTCGCCGCGGCGGATCGTCTCATCGAACAGCCCCACTTCGGCGAGCACGTCCCGGCGCATCACGCCGAGGTAGGCCGACTCGGCTTCTCCTTCCGTCGTGCCCCCGTGATAGGCGCCGCCACCGAGACCGATGGGGGAGTTGTAGGCACGTGCGACGGCGCGCTGGAACGGGGTGCGGCCTTCGGCCCGCATGACGCCGCCGACATTCGCCGCGCGGACGCGGTCGAGCGTGTCGACAGCGCGCCGCGCGTAGGACGGTTCGAGTTCCGAGTGTGCGTCGACCCGCACGATCGTCGGATACGACGCCGCGCGGATGGCGAGGTTGAGTCCGATCGGGATGTCGGCTTCGGGATTGTCCACAAGCCGGATGCGGTCATCCTCGCCCGCGAGTCGGCGTGCGAGCTCGTTGGTGCCGTCGGTGGACGGGCCCAACGCGAGGATCAGTTCCATGGGGCGCTCGACATCTTGCGCCAACACGGTGCGGACCGCCGGTTCGAGGTAGCCGCGTTCGTTCAGGACGGGCATGACGAACGACACCCCCGCGTCCTCGGGGACGGCGGGGGCGTCACGCCGTCCGCGATCCACCTCATGCACGACTTGATCATGTCACGTGCTGCCGTAGGTACCCTGGAAGGGTGGCAGTCGTCTCCGACGTGAAGAAAGCGGTCGCGCTCGTACGCAAGGCGGTGACGAACCGTTCGGCGGCGAAGTCAGCGCGTCGCGCGCTTGCGGCGGCTCCACGGCATCCGAATGATCACTTCCGGGTCGCGGTCTATTTCGCGGACGGTGACGTGAACATGTACCAGATGCGACAGTGGTACCGCCCGCTGCAGGAACTGGCCAAGACTTGGCCGGTCGTCGTCCTCAGCCGCGCCGCGACCGGAGCGCGCGCCCTTGCCGCCGAGGGTGTGCTTCCGACGGCGTTCGTCCCGACGGTGCGCGATCTCGAACGGTACCTCGCAACGCAGGACATCCGCGTCGTGCTCTACGTCAACCAGAACACTCGGAACTTCCAGATGTTCCGTTACGGGCGACGGTGGCACGTGTTCATCAACCACGGCGAGTCCGACAAGATGTACATGACGACCAACCAGTACAAGGCGTACGACTACGCGTTCGTCGCCGGCGATGCCGCGCGCGAGCGGTTGACCCGTGTGCTGTGGGACTACGACGTCGAGGCGCGCACGATCGAGATCGGACGCCCGCAGGCCGACCACTATTCGGGGCTCCTGCCGTACACACCCGATGGTCGGACGGTCGTGTTGTATGCGCCGACGTGGGAGGGCGACCGTCCCTCTGCCCATTACGGATCCATCGTCACGCACGGTGAGAGTCTCGCGCGGGCCGTCCTTGCCTCGCCCGACCACCGATTGATCTATCGCCCGCACCCTCGGTCGGGGGTCGTGAACAGGGAGTACGGAGCCGCTCACGCGCGCATCGTGTCGGCGATCGCCGCCGCCAACGCGGCCGATCCCGCGGCGCAGCACGTGTTCGACGACGGACCGGAGCTCGGATGGCAGCTCGCGGCGGCCGACGTGGCCGTCGTCGACATCTCGGCAATGGTCTACGACCGCCTCGCCGCCGACCGTCCGCTGCTGATCACCCGGCCCGTCGACCCCGAGGCCGCCGTCGACATGCACGGCTACCTCTCGGCCTGTGAGTGGCTGGATGCCGCGGACGCCCCGGCGATCATCGAGCAGGTTTCCCGGGTGCTGTCCGACCCCGATGCGACGGCGCGCCTCGAGCACTGGGTGCGGCACTACTTCGGCGACACGGCGCCGGGGGCGGCGACGCAGCGGTTCCACGGCGCCGTGCAACACCTGATGGACGAGTGGGAGCGGTGGCACGTGCGCGCTCTGGACGCGTCGGGCGATGACCTGACCGAGACCGACGAAGCGGAGCTCGACGACGACCCCGTCGCCTGACGCCGCTCACCGCGGCGCGACGTGTTCGACGAGGCGCCTGATGGCCCGCAGCGGAATCGAGACCCACGTCGGGCGGTTGCGCGACTCATAGATCGCCTCATAGAGGGCTTTGTCGAGTTCGAGTGCCGCCAGGAGGGGAGCGGCAGCGTCGAGGTCGACCCCGGTGACCGTCGCCCACCCGTCGAGGAAGGCGTCGCGCGCCGACGACGCCCAGGCGCGCGTGCTCTCGGCAGCGCGATTCGGGTCGTCGAGGCGGATGGATCCGGCGACGTAGTCGAATGATCGCCGCATGCCGGCGATGTCGCGCAGAGCGAGATCGGGCCGGCGTCGCTCAGCCATGGGGCGCAGTGGTTCTCCCTCGAAGTCGAGGAGGATCCACGCACCGGTGCGCACGCGGAGCACCTGGCCGAGGTGATAGTCGCCATGGATGCGCTGGGCGTCGGGCCAGAGGGCTGACTCGGCCTGCGTGTAAACCGCTTCGATACGCCCACGCAGGTCGGCGATCTGCGGTACCTCGGCGATCGCGATGCCCAACCGGCGCTCCCACGTCGCACGGGTGAGGGCGCGTGCTTCGTCGTCCATCCGCTCGGTGGGGAAGAGGCCTGCCAGCGCAACGTGCACCTCGGCGGTGGCGGCGCCGAGCGCTCGGGCGGGTTCGCGGAAGTCTTCACTCGCGGCCGCCGCCGCGAGGGCGACCCGCCACGCGTCTTCGACATCGGGGAGGAATTCCTGCGCGAAGACGAGGGACCCGGTGACGGAGCCGTGCGCCGTCGCCAGGTCGGGCCAGCGCCCTTCGACGAAGCCGAGGGCGCGGGGGACGGCCGGTGACCCGGCGCGTGCGAGCGCCGACGCGAGTTCGATATCGGGGTTCAACCCGGGGTGCACCTGCCGGTACAGCTTGCAGATCATCGGCGGGCCGCCGTCTACCCCGCCGAAGATGATCGATGTGTTGGACTGCTCGCCGACCAGGACCCGCGCGTCGTCGGGATCGGCGTGGGCGGCATCCGGGCCGGGATGGCCCGTCGCTTCCGCCTGCGGACCCGCGCCACGCCGACCCTCCGTGACGAGCCGTGCGAGGGCTGAGGTGTAGGCGGGGTCGAACGCTCCGTCGATGAAGGTGGTGCCGGGTTCGGGGCTACCGACGATGTGGTCAGGCGGGGCGTCCACATCGGCGGTCGCCCGGGCGACGATCGGGATCTGGTAGAGCACGACGGGAAGCGCTCCCTCGTCGGCGACCAGGTAGGTGCGGATGCTCGTGTCGGGCTCTGCCGACGGCGCGTCCATCTCCCACCAGGCGACCAAGCGCAGGCTCGGTGGTCGGCCTTTCGCCGCGTACCAGCGTTGCCGCGGCATCCATGCAGCAAGGCACGCGAGCGTACTGTCCATAGGTGCGAGAGTATGCCTCACCGCGAGCGGTGTCGAGCAGCTCTGCAAGCGCTTGCAGCGTTACCGGCGCGGCAGAGGAGCGCGTCGGTGCTCCGCTCAGACGAAAAGGTTCGCGCGCTCGAGGTCTTCGGCGAAGTCGACCTCGACGGCGTACAGGTCGGAGATGTCCATCGGGCGCAGGCGCAGGCCGTCCTCGGCGATGGCCAGTTCGAGGCCGCGCTCGAAGTAGTCCTGGTCGTCGACGCGTGACAACTGACGCATGAACGCGCGCTTGTCGCGAGCGGCGATGAAATTGATGCCGACGGCTTCACCGATGCCGCCGTCGACGGTCTTGGACAGCTGCGACACGAACCCGTCGGGGGTGACGGTGTACTTGACTTCCTCATCGCTCACCTTGGCGGTGTTGACGGTGACGAATGACTGTTCACGCTCGATGAGGCCGATCGCCCGTCCCAGGATGCGCGGATCGAAGACGACATCACCGTTCATCCACAGCACGCCTGCGCGCCCGGTCTTCGTCAGGGCGCGCAAAAGGCTCTTGGACGTGTTGGTCTGGTCGTACCGGTCGTTGTAGACGTAATCGACGTCGGGGAAGGCCTCGACGATGGTCTCGGCGCGGTAGCCGACGACGGTGGTGATCCGCGCGACGGTTCCGAAGGCGGCGCGGATGTTGTCGTGCTGCTGCTGCATGATGCTGCGGCCGTCCGAGAGCTCGGTCAGCGGCTTGGGCAGGCTCCGCCCGAGACGCGAGCCCATGCCCGCGGCGAGAATGACGGTCTGAAGAGTCACAGTCTGCTCCTGGAGTGCGAGGTTCATCGGCGGTTCACCGAATCGACACTCCTTCGTGCCGGGTTCATGGTAGCGGTGGTGTCTGGGAGTGTGCATAATGCGTGACCACCGTTTTCGTTTCGTGATATTACGCCGCGGGTGACTTGCGGTTCGTCGACTCGGGTAAGTGGGGAGTGGGTTGATACCGTTGTACGGTGACAGCCTCCCTTCCGATGCCGCACGAGCCGCAGCCGAACGACGAAACGGGCTCGAGCGCGCACTCGGGAGACACGAACATCGTGGAAATCTCGAGCGGAGGACGTTCGGGGCCGGGAACGAACGCGAAGAAGAGTGCCGCGTCGAACGCCAAGAAGGGCGCGGGCCAGGAGAAGAAGCGTCCGGCGACTGCGAAAAAGCGTCCCGCGTCGAAGCCCCGCTCTGCCGCAGCGCGCAGGCCGGGCGCGAAGGACTCCGGCTCGGCAGCGACGACTCCCGGGCCGCCGCCGCCGCTTCCTCCTGAGTTCGTCGGACCGCGCCCGACGGGCGAGGACGATCTCGTGATCCCGCCGCGACCGGACCTTCCACAGGCATCGGCCGACGAGATTCCCCCCAAACCTGCGCTACCCACACCCGATGCCGAAGGGTCGACCGCCGAAGAGACGGAGGCCGTCCAGGAGGCGTCGAAGATCACGCCCGCTGCCGACAGCGCCGCGTCAGCCGACGAGCCGGTGACGGACGAGCACGCGACCGAAGAGCCGGTGACGGACGATCAGATGGCCGAGGAGACTTCGGCCGAAGCGTCGAGCGACGGCGCTTCCGACGAGCCGTCTGTCGAGGACACCCCCGCAACCGACGCGCCCACGGACGACGTGCCCGCCGAAGAGACACCAGCGGACGAGGTGCCTGCCGCGGAGGCGCCGGACGTGCCTGCCGACGAAGCGCCCGCCGGCGAAGGACTCGCCGACGACGCGCCGGTTGGAGAAGCGCCCACCGACGACGTGCGGCCCGAAGACGCGACCCTCGAAGACTCGACGGCTGACGAACGTGCCGATCACGCCACCGCCAACGACATCGACTCCGACCCCGCCGCGGTGGCCCTGGCATCCGTCCTCGGTGACGACGCGGACGAGCCCGACGGTGCCGATGGCGCGATGCTCACCCTCCGCGGCGTCTCGAAGCGGTTCGGTGAGACTCGAGCCGTCGAAGGGATCGACCTGACGATTCCCGCCGGCACCTTCTACGGACTCGTCGGCCCGAACGGTGCGGGCAAGACGACGACGCTCTCGATGATCGCGGGCCTTCTGGCTCCCGACAAGGGCGACATCCGCGTGGGCGCCGACGATCTTCCCTCGGGATCGCGCGCGGCGAAGCGACTGATGGGCGTGCTGCCGGATCGACTTCGCACCTTCGATCGGCTCACCGGTCGCCAGCTGCTGTACTACTACGGCGTGCTTCGAGGGCTGAAGCCGGCCCTCGTCGAGAGCCGTACCGTCGATCTCGCACGTGTGTTCGACCTGACCGATGCGCTGGGCCGCGTCGTCGCCGACTACTCCGCGGGCATGTTGAAGAAGATCATGCTCGCGGGCGCGATGATCCACTCTCCCCGGGTCCTCGTCCTCGACGAACCGTTCGAGGCGGTCGATCCCGTGTCGAGTTCGGTGATCCTCGACATCCTGACCGCCTACGTCGATCACGGCGGCACGGTCATCCTCTCCAGCCACGGCATGGACCTCGTCGAACGCGTCTGCACACGCCTGGCGGTGATCGTCGCCGGCCAGGTTCTCGCCGAGGGGACCATCGACGAGGTGCGCGGTGAGCTCACCCTCGAGCAGCGCTTCATGGAGCTCGCGGGCGGCATCGGCGACGTGGAGGGCCTGGAGTGGCTGCACACGTTCTCCGACTGAGGCTGGCGCTGCTGGTCGGCGCCCTGCGCGGAGGGGTCGGTCACGCCGCGCGCGCCGGTGTCGGCCTGATCGTCCTCGCGGCCGCGGTCATCGCCGCGTGCTGGGCGCTGACGTCGCTGGCCGACGGTCCCGCCGACGTCCTCTTCGTGGTGACGGTCCTCGCAGGCTCCGCACTCACGCTCGGCTTCGTCCTCGCTCCGGTGATCGCCGGGGGCGACGACCCGCTCGATCCGCGTCGATTCGGGGTCCTGGCCCTCGGCTCGGGGTCGCTGGCGGCGACCCTCGTGCTGGCCGGATTCCTCAGCGTTCCGATCCTCTCCCTCATCGTGGTCTCCGTCGCCGGCGCCGTCGCGTGGGGCGAACAGGATGTGGCGTGGACGATCGGCGTGCTCAGCGTCGTGCTCGGTTCGCTCACCTGCGTTCTGTTCGCTCGCGTCTGCTTCGGCCTTTCGGCGCTGTTCGTCAAGGAGCGCCGCTCGCGCGAACTCACCGGCCTCTTCGGTCTCGCGATCGTCGTCATCGTGGTTCCGACCGCGGTCTTCGTCGCGTCACAAGAGTGGAACGGTCAGGTTCCCGTTGCGCTCGCCGACGCAGCCGCGGTGCTCGCCCTCACCCCTCTCGGAGCGGCCTGGGCTCTTCCTGGTGAAGTCGCCGAAGGCGGAACCGACTCCTGGCTCGTGTTCGGGATGGCGGCACTGACCGTCGCCGCGCTGTGGTTCGCGTGGCGGTGGACGGCCGGGCGCCTTCTCTCGACGACCGAACGTCCCGTGAGTGTGCGTGAACGTGCCGGGCTCGGGTGGTTCTCGTTGACTCCGGGAACGCCCGCCGGGGCGATCGCGGCGCGAAGCCTCCTGTATTGGTCGCGCGACCGCCGCTACCTCGTGAACCTGGTCGTCGTGCCGATCGCCGCCGTCGTCACGGTCATCCCGTTGTTGATCGCGGGCGTGCCGTTCGAGATCGCCGTGCTCGTTCCCGTGCCGTTCGCCGCACTGTTCCTCGGCTGGCTGCCCCACAACGACCTTGCCTACGACTCCAGCGCGGTGTGGATGCACATCGCCGGGGGCGTCCACGGCGTGGCCGATCGTGTCGGACGACTGGTGCCGGTGTTGTTGCTGGGCGTGCCGTTGCTGGCCGTGGCCGTTCCGGTGGTCATCGCTTTGAACGGCGACTGGCGTCTGCTTCCGGCACTCGCCGGTGTGAGCGTCTCGCTCTTCTTCGCCGCGCTCGGGCTGTCGAGCATCGCGTCCGTCGTCGCCCCGTACGCCGTGTCTCGCCCGGGGGAGAGCCCGTTCCAGCAGCCGCAGCGCACGGGATCGGGCGGTGCGATCGCCCAGGCGCTCGTCATGGTCGGATCGATCGCGGTCTCCACTCCGGTGTTGCTGTGGGCGTGGGAGGCGCTGATCGATGACCCGGCGATGTCCGATACCGCGATGTGGGGCGGTATCGGCATCGGGCTGGGCGTCCTCATCGTCGGCGTTGCGATCGGCGCTCTCGCGTTCTCGCGTCGCGCGGGCCGGATCATGGAGTTCGCCGAGTCGACCTGATGGCCCGCGCCACCCGGGCGGGCCGACGGTCTCGCGGTTAGAATGCCCGGTATGAGTACACCCCTCGACAGCCCTGAATCCGGTGGCACTGCGACCCTCGACCGGGAGCTCGAGGAGCTTCTCGAAGAAGAGGCGATCGAGCCGGGTGACCACGAGCGGTTCTCGCACTACGTCAAGAAGGACAAGATCCTCGAATCCGCGATCACCGGAAAGCCGGTGCGGGCACTGTGCGGAAAGAAGTGGACGCCGGGTCGCGATCCGGAGAAGTTCCCGGTGTGCCCGACGTGCAAGGAGATCTACGAATCCCTCATGAGCTGACGCTCACTCGAGGTCGACATACACGCTCGGGATGGCGGGATCCGACTTGCTGAGGGCGAGCCCCCGAACCGGAAGCTCCTCGCGGACGCGTTGATGATGCCCGCGCGCCGCCTCGACTCCCGCTGTTCCTTCGTGAGCGGCGTCGATGTCGCCGCCACGGGCCATCTCGACCTGGAGAGCTCGGGCGTCAGGATGTTCGTCGGCGGTCGCGACGGCGTCGAAGCCGTCGGAGACGACGATCGTCTCGCGCGTGGCGGTTCCCGCATCCAAGACACGGAACGCGGTCTTGCGCCCGCCCCTCGATGACTTGTCGGTCGAGGCCTTCGCCACGGGCACCCACCCTCCTGCGGCGTCCTGTCGTGCGACGAGCTTGTAGACCATGCCGGCGGTAGGAACGCCCGAGCCTGTGACGACCGACGTCCCCACGCCGTAGGCATCGACGGGAGAGGCGGCGAGTGCGGCGATCGCGAACTCATCGAGGTCGCTTGTGACCGTGATGCGTGTGCCGGTGGCCCCGAGTTCGTCGAGCTGCGCGCGCACTTCGGCGGCGACGGTGGGGAGGTCGCCCGAGTCGAGGCGGACACCGCCGAGGCGCGGCCCCGCGAGCCGCACGGCGGTTTCGACACCGTGTCGGATGTCGTAGGTGTCCACGAGGAGCGTCGTGTCCGTCCCGAGCGCATCCAGCTGAGCGCGGAAGGCATCCTCTTCGCAGTCATGAAGGAGCGTCCAGGCATGCGCGGCGGTCCCCATGGTCGGGATGCCCCACGTGCGCCCCGCTTCGAGGTTCGACGTCGCCGTGAAGCCGGCGATGTAAGCCGCGCGTGCGGCGGCAACGGCAGAGCTCTCGCCGGCGCGCCGGGACCCCATCTCCGCGAGAGGGCGATCGCCCGCGGCGATACTCATGCGGGCGGCCGCAGTGGCGACCGCCGAGTCGTGGTTGAGCACGCTGAGGACGAGTGTTTCGAGGATCACGGCCTCGGCGAAGGTTCCCTCGACCGTGAGCACGGGTGACCCCGGGAAGTACAGCTCGCCCTCCCGGTAGCCGCTGATGGTCCCGGTGAAGCGATAGTCCTCGAGATAGTCGATCGTGTGGGCGTCGACGATGTGCTCATCTCGCAGGAATCGCAGCTCCTCATGCCCGAAGCGGAAGTCTCGGATGAGGCTCAGTAGCCGCCCCGTACCCGCGACGACACCGAAACGTCGGCCGCCCGACAGTCGGCGCCCGAACACTTCGAAGATGCACCGGCGGTCGGCCGTGCCGTCGCGCAGGGCGGCATCGAGCATCGTCAGTTCGTAGCGGTCGGTGTGCAGGGCGCTCGAAGCGGGCATGCCGAAAGCCTAGTGAGACGCTGGCGTAGGCTGGGTGATCGTGACCGGACAGATCGCACCGCACGGATCGGATGCGCCGATCGGCATCTTCGATTCCGGCGTCGGCGGGTTGACGGTGGCTCGAGCGGTGTCCGCGCTCCTTCCCCGAGAGTCTTTGCTCTACATCGGAGACACGGCGCGCTCGCCGTACGGCACGAAACCCATCGCCGATGTGCGTCGATACGCGCTCGAGGTTCTCGACACCCTCGTGGAGCAGGGCGTGAAGATGCTCGTCATCGCGTGCAATACCGCGTCAGCGGCCATGTTGCGCGACGCCCGCGAACGCTACGACGTGCCGGTCGTCGAAGTCATCGGTCCGGCCGTGCGCACGGCGATGTCGACGACCCGCAACGGGCGGATCGGGGTCATCGGTACATCCGGCACCATCGGTTCGGGCGCGTATCAGGACATGCTCGAGGTCAATGCACGCCTGACGGTGTTCGCGCAGGCGTGCCCGCGATTCGTCGAGTTCGTCGAGTCGGGTGTGACCGACTCGCCCGAGGTCCTCGCCGTCGCGGAGGAGTACCTGGCGCCGCTGCGCCACGCGGGGGTCGATACCCTCGTGCTGGGCTGCACGCACTACCCGTTCCTCGAGGGCGCGATCAGCTACGTGATGGGTTCCGACGTGTCCCTGGTGTCCAGCGACACCGAGACGGCGAAGGACGTCTACCGTCAGCTCGTCTCGCGAGGATTGCTCGCGGGTCCGGATGTCGTCGCGCGCCACGTCTACGAGGCGACCGGCGCGTCCACCGACGACTTCGTGCGGCTCGCGCACCGACTCATGGGTCGCGAGGTGCGCGACGTGCACCTCGTCCAGACCGGCGCGATCGATGTGCCTTCCACCGAACGTTCCGTGGCGCCTGCCGCCGGAGAGAGAGGATCCTCATGACCGACATCGTCCGCGCGGACGGCCGTGCCCCCGACGAGCTTCGTCCCGTCACGATCGAACGCGCGTGGAGCGCGCACGCCGAGGGCTCGGCGCTCATCACGTTCGGTGGCACGAAGGTGCTGTGCACGGCGTCGTTCACCAACGGTGTGCCGCGCTGGCTGACCGGCAAGGGCAAGGGGTGGGTGACGGCCGAGTATGCGATGCTGCCGCGGGCCACCCATGACCGCAGCGACCGTGAGAGCGTGAAGGGCAAGATCGGCGGCCGCACCCACGAGATCTCGCGTCTCATCGGGCGGGCGCTTCGTGCGGTGGTCGACACGAAGGCTCTCGGTGAGAACACGATCGTCATCGATTGCGACGTTCTCCAGGCCGACGGCGGAACGCGAACGGCGGCGATCACCGGCGCGTACGTGGCGTTGGCGGATGCGATCGAGTGGGGGAGATCGAAGAAGTTCATCGGTCAACGCTCGAACCCGCTCATCGACTCGGTCGCCGCGATCTCGGTGGGGATCATCGACGGCGCGCCGATGCTCGACCTGCCGTACGTCGAAGACGTGCGTGCCGAGACCGACATGAACGTCGTCGTCACCGGCAGGGGTCTGTTCGTCGAGGTGCAGGGCACGGCCGAGGGTGCGCCGTTCGACAAGCGGGAACTCGACGCGCTGCTCGACCTCGGTGTCTCGGGATGCGCGACGCTGCGTGACCTGCAGGCGGCGGCGCTGGAGGCCTCGTGACGCAGGTGGTGCTGGCCACCCACAACGCGCACAAGGTCGCCGAGTTCCAGGCGATCGTCGCGCGGGTGCGTCCCGACCTCGAGGTCGTCTCGTACGACGGCCCGGAGCCGGTCGAGGATGGGGTGACGTTCGCCGAGAACGCGATGATCAAGGCGCGTGCCGCCGCGGCGCACACCGGGCTTCCGGCGATGGCCGACGATTCCGGGATCTGCGTGGACGTCCTGGGCGGCGCACCCGGGGTGTTCTCGGCGTACTGGGCCGGACATGCGAAGGACGCCGTGGCGAATCTCGACCTCTTGCTCGACCAGCTCTCCGACATCCGCGATCCGCACCGCGGTGCCCGATTCGTCTCGACGATCGCCGTGGTCGTTCCCGGCGGCGCCGAACAGGTCGTCGAGGGCGCGTGGCCCGGTCGACTGGCGACGTCGAGAGCGGGTGCGGGAGGGTTCGGCTACGATCCGATCTTCATCCCCGAGGGCTCCGACCGCACCGTCGCCGAGTGGAGCCCCGAAGAGAAGAACGCGCAATCCCATCGGGCGCGGGCATTCGAGTCCCTGACGGGGATCCTCACCACGCTCTGACGCCGATGCTCCGACCGTGCCGCACCCCGGTCACGTCTCGCGGCGGACATCGTCGGGTGACTTGTCGGGGCGCAGTCCCCGCCATCGGGAGTGACGCAGAATGCCGCCGGGGGTGAACTCGGCGAACTCGACCTCGCCGACGACCTCGGGGCGCACCCAGAGCGCGTCGGAGGCGTCGGCGTCGGGAATGCCCACGAACGGGTTCTCGTCCGACCGCAGCGGAGTCAGCAGCTCGTCCAGCCGTGCAAGGGCGGCGTCGCTGAACCCCGTGCCGACCCGGCCGACGTACTCCAATCCCGCAGGGCCGGGGACGCCGAGCAGGAGCGAACCGATCGAGCCGGAGCGCAGACCCCGGCCGGGGCGGATGGCACCGATCACGACCTCCTGGGTGCGGGTCAGCTTCACCTTGAGCCAGGACTCCGAACGGATGCCGCGGCGATAGCCGGAGGCGGGATCCTTCACGACGACGCCCTCGAGGCCGAACTCGCGGCTCGTGGCGAGCGCCGCGGCGACATCGTCGAAGACCGGGGGCACCACGACGCTGTCCGCGCTCGCGGTCGTGAGGACTTCGAGCAGCGCGCGCCGCGCGCTCAGCGGGCGGGAGGCGAGGTCCTCTCTTTCGTGCGAGAGAAGGTCGAACAGATACCAGTGAACCGGCGTGCGCGGTGCTTCTGCGGCGATCTCGCGTGTGGCGGAGAGGTTCATCCGACGCTGCAGGAGCGGAAAACTCGGAACGCCGCGGTCGTCCAGTGCCACGATCTCGCCGTCGAAGACGGCCGGCTGTGGACCCAGCCCGAGGTCGACGGCCGTGAGTTCGGGGTACTTCGACGTGATGTCGTTGCCGCTGCGAGCGCACAGACGTAGGCGCTCGCCGTCCCACACGCCCAGGGCGCGCACACCGTCCCATTTCATCTCCACCCAGGCACCCCACCGGGCAGCGTCCGCCCGCGCGATTCCAGGAGTGGCCGTCACCGCCAGCATCGGCCGTAGTGTTCCGGACGCGAATGGCGCGCTGCCGGATCGTCCCGTCTCCCGCGTCGCGCCGCCGCCCGGCAGCGCCGGCGGAGCATCCTCCCCGTCGTGGCGCTCCGGTTCGACGGGCGCGCCCGCCGGCTGAGGGCGGCCCGCCGCATCCGTTTTCATGCGGTGAAGCAGCCAACTCGACTTCTGACCGGACCCACCGGTTCGGATCAACGCCAGTCGCACACGACCGAGCGGGCCTTCCGCGCTGCCCTCCAGCGTCGCGATGATCTCGTCGTCACGCCACTTCTCGAGTTCATAGTGACCCGCGTCCCAGATCGTGACCGTGCCCCCACCGTATTCACCTGTCGGGATCGTGCCCTCGAAGCTCGCGTACTCCATCGGATGGTCCTCGGTCATGACGGCGAGGTGGTTGCGTTCCGACGTGTGCGGGACGCCTCTCGGTACCGCCCAACTGACCAGCACGCCGTCGTGTTCGAGGCGGAGATCCCAGTGAAGGCGTGAGGCGTGGTGCTCCTGGATCACGAAGGTCGGGGCGCCGGATGTCGGGGCCGCGCCGAGCGGGTTGTCGGGAACGGGTTCGGGTGTGCGTCCGGCTGATCGCATGGAGATGTAGGCGGCGAGCGGGCCGTCGTCGGCATCACGGCCTCCGGCGCGGTAGCCGAGCGGAGCGAGCGGATCGTCGCCGTCATCGAGGCGCGCCAGCACCTCGGTGAACGTCAGTTGCGCCAGGTCGGGATCGTCGAGTTCTTCCCAGGTGCGGGGGGCGGCGACGGTCGGATGCGGTCGCCCTCGTAGCGAGTACGGGGCGATCGTCGTCTTCGCTCCGTTGTTCTGGCTCCAGTCGATGAACACCTTCCCCGCGCGGTCGGTCTTGCGCATAGTGCTCACGACGAGGTCGGGATGGTCGGCTTCGATGGCGCGCGCGAGTTCTCGGGCCAGGGCGGATGCGGCATCCGGAGTCTGATGTGGGGGGAGTGCCGCATACAGGTGGATGCCTTTGCTGCCGCTGGTGACCGGGTACGGTTCGAGCCCCATTCCGGTGAGGATCGATCGGGCCCATCCCGCCACGAGCGCGGACTCGGCCAGCCCCACGCCGGGGCCGGGATCCAGGTCGAGCACGAGGCGGTCGGCCGGGCCGCGATCGCCGTCGCGGGTGAAACGCCACTGCGGCACGTGCAACTCAAGGCTCGCGACCTGCGCGAGATACACGACCGTCGGTACGTCCTGAACGAGCGGGTACTCCTTCGAGCCCGACGAATGCTCGATCGGGCGGCGCGGAATCCACGACGGCGCGCCGCGTTCGAGGTCCTTGGCGAAGAACGGGTCGTGATCCACGCCCTCGGGCCAGCGCTTGCGCGTGACCGCCCGGCCGGTCACGTGAGGGATGAGCACGCTCGCCACGCGCGTGTAGTAGTCGATCACCTCTCCTTTGGTGGTCCCCGTTTCGGGGTAGAGCACCTTGTCGAGGTTGGTGAGTCTCAGGCGTCGACCGTCGACACGGACGAGATGCTCGCCCGTCTGCGGTGCCGGATCAGCCATGCGCCCATCCTGCCGCGTCCGGGGTGCGAATCCGAGCAGCGCGGGCGGGTGGGTGGCATCGAGCGGTGTGGCGGGTGTGTACTGATGTGATGAGAGCGATCTGGAAGGGGGCGTTGACGTTCGGTCTTGTCAACGTGCCCGTCAAGGTGTATTCGGCGACCGAAGACCACGATGTGTCGTTGCATCAGGTCCACAATGCCGACGGGGGACGCATCCGCTACCAGCGCAAGTGCGAGGTGTGCGGTGAGATCGTCGCGTATCAGGACATCGACAAGGCGTATGACGACGGCGAGCAGACCGTGGTCATCACGGACGCCGATCTGAAGTCTCTGCCCGCCGAACGGACGCGAGAGATCGACGTCGTCGAGTTCGTGCCCAGCGATCAGGTAGACCCGCTCCTCCTCGATCGCGCCTACTACCTCGAACCCGACTCCGCGTCGCCGAAGGCGTACGTGTTGTTGCGCAAGACACTCGAGCAGACCGACCGGACGGCGATCGTGCAGTTCTCGCTCCGCCAGAAGACCCGGCTGGCGGCGCTGCGCGTGCGCGGGGACGTTCTCGTGCTCCAGACGCTCCTGTGGGCGGATGAGGTGCGCGAAGCGGCGTTTCCGGCTCTGGATGAGACGGTGAGGATCTCGGCGAAGGAGCTGGAGCTCTCGGCATCGCTCGTCGACAGCTTCGCGAGCGACTTCGTCCCCGAGGACTTCACCGACGAGTATCAGGCGGAGTTGCGTGCCCTCATCGAGGCGAAGATCGACAAGGGCGATGCGATGGACACCGCGGACACGTTCGGCGACGCCGACGAGGAGACCTCGGGTGCCGAGGTGATCGACCTCATGGACGCGCTGCGTGCGAGCGTGGAGCGTTCGCGTGCCGCGCGAGGCGAGGATGCGGCGGCCACGCCGAAGACGAAGAAGTCCACCAAGAAATCGGAGAAGGCATCATGACCGAACCCGACCACGCGTCACGCCGCGATCTCGGAGCCTTCTCCGTGAGCCTGTCGGTGAGCGATCTCGCCGTCTCGCGTGCCTTCTACGAGAAACTCGGCTTCGAGGTGGCCGGCGGCGAGGCCGATCAGGGGTGGGTCATCCTGCGCAACGGTGGTGCCGTGATCGGTCTGTTCCAGGGCATGTTCGAGGGGAACATCCTGACCTTCAATCCCGGGTGGTCCCTCGACGGCGACGAGGTGGATCCGTTCACCGACATCCGACGAATTCAGGTGATGCTGCGTGAACGGGGGATCGAGCCGGTGGAGTCAGTAGACGAGGAGGGCTCGGGCCCGGGGCATCTGACGCTGACGGACCCCGACGGCAACGCGATCCTCATCGATCAGCACCGCTGAGTCGACGGTCTCAGGGCGTCGGTCGGTCGTCGTCGTCGCGGCGCTCGCCGGGGGCGTCGAAAGCGTCGGGGTCGAGGACGAGGGCTTCGGCTTCTTCGGCGTCGGTTTCGGTGTCTTCACCCGCTGCGGCGGCCTTGCGCGCCTTGCGCCGCTCGGCGAGGTAGTGCCACACGATGAACACGACGGTGCCGACGACGGCGATGAGCAGGATGAGGTCGATGTACTCGGCGACGAAGTCCCCGACGAACGGGATGTATCCGATTCCGTAGCCGATCATCGTGAGCCCGAAGCCCCAGATCACGGCGCCGATGAAGTTGTAGAGCGAGTACCGCTTCCAGGACATGTGACCGACGCCGGCCGCGACGGGGGCGAAGGTGCGGACGATCGGCACGAATCGCGCGAGGATGATCGTCACGCCGCCGAACCGCTCGAAGAACGCGTTCGTGCGCTCGACGTTGCTGCGGCTGAACAGCCCGGACTCCTTGCGCTCGAAGACGGCCGGTCCGCCCTTGTGCCCGATCAGGTAGCCGACTTCACCGCCGAGGAAGGCGGACAAGCCGATGAGGAGCGCAACGGCCCACGCGCTGAGTCCGAACACCCCGTCGGGCGGATGGGTGGAGGGGTTGGCGAGCAAGCCGGTCATGATGAGCAGCGTGTCGCCCGGCAGCAGGAAGCCCACCAGTAGCCCTGTCTCGGCGAAGATGATGAAACATACGACCAGGAGCGCCCAGGGTCCCGCGGCATCGATGATCGTGGCGGGATCCAGCCAGGGGATGAGGGCAGTGTGCTGCACAGGAGTCCTGTCGGCTCAGTCGGCGTACGGCTCGGGGGGTGCGTGACGCGTGCGGAAGGTGGGACTTGAACCCACACGCCCGAAGGCACAGGAACCTAAATCCTGCGTGTCTGCCAATTTCACCACTCCCGCGAGTGGGTTCAGTCTAGTGGCCGGGCGCACGGGAACCCACGGGGGAGAACCCCCGTCTTCGTCCGACGATGTCCCGGCCGAGAAGGCGGACGCAGGTCAGCGGCGGATGCCGAAGAGGAAGTAGGCAGCCGGCCCCACCCAGTTGACGAGGATGGCGGGAATCCACGCGGGCTTGGGTCCCTTGATCTCGTCGGCGTCGCGGTTCTTCAGATCCCAGAAGGCCAGGAAAGCGAAGGTGAGTTGTGCGAGCACGAGCGGGATCGTCAGGATCTTCGCCAGCACGTTCTTGGGAGCCTTGGCCTCGGTCATCGGTGCCCCTTTCGTCTGCCTCCTATCCTGCACCCGCGGGCGTTGTGATGCACCCGGAGAGCGAGAGAGTCCTGGCGGTGTGCGAGGATTTGCGAGGGTCGTCGTCCATCGCGGGTAGGAGCGCAGCCATGAACACGTCGTCGTCGCAGGCTTCTGCCCCACGAGGACCCGCTCGGTGGTTGTCGCCCTGGATGATCGCGTACGCGATGGTCGGGATGCTTCTTCTCGGGGTGGGTCCGATCCTGATTCCGGTCACCGTCGCGGGCACGGCGAGCGGATCGGCGGCTGCGACGGCGGTGGGAGTGGTCGTAGCCGCTTTCTACGTCGGCGGCTTGCTGGCGCCTGCCGTGGGTACGTGGGCAGACCGTCACGGACGTCAACGCACGCTCTTCCTCGCATGCCTGCCCGTCATGGCGGCAGCGGTCCTCGGCTTCGCGTTCGTCGAAGGGACGCTGTGGTGGGCGCTGCTCGCCTTCGTGTTCGGGGGCGTCGGCGCGATCGCCGGGACCCTCGCCGCGATGTTCGTCGTCGAGCCGTCGCCGCCGTCGGAGTGGAACGTGCGGATCAGCTGGTTCCGTTTCGTCTACGGGGCGGGCCAGGTGATCGGGCTCGTGATCGCCGCGGTCGCTGCGGCTCACGCGCAGATCGGCTGGCTCGTGGCAGGTGTGCTGCTGCTCGCCGGTTCGTTCGCGGCTGCGTGGCGGCTGCCGAAGCTGAAGCCGGTGCCGACAGCACCCGAGCCGGCGCCGGAGCAACGGCCGGAGCATGCCGGGCGGGCGATCGGGGTCGGCGGTTGGCTGCCGCATCTCGCGCATCGGCCCTCGTTGCGCGGGCTCACGCACGGCATGCCGTGGCCGTTCGCCCTCATGCTCGTCGTCTGGTTCTTGACGATGATGGGCGTGCAGACGTTCTTCAACGTGGTGCCGCTGATCATGAGTGCGGCGTTCTCGGTGAACGCGTCGGTCTCCTCGACGCTGTTCCTCGTCGGAGCGGGGATCGGCACGCTCGTCTATCCCGTGAGTGGCCGCTTGGCGACGCGTCGTGGTCCGGCGTTCGTCTTCGTCATCGGGGTGGTGCTCATGCTCGCGTCCTTCACGGCGATGAGTGTCGTGTCGGCGCTGAAGGTCACCTCCGGGGCGGTGATCGGTTCGGTCGCCCTCGTCGTGGCAGCGATCGCTTACTCCTTCCTCGTGGTGGCGGCGACGATGCTGTTGGCCGCGCTGAGTCCCGCGGGTCAAGGCGAAGCGATGGGGCTCCTCAACGCGATCATCGCGATCGGGGCCGTCGTCGGCGCGATCGTGCCGTCGTTCATTGCCGCAGCGCTCGGGTATGACGCACTCCCGGCAGTGGCGGCTGTCACGTTGGCGCTGGCGTTCGTCGCCTTCATCCCGCTGATCCGCGCCCACGTCGCACGACCGTGATCCCCGACGTCCCGGAGATCGGGCGCCGATCACGTTCGGCGCTGCGGCGGTGCGCGGTGTAGCGAGAGCGCTTGCACAGGGCACAGCGCGACGGCGTCACCAGCCGCCGCCAGGTCTCGCCGCGCGACGGGGACGTCCGAGCCGGTGCGATCGACTGCCAGCGGGTACCCCCACTCATCGCGGTCGAGGCTGTCGAGCAGTTCGGTACAGGCCCCCCGCCCCCGGCAGGAGGTCCAGTCGATGTGCAGCGAAGTCGCCATCAGTGGGTGATCCTTCCGCATCGTCCGTCCATGTGGCAGGCGACCTCGTCGGAGAATGCCTGCAACGTACTCAGCACGAATCGGGCGGTCCCGTCCGGGTGATGGCACGACCCGCGCCCCGACACCAACGCGGTCAGGCGGTGTATCTCGGCGTCGACGCGCGCATCGGTGTGGCCGGCGGCGAGGAGGGCGAGTGTCTGAGCCATCCGGGGCAGACCGTTCAGACATGGTCCGCACTGCCGGGCCGACTGGGAAGCGAGATATGTCGCGATGCGCGCCGCTGTGCCGAGCGGGCACTCTTCCGGCGGGATCGCGAGGAGAATACCGGCGCCGGGTGACGCGCCGAACGGTGCGAGGGCGGTCCTGCTGAGGGCTGTGTCGAGGCGGTCTCCGGGCACCCAGGCGCCGTGGTATCCGCCCACGAGTATCGCGGCGACACGGGCCGTGTCGACTCCCGCCACCTCGAGCGCGCGACGGATCGATATCCCACCAGCGGCCTCGACCACACGCGTACCGTGATCAGCGGTGAGGGAGAGCAGCCGGGTCCCGGGCTCGCCTACCGTGCCCACGGATCGGAACCACTCCGCACCCCACCGGACGACGAGGGCGATGTGGGCGAGGGTCTCGACGTTCTGCACGAGCGTCGGGCGACCGTTGAGACCGGCATCGGTCAGGCGGACGGTGCGGTCGGTGGGTACCGCGCGGCCGCCGCGAAGCGAATTGACCACGGCGGAGGCTTCTCCCGAGACGAACGTGTCGGCGGTTTCGTGAAGCCGCACGGCACGCGCATCGGTGCGCTCGGCGATCGCTGCGCGGACGGACGCGAGCTGGCGGGGACCGGAGGCGAGGTGGATCTCCGCGGCATCGAGCGCACGGGCGACCGTGATCAGACCGTCGAGGACGAGGTGCGGTGCCCGTGCCAGGAGTGTCGCATCTTTGATGCTCAACGGCTCGCCCTCGGCACCGTTCGCGATCACGACGGGTCGACGGCCGCGCGGGTCGACCGCGGCGAGCTTTCGCCACGTGGGGAACGCCGCGCCGCCTCGGCCTCCGAGGCCGGAGGCCTCGAGCTCGGCGACGAGGGACGCCTTGTCGACGTCGGGCAGCGGGCCGTGGCCGGCGAGATGGTCGGCCCTCGAGGGCCCGCGCGTCAAGAGCAACCGCGACGCGCCGGTCGGGGCCGAGTAGGTGGCGGCGTCGAGGCCGATGGTGGCGACGGTCATGAGCGGACTCCGGTCGTGGTCGGTGCCGGGCAGTGCGGTGCCGAAGAGGACGGGACGGTGGGGGCGGTGGTGGCGACGTCGGGACGGGTGAACGGGGGCGTGAGTCGCCACACCACCGCGGCGACCACAGCGGCGGCGCAGACGCCGGCGAAGGCGAGGAAGGCGGGGGCGCTGGCGTCGGTCCCGGTTCCCAGGGAGTGGGCGAGGGCGATCGGCCACAACGCATAGGTGCTCCAGTGGACGATCCGGAAGGTTCGGCGTCCGATGTGGTTGCGCAGGAGCCCCGTGACGATGATGGCCAGCAGCAGATCGAATCCCACGGTCCCGAGGCCGAGCCAGAACGGGCTGTACTCGCCGAGGAACGGCACGACGAGATCGACGAGCTCGAGCTGCGCATACGGGTCGAACAACAACGTCACGATGTGGATGAGGATGAACACGGTCGCCAGGATCGACGCGTTCCGGTGGACCAGCGTCACCGCGAAGCGCGGAAGCCCGAACGCCGGACGACCGGCGCGGGTGAGGATTCCCAGCAATACCGACACGGTGAACAGGCCGAGACCGACGATGCCGGTGGCGCGGCCGACGGCCCAGAGTGCTTCGTCCATCAGGCGGCGCTCCGGACGGCAACGGTCTCGGCGTCGCGACCGAGTTCGGCATCCGCCGGCCAGTCACCGGTGAAGGCGATTGTCCCGTCACGACCGACGAGGCGTGCCGGAACGCCGTGCGCATCCAGCCACGCCGGGGCGTCGTGTCCGGCGACGATCGCGCCGGTGCTGAAACTGTTGGCCCGCACGCAGGTGCGTGCGGCCACGGTAACGGTGTGCCAGACCGGGTCGGCGGGCACACCCGTGCCCGGATCGAGGATGTGGTGCCGGGTGAGGCCGGCACGGTTCCAGCGACGCTTCTGGGTGCTCGAGGTCGCCAGTGCGCGATCGGGCCCGAGGGCTACCCTTGCAGCCGGATCGCCGGGCGTGTCGCGCACGGTGATGGTCCAACCGGCCTCCGGAGCCGGACCGGATGTGGCGATGTCGCCTCCGATGCTCACGAGCACTCCGCCGCCGAGCTCCTCGTGCACCAGCGCCGCCGTCCGATCGCTGGCGACCGCTTTCGCGGTCGCACCGAGGTCGAGGGCGAGATGGGCGGGAACCTTGAGGGTGTGGCCCTGCAGGCCGACACTGCGCCACCCGGGTCGGGGTGAGACGACCGCGCGGACGAGACCTCCGTCGTCTTCGATCAGGTCGATGTCCCGGTCATAGCCGACCGCGTCCATCGCGTAGCGCAGCGTCGGGTCGACCCGACCTTCGGTCAGAGCCGCGGCGTCGAGCGCGGCTCGGACGAGAGTTGCGAGCAGGGGGCTCACCTCGGCACCGGTGGGGAGGGAGGCGTGCAATCGGTTGAGTTCGGAGTCGCTGCGGAATCGGCTGCACGCGAGGTCGATCTCGGCGAGCAGGCCGTCGACGAGCGTTACGGCCCGATTCATCCGCGCGGGGTCGTCGGCGCCGTGCCCGTCGAGCACCAGTCGCGCGTCGGTACCCCAGACGCGCCAGTCCCGGGTGGCGGTGTGGCCCGTCATGGTCACGATCCGCTCGAGGTGGCAGCCGACTCCGGGGTGGCGCTCGAGGTGACGGATCCGGAATCCTGACTCCCGCTCGCCTCCGTCCCGTCCGCGTCGTCGTCGGTGGTGCCCTCGGCCTCGGTCGAGTCCGTGACATCGGTTGTGGTCGACGTCTCGGCGGAGTCGGTCGAATCGACGATTGACGTGTCATCGGTCGTCGTGCTTTCCGCGGTCGTCTCTGTGACGAAAGCGTCGCCGATCACCAGCGCCGTGGCACTGGCGCCGACGATGCCGGCGACGCCGAGCATCAGTGTGGTCAGGCCAGCGTTGCGTCGTCCGCGTGCTCGTTCGCTCATGGTCTCGCTCCTCGGTTGCGCCGGGTGGTTGCTTCGAGTGTGGAACTGCTTGCTATGCGCGAGCCATGGAGAGAGTCGGACTCGGATATGAGATCCCGTCTGGTCCCGCGGGCGGGCGCCGCGCGACTTCGCGTTCTCCCGTCCTGTGGATAACGAACGTCTCGGATCGGTGGAACTTGCGAGGATTCCCGCGTGACCATCGCCGCAGATCCCGCCGCCTCGGTCGCCGAACGCGTTCGTGATCGGTTGCGGCGTGAGGCGGCCGACCCGTCGCGTGAGCCGGACCGCGCGATGCAGATCGTGCGATCCGAGGTGCGACGCCACAACGACTTCGCCCTGGCGCGCGGTCTGCAGACGGTCGACGACGAAGCGGCCTGCGTGCGTCAGGTCCTGGCGACCGTGTCGGGATTCGGACCGTTGCAGCCGTATCTCGACGACCCCTCCGTCGAAGAGTTGTGGATCAACGCGCCCGACAGCATCCACGTCGCCAGGGCCGGTGTCGCCGAGCGGGTGCCGTTGACCCTGACCGACACCACCGTGCGCGACCTGGTGGAGCGGATGCTGCAGGCCACCGGCCGCCGTGTCGACCTGTCGCAGCCGTTCGTCGATGCCTCACTGCCGGATGGGAGCCGCCTCCACGTCGTGATCCCCGACATCACGCGTCGGCATTGGTCGGTGAACGTGCGCAAATTCCTCCCGGCCTACCGCGACCTGGACTCGCTCGTATCGGCTGGTTCGCTTTCAGCCGAGGCGGCGAGGTTCTTACACGAAGCGATGTGCGAGGGGCGCAGCGTGATCGTCTCGGGTGCCACCCACGCGGGAAAAACGACGATGCTCGCCGCACTGATCCACGCGTGTTCTGGCCGGCAGCGGATCGTGACGGTCGAGGAGACGTTCGAGCTCGCCGTCGATGCCCCCGACATCGTGGGGTTGCAGGGGAGGCAGCCGAGCCTCGAGGGCACGGGTGAGGTGTCCCTGCGCAGGCTCGTGAAGGAGGCGCTGCGCATGCGGCCCGATCGTCTCGTGGTCGGTGAAGTGCGTGATGCCGAAGCACTCGACCTCCTGCTCGCCCTCAACACCGGTGTTCCCGGGGCGGCGACGGTTCACGCCAACTCTGCGCGCGACGCGCTGGTCAAGCTCACTGCGCTGCCGTTGCTGGCCGGCCGCAACATCGACCGCGGTTTCGTCGCGCCGGCGGTTGCGGCATCCGTCGACCTCGTGGTGAACTGCGCGCGGGACGTGGACGGCCACCGCCGGGTCGTTGAGATCGTGCAGCCGACCGGCGTCGTGGACGGCGCCGTGACCGCGCGCACGCTGTACGTCGGAGCCGACACATGACGTTCGTGTGGGGCGCGCTCCTGGCCTCGGGGATCCTGTTGACCGTTTCGCCCTGGGTCTGGCCGACGCGGGCCGAGCGTTCGCCGGGCACGGCTGCGCGTCGTGTCAGCGGTGTGCTCGACGAAGCGGGGTTGTCGCGGGTGACGCCGGTGCAGCTCGTCCTGAGCTCGGTGCTCGCCGGGGCGCTCGCCGCGGCGGTCACGTGGCTCACCATCCCCGTCGGCGTGGTCGCGATCCTCGCGGCGGTCGTCGGAACGGCCACACCGTCGGCGCTCGTGCGCGCACGACGGGCGCGCCTGCTGCGTGTGCGCCGCGGCCTTTGGCCTGACGTGTGCGACCTGCTGATCGCGTCCGTACGCGCCGGGATGTCGCTGCCGGATGCCGTCGCCGCCCTGGCAGACAGCGCTCCCGCACAGGTGCGCCCCGCGTTTCGCGCGTTCGCGCATGACCTCGCGGCGTCCGGTCACTTCGACTCCAGCATCCTGCGACTCAAAGCGAACCTCGCCGACCCTGTGGCCGATCGCATCGTCGAAACGGTGCGCATGGCGCGGCAGGTGGGCGGGAGCGAGCTGACGTCGGTGCTGAGGGCACTGGCCGCCTCGGTGCGGGCGGACGCCGCGGTGCGCGCGGAACTCGACGCCCGTCAGTCGTGGATCCGCGGTGCCGCCGTGCTGGGTGTCGTCGCGCCGTGGGTCGTGCTGGGACTACTGGCGCTGCGCCCGGAGGGAGCGCGGGCATACGGCACACCCGAGGGGATGGTGCTGATCATCGGCGGCGCAGTGGTCTCGTTCGTCGCCTACCGCCTCATGCGCCACCTCGGGCGTCTGCCGGACATGCGCAGGTGGTTCGCGTGAATGCTGCACAGGTCACCGACGCGGCACTCGCCGCGATGCTGGGCACGGGATTCGCGGTCGGCGTTCTGTGTCTGCTCGCGGTTGTGCCGCGATGGGGCGCCCCGAGTCTTGCCCGTCGGATCTCGCCGTACATCCGCGACGTGACCGATCCCCGTGGCGCGACGATCGATCTGCCCCGTGGTATCGATCTGCCCGGGGGGAGCGACATCCGCGCGCTGTGGGGCGCAGCTCAGCGCCGGTTGGGTCGGCTGTTCGGTTCGGCCGACGCAGTGACCCTGAGGCTGCGGCAAGCCGGATGGCAGATCGGCGCCGAAACTTTCCGTGCGCGTCAGTTGGGCGCTGCCGTCGGGGCACTCGCGGTCGGCGGGGTTTTCGTGGTCACCCTCGCGCTGGTCGGACGCGCGAGCACGGCGATGTGGCTGCTGCCGCCCCTGTTCGCCGTCATCGTCGTGATCGCAACGGACATGTGGCTGACCCATGGCGCGCGCGCCCGGCTCGCCCGACTCCAGGAGGAGCTTCCCACCCTCCTGGAGTTCCTCGCGCTGTGTCTGTCGGCGGGCGAGGGTCTGCTCGACGCGCTACGGCGCGTCGGCGCCGTCGGTTCGGGGGAGGTGACGGCAGAAGTGCGCGCCGTCGTGCTCGAGGTCGGTA
Source organism: Microbacterium koreense (assembly GCF_042677105.1). Taxonomy (NCBI): domain Bacteria; kingdom Bacillati; phylum Actinomycetota; class Actinomycetes; order Micrococcales; family Microbacteriaceae; genus Microbacterium; species Microbacterium koreense. Next base: position 1,708,079 of record NZ_JBHTIM010000001.1, read on the forward strand.
CGGGCTCGCCTCTGGCTGCCTCACTGACACGGCTCTCGGTCGAGTTGGAGTCGGCGCCGCTCACGCGTGCCGTGGATCACCTCGTCGCGGCAATGGATCGCGGCGCGCCGCTTGCCGGGGTCCTGCACGCTCAAGCCCAGGACGCGCGCGATGAGGCCAAGCGCAGCCTGCTCGAACAGGCGGGGCGCAAAGAGATCTACATGCTCCTTCCGCTCGTCTTCATGATTCTGCCGCTCAGTGTGCTGTTCGCGGTGTTCCCCGGGGTGTTCATGTTGCGCCTTGGACTTGGTTGATAAAGAAAGGCTCTTTCGATGTTCCGTCAGCTTCTTGCCACTGCCCGAGGAGTCGCCGCCGAACTGCGCGACGACGAGCGCGGCGACGTGCCCGGGTGGGTGCTCATCACGTTGATGACCGCCGGATTGGTCGTCGCGGTGTGGGCCCTTGCCGGCCCCGCCCTTTCCGGTCTGTTCGAGCAGGCGATCTCACGCGTCTCCGGCTTCTGAGCGTGCCGGGGATGCGCCGAGGTCGAGACCGGACCACCGGCATCCGTCGCACGGGGACCACCCTCGCGCATGATGAGCGTGGGTCGAGTCCGGTCGAGTTCGTGCTGGTCGGAGTGGTGCTCACGGCGCTCACGCTCGCCGTGCTGCAATTCGGACTCGCCGTGTATGTGCGCAACGTGGTGCACGATGCAGCGGTCGAAGGTGCTCACCACGCGGCGCTCGCCGACACCTCGCTCGTCGACGGTGCCGCGCGCACCACCCAGATCGTCACCCGCACCATCGGTGACGGGTACGCGACGCACGCATCCGTCCGTGAGACCCGAGATTTCGGCTATCGGGCCGTCGAAGTCAGGGTGCAGGCCACTCTGCCTCTCGTGGGCTTGTTCGGGATTCCGCACGCGCTGGAGGTGTCGGCGCATGCGCCGGTTGAGACGTTCGATTGAACGGGTGCGGCCCTCGCTGCGCGATGAGCAGGGCTCAGCGGCACTGGAGTTCATCGTCGGCGGCCTGGTGTTGCTTGTTCCGGTCGTCTACCTCGTCGTGGCGCTCGGGATGATCCAGCAGCAGGCGCTCGGCGTCGAATCGGGCGCCCGACACGTCGCGCGCGCGATCTCGACGGCGACGGATGCGGCGGAGGCGGACCGTCGGGCGCGGTCGGTGCTCGAATCGATCACGCGCGAGTACGGAATCGACGCCTCTCGCCTCGCACTGAACATCGACTGCGGACAGTCCGTCGGGGGGTGCCCACGTGCGGGAGCCACGATCGTCGTGACGATTCAGAGCGAGGTCGCTCTACCGCTCGTGCCGCCGGTGCTCGATCTCGATCGTGTCGCCGTCGTTCCGGTCGAGGGTGTGGCGGTGCAGAAGATGTCGCGCGTGTGGGGTGGACCGTGATCGCGTGGGTGCGGCGCCGCGCGCAGATCGCGGGCGACGATGAGGGAAGCGTCCTGATCCTGATCCTCGGCTACGCCGTCCTCGCGTTGGCGACGATCCTCGTCTGCGTCGATGCGACGAGCTTGTATCTCGCGCAGAAGCGGTTGGATTCGCTCGCGGATGCCGCGGCACTGGCGGGTGCAGATGGATTCACGCTCGAGATCGTCGACGACGGCCCGATCGCGCGTGTCTCCTCGTCTGCCGTCCGCGACGAAGCGACCGCTCTCTTGTCGGCTGCGGGCACCGACGCGCATCTCATCGCGGCGGATGCGCCCGACGGGTCGTCTGCGCGCGTCACGGTCGGTGGCACGTGGCATCCGCCGGTGTTCTCGCTCTTCGTGCCGGACGGGGTGGACCTCACCGCAACGGCGACGAGTCGCACCGCGTTGCGTTGATCCGTGGGCTGTGCCGCTCGGTCCCGACTTCCGCTCCGACATCGGCGACCGCGCGGACCGTCGACGGGACGTCGCTCAGTCCGTGTTGCGCGGCACCCAGCGATAGAAGGCCAGGGCGCCGAGCAATCCGACGGCGCCCATCACGCCGGTGGCGACCGCCAGGGTGCTGGCGGCTGCGATCGCCGATACCAAGAGGGGAGCGGTGGCTCCGCCCGCGTCGGTGAGCGTGCGCCACGACCCGAGGAACGGGGCAGGGTCGGTCTTGGGCGCGGCATCGGCGCCGAGGGTCAACAGTATGCCGCTGGACAGCCCGTTGCCGACGCCGAGGACCGCGGCGAACATCGCGAACCACATCGCTGACTGACCGAGATCGTGCGTGAACGAGAGGGCGATGAATCCGCCACCCATGAGGATCATGGCCGGGAGTGCCGCCCAGAGTCGCCCGAACCGGTCCATCACCTGACCGCTCGCGTAGAAGAGCGCGAAATCGATGGCCCCCGACACGCCGACGACGAGGGCGATGGTCTGGGCGTCGAGTCCGATCGACACACCCCACAGGGGCAGCACCACCTGGCGCGCCGAGCGAACGGCCGACAGGGATGCCGCTGCCACGCCCAGGCGGCCGAGCACTCCGCGGAACCGCCACATCGTGCGGAACACCCCCTCGCGCCTGACCACGGGGAGCGATCCCGTGATCGCCTCGCCGGTGTCTTCGCTCAGGGTGCCGTTCTGCTCGGTCGCGCCAGGCGGGGAACCGGACGGCTGAGGCGCGGCGAACTGCTTCTCGGGGTCGGGGCCGAGGAGCACGAGCAGAACCGTGGCGATCAGGCACACCCCGAAGAACCAGATCGCCGCGTGCTCGTCTTCGAACACCGCAAGGAGGGCGGCGGCGACGAACGGTCCGATGAACATGCCGAACCGGAAGGTGCCGCCAAGGAGCGAGAGTGCGCGGGCGCGGAAGGTCAGTGGAACGCGGGTCGTCATGAAGGAATGCCGGGCCAGGCCGAACGCGGCGGCACAGAATCCGATCAACAGCACCGAGATGGCGAAGACGCCGAGGTGGGGTGCCAGAGCCATCACGACCACACCCGCCAGCGCGACGGTTCCGGCGATCGCCATCGTCAGCCGCTCTCCGAGCCGTGCGACGGCCCACCCGGCAGGGAGATTGCCGGCGAGCTGCCCGACGACCAGTGCAGATGCCACGAGCGCGGCGGTCGCGACATCGGCGCCGAGGCGCGCGGCGATCACGGGAATGAGGGGGATGACCGCGCCCTCGCCGAGGGCGAACAGGACCGTCGGTCCATAGACCATCGGTCCGAACCGCCACAGCACGTCGCGAGCGCGCAACGACGGGGGATCATGGGACACGTCCATCCACGTTAGTCTGGAGTGCCATGCTCGAGCTCGATCTCTCCGCCGATATCCAGGCCCTCCGCGCCACCTTCGCCGACATCCAGGCGGTGGTCGACGTCCCTGCGCTCACGAAGGAGATCGAGCGGCTCAGCGAAGAGGCCGGTGCACCCGACCTCTGGGACGACGTCGAACGGGCGCAGAAGGTCACCAGTGCACTCAGTCACCGGCAGGCCGAGTTCAAGCGCGTGACCGACATCGAGCGACGCCTGGATGACCTCGACGTGCTCATCGAGCTCGCGATCGAGATGGAGGACGAAGACTCCGCCGACGAGGCTCGCAAGGAACTCGCCGAGCTCGAAGACATCGTCAGCCAGCTCGAAGTGCAGACGCTGCTCGACGGCGAGTACGACGATCGCTCGGCGGTCGTGACGATCCGCTCCGGTGCCGGCGGTGACGACGCCACCGACTTCGCCGAGATGCTCATGCGCATGTACTTGCGCTGGGCCGAGCGTCACAAGTATCCGGTCAAGGTGATGGACACTTCGTACGCCGAGGGTGCGGGCATCAAGTCGGCGACGTTCGAGGTCGACGCGCCGTACGCCTACGGCACGCTGTCGGTCGAAGCGGGAACGCACCGCCTGGCCCGCATCAGCCCATTCGGTTCGGCCGACAAACGGCAGACGTCCTTCGCCGCGGTCGAGGTGATCCCGGTGATGGAGGAGGCCGTCGAGGTCGACATTCCCGAGAACGACATTCGCGTCGACGTCTTCCGTTCGTCGGGCCCCGGCGGACAATCCGTCAACACGACCGATTCGGCGGTGCGCCTCACGCACATGCCGACCGGCATCGTCGTATCGATGCAGAACGAGAAATCGCAGATCCAGAACCGTGCCGCCGCGATGCGCGTTCTGCAGACGCGCCTGCTGCTGCTGAAGAAAGAAGAAGAGGCGGCCAAGAAGAAGGAACTCGCCGGCGTCATCACGGCGAGTTGGGGCGACCAGATGCGCTCATACTTCCTGTACGGTCAGCAGCTCGTGAAGGATCTGCGTACGGGGTACGAGGTGGGAAACCCCGCGGTCGTCTTCGACGGCGACCTCGACGGCCTCATCTCGGCCGGCATCCGCTGGCGCAAGCGTCGCGACGACGAGGACTGACCTCGCCGGCGCACCCGCCGTCGCACGCGTGGCGTCGCGGGGGCAGAGCGACGGCGCGTCACGTTCGCAGGACGCGCGATCGTAACCGGGTGGGGGAGCGGGTCACGGCCCGCCAGCCTCTGCCGGGGTCATACCACCGCGGCGCCTTCACCAACGGCACCCCCTGGTCCATACGGATCGACCACCCGTGGGTGTCGAGGAATCGGTGGTGGAACCAGCACAGCAGGACGCCGTTGTCGGTATGTGTCGCCCCGCCGCGGGCGTGTTCGTCGACATGGTGGATCTCGCACCAGGCCGCCGGAACACTGCAGCCGGGGATCAGGCATCCGCCGTCACGCAGGGCGATTGCGCGGCGTTGGTGCTTGTTGAAGACACGTTCTTCTGTGCCGAGGCGCCGGATGCGCCCCGCATCGTCGAGGCTGATGCGCTGGGTGACACCTCGGCAGGCGACATGGCGCGCCGCACCGAGGGAAACCGGAACGCCGAGCGCGTCGACGTACGCGTGTCCACTGTCGCGCGAGAGGTCTTCTTCGCGCACCGAGACCACGAGTGTCGGTGCTGCGCCGCCCACGGTCGGCAACTGTCTGCTGGCGGCGGCCACACCGAGTGCGGTGGCCAGGGCATCATGCTGCTTCTGAGCGCGTGTGCGCGTGTCTGCCGGTCCGGACGTCGGGGCATCACTGTCTGAGGCGCCTTGGTCATCGTCGTGTTCTGGGGTGTCGAACCGGACCCCGGCGCGCGGGCTCAGCAGCGCATCGCAGATCTGCTGGAACTGCGCGGCGACCTCGGGGAGCAGCATTCCACGCACGGGTACGCCGTGAAGCCCCGGGGTGCCGAGTGTCACCCCACGCTTGTGCGCCTGGAGCGCTTCTTTCGGCTCGGCACCGTCTTGGTCGATCGCCGTCGCCCACGCGTGCGCTTGGACGCGGAGAAGATCAGCGCATACAGGCGGTGCGGCGTCCGGACCGCAGCCGAGCGCGACATCGGCGAGAGCCTGGTCGGCGAAGAGGCGTTCGTCGCGACCGACCCGTCGCCCCGCCGTGAGAATCTCGGTCGTCGCGGCGAGAACGCCGTCGACTCCGACGGCACCGGCATCGAGGGCGGCCCGCACGGCGGGAAACAGAGGCTCGAGCGCCTCCCCGCTCACGAGCGCGCGTTCACCGCAGACGGCGCGCGCCGCGCGCGTGACACGTGAGGCGGTTTGCGGCGCAACCAACGTCGTGCGCTGGACCAGTTCGTTGACATCGTGACACCCGAACCTGCTCGTCAGACGGTCGCCGACGAACGGGGTCGCCGACCGAGCCGCTACCTCATCGACCGCGTCGATCAGCAACGCCTCGACGCGCCGCTGCAGGCGACCGACCGCCGTGAGCGCCTCGACGAGCTCGGCGTCGGGCAACGTCGACACCTCGGAGCCGGCCCTCGCAGAATCCACGAGTGACGCGAGGTCATCGAGGTGCTCGAGGAGTGGCTTCATGACTCCATTCTGGTGACCCCCTCGGACATTCAGCGTAGGAATTCTCCCAGATCAGGAGGATAATCCACAGCCTGTGGAGAGTGGGCGATCGGCCGTCGCTGTGGAGGAGTCGTCGCACCCCGCGGCCGTTCCCACGTCCTCGCCTCCGCCGATCCTGCCTCGTCGTCGAATGCCCGCCCTCGGCCTCGTCGCCGTGTCGTTCGGAGCGGCGGCGCGGCGCGCGCTTAGGCTCGACACGCCATGATCCGGTTCGAAAACGTCACGAAACGCTTCCGTGGCACCCCCAGGCCCGCCCTCAACGAGGTCGACTTCGAGGTGCAGCGCGGGGAGTTCGTGTTCCTCGTCGGCGCCTCAGGGTCGGGAAAGTCGTCGTGCCTGCGGCTCATCCTGCGCGAGGAGACCGCGTCCGCCGGTCGCGTGGTCGTCCTCGGGCGTGACCTCCGTACCCTCTCGAATCGTAAAGTCCCGTACTTCCGCCGCCACATCGGGGCGGTCTTCCAGGACTTCCGGCTGCTGCCGAACAAGACGGTGTTCCAGAACGTCGCGTTCACCCTGCAGGTCATCGGGTCGTCCCGGGGATTCGTCCAGCAGGCGGTCCCCGAAGCCCTCGCCCTCGTCGGACTCGCGGGCAAAGAGAAGCGCTTTCCCCACGAACTCTCCGGCGGCGAGCAGCAGCGCGTGGCGATCGCCCGTGCGCTGGTGAACCGGCCACAGGTGCTGCTCGCCGACGAGCCGACCGGAAACCTCGACCCCGCCACCTCGGTGGACATCATGCAGCTCCTCGCCCGCATCAACGCCGGGGGGACGACCGTGGTGATGGCCACTCATGAGGCGGGATTCGTCGACCAGATGCAACGGCGCGTGATCGAACTGCGACACGGCGAGATGATCCGCGACGAGAGGCACGGTGGCTACGGCGACACCTCGGGTCTTCCGAGCCTCGCGCCCGCCGCAGAGAAGGGGGCCGCGTCCGTCGCGGCGCTCACCGCTGTCTTGGAGCTTCACCGCGAGATCGTCGAGACGGGCGCCGTCGAACCGCTTGCCGTCGATGCCGCGATCGAGGCGGCTGCCGCTGCGGCGGAGCCGGCGCTCGAGGCGCGAACGGTCGAGGCCTCGGAGTCGGCCATCGCAGAATCCGCTGCCGCTCTCGGTGACGATGGTGAGGCCCCCGATCCGCTCACCCCCGATCCGACCACAACGGATGCCGCAGCCGCCGACGATGCCGCTCCGCAGGCCGTCGAGCCCGCGCCGGGGCGCGGACCCGAGCCTTCGCCGGTGGCGCGCACCAATCCCATTCCCGTGGTGGAGTCGATCGAGATGGACGTGCAAGAACTCGGTCTCGCTGACCGACTGGGGTTGCGCGACGGCGAGCCCGATGACGAAGTGGGGCCCACCTCGTGAGGGCCGGTCTGATCCTGTCGGAGGCGTTCACCGGCCTGCGTCGCAACGCATCCATGGTCATCTCGGTCGTGCTCGTCACGTTCGTCTCGTTGACCTTCGTCGGCGCGGCCATCCTCATGCAGATGCAGATCGGCACGATGCGCGACTACTGGGTCGATCGTGCCCAGGTCGCGATCTACATGTGCAGCGAGAGCTCCACGACGGAGACCTGCACCGGGGGAGTGGCCACCCCCGATCAGCTCATCGAGGTCGAAACGCAACTCGAGAGTCCGGCCCTGGCCGGAATCATCCGCGACGTCGAGTTCGAGGATCGCGAGCAGGCGTACCAGAACGTCGTCGATCTGCTCGGTGAGGACTACGCCAGCGTCATCACGCCCGAACAGCTCAACGAGACGTTCATGATCAACCTGGTCGATCAACGACAATCCGACGTCATCGTCGAGGCGTTCTCGGGGATGACAGGCGTCGAAGACGTGCGTGACGAGATGCAGTACCTCGAACCGCTGTTCTCGGCGCTGACCGTCGCGACGTACATCGCCGTCGGCATCGCCGGCCTCATGCTGATCGCCGCAGTGCTGTTGATCGCGACGACGATCCGCCTGTCCGCCTATGCGCGACGGCGCGAGATCGGCATCATGCGGCTGGTGGGCGCCTCCAACAGATTCATCCAGACCCCTTTCGTGCTCGAAGGCGTTCTGGCGGCGTTCATCGGATCAGCACTGGCCAGCGGAGCGGTCATCGCCGGCGTCGAGTTCGGCGTCAACGGCTACCTGCGTGAGCGTCTGGCGTTCGTGACGACCTGGGTCGATATTCCCGAGGCGTGGATGGTCGTCCCTGTGCTCGTGATCATCGGCGTGCTGCTGGCCGCGCTGTCGGCGAGCTTCGCCATCCGCCGCTGGCTGCGCGCCTGAGTTGCGGGCGTCTCGCGCAAGAGGCGTTGTAGACTGTCAGGCTGTCGTGCGCACCCGAACCGGTCGGGGATCCGGCGTCGCGGCATCCGATCGAGGAGTCACCATGCCCAGGGAACGCGGCGAGCAGGTCATCGCGACCAACCGGCGCGCGCGCTTCGACTACGAGATCGAGAAGACCTACGAGGCGGGCCTCGTCCTCACAGGCACCGAGGTCAAGTCGCTGCGCCAGGGACGCGCGAACCTCTCGGACGGCTACGCCTACATCGACGGTGAGCAGGCATGGTTGGATGCCGTGCACATTCCCGAGTACTCGCAAGGGCACTGGACGAATCACTCGACCAAGCGCACCCGCAAGCTTCTGCTCCACAAGGCCGAGATCATCAAGCTCTCGCATGCCATCTCTGCCGGCGGCTACACACTCATCCCGCTGAAGCTCTATTTCTCGGACGGCCGTGCGAAAGTCGAGATCGCGGTCGCGAAGGGCAAGCGCGAGTACGAGAAGCGGCAGACGATCCGCGAGCGCGAAGACAAACGTGAAGCAGAACGCGCGATGCGCTCACGCAATCGTCTCGGCGACTGAGCTCATTCCCCGCGATCGGACCGATGCCGCAGGTCAGTGTGCGCGCGCGGTGAAACGCGCCTCGACCGCTGCCGACACGACGATGTCCTCGGGTTCGAACTCGAGCGCGGGACCGCCTGCGCCGGTATCGGCCGCGAATGCGGCCCGCGCGAGGCGCATCTCGGGGCCTGCCCCGGCATCCGCCTTCACCAGCAGTCCGGTGTCGGCGATCTCGAGAGGGATGACCGCGCCCAGATCGAGGGCATCCGCATAAGATTGCGCACGTTGGACGGCCACGCGCACCGCATGGGCTGCGACATCCGCTTCGACACGCGCCGCGGTCGCCGGGGTGAGGCGCCACGAGATGCCGTCGATCTGCACGCCGTCGCGTTCGGCGACGTTGCTGACCCACCACGACAGTGCCGCGAAATCGGTGAAGGTGGCGGTCATCTCGACGGATGCGTAGTGAACGAGGGAAAGCTGCTTGCCCTCGCTGTTCCACGGCCTGTTCGCCCACAACGACACCCGCTGACTCGACCAGTCGGTCACCTCGTCGGCGGCCGCGCGCGCAGCGAGGTCTTCGCGGATCGGCGTGGCCAGCGAGGCGATCCGCTCGACGACATCGCCGCGGTCATGCCCTTCGGTGCGCACGGAGATCTGGGCGATGCCCTCTTCGGGCGCCACGCGCGCCTCGTGCTCGCCCCGGACGGTGATGGTCACTTCGCTCATGGGCTCGACCCTACGCGGGGCCGGTCGCGAGCATCCTGAGAAAAATTCCATCCAGGTGCATCCAAAACACTCCGTCGCCCGGAATCACTCTTCACCAGGGCGGTGAACGACCGCCTCCGATGAAGGGAAAGAACGTGCGCAAGACACTCGCTCTCGGCGTCGCAGCCGGGGCCATCGCAGCTATGGGCCTGATCGCGCCCGCCCACGCAGCCGGGGCCGACAACGCCCAGCTGTCCGTCCTCCACGGCATCCCGGACACACCCGTCGATGTGTACGTCAACGGAGACCTCACTCTCGACGACTTCGCACCCGGCGACCTCGCCGGCCCCCTCGACCTCCCCGCGGGCGACTACGAAGTCGCTCTGACCGCTCCGGATGCCGCGGATGACAGTGCCCCGATCCTGGGACCTGCCACCGTCACCCTCGAGGGCGGCATGAACTACACCGCGGTCGCCCATCTCACCGAGGCAGGCGACCCGACCCTCACCCCGTACGTCAACGACACGTCGCAGACCGCCGCGGGTGAAGGCCGTCTGACCGTGCGTCACGACGCTGCAGCCCCCGCCGTCGATGTGCTTGCCGGTGGCACAGCGGTCATCGAAGGACTCGCGAACCCCGACGAGGCGACACTCAACCTCGCACCCGGAACCATCTCCGCATCCGTCGCCGCCGCCGGAACCACCGAGCCCGTGCTCGGACCGGCGGACGTGACGATCGAAGAGGGAACGCTCACCATCGTGTACGCCTGGGGCAGCCTCGAGGACGAGACCCTCGCGCTCGCCGTCCAGACGATCAGCGGTCTGCACTCCGCGCCCGGTGGCGTGGACTCGGGTACGGGCGGGCAGCTCGCACAGCAGGACGCCGCCATGCAGATGCTCCTGATCGGGGGAGGCATCGCTCTCCTCCTCGCCATTGGGATCTCGTCGGCGGTCGTCGTCCGTGCGCGGTCGACCCGCTGAGGACCGGATCATGACGAGGACGATCACCGCCGTGCTGGCTGCGGCGGTGATCGTCCTCGTGTCGGCGGGGTGTGGCGCGACCCCCGAGGCGTCCACCCCGCCGGTCGTGACGGAGACTCCTCGGGCGCTTCCCACGCCCGAGGTGGAGGTCCCCGTCACCGCCGCCACCCTCACGCCGGCCGTCCCCGACGTGCCGCCCGTGCGGGTGGCGGTGTCCTCCGTAGACATCGATGTGCCGGTCGTTCCCGTCGGGATCGAACCCGGCGGCTTCATGGAGCTCGACCCCAACCCGGCGGTGGCGGGGTGGTATCGCTTCGGGGCAGATCCCACCAGTGGCGACGGCAACGTCGTGATCTCAGCCCACGTCGATGCGCCGGAGTATCCGATCGGTCCGTTCAGTCGCCTCCGCGATCTGGGTGCGGGTGCCGAGGTCTCGGTGACGGATGCCGCGGGCACCACGCACCGTTACCGCGTCGACAGCGTCACCTACTACCGCAAAACCGACCTGCCCGTGGACGAACTGTTCGCGCGGCAGGGATCTCGTGACCTCGTGCTCATCACCTGCGGGGGAGAGTACGACCCGTCGGTCGGTCGCTACCGGGATAACGTGGTGACGATCGCCACGCCCGTCGATTGATCTGCAGAGAAAGGAGCGGGTGTGTCCGCCCCCGATGACGAAGACCTCGTCGAACGCTTCCGAGCTGGAGAGGAACGCGCACTCGAAGAGGTGTATCGGCGCTGGTCGCCGATCGTGTTCACCCTTGCGCTGCGTTCGCTCGGCGACCGTGGTGACGCGGAAGACGTCACGCAGAAGGCCTTCGTGTCGGCGTGGACGTCGCGGGAATCCTTCGATCCGGCCAAGTCGCGGTTGTCGACGTGGCTCGTGATGATCACCAGGCGACGCATTGCCGACGCCCACGAGGCACGGGCTCGCGTGAAGGCGCTGCAAGAAGAACTGCAGCGGTTCGCGCACCCGGACGAACTCGTCGGGGGAGAGGTCGACCTCGGCGACAGTCTGCTGCTGGCCGACGAGATCGAACGACTCGAACCCGATGCGCGAACGGTCGTGCGGCTCGCGTTCTACGACGACCTGACGCACGACCAGATAGCCCAGAGGCTCGAGATGCCGCTCGGTACCGTGAAGAGCCATATTCGACGAAGTCTGACCAGAATGCGCACACGATTGGAGGTGGGACATGTCACATCTTGACCAGGATCGTTTCGCCTTGATCGCCTTCGGCGAAGAACCTACATCTGATGAGACGACGCACCTCGACGCGTGCGACGAGTGTGCTCTCGAACTCGCCGAGCTCGAGCACACGGTGTCGGTGGGGCGTTCCACGGCTACCGTCGGTGAGCTCGAAGCGCCGCCTGAACGGGTATGGGAGCGGATCGTCGCCGACGTCAGCGCGGCGCGTGCCGCGGAAGAAACCGTGGCCACGGTGCCCGCGCGCTCGCGCACCGTCTCACGCGTCCTGTTCGGACTCGCGGCCAGCCTCGTCGTGGTTCTCGGGATCGCGGGAGTGTGGAACCTCGTGCGGGCTCCGCAGGTCGTCGAGCTCGCCTCCGCCACCCTGGATGCCTTCCCCGAGCATCCCGGATCCCTCGGACACGCGACGGTGATCGAGTCGCCCGAGGGCGAGGTTGAGGTTCTCGTCGCGCTCGACGCGGACGCCGCCGACGTCGGGTACCGAGAGGTGTGGCTCATCCGTTCGGATGCGTCGGCTCTCATCAGTCTCGGCGTGCTCGAGGGGAGCGAGGGTGTCTTCCCGGTGCCGGCGGACATCGACATCCGCGAGTACGTCCTCGTCGACATCTCCCAGGAGGACGACGACGGCGATCCCTCGCACTCCGGTGACTCGATCGTGCGCGGTGAACTCGATTTCGTGTGAGGAATGGCGGGATGGCCGCTCACGTTGTATCCTGATGTGCTCGGATGTCACGGCATCCGAAACATGACAACTCCACAGTGTGACAGCGGCCGCCTTCACACGAAGGTTCACGGGGATGATCGGTTTCGACATCGCCTGTGAATCTGCGGGAAGCGGGCCGAGGATGCAGGGTTATCTCGTAAACGCCCTCTGCAAACCAATAGTTGCCGATGCAAAGCGCAACGACTTCGCCCTCGCTGCATAAGCGAGCCCGATAGTCCGTCAGACCGTGGCTGATTCCGACACGGATCCTGGCGTCATCTAGGAATCTTGCTGTGTGACGGCGTCTGGACGTCACGCGGGACTCTTCCCAGGCTGGGCTCGTCGACTTAGGTGTCTGTGACAAAGGTCGGAGCCGAGCAGAACGTCTTCACAGACTGCGCCCGGAGAAGACGCAGTATCTCAGCGATGGACGGGGGTTCGATTCCCCCCATCTCCACTGCCGCTGTCACGGAGTTCACGCCCCGCGGTCCCTTGGAAACAGGGGACCGCGGGGCTTTCTCGATCTCACCGACGACGGTCCGCGGGCGGATCATGACGTCGACCCCTTAGGGTGTGCGACATGACGCACGACGCCGGCGACATGCCGCGATGGTGGATTCGAGGACGTTCGCGGTTCGGGTCTGATCAGCCGGTCGCGACATGACGCTCGGGGATGTCGGGCGGGAGTTCGCGGCGTGCCTCGACCTTGCGTGGGCCGCCGAGTACATCGAGACTCCGTACGGTGTTCGCCCCTGGGAGTCGCGTCTACCTGTGGCGGCTCTCGCGCATGACAGCGTGGCGCTCGCGTCGCTGGCGGTCAACCTCATTGTGGCGGAGTGCGGTGCCCAGGACATCTCCCGCGTCTCGGTCGACGGAGCCGCCGTTGCCGCATCCTTCGCCGGCGATCGCGTGTTGCGTATCGACGGAGTGCGACCGGTGGCCTGGGCGCCGCTGTCGGGATTCTGGCGGACGGCAGACGGTTGGGTGCGTTCGCATGCGAACTATCCCCACCATGAGCGGGCACTGCGTTCGCTCCTCGGTGTGAGCGACGACGCACAGGTGCCGGTCGTGGCGCGCGCGATCGGCGACAGGAATTCTTTCGATCTCGAAGAGCGCGCCGCGCGCATCGGTGCCGTCGTCGGAGCCGCGCGCACACCGCAGTCGTGGAGTGAGGGAGCGCCGGGCCGTGCCGTGAACGCGGCCCCGGTGGTGCAGCACACGTCCGTCGAGGGTGGGGCCCCACGGGTATGGCACCAGGGTGGTGCGCCCCTGAGCGGCATCCGGGTACTCGACCTCACGAGGGTGCTGGCGGGACCCGTCGCCTCGCGGGACCTTGCGTTCGCCGGTGCGGAGGTTTGCGTGTGGATACGCCGTCTCACCCCGAGATCGGGTGGATCCATCTGGACACAGGTCAGGGCAAGCGGTCGACCCTGCTCGACCTGCGCGAGCGCGCCGACCGCGAGGCGTTCGATCGGCTGCTGTCGCGCGCCGACGTGGTGCTCACCGGGTATCGCCCCGGAGCCCTCGAGCGATTCGGGCTCGATGCGCGTTCTCTCGCGGAACGCGTCCCAGGGGTGGTGACGGCCTCCGTTTCCGTCTGGGGGTGGCAGGGGCCCTGGGCCGGCCGGCGCGGATTCGACAGCATCGTGCAGGCGGTGTGCGGTGTCTCGCTGGTCGAGAGTGTCGATGGTGTCACTCCGGGTGCCCTGCCCGTGCAGGCGCTCGACCACGCCACGGGACACTTTCTCGCCGCCGCGATCGTTCTGGCATTGCGCGAACAACATAGAGTGGGCGGTTCGATCGACGTGCGAATGTCACTGGCGCGCACAGCCCACGCGCTTCTGTCTTCGGCCGGCTCTGCGGCCGCCGTCGGTGCGAAAGGCGGAGCCTTTGACCTCGACGGCGCGACAACGCTGCCGACACACCGCCGCGGTCGCATCACGTACGCGCCTCCCGTGCTGGCCTTCGAAGGCGCTCCCGCGGATTATTCGCACGTGGGACGCCCGTGGGGTGCGGACGCCGCGCGCTGGGTGAGCTGATAGCCCCCGTCTGGCCGTGATCGGTAGGGACGAAGCGTCCGCGCGCCGGGATGGGACCGGCGCCGATCATCACGCGCCCGTCTGCCAGAATGGAGACGTGGCTCAATCGAGAGGTCTGCGCGTCGTGCGGGGGACGATCGTTGCCTCGATCGCGACGTTCATCGCCTTGATGTCACACGTGGCCGCGGGGGGAGCCCTCCCGGCACTGCTCGGTATCGCGGTGCCGTGGGTGCTGTCCGTCATGGTGTGCACACTGCTCACGGGTCGCTCGCTCTCGCTCGCTCGCCTCTCGCTCGGCGTCGTTCTCAGCCAGACGCTCTACCATCTGCTCTTCGTGCTCGGCACTCCGAGCTCCTCACGGGCGACCGCAGTGCACATGCACGGCCATGTGCAGACGCTGTCCGGGGAGCCCGCATTCGTCGAGAGCATGATGCATGGCGGGGCCGCCATGTGGGTGAGCCACGCAGTCGCCGCCATCGTCACCATCGCCGTCGTGTATCGCGGAGAGACGGCAGCGCGTCGTCTGGGCGCACTGGCACGTGATCTCCTCTCCGCCGTGCGGCGAAGGCTCATCGTTCCGGCCTTCGCCGCGCCGACTCCGCGGCCCGTTCCGGTCGTCGCGTCGGAGCTCCGCGCACTCCCGAGCCTCGGACGGCACGCCGACAGCGTCGCACGTCGCGGTCCGCCCTCACTCCTTCTGGTCTGATTCCGCGCCGCGCCGGTCCTCGGGCGGTGTGATTCCGCACCCTCGGGGTGCCCAGACGCGTGCCGTCGGTCGACGGCGCACGAGAAGGGGCGCGTCCATGCTTCGCGCACGCAAGATCCTCGCCGGTGTCGCCGTCACCGTTGTCGCGGTGCTCGCACCGGTGGCTCCGGCATCCGCTCACGACGAACTCGTCTCGAGCGACCCTGCCGCCGACCAGGCGCTGGTCGCAGCGCCCGAAACGGTGACGCTTCAGTTCACCGGCGACGTCCTCACGATGGGGGCGGTCATCATGGTGGCTGACGCAGACGGAACCGATTGGACCGAAGGAGACCCGCTGGTCGACGGGGCGACCGTCTCAGCGATCATCCGTCCCGGCATGCCCGAGGCGGGATACGAGGTGCGCTGGCGGGTCGTATCCGGTGACGGGCATCCGGTCGCGGGCATCGTGCCGTTCACGGTCGGTGACGGCGATCCGCTCACGCGGGACGCCGAATCGGTCGAATCAGCGGATGCGACCACCTCTGCGGAGAGGCAGACCGACTCGGAAGGCGGCGCACTGCGCGCCGTCCTCATCGGCGTCGGGGGCGCGCTCATCGCGATCGCGCTCTACGTCGCCGTGCGAACCCTCACCCGACGCCGGACAGTCGGCGTCACACACAGATCCGGTGTCGACAGAGACACCCCGGAAAGGCACAACCCATGACCACCAAGACCACCACACTGACTCGCCTCGCCGCGCTCCTGGCCGTGGGCGCACTCGCGCTCTCGGGATGTGCGTCGCAGTCCGCTCCCGCCGCGGAGACGATGACCGAAGCGGAATCGATCGAGATCGTCGATACGTGGGTCAAGTCGGCCGACGAAGGCATGTCCGCCGCGTTCGGCGAACTCACCAATCAAGGCGACACCGACATCACCGTCGTTTCGGCAGAGTCCGAGGCGTCCACGATGCTCGAGCTGCATGAGACCTCCGCGAACGACGCAGGTGAGATGGTGATGCGCGAGATCGACGGGGGATTCGTGATCCCCGCCGGTGGAAGTCTCACCCTCGAACCCGGTGGCAACCACCTCATGCTCATGGATCTCACCGCACCGCTCGTCGCCGGAAGCGAGGCGACCTTCATCCTGACGCTGTCCGACGGCTCGACGTTCGAGTTCGTCGCGCCGGTGAAGGACTACTCGGGTGCCAACGAGAGCTACGAAGGGGATCACTCCGAGATGGACCACGATCACGATGGTCATGACCACTCCGACGATGAAGACGAGGAGATGGATCACTGATGCCCGCAGACCGGGGCTCCGATCCCGGTCGCCGTGGGTCGACCCGGCGGCAGTTCCTCTTCGGAGGGGCCGTCGCCGGTGTCGGCGCCGCCGCGGCGGTCGGCGTCGACTACGCCGTGAACAATGGCGGGTCGGTCGCGGCATCCGTGCCTCTCAACGGAGACACCGTCGTACCGTTCTTCGGGAACCATCAGGCCGGCATCGACACGGACGCGCAGGCGAACGGCGTGTTCATCGCGCTCGATCTGCGCCCGGAGGTCGACCGTGACGCGTTGCGGCGGCTCATGCGAATCCTGAGCGACGACGCCGCCCGCCTGACACAAGGGGAAGGCGCGCTGGCAGATTCGGAGCCGGAACTGGCGACGACCCCCGCGCGGCTCACCGTCACGTTCGGGTTCGGGCCGGGGCTCGTGGCGCGGGCGAGCGGGGCCGCGCCGACGTGGTTGCGTCCCCTGCCCGCGTTCGGCATCGACCGACTGCAGCCGGAGTTCGGCGACGGTGACCTGCTGATGCAGATCGCGTCGGACGACCCGATCACGCTCGCCCACGCGACCCGGATGCTGCTCAAGGACAGTCGTACGTTCGCGACCGTGCGATGGACGCAGCGCGGTTTCCGACAGGCGTACGGCAGCGTGAAACCGGGCACGACGATGCGAAACCTCTTCGGACAGATCGACGGAACGACCAATCCTGTTCCCGGGACGACCGACTTCGATTCCGTTGTGTGGATCGAGGACGGCTGGCTTGCCGCAGGGACGAGCATCGTCATCCGTCGCACCCACATGGATCTCGACAAGTGGGACCGACTCGACCGTGGCGGGCGCGATCAGTCCATCGGTCGCTTCCACTCCAACGGTGCACCGTTGACCGGAACGGACGAGTTCGACGAGCCGGACTTCGACGCGACGACGTCGATAGGGTTCCCTGTCATCCCGGAGTTCTCGCACCTGCGACGAGCGCGCAGCGACGATCCGACCGAACGCATCTTCCGCCGCGCGTACAACTACGACGACGCCCCGTCCGGTGATCGTGTGTCGGACTCCGGACTGATCTTCGTCTCGTTCCAGGCTGACGTCGATCGTCAATTCGTCCCGATCCAGCGACGGCTGGACGAGCTCGACCTGCTGAACGAGTGGACGACCCCGATCGGTTCAGCGGTGTTCGCCGTTCCCCCCGGATGCGCTCGGGGAGGGTACGTCGGCGAGACGCTTCTCTCCTGATTCGGAGCGCCTACGCGCGATCGTCGACCGGAGGGACATGGGGAATGTGGCTCGGCCGCTGGGACCGCGCTGGCAGCGCGTCCGCCTCGACGACGGGCGTCGCCGACGTCGTCGCCTCACCCTCGTACGCGTAGACGTCGCTCGTCGATCCGGTGTGTCGGCGCAGGCGCCTGCCGGTGACCGTGTTCGCCTGAACCTTCATCGCGGTGTGCAAGGGGATGGGGTTGTTCGAGACGAGGCCGCGCACGCCGCTGCCTCGGAGCTCGCGATCATCGGTGACACGCGACGCAGGACCGCGCACCACGACGCTCCAGTAGGCATCGGGGGTCGACCCGTCGATCTCGAAAGCCACGATCGGATGATGGGCGATATGGAACAGCTTGCGGTCCCTCGCGGTGCGCACGTAGAGCGCTCCCTCGTGGCAGACATAATTGACGGGAAAGATGTCGGGCTCGCCGTCAGCGCGGATCACCGCCAGGCGGCCCAGATTCGATGACTGGAGCAGTCCCCAGCAATCCTGTGCGCTGAGTTGCTCCACGGATTCGGATGCCGTCACGAGGCATCACCCCCGATTCTGCTCTCGCTTTCCACGGTAGCCCGGAACGCGCGCAGTCGACAGGGGGACGGTCAGAGATCTCGCCACGCGGAGGGGATCGGAACGCTCCGCCCGAGCACGCGTTCGGCGGCTCGGTGGCCGGACAGCATCGCCGCGGACACGGTTGCCGGATCGTCGGTCCATGTCGCCTCTCCGGCGAGGTGCAGCACGTCGCCGATCGGTGTCGCGAGATCGTCGTGATCGGATGTGGTCGAGCCGAGGGTCATGTATGCATACGACCCGCGTGCCCAGGGATCATCCTGCCAATCCGTGACGTGCACGTGCGTCGGGGTTTCTACCGCGGCGCCGTACAGACGCCGCAACTGATCGACCACCGACCGGGCGATCTCGTCCTCCGACCAATCCCGCGTCGCCTCGGCAGCGGGGCCGGCAGCGAATGTGAGCAGCGTCGGGGTGTCGTGGAGATCGGTGAGGTCATACCAGGAGTGCCACCACCGTCCTTCTGGGCCTTGCTGCCGGATCACGTAGACGTCCTCGTCCCAGAATCTCGTGCGAAAGCGCAGAAAGACCTTCTCGAACGCGTTCATCGACAGACGGCCGAGGGCTGTGCTGACCGGCTCGGGAAGCTGCGGTGAGATGACGAAGTCTGCAGACTGCAGCACACCGACGGGCACGGTCACGATCGCGCGGTTCGCGTGGAACGTGCCGTGATCGGTTGTGACGCTCACGTCGTCCGACCAATCGATTCGAGAGACCACGTGGGTCAGGCGCACGTCGAGGCCTTCGGCCAGGCGCCGCGGGAGACGGTCGTAGCCATCCGGGAAGACGACCTCGTCTCCGTCGATCGCGTCGTCGTCGAGACCGTGCGCGGCCAGATCCTCGATCCACGCGCCGTACTGTTCCTCGGAGCGATGCTCGAGGTACTCGCGCACCCGCTGCGTCCGCGTATCGTCCCACTCCTGTGCGGCCAGCGCCGCTTCGGTGACATCACGGTACGACGCATCCGGGGACGATCGGTCGATCACCTCGACCAACGTCGCATCCACTGCGTGGATGTCGGCGACATAGGCGCGCGCCTGCGCATCCGACAGCCGCGCGCCGTCGGGTCCGTAGTGGGCGATCGGGCGGCTGTCGGGTTGATACCCACCGACGGTGAACTCGGACATCCGCATTCCGAGCGCCTCGGCCGCAGCGGCCACCGGGCTGCCGTTCACGCCGTGGATCCACGATGCACCCATGTCGGTGACGAGCTGGAATCGCCGATCGGTCACGACGCGTCCGCCGACGCGGTCGCGCGCCTCGAGGACGATGACATCCCGTCCTTCCGCGGCGAGCAGCCGCGCGGCGGTGAGGCCCGCCACTCCGGCTCCGACGACGATCGTGTCGTGGTGCGGCATCCCGGCCTCCTCGTGCGCGCGGCGGCGCTCAGAGTGACGCTACCGCGCCGGGGGCTGCTGCGCCCGTATCGATTCCCGCGACGCGCGCCGTCAGGTCAATTCGGCCACTCGATCAACAAGAGCCCTTGCTTGGTGTCGGCGAACGTGACCGCACCGTCGGCGAACAGGTAGGTCATTCCGTAGCCCTCTTCGTCCGCGGAGATCGTCGTCTCGGGGTCCTCGGTGATGTAGACACCGGCAGCGCCGTCTTCGCGGATCCACCCCGCTGCGACGAGGGCGGTCTGCGCATCCGCCGCCGCCTCATCGGTGATCGGCGCCCATCCGAAACGCTGCAGATTATCGCTGGCAGGCCCTTCGAAATCGGCCCAGGTGCAGATGATGCCGTCGGCCAGTTCGAGCTCGCCCAGGTAGAAGCGGTCGGCGAGCACCGTCCATCCGATGCTCTCGAACCCTTCCACCGTTGAGGCGGGGATGATCGTCTCGCACGTCGGGTCCGGTGTTTCCGGCTCGACCGTCTCGGTGACGACGGGCTCGGGGGCGGCCTCGGTCACGGTCGGCGCCGCGGTGGCCGTGGCGGTCGGCTCAGGATCTGCGCCCGCGCAGGCGGTGGCCAGTGCCGCGATCGCGGCGATCGAGAGAGCGGCACCCAGGCGGGCGAAGGGGGTCGGCATAGCGGCTCCGATGGGGAGGGGAGTCGGACGGGAAGGGATCAGGCAGGGGAATGGAGGAGGTCGAGGAAAACGGGGTGGAGGAGGCCGTTGGTGGCCAGTGCGGAACGTTCAGCGATCGAGGCCGTGCCCGAGAACGCGGTGAAGCGCCCGCCGGCTTCTTCCACGATCGGCGCCAGGGCGGCGATGTCGTACTCTTTCACACCGAACTCGGCCACGAGTTCGAGGCGACCCTCGGCCAACAGCATGTACGGCCAGGCGTCACCGTATCCGCGATCGCGCCACACCGCCGACGTGAGGCGTTCGAGCGCCGGGAGCTGCTCGGCATCCCGCCACTGTTCGATGCTTTGGAAACTGACACTCGCGCGATCGAGGGTGTCGACGTCCGATACGTGGATGCGACGGATGCCCCCGCTCGGTGTGTTCGTCCAGGCTCCGAGTCCTGCCGCCGCCCACCAGCGTCGTCCGATCGCCGGCTGGCTCACGACGCCCACACGCGGGACGCCGTTGACTGCGAGCGCGATGAGCGTCGTCCACATCGGGATGCCGCGCAGATAATTGTGGGTGCCGTCGATGGGGTCGATGATCCACTGCCGGGCGCCGGAGCCGGTCGTTCCGAACTCCTCACCCAGCACGCTGTCGTCCGGGCGTTCGGCGGTGAGGATCGTGCGGATCGCCTCTTCGGTGGCGATGTCGGCATCTGTCACGAACGTCGCGTCCGGTTTGGCCTGCACGTTGAGGTCGGGCGCGTCGAAGCGGGGCATCGAGGCAAGGTCTGCGGCGTCGGCCAGTCGCAGCGCCAGATCCAGGTCGGCGTGCAGGTCGATCTCAGCCCCCGTCTCGGGGCCGTCCGTGGCGGCAGATGTCACGCGAATCAGGATAACCGGCGCTCTGTGCCCTCGATTTCTCGGAGACCGGATCGTGATGCTAATGTTGACCCTCGGTTCGCCGTGTGTGAATCGTCCGCACCTCTAGCTCAATCGGCAGAGCAACTGACTCTTAATCAGTGGGTTCAGGGTTCAAGTCCCTGGGGGTGCACCACCACGAAAACCCCGGCACGCAGATCGCTGTGTGCCGGGGTTCTCTCGTTCAGAATGCGCCCTGCCGCCCCGATATCGGCACAGATTCGGTCTCGACCCATGTCGGAGCACACTGCTAATCTCCGAGCCAGATGGGCGTGACTGGCCTCGCCGATCACCTACTGGGGAACGAAACGTGATCACAGGAATGGGGATGCGTCGCGCAGGGACGTGGCGCAACCGCGTGCGAACGCATAGCGGGTTGCCGCTTCTGCTGATGACGGGCTGATCCGCGCGGGCGACCTCGGACCTGTGCCGAAGCCGCCCGGGCGGATCAGCCCGATCACAGGAGGAGAACACATGAAGATCGTCACGAAGGCGGCGCTCGGCCTCGCGGCGGCCGGCGCGCTCGCGCTCGGCGCCGCGGTTCCGGCATCGGCCGCGTCCTATCCCGGTTCCGTCCTCGCGGACGGCCGCTATGTCGCCTCGCAGAAGGCTGGCTCGGTCAAGGTCAACCTTCAGGCGGGTTGCCACAACTTCTTCGACACGCCCTACGTCGGCGTGTACGTCGAGACCGTCGGGCACTCGAACCGCCCGTGGAACGTCTCGGTCGAGGCGACCGGCGGAAAGGGCTGGGACGCCCGCTATGCCGGCGACCGCACGCTGGACAAGCAGCGTGGCTCGGCCGAATACACGTCCATCGTCGCGCTCAAGGGCGACGGCTCCAGCTGGGACACCCGGCCGGGCGGAACGGTGTCGGTCACCCTCCAGAAGGTCAACCAAGACGGCTCCCATGTCGGTGACCCCGTCGTCGTCGAGTTCGATCGCCCCGCCATCAATTGTGTGAGTGTCGGCGGCGCCGTGCTCTGATCCGCCACTCCCGAGGGGACCCCTGCCGTGCGGTGGGGGTCCCCTTCTCGTCGTTGCGCGCTGTGGATATCGGATCGCGAATCGATAACGACACGCCGCCCGGCTTGACCGTCCGCGCTCGCTCACATACATTGCCAATACCTGAATCAGCTTTCAGGTAACCCTGCGGGGCACCACATCCTTCCAACGGTGAAAGGCATGCACATGCGTGTAACGAAGAAGTTGTTCTTGGGCTCCGTGGTCGCCACGGCCGCCCTCGTCCTGGCGGCCTGCGCGCCGGCCACCGACGCCGGCGGAACCGGCGATACGGGCGGTGACGGCCCCGAGGAGATCAAGGTCGGCATCGTCACGAGCGAGACGGGCCCGCTGGCCAGCTACGGCGAGCAGTACCTGCACGGCTTCGAGGCCGGTCTCGAGTACGCGACCGACGGCACGAACGAGGTCGATGGCATGAGCATCGTCGTCGAGGAGAAGGACGACGCCGGCGACGCCGACAAGGCCGTCACCGCCGTCAAGGAACTCATCGGCGAAGGCGTCAACATCATCGCCGGGACGGTGTCGTCGGGCGTCGCGCTCGCGGTCGCCGAGCAGGCAGCCCAGAACAAGGTGCTCTACATCTCGGGCCCCGCCGCTGCCGACGCGGTCACCGGCATCAACGAGTACACCTTCCGCTCAGGTCGCCAGAGCGCACAGGACGTCGCCACCGCCGGTACCTTCCTCGACGACATCAGCGGCAAGACCGTCACGGTCTTCGCGCAGAACACCGCATTCGGCACGGGCAATGAGGCTGCCGTCCAGGCGATCCTCGGCGCGGCCGGCGCCGAGGTGAACTCGATCCTCGTTCCCGAGGACGCCACTGAGTTCACGCCGTTCGCCCAGCAGGTGCTCGCCGAGCAGCCCGACCTCGTGTTCGTCGCGTGGGCCGGTGCCACCTCGGGTGCCATGTGGCAGGCCATGAGCCAGCAGGGCGTCATGGATGAGATCCCCGTCGTGACCGGTCTCGGTGACGCCGCGACGTTCGGCGCCTACGGTGAGGCTTCGGAGCAGATCAGCTTCCTGAACCACTACTTCGCCGGAGCACCCGACAACGAGGTCAACGCCGCCATGGTGGAGTCGATCGAAGCCGCCGGTGGCACCGTCGACCTGTTCAGCCCCGATGGCTTCAACGCCGCGCTCATGGTCGTCCAGGCGATCAAGGAAGGCAAGGGCGACGTCGACGCGATGGTCGCAGCGCTCGAGGGTTACGAGTTCGAGGGCCCGAAGGGCACGATGACGATCCGCGCCGGGGACCACGCTCTGTTGCAGGAGATGTACCAGGTGCGCCTCGTCGCCGACGGTGACACCTTCGTCCCCGAGCTCGTCGAGACCGTGTCGGCCGACCAGGTCGCTCCGGCAGAGGCGCAGTAACCCATGAGCGCTCCTGTCCCGTCCGCGCTTCGCATCGAAGGCCTCGGCCTGCAGATCGGCGGCGCATCCATCCTCAAGGACGTCCAGCTCGACGTCGCGGCGGGTTCGCTCGTCGGCGTCATCGGCCCGAACGGTGCCGGCAAGACCACGCTCTTCAACGTGATCTCCGGGATCGTCCGGCCGACCGCGGGACGAGTCCTCATGGACGGCACCGACATCACGTCGGCGTCCGTGCCCGCCCGGGCGCGGGCGGGACTGGGGCGCACCTTCCAGACCTCGAGTCTGTTCCCGCGGCTCAGCGTCCTCGAGAACGTGCGCCTCGCGGCACAGGTCTCGCTCGGCGGCTCCTCGTCGCTGTTCCGCTTCCCCCGGCGATCGGATGCCGCGACCGAGCTCGCGTTGCAGAAGCTTGAGGCCGTCGGACTGTCGCACAAACTCGACACCGCGGCGGGTGACATGTCCCACGGCGACAAGCGCAAGCTAGAGATCGCCGTGCTCCTGGCCACCGAAGCGTCGATCGTCCTACTCGATGAACCGATGGCCGGTGTCGCCTCCGGCGACGTGGCCGGGTTGGTCCAGAACATCCGCGACCTGCACGCCGAGAAGGGCTGCACCGTGCTGATGGTGGAACATCACATCGATGTGCTCATGGGCCTGGTCGACAAGGTCGCCGTCATGTACTTCGGCAACATCATCGCCTACGACACGCCGGAGGCTGTCATGGCCGATCCGACGGTCCAGAGCGCTTACCTCGGAACGGGGACCGCCGCATGACCACACCCATTCTCTCCGTCGAGGGCCTGCGGTGCACGATCGCGGGGCAGCAGGTCGTCGAGGACGTCACGTTCGACGTCCCCGCGACCGGCATCACCGCCGTGCTGGGTCGCAACGGGGTCGGCAAGACCTCGACTCTCCGCGGCATCCTCGGTCTCATCCATCGACGCGGACGCGTCACGCTCGGCGGCGAGCGTATCGATGGGATGCCGACGCACCGGATCGTCCGTCGTGGGGTCGGCTACGTCCCCGAAGACCGCGAAGTGTTCGCCAAGCTGAGCGTGGCCGAGAATCTCGCGTTGGCCGAACGACAGCGCAACCCGCGCCGGGAGTTCGTCGCCGAGCTGTTCCCCGACCTCGTCGCCCGCAAGGACCAACCGGCCGGAACGCTCTCAGGCGGTCAGCAGCAAATGGTGTCGGTCGCTCGTGCGCTGATGAACGACAACCGGCTGCTGCTCGTCGACGAGCCCACGAAGGGCCTTGCGCCCAAGATCGTCTCCGAGGTCGCCGCTGCCCTCGCCGAAGCGTCCAAGACGGTTCCCATCCTGCTCGTCGAGCAGAACCTCGAGGTCGTCCGGCGTCTCGCGACCGGCGCGATCGTCATCGGCGGAGGCCGAGTCGTCCACACCGGCAGCGCCGCTGCCATCCTCGACGACGAGGACCTGACCCGTCGTCTGCTCGGCGTGCACGCCGAGACAACCGCGCCGCATGCCACGGAGGCCGACGCATGAGCACCCTCGTCCTGACCCTCATCACCGGCATCGGCCTCGGCGCCCTGTACTTCCTCGTCGCGAGCGGGCTGAGCCTCATCTACGGGCTCATGCACGTGCTGAACTTCGCGCACGGCGCGTTCCTGACACTGAGCGCCTTCATCGGGTGGTGGGTCGCACAATCGCTCGGGACGGATTCGTGGGGCTCGTTCCTCCTGTCGGTCCTGGCGGGCGCCGTCGTCGGCGCGATCTTCGCGACCGCGACCGAGCTGGTGCTCATCAGACCGCTCTACGAACGCCATATAGAACAGGTGCTGGTAACCGTCGGGTTGTCTTTCGCAGCGGTCGCCCTGTTCGAGGGCATCTGGGGCACGGACGCGATCCACATCGCGGGACCGTCGTGGCTCAAGGAAACCACCGAAGTCCTCGGCGCCCGCATCCCCAATACCTACTGGGTCCTCATGATCGCCGCGATCCTCGTGCTCGCTGCACTGGTCATCTTCTTGCAGAAGACGCGCTACGGAATGATCATCCGCGCCGGCGTCGAGAACCGGTCGATGGTGACCGCTCTCGGGATCGACGTGCGCCGCTCCTTCACCCTCGTGTTCGCCATCGGCGGCGCCGCCGCCGGCATCGGCGGTGTGTTGGCGATGCACTACTCGACGTTCGTGTCGGCACACCTCGGGCAGACGCTTCTGATCTTCGCCTTCATCGTCACCGTCGTCGGCGGGCTCGGGTCGTTGACCGGCGCCGCCATCGCGTCCGTGCTGGTCGCGGTCCTCCAACAATTCGCCAACTTCTATCTCGGCGGGACGGGCGACTTCATCGTCGTCATCCTCCTCGCCGTCGTCCTGCTCGTCCGCCCGACGGGCCTCCTGGGGAGGAAGGCATGACTCTTCGCAACGCCGAGGGCGCATCGTCCTCCACCCGTTCCCTCACCCGCTACATCCCCGCGGTGATCGGTGTCGTGCTGGTCGTCTTCATGGCGGTACTGCCGCTTCTGAACATTTCGATCCCGGGCATCTTGCCGACGCCGACCTACATGCCCGGCACGCTCGCCCTGTTGTCGCTGTGCATGGTCTTCGCGTCTCTCGCACTGTCGTACAACCTGCTGCTCGGGTCGGCCGGGATGCTCTCGTTCGGACACGCCTTGTACTTCGGCGCGGGAGCCTACGGACTCGGAATCGCCCTCGAACACTTCGGTGTTCCCCTCTGGCCCGGCGTCTTCATCGCGCTCATCGGCGGAATGGTGATCGCGCTGGTGACCGGTGCCGTCGCGATGCGGGTGTCAGGAATCCCGTTCGCCATGGTGACGCTCGCGTTCGCGCAGGCCGGTTCTGTCCTCGTGCGGCGCAACGCCGCAGTGACCGGCGGTGAGGAGGGCTTGAGCCTCAACACGACGCACGTGCCTGAGTTCTTGGTCGGTGTGGTCAACACCCGCAACCTGTACTGGTTCGCCCTGGCGGTGCTCGTGGTTGTGTACCTCGTCGCACTGTGGGTCGACTCCTCCCGTCTCGGACACCTCGTGCGCGCCACGCGCGAGAACGATCAGCGCGTCAAGGTGCTCGGACTTCAGCCTTACCGCGTCAAGCTGCTGCTGTTCATCGTCGCCGGGACGCTCGCCAGCCTCGCGGGCGTGGCGTACATGCTGCTGCAGTCGGGCACCGTTCCGCGTTCGGTGTCGGCCGACCTGACGATCACCGTGCTGGTGATGGTGGTGCTGGGTGGCGCTGGGTTCCGTTGGGGTGCCATCGTCGGGGGTGTGCTGTACACACTTCTCGACCAGCGACTGACGGTGCTGGCCGGCTCCGAAGCGATCGCCGGGCTGCCCGACGTCCTGCGCATCCCGCTGTCGGAGCCGCTGTTCCTCTTCGGCGTGCTGTTCATCCTCGTCGTCATGTTCCTGCCGGGCGGGATCGCGGGAACCCTCGACAAGCTGGCACGGCGTCGTCGCGGAGAATCCACGCGCAGCACCATGCGAACCATGGATGACGCCGACATCGAGTCCGAGGCGGCCGAGGCGCGGTGATGACGAGTCTGGACGTGGTCGAGGACGACCCCCACACGATCGGGCGATGGCTCGTCGACCGTGCTGCGCGCACGCCGCGACGTATCGCGATCGACGATCGAGGGGTCACGATCGATTACGCCGCGCTGTCGTCACGCTCCGTCGAACTCGCGCGCGGCCTCCGCGTGGCCGGATACGGCCGCGGCGACCGTATCGCGACGGTCTCCGGCAACTCCGCAGATCACATCGTCGCCTTCTTCGCGTGCGCGCTGGCCGGAGCGGCGTTCGTGCCGCTGTCGTGGCGGCTCACCGCCGGCGAACTGGGTGCACTCATGCAACGCGCCCGCCCCGCGCTCGTGCTGATCGAGGACGACTACGACACCCTCGCCCGTGAAGCATCGCGGATGCTCCCGGCCCAGACACCTCTGGCCACGCTCGGCACGACCGGTGTCGAATCGCTCGTGCCGCCGGCATCCGGACCGCGCGCGGGGGAGGATCACCCTGTCCGTGACGATGACCCCCTCATGGTGATCTTCACCTCCGGCAGCGAAGCGGCGCCGAAGGGTGTCGTGCTCACACATGCGAACTGCTTCTGGAACAACCTGTCCCTGTCGCAGGCGCTGCCCATCCACCAGGACGATGTGGTGCTGGCGATGCTGCCGCAGTTTCACATCGCGGCCTGGAACTGCCAGCCGCTGTTGGCGTGGTGGGCCGGAGCCACCGTCGTGCTCGAACGCTCGTTCCAGCCGGCGCGCGTGCTGCAGCTGATCCACGACCGCGGCGTGACCGCCATGATGGGTGTGCCGACGCAGTATGCGTTGTTGACAGCCGATCGTCACTGGGATGCCGCCGACCTTTCGACGCTGCGGATCGCACTCGTCGGAGGCGCGACGACGCCCGCGGCCGTGCAGCGAGCCTGGACGGAGCGAGGGATCCCGCTCACGCAGGGCTACGGGCTCACCGAGGCGGCGCCGAACGTCCTGCATCTGCCCGCGGCGGAATCCGCGGCCCATCCGGGAACCGTCGGGCGACCGTACCCTCACGTGTCCGTGCGGCTCGCCGACCCCGAGACGGGTCTCCCCCTCGACGGAGACGCAACGGGCGAGCTGTGGGTGCGTGGACCGAGCGTGTTCGCCGGCTATCTCGACGACGTCGCCGCGACCGATGCCGCGCGCCGCGGGGAGTGGCTGCGCACAGGCGATCTCGTCGAACGCCGCGACGGCGTCTACCGCATCGTCGATCGCCTCAAGGACATCTACATCTCGGGCGGCGAGAACGTCGCCCCCGCAGAGGTGGAGCACGCGCTGAGCCAGCACCCGTTGATCTCGGATGTCGCGGTCGTCGGTGCTCCGGACGACGTGTGGGGGGAGCGGGGCGTAGCCTTCGTGGTGCCCAAGAACGGCGCGGCGCTCTCGGTCGACGAGGTGATCGCGCACGCGCGGCGGCAACTCGCCGGGTACAAAGTGCCGATCCACGTCGAATTCGTCGAAACGCTTCCGCGGTCGACGATCGAGAAGCTCGCACGGTCACGGCTGCGTGCGCGCGCGGCGCGACTGATCGAGGGGATGCGTGATGGCGTCACACACTGACATCGCGGATGACGATGCGGGCGCGGTCTCGCAGGCCACGGGGCGTCCGCTGACCAAGCGCGGTGAGGCGACCCGCCATCGGCTGCTGGAGGCGGCCGAGGTCGTCTTCGCCGAACAGGGATATCACGAGGCGTCGATCGTCAAGATCACCGAGAAAGCCGGCGTCGGTCTCGGCACTTTCTACCTCTACTTCGACAGCAAACAGTCGATCTTCGAGGCTCTCGTGATCGATCTCAACCGCCGCGTGCGCCACTCGATGTCGGAGGCGATGGCCGGGGCATCCTCGCGTCTCGAGGCGGAGCGATCCGGATTTCAGGGATTCTTCCGATTCACCGCGGAACATCCGGCACTGTACCGGGTCGTCCGTGAGGCGGAGTTCGTCTCGCCCGAGGTGCTGCGTCTCCACTACACCCGCATCGTCGAAGGCTATGAGGCTGGGTTGAGGGCTGCTCAGCAGACCGGTGACGTCGACCGTGTGCTCGATCCAGAGACCACCGCCTGGGCACTGATGGGCATGGGCGAACTGATCGGCATGCGCTTCCTGCTCTGGGAGCGCGACGCCGCGGGCACCCCGCCGTCCGAACTCGATCCGAAGGTCTTCGATTCGATGGCACGCCTCATCGACAACGCACTCGCACCACGCACGCAGGAAGGCAGCACCGCATGACCCACCAGGACCTCGCCGGACGACGTGCATTGATCACGGGCGGCGCCAGCGGCATCGGCCTGGCATGCGCGCACGAGTTCGCCCGTCGCGGCGCGCATGTCACCGTGGCCGATCTGGACGCGGATGCCGCGGCGGCCGCGGCCGCCGACATCGGGGGAGAGGCGTGGGTGGTCGATCTCGCGGACACCGCCGCGCTGGACGATCTCTCGCTCGACGTCGACATCCTCGTCAACAACGCCGGCATCCAGCGAGTGTCGCCCGTGCAGGAATACGATCCCGACACCTTCCGGCTGCTGCTGCGCCTCATGCTGGAGTCACCTTTCCTCCTCGTGCGCGCGGCTCTGCCGGGAATGTACGCGAAGGGTTGGGGGCGGATCATCAACATCTCGAGCGTCCATGGTCTGCGCGCGAGCGCGTTCAAGTCGGCGTACGTCAGCGCCAAGCACGGACTCGAAGGGCTCTCGAAGGTGACTGCGCTCGAGGGCGGTGCGCACGGTGTCACGAGCAACTGCATCAACCCGGGCTACGTCCGTACGCCGTTGGTCGAGAAGCAGATCGCCGACCAGGCCCGTCTCCACGGGATCGACGAGAGTGAAGTGATCGAGAGGATCATGCTCACCGAGTCGGCGATCAAGCGTCTGACCGAGGCGGATGAGGTCGCCTCGCTTGTCGGCTGGATGGCATCGGATCACGCGGGAATGGTGACCGGGGCCTCGTACACGATGGACGGCGGGTGGACGGCGCGATGAGCGATGTCATGACGACCCACACGTACCGGACGGTCGATGTCTCCGTCGACGGCGGTGACCTGCGCGTCGGTGTGTGGGACCCCGAGGGTGCGCACGTGGCCGACGTGCTCCTCATCCACGGCGTCACCGCCTCGCATCTCGCGTGGCCCTTCGTGGTCGACCGGCTGCCCGGCGTTCGTGCCGTCGCCCCCGATCTGCGCGGGCGGGGACGCAGCAACGAGATCGCGGGTCCGGCGGGCCTGCGTGCCCACGCGGACGATCTCGCCGCGACGTTGGATACTTTGGGCATCGAACAGACGGTCGTCGTCGGCCACTCGATGGGTGCGTTCGTCGCGCTCGTGTTCGCTCACCGCTATCCCCACCGCGTGTCGCGCCTCCTTCTCATCGACGGAGGCCTTCCCCTCGATGCTCCCGCAGGCTTGGACGCGGACGAGCTCGTGGCGGCGATCCTCGGCCCCACCGCGGCCCGCCTCTCGATGAGGTTCGGCAGCGTCGAGGACTACCACACGTTCTGGCGGCAGCATCCGGGATTCGTCGACGGCTGGTCACCCGAACTCGAGGACTACATCGCGTACGACCTCGTCCCGGCCGAGCCCGGCACTTTCCGGCCGGCGACGAGTTATGCGACCACGGTCGACGACACGGTCGACATGAACACCGGTACCGCGCTCGTGGATGCGCTCGCAGCTCTCACACACCCGACCCGCCTGATCACGGTGCCGCGCGGGTTGCAGAACGAGCCGCCTGGGCTGTATTCGCCCGAGCATCTTGCGCGAATGCTGCCCGCGACGCCCGGGGTGAATCACGAGCGATGGAGTTCGCACAACCACTACACGGTCGTGATGACCGCAGCGGGCGCAGAGGACATCGCCCCTGTGATCCTCGAAGAGATCAGCTGCGCAGCTGCTTCTTGAGAAGCTTCGCTTCCTTGCCGTGCACAGGTGAGTCCGTTGCGACGAGCTTTCCTTGCGACGCGCGACGCGTGTCGACGATGGAGCCGATCGCGAGCGCGAGGGTGATACCCCAGCTCATCCACGCCAACGCGGTGCGCCACGTGAAGGGAGAGTCTTCGCGGGCGGAACGGAGCAAGCTCAGTCCGCTCATGATCGCACTGAACAGCCCGGATCCGAAGAGGTAGGTGCGCATCCCCCCACGCTAGCGCGCGATGGCCGAACACGCCCCCTTCGCAGGGCGAAGCGAAGCACGACGTGGGCCCGAACTGCTGTGCGCTCGCATGCACGGTAGCCTGGGAACCCTGCTTGCCGAGCGTGTCTGGAGCCCCGTGACCAAGGCTGATTTCGTCGTCGTCGCCAACCGTCTGCCCGTAGACCGGGCGCCCGAGGGGCAAGGAGAGGGCGGGTGGCGGCGTTCGCCCGGGGGCCTTGTCACCGCTCTCGAGCCGGTCATGCGTTCCGTCGACGGCGCGTGGGTGGGGTGGCCCGGCAAGGCCGATCTCGAGGTGGCTCCATTCGATTTCGACGGCACCCGACTCGTTCCCGTCACCCTCTCCGCCGACGACGTCGAGCAGTATTACGAGGGCTTCTCGAACGACACCATCTGGCCGCTCTACCACGACGTCATCGCCGCACCCCGCTACCGGCGCGTGTGGTGGGACTCATACGAACGAGTGAACCGCCGCTTCGCCGAGGCGGCCGCCCGCACTGCCGCGACCGGCGCCACGGTGTGGGTGCAGGACTACCAATTGCAGCTCGTCCCGAAGATGTTGCGTGAGATGCGCCCCGACCTCACGATCGGGTACTTCCACCACATTCCGTTCCCCGCATACGGGCTGTACTCCCAGCTTCCGTGGCGAAGACTCGTGCTCGAGGGTCTGCTCGGTGCCGACGTGATCGGATTCCAGAGAGTGGCAGACGCCGGCAATTTCGCCCGTGCCGTGCGCCGGTTGTTCCACTACGAGACCCGCGCATCGGGTATCCGGGTTCCCGGTGAGAACGGAACCTCGCACGTGGCGCTCGCGAAAGCGTTCCCGATCTCGATCGATGCGGAGCACTTCGCCGACCTCGCCCGTCGACCGGACATCCAGGCGAGGGCCGTCGAGATCCGCGAGGGCCTCGGAAACCCCAAGAAGGTCCTCCTGGGCGTCGACCGGCTCGACTACACCAAGGGCATCCGTCACCGACTCAAGGCCTACGGCGAACTGCTCGGCGACGATCGCGTCAGCGTCGAAGACGTCACGCTCGTGCAGGTCGCAAGTCCCAGCCGTGAGCGGGTCCAGGCGTACATCGAGCTCCGCGACGAGATCGAACTCACCGTCACGCGGGTCAACGGTGACCACGACACCTTGAACCACACGGCGATCCGCTACCTGCACCAGGGACTTCCGCGGGAAGAGATGGTCGCTCTGTACCTCGCCGCCGACGTCATGCTGGTGACGGCTCTGCGCGACGGCATGAACCTGGTCGCAAAGGAGTACGTGGCCTGCCGGGTCGACAACCGGGGAACGCTCGTGCTCAGCGAGTTCGCCGGTGCAGCGGATGAGCTCGGAACCGCACTGCGCGTCAACCCGCACGACATCGACACCCTCAAGGACACGATCGTCCGAGCCATCGAGATGCCCCCGGCCGAGCAAGGCCGGCGCATGCGGGCGATGCGCAAGAAGGTGCTCGACAACGACGTGGCGAAATGGTCCTCTGACTTCTTGAAGGCCCTCGCCCAGGCCAAGGCGCGCTCGTGAGCGGGGGCGTCGACAGGCACACGCACATCGTCCGCATCGCCGACACGGAGCACCTGCTGGTGGCGCTTGACTTCGACGGGACGCTGGCACCCCTCGTCGACGAGCCGATGACGGCGCGGATGACGCGGCGCGCCCGTGCGGCGGTCGAGAGACTCGACGCCCTGCCCGAGACCACCGTGGCCCTCGTGTCGGGACGCAACCTGCACGATCTGCGCGCGATCGCCGAGCACACCGACGATTCGCCGTACCTTCTCGCCGGCAGTCACGGCGCGGAGTTCTGGTTCCCCGAGAGCGGGGTCGTCGATTCGGCCCGTGACGGTGACGAGGAACGGCGCCGCGATACTCTGCGCACGCGCGTCGAGGAGGTCGTCGCGGACCTCCCCGGCGTGTGGATCGAGCCCAAGGCCTTCGGGTTCGCCCTCCACACACGCCTGGCCACGGCGGACATCGCAGAGACCGTGCGCGGCACGGTCGACGAGCTGATGACGACGGATGCCGCCCACTGGCGCCGCCGCACGGGCAAAGGTGTGGTCGAGTATGCGTTCCGCCACGAGGGCAAGGACTCCGCGATCGCGGCGTTGCGCGCGCACACGCGGGCGACCGCGGTGTTCTTCGCCGGCGATGACGTCACCGATGAGGACGCGCTCGCGAGCCTCGGTTCGGACGATCTCGGTGTTCGTGTGGGTGATGCCACGGGCGCGGCATCCGTCTTCGTGGCAGACGTCGAAGATCTGGCCTCGCTGTTGGAGGAGCTCGCGACAGTACGCGCTCGCGCGCGGCAATAGACTCGGGGAATGCCCGAGTCACGCACCGACATCGACATCAAGCCCCGCAGCCGCGTCGTCACCGACGGCATCGAAGCCACGACCTCCCGCGGAATGCTCCGTGCGGTCGGAATGGGTGACGACGACTGGGACAAGCCCCAGATCGGCATTGCATCGAGCTGGAACGAGATCACCCCCTGCAACCTGAGCCTCGACCGCCTCGCGCAGGGCGCCAAGGAAGGTGTGCACACCGGCGGGGGATACCCCCTGCAGTTCGGCACCATCTCGGTCTCGGACGGCATCTCGATGGGCCATGAGGGCATGCACTTCTCGCTTGTGTCTCGCGAGGTCATCGCCGATTCGGTCGAGACCGTCGTGATGGCTGAGCGCCTCGACGGCACGGTGTTGCTTGCCGGGTGTGACAAATCGATTCCGGGCATGCTCATGGCCTCGGCGCGTCTGGACCTGTCGAGCGTCTTCCTCTACGCCGGCTCGATCGCGCCCGGCTGGGTGAAGCTCTCGGACGGCACCGAGAAGGACATCACGATCATCGACTCGTTCGAGGGTGTGGGCGCGTGCCTCTCGGGCCGCATGAGCGAAGCCGATCTCAAGCGCATCGAGTGCGCATTCGCGCCCGGTGAAGGTGCGTGCGGCGGCATGTATACGGCCAACACGATGGCTTCCGTCGCCGAGGCGCTCGGTCTGTCGCTGCCCGGCTCGGCGGCACCGCCGTCGGCGGACCGCCGCCGCGATTACTTCGCGCACCGCTCTGGTGAAGCGGTCGTGAACCTCCTGCGGCAGGGCATCACGACGCGAGACATCCTGACCAAAGAGGCCTTCGAGAACGCCGTCGCCCTCGCGATGGCGTTGGGCGGCTCCACCAATGTGGTCCTGCACTTGCTCGCGATCGCGCGCGAAGCAGAGGTCGAGTTGAGCCTCCACGACTTCAACCGCATCGGCGACAAGGTGCCGCACGTGGCCGACATGAAGCCGTTCGGCCAATACGTCATGAACGACGTCGACCGTCACGGCGGCATCCCGGTCGTGATGAAGGCGATGCTCGACGAAGGACTGCTGCACGGCGACGCGCTCACCGTCACCGGCAAGACCCTCGCAGAGAACATGCGGGACCTCGATCCCGACCCCGTCGACGGAACCGTGATCCACACATTCGACAACCCCATCCACGCGTCGGGCGGGCTCACGATCCTGCATGGGTCGCTCGCCCCCGAGGGCGCTGTCGTCAAGACCGCCGGCTTCGACGCCGCCGTCTTCGAGGGTCCCGCTCGCGTGTTCGAGCGCGAGCGCGCCGCGATGGACGCGCTCGAGGCCGGAGAGGTCTCCGCCGGCGACGTGGTGGTCATCCGCTACGAAGGTCCCAAGGGCGGTCCCGGGATGCGCGAGATGCTCGCGATCACCGCAGCCATCAAGGGCGCGGGACTCGGAAAAGATGTACTACTCTTGACGGACGGCAGATTCTCGGGCGGCACAACCGGCCTGTGCATCGGCCACATAGCACCCGAAGCGGTGGACTCCGGTCCGATCGCATTCGTGCGCGATGGTGATCTGATACGGGTCGATATCGCGGCTCGCACTCTCGACCTACTCGTCGACGAGGCCGAGCTGAGCTCCCGCCGCGAAGGCTGGGAGCCCCTTCCTCCGCGCTATACCCGTGGCGTCCTTGCCAAGTACTCCCGTCTCGTGCGCTCCGCCGCCGAAGGCGCGACCACCGGCTGAACCGCCGGCGCCCGCTGCGTCGCCCGCATCGCCAGACATCCACCGCACCACTCAAGGATCATCACCATGTCCGCCGAAATCGCGCAGGCCGTGCCACGGCCTCCCGCCCGCACCGCCACCGCGCCCGTGCTCACGGGTGCGCAGGCCGTCGTCCGTTCGCTGGAGCTCCTCGGCGTCACCGACGTCTTCGGTATCCCCGGCGGTGCGATCATGCACGTCTACGACCCGCTGCTCGATTCGACCGGGCTGCGCCACATCCTCGTGCGTCACGAGCAGGGAGCAGGCCACGCCGCCGAGGGATATGCCTCCGCCTCGAACCGCGTCGGAGTCGCGATCGCGACCTCGGGGCCGGGCGCGACGAACCTCGTGACCGCGATCGCCGATGCATACATGGACTCGGTTCCGATCGTCTGCATCACCGGGCAGGTGTTCTCGAACCTCATGGGAACGGATGCGTTCCAAGAGGCCGACATCGTGGGCATCACGATGCCGATCACCAAGCACTCGATCCTCGTGAAGGACGTCGAGGAGATCCCCGGCGCGATCGCCGCGGCTTTCGAGGTGGCCTCCACCGGCCGGCCCGGGCCGGTTCTCGTCGACATCACGAAGGACGCGCAACAGGCGGAGGCTCCGTTCGTCTGGCCGCCGAAGATCGACCTGCCGGGGTACCGCCCGGTCACCAAGGCGCACGGCAAGCAGATCCAGGCGGCGGCCCAGCTGCTCGCCAATGCCGAGAAGCCCGTGCTCTACGTCGGAGGCGGCACGATCCGCTCGCAGGCGTCGGATGAGTTGCGCACCCTCGCCGAGACCACAGGGGCGCCGGTGGTGACCACGCTGATGGCGCGCGGCGCATTCCCGGATTCGCACCCGCAGCACCTCGGCATGCCGGGCATGCACGGCACGGTTCCGGCGGTGCTCGCGTTGCAGGAAGCTGACCTCCTGGTCTCGCTCGGAGCGCGTTTCGACGACCGTGTGACCGGCAAGGCCGCACTCTTCGCGCCGAATGCGAAGGTCGTGCACGTCGACATCGACCCGGCTGAGATCTCGAAGATCCGCACCGCGGACGTTCCCATCGTCGGAGATCTGCGTGACGTCCTCGTCGATCTCGACACCGCCTACCGGGGCGTCGTCGAAGGCAAGACCCCCGATATCTCGGAATGGTGGGCCTACCTCGACGGACTGCGCGACGAGTTCCCGCTCGGATACGCGCCGACCTCGGATGGCCTGCTCTCGCCGCAGTACGTCATTCAGCGGATCGGTGAGCTCACCGGCCCCGAGGCCGTGTACGCCGCCGGCGTCGGGCAGCACCAGATGTGGGCCGCGCAGTTCATCAAGTACGAGCGTCCGAACGCGTGGCTCAACTCCGGCGGTGCCGGGACCATGGGCTACGCGGTGCCGGCGGCGATGGGCGCGAAGGTCGCCGAGCCGGACCGTGTGGTGTGGGCGATCGACGGTGACGGCTGCTTCCAGATGACGAATCAGGAATTGGCCACGTGCGCGATCAACAAGATTCCGATCAAGGTCGCGGTGATCAACAACTCGTCGTTGGGCATGGTGCGTCAGTGGCAGACACTCTTCTACGACGGCCGCCACTCGCACACCGATCTCAACACCGGGCACGGCACCGTGCGCATTCCCGACTTCGTCACCCTCGCCGAGGCGTACGGGTGTCTCGCGATTCGTGTCGAGAAGGAAGAAGACGTGGATGCGGCGATCCAGACCGCGCTTGAGACGAACGACCGCCCGGTCGTGATCGACTTCGTGGTCAGCGCCGACGCCATGGTGTGGCCGATGGTGCCGCAGGGCGTGAGCAACAGCTACGTCCAGTACGCCCGCGATCACGCGCCGTCCTTCGATGAGGAGGTCTGAGATGTCGACACACGTTCTGAGCCTCCTCGTCGAGGACAAGCCGGGTCTGCTCACGCGCGTCGCGGGTCTGTTCGCCCGCCGCGGGTTCAACATCAACTCGCTCGCCGTGGGCGTCACCGAGGTTCCCGGCCTCTCGCGCATCACCGTCGTCGTCGACGTCGACCAGCTTCCGCTCGAGCAGGTGACGAAGCAGCTCAACAAGCTCATCAACGTCATCAAGATCGTCGAGCTCGAGGGACCGGCATCCGTTCAGCGCGAGCACATGCTGATCAAGGTGCGGGCCGACAACCAGAACCGCTCGAATGTTCTCGAGGTCGTGAACCTCTTCCGCGCGCAGGTCGTCGACTATGCCCCTGATGCGGTCGTCGTCGAGGTGACCGGCGACAAGGGCAAGGTCGAGGCGCTGCTGCGTGCGCTGGAGCCCTTCGGCATCAAAGAGATCGCACAGTCGGGACTGGTCGCGATCGGGCGCGGTGGCAAGTCCATCACCGAACGCGTCCTGCGCGGCTGACATCCTTTCGCGAGGCGCTCATCGGTCGTTGAGTGCGCCGAGCGAGACACATCTGCCCAACGACCGAACCGATCAAGGAGAAACCACCAATGGCTGAACTGTTCTACGACGACGACGCCGACCTGAGCATCATCCAGGGCAAGAAGGTCGCGATCGTCGGCTACGGCTCGCAGGGCCACGCCCACGCGCTGAACCTGCGCGACTCGGGCGTCGAGGTCGTCATCGCGCTCAAGGAGGGCTCGAAGTCCACCGAGAAGGCCCAGGACGAGGGCTTCGAGGTCAAGACGGTTGCCGACGCGGCCGAGTGGGCCGACGTCATCATGATCCTCGCTCCCGACCAGCACCAGCGCGGCATCTTCACCGACAGCATCAAGGACAAGCTGACGCCGGGAAAGACGCTCGCCTTCGCGCACGGATTCAACATCCGCTTCGGCTACATCGACGCACCCGAGGGCGTCGACGTCATCCTCGTCGCCCCGAAGGCCCCCGGTCACACGGTGCGTCGCGAGTACGTCGCCGGCCGCGGCATCCCCGACATCATCGCCGTCGAGCGTGACGCGAGTGGTTCGGCGTGGGCGACGGCACTGTCGTACGCGAAGGCGATCGGCGGAACCCGTGCCGGTGTCATCAAGACGACCTTCACCGAAGAGACCGAGACCGACCTGTTCGGTGAGCAGTCCGTGCTCTGCGGTGGGGTCTCGCAGCTCGTGCAGTACGGCTTCGAGACGCTCACCGAGGCCGGCTACCAGCCGCAGATCGCCTACTTCGAGGTGCTCCACGAGCTGAAGCTCATCGTCGACCTCATGTGGGAGGGCGGTATCGCCAAGCAGCGCTGGAGCGTGTCGGACACCGCCGAGTACGGCGACTACGTCTCGGGACCGCGCGTGATCGACCCCAGCGTCAAGGAGAACATGAAGGCCGTTCTCGCCGACATCCAGTCGGGGGCGTTCGCGAAGCGCTTCATCGACGACCAGGACAACGGTGCCGTCGAGTTCGTCGAACTGCGGGAGAAGGCTGCGCAGCACCCGATCGAGGCGGTCGGCAAGGAACTGCGCGGACTCTTCGCCTGGAAGCAGCAGGACACCGACTACGTCGAGGGCAGCGCCGCGCGCTGATCTTCGCCCCGGACAGCCAGCACACAAGCTCGGCTCCATGGACTCCCGCCCCCTACCCGGGGCGGGAGTCTTCTCTTGTGTCCGGACAGTCAGCGGTCGTCGGCGCAGAGCGGCACGTACGGCGCATCGCCGAGATATCGTGACCACTCGTGTGCGGTCAGCCCCCGTCCGGCCACCGCACACGCGGCCGCGTGCAACTCGTCTCCGGTCATACGGCTGTAGTCGGCTGTCCCACGCACTCGCCACCGCGCGATCGTGGGAGCGCCGTAGCCGGAGAAGATCGCGATGTGATCGCCGTCCGCGAGCAGGTCGACGGTCATCGCATCCGGCGCCAGCCCGACGCCGATGCGCCCTGTCGGCTGACCGTCGCTGAGCCGGAACTCGCGCACCTCCGTCTGGGATGTGGTGCAGAAAAACGACTCCGCACCGACGGCGCCGGGGAACGGGCAGGACACGCCGTCGCCCAGCACGTCCCACACGACCTCCTCGGTGGTCAGGTCGAGCAAGCCGGCACCCTGAGACCCGAACAGCAGCATGCGATCGTCATCGACGGGTGTCAGCAGCGTCTCGCTGAAGCCGCCGCGGGGCAGCGCGATGTCGTGGCGGTGCCGCAGCGTGTCGGGGTCGAACACCCGGACGCCGCCGACATCGCTGATGTACACGGCGTCTCCCACCGCGGCGATACCCCCGGCGAGGTGGTTCTGATCGAGATGGTCCTCGGGGGACAACTCATCGATCGTCGTGACGGAACCGCTCGCCAGGTCCACGCTCAGAGGAGTGAGCGCGAACGGGTGCATGAGGTAGGCGCGCCGGCTGTCCGGCGAGAACGCCACCTGTCCACCTGTCCGTCGATCCAACGCGACCGTGTCGAACGCCAGTTCGCCGGTGGTGAGGTCGACGCCGCTCAACAGGTTCATGCAGCACGACGAGAGCTCGTCCTCTTCGCGCAGGGCCCCGGTCACCACCAGCGCGGTCTCACCGTTCGGCGTGACGTCCACGGTCCGGATGAGGCGCGAGTCCAGGGGCGGAAGCACCGCGGCCAGCGGGGCGCCGACGTCTCCCGTGGCCAGATCGACGACGTGCGACCGGACCGTCGTCATCACCTCGTCGGCTTCGACGGCGTCCACGACGACGAACGCGCGCTCAGATCCCGGAATGACCTCTCCGGAGATCGCCAACGCGCCGGGGAAGAGGATGCTGCGCTCCAACGACGTCGATGCGAGGGTCTCGATGAGACTGCGCTGCGTCTGCGGATCATCCGGCCAGCGTGCGTACGCCTCGGCCGCGATGAGCGCGGCGAGCGTGGGCTCTCGGTCGGCGAGCAACGCCACTGTGTCGGTGAGTGCGTCGATCCGCTCCCGCTCGGCGAGTGCGACGAGATCGTTGCTGCGGACGATGGCCACCGACGATGCGACGACGACGGCGACGATCAGGATCGCGGCCGCGACGAGCGCCGCGCGGAGACGGCGATTCACGGTGCGCTCGCGCGCCGCGCGCAACCGCAGATCGTGTGCCTCGTCGCGGTGACGTCGGGTGGACGCGACGAGGAATGCGGCCTCCACGCCCGTGAGATCGGGTGCTCGCGCCTCTCGCCACTGTTCGGCAGCATGCAGGCGACCTCCGCGCAGGAGGTCTTCGGATGGCCGCCCGGCCGTGTGCCAGATATCGGCCGCTGTCGAGATCTGGCGCAGCATCGCCGCATCCGCGTGGTCTTCGGCGAGCCACGCCGACAGACGTGGCCACGTCTGCGCGACCGCTTCGTGTGAGACCACTGCTGTGTCCGTGTCGATCGTCACCAACCGTGCCGCGACGAGTCGTTCGACGACATCACGCCGGGTGGCATCATCGGCGAGTGCGTGGACGGAGACGCGGCGTCGCACCGTGGCTCCCTCAGGGGTTCGTTCGAGCATTCGCATCATCAGGGCACGGCATGCGTCGCGTCCGGCCGTGCTCAGCCCGAGGTAGACGGTCTCGGCGGATTCCGCGATCGCCCCGGCGATCCCTCCCGCGTCCTCGTAGCCCGCGATCGTCAGGGTCGCACCCTCTCGACGCCTCCATGTTTCGGCGAGTGCGTGCGAGAGCGCCGGAAGGATGCCGGGGCGATCACCCGCGTCGTGCAGGATCACCTCTTCGAGGCCGGGTTCGACGGCGAGGCCGCCGGCGGCGGCCGGCCTCGTGATCGCCTGTCGGATTCCGGCGGGGCTGAGCGGCGACAGCGCGTAGGCGCCGCGGCCGATCTCGGGTCCGATCTCGGGGAGGGCTGTGGCGTGGTCGAGGAAGTCCGAGCGCACCGTGAGGACGAGACATCCTCCGGCGGCGAGCCAACGGGCTGCCAGCTGGGCCCACTCCGCTACGGCCTCGTGAGGCGCGGTGCGCACCTCTTCGGCTTGGTCGAGGACGACGACACCCGACGCGCCGTCGAACGCCCGCGAGATGCCCGATGCGCTGCGATCGGGTGTGAGGACGTGGACGGCGCGGCCGCGTGCGCGCAGGCGCGGGGCGACGCCGGCCCGCACGAGCGAAGACTTGCCCGAGCCGCTCGGTCCGACGACGGTGACGACCGCGCCGGGGACGCATCGTGCCGTGACCGCTTCGATGTCGTCGTCGCGCCCGAAGAACGTCGCCGAATCCGCGACGTCGAACGGCTCGAGTCCGCGGTAGGGGCAGGCGGAGATGCCATCGGGGAGAACCGTGGGCGGGCGCGCGCGCAACGCGGGATCCTGTCGCAGGATCGCCGCCTCAAGGTCGCTCAGCGAGCGTCCCGGTTCGACTCCCAGATCTTCTGCCAGACGCTCACGCGCGGAACGCAAGACCTCGAGGGCGTCGGCCTGACGATCGGCGCGATAATTCGCCAGCGCGAGCACGGCCCAGCGCTGTTCGCGGAGGGGGTGCTCGTGCACGAGTCGCTCCGCGTCGGCGATCACCGTGCGGTCCTCGCCCGACCGCACACGCGCTTCGATGAGTTCTTCTTCGCCGCTCGCGCGCAGTTCCGCGAGGCGCGCGGCTTCGGTGCGCGCGGGCCCCCACTCGGCGACATCCTCGAATGGTTCACCGCGCCAGAGCGCCAACGCGCGCCGGTACGCGGCGGCCGCGCGGTCGTGGGCGCCGCGCAGACCATGTGCGCGGGCCTCGGTCACCGCATCCTCGAATTGGGTCGCATCGATCGAGGCTCGGTCGATCCCCAGCGCGTAGCCTGTGCCGACCGTCCGCACGCATTCGGGCCCGACGTGAGAGCGTATGCGGGCGATGGCGTTGTGCACCTGCTGTCGCCACGTGGGCGGTGGTCGCTCGCCCCAGCAGGCGTCCGCGAGTTCGTCGACCGTGACCGCGGCGGCGCGCGTGACGATGAGTGCCGCAAGAATCGTGCGTTCTCGCGGGCTGAGGGTCAGGCCGTCGATGTCCAGCGGCCCGAAGACCCGCGTGGTCATGGTTCGAGTGTCCGCGGCCGTCGGCGGGCTGTCAATGCCGCGCGATGACGATCACGTCGACCCGGATATCGAACGGGTATCGCTGAATATCCGGTGGGAGGTGGCCCGGGTGACGGTGGGACTCGAGGCGCAAGTACGCCGTGAGAGGAGACGATCATCATGGACTACAACACGTCGATCGGCTGGGCACTGGCGCGGGCCCGAGTCGCCGCCCTCGCGCAGGAGGTCGAGCTGCGCAGGCGGGTACAGGAGCGCCCGGTGCCTCCATCGCCCGCACGCCCGGCGCCCGTGCGGCGGGGGGCTCGCGGGCACCTGCCCTTGCGGAGCAGCCGACCGGTCATGCGTTGACACCCGGCGACGCCAGGACGAAGACACGTCCTGGCGTCGCCGTGTGGCGGTCCTGCCGCCTCGTCAGCGCAGCAAACCGTGCTCGATCACCACCACTGCGACCATCGCCGGGGGAGTGGGCCCCGGTTCCATTTGCACCTGAACCGCGTAGGTGTCGTCGAAGTACCGCCAGTACTCGCCACCAGCGGGTGTCGAGCCTTGGCTCACCTGATCGATCTGCTCGTCCAGCGCCGCGACGAGCTCGTCGGCTTCGTTCTCGGCGTCTTCGGTCTCGAACGTCATGTCCCATACCCCGAGACCCACCGTCGATGCGACGAGGGTTCCGTCGGGCATCGGCAACGACAGCGGGAAGTCGTCTGCGACGCCCCGGATCGTGCCGACGGAGACGCCCCGCGGTCCGAATGCCGCGTCCCATGCCTCCTCCCACGTGTCCGCCTCAGCCACCGGTGCGGGTGACTCGTCGGTGAGTGAGGGCGTCGCCACGTGCGCGCAGCCCACGAGCGTCGCGACCAGCGCCGCTGTCAGGAACGCGGAGCGCAACCGCCATGCGAAGCCCCTTTCGGGAATCCGAATCCTCATGATCTTGTCCCTTCGTCAGCCGGGGGAGACCCCTCGGATACGCCGAGACTGCTCTGCGGCGCTATCCGTCGGCTATCCGCGCGGATTCGAGGCGGCTCGGAGCGTGATCGGGGCCCCGCGGCGCGTTCGAACCCCTCGGTAGAGTGATGCCCATGGCCGCGCCGCTCATCGTCGAGATCGCCGTTCAGGACGCGCTCGGCGCCCGGGTCGCCCTCACTGAGGGGGCGGACCGCGTGGAGCTGTGCCAGGCCCTCGAGACCGGCGGTCTCACACCCTCGCTCGGGCTCATCGATGCGGTGGCCGACGCCGTCGACCCGTCTCGCGTGAACGTGCTCGTGCGCCCGAGGCCGGGCGGTTTCGTCTACTCGCCTGAAGAGATCGCCGTGGTCAGCGCCGATATCGCAACGTGTGTCGCGCGTGGTGTCGGAGGTGTGGTCGTGGGAGCGCTGACCGCCGACGGCGCACTCGACCGTGAGGCGATTCGACGATGGCAGGATGCCGCGGGCTCGGCGACGGTCGTCTTCCACCGTGCGATCGACGCGGCGCCCCACCCCTTTGATGTGTTCGACGCGCTCGTCGAGCAGCGCATCCCGCGGGTACTGACGTCGGGCGGCGCGGCACGCAGCGTCGACGGACTGCAGAGCCTGGAAGCCTTCGTGACGCGGGGGAACGGAGCGATCGAGGTGATGGCAGGGGGTGGTGTTCGCCCCGTCGACGTCCCACTGCTGCGACGCGCGGGTCTGCCCGCTGTGCATCTTTCGGCCCGGGTGCGGGTCGGCGTCGAGGCTGCGAGCGGTCCCGGAGGCGGGGCGGGTGGATACGACGCGACCAGCGCCCGGATCGTCGGCGAAGCCGTCGCCGCGGCGCGCGCCTGAGTGGCCGCGCCCCGTCGAGGGTTACGCTGGAGAACGTGAAGGACCGAGACGACGACGCCCTGTCGTGGGGCGATGACGACCCGACGATGGATGTCGCCGGTTCCGAGTCGCGCGCGCTGCCCGAGGGCTATACGGCCGTCGGCAAGGGGAGCGAAGCCCTCGCACGGTCCGAGGACGCGGCGTCGATCGACGACGGCGCGCGCGCCGAGGTGGAATCCACCGGCACGGAAGACGCGCCCGACGAGGACTCTGAGCCCGCAGCGCAGATGGGCAACGGCATGCTCATTGCGCTCGGCATCTTCGCCGGGGTGTACCTGCTGTTCTGCGTCGGCTGGCTGATCGGCGGTTTGCGTCTTCAGACGGCGGCGCTCTTCGTCGTCTCGCCCGAGGCATATCAGCCGGCGCTGGTGCTCGCCGTCGCCGCCCCGCTCATCTGGTTCGGCACGACGCTCTTCGTCACCCGGGGGCGGGCGGCATGGCTGCGCATCGTGTGGCTCGTCGGCGGTGTCGTTCTGCTCGTTCCGTGGCCGTTCATCATGGTGGGAGCGGTGGGACAATGACCGACACCGCACCCACTCGCCGATCGCACATGCCCACGTGGCTCGTCGCGACGATCGCCGGCGCCTTCGGGCTCTTCTACGCCTACGCCGTCTGGAACGCCGTCGCCTTCCTCCTTCAACAAGCAGGCGGCAGCTTCGGGCTGAGTGCGCTGGGTTGGTTCGTGCTCATCTTCGCGTGCGTCTTCCCGATCCTCGCTTTCGCCCTCGCGTTCGCCCTGGGATGGAAACGACGGGCGCTCGAGAGCATCCTCATCTTCTTGACCGGCCTCGCCGTCACAAGCGTGCTGTGGCTCAACGTCGTCGCCTACTCGGCGACCAGTTTCTCGCTCTACCAGGGCAGCTGACGTCACACGGTTCGAGCCGAGCCCGCACGGCCGGTAGGCTGGGCGGCGTCTCGCCCCCAACGGCGTGTGGCGCGGCATCCGTCTGCACCGCCGCCCGTGCGCCGTCAGC
This sequence comes from Microbacterium koreense, assembly GCF_042677105.1. NCBI lineage: Bacteria > Bacillati > Actinomycetota > Actinomycetes > Micrococcales > Microbacteriaceae > Microbacterium > Microbacterium koreense. The sequence continues at coordinate 1,752,957 of NZ_JBHTIM010000001.1, forward strand.
GCCCGTGCACTCGCCCCCGAAGGATCCACCCTCGTGACGAAGCCCGTCGTGCTCATCGCCGAACAACTCTCACCCGCCACGATCGACGCGCTCGGCCCCGATTTCGACGTGCGCCACGTCGACGGCACCGACCGGCCCGCGTTGTTGTCCGCGCTCGCCGATGCGCACGCCGTGCTGATCCGTTCGGCGACCAAGATCGACGCCGAAGCGCTCGCCGCCGCGCCCGTGCTCAAGGTCGTCGCGCGTGCCGGCGTGGGTCTGGACAACGTCGACATCGCCGCCGCCACCACCGCCGGTGTCATGGTGGTCAACGCCCCGACGTCGAACATCATCTCGGCCGCAGAGTTGACCATCGGGCACGTCCTCTCGCTCGCACGCCGTATCCCGGCCGCTCACGCATCGCTCGCCGACGGACAGTGGAAGCGCAGCGCCTACACCGGCACCGAACTCTTCGAGAAGACGGTCGGGATCATCGGCCTCGGCCGCATCGGCGCCCTCATCGCCGCGCGCCTGCAGGCCTTCGACATGCGGGTCGTCGCCTACGACCCGTACGTGACCAGTGCACGGGCCCAGCAGTTGGGTGTGCAGCTCGTCACGCTCGACGAACTGCTCGAGCAGAGCGACTTCGTGACGATCCACATGCCGAAGACGCCGGAGACCACCGGCATGATCGGCGAGGCGCAGTTCGCACGGATGAAGCCGACCGCGTTCGTCGTGAACGTCGCCCGGGGCGGCCTCATCGATGAGGCCGCGCTTGCGGTCGCATTGCGGGACGGTGAGATCGCCGGAGCCGGCCTCGACGTCTTCACCTCCGAGCCGCCCGCAGAAGGCAGCACCGCGGCCGCACTGTTGTCGCTGCCGAACGTCGTCGTGACCCCGCACCTGGGGGCGTCGACGGAAGAGGCGCAAGAGAAGGCAGGGGTCTCGGTCGCCGTGTCGGTGCGACTGGCGCTCGGCGGCGACCTCGTTCCCGACGCGGTCAACGTCGCCGGTGGCGTGATCGATCCGTACGTGCGTCCCGGCATCCCGCTGGTCGAGAAGCTGGGCCAGATCTTCGCCGCACTCGCGCATTCGCCCTTGACCTCGCTCGACGTCGAGGTGCACGGCGAGCTGAACGACTACGACGTCAGCGTGCTCGAACTCGCCGCGCTCAAGGGTGTCTTCACGAACATCGTGAGTGAGACGGTGTCGTATGTGAACGCGCCCCTGCTCGCCGAGCAGCGGGGCGTCGCGGTGCGTCTGATCGTCGATGACGTCAGCGACGAGTACCGCAACGTGATCACGTTGCGTGGTGCACTGTCAGACGGCTCACAGCTGTCGGTGTCGGGCACACTCACGGGCACGAAGCAGATCGAGAAGCTCGTGGGGATCAACGACTACGCGATCGAGTTGCCGATCGAGAAGAACCACGTCGTCATGGTCTACACCGACCGCCCCGGAATCGTCGCCGTATACGGGCAGAAGTTCGGTGAGGCGGGTATCAACATCGCCGGCATGCAGATCGCGCGCCGCGCAGCCGGCGGTCAGGCGCTCTCGGTGCTCACGGTCGACTCGCCCGTCCCCGACGCGCTGCTGGGAGAGATCGCGTCGGTGATCTCGGCGGATCTCTTCCGTCAGATCGAGATCACCCCGGTCTGACCACGGGCTCTGCGGGGGAACCTGCGCGTCAGGGTCGGATCGCGTCTTCGACGAGGGTGATGAGAGCCGTCATGGCGTCATCACGGGGCACCGGTCCGGGGATCGATCCGCCCGAGAGCGCGTTGTTGAAGTAGAGCCCGTCGCTGACGAGCATGACGAGATCGAGCGCGGTCTCGTCACGCGCGTGCGGGCGCAGCGTCTGCGCCCAGCGATCGCGGACGTTGCGGAGTTCTTCGGCTGCGACCGTGTTGCCCCCTTGTGCAAGTCGCGCGGCAGCGAGGATGGCCCGGTCGAGCGGATCGTTCTGCATCACGGACGTCCGGATGAAGTACGCGACCGGGCCTTCGGGTGCTGCCGCCATCGCGGTCAGGTCTTCTGAAACGCGTTCGTCCAATCGGGCGAGCAGCGCGTTCTCCATCGCCTCCTTGGAAGCGAAGTGGTAGAGGAGGCCCCCCTTCGACACGCCCGCAGCTCGCGCTGTGGCATCCATCGTCGCGGCACGCTCGCCGTCGTCGATGAGGATGCGCTCGAACGCGTCGAGGACCTTCTCGCGGGCGAGGGGTGGCCGGCTCATGCGGTCGATCGTAGCGACGGAGGATGCGGCATACCTGATACTATACCGGCTGGACGGTACAGAAAGAGGCGCCAGAATGCATCCCGAGTCGATCACCGAAGCGATCCGCGCAGAGCAGCAGCAGCGCGTCGGATGGCGCGGCTGGGCGGGTCTGGTCGTGCTGATGCTGCCGGTGCTGCTCGTTTCGGTCGACAACACGGTGCTCAGCTTCGCCCTCCCCGCGATCGCGCTCGAGCTCGAGCCGACCAGCGCACAGCAGCTGTGGATCATCGACGCCTATCCGCTCGTGCTCGCAGGCCTGCTCGTCACGATGGGCACCCTCGGCGACCGGTTCGGTCGACGCCGCATGCTGCTTCTCGGGGCGACCGGCTTCGCGATCGTCTCGGCTCTGGCCGCCTTCGCGCCCAACGCCGAACTCCTGATCGCGGCGCGTGCCGGCATGGGCGTCTTCGGCGCCATGCTGATGCCCTCGACCCTGTCGCTGTTGCGCAGCATCTTCACCGACCGCGATCAGCGTCGCTTTGCCATCGCGGTGTGGGCGTCGATGTTCTCGGCCGGAGCAGCGCTCGGACCGATCGTCGGCGGCATCCTGCTCGAGCACTTCGCGTGGGGCTCGGTCTTCTTGATGGCCGTCCCCGTGCTGATCCCGCTGCTCGTCTTCGCTCCGCTGCTCGTGCCCGAGAGCCGTGACCCGAACCCGGGCCGCGTCGACCCGATCAGCATCGCGTTGTCGATGGCGACGATGGTGCCCATCGTCTATGCGATCAAGGAACTGGCGGTGCACGGCATCATGTCGCTGGCGTGGCTGTGGTTCGCTATGGGGATCGGATTCGGGTGGCTGTTCGTCCGCCGGCAGTTGCGTGCGGTCGTGCCGATGCTCGACATGCGACTCTTCCGCAACCCGACGTTCAGTGGTGCGCTCCTGGTCAACCTCCTCAGCGTCGTGGGTCTGGTCGGCTTCTTGTTCTTCGTCGCCCAGCACCTGCAGCTCATCATCGGTCTGAGTCCGATGCAGGCGGGGTTCGCGCTCGTCCCGGGGCTCCTCGCGATGATCGTGTCGGGCCTGATCATCGTGCCGATCGCCAAGCGCAATCCGCCCCGCACCGTGGTTCCTGTGGCCCTCGTCTTCTCGGTGCTCGGGTACGCCCTGGTCACGCTGGCGACGGGGCCCGAGAGCCTCTGGCTCCTGATCCTGGCGTTCGTCTCGCTCGGCATCGGGATCGGCGCCGCCGAAACCGTCTCGAACGAATTGATCCTCGCCAGCGCGCCCCCGGCCAAGGCGGGCGCCGCCAGCGCGGTCTCCGAGACGGCGTACGAACTCGGTGCGGTGCTCGGGACGGCCGTGATCGGCGGCATCCTCACCGCGCTATACCGCACGAACCTCGTGGTCCCTCCCGGAGTTCCGGCCGATGCCGCCGATGCCGCGCGGGAGACGCTCGCCGGTGCGGTGCATGCCGCGGACGGTCTCGATCCCGCGCTCGGAGCGCAGTTGGCGGATGCCGCAGCCCACGCGTTCGATGCGGGCGTGGGGGTCACCGCATGGATCGGAGCGGGTCTCGTCGTGCTGGCCGCTGTGATTGCGCGCACGACACTCGGTCGTACGCGCTGACGCCCGTCTCGCGTACGGCGCTCGTGGTCGGGCACGCCTCGTCGGCATCGCTACGCTGGTGGGATGCCGCGCAACGTCAAGCTCGCTGTCATCCCGGGTGACGGTATCGGACCCGAAGTCGTCGCAGAAGCCGAGAAGGTGCTCGCCGCGGCGACCGCCGGATCGGACGTCGTTTTCGACACGACCCACTTCTCACTCGGGGCCGCGCGCTACCTCGAGACCGGCGACACGTTGACGGATGCCGACCTCGAGGCGATCGCCGCGCACGACGCGATCCTGCTCGGCGCGGTCGGCGGAGTTCCCGGCGACGCGCGCCTCAAGGACGCGAACATCGAGCGCGGTCTGCTGTTGAAGCTGCGATTCGAGCTCGATCACTACGTCAACCTGCGTCCGTCGAAGCTGTATCCGGGTGTGCCCGGGCCGCTGGCGGATCCGGGGGCGATCGACTTCGTCGTGGTCCGTGAGGGCACCGAAGGCCCCTACGTCGGCAACGGCGGGTCGATCCGTCGAGGCACGCCGCACGAGGTCGCCAACGAGACCTCCGTCAACACCGCCTACGGCATCGAGCGCGTCGTGCGGTACGCGTTCGACCTCGCCGAGCGCCGCCGCGAGAAGATCACCCTCGTCCACAAGACCAATGTGCTCGTGCATGCCGGTGGGATGTGGCAGCGAATCGTGGATGCGGTGGCCTCCGAGCATCCGGATGTCGCCGTAGACTATCTCCACGTCGACGCGGCCACCATCTTCATGGTCACGAACCCAGGCCGCTTCGACGTGATCGTCACCGACAACCTCTTCGGCGACATCCTCACCGATTTGGCCGGCGCCGTCACCGGAGGCATCGGCCTCGCCGCTTCGGGGAACATCAACCCCGACGGCGCGTTCCCGTCGATGTTCGAGCCCGTCCACGGATCGGCGCCCGACATCGCCGGACAACAGAAGGCCGACCCCACGGCTGCGATCCTGTCGGTGGCCCTGCTCCTCGATCACCTCGGAATGCAGGACGAAGCCGACCGGGTCACGCAGGCCGTCGAAGCCGACATCGCCGAACGCGACGGTTCGACCCGCACCACGACGCAGATCGGCGACGCGATCGCCGTGCGACTTCAGGCGTAGCCTGGATCGCACCGACCCTTCAGGACGTGACATGACCCTCATCGATTCCGACACCGACGCCGGCCTCGAGCCGCTGCAGTTCGCGGTGACGAAGAACCTCAACGCGAAGACGCCGCAACAGCGCGAGCAGATCCTCGCCGACCCCGGCTTCGGATCGCACTTCACCGATCACATGGTCGACATCTGCTGGTCTGTCGGGGGCGGGTGGCATCGTCCGCGCGTACAGCCGTACGGTCCGATCTCGCTCGACCCGGCCGCTGCGGTGCTGCACTACGGACAGGAGATCTTCGAGGGCATCAAGGCCTATCGTCACGCCGACGGTTCGATCCACACGTTCCGGCCCGACCAGAACGGCCTCCGTCTTCAGCGGTCGGCACGTCGCCTCGCGCTTCCCGAGCTGCCGGTGAGTTACTTCGTGCAATCTTTGCGTGAGCTCATCGCCGTCGACGGTGCCTGGACGCCGTCGGGGGCCGACCAGAGCCTCTACCTGCGTCCGTTCATGTTTGCGAAGGAAGCGTTCCTCGGCGTGCGCCCGGCGCACAAGGTCGCGTATTACCTCATCGCGTCGCCGGCAGGAGCGTACTTCCGCGGCGGGGTCAAGCCCGTGTCGATCTGGCTGAGCGAGGACTACGCCCGGGCGGGGCGTGGCGGCACGGGCGCGGCCAAGACCGGAGGCAACTACGCTGCCTCACTGCTTCCGCAGGCCGAGGCGTTCGCGCACGAGTGCGACCAGGTCGTCTTCCTCGACCAGGACCGCAATGTCGAAGAGCTCGGCGGCATGAACGTCGTCTTCGTCTACAAGGACGGCACACTCGTGACGCCCGAATCGCCCTCGATCCTCGAGGGCATCACGCGCGACTCGATCCTGCAGCTCGCGCGTGACCGCGGCCACACCGTCGAAGGTCGCGCGGTGTCGCTTGCAGAATGGCGCGAGGGGGTCGCCTCCGGAGACATCGTCGAGGTGTTCGCCTGCGGCACCGCCGCGGTGGTGACGCCGATCGGCATGCTCAAGGGGGCGGACTTCGTCGATGAGCAGCCCACGGGTGAGCTCGCGTTGTCGTTGCGCGAGGAGCTGACCGACATCCAGTACGGCCGCCGTGAGGATACGCACGGCTGGCTGATGCGCCTCGACGACTGACGGATGCGGCGGCTCGGCCGGTCGAGAGGGGCGTAGCCGTGGCACAGCGGGCACGCAAAGGTGCGCGGAGCTTCGTACCCGCGGTGATCGTGGGCGTGCTCGTTGCGGCGTGGTTCGTCGTGCCCGCTGCGGTCACGTGGGTGCAGCCGCCCGCGGAGGGAACCACGTTCCCGGCGCAGGTGGCGGAATACTCGCTCGCCGTCGACCCGCTGGCCGCAGGCGACGTCACGACCGCGACGATGATCTACCAGAACGGGCTCGGCGTCGAAAGCGGCGACACTCCGCAGGCGATCGTGCTGGCGGATGACGGCGTCACCTACCGGCGCCTGGTCGCAGCGGAGCAGCGCGGTGTCACCGCCGATCAAGGCGACCCCGCGGCGTTCGCGCTTTCCCCGGACGGTACTTTCGCGGTGCTCGGGTCGGGGGAGATCCCCGGGAGTGTTCCCGTCGTGACCTTCGCCGACGCCGACATCGACGAGTTCGTCATCGATGCGGAACGCTACGCCGCACCCGTCGGGCTCTCGGCGGACGGACTGCGCGCCGCGCTGGTGACGAGCGATCGACCATTGAGTCGATATGAGAGCCGTGACCTCCGTCTCAGCGGCGATCTCGTCGTGCTCGACTTCTCATCGGTCACCACCGAACCCATCGAGGTCGACGGCACGGTGAACGCGGCCGCGCTGTCGCCGGCGGGTGACCTCGTGCTCATCGACTCGTCGACCGGAGTGGTGCTCCACGATCGCGAGACCGGCGAGACGAGGCCGGTCGATGTGCCCGCCGGGGCGATCGTGGACGGCGACGCGTTCTCGCCCGACGGCACGAGCTTCGCCGTCGTATCCGGGTCGACGCTTCATATCGGTGCGGTGGATGCGGAGGCGGTCGAGGCGCTGCCACTGGAGGGGTTCGCGTTCGCGTCGGCGATCGGCTGGCGCGGCGAGGACGCCGTGCTCGTGCACGGAACCTCGGGTGAGGATGGCAACAGGTCGCTGTTCGCGTGGGTGGACACCGCCTCCGGCGCGGTCGAACCGATGAGCACCTACGAACCGGGACCCGCGAATGCGGCCCTCGCTCGCCCCGACATCGCCCGCGACCTCGCCGCAATGTGGTCGGTTGCGGACCGGCGCGCACAGCGGGGGATCGTCGAGCCGCTCTTGGGGCTCGCGGCGGGCCTGGCCGTGGGCGTCGTCGCCTGGTTCTTGACCCCGCGGCGGCGGATAGGGTGAACGGGTGAGAATCGCGCGCTTCAGCCACCAGAACGCCATCCGCTACGGCATCGTCGACGGCTCGGAGATCGTCGCCCTGTCGGGAGACCCCATGTTCGCGGGCTACGACACGACAGGAGAGCGCGTGCCGCTGGCAGACATCACGCTGCTCGCCCCCGTCATCCCTCGTTCCAAAGTCGTCTGCGTCGGGCGCAACTACCGCGATCACGCCGCCGAACTGGGCAACGACGTGCCCGACGAGCCGTTGCTGTTCTTGAAGCCGAACACCGCGGTGATCGGACCCGATGACGCCATCGTCCTCCCGCCCCAGTCCGAGCGCATCGACTTCGAGGGAGAACTCGCCGTCGTGATCGGTCGTATCGCCAAGAACGTCGCCGCGGCCGACGCGCTCGACTATGTCTTCGGCTACACGGTCGGCAACGACGTCACGGCGCGAGACCTGCAGAAGAGCGACGGCCAGTGGTCACGGGCCAAGGGGTTCGACACCTTCTGCCCGCTCGGTCCGGCGATCGAAACCGAGTTCGATCCCACCGGCGACGCCGTCGTCACGACACGTGTCGACGGGGAGGTGCGCCAGCAGGCGCCGATCAGCGACATGATCTTCTCCGTCGCCGACGTCATCGCCTATGCGTCCGCCGCCTTCACCCTCCTTCCCGGAGACGTGATCCTCACCGGCACGCCCGCGGGCGTCGGGCCGTTCACCGCGGGGCAGAGCGTCGAAGTGGAGGTCTCCGGGCTCGGAATCCTCCGCAACACGGCGCGCAATGCCTGACCTCACCCTCGCCGCGGTCGCCCGCATCCAGCGGCGCGCGGTGTGGGTCCTTTCGCTCGGCCAGGTTCTCGGAGGCATCGCGTTCGGTGCCACGATCTCCCTCGGTGCTGTGCTGGCGGCCGAGATCTCGGGCGACGAAGCGCTGTCGGGTCTCGCCACGGCGGCGGTCACGCTCGGGACGGCGCTGATCGCGATTCCGCTTGCCCGACTTGCACGCCAGCGCGGGCGGCGGCTGTCGCTCGCGATCGGAATGGTGATCGCCCTGGCGGGCGTCATGCTCGTGGTCTTCGCCGTATCGGTGCGATCCTTCCCGCTCCTGCTTCTGGCGTTCCTGCTCATCGGGTCGGGTCAGGCCGCGAACCTGCAATCCCGCTTCGCTGCGACCGACCTCGCCACGAGCGCGACGCGCGGTCGCGACCTGTCGATCGTCGTGTGGGCGACGACGATCGGCGCCGTGCTGGGGCCGAATCTCACGGGTCCCGGCGAGGTGCTGGGCGCTGCCATCGGGATGCCACCGCTCACGGGCGCGTACCTGTTCACCGTCGGCGCGCAACTGCTCGCGATCGGGCTGTATCTCGTCTTCCTCCGCCCCGATCCGTTGCTGACGGCGCAGCGGGTCGTCGCCGATCGACAGAGTGTCGACGCCGCGGAGGCGATCGTGCGGCCTGACCGGCCGACCGCGGCTCGGTTCGCCATCTTCGCTGTTGCCGCTGCGCACGGTGTGATGGTCGCCATCATGGCCATGACCCCGGTTCACCTCCTGCACCACGGAGCGGATCTGACGATCGTCGGCGTGACGATCAGCCTGCACATCGCCGGGATGTACGCCCTCGCGCCGGTGTTCGGCGTCCTTGCCGACAGGGTCGGCCGGGTCACGACGATCCTCGTCGGTCAGGTGATCCTCGCGGCCTCGCTGGTGACCGCCTTCATCGGTGCGGAGTCGAACTTCGCGGTCACCGTCGCCCTCGTGCTTCTCGGGCTCGGGTGGAGCGCGTCGACCGTCGCCGGTTCCACGCTGCTGACAGAGACCTCCGCCGAAGACATGCGCACGCGACGTCAGGGCATCAGCGACTTCACGATGAGCATCGTCGGTGCCGCGGGCGCGATCTCGGCCGGCGTCATCCTCGGGCTCATCGGCTATGGCGGACTCGCGTTGGTGTCGGGAGTTGCCGTGATCGCCGTCGTCGTGGCCTCGCCGCTCGGGCGGCGCGGCGCGTCGGTCACAACGCGCGGGTGAGTCAGACGACGACCGGCCTGGCCGCCGAGGTCTGACGTCCGAGTGCGCCGAGAACGAGGTCGACGTCGGCGTCGTCGTTGAAGACGTGGAAGGCCACGCGAGCCCGACCGGCGCGGCCGGAGGCCGTCAGCCCCGCGCGGGACAGCGCGGCGAGGTCGCGGCCGTCGGGGTCGGGCCAGGTGACGATCGCCGAGGGGAGCACGGGCTCATCGAGCCCCATCGCCGCACGGAAGCGTGCGGCCAGTCCCGTCGTATGAACGTAGAGGTCTTGGGTGTCGATCGCAGCGAACACCTCGAGCGCCGCCGCGGCACCCACGAACGCCTGCCACGCGGGCGACACGTCGAGCCGGCGCGCATCGGGTGCGAGGTCGAACGCGGCGCCGTAGCACGACGCCCACGGGTCGTCGCCGGCGTACCAACCGGCGTGCAGGGGCGTGATGCGGCGCTGGAACTCGGGGCTCAGAGCGAGGAACGCGGCGCCTCGCGGGGCGCACAGCCACTTGTAGGCGTGGCACACCAGGGCATCGACGGCGGTCGCGTCGACGGGGAGCCACCCCACCGCCTGGGTCGCGTCGCCATATGTCAATACGCCGTGGCTGCGGGCCGCGGCAGCGATCGCCGCCACGTCGGCGACCTCACCGGTGGCGGACTGCACGAGTGAGAACGCGACGAGCCCGGTGTCGGGTCCGATGGCGTCGGCGAGGGCCTCGAGGGGCACTTCGCGCACCCGCAGGTCACGGCCGGTGTGGAGGAAGGGGCGCACAAGCGACGAGAACTCGCCCTCCGGGACGAGGACCTCCCCGCCGGCGGGAATCGCCGTTGCGACGAGCGAGGTCAAGACCGACACCTGCGAGCCGACGGCCACACGCTCGGCTCCGATCCCGACGAGCTGCGCGAACAGTCCGCGTGAGCGCTCGACGGCCTCGCAGTAGCGGGAGACGTCGATGTCGCCCCCCGCGGCGCGTCGCACATCCTCCACCACGGCATCGCGAGCCGAGCGCGGGGGGATGCCCGCGGTGCAGGCGGCGAGGTACCCTCGGCCGCCGTCGAAGACGGATCTGGCGGCGGAAGCACTCAGGGTTGTGGGCATGGCATCCAGCATCCGTCGAATCGTTCTATTCGTCTACGGCAGGTATCGGATGGAAAACATGCCATGAAATAAACTGTTCGACATGACCGACCCGGCGCTCGCCCCTTCCGACCTTGACGCGCACGAGCTTCGAGTCGTGCGGGCGATCGGCGACCAAGGGTCGATCACGGCGGCTGCGGCATCCGTCGGGTACAGCCAACCCGCGATCAGCCAGATGCTGCGGCGACTCGAGCAGCGCATCGGTCTGCCGGTCGTCGAACGGATCGGCCGCGGCGTACGGCTCACCGAGGCGGGGCACATCCTGGCGCGACACGCCCCCGCTGTGACGACCGCGCTCGATGCCGCCGCCGGTGAACTGTCGGAGTTGCGCGGACTACGGACCGGTCGCGTGCGTCTCGTCGGGTTTCCCTCGGCATCACCCACCGTCGTTCCGCGCGTGATCGCCGACCTCGGCGCGCGGCACCCCGGTGTCACGCTCACGTACGTCGAGGCGGAACCTGCCGACGCGATCGCTGCTGTGCGCGAGCACCGAGCCGACATCGCCCTCACGTTCAGCTATCCAGGCCACCGCGACGACCCGCACCGCACCGCCGCGCACGGACTCACCGTGCGCGACGTCGGCGTCGACGATCTCGTGGCGGTGCTCCCGAGTGGCCATTCTGCAGCCGCAGCAGATCGACTCGATGTGGCCGACCTCGCCGACGAACCCTGGATCGCAGGATGCCCGCAGTGTCGGGGACACCTCCTCGAAGTCTGCGAACGCGCCGGATTCGCGCCGCGCATCGCCTTCGAGACCGACAACGTCGTCGCCGTGGAGAGTCTCGTCGCACAAGGGATCGGTGTCGCAACGCTGCCGCAATTGGCCACCGCATCCTTTCCTCAGGTGCCTGGTGTGGTCTTCGTTCCGTTACCGGCCGAGCAGCGACGCACCCTGCATGTCGTCACCGCGCGCGGCGCCGACGGCGTACCTGCGGTCGGGGTCGCGTTGCGTGCGATCGATCGCGTGCTCGCTCATCCCGATCTGGCGGCGGCACGCAACTAGACTGGAGGGCGATGCCTTCTTCACCCGATCCCCGCACCACGACTGCTTCGGGAGCCGACGTGCGCGTACGCTTCTGTCCGTCACCGACCGGCCTTCCGCATGTCGGCATGGTTCGCACGGCGCTCTACAACTGGGCGTACGCACGTCACACCGGCGGCAAGCTGATCTTCCGGATCGAAGACACCGATGCCGCGCGCGACAGCGAGGAGAGCTATCGCCAACTCGTCGATGCCCTCACCTGGCTGAAGATCGACTGGGACGAAGGCGTCGGCATCGGCGGCCCTCACGCGCCCTACCGGCAGTCCGAGCGCGGCGAGATCTACGCCGACGTGCTGCAGCGTCTCATCGACGTCGGCGCCGTCTACGAAAGCTACTCGACGGCCGAAGAGATCGACGCGCGAAACGAAGCGGCGGGACGTGCCAGGCAGCTCGGCTACGACAACCATGACCGCACTCTGACAGATGAGCAGAAGGCCGCCTTCCGGGCCGAAGGTCGTGAGCCGGCCTGGCGACTGCGCGTGCCCGACGAAGATCTAACCTACGTCGACCTCATTCGCGGTGACGTCACCTTCCCGGCGGGATCGTTCCCCGACTTCGTCGTCGTGCGCGCCGGGGGACAACCGCTCTACACCTTCACCAACCCCGTCGACGACGCGCTCATGGGCATCACCCACGTGATCCGAGGCGAGGACCTCATGCCCTCGACGGCGCGACAGCTCGCCCTCTACAGCGCACTCATCGACGCCGGAGTCACGACGTTCGTTCCCCGCTTCGGGCACATGCCGCTCGTGCTCGGCGAGACGGGAAACAAGAAACTCTCCAAGCGTGATCCGCAAGCCGACCTCTTCCTGCACCGCGAACGCGGCTTCATCCACGAGGGTCTGCTGAACTACCTGGCGTTGCTGGGATGGTCGATCTCCGCCGATCGCGACGTCTTCTCGCTCGACGAGTTCATCGCAGCGTTCGACATCGTCGACGTCAACCCCAACCCGGCGCGATTCGACCAGAAGAAGGCCGAGTCGATCAACGGCGACCACATCCGTATGCTCGAGCCCGGCGACTTCGCCGAGCGCATCGTGCCCTACCTCGTCGATGCCGGTGTGGTCGGTGAGGTGCCGACGACCGAGGAGCACGAGATGATCGCCGAGGCGGCGCCTCTCGTGCAGGAACGCGTCCAGATCCTCGGGGATGTGCCCGGCATGCTGGGCTTCCTCTTCGTCGACGAGGTCGACTATCAGGCCGACGCCCTCAAGGGGCTTCCCGCGAACGCGGGGGAGGTGCTCGTCGCATCCGTCGGCGCCCTCGAGATGGTTCCCGAGACCGAGTTCACCGCCGCGGCCGTGCAGGAGGCGCTGTCCACGGCGCTCATCGACGGGCTCGGTCTCAAGCCTCGTGTCGCCTACGGTCCGCCACGCGTCGCCGTCAGCGGACGCCGGGTTTCGCCGCCGTTGTTCGAGTCGATGGAGCTGCTCGGAAAGAGTGCGACCCTGCGCCGACTGGGGGCTCTCGTCGACCATCTCGAGTGACGGCTCGGTTTGGTGAGAGCCGCAGAGTCGTCTAGACTCGACCCTTGGCACGACCCCGGTCGAAACCGGTGGGGTATGGTGTAATTGGCAACACGGCTGATTCTGGTTCAGTTGTTCTTGGTTCGAGTCCAGGTACCCCAGCTTCGAAGAAACCCCCGCTCACGCGGGGGTTTTCTCATATGCGGCCGCTCCTGTGCCCCGTCCCGCCCCGCGGGGGCGATGCGGCTACGCCGCGGCGGTGACCGGGGTGCTCTCGCGCAGCACCATGACCTCTTCGAGGGTGGGGGCGACCGCGCTGACGGTCGCCGGGACGCCGCCCAGTGCGTGACGTACCTCGTCGGGATCTGCGCCGGCGACCCGCACATCGCGGCCCGAAAGCATCGTGGGCAACCCCGCATCGCTCAGCGTCGTGAAGACCCTCTGCCACTCGGCCGACTCGACCCGCACCGCGCGGACGCCCGCCGTGAGATCGGACACCGTACCGGAGCCGATCAGACGCCCCTGCGACATCAGCGCCAGCCGGGTGCACTGCTCAGCTTCTTGCAGATAGTGCGTCGTCACGAGCACGGCACGCCCGGCATCCGCCTGCGCGTGAATGATGTCCCACAGCCGCGCGCGCGCGAGAGGATCCACCCCCGATGTCGGCTCGTCGAGCACGAGCAGTTCCGGGTGATGGGCGAGAGCGAGGGCGAATGCCAACTGACGTTGACGTCCGAGGCCGATCTCCTTGACGGGTCGACCTTTCACGGGGAGGAGGGATGGCGGAAGCGTGTCGACGGCGGACTCGGACGCGTAGACGCGCTGGAAGAACTCCACGTTCTGCTCGACGCTCAGCGTCTGGAACAGCCCCAGGCCCTGCGGGACGTAGCCCAGCCGACGGCGCGAGGCCTCATCGGGTGTCGCGCCGAAGAGTTCGACCGAACCCCCGTCGGGGCGATCGAGGCCGATCAGCGTGCGGAGGAACGTCGTCTTTCCCGCGCCGTTCGCACCGATCAGCCCGATGATCTCGCCCGCGCGGACCTCCAAGGACACCTCATCGACCGCGACGTGACGGCCGAACCGACGGGTCACATCGACGCCGGAAGCCTGCACGGCACCGCGCTCGGCCGGTGAGTCGGCCGGCGCGGCAGGTGCGCGCTCGGCGACCTGGGCAGGGCTCGTGCCGTTCACGGGGGAGTCGCGCAGCGTGAGTGCGATGAGCGCGTCCTCGAGGTCGGTGGAGATCGCCGACACGGTTCCGCGCGTGAGGGACGAGGTGAGATCGGCCGGCACCCAGATGTGGCGGGTCGTGCCGCGCCGCCAGGACCGCGCTGCATCGGTCGGACCGCTCGATGACAGCGCAGCGTCGTCGATGCGCCCGATGATGCCCGGGACACCGTCGATGATCTCTGCCGGGGTGCCGCTGGCGAGGAGATGCCCACTTTCGAGAGCCGTGACGGATGCCGCGCGCTGCGCCTCGTCGAGATAGGTCGTCGCCATCAGCACCGCCGTGTCGCCGACGGCCGTCCGTGAGATGAGACGCCACAGTTCCACTCGGCTGACCGGGTCGACCCCCGTGCTCGGTTCGTCGAGGAGCACGAGATCGGGCTCGTGAAGGATCGCCATGAGGAATCCGAGCTTCTGCCGCATGCCACCCGACAGTTGTGAGCCGAGGCGGTCACGAGCCTGGGTGAGACCAGCCCGCTCGAGGAACTCGTCGCCGCGCGCGCGGATGGCGCGAGAGGGCATCCCGAAACTGCGCCCCACGAAGTGCAGGTTCTCAGTGACGGTCAGATTGGGCCACACGCCGGACGTCGAGGGCTGGTAGCCGAGACAGCTGTCGGGCAGGGTGCGCACGTGGCCGGATGTCGGGCGGATTCGAGAGGCCAGCACCCGAAGGAGGGTGGACTTGCCGGCGCCGTCACCACCGACCACCGCGGTGACTTCGCCGCGCGGAACGGCGAGGGTGATGTCATCGAGTGCCGTGGATCGGCCGAACGCGACGCTGACGTCCTCCAGCCCCAGGTCGCCGGTCATGACGCCGCTCCGTGCGGGTGCCGGCGGAGGCTACGCCGCGGTTTCGCAGGGGAGATGCTCGCATGAAGTCGCATGATGGCCAGTCCGAAGATCACCACGGCCATGATCGCCAGCACGGTCAGCGGCAACCACAGCGAATCGAGGGGAGCGGCGCGCAGCATCACCCCTTGCGAGATCATCGTGAAGTAGGTGAGGGGGAGCAGGTAGCCGATCCACCGCACGCCCGCCGCCATCGCCTCCAGCGGGAAGATCATGCCCGAGAGCAGGATCTGCGGCAGCAGGGTCATCATCGCCAGCTGGATCGCCTGCCCGGATGTCTGGGACACACTCGAGATGAGCACGCCGATCCCGAGGACGGCGAAGAGGAACAGGACCGCCCCGAGAGCGAAGACCCAGACGCTGCCCGCAAACGGCACATCGAAAAGAAGGATGCCGAGCACGGCGATGAGCACGAGGTCGAACGCGGCGAGGAGGAAGTACGGCAACACCTTGCCGAGGATCACGCCGGGTGCGCTCAGTGGCATGACGGCGAGTTGTTCGAGGGTGCCCGACTCCCGCTCGCGTACGAGACCGATCGAAGTGATGATCGTGCCGATGAAGGTGAGGATCAGGCCGATGATCGCCGGAATCATCACCCACGACGTCTTGAGGTCGGGGTTGAAGAGAATCTCGGTATCGATCTTCGGGGCCTGGGGGTTCTCCGCAGACTGCGAGGAGAGCTGAGCGAACATCACCTCCGCTGACTGGGCGGCGAAGAGGTTCGACCCGTCGATCAGGACGGTGATCTCGGTGGCGTCGTCGGCGACGAACGCGAGATCGCTCCGACCATCTCGGAGTGCGTCGACGGCATCCTTCGTCGCCCCCTCGGTATCCACGTCGGTGATGACCAGGTGATCGGAGAGGTCATCGTTCTCGTCGATCATCGCTTCGACGTTCTCGGCATCGGCACCGACGATCGTCACCTCGAAGGAGTCGACGGTGAAGTTCGCCGCGTAGCCGAAGATGATCAGCAGCAAGAGCGGCATGACGATCAACATGCCGAGGGTGCGTCGATCGCGCCCGAGCTCTTGGAATTCCTTGATGAAGACGGCCCTCATGGCAGAGATTATTCATCGTGTGATGAATTGTTGCAACCATGTACGCCCCGTATCGTGGTCGCATGGACGACGAAGGGGTGCCGCGGCGACGTGGACGTCCGCGAGGCGGGACACCCGACGGCAAATCGCGCATCCGCAAGGCGGCGATCACCGAGTTCGGGGCACACGGTTACGACGGCGCGACCGTGCGGGGGATCGCCGACAGGGCCGGCGTCGACCCCGCGCTGATCCATCACCACTTCGGATCGAAAGCCGACCTCTTCGCGGACGTGGTCGGCGCTCCCGCGCAGCCGGGTCGCCTGCTCGCCGCCGCGCTCGAGGGTGATGTCCACGGCGCAGGTGAGCGCATCGCCCGAGCCGCGTTCACCCCGTGGGAGAGCCCGTCTTTCCGTTCCCGGGGTGTCGCGGTCATGCGCGCCGCGGTGGGGAGCAAGCGGATGTCGAAGCTCGCCGCCAGCTACTTCTCGCGCGAGATGGTCACCCAGATCGAGGGTGTGCTGGCGCCCGACCCGCAGGCGTCACGTCGCGCCGGGCTGGTCGTCAGCCAAGTGCTCGGGGTGTTCCTCACCCGTCACGTGCTGGAGTTCGGGGCCGCGCGCGACATCCCGCTCGACCAGCTCGTCACGGCCGTCGGCGCGACGTTGCAGCGATACCTCACCGGACCGCTCGACTCGGCCGACGAAGCGCCGCGCGCCTGACGCCGCGCTCGCCGCGCTTACCGAGGGTCACCGTCCTCGACGGGCGATTCTGCGCTGTGTGCAGCCGATCTCGTTTGCAGACGTCGGGTCTCCGGGGTCGCGATCTCTGCGAGGGCTTCGTGCGCAAGCCGTGCGTACGCGGGCGCGTCATCACTGTTGTCCAGGAGAAGGACGGCGATGGCGGCAGCCCACCCCCGAGAGCGGAGCCAGGTGTCGCGGTCGACGTGGGGCATCGCCTCCGTGAAGGCAGCACGACCGGCGGCATCGAACGCGAGCCATGCGATCGCGAGGTCATAGGCCGGATCACCGGCCGTGGCATCGCCGAAGTCGATGATGCCGCGCAGTGACCCGCCTTGCGCGATGACGTTCCCGGGATGAAGGTCGCCGTGGATCCAGACAGCGGCCCCCCTCCACGCCGGCGAAGACAGGGCCTCGCGCCACGCGTGCTCGGCGACATCGAGCGTCGCCGGGTCGACGGCATCCGCGTCTCGTGCACGCGAGAAACGCCGCGCGACGACCTCCGCCCGGTCTGTCAACGGGCCGCCGCGGACCGGATTGACGGGGTAACCCGAGCGCGCGGGTCGGTGGAGCGCCCGCAGCGCCTGCGCCAGAGATCCCGCCCACAGTGTGCGCTCGGTACGGGCGATGTCGAGCCCGCGGCATCCGTCGATCCAGCGGACGATCATCCATGGCCACGGGAACCCCGCCGCGGGTGCGCCGCTATGGATCGGTGTCGGAACGCGGATGCCGGTCGCCTCGATCATCCCGCCCACCTCGGCCAGCGCCTGTGCTTCGTGAGCGAGCAACGGCACCGCCTCGGGGCGTCGGGGGAGTCTCACCGCGAGGCCGTGGCCGAGGCGCCACATCGAACAGTCCCAGCCGTCATCCGCATGGACGAGAGGCAGTTCGTCGGTGCCCGGTATGCCCGAGAGCAAGCGTCGCACGAGTTGCGCGTCGATTCGGACCTGCGCGGCGGGCTTGTTTGGCACTCCTCGACTCTAGGCGTGGGCGCGCCCGGTCGACGGGTAGTGTGGCGTGGTGATTGCGCCCGCCCCGTCGAGCCCCAGCCCCGCGCCCACACCGGGGGCCGTCTACTTCATCGGGCGGGTGGTGCTCAGGCCGCTGTTCTGGGTGATGTACCGCCCCCGGATCACCGGCCGGGCGTACGTCCCCGACAGCGGACCGGTGCTTCTCGCCAGCAACCACCTGGCGTCGCTGGATACCGTCATCATCCCGACAGCGGCGTCGCGTCCCGTGCAGTTCCTCATCAAATCGTCCTACTTCACCGGGTCCGGGTTGATCGGTCGTTTCAAGCGTTGGTTCTTCACCTCGATCGGTGGGGTCCCGGTGTATCGCGCGACAGGCCGGGACGCGCGGGCGGCCTTGGATGCGGGAAGCAGCATCCTGCGGGCGGGAAGCGTCTTCGCGGTGTTCCCCGAAGGCACCCGGTCGCGTGATGGCAAACTCCACGACGGGCACGGGGGTGCAGCGTGGATGGCCCGCGAGACCGGCGCGGCCGTCGTGCCGGTCGGCCTGATCGGGACCGGCACGGCCAAGCCCCTTCGCCACCTGTTGCGTGGGCATCCTCGACTCGAAGTGAGGTTCGGTGAGCCGTTGGACCTCTCCGACCTCGACGGGGTCCCCGACGGCAAAGCGCGCCGCGAAATCACCGAACGCATGATGGCGGCCATCGCCGAGTTGAGCGGGCAGGAGCGGTCCGGGAGCGTCAACGCCTCGTCGCGCGACTGAGCCGGGTGGGCGCGGGCCCTGTGTCCTGGCGGCATTCGCTCGCTACGATCGACGCATGGGATTCGGCGGACTCGATCGCGACGCGGTCGCGTTCTACGGCGAGCTGCGGAAGAACAACACGAAGGCCTGGTGGGCCGCCAACAAGCACCGGTACGAGGCGGCGGTGCGCGGTCCGTTCGAGGCGTTGGGCGCAGAACTGGAACCCGAGTTCGGCGCGGTGAAGATCTTCCGCCCCTATCGTGACGTGCGTTTCAGCGCCGACAAGGCCCCGTACAAGCTACACATCGGCATGGTCACGCGTGCGACGGTGGCGCACTACGTGCAGTTGGGCGTGGACGGACTGATGGTGGGCGGGGGGATGTACGACGTTGCACCCGCCGTTCTCGCACGCTTCCGCGAGGCCGTCGATGACCCGCGTACGGCGGAGGACCTCGAGGCTCTTCTTGCCGATCTGCGGGGGTCGGGCTTCGAGCTGATGCGCGACGGCAGCCTCAAGACCGCGCCGCGCGGCTACCGCACCGACCACCCGCGCCTGCCTCTCCTCCAGCTGAGGCGACTGGCGGTGGGGCGACGAGAGGCTCCGGCCGACTGGATGTGGACGCCCGACGCGTACGACATCATCGCCGACGACTGGCGCACCGTATCGACCTGGTGTGCATGGCTGACCGAGACCCTCGGTGACGAGCTGCTCGAGGCTGCGCATCCCTCGCGGCGCGGGCGCGCCGGCGGCTAGGCATCCGAGCGAACGAGTACGTCGGAATTTCACGACTCCTGTGTCGCGGCGACGTCGTCGCTCGCCATGGTCACCCTGCGATGACTTACGGGTCGGCCCGGAGACTCTCTGGTGCAGGGAACGGCAGCGAGAAGCGTTCGTGTGCCGCGCCCACAGCCGACGCCGCTCCGAAGTCATCCGCGATGACGACGATGCCGTCGCTGCTCACTTCTGCGATGCGCATTGGCTGCTCCGTTCCGTCGGGTAAACGGAGGTGGTACCGATCGGCGAGATATCCGATCCCGCGCTCGGTGAGGAGATCTTCGGCGTCGACCCAGTCCACCGAAGGCGTCCCGACCGTGCGGCCGAGGAGGTCGACGGCGCGGAACGTGCCGACGTCGTGGACGATCCACCCGACGTGCTCACCATCGTCTCGTCGGTGCGGATACCAATCGGCCGGTGCGCCCACGCGGCACAGCTTAGTCGGCGTCGGATCGGCCGCGCGGCGAGATCGTGCCCGAGAGGCCGTCGTGACTCCACGGATTCGCTGCGTATCGGCGCAGGGCGGGCCCAGGGGTCGCCGGGCGCCAAGAATTCGTGGAGTTGCGCGGCTGGGGTTGCGTCGCCCGAGGGAACGCGAGTCTCCGCGACCATTGCACACAGGCTTTCGGGTCTTGTTTTGTGTGGGACTGTGTTGTAACGTGTGGGAATTCCCAGTGAAGGGCCCGATATGTACGCAACGGAGCGCCACGAGGCGATCGAGCGAATCCTCGCCGAAGAAGGCCGCGTCAGCGTCGTCGACCTCGCCCGCCGTTTCGATGTCACCACCGAGACCATCCGGCGAGACCTCGACCAGCTCGAGACGACCGGTGCCCTGCGCCGGGTGCACGGGGGAGCGGTTGCCGCGGAACGCCCGAGCACGACCGAGACGGCGCTGAGCGAGCGCATACACCGCCATGCGCCCGAGAAAGCCGCGATCGCACGCCGCGCGCTTGCCGCGTTCGACGATGGCTTCCACGGATCGGTGTTCCTCGACGCAGGAACCACGACGGCAGCGGTCGCTGCATCCCTCGCACCGCGGCTGAGCGCCACGCCGATCGACGTGGTCACACACTCGCTCCCCATCGCGAACACGCTCGCGCTGACGCCCCAGACCTCGCTCACCCTGATCGGGGGGCGGGTTCGCGGGCTCACCGCCGCCGCCGTGGGCGCCGACACCGTGCGGGCGATCGGGCGTCTTCGCCCCGACATCGCGTTCATCGGTGCCAACGGTGTCTCGGCAGACTTCGGAATCAGCACTCCCGACCCCGAGGAAGCCGCAGTGAAGTCGGCCATCGTCCGCGCGGCGCGTCGAGTGATCGTCGTCGCCGACGCCGAGAAGCTCGGTCGTGAGCTGCTCGTGTCGTTCGCGCGACTCGATGAGATCGATGTTCTCGTCACGGATGCCGTGCCTGATGCCCGCCTGCAGGGTGCGCTCGCCGAAGCCCACGTGGAGGTGTGGACCGCATGATCGTGACATTCACCGCCAACCCATCACTGGATCGCACCGTCGCGCTCGCGGACGGTCTGCGTCCCGGCGAGGTTCAGCCCGCGCTCTCGCAGCGCGAAGACGCCGGGGGAAAGGGCGTCAACGTCGCGCGCGTCATAGCCGCCGCCGGCACCGGAGCGCTTGCGGTGCTGCCGCTCGCCGATGACGACCCGTTCGCGACTCCACTCCGCGCCGCCGGCGTGCCCACGCACGCCGTCCCCGTGGCCGGAGCCGCGCGCGCGAACCTCGCCATCACGGACCCGCGCGGCGTGACGACGAAGCTCAACTTGCCCGGCGCCACGCTCACCGATGCCGAGGGCGAGGCTCTGATGTCGGCCATCGCCGAGGTGAGCGCGGACGCGCGCTGGCTGGTTCTTGCCGGGTCGTTGCCACCGGGGCTGGGCGACGCTTTCTACGTCCGTGTGATCTCGCGCGTGCGTGAGTCCCTCGGAGATCGCGCGCCGCGGATCGCCGTCGACACGTCGGGCACGCCGCTCAGCGCCGTCGTCGCCGAGGCGCGCCCCGATCTGATCAAGCCGAACGCCGAGGAACTCGCCGACCTCGTCGGCGGTGACCTCGACGATGATGCACCGATCGCCGAAATCGTCGACGTCGCACGCGCCCTCGTGCCCGCGCAGGTCGGCACGGCCCTCATCACCCTCGGGGCAGCCGGAGCCGTGCTCGTCAACGCCGACGGCGCCTGGCACGCCCGTCCGCCGCGGATCTCGGTCGCCAGCACCGTCGGCGCCGGTGACAGTTCGCTCGCCGGGTATCTGCTCGGCGAGTCGCGCGGTGCCGCATCCGCGCTCGAACTCTCCGTCCGCTACGGCGCTGCCGCCGCTTCGATGCCCGGCACCCAACCACCCACTCCCGCCGACCTGCCCGACGGCGACATCTCCGTCATCCAGGCCTGACACCCACACATCTCACCACGACCAAGGAGGTCCTCGTGTCCGAGATCATCACCCCCGAGCTCGTCAGTCTCGACGTCTCGCTCGGCGCAGACAAACAGGCGGTCATCCGCGCCCTTGCGGCGCGGGTCGTCGCCGAGGGGCGGGCGACGGATGCCGACGCGCTCTTCGCCGACGCGTGGGCCCGCGAAGAGAAGGACGAAACCGGGCTTCCCGGCGGCATCGCCATCCCGCACGCCAAGAGTGCCGCCGTCACCGAGCCGTCGCTCGCCTTCGCGCGACTGAACCCCGGCGTCGAGTTCGGGGCGACGGACGGCCCCGCCGATCTCGTGTTCCTCATCGCCGCGCCCGACACAGCAGCCGAAGCGCACCTCGCCGTGCTGTCGAAGCTTGCCCGCAGCCTCATGCAGGAAGACTTCCTCGCCGGCTTGCGTGCGGCGCAGTCGGCCGACGAGGTCGTCCAGATCGTGCGCGGCGCGATCGGCGACGCACCTGCGGCAGCGCCAGCCCAGTCCGCGCCGGAGGCGACCCCTTCGGGTCCGCAGATCGACGGGCGTCCGGCCCGTATCGTGGCCGTCACCTCTTGTGCGACCGGCATCGCCCACACCTTCATGGCGGCGGATGCGCTCACCGCCGCCGGCAAGAAGGCGAGGGTCGACCTCATCGTCGAACCGCAGGGTTCGAGCGGCTACAAGGCGTTGCCGCAGTCGGTGATCGACGACGCCGACGCCGTGATCTTCGCCAACGATGTCGACGTGCGCGAGCAGCATCGCTTCGCGGGCAAGCCCGTCGTGCGTGTCGGCGTCAAGGCCGGAATCGAGCGTGCCGATGCGCTCGTGGCCGAGGCTCTCGCTGCGGTCGACGATCCGGCTGCTGCGCGCGTCCCCTCGGGCGGCGCGACGGCGACAGCCTCGACGTCGACCTCGAAGCTGTCATGGGGTGCGAACATCCAGCGGATCCTGCTCACCGGTGTGAGCTACATGATCCCGTTCGTCGCCGGCGGTGGACTGCTGATCGCGATCGGCTTCGCGATCGGGGGGTTCGAGGTCACGGCGAACGCCGGCACGGTCATCACCCAGTACTCGCTGTGGGACCTGCCTCCCGTCGACGGCACGTCGCCGTTCGGTGCCCTCGGGCAGTACCTCGGTGCCGTCGCTTTCATGATCGGTGCGACATCGATGGGCTTCCTCGTCTCCGCACTGGCCGGGTACATCGCCTTCGCGATCGCCGATCGACCGGGAATCGCCCCCGGGTTCGTGGCCGGTGCTGTGGCGGTGCTCATGAACGCCGGATTCATCGGCGGCATCATCGGTGGTCTGCTGGCCGGTGTCGTGGCGTGGTGGCTCGGCCGGTTCGACGCACCACGGTGGTTGCGGGGACTCATGCCGGTCGTGATCATCCCGCTCGTGGCCTCGATCGTCGCATCGGGCCTGATGATCCTCCTGCTCGGTCGTCCGATCGCCTCGCTCATGGAACTCATGAACGACGGACTCAACAACCTCGCCGGCGGAGCGGGCATCGTGATCGTCGGCGTCATCCTCGGTCTGATGATGTGCTTCGACCTGGGCGGTCCCGTCAACAAGGTCGCCTACGCGTTCGCCGTCGCCGGACTCTCGGCCGGTTCGCCGGAGAACCCGACGCCGTACCTCATCATGGCGGCTGTCATGACCGCGGGAATGGTGCCGCCCCTTGCCTTGGCCTTGGCATCGACGATCCTCGCTCGGCCCCTGTTCACCCCCGTCGAGCGCGAGAACGGTGTCGCAGCGTGGCTGTTGGGGGCCTCGTTCATCAGTGAGGGTGCGATCCCGTTCGCTGCGGCCGACCCGTTGCGCGTCATCCCGGCGTCGATGGTCGGTGGCGCGGTGACCGGTGCGCTCAGCATGCTCTTCGGTGTCCAGTCGCTCGCTCCGCATGGTGGCATCTGGGTCGCGTTCGCGATCAACCCCTTGTGGGGATTCCTGCTTGCCCTCGTTGCCGGTACGGTCGTGAGTGCACTCGCGGTCGTCGCGCTCAAGAAGTGGGTGGGCCGCAAGGAACTCGATGAGGCAGAAGCCTCAGCCGCGACGGCCGTAGCCGTCTGAGACCCGAGGGGGAACACCATGGCAGAACGTCAAGCGACGGTTGCGAGCAGCTCAGGCCTGCACGCGCGACCCGCGAAGCTCTTCGTGCAGGCCGTGCAGTCCAAGCCCGTGCCGGTGACGATCGCCGTCGAGGGTGGCAAGGACCTCAACGCCGGCAGCATCCTCACCCTCATGGGATTGGGTGCCGGTCAGGGCACGGTGGTGACGCTCAAGGCTGAGGGCGAGGGTGCCGAGCAGGCGCTCGACGAGCTGGTCACCCTGCTCGAGACCGACCTCGACGCCGAGTAACACGCCTTCCGACAGACGACGGATGCCGCGGGCCGAAGCCGCCGCGGCATCCGTCGTTCTGTGTACGCGCCCGCCGGTTCAGACGTCGGCCGAGTCGCCCGGGTCGAGGGCGAGGAATTCACCACCGCCCTGCTCGGTCGCCCAGGTCAGGCGCGCCCGATGCATGTCACGCCCGATCGTGGACAGTGTCATGTCGTGGGTGCCGAAGGCGCGGCGCGGAGAGACGGCGAGCACGAAATCCATCGCTTCGCCGATCTTCAGCCAGGGGGCGCCCAGTGGTGCCGCGAGGAGGTCGACATCGACGCCCTTGGGTACCGCGTAAGAGTCGCCCGGGTAGTAGAAGCGACCGTTGACCAGCACCCCCACGTTGTCGATGGCCGGGAGCGTCTCGTGGATGACGGCATG
Organism: Microbacterium koreense; assembly: GCF_042677105.1. NCBI lineage: Bacteria > Bacillati > Actinomycetota > Actinomycetes > Micrococcales > Microbacteriaceae > Microbacterium > Microbacterium koreense. Next base: position 1,777,407 of record NZ_JBHTIM010000001.1, read on the forward strand.
GCGCCCGCCGAAGAACTCGAGCGTGAACGGTGCGATCTCGACCGTGTCGCCCGGCGCGACGACAGTGACGTCGAACTCCACCGCGCTGCGGGCGACGCCGTCGGGCCCGTAGATCGGGACATCCGGCGCGGCGCGGCGGATGCGGTTCAGATGATCGGCGGTCCAATGGTCCGGATGCTCGTGCGTCAGGACGACGGCGACCACCGTGGAGAGGTCGTCGAGCGGGAGCGTGAACGAGCCCGGATCGATGAGGAGCGTGCGGCCTTCGTGGTCGATGCGCAACGCGGCATGTTCGTGTTTCGTGACTCGCATGACTCGAGTCAATCGTCCCCGCGCAGGCTCGGCAAGCACACCCGCCCCGATTTGGCGCGCGTGCGTGCACATGTCATACTTGAACGGTTGTGCTGAGGCCCCATCGTATAGCGGCCTAGTACGCCGCCCTCTCACGGCGGTAACGCGGGTTCGAATCCCGCTGGGGTCACCAACACGAAGAAGCCCCCGGTTGCTTGGAACAAACAGGCGCCGGGGGCTTCTTCATCCCTCCGATCAGGTGCGTGACGCGCGGCGTCGGCGCACGAGTCGCAGGATGACCCACACCGCGGCGCCCGCCACCGCGAGCACGCCCAGCCACGGGATCATGAAACCGAACGCGATCACCAGGCCGTTCACGGTTGCAATGAGGCCGTTCCACCCCGCGGCCAGACCGTCGACGAACCCTGCCGGGTCGGCCTCGACGGTGTCGGCGGGGGAGGTGATCGACACCGACAGTGTCGACATCGCCACCTGGTCTGCGAGCATCTCCACCTCGCGCTCGTATGACTCGACGATCGCCTGACGTTCGGCGAGGGCCGCTTCGGCGGCGATGAGATCCGACAGGTCGCCGGCCTCGCCCATCAGTTCGCTGAGGCGCTCGACAGAGGCGCGGGCTGCCGCCAGACGCGCTTCGAGGTCCACGGTCTGCGCGGTCACGTCTGTGCGGTCGATCGACGAGGTGGTGACCTCGCCGATGGCGGGAAGCTCTCGGAGCATGTCCTCCAGGTCGGCGGCGGGCACACGAACGCTCACCCAGGCGGTGTCTGCCGGCTCGGTCGGCGATGTGATCGCGGAACCCGAAGTGGAATCCACGATGTCTGTGACGTACATCGTTCCCACCTGAAGCGATTCGACGTAGCCGCCGCGGTCGCGCGCGGCATCGGCGATCGCGTCCGTGGCGCGGATCACATCGTCGGCGACCAGATGCGCCGAGGCATTCGCGATGATGTCCCGCTCAGCGATCTCACCCTCCGGAGCGACCGCGGACTCCTCGGCCGCGTCGGCGCCTTCGGACGTACCGCCGATGACGATCTCCCCGACATCGACGCCGCCATCGACGGCGGGCATGACAGCCGTATCGCCCGACGATGTCGTGCCGACGAGGCCCCCGATGCTCGGCGCGATGAGGGCGGCCACGGCGATGACGGCGGCGGCGACCCCGCCGATCATCCATCCGCGGCTGCGTCGCCGCTGGCGGGAGCGGGCGCGTGTGCGCTCGTCGGCGATCTGCGCGAACACCCGTCGTTCGATCACGTCGACGCGCTCGTCGTCGAGGTCGGGAAGCTGGATGTCGTCGTGCGTGCGGTTCATGAGGTCTCCTCGACGGCGTTCCGCAGGCGCGTGCGGATGCGGGAGAGACGGTTGCGGACGACCGCGTGGGTGACGCCCAGTTCGGAAGCGGCGGCTTCGTACGCGTAGCCCTCTACCGTGCAGAGGCGGAAGATCGAACGGTCGATCTCGCTGAGCTCACCGATTTCGTGCAGGATGCGGTCGGCCAGCGCATCGCCGATGACCTGCTGTTCGACGTCGACGGTGGAGGGCAGGCTCTCGTCGGCGGCCGCGGCGGTGTGCTCTCGATCTCGGCGCTGCGCGCGGACACGGTTGGCGCACTGGAAACGACAGATCGTCGCGAGCCAGGGCAGGAGCGATTCGCCCGCCAACTGCATTCCGGGTAGTTTTCGCCAGGCCACCACGAAGGTCTCCTGCGTGACGTCCTCCGCGTCGGTGCTGCCGACCAACCCGTGGGCGATCCAGTACACCGGTCGTACATACGCGCGGTACAGCGCGGCGAACGCATGCTCGCTCCCGTTCGCGGCCTCGGCCACGAGCGTCGCGTCGCTGCGCGGATCCCGCATGCGTTCCTCTCATCCCGCGCGACGCGAAACGCCCCTCGCGGTGGTTCATTGTCTCTCACTCCCCAGGTGTCGGACCGGGCGGGATCGTCTCACGACGACCGGGTTGCCGCATCCGGGCCTGTACCCTTTTACGAGCGAGAGGGAGTATCCCGACAGTTCGTCCTCGTCATCACGGGCTTCGCCGAGAGCAGCCCCGGGGACCTACCGCGAGCCGCCGATGCCGCGGGGAGAGACTCTCGGCGACTGCCGTACACTCCCGCGATCTTTTGAAAGGCCTCCATGGACCTCGCTCTGCCGTTGTGGTTCGAGATCGGATCGCTCGTCACGCTGACCCTGATCCTCATCGCCGACCTGCTGATCATCCTCAAGCGCCCGCACATCCCGTCGACACGCGAGTCGACACTGTGGGTCGTGTTCTATGTGACGCTGGCGCTCATCTTCGCGGGCCTGATGTGGGTGTTCGCGGGAGGGGAGTATGCCGGGCAATTCATCGCGGGGTGGCTCACCGAGTACAGCTTGTCCATCGACAACCTCTTCGTTTTCGTGCTCATCATGAGCCAGTTCGCGGTGCCGCGGCGGTATCAGCAAGAAGTGCTCATGGTCGGGATCATCATCGCGCTCGTGCTGCGCGGACTTTTCATCCTCGCCGGTGCCGCGATCATCGAGAACTTCTTGCCGATCTTCTATCTCTTCGGCGTTTTCCTCATCTGGACGGCGTGGCGGCAGGCGTTCCCCAAGGATGATCACGCCGACGTCCAAAAAGAGAACCTGATCGTACGGATGCTGCGCCGCACGGTCGACATCGCGCCCGAGTACGACGGGGCGAAGCTGCGCACCGTCTACGACGGCAAGAAGATGTGGACACCGATGATCATCGTCTTCGTGGCGATCGGTGCGACCGATCTGCTGTTCGCGCTCGATTCGATCCCGGCGATCTTCGGCATCACGCAGAGTGCGTTCATCGTTTTCACCGCGAACATCTTCGCGCTGATGGGGCTGCGGCAGCTGTACTTCTTGCTCGGGGGACTCCTGGATCGGCTGCGGTACCTGCACTACGGCATCGCGTTCATCCTTGCCTTCATCGGGGTGAAGCTGATCCTCCATGCCGCCCACGAGAACGAGCTGCCCTTCATCAACGGAGGCGAGCACATCGAGTGGATCCCCGACATCTCGACGATGATGTCGCTGGCGGTCATCGTGGTCGCCATGTCGGTGGCGACCGTGGCGAGCCTGATCGCGTCGGCGCGCGAACGGCGCGCAGCGCCGGGCACGAGCGACGATGGCGTCGGCCCGGCTCCTCAGGTCGAGTCCGCCGCCGAGACGGTCGCCGACGAGAAGGGCACCCCGCCGACGGTCGACACACCGCCCTCCCCGGACGAGCACTGACGGGCCAGTGGCGCCCGCCCCGGTGGTAATCTGGGCCGATGCGCTTCGCTCGCCTGCTCCTTAGCGGCCGCGACGAGACCTCGTAATCCGAAGGCCGTCCTCGTCGCGGAGTCCGCACGCGGCCGCATCCCACCGAGGAGAACGCACAGCATGAACACGACCGATTCCGGCATTCCCGAGCGTCCGCGCACGCTGGCCGAGAAGGTGTGGGACGACCACGTCGTCGTCAAGGGCGAAGACGGACGCCCCGATCTGATCTACATCGACCTGCACCTCGTCCACGAGGTCACGAGCCCGCAGGCTTTCGACGGCCTTCGCGCCGAGGGTCGTCCGGTCCGCCGCCTCGAGCACACCATCGCCACGGAAGACCACAACACGCCGACGATCGACATCGACAAGCCGATCGCCGATCCGACCAGCCGTACGCAGATCGAGACCCTCCGGCGCAACGCCGACGAGTTCGGGGTTCGCCTTCACCCTCTCGGCGACAAGGAGCAGGGAATCGTCCACGTCGTCGGTCCCCAATTGGGCCTCACAATGCCCGGAATCACCGTGGTCTGCGGTGACTCGCACACCTCGACCCACGGCGCCTTCGGCGCGATGGCGTTCGGAATCGGAACCAGCGAGGTCGAGCACGTCCTGGCGACGCAGACGCTCCCGCTCACCCCGTTCAAGACGATGGCGATCACCGTCGAAGGCGAGCTGAAGCCCGGCGTCACTGCGAAGGACATCATCCTCGCGATCATCGCGAAGATCGGTGCCAACGGGGGCCAGGGCTACGTGCTCGAGTACCGCGGAAGTGCCATCCGCTCCCTCTCGATGGAGGGTCGCATGACGATGTGCAACATGTCGATCGAAGCCGGTGCCCGCGCCGGCATGGTCGCTCCGGATGAGACGACCTTCGCCTACCTGCAGGGGCGCCCGCACGCTCCGTCGGGACAGGACTGGGACGACGCCGTCGCCTACTGGCGAACACTGCCGTCAGATGAGGGTGCCGTCTACGACGCTGAGGTGTTCCTCGATGCGAGCGAGCTCGAACCGTTCGTCACCTGGGGCACGAACCCGGGTCAGGGCGTGTCTCTGTCGGGTGTCGTCCCGGCCCCGGAGTCGTTCGACGACCCGAACGAGCGCGCCGCCGCGGAACGCGCGATCGAGTACATGGACCTCGTGCCGGGCACGCCGCTCAAGGACGTCCCCGTCGATGCGGTGTTCATGGGTTCGTGCACCAACAGTCGCATCGAGGATCTCCGGGCGTTCGCCTCGATCGTCGAGGGCCGAACGAAGGCCGACGGCGTGCGGGTGATGGTGGTGCCGGGCTCGGCACGCGTCCGGCTCGAAGCCGAGGCCGAGGGTCTTGACAAGATCATCACCGATTTCGGCGCCGAGTGGCGTTTCGCCGGGTGCTCGATGTGTCTCGGCATGAACCCCGATCAGCTCGCTCCCGGTGAGCGCTGCGCGTCGACGTCGAACCGCAACTTCGAGGGCCGCCAGGGCAAGGGCGGTCGAACGCACCTGGTTTCTCCACTCGTCGCGGCAGCCACTGCCGTCACCGGGCGACTGGCGAGCCCCAGTGACCTGCCGGCGCACGAGAAGGTCGGGGCCTGACATGGAGAAGTTCACGACCCACACCGGCGTGGCCGCACCGCTGAAGCGTTCGGCGGTGGACACCGACCAGATCATCCCTGCGGTATACCTCAAGCGCGTCACCAAGACCGGCTTCGACGATGCCCTCTTCGCCAGTTGGCGGCAGGACCCCGACTTCGTCCTGAACCAGGACGCGTACCGCGATGCCTCGATCCTCATCGCGGGTCCCGACTTCGGAACGGGTTCCAGCCGCGAGCACGCCGTGTGGGCCTTGCGCGACTATGGCTTCGCTGTGGTGCTCTCCCCACGGTTCGCCGACATCTTCCGGGGTAACGCGGGAAAGCAGGGATTGGTCACCGGAGTGATCTCGGAGGCCGACCTCGAGGCGATCTGGGCTGCGCTCGAGGCGAGCCCCGGTGCGAAGATGACCGTCGACCTCGAGGCGCGCACCGCGTCGATCGGCGAACTCCGCGTCGACTTCCAGATCGACGATTACACTAGGTGGCGGCTTCTCGAGGGGCTCGACGACATCGGGCTCACGCTGCGTGAAGAAGATGCGATCGCGCGATTCGAGGCTCGCCGCGAGGCGTGGCGCCCGCGGACACTTCCCGTTCCGTGAAGGGGGTCTCCCCGCACCATTCCTCGAAGAAACAAGTGAGGTTCCCTGAGTGAAGACCCTTCTCGACGACTCTGCGTCCGCAGGCGGACAGGAAGCACGCGGCGAAGTCCTCGCGATCCGAGGCGGGCGTCCGCTCACCGGGCGCGTGGACGTGAAGGGGGCGAAGAACCTCGTCACGAAGGCAATGGTCGCTGCGCTCCTGGGTGAGTCGGTCAGCACGCTGCGCGATGTTCCCGACATCAGTGACGTGCACGTCGTGCGCTCGCTGCTCGAAGTCCACGGTGTCACCGTGAAGGACGGTGTCGAGGCGGGATCGATCCGGCTGGACCCGTCCGGTGCGGTCACCGCTCACTTCGAGGAGATCGACGCGCACGCCGGGGCTTCGCGCATCCCGATCCTTTTCTGCGGCCCGTTGCTGCACCTGCTCGGCGAAGCGCTGATCCCCGACCTGGGAGGATGTCGGATCGGAGACAGGCCGATCAACTTCCATATGGACGCGCTCCGCGCGTTCGGCGCCGTCGTCGACAAGAGCTACGAAGGCATCCGGATCACGGCGCCCGACGGACTCCATGGGGCGAACATCGAGCTGCCCTACCCGAGCGTCGGGGCGACCGAACAGGTGCTGTTGACGGCGGTGCGCGCGAAAGGCACCACCGAGCTGCGCAACGCGGCGATCGAGCCGGAGATCATGGATCTCATCGCCGTCCTGCAGAAGATGGGCGCCATCATCTCCTATGAGCCGAACCGCGTCATCCTCATCGAGGGCGTGGATTCGCTGCAGGGCTACGACCACCGGGCGATCTTCGACCGGAACGAAGCCGCCTCCTGGGCATGTGCGGCGCTGGCGACCGATGGTGACATCTTCGTCGGAGGAGCCAAGCAGCAAGAGATGCTGATGTTCCTCAACGTCTTCCGCAAAGCCGGCGGATGGTTCGATGTGCGCGAAGACGGTATCCAGTTCCGTCGGGGCGGCGCACTGCGTCCCGTCACGGTCGAGACGGACGTGCACCCCGGGTTCATGACGGACTGGCAGCAGCCCCTCATCGTCGCGCTCACGCAGGCGGAGGGGGAGTCGGTCGTGCACGAGACGGTGTACGAGAACCGGCTGGGCTTCACCAGCGCGCTCAACCAGATGGGCGCCGACATCGTCGTGCACCCGCAGGGCCTCGACGCCCCCGACCGTCGTGTGCCGCGCCGGGCGCTGGAACAGGCTGCGGTGATCCGTGGCGCGACACCGCTTCGCGCCGCAGATGTCGAGGTCCCCGACCTCCGCGGTGGCTACAGCTACGTGATCGCCGCTTTGGCGGCCGAAGGAGAGTCCACCGTCCGCAACGTCGGCATCATCCGGCGTGGCTACGAGAAGTTCTTCGCCAAGCTCGATGCGCTCGGCGCCGACTTCGACGTCATCGGATAGCGACGTGGCCCGCACACGACCCCCGGCTTCGACGGAGAAGTCCCGCCCGAGTGTCTTCTGGCCGCTCGCGGCCATCGTCGTCCCCCTCGCGGGGATCATGCTGAAGATCGACGTACAGGACGCGCACAAGCTCCCGCGCGAGGGCGCGTATGTCGTCGCCCCGAACCATTACTCGGAGCTCGACCCCGTCGCCGTTGCGGTCGCGGTCTGGCGTGCCGGACGTGCACCGCGGTTCATGGCCAAAGAGAGCCTCTTCCGCGTTCCGGTCCTCGGATGGGCGCTGCGCGCCACCGGAATGGTGCCCGTCGCCCGCCACACCTCGGCTGCCGCGGCGAAGCAGACGCTCGCCGCATCCGAGACGCTCGTCGAGCACGGCCGCGGCGTGATCGTGTATCCCGAGGGCACACTGACGCGCGACCCCGAGATGTGGCCCATGCGTGGAAAAACCGGTGCGGTGCGTCTGGCGCTCGAGGGCGACATCCCCCTCATCCCGGTCGCCCAGTGGGGCGTCCAGCAAGTGATGCCGCGATACGGCAAGCTCCGGCTGTGGCCGTTGCGCCGTCGCGTCACGGTGCGGTTCGGAGACCCGGTCGACATCGATTCCTTCCGCGGCCGTCGGGTGAGCCCCGCGGAACTCGTCGCGGCGACCGACGTGGTCATGGCCGACATCGCGGGACTACTGTCGGACGTGCGCGGAACGCCGGCACCGGCAGAGCGATGGAATCCCGCGCAACACGGACAGAACGAGACGGGTCGCCTTGAGTCGTAGACAGGACGCCGCGCGCCCCCGCGTCGCCGTCATCGGCGCGGGAAGCTGGGGCACGACCTTCGGCAAGATCCTCGCCGACGGTGGTGCCCACGTGACGATGTGGGCCCGGCGAGCCGAGCTTGCCCACGAGATCGACGAAGCCAAGCGCAACAGCGAGTATCTTCCGGGCGTGAACCTGCCGCGGTCGATGCACGCCACGCACCATCTGTCCGAGGCGCTCGAGGGCGCGCAGCAGGTGTATCTGTCGATCCCGAGTCAAGCCGTCCGCCAGAACCTCAAGGCTGTGCGGCCGCTGGTGGCGACGTCGGATGTCCCCATCGTGTCGCTCATGAAAGGCGTGGAACGGCGATCCGGCATGCGGATGAGCCAGGTCATCGAGCAGGAATTGCACATCGATCCTGACCGGATCGCCGTCGCGTCGGGCCCGAACCTGGCGTTGGAGATCGCGCGGGAGCAGCCGACGGCCGCCGTCATCTCCTCGACGAGCAAGGACACCGCCGACGCGGTCGCCCGTCTCGCGCGCAACGGGTACTTCCGCACCTTCGTCAACACCGACGTGATCGGCACCGAGTTCGGCGGCGTGCTCAAGAACCTCATCGCCGTCGCGATCGGCATCGTCGACGGCGTCGGGTACGGAGAGAACACCAAGGCCTCGATCATCACGCGCGGTCTTGTCGAGATGACCGATTTCGCCGTCGCGTTCGGCGCGCATCCCGAAACGCTCCAGGGGCTCGCGGGGCTCGGGGACCTCATCGCGACCTGCCAGTCGCCGCTGAGCCGCAACAACACCGCCGGGCGTCTGCTCGGGCAGGGATACCGCTTCGACGACGTCGTGAAGCAGATGAACCAGACCGCGGAGGGCCTGGCATCCGTCGCGCCCATCCTCCAGCTCGCGCGTGAGGTGGGGGTCGAGATGCCGATCGTCGAACAGGTGAAGATGGTGCTGGACGGCACCATGGATCCGCGCGACATCGCCCCGCATCTCACGACCGACGACGACACCCCGAAGGGCGAGAGGACGCAGAATGGACAAGCCGGCGGTGGCGGTGCTCTTTGGCGGTCGCTCCAGCGAGCATTCGATCAGTTCCGCGACGGCGGGCGGGGTCCTTCGGGCCGTTGACCGTGAACGGTTCCGGGTGATCCCCGTCGGCATCACCCGTGACGGCGCCTTCGTGCTCGAGGACGACGATCCCGAGAAGTTCGCGCTCGATGCGCATCGGCTTCCCGAGGTGATCGACAACGGCACCCGGATTCTGTGGCCGGACTCCGCTCTCTCGCGTGAGCTGCGTGTCGTGGACGCGGACGGAGCTGTGCGCTCACTCGGCGACGTCGACGTCGTCTTCCCGATCCTCCACGGTCGGTTCGGCGAAGACGGAACGGTCCAGGGCATGCTCGAACTGCTCGGGCTGCCGTACGTCGGAGCCGGCGTCCTCATGTCGGCGATCGGCATGGACAAGAACGCCACCAAGCGCATCCTCGCTGCGTCCGGCGTGCCCGTCGTGCCCTGGGTGAGCGTGACCCCCGCCGATCTCGCACGCGATCGTGAGCTGTGGGCGCGCCGCATCCGCTCGCTGGGACTGCCCGTGTTCGTCAAACCGAACCGCGCGGGCTCGAGTGTCGGCGTGTCGAAGGTGTCGGAGTGGGACGAGCTCGACGCGGCACTGGAGACCGCTTTCGCCGAAGACGACACGGTGCTGGTGGAACAAGCCGTTTCGGGACGCGAAATCGAATGCGGTGTGTTGCCGGCGCGCGACGGGGGGATGCCGCGCGTCAGCGTCGCCGGTGAGATCGTCGTGACCGGGCGCGAGTTCTACGACTTCGAGGCGAAGTACCTCGACGCGCCCGGCGTCGAACTCGTCTGCCCTGCCGATCTTCGCGACGGTGAACTCGCCGAAATGCAGCGCATCGCCGTGCAGGCCTTCGAGGCGCTCGGGGGCGAGGGGCTCGCTCGGGTGGACTTCTTCTTCACCGGAGCCGAGTTCTTCGTCAACGAAGTCAACACGATGCCCGGGTTCACGCCGATCTCGATGTTCCCGACGTGCTGGATCGCGTCGGGGATGACCTATCCCCAGCTGATCACCGACCTCATCGACGCTGGGCTCGCGCGAGCGGCTTGATCGCCGCGGTTCAGTCGTCCGCGGGGGAGTCGGGGAGGACCTCGCTCGTTTCGACACAGCTGCGCTCAGCGGGAATCGCTCCCGAGACGATCGGGCCCAGTCGATCGAGCACCGTGTTCGACGACACCACCTCGTTGTCGATGAAGACTTCGACGGCCGGCGTGCGCCCGTACGTCGTGACGAGGTAGTCCGGTGCCTGAGATTCGTCGACGACCCAGTCGATACCGCCGAGCGTGATGCACCGTGCCTCGGTCGGGCCGGGAGGGGTCACTCCGCACGCGAGGATGACCGCGGTCGCCTCGTTGCCCCATGCGCCGGTCGCCTGCGCGTCCGTCCAGCGGCGGTCCTGATCGTCGAGCGCGCCCGGCAAGCGGACGATCACGTCGGCACACAGCGGGTTGTTGGCATCTTCCGCAGGTTCGAGTGCCACGGTCGTCGAACACGCCGCGAGCGCCGCAGTGGTGGCGACGAGGGGGAGGAGGGGAGCGAAGACGCGACGGGCACGCACGTCTCCAGGCTATCCCGCGAACACCGGTGCCGCCGCCACGCCGATACCGTTGACGACATGACGGACGATCCGCGCGTCGGCGACCTCGGAGAAGGGCAAATCCTGCAGGCGATTCTCGCGCGCCTCGGTGAATCACGGGCCGAGGTGGGGCCGGGCGATGACGCGGCCGTCCTCGCAACCCCAGACGGTGCGGTCGTGGCGACGGTCGACACGCTCGTGCACGGTCCCGACTTCCGACTGGCGTGGTCGAGCGCGTACGACCTCGGATGGAAGTCCGCCGCGGTCAACTTGGCCGACATCGCGGCGATGGGCGCGCGACCGACGGCGCTGCTCGTCGCTCTCGCGATGCCCGACGACACGCGACTGTCGTTCGTGACCGGACTGGCCGACGGGCTTCGGGACGCGTGTGACTCGCTGGCGCCGGGCTGTGTCGTCGAGGGCGGGGACCTCACGGTGTCGGACACGCTCACGATCGCCGTCACGGCCCTCGGCGTGCTCGGTGGTCGCCCTGCGGTGCTGCGGTCGGGGGCGAGGCCCGGCGACGTGGTCGCCGTCGCGGGAGACCTCGGGGCGGCCGGGCGTGGCCTGGCGCTCCTGTTCGCGCGGTTCCGGAGCGATGACGGCACGCCGGTGCCGGTCGACGCCGACGGTCTGGACCGGGGAGAGCGCCGCGATCTCGACGCGCAACTGCGACCCGAGCCGCCCGTCAGGGCCGGCGAGCGAGCGGCATCGGGAGGAGCGACCGCCCTCATGGACGTCTCCGATGGTCTCGTCCTCGATGCGACGCGCCTCGCCGATGCCTCCGGGGTCACCCTCGCGATCGACTCGTCGTCGCTCGGCGGCGACCCTGCCTCGGCGCTGTCCGGCGGCGAGGACCATGCTCTGCTCGCCACCTTTCCGTCATCGCGCGCGTTGCCCGACGGATTCCGCGCGATCGGCGCCGTCGTCGAACGGATGGCGGAGGCCGTGCTCGTCGACGGGCACACGCACGAGGGACGTGGCGGCTGGGACCCCTACAGCGATTGGGATGCCGCGCGCGGCTGACGCTTTCACGTGGTCGACGACCACCACAGGGTCGTATCCCCGTATGTGCGTGAACGGGTCGGCGCGAGCCGGTCCGGCAACACCGGTGCGGTCGAACGCTTCGCCCGCTCGACGATGACGTCGGCGTCCTCGCCGACCAAGGGGGCGACGAGGGCGAGCGTGGTCGCCAATGCGTCATCGGTGAGGTCGTACGGCGGATCGATGAACACCAGATCGAAGGGGCCGGTCGCCGTGCGCAGGAACGCATCGACACTCGCGCGATGTACGCGCACCGCTGCCGCACCGCCGAGCGCGCGCGTCACGCGATCGGCGTTCTTGCGCGCCACCGCGGCGGCGCGCGGTGCCTTCTCGACGAGATCGGCGGATGCCGCACCCCGACTGATCGCCTCGAGCCCGAGCGCTCCCGTACCCGCGTAGAGGTCGAGCACACGGGCGTCACGTACCGCATCGGTGGACTCCAACGCGCTGAACAGCGCCTCGCGTACGCGATCGCTCGTCGGCCGGGTTCCGGCATCCGGCACATCGAGGGGCAGAGAGCCCGCGCGACCCGCGATGATCCTCGTCACGCGTTCCACGATATCGGCGAGCGCGTCGGGGAGGATCTCTAGACTCGGGGCATGACGTCGCTGCGCCTCGAGACACGCCTGGACGGTGTCGTCGGCGGCAAGACGGCGACGGCACTGGAGAAGGCCTTCGGCATGCGCACGGTCGGTGATCTGCTGTCGCACTATCCGCGACGCTATGCCAAGCGCGGGGAGTTGACCCCCATCTCTTCGCTGCCGATCGGAGAACCGGTCACGATCGTCGCCGAGGTGTTGCGTGTCGGCGAGCGGCGCATGCAGAACCGCCGCGGGTCCATCCTCGAGGCCGTCATCAGCGACGGCAACGGCAGTCTCTCTCTGACGTTCTTCAATCAGGGGTGGCGCGCGAAGGAGCTTCAACCGGGAAGGCGGGGGATCTTCGCCGGAAAGGTGGGCGAGTATCGCGGCGCCACGCAACTCACGCATCCCGACTACGAACTCTTCGACGATGAGGGCGAAGCCCGCCAGAACGCGGTCGCCTACGCGACGGTGCCGTTGCCGATCTATCCGGCGACCAGCACCGTCGCCAGCTGGCAACTCGCCAAGATCGTCGCGCTCGTGCTCGACGGACTCGGCGACGTGCCCGACCCCCTTCCGGACGACATCCGCGCCCGGCACGGGCTCGCTTCGGCCCGCGATGCGATCGAGTGGATCCACAGACCGACCGACGACGAACAGTACGCCCTCGCCCGGCGCACCCTGCGCATGCATGAAGCGTTCGTCCTTCAGGCGGCGCTGTTGCAGCAGCGGGGCCTCGTGCGGGCGCTGTCGGCGACCGCGCGACCTCCGGGGGCGTTGCTGGAGCGCTTCGATGCCGCACTTCCTCTCGCACGCACCGACGACCAGATCACCGTCGGCGACCGCATCGCCGAAGACCTCGTCGGCGACTGGCCGATGAACCGGCTCGTGCAGGGCGAGGTCGGCTCGGGCAAGACGCTCGTCGCGCTGCGGGCGATGCTGCAGGTCGCCCAGAGCGGAGGCCAGTCGGCACTCATCGCGCCGACCGAGGTCCTCGCCGCTCAGCACGTGCGATCGATCGCCCGGATGCTGGGCCCCGAGCTCGCTCCCGAACTCATGCCGACCTTGCTCACGGGGCAGATGCCTGCAGCCGCGCGCCGCAAGGCGGCTCTGCGCGTCGCCTCGGGGCAGGCCCTGATCGTCGTCGGCACCCACGCGCTTCTCAGCGAATCGACGACCTTCGCCGACCTCGGACTCGTCGTGGTCGACGAACAGCACCGCTTCGGTGTGGAGCAGCGCGAGGCGCTGCGTGCCAAGGGCACCTCGCCGCACGCCCTCGTGCTCACGGCGACACCCATCCCACGTACGGTGGCGATGACCGTCTTCGGTGATCTGGACGTCTCGACCATCCGCACGATGCCGGCGGGCCGCGCCGGGATTCAGACCTTCGTCGCCCCGCTGGCGGAGCGTCCGGCGTGGTTCGCACGCGTGTGGGACCGCGTCGCCGAGGAGGTGGCGCAGGGGCGGCAGGCGTTCGTGGTCTGCGCGGCCATCGATGCCGAGAAGCCCGCGACATCCGCCGACGGCGAAGAGCCCCCGCCGGTCGACGGAGAGGCCGAACGCACGCGCTGGGGGGTGGTCCAGGTCGCCGATCTTCTCTCGCGGCATCCCGCGTTCGCGGACATCCGCGTCACCGTGCTGCACGGGCGGATGCCGTCGGACGAGAAGGACGCCGTGATGCAGGCCTTCGCGCGCGGCGAGATCGACGTGCTGGTCGCGACCACCGTCGTCGAGGTCGGTGTCGACGTCGCCAACGCGTCGACGATGGTGATCCTCGAAGCCGATCGCTTCGGCGTGTCGCAGCTTCATCAGCTTCGAGGTCGTGTCGGTCGTGGCGGCGTGCCCGGGCTCTGTCTTCTCGTCACCGAGGCGCCTGCAGGGTCGACGGCGCGCGAGCGGGTCGATGCCGTCGCAGCCACACTCGACGGGTTCGAGCTCGCCGAGGTCGACCTCGAGCTACGCGGAGAAGGCGACGTGCTCGGGGATGCGCAGGCGGGCGCACGATCGTCGTTGCGGCTGCTGCGCGTCGTCGCGGACGCCGACCTCATCGCCGAGGCACGGGTCGCCGCTGAGCGCATTCTCGCCGAGGATCCCGCACTCCTGCGGCATCCCGGTCTCGAGGCCGCCATCTCGCGACGCGTGGGCGCGGAGGAGCGTGCGGCCTTTGCCCGGAGTTGACGACGCTACGCTGGGAGGCGTGAACCCCAGGATCGCCGTCGTCCCCGGATCGTTCGACCCGCCCACCCTCGGGCACCTCGATGTCATCCGCCGCGCTGCGGGGCTGTACGACCAGCTCCACGTGTTGGTCGTACACAATCCCGGCAAGGAGGCGATGTTGCCCATCGCTCAGCGACTGTCGCTGCTTGAGCAGTCGATCGCCGAGAGCGACATCGAGACCGACGTCGTCGTCGCCTCCTGGAGTGTGGGACTGCTCGTCGACTACGCCGCAGACGTCGGCGCGGGAGTTCTCGTCAAAGGCATCCGGTCACAGGTCGATGTGACGTATGAGACCCCGATGGCGATCGTCAACCGGCACCTCGCGCACGTCGAGACCGTCTTCCTCTTGCCCGACCCCGCCCACGCCATGGTGTCGAGTTCGCTCGTGCGTCAAGTCGCCGCGCTCGGTGGAGACGTCTCACCTTTCGTGCCCGCTGCTGTCGCGCGCTTCCTCGACACGGGCGCGCGCGGCATCTGAACCGACCGGCCGTCGCGCCGGTACGATGGATGACCGTGAGCAAGCACCGGATCGGCCCCTTCGACCTCCCAGTGCGCGACCTCGTCCGCAAGCCCGGCGAGATGCGCGAGGTCGACCTCGAGGTCCCCGCGCCCGAAAGATGGGGCGAGGGACTGGTCGCGATCGACGAAGCAACCCCGATCGAGATCGCGGCGCGCCTCGAGTCCGTCCATGAGGGCATTCTCGTCTCGGGCGACGCCGACGCGACATACACGGGGGAGTGTGGTCGGTGCCTCACCGCGATCTCGGCCCCGGTCCAAGTCGAGTTTCAGGAGCTTTTCGCGTATCCTGGGGACGAAACGTCTGATTTCGAGCTTCAAGACGACCACGTGGATCTTGAAACTCTCATCAGGGATGCGATCGTCCTGTCGCTTCCGTTTCAACCGGTGTGTCAGCCGGATTGCCCCGGCCTTGATCCGGTCACGGGCGAGCGGATGACCGAAAGCGCCGGCGAAGAGCAGCGCGAGCCCCTCGATCCTCGCTGGGCCGCGCTCCAGGACTACACCACAGACCCCGACACCGACACCACACGTGCCGGTGCCGAGAACACGGAAGAGAGCTAGCCATGGCAGGTAACCCCCCGAAGCGGAAGGTCTCCCGCTCCAACACTCGTTCGCGTCGCGCGCAGTGGAAGGCCGAGGCCCCCGCGCTCGTCAAGACCGTCGAGAACGGCAAGGTCGTCTACAGCCGCCCGCACCAGGCGAAGGTCGTCACCGACTCGCAGGGCACGGAGTTGTTCCTCGAGTACAAGGGCCGCAAGGTCGCCGACGTCTGATCTCGCGGCACGCGCCGTGACCGACGTCACAACGGGGCTCAGGTCCCTCACCGACAAGCTCGGGGTCGATATCGACCCCGAGCTTCTGTCGCTTGCACTGACACACCGATCGTGGGCGTACGAGAACGGGCAGGTGCCGCACAACGAGCGACTCGAGTTCCTGGGCGATTCCGTGCTCGGCCAGGCCGTCACCGTGCGCCTGTACACACGGCACCCCGATCTCGAAGAGGGCGCACTCGCCAAGCGACGCGCCGCCGTCGTCTCGACGGTGGCCCTCGCCGAGGTGGCGCGCCGCATCGGACTGGGCGAGCACATCAAGCTCGGCCGGGGAGAAGAGCTCACCGGCGGGCGCGATAAGGACTCCATCCTCGCCGACACGACAGAGGCCGTCATCGGCGCGTCGTACCTCTCAGCGGGGGCGGATGCGGCGAGCGCACTCGTGCTGCGCCTGATCGACCCGCTTCTCGACGACCCGGAACGCTACGGCGCGGCGATGGATCCGAAGACCGCACTGCAGGAGTTCGCCGCCCGGGGCGGCCTGCAACCGCCGGCGTACGAGATCGCATCCTCCGGTCCTGACCACGATCGTCGGTTCACCGCAACCGTGCGCGTCGGCGACGTCGCCCGTGAGGGGACGGGAACCAGCAAGAAGCATGCGGAGATGGCTGCGGCGTTGACCGCATGGAAGGATCTCAGCGGGCGTGCCTGAACTGCCCGAGGTCGAGGTCGTTCGTGCGGGCCTCGCTCCCGCCGTGGTCGGCGCCATGATCAGCGGGGTGAGCGTCAGCGACGAGCGCGCTCTCACCCGTCACGACGGTGACGGTGGCGCCTTCGAACGCGCACTGACGGGGCGTCGGATCGGCGCGGCGGCACGGAGGGGAAAGTTCCTCTGGATGCCGCTGGACGACGAGGCAACAGCCTCCGAGGCGATCGTGGGGCACCTCGGCATGAGCGGACAGATGCTGTTGCGCGAGTCCGGCGCCGGGCCTGAACGCCACGAGCGCGTGCGCCTCGACATCGTCCACCCGATCCACGGCGATCTCGCCGTCGTCTTCGCCGATCAGCGGACTTTCGGTTCCCTCGCGGTGGACACGCTCGTTCCGACTGACGACGGTGCCCCCGGGGGCTTCGGGACGGCGCTCCCGCGGGTGCCGTGCCAGGTCGCGCACATCGCCCGCGATCCCCTCGACCCCGCCTTCGACGAACGCGCGTTCCGGGCGTCGCTCGCCGTCAAGCGATCCGGCATCAAGCGAGTGCTCCTGGACCAGACGGTCGTCAGCGGCATCGGCAACATCTATGCCGATGAGATCCTCTGGGCAGCGCGCATCCACCCCGATGCACCCGCATCCGCTCTGTCGACCCGCGCCGCGGGCCGCATCCTCGCAGAAGCGCGCGCGGTGCTCCAGAAGGCCCTCGCGGAGGGCGGCACGAGTTTCGACGCGCAGTACGTCAACGTGAACGGGCAGGCGGGGTACTTCGCGCACTCTCTGCACGCCTACGGGCGCACCGCCCAGCCCTGCGACCGGTGCGCTGCGCCCCTCGTGCGCGTGTCGTTCACGAATCGTTCGAGTCACTACTGCCCGCGCTGTCAACGACTCCCTCGCCCGCGCCTCAGCCGGTGAGGACCTTCTTCCAGGCGCCGCTGTAGGCCACGGGGACGAACCCGAGCGCCTCGTTGATGTCGAGCATGGGTCGGTTCTCTTCGGCGTTGTAGGTGATGATGCGCGGCGAATCGGGGGCGAGTTCCCGCCACTTCATCAGGCCCGCACACTTCACCAACGTGCCGAGTCTGTGGCCGCGGTGCTCCTTCAAGACGAGCGTGTCCTCCTGCGCCGATGCCTGCGTGCGGTCGGTGCCGACGACGAGCTCGTTGAACGCGCACAGGTCGCCTGAGGCGACATGTCGCGCCGCAGTGACGAGCAGAAGCCGGTCGGCATCGGTGTACATGCGGTCATGGTGCCAGAGGCGCTCGGCGTCCCACACCTCTTCGTCGAACTCCATCGCGGCGGAGGGCACGTCGGTCGACATGCGCGACTTCATCCACGCGTAGCCGGCGATGTGCTCGTGCGGAGTCGGAAGAACCCACTGCACCACCTCGTAGCCGATTGCGGCGGCCTGGGCAGTGGCGAGGAGCCGTTCGACCCCGTCGAACGGTGCGTGCAGATCGAACACGCTCTGGCGCTCGATCTGCTCGAGGCGATAGCCATGGCGACGGTAGAACCGAGCGATGTGGTCGTCGGGGATCGAACCGTAGCCGGTCGGGGCCTCGATACGGGGACCATCGGCGGCAGGGTGGGTTGCCCAGGATTGCAACACCGTGCGTCCGTGGGCCCGTGCCGCTTTCTCGATGAGCTCGTACGCAGCCGTGCCGATTCCGCGACCCTGAGCCGACGCGACGAGTTCGATCAGCCAGAACGCGGTGCGGGATTCGCCCTCAAGCGGAATATCCACTCCCGCCCGCCCGACGACCGCGCCGTCGGCGAGGATCAGCCACGAGACGCGGATCTCGTGCGGCGCCGGGAGGTAGTGGGGGAGGAGCTCCGCCGGAGTGATGGATTCGTCGGTGTTGCCGTTGATCTGTTCGTGGACGCGGTTGCGGACGTCGACCATGGCGATGAAATCCGCGGCGGCGGAGTCATGGACCGAGGACGGGATGGTGAGAGGGCGGAACTCGATGTCCGCCGGGGTCTGGAGAGGCATGTCGGTCTTTCGTGGGAGTGATGAGGGAGTCGGCGCGGCTCTGGCGAACCGCGCCGACTCAGGGGCGCGGGCCCAGCTGGTGCAGGCGCACGGTCGCATACTCGCGCGTGGCGAGGGTGCGGGCGGTGCTGACCCGCTCAGCCTGCGTGGTGTGGTCGGTTCGGCGCTGCCGGGCGCGGCGGGCGCCGCGCAGAAGTAACCAGAAGCCGACGCGCAACGAGAGGCGGTCGACGAAAGTCAGGTGTGACGAGCGCAGGTCTGCGGGATCGAACGCGACCGCATCCGGCGGCGACGTGCGCAGATCGAGCGAGGTGGACATGAGGAGTCTCGATTCGAGTCGAAGGATGAAGAGTCCGGTCGGACGGAAGGGTCCGGCGCGCACGCGGCGCGCGGCGGCAGTGGCCGCAGCGAGGCGGACCGGGCGGGGATGCCGCAGGGTGCTGCCCGAAGGCAGACTCGTCCCGTGGCCTGATCAGGCGGTGGTGGGCACGAGCGCGCGGAAGGACCCGGTCGCCGAGATGGTGGGGAACCCGGTGGAAAGACGGGTGCCCGCGGGAATCTTGCCCGTAGCAGACATGTGCATCATCATGGCGACCTCCTTTCGACTTCGACGCGATCGATGACGCTAGCGCACGAATCGCCACCACGTCAACACCCCGGGCGTGTCGCGGTCGATTCCGTCGCCCGGACGGCCCGCCGTCGCGGCATCCGACACGCCGTCGGCTACCGTTGAGCCGATCGCCCCGGCCGGAGGAACGCGCATGCACTTGAAGAGCGTCACGCTCAAGGGCTTCAAGTCGTTCGCCCAGCCCACCACCTTCGCCCTCGAACCCGGCGTCACCTGCATCGTCGGCCCCAACGGGTCGGGAAAGTCCAACGTCGTCGACGCCCTCGCCTGGGTGATGGGGGAGCAAGGGGCCAAGACCTTGCGCGGCGGCAAGATGGAAGACGTCATCTTCGCCGGCACCGCGACCAAAGGCCCGCTCGGCCGGGCGGAAGTGCAACTCACGATCGACAACGGCGACGGCGCGTTGCCGATCGAGTACGCCGAGGTCAGCATCAGCCGGACGCTATTCCGCAACGGCGCGAGCGAGTACGCGATCAACGGCGAGACCTGCCGCCTCCTCGACGTGCAAGAGCTCTTGAGCGATTCGGGCCTCGGGCGTGAGATGCACGTCATCGTCGGTCAGGGCCGGCTGGACAGCGTGCTGCAGGCGACGCCCGAAGATCGTCGCGGGTTCATCGAGGAGGCCGCCGGAATCCTCAAGCATCGACGGCGCAAAGAGAAGACGCTGCGCAAGCTCGAGGCGATGGAGGCGAACCTCACCCGCCTGAGCGATCTGGCCGGCGAACTCCGGCGCCAGCTGAAGCCGCTCGGGCGCCAGGCCGAGATCGCGCGCGAAGCGGCGACGATCGCCGCCGTGGTCCGCGACGCGAAGGCGCGCATCCTCGCCGATGATCTCGCCACATTGCGCGCACAACTCGAGGACCATACCCGCAATGAGCATGAGCGGCACGCAGAACGCGTCGTCCTGCAGGACAAACTCGACAACCTTCGCACGCGGATCGAGCAGCTCGAGTCCGATCAGCGCTCCGAAGCGGTCGATGAAGCCCGCCGCGTCGCCCATGGGCTGGAACGCGTGCAAGAGCGGCTGCGGTCGCTCTTCACCCTCGCGGGGCAGCGGCTCTCGCTGCTCGGCGACCCCGACGAGGACGACCGTCTCGAACTGACCACGATCTCGCAGCCGATGATCGACGAGGCCCGCGCCGAGATCGACGCGATCGGCGACGGACTGGGTGATGCGCAGGATGCCGCGGCCGCCGCCGCCCGAGAGGTCGTGCGCGCACGAGCAGAGCTCGACGCCCTCGACACCGACATCGCCGCGCAAAGCGCACTCGTGTCCGAGCATGACATGAAGCTGACCGCGTTGCGCGGAACCGCCGAAGCCGCAGCTTCCGCCCTCGCTGCGGTGCGATCGGCCGTGGAGCGCCAGCAACGTGCCCTCGATGCGGCGCTCGCGCGACGCGCCGAGGCCGAGGAGGTGCTGGCAGGGCTCGACCCGGACCTCGCGCCCGAGAACTCCGCTGCCGACCTCACCGCGGACTACGAGAAGGCCCAGCGCGAGGCGAACGACGCCGAAGCCGAGGTCTCTTCGCTTCGGGAGCGGCTTCACGCCGCCGAACGCGAGGGCGAGGCCCTCACCGCGCAGACCGCCGCGCTCGGCCGCGCCCTCGACATCAAGAACGCCGCCGCGGAGATCGTCGCTCTCGGGGTGCCCGGTGTGCGCGGTCTGCTCGGCGACGCGGTCAAGATCACCGCGGGATACGAGGCCGCGATCGCGGCGGCCCTCGGCCCCCTCGTCGAAGGCGTCCTCGTCGACTCGCGCGCGGACGCGGTCTCGACCGTCCGCCGTGTCTCCGACCGCGACCTCGGCATGATCGACATCGCGATCGCCTCGGACGAGCTCGGCGACGACGTGACGGAATTGCCCGTCACCGACGGCACGGTCGCGGCCCGCGATGTGGTGACGGCTCCGGCGGGTGTCCTCGGCATCCTCTCGCATGTCATGATCGCCGCCGACCTCGATGCTGCCGTCGCCGCCGGCCCGGCCCTCGCGGCGGCAGGCCTCGCCGGCCGCGTGACCGTCGTCACCCGTGCCGGAGAAGTCGTGACCGCGCACACCGTGCGCGCGGGCTCGGGACAGGGCCGCTCACGTCTCGAACTGGCCGCCGAACGGGACGCGGCCCGCGAACGACGCGACGAGATGGCCGTCGTGGCGGACTCGCTACGTGAAGCGCTCGCCGATGCTTCGCGAACCCTCGAACACGCTCGTGCACACACGAAGGCCGCGCTGACGACGCTCCGAGAACAGGACGCCGCGCTCGCCGCACACGCCGAGAAGGTCAACCGCGCGACCGTTCGTCACGAGGCCGCCGTCGCCGAGTGTGACCGGCTCGAGACGGGTCTCGCGCAGGCTCAGGCCGCCGTGGCTGAAGCCGAAGACGCTGCGCGCGTCGCCGACGAACGCCTCGCTTCGGCGCGCGAGGCGCCGCGTCCGATCCTGGACGCGTCCGCGCGCGACGGACTGCTCGCAGAACTCGAGTCGGCGCGCGACGGTGAGATGCGTGCGCGACTCGAGGTCGAAACGCTCCGCGAACGCATTCGGGCCGGCGAAGCCCGCGTCGTCCAGATGGAACGCCAACGCGAGCGCGAGCGCGAAGCCGCCGCCGAAGCGGCCCGGCGCGCGGTCGTGCGCCGCGCTCAACGCGACATCGCCGCGGGAGTCTCCGCGGCCCTGCCGGCGGTCCTGGATTCGGTCGACCGATCCGTATCCGAGGCGCGGGTCGCGCTGGCCTCCGCCGAATCCGCTCGGACGGCACTCACCGCTGAATTGGCGGAGCTGCGCGGACAGGAGACCGCCGTGCGCGAACGTCTCGCCGTCCTCACCGAGAGCGTCCATTCGCTCGAGCTCCAGATTCACGAGAAGCGACTCCACGTGACGGGTCTCGTCGAACGAGTCGCGTCGGAGCTCGGCCTCGAAGAAGACATTCTGCTATCGGAATACGGCCCCGACCAGCCTGTTCCCGTCGATGGCAGCGCTGATGACGATGATCATGCCGAAGCCGTCCCATACGACCGTGCGCAGCAACGTCGTCGCCTCCAGGAGGCCGAGCGCAAGCTGACCCAGCTCGGACGGGTGAATCCGCTCGCGCTCGAAGAATTCGCCGCGCTGGAGCAGCGACACAAGTTCCTCACCGAACAGCTCACCGACCTGACGGAGACCCGCAAGGACCTCATCACGATCATCGAAGAGCTCGACGAGCGCATGCAGACGATCTTCCTGGCGGCATTCGAAGACACCAAGACGGCCTTCGGTGAGGTCTTTCCGATCCTTTTTCCCGGTGGAACGGGGAGCATCTCGCTCACCGACCCCGACAGCCCCCTCACCACGGGGATCGAGGTGGCGGTGCGCCCTGTCGGAAAGAAGATCGAGCGGCTGTCGCTCCTCTCCGGCGGCGAACGATCGCTGGCCGCAGTGGCGTTGCTCACCGCGATCTTCAAAGCGCGACCGAGTCCCTTCTACATCCTCGACGAGGTCGAAGCAGCCCTGGACGACGCGAACCTCGGTCGCCTCCTGGGCGTGTTCGAGCAGTTGCGAGAGTCGAGCCAACTCATCGTGATCACCCACCAGAAGCGCACGATGGAGATCGCCGATGCGCTCTACGGGGTGTCGATGCGGCAAGACGGCGTGTCGGCGGTGGTCGGGCAGCGTATCCAAGAGCGCGCGGCCTCGTAGGCTGGGCACATGGCAGACAGTTCCTGGTCGCTCGGTCGCGCGCTGCGCGGCATGTTCGTCAAACCCACGATCGACGAGACGACGTGGGATGACCTCGAAACGGCCCTGCTGACCGCCGACTTCGGCCCCGACATCTCCGAGCGGATCATCGACGAGCTCCGTGAGAAGGTCGACCGCTACCGCACCACGGACCCGCGCGATCTGCAGCGGATGCTCAAAGAGACGCTCGAGGAGCACTTCGCAAAGTTCGACACGACGCTGAAGTTGACCGAACGCCCGGCTGTCGTGCTCGTCGTCGGGGTCAACGGCGTCGGCAAGACCACGACCATCGGCAAGTTCGCGAACTTCCTGCGCCGCTACGACCGCTCCGTCGTCGTCGGTGCCGCCGACACCTTCCGGGCCGCGGCCGTGGACCAGCTCGCCACGTGGGCGCAGCGCGGAGGAGCATCGATCGTGCGCCCGCAGCAAGAAGGCCAGGATCCGGCATCCGTGGCCTTCCAGACAGTCGAGCACGCGAAGCAGACCGGAACCGAGATCGTGCTGATCGATACCGCGGGACGTCTGCACACCAAGGGTGGCCTGATGGACGAGCTGTCGAAGATCCGCCGCGTCGTCGAGAAGCAGGCGCCGATCAGCGAGGTCCTGCTCGTTCTGGATGCGACGACGGGGCAGAACGGGGTCATGCAGGCGCAGGCCTTCCTCGAGCACGCCGGCGTCACCGGGCTCGTCCTGACCAAACTCGACGGTTCGGCCAAAGGTGGGTTCGTCCTCGCTGTGCAGGAACGCACCGGCATCCCGGTAAAACTGCTGGGTCAGGGGGAGGGCATTGCAGATCTGACCGGCTTCACGCCCCACGTCTTCGTCTCATCCCTCGTGGATTGACCCGTCCGCGCACTACCGCCGCGCGGCGAAGTGCTGGTTTCATGGAGCTATGGCGATCGAGCACGACTACTTCGGGCTTCTGGAGACCGGCCCCGACGGGTCCATTTTCTGGTCGGAGTCCGTCGAGCTCGGAGACCAGGTCGTCACCGTCGATCTCACCGCCCCCGATCAGGATGATGTGTCCGAAGCCGCACTCGACGTCGCCGCCGGACTCATCTCGTCGCTGGAACTGCTCGACCGCAGCGCCCGCAACGCGATGGTCGCCGAGCTGGGGGAGCGCACGAGCGAGGTGACCGAGTACATCCTTCAGCAGCAGGAAGAACTCGGCGAAGAGCTCGAGGACGTCCTGGTCGACATCTCGGGCGATGTGCAGATCGACGTCATCCGCTCCCTCCAGCTCATGAGCATGACGATCCTCGCCGACGAGCACGGGGGCTCCGACCCCTTCGCCGTGCTCGAGTACGCGCTCGAACCGGACTCGGCCGACGATGTGCTGCTCGTGAACGTCAGCAGCGACGGCGACGTGCTCTCGGTCACCAGCGCGGACTGACCCGCCGCATCCCTCCCTGCCCCCCGCGCTGCGGTCGAGGCCGAGGCGTCAGACGGCCTGGGCGAACCCGGCGTCCGCGTTCTCGGAGATGTGCGCGAGATGCTCCGGGATCGGCAGTCCGCGCGCGAGCATCGACTGCGCCCAGAGTCGCCCCGCGCGGTAGGACGACCGCACCAGGGGCCCCGCGAGCACACCGAGGAACCCGATGCGCTCGGCTTCGGCCTTGAACTCGACGAACTCCTGGGGTTTGACCCAGCGGGCGACGGGCAGGTGTCGCGGCGTCGGACGCAAGTACTGCGTGATGGTGATGATGTCGGTGCCGGCGTCGTGCAGATCCTCCAGCGCGGCGATGACCTCCGACGGTTCCTCGCCCATCCCGAGGATGAGGTTCGACTTCGTGATCAGCCCGGCGGCGCGTGCCTGCGACAAGACGCCCAGCGACCGCTCGTAGCGGAATGCCGGACGGATGCGGGTGAAGAGCCGGGGCACGGTCTCGACGTTGTGCGCGAAGACCTCCGGGCGGCTGTCGAACACCTCACCCAGGAGCGCAGGATCGCCGTTGAAATCGGTCGCGAGGATCTCGACGCCCGTCCGAGGATTCCTCGTGTGAATCTGCCGAACCGTTTCGGCGTGCAGCCACGCGCCACCGTCGGGCAGGTCGTCGCGCGCGACACCTGTGACCGTCGCGTAGCGCAGCTCCATCCGCTCGACGCTCTCGGCGACCCGGCGGGGTTCGTCGACGTCGTAGTCAGCGGGTTTCCCCGTATCGATCTGACAGAAGTCGCATCGCCTTGTGCATTGCGCGCCACCGATGAGGAAGGTCGCCTCGCGATCCTCCCAGCACTCGAAGATGTTCGGGCATCCCGCTTCCTGACAGACTGTGTGCAGACCCTCCTCCTTCACGAGGGAGTGCAGCGCCTGGTACTCGGGCCCCAGCCTGGCGCGAGTCTTGATCCATTCGGGCTTGCGCTCGATCGGCGTCTGCGCGTTGCGCACCTCCAGGCGCAGGAGTCTGCGTCCGCCGGGGGCGGCCGGCGAGTCGGATGCCGCGGCCCCGCAGGCGCTCATGCGGCCACCAGCGCGTCGTCGGCGGCGAAGACGTGAGCGATCGTGGGAACGAGGTCGGCCGGCGACACCACCGCGCCGATCACCTCGCTCACGGTCGTGACCCCGGCATCCGAGATCCCGCAGGGGATGATGTCGCGGAACGGAGCGAGGCTGTTCGTGCAGTTCACCGCGAACCCGTGCATCGTCACTCCCGACTCGACGCGCACTCCGATCGCCGCGATTTTGTCTTCGGAGAGCGGTCGGCGCACCCAGACGCCGCTGCGGCCGTCGACACGGTACCCGTCGACGCCGTGCACGCGCAGCGCTTCGATGAGCAGTCGCTCGAGGCGTCGCACGTGTGCGACCACGTCGACGGGCTCGGTGAGGCGCAGGATCGGGTAGCCCACGAGTTGACCGGGCCCGTGCCACGTGATCTTGCCGCCTCGGTCGACATCGACCACCGGCGTACCGTCACGCGGGCGCTCGTGCGGCTCTGTGCGCTTGCCGGCCGTGTAGACGGCTTCGTGTTCGAGGAGCAAGAGGGTGTCTTCCCGCCGGTTCGCCACGACGTCGGCGTGGATGCGGCGCTGCAGCAGCCAACCCTCGGCGTAGGGGATGAGGTCGGGAGAGAGACCCTCGACTCGGACGTCGAGCATGACGAACCTCCGCACCTAATTCTTGCCCTGCGTCCAACAATACATCGATCGACCTCGCACGCGCTTCGCAATACCGTGGAGGGCGTGAACACGGACTCGCGCGCCGGACGCCCACGAGCGTCGTCGCAGGAAACCCTCGCGGACGCCGCCTGCGAACTCTTCCTCGAGCAGGGGTTCGACGCGACGTCGATCGCTGACATCACCCGACGTGCAGGCGTGAGCCGCTCGAGCTTCTTCAATTACTTCACGTCGAAGTCCGACGTGCTGTGGGCGGGATTGGATCACCGCATCGAGGCGCTCGAATCGAGCCTCGCGTCGACCCGGGATGCACCCGACATCCAGGTTGCCGGGGCGGTGCAGGATCTTGCGCACGACTTCATCCCCGATCCGCTCGCGCTTGCCATCGTGAATGCGGTCGCGATGCGACTTGAGGACGAACTGGCCCGTGACGCCGCGGTCCGGCGCGCACGCATCGGTCGCGCAGTCGAGGCCTGCTATCAGCGTGCAGGCGCCGACCGGATCGCGGCCGAGGTCGCCGGTGCCGCGTGGGGAGGCGCCGTGCTCTCGGGCGTCGAAGCGTGGGCGCGCGACGGCGCGGGACGCACGTCCCTGGCAGGGTTCCTCGAGCGCGCGGCCGCGATCGCGGCCCGCACGTCGCCGACGACGCCCGTCGGAGACGTGCGTCAGATGCGTGTCGTCGTTCAAGCGCACGCGTTCGAGCAGGTCCTCTCCTTCTATCGTGACGGCGCCGGAATGCCTCAGGTTGCGGCATATGAAGCCGACGGCGGGGCACGCGTGGCGATTCTCGAAGCGGGGCGGGCGACGCTCGAGATCGCCAACCCCGAGCAGGTCGCCTTCATCGATGCCGTCGAAACCGACGGCGATTCGCCCAGTGAACCGATTCGGATCGCCTTCGAAGTGGGAGACACCGAGGCCGCCGCCGCGCGCCTGGACGAGGCCGGCGCGCAGATCGAGGCTGATGCGCGGGTCACGCCGTGGCGGTCCCGCAACGCACGACTGCGCGGCCCCGGCGGCGTGCAGCTCACCCTGTTTCAGGAACTCGGCCCCGAGTGACCCCGGCTCGCCCCGGCACAACCCCGGCGCCATGAGGCCCCGCAGGACCTCTCTCACGGGCCGAGCGACAGGCTCCCGTGGAGTTGCACAGATCGGCGGACGCGTAGAATCGGGGAACCATGGCGACTTTCGGCACCCTCTCCGACCGGCTCACTGAGACCTTCCGCAATCTGCGGACCAAGGGGAAGCTCACCCCCGCGGACGTCGACGGCACCGTCCGTGAGATCCGTCGCGCGCTGCTCGACGCGGACGTCGCGCTGCCGGTGGTCAAGGACTTCGCCGCGAAGGTGCGCGAGCGCGCCCTCGGCGACGAGGTCAACCGTGCGCTGAACCCCGCCCAGCAGGTGGTCCAGATCGTCAATGAGGAACTCGTCGGCATCCTGGGTGGCGAGCAGCGTCGCCTCCAGTTCGCGAAGAACCCGCCGACGGTCATCATGCTCGCCGGGCTCCAGGGATCGGGAAAGACCACGTTCGCCGGCAAACTCGCCAAGCAGCTCGAGAAGGACGGCCACACACCTCTTCTCGTGGCGTGCGACCTTCAACGGCCGAACGCCGTCAACCAATTGCAGGTCGTCGCCGACCGCGCGGGCGCGGCGATCTACGCGCCTGAGCCGGGAAACGGCGTCGGTGACCCCGTCCAGGTCGCCCGCGACGGTGTCGAGGTCGCGCGGCGCCAACAGCACGACGTCGTCATCATCGATACGGCCGGCCGGCTCGGCGTCGATGCCGAGCTCATGAAGCAGGCAGCGGACATCCGCACGGCGACCGACCCCGATGAGGTGCTCTTCGTCATCGACTCGATGATCGGTCAGGATGCGGTCAACACCGCCAAGGCATTCCAGGACGGCGTCGACTTCACAGGTGTCGTGTTGTCGAAGCTCGACGGCGATGCCCGGGGTGGTGCGGCGCTGTCGGTCGCGAGCGTGACCGGGCGACCGATCATCTATGCGTCGACCGGTGAGGGCCTGGACGACCTCGAAGCGTTTCACCCCGATCGCATGGCGTCGCGCATCCTCGATCTCGGCGACATCCTCACGCTGATCGAGCAAGCCCAGCAGGCGTTCGACGAGACCGAGGCGATGAAGGTCGCCGAGAAGCTCGCGAACGAAGCCTTCACCCTCGAGGACTTCCTCGAGCAGATGCAGCAGCTCAAGAAAATGGGCTCGATGAAGAAAATGCTCGGGATGCTGCCGGGCATGGGCCAGATGAAACAGCAACTCGACGACTTCGACGAGCGCGAGATCGACCGCACCGAGGCGATCATCCGGTCGATGACGCCGGGTGAACGGCGAAACCCCAAGGTGCTCAACGGTTCGCGGCGTCTGCGGATCGCGCGCGGCTCCGGCATGACGGTCACAGACGTCAACCAGTTGGTGCAGCGCTTCGATCAGGCCGCGAAGATGATGAAGACCGTCGCCAAGGGCGGCGTGCCGAGCATTCCGGGGATGGGATCGGTCGGTGGAAAGCCGGGCGCGTCATCCAAGCGGGGGAAGCAGCAGAAGAAGAAGGGTTCGCGGTCGGGGAACCCGGCGAAGCGCGCCGCCGAGAACGCCGGAATCGCGGCGCAGAGTCCGACGACTCCCACAGGATCGGGCTTCGGACTGGGCGGTGGCGCGGGTGCGGGGGCGCCCAGCGAGGCGGACCTGGCCGAACTCCAGAAGATGCTCGGACGAAACTGAGGTCGCGTCGTCGCCGCGCGAGAGCGGTGAACCCGCTAACGTAGCCGGTGACCGAACCTGGGGGTTCGATTCGGGCGCGTGGGGCGCTCACAGACGGAAGTGACAACGGGCAGTGAACAGCACCGTCTCGGCCGCCGACGCCTTTTCTCGAGACATCCCTCGCCGCGTGGAAAGCCCGACGGGGCGATTGGCGAAGATTCCCGCCGGGCGCTGGCAGCGCTGGGGATTGCGGCTCGTCATCGCCGCCGTCTACGCCGCTCTTGCGGTCTGGTTGAACGCCGGCTACGGCGGTGATTGGACGGGAACCGCGAATGCGGACCTCGCGACGCGTGTGGACGCGCTGCGGTTCGATTCCGGGATCGCGGTGATCGGTGACCTCTACCCGCCGATCACGAGCCTCATCGCGCTGGTGATCCCGGGCGGCGCACTCGGACTCGCCTTCGCCGGTGCCTTCCTCGGAGGGATCGTGGTGCAGCAGGTGATGCAGGCGCAGATCCGCAAGGGCTTCCCCGCGAGCGTCACGATCATCGTGACGCTCGCGTTGGCGACGACACCGGTGTACACGTACACCGTCACCACGAACTTCGAAGCGACGCTCGGGCTGATGTTCTTCGCGTTGGGCATGCTGGACCTCGTCCGGTTCGTGACGCGAGCGAACACCCAGGCCGGGTTCCGCGCGGGACTGCTCTTCGCGTGCAGCGCTCTCTCGGACGTCTACCTCGTCTTCAGCGCGCTCGTCGCGGCGCTGGGCGGTGCATTGCTGCGACAGTCCCGTACGGGCGCGCGCTTGGCCAATGCGATCGTCGTGGCTTTCCCGACCGTGGCCGTCTTCGGCTCGCTCGCGCTCCTCGGAGCTGCGTTCGGTGCGGGGCCGCTCATGATGTTCCGCGGTGACCTGTCGTGGAGCACCGAGCGCGCGACCGCCTGGGTCGAGTTCCTCGCGACACCCTCGGGCGTGCTGTACCTCGCGCCCGTCGCACTGATCGCCCTCGCGGCGATCGCGCTGGGTTCGCCGTGGGCGGGTCTGTTCGCGGTTCTCCTCAACGCCGCCACCGCGGTGGCCTTCATCCTCGGACTCACCCCGCCGGGAACCGCCGGAACGACGTACATCATGCTGGTCTTCCTCGCGATCGCCATCATCCCGTCGACGAAGTCCAGGCTCCACCAGGGACTCATCGGCGTGGCTGCGATCCTGCTGTGGGGGATCGGCTGGGCTACGGCCTTCACCTGGCCTGTTCTGCGCACGTGGATGGAGACGCTCGGAGGGATGGCATCATGACGACGGACGACACGCTCTGGCGCGATGACCTGCGCGCGACGTACGCGCGCGAGGGGTGGATGCCGCTCCGGCGACTCGGCGAAGCGGTCGAGATCGGCACGTCGATGCCGATGACCCGCACCCGACAAGCGCACATCGAGGCCGCTCTCGGGGCGCCGGTGATCGCACGGGCGATGTCGCAACGCGAGATCGCTCCCGTCGTCGTCGATCGGTTCGCTGCCGATGTCGCCGAGGACGCCGCGAACTCGCTCTACGCGCGTGATCCCGAACTCTCGGCGCGGCACGTCCTGTCACGCGCGCAGAAGATCACGATCATCGTTGCCGTCGTGATCGTGGTGATCCTCGCCATCCTCTGGCCCGTGCCGACGCTCGTCTGGGCGATCGGGATCGCGAGCTTCGTCTTCCTCGCGAGCACGGTGTTCAAGTTCGCCGTCGCGATCCGGGGGTCCCGATACGACCTTGTCGCGCACGTCGACGCGGAGGCGATCAAGGCCCTCGACGACGACGACCTCCCCATGTACACCGTGCTGGTGCCGGTCTTCCGAGAGGCGCGGGTCGTCGGGCGCCTCGTCGAGAACCTCGGACGGATCGACTATCCCACCGAGAAGCTGGAGGTGATCATCCTCGTCGAAGAAGACGACGACGAGACGAGGGATGCCATCGCTCTCTCCGACCCGCCCGAGCACTTCATCGTCGTGACCGTCCCCCGTGGCGCCCCGCAGACCAAGCCGCGCGCCTGCAACGTCGGTCTCGAGGTGGCACGAGGGGACTTCCTCGTCATCTACGACGCTGAGGATGCGCCCGAGCCCGACCAACTCAAGAAGACCGTCGTGGCGTTCTCGCGTGCGGAACCATCGACAGTCGTCATGCAGGCGTCATTGAACTATTTCAACGCGCGGGAGAACCTCCTTACCCGGATGTTCGGCCTCGAGTATTCGTACTGGTTCGACTACATGCTCGCCGGCCTTGACGTGCGGGACCTGCCGATTCCCCTCGGAGGCACGTCGAACCACTTCCGCACCTCGGCGCTTCGGGAGTTGGGCGGCTGGGACCCGTACAACGTGACCGAAGACGCCGACCTGGGCATCCGCGCCAGCGCGCTCGGCTATCGCGTCGGGGTCGTCGACTCGACGACGATGGAGGAGGCGACGTCACGCGTACGGATCTTCATCGGTCAGCGCAGCCGTTGGATCAAGGGATACATGCAGACCGCCCTCGTGCACGCTCGGCGACCGGACCGCCTCGTGCCCCGAATCGGCCTGCGCCGCTTCGCATCGTTCGCGTTGCTCATCGCAGGAACCCCGCTGACCTTCCTGGGCGTCATTCCGTTCACGGCGCTGCTCATCGTGTCGATCGTCGTGCCCTGGACCGACTTCTCGGTGTTCTTCCCGCCACTGGTGTTGTGGCTGTGCTTGTTGAACTTCCTCATCGGCAACGGGCTGATGGTCTACCTCAACATGATGGGGCCCTACAAGCGCGGCACGTTCTGGCTCGTGGGGTGGGCGCTGCTCAATCCCCTCTACTGGATCCTCCACTCGGTTGCGTCGTACAAGGCGCTGTGGCAGCTCATCACGCGCCCCCACTATTGGGAGAAGACCGAACACGGAATGTCGGACTTCGTGCTCGAAGACGGTGAAGAGGGCATCGGTCAGCCTGAGGTGGCCCCGGCATCCGCGCCGTGATCAGCGGCCGAAGGATGCGAGGTGCTCGCGGAGCGTGGGTCCGTCGCGGAACTCACGCACCAAGTGATGCACGACCTCGCGGAGGTCCCCGCCGGTCGCGTCGGAGACGGCGGTCTGGCGGGTGGAAGATGAACCGTTTCCGAGGATGGATTCGACGCCTCGGAACTCGCGTGCACACTTGAGCTGATCGGCGACGTCGCTCAGCGCGGCGGTGGTCTCGCGGAGATGGTCCACGAGGGGGCGCTGTGTGCCGTCGGGAGAGATGATCACCTCGGCGTCGAGGCCATAGCGTGCCGAGCGCCACTTGTTCTCGCGCGTGAACCACGGCGGCAGCCGCACGAGGTCACGCCCGGCGTCGAGTTCCCGCGAGAAGTGTTCGACGAGAACCTGGACCAGGGACGCGACTGCCGCCAGCTCGGGCAAGGTCGACATACCGTCGCACGCACGCACCTCGATGGTTCCCCAGCGGGCGGCGGGGCGGATGTCCCACCGCACCTCTGGGGAACTCTCGATCACGCCGGTGCGACGCATGTCATCGAGGTACCCCTCGAACTGGGACCAGTCATCGAGCGGCCAGGGAAGCCCCGCGGTCGGGAGCTGCTGGAACACCAGGGTGCGGTTCGACGCGTAGCCGGTACGCTCGCCCGCCCAGAAGGGGCTGGAGGTGGCGAGGGCCTGAAGGTGCGGGAGATAGGTCGTCAGGGCGCCGATGAGCGGGAACACCTTGTCGACGTCTTCGACCCCGATGTGGACGTGGATGCCCCAGATCATCATGTTGCGGCCCCACCACTGGGTGCGCTCGATGAGGGTGTGATAGCGGGTCTTGTCGGTGACCGACTGGTCGTACCACTTCGCGAACGGGTGGCTCCCCGCCGACATGAGTTCGATCCCGCGCGGGTCGGCCACGGCACGCACCGCGGCGACGGCGTCGGCGATGTCATCGACAGCCTCGGCGACGGTGGTGCCGACCCCGCTGGTGACTTCGAGCGTGTTGGTGAGCAGCTCGCCGGTGACGGTGTAGCGCTCCAGGTCCGTGCTGTCGCCGAGCGCCTCGAGCAGCTCCGGAGCACGGGGAACGAGTTCGCCACTGGCCCCGTCGACGAGCATGATCTCCCACTCGAGACCGACCGACGATCGTGCGGATGCGGCGAAGGGCTCCGTCATCCGCTCAGTCTGGCATGGGCGGTGCCCGAGGCGACGCGCGCACACGGTTTCGCGGCATCCTCCGTCATCTGGCAGAATAGAGGGTCGGACCACCCGCTCGACCCTCTATCCAGCGTGACGGTCCATCCCAGAGCTTCCGCCGGGTGTGCACCCCACGCTCCAGGCGACCAGTTCGTCCGCTTCCACACGTTCAGGAGAATCGTGGCTGTCAAGATCCGTCTCAAGCGTCTCGGCAAGATCCGTGCACCGTACTACCGCATCGTCGTGGCCGACTCGCGCACCAAGCGCGATGGTCGTGTCATCGAGGAGATCGGAAAGTACCACCCGACCGAGGAGCCCTCGTTCATCGAGGTCGACTCCGAGCGCGCCCAGTACTGGCTCGGTGTCGGCGCCCAGCCGACCGAGCAGGTGCGCGCCATCCTCAAGCTGACCGGTGACTGGGGTCGCCACCAGGGCGACGAGAACGCCGTGTCGACCGTCCGCGTCGCGGAGGAGAAGGCCGCGTTCGAGGTCGACTCGTCCAAGAAGTCGGTCATCAAGCCGAAGGCCGAGAAGAAGGTCGACGCGCCCGCTGAAGAGCCGGCTGCCGAAGCCGCAGACGCAGAGTAATCCGTTGCTCGCCGCCGCGCTCGAACACGTCGTTCAGGGGATCGTCGATCACCCCGACGATGTCCGCATCCAGTCATCCACGTCGCCCCGCGGCGACGTGCTCGAGGTGCACGTGCATCCCGATGACCGGGGCCGCGTGATCGGGCGCGGCGGCCGCACCGCAAAAGCACTGCGCACCGTCGTGTCGGCGCTCGCCGACGGCGGCCGGGTCCGCGTCGACGTCGCGGACGACTGATGGTCGCCGAAGAACCGGCGAACGGGGCAGAGACCGCCCGTTCGCCTCGCGCCGTTGCCCCGGCCGGCCGCACCCAGCTGCGGGTCGGTCGGCTCGTGAAGGCTCACGGGCTCAAGGGCGCACTCAAGCTCGAGCTGTACACCGATGACCCCGACGGGCGTTTCGCTCCCGGTGCGACCTTCACCCTGCAGGTGCCCGATTCGTCGCCGTGGCACGGCAAGCCGCTCACGGTGCGCGAGTTCCGATGGATGAACAGTCACCCCGTCGCGTTCTTCGAAGGCGTCGACGACCGCACCGCCGCAGAAGAGCTCGTGCGCGCGATCCTCTGGATCGATGAAGACCCGCAGGCATCACCGGACGAGGACGACGCGTGGTACGACCACCAGTTGGTCGGCCTCGACGTGATCCGCGACGACGCCGTCATCGGGCGCGTCGCCCGCGTGGACCACCTGCCCGCGCAGGATCTTCTCGCGGTCACGATGCCCGACGATCGCGAAGTGCTCGTCCCGTTCGTGACGGCGATCGTGCCCGAAGTCGACGTCGCGCGCGGTCGGGTGGTCGTGACGCCCCCGGCGGGGCTCTTCGAGGATCTTCCCGCGGACGACGTGGACGACACCGCACCGGAGTCCGACGACACGGAGGCGTGATCGTGCGCATCGACGTCGTCTCGATCTTCCCGTCGTTCTTCGACGTCCTCGAAGTCTCCTTGCTCGGCAGGGCTCGGGGGAGCGGGTTGCTCGACATCGGTGTCCACGACCTGCGCGATCACACGCACGATCGTCATCGCACCGTCGACGACACGCCGTACGGTGGCGGTGCAGGAATGGTGATGAAACCCGAGCCGTGGGGCGAAGCCCTCGACGCGGCCGTCGCCGGGCGTGACGACCGACCGGTGATCGTCTTTCCCTCTCCGGCTGGGGAACGATTCACCCAGGCCACCGCGCGCGAACTCTCCACCCGTTCGCACATCGTGTTCGGCTGCGGTCGGTACGAAGGCATCGATGAGCGGGTGTTCGACTATGCCGCCGAACTCGGCGACGTGCGATTGATCAGCCTGGGTGACTACGTCCTCAATGGCGGCGAAGTCGCCGCGATGGCGATGATCGAGGCGGTCGTCCGGCTCGTACCCGGTGTCGTGGGAAACCCCGCGAGCCTGATCGAGGAGTCGCACGAAGACGGGCTCTTGGAGTACCCCTCGTACACGAAGCCCGCGCAGTGGCGCGGTCGCGCGGTGCCCGACGTGCTTCTCAGCGGTCACCACGGACGTGTCGCGCAATGGCGCCGCGACCAACAGGTGCAGCGAACGCGGGAGCGACGACCCGACCTGCTGCCGCCGGAGTGAACGCCTCGGTCAGTCCACGCCGAGGAAGGAGCGATCGGTCAGGATGATCGGTCCGTCGTCGGTGATCGCGATCGTGTGCTCGGAGTGTGCACCGCGCGATCCATCGACCGACCGCAGGGTCCACCCGTCCGGGTCGGTGACGAGCTTGTCGGTCGTCTGCAGAAACCACGGCTCCAGCGCGACGACGAGGCCGGCGCGCAACGGATAGCCCCGGCCGGGCTTGCCGTCGTTCGGGACGTGCGGGTCGCCGTGCATTTCGCGACCGACGCCGTGGCCACCGAAGTCGGTGTTGATCGAGTACCCGTCGGCATGGGCGATCTGCGACACCGCGTAGGAGACGTCGCCGATACGGTTGCCGACGACGGATGCCGCGATCGCCGCGTCCAGCGCGAGACGGGTTGTCTGGATGAGGGCGAGGTCCTCGTCGCGGGGAGTTCCGACCACGAAAGAGATCGCCGAGTCGGCGACCCAGCCGTCCACGGCGACCGCGAAATCGAGGGTGACGAGGTCTCCGTCGCGCAGGTTGTAGTCGTGCGGCAGGCCATGCAGGACGGCGTCGTTGATCGACGTGCAGATGACCTTTCCGAAGGGGCTCGCGCCGAAGGACGGGTGATAGTCGATATAACACGACGTCGCTCCCGCGCGACGGATCATGTCGTGGGCACGTCGATCGATGTCGAGAAGATTCGTTCCGACTTTGGTCTCGTCGCGCAGGGTCGCGAGAGTCTCGGCGACGAAGCGGCCGGCGGGGCGCATGGCCTCGATCTCGGCGGGGGTGCGCAACTCGATCATGGGGATCCTTTCGGGGGCTTCCTCCATTGTGACGGAGAGACGCGGATTCGGCTGGGAGGATGCCGCAGATGGTCGCCGGCAGGCCTGGGACGTCGTCGACGGGCGTACCATCGAGGGCATGTGGCTGCGTCGGGCGTTCTTCGGCTGGTTGATTCCCGCTGCCTTCGTGTTGCCGCTGTGGATGTTCGTCGGCTGGATCGCGTTCGATGCGGGCGGTTGGGCGCTCTTATGGGTGCTGCTCCTGGCGATGCCGGGGCTGTTCGTCTGGCAACTGGTGCTGTCACTGCTCGTGCGTGCCCGGGGAACGGTTCGCGCCGGCCGGGCGGTGTCGTGGTGGGACGTGCTGGGCTTCACGGTCTGGCATGCGCTCGTCATCTCGCTCGGGTTCTTCGACCCGGCGTGGTGGGCACCGGCGTTGGTCGTCGCGATCGTCGCGGGGCTCGCGCTGTTCTGGCTGGAGCTGTGGCAGTTGTGGCGAGAGGCGCGGCCTTCGGCGGTTCTGCTGCGCACGAGTGACGGGTTGGGGTACATCCCGCCGTCCGAGTCGCCGCGCGCGGAGCCCGACGCCCACGACGTGTTCATCGTCACGG
Organism: Microbacterium koreense; assembly: GCF_042677105.1. Taxonomy (NCBI): domain Bacteria; kingdom Bacillati; phylum Actinomycetota; class Actinomycetes; order Micrococcales; family Microbacteriaceae; genus Microbacterium; species Microbacterium koreense. Next base: position 1,813,703 of record NZ_JBHTIM010000001.1, read on the forward strand.
AACGGCCGGGCTCGACCTCGTCCTGACGTGGTCACACGTGTTTTGTCGCGACGCGGATCCGTGGCAGAATGGGCGTTTGTGCCCTGACCGGTTCTGCCTCAGGGGAACATGTCGTGCGATCATCGATCCGCGACACGGGCACACCTCATCCTCAACCTTCCATCCCGCGGCCGACCTGTGGCGGTCGCAGAGAGAAATCGATCATGCAGATCCTCGACTCGGTCGACGCGGCATCGCTGCGTTCGGACATTCCCGCCTTCGCACCCGGCGACACCGTGAAGGTGCACGTCAACATCATCGAGGGCAACCGCTCACGTATCCAGGTTTTCCAGGGCGTCGTCATCGGCCGCTCGGGCGACGGTGTGCGCGAGACCTTCACGGTCCGCAAGATCAGCTTCCAGGTCGGCGTCGAGCGCACGTTCCCGGTCCACAGCCCGATCATCGATCACATCGAGATCGTCAGCCGTGGCGACGTGCGTCGCGCCAAGCTCTACTACCTGCGCAACCTCCGTGGCAAGAAAGCCAAGATCAAGGAGAAGCGCGAGAACTGACGCGCTCCCACGAATGCCCCGGTCCTGCACCGGGGCATTCGTCGTTCGCGGCGCAAACGCGCGCAAAGCCGCGCACGTGCGACGGGCGACGGGCGAGAATGTGCGAACCTGGAACAACGCTTCCGCGCCGCGGGTGCCGTTCCGCGAAGGATGACCATGACCACCGAGCACGCCGCAGCCGCCGACGGTGCCGCCCAGACGCGCGCCGGGCAGAGTTCGCGTCGCCGCGGATGGCTCGTCTTCCTGCGCGACGTCGTCATCATCGTGTTGATCGCGGTGCTCGTGTCGTTCCTCGTGAAGACCTTCGTCGTCCGCTCGTTCTACATCCCGTCGGCATCGATGGAGGACACCCTTCAGATCAACGACCGGATCTTCGTCGACGAGTTGACCCCGCGCTTCTCGGGCTATGAGCGCGGCGACGTGGTCGTCTTCCGTGACCCGGGGGGATGGCTGCCGCCGCGGGCCCAGCCGGATCGGTCACCGTTCGTCGAAGGGGTCGAGTGGGTGCTCTCACTCGTCGGGCTGACAGCTCCAGACAGTGACGATCATCTCGTCAAGAGGATCATCGGGTTGCCGGGTGACCATGTCGTGTGTTGCAACGCACTCGGCCAGGTGACGGTCAACGGGGTTCCGATCGACGAGACGTCGTACACCAAGTTGCCGGACGGCAGCCCCGCCTCGGCAGACGAGTTCGATGTGGTCGTGCCCGACGGCAGCCTCTGGGTGCTCGGCGACAACCGGAACCTCTCCAAGGACTCCAGGTACAACACCGATCAGCCCGGCAACGGCTTCGTCCCCGTCGACAATCTCGTCGGGCGTGCGTTCATCATCTCGTGGCCGTTCGATCGCTTCGGCCTGCTCGATTCGCACCACGAAGTCTTCGCGGGTGTTCCGGAGGGCACGGGCGGGTGACGGTGACAACGCCACGCCTGACGCTGGAGCGACGGCTCCTCAAAGAGCACGCGCTCGTGATCGCCTGCGACGAGGTCGGGCGTGGTGCGCTGGCCGGACCCGTGGCGGTCGGCGCGGCGGTGCTCGACGCCGCGCGCGTGCGCAAGCGAATTCCCGAGGGGCTTCGCGATTCGAAGCTCGTGCCCGAGCGGCGGCGCGCGGACCTTTCCGAGCGCGCGGCGGCGTGGGCATCCGCCACGGCGGTGGGCTGGGCCAGCGCGTCGGAGATCGACGAGATCGGGATCATGCGGGCCTTGGGCATGGCCTCGCTGCGCGCGCTGGCGGGGCTTCGGGCATCCGGATTCTTCCCGGAAGAGGCGATCGTCCTCCTCGACGGCAACTACGACTACATCACCCCGGCGGGCGGAAGCGGGCTGCGGGTCCGACCGGTCATCAAGGCCGACCGCGACTGCGCGAGTGCGGCTGCCGCATCCGTCATCGCCAAAGTGGCGCGGGACGCGCTCATGACCGACCTGGATGCCGAGGAGCCGGTGTACGACTGGGCTCGAAACAAGGGGTACGCGAGCCCGTCGCATCGCGATGCGATCCGCTCACACGGGCTGAGTCGCCATCATCGCGCATCGTGGTCCATCGCCGATGCGCCGACCTTGTTCTGAACGTCGGATGTGCGCGCTTCGGCGCCTAGGATGTAACCACCATGGATGACGAGGTCTTCGAGGATTACGACCGCGAGCTTGAGCTGGCCCTCTACAAGGAGTACCGCGACGTCGTACGTCAATTTCAGTTCGTGATCGAGACCGAGCGCCGGTTCTATCTCGCCAACGAAGTGAACGTCGTGCGTCGCGACACCGAGCACGACTTCTACTTCGAACTGTCGATGTCGGATGTCTGGGTGTGGGACATCTACCGTGCCGACCGCTTCGTGAAGAGCGTGCGCGTGTTGACGTTCAAAGACGTCAATGTCGAAGAACTCTCGCACCGCGACTTCCACATCCCCGAGGAACTCTCGCTCGACAGCTGAACCCGCGCGGCTCCTCCCCAGGCTGACGGTGCGCGCGGTCCTCCACCGACGCGGCGTCGGACGGTCTGCCCCGGCGCGGCATCGCGCAGGCTCGGCACATGGCAGCGAAGGACGACCTCGGACGCGCCGGCGAAGAGCGCGCCGCCGAATACTTACACGCACGCGGCTACACGGTTCTCGACCGTAATTGGCGGTGTCAGGACGGCGAAGTCGACATCGTGGCCGCCCACGAGGCGGATATCGTCTTCGTCGAGGTCAAGACCCGACGCGGGTTCGGCTTCGGTCACCCGTTCGAGGCGATCGACGCACGCAAACGCACCCGCATGTGGCGCGTCGCGATGGCATGGATCGCGGCGCATCGCCATGAGATGCGCGGGCGAAAGCTGCGATTCGCCGCCGTGGGTCTGACCGGGACCGACCCCGCGACAGCCTCGCTGGAGATGATCGCGGACCTGGACGTGCGATGACCCTCGCACGCACGTGGGCGGTCGCACTCAACGGCGCCGAAGGACACCTGGTCGACGTCGAAGCGGACCAGTCGGATCAGACACCGGATTTCCGCATCATCGGTTTGGCCGACAAAGCACTCGGTGAAGCCGTTCAGCGGGTGAACAACGCGTGCGCCAACAGCGGATCCCCTCTGCCGCGCCGCCGGCTCACGGTGAACCTCTCGCCGGCGGCGCTGCCCAAGCACGGATCGGGATTCGACGTGGCGATCGCCGTTGCCGCACTGGCGACGGAGGGGGCGCTGGATGGGGCGGCGGTGGCTCGGACCGTTCATCTGGGGGAGCTCGGGCTCGATGGTCGACTGCGACCGACTCCCGGGGTGCTTCCCGCCGTGAGGGCGGCCGTCCGGGCCGGCTTGCGTCGCGTCGTCGTGCCCCACGCGAACGGCGAAGAGGCCCGCCTCGTGACCGACGCGGAGATCCACGCCGCGGGAAGTCTCGCCGAGGTGCTTGCCCTCCACGGGGCCGACGTCGCGGTGCCCGACATCGAACCCGTTCGCGCGCCGCCGTCGCCGGTGATCGACTCCGGCGAGGACATCGACCTGGGTGACGTCGTCGGACAGAGCGAAGCCGTCGAGGCGTTGGTCGTCGCCGCCGTCGGAGGGCACCACCTCCTCATGAGCGGTCCACCCGGGGCGGGTAAGACGATGCTCGCCCGCCGCCTGCCGACGATCCTCCCCGACCTCGACGACGATGCCGCGCTGGCTGTGGCCTCCATCGCCTCGCTGGCCGGCGCGCGGGTGACGCGCCTCAGCCATACGCCCCCGTTCGTCGCGCCGCACCACAGCGCGAGCGTCGCTGCTCTCGTCGGAGGCGGGTCGCGGGTGGTTCGGCCCGGCGCGATCGTGCGGGCGAGTGAGGGTGTGCTGTTCCTCGACGAGGCGGGGGAGTTTCCGGCCAGCGCCCTCGATGCGCTCCGACAGCCGCTCGAGAGCGGTCGCATCGACATCCATCGCGCCGGTGTTTCCGCATCCTTCCCGGCGCGGTTCCAGATGATCCTCGCAACCAACCCGTGTCCGTGCGGCGACTACGGAGTGCGTGGCGGCGACTGCCGGTGCGCGCCGATGGCAATCCGGCGGTATCTCGGCAAGCTGTCCGGCCCGCTGCTGGACCGTGTCGACATCGAGTTGCACCTGACGCGGGTGTCCCACGCGCACCGGAGCGCATCGACGTCGGCTCTCACCTCGAAGGCAGCACGCATCCGAGTCGAACAGGCGCGCGAGCGTGCCGCCAGACGGCTACGGGACACGCCGTGGCGGCGGAACGCCGACGTGCCCGGCACATGGCTGCGTGGTGGCCCCGTCGCACCCGAGCCCATCGTCCGTCGTCCGCTCGATGCCGCATTGCACCGCGGTGCGCTCACCCTTCGCGGGTACGACCGCGTCCTGCGCGTCGCGTGGTCCTTGGCGGATCTCGATGGACGCGAGCGTCTCTCCGTCGACGACGTGGGGCGCGCCCTCTACCTCAAGAGAGGACTCGTCGCATGACGTGGTGGAACCCCTCGGCAGACGAAGCCCGTGAGCGCCTTGCGCCGCTGGGCGTCGGGGGCGATGACGCCGCCGTAACCGAGGCGTTCGCCCGGACCGTGTGGAGCTGTCTCACCGAGCCCGGCGACGGTGTCGCCGGTGCGCTCGTGGCAGCTCTCGGTGCGTCGGTGGCACTGCACCACGCCGTCATGTCAGCGACATCCCGTACGGCACCCGTATCGAGCGACGTCGCGTCGGGTGTCAGACGCTGGATGCCGCGCCTCGAGCCGCGCTCCATCGACGACGCGATCACGTGCGCAGCACGCGCCGGCGTGTCGCTCGTCGTCCCGGATGACGCGGCGTGGCCGCGACGGATCGACGACCTCGGTGCACACGCACCGATCGCTCTGTGGGTGCGGGGCCGGCGGGACGTGCTCGCGCACGCGGGCGCGGCGGTGGCGATGGTCGGAGCACGCGCGGCGACCTCGTACGGTGAGCGCGTCGCGGTCGACCTCGCGGGAGAGTTGGCCTCCGGCGGACTGCCGATCGTGTCGGGCGCCGCCTACGGCATCGACGGTGCGGCCCACCGCGCGGCGCTGCATGCCGGGGGCGGGACCATTGCCGTCGTTGCCGGAGGAGCCGACCGTCCCTACCCCGCGGGGCACGCCGACCTTCTCGACCGCATCGCCGAGAGCGGCGCCATCGTGGCCGAATCGCCGTGTGGCACGACACCGACGAAGTGGCGCTTCCTCCAGCGAAACCGACTCATCGCCGCCCTCACCGATGCCACGGTCGTGGTCCAAGCCGGATGGCGGAGCGGCTCGCTGAACACTGCCGGTCACGCCGCGGCGCTGGGCCGCGGCGTGGGCGCCGTGCCGGGACCCATCACGTCGGCGGCCTCGGCAGGGTGTCACCGGCTGCTTCGCGAGTTCGATGCGACCTGCATCACGAGCGCCGATGATGTGCGCGAACTGATCGGCGCGGCTCCGATGCCGACGCAGGCGCTGACGGGCCGGACCGACGACACGACGCGTGTGAGGGACGCGCTGAGCGCCCGCGCATGGCGGGATACGACGACCATCGCTACCGCATGCGGCATGGATCCCGCGCGGGTGGCGGCGATTCTTGCTCTCATGCATCTCGAAGGGAGCGCCGAACGCGATGTGGCCGGATGGCGGCTGACGCCGCGCGGTCGGTGAGCGGGCGCAACCGGAACCGGCAGCGTCGGAGCGCCGCCGGCCCCGGATGCGCAGGTCGCGGCATGCTGGTGCCGTGGAACTGCGCGCAGCGATCGACGCGTACGCCCGCCATCTGGCGGACGTGCGGCGCCTCGCGCCGGCTACCGTGAAGGCGTATCGATCCGATCTCGCGGACCTCGCGGCGTCGGTCGGCGACCTCGCCGTGACCGACGTCGATCTCGAACACCTGCGAGAATGGCTCTGGGTGGCGAACAAGCGGGGAGATGCCACCGCGACCATCGCTCGTCGCACGGCGTCCGTGCGGGGGTTTTTCGCGTGGGCTGCGAGCGAAGGGCTCATCGACGTCGACCCGGCCCTGCGCCTGGTCTCGCCCAAGCGCGGGCGCACGCTTCCGAGGGTCGCAACGGCCGACGCGCTGGCGGGCGTGCTCGATGAGCTGGCTGCGGAGGGCGCGACGGGTGAGCCGATCGCGCTCCGCGACCACGCTTTGCTCGAGGTTCTCTACGGCGCGGGCATCCGGGTCTCCGAACTGTGTGGGCTCGACCTCGACGACATCGACGACACGCGCCGCACGATGCGAGTTCTCGGCAAGGGGTCCAAGGAACGTGTCGTTCCCTTCGGCGCGCCCGCGGCTGCCGCACTCGATGCCTACCTCGTCCGCGGCCGCCCCGTGCTGTCGGCGCGGAGTGCGAACGGCTCCGGCCCCGGCGTGTTCCTCGGCGCGCGGGGTGGACGCCTCGGACCACGAGCCGCCTACGACGTCGTCGCGCGCACGCTCGGCACCATCGTCGGGGGATCGGTGGGGCCGCATGCCCTCCGTCACTCCGCCGCGACGCACCTCTTGGACGGGGGCGCGGATCTGCGTGCGGTGCAGGAACTGCTCGGCCACGCGAGCCTGGGCACGACGCAGATCTACACGCATGTGTCCAGCGAACGGCTCGCCGCCAGCTACCGGCTCGCCCACCCTCGGGCCTGACCGTCGCGCGCGAGCGACGGGCGTCAGCAGCACGGCAGCAGGATCGCGCGAGGAACCCCGCCCAAAAGGAGCAGCGGGTTGATGTACTCGCCGTCATGGCGGACCCCGAAGTGCAATGATCCGGAGATCGTGTGGCCGCCCACGCTGATGCGTGCGACCACAGCGCCCTCCGTGACGGCGTCGCCCGGTTCGAGCTCGGTGTTCACCGGTTCGAACGTCGTCACGTAGCCGTCACCGTGGTCGATCGTGAGGATGCCGCGATCGACGACGGTTCCGACGAACGCCACCGTCCCCGCTGCGGGAGCACGCACGTCCGGGGCGGAGAGCGGCTCGAGATCGATGCCGCGGTGACCGGTGGCATAGTCGTGTGCGGGGGCGATGTACGGCTGAGTCAACCGGAAACCACGCAGAGGCCATTCCCATTGCGTCGCGTGGTCGATGACGTCTCTTGCGCCGCTGAGCCTCAGCTCCTGCGGCGGCACTGGCCCGGCGACGGCCATGGTCACAGCGAGCGCGGCTGCGACCCCGCCGGTCAGCACGCGGTAGAGAATCGTCATCCGCACATCATGGGGGCTGTGATCACTGCGCTGATCGGCCCGGCTTCGGAGGGGGATGACCGCTGTCGCGCTGCGGGCGGGGAGGAGCCGTGCACTGGTACACTTGTCGGGCACCTCGCATGTCGAGGTGACTCCGCGTGCCCACAGCGCCCACGATCCTCGGATCCGAATGGCGCGGCAGCCAACTCCCCACGGTCCCGTTTCGACGGGTGGGAGTGTGTCGGGCACCAGGCCAGCCGGCAGCCGTCGGCGATCAACCGCAAGAGACGCGTGTGCGTCAGAACAGGAGAACGGCCATGGCCGTCGTCACGATTCGCCAGCTGCTCGACAGCGGCGTCCACTTCGGACACCAGACCCGCCGGTGGAACCCGAAAGTCAAGCGCTTCATCCTCACCGAGCGCTCGGGTATTCACATCATCGACCTGCAGCAGTCGTTGGCGTACATCGACAAGGCGTACGAGTTCGTCAAGGAGACGGTCGCCCGCGGCGGCACCGTGCTCTTCGTCGGCACCAAGAAGCAGGCGCAGGAGATCATCGCAGAGCAGGCGACGCGCGTCGGTCAGCCCTACGTGAACCAGCGCTGGCTCGGTGGTCTTCTCACCAACTTCTCCACCGTCTCCAAGCGCCTCGCGCGCATGAAGGAGCTCGAGGAGCTCAACTTCGACGACCCGGCGGCGAGCGGCTTCACCAAGAAGGAACTCCTCCTGAAGAAGCGCGAGCTGGACAAGCTCCACAAGTCGCTCGGGGGTATCCGCAACCTCCAGAAGACCCCCTCGGCCATCTGGGTCGTCGACGCCAAGCGCGAGCACCTCGCGGTCAACGAGGCGTCGAAGCTCGGTATCCCGGTCATCGGCATCCTTGACACGAACGCCGACCCCGACGAGTTCCAGTACCCGATCCCCGGCAACGACGACGCCATCCGTTCGGTGAGCCTGCTCACCAAGGTGATCGCGGATGCCGCGGCCGAGGGTCTCATCCAGCGCCACAACCCGAGCGACGAGTCGGCGGACGCCGAGCCCCTCGCCGACTGGGAGCGCGAGCTGCTCGAGCAGGGTGCGCCCGTGGAGACCGACGTCGCGACCGTCGAGAAGATCGCGACGGAGTCCGACGCCGATCGCGCCGGCGCCGCGGCACACGACGCCGTGGCCGGTGCCGCTGCAGCCGAAGCTGCAGACGACGCATCGCAGGCCGTCGAGGAGCCCGTCAAGGACGAAGCCGCCGAGAAGGTCGCCGCTGACGAGGCCGAGGTCGTCAAGGAAGCCGCGGAGTAAGACTCCCGTCATCATTTCGGTCCCGGTCGGAGCACACCCGCACCGACCGGGGCATCCCGAGAACTCACCACAACCAAGGAGACGCCGACAAATGGCAAACTTCACGATCGCCGACATCAAGGCGCTGCGCGAGCAGCTCGGTACGGGAATGGTCGACACGAAGAAGGCGCTCGAGGAAGCCGACGGCGACCTCGAGAAGGCCGTGGAGATCCTGCGCCTCAAGGGTGCCAAGGGCAACGCGAAGCGTGCAGACCGCTCGACCAGCGAGGGCCTCGTCACTGCGCAGCAGTTCGGTGACACGGTCACGATCCTCGAGCTGAACACCGAGACCGACTTCGTGGCGAAGAACGAGAAGTTCATCGCTCTCGCGGACAAGGTCCTCGCCGCAGCAGGTGCGGCCGGCGCAGACTCGGCCGAGGACGCTCTGGCTGTCACGGTCGGTTCGCAGACCGTCGCCGAGCTCATCGCCGACGAGGCTGCCATCATCGGCGAGAAGGTCGAACTGCGCCGCGTGCGCACGCTCTCGGGCGACAACTTCGAGGTCTACCTGCACAAGACCAGCAAGGACCTGCCGCCGCAGGTCGGTGTCGTGCTGGCCTACTCGGGTGACGACGCCGAGACCGCGCGCAGCATCGCCCAGCACATCTCGTTCGCCAACCCGAGCTACCTCTCGCGCGTCGAGGTTCCCGAGGCCGACGTCGAGAAGGAGCGCGAGATCGTCACCGAGATCTCCCGCAACGAAGGCAAGCCCGAGGCCGCGCTTCCGAAGATCGTCGACGGTCGCGTCAACGCCTTCTTCAAGCAGGTTGCTCTGCTGGACCAGGACTACGCCAAGGACAACAAGCAGTCCGTCGCCCAGGTGGCGAAGGACGCGGGTCTCACCCTGACGGGCTTCGCTCGTTTCAAGGTCGGCGCGTAACACCGTCGAGGGGGCCGCATCGTTCACTGATGCGGCCCCCTTTCCATGCCCGCATGAGACGGGGGTAGTTTGTACTCGGCGAGAGGAACACAGTGATCGATGAAGCCACGGGACGCCGCCGCGTCCTTCTGAAGCTGTCGGGTGAAGCGTTCGGTGGGGGACAACTCGGGGTCAACCCGGACGTCGTCAGCCAGATCGCGCGTGAGATCGCCGAAGCGGTGGATCGGGTCGAGATCGCCGTCGTCGTCGGCGGAGGCAACTTCTTCCGCGGCGCCGAACTCAGCCAGCGCGGCATGGATCGCGGGCGTGCGGACTACATGGGCATGCTGGGCACCGTCATGAATGCCCTGGCGCTGCAGGACTTCCTGGAGCAGGCCGGTGCCGCCACCCGCGTGCAGTCCGCCATATCGATGACGCAGGTCGCCGAGTCCTACATTCCCCGTCGTGCGGAGCGCCACCTCGAGAAGGGGCGCGTGGTGATCTTCGGTGCGGGCGCGGGATTGCCGTACTTCTCCACAGACACCGTCGCGGCCCAGCGTGCGCTGGAGATCGATGCGAGCGAGGTCCTCGTGGCCAAGAACGGAGTCGATGGGGTGTACACCGCGGATCCGCGCACGGACGCGTCGGCGACCAAGATCGATCGCATCACCTATCTCGACGCCCTGCAGCGTGGTCTCAAGGTGGTCGATTCGACGGCCTTCAGCCTGTGCATGGACAATCGCATGGACATGCGGGTGTTCGGCATGGAGCCCGCGGGCAACGTGACCCGGGCGCTGCTCGGCGACCCGATCGGCACGCTCGTCACCTCGTGAGCCTGCCCGGCGGGTGACCGTCGCTCATCTAGACTGGCCACGCCCCCAATAAACGCGAAGGAGACACTGTGATCGCGGACGTCCTGGCTGAAACCGGAACCCGAATGGACCGTGCCGTCGAAGCCGCGAAGGAGGACTTCGCGACGGTGCGCACCGGTCGCGCGAACCCGCAGCTGTTTCAGAAGATCCTTGTGGACTACTACGGGTCACCGACTCCGCTGGCGCAGTTGGCGTCGGTGAACAGTCCTGAGGCGCGAACGGTCATCATCACGCCGTACGACAAGTCGGCACTCAAAGACATCGAGCAGGCGATCCGCGACCAGCCGAACATCGGGGTGAACCCGACCAACGACGGCAACATCGTGCGGGTGACGATGCCGGAGCTCACCGAAGAGCGTCGCAAGGAGTACGTCAAGCTCGTGCGTAGCAAGGGCGAGGATGCCAAGGTGCATGTGCGCGGCATCCGTCGCAAGGCGAAAGATGACCTCGACGCGTTCAAGAGCGAAATCGGCGAGGACGAGATCGCTCGCGGTGAGAAAGAACTCGACGCCCTGACGCGTGTGCACGTCGATGCCATCGACGAAGCACTCAAGCGCAAAGAAGCCGAGCTTCTCGAAGTCTGAGGAGACACCATGTCGGACGCATCCGCACCGGAAGGCGGCGCCGACCGCGCTCCGGGTGAACCGCATGCGCGGGAGGATGCCGCAGACCAGCCGCACCGTCACGACTCAGCCGACCACGCGACCGCGTTCCAAGACCACGTGCGCGCGGCACGGAGCGAGTTCGAGCAGCAGGTCGCGCATGCGCGCACGGAGTTCGAGGAGGTCAACGAACGCATCAAGCAACGCACGGGCCGAGACCTCATCCTCGCGATCCTCATCGCCGTCGCAATCGGTGCTGTCCTGCTGGCGTCGTTGCTCTTCTTCAAGCAGGGGTTCGTCGTCTTCGCCCTGGGAGCGGCGCTGCTGGGAGTGTTCGAATTCACCCGAGCATTGACTGCCGCCGGTTACCGGGTTGACGTCGTTCCGCAGCTCGTCGTGGGCGCAGCGGTAGCGCTGTCGGGATTCTTCCTCGATGCCTGGATGCTGTGGGTCGTCCTCTTCGTCGCGATCGCGGTCATCGTCGTGTGGCGCTTGGTCGCGCAGATGTCATCGCACGATGGACGCGAGTATCGCGACGTCCTGTCCGACGTTCTCATCAGTGGGCTTGTCCAGCTGTACGTGCCGTTCTTCGCGAGCCTCGCCCTGATCCTCCTCTCGCGTGAGGGAGGGGAATGGTGGGTGCTCGCCTTCATCATCGTCGCGGTCGCCTCCGACACAGGGGCCTACGTGGCGGGGATCAGCATCGGGCGCACACCGATGGCTCCGCGGATCAGCCCCAACAAGACGTGGGAGGGATTCGCGGGCGCCGTCGTCGCAGCCGCCGCAGCGGGCGTGCTACTCGCCCTGTTCATGCTGGGGATCCCGTGGTGGGCCGGCATCGTGTTCGGTGTCGTGATCTTGGCGACGGCGACGGTCGGTGACCTGGGTGAGTCGATGATCAAGCGCGACCTCGGCATCAAGGACATGAGTTCGTGGCTCCCCGGCCACGGCGGTGTGCTCGACCGTCTCGATTCGATCTTGCCCTCGACCGTAGGTGCACTCGCCCTGTACGCGCTCTTCACACCACTGGTGGCCGCATGACGACGACTGACGCTCCGCAGTCCGCGCCCCCCACTGCGACATTTCCCGATGCCCGCGGCCGCGCCAAGGGATACGAGAAACGTGCCGTGGATGCGTTCCTGGCACGCGCGCGCGCCTCTTTCGAGACCGACGCAGATGCCGAACGGATGTCGGCGGCGACCGTGCGTCAGGCGGCGTTTCCGCTCGTACGGCACGGCTACGCCATCGCCGCGGTCGACGCGGCACTCGGACGCATCGAGGACGCCTTCGCTGCGCGCGAGCGCGAAGACGCTCTGAGCAGGCGTGGGGCTGATGCCTGGGTCGAGGCCGCACGAGAGACCGCGCAGGTCGTGCTCGACCGGCTCTCGCGCCCGAGAGGCCGACGCTTCACCCGCGTGAGCGCGGTGCGGTACGGATACCGCGTGGACGAGGTGGACATCGTCGGTGATCGGATCGCGCAGTATCTCGAGAGCGGTCAATCGCTGAGCATCGAGCAGGTGCGCCAGGTCGCGTTTCGCATGCAGCGCGGCGGGTATCGCGAGGTGCAGGTCGACAGCCTTCTCGACGCTGTCGTCGAGGTCATGCTCGCCGTCGAGTGAGTGCATCGCCGCCGCCGACTCGTCGCATCCCACGCATGGCATCGTCAGGATGCGCTCGGTAGACTCGGCATCATTGTGACTCGGGGTGAAGAAGTGGTGTCGACGCGGCGCGCCCGTCGTGATGCCCTCGCGACTGCCTCTGTGCCGCCGCCCGCTCGCCCGGCAGTCGCGATGCCGACGCGGTGGTCTCGTCGTCGTGGTGTGCTCGGCGTGTTCGCCGCCTTCGCCGCTGTGGGTTTCGTCGCGGCCTACGCCGGTCCGACGGGTCTGGCCATTTCCCAGGCCAACGCCGATGAGAACACGTCGCTGTTCGCGAGTTCACTCGAGCACGTTCAGGCACGAGACGGTGACGCCACGGCCGAGCCCGCCGAGATCGATCTCGACCGTGACGGCTATACCGTGTACGTGAAGCCGAAGCCCACCCCGACGCCCGAACCTCAAACGTCGTCGCAGGGGGCGAGCGCGCCCACGGTGGCATTCGCACCGCCTCCGTACACCGGGGGCGGGTCGCCCGCGCAGTGGATGGGGGCGGCGGGTATCGCACAGTCGGACTGGGGCTACGTCGACTTCATCGTGTCGCGCGAGAGCGGATGGAACCCGAACGCCACGAACAGGTCGTCGGGCGCGTGCGGCCTCGTCCAGGTTTACCCGTGCGGCAAACTCGCCAACGCCTACGACCCGGTGGTGAATCTGCAGTGGGCCAATGGCTACGCCAACGGTCGGTACGGTAGCTGGGCCAACGCAGTGACCTTCTGGGTCAATAATCACTGGTGGTGACGCGGCCGGCCATGCCACGTTCTCACAAGCGTCGTCCGCAACGGCCGGGCGACGATTCCTTCGACCGCCTACTGGCGGGATGGAAGCGCACCGAGTCGCGCCGAGGTGCGGACTGGACGGTGCAACCCGTGTCCGCCGCCCAAGCAGTCAAGGACTACACCTGCCCCGGGTGCGGTCGGGTCGTCGCGACCGGCACCGCACACATCGTCGCCTGGCGAGCGGACGGTGTTCTGGGAGATTCGGCAGATCTCGCCGCACGTCGACACTGGCATGAACACTGTTGGAGGATCAGCTGACATGGAGATTCGCGGACCGATGATGCTGCCCGCGCGGCGTGAGGACATCGAGCTGGAGACGTTGGACGGTCTGACTCTCGTCGGCGAGCTCGCACTGCCTGCGGACACTGATCCGGTCGCCACCCTCGTGACACTGCACCCGCTGCCGACGGCCGGTGGTTTCATGGATTCTCACATCTTGCGCAAGGCCGCCGGTCGGCTGCCGGCGTTGGCGGACCTCGCCGTCTTGCGGTTCAACACACGCGGCACGACCTCGCCGCGCGGCACCAGTGAGGGATCGTTCGACGGAGGACGCGCGGAGGCGTTCGACGTGGCCGCGGCGATGGAGTTCGTCCGTGACCGTGCCTTGCCGAACCCCTGGCTCGTCGGGTGGTCCTTCGGCACCGAGTTGGCGTTGAAGTACGGCCGTGACCACGCCATCGAGGGAGCCGTGCTCCTCTCGCCGCCGCTTCACCGGGCCACCGACGACGAGGTCGCAGCCTGGGCGGGGGACCCTCGCCGACTCGTCGCCCTCATCCCCGAGTTCGACGACTACCTGCGACCGGACGCGGCTGCCGAGCGCTTCGCGTCCGTGCCGAACATGGTGCTGATCCCCGTCGAAGGAGGAAAGCACCTTTGGGTCGGTGAGAACCAGACGCGCCGCGTGCTGACCGAGATCGTCGCGGCGGTCAACCCCGACGCGTTGCCGTTGCCGATCGAATGGGACGGTCCGTTCGCCGGTTGACCTCGCTCAGCGTTCGTTCATCCGAGGAATGAGCACCTGGCGGTAGATGATCAGGATGCTGGCTGCGACGGGGATCGCGACGAGTGCTCCCAGCAAACCGAGGAGCGCACCGCCTGCCAGAGCTGCGATCACGACGACGGCGCCGGGGACCGATACGGCGCGGCCCATGATGCGGGGCGCGATCACGTATGCCTCGATCTGCATGTAGATCAGATAGTAGATCGCGGCGATCAACGCGGTCTGAGGGCCGCCAAGCCCGGGAACCAAGCACGTCAAGACGATGATCGTCGACCCCGTCAACGTTCCGACGAGCGGGATGAGTGAGAAGAAGAATGCGATGACGGCGAGGACGGCCGCGAACGGGGCCTGGATGATGTTGAGGAAGACGGCACTGAGCACACCGTTGATGACACCGAGGCTGACCTGCCCGATGACGTAGTAGCCGACGGAGTCGGTGATCTGCTCGCTGAGGTCTATGAACCGCTCACGCCGTGAAGCCGGGACGATCTGGTATACGGCCTTCTTGAGATTCGGTGTCGACGCCGTGAAGTAGATCGTGAGGATCAGCACGATGAACGCGCCGGCGAGCCCCGCCGCCACGCCCGCGCCGATGATGATGATGCTCTCGCCGATCGAACTGCCGATCGCGCCGAGGTCGAGCGACTGGAACCACTCTTGGACATAGGCGAACACATCGTCGACGAGGAGGAGCGGGAATGTCTCCTTCATCCAATTGCGCAGATCTTCTACCGGTGTCCACAGGCCGCTTTCGATCAATCGCTGCACGGTTCCGACGAGTTGCGTGATCTGACCGACGATGATCGGGACGATCATGAGGATGATCCCGGTGAAGGCGGCGAGCACCCCGAGGATCGTCGCCAGGACGGCGGCCCAGCGCGGTAGCCCCCGACGTTCGAGCCAGCCGACGATCGGGTCGAGGCCCAGCGAGAGGAACAGCGCTGTGCCGACGTAGAGCAGGATCGTCGAGAGGTTCTCGAAACTCGAGATGAGCAGGAGTCCGAGCCCGACCCCCAGCGTGGCGACGAACGCCGTCCGGAACGGATTGTGCACCTTCATGCGCCGAGTGCCTACCTTTCACCGCCTGCTCCGTCAGGATACGCACTGTCGACGTTCAGCCCGGGGATTGGATGTTTTCGGGCGACGTCCAGGCGTGTTTCGCTAGTCTGAAACGTCGTACCGAGGTCCGCCGGAGAGTCACACGGGCCCGGAGAGGGAGATTCGTGCGTTTCGTCTGGGCCGTGGCGGCATTCGTGCTGGCAGCCGTCATGATCGGTGCCGGCATCGCTCAGCGCACCGTTTTCCAAGGTCCGCGCACCGAGGTGATGGATATCAGCGTCAGTCGGGAGCTGCCGTATCTGGTGATCGACGGAGCAGTCCTCAACGCGATGCCCGGGACGCAGACACTCCGCGCCCAGGGCGAAGGGCCCATCTTCGCGGCGTACGGTCGATCCGATGATGTCACCGCGTGGCTCGCCGATACCGAGTACAACCGAGTCGCACTGAGCCCGGCCGGTGTCCCGGTGACGACGACGGTGCAGCCTGCGACGGCCACCGCGGAGGCCGCCGACGAGGATCCGTCTGATGCGAGCGTCGGACCCACGAGCGAGGCCGTGGCGCCGGACACCTCCGACGAGGAGACACCCGGGCGCGATCCTCACGGATCGGACCTCTGGCTCGACGAATTCGACCAGGACGACGTCCTCATTGCGCCACTGCAACTGCCGTCGGACATGAGCGTGCTGGTTGCCGTCGACGGCACGGAACCCGCGGCATCCCGCGTCGCGATATCGTGGCCGATCAACAACAGCACGCCCTGGGCCGGACCGCTCATCGTGGCCGGAGGCGTGCTGATGGCGATCGGCGTGTGGTTGTACATTCTCGGCATCCGTCACGTCCGCCGCTCGCGGGGCCCCCGGCGCAAGGGCCTGCCGCTGCCGGTCACCGAGCCGATAGATGTGTCGATCGACGACCCCGACAAACCTTTGGATGCTCCAGACAAGGGCGTCATCTCCTCGAGCCCGCCCACGCGGCGTTCGCTCGGCCGCGGCAAGCGCGGCTTCATCGCCCTGCCTGTCGTCGCCGTCTCAGCGATCCTGTTCACCGGATGCACCGCCGAAGCGTGGCCCGAGTTCGGCGCCAGCCCCACCCCCACTCCGACAGCCACCGTGATCGTTCCCGAGGGGCAGCAGACCCCGGCGGTGACCCGGGCGCAGGCTGAGCGGATCCTGGCTCGTGTCGCGCAGACCGCGGCGGAGGCCGATGAGGCTCTGGACGCCGACCTCGCCGCGACCCGCTTGACCGGCGCGGTGCTTGCGGCGCGCGAGACGAACTACACACTGCGCGAAGACATCTCGGACTACGCCGCGCCTGCCGCGGTGCTTGCGCGCCCGTTGGAGATCATCCTGCCGCAGGCCTATGACGAGTGGCCCCGCTCCTTCATGGCCGTCGTCGACGACACCGAGTCGCGCACCTCCAGCATCATGGTCCTCACGCAGGAGGACCCCTGGGCCCCCTACAAGCTGACGTACGAGGCGAGCCTCGAAGCGGCGACCACGATGCCCGACCTCGCGGCGCAGTATGTCGGCGCTCCCCGCGTCGCCCCGGACTCGTCGTTCCTGATCTTGCCACCCGACCAGCTCGCTGCCGCCTACGCCGACCTCATCGACAACGGCGACGACAGCGAGTACGCCGCGCTCTTCGACCCGGAGGGCGACCAGTTCCGCGCGACGATCGCCGCAGACCGGAAGAGTCGCTTGGACGAGTTCAACGAGACGGCCACGAACACCGGTGAACTCACGTTCGCTGCCGCCGCCGGCGCACAGGAGCCGTTCGCGATCGCGACCCTCGAGAGCGGTGCGATCGTCGCCGTGGAGGTCGACGAGATCGAGACGGTGAAGCCGACGAATGAGGACGCCGTGATCAAACTCGACAACAACCCGGCGGTACAGACACTGACCGGCGCGGAGCAGTCGGCAACCGGGTTCACGACGACCTACAGCGACCAGCTCTTCTTCTATGTCCCCGGGCAGGGCTCCACCGAGAAGATCCGTCTTCTCGGCTACGGCTCCGCCATCCTCGATGCGAAGGTGATCAAGTGACCGACCCGAACCCGGGCGCCACGCTGCGCGGCGCCGTCGACCTGTCCTCCCTGCGTAACCGTCCGGCCGAGGCCCCCGTCTCGGCGCCAGCGGGCGGCACCGCGCCGCCGTCGCTCGTTTTCGACGCGACGGACGAGTCGTTCCCGCAGGTGCTGGAGCTCTCGCGCACCGTGCCCGTCGTGATCGACCTGTGGGCGGAGTGGTGCGGACCGTGCAAGCAGCTGAGCCCGGTGCTTGAGAAGGTCGTCGCCGAGATGGCGGGCCGGCTGGTCTTGGCGAAGGTCGACGTCGACGCCAATCCGCAGCTCGCGCAGGCGTTCCGCGCCCAGTCGATCCCGATGGTCGTCGCCCTCGTCGGCGGCCAGCCTGTGCCGCTGTTCAACGGCGCCGTGCCCGAGCAGCAGGTGCGCGAGGTCTTCGGTCAGTTGCTTCAGCTCGCGGCCCAGCAAGGCGTGACGGGGACGGTGCCGTCCCAGGCTGAAGAGGCACCCGAGGAAGAAGCCGAGGAGCCGCCGTTGCCGCCGCTGCACGCGGAAGCATTCGCCGCTATCGAAGCCGGCGACTACGCGCGCGCCGTCGTCGCCTATGAGAAGGCGTTGGCCGAGAACCCGCGTGATGTCGATGCGCGCGCGGGCCTCGGCCAGGTCAAGCTGCTCGACCGAATCCAGGGCGCCGACCTGCAGCAGGCACGTGCTGCGGCAGCAGACGCACCCCGCGACATCGCAGCACAGCTGCTCGTCGCCGACCTGGACGTGTCAGGCGGCCACATCGACGATGCATTCGGTCGCCTGCTGGATCTGTTCGCCGCTCTTCCCAGCGACGAGCGTGGTCCCGTCAGGGAACGCCTTCTCGAACTCTTCGGCGTCGTCGGCGACGAGGACCCTCGGGTAGGAGCGGCGCGCTCGCGCCTCGCCAGCCTCCTGTTCTGACGCCTCGCCTCACCCCCGGGTCGGGGAGGGGATGTGCGCCGGCGTCTCGTGGCGCAGCCACAACACCCCGAGCGGAGGCAGAACCATGGATGCGCGTCCGTTCTCGTCGGAGCGCACCACACCACGGTTGCCGACGCCCGACCCACCGAATTCGGCGGCGTCGGAGTTGAGGATCTCGTGCCACACCCCCGTCTCGGGCAGGTCGATCTCGAACCCGTGGATGGGCACGCCCGAGAAGTTTGCGAGCACCGCGACGGCGTTGCCGTGGTTGTCGCGGCGCACGAAGGCGACCACGTTCGGGTTCCAAGACGGCGCGCCGATGCGCGAGAACGCGGCCGCGTCGGAGTCGCGGGACCATAGCGCCGACTGATCACGGTAGGTGCGGTTGAGTGCGCCGACGAACTCCAGAAGCTGGCGGTGGGACGGTTGGTCGAGCATCCACCAATCCAGACCCCGTGACTCGGACCATTCGGACAGCTGGCCGAATTCCTGGCCCATGAAGAGCAGTTGCTTACCGGGGTGCCCCCACATATAGGCGAGGAAGGCGCGCATGTTCGCCAGCTTCTGCCAGTGGTCACCCGGCATCCGCGCGAACAGGCTGCCCTTTCCGTGCACCACCTCGTCGTGACTGATCGGGAGCACGAAGTTCTCACTGAAGGCGTAGACGAACGAGAACGACATCTCGCCCTCGTGGTGCGAGCGATACATGGGATCCCGCGAAATGTACTGGAGTGAGTCGTTCATCCAGCCCATGTTCCATTTGAACCCGAACCCGAGCCCGGCCTGGCTCGTGGGCGCCGTCACGCCCGGGAAGCTCGTCGACTCCTCGGCGATCATCGCGATCCCGGGGTAGCGCTTGTACGCGGTGGCGTTGACCTCCTGCAGAAAGGCGATCGCCTCGAGGTTCTCGCGCCCGCCGTGGACGTTCGGCTCCCACTCTCCGGCTTCGCGCGAATAGTCGAGGTAGAGCATCGAGGCCACCGCGTCGACGCGCAGCCCGTCGACGTGGAACTCCTCGAACCAGTACAGGGCGTTCGCGACGAGGAAGTTGCGCACCTCGCGCCGCCCATAGTCGAAGATGAGGGTGCCCCAGTCCTTGTGCTCGCCGCGGCGTGGGTCGGGGTGCTCGTAGAGGGCTTCGCCGTCGAACCTGGCGAGGGCGAAGCTGTCGCGCGGAAAGTGACCGGGAACCCAGTCCATGATCACGCCGATGCCTGCCTGGTGGAGGCGGTCGATCAGATAGCGCAGGTCGTCGGGGCCGCCGAAGCGGCTCGTCGGTGCGTAGTAGCCGGTGACCTGATAGCCCCACGATCCGCCGAAAGGATGCTCGGCCAGCGGCAGGAACTCGACGTGGGTGAAGCCGCACTCGGTGACGTAGTCGATGAGCTCGTCAGCGGCGTCGCGATACCCGAGTCCGGGCCGCCACGACCCCAGGTGCACTTCGTACACCGACATGGGCTTCGATACCGGCGCCGTCCGCGCGCGTTGCGCCATCCACTCGCGGTCTTGCCAGCGGTACGACGACGCCGTCACGACGGATGCGGTCGCCGGGGGGATCTCCGCCAGGCGCGCCATCGGGTCGGCTTTGAGGATCCACTCGCCGCCCCTCGTGAGGAGTTCGAACTTGTAGACGGTGCCGACGGTGGCGCCGGGGATGAACAGCTCCCAGACACCGCTGGATCCCATCGACCGCATCGCATGGCCCTGGCCGTCCCAACCGTTGAAATCGCCGACGATCCGCACGGCCTGTGCGTCGGGTGCCCAGACGGTGAAAGCGACGCCGTCCGACCCGTCGAGGGTGCGCACGTGTGCGCCGAGCACTCGCCAGAGCTCCTCGTGGCGTCCTTCGGTGATGAGATGGAGATCCAGCTCGCCGATCGATGGCGCGTGCCGGTAGGGATCGTCGGCGGTGAAGTCCGAGCCGTCGGCGTACGTCGTGACGAGTTCGTACGAGCCGGGGCGGCCGGCGCGGGTTCCTTCCCACACTCCGTAACGCACGTGTTCGAGCGGTACTCGCGTACCGTCGGTGAACACAGCGGTCACCGATTCGGCGAGAGGCCGACGCGCGCGCACGGTCCACTCCGCGTTGCCTTCGGCATCCGTACCCTCGTGGAGCCCCAGTACGCTGTGGGGGTCGTGGAACGAGCCGGTGGCCACCATGTTGGTCGTGCGTTCGTCGAGAGTCATGATCGCCCCTTCACGTGGAGGATGTGGACGGGTTCGGAGAACGCGTCGAGGCGTACGAAGTTGTGATCTGACCAGGTCCAGCGTGCGCCGGTCACGAGGTCCTCGACGTCGAACGGTTCGCCGGGATCGACACCCCAGACCCGGGTGTCGAGGTGCACCATTGTTTCGCGTGCGGAGTGCGGGTCGACGTTTGCCACGACGATGATCGTGTCGGAGTCACCTTCGGGCGACAGCGCCGCATCGAGGTGCTTGGCGTACACGAGGATCGCGTCGTCGTCACTCCAGTGCACCGTGAGGTTGCGCAGCTGTCTGAGCGCCGGGTGGGCACGGCGGATGTCGTTCAGCTGTGTCAGGAACGGCGCGAGCGAGTCGCCCGCTTCCTCGGCGGATGCCCAGTCGCGCGTCTTGTACTCGTACTTCTCGTTGTCGATGTTCTCTTCCGCACCCGGGCGGGCGACGTTCTCGTACAGTTCGTACCCCGCGTACACGCCGTAGGTCGGCGCTGCCGTGGCCGCGATCGCGGCACGGATCCGGTACGCCGCACGACCGCCGTACTGCAGGTACTCCGTGAGGATGTCGGGGGTGTTGACGAAGAGGTTCGGACGCATGAAGTCGGCCGTGTCACGCGCGAGGGCGGTGAGGAACTCCTCGAGCTCGGCCTTCGTGTTGCGCCAGGTGAAGTACGTGTAGCTCTGCTGGAATCCGGCCGCCGCGAGTCCCTGCATCACACGCGGCCGAGTGAAGGCTTCGGCAAGGAAGATCACATCGGGATGTTCGGCGCACACGGTACCGATCAGCCACTCCCAGAATTGCAGCGGCTTGGTGTGCGGGTTGTCGACGCGGAAGATGCGGATGCCCTGTGCGATCCACAGGCGCACGATGCGCAGGACTTCGGCGCGGATGCCTTCCGGATCGTTGTCGAAGTTGATCGGGTAGATGTCCTGGTACTTCTTGGGAGGATTCTCTGCGTACGCGATGGTGCCGTCGGGGAGGGTGGTGAACCACTCGGGATGCTCGCTCACCCACGGGTGGTCGGGAGCCGCCTGCAGGGCAAGGTCCATCGCGACCTCGATGCCGGCATCTCGGGCGGAGGCCACGAACGCGCGGAAATCGTCGAGGGTTCCCAGATCGGGATGGATCGTGTCGTGGCCACCCTCGGCCGATCCGATGGCCCAGGGCGACCCCGGGTCGCTCGGTTTCGGGTCGAGGGTGTTGTTCGGGCCCTTGCGGTTCACGCGACCGATCGGATGCACGGGTGGCAGGTACAGCACGTCGAACCCCATCGCCTGCACGCCGGCCAGTCGTCGCGTCGCGGTTCGGAATGTCCCCGAGGTGACCGTGCCATCGGCCTCACGCCGGGCACCTTCCGATCGTGGGAAGAACTCGTACCAGGCGCCGACGCCGGCACGTTCGCGTTCGACGAGCAGAGAGCGCTCGGCGCCGACCGTGACCAGCGAGCGCAGCGGGCGGGCGGCGAACCACTCCGCGATCTTGGTGTCGCGCACGATCTGCAACGCGTCGTCGTCCGACACGGTCGCATCCCGCAGCGTCGTCGCCGACGCGTCGAGTCCCCGTCGCTGAGCGACGGGGCGGGATTTCTCGGATGCGGCGCGGTCGAACAGCAACGCACCCATCTCACGCATGAGTTTCGTGTCCACGCCGGCGGCGATCTTGAGGTCGGCGGCGTGCTGCCACGTCGCGAAGTCGTCGCCGAACGCTTCGAAGCGGAATGTCCAGACTCCTTGCTCGAGCGGAGCGACGACGACCTCCCACCGGTCGAATCCGTCGCCCAAGGGCCGCATCCGGTGCAGCGACACGTCACCGGAAGGCGAGGTCAGGCGGAGGTGGACGCCGATGCGGTCGTGACCTTCGCGAAACGCGGTGACCCGGAACGGAACGGCTTCGGTCACGAAGGCCTTCGGGGTGAACACGCCTCCGGGAGTGTCGGGCGTGCCCGACTGCAGGGGAATGCGTGGTGTCTTGGTGTCGCGGGCTCCCTGCGCATCGACAGCGTCTCGGACGGGGATCGGGCTGGTGCTCCGCCAGAGGCGGTTGCGTGACGTCGTGACCACGTCTCGAACCTACCCAACGAGTGGCGCGCGGGACAGGAGCCCCGCGGATCACCTCACTCTGCGCGGAAGAGGCGCATGGACGTGGAAGTCACGCCGAGCACGTCACCCGCCGCGAACATGCTTTCGTCGACGGTGGGGCGTTCGTCGGCGCTGGACCACAGCGATACGTACCGCGAGACACCGTCGATGAGCGGCAATGTGACGTCGATCGGCTGCTCGTTGCCGTGCACGATCAGAAGGATGCGGTTCGCATCTTCGAATTCCGGTGTTGACGTGGCGACGTACTGCAGGGTGCGGTGTGCGGGGTTGGTCCACCGCTCGCTCGACATCGTCTCGCCGTGCTCGTCGTACCACTCCATCAGCGACGCCGACGGGGTGTGCTCGCCCAGGCGCGCGAAGCGTCCGGGCCTGAGTGCGGGGTTCTCGCGTCGCAGCCGGAGCAGGGCGGTCACGTGCGCCTGCAGGTCGCGTTGCCACGGCGCGTGGTCCCACGACAGCCAGGTGAGTGCGGAGTCATGGCAGTAGGCGTTGTTGTTGCCGCGCTGTGTGCGGCCGAACTCGTCGCCGGCGGTCAGCATGGGAATGCCCGCGGACAGAAGCAGGGTGCCGAGCAGGTTTCGCATCGCCTTGCGCCGCGTCGCCAGGACGCCGGGATCGTCGGTCGGCCCCTCGGCGCCGTGGTTGAACGACCGGTTCGTGTCGGCTCCGTCACGGTTCTGCTCGCCGTTGCCGAGGTTGTGCTTGACGTCGTACGACACGAGATCTCGCAACGTGAAACCGTCGTGTGCGGTGACGAAGTTGATGCTCGCCAGCGGGCCGCGCTCATCTGCGAACGTGTTCGATGATCCGGCCAGGCGTGTGGCGAATCCCCCGATGCCGACGGGAGCCGTTGAGGCGCGGCGGGCGTAGTCCACGTCGCTCAACCAGAAGTTGCGCACGCGGTCGCGGTACCGGTCGTTCCACTCGTGCCACCCGGCGCCGAAGGTGCCGGTCTGCCACCCGCCCATGCCGACATCCCAGGGTTCGGCGATCTTCTTGACGTCGGCCAGGGCGGGGTCGTCGAGGATCGCCTGGAGAAGCGGATGCTGCGGGGTGAAGGTATGAGCGGCATCTCGACCCAAGGTGACCGCGAGGTCGAAGCGGAATCCGTCGATCTGCACGTCGTTCGCCCAGTAGCGGAGCGAATCCAACACGAGTCGCGCGGCCGCATCCGTCGACGTGTTCACCGAGTTGCCGCATCCGGTCACGTCGATGTAGGCACCGTCCTCCTGCTGGCGGTAATAGTGACGGTTGTCGATGCCTCGGAAACTCGTACGCGGCCCCCCGATGCCCTCTTCGGACGTGTGGTTGAAGACGACGTCGAGGATGACTTCGAGTCCGGCCTCGTGGAGGAGCCTGACCATGCCCTTGAACTCACGCAGGATCGCTTCGGGTCCTTCGCGCCGGGCATCCTCTGTCGCGTACGCCGCGTGCGGGGTGAAGAAGTTGACGGTGTTGTATCCCCAGTAGTTCGAGAGCCCGTGCTGCAGGAGGCGAGGCTCGGTGGCGAACGCGTGGATCGGGAGCAGCTCGACGCTGGTGATCCCGAGCGAGACGAGGTGTTCGATCATGGCCGGATGCCCCAGTCCCGCGTACGTGCCATGGAGCTTCGGGGGGACGCCGGGGTGGCGCTTGGTCAGCCCCTTGAGATGTCCTTCGTAGATCACGGTGCGGTCGAGGGGAATGCGCGGCTTCTGCACGCCACCCCAATCGAATCCGCCATCGACGACGACCGAGCGCCAGTCTTCGTACCCGCCGCTGACCAGGCCACGCGAGTACGGGTCGACGAGCAGGGTTCCGCGGTTGAACGTGTTGCCGGGGCCGTGCGGGCCGTCGACGCGGAGTGCGTATCGTGCGCCGGGTCGCAACAGGGGGGTCGTCGCCGTCCACACCTCGTCCGCGGTGCGCAGGAGCGGCACGGTGTCGGTGATCCAGTCGAGATCCGACTGGTCGAAGAACACCAACTCGATCGCGTCGGCGTTGGCCGACCAGACACGGAGCGTGCCACCGTCCGGGCCCAGGCGCACGCCGAGGTCGTCGAGAGCGGGGGAGTGGAGCCCGGGAGCGGGGGCGATCGCGGGGGCGGCTTCCGGGCTGAGCATGCGCTCTAGAGTAGTAACCCCGTGGGTCCGGCTCGTTACAGGGACGGGAGCGAATGGCCGTCTACCTCGATCACGCCGCGACGACTCCGTTGCGCGACGAAGCGCGAGACGCGTGGCTTGCAGCGTCCGCGCTCATCGGCAACGCCTCGTCGATCCACGGTGACGGGCAGGCTGCGCGGCGTCTGCTGGAGGAGTCGCGCGAGCGACTCGCCGCCGTCGTCGAGTGCGATCCGATCGAAGTCGTGTTCACCTCGGGAGGCACCGAGGCGACCAACCTGGCGCTGAAGGGGCTGTGGTGGTCCCGCCGGCAGGACACCGAGGTCGTCGTGCTGCCGGACGGGGAGCACCACGCCACCCTTGACGCGGTCGAATGGCTCGAGAAGAACGAGGGTGCGCGGATACGCGCAGTCCCACTCGACGACGTCGGACGGATCGACGGTGACGCGTTCGCCGCCGCACTCGACGGTGCGGCCTGGGCGACGGCGCTCGTCGCGAACAACGAGGTCGGGACGATCAACGACGCCGCCGCGCTGGCAGCAGCGGCGGCCACGGTGCAGACGCCGTTGCACCTTGACGCGGTCGCCGCCTTCGGACACGTTCCCGTCTCGTTCCGCGCGTGGCGATCGGAGGCGCCGGCCGCCGCCGGCCTCGTCGCCCTCTCGGTGTCGGGACACAAGATCGGAGCGCCGGTGGGAACCGGGGCGCTCGTCGTGGCACGCACGGCGTCACTCACGCCGCTGCTGCACGGCGGCGGCCAGCAACGGCGACTGCGCGCGGGCACGCAAGATGTCGCAGGAGCTGCGGCGCTCGCCGCCGCCGCCGAGTGCGCACGGGCCGAGATGGCGGGCGAGGCCGCCCGTGTCGGCGCGCTGCGCGACGACCTCGTCGCGCGTGTGCGCAGAGAACTCCCCGACGTCGAATTGCTCGGGGACCCGGTGGATCGACTTCCGGGCAACGCCCACCTGCACGTGCCCGGCGCATCGGGGGAGACGCTGCTGTTCCTCCTGGATGTCGCCGGTGTGTCGGTGTCGACGGGGTCGGCGTGCCAGGCCGGGGTCGCCGAACCCTCACACGTCGTGCAGGCGCTGGGCCGACCCGAACTCGAGGCGCGTGAAGTCATCCGCGTCTCCCTGGGTCGTACATCGACGCCCGCGGACGTCGAGGCGTTCGCTGCGGCGTTCCCCGCGGCCGTGGCGCGGGCCCGCGCCGCCCGCTGAGGTCACGGCCCCGGCTCAGGTGTGCGCTCGTAGACTGGAACCCATGCGGATTCTTGCGGCGATGAGCGGTGGTGTCGATTCAGCGGTGGCGGCCGCTCGCGCCGTCGACGAAGGCCACGATGTCGTCGGCGTTCACCTCGCGCTTTCGCGGGCGGGAGGGACGCTCCGAACGGGCAGCCGCGGGTGTTGCACGATCGAGGATGCGATGGATGCACGCCGCGCAGCGGACATGCTCGGCATCCCCTTCTACGTGTGGGACTTCTCCGAGCGCTTCCGCGACGACGTCATCGATGATTTCGTCGCCGAGTATCAGGCCGGACGCACGCCGAACCCGTGCATGCGGTGCAACGAGCGCATCAAATTCGCCGCGCTGCTCGAGCGGGCACTCGAACTCGGTTTCGATGCGGTGTGCACGGGCCACTACGCGACGTTGGTCGACGGTCCCGACGGTCGCGAGTTGCACCGCGCGTCGGATGCGGCGAAGGACCAGTCGTACGTGCTGGGCGTTCTCACCGCCGAGCAGTTGGCGCACACCTACTTTCCGCTGGGATCGACACCGTCGAAGGCGGTGGTCCGTGCCGAAGCGGCCGAGCGGGAGTTCTCTGTTGCGCAGAAACCCGACAGCCACGACATCTGCTTCATCCCCGACGGTGACACGCGCGGATGGCTCGCCGAGCGCGTGGGCGCCGAGACCGGGGAGATCCTCGATCGCACGGGCGCTGTGGTGGGCTCGCACGAGGGCGCACACGCCTATACCGTGGGTCAGCGTCGCGGGCTGAAGTTGGGTGTTCCGGCCCCGGACGGCAAGCCGCGTTTCGTGCTCGAGGTGCGCCCGGTGTCGAACACCGTGGTCGTCGGCCCGAAGGAGGCGCTCGCGACAGCGGAGATTT
The DNA here is from genome assembly GCF_042677105.1 of Microbacterium koreense. NCBI lineage: Bacteria > Bacillati > Actinomycetota > Actinomycetes > Micrococcales > Microbacteriaceae > Microbacterium > Microbacterium koreense. The sequence goes on from NZ_JBHTIM010000001.1 coordinate 1,840,505, forward strand.
CGGGGGAGCGCTTCACATGGGCGGGCAGGGCTCCTGAGGAGTCGGCCTTCGCGTGCGAGGTGCAGATCCGCGCGCACGCGGACCCGGTGCCTGCTCGCGCCACGCTCGTCGACGGTGTGCTCACGGTGCGACCGCAGGAGCCGTTCGACGGCGTCGCGCCGGGTCAGACGGCGGTCGTCTACGACGGCACCCGTGTCCTCGGGCAGTTCACGATCGATCACACGGTGTCGGCCGTGCCGGTCGACGCCTGACCACGTCGGAGGCCCTTCGTAGACTGATGCGGTGACCGAGTCCACCGCATCCGATCTGCCAGACCTCACTCTCGACGAGGCGCGAGATGAGGCGGTCGCTCTCACCGAGCAGATCCTGTCCGCCCGCGATGCCTATTACGGCGCCGATGCCGAGCTCGTCGACGACGCGACCTACGACGAGTGGATGCAGCGACTCGAGGCGATCGAGCGGCAGTTTCCCGAACTGCAGGGTCAGGACTCTCCCACGCGGACGGTCGGCGCGGCGCGCGCCTCGATGTTCGCCCCGATCGAACACGCAGAGCGGATGCTGAGTCTCGACAACGTGTTCTCGATCGACGAGCTGCGTGAGTGGGGCGCGAAAGCGCAGGCGGCCGCCGGGCGCGAGGTGCGCTGGCTCACCGAACTGAAGATCGACGGTCTCGCGATCAACCTGCGTTACGAGGACGGCGTGCTCACCTCGGCGGCGACCCGCGGCGACGGGCGCGTCGGCGAGGACGTGACGACCAACGCGGTGCAGGTGCGCGGCATCCCCGAACGCTTGTCGGGGAGTGGGCACCCGCCCATCGTCGAAGTGCGCGGAGAGGTGTTCATCCCGGTGGCGGCGTTCGAGGCGCTCAACGAGCTCCAGGCCGACATGCGCGACCGTGCCGTCGACGAGACGCGTGCGCGTTCGCGGGCGTTCGATGCCGAGCGGGCGCGGGCCAGTGCGGAGCGCCGCTTTCCGTCGTTCGCCAATCCGCGCAACGCCGCCAGCGGCGGTTTGCGGCAGCAGCTCGATAAGAAGGACGGACTCGAGCGGGAGGCCGGGCAAGCGCGGTTGGATTCGTTGCGTCTGTTCGTGCACGGTGTCGGTGCGTGGCCCGCACCGCCGGTCGCCTCGCAGAGCGAGGTCTACGAGCTGCTCTCCGAATGGGGATTGCCGGCCAGTCCGTACTTCCGGACGTTCGACTCGCTCGACGGCGTCGTCGGATACGTCGAGCACTACGGTGCTCACCGGGGCGAGGTCGAGCACGAGATCGACGGCGTCGTGGTCAAGATCGACGAACTCGCCCTGCACGACGAACTCGGCGCGACCAGTCGGGCGCCGCGCTGGGCGATCGCCTACAAGTACCCGCCCGAGCAGGTCAACACACGCCTGCTCGACATCGTGGTGTCGGTCGGTCGCACCGGAAGAGCGACGCCGTTCGCCGTGATGGCACCGGCGCGGGTCGCCGGTTCGGTGGTGCGTCAGGCGACGCTGCACAACCAGCAGGTCGTCCGCGCGAAGGGCGTGCTCATCGGCGACACCGTCGTGTTGCGGAAGGCGGGGGATGTGATCCCCGAAGTTCTCGGGCCGGTTGTCGAGCTGCGCGACGGAACCGAGCGTGAGTTCGTTATGCCGACTGACTGCCCCGAGTGTGGCTGGACACTCGCGCCCGCCAAAGAAGGTGACATCGACCTCCGCTGCCCGAACACCCGTGCCTGCCCCGCCCAGGTGCGTGGGCGGGTCGAGCACATCGGCTCGCGCGGTGCGCTCGACATCGAAGCGCTCGGCGAGGTGACTGCCGCAGCGCTGACGCAGCCGTCGGTGCCGCAGAGCCCGCCGCTGGAGACCGAGGCGGGGCTGTTCGATCTGACCATCGAGCAGCTCGTGCCGATCGAGGTCGTCGTGCGCGATGCCGAGACCGGTGAGCCGAGGGTGGATGAAGCGACCGGCGAGCCGATCTCGCGCGCGCCGTTTCGCCGCAACCCCACGGCGGCCGAGAAACGAGACGGAATGACGGGTCCGCAGCCCTCTGTGCAGGCGATGCGACTCGTCGACGAACTCGAGAAGGCGAAGACGAAGGAGCTGTGGCGCTTCCTCGTCGCCCTGAACATCCGTCACGTCGGGCCTGTCGCAGCAAGGGAGCTCGCTCAGTGGTTCGGGTCGATCGATGCGATCGCATCGGCGTCGCGCGATGAGTTGGCTGCGGTCGAAGGCGTCGGCGGCACGATCGCGGACTCCCTGCGCGATTGGTTCGCGCTCGACTGGCATCGCGAAATCGTCGAACGATGGCGGGCTGCGGGTGCGCAGTTGGCGACGCCGGGCCATCCGGGTCCGGGGGCGGCGGCCGCGGGCGGTGGCGTCTTGGACGGTCTGACGGTCGTGGCGACTGGATCTCTGGAGGGCTACTCGCGCGAGGGCGCTCAGGAGGCGATCATGGCGGCAGGTGGCAAGGCGGCGTCGAGTGTCTCGAAGAAGACCGACTTCGTCGCGGCAGGACCCGGTGCAGGATCGAAACTCGCCAAGGCTGAGCAACTCGGTGTACGGATCATCGATGCCGCACAGTTCCGCATCCTCGTCGAGCAGGGGCCCGATGCGCTCGACGCCCTGGCGCCTGACGCCGGCTGATCGCAAGGTCGCACCCGCATCGACCCCGCCGGGCAGGTCCGGCGAGGCGGGGCTATCGTTGGCTTCGAGTCCGTGCCGGCGCCCGAGCCGGGGCAGGGCGAAAGGAGCGGTTGATGACGACGAGCGTCCAGCTATCGAATGGCCGACTGATGCCTCAGATCGGTTTCGGCGTGTATCTCATGTCCGATGTCGCGGTCTGCGAGGCGAGCGTGAAGGCGGCGCTCCAGGAGGGATACCGGCTGATCGACACGGCGATCCTGTATCGCAACGAACGCGCTGTCGGCCGCGCCATCCGCGCGTCCGGCGTGCCCCGAGACGAGATCCTTCTCACGACGAAGATCTGGCCGAACGACTATCGATACGACAAGGCTCGCGCGGCGATCGCGGGTTGCCTGGAACGCCTCGACGCGGGTTCCATCGACCTGATGCTCCTGCATCAGCCCGTGGGTGACGTGCGCGGAGCCTGGAAGGCCCTTGAGGAAGCCGTGGATGAGGGAACGATCCGCGCCATCGGCGTCAGCAACTTCACCGCGGAGGATCTTGAGAAGCTCCTCGGCTATGCGCGTATCGCCCCGGTTGTGAATCAGGTAGAGCTGCATCCGTACTGGCAGCAGCCGGATCTGCTCCCGACTCTCGAGAAGCACGGGATCGCGGCGGAGGCGTGGTATCCCCTCGGTCACGGGTCGAAATCGCTCCTCGCCGAGCCCGCGATCATTGCCGCGGCCGCCGCGCACGGAAAATCCGCCGTGCAGGTGATCCTGCGGTGGCACGTACAGCGAGGATTCGTCGCGATCCCCAAGTCGACGAACCCGGCTCACATCAAAGCGAACCTCGAGGTCTTCGATTTCGAGCTCAGCGACGCCGAGATGGACGGCATCGGCGCGCTCGGCAAGTCGCACCCGATGTTCCGCATGCCACGGTGGGCGAAGGCCGCCGTCATGCCGCTCATGCGACCCCGCGCCCTGGACTGATACTCGGGAACGACTCGCCGCTCCCGCCGCAGCCGTCGGATCGTCGCCCTGTCACCGGCCGAGCCTGCTCAGCTGTTCCGCTCGCGGTGGCGCCGCTCTCGGGAACTGTCCGGATGAGGAACGCGTGGGGTCATCGCGTGGCGGCCTTCGCGTACCGCTCCGCGAGGGTCGCGAAGGCCGCGCGGAGCTCGGGAGGGCCGACGACCTCCATCGGGACGTCGAATCGGCCGAAGGAGGCGGCGAGGGAGCCCCACGACCATGAGCCTGATTCCACAATCGTTCGGTCCGGCTCTGCCTCGTGCGCCGTTCCATCGCCGATGAAGGGTAGCACCTCGCCGATGGGGAGATCGAGGATCACCGAGCCTCGGCAGGACCAGTCATTCGAACCGGAGCCCTTGAAACGCGCCGACACGAACTCTGCGACGCCGCCCCCAGGTACTTCCCGGTGTTCGAACCGAGGTCCGGCGGGGGTACGGGGCTTGATCCGCTCGACGCGGAAGAGCCGCCAATCGTCGCGGTCAAGATCCCACGCCAAGAGATACCAGTGGCCCTGCGCGTTGATGAGGTGGTGCGGCTCGACACGGCGCGGGGGGATGCCCCCGTCGGTTGCGGACTGGCCGCGGGACGCGTAGTCGATGCGCAGAATCACATGGTCGCGGATTGCCCTGGCGATCTCGACGAGCGACTCCAGAGGTACCGCAGTCGGGGCGGAGCCGCCAGGCCGCTGCGCGATGGCGATGATCTGGAGAGCGTCCAGTCGGTGCCGAAGCGGCGAGGGCAGGACCTGCCGGATGGTCGTCAGCGCGCGGGCCGCCGGCTCGTCGATATCGGCTCCGACGATCGTGGCCGTGTGCAGCGCGATCGCGACCGCAACGACTTGATCGTCGTCGAACAGTAATGGGGGCAGTTCCGTGCCGGCGGCGAGGCTATACCCACCGTCTGGGCCCATGGTGGTCTCGATCGCGTACCCCATTTCGCGGAGGCGCTCGATGTCGCGGCGCACGGTGCGGTCGCTGATCCGAAGCCGCTCGGCGAGCAGCGATCCCGGCCAGTCGCGCCGCGCCTGCAGCAGGGAAAGCAGATTCAGGAGGCGGATGGTCGTCGGCACGATCGAAGCCTACGTCCAGTCTAGGACGAGAACAGACCTACTCACCCGAAACACTTGACCAACGGCACCGCTCGGACCCGTGCCCACGAACAGGAGCATCCATGACCATCCAGACGACCACCCACCTGAACTTCCGCGGAGACGCGCGCGCGGCGCTCGAGTTCTACCAGTCGATCTTCGGGGGCCACCTCATCGCCAACACCTACGCCGAGTTCGGCATGCCGGCTGAGCTCCCTGGTGCCGACAAGGTCGTGTTCGGCCTCGTCGCAGCCGAGAACGGCTTCCGTCTCATGGGGTACGACGTCCCAGGAGCGACCGACGGCGGTCTCGTTGGCGGCGGCGTCACCCGCCGCGAGAACCACACCACCGTCACCGAGCAGGCCCTGTTCATTTCGATCACCGCCGCCGATCTCGCGGACCTGCAGACGTACTGGGAGGGCCTCTCAGTTGGTGCTGTGATCGTCGAACCGCTCGCAGCGTCCGCGTGGAGCGCGGGGTTCGGCATGCTCACCGACCGATTCGGCGTCACCTGGAGCATCAGCGTCAACAGCTAGCGGGGGCCGCGGTGCGAACGCCGTCGTGCTGCGGCTCCCACCAGGCCGTGCGACGCGGGATGTGTCGACGCCGTCCTGGAAGTTGACCCCACTCAACCCCGGGAACGGTTGGCGAGGCGTCGGAGCCGAAGCGGTGAGTGGTTCGGAAATCCAGCGCCCTAATGGTCCCGAGGAGTGGGTGCTGCCGCCCCGACGATGGCCCGCGCTGCGCGCTGGGAGGAGCGGATGATCGCATCCCGATCGAAGCTGTCTGCGTCAACGAGGACCTGAAGCAGTACGCCCCGCAATATCCCTTCGATCATCGTGGCATCGCTCGCAGGGTCTGCCGTGGTCGCGTCGCCATCAGCGACTGCTTGCGCGAGCCATCGCTCGATGAGCACGCGAATCTGTCTGTTGTTTTCCGCGACAGCGGGGAGCAGGCCGGGGGAGGAGGTGAGGGCCTCGATAAAGACGGTGTACATCGCGCGGGGCTGATGTTCTCCACTCGTACCTTCGCCGAGGTAGGCCTCGAAGAGCAGATCAATGGCTGCTATTCCGCGAGGAGCGCGCGCCTCGGCGAGGCGGTCCAGCACCTGGTCTCGAATATGGGCGACGACTTCCGCGATGCACTGCTCTTTGGTGCCGAAGTAGTGAGTGACCAGCCCGCGGCTGAGTCCGGCTTTCTCGCCCATCGCGGCGAAGCTCGTTCCGGCGTATCCCCTCACCGCGAGGAGCTCGATCGCCGCGTCGATGAGCTTGCGTCGGGACTCACTGGAGCGTTGCTGCTGGGTGCGTCTCGCCGGCATGCACTCCAGTTTAGCGAGGACCTCTATCCGTCGGTCGAGGCGTCTCCGGGCCATTCCGGCACGAAGTCGGGGAGACCCGTGGACACACGTGAAGTGAAGTGTGGCGGGCGCTTCGCCATGAAGGCCGCGACGCCCTCGTCCACGTCTTCTCCGCCTCCGAGGTCGTAGATCGCCTTCGACTCGATCGCGTGCGCGTCCCATGGGGTCGACGCTGTCAGCATCGCCCACAGCGTCGCCCGAGCCGCCGACACAGCCACGGGGGAGGTGTGCTGAGCGATTTCCCGCGCGATCTCGTAGGCCTTGTCCCGGATCAGGCCGTCGTCGACAACGTACGAGACCAAACCGGTCTCCAACGCCTCCGCCGAACCGATGAGACGCCCGGTTTCGACCCATTCGAGCGCCTTTGATATCCCCACGATCCGCGGAAGAAACCAACTTGAGGCAGCCTCCGGCACGAGACCGCGACGGGTGAATACGAAACCCAGGCGCGTGCTTTCTCCTGCGACACGAATGTCCGCGGGCAACAGCATCGTGATGCCGATCCCTACTGCGGCCCCGTTGATCGCTGCGATAACGGGCTTTCGCGAAGCAGCGATTCTCAGCGATGTATAGCCGCCCGAATCTCGGGGAACACCGCCGATGGTTCCCACTTGCTCGAGGTACGTCTCCAGCGCGGGCGAGGTTGGTCGACCTCGCGCGATGAAGCCCTCATCTAGATCCTGTCCCACACAGAAGTTGCGTCCTTCGGCGGTGATTACAACGGCACGGACGTCATCGTCCTCGTCCGAGAGGTCGAGTGCGGCCACAATGTCGGCGCTCATGACTGAGGAGAACGAGTTCCCACTGTCTGGTCGTGACAGCTCGAGGGTGGCGATGTTCTCGTCCACGGAATACCGCAGCGTCGCGAATCTCACATTCATGTCCTGAATGATACTTGTCAGCCGGCCAACAAGATAGTACGGTTGGGCTACCACGAAGCAGTGGCCCCTCCGAACAGGTGGGCCGAGCCAAAGGAGGCCGGAGTTTGACCGAGAGCGCGATGGATGTCGTTACGAGCGAAATCGTCGACCCACACGTATTGCTGATCACCATCAATCGCCCGGAGAAGCGCAACGCTTTCGACGGTGCAACCGCTCGTGCGTTTGAGAAGGTGATCGACGCGTACGAGTCCGACGACGACCTTCGGGTCGCGATCATCACCGGTGCCGGCCCCACTTTTTCCGCGGGACAGGACCTCGCTGCAGCAGCGGTAGGTGACTTCGGTGGCACAGAACGCCGCGGAGGATTCGGTGTCATGGGGGTGCGTCCGCACAAGCCGTTGATCGCCGCAGTCGAAGGGCACGCGTTGGCCGGCGGGCTGGAACTGTGTCTCGCCTGTGATCTGGTTGTGGCCTCGTCCGCAACACAGATGGGGATCCCAGAGGCAGCCCGGGCGCTTGTCGCCGTAGGTGGTGGACTGTTCCGGCTGCCCAAGCGCATTCCGTACCACATCGCGATGGAGCTCGCGTTGACGGGCGAGTCTCGGTCCGCCGAGTACTTCGCGCAGTGGGGTCTCGTCAACAAGGTCGTCGAGCCGGGCGAGGTTGTGGGCGCCGCGCGAGAGCTCGCACGCAAGATCGCCGCCTCTGGCCCGCTCGCCGTCAGTGCGAGCGTCGAGATCGTGCGTCGCGCCTACGACTGGGCAGAGACGGATGCCTGGTCGCGTCAGATGGAGTACGCCGACCCTGTTATGGCATCGGAGGACACGCAAGAAGGCATCCGCGCATTCATCGAGAAGCGCGAACCGGTCTGGAAAGGACGCTGACATGCAAACCACACCGACTCTCACATCGGAGTTGCTTGCCGGGAAAGTTGCGCTGGTCACCGGCGGTGGCCAGGGGATCGGCCGTGCGACAGCCGAATCGCTCGCCGCGAATGGCGCCACGGTGTGCATCGCGGATGTCGACGAGGACCGCGCGACCGAGGCCCGCGACGGCCTTGGTCGAGGTGCATCGATGTTCATCGGAGACCTCACCGCCCCGGACGTGCCGAACGCGTTGATCGATCATGTGATCTCCACCCACGGACAGCTCGACATCATCGTCAACGCGGCCGGGTACTTCTGGGATGCGCCGGTGCATCGTATGACGGATGAGCAGTTCCAGGCGATGCTCGACATACATCTCCTCGCGCCTTTCAGGCTTCTTCGCGCAGCTGCACCGCACTTCCGGGTGATGCCAGCCGAGGGCGGAGGCTCCGCTCGCAAGGTCGTCAACGTGTCATCGCTTGCGGCGAGCTTCGGCAACCCCGGCGCGGCCAACTACGCTGCAGCCAAGGCGGGCCTCGAAGGACTCACGAAGACCCTCGCGAGTGAGTGGGGGCCGTTCAACGTGACGGTGAACGCTGTCGCCTTCGGCATCATCCAGACGCGTTTCGGCCTTCCCCAATCGGCACACGAGACCATCACCGTCGGGGGTCGTGAGCTTCCCATCGGCGTCCCAGACAAGACCCTCAAGGCCATGGGTCTCGATGGCGCCCCTGAGGATCCGTTTGCTGCTCGCCCGATGGCGGCAGCAGCGCTCGGCCGGACGGGGACGATCCAAGAAGCTGCGGACGCGATCCTCTGGCTTGCGTCACCCCTCTCCGATTTCGTCACCGGACAGGTCGTCCCTGTCAGCGGCGGGGCTCGCGGCGGATTCGCGTAACCACATCCATTGGGCTCGCGCCCGCTCACAACGAAAGCAATCATTCAAAGGAGATGAGATGAGCACCGACAGCGTAGTTGGAACTGCTCCGTTTGCACCGGAGGACACATCGGAGGCGTGCGCATATCAGGGCGACGTCGAACTGACGTGGGCTGACTGGAATGACCGCGCCAACCGGCTCGCGTCGGCGATGGATTCGATGGGTGTCAAACCCGGTGACGTCGTCGCGATCCGTGTGAGGACGCGGATCGAATGGCTTGTGATCTCGCTGGCGATCTCAAAGCTGAACGCCATCGGAGTCGCGGTCAACTACCGGCTCACAGCGCCCGAGTCGGCCTATATTCTGCGTGACTGCAACGTGCGTGTCGCGATCATCGACGATGACGACCCCGCGGAGACAGTGAAGGGCTGGGCTGAACTGGGCTTGCTCGGAATCATCTCGCTGGATCGAGTTGCGGACGGGACCCTGTCCTACGAGGCGCTCATCGCGGAAGGCGACCCCACCCACCGGGACGCGCTCGATCTGGCACCCCTGATCATCTATTCATCGGGGACCACGGGGGCTCCGAAAGGCGCGCCCATCAATGGCTGGCAGAACCCGCCGGATCCTAAGATCCACGCCGAGTACAACATGTCGGTCGCCTTCGATGGCGCCGCAGCAGGTCCAGGAAACCGCACACTCATCAACCTGCCCATGCATCACGGTGCGGGACCGGGCTTCACGAGAGCATCGCTCATGTCCGGCGGAAAGGTGGTGTTCGATCGCAAATTCGAACCCGAGGCGACGCTGGCACTCATCGAGAGAAGTGGCATCACGCACTGGATTGCCGTGCCGACGATGCTGCAACGCCTCGTCAATCTCCCCGCGGAGACAACTGCGAAGTACGATCTCTCGTCTCTGCGTTTTCTCCTCGGTGGGGCGGCGCCCTTCGATCGAGAGCTCAAGGACCGCGCGACCGCGCTGTTGGGTCGGATCATTCACGAGAACTACGGGTGCACGGAAGCGGGGATGCTGACCGGGGCCACGCCAGACGACCTTGAACAGCGCCCCGGAACGAGCGGTCGACCTTTCCGCCACGTTGAAATCAAGATCATCGACGAGGCCGGGGTCGAGCTCCGGGCCGGCGCAACGGGTGAGATTGCGGTCCGCACCCCGACGGTCATCACCGGCTACATCGGTCGGGGCCCGCTCGGTCCCGACAAGCTCCTGCCGGACGGCTTCTATCGGACGGGTGACATCGGCCACCTCGATGCCGACGGCTACCTCTTCATCTACGACCGCATCACCGACGTCGTGATTTCCGGCGGCGTCAACATTTACCCGGCCGAGATCGAGGCTGTGTTGAACACCCATCCGGCGGTCGCGGTTAGCGCCGTTTTCGGGGTGAAGCACGAGGAAGCGGGTGAGCAGGCGGTCGCCGCTGTCCAGCTCCGGCCCGGCGCGACAGCGACAGCTGACGACCTTCTCGCCTTCTGCGAGGGAAAGCTGGCGAAGTACAAGTGGCCTCGTCGCTTCGAGTTCGTCGATGTCATACCAACGAGCCCGATGGGAAAGATCCTCAAGCGAGTCTTGCGCGAGGAGATTAGATGAACAACGACACGCTGCTCGATATCCGCGGCCGGGTCGCTGTCGTGACCGGAGCAGGTCAAGGAGTCGGACGGCAAATTGCGTTGACGCTCGCCGGCTCGGGCGCGAAGGTCGCGGTGAATGACTTCGTTCTCGAGCGCGCAGAGTCTGTGGCCGACGAGATCCGCGAGGGTGGAGGGGAAGCGTGCGCCGTGCACGCGGACGTCGGCGACTTCGAAGGTGTCGGTGCCGCTTTCGAGAGGACCAGGAGCGTACTTGGTCCGGTGGACATCCTCGTGAACAACGCCGGAAACCGCGGCGCTGACGCGTCGCAGGCTTCGCACGTTCCCTTCTGGGAACAGACCCCCGCCGATTGGCGACCGTATGCGCATGTGAACTTCGACGGCGTGCTCAATTCCACACGATTCGCCCTTGCGGATATGGTGCACTCCGACCACGGTCGGGTGATCACAATCATCTCGGACGCGGGGAGGGTCGGCGAAATCAACGGGCTGGAGGCGTACTCCGGCGTGAAAGCCGGGGCAGCCGGATTCACCCGATCTATCGCGCGTCTGGGGGGACGCTACGGCATAACCGCGAACTGCATCGCTCTCGGCGCGACGCGCACACCCGCGATCGAAGAGGCACTCGCGAACGAAGAGCTCGTGAAGCGGATGCTCGGCAACTACATCATCCGGCGGATCGGAGAGCCCTCGGACGCCGCCAACCTCGCTCTTTTTCTTGCTTCCGACGCCTCAAGCTGGATCACCGGTCAAACGATTCCAGTCAATGGCGGTTACTCGATGACCCTGTGAGAAGGACCATGACCAACAAATCTGCAGAACCTGCCCTGTACGACGTCGCGGACGACGGTGCAGCCATCCTGTTCGGAGCTCGCGATCGCGCGGGGTACATTTCTTTCCCTTTTCAGGAACTCGGTTCGTTGGAGTCGGGTGATCATGGGAGTGACCTCACACGGGTGCCGCTGAGCGGACACGGCACGGTGCGCGCGAGCGCGACCGTCTGGCGACACAACGATCCCACCGTGGAGGTGCCCTACACCGTCGCCTCGATCAGTCTTGATGAGGGACCGCTGATCAGGGGGGTGATGGCGGACCTGGCCACGCCGACGCATGGCACGCCAGTGAGAGCCATCACCATCCCAATGCCGGACGCCGGGGATGATGTCCGTCAGCTGCGATTCGAGGAGATCCGATGACCGCGCGGCTGGGAGATCTCCGCCCCGTCTACGTCGCCGGCGTCGGAATGCATCCGTATCAGCGGCCCGGAGCTACCCCATACGTGCAATTGGGATTGACCGCAGTTCGCGGGGCCTTGGATGACGCCGGAATCACCTGGGGAAAGGTCGAGAGCACGTTCACCGGCACGGCGATGATCGGAATGGCGGCATCGCGCCCCATGCTGAGGCACCTCGGTGTCAACGGTGCACCGATGACGCAGGTGGAGAATGCCTCCGCGTCCGGCTCGTCGGCGTTTCGCTTGGCATGCATCGACGTCGCCAGCGGGATCAGCGATGTGTCGCTGGCCATCGGAGTTGACAAGCCCGCGCGTGTGGCGACGGGGGCGGACAAGTCCGGTGTTCCATCACTGTCGGCATCCATGGTCGAGCCGTTCACGCATTTTGCCCTCCTCGCCGATGAATACATGAACCAGTACGGTGTCACTGCCGAGCAGATCGCGGCCGTTGCCGTCAAGAACTTGGGAAATGCGGCGCTTAACCCCAACGCCCAGCAGCGCACTCCTCGTACGCTCGACGAGGTCATGGGTGCCCCTGCCATCTCGGGCGTGCTCACTCGATTGCAATGCTGCCCTGTGGGAGAAGGAGCAGCAGCTGTCGTCGTTGTCTCGGACGAGGCGATCGAGACGCTCGGCCTGGATCGATCGCGCTGTATCCGTGTGCTCGCCTCCGCTCAGCGTAGCGAAGAGCTCTACGGCGACAAGAGCTTCGATGCAGAGCTGACGCGCACGACCACCGCACTCGCACTCGAGCACGCGGGCATCACGGCGGACGAGCTGGACCTCGTCGAACTCCATGACGCGTTCACCATCGAAGAGTTGCAGTACGTGGAATCGATGGGGCTATCGGAGCCAGGTCGCGCGGCGTTCGACCTGGAGGCGGGTGATTTCGCCATCGGCGGCCGCGTCGCGGTCAGTGCGTCCGGCGGCTTGATCGGCGCCGGGCATCCGATCGGTCCCACCGGTATCGGCCAGATCGTCGAGGTCACTCAGCAGTTGCGCGGTGAAGCCGGTGCCCGGCAGCATCCCGGCGCGCGCACCGGTCTGACGCACATGGTGGGGCTCGGCGCGGTGTGCGTTGTGCACATCCTCCAAACTCCCGAAGAAGAATCGAGCACAACGGCATGACATTCCCCATGTTCGCCATGACGGACGAGCACATCGAACTGCGAAAGGCGATTCGCGACCTCAGTGCTGCGGAGATCGCGCCCGCAGCGGCTGCTGCCGATGAGGCGGGAGAGTTTCCGCAAGCGGCGTTCGACGCGCTGCGCGAGGCCGATTTCCATGCCCCTCACATTCCGGAGGAGTACGGCGGAGTAGGGGCAGATGCCCTCGCAACGGTGATCCTCATCGAGGAGATCGCGCGCGCCGACGCCTCCGCGGCTCTGATTCCCGGGGTGAACAAGCTCGGCACGACTCCGATTCTCCTCTCGGGGTCAGAAGAGCTGAAGCAGCGGTACTTGCCTCCGGTGGCTTCCGGTGAGGCGATGTTCTCGTACTGCCTCTCTGAGCCGGACGCTGGGTCAGACGTCGCCTCCATGAAGACGACGGCCACACGCGATGGGGATCACTACGTGCTCAGGGGAACGAAACGCTGGATAACGAACGCAGGCGTGTCAGACTTCTACACCGTCTTCGCCGTCACGGATCCGGGCCGCGGGCCTGCCGGCATCTCTGCCTTCGTCGTGGAAAAGGCGGACCCCGGGGTGTCGTTCGGCGCGAAGGAACGCAAGCTCGGCATTCGCGCGTCTCCGACCGCGGAAGTTTACTTTGACGACGTGCGCATTCCCGCCAACCGGATGATCGGAGCAGAAGGAACAGGTTGGCTCACCGCGATGCGAACTCTCGATCACACGCGCATCACGATCGCTGCGCAAGCAGTCGGAATCGCGCAGGGAGCATTGGACTACGCGCTCGCCTACGCGGCCCAGCGAGAGCAGTTCGGCAAGCCGATCGCCAGCTTCCAAGGCCTCCAGTTTCTGCTCGCCGACATGGGTATACGAGTTGAAGCGGCCCGTCAGCTGACGTACGCCGCCGCTGGGCGGTCGGAACGAGACGACGGCGACCTGACGTTCTTCGGCTCCGCGGCGAAGACTTTCGCCTCCGACACCGCGATGCAGGTCACAACCGATGCCGTTCAGGTGCTGGGTGGGTACGGATTCACGACGGACTATCCCGTCGAACGCATGATGCGCGACGCAAAGATCACTCAGATCTATGAGGGCACCAACCAGGTCCAACGGGTGGTTGTCGCACGACAACTCCTCGCCGGGATCCAGTCCTCTTTCGAGCGCAACTGACTCCTAGCGCGTCGCGGGAAGAGAGAACTCACATGGACATTTCAGACAGCGTGGCAATCGTGACGGGCGGAGCGTCTGGGCTCGGCTGGGCAACCGCCCATCGATTGACTGCACAAGGCGCGCGGGTTGTCGTTCTGGACATAGAACGCGAGGGCACCCGCGACGCGGTCGCCGCCATCAGTCCCGACGCCGTGTTCTGCGCCGCCGATGTGACAGATGAAGAACAGGTTCGCGCGGCGCTCGCGACCGCGGAAGCCCTCGGACCCGTGCGGGTGCTGGTCAACTGCGCCGGGGTCGCGCCGTCCATGCGAGTGGTCGGCCGCGCGGGTGTACATCCTCTCGACACCTTCACCCGCACATTGGCGGTGAATCTCGGGGGGACGTTCAACATGGCCCGACTCGCCTTCGGCCCGATGTCGTCGACCACTCCGATTGATGGGGAGCGCGGAGTCATCATCAATACGGCATCGGTCGCCGCTTTCGATGGCCAAATCGGGCAAGCGGCGTACTCGGCGTCGAAGAGCGGTGTCGTGGGTATGACCCTGCCTATGGCACGTGAGTTCGCGAGCTCCCTCATTCGGGTTGTGACCATTGCTCCGGGAATCATGGAAACGCCGATGCTCGCGGCCCTGCCCCAGCAGGCGCAGGATTCCCTGGGGGAACAGGTTCCTCATCCGTCCCGACTCGGTCGTCCGGAGGAATACGCATCCCTCGTCGCCCATATCGTCACTAACTCTTACCTGAACGGCGAGACGATCCGGCTCGACGGTGCCATCCGGATGGCACCGCGCTGACCGCCCCTCCCAAAACCAAGGACAAGCATGAATTCTGCAGTTATCGTCGATGCCGTTCGAACCCCGTCAGGAAGAGGCAAGCCCGGCGGAGCGCTGGAGCAGATCCACCCCGTGGATCTGCTCGCGACTACCCTGTCGGCGCTTGTGGAGCGGACCGGGCTGGACCCCGCGCTCATTGACGATGTGATCGGTGGCTGCGTCAGCCAAGTGGGAACGCAGTCCTTCAACATCACTCGTAACGCTGTGCTCGCAGCCGGATTTCCCGACCATGTGCCGGGAACGACGATCGATCGCCAGTGTGGCTCGAGCCAACAGGCGGCCGCGTTCGCAGCCCAGGGTGTGATCTCGGGCGGTTACGACATCGCGATCGCGTGCGGCGTTGAGGAGATGAGTCGCAACCCGATCGGGTCCAACGCGGCCGGGGCGGATCCCTACGGTGAAGGAATCGCGTCACGTTACCCTCAGGGTCTCGTCTCACAAGGGATCTCAGCGGAGCTGATCGCGAGCCGATGGGGCCTGTCGCGCGCGCAACTCGACGACTTTGCGGCCCTTTCTCATACGCGAGCTACCGAAACGGCCCGACAGGGTGGATTCGCGCGCGAGCTCATCCCCGTGAGTAACGGTAGTGAGCTCATCGCCGAGGATCAGACGATTCGTCCTGCAACATCGGCATCCGGACTGGGTGCGTTGCAGCCGTCTTTCCACAGCGAGGCGCTTGCCGAGCGGTATCCCGAGATCAACTGGGTCATTACCCCCGGTAACTCATCTCCGCTGACCGACGGCGCGTCAGCCGTGCTCGTCATGAGCGAGGAGAGGGCGAAGATGCTGGGGCTCACACCTCGCGCCCGGTTCCACTCGTTCGCAGTCACAGGAAGTGATCCGATCATGATGCTGACAGGCATCATTCCCGTGACGAAGAAGATCCTCGCCAAATCGGGGCTGTCCCTCGACGATATGGATGTTTTAGAGGTGAACGAAGCGTTCGCCTCGGTGCCGCTCGCGTGGTTGGCGGAAACGGGTGCTGACCCGGCGAAACTCAACCCCCGCGGTGGTGCGATTGCACTGGGGCACCCGTTGGGAGCGTCTGGCGGACGTCTGCTCTCCACCATGCTCAATCACCTTGAAGCAACGGGTGGCCGCTACGGGCTCCAGACGATGTGCGAGGGCGGTGGCATGGCCAACGCCACCATCATCGAGCGACTTTAGCTCCACGAACCACCACCCCGAGCCCTACTGAGAAACGGATGTGTTGGCATGACACGAGAACTCACACACTTCATCAATGGACAGCACGTCGCCGGCGCGTCGGGACGCTTCGGCGACGTCTATGACCCAAGTACCGGCGCAGTGCAGGCGCGTGTGCCGCTAGCAAGCACGGTCGAAGTGACCGACGCGATCGCCGTCGCCGAAGCGGCGCAGCGCGAATGGGGGGCATGGAACCCGCAACGACGCGCTCGCGTTCTGCTCAGGTTTCTCGACCTCATCGCGAAGGACACCCCTGCGCTCGCGCGACTGCTGTCGACCGAGCACGGAAAGACCGTCGATGACGCGAAGGGAGACATCCAACGCGGGGTCGAGGTCATCGAGTTCGCGGCAGGCGCGCCTCACCTCCTCAAGGGCGAGTACACGACGGGCGCGGGTACCGGTATCGACGTCTACTCCATGCGACAGCCGCTCGGCGTGGTTGCGGGCATCACCCCGTTCAATTTCCCGGCCATGATCCCGCTGTGGAAGGCAGGGCCCGCGCTCGCGGCAGGGAATGCCTTCATTCTGAAGCCTTCGGAGCGCGACCCCTCCGTTCCGCTGCGCATCGCGGAACTCTTCCTCGAGGCGGGGCTGCCGAAGGGCGTCTTCAACGTCGTGAACGGTGACAAAGAGGCGGTCGACGCGCTCCTTACCGATGATCGTATAAAGGCCGTCGGATTCGTCGGCTCGACCCCCATCGCCCAGTACATCTATGCAACCGCTGCGGCGAATGGTAAGCGTGCGCAGTGCTTCGGCGGTGCCAAGAATCACATGATCGTCATGCCTGACGCAGATTTGGATCAGGTCGCCGACGCCCTGATCGGAGCGGGCTACGGCTCAGCGGGGGAGCGTTGCATGGCGATCTCGGTTGCTGTTCCGGTCGGGAAAGAGACGGGCGACGCGTTGGCAGCCAAACTCGCAGAGAGGGTGACGCACCTGAGAGTGGGACCCGCTCTCGCGGATGGCGTGGACTACGGTCCGCTTGTCAGTGCCGATGCTGTCGAACGCGTGAAGGGATACATCCAGACGGCGATCGATGAGGGCGGCACTCTGCTCGCCGACGGTCGGGGGCTTGTGGTCGACGGACATGAGGAGGGCTTCTATCTCGGTCCGACCCTGTTCGACGACATCTCGACCGACATGACGATCTACCGGGAGGAAGTGTTCGGTCCGGTTCTCATCATCGCGCGGGCCGACGACTACGAACAGGCACTCGCGATGGCGACCGATCACGAGTTCGGCAACGGGGCCGCGATCTTCACGCGGGACGGGGACACGGCGCGGGACTTCTCCACGCGGGTTGAAGTGGGGATGATCGGTGTGAATGTGCCCATCCCGGTGCCGATCGCGTATCACACATTCGGTGGGTGGAAGCGGTCGGGTTTCGGTGACCTGAACCAACACGGGCCCGATTCGTTCCGGTTCTACACGAAGACGAAAACGGTCACCAGCCGTTGGCCGTCGGGCCTCAAAGAAGGCGCGAGCTTCGTCATGCCGACGATGCACTGAGGGAGCGCGAACCATGTTCATGACCGAAGAGCGTGAGGCGCTGGCCGCGCTGGTCCGCGAGTTCGCGGAGTCCGAGTTGGCGCCGAACGCCGCGTCGTGGGACGCGAAGAAGTACTTCCCGGTGGACACTCTGCGCGCGGCCGGAGAGCTGGGCCTGGGAGGGATCTACGTTCGGGAAGATGTCGGCGGATCTGGCCTGTCTCGGCTTGACGCGGTTGCCATCTTCGAAGAACTGGCCAAAGGTGACACGACGATCGCGGCGTACATATCCATCCACAACATGGTCGCGTGGATGATCGACACCTTCGGTGATGATGCCCAACGGGAGAGGTGGGTGCCGTCTCTCGTCACGATGGCAGACCTCGGTAGCTACTGCCTCACGGAGCCGGGGGCGGGGTCGGATGCTGCGGCCATCACAACATCCGCTCGTCGAGATGGTGATCACTACGTCCTCAACGGCGTAAAACAGTTCATCTCCGGGGCGGGGAGTTCCGCGGTCTACGTCGTCATGGCACGAACCGGTGCTCCGGGATCGCGCGGCATCAGCGCGATCGTCGTTCCAGCCGACACCCCTGGTCTCAGCTTCGGGCCCAACGAGATGAAGATGGGTTGGAACGCGCAGCCGACCCGCCAGGTGATCCTTGAGGACGTGCGGGTTCCCGTCTCTCACCGGCTTGGCGCAGAGGGAGACGGATTCGGCATTGCCATGAAGGGTCTCAATGGCGGTCGAGTCAACATGGGCGCGTGCTCTCTGGGAGGCGCGCAATGGGCGCTCGATCGTAGCGTGCGATACGTGCAGGAGCGTCATGCGTTCGGTTCGGCGCTATCGGCGAATCAGAACGTGGTGTTCACCCTCGCCGATGCGGAGACGAACCTTCAGGCGGCACGTGCTCTTCTCCAGCGCGCCGCAGCGAAGATGGACGCCGGCGACCGAGACGTCGCGGTCGCGTGCGCCCTCGCGAAGCGGTTTGCAACCGACGTCTCGTTCGACGTCGCGAACGCTGCGTTGCAGCTTCACGGGGGATATGGATACCTCCAGGAGTACGGCATCGAACGAGTCGTGCGCGATCTGCGCGTGCACCAGATCCTCGAGGGCACCAACGAGATCATGAAGGTAATCGTCGGGCGCGACCTTCTGGAGGCTTCACGATGATCGACGAACCCCCGGTGTTGACCGCCCGCCGCGGACAGCTCGGAAGTATCACCCTCAACCGACCTCGCTCCCTCAACGCGTTGACGCACGAGATGGTGCGCGCCGTCGTCACTGCACTCGACGAGTGGCGCGCTGACGATGCCGTCGCCGTGGTCACGATCGACGGCGCGGGAGAACGGGGCCTTTGTGCAGGTGGAGACGTACTCAGCCTCTATCGGGATGTCACAGACGGTGATGGCCGCAACGCTGCAGCCTTCTGGCGCGACGAGTACCGCATGAATTCGATGATCGCGCGATATCCCAAACCAATCGTGGCGATTCAGGATGGGATCGTCCTCGGCGGCGGGATGGGTATCAGCGCCCATGCATCCCACCGGGTCGTCACGGAGCGCTCCCGATTGGGATTTCCCGAGGTTGCGATCGGATTCGTTCCGGACGTCGGAGCCAGTTGGTTGCTTTCGCGCGCGGGAAGCACCGGGACCCGGCTTGCGCTCACGGGCGAGAGTGTCGGACCTGCGGACGCCATCGAGCTCGGGCTTGCCGATCATCTCATTGACAGCGCCGATGTCGCGGGGCTCCTTCGTGCGTTAGAGGACGAGGACCCGGCGGCCGCGCTCGCGCGCATCGAGACGATCCCTCCTCGGGGCGTGCTCGGTGCGGAGTCCGAGGCCAATGCTGCTTTCACCGCAACCAGCGTGAGGGAGATCGTGAGCGCTCTTCACGAGGTCGGAGCCGGTCACCTGGCCGATGTGATCGACACGAAGTCTCCGCTTGCGGTGGCGGTCGCGAGGGAGTCGCTGGCACGCGCCGTGAATCACCGAACCTTGGAAGAAGCGCTGGAGACAGAGTTCCGCGTCTCCGTTCACGCGTTGAGGGCGCACGACTTCGCGGAGGGCGTGCGTGCGCAGCTGGTTGACAAAGACAAAGCGCCACGATGGTCCCCACCTTCGCATCACGACGTCACCCCCGCGACGGTGTCGGCATTCTTCGACGTTGTACCCGCGAACACGACACCTCTTGTACTCCCGCAGCCCCCGAAGGATTTCGCATGACCACCATCGCATTCATCGGACTCGGCCATATGGGAAACCCCATGGCCGCGAATCTCGTCAAGCACGGCAACCGTGTGCTCGGATACGACCTTTTTCCCGCCGCGCGGGACGCGGCAGCGTCCGCGGGGATCGACATCGTGTCCTCTGCCCACGACGCAGTCCGGCACGCCGACGTCGTCGTGACGATGCTCCCCACGGGCCGCCACGTGCTGGAGACGTATCAAGGTAAAAATACGACCGGCCTGTTGGACGCGGCTGCGCCGGGGACACTCTTCATCGACTCATCGACGATCGCTGTCGATGAAGCGCGGGCCGCGCACGCGCTTGCTACATCAGCGGGACACCGCAGCCTGGACGCGCCGGTCTCGGGGGGCGTCGTGGGTGCCGAGAACGGCACGCTCGCGTTCATGGTGGGAGGAGCGACGCCGGACTACGAGGCGGCCGTCCCTCTGCTCGAACAGATGGGTCGGCGGATCGTGCACTGTGGTGCAGCGGGTCTCGGCCAGGCCGCGAAGGTATGCAACAACATGATTCTGGCAATCTCCCAGATCGCGGTTTCTGAAGCTTTCGTGCTCGGAGAGCGGCTGGGGTTGAGTCACGAGGCGCTGTTCGATGTGGCGTCACATGCGACCGGCCAGTGTTGGGCACTCACGACGAACTGCCCTGTTCCGGGACCGGTTCCGGACAGCCCTGCCAACCGTGATTACCGCCCGGGATTCGCCGGCACTCTCATGGCGAAGGATCTTGGGCTGGCAGCTCACGCCATTGAGCTCACGGGAGCGCGCGCGCCGCTCGGGCTGATGTCGCGGGAGATTTACGACGCCTTCGTCGAAACCGGCGGCGCGTCGCAAGACTTCTCCGGCGTGATCAACATGATCCGGTCTCAGAGCACACCCAATGGACAGGAAAGAAACGGATGACCGAGTACAAGACGATTCTGGTCGAACGGCGCGGCCGTGTGGGGTGGATCACCCTCAACCGCCCGGAAGCACTCAACGCGTTGAACTCGCAGCTGATGGCCGACGTGGTAGGTGCGGCCACCGCATTTGATGAAGATGAGGAAATCGGCGCCATTGTCGTCACCGGTTCCGAGCGGGCATTCGCCGCGGGTGCCGACGTCAAGGAGATGGAGCCCAAGAGCACGCTGGACATGATCATGGATGATCAGTTTGGTGATTGGTCCTTGTTTGCATCCGTGCGCACTCCCGTGATCGCAGCGGTGTCGGGTTTCGCGTTGGGTGGCGGCTGCGAGCTGGCGATGATGTGCGACATCATCCTCGCGGCCGATTCTGCGAAGTTCGGTCAGCCAGAACTGAACCTGGGCGTGATTCCGGGGATGGGGGGCACGCAACGGTTGACACGTGCAGTGGGGTACTACAAGGCAGCAGATCTCGTTCTGACAGGACGGACCATGGATGCGGAGGAAGCCGAACGCTCTGGACTTGCCTCAAGAGTCGTGCCGCAGGACGAACTGCTCGGCGAGGCGCAACGGGTAGCGGAACTCATCGCCTCCAAATCTCTCCCATCGTTGTTCGCTGCCAAGACCGCCATGGATGCTGCACTGGAAACGACGCTCTCCGAGGGGCTGCGAGTCGAAAGGCTCGCGTTTGCTCCGCTGTTCTCCACCCTCGACCAGAAGGAAGGAATGTCGGCGTTCCGCGAGAAGCGCGCGCCGCGCTTTCAGAATCGATGATCAGGTATCGCCGAGGCGTTCGCACGTCAGGCGAGCGTACGGCCGCTGGAGGACCGCTCTCGCGTAGATTTGACGGATCTGTCCGTACTCGCCGTGGGCGAGGTAGATCCGCGGTGACCACCACGATCCTGGAGCAGTTGAGATGATCGAGCCGACAAGTGTCTCAGAGTTCAACGCCGCGACTCAGGGTGAAGTACCCGGACTCGAGAGCGTTCGGCCTGATGTGTGGTCGTTGGGGCTCGCGATGCCGAGTTCACATATTCGGCATTCGCTTGTGTACTTCCTTCGAGACGTCGAAGGCGGAGTTCACGTGATCGATCCCGGTTGGGATTCGGATCAGAACTGGACCACGTTGGTTGCAGCGATCGAGACTCTCGCGCCCAACCTCAGCAGTGTTCGCTCGATCACTGCCACGCACTCGCACCCTGACCATGTCGGAATGGCGGGACGTCTTCAGGAGGCGAGCGGGGCGCCATTGCAGATCCACGCATGCGAGAACGCAGCTCTTGCTTCCTCTCCGACGGAGCAGGAGCGTAAGGATGAGACATGGCGCGCTTGTGACGAGTGGGGCGTTCCCCCGGAGCGCCGTGCTCAGCTCATCAGCTCGCTCGAAGGTGCCCCGGCGCTTCCGCCCGTGAAGGTTGACCGGGTCCTCGCCGACGGCGACGTTTTGGATGTGCCCGGATTCGATATCGTCGTGATGCACACGCCTGGCCATACATCCGGCCACATCAGCCTCCGTAGCGATAGCAGGCAGATCCTCCTCACAGGTGACCACCTGCTCCCGACGATGCACGCCGGTGTAGGGCTCGGTGGTGACCCCGATTCGAACCCGCTGACCGACTACCTGAACTCGCTGAAGGAAATCAGTCGGTATCCCCACTACGAAGTTCTTCCCGGACACGGGTATCGCTTCAAAGGACTGGCCGAGCGGGCCAGGCAATCCGGCGCGCATCATCTCGATCGCTCACGTGAGGTTGCCGCTGTCGTCGCCGAGTTCCCGGAATGCTCGACGTGGGAGCTCGCGGAACGACTGACGTGGACCGCGGGCTGGGAGCGTCTTGACAGCTTCTACCTCTACTCCGCGCTTTCTCAGACGGTGATGCACCGCGAGTTCATTGATTCCGGCGGCCTCGATCTCGCCGAGGCGGTTGTCTCGTCAATCGGGTAGCCCGCGTTTGCGTCAACGACTGACCGAAAGGCGCCTCGGCGAGACCGCTCGCGTCCTAGACAGACAGGATGCGGCGACGCACGGTGTCGCCCACCCGGCCGACCGTGACGAGGCCCACACTCGCGGATGGGGGATCAGTCTCCCGACGTCAGCGCGAGCAGGCGGTCCCGCACCTGACGTCGCAGCACCTTGCCGATGAGCGAGGTGGGCAATTCGTCGATGACGAAAACCCGCCGTGGCACCTTGTACGGCGTCAGGATGCCCCGGGCGAATTCCCGGATCCCTTCCACATCCACGTCCTCATCGCCGTCGACGACGACCGCGGCGACGACCTCTTCTCCCGAATGCTCGCTGGGCAGTCCGACGACGGCCGCGTCCACCACGGCGGCATGTTGGCGTAGCGCCTGTTCCACCTCGGTGGGCGCAACATTGAACCCGCCCGTGATGATCAACTCCTTGATGCGGTCGACGATACGGACGAATCCAGCGTCGTCGATCTGCACGATGTCGCCTGTGCGGAACCAGCCATCGACGAAGACGGCTTCGGTTTCCTCTGGCTTTCCGTAGTATCCACGGAACACCTGCGGGCCCCGGACGATGAGCTCACCTGGCTCGCCCTCGGCGACGTCCACGGTCGGGTCGTCGGGGTTCACCACTCGGCACTCGGTTCCAGGCAGGGGGAGACCGACCGTGCCGGGGACGCGATTGGCGGCCACGGGGTTCGCCATCAGAACGGGGGAGGTCTCACTCAATCCGTAGCCCTCGACGAGATAGCCGCCGGTCTCCTCTTCGAACGGCACGACGAGCTCGTGGGGGAGCGCCATGGCGCCCGATATCGCCACGTCGGTCCCCGCGAGCGAGATGCCCTTCTCGAGCGCACGCGAGAGCAGGCGATCAGCGATCGGCGGCACCAGCGGCAGGAACGTCGCCGGGTTCTTCTGGGTCACCTCGAGAACCATGTCCGGATCGAACCGGGGGAACAGCACCAAGCGTGCACCCATCGACATCGCGAACGTCAGGCAGAGTGTGAGCCCATAGGCGTGGAACATCGGCAGCACTGCGTACACGACGCATCCGGGTCCGCGTGTGATCGACGGAACCCAGGAGCGCGCCTGTGCCGCGTTCGAAAGCAGGTTGCGGTGGGTCAACACCGCGCCCTTCGGACTTCCGGTCGTGCCGCTGGTGTACTGGATCAGCGCGACATCGTCGGTCGCGGGCTTCGTGTGCGTCGCCGGGAGCGGCTCCCCAGACACGATGCGCTCCCACGTGATCGTGCCCGATACGGACGCGTGTAGCGCCTCCCGCGCGTCTCGTGCGCGGGAGATCGGCAGGCGCAGCGCTGCGCGCATCTTCCACGGCATCGCGCGCGTCAGATCCACCGAGATCAGCGACGAGATGGCGAGGTCGGCGGGGAACGCCTGCACCGTCCCGACGACCTTCGACCAGACGATCGCGACCTTCGCGCCATGATCCTCGAACTGCTTGCGCAACTCTCGCGCCGTGTAGAGCGGGTTGTGCTCGATCACGATCGCGCCCAGGCGCAGGATCGCATAGAACGCGACGATGTGTTGGGGGCAATTGGGCAAGACGATCGCGACACGATCGCCTGCACCGACCCCCAGGGCGCGTAGCCCCGCCGCGGCGCGGTCGATCTGGTCCTGGAGCTCGATGTAGGTCGTCTCGCGTCCGAAGAACTGCAGTGCCGGCGCGGTCGGATGGTCACGGGCCGACTCGGCGACGATGTCGACGAGCGAACCTGAGACCGGAGCGAGGTCGGCGGGCACTCCTTCGGCATAGCTGGCGATCCATGGGCGCGGCGGGTCGTAGGTCGTCACGGGGATCAGCCTAACGACGGTCGGAGAGCACGCGTCGGCGCTCGTAGGATGGGTTCGTGTCGGAAATCACCCCAGATCTCGTACGCCACCTCGGCGTCCTCGCCCGGATTCAGCTGACCGACGACGAGGTGGAGCGGCTTACGGGCCAGCTCGACGTCATCGTCGACAACATCGCCAAGGTATCCGAGGTCGCCACCCCCGACGTCGTCGCGACGAGTCACCCGATCGCGATGCAAAACGTCTTGCGCGAAGATGTGCCCGACGACCTCCTCACGGTCGATGAGGTGCTTCAGAATGCCCCGGATGCCGCAGACTCTCGGTTCCGTGTCACCGCGATCTTGGGGGAGGAACAGTGAGCGACCTCACACGACTGTCGGCCGCCGACCTGGCCGCCCGGCTCGCCTCACGCGAGGTGTCGAGCGTCGAAGCGACGAAGGCGCACCTTGACCGGATCACCGCTGTCGATGGTGATGTCCACGCTTTCCTCCACGTCTCAGACCACGCCCTGGACGTCGCCGCCGACATCGATCGTCGTCGTGCCGCGGGAGAAGCGCTGGGCCCAGTCGCTGGGGTTCCGCTGGCGATCAAGGACGTGCTCGTGACGACCGACATGCCGTCGACGAGCGGATCCCGCATCCTCGAGGGGTACATGTCGCCCTACGATGCGACCGTGGTCGCGCGTTCGCGCGCCGCCGGGCTCGTGCCGCTCGGAAAGACGAACATGGACGAGTTCGCCATGGGGTCTTCCACCGAGCACTCGGCCTACGGGCCGACGCGGAACCCGTGGGATCTCGACCGGATCCCGGGCGGCTCCGGCGGCGGGTCTGCCGCGGCCGTGGCTGCGTTCGAAGCGCCACTGGCGTTGGGGTCGGACACCGGCGGCTCGATCCGTCAGCCCGCACACGTGACCGGGACGGTCGGCGTCAAGCCCACGTACGGCGGCGTGAGCCGCTACGGAGCGATCGCCCTCGCATCGTCGCTGGACCAGGTCGGTCCGGTCACCCGGACGGTGCTCGATGCCGGACTGCTGCACGATGTGATCGCCGGGCACGACCGACACGACTCGACGTCACTGAAGGAAGCATGGCCGTCCTTCGCCGATGCCGCCCGAGAAGGCGCGCGTGGCGACGTGCTCAAGGGATTGCGGGTCGGCGTGATCCGCGAGTTGGTCGACGGCGAATTCCAGCCCGGTGTCGCTTCGTCCTTCCACACGGCGTTGGAGATGATGCAGGCCCACGGCGCCGAGATCGTCGATGTGAGCGCGCCGCACTTCGAGTACGGAGTGGCCGCCTACTACTTGATCCTCCCTGCGGAGGCGTCGAGCAACCTCGCGAAATTCGACTCGGTGCGGTTCGGCATGCGCGTCACCCCGCACGCGTCGGCAACCGTCGAGGAGGTGATGGCGGCGACCCGCGAAGCGGGCTTCGGAGACGAAGTGAAGCGTCGCATCATTCTCGGCACCTACGCCCTGTCAGCGGGCTACTACGACGCCTACTACGGCTCGGCCCAGAAGGTGCGCACGCTCATCCAGCAAGACTTCGACGCGGCGTTCGCGGCCGTCGACGTGATTGCGACACCTTCCGCGCCCACGACCGCGTTCCGCCTCGGCGAGAAGCTCGATGACCCGATGAAGATGTACCTGAACGACGTCACGACGATTCCCGCGAACCTCGCCGGAGTGCCCGGAATCTCGATTCCGTCGGGGCTCGCCGACGAAGACGGACTGCCGGTGGGGATCCAGTTCCTGGCGCCGGCGAGAGAAGACGTGCGTCTGTATCGCGTCGGCGCGGCGCTCGAGGCAGCGCTCATCGATTCGTGGGGCGGCGCGCTTCTCGACAGAGCACCGGAACTCGGCGCGAACGGAGGTGCCCTCTGATGGCGAAGGCCAAGCTGATGGACTTCGACAAGGCTCTCGAACTGTTCGAGCCCGTGCTCGGGTTCGAGGTGCACGTCGAACTCAACACCGAGACGAAGATGTTCTCGGCGGCGGCGAATCCCGCGAACTCGAGGAACCACGGTGCCGCCCCGAACACGCTGGTCGCGGCGGTCGATATGGGGTTGCCGGGGTCATTGCCCGTGGTGAATGAGACCGCGGTGCACTACTCGATCAGCCTCGGCCTGGCGCTGGGGTGCGAGATCGCGCCGTCGAGCCGTTTCGCACGCAAGAACTATTTCTATCCGGACCTGGGTAAGAACTATCAGATCTCGCAGTACGACGAGCCCATCGCCTTCGAGGGGCGCATCGAGGTGGAACTCTCCGACGGCACGATCGTCGAGGTTCCCATCGAGCGGGCCCACATGGAAGAGGATGCCGGCAAGCTGACCCATGTCGGTGGCGCGACCGGTCGCATTCAGGGTGCCGAGTACTCTCTTGTCGACTACAACCGTGCCGGTGTGCCGCTGGTCGAGATCGTCACGAAGCCGATCTTCGGCGCGGAGCACCGCGCTCCCGAGATCGCCAAGGCGTACGTCGCCACGATCCGGGACGTCGTGCTCGCGCTGGGCATCTCGGATGCCCGTCTTGAGCGCGGCAACCTGCGCTGTGACGCCAACGTGTCTCTACGTCCCCGCGTCGGCGCAGGCGAAGCCCCCGCGCCGCTCGGGACGCGCACCGAGACCAAGAACGTGAACTCCATGCGCTCGGTCGAACGTGCCGTCCGCTACGAGATCCAGCGCCAGGCGGCGATCCTCGCCGACGGAGGCACGATCACCCAGGAAACCCGACACTGGCACGAGGACACGGGAACGACCTCTCCCGGGCGCCCGAAGTCCGATGCCGATGACTACCGCTACTTCCCCGAGCCCGACCTCCTTCCCGTCGCGCCGTCTTCCGAGCTCATCGAACAGCTGCGCGCAGCGCTGCCGGAGCCTCCGGCGGCGCGTCGACGCAGGCTCAAGACCGACTGGGGATTCACCGACCTCGAATTCCAGGATGTCGTCAACGGGGGGCTCCTCGCCGAGGTCGAGGCGACGGTCGCAGCCGGAACGGCGCCCGCGTCCGCGCGCAAATGGTGGACAGGTGAGATCACACGCATTGCCAACGCGTCCGGAGCGGAGCCGGCCGAACTGGTGGAACCGACCGCCGTCGCCGAACTCCAGGGGCTCGTCGATGCGGGAACGCTGACGGACAAGCTGGCCCGTCAGGTTCTCGAGGGGATGATCGCGGGGGAGGGGACGCCGCAGCAGATCGTCGATGCCCGTGGCCTCGCGGTCGTCTCCGATGACGGTGCGCTGATCGCCGCGATCGACGAAGCCCTCGCCGCGCAGCCCGACATCCTCGCCAAGATCCGCGACGGAAAGGTGCAGGCCGCAGGCGCCGTCATCGGCGCGGTGATGAAGGCGATGCGAGGGCAGGCCGATGCGGCGCGCGTGCGTGAACTGGTCCTGGAGCGTGCGAGCGCCTCTGACGCCTGACACCCGGACGGATGTCGGAGGCCTCTGAGAGGATCAGTCCATGGGTCGCGGCGACGGACGTGATCGCCTCGTATCGGGCGACGGTGCGGACGACACGGGTACCGGCATCCTGCATGTCGACATGGATGCGTTCTACGCCGCCGTCGAGATGCTCGACGACCCCTCCCTGCGCGGACGGCCGATCATCGTCGGTGCGCCTGAGGGACGCTCGGTCGTCTCCAGTGCGTCCTACGAAGCACGCAGATTCGGTGTGCGCTCCGCGATGCCCGTCTCGCAAGCGCTGCGCCTGTGCCCCCAGGCGACCGTGGTGATGCCGCACTTCGCGAGATATCGCGAGATCTCCGCCCAGGTCATGGAGATCCTCCATGACTTCACACCGCTGGTCGAGCCGTTGTCGATCGACGAGGCCTTTCTGGACGTGCGCGGTGCACGACGACTCTGGGGGAGTCCCGCCCGAATCGCACAGGACATCCGCCGTCGTGTGCAGGAGGAGACGGGCCTGACCTGCTCCGTCGGAGTCGCGGCGACGAAACACGTCGCAAAGATGGCGTCGACGATGTCGAAGCCCGACGGCTTCCTGGTGGTGGCAGAAGCCGACACCGCGCGATTTCTCGCACCTCGCCCGGTGGGGGCGCTATGGGGCGTCGGCCCGAAGGCCACTGCGGCGCTCGAGAGTCGCGGGATCCACACCGTGTCCGATGTCCTCGACACACCCCGCGCCGTACTCGACCGCGCGCTGGGACCCGCGATGGGTGACAGGCTGTGGCACCTGGCTCGCGGAATCGACGCCCGCGAGGTCGACACCGTGCGCGCGGAGAAGAGCATCGGGCACGAAGAGACCTTCGAACACGACATCGCCGACGCCGCCGTGCTTCGCGCCGAGATCCGCAGACTCGCCGACCGGGTCGCTGCACGGCTGCGGACCGGAGGCTGGGAAGCGCGAACTGTCGCGATCAAAGTCCGGTATGCGGACTTCACCACGGTGACACGGTCAGCGACGTTGGGAGAACCGTCGGCGGTCGGCCAACGCATCGGCGACGCCGCGCGGGAATTGTTCACCGCACTCGACGACCGAGCGCCCGTCCGGCTCGTGGGTGTACGCGCCGAGCGCCTCGTCCCCGGTGGGGCTGCGCCTCAAGCGCTGTGGGACGACGACGGGGAGTGGCGGCGTGTCGAGGATGCGCTCGACGGAGCGACGGCGAAGTTCGGGCGTGGAGCGGTGACTCGCGCGACCCTGCTCGGTCCCGCGCGTCGGCCGCCGGCGCAGCCTGGCCCCTGACGGGTCGGGCGGAGTAGCGTGGACTTATGCCCAACATCGCACTCGAGCTTTCCAAGCAGTCCACCTCGCTCGGCGTCAAGAGCGCCTACGGCGAGCCCCAGGACGTCGGTGGGATCACCCTGATTCCTGTCGCACTGACGTGGATGGGATTCGGCGGAGGTGAAGACGACTCCGGCAACGGGGGAGGCGGGGGCGGTGGCTACACCGTTCCGGTCGGAGCGTATGTCCGAAAGGGCGACGACGTCCGGTTCGAGCCGAACATCGTCTCGCTTCTGGCTGTCGGCATCCCGTTCGTCTGGACCGCCGGTCGCGCGCTCAGTCGTGTCATCCGGGCACTCAAGAAGTAGCGCGCCCGATCCGCTGTCGACGGCGATCGATGGGGCCGTCGAGAGGATTTCGCGCGCGGTGGTCGACGTCGGTGCGGGCAATCCGGTGGTCCTCATCGATGGGCGAAGCGGAGCCGGAAAGTCCACGCTCGCCCGACGACTCGTCAGCCGTTGGCCCCTGGCGGGGCGGGTACAGCTCGTCGCCTTGGATTCGCTCTACCCGGGCTGGGACGGGCTCGACGACGGCGTGCGCGCGGCGCGGGAGCTGATCCTGCGCCCGCACGCGCGCGGGATCATCGGAGTGTGGCAGCGGTGGGACTGGGAGGATGATCTACCGGCGGAAGCCCACGCCGTCGACCCTTCATTGCCGCTGATCGTCGAGGGCGCGGGTTTGCTGACCGCGCAGACTGCGCGATTGGGCGACGTGCGTGTGTGGGTGGAGGCCCCGGATGCCGCACGGAAAGCGCGCGCCTTGGGGCGGGACGGCGAGACGTTCCGACCGCACTGGGAGCGCTGGGCCCTCCAGGAAGACCTGCACATTCAGCGCGATGGACCGCGAAGTCTGGCCACCCACATCGTCGACGTGCCGTAACGTCAGGCGCCGTCGAGCGCCTGGACGAGGCCGTCGAGCCGATAGCCGAGCCAGTCGTAGATCCCGAAGCGGGGATCGCCGTCGTCGTGATCGTCGTCCTTGTCGATGCCGAGTCGCGTGGCGAGGACGAGTCTGATCGCCGCGAGGGTGCGCAACCACGCCTGCGCCTGCTCCTCATCCAACCGGACGCGGATCATCTCGACGAGCGCGGGATCACCCGGGTCATCGGGGAGCTCGCCGACAGAACCGAGCGATTCCAGCACGACCGCGGCATCCGAGCGTCGGCGCCCGAGCAGATCGCTCTCGGTCAGACGCCGAAACTCTTCGGCGGCATCGCGGTCGGCATAAGCATCGGGAACGAGCCGCATCACCGCCGGATCGGCGTTACTCCGCTCGTCGGACGCGTCGAGAACATCGGCGAACTGCCCCACGAGACCCGCAAGATGCGCGCCTTCGACGCGAGCGAGTTCGACGATCACTCTGGTCATGGGGCCTCCCTCACCGTCGCCCACAGGCCGTAGTCGTGCATGGCGCGGGCGTGCAGTTCCATCTGTTCGCGTGCACCCTCGGCCACGACCGCCTTGCCTTCGTGGTGCACGGTCAGCATGAGTCGTTCTGCGATCTCTCGCGAGTAGCCGAAGTAGGTGCGGAACACATGAGTCACGTAGCTCATCAAGTTGACCGGATCGTCCCACACGACGGTCTGCCAAGGGCGCTGAGGTGCAGCGAGACGATCGAGGTCGACATCAGGCTCAGCGAGCGGAACGCTCATGCCCAGCCCAACTCGTGCAGGCGCTCGTCGTCGATACCGTAGAAATGAGCGATCTCATGGACGAGGGTCGTGTGGACCTCGTCGCGCAACGCTTCCTCGTCATCGGCCGTCGCCAGGTGTGATTCGCGGTAGACGATGATGCGGTCGGGGAGCTCGCCCATTCCGTATCTCTCCCGCTCGGTCAATGCCCACCCGTCATACAGACCCAAGAGGTCGAGGCTTCCGTCCTCCGGGCGGTCTTCGACGACGAAGATGACGTTGTCCAGGCCGTCGACCATATCGTCCGGAAGGCGGTCGAGCTCATCCACGACGAGGCCCTCGAAGGTCGCGGGATCCATCTCCATGCGGCGACTCACCTCGGGGTCGGGCGGGGCGGGCGTTCGGCCCGCGTGGGGCGGGTCGTGTGGGCGCTTTCGCGCCCACACGCGCCGACTGCGGGTGAGTAACGGGACTTGAACCCGCGACCCCCTGGACCACAACCAGGTGCTCTACCGACTGAGCTATACCCACCATGTGCCCCGCTTGCGCGGGCAACCAAACGATTCTCTCACACCTCGGGAGTGAACGCGGACACCGCGTCGGCAGCCGCAGCCCGCGCGTCTTCACTCGTCGGGCCTGGCTCGGGCACGAACACCGCTTGACGGTAGTACGCGAGTTCGCGGATCGATTCACGGATGTCGGCGAGCGCTCGATGTCCGCCGTCCTTGGCCGGCGCGTTGAAGTACGCCCGCGGGTACCAGCGCCGTGCGAGTTCTTTCACGCTCGATACGTCGACATTGCGATAGTGCAACCAGCGGTCGATGCGCGGCATGTACTTCGCGAGGAACATGCGGTCTGTGCCGATGGTGTTTCCGGCAAGAGGCGATTTGCCCTCCACGGGCACGAATCTCTGGATGTACTCAAGCGCCTGGAACTCGGCGTCGGCGACGGACACACCTGAGGGGATCTCGTCGAGCAGGCCCGACCTGCGGTGCATGTCCCGCACGAAGTCGCCCATATTCTCCAGTGCCGAGGCATCGGGCTTGATCACGATCTGAAAGCCCGGGTCGAGTGGGCGAAGCTCATAGTCCGTGACGATCACGGCGATCTCGACCAGTTCATCGACGTCGAGGTCGAGTCCGGTCATCTCGCAGTCGATCCACACCAATCGATCGTTCTCGGACGCGCCCACCATGACGACCATCCTAGCGACGCCGATGTCTGCATCGATTCCGTCCCCCAGACACGATTCGAACGTGCGACCGGCGGATTAGAAGGCCGCTGCTCTATCCACTGAGCTACTGGGGGTCGCTGTTCCAGGGTACCGGAGACCGTGCGAGAGTGCCCTGAGATGGTGCGGGCGAGGGCCTGGCGGAGCGGCCGGTGGAGGCGTACCGTCAGCGTCAGTGAAGGGAGAAAGACCATGGATACGATGCAGAAGCCCCACTCTGTGTGGGTGGCATACGGGGCCGGCGGCGTGGTCGGCAGCATCCGACACGACGAGCACGGTTACGCGGTCACGATGGCCGGCGCGCCAGAGCCGCTCGGCACCTTTCCGACGATGGAGATTGCGAAGAGTGCGTTGCATTCGCGAATGACGCCCGGAAGCGACTGGCCCTCGTTCACCCAGCACTGACGTCGTTCGCTGGGAAGCCGTTCACGCACCACCCACGGATGCGATCTCCGGGCGTCGCGACCGCCGACCGGGGCGGCGTGTGTCCAGCAAAGGGAGCGCGAGGTGCACGAGTGGGCCGATCATGACGGCGAACAGCAGCGTGCCGAGCCCGACCGTTCCGCCCAGGAGCCAGCCGACGAAGAGCACGGAGAGTTCGACCGTCGCGCGACACACCCAGATCGGCCAGCCGAGGCGCGCGTGCATTCCAGTCATCAGCCCGTCGCGCGGTCCCGGCCCGAAGTGCGCCCCGATGTATAAGCCAGAGGCAAGCGCCACGAGGACGATTCCCGTCAGGAGCACGGCGAACTGCGCGAGAAGGCCGCTGATCGGCGGCACGATCGTGAGCACCACCTGCATGCTCGTCCCCACGAGCAGGATGTTGGCCACCGTGCCGGCTCCCGGCCGCTGGCGAAGCGGAATCCAGAGCAGGAGGACGAAGAATCCGAGGATGTTCGTCGTCCAGCCCACGCCGATCCCCGTATGCAACGAGAGACCTTCGGCGAGCACGGTCCAGGGATCGACGCCGAGTCCTGCCTCGACGGTCAACGCCGCTCCCGCCCCGTACAAGAAGAGGCCGACGACGAGTTGGATCACGCGCCGTGTCATGCCGCCATTCAACCGCAGAATTGGCCTGAGGCCTGCAGTCCAATTGCGCTAATCTGGCCTGCATGGATTCCCGCATCTCGGCGCGAGCACTCGCTGTGGCCCTTGGCGGGTGGCGTACCCGCGAACCGGCCTACGAGGCACTGGCGGACGGTGTGCGCCTGCTCTGCCTCGACAACCGCCTCGCTCCGCGCACGGCGTTGCCCGCAGAGCGGGAGTTGGCGATCGCGCTCGGGGTGAGCCGCAGTACCGTCGCCGCGGCGTATCGAAGTCTCCGCGATACCGCGCACATCGTCAGCACACGCGGCTCGGGGAGCGTGACGCTGCCGCTGCCCAGGCGGGACCCCGGTCGGCTGAACGCCACGGACGCCATGATCGATCTGCAACAGGCCAGCCCGCCCGCATGGCCCGGCCTCGCGGGCGTGATCGCCGAAGTGGGGGCCGGCGCTGCAGCTTTGGTCGGCCGATCCGGGTACGACGTCCTCGGTCATGCGGCGCTGCGCGAAGCGATTGCGCGGCGCTACTCCGTGCGCGGAGTGCCCACCGCGCCGGATGAGGTGCTGGTCACGACGGGTGCGCAGCATGCGATACATCTGCTCGCTTCGGTGCTGCTCGGTCGCGGGGACCGCGTGGCCATTGAGACCCCGACCTATCCCCACGCTGCGGACGCGCTGCGGCGAGCGGGTGCCCGACTCGTGGGAATTCCGGTGGGCGTCGACTCCGGCTGGGATCTGGATCGCGCCGAGCAGGCGTTCTCGCGCACGCTGCCTGTGATGGCGTACCTGATGCCGGACTTCCACAATCCCACCGGAAGATCGATGTCGTCTCTCGAGCGGAGTACGCTCCACGCGGCTGCGGATCGAGCGGGAACGATCATCGTCATCGACGAGACCACCGCCGACCTTGACGTGGACCGCGGAGCGCTGCCGCCGGGGTTCGAGGGGGGAGACCCCGCGGGCGTGATTCGGGTCGGCTCTCTCGGCAAGACCGTGTGGGGCGGGCTTCGGGTCGGGTGGATCCGCGCCGACCCGGGGGTGATCCGGCGCGTCTTGGCGGCGCGCCCCTCTCACGACCTCGGGACGCCGGACCTCGAACAGGCAGTCGCAGTTCAGTTGCTGCCTCACCTCGACGACATCATCGCGCAACGATCGGCATTCCTCCGGGCCGGGCGGGAGGCATCCGTGCGCGCACTTCGCGCGGCGTTGCCCGAATGGAGAGTTCCGCAACCGAATGGTGGTGTGTCGCTCTGGGTCGAATTGGACGCACCGCTGAGTTCGGCGCTCGTCATGGACGTGCGCTCCCGCGGGTTGCTGTTATCGGCCGGGCCGCGGTTCTCGGTCGCCGGCGGCCACGACCGACACTTGAGGGTGCCGTTCACGGCAGCGACGGATGACCTCCTTCGCGCCGTCGACACCCTTCAGGAGGCATGGCCCCGCGTGAAGGCGGCTGCGCCGCCCATGACTCCCGTTGCGGTGGACGCCGTGGTCTGAAGTCACCGGCTGTACCGCAGGCAGTCCAGCGCGTCTTCGGGCGACCAGAACTCCCCGAGGTCGCGGAGGATGCGGGTGGCCGCATGGTAGCGGCGCGCCCGATATCGCACGGCATCACCGAGCCTGTACGCAGCGAGGTGCCCGATGATCGTGCCGGCGCGGTCGATGACACGCCACAGCTGCGGACCTGCGCTGACGAGCCGGTAGCCCGAGGTCGTGATCATCGACTGCGGGGGGTGCACAAGGGCGGTGGAAGACATGCTGACTCCTTTCGTGCATCGAACATATGTGCGACCCCCGACATTCGATCGGGTGCGCTCACCTCATTGCGCACCGCCGCCCTCGCGGCTCCTCCACACGTCTGTGCCGAGGGCGCGATGTCCACAGACAGCGGGAGCGGATCGGCGACGACGGTCGCAACGGCGTGCACTGGACAGCGGCGGTCGGCTCAGGTCGGGCACACGACGGTCCGACCGCCACCACCCACCTCCGTCGGGGAGGTGGGCGAGGTGACGAGGAGGAGAGGCAATGAACGACACACAGGTGACGATCACGGGAAACGTCGCGGCGCCGCCGGAGCACCGGCGGACGCCGAGCGGGACTGCGTATACGCGGTTGCGCGTCGCGTCGACGGAGCGTCGGTTCGAGAAGTCGCAGGGAACGTGGACAGACGGCGCCACCAGTTGGTACACGGTTTCGGTGTGGCGCGCACTGGGCGAGCATGCGTACGCGTCACTGCGCAAGGGCGATCGGATCGTCGTGGCCGGTAGGCTGCGCATCCGCGAGTGGGAGAGCGGCGACAAGAGCGGGACCGCTGCGGAGGTCGACGCAGAGGCGATCGGTCACGACCTGCTGTGGGGGACGACCGTCTTCACGCGCGACGGTGCTCCGTCCGGCGGTGCGGCGGCAGAGTCGGCGCGGGAGCGATCCGATGCAGGCGGCGAGGCGCGCGTGGGTCGGGCGGGGGACGAACCACCGGTCGAAGCGTGGGCGACGCGCACGGTGCCCGATTCCGCGCCGGTCGAGGCAGAACCGGTCGACACGCCGTTCTGAGTTCCCAGCGTGCGCTCGGGGCGTCGGCCCTACAATCGCACCCGTGTTCCGACGTCTCGAGCGTGCCTCTTCCCGCGGTTTCCGAGCGTTCGCCGTGGCGAGCGCGATCGGCGCTTCTGCCCTCGTCGTAGCGGGGTGTGCGGCATCGGATGCCGCGCCTGCTCCGACGACCGCCCAGCCCTCTCCGACGGCGACGTCATCCGCGCCCTCGCCCGATCCCTCCGCCGAACCGGGTGGCGTCGTGGCCGCCGGCGATGCGGGCGACAATCTCGCGATCTTCCGCGACGTCGTCGAAACGGTGTGGGCGAGCGAACAGCGAGCGTCGGGCCGCGCGTACATCGACGGCCTCGTCGAGGTCGGGTTCGACAAAGCGGCGATGCAGGTCACGCAAGATGTATCCACGGTCGGCAACGCCGCGGAAAGCCTCCAGTTCTCGGTGCTCTGGGGTGAGGAGTGCCTGATCGGCCAGGTCGGACCGGCGACAGGCGAGCCTGTCGCCGTGGTCGTCGACGCGCTGCCCGAAGGAGGGTGCCTCGTCGGGACCACGCGCACGATCGACTGGTGACCCGATCGGGCACACTCGAGGCATCGACGGGAGCAAGACCCTTGACGCCTCACCGGGCCGTTCGTCGCACCCCAGGGCGAACCGCATCCCACATCGCCGGTAGGCTGGGGCGCTGACGTCCGCACTCCACAGAGAGCAGAACCGCATGGCTGAGTACATCTACTCGATGGTCCGCGCCCGCAAGGCCGTCGGCGACAAACTGATCCTCGACGACGTGACGATGGCGTTCCTCCCAGGAGCGAAAATCGGCATGGTGGGCCCGAACGGTGCCGGAAAGTCGACGATCCTCAAGATCATGGCCGGGCTCGACACTCCCTCCAACGGCGAGGCGAAGCTCAGCCCCGGGTTCTCGGTCGGCATCCTCATGCAGGAGCCCGAGCTGGACGAGGCCAAGACCGTGCTCGAGAACATCCAGGACGGCATCGCGATCAAGGCCAAGCTCGATCGCTTCAACGAGATCTCTGCACTCATGGCCGATCCCGACGCCGACTTCGACGCGCTGCTGGCCGAGATGGGCACGTTGCAGGAAGAGATCGACGCGGCCGACGCGTGGGACCTCGACTCGCAGCTCGAACAGGCGATGGACGCGCTGCGCACGCCGCCCGGTGACGCCTCTGTCGCCAACCTCTCCGGCGGTGAGAAGCGCCGGGTGGCGTTGGCGAAGCTCCTTCTCCAGAAGCCCGACCTGCTGCTGCTCGACGAGCCGACCAACCACCTCGACGCGGAGAGCGTGCTCTGGCTTGAGCAACACCTGCAGAAGTACGCGGGCGCCGTCATCGCGATCACCCACGACCGGTACTTCCTCGACAACGTCGCGGAGTGGATCGCCGAAGTCGACCGCGGCCGGCTCATCGGGTACGAAGGCAACTACTCGACCTACCTCGAGAAGAAAGCCGAGCGCCTCGCGATCCAGGGTAAGAAGGACGCGAAGCTCGCCAAGCGACTGGCCGATGAGCTTGACTGGGTGCGCTCGAACGCGAAGGGCCGCCAGGCCAAGTCGAAGGCACGCCTCGCGCGCTACGAAGAGATGGCGGCCGAGGCGGACCGGACGCGCAAGCTCGACTTCGAGGAGATCACGATCCCGCCCGGGCCGCGCCTGGGCAGCGTCGTGATCGAGGCGAAGAACCTCAAGAAGGGGTTCGACGGACGATCGCTCATCGACGGACTCAGCTTCAGCCTGCCGCCCAACGGCATCGTCGGCATCATCGGTCCCAACGGTGTCGGAAAGACGACGCTCTTCAAGACCATCGTCGGTCTCGAACCGCTCGACGGCGGCGACCTGAAGATCGGCGAGACCGTCAAGATCAGCTATGTCGACCAGACGCGCGGCAACATCGATCCCGAGAAGACCCTCTGGGAAGTCGTTTCGGACGGCCTCGACATCCTGACCGTCGGAAAGACCGAAATCCCGTCACGTGCGTACGTGTCGAAATTCGGGTTCAAGGGTCCGGACCAGCAGAAGAAGGCCGGGGTGCTCTCGGGTGGAGAGCGCAACCGACTCAATCTCGCTCTGACGCTCAAGGAGGGCGGCAACCTGCTGCTCCTCGACGAGCCGACCAACGACCTCGATGTCGAGACCCTGCAGTCGCTCGAGAACGCGTTGCTCGAGTTCCCCGGGTGCGCGGTGGTCATCACCCACGACCGGTGGTTCCTCGACCGCATCGCCACCCACATCCTCGCGTACGAAGGCACCGACGAGCAGCCGGACCGGTGGCACTGGTTCGAGGGCAACTTCGAGGCGTACGAGCAGAACAAGGTCGCGCGTCTCGGCCCCGACGCGGCGAAGCCGCACCGCTCCGTGCACCGAAAGCTCACCCGTGACTGACGAGGTCGCTCCGCAGCGCATCCATGTCGCGGTACATCTGCGGTGGGGCGACCTCGACGCCCTCGGGCACGTGAACAACGTCTCGATGCTGAAGCTTCTCGAAGAAGCGCGCCTGCGCGCGTTCTGGACGCCCCCCGAAGGCGGAGAGCCGGCACCGACGGCAGTCTTCGATGCGAGTGTCCTCGACGGTGTGGGACGGCAGACCACCCTCGTCGCGCATCAGGAGATCGAGTACCGCACACCGGTGCCCTACGGGCACCTCCCTCTCGACGTGGAGATGTGGATCGGACGCGTCGGGGGATCCAGCGCGGACATCTGCTTCGAGGTCTACAGCCCACAGGGGATCGAGCCGCGCGTTCTCTACGCGCGGTCCACCGCCGTCGTTGTGCTCGTGGACACCGCATCCGGGCGTCCGACACGGCTGAGCGCAGAACTGCGTGAGACCTGGGCTCCCTACGTCGGTGAACCGATCCGCTACCGGCGCTGAGCGTTCAGCGAGCGTCACGCGCCCGACGGCACCCGCACCATGATCTCTTGGGCGATACTCGCCAGGAGCGTCCCGCCCTGCGTGTAGACCCGACCTGTCGCAAGTCCCCTGCCTGCGCGGGCGCTCGGAGACTCCTGCACGTAGAGCATCCATTCGTCGACACGTCCGGGCCGGTGCCACCACATCGCGTGGTCGAGGCTCGCGACTTTCAGGCCCGGTGTGCTCCAGGAAACCCCGTGCGCGCGCAGAATCGACTCCTGGATCGTCAGATCACTCAGATAGGCCAGGGCCGCACGATGGATCGTGAGGTCGTCCGGCAGTTCCCGACGTACCTTCATCCACACCGCCTGCGCCGGCTTGCGCTCGCCGTCCACCCGCGTGTAGATCGGCGACGAGACATGGCGAAGGTCGACGGGGCGGTCGGTGAACAAGCGCTTCGACACGGGGTGCAGGCCGTCCAGATGCGATTCGACGTCAGGGATCGCGTCCGGTGCAGGGATTCCCTCGGGCATCGGCGTCTCGTGCTCGAGACCGGGACCCTCGTGCTGGAATGACGCGATCATCGAAAAGATCGGTACACCCTCCTGGTAGGCCTGTGTCCGGCGGGTCGAGAAGGAACGTCCGTCGTGAATGCGATCGACCGCGAAAGTGATGCCCTTGGAAGCGTCCCCGGGGCGCAGAAAGTACCCGTGCATCGAGTGTGCGCTGCGATCGTCGGCGATGGTGCGCGTTGCGGCGACGATCGATTGGGCGAGCACCTGACCGCCGTAGACCCGACCCAGGGGCATCGACTGCGACACACCGGTGAAGATGTCCTCCGTCGTGCGTGCATCCGACGACGAGAGATCCATCACCGCGAGCATCGAGGCGACCGGATCGAACTCCGCAGAGGCGGCATCGGGCTCGGGACTGCGGGCGTCGGTCACGGGTCTCCGTTCGAGTGCGTCGATCTGGTGCGGCAGGCGAGCCGCCGCTTGGTAGTTTAGGGCGGATGCCGCATCCGCTCCTTTTCACCGACGCCCTCGGTGCGGCCGATGCGCTCACGTTCGCCGGTCGCGCAGCCGCGCTCGGAGACGGGATCGTGCGTCTGCGCGCCGACGGGGGCGTCCTGGTGATGTCGTGCGCACCCTTGGCGCCGCGGGGACTGCTCGATGCCACCCCGACCGTGCTCGGCCTGCGTGTCCTCGCGGTCGATCCGGAGTTGGCGTGCGACCTCCTCGTAGACGGGGCGGCTTTGGGTGCGGTCGACGGCGACCCGCGTGCGCTCTCACTTCCCGACACGGCCCGTTCCGCCGCCTGGGCGGGGGTGTCGCCTCCGCGAGGCGGCTGGGCGGTGGCGGGGACGGTCGCGGCGTCGACGCTGGCGAACAGGGCACAGTGGGGGATCGCGGCGGTGGCCGAAGGTGTACCTGTGGACGCGGGTGAGGATGCCGTCCGCGCCGTCCGGGCCTCTGTCTGGGGTCGCCCCGACGAAAGCCTGCAGGACATGCCACTCGGTGTCGCGTTCGCGGCGTTCGCGCTCGGATTCATCGGCGGCGAGGAGAGCGCACAGGT
Organism: Microbacterium koreense; assembly: GCF_042677105.1. Lineage (NCBI taxonomy): Bacteria > Bacillati > Actinomycetota > Actinomycetes > Micrococcales > Microbacteriaceae > Microbacterium > Microbacterium koreense. The sequence goes on from NZ_JBHTIM010000001.1 coordinate 1,880,419, forward strand.
GCGTACGGCGGGGCCCTGGACGCGGGTCTCCCTCGCTCGCGGACACGTGCTCGCCCGAGGACCCGTGCGGTCCGGTCTCACCGGTGTGCGAGCCACCGGTGGGTCGTGACGGATCGTCAGACGGCGTCGGCCATCGAGCGGCCGGCGATCCGACCCGAGAACAGGCACCCGCCGACGAACGTGCCCTCGAGCGCCCGATAGCCGTGGATACCGCCGCCGCCGAATCCGCTCGCCTCGCCGGCCGCGTAGAGCCCGCGAATCGGTGCGCCGTCGGCGCCGAGCGCGCGACCGGCGAGATCGGTTTCGATCCCGCCCAGAGACTTTCGCGTGAGGACGTGCAGTTTTACGGCGATGAGCGGGCCGGCGGCGGGATCGAGGATGCGGTGGGGGCTCGCGGTACGGATGAGGCGGTCACCCCGAAACGCCCGAGCCGAACGCAGCATCGCGATCTGGGAGTCCTTCGTGAAGTCGTTGTCGACCTCGCGATCGCGCGCCTCCAGTTCGGTGCGCACACGGTCGGTGTCCAGCAGGTCACCTCCCGGGAGCGCGCTCATTCCGGCGAGCAGATCGTCGAGGTTGTCGCGGACCACGAAGTCCGCGCCGTGGTCCATGAACGCCTGCACCGGCCCCGAGGCACCTTTCCCGAGCCGCGTCGAGGCGAGCAGACGCAGGTCCTTGCCCGTCAGGTCGGGGTTCTGTTCGCTTCCCGAGAGGGTGAACTCCTTCTCGATGATCTTCTGTGAGAGCACGAACCACGAATGGTCGTGTCCCGTCTGGCGCAGGTGTGCGAGCGTGCCCAGGGTGTCGTATCCGGGGTACAGCGGCACGGGCAGACGCCGGCCCGTGGCATCGAACCACATCGACGACGGGCCGGGGAGGATTCGGATGCCATGCCCCGGCCAAACCGGATCCCAGTTCTGGATCCCCTCCACGTAGTGCCACATGCGGTCGGTGTTGATGAGGCGGGCCCCCGCGTGCCGGGCGGGATCCATCATCGACCCGTCGACGTAGGCGGGGACCCCCGTCACCATCGTGGTGGGCGGTGTGCCCAGGCGCTCGGGCCAGAAGCGTCGGACGAGCTCGTGGTTGCCGCCGATCCCACCGGAGGAGATCACTGTCGCGCCGGCAGTGATCTCGAACTCCCCGACGACGTCGCGCGAGGAAGGGTAGCCGCGCCCGGCGCCGGAGGGGGCGAGCACGTCACCCGCCACACCTGTCACGGTGCCGTCCGCTGTCGTCAGTGCGGTCACGCGGTGCCGGGGGAGGATGGTCAGTCGCCCCGATGCCTCTGCGGCTTCGACGGCCGCCTGGAAGGGGGCGACGAGTCCAGGCCCAGTACCCCACGTGATGTGGAAGCGCGGGACGGAGTTGCCCGGACCGGTCGCCGTGTAGCCGCCGCGCTCGGCCCACCCGACGATCGGGAAGAACCCGACGCCCTTCTCCCGCAGCCACGCCCGCTTCTCGCCGGCAGCGAACTGCAGGTAGGCCTCGGCCCATTGCCGGGGCCACGCGTCGTCGTCGCGGTCGAACCCGGCGGTGCCGTACCAGTCCTGGCGTGCCAGGTCCAGGGAGTCTTTGACCCCGAGGCGCCGCTGTTCGGGGGAGTCGATGAAGAACAAACCGCCGAACGACCACCACGCCTGGCCGCCGAGGTTCGAGCGAGGCTCTTGGTCGACGATGATCACGCGTTTTCCCGCCGCGGCGGCTTCGCCGGCGGCGACGAGGCCGGCCAGCCCCCAACCGATCACGAGTACATCGGCGGTGTGTGTCGTGGTGGGCATGCGACTCCTTCGTCGGTGGTGGTGCGGATCAGTCGTCGTTCGCGGGGTGTACGGGCAGAGCCGTGCGTGCTCGGCCGTCTGCTGCCGGGCCGATGCCGGAGGGCTCGAAGGTGTTCACCATCGCCTGCGCGGCCCGCTCCAGGTAGTCCCAGAGGGTCGCCTCGTGCAGGGGAGAGAGATCCAGATCGTCGACGGCGGTGCGCATGTGCAGCAGCCAGCGGTCGCGTGCCTCCGGGTTGATGTGGAAGGGCGCGTGCCGCATCCGCAAGCGGGGATGTCCGCGCTCTCGGCCGTAGGTCGTCGGCCCACCCCAGTACTGCTCGAGGAACATCAGGAGGCGGCGTTCGGCCGGACCGAGATCCTCCTCGGGGTACATCGGCCGCAGCACGTCGTCGCCGGCGACACCCTCGTAGAAGACGCGCACGAGGCGTTCGAACACCGGACGCCCGCCCACATCCTCGTAGAAGGTCACGGGTGTCGTGTGCTCGCGCGGGTCTGTCACTGCTCGTTCTCCTCGACGACCGGCGTGCTTCCGGTCGGTGTGCCCCGCCGTCCGGTGCGCTTGGGGCGCCACGTGGGGCGGTCGGCCTGGGATGCGCGTGGGATGGGCTGTGGTTTGGTCTTGGGCGGGTTTGCGCCGCGGATGCGGCCGGCTCCCTCCAGACCAGACAACATGATCGAGTTCAGTTGTGGCAACGTCAGTCCCATCGAATCGATGGAGCGCTTGAGCCGCATCCGCAATTCACGTGCGACGTCGTCCTTCGCGTTCGCGCGTGTCTTCATGACGAGTCGGATCACCAGCGCATCACCCGAGACGGACTCCAACCCCCACACTTCGGGGTCTTCGATGATGCGTGTGCGCCACTTCTCATCCTTCGCGAGGTCGCGCGCAGCCTCGAGCATGGCGTCTTCGACGGCCTCGATGTCGGCGTCGACGGGAACCGCGAGATCGATGATGACGCGCGACCACCCCTGCGACATGTTGCCGATCCGGGTGATCTCGCCGTTGCGGACGTACCAGAGGGTTCCGTTGACGTCGCGGACATGGGTGATCCGCACGCTCACGTACTCGACGATTCCCGTCGCCAGACCGAGGTCCACGACATCGCCGATGCCGACCTGGTCCTCGGCGACGATGAAGATGCCGTTGAGCACGTCCTTGACGATGTTCTGCGCTCCGAATCCGAGCCCCGCCCCGATCGCCGCTGTCAGCAGCGTCAATGACGCCAGCGCGTTCGGAGCGAGGATGTTCACGATCAGCAGGAGTGAGACGATGACGATCGCGACGTTGACGATATTCTGCAGGATCGATCCGAGGGTGCGGGTGCGCTGGACCACGCGAACGGATGCGAGGGGGGAGCGCTCGAGGGCGAGCGTGTCGGTGACTTCCGCCTTCGACTTCGCCCCGTTGACGATGCGACGCACGACACGGCGGATCACGAGCCGCAGGATCCACCCGAACAGGAACGCGCCGATGATCACCCCCGCCACGCGGAGGATGTTCCACCCCGAGGCGACGAAGAAGTCGGCCACTCCGCTCCAGAACGCGGGGTCGCCGAAGGTCGGCGCGGGGGCGCTCGGATCAGCGGACATGTGCATCTCGCATGATCCTAACGACGGATGCCTCGGCCACACCTGTGTGTGAGCCGAGGCATCCGTGTGTGCGTGTCAGGACGCGTCGCGGTCCTGCACCGAGAGCGCGCGCTCGACGCCCGCGAGGTTCTCGGTGACGAGACGTCGCAGTGCGGGCGCGGCATCACGGTTGTCCGACAACCACGCGCGGGTCGCGTCGCGCAGTTCCGCGTTCGCGAGGGGGGCCGGGTAGAGGCCGAACACCAGGTACTCGGCGATCTTGTACGTGCGCGACTCCCAAATCGGCACCAACATGTCGAAGTACGCGTCCACGAACGCGCTCAACAGATCACGTCCCGCTGGGTGGACGAAGCCGAGCGAGGCCGAACGTACGAGCGTGTTCGGGAGGTCATCGTGCTCGACGAGAGCACTCCACGCGGCCGCCTTCGCCGCAACCGTCGGGATCGCCGCTTTCGCCTGGGCTGCGAACTCCCCGCCCTTCGCGGTGTTGTCGGCGGCGAGCGCCTGGTCGATCTCGTCAGCCGAGACCACTCCGCCGGCGGCGAGGGAGACGAGCAGCTGCCACGCCAGGTCGGTGTCGACCTCGAGCCCGTCGAGCGCGACGTCACCGTCTCGTACCTGCTTGACGATCGCCCACTGCGCGGGCGTGGTTGCCGCCGAGGCGAACGCGGTCACGAACTGCAGTTGGCTGTCGCTGCCCGGCTGTGCCGCGCGAGCCAGCTCCCACAGGGCGTCGGCCACGCGTTCACGGGTCGCTTCGCGGGCCTCGGGCACGACGTACGAGTTCGCCGCCAGCTGCAGCTGTGCGAGCGTGGTGCGGACGGTCGTCGATTCGGTCTCTGTGGCGATGTTGCGCAGAACGAGATCGACGTAGTCGGATGCAGAGGCCTCCGCATCCCGTGTCTGATCCCATGCCGCACCCCACACGAGCGAACGCGCGAGCGGATCGCTGATCTTGCCGAGGTGGGCGATCGCCGTCTCGAGCGAGCGGTCATCGAGGCGGATCTTGGCGTACGCGAGGTCTTCGTCATTGAGCAGGACGAGATCAGGTCGGGCGACGCCGCGCAGTTCGGGAACGTCGGTGATGTCACCGTCGACGTCGAGCTCGACGTGGTGCACACGCTCGAGGGCATCGCCGCGCAGGCTGTAGAAGCCGACGCCCAGACGGTGCGGACGGATCGTGGGATAGTCCGCGGGCGCGGTCTGGATGATCGCGAACCGTGAGATGAGACCGTCGACGTCGGTGGTGATCTCGGGGGAGAGGGTGTTCACCCCCGCTGTCTCGAGCCACTTCTTCGACCATGTGCCGAGCTCGCGCCCACTCGTGGCCTCGAGTTCGGTGAGGAGGTCGGGCAGTTCGGTGTTCGACCACGCGTGCTTTGCGAAGTAGGCCGAGACCCCCGCGAAGAACTCGTCGATTCCGACCCACGCGGCCAGCTGCTTGAGCACCGAACCACCCTTGGCATAGGTGATGCCGTCGAAATTCGCTTGGACGTCCTCGAGGTCGTTGATCGTCGCGACGACGGGGTGGGTGGAGGGGAGCTGGTCCTGGCGGTAGGCCCAGGTCTTCTCCATGGCGTTGAACGTGGTCCACGCCTCGGTCCACTCCGTCGCCTCCGCCGTGGCGATCGTCGACGCCCACTCGGCGAAGGACTCATTGAGCCACAGGTCGTTCCACCATCGCATCGTGACCAGATCGCCGAACCACATGTGCGCAAGTTCGTGCAGGATCGTCACGACACGGCGTTCCTTGACCGCATCGGTGACCTTCGAGCGGAACACATAGGTCTCGGTGAAGGTCACCGCCCCGGCGTTCTCCATCGCGCCCGCGTTGAACTCGGGAACGAAGAGCTGGTCGTACTTGGAGAATGGGTAGGGGTGGTCGAACTTCTCCTCGAAATACGCGAATCCTTCGCGTGTCTTGTCGAAGATGTAGTCGGCGTCGAGGTACTTCCACAGGCTCTTGCGGCCGTACACCCCGAGGGGGATGACGCGACCCGACGAGCTGGTGAGTTCGGACGTGGTCACCTCGTAGGGGCCCGCGACGAGCGCCGTGATGTACGACGAGATGCGAGGAGTCGGCTCGAACGCCCACGTCGCTGAGCCGTTGCCGTGGCTCTCGGGTGTCGGCGTCGGGGAGTTCGAGACCACGTGCCACTGCTCGGGTGCGGTGACGGTGAACCGGAAGGTCGCCTTGAGGTCGGGCTGTTCGAAGACGGCGTACATCCGGCGTGAGTCGGGCACCTCGAACTGCGAGTAGAGGTACACCTCGCCGTCGACCGGGTCGACGAAACGGTGCAGGCCTTCACCGGTGTTGGTGTACAGGCAGTCGGCATCGATGACGAGTTCGTTGTCGGTCTCGAGCGCGTCGAGGGTGATGCGGGAATCGGCGAAGACCGTGGAGACGTCCAGCGGCCGGCCGTTGAGGGTGATCTCGCGCACGTCGCGCGCGATGAGGTCGATGAAGGTCGATGCGCCCGCGGTGGCGGGGAAGCGCACGACGGTGCGCGACCCGAAGATCTCCGCTCCCTGTGTGAGGTCGAGCGAGATGTCGTACGAGATCTCGGGGTCGGCCCCGCTCGCGGGGGCGATGATGGCGCGGCGCTCCTGCGCCTCGACGCGGGTGAGGTTCTCTCCAGGCACGGATGTAGCTCCCGTTGTTCGGAATCAGGGACATGGCGCACGCGTGGTTGGCGGCGCCGGCCCAGCATACGCGGTGCGGCCCAGTGTGCTGAGGAAGGCTGTGGGCCGATCGGGAGTGCGAAGATGAAATGGTGAGTGTCACCGATCGCCCCGAGCCCGTTCCCTACGCCTCTGCGGAAGCCTCGCGCGGGGCGCCGCACGTGGAGGTGCCCGTCGCGTACGACGGGCTACTGCTCGCCGGGTTCGGCGGCCCCGAGGGGCAGGACGACGTCATCCCCTTCCTGCGCAATGTGACCCGAGGCCGAGGGATCCCGGATGAGCGGCTCGAAGAGGTGGCGCATCACTATCGCCACTTCGGGGGTGTCAGCCCGATCAATGCGCAGAACCGCGCGCTGAAGAAGGCCCTCGAGGCCGAACTCGCCGCGCGCGGGATCGACCTCCCCGTCTATTGGGGCAACCGCAACTGGGCCCCTTACCTCGCAGACGCCGTGCAGGATGCCGCGGCCGCCGGCCACACGAAGCTCCTGGGATTGGCGACCAGCGCCTACTCGTCGTTCTCCAGCTGCCGCCAGTACCGCGAGGACTTCGCCCGTGCGTTGGAAGAAACCGGCCTCGCGGGCACTGTCACGATCGACAAGATCCGGCAGTACTTCGACCACCCCGGCTTCGTCCAGCCGTTCATCGACGGAGTGCGCGATGCCGTCGCCGGGTTCTTGGAGGCCGGTTTCGCCCCGAATGAGATCCGCGTACTGTTCTCGACCCACAGCGTCCCGACCGCCGACGCACAACGCTCCGGCCCCCGCGACATCGACTTCGGTGAGGGTGGGGCATACGAAGCACAGCACCTCGCCGTCGCCGAGGTCGTGATGGACGCGGTCACCGCCGAGATCGAGCAGGCGGGCGGCGTCGGGTGGAATCTCGTCTACCAGTCGCGTTCGGGCCCGCCCACGCAGCCCTGGCTCGAACCCGACGTCAACGACGTCATCGCCGAGTTGCCGGATGCGGGAGTCCGCGCGGTCGCGATCGTTCCGCTCGGATTCATGAGCGACCATATGGAAGTGATGTGGGATCTCGACACCGAGGCAATGGAGAGCGCCGAAGAGGTGGGGATCCGGGCGGTGCGCACACCGACGCCAGGCGTCGACCCGATGTTCGTGCGAGGGCTCGTCGACCTCGTCGAGGAGCGGCTGTCGGGCACACCGGCATCCGAGCGACCGCACCGCACTGCGCTGGGGCCCTGGTTCGATGTGTGTCGTCCCGCGTGCTGTGAGAACGTGCGCGCCGGATTCAAGCCCGCGGCCGCGGGAATCGTGCCCTGAGTCGTCCCTAGGATTGGTGCCATGCGCATCCACATCGCCACAGACCACGCCGGTCTCGAGTTCTCCACCCAACTGCAACATCACCTCGCCGCGCGCGGTCACGACGTGGTCGACCATGGGCCGCTCGACTACGACCCCGTCGACGACTACCCGTCGTTCTGCATCCGTGCGGCACAGGCAGTGGCCCGCGATCAGGCCGATGGCGTCGAGGCGCTCGGGGTCGTCTTCGGAGGGTCCGGCAACGGCGAGCAGATTGCGGCGAACAAGGTCCGCGGCATCCGAGCGGCCCTCGTGTGGAGCATCGCGACGGCAGAACTCGCACGCGAGCACAACGACGCGAACGTGATCGCCATCGGTGCGCGCCAGCACACGTTCGTCGAGGCCGCATCGTTCATCGACCGGTTCATCGCCACCCCGTTCTCGAACGATGAGAGGCACGTGCGCCGGATCGGCCAGATCGCGGCGTTCGAGATCGACGGCGCGCTCGAGCCCGACCCGCGGGCCTCGGTGGTGCGGGGCGGTGAGTCGGCCGACGCGCTCGACGTCGAGGCAGGCTGATGCCCGAAGGGCACTCCGTCCACCGCATCGCTCGGCAGTTCGATCGCAACTTCGTCCGAAAGCGAGTCGGCGCATCAAGTCCCCAGGGGCGGTTCGCCGACGGGGCCGCGCTCCTGGACGGACGGACGGTGACCTCGGTCCGTGCCGTCGGCAAGCAGATGTTCGTCGAGTTCGACGACGACCTGTGGTTGCGCGTGCACCTGGGGATGTACGGAGCCTGGGACTTCGCCGGTGACGTGCTCGTCGACGCGACGATCGCCTCGGCGAACGGCCGTATGGGGCAGACGAACCAGCGGGGAACGGTCGTCGACGATCGGGTGATGGATGCCGCGGGTGAGAACTCGCTGTCCTCGATCGGTGCGCCGCGGCGCGCGCGTGTGCACGTGCGGATGTCGGAGCAGACGACCGGGCTGGGTGGCGACGACGACGCCTGGCCGCCACCGGTCGTGGGGCAGGTGCGTTTGCGCTTGTTGACGGACGAGGTGTGCGCCGATCTCAGGGGACCGACGGCCTGTCAGCTGCAGACTCCGGACGAGGTCGCAGCGACGATCGCGAAGCTCGGCCCGGATCCGCTGGTCGATGACCCGGCCGAGGCCGAAGAACGGTTCGTATCGGTTGTGCGGCGAAAGCCCACGGCGATCGGTCTGCTCCTCATGGACCAGTCCGTCGTGAGCGGGATCGGCAACGTGTACCGTGCCGAGATGCTGTTCCGGGCGCGCCAGAACCCGCACACGCCGGGTCGCGACGTTCCCGAGGACGTCGTTCGTGAGCTGTGGCAGGACTGGGTCCGCCTGCTCGCCATCGGCGTCGAGACCGGCCAGATGATGACGATGGACGATCTGTCGCCTGAACAATGGCGCGCTGCCATGGCGCACCGCGACGACCGCCACTGGGTCTACCACCGCGCGGGTCTGCCGTGTCGGGTTTGCGGTACGACGGTCGTTGTCGAAGAGGCCGCCGGTCGCAAGCTCTACTGGTGCCCGCGCTGTCAGGCGTGACCCGGCGGCTCGCTCTCTTAGGCTGATCTCCATGCGTCACTGTTCTCGTTCCGAGCCTGCTCACGACCAGTGGTTTCGCCGATGATCGGCGGTCGTATCGGCACGATCGTCGGCGCCCGGATCGGCGGCGACGGTCGAGAGATGTTGCCCGACGACGGCGCCTACGACGTCTTCCTCTCCGGCGGCGTGATCACCGACATCGCCCCCACGGGTGCGTTGCCGTCCCGGGGTGAAGTGCTCCGCGCCGACGGTGGTTGGCTGATTCCCGGGCTGTGGGACCACCACGTGCACGTCGTCCAATGGGCTCTGGTGGCGATGCGGGAGCCTTTGGGGCACGCCGTTTCGGCCACCCATGCGGCCCGGATCATGGCCGAGGCGCCCATTCTCGCCGACGGCCGCCGCGTGGGAACCGGTTACCGTGATGCGCTCTGGCCCGACACGCCGTCCCTCGACGTCCTCGACGGGGTCACCGGCGACGTGCCGACGTACATGATCAACTCCGACGTGCACAGCGTGTGGCTCAACTCGGCTGCGATGCGGCGCGAAGGTCACATCCCCGACGGCATCGGCGTTCTGCGAGAAGAGCCGGCGTTCGAGATCTCGCGTCGACTGAACCTCCTCGATCCCACGGTCTCGGACACGTTCGTCGACACGATGGTGCGGCAGGCCGCCACGCGTGGGGTCGTCGGACTCGTCGATCTGGACATGGCGTGGAACGAGGGGGAGTGGGCGCGTCGGCTGGCTCGGGGAATCGACGCCGTTCGCGTCGAGTTCGGTATCTATCCGGCGTTCCTGGACCGGGCGCTTGCGGAGGGGCTGCGCACGGGAGATCTTGTCCGAGGCGCAGACACCGACCTCGTGCGGGTCGGACCGCTCAAGGTGATCTCCGATGGGTCGCTCGGCACCCGCACGGCCGCCTGCTCGCATCCGTATCCCGGTGATCCGCATGATTACGGCGTGCTCACGATTCCGCCGGTCGTGCTGACCGACCTGATGACGCGCGCGACGGCGGGTGGCCTCGCCAGCGCGATCCACGCGATCGGTGACATGGCCGTTTCGCATGCGCTCGACGCGTTCGCCGCGACCGGTGCGTGGGGGAGTATCGAGCATGCACAGTTGCTCGCGCATGCGGACATCCCGAGGTTCTCGCGCCTGGGGGTGGCTGCGAGCGTTCAGCCGGAACATGCTGTCGATGATCGCGACATGACCGACAGGCTGTGGGCAGAACAGACGGCCATCCCCTATCCGTTGCGTTCGTTGCGGGACAGCGGCGCGAACCTGCGCCTCGGCTCGGACGCGCCGGTGTCGAATCTCGACCCCTGGGCCGCGATGGCCGCGGCGGTCTACCGCACGCGTGACGGACGCGAGCCCTGGCGGCCCGAAGAAAGCATCGATGCGGAGACGGCGTTGGCGGCGTCCACCCATGGCGGCTCGACGGCGGGCGCCCGCATCGAGGTCGGTTCGGTTGCAGACCTTGCTCTGTGCGCGCACGACCCGCTTTCTTCGAGCGAGGAACAGCTTCGCGGCATGGAAATTGCCGCAACCATGTTGGCGGGGCGCGTGACGCACCTTCAGTGAGCCTGCCGGCCCGGCGAGGCTGAGCGCGCCGCGGTCAGGTGGCGGGTTCGCTCGGCGTGGGCTTCGGTTTCGTCTTCTCGACCACTTCAAGCGGCGGCGCCTTCGTGACGATCAGCCATGTCGGCAGAATGATGACGCACAAGATGGGCAGGAGTCCGAGGTCGCCCGTGAGCGCGATCCCGAGGAACAGCGCGATCCATCCGTCGCGTGTGGCCACGAGCACGATGCCCATACCGCCGCACGCGATCGCCAGCCCGAGGGGAATCTCCGGAAAGAGAGCGTGCGCGCTCAGGCCGAGAGCGACTCCCACGAAGACGGCGGGGAAGATCCGGCCACCGCGAAAGCCCGCACTGGCAGCGACGAGCAGGGCGACGACCTTCACGAGCGAGAAGAACAGTAGTTGTGAAGCGGTGTAATCGCCGGGATTCTCGACGATCTCACGGGTCTGCTCGAGTCCCTTGAACAGCGTCAGCGGGCCTCCGATGGCGCCGAGGATGCCGAGCACCAACCCGCCGAGCGCAGTGTAGAGAACGGGGCTGCGCAGGGAGTGGAACGCGCGGTGAAGAAGCGGAAAGACGAACGCCGCGAGAATGCCGAGGCCCGCCGAGACGGCTGCGATCAGAGTGCCGGTCAGCAGGTCGATGGGTGTCGGTCCGTCATACGCGGGGACGTCGAATGTGAAGCTGGGGGCGCCCAAGACATGCATCGTGAGAGCACCGGCGGAAGCTGCGGCGATCGGGAGAAAGAGCTTGTCCCAGAGCGAGCCGCCTCCGCGCACCGCGGCGAGTGTTCCGGTGAGGACGAGGGCGGCCGCGACGGGCGTGCCGAAAAGGGCCCCGATCGTCGCGGACGTCGCCAGCAAGATCGAGATCCGCGGCGGAATCGCGCGGATGAATCGTGCGCACAGGGCGACGACGAGTGCGCAGTTGATCGCGATGATGGGATTCTCGGGACCGAGGCTGACGCCCCCGGCAAGGCTCAAGACCACAGCGAGCACGATGCTCGGTACGGCCTTGAGCGGGGCAGGCGGTGCGTCGAGTTCGGTCGTGGCCGAGTCGCTTCCCGCGTGGCCGGGCACGTATCGGACGACCAGTCCTACCGCTGTGCCGGTCGCGGTGAGGATCGCGATCGTGAGCCAGGGGCTGTCGGTGGGGATGCCGAGGGCAGTCGGCATCGCATCCCACAAGACGTGCTGTAGCGCTTCTGCCGTGCGATCCATCGCCCACAGCACGAGGGCCGACAGGATGCCGATGGCGATTGCAGGAACGGCCAACACGGCAAGCGTGCGTACTCCCGGCGAGGGCAGTGGCTGTTCCTGCGGCATCCGAGTCCTCCCGCGATACACCCTAGGGGAACAGCGAAGGGGCCCGGGAACGCGATGTTCCCGGCCCCCTTCAGGCGTCTTCGTGAGCTATGCGATCACTCAGCGAGGTGTGCGAACAGAAACCAGCGGTCCTTCTCGAGCGCGGCCTTGATGGCGATGGCGATGTCCTGGCTGGTGAGGTCGACCTCGTCGAGACCGTCGATCGCGGCCTGCGTGTCGGCGATCACGGCGTCCATGTCGGCGATCACGTCGCGGATCAGCGTCTCCCAGGGGGTGAATCCGGCAGGGACCGCCGTCGACGTCTTCGCGGCGATCGTCGAGACTCGGGCGTCGATCGGCAGACCGAGGGCGACGATCCGCTCGGCGGCCTCATCTGCGCCGTTCTGCGCGTTCGTCACAAGCGTGTCGAGCAACTCGTGGATCGCGATGAAGTTGGATCCCCGCACGTTCCAGTGGGCCTGCTTGCCGTTGACGGCGAGGGCCTGAAGGCCCAGAACGACGGGCGTGAGGAACTGCGCGGTGCCTGCGGCGACGGTCGGGTCGGCGATGGTGGCGGGGGTGGTGGTCTTGGTCATTTTCTGTCCCTCCGTGTCTCGGGCGCCCTCTGCGTGGATCACACGCTGCGCCCCGATGGATGTAACGCTACTCAGCTGCACGCATTCCGCAAGCAAGCAAAGGCTCCACTAATCGCGGCCGGTCGGCACGGACTGCGGCACGGTTGCGGCTAACGTTCAGGGGTGCCCTCCGCAGACCACGATCTCGGTCCCCAGAACCTCGGTGCACCCGCACACACGGTGACCCGCGAACCCCCGGACCGCTCGCCCGAGCACGCCGAACCGTCACGTTTCCTTCCCCACGTCCAAGGTCTGCGGGCGATCGCCGTGTTGTTCGTCGTGCTGTACCACTTCTGGCCGGCGCGGCTTCCGGGGGGATACGTCGGCGTCGACGTGTTCTTCGTCATCTCAGGGTTCTTGATCACCGCACACCTCATGCGGGAGATGACGGCGACCGGCACCGTCAAGCTCGGCCAGTTCTGGGCGCGACGTGCCCGCCGGCTGCTCCCGGCATCCCTCCTGGTGCTGTTGTTCTGCGCGATCGTCGCCGCCACGCCCTACCTGACACCGACATCCGCTCTACCGGGTGAGATGCAGGAGATCCTCGCCTCGACGTTCTATGTCGAGAACTGGTTCCTGGCATTCACCTCCGCCGACTACCTCAACCACGCCGGCGACCCGACGACGGTCCAGCACTACTGGTCACTGTCTCTGGAAGAGCAGTTCTACGTGGTGTGGCCGCTGCTCATGCTCCTGGCGGCATGGATCGGGGCGACCCGGTTCCGTGGCGGTCGTCGCCGGGCGATCATCTGGACCCTCGCGATCGTCAGCGCCGCATCGTTCGTGTTCTGCGTCGTCTTCACCATCACCGAACCCGCACCGGCTTACTTCGTCACCTTCGGCAGAATGTGGCAGTTCGGCGTCGGAGCGATGCTCGCGCTGATCCCCCTGCTGCGCATCCGCCATGCCGCGGCGAGCTTCGTCGTCGGCTGGGCGGGTATCGCCGTGTTGCTGTACGTTGCGTTCACGTTCGACGGGCAGACCCCGTTCCCCGGCTACATGGCTGCACTGCCGACGCTCGGCGCCGCGGCGGTCATCGCGGCATCCAGCACCGAGCGCTGGTGGTACCCGACACGCCTACTCGCCATTCGCCCCGCACGCTTCATCGGCGACATCTCTTACTCGCTGTACCTGTGGCATTGGCCGCTCATCGTCATCGCGCCGTCGGTGCCCTTCTGGGGCCTCACGATCTATCACCGCGTCGCGCTGCTCGCGCTCTGCTTCGTGCTCGCATGGCTCACGAAGCGGTTCGTGGAGGACCCGGCGCGAGGATGGAAGGTGCTCACCTCCCGGCCCGCACGCGTCACGCTGTGGTCGTCGCTGGCTGCGATGCTGGTCGTCGGCGGTGTCGCCGGCGCCGGGTGGGCGGCCAACGCGCCGGCCTACAACGCCGGAGTGCAGGCGATCGAACAGCTCCGGGAAGATCCGCCCGAGTGCTTCGGCGCGGCGACGGTTCTCGACGAGGCCTGCACCGCGTCCGATTTCGGGGACACCATCCTTCCCACTCCGGGCTTCGCCGGTGTCGACCGGCCGGACGACGCCGAGTGCTTCGTCCAGCTCAACGACGCACGGCCGGTCTCGTGCGAGTTCGGATCGGATGCCGCCGATGCGCCGCGCGTCGCGCTCGTCGGCGACAGCCACGCGTATCAGCTCCTGCCGACGTTCCAGCGCCTCGCCCTCGAACGGGGATGGCACCTCACGACGTGGTTCAAGGGAGCGTGCGCGTGGAACACGACGCCGCTGTCGACGCCCGGCGCGTTCGGCGCCGCGTGTACCGAATGGCGGGACGGCGTGCGCGAAGCGATGGGTGAGGCCGATCTCGATGCCGTCTTCACCGCCGCGATCGCCACGACGCCGTACTCGGCGCAGGGCTACGACTCCTCCTACGATGCCGCCGTCGCCGGCTACCGCGCGGCATGGGGCGAGATGCTCGACCAGGGGGTCCCGGTCATCACCGTTGTCGACAACCCCGTGTGGGAGACCGATCCGAACAAGTGTCTGCGCACACGGGATGCCGCATCCTGCGACGAGCCGCGATCGGCGGTCCTGGTGGAGGACGATCCGTTGCGCGCGGCCGCATCCGGTCTCGAAGGAGTCACCCTGCTCGACTTCACCGATGTGTTCTGCGGCCCGGAGGAATGCCGGGCGGTCGTCGGGGGAGCGAACATCTATCGCGACCAGGACCACCTGACCGTCACCTTTGCCGACACGTTGGCGCCCTGGTACGCCAACGCCATCGAATCGGCACTCGGTAGGGTCGATCCATGACCGTCAGCGATGCCGCATCCGTTCTGTCCGTGGGAGGTCACGCCCCCGTCATCGATCCGTCCGCTTTCGTCGCGGCCGGTGCCCGGGTGATCGGCGCGGTCGTTCTCGAGGAACGATCGAGCGTCTGGTACAACGCCGTTCTGCGTGCCGATGGCGACACGATCACCATCGGTGCGGCCAGCAACCTGCAGGACAACGTTTCGGTCCACGTCGATGCCGGGTCGCCGGTGATCCTCGGACGCAACGTCTCGGTCGGCCATAACGCCGTCGTCCACGGATGCACCGTCGAGGATGACGCACTCATCGGCATGGGAGCCACCGTCATGTCGGGCGCCGTGATCGGCGCGGGCTCCCTCGTCGCCGCGGGAGCCGTCGTGCTGAGCGGGACCATCGTGCCGCCCGGTTCCCTCGTCGCGGGCGTGCCGGCCAAGGTGCGACGCGAACTGACCGCCGAAGAACGCGACGGCATCCGCCGCAATGCAGAGGCGTACTTGGTGCACACCGAGGAACACCTCGCCGCCGACGAAGCCTGACCGCCGCGATCAGCACGGCGAGGCACGCCGCGCCGTCGGGGAGATGACGTCGTCAGGAACCCGTGCGCTCACGGCGGCGCAGCAGCATTGCCGCCGCACCGCCGACGATCAGAGTGCCGGCAGCGATCGGCACAGCCACGGGCACCCCACCGCCCGTCAGGGCTAGCTCTTGTGGGGCCTCGGTCGGTGCGGAGGCTGACGTCGCAGTGGGGAGGGTCGAGGCAGCTGTCGTCGTCCCCGAGGAAGTGACGCTCTCGGACCCGTCGGTCAGCGGCAGCTCGAGTGGAACGACAACCTCCGTGCACGTCTCGACGTCCGCATAGACGGCGGGTGAGGCGGGAACAGCCTCCGACAGGAGCACCGGATCGCCGTACACAGCCGGCTGACTCGGATGGATCGTCTCTGCGAACTCGGCCTCTTGTGCCGGTGCCACGACGATGATTTCTTCCCACGCCGGTGTGACGAGGACGCGTTCGACATGTGAGATCTCGGGCTGCGCCGGCAGAGCCGGTCGGCCTTCGACGACCACGATCGTCTCATCCCATGCTTCGGTCACGACGACCGTTTCATCCCATGCTTCGGTCACGACGACCGTTTCATCCCATGCTTCGGTCACGACGACGGTCTCATCCCATGCTTCGGTCACGACGACGGTTTCATCCCATGCTTCGGTCACGACGACCGTTTCATCCCACGCGGGCGTGACGACGAGATCCTGAGCGGTCCAGAAGAAGTACGACGCACGACCGTTGCCCTTGTGCACGACGCCTACGGCGGAGCCGTCGTATTTCTTTCCGTTCGCGTTCCAGTCCGAGGGGCTGGTGGTGGGCGTGTTGCCCGCCGCGGGTCCGGAGGGTCCGCCGACCCAGGCGAAGCGGGTGTGCTCGGTGGTGGTCACGGCTTCGTGGTGAATCGTGCGTGTCGTCGCCGGGTGGTGAATCGTGCGTGTGGTTGCGGGGTGGTGCACGACCTGCGTCACCGCTGCATGACTGATCGTCTGCGTCGTCGCGGGGTGGCGAACGATCCGGGTCACCTCATCTACCGCTGGAGTCGCCGGCACGTACGGGCGATCGATGACGAGTCGCTCGTCGTACACCGCCTCGTGGTGCACGATGCGGCGCACCTCCTCTGCTGCGGGCGAGACCAGCACGCGTTCGGTCCACGCCTCTGTCGCCGGGAACAGCAGTGGCGCGTCCCCGAACCGGGGTTCGACCGCTTCGATGGCCGGACTGACGAGCACGCGTTCAACGGTGCACGCTTCTGCTGCCGACGCCGGCGAAGCGACTCCGAACGCCATTCCTCCGGCGATGACCGCCGTGATGATTGTCTTCGTTCCCATCATTGCCCCCAAGTTCGTACCGCATTGCTGCGGTGGACATGAGGCTACGTACGGCAGCTCAGCGGCGAGCGAGGGAAGCCTTCGCAGACCCTCAGGGTTGGGCAAGTAGTGCGCGGAACCAGCCCCGTGGAAGGCGTATGTGGAGGGGATGACGGGAATCGAACCCGCACCATCAGTTTGGAAGACTGAGGCTCTACCATTGAGCTACATCCCCGCAGCGGCGAGCCGCGGCATCCGACAGTCTATGCCACCGACCGTCGCACTCGTGACACGCGGCACTCGTGACCCCGCCTCACCGGGCAACTCGCGTGATGAGGAGGGGCGGATGTCTGCTTCGGAGGGACCGGCCCCTCGAAGGCGCAGCCAGCGGAAACGGCCTGCCTGAACGGGGGGCGGGTATCGCGCATCCACGTCGGCTAGACTTCTGGGGGCCGTTTCGTGTCCGCGCGTCCGCGTGCGACCTGCCCGGGGCGTAGCTCAGCTTGGTAGAGCGCCCGCTTTGGGAGCGGGAGGTCGCAGGTTCAAATCCTGTCGCCCCGACGAACGGCCCCACGAACCCCAGAACTTCACCCCGCGTTCGCGCGCGGGCCGACGAAGGAGAACGAACAGGCATGGTGAACAGCACCGTCGAGAAGCTCAGCCCGACACGGGTCAAGCTCAACATCACGGTCACGCCCGATGACCTCAAGCCGAGCATCACGCACGCGTACGAGCACATCGCACAGGACGTGCAGATCCCCGGCTTCCGCAAGGGCAAGGTGCCCGCGCCGATCATCGACCAGCGCATCGGCCGTCTCGCGGTGCTCGAGCACGCCGTCAGCGAAGGGCTCGACGGGTTCTACCGCCAGGCCGTCGAGGCCAACGAGATCCGTGTTCTCGGCCGCCCGAGCGCAGAGGTCGTCGAGTGGCCCAACGAGAAGGACTTCTCGGGCGACCTCCAGGTGACCGTCGAGGTCGACGTCCGCCCGGACTTCGACCTGCCCGAGCTCGACGGCATCACCCTCGAGGTCGAGAGCGTCGAGCTCGACGAGAACGCCATCGACGAAGAGCTCAACGGTCTGCGAGCCCGCTTCGGCACGCTCATCACGGTCGACCGTCCCGCGGCGAAGGGTGACTTCGTCGAGCTCGACCTCGTCGCGACGATCGACGGCAACGAGATCGACCGCGCCGAGGGCGTGTCTTATGAGGTTGGGTCGGGCGAACTCCTCGAAGGCATCGACGAGGCCGTCGACTCGCTCACCGCCGGTGAGGACACGACGTTCCGCTCGAAGCTCGTCGGCGGCGACCACGCCGGCGAAGAGGCTGAGGTCGCCGTGACCGTGAAAGCCGTCAAGGAGCGCGAGCTCCCCGAGGCAGACGACGACTTCGCACAGATGGCGAGCGAGTTCGACACCATCGCCGAACTGCGCGACAGCCTCTCGGAGCGCGTCGGACAGCAGGGCGCCTTCACGCAGGCCTCTGCAGCGCGTGACAAGCTGATCGAGACGTTGATCGAGACGCTGGACATCCCGGTTCCCGCTCAGCTCATCGAAGACGAGGTGCACAACCACCTCGAGGGTGAGGGTCGCCTCGAGGACGACACGCACCGCGCCGAGGTCGCCGAGGCCAGCGAGAAGCAGTTCAAGACGCAGATGGTGCTCGACAAGATCGCCGAGACCTTCGAGGTCCAGGTGTCGCAAGACGAACTGACCCAGTACCTCATCCAGTCGGCAGCGCAGTACGGCATGGCTCCGCAGGAGTTCGTCGAGGCGCTGCAGCAGGGCAACCAGTTGCCCGCGATGGTCGGCGAAGTCGCACGCAACAAGGCACTCGGTGTTGCGCTCGGCAAGGTCACGGTCGTCGACACCGACGGCAAGCCCGTCGACCTCACCGGCTTCATCACCGCTGAGGAAGAGGCCGCTGCCGAAGAAGAGGTCGTCGAAGAAGCTGAGGAGATCGTGGACGCCGCGGCCGACGAAGCCGAGGCTGACAAGGCCTGATCGCGACAGCGCAACACGAAGGGGCGGGTGCCGTCGGCATCCGCCCCTTCGTCGTCTTCCGCCCCGACACCGTGGGCTCGTGATCGGATGATCCGCCCCGTGATCTGCCCAGGGCGAACACGGGCGGGTCGCCGCTGCTGCGCCGGTAGATTCGAGTGCGACGACGACGGAAACAGGAGAGTCACATGGCCGAACCACTTGTCGCGACAAGCGTCTTCGACAGGCTGCTGAAGGACCGCATCATCTGGCTGGGGTCGGAGGTGCGTGACGAGAACGCCAACGAGATCTGCGCGAAGATCCTGCTGCTGGCTGCGGAAGATTCGCAGAAAGACATCTACCTCTACATCAACTCGCCCGGTGGTTCCATCACCGCAGGTATGGCGATCTACGACACCATGCAGTTCGTGCCGAACGACATCGTCACGGTCGGGATCGGGATGGCCGCGTCGATGGGTCAGCTCCTGCTCACCGCCGGCACGAAGGGCAAGCGCTACATCACCCCGAACGCCCGCGTCCTGCTCCACCAGCCCCACGGTGGCTTCGGTGGCACTGCGAGCGACATCCAGACCCAGGCTCAGCTGATCCTCGACATGAAGAAGCGTCTCGCTGAGATCACCGCATCGCAGACCGGAAAGTCGGTCGAGCAGATCAACGCCGACGGCGACCGCGACCGCTGGTTCTCGGCCGAGGAGGCCCTCGAATACGGCTTCGTCGACCACATCCGCGAATCCGCCGCAGACGTCGTCGGTGGCGGCGGAACCGCGAACTGACCAGGCTGACGGCGAAAGAGAGAGAATCCGAATGCACACTCCGACCTTCGGCGCATCCGCCCCGCAGGGCCTGCAGATGCCCGGCAGCCGCTACATCCTCCCGCAGTTCGAGGAGCGCACCGCCTACGGCTACAAGCGCCAGGACCCGTACAACAAGCTGTTCGAGGATCGCGTGATCTTCCTCGGCGTGCAGGTCGACGACGCCTCCGCCGACGACGTCATGGCGCAGCTTCTCGTGCTTGAGTCGCAGGATCCCGACCGCGACATCATCATGTACATCAACTCGCCCGGTGGATCCTTCACGGCCATGACGGCGATCTACGACACGATGCAGTACGTGTCGCCGCAGATCCAGACCGTCGTTCTCGGGCAGGCGGCATCGGCGGCCTCGGTGCTGCTCGCCGCCGGTGCTCCCGGCAAGCGCCTCGCGTTGCCCAACGCCCGCATTCTGATGCACCAGCCCGCCATGGGCGAGGCCGGTCACGGACAGGCCTCCGACATCGAGATCCAGGCGGCCGAGATCATGCGCATGCGCACGTGGCTCGAGGAGACCATGGCCCGGCACACCGGTCAGGACGTCGCCAAGGTCAACAAGGACATCGATCGCGACAAGATCCTCTCGGCGCAGGAATCGCTTGAGTACGGCATCGTCGACCAGGTGTTGACGACGCGCAAGCGTGGACAGGCCGCGATCACTTCCTGAACGCGCGACGGATGCCGGATGCCCCGCCGATCGACACCACCGATCAGCGGGGCATCCGCCTTTCGCGCAGAGGGCGTGTCGCAATGCGACCTCATGTCGGCGCCAGCGGTTAGGCTCGGTTCAGAGCCGGAGACCCGATCCAGCGAGGAGGAGCCCGATGGCACGTATCGGTGAGAGCGCCGACTTGTTCAAGTGCTCCTTCTGCGGAAAGAGTCAGAAGCAGGTCCAGCAGTTGATCGCGGGACCCGGCGTCTACATCTGCGACGAGTGCGTCGAACTGTGCAACGAGATCATCGAAGAGCGCATGGCCGAGTCCTCGTCCGAGGCCGTCACCGAGTTCGATCTGCCGAAACCGCGTGAGATCTTCGGATTCCTCGAGGAGTACGTCGTCGGGCAAGAAGACGCCAAGCGGGCCCTTTCGGTCGCGGTGTACAACCACTACAAGCGTGTGCGCGCCCGCGGCACGATTCAGTCGGCCGAACAGCGCGCCGACGAGGTCGAGATCGCCAAGAGCAACATCCTGCTTCTCGGACCGACCGGATGTGGAAAGACCTATCTGGCTCAGACGCTCGCCAAGCGTCTGAACGTCCCGTTCGCTGTCGCGGATGCCACGGCTCTCACCGAAGCCGGCTACGTCGGCGAGGACGTCGAGAACATCCTGCTGAAGCTCCTGCAGGCCGCGGATTTCGACACGAAGCGTGCCGAGACCGGCATCATCTACATCGATGAAGTCGACAAGATCGCGCGCAAGGCCGAGAATCCGTCGATCACCCGCGACGTATCGGGAGAGGGTGTGCAGCAAGCGTTGCTGAAGATCCTCGAGGGTACCGTTGCCTCGGTGCCGCCGCAGGGTGGGCGCAAGCACCCCCACCAGGAGTTCATCCAGATCGACACGACGAACGTCCTGTTCATCGTCGCCGGCGCGTTCGCGGGGCTTGAGGAGATCATCTCGTCGCGTGTCGGCAAGCACGGCGTCGGGTTCGGTGCGCCCCTACATGACAAAGATGACGACCACACGCTGTTCAGCGAAGTCCGGCCTGAAGACCTCCACAAGTTCGGCCTGATCCCCGAGTTCATCGGCCGGCTCCCGGTCGTGGCATCGGTGTCCCCGCTGGACCGCCCCGCGCTCATGGAGATTCTGACCGAGCCGAAGAACGCGTTGGTCAAGCAGTACCAGCGCATGTTCGAGATCGACGATGTGCACCTTGAGTTCGATACAGAGGCGCTCGAGGCGATCGCCGACATGGCGGTCGCCCGAAAGACGGGTGCGCGCGGGTTGCGAGCGATTCTCGAGGAGGTGCTGGGCCCGATCATGTTCGAGATCCCGTCGACCGATGACGTCGACAAGGTGATCGTGACCCGGGGCGCCGTCGTGGACGGTGCCGCACCGACACTGGTCCTGCGCGAGAAGCGCAAGAGCGCCTGACGCTCGGCCCAAGTCCGAAGCCGCCGCGACGGGGTGAGTCCCAACCGGGTGCCGTTTCGGCTCTAGGAGCCGGGCCCGACTCCACTGCCGCTGGATGACTCCCTCCCAGGCGCGCCACGGTTGGATTCGCCGGGGCAGTCCCCACAGCGGTTGGGCCAGCACGGTTCCGCGGCTTGACGAGTCCGGCCGACCCCAGGGAATCCGGCATCCGAGAGCTCGGCCGACCCAAAGAGTGCGGCATCCGGCAGCCGACAACCCGACAACCCGGCATCCCGCAGCCCGGAACCCGGCATCCGGGATCCGGCAGCCGCGAAACCGGCATCCGTGGTCGCGGGCGCCCGGGCGTCTCGACGTCGCACTAGTGTCGCTCTGCGCACTTCGCGGGAGCCGCACATCCCGTCGGCTCATCTGCCGCCTGTCGGTCCGGCAGATGAGCCGACGCTCAGCAGATGAGCCGAGCGGTGCGGCGCGGGACGCGGGTCAGTCCGTGAGGCCGCGGCGCTCGAGCAGCGGGCGGATGTCGGCATCCCGTCCACGGAAGTCGCGGTACGCCTCAAGCGGGTCCTTCGATCCGCCGACGCCGAGCAGCTTCTCGCGGAACCGATCCCCGTTGGCTCGCGTGAGTCCACCGTTCTCGCGGAACCACTCGACCGTGTCGGCGTCGAGGACCTCGCTCCAGATGTACGAGTAGTAGCCCGCGCTGTACCCACCGGCGAAGATGTGAGCGAAGTACGGCGACGAGTAGCGGGGCGGGACGACGGGGTTGTCGAGCCCGATGTCGGCCAGGGCTCGCGCCTCGAACTCGTCGATGTCCATCTCTTCGGCAGCTTCGGTCGGCGAGAGCACGTGCCAGGCCTGATCGATCCAGGCCGCAGCGAGGTACTCGCTCGTGCTGAAGCCCTCGTTGAACGTCCCGGACGCACGCAGGCGCTCGACAAGATCGCCGGGCAGCGGTTCGTCGGTATCGATGTGCCGCGCGTACGACGCCAGGATCTCGGGCCAATAGATCCACATCTCGTTCACCTGGCTGGGGAACTCGACGAAGTCTCGGCAGACGTTCGTCCCCGCGAAGTGCGGGTAGGAGACGGTCGCGAACAGGCCGTGCAGGGCGTGCCCGAACTCGTGGAAGAGGGTGGTGACCTCGTCGAGGGTGAGGAGGGTGGGGGTTCCTGTGGCGGGCTTGGAGACGTTCAGATTGTTGACGACGACGGGCTGGGTGCCGCGAAGCCGCGATTGTTCGACGAGGGAGTTCATCCAGGCGCCGCCGCGTTTGGTGTCGCGGGTGTACAGGTCGAGCAGGTACACGCCCAGCACCGAACGGTCGGCGTTGCGCACTTCGAATGCGCGGACGTCGGGGTGGTATCCCCGGATGTCGGGCCGCTCCTCGAACGTGATGCCGTACAGATCGGTCGCGGCGCGGAACACGCCGTCCTGAAGCACGCGTTCGGCTTCGAACCACGGGCGAAGGGCCGCGGTGTCGATGTCGTACTCGGCCTGTCGCAGCTTCTCGGTGTAGAAGGCCCAGTCGTGGGCCTCAAGGGTGAACGGGGCGTCGCCGTCGTCGATGATCCGCTGGAGGGCAGCCTGCTCGCGTCGCGCGTTGCGGGCGGCGGCAGGCGCGAGTTTGCGCAGTCGGGATTCGACGGCTTCTGCCGACCGGGCGGTCTCATCCGCCGTCGTGTATGCGGCGTGTGAGGCGAAGCCGAGCAACGCCGCACGCCGGGCACGCAGTCGCACGAGCTCGCGCAGGGTCATGGCGTTGTCGTGCTCGTTGCCGCGCCGGCCGCGCGAGCGGGACGCTTCCAAGATGCGACGACGCGATTCGCGGTCGGTGAGCGAGGAGAGGTACGGATGCCCGGTGAAAAGGGTGAGTGTGACGATCCACTTGCCGTCGAGCCCGCGGTCGGTCGCTGCTTGCGCTGCCGCGGAGAGTTCGCCGGCGGAGAGTCCGCTCAGTTCCTCCGCGGCATCGAATACGACGGCGTGGTCGTTGGTGTCGTTCAGGAGGTTCTTCTCGAACGCCGCCATGAGGGTGGAGATCCGCTGGTTGATCGCCGTCAGCTCGGCCTTCTGAGCGTCGTCGAGACCCGCTCCGGCGCGGGTCATCTCGAAGTAGTGGCGTTCGACGAGGTAGCGCTGCTCCGGATCGAGGTCGAGCGCATCGAGCTCGTCGTAGACGTGCTTGATCCGCGCGTAGAGGTCGCTGTCGAGCTGGATCGCGTCCTGGTGTGCGGAGAGCCGGGGCGCAAGCACCTGTTCGAGCTCCTGGATCTCGTCCGTCGAGTCCGCCCCGGCAACGGTGAAGAACGCACGCGCGACATCGCCGAGCAGCTTGCCGCTCTTTTCGAGGGGGATCATCGTGTTCTCGAAGGTCGCTGCCGAGGGTACGCGGGTGATGGCCGCGATCTCGGCCAGATGCTCGTCGAACGCCTGGTCGAACGCGGGCAGGTAGTGCTCGGCGCGGATCGCCGCGTAATCCGGGATGCCGAAGGGCGGCGTCGACGTAGTGAGGAGTGGGTTCTCGGATGCCATCTCCTCACCCTAAGCGGACACCACCCGAGGCGCAAAGAAGCATTTGCAAAGGTACGCTTGCAAAGAAACATTTGCATTGCTACGGTCGTGGCATGGATGACGAACAGAACGATCTCGCCGCCCGCGTCGAGGCGCGCCACAGCCGCGATCGGGTGCTCGACAGCGGTGCGCTGCGAGCGCTGGCGCATCCTCTCCGGGTGCGGATGTACGACATCCTCAGCACGTACGGCCCCCAGACCGCGAGCTCTCTGGCGGAGCGATTGGGGGAGTCGAGCGGCTCGACCAGCTACCACCTCAGGGCGCTGGCGAAACACGACCTGATCCGCGAGGTTCCCGACAAAGGCACCGGACGGGAGCGGTGGTGGGAGCGGCCGGACGGAGGTGTGTCGTTCGGTAGCCCCGAGACGATCACCTCCCCGGCGGGGCGCGCGGCCTCGCAAGTGGTCATGAGCGAGTTCCTCCGCAATCGCAACGACCAGTTGCTCGCGTTCGTCGGACACGGTCTCGATCGAATCGAAGAGTCGTGGCGCGACTCGTCACTCATCTCCACGGCAACGACATCTCTCACGCCGGAGCAGGCACGTGATCTCACGCTCAAGATCCAGGCCCTTGTGGACGAGACCGTCGATACCTACCGCCATCAGCAGGGCGATGATGTGCGGCGTGTCAGCATTCGCGCCGATGTCTTCCCGCTACCCGACCTCGGAGATCCGTCATGACCGGCGTCAGCATCACGATCACACCGTTCGAACGGAGCCTTCTCCGTGTTGCCTCGGCGTTGGAACGCACCGTGTCGCGCTCCGCGCGGCGACGCGTCGAACGTCGGCTGGTCCCGTCGACGTTGACCGCGCACGCCGATGATCGGGCTTTCGCCACCGCATCCGGTGGCCTCGGGCTCCTCCCGCGATGACGAACGTCGCCGCTTCGCGGATGCGGGCCGACACGCCCCTGTCGCGCGACTTCGGCAAGTTGTGGACCGCGGCAGCCTTCAGCAACCTCGCTGACGGTCTGGGGCGCACCGCGGTGCCGCTCATTGCCACGACGCTCACGCGTGACCCATTGGCGATCGCCGCGATCGGTGCACTTGCGTTCGTGCCGTGGCTGGTCTTCGGGATTCCTGCGGGCATCATCGTCGACCGCTTCGACCGACGGTGGATCATGGCGCTCGCCAACACGCTGCGGGGAGGGACCGCGCTGCTGCTCGCCGTTCTCACCGTCGCCGGTTCCCTCGATATCTGGTGGTTGCTGGGTGCGGTGCTCGTGTTCGGGGTCGGCGAGACGTTGTTCGACAACGCCACGAATGCCATCATCCCGACGCTGGTCGAACGTCGCTCGCTCGATCGCGCCAACGGATTCATGCAGGCCGCGCAGATCACGATCGACAGCTTCATCGCGACGCCCATCGCGGGAGTCCTGTTCGCCGTCTCGCTCGCGTTGCCGCTGTGGGTGGGTGCAGGGGGGTATGTCATCCCCATCGCTCTTGCTCTGCTCCTGCCCGTGGTCGCTGCCCGACCCCTGCGTGAGCCTGCCCCCGCACGCGCTCACCCGGCGGTCGGTGCGCGGCCGACCGCACCGGATGCGGCGACCGCGGCGGCATCCGGAGAACCGTTGGTCGCGGCAACCGTCGCCGGAGCGCCGCGGCCGCCTGGAGGCTCGTCCGCTCGTGAAGCGGCCGCCTACCTGTGGCGGCACCGCTTTCTGCGCGCGATGGTCCTGTACACATCGGTGCTGGGCAGCGCGTTCGCGTTCGCTCAAGCCCCGACGTTTCTGTACTTCCTCGACGAGCTGGGGGTCGTCCCCGCCGCCATCGGCGTGGTGACCGCGGTGATCGGCCTTGGGGCGCTCACCGGATCGCTCATCGCCGCACCACTGGTGGCACGGTTCGGAAGGGGCGCGATCATGCTGACCGGCACGGTTCTTGCCGGGGTGTCGCTCATCGGTGTCTGGCTCGCGCCCGAACTCATCACCGGCATGTTGGCCTACGCGCTGATGGCGTGTGCCATATCGATGTGGAACGTGCCCTGGGGTGCGCTTCGCCAGGCGATCGTCCCCGGCGCGCTCTTCGGACGCGTGCTCGGGATCATCCGGACCGTGACGTGGGGTCTGTTCCCCTTCGCGACGCTGTTGGGTGGGTTCGTGGCGCGCGCCGATCTGCGGCTGCCCTATGCGATCGCGGCGGTCGTGACTCTGGTCGCCACCGCGATCGCGGCGCGCCTCATGCTGCAGGCCTCACAGCACACCGAACCGCAGGAGTGAGGGGGACCGCTCAGGCGAACTCGTCGTCGGGCGCGCGGCCGACCTGCGGTTCGCCGTCCGCGCCGAGAGTGACGACCACACCGGTGTCGAGTTCGGCGATCGGGCGTCCCTCCAACCACGTGAGTGTCCATCGCGGGCGTGGTTGACCGAGATCATCCGTCGGGATCGCCTGATCCACTGATCGGATGCCACGGGCCAACGCCTCCGGCACGGCCCGCGGCGGCTCGTCTCCCGAGGTCCATCGTGTTCCGAGTTGCATCATGCCTCCTCAGCCGGCGCGAGTTCGACACCGGTCACCGAGAGCTCTGCCGCATCCGCGAAGGTGATCTCCGCGATGCGTCCGACTGCCTTGAGGTCACCCTCGGCGAGTCGGATGGCGGCGACGGATGCGGCATCCGCCGCGATCGTCAGCCGCTGCACGGGCGTCTTCTGCGAAGCCTTCGCCTCGGTCTTCGCGCGGCGGATGCCGATGAGCGCGGCACTCACAGTCGACAGGACCGCGGCATCGCCTTCGATTCCGAGAGGCGTCGGCCATTCGGCGGTATGCACGGAACCGTCGTTGAACCAGGACCATGCCTCTTCGGAGGCGAACGACAGCACCGGTGCGAACAGACGCAGCATCGTCGACAGCGCGGTGCGAAGCGCGAGTGCGGCCGAGGCCTGTCCGACGTCGGCGCGGTTGTACGCGCGTTCCTTCACGAGCTCGAGATAGTCGTCGCAGAACGCCCAGAAGAACGACTCGGTGAGCTCGAGGGCGCGTGCGTGGTCGTAGCGCTCGAACGCGGCGGTCGCGTCGCGCACCACGCCGTCGAGCGTGGTCAGCATCGATGCGTCGAGCGCGTGCGTGATGGTCGCGCCCTCGGGAACGGGGAACGACAGCACGAACTTCGAAGCATTGAGAAGCTTGATGGCGAGCCGGCGTCCGATCTTCACCTGGGTCGGGTTCTGCGGATCGAACGCGGCATCCGCTCCGAGTCGGCTCGATGCGGACCAGTAGC
Source organism: Microbacterium koreense (assembly GCF_042677105.1). Lineage (NCBI taxonomy): Bacteria > Bacillati > Actinomycetota > Actinomycetes > Micrococcales > Microbacteriaceae > Microbacterium > Microbacterium koreense. The sequence goes on from NZ_JBHTIM010000001.1 coordinate 1,907,631, forward strand.
GCACCGCATCGGTGCCGTGAGCGTCGAGGATGTCGGCGGGGGTGACGACGTTCCCCTTCGACTTCGACATCTTCTTGCGATCGGGATCGACGATGAAGCCCGAAATCGCGGCGTCGGTCCACGGCGCGCGATCGTCCTCGAGAGCGCTGCGCAGCATCGTCGAGAAGAGCCAGGTACGGATGATGTCCTGGCCTTGCGGTCGCAGATCGAACGGGGCGACCAGATTCCACAGCTCGTCGTCACGCTGCCAGCCGCCGGCGAGCTGCGGGGTCAGCGACGACGTCGCCCACGTGTCGAAGATGTCGCGCTCACCCTCGAAACCGCCGGGCACGCCGCGCTGGTCGGCCGTGTACCCCGGCGGGACGTCCGTCGTCGGATCGACGGGGAGGGCGGAGAGATCCGGCGTGATGACGCGATCGTAGATCCGCTCACCGTTCTCGTCGAGTGGGTACCACACCGGGATCGGAACGCCGAAGAAGCGCTGTCGCGAGACGAGCCAGTCGCCCGTGAGCCCGCCGACCCAGTTCTCGTACCGCACCCGCATGAAGTCGGGGTGCCAGTTCATCTCCTGGCCGAGCGCGATGAGGCGCTCGCGCAGTACTTCGTCGCGCGCGCCGTTTCGCACGTACCACTGGCGGGTCGACACGATCTCGAGCGGGCGATCGCCCTTCTCGAAGAACTTCACGGCGTGCGTGAAGGGCTTGGGATCGCCCTCGAGCTCGCCGGAGGCACGGAGCAGCTCGACGACGGCCTTCTTCGCGCTGAACACCGTCTTGCCGGCGAGCTCGGCATACGCCGATTTCGCGGATTCCGTGACGATCACGTCCGGTGCTTCGGCGATGACTCGGCCGTCCTGACCGAGAATCGTGCGGTTGGGGAGGTCGAGTTCCCGCCACCACACGACGTCGGTGACATCGCCGAAGGTGCAGATCATCGCGATGCCGGACCCCTTGTCAGGCTGAGCGAGTGGATGTGCGAGAACGGGGACCTCGACGTCGAACAGGGGCGTGCGCACCGTCGTGCCGAACAGGGGCTGGTAACGCTCGTCGCCGGGGTGGGCGACGAGGGCGACGCAGGCCGGCAGCAGCTCGGGACGCGTCGTCTCGATGTGCACGTCGCCGGTGCCATCGGTCTTGTGGAACGCCACGCGGTGGTACGCCGCCGGCTGGTCCCGGTCTTCGAGTTCGGCCTGAGCGATCGCCGAACGGAAGTCGATGTCCCACAGGGTCGGCGCGAGTGCCTGGTAGGCCTCACCGCGTTCGAGGTTGCGCAGGAACGCCGACTGGCTCGTGCGCATGGTGTCGTCGGAGATGGTGCGGTAGGTCTGCGTCCAATCGACGCTGAGTCCGAGCTGACGGAAGAGTGACTCGAAGTGCTTCTCATCTTCGAGCGTCAGACTCTCGCACAGCTCGATGAAGTTGCGACGACTGATCGCGACCTGGTCGGCGGGCTTGAGGCTCTTGGCGTCGCCCTGGAACGGAGGTACGAATTCGGCGTCGTACGGAAGCGACGGATCGCACCGCACGCCGTAGTAGTTCTGCACGCGCCGTTCGGTCGGCAAGCCGTTGTCGTCCCACCCCATCGGGTAGAACACCGTCTTGCCGCGCATGCGCTCGAACCGCACGCGGACGTCGGTGTGCGTGTAGCTGAACACGTGACCGATGTGCAGCGACCCCGACGCCGTCGGCGGGGGCGTGTCCACTGAATAGACCCCGGCGCGGCCGACCGCGGCGGCACGCAGGCGGTCGAACAGGTACGTGCCCTGGTCGTGCCACGCGGCATCCCACCTTTCTTCGAGACCTTCGAGGGCGGGCTTCTCGGGGATTCGGGCGTCGGCCATGGCGGGTCTCCTCGTGCGTATGTGCGGCACTGTGTGAGCGTGCCTGAGTGTGGGGTGCGGGCCGATTCTACCGTTCGCCCGCGACGTGCACGCCCAGGCTGGTCGCGAACGCGCGCGCGTGGAAGTCCACTTGGCGCTCGCTCATCGTGACACCGCGAACCGCCGTCGGGTCGGTGATGGACAACACCTCCAGGCCGCGGAGGTCGACGTTTTCGGCGGACAGCCCCCGCGTATCCAGCTCGTCGGCGCGGGAGTCGGAGAACGCCGCACGGCGCAGTGTGGCACCGGGGACATCGAGGGTCGTGAAGGTGCAGTCTGTGATCAGGAGGTCTTCGACGCGTGACCTGCCGAGCGCGAGGTAGTCGATGCGGATGCCGCGGAGCTCCACTTCATCGAGTTCCGCCGCCGAGAGGTCGAGGGTGCCGATGCGGCCACCGGTGATCCGGACGCGACGCCATCGCGATTCACGCGCGGTGATCGTGGTCGCGCGCAGGTGCTCGATGTCGACGTCGATGAGCGTCGCGCCGGTGAGGGACCACGCGTCGGTGGCCGCACCGGCGATGCGGCACTCGGTGATGACGGCGTGGTCGGCATCCGTCTCGCTCTCGAGCGCATCGAAGCGGCGCTGAAAGTGCTCGGTTCTGGCACGGATTCGTCCGCCGCCCGAGAGGATGTCGGGCAGGTCTGGCTCCGAGAGGCGGGGCGGCGCCGGGTGCTCGGTTCGACGAATCATGCCACCGACGCTACCCCGCGCCCGCGTACGGGCAGCCCGGCCGACACGGGGTACAGCCCGGCCGACACGGGGGTACACTGGGCGGCAGCAGCATCGATCCGGACATCACCGGGGAGCTCCCGGAAGAACAGGGCCTCGGCCCCCACTAGACCCGGGCGGGGCAGGCCCGTCACAGCCGCAGTGAGAGAGGCCGACAACGGCAACGCGGGGTGGTACCGCGGCTTCGAGAGGAGTCGTCCCTGCAGGATGCATCGATACCTGCAGGAGTGACATGACTTACCCTCGCCCTTCTCACACGGGTGCCTCGTTCGGACCCGTCGTGCCGAGCCCGCGCTTTCCGGAGATCGAGCGCGAGACGCTCGACCAGTGGCGCGAGGACGACACTTTCCGCGCGTCGATCGAGAACCGGGACGGTGCGCCGGAGTGGGTGTTCTACGACGGTCCGCCGTTCGCCAACGGACTTCCGCACTACGGACACCTCTTGACGGGCTACGCAAAGGACCTCTTCCCGCGGTTCCAGACGATGCGGGGCAAGAAGGTCGACCGCGTGTTCGGATGGGACACGCACGGGCTTCCCGCAGAACTCGAGGCGATGAAGCAGCTCGGCCTGACGGAGAAGAGCGAGATCGAGGCCATGGGCATCGACGTCTTCAACGCGAAGGCGCGCGAGTCGGTGCTGGCCTACACCCGCGAATGGCAGGACTATGTCACTCGCCAAGCGCGCTGGGTGGACTTCGAGAACGGGTACAAGACCCTCGACACCGGGTACATGGAGTCGGTCCTGTGGGCATTCCAGACCCTGTATGACAAGGGGCTGGCCTATGAGGGATACCGGGTGTTGCCCTACTGCTGGCGCGACGAGACACCGCTGTCGACGCACGAGCTGCGCATGGATGACGACGTCTACCAGATGCGCCAGGATCCGTCGGTCACCGTGACGTTCCCCCTCGTCGGGGAGAAGGCCGAGGTGCTGGGTCTGACCGGCGTCCGTGCCCTCGCGTGGACGACGACACCCTGGACACTGCCGACCAACCTCGCTCTCGCGGTCGGTCCCGAGATCGTCTATGCCGTCGTGCCGGGCGGTCCGAACGGCGCGGCAGACGTGCCCGACGGCGATGACACCGCCTCGGCGACCGCCCACCGCTACCTGCTGGCGCGCGAACTCATCGGTGGATACGCCAAGGACCTCGGTTACGACGGCGCCGAGGAGGCACTTGCCGCCATCGAATCCACGGTTATGGGCGCGGAGCTCGCCGACGTGCACTACGACCGCCTGTTCGACCACTACGCCGACGCCGAGAGGTATGGCACCGAACGGGCATGGCGGATCCTCGTCGACGACTACGTGTCGACCGGAGACGGCACCGGCATCGTGCACCAGGCGCCGGCCTACGGCGAGGACGACCAGCGTGTCACCGAAGCCGCCGGCATCCCGCTCATCATGAGCCTTGACGACGGTGGCCGCTTCCTTCCTGCGGTCACCGAGGTGGCGGGTGAACTGTGGATGGATGCCAACCGGCCGCTCATCCGCCTCCTCCGCGCCGACGGACGTCTGTTGCGTGAGGCCAGTTACGAGCACTCCTATCCGCACTGCTGGCGCTGCCGCAACCCCCTGATCTATCGAGCGGTGTCGAGCTGGTTCATCCGCGTCACCGACATCAAGGACCGCCTGCTCGCGAACAACGAGCAGATCACCTGGGTGCCCGAGAACGTCAAGCACGGGCAGTTCGGCAAATGGCTCGAGGGCGCGCGCGACTGGTCGGTGAGCCGCAACCGGTATTGGGGATCTCCGATCCCGGTCTGGAAGAGCGACGACCCCGAGTACCCGCGGGTGGACGTCTACGGTTCGCTCGCCGACATCGAGCGCGATTTCGGGCGCCTGCCGCGAAACGCCGACGGCGAAGTCGACCTCCACCGTCCGTTCATCGACGAGCTGACCCGCCCGAATCCGGACGACCCGACCGGCCGCAGCACGATGCGGCGGATCGAGGACGTCTTCGACGTCTGGTTCGATTCCGGCTCGATGCCGTACGCGCAGGTGCATTATCCGTTCGAGAACCGCGAGTGGTTCGACACGCACGCGCCGGCCGACTTCATCGTGGAGTACATCGGTCAGACGCGGGGCTGGTTCTACGTCATGCACGTGCTCTCCACGGCGCTCTTCGACCGCCCCGCCTTCACAGGGGTCTCGTGTCACGGCATCGTGCTCGGCAACGACGGGTACAAGATGTCGAAATCCCTGGGCAACTACCCCGCCGTGTCCGAAGTGTTCGATCGTGACGGGTCGGATGCGATGCGTTGGTTCCTGATGGGATCCTCGGTCCTCAGAGGCGGCAACCTCATCGTCACCGAAGAGGGGATCCGCGCCGGCGTGCGGGAGTTCCTGCTTCCGCTCTGGAACGCGTGGTACTTCTTCGCGACGTACGCCAACGCCGCGGGAGGCCCGGGGGGTACCGGGTATGAGGCCGTCTGGCGCACCGACTCGACCAACGTGCTCGACCGGTACATCCTCGCGCTCACGGCTGATCTCGTGCGCGGCGTCGCCGACGACCTCGAAGGGCTCGACTCGACGAGTGCCGCAGCGAAGCTGCGCGAGTTCGGTGAGGCCCTCACCAACTGGTACATCCGTCGGTCGCGCGACAGGTTCTGGGTCGGTGTCTCAGACGATCAGACCAGTCGCGAGGCGTTCGACACGCTGTATACGGTGCTCGAGACCTTGACCCGCGTCGCTGCCCCGTTGATCCCGCTCGTCGCCGAACGTGTGTGGCAGGGACTCACCGGTGGTCGTAGCGTGCACCTGCAGGACTGGCCGGACGCCGATGCGTTCGCTCCCGCGACCGACATCCGTCGGGCGATGGACGCGGTGCGCGAGGTGTCGAGCGTCGCGAACGCGCTGCGCAAGAAGGAAGGCAAGCGCGTGCGGCTGCCCCTGCCGCTGCTCACGGTGGTTGTTCCGGATGCCGCGGGCCTCGCGCAATTCGACGACATCCTGCGCGACGAGCTCAACGTCAAGGCGATCGAGCTCGTCGAGCTCGAAGAGGGCGCCGCAGCCGACTTCGGCGTCACCCACCGTCTCTCGGTGAATGCACGCGCAGCCGGCCCGCGGCTCGGACGCGAGGTGCAGCGCGCGATCCAGGCAGCCAAGTCCGGCGACTGGAGCGAGTCGGACGGCGTCGTGACCGCGGGCGGCCTCGCGCTGCAGGCGGGGGAGTACGAGCTCGTTCTCGAGACCACCGGGCGACCCGACGGCGAAGCGCTCGCGTTGCTCGCAGACGGCGGTTTCGTGCTGCTGGACACGACGACGACACCCGCGCTCGAAGCAGAAGGACTTGCGCGTGACATCATTCGCGCCGTCCAAGACACGCGCAAGGCGGCAGGGTTCGAGGTGAGCGACCGCATCCGTCTCGAGGTCATCTTCGCGGACCGCGCGGACGGCGAAGCCTTCGCGCAGGCGTTCGAGACCGCCGACGTCGCGGGCGAGACCCTCGCCCTGGCCCATGCCGTGTTCGTCGCGGGCGAGGATGATGAGCTCGAGGAACTTCTGATCGAATGGAGGCCGGGCGCCGCGATCGAGCACACTGCCGTCGTGCCGGCCGGAACCTACGCGAACAGGGGCGACGTCCGTATCCTCGTCGGCCGCATGAGGGGAGCCTCCGATGAGTGATCGCAGTCGTGCCGAAGCCGTCTACGCGCACCTTCTCACGCGTCAGGGTGAGCGCTGGGTCGAGCCCCGGGTGGATCGGACCGCTCGGTTGCTCGAGCTCTTGGACGACCCTCAGAGGACGTATCGCGTCGTGCACCTGACGGGGACGAACGGCAAGACCTCGACGGCCCGCATCATCGAGAGCCTGCTGCGTGCCTACGGCTTGCGCACGGGGCTGTTCACGAGTCCGCATCTGGTGCGGTTCACCGAGCGGATCATGATCGACGGCGAGCCGATCGGCGATGCCGCGATCGCCGACGCGTGGGACGAGATCGAGCCCTTCGTCGGGATCGTGGATGCCGAGTTGGAGAGCAAGGGCGATGCGCCGCTGACGTTCTTCGAGCTGCTGACGGTCCTCGCCTTCGTCGCGGCGGCGGATGCTCCCGTCGACGTCCTCGTCCTCGAGGTGGGGATGGGCGGCGCCTGGGACTCCACCAACACCGCCGACGGCGATGTCGCGGTGTTCGCTCCCATCGATGTGGATCACGTCGATCGCCTGGGCCAGACAGTCGCCGACATCGCGGCGGTGAAGGCGGGAATCATCAAGAAGGATGCGGCGGTCGTCTCGGCGCGGCAGCAACCGGCGGCCGGTGTCGTGTTGCAGGCTGCGGCCGCGGCCAAGGAGGCTTCACTCGCTTTCGAGGGTGGAGACTTCGCGCTCACGGCGCAACGCCTCGCTGTTGGCGGCCAACTCATCTCGGTGCGCGGACTCGCGGGACAGTACGACGACGTCTATCTGCCGTTGTACGGCGCGCATCAAGGGCAGAACGCCGCCCTGGCGGTCGCTGCCGTCGAGGCGCTCGTGGGTGGCGGCACACAACCGATCGCGTCGGACATCGTCTCGGAGGGGCTCGGCGAGGTCACCTCGCCCGGGCGCCTCCAGCTGGTCGGCATCGAACCGACGGTGCTCGTCGATGCCGCACACAATCCGCACGGGGCACGCGCCCTCGCCGCGGCGCTGGGGGAGTCGTTCGACTTCGACGAATGGGGTGTCGTGCTCGGCGTGCTCGACGACAAGGACGCGGCGGGTATCGTCGCGGAGCTCGCCCCGGCGGCCACGCATGTGTTCGCCACGGCGCCCCAATCCGATCGCGCCAGCGACGCAGAAGAGGTCGCCGATCTCGCTGAGACTGCCGGCACGCGCGTCACGGTGCATCCGGACGTCGCCGCAGCGGCAGAGGCCGCTCGGGAGTGGGCGGCCGGTTCGGCACGCCGTGCGGTGGTGATCGCGGGTTCTGTCGTGCTCGCCGGAGAGGCCCTCGCGCTCGCGGAGATCGAGGACTGGAAATCGGGGTGGGAGGCGTGACCGCTGAGGCAGCCCGCCCGCGCCGTCGCCGGGGTGCCGCGGAGTCTCTGGCATCCATCGTCCTCGCCTTCGAGTCGGTGGTCGCGTTCCTCGGCGGGCTGGTCATCTACGGTCTGCGTGCGCTGCCGGACGGAGTCGAGCCGTGGTGGGGCATCGTGGCAGGCACGATCGTCGCGGTGCTGATGATCGCCGCGGGGCGATTCGTCCGCTACCGCTGGGGCATCGTGTTGGGGTGGGTGCTCCAACTGGTGGTCGCGCTCGGGGCATTCCTCGTGCCGGCTCTTGCCGTCGTCGCGCTCGTTTTCGGCGGCATGTACGCATATGCGACGATCAAGGGAGCGGCGCTGGATCGGCGCAACGCCCGACTCGCCGCATCCGAAGACTCGTGAACAACGGAACGGAACAACGCATGGCCACCGAAGAGACCCTCGTTCTCGTCAAGCCCGACGGGGTCGCGCGCGGCCTCACCGGCGCGATCCTCGCCCGTATCGAGGCGAAGGGATATGCCCTCGTCGACATCCGCCTCGTCGAGCCGGATCGTTCCCGCCTGGAGGAGCACTACGCCGAGCACGAGGGTAAGCCGTTCTACGAACCGCTCCTCGAGTTCATGATGTCCGGCCCGTCGGTCGCCATCCGCGTCGCAGGCAATCGTGTGATCGAGGGCTTCCGCTCGCTCGCGGGAACCACCGACCCGACGACGGCGGCGCCCGGAACGATCCGCGGCGACCTGGGCCGAGACTGGGGCCTGAAGGTGCAGCAGAACCTCGTGCACGGCTCGGACAGCACCGAATCCGCCGCGCGTGAGCTCGCGATCTGGTTCTGACGCTCAGAAGAGGTTGCTCAGTACGTCGAGACGGAGCTGCGCGATGATCGCGATGATCGCGTAGCTCGCCACGGCGAGAAGCGGCACCCAGCCCATGAGGCGCTCCGCCCCGGTACGCACGGCCACCGGCACCGGGATGATCCCCGATCGCAGGGTGTGAAGGAGCACCGCATAGAACGACGGGATCGTCACGACCCATGTGACCATGCACCAGGGGCACAGGGTGAACAGTTCGAAGATGCTCTGTGAGATCAACCACACGACGAAACCGAACGCGAAGGTCATTCCACCGAGGAAGAACCACCAGAACCACGGTGCGAACCGTGCGCGCGCGAGGATCGCGAAGCCCACGACGATCGGCGCGACCCACCCGGTGAGTCCGAGGATCGGATTCGGAAAACCGAAGACGCTGCCCTGGAACGACTCGAGGTTCGCCGTGCACTGCACGAGGATGCTGAAATCGCAACCCGCGGTCGCGTTCGGGTCCATCAGGAGACGGAAGCGCTCCATCGTGAGCGAGAACGCCGCCCACCACCCGATGACACCGGCGATGATCAGCCACACGGCGAGTGCGGTCGGGCGGGTATGCGTCTGGCGTTGCGGCATGCACCGATTATTCCAACGGCGATGCGTCTCAGAGCCCGAAACGGGCCGCGAGAACCTGTGGATCGTCGATGAACCACATTCTGCGGGGGATAGTGCGATAATGATCCGGGATGCGTCGCGGCCGCGCCGTGGACGCATCACGACAAGACTTCAGGGCGATGACCGCCCTCGCAGCCTGAGCCTTGGGCCGGTTGCAGACCGAGTGAGTTCGCGGCACCGCCAGTGCGTCGCCGCAAGAGATTTCGCCGGGCGACGCGCGGTGCGCCCGCTAGGAGTACGCCAGTGATGGCCGATGATACCCACGCAGATGAGAATGAGACCACGACGACGGATGCGGCCGGTGCCGCCGAAGCGGTCGTCGCGCCCCTGAGGTCCGAAGACGTGGCGCCAGAGCCCCTCGAGGGCCCCGACGTGGAGGTCGCCACCGACACCCCGCCCCCGGCAGGCGCCGCAGAGGCTGCGTCGGTTTCCGCCGAACGCGCCGAACCGACCGCCGAAGAACCCGCCGCGGAGGCCGGGGAACCGCCGGCGGCGGAGGCCGCAGCGGAGGCCGCCACGCCCGAACACGGTGAGACGTCGTCCCGGGTTGACGGACCGGAAACGCCCGCGAAGAACGGTTCGGAACCTGGCGCGACGACTGAGAAGGTCGAGACCGCTCCCGAAGAGCCGCAGGCGCCGACCGCGGTCTCCCTCGGGTTGATTCCCGAGGTCTTCGTCTCCAGTGTGTCGACGGCGCTCCACTTCTATGCGCCCGAAGTGACGCCTCTTCCGGCACGGCCCGGCAGGCCCTCCTCCGACGAGGACGCGCAGCAGCCGCAGCAATCCTCCGGGTCTTCGCGCCGCCGCGGCCGCCGCAAGGGCGACGGGCGGGGTGACGGAGCGAACGAGCAGCCGGGTTCGCACCGGCAGCGTGCGGTCGAGGTCATCACCGAGCCGCAGCGCATCAAGGGGTCCACCCGACTCGAGGCCAAGAAGCAGCGGCGCCGTGACGGTCGTGAGGCCGGTCGCCGGCGTGCCGTCGTCACCGAGGCGGAGTTCCTCGCGCGCCGCGAAGCGGTCGACCGCGTCATGATCGTGCGATCGAAGAACGGCCGCGTACAGATCGCCGTGCTCGAAGACGACGTCCTGGTCGAGCACTACGTCGCGCGCAATCAGGACGCGTCGCTCATCGGCAACGTCTACCTCGGTCGCGTTCAGAACGTGCTGCCGAGCATGGAAGCCGCCTTCGTCGACATCGGACGTGGTCGCAACGCGGTGCTCTACTCCGGCGAAGTCGACTGGGACGCCGTTGAAACGGGTAATCAGCCTCGTCGGATCGAGTTGGCACTCAAGAGCGGCGACAAGGTGCTCGTGCAGGTCACCAAAGATCCGGTCGGACACAAGGGCGCCCGCCTGACCAGCCAGATCTCGCTTCCAGGCCGGTACCTGGTCTATGTGCCAGGCGGTGCCATGAACGGCATCTCCCGCAAGCTTCCCGATACCGAGCGCGCGCGTCTGAAGAAGATCCTCAAGGAGGTGCTGCCCGAGTCGTCGGGCGTCATCGTGCGCACCGCCGCCGAGGGGGCCACGGAAGAACAGCTCACCCGTGACGTGCAGCGCCTCACGAACCAGTGGGAGCACATCTCATCCCAGGTCGATTCGCTGCAGGCTCCGGCTCTTCTTCACTCGGAGCCCGACCTGCTGGTCAAGATCGTGCGCGACGTCTTCAACGAAGACTTCACCCGCATGCTCATTCAGGGTGAAGACGCGCACTCGACGATCACGTCGTACCTCGCAAGCGTTGCACCCGACCTGCTCGAGCGCGTCGAGGTCTACGAAGGCGACACCGACCCGTTCGACGCCCACCGGATCACCGAGCAGATCGAGAAGGCCCTCGATCGCAAGGTCTGGTTGCCCTCGGGCGGTTCGCTCGTCATCGACCGGACCGAAGCGATGACGGTCGTCGACGTCAACACGGGAAAGTTCGTCGGCTCGGGAGGAAATCTCGAAGAGACGGTCACGAAGAACAATCTCGAGGCCGCCGAAGAGATCGTCCGCCAGTTGCGTCTGCGCGACATCGGCGGCATCATCGTCGTCGACTTCATCGACATGGTGCTCGAATCCAACCGTGACCTGGTTCTGCGCAGACTTGTCGAATGTCTGAGCCGTGACCGCACGAAGCACCAGGTCGCCGAGGTGACCTCGCTGGGCCTCGTCCAGATGACCCGCAAGAAGCTCGGTCTCGGGCTCCTCGAGACCTTCAGCGAAGGTTGTGAGGTCTGCGCCGGCCGCGGCATCATCGTGCACCACGACCCGATCGTGAAACACCGCAATGCGTCGTCATCCTCCGGCGGACGTCGGCAACGCGGCGGAAACGGTGGTGGCGCCGGCTCGTCGTCGACGTCGAACGGTTCGGGCACGCACGTGATCACCGAAGGCGCCAAGTCCGCTCTCGCGCAGATCGCCGCATCGACGATCCACCACGAGGAGCAGGCGCCGGATGCGCAGGCTGCCGAGCCCGTCGAGGCGCCTGAGGTGAAGGAGCGGAAGGACACCGGGAACGAGCGGCCCAAGAAGCAGCGCAAGAAGCGCAAGGACGCCCCGCCGACGTCTTCGAAGACGGAGAAGGACCTGCTTCTGGACTCGGTGCTCGAGGCTCTCCCGGAGCCGAAGGCGCCGGGTCAGGGCCGCGCGCGGCGGCGGGTCACGACGGCGGCGCTCACCGGAACGCCGGTGGCGCCTCAGACGGGGGAGTAGCCCCCGTCACGCTCGCCGCTCGCGTGCGGTCACGCGCAGCCCCGAGGCGATGAGTCGGCGGACGAGTTCATGACCGTCTACGTGCTGGGCGCCGGCCGCGACGAGCTGCGCGTGCATCTCGCCCGGCACGTCGTAGTGGTCTCTGTCGAAACCGCGTCGGGGGATTCCCTGTGATGCGGCGAAGGCGTGAAGTTCCTCCAGGTCGCTGTCGCTGATCAGATGCGACCACAGGCGCCCGTGCGCAGGCCAGCGCGGGTCGTCGATGAGGATCGTCATCCCCGCATCCTATTCATGGCCGTGCGGCACGCGGGTCGAGGCGTGCTTTTGCGGGAGGTCCCGGCATCCGGTAAAGTAGTCCTTTGGTGCGTCACGTCTCGCTGGCCAAGAGCGACGACGCAGAGCACGCCCCGAGCGTCGGAAGACATCCGCCGCACGTGGTGAGCGTCCGCACCAGGACTTTCCTCGTCTCATTAGACAATCCGGAGCGCCCGCTCCCCAGACGAAATCAGGTGTGAAGTGGTTTACGCAGTTGTGCGAGCCGGTGGCCGGCAGGAAAAGGTCGAGGTCGGCACGATCGTCGTCCTCGACCGTCAGGCTGCGTCGATCGGCGACAAGATCGAGCTCCCGGCCGTCCTCCTCGTCGACGGCGACGCCGTGACGACCGACGCCGACAAGCTTTCGAAGGTCAAGGTCACCGCCGAGGTTCTCGGCGAGCTTCGCGGACCGAAGATCGTCATCCAGAAGTTCAAGAACAAGACCGGCTACAAGAAGCGCCAGGGGCACCGCCAAGACCTCACGCGCGTCAAGATCACCGGCATCAAGTAAGTCCAGGGAGACGCAGAGATGGCACATAAGAAGGGCGCAAGCTCCACCCGTAACGGTCGCGACTCCAACGCTCAGCGACTGGGCGTGAAGCGCTTCGGCGGCCAGGTCGTCAACGCCGGCGAGATCATCGTCCGCCAGCGCGGGACGCACTTCCACCCGGGCGCGAACGTGGGTCGCGGAGGCGACGACACGCTGTTCGCCCTCGCCGCGGGCGCGGTCGAGTTCGGCAACAAGGGCGGCCGTAAGGTCGTCAACATCGTCGCCGCAGCGGAATGACATGATCAGGCCCCGCCGTCGACGGCTTCGGTCGTCGCGGTGAGGGTCAGCGAAGGGGTGGGCCAGGAGCTCACCCCTTTTCGCGTTCGTACGACAGGTTGAGGAGAACACCCATGGTCACATTCGTCGACCGCGTGACGTTGCATCTTCGCGCGGGCAAGGGTGGCAACGGCTGCGTCTCCGTGCGTCGCGAGAAATTCAAGCCCCTCGCCGGGCCGGACGGCGGCAATGGCGGGCACGGCGGTGACGTGGTGCTGGTCGCCGATCCGCAGGTGACGACGCTGCTGTCCTATCACCATTCGCCGCACCGTGCGGCCGGCAACGGCGGCTTCGGGATGGGTGACAATCGTTCGGGTGCCGCGGGCGAGCCGATCGAGCTGCCCGTGCCCGTCGGCACCGTCGTGAAGGATGCCGCCGGCGAAGTCCTCGTCGACCTCATCGAACCGGGAATGCGTTTCGTGGCTGCGCCCGGCGGCCAGGGCGGCCTCGGCAACGCAGCCCTCGCCAACCCCAAGCGCAAGGCTCCCGGTTTCGCCCTTCTGGGTACTCCCGGGTGGGAAGGCGACGTCTACCTCGAGCTCAAGACCGTGGCCGATGTCGCACTCGTGGGTTTTCCGTCGGCGGGCAAGTCGAGCCTGATCGCGGCGGTGTCGGCGGCGCGTCCGAAGATCGCCGACTATCCGTTCACGACCCTGCATCCGAACCTCGGCGTGGTCCAGGCGGGCGACGTGCGTTTCACGGTGGCCGACGTCCCCGGGCTCATCGAGGGTGCCAGCGACGGCAAAGGGCTCGGTCTCGAGTTCCTCCGCCACGTCGAGCGTTGCACCGCTTTGGTCCATGTGCTCGACTGCGCCACACTCGACCCCGGACGGGACCCGCTCAGCGATCTCGACGTGATACTCGCCGAGCTGGCGGCCTATCCCGTCCCCGAAGGTCAGACGCCGCTTCTCGACCGTCCCCAGCTGGTCGCCCTGAACAAGGTGGACGTTCCCGAAGCGAAAGATCTCGCCGATCTCGTGCGGCCCGATCTCGAAGCCCGGGGATTCCGGGTGTTCGAGATCTCGACAGTCAGTCGTGAGGGTCTGCGGCAACTGACCTTCGCGCTCGGCGACGTCGTGGCGACGCATCGTGCCGAACTCGCCGACGCCCCCGCGGCACCGCGTGTCGTGATTCGGCCCAAGGGTGCGGAGCGCGAGTTCACCGTGCGGGTCGAAGGTGGTTCGTACGGCACGTACTACCGCATCCTCGGCGACAAGCCGGTGCGCTGGGTGCAGCAGACCGATTTCCAGAACGAGGAAGCCGTCGGATTCCTTGCCGACAGGTTGGACAAGCTCGGAGTCGACGACGCACTCTTCCGCGCCGGGGCCACGCCGGGCGCGGCCGTCGTGATCGGCGAAGGTGACGGCATCGTCTTCGATTGGGAGCCCTCGCTGTCGTCGGCGGCCGAAGTCATGGTCGCGCCTCGGGGCACCGACCCCCGTTTCGCGCCCAGCAATCGTCGGACGTCGTCGCAGCGCCGTGAGCAGTATCACGAACGGATGGATGCCAAGGCCGAAGCGCGGGCGGAGCTCGAAGCCGAACGTCTGGCCCAGCAGGGGCGGACCGACGAGGACGATCGGTGAAGGCTCGGGAGCGCGCCGACATCGCGCACGCACGCCGCGTGGTGGTGAAGGTCGGGTCTTCGTCGATCAGTGGGGATGCCGCGCATCGCATCGACACGATCGTCGATGCGATCGCAGCCGCCCACGGCGGTGGCGTGGAGATCGTCCTGGTCTCATCCGGTGCGATTGCCACGGCGATCCCGTTCCTCGATCTGGGTGGACGCCCCAACGACCTCGCGACCCAGCAGGCAGCCGCCGCTGTCGGGCAGAACGTGCTCATGTGGCGCTATCAGACGTCCCTCGACCGTTTCGAGGTCTTGGCTGGTCAAGTGCTCCTCACCGCCGGTGACCTCGAGAATCCGACCCACCGGTCCAACGCGCGCCGCGCGATGGAACGGCTCCTGGGCCTGCGCATCCTCCCCATCGTCAATGAGAACGACACTGTCGCGACACACGAGATCCGGTTCGGCGACAACGATCGCCTCGGCGCGCTGGTGGCACAGTTGATCGACGCCGACGCGCTCGTGCTCCTCAGCGACATCGAGTGTCTCTATACGCGGCCACCCGACGAGCCGGGTGCGCAACCTATTCGTCGTGTGGCGTTCGGGGACGATCTCCAGGGTTTCGAGTTCGGCTCTGTCGTCGTCAACAGCGTCGGAACCGGCGGCGCGGCGACCAAGGTCTCGGCGGCCCGCCTCGCGTCGGCGGCAGGAATCGGTGTGCTCGTCACGAGCGCCGACCTGATCTCCTCGGCCCTCGCCGGTGACGACGTCGGCACGTGGTTCGCGCCGAACCCCGCGCCCGCAACGGGCTCCGCCACCGGTCCCATTCGGGCGGCGAATGCCGCGCTCCCCGCCGATAGGCTGTGACGATGACCATCACCGCCACCACGGCACGCGAACGGATGCTGCTGGCGAAGGACGCGTCGCTCCGTGTCGGCCTGCTCGACGACGCGGCGAAGCAGCGCGCTCTCCGGGCGATCGCCGACGCTCTCGAGTCGGCCACCGGTGACATCGTCGCGGCGAACGGCGACGACCTGTCCCGAGCGGTCGCTTCCGGCCTCTCTCCGGCGATGCAGGACCGCCTGCGTCTGGACGCGCCGCGCATCGCGGCGCTGGCAGATGCGGTGCGTGCGGTCGCCGACCTCCCCGACCCCGTCGGGCGCGTGCTCGACGAGCGGACCATGGCCAACGGCATTCGACTGACCAAGGTGGCCGTCCCCTTCGGCGTCGTGGGGTCGATCTACGAAGCGCGCCCGAACGTGACGGTGGACATCGCCGCGCTCGCGCTGCGGTCCGGGAACGCCGTCGTCCTCCGGGGCGGAACGGCAGCCGAACTCACCAACGCGCAGCTCGTCCGCGCGATGCGCGGAGCGTTGCGCGCGCAGGGCATCGACCCCGAGGCGATCCAGACGGTCGACGACTTCGGTCGCCCGGGCGCGCGTGAACTCATGCAGGCCCGCGGGATCGTCGACGTCCTGGTGCCGCGTGGCAGCGCCCAGCTGATCGAGACCGTCGTGACGGAGTCATCCGTCCCGGTCATCGAGACCGGCGCCGGCGTCGTCCACGTCTTTCTGGACGCGAGTGCCCCGCTGGAGCGTGCCCGTGCGATCGTGGTCAACGCGAAGGTGCAGCGCCCCAGTGTGTGCAACTCGGCTGAGACCGTCCTGGTCCACCGTGAGGCGGCGGCGACGCTCGTCCCCGCGATCGTGAGTGCGCTGCAGGCAGAAGGTGTCGTCGTGCACGGCGACGATGAGGTCGGGGCCCTGGCATCCGATGTCGTCTCGGCAACCGAAGCGGACTGGGCGGCCGAATACCTCGGTCTCGAGATCGCGATGCGCGTCGTCGACGATCTGGATGCGGCACTGGCTCATATCCGCGAGTACTCGACCCACCACACGGAGTCCATCGTCACCGACGATGACGCCGCCGCCGAACGGTTCTTGGCCGAGGTCGATTCGGCCGTGGTGATGACCAACGCCTCGACGCGCTTCACCGACGGAGGCGAGTTCGGCTTCGGTGCCGAAGTCGGAATCTCCACGCAGAAGCTGCATGCCCGCGGCCCCATGGGGCTCCCTGAACTGACGAGCTCCAAATGGCTCGCGCGCGGCTCGGGACAAGTTCGCACCTGACCGCCTAAACTGGACGCGCGCCGAGTGCGCGAGTGAACCCGAAACGGAGCCCGAATGAGCCACGCCACGCTTATCGCCCTTGCAGCCGAAGCTGAACACCACGGCAATGTGCAGCTGGAGACCCTGTGGTACGGCATCGTGGCGGTCATCGTGTTCGCGGCGTTGGCCCTGGTGACGCTGTCGTACCGCAACGTCGCCAATCGTCACTCGGGCAAGGCCGAGGCGTACGCGAAGGCGCATGCGAATGACGTTCAGCACACGGGGCACGGCCACTAGGGCGCGACTGCATGGCGGTGACACGTACCCCGAGGATCGGGGTGATGGGCGGGACGTTCGATCCCATCCATCATGGTCACCTCGTCGCGGCCAGCGAGGTCGCCGAATCGTTCGATCTCGACGAGGTCGTGTTCGTGCCGACGGGGCAGCCCTGGCAGAAAGCCGAAGTCACGGCAGGGGAGCATCGCTACCTCATGACTGTGATCGCCACGGCGTCCAATCCGATGTTCACCGTGAGCCGGGTCGATCTGGAACGCACCGGACCGACCTATACGATCGACACATTGCGAGAACTGCGCCAGGAGCGACCGGATGCCGAGCTGTTCTTCATCACCGGCGCTGACGCCATAGCGCAGATTCTCAGCTGGAGGGACCATGATGAGCTGTGGGACCTCGCCCACTTCGTCGCCGTGTCACGCCCTGGCCATGTGCTCAACACCGCAGGACTGCCCAGCGACAACGTGAGTCAGCTCGAGATCCCCGCCCTCGCGATCTCGTCGACGGATTGCCGCGAACGAGTGGGTGACGGCCACCCGGTGTGGTATCTCGTCCCCGACGGCGTTGTGCAATACATTGCGAAGCACCACCTCTACCGGAGCAAGGAATGACAACACCCGAGCAGCCGGACACGCCTCCGCTCACCAGAAAGCAGTTGCGGGAACTCCGCAACACGGGCGCCGCGCCCATCGTCTCGCCGGAGCCCACGCCGACGCCATCGGCCGAGCATCCCGCTGACGATACCTCGCAGGCCCAGGATGCCCGTCCCGAACCCACGCCCCTGCCACATGCGGCCGAGCCCGCTGCGGTTGCGCCCGCACCTGAGGCCGACGCCTCTGTCGACTTGGCCGCGTCGCCCTTGACGCGCCGTCAGGCCCGTCAACAGGAGCGCATCCGCACCGCCTCGGTGCCGGTCATCGCCCCGCAGGAATCCTCGGATGCCACGGATTCCGACGCCGCGTCGGCGCCGGGTGAGCCGGACATCGTCGAAGAGGTTCCCGCATCCGTCGAGACGCCAGCCGACGAACAGACCGCGACCAGCGCGATCCGCGAACTTTTCGCCCCCGCATCCGACGATGAGGCCGAAGAGGTCGTCGAGGGCATCACGGTCGTCGACGATATGGCCGACGGCGGAGCCGTCGCCGACGAGCTGGATCATGACGAGCTCGTCGCCGACGAGGTGACCGTCATCGACACCGTCGAGCCTGATGCGGCATCCACAGACTCCGACGACGAGTCGGAAGCGACCGGCGACGCACCTGCGTCCGATACCGTCGCGGGCGACGACGAGTCTCCGGATGCCGACGCAACCGTGCGCCCGACCGTCAACCCGCAGCTCGGTGCAGATCTCGCGACGAAAGAACCCGTCCGCGTCGACCTGCCGCCGTCGTTCGACGACCTGCTCGCTCAAGGAACGACCGGGTCGATCAGCGCTCCCAACGCGCTCATCCTCTCGCAGACCACCGGCGACCTGCCGATCGTGAGTCCCATCTCGTCGACAGGCGAAGTCCTCGTCACCGGAACCTTCGGGCTGCCCGAGGGCCTCGGCTCGACCGGGCATGCGCCTGGAACCGCCGACGGACACGAGGCGGACGCCGTTCTGGTCGACGGTGAGCTCCCGGCGCATTCCTCGCCGACGCCGATCGCGGCGAGCGCCGCTGTCAGCACCGTCAAGGGCACCAGCGACGTCATAAAGCCCCCGCCGCCCGAGAAGGGTGGACGTCTGATGATGTGGCTCGCGATCACCGCCGGGGTTCTGGCGCTGGCGCTGGTCGGTGTGCTCATTCTCGCCTTCGTGAACGGGGTGTTCTGATGACTGCCGCCGAAACGACCCACGAAATGGTGCGGATCGCCGCGGAGGCCGCGGACGCGAAGGGTGGCGAAGACCTCGTCGCGCTCGACGTTTCGGAGCCGCTGCCGCTCGTCGATGCCTTTCTCGTCGTGACCGGCCGCAACGAGCGCAACGTCGCCGCGATCGCCGACGAGGTCGAGGAGCGCCTGCTGGCCGCGGGGCACAAGCGCCTGCGCCGTGAGGGGCGCCAGGAGTCGCGCTGGGTCCTGCTGGACTTCGGTGACCTGGTCGTCCACGTCTTCCACGAGCAGGAGCGCGTGTTCTACGGCCTCGAGCGCCTTTGGAAGGACTGTCCTGTGATCACCGTGGACGTGGCCCAGCCGTCGACACAGGCCTGAGCCGGTTCGGCACGCCTCACCACATGTAGTAGGATTGTGGAGTTGCCTCGAGCGATCGGGGGAGCATCTGGGCCTGTGGCGCAGCTGGTAGCGCACCTGCATGGCATGCAGGGGGTCAGGGGTTCGAGTCCCCTCAGGTCCACCGAAAATCCCCGGTCGGGGGCGGTTTCACTCCGTCGCCGCCGGGGATTCGTCGTCCCGCCCGTGGTGCTGTGTCACGGCGTATCCACTCGGGCTACTCCATGTTCACGCCTGGTAGCGTCCGGCTTCGAAGTCTTCGAGGTTGCGCTGTGTGTAGGTGATCGTTGAGTCGATGTAGGAGGCGAAGGACTCGAAATCGTCGATGACGCCAGAAGGGTCGAGCACGATCACACGTCCGAGGACGCGACCTTCCGTGATCGGCATCGCCGAGAACAGCGGCATCTCAAGGTCCACGGCGATCGGGAGAACATTTGCCGATGTGAAGCCGGCATCTCTCGCCTGTGGCGGAGCGGAATCGATCCACGTGGTGAATGCACTCCTGTGCGGACCTCCCGCGAGTTGATCTGTGCTCAGCAGATCTTGCGTTTCGAAGAACGCTCGCCATCCGTTGGCCGTGGCCAGAAACGACCGGTGTTCCTCGCCGAGTCCCATCCCGATCACGGACTCGAGTGCATCCAGTTGATCCTCGGTCGCGCCCACCGCGGGCAGTGTGTAGGGAAAGAGACGGTCCTTGTCCAGGCGCGCGATCTGCTCCTTCTGGCGCACCAACGCCGTGATCCGGCGGTGCCACTTGTGCTCGGTCACGCCACTCAGTGTCCGATGGTGCCTTGAAGGTCGACCATCAGCTGGATGGCCGTGAGGGTTTGGCGTTTGTGAAGGTTCTCGACGTGCGCAGGGCCGCCGAGCGAGAGCAGGGGGACGAAGATGAAGGACTCGTCGAAGGGCAATGGTCCATGGGCGGTGACGGCGTCGGGGAAGATGTCCCAGTTCAGAGTTTCTGACAGATGCTCGGCACCATCCATGCGGGTGAGTGCCAAGAAGGTTCGGGCCGCGCCCAACCCGACCCCGCGTCCTTCGCGGAAGAGAAGGCAGACCAAGCCGCCAAGACTCGGTTCCCACGTGATGAGGTCGCCCAGGCCGGTCACCATGAGGGGGATGGAGACGCCGTCACCTTGGGTCTTGCCAATGCAGTCGCCGATAGCGGCCTCGTACTCGGCGGGGTTGATCACCCGGAGGAATCCCTCTCCGAAAGTGCCATATCCGTAGTTCTCCCAGATCTCGATGATCTCATCCGGCACGCGTCCCCGATATGCCTCAATCATCTCCGCCTCGACCGCTGAGTGCCCCACGAAATCGGCGATATCCGCGCCGCCCGTGCCGAGGCGCGGTGCGGTCATGCGTGTGTGTCGGGGTGGAAGAACGCATCCCACTCGCCGAAGGCGGGGATATCGAACCAGTTGGCGGATACGTCGACGTCTTGGAACTCGCGGGTCTCGACGTCGGCTGGCTGCCCGAATCCGCGGTTGGTGACCTGCTCTTCTTTCGCGTATCCGTCGGTTCGGAAGTCCATCGAGACCTGGCCGGCGGCCTGGCCTCTTCGGTAGAAGCGGTCATCGTCGGGGTATGCGTACCAGGTCACTCCGCCGAGGAACACTCGGTGCTCGTCGCCGGTGTACGGCTCGAGGTTCGAAGGGTCGTAATACGCGCCCCAGACGTAGTCGGCTTCGATGGATCCCTGCGGTGTGAGCTTCTGCAGAGACACTCCGTTTGCCCGGGGACACATCTGGAGGTAACTCACGGGACGGTCTTGGTCGGCATCCAGGCGCACGATGCCGAACCAGTCCTCACGTCGTGCGGCGTCGAGTTCATACCGAGCTCTCGCCTCGGCTTCCGTCAGCTCGGTGCTGAACAATCCCCAGCGCTTCTTCGGATGCTCCGGACCTGCCCCGACTTTGTCCGTATAGATGTAGCGATGCGTCATGGTGCCTCAGTTATACACGTTGCCGAGGACATCGCGGATCGTCACGGGCGGCTCCGCACCGTTGGCGTGCGCGATGATCGCCGGTGGAATGGGGGAGTCTGGGTGAGGCACGGGAATCTCAAGGATCGGATCGCCGCGAAGGACCTCGCCGCCGGCGATCGCCGCGCCCGCTGGGTACTTCTGACTGATCTCGTCGATGTACGACATCGCCGTCTCTGGACGCACGCTACTGAGGTCAGAGTGCTTGCGTGAGACGATCTCGGCGCCGGATATGTACGAATCCAGACGCTTGCCGCTTTCGAGTACCACTTCGTTCTGCGGGTACCGGTGGTGGTTCTGGTAGTTGAACTGTTGACCCTCGGCAAGCCTGCGCCGCCATGCCGGCAGGTCGGTGCGGTCGAGGAGGTCGTTGAGCCAATCGGGGTTGCGAGAGCGGTCGATCGGGGGGTTCGTCGCGGACGCGTCTTTGTGCCCTGACGATGTCGCCGGGCCGTCATCGGTGTCGTTGCGCCCCTGCGATGTCGCGGGTCGGTTATGCGTGTCGTTCCGCCCTGACGATGTCGCTGGGCCGTCGTACGTGTCGACCTCGTTCACGCCGTCGCGGTTGCGGCGTTGCGTGGTGCGAAGACCCCGGAGCATGTCGCCGAGTTGACGCCCGTGAACGGGTACATCGTCCAACGCGCGCAGCATCGGTCTGATCAGTTCGTCGCCCACCCGTGCCATGGTCAGTCCCCTGTGATGTTCAGGCCCGCCAGATCGGTCGACAGCCGATCCATCAGGGATTCGATGTCGGATGCCCGAAGATCCAGCTCCTCTTCCGCTTGCTCGAGCGCTTCAAGGTCTGCGTAGAACTCGTCGGGATCCCCGGCGACGGCTTCGACGACCGGGGCATTCAGGGCGGCCATGATCACCCCGGGAAGCTCGTCGGCGAGCGGCTCGATGACCATCGGCAGCACCTGGTTCAATGCCTGTTCGATGGCGATGTCGACGGCGGCATTGAGCAGCTTTTTCTTCAGGATCAGCATGGGGCCGGCTCCCAGCGCGCTGATCGGGTTGGTGAGCATCGCGACGAGCGTGATCATGGTCGCCGTGACGTCGGCGATGACTTTCACTTTGAGGCCGAGCACGACGCCGGCGGCGACATCCATGCCCGTGGGGACCGGCGCCATCAGATCGAGAAGGCGCTGCAGGTTCTGCGAACGGTTCGTGTTCCAGGCCGAGACGAAAGCGGGACCGGCCTGCCCGCGCATGGCCGCGGCGAGGTCGCCGTTGACCTTGCGATCGACCGCTTGGATCGATTCTTCGAGGTCGTCGCGGAAGTGAGCGATGATGTGTGCTCCGCGGCGAAGCTCGTCCTCGTCCACGTCCGGCCACTCGAATCCGAGCTTCTCCATCACCCAGATGAGCTCGTTGGGCAACATCATCCCCATCGCGGACCCCCTCCGCGGTCGACGCTACCCACGCGTGTGCTCGGACCGCCATGGGTAGGGCTCCCCATCGGCGTAGGGCGTCGCGACCGGCGGAGCCGCGCGATAGCGTGAAGTCCATGACGTCGACCTCGTTCTCGCGCGGACAGCGGATCATCGGAGCGGCCACCCACTATGTCGACAACCAGCCTCCGTGGCGCGTCGACGTGAACGAGTTCGCCGTGAACACCCCGCTCGTCCAGGCGGTCGACGCCTTCGGTGCCGGGTGGGCGCGGGACGAGCTCGACGAGGCAGGCAGTCACGTCGGTTCGCTCGATTTTCAGCGCGACGCGGTTCTGGCCAACACCCACACGCCGGTTGCGCACGCCCACGATCGCTGGGGTTTCCGCCTCGACGAGGTCGAGTACGACCCCTCGTACCACCGCATCATCTCAGCGGCGATCGCGCGAGGTGCCCACACCTCGGCGTGGGCCGATCCGCGCCCGGGAGCGTCCGTCGCACGAGCGGCGATGTTCATGTTGTTCGCGCAGGGAGAGCCGGGGCATGCGTGCCCGGTATCGATGACACACGCTGCCGTAGCGAGCATCGAGGCTTCACCTCGCCTGGCCGACGAGTGGCTGCCGCGTCTGTACTCTCGCCAGTACGACCCGCGCCTGCGGCCTCCCCCCGAGAAGACGAGTGCGCTCATCGGCATGGCCATGACGGAGAAACAGGGTGGGTCCGATGTCCGCGCCGGCACGACGCGAGGCGTGTACATGGGCGGCAGCACCTATCAGCTGAGTGGCCACAAGTGGTTCTGCTCAGCACCCATGTCCGACGGATTCCTCGTGTTGGCGCAGACGACCCGCAGCGGCAAGGAGGAGGGTCTGACGTGTCTCTTCGTCCCGCGCCTGCTTGCGCATGGTTCGCGCAACGTCTTCCGCATCCAACGGCTCAAGGACAAGCTCGGCAACCGGTCGAACGCGTCCGCCGAGATCGAACTCGACGGCACGGTGGGGGTCGTGATCGGAGAGCCCGGCCGCGGGGTGCGGGCGATCATCGAGATGGTGCAGCGCACGCGTCTGGATTGTGTGTTGGGCTCGGCGGCGGGGATGCGGCAGGCCGTCGCCGAGGCGACGTGGCACGCGCGGGGCCGCGAGGCGTTCGGGGCACCGTTGGTGGACCAGCCCGCCATGACCGCGGTCCTCGCCGATCTGGCACTGGAGTCCGAGGCCGCGATGTTGACGGGGATGCGGCTTGCCCAGCTCTTCGAGGCATCCGCGACGGAGTCGGAGATCGCCCTGCGGCGCCTCGCCACGCCCGTCGCCAAGTACTGGGTGACCAAGCGCGGCCCGCATCACGCCTATGAGGCTTTGGAGTGCCTGGGTGGCAACGGGTACACGGAACAGTTCCCCCTCGCGCGGAGGTACCGGGAGCAGCCGGTCATGGCGATCTGGGAGGGATCGGGCAACGTCATCGCGCTGGATGTCCTGCGTGCCCTCACACGGGACCCCGATTCTGCCGAGGCTTTCGCCGGGGAACTTCAGCACACCCGCGGCGCGTCGACCCTGCTGGACTCGCACGTCCAGCGCACAATGTCCCTTCTGGCATCGCTCGCGGATGCCCCCGAGGAAGCTCAGACCCAGGCGCGCCGGGTCACGGAAGGCCTCGCACTCGCTCTGCAGGCGTCGTTGATGCTGCAGCACGCACCGAGTCTCGATGCCGAGACGTTCATCGCCGCCCGTCTGGGCGAGGATCGCGGTGCAGAGTACGGGGTGTTGCCGCGGGGCACGGACGCAGCGTCGATCGTCGCTCGCCACTGACGTGGTCGGTGGCCGTCGAGGTGCGCCGCGTACCCTGGCACGCATGACGTCGTCGACGATGCGCCGAGCCTTCACCGCCACCGTCGTCCTCGCGGTCGCGGGCGGAGTCGGTGTCGCGGGACCCGTCTCGGCCAGCGTCGATGACGTGCCGACGGCCGATGCCGCGGGCACGGTGACGATCGCACCGGCCGTGGGCGATGAGCGGGTCGCGCAGGCGGGGCAGCTGGTCTCGGGGATGTCGACGCGCGAGAAGGCGGCCACCGTCGTGATGGGTCACCTTCCGGCCACGGACGCGTCGGCGTTGCATGACTACATGGCCGACAGCGGCATCGGGGGATTCATCCTGATGGGCGCCAACATCCCCGCGAGCGAAGACCAGCTGCGTGCGATCACCACCGCGCTCACCGTGGATCCCGCGCTGCCGCCGCTCATCGCGATCGATCAAGAAGGCGGTGACGTCTCGCGCCTGCCGTGGGACGGCTTCCCCTCTTCTGTGACGCTCAAGACGGATGCGCCCGCGGCCACCGAGCTCGCCTTCGCGGGACGCGCCGCGCTTCTCGAGCGGGCCGGGATCGGCGTGAATTTCGGGGTGGTGGCCGACGTCACCTCCGACCCCGGTATGTTCATCTATCGGCGGGCGCTGGGAACGACGCCGGATTCGGGAGCGTCGCACGTCGCCGCCGCCGTCGAGGGCGAGGCAGGAAGTGCGTTGTCGACCTTGAAGCACTTTCCCGGGCACGGAGCGGCTCCGGGGGATTCCCACACGGGGATCCCCTCGACGGGGATGTCGAAGGATGCCTGGCGCGCCGCGGACGGCGTGCCGTTCGCGGCGGGGATCGATGCAGGGGCCGAACTGCTGATGTACGGACACCTCACCTACAGCTCGGTGGACTCCGTCCCCGCGTCGCTGTCGGCGCCGTGGCATCGCATCGCGCGGGAGGAGCTTGGGTTCGACGGCATCGCGATCACCGACGATCTCGGGATGCTGCTGTCGTCGGGAGTCCCCGAGTACTCCGACCCGATCGCGAACGCGGTCACGGCGATCGCCGCGGGAAACGACATGGTGTTGGCGGTGGTGGGGTCGAACGCCGGTACGGCCTCGCGGATGGCCGACGGCATCGCGGCAGCTGCCGAGAGCGGCGCGCTCTCGCAGGAACGCCTGGACGAGGCCGCAACGCGCGTGGTCGCCCAGCGGCTGGCCCTCGCGGCGGAGGGTCGGGCTCTCATCCCGTGCGCGTCGTGCGCACCGGTCGACTGATCAGTCCGCGACGCCGGCCGGCTCGATGAGCTCGGGCGAGTCGTTGCGCACGTTGCCCACCGCGCGTGAGACGACATGTTCGTCCAGGGTCTCGGCAACGCGCGGTGCTGCGTCGACAGCGGCGTCGAGGACGTCGCGAACGTTAGTGGTAGCCGGATCTAGCCACGCGTCGGCATGGTCGACGTCGAGGAACAGCGGCATTCGGTCGTGGATCGATCCGAGATGCCCGATGGATGCACGGGTCAAGATCGTGAAGCTCAACACCCACCGTTCGGGATCATCGTCGGGTTTGGTGGCGTCTTTCCACCACTCGTAGAGTCCGGCGAAGAACAGCGCAGAGCCGTCACCCGGGTGGATGTAGTGCGGGGTCTTCACGCCGTCGACGGTCGTCCACTCGTAGTACCCGGATGCCGGCACCACCGCGCGCCGCTTGTGGAACGCGGTGCGGAACATGGGTTTGTCTTCGAGTTCTTCGGATCGGGCGTTGAACGCGCGCGCGCCAATCTTGGGGTCTTTCGCCCACGGCGGGATGAGCCCCCAGCGGGCCGTCTCGAGGCGGCGGGTCGGAGGATCCGACTTCGCCGAGTCGAGCACGATCGCGACGGGTGAGGTCGGCGCGATGTTGAACGACGGGGCGGGGAGATCGTCGCCCTCGATATCGATTCGGAGCACTCCGACCAGGTCTGACCCCGCGCTGGCCACGACGAACCGTCCGCACATGCCGCCAGCCTATTCGCGGCATCCGACATCAGTCGTCGAGCACGCCCGCTTCTTCCAGCCGTTCCAACAGGCCCGCACCGTCGTTGTCGGTGACCCAGGGGATTCCGGCGGCGGAATGATCGTTCACGGCGGTTCGACCCCCGGCGAGAACCGCCTCGGCGGGGGAGAGTCTGCGGATCGCGACGCCCACGACGTTCTCGGGGTGCTCGCTGGTGAACCGTGTGTACAGCTCGTCGTCGTGTTGACCGTCGTCACCGATCAACAACCACCGGACGTCGGGGAACTCTCGCGCGAGTCGGCGCAGATTGTCGGCTTTGTGCTCGCGCCCGCTGCGGAACCATCGATCGTGCGTCGGACCCCAGTCCGTCAGCAACATCGCACCGGACGGAAAGAGATGACGACGCAAGAACCGCACGAGCGTCGGTGCGATGTTCCAGGCGCCGGTCGACAGGTAGACCACGGGAGAACCGGGGTTGTCTCGCACGACGCGTTCGAGCAACACGGCCATGCCCGCCACTGGCTGACGCGCGTGCTCGTCGACGATGAACGAGTTCCAGGCGGCGAGGAGGGGTCGGGGGAGCGCGGTCACCATCACGGTGTCGTCGACATCCGATACGACTCCGAACCGGATGTCCTCGTCGACGATGAACGTGCGCGACTCGACGGGGTCGCTGTCTTCCACCGACATGGTGAAGGTCTGCCAGCCGGCATCGAGCGTGGCCGGAAGGACGGCGTCGATGACCCCGCCCCGGTCCGAAACGACCTCGTGGGTGACGTCGCCGATCGTGACGGTGACCTGCGCGTACCCGATCGGGACGGAGGCGAAGCTGCGCCATCCGCGCACGCTGGAGTACTCGCCGGGGTTGCGCTGTGGCATGGGCGGCACGATCAGCACGCGACCCAGAACCCGCACCCATCCGCTCCCGCCGTAGCTCGGGAACGGTGTGACGCTGGGGGTCAACCCGCGGGCGCGTGCGCGTCGCTCGCGCCACGCATGGAGGTGGTACTCGAGGCGGGCGAGCCACAGGATCTTCGGGCGAGGGCTCTCTCGTGTCGTCTCGGGCACGCCTCTAGTGTTCCACGTCGTCGTGTGCGGACTCGGCGTGTTCGAGGTGTCGACGCTCGAGGCGGTGGATGATGCGTTTGCCGACGAGCACGACGATCAAGAACACCACGATGACCGCGACGAAGATGTAGGCGGCGTAGTGAAGCTGGTCGGCCAGTTCGCGATACGTCCCCGCCGCCAGCGACGAGACCGAAATGTACAGACCCGCCCACAGCACGCACGCCGGCGTCGTCCACGCGAGGAACCGGCGGTAGGAGTACTCGCTCATGCCGACCGTGAGCGGAACGAGTGAGTGGAGGACGGGAAGGAAGCGCGACAGGAAGATCGCGGGACCACCGCGACGCTGCACATAGCGTTCGGACCGATCCCAGTTGTCGCGTCCGATCCATCCGCCGATTCGGGACGCGCGGATGCGGGGTCCGAGGAGGCGCCCGAGCCAGAATCCGATGCTCTCGCCGGCGAGAGCGCCGACGACTACGACGATGCCCAGGACAACGCCCTCCCACACCGAACCGACGGCGGTGCCCGCGACGATCACGACGGTGTCGCCGGGCACGATGAGCCCGATCAGCACGCTGGTCTCGAGCATGATCGCCAGCCCGGCGATGAGCGTGCGAACGACAGGATCCACGCCCTGGACCGCGTCCAGGAGCGTCGACAGCAGATCGTTCACGCCATGAGCCTAAAGGTCTCGCTTGGCCCTAGCCTGAGAGCGTGCCGCTGGATGTCGTGCCCGTGCGCGCGTGGGTGGATCCCGCGCGCGTGTTCGCCGCCTTCGCGCGCATCAGCGCGCACGTGTTCTGGCTCGACGCCGGACCCGAGGCGATGCAGGGGTGGAGCTGGGTCGGGATCGGAACACCTGAGCACGATCCGGAGCGGGTCCGTGCCGTCCGGATCGATCGGACGCAGGAGCCGCGCCGCGGAGGGCCGTTCCGTGGTGGATGGGTCGGCTGGCTCGGATACGAGGATGCCGCGACCCGTGCGGGTGCCCCGGCATTTCCCAGTGACGAGGCGACGGCTGCGACCTGGGTGAGGGTGACGCGCTTCGTCGCGTTCGACCACCGTGCGCGGAAGGTCTGGTCGTTCGGGGGGCCGCTGCCTCAAGCCCCGTTCGATTTCGATGACGTCGACGGCGCATCCCGGCAGGCGTCGGCGCGCCACACGCCTGATGAGTACGGAGCACTGATCGGGCGGTGTCGCGCTGCGATCCGCGAGGGGGATGCCTACCAGCTGTGCCTGACGACGCGGTTCACCGTGGACGGTGACGTCGATCCCGTGGCGGTCTACTCTCGACTGCGTCGCGCCACTCCTGCGCATCACGGCGGGGTCGTCATCGCGGGCGACACGGCGCTGGTCAGCGCGAGCCCGGAACGCTTCCTCGAGGTGTCCGACGGCACGGTGCGCACCCGTCCGATCAAGGGCACGCGTCCCCGGGGCGCCGACGCGGACGCGGATGCGCGGCTGGCGGACGAACTGCGTGAGAGCGAGAAAGAGCGCGCCGAGAACGTCATGATCGTCGATCTGATGCGCAACGACCTGTCGCGTATCTGCGCCCCTGCCTCGGTCGCCGTCGAGTCCCTTCTCGACATCGAGTCCTACCCGGCAGTCCATCAGCTCGTCTCTACCGTCTCGGGGCGTGCGCGGCCCGAGACGACAGTGGGGGATCTGCTCGCAGCGACGTTTCCCGCCGGCAGCATGACCGGTGCCCCCAAGCTCTCGGCGATGACGATCCTCCATGGGCTCGAGAAGGCGCCCCGCGGGGTCTTCGCGGGCGCCTTCGGCTGGGTCGGCGACGACGGCGCGCTGGATCTCGCGATGGTGATCCGCTCGATCGTCACCCACCCCGGCGGTGCGTACGTCGGGGCGGGTGGGGGCATCACGTGGAGATCGGATGCCGCATCCGAAGTCGCCGAAGTCGCCGTGAAGGCGGCAGGTCCCCTCCGTGCGCTCGGCGCCGAACTCCCGACGGGCTGGCAGTCGCGGCTGTTCGGCTAACCTGGAGGATGGCGCTCCGCGCCCCTCCGGCATCCCACGATTGGTCCTTCACGTGAGTCAGACTGCGCCCTCCGACACCACCGCGCCCGGCGACGGGTTCGACGCCCACGCCATCGAGCAGAAGTGGCAGAAGCGTTGGGAGACAGCGGATCCGTTCCGCGCCGGTGGCGAGGGCGACACACGTCCGCGCAAGTACGTCCTGGCGATGTTCCCTTATCCATCGGGTGACCTGCACATGGGTCACGCGGAGAACTACCTGTATTCCGACATCGTCGCGCGTTTCTGGCGTCACCGCGGGTACAACGTGCTGAATCCCATCGGCTGGGATTCTTTCGGTCTGCCGGCAGAGAACGCCGCCATCAAGCGCGGCGCAGACCCGCGCGAGTGGACGTACGACAACATCGCACAGCAGAAGGCGGGCTTCCGGTCTTACGGTGTGTCCTTCGACTGGAATCGGGTACTGCACACCAGCGACCCCGACTACTACCAGTGGAATCAATGGCTCTTCCAGAAGCTTCACGAGCGGGGGCTCGCATATCGTAAGGACGCGTCGGTCAACTGGGATCCGGTCGACCAGACCGTTCTTGCGAACGAGCAGGTGCTCCCTGACGGGACATCTGAGCGCAGCGGCGCCGTGGTGGTGAAAAAGAAACTCGAGCAGTGGTATTTCAAGATCACCGACTACGCCGATCGTCTGCTGGATGACCTGAATCAACTCGAAGGTTTCTGGCCGCAGAAGGTCATCCGCATGCAACGCAACTGGATCGGACGCTCTGTCGGTGCCGACATCGAGTTCGAGATCGAGGGGCGCGACGAGCGGGTCACGGTGTTCTCCACCCGCCCGGACACGCTCCACGGGGCGACGTTCTTCGTCGTCGCCCCCGACAGCGACCTGGCCGCCGAGCTCGTCGCGGGAGCCGATGCAGAGGTGCAGGCGCGCTTCGCCGCATACCTCGACAAGGTGCAGAAGCAGACCGACATCGAGCGGCAGAGCACCGACCGGCCAAAGACCGGTGTCTTCCTCGGTCGCCACGCCATCAACCCGATCAACGGCGAGCGCCTTCCGGTGTGGGCAGCGGATTACGTGCTCGCCGACTACGGACATGGCGCGGTCATGGCCGTCCCCGCGCACGACCAGCGCGACCTCGACTTCGCGCGCGCCTTCGACCTTCCCGTCAAGGTCGTCGTCGACACGACCGCGCCGATCACCGGCGCGATTCCCGTGATCGAGCTCGACGAAGACGGGGTACCGATCGATCCGCGTGGCGACGATCCGGCCCTGGATGATCTTGATCCCGCGAAGACGGGTGTCGCCCTCACCGACGACGGGCGGATGATCAACTCCGGCTCCCTCGACGGTCTCTCCAAGCGCCACGCGATCGCGCGGATCACCGAGGAACTGAAAGCCAAGGGGCTCGGTGGCGCGGCGAAGTCCTACCGTCTGCGCGACTGGCTGATCTCACGGCAGCGCTTCTGGGGCACGCCGATCCCGATGATCCACACCGAGGACGGCCGGATCGTGCCCGTCCCGGAGGACCAGTTGCCGCTCACGCTGCCAGACGCTCAGGGGCTTGACCTCAAGCCGAAGGGCACCTCGCCGCTGGGCGCTGCCACAGACTGGATCACGACGACGGACCCTGAGACTGGGCAGCCGGCACGGCGGGACCCTGACACGATGGACACCTTCGTCGACAGCTCGTGGTACTTCCTGCGCTTCCTCTCACCCGGGGACCCCTCGGAGGCGTTCTCGCCCGCCGAGGCCAGGAAGTGGGCCCCGGTCGACTTCTACATCGGCGGCGTCGAACACGCGATCCTCCACCTGCTGTATGCGCGCTTCATCACCAAGGTGCTCTACGACATGGGAATGGTCGACTTCACCGAGCCGTTCTCGAGCCTCATCAACCAGGGGATGATCATCCTCGGTGGCGCGAAGATGTCCAAGAGCAAGGGAAACCTGGTGGTGTTCCAGGACGAGCTCGACGCGCACGGCGCTGATGCGCTCCGCGTGGCGCTCGCCTTCGCCGGTCCGGTAGAGGACGACAAGGACTGGAACGACGTCTCGACGACCGGGGCACAGAAGTTCCTCGCCCGCGCGTGGCGTGTCGCGAAGGACGTGACCAGCGAGACCGACGTGGTGTGGAAGGACGGAGATCCGGCACTGCGCCGCGTGACCCATCGGCTTCTCGCGGATGCGCCCACGCTGGTAGAGCAGACCAAGTTCAACGTCGTCGTGGCACGCCTGATGGAGCTTGTGAACGCGACCCGCAAGGTGATCGACACGGGGGCCGGGCCCGAGGACCCTGCGGTGCGCGAAGCCGCAGAAGCCACCGCGATGATCCTCGATCTCTTCGCGCCCCACACCGCCGAGGAGATGTGGGAGATGCTCGGCTATGAGCCTTTCGTCGGCCTGGCGACATGGCGAGCCGCCGACCCGACGCTGCTCGTCGACGAATCGGTCACCGCGGTCGTGCAGATCGACGGCAAGCTGCGGGCGAAGATCGACGTCGCTGCACGGATCGAGTCCGACGAACTCGAACGTCTGGCACGGGCCGATGAGCGCGTCCAGCGCGCGCTCGGCGATCGCGAGATCGTGAAGGTGATCGTGCGCGCGCCGAAGATCGTGAGCTTCAGCACCCGCTGATCGCACCCTCCCCAGGGCCGCCCGGCGTCGGGGTTTACGCTCGGGTGAGCGACGCCTATGACGTGACACCGCGCGGTCATAGCCTGACGCCATGACACCCGGCGACCCCACCTCACCGAGACGTCGTCTCGGCTTCGGTGCCGCCGTCGTGCTGGTGCTCGGTGTGCTCGCCGTCACCGTCGCGATCGGCGTCGTGCGTTCGGCAACCGCGCCGATGGAGCACGTGGTCTACGAGGCGACGCCCGCGTCCTCTCCTCCCGCGAGCGATAATGAGGTGTTCGTCCATGTTTCCGGGGCGGTCGTGAATCCGGGCCTCTACGCACTGGAACGGGATCAGCGGGTCGTCGATGCGATCGCCGCGGCAGGGGGGTTCGCGCCGGACGCGCAAGAGGGTGGGGTCAACCTCGCTCGCGCGGTGAACGACGGCGAGCTGCTCGTGGTTCCGCGGGTCGGTGAGGAGACCATCGACGCCGGGGGTGCGGGCGGAGTCATCGCCGATGGGCGGGTCAATCTGAACACCGCCGACATCGCCGCGCTCGAGACGCTCCCTCGCATCGGGCCGGCGCTCGCGCAACGGATCGTCGAATGGCGTGAAGCGAACGGGGGGTTTCGGGTGGTGGAAGACCTTCTGGCCGTCTCGGGAATCGGCGACAAGATGTTCGAGAGCCTTCGTGAGCTGGTCTTCGTGTGAACGCGTAGGCTCGATCCCCATGGCCATCGGTGCAACCGTCCACGTGTTCGACGTCACTCTCGCCGACATCGACCGCGGCGTGTATGAGGATCTGACCGTGCGGCTCGCGCGGCATCCGTCCGAGACAGACGCATTCTTGCTCACACGTCTGCTGGCCTACTGCCTCGAGTACGACGAGGGCATCGCGCTCAGTGACGGAATCGCCGCGACCGACAAGCCGGCGGTATCCATCATGGATGCGACAGGGCACGCGCTGGCGTGGATCGAGGTCGGCGCACCCGATGCCGCGCGCCTGCACACCGGCAGCAAGAGCGCCGAGCGGGTCGCGGTCTACACCCACCGCGACCCCCGGAAGGTGCGCGCGGCCCTCGCCGGAAAGAAGATCCACCGTGCCGAGGAGATCGTGCTCACGAGCTTCGATCCGGGGTTCATCGATTCGGCCGTCGAGACGCTTGAGCGCCGCAATACCGCGACGCTTTCGGTGACAGAGGGCCAGGCCTACCTCGAGATCAACGGTCGTTCCCTCTCGTCCCCCCTGCATCGCGAACCGATCGTCTGAGCACGGCTCCTCCCCGGCAGGCATCGCGATGATGCGTTCCCCATGATCGGGGTAGGCAGGGCACCGACGAGGCGCCGGCCCGTACCGTGCGCGTATGTCCTCCCTCGGCGCGCGTCTGCGCCTTCTGCCGGTCGTCGCGCTGGCGTGGGGCGCCGCCGCACTGGTGACGATCATTCCCGAGACGGCGGTACCTGTGGCGGTCGTCGCCGGCACCGCGACGGCAGCGGCGGTGATCGCTGCCGCGCGATACAAACGACCGGCGGCGATCGCTGCCTTTGCCGCGATCGCCGCGTTCGCCGTCGCCGGTCACGTCGCCGTCACGGCATCCACGCGGGAGGCCCCCGCCGACCTCATCGCCGACGGGGGCCGGGCGGCGCAGGTCTCAGCCGTGGTCGTCGGCAAGCCCGCGCTTCGCGCGGATGGCGCATGGGCGTTCGACGCGATCACCGAGGCGGCCCGCGCGTCCCGCTCGGCCGTTTCCGCACCCGTCCAGGTCGAGGTGGCACCCACCGACATCGATGACACCGCCGGGCACCTCGACGTCGGCGCACGCGTCGATGTGAGCGGCACCGCGGTCGACCCGTTTCCCGGCGACCGCGCTGTCTCGCGCATTCGCGCGGACGACGTCACCGTGCGTGCTCCACCCTCCGGCATGCTCGCGGTCGCCTCGCAGCTGCGTCGCGGACTGGTCAGCGCGTCTTCATCGTTGCCGGGCCCGGGAGCGGGACTCATTCCCGGACTCTCGGTCGGAGACACCTCGGCAGTCGACGGAGACCTGGACCTCGCCATGAAGGCATCGTCGCTGTCTCACCTCACCGCGGTGTCCGGTGCCAACTGCGCGCTCGTCGTCGGTCTGGCGTTCCTTGCCGCCGCCGCTCTCGGGATGGGGCGGCGGACTCGCGTGCTCGTCGGAGTCGTGGCACTGGCGGGATTCGTCCTGCTCGTCACGCCTGAACCCAGCGTCGTGCGGGCGGGAGCGATGTCGGCGATCGCGATGCTCGCGCTCCTTCTCGGACGAAGGGGCGTCGGGCTGGCGATCCTGTCGCTCGCCGTCACTTTCCTGCTCATCCTCGATCCGTGGCTGTCGACATCGCTCGGCTTCGCGCTCTCTGCGACGGCCACCGCATCCCTCTTGCTCTTCGCGCGTCCACTGGCCGAGGGGATGGCATGGATGCTGCCGCGGTCGCTCGCTCTCGCACTGTCGGTGCCCTTGGCTGCGCAGCTCGCATGCGGGCCGTTGCTCATCTTGATCGAGCCGTCTGTCCCGATCTATGGCGTCATCGCGAATCTGCTCGCCGCCCCCGCCGCGCCGTTGGCGACGGTCATCGGGCTGGCCGCGTGCCTGGCCGCACCGATGCCGTGGGTGCAGGACGGGCTGACCGCACTGGCGTGGGTGCCTGCATCCTGGATCGCGGCGACCGCCGAGACCTTCACGACCCTCCCGGGCAACGCGCTGACGTGGGCTGAAGGGTGGTGGGGTGCGGCTGCACTCACGGTGCTCGGACTGATGATCGGACTGGTCATCGGGCTCCGCCCCTCGGTGACGCGCAGGGCGCGCGGCATCCGTGTCGTCGTCGGGGGCGCGCTGGCGACGGTCATGGGGATCGTCATCGGCACCGCCGTATCGGCAAGCGTGCTCGGTCACGTGTCGGTGCCGTCGGGATGGGTCCTTGCCGCGTGCGATGTCGGCCAGGGGGATGCGGTGCTCGTCCGCTCTGCCGATCGCGTCATGCTCATCGACACCGGCCCCGACGTCGACGCCCTCGACGGTTGCCTTCGGAGGATGGGGGTCTCACACATCGACATCCTCGTACTCACCCACTTCGACCACGACCACGTCGGTGGCGCCGCGGCAGTCGTGGGGCGGGTCAGCTCGGTGATACACGGGCCCGCCGGAGACACGGAGCGAACAGCCGTGCTGGCAGATCTGGCCGCGCAGGGGGCGGTCGTGCGGCCCGTGTCCGTCGGGGATGAGGGAGCCCTCGGCGAGGCGCGGTGGCGAGTCCTCTGGCCCCTCCACGGCAGTCGAGCGTTCACCCCCGGCAACGACTCGAGCGTCGTCCTCGACGTGCGCGGAGGGGGAGTGCCGCCGGTTCTTCTCCTCGGCGACCTGTCTGCGGCCCCACAACGGATGCTGCGCGCATCCGGAGAGCTGCGTCCGCCCTACGCGATGGTCAAAGTTGCCCACCACGGCAGCGCCGATCAGGACTCGGCACTGTACGAACTGGCCGCAGCCCGAGTCGGGGTGGTGACCGTCGGCACGAATGACTACGGACATCCACGCGCCGAGATCCTCGAGGTCGTGCAGCGAAGCGGTGTCGTCGCCCGCACGGATCGCGACGGCGTCGTGATCATCACCCCCGACGAGGGACGGCTCGCAGTCTGGCGGGAACGCGGCTCCGCGCCGCGTCGGCGACGTCGGTGCCCGTCGGTAGGCTGGAGGCATGGCCCCGGCACCCCGACGACGCGCATCGCCGGCTGCCAAGAGCGCCATCCCGCAGATGTCTTGGCGCAACCCGCAGCCGGCGCCGATCGTTCTCGTGTCGGGCCCCGAAGAGGTCTGCGCCGAGCGCGCCATCGCGGGGATTCGGGACTACCTCAGGGCCGAGGATCCGAGCCTCGAAGTCTCGGACGTGCGCGCCGATGACTACGCGGCGGGCACGCTCCTCTCGGTCACTTCGCCCTCGCTGTTCGGCGAGCCACGCCTCGTGCGAGTCAGCGGGGTCGAGAAATGCTCCGACAGCTTCCTCGCCGAAGCGCTCTCCTACCTTGCTGGGCCGCAGGATGGGGCGACGGTGATCCTCCGCCACACCGGGTCTTCGGTGCGCGGTAAGAAGCTTCTCGACGCGATTCGCGCAGGACAGGGCGGGGGAGCCGAGGTCGCGTGTGCGGCCATCAAACGCGACAGTGACCGCTTCGACTTCGCTTCCGGTGAATTTCAGCAAGCGCAACGCCGCATCGCGCCCACGGCGCTTCGCACGCTCGTGTCGGCCTTCGCCGACGACGTCACCGAATTGGCGGGCGCCTGCCAGCAGCTCTTGTCCGATGTCGACGGAGACATCACCGATGCCGTCGTCGAGCGGTACTACGGCGGACGGGTGGAGACCTCGGCGTTCACCGTCGCCGACACGGCGATCGCTGGACGCTACGGTGAGGCACTCGTCGCACTGCGGCATGCCCTCGCCTCCGGCGCTGATCCTGTGCCGCTGGTCGCCGCGATCGCTTCGAAGCTACGGACGATGGCCCGGGTTGCCGGACACCGGGAGTCCTCGTCGGCGATCGCGGCACGCCTCGGACTCAAGGATTGGCAGGTCGATCGTGCCCGCCGCGACCTGGCGGGGTGGAACGAAGAATCGCTCGGGCGTGCGATCCAGACGGCAGCGCAGGCCGACGTCGACGTCAAGGGCGGCTCGCGCGATCCCGTCTTCGCGCTCGAACGCCTCGTGACGGTGATCGCGACGCGCGCGCCGTACGGCGCCTGAGCTCCCCGCATCCGCTCGGCCGACGTCTGGCCTCCGGCCGCGCCGCCGCGCTCCCGCTCGCCCATACCTGCCCGCGGTGCGCGCGGCCGCGCCGCGCCTGCTTGCGCCGCGCAGCCGCGCCAAGCCCGCCCAACCCCGGCTACCCCGACCCGCTCACCCCGGCGAGAATTGGCTGCGGCGCCCAGAGCCAGTTGCTACGGGCGATTCTCGCGCTCACGTCTGATTCTCGCGGGGTCAGGACGGGTGCAAGCGGGGGAGGTCAGGGGAGCAGCGCGGCGAAGTATGGACCGCCCTCCAGGTCGTCGACGCCCGACGCCGGGTCGCGGTGGCGGGCAGCGTCGGACGTGGGTGCCCGGCGTGCAGCAGGTTCGGCGTGCACAACTTCGGGCCGAGGAGACGACACGCCGGCCAGCGGCATCCGACACCGGCGTTTCCCTCCGCGGCCCCGCAGTTGTGACCGCCGTAACCTGTCGTGCTCGGCCCCCGACCCCAGGAACGGCGGCGAAGCGGCGGCACCACGTGCGGGCATGCAAAAGGCCCGCCCCGGTGACGGGACGGGCCGATGTGCGCTATCTGCTCAGAGAGCGGCAACCTGCTTGGCGATGGCCGACTTGCGGTTCGCCGCCTGGTTCTCGTGGATGACGCCCTTGCTCACGGCCTTGTCGAGCTTCTTCGTGGCCTTGGCGAGTGCCTTCTCCGCGGCAGCCTTGTCGCCGGCGGCGACGGCCTCGCGGGTGCGACGCACCTCGGTCTTCAGGGCCGACTTGATGGCCTTGTTGCGCTCGTGCGCCTTCTCGTTCGTCTTGTTGCGCTTGATCTGCGACTTGATGTTCGCCACGTGGACGCTGCTTTCAGTAGATGGATGCGGGACGTGCCGCGTTACGGTAGAGGGGCCGCTCGCGGCGTCGTGAGGAGGTGGGACTCCACACGCAAGCCAAGAGACGATCTTAGCAGGCGCGCCTGGGCGTCACGAATCTGGCGAGGCTCCCGCTTGCGTGCCGCCGCGCTCCACGGTCGCGATCGCGAGGTCGAGCAGGGCGTTGAACACGCGTGGACGCATCGCGGTGACCAGGTGCGACGTGCGGGGAACGACGATGAGTTCGGCGTCGGGGCTCATACGTCGGAACAGACGCTCGTTGAGGCGGAGCTGGTCGTACTGCCCGTTGACGAACCACGTCGGCACGTCAATGCGGCGCAGTGCTGCCAGCAGATCCAGCACCGAGAGGCTCTTCAACGCGGTGTCCTGCGCATCGAAGGCGTAGCCGCCGGCGCCGAAGTCCGCCCGCGTTTCGAGGGGGAGTGTGGCATCGAGAACGCGGTTCGTCAGCCACATGCCGCGATCGGGAAGGGAATCGAACCCCCGCGCGAGCATGCGGTACGTCGACAGGCCCACACCCCGGGGGATGGCCGTGCACGACGCGGCGATGAAGGCATCCACCGGTGGACGGTCCTCGGCGCCCACGTACTCGATCGACACGAGGCCGCCCATCGAGTGTCCCGCCAACACCACCGGGCCGTTCGCAGCGGCGCGCCGTACGGCGAGGTCGATCGTCTGCAGCGCGCCTTCGAGGGTGAACTCCTCGTCCATGCGTGAGCCGTGCCCGGGAAGGTCGATGGCCGTGACCGGGATTTCTCGGCTGCGCAGATGGTCCGCCTGCGCGCGCCACATGGTCGCGGAAGTACGGATGCCGTGCACCAACACCACCTGGACCGTCACAGGATCAGGGTAGTGCGACCGCATCCGATCGGCTCACGGCATCCCGCCCCGTAGAATCGTCGGGATATGTCACCGCGCGCACACACGCCGCTCGCGCCCGCCGCCACGCCGCCCGAGCTCATTCGCAACTTCTGCATCATCGCCCACATCGACCACGGCAAGTCGACGTTGGCAGATCGGATGCTGCAGGTCACCGGCGTCGTCGCCGACCGCGACATGCGCGCGCAGTATCTCGACCGCATGGACATCGAGCGCGAGCGCGGCATCACGATCAAGTCCCAGGCGGTGCGGATGCCGTGGGCACAGGAATCGCCCGCGGGTGCGCAGACCTACGCGCTCAACATGATCGACACGCCCGGACACGTCGATTTCACCTACGAGGTGTCGCGGTCACTCGCCGCGTGTGAGGGCGCGATCCTCCTGGTGGACGCCGCGCAGGGGATCGAAGCGCAGACCCTCGCGAATCTGTATCTGGCGCTTGAGAACGACCTGCACATCATTCCGGTGCTGAACAAGATCGACCTGCCTGCGGCAGATCCCGACAAATTCGCCGCCGAGTTGGCCAACCTCATCGGCGGGCGCCCCGAGGACGTGCTGCGGGTGAGTGGCAAGACGGGGATGGGCGTCGAGGAACTCCTCGATCGTATCGTCGAGCAGATCCCGCCGCCCACCGGGCAGGCGGATGCTCCGGCCCGCGCGATGATCTTCGACTCCGTCTACGACACGTACCGCGGAGTCGTCACCTACGTGCGCATGGTGGACGGAAAGCTCGAACCGCGCGAACGCATCCAGATGATGTCGACCACGGCGACGCACGAGTTGCTCGAGATCGGCGTCTCCAGCCCCGAGCCCACGGCCACCAAGGGATTGGGTGTCGGCGAGGTCGGCTATCTGATCACCGGTGTGAAAGACGTCCGCCAATCGAAAGTCGGCGACACGATCACCAACGCGCGCAAGCCTGCCGCCGAAGCGCTGTCGGGCTACACCGACCCGAAACCGATGGTCTTCTCGGGGATCTACCCGATCGACGGGAGCGATTACGCGGACCTGCGTGAGGCGCTGGACAAGCTGAAGCTGTCAGACGCGTCCCTGCAGTACGAGCCTGAGACGTCGGTAGCGCTCGGGTTCGGATTCCGCTGTGGTTTCCTGGGGCTTCTCCACCTCGAGATCATCACCGAGCGGCTCTCACGCGAGTTCCGTCTCGACCTCATCACCACGGCGCCCTCGGTGGTCTACGAGGTGACGACCGACACCGGCGAGAGCGTCACGGTGACCAACCCTTCGGAGTATCCCGACGGGCGCGTGGCCTCGGTCAGCGAGCCGGTCGTGAAGGTGGCCATCCTGACACCGAAGGACTACGTGGGTACCGTCATGGAGCTGTGTCAGTCGCGTCGCGGAAGCCTGCTCGGTATGGACTATCTCAGCGAAGACCGCGTCGAGCTTCGCTACAGCATGCCGCTCGGTGAGATCGTGTTCGACTTCTTCGATCAGCTGAAGTCCCGCACGCAGGGCTATGCGAGCCTCGACTACGAACCGTCAGGACGGCAGGAGGCCGACCTCGTGAAGGTCGACATCCTGCTGCAGGGTGACAAGGTCGACGCGTTCAGCTCGATCGTCCACCGTGACAAGGCCTACGCCTACGGAACCCTCATGACGGAGCGCCTGCGCAAGCTCATCCCTCGGCAGCAGTTCGAAGTGCCGATCCAAGCCGCGATCGGTGCCCGCATCATCGCCCGCGAGAACATCCGTGCGATTCGCAAGGACGTGCTCGCCAAGTGCTACGGCGGTGACATCACCCGAAAGCGCAAGCTGCTCGAGAAGCAGAAGGAAGGCAAGAAGCGCATGAAGATGGTGGGCCGGGTCGAGGTGCCGCAGGAGGCGTTCATCGCTGCGCTCTCGGGCGACACCGACGGCAAGGCCGCGAAGTAGGCTGTCTGCCATGCGCCGCGGAACCTTCCGAGACGGAACCGTCGACTATGCCGCGGTCGGCGCGACCCAAGCCGCCGACCTCCTGCAGTATCCGCCCGAGCGCAGCATCCCGGCCGAGCAGTCCTGGCGCATCGGCAGCGGCGAAGAGCGTTTCCGCACGTCCGCCGACGCCCTGCTGTCGTGGTCGGCGTTGCGCGACGGCGGACTGACCGTGTCGGATGTGCGACCCGCGCCCGGCCCGATGTACTCGGGTGTGGGATTCGACGCCGAGGGCAACCCCATCTCGCCCAGCAAGACCGAGACTGAGCAGCGGTTCGACGCCGACGGTACGCCCTATGTCGCCGGCGGAACAACCGCGCGCATCGCCGGTCGGGTCGGAGGCGCCAGCGCGGACGCGGAGGTGCGGGTGATCTTCGTGGTCGAAGAGGCGCGCCGGATCGGCTTCGCCCTGGGCACCGTCGGCGGGTCCGTCGTCAGCGGCGAAGAGTCGTTCATGCTCGACTGGCTGGACAACGACGAGGTGTGGTTCAGCGTGCGCGCTTTCGACGCTCCGGTCGCCCTCGCGTACCGCGTGTTCCCCGGCCTCGTGCGACGTCGTCGGCGTGAGCTGTTCGTGCGGTACCTGCGCGCGATCTCGCCGTTGTACACGGCGCCCGCCTGATATGGCCGGCGCACTGCCGATCGGTGAGGCGGCACCGCGCAACGGAAGACTGCCGACGGCCACGGTGATCGATGACCGCGTCCCCTTCGGGGTGTACCTGCACGTGCCGTTCTGCAGCGTGCGGTGCGGATACTGCGACTTCAACACCTACACGGCGTCGGAATTGCGGGGCGCACGGCGCGACACCTACGCCGACACGCTCCTCGACGAGGTCGCCCTCGCGCGGACGGTCCTCGGCGAGGCGGGGCCGGTGCGACAGGCGGCGACGGTGTTCTTCGGGGGTGGGACGCCGACTCTCCTTCCCGGAGACGACCTGATTCGGATGCTGGCAGGCGTGCGGGAGGCGTTCGGCGTCACAGACGACGTCGAGGTGACTGTCGAGGCGAACCCCGACACGGTGACGGATGCGATCGCGCAGCAGCTCGCCGCATCCGGTGTCACTCGGCTGTCGATCGGGATGCAGTCGGCCGTCCCGCAGGTCTTGGCCACGCTCGATCGCACCCACGATCCCGCGAACGTCGCCACGGCCGTTGCGTCCGCGCGGGCGGCCGGGCTGTCTGTCAGTCTCGACCTGATCTACGGCGCACCCGGTGAAAGTCTCGAAGACTGGACCACCTCCGTGAAGTCGGCGGTGGAGCTGGAGCCCGACCACCTGTCGGCGTACGCGCTCATCATCGAAGAGGGGACCAAGCTCGAGCGTCGCATTCGCCGGGGCGAGCTGCCCGCACCCGACGATGATCTCCAGGCGGACATGTACGAGCTCGTCGACGACGAACTGGCCGCCGCTGGGTACGACTGGTACGAGGTGTCGAACTGGGCGCGCGGCATGCAGCATCGTTCGCGTCACAATCTCTCGTACTGGACGGGCGCCGACTGGTGGGGTTTCGGCCCCGGCGCGCACAGCCACATCGCCGGAACGCGCTTCTGGAACGTCAAACACCCCGCGGCCTACGCCCAGCGCCTGGCGGCGGGGGAGTCGCCGGCCGCGGGCCGCGAGCGGCCCGATGCCACCGCTCGCGACCTCGAGAACGTGCTCCTGCGCAGCCGCGTCCGCGAGGGGCTCGCGGTCTCCGAAGTGACGGATGCCGGTCGTCATGCCGTCGCCGGACTCATCGCCGACGGGCTCGTGGAACCCGGCGATGCGTTTCGCGGACGAATCGTGCTGACACGGCGGGGACGGCTCCTCGCGGATGCGGTGGTGCGACGGCTCACCGGCTGATCGCGCGGCGCCCGCCGGCACGATCGGCTAGAATTGGCACTCCGGTCAGTCGAGTGCCAGCAGCGTGGGGAGGCGACATGGTCAGCGAGCGAGGGCTCCAGGTTCTCCAGGCGATCGTGCAGGACTACGTCGACACGCGCGAGCCGGTCGGGAGTAAAGCGATCGTCGAACGCCACGCGTTCGGGGTGTCGGCCGCGACGATCCGCAACGACATGGCGCAACTCGAAGATGAGGACCTGATCGCCGCGCCGCACACCTCGTCGGGTCGGGTGCCGACCGACAAGGGGTATCGCGTCTTCGTCGACCACCTCGCTGAACTGCGCCCGCTCAGCGGTTCGCAACGCAACGCGATCGCGGCGTTGCTCGATGGCTCCGGTGACCTCGACGACCTGCTCATGCGCACCGTGCGTGGACTCACGCGGCTCACCGGTCAGGTGGCGATCGTGCAGTATCCGTCGTTCGCGCGAGCCACGGTGACCCACGTCGAACTCGTTCAGCTCGGTGGCGGCCGGATGCTGGTCGTGGTCGTCACCGACACAGGGCGGGTCTCCCAGCGCCTCACGATCGTCCGCCACGAGTTCGACGACGCCGACCTCGCGCGGATCCGCGCAGAACTCGGATCCCTCTTCGTCGGCCGGACCGTCCGCAAAGGCATGCAGCGCGCCGAGAGTCACCTCGCATCGCTCGCGCCCGATCCGGGCCCGCTGCCCGAAGCGCTCACAACGCTCGCGCAGGTGGTGGTCGAAGAGCTCGACGAGTTCCGCCAGGACAAACTCGTGCTGGCAGGCTCCGCCAACCTCGCCCGCAGCGAGTCGGATTTCCGCGGAAGCATCTACCCGCTGCTCGAGGCGATCGAAGAGCAGGTCACACTGCTCAAGCTGATGAGCGAGATGGTGCCCGACGATCAGGGCCTCGCCGCCAGCATCGGCCGCGAGAACGAACAGTTCGGCCTCACCGAGGCATCCGTCGTCGCCAGCGATTACGACGCGACGGGCGCGCGGGCGCGCGTCGGAGTGCTCGGCCCGACCCGCATGGACTACCCCACGAACCTCGCCGCGGTGCGGGCTGTCGCCCGTTACCTCACGCGGCTGCTCGAAGAAGACGAGGCCGGCCGCTGAGGCGGAACCGGCGACGAAGATACGACTCTGCGCCTCGGCGCGGACGGGAAGGCGATTGTGGCTGCTGACCACTATGAGGTCCTCGGTGTCTCGCGAGAGGCGACACCCGAAGAGATCAAGAAGGCGTATCGACGCCTCGCACGCGAACTGCACCCCGACGTGAACCCGGGTGAGGACGCCTCTGAACGCTTCAAGCTCGTGACTCACGCCTACGACGTGCTGAGCGACCCGGAACAGCGTGCGCGCTACGACCGCGGCGGCGACGAGTCGCCCTTCGGCGGAGCCGGCTTCGGTGGCTTCGGTGACATTTTCGAGACCTTCTTCGGTGGAGGAGGAGGCGGTCGCGGCGCCCGCCCGCGTTCGCGGCGCGAGCGGGGTGAGGATGCCCTCGTGCGGGTGACCCTCGATCTCAAGGACGTCGTCTTCGGCGTGCATCGCGACATCGACGTCGACACTGCTGTCGTGTGCGAGACGTGCGAGGGCTCGTGCTGTCAGCCCGGCACCTCGCCGGTCGCGTGCGACATCTGTCACGGCACCGGTCACGTGCAGCGCCAGGTGCGCAGCCTCCTCGGCAACGTCGTGACGACTCAGCCCTGCAATGTGTGCCACGGCTACGGCACGACCATTCCCTACCCTTGCGCGACGTGTCAGGGTCAGGGGCGTGTCCGCTCGCGGCGCACGGTCTCGCTCGACATCCCCGCCGGTGTGGAGAGCGGGCTGCGCCTGCAGTTGCCCGGATCCGGTGAGGTCGGCCCCGCAGGCGGCCCGAACGGTGACCTGTACGTCGAGGTCTCCGTCTCGCCCGACCCCGTCTTCAGCCGCGACGGCGACGACATCCTCGCGACATTGGACGTGTCGATGCCGGACGCGATCCTCGGGGCCACCACGACGATCGAATCCCTCGACGGCCCGGTCGACCTGGAGATCCGCCCGGGGGTGCAGGGCGGCGACGTGCTCACGATCAAGGGGCGCGGCATCACGCCGCTGCGCGGAACCCAACGGGGTGATCTGAAGGTCGGAGTGCACGTCGTGACGCCGACGCGACTCGACGGTAAGGAACGCGCCCTCATCGAAGACTTCGCCAAGCGGACGAAGGCGCCCGGGCCCAAGCTCGCCGAGTTCCACCAGGGGCTGTTCGCGAAGCTCCGCGATCGCTTCCGCGGCTGACCGTGGCGCTGCACTTCTTGCTCGACGCGCCGGTGACGGCGCAGCCCGGCGACGAC
Source organism: Microbacterium koreense (assembly GCF_042677105.1). NCBI lineage: Bacteria > Bacillati > Actinomycetota > Actinomycetes > Micrococcales > Microbacteriaceae > Microbacterium > Microbacterium koreense. Next base: position 1,952,145 of record NZ_JBHTIM010000001.1, read on the forward strand.
GTGCACTTGACGGGCTCCGAAGCCCATCATGCTGCGGCCGTGCGCCGTGTCCGTGTCGGAGAGACGGTGACGGTCGGTGACGGTCGGGGTGTCGTCGTCACCGGGGAGTGCATATCCGTCTCACCGCGCGAAGTGGTCGTCCAGATCCAGCGACGTCGTGAGGAGAAGGCGGCTGCGCCGCGGCTTGTGCTTGCGCAAGCACTCGCCAAGGGCGACCGCGACGAACTCGCGGTGCAGGCAGCCACTGAACTCGGCGTCGACGAGATCCTGCCGTGGCAGGCCGCGCGCAGCGTCAGCAGGTGGGATGCCGCCAAGGCCGCCAAGGGCGTGGCTCGCTGGTCGGCGATCGTCCGGGAGGCGGCCAAGCAAGCGCATCGCGCGTGGGTGCCGTCCGTGGCCGACCCGGTGAAGACGAAGGACCTCGCCGCGCGGGCGGCGGCGTCCGTCGTCCTCGTGCTCGACCCGGATGCAGAGACGGCGCTGACCGATATCGATGTCGCCGATGCCCGTGAGATCGTGGTGGTGGTGGGGCCGGAGGGTGGGATCACCGACGCCGAGGTTGCAGAGCTCACCGAGGCCGGTGCGGCGGCTGTGCGCCTCGGGTCGACAGTCCTGCGGACCTCGACCGCGGGGCCCGCCGCACTGTCGGTCGTGAATGTGCGGCTCGGCCGCTGGTGACCGCCGGGCACCGGGCTGGTGGGGAACACCGCTGGCTAGACTGGGACGATGAGCGACGCATCGGTGTTCACCCGCATCCTGCGCGGTGAGATCCCTTCGGAAATCCTCGCGCAGACCGACAATGTCTTCGCGATCCGCGACATCGCGCCGCGGGCGCCCGTCCATCTGCTCGTGATCCCGAAGACAGAGGCATACCGCGATGTCACCGAACTCGCGGCGGCAGATCCGGCGCTTCTGACCGAGATGGTCGACATGGCACGGACTCTCGCATCCGAGCATGCCGACGGTGACTTCCGGCTGGTGTTCAACACCGGCGCCGGCGCCGGGCAGACCGTCTTCCACGTGCACGCGCACGTGCTGGCCGGCGGCCTTGACGAGGGGAGTGTCGGTGGCTGACGAGGCCGAGACGACGACGGAGCGCGTCTTCGCGGACGGGGTTGCAATGGTGCAGCTTCTCGGCCCCCAGGATCGTCTCCTGCGCGTGGTGGAACGTGAGCACCCCGCGGTGGACGTGCATGTGCGAGGCAATGAGATCACCTTGACGGGCGAGCCGGATGCCGTCACCGCCGCGCGGGGATTGGTCGACGAGCTGCTCGCCATGACCGCGGCGGGCCAGCGCCTGGAGCCGGCGGATGTCACGTCGTCGAGTCGGATCCTTCGAACGGATGCGGGCCTGCGCCCCTCCGAGGTGCTCGGCGAGGCGATCCTGTCATCGCGGGGCAAGGTCATCCGCCCCAAGACGCTGGGGCAGAAGGCCTATGTCGACGCGATGGAGGAGAACACCATCGTCTTCGGCATCGGTCCTGCCGGAACCGGCAAGACCTACCTGGCGATGGCGAAGGCCGTCCAGGCGCTGCAGCGCAAGGAAGTCAGCCGCATCATCCTCAGCCGTCCCGCGATCGAGGCGGGGGAGCGGCTGGGATTCTTGCCGGGAACCCTCACCGACAAGATCGACCCCTACCTGCGGCCGCTGTACGACGCACTCAACGAGATGATGGACCCCGACCTCGTCCCGAAACTCATGGCGACCGGGACGATCGAGGTCGCGCCGCTCGCGTATATGCGTGGCAGGACGCTCAACGACTCGTTCGTCGTCCTCGACGAGGCTCAGAACACCACGCCCGAGCAGATGAAGATGTTCCTCACTCGTCTGGGGTTCGGTACCCGCATGGTGGTCACCGGCGACATCACGCAGATCGATCTGCCGGAAGGTGCGTCGGGCTTGCGACTGGTCACGCGAGTGCTGAAGGACATCGACGACATCCACTTCGCGACCCTGACGAGTGATGACGTCGTCCGACACACGCTCGTCGGGCGGATCGTCGACGCCTACAGCGAGTACGACGAGCGGCGGATGGCCGCGCGGCGCGAGCGCGATGAAGCCAGCGAACTGGCCAACCGCGCCGAACGCCGGGGCGGGTCACGCCCATCCGGGCCCCGCGACCGACTCCCGAAGCGAGGACGTTCATGACGATCGAGATCGGCAACGAATCCGGCGTGCCGGTCGACGAGACGGTCCTCTTGCGCCTGGTCGACCACAACCTCGCCGAGCTGCACGTGAGCCCGGATGCCGACGTGGCGTTGCTGCTGGTCGACGAGGGTGCGATGGAGGCCCTGCATTTGCAGTGGATGGACGAGCCCGGACCGACCGACGTGTTGAGTTTTCCGATGGACGAGCTCCGACCCGGGACGGAGGAGTCACCCACTCCGCCGGGGCTGCTCGGTGACATCGTGCTGTGCCCCCAGGTGGCCGAGACGCAGGCAGTCGCGGCGAAGCACTCGACGATGGATGAGCTCATCATGCTCACCACCCACGGGTTGCTTCATCTGCTCGGGTTCGACCATGCTGAGCCGGCGGAGGAGCGGGAGATGTTCGGTCTGCAACGTGAACTGATCCTCAGCTTCAGCACGGCCGAACGTCGTCGACGCGCATGACCGAAGCACTTCTGCTCGTCGCGGCGCTGTTGCTCGTCGCGTTCGGTGGTCTGATGACAGCGATCGACGCCGCACTCTCGGTGACGTCGCGCGCGGACATGGCCGAGTTGGGTGAGTCCGGGCGCAATGCGGGGGCCCTCGGCAAGGTCGCCCACGACCCGGTCGCGCATGCGACCGCGGTCGTGTTCATCCGCGTGCTCGTCGAGACGAGCGCCGCGGTGCTCGTGACCGTCGCGTTCACGTTGCTGTTCGAGAACATCTGGTGGGCGATGCTCGCCGCGGCGGTGCTGATGACCGGTATCTCGTTCGTGGTCGTCGGTGCCAGCCCGCGTTCGTGGGGCAGGCTTCATGCGACCGCACTCCTGCGGGCGACGGCGCCGGTCATCCGCGGCGCGCGGATCGTCCTGGGACCGCTGGCGCACGGGCTGGTGGTGATCGGCAACCGAGTGACGCCGGGGGTCGCGCGCAGCGCGTCTTTCGCGTCCGAGGAACAGCTGCTCAGCATCATCGATGAAGCCACAGAGAACTCGGTGATCGAAGAGGACGACCGGGAGCTCATCCACTCGGTGTTCGATTTCACCGACACGTACGTCCGCGCGGTGATGATCCCGCGGACGGATATCGTCACGGTGGATTCCACGACGACGGCACGTGAAGCGATGGCGATCTTCCTCGAGAAGGGGGTATCGCGCGTGCCGATCGTCGACGAGGATGCCGACGACGTCGCCGGGGTCATTTACCTGAAGGATCTCGTGCAGTTCGGGTTCGGATCCGAACCCGGCTGGGGGGATGCTCCGGTGACACGCATCACGCGGCCCGCGGTCTTCGTGCCCGAGTCGATGAAGGCGGAGACGCTGCTACAGCAGATGAAGCGGGACTCGGTGCACCTGTGCCTGGTCGTCGATGAGTACGGGGGCGTCTCGGGGCTGGTCACCCTCGAGGACCTGCTGGAGGAGCTCGTCGGCGACATCGCCGACGAGTATGACGCGCCTGCGGACGAGGTCACCGAACTGGAGCCGGGGAAGTTCCGGGTCAGCGCACGCATGGGCCTCGACGAGGTCGGTGACATGTTCGGCCTGGATCTCGAGGACGAGGACGTGGATTCGATCGGTGGCCTTCTTGGAAAGTTGCTCGGACGCATCCCGCAGCCCGGCGCAACGGCGCGATATGAAGGCATCGTTATGACCGGAGGAGCGTCGCGCGGGCGTGGGCGGGGCCTTGCGACGGTCTTCGTCGAGCGGGCCGACCCGGACGACGAGGACGCCGCGAATCCGCGCACCGGCGAGATCCAGGTGCCGACACAGAAGGAGAAACGCTCGTGAGCCGCTCAGGTTTCGTGACGTTCGTCGGTCGTCCGAACGTCGGCAAGTCCACGTTGACGAATGCTCTGGTGGGTGAGAAGGTCGCGATCACCAGCGACAAACCGCAGACGACGCGCCGAGCAATCCGAGGCATCCTCAATCGGCCGGCGGGTCAGCTCGTGATCGTGGACACGCCCGGCCTGCACAAACCACGCACGCTCCTCGGGCAGCGCCTCAACGATCTCGTCGAGTCGGTGTTGGGAGACGTGGACGTGATCGGGTTCTGCGTTCCCGCGACCGAGAAGGTCGGCCCGGGCGATCGCCGGATCGCGCGGTCGCTCTCGGGATACCCGCGTGCGAAGAAGGTCGCGATCGTGACGAAGACGGATGCCGCGACACGCGAGCAGATCACTGACCGGCTCATCGAGGTCGACGCGCTGCGCGAGGACTGGGCCGCGGTGATCCCGCTGTCGGCGCTCACCCGCGAACAGCTCGACGTGCTCACCGACGAACTGCTGGAGCTCATGCCCGAGGGGCCGGCGCTGTATCCGGAGGATGTCGTCACCGACGAGTCGCTCGAGGACCGTATCGCCGAGATCATCCGCGAGGCCGCCCTCGAGGGCGTGCGTGACGAGTTGCCGCACTCGATCGCGGTGACGATCGATGACATCGCCGAGCGCGAGACGGGGTCGATGACCGACATCTATGCGAACCTCGTGGTCGAACGTGACAGCCAGAAGGCGATCATCATCGGGCACAAGGGATCGCGCCTGCGAGACGTCGGCGCCCGCGCCCGTGCGCAGATCGAACCTCTCGTCGGGACCAAGGTCTTTCTGAAGTTGCACGTGCGCGTGGCGAAGGAATGGCAGCGCGATCCCAAACAGCTCGGGCGTCTCGGGTTCTGACCGGTGCGACTCCGGTGCGGGCGGCCGGCTCCGGCCCCCTCGGTGCGAGGCATCTCCCCAGAATGCCCGCGCCGACCGCCCGCGGTCTGTGAGGCGTCAGTACCCGACTGCCGCGAGCGCGTGGCTCGCCTGCTCGGGGGTGAAGTGACTGCCGTACGGGCTCGTGAGCTGGTCGTATAGACCCTGGCGGGAGAACGACGAGAACTCCAGGTATGAGGTGGCCGCCTCGACGGCTTCGGCGTTCCAGTCGGCGCCGACGGCGTCGGCGGCCCACGTCGAGTCCTCCACGGTGAAGCCCGAACCATACTCGCTTGAGAGTTGATCGATCAGACCCTGACGAGAGAACGAAGAGAATTCGAGGTATGACTCGGCGGCACGCAGCGCGTTTTCCTGCGCCAGTGTGTACTCAGGTTGCGGGGCCTCGGCGAGCACCGAAACGTTCGTGCCCAGCTCAGCGGCGCCTCCGTCGGGGCCCTGCGTGACGACGATCCAGTCCTCACCCGCGCCGTCATCGATCCTGAAGACGAACCCGGCGGATTCCAACGCGACGCGTGCCTGCGTGACGGTCAGCCCGATGACGTCAGGGACGTCCACGGTCGTGTCGACCTCATCTGCGAGGGGCTCGGACGTCTCCTGAACATCCGCTGGCTGGGCGCCGTCTGCGGCATCCGCGTCGTTCTCGCTTCCACCACCGAGGACACCGCCGATAATGCCGGCCAACACGATCGCCCCGACAGCGATGAGAACCCAGTGCCACCACCGCAGGCCGCGACGGGGTGTTCCGGTAGCAGACACCCTCGCCGCCGTGTCCCGGCTCGTTGCCGGGGTGGTCACCGCATCCGGCGCGCCCGTGACCTCGGTCCAGGCGGTTCCGCTCCAATATCGCTGCACCGACGCGTTCGCCGGATCGGGATACCACCCTGCGGGCGGCAGAGTGCCGGTCGTCGTCGTGTCGTCGTTGCTGTTGATGTCTGACATGTCAGAACCTTCTGGTCGAACCAGGTGCTCTCTCCTCGAGCACCACCAGCCGATGGCCAGTCGGACAGGACATCACAGACCTCGGACATTCCGTCGCACACCGGGCGTCGGCATCGCGCGACGGCACCGCACAGTCGCGCGCCGAGAGGAGCGGCGACTCGGAGTTCAGCCGCCGGCCGGCTGGAGCGCCGAGCGGACGATGACGACGTCGTCGCCGTAGGCGGCATCCATCGCGTCCTGCCATGTGCCGTCGTCCCAGACGACGTCGATCCAGAGCCACCCGTCGTCGGCGTACGAAGACAAGGCTGCGTCTCCGAAGAGCGCCGGCACCTCGTCCTGTATCTCCTGAAGTTGCGCCTCGGTACCCGCGCCGGGGCGCCCTCCGGTGGGATCGGCCGGAGCCATCGGGTCGTAGAGCGCCAGCATGATCGGCGTGCGAGTGACCGTGAACGAGCGACCGTCGTATGTGCCCTGCACCGCGTATGTGCCCCACGTGGTCCCCGACGCGGTCTCTTCGCCGTCGACGGCATCCCACGACCAATCCACGAGCGGGATGCCGCTGCACTGGGGCGGGTTCGACGCCATCACGGCGCCGAGGCACAACTCGGCGCCCTCACCGTCGTCGAGCACCGTGCCCTGACCGATGACCTCGCCGATCGGTGGGGCGGGAACCGTCGACGACGGGAGTCCGCCGGGCGCATCCGGTGACGGCGTGGCGCAGCCCGCAACCCCGAGGGCGAGGATGCCGGCCGCGACGACGGAAAGGCGAAGGCGCGATCGAGAGGTCATACCCTCGAGTGTCCCAGTCCGGCGGATCGTCTCACCGGTTCGGCATGCCTGCTACCATCGACCCATGCGCTTCGGCGGGCTTCTCCTTCTTAGCCGCCGCGACGAGTCCTCGTTCTAGGACCTTCCTCGTCGCGGCAGTTGTCGTTGGTCCGCAACAATCCGGCACTCAGCCAAGCCCCGATCGGGCCACCGCATCCGATTCGGCAGAGAAAAGAAGCGACGAAATCATGGAGAACACCCAAAAGACCTCCGGCATGCCGATCCACAAGTATCGGCCGTACCACGAGCAGATCCGCGTCGATCTGCCCGACCGCACATGGCCGGACGCGCGGATCACCACCGCCCCACGCTGGTGCGCGGTCGACCTCCGAGACGGCAACCAAGCGCTCATCGATCCGATGAGTCCGGAACGCAAGCGGATCATGTTCGACCTGCTCGTGCGCATGGGGTACAAGGAGATCGAGGTCGGGTTCCCGAGCGCGAGCCAGACCGACTTCGATTTCGTCCGTCAGCTGATCGACGAGGGTGCCATCCCCGACGATGTGACGATCCAGGTGCTGACGCAGGCGCGCGAACACCTCATCGAGCGCACCTACGAGTCGATCGCCGGCGCCAAGCGGGCGATCGTGCACCTCTACAACTCCACGAGCGTGCTGCAGCGCGAGGTCGTCTTCCGCACCGACCAGCAGGGGATCGTCGACATCGCCCTCGAGGGTGCGAGGTTGTGTCGCGAGTTCGAGAAGCGCATTCCCGAGACGCAGGTCTTCTACGAGTACTCGCCCGAGTCGTACACCGGCACCGAACTCGAGTTCGCCGCCGACATCTGCAACCAGGTGCTCGAGATCCTTGAACCGACGCCGGAGCGCAAGGTCATCATCAACCTGCCCGCAACCGTCGAGATGGCCACGCCGAACGTCTACGCCGACTCGATCGAGTGGATGTCGCGCCACCTGAACCACCGCGAGAACGTCATCCTCTCACTGCATCCGCACAATGATCGCGGGACGGCGATCGCCGCCGCCGAGCTGGGTTACATGGCGGGGGCCGACCGCATCGAGGGGTGCCTCTTCGGCAACGGCGAGCGGACCGGAAACGTCGACCTGGTGGCGTTGGGCGTCAATCTGCTGACGCAGGGCATCGACCCGCAGATCGACTTCAGCGACATCGACGACATCAAGCGCACGGCCGAATACTGCAATCAATTGCCCGTCCACGAACGCAGCCCGTGGGCCGGCGACCTGGTCTTCACGGCGTTCAGCGGATCTCACCAGGACGCCATCAAGAAGGGGTTCGAGGCTCTCGACGCGCGTGCTGAGGCCGCCGGTGTCACCGTCGATGAGGTCGAGTGGGCGGTGCCGTACCTGCCGATCGACCCGAAGGACCTCGGGCGCTCGTACGAAGCGGTGATCCGCGTCAACTCGCAGTCCGGCAAGGGCGGTGTGGCGTACCTGCTGAAGACCGATCACGCCCTCGACCTGCCGCGGCGTTTGCAGATCGAGTTCTCGGGGGTCGTGCAGGCCAAGACCGACTCCGAAGGCGGCGAGGTCACCAGCACGCAGATCTGGTCGATCTTCTCGGACGAATACTTGCCGGCCGATGCAGCCGACGACCGCTGGGGCCGCTTCGAGCTGTTCGGCACCCGCACCGAGAGCGACATGTCAGGCGACGTCGCGCTCGAGGTGCGCCTGCGTGACGGCGATGACGTCCACGAGGCGACCGGTCACGGCAACGGACCGATCGCGGCATTCCTCGAGGTCGTCCGTTCACGCGGCTACGAGATCGTTCTCTACGACTACGTCGAGCACACCCTCAGCGCCGGCGGCGATGCGCAGGCCGCCGCCTACGTCGAGCTTCAGGTCGACGGTGTGCGCCTGTGGGGTGTCGGCATCGACAACGACATCTCGACGGCATCCCTCAAGGCCATCGTGTCGGGTGTGAATCGCGCGATCCGTATGCGCACCCACTCGCCCCAGCTCGCCGGCGTCTGACCACCTCTGACCGGGTGCCCACCGGCATCCGGTCAGGGCTTGATGATCGGGATCGTCGAGGTTTCGATCGCCACCTTGCGTCGATGCAGCGCCCGCTGCTCGGGCAGCGAGATGTCGAACACGACCGCGAGCAGCCGGATCACCGTGGTCACCGCGATGCCGGCGATGGAGGCGATGACGATCGGCGCACCGAGAGCGTGTGCGCCGGCGAGAACTGCGCACCCGGCGCCGGCTGCTACGGCGTAGAGCGATCCGACGTGCATGATCGCGACGGGGATGCCCATCATCATGTCGCGGAGAATGCCGCCGCCCACCGCTGAACAGACACCGACGAACACCGCCGGGACCACCGGGAGTCCGAGGGCGAGCGCTTTGCCAGTGCCGAACGCTCCGAACAGCCCGATCACGACCGCGTCCAGCCCGACGATCGCGGCGTTGAGCCGGTGGAAGATACCCGCGAGGAGCATGCCGACCAGGGCTGCGAGCGTGGCGGTGACGAGGTACCAGTTGCTCTGAAGGGTCGCGGGGGCGACGTTCAGGAGAAGGTCGCGGATGAGGCCCCCGCCCATGCCCATCATGATGCCGATGATGGCCACACCGAGCAGGTCCAGACGCCGCTCACCCTGGAAGCCGGAGGCGAACAGCGCGCCCTGGACGCCGCCGAGTCCGACGGCGATGAGGTCGGCCCACAGCGGGATGACGAAGAGCGGCTCGTTCACGCCCTCCATTGTGGCCCCGGACGTGCACAATGACGGGGCGCGGAGGCGACACGCCGTGCACGGGCTGCCGCATCCGGCGTGTCGTCTGAAAGGTCCGCAGTTAGGCGCGGCGGATGCGGCGACGGCGACCGGGCAACGTGTGTCGACGGGGCCGGTGACGACGGGCAGCGGGATAATGGTCGGGTGCCCACGTATCGCGATGACGTCGTGGTCCTTCGCACCCACAAACTCGGTGAGGCGGACCGGATCGTCACGATGCTGAGCCGCCGCCACGGCAAGGTGCGCGCCGTGGCCAAAGGGATCCGGCGGACGTCCTCGCGATTCGGTGCCCGGCTCGAACCGTTCATGGTCGCCGATGTGCAGCTCTACCGAGGACGCTCGCTCGACATCGTGCAGCAGGCGGAGTCACTCGGTTCATATGGTGCCGACATCGCCGCCCACTACGAGCGCTACACCGCAGCCCACGCGATGGTGGAGGCAGCCGATCGCCTCAATGAGGCCGAAGCCACACCGGAGCAGTACCTCCTGCTCGTCGGTGGACTGCGGGCTCTCTCGCGCGGCGACCATGCGGCGCGCAGCATCCTCGACTCCTACCTGCTTCGGGCCATGGCGCTGTCGGGATGGGCGCCGGGTCTGGGCGAATGCGCGCGTTGCGGGCGCCCGGGTCCGCATGACGCGTTCGTCGCCCAGTTGGGGGGCGTCGTGTGCGCCGAGTGCGCGCCGACCGGATCCGCCCGCGTTGCAGCGCCCGCGGTGGCCCTGTTGCGCGCTCTGATGGCGGGGGAGTGGGAAGACGTGGATGCCGCGAGCCCCGCGGCGACGGCCGCGGCATCGGGGCTGGTCGCCGCGTACGCCCAATGGCACCTCGAGCGCGGCATCCGCTCGCTCGGTCACGTCGGCGCAGGAGGAGCTCGATGACGTCCAAGCCTTACACCCATCGTGACGCGGTGCCCTATCGACCCGTCGATTGGACCGGGATCTACCCGCCGGAGTTTCCGAAGGGCGCGGTTCCCGACCATGTCGCCATCGTGATGGACGGCAACGGACGCTGGGCCAACCGCCGAGGACTCACGCGGATCGAAGGGCACAAGGCGGGAGAAGCCGCACTGCTCGACGTGGTTGCCGGGGGGATCCAAGCCGGTGTGAAGCACATCTCCGTCTATGCCTTCTCAACCGAGAACTGGGCGCGTTCACCCGACGAGGTGCGTTTTCTCATGGGGTTCAATCGCGACGTGCTGCATCGCCGACGCGATCAGCTCAACCAGTGGGGCGTGCGCGTCCGATGGGCGGGACGCACACCACGACTGTGGCGCTCGGTGATCAAGGAGCTTCGCTTCGCCGAAGAGTTGACCCGCGACAACGATGTGCTGACGCTCACGATGTGCGTCAACTACGGCGGGCGGGTCGAGTTGGTCGATGCCATGCGGTCGATCGCGGAGGACGTCAAGGCAGGACGCCTGTCGCCGAGCGCGATCTCGGAAAAGCTCATCCGGCGACGCCTGTACGTTCCCGACATGCCCGACGTCGACCTCTTCGTTCGATCGTCCGGCGAGCAGAGGACATCGAACTTCCTTCTGTGGGAATCCGCGTACGCGGAGTTCGTCTTTCTCGACCGGCTGTGGCCGGACTTCTCGCGGACCGACCTGTGGGACGCGATCTCGCGCTATCTCGACCGCGATCGACGTTTCGGGGGCGCCGTCGACACTCCGGCCGGGTGAACGGCCGAGGAATACCCGCGGGATCCTGACCGTTTCGGGTTGTCGTGACTGAAACCATCAAGATCGACGTCTGGTCCGACATTGCCTGCCCATGGTGCTACATCGGCAAGCGCAACCTCGAGAACGGGGTCGCCGCCACCGACGGCGACGAGGACGCCCCTCGCGTGGAGGTGACGTACCACTCGTTCGAACTCGCTCCGGACACCCCCGTCGACTTCGACGGAGGTGAGGTCGAGTACCTCGCACAGCACAAGGGTGTGTCCGAGGCGCAGGCTCAGGAGATGCTCACGCGCGTGACCGGTGTCGCCGCCGACGCGGGGCTGGAGTATCGCTTCGACCTTCTCAAGCACACGAATACCGTCAAGGCCCACGAGCTGCTGCACTTCGCGAAGGAGAACGGCGCGCAACACGCACTCGCCGAGCGGCTGATGTCGGCCTACTTCACCGAGGGGCGCCACCTCGGGCAGAGCGATGAGCTTGTGGCGCTGGCCGCCGACGCGGGCTTGGACGCCGACGCCGCGCGCGAGGCGCTCGAATCCGGTCGGTTCTTCGACGCCGTGCAGGCCGACAAGGCGCAGGCTGCGGCCTACGGCATCAACGGCGTGCCGTTCTTCGTCATCGACGGCAAGTACGGCGTGTCCGGCGCCCAGCCGGCCGAAGCATTCAGCCAGATCGTGAGGCAGGTCTGGGCCGAGCACCAGGCGCCCGTCGACGCCGAATAGCCACTCAGCGCGGGAGGTTGCGCTCGATGACCGCGACGATTTCGGGGTCATCGGGCGTGGTCTTCGGCCGGAAGCGGTGCACGTCGCCCGAAGGCGTCAGCACGAACTTCTCGAAATTCCACAGCACCGGGCCTTTCTTGCCCTCTTCGTCGTGCGCCTTCTTCAGCGCCCGGTACAGGGGGGCAGAGCCGGGCCCGTTGACCTTCACCTTGTCGTTGACGGGAAAGCTGACGCCCCACGTGGTCGCGCAGTAGTCCAGGATCTCTTCCATCGACCCGGGCTCCTGGCCCATGAACTGATTGCACGGGAATCCGACGACGCTGAAGCCCCGCTCGGCGTAGGTTTTCTGGAGCTGCTCGAGCTGTTCGTACTGGGGGGTCAGACCGCACTTGGACGCAACGTTGACGACGAGCAGAACGGTGTCCTCGCCGTACTCGGCCAGCGTCGACGTGGTGCCTTCGGCGGTCTGAAACGGGATGCTGCGCAGGTCGGGCGTGGTCTGGTCGGTCATGGTCTCCAGCGTAAGCCGTGTGCGGGCGGCCGCGGGCCTGGCGGTAATGGGAGAATGGCGGGGTGAGTACCGCCCTTGCCCCTGCACGCACCCTGCGCATCGGGCCGATCCAGCTCGATGCGCCGGTGGTCCTCGCGCCGATGGCAGGCATCACCAACACCGCGTTTCGGAGGCTGTGCCGCGAGTACGGGGCGGGCCTCTACGTGAGCGAGATGATCACGTCGCGTGCGTTGGTGGAGCGCAATGCCGTCACGATGCGGCTCATCACGCACCACGAGTCCGAGACACCCCGCTCGATCCAGCTCTATGGTGTCGACCCGAGCACGGTGGAATCCGCGGTGCGTGTACTCGTGGAGGAAGACCGTGCCGACCACATCGACCTCAACTTCGGGTGCCCGGTGCCCAAGGTCACACGCAAGGGCGGGGGAGCAGCACTTCCGTGGAAGCTCGGTCTGTTCCGCGACATCGTCACGCGTGCGGCTCGCGCCGCCGGCGACATTCCACTCACCGTCAAGATGCGCAAGGGCATCGACCGTGATCACCTCACCTATCTCGACGCGGGGCGGATCGCGGAGGACGCCGGCGTCGCGGCGGTCGCTCTGCATGCCCGTACGGCATCGGAGTTCTATTCGGGTACTGCCGACTGGGAGGCCATCGCGCGTCTCAAGGAAGCCGTCACGAGTGTCCCGGTGCTCGGTAACGGCGACATCTGGTCGGCCGAAGACGCAGCACGGATGATGCTCGAAACCGGCTGCGACGGCGTCGTGGTCGGTCGTGGCTGCCTCGGGCGGCCCTGGCTGTTCGGGGACCTCGCCCGCAGGCTCGGGAGGCGGGATGCCGCGATCGGCGATCCCGTGGACGCTGACCTCAGGTTCGTCGCGAACGCCTTCCGTCGGCACGCCGAGTTGCTCGTCGAGTTCTTCGAGGATGAAGATCGCGGATGCCGCGACATCCGCAAGCACGCGTCGTGGTACTTCAAGGGCTATCCCGTGGGCGGCGACACGCGCGCCAGGCTCGCGACGGTCGGAAGCCTGGCTGAGATCGACGAGATCCTGTCGACGCTCGATCTGGATGCGCCCTACCCGGGCGAGGCGGCCGAGGGGCAGCGCGGGCGTGCAGGTTCCCCCAAGCGCACCGCGCTGCCCGACGGATGGTTGGACTCGCGCGTCCTCGGCGATGCCGCATCCCGTGATCTTTCTGAAGCGGAGCTCGACCACAGTGGCGGGTGAGTCGGTCACGATGCGTCCCGGTGGGTATGACGACGCGGATGCGGAGCGGTTCCACTCCGAGCGACACAGATCTCAGCGAGACGACTTCGCCCGCGATCGCGCGCGCGTACTGCATTCGGCGGCATTGCGTCGGCTTGCAGCGAAGACCCAGGTGCTGAGCCCGGCCAGCCCGGTGGACTTCGCCCGCAATCGGCTCACCCACTCACTTGAGGTCGCTCAGGTCGGTCGCGAGCTCGCGACCGCATTGCACCTCTCGCCCGACGTCGTCGACACCGCGTGCCTGAGTCATGATCTCGGACATCCGCCCTTCGGCCACAACGGCGAACGCGCCCTCAACGAATGGGCCGACGACATCGGAGGATTCGAGGGCAACGCCCAGACCCTGCGGATCCTGTCGAGACTCGAACCGAAGGTCGTCGGCGACCGAGGCGAGACCTTCGGGCTGAACCTGACCCGCGCGAGTCTCGACGCGACGTGCAAATACCCGTGGACCGCTGATCATCCGCTGCCCGACCCTGGCGGACGCCTCAAGTTCGGGGTCTACCCGGACGACGAGCCGATCTTCCACTGGATGCGCGAGGAAGCCCCCGGGCGCGTGCGGTGCATCGAGGCCGAGGTGATGGACCTGTCGGATGACATCGCTTACTCCGTCCACGACTTCGAAGACGCGGTGGTCAACGGTTATCTCGATCCGGCCGACTTGGTGGACTCACCGCAGCACGAGATGCTGCTCACCGCGATCCAGTCGTGGGTCGGATACGACTTCGCCCGCGACGAACTCGCCGACGCGCTGTACCGGCTCATGCGGATGCCGGAATGGATCACCGCGTTCGACGGCACCCGTGCTGCGCATGCCCGCCTGAAGAACCTCACCTCGGATCTGATCGGGCGCTTCGCACGGGCTGCGACCACGGCGACGCGCGAGGCCTACTCCGTCCCGGTCCTCACGCGGTACCGTGCTCACGTGGTCGTCCCGCGTGTGATCGAAGCCGAAATGGCGGTGCTGAAGGGCATCATCGGCGCGTCCGTGGTCTCCATCGAGGGCAGGAAGTCGCTCTACAAGGAGCAGCGACGGGTTTTGAAGCGCCTCGCGACGGCGCTGTGGGAGTCGCCTGACGCTCTCGATGCGATGTACCGGGTCGATTTCGCACACGCGGAGTCCGACATCGAGCGCCGACGCGTCGTCGTCGACCAGGTGGCGAGCCTCACGGACCAGATCGCGATCGCTTGGCACGGCAGGCTCGTCGGCGAGGTCGATGCCGCATCGATCGGAGTCTGGAGCCCGGGGTCTCGGGTGCCGGACCCCTCGGTCGGGCCGTACTGATGGCCGGACGCATCCGGCAGGCGGACGTCGACGAGGTCAAGGCGCGCACCAACATCGCCGATGTGATCGGTGAGCGTGTCGCGCTGAAAGCGGCCGGTGTCGGTTCGCTCAAGGGGTTGTGCCCGTTTCACGATGAACGAAGCCCCAGCTTCAATGTGCGTCCCCAACACGGCTTCTACCACTGCTTCGGATGCGGGGAGTCTGGTGATGTCTACTCGTTCTTGCGTGCCATGGACCACGTCAGTTTCCAGGAGGCCGTCGAGCGGCTAGCCGCCAAGATCGGGTACGAACTGCACTACGAGGACGGCGGTGCGGCACCGGACACGACAGGACGTACGCGCCTGTACGCGGCCAACGCCGCCGCAGCGGAGTTCTTCCGTAGCCAGTTGATGACTCCCGAGGCCGAGACGGCGCGCCGTTTCTTGGGCGAGCGGGGGTTCGATGCCGGTGCCGCCGCGCATTTCGGCGTGGGGTACGCGCCTCGTGGCTGGTCGGGGATGCTCTCTGTGCTGCGTGGTGCCGGCTTCACCGACGAAGTGCTGAGCGCGGCGGGTCTCGTCTCGCAGGGGCAGCGTGGCGTGTACGACCGGTTCCGCGGCCGTCTCGTCTGGCCGATTCGCGACGTCACGGGCCAGACGATCGGGTTCGGCGCGCGCCGACTGTTCGATGACGACAACGGCCCCAAGTACCTCAACACGCCCGAGACGACCATCTACAAGAAGGCTCAGGTGCTGTACGGGCTCGACCTCGCCAAGCGAGACATCTCGCGCGGACACCAGGTGGTCGTCGTCGAGGGCTACACCGATGTCATGGCGTGCCACCTGGCCGGTGTCACGACCGCCGTGGCGACATGTGGCACGGCGTTCGGCGCCGACCACATCACCGTCCTGCGCCGGGTGATGGGCGATGACACGACGGCGGGCGAAGTGGTCTTCACTTTCGATCCGGATGCCGCAGGTCAAAAGGCCGCGCTGCGCGCGTTCGCCGATGCCAAGCGGTTCAACGCTCAGACATATGTGGCGACAGGCCCGCAGGGACTGGATCCGTGTGATCTGCGATTGCAGCGCGGCGACGGCGCCGTGCGGGGACTGTTGGAGACGAAGTCGCCGATGGTCGAGTTCGTGCTCGACCAGCGGATCGCGGGATACGACCTGTCGAGCGTCGAAGGACGTGTCGGCGCGCTGCGTGCGGCGGCCCCGGTGGTCGCCGATCTGCGCGACCGCCTCGTCCAGCCACAGTACGTGCGCGTTCTGGCACGCCGCCTCGGGATGGACACCGAGGACGTGCGTCGTGAGGTGGAACGCGTCGGGCGTGAGCAGGGGCGACGCGCTGAGACCCCGCAGCGTCGGGAACACTCGTCGTCTGCCGGCCCCGAAACGCCGCTCGAGCGGGTCACCGTGGCGTCCCTGCCGCGGTCGCGTGATGTCGCCCTCGAACGCGATGCGCTCATGGGGTTCCTACAGTTCGGTCACCGGCTCGACACCGAGCTGGTGGACCGCGCAATCGAGGCACCGTTCCGGCATCCGGCGCTGGATGCCGTTCGCCAGGCGATCGCGGCGGCGCCCGATCGTGAGCGGGTGGGTTGGGCGATGGCCGCCATCTCCGCGGTTCGCGAGCCGTATCGGTCTCTGGGAGGCGAGCTGCTCGCCGCCGACTTTCCCGCGCTCACAGACGAAGCCGCGTTGTCGTCGACCACCGATCTCGCACGACGCTTGATCGGTCGCGCGCTGGAGTCGGAGAAGACCGAATTGCTCGGCGCCATCCAGCGCGTCCTCCCGGAGTCGGCCGAGGGCCGCGACATCCGTGTGCGACTGCGCGAGATCGATGCTGCTCGCAGACGACTCTCTGAAGAGTCGTGAGTCTTCGGTGGCGACCAGGGGCCGGAACCGGCAGGATGGCGGGATGAGCGGCATGACAGAGACACCCCGCCCGATCAGGGTCGTCGATCTCTCCATCGCTCGGGCGGGTCGACCGCGCTCCGAACGAGTGGTCGACGGTGCGACGTTCGAGGTTGAGTCCGCCGGGACCCTCGCGTTGATGGGCCCAACGGGCTCTGGCAAGTCCAGCCTGGCCAAGACGCTCGCCGGCGTGACCGACGCAGGTCTCGCCGTCGTCGGTGGCGATGCATGGGTCGAGGGGATCTCCGTGCGCCGACCCGGTCGGCGTCATCGCGTGCTCACCTATGTGGCCGGCTATCTGCCGCAGTCGGCGGGCGCGGCACTGCCGGCACGCCAGACCGTGTCGGAGGTCATCGGTGATCCGATCACCAGCCGCGATCGCAACGTCAATCAACGGGCGCTCGCGGTGCGGGTCGCATCCCTGCTCGACGAACTCATGCTGCCACTCGGTGCGGCGAACAAGTACCCCTACGAACTGAGCGCCGGCATGCGGCAGCGCGTCGCGATCGCGCGTAGCTTCGTCCTTCAGCCGCGCGTCCTCATCGCGGACGAACCGTTCGCGAATCTCGACATCGAGGTGCGCGAAGCGGTGCGCGAAGCCATCGTGCGGCGGCGACGCGACTACGGCATGTCGACCCTCCTGGTCACCAACGAGGCCGAAACGGCCACACAGTTGGACGCCCACGTGCTGGTTCTGCGCGCGGGACATGCCGTCGCGTACGGTCCGAGCGTGGACGATCTGCTGTGGACCCCCGGCAGCGGCGCAGATCGTCGACTGATCTCTACCTGACGTCGCGAGCACGCCTCGGCCTTTGCTAAGATGGTCAGGTTGCCTCGCGCGAGCGGGGCTCTTCCTCGGTAGCTCAATTGGCAGAGCAATCGGCTGTTAACCGATAGGTTCTTGGTTCGAGTCCAAGCCGGGGAGCGAGAGATCCGCGCTCATCTACCGCGACTCTCACCGAAGGCCCGGGCTTCCACCCCGGGCCTTTCTCGTGCCGTCAGGCGTCCAGATCGTCGACCCCGGGCATCCACGAGTTTCCGGGCCGCCCCCAGCCGCGCTTTCGCGCGATCTTCTGCGCCGTCTTCCAGTCACCGTCGCCCACGCGATCGATGTAGAGGATGCCGTCGAGGTGATCGAACTCGTGTTGCAGGATGCGCGCTCGCCACCCGTCGACTTCGAGGCGCATATCCGCGCCGTCGACATCCGTTCCTGTCACCAGCACAGCATCCGAGCGGCGCAGAGGGAAGCGCTCGCCCGGAAACGACAGGCACCCTTCGGACTCCTCGTCCGGGTCAGGCGCGCCCGGCTCGAGAGGACGCATCCACAGTTCCGGGTTGATGATGACACCCCGCCACGGCGCCCCCTCATCGTCCTCGTACGCATAAGTGAAGATCCGCAAGGGAACGCCGACCTGCGGGGCGGCAAGGCCGACCCCGGGCGCGGCATCCATCGTCTCGAACATGTCATCGACGAGAGAACGGATCTCATCGGTGACGACTTCGACGCGTGAAGCGGGGGCGTGCAAGACGGGATCGCCCATGATGCGGATCGGGAGAACAGCCACGCCTTGAGCCTAGTCCGCGACCTGTCCGAGTAGCCTCTTAGGGTGACGTGGGTGATGGGTGAGATCGACAACCTCAGCGATGTCGGAAACGCGCTGGCGGGTGTGTTCGCTGACCCCTCATTGCTGATCGGCATCCCTCTCGCGCTCCTCGGTGCCGTGTTCATGTCCTTCGGGGCCCAGTATCAACATCGCGGCGTGACGAAGGTCGAGCAGCTGCACGGGGGAGCAACGTCGGGAGGTCTGACGCTCGCTCAGCTCGGGAGGCTCCTGACGCGCCCGTCCTGGGTTGCCGGGTCGGTCATGCTGGGGTTGGCGATCGTCTGCCAGCTGGCGGCGATGTCATTCGCGCCACTGATCGTGGTGCAGCCCCTCGGCGCGATCGCCCTCGTGATCACCACGCTCCTGAACGCGCGGATCAGCGGACACCGGCCGACGAAACGTTCCGTGCGCGCGATCATCGAATGCACCGGCGGTATCTTCATCTTCGTCACGATCGCCGCGCTGGTGGCAACCGACCGGCCCGTCAGCGACGGCCAACTGATCACCATCCTGATCATCCTCGCCGTCGTGATGGTGATCTTCGGCGGGTTGTGGCTGTGGCTTCGCCATGGCATGAAGGCGCTGTTCTACATCGTCGGCGCCGGCGTGATGTACGGGTTCGTCGCGACCCTCGCGAAGGTCGTCATCAGCCGCATCCAGAGCGGTGATTTCGAATGGCTCACGCTGCTGTGCCTTGCTTCGCTGCTGATCGTCACCGCGGTCGGCGCCTACTTCGTGCAGTCCGCCTATTCGTCCGGGCCGCCCGACCTCGTGATCGCCGGGCTCACGGTGATCGATCCGATCGTGGCGATCATGATCGGACTGTTCGTGCTCGGTGAGGCGGCGAACGCACCGCTGTGGGCGTACATCGGATTCGGGATCGCGGGCATCATCGCCGTCATCGGTGTCTACGACCTCGCACGCAACCATCCGCAGGTAGTCAGCGAGAGTCAGGAGCTTCCGATCCAGCGGGGGAGCAGCGGAGCAGACATCGCGCACCCCACGACCGGCTCGGTCCGCGTCACCGAGGCGGTCGCCAAGGTGTGGCCGAACCCACCGGTCGACGATGACGATGACCTCCCACCCCGCTCGGACGGGCCGCATCACTGACGCGCCCCGACGAGGGGATCGCGGTGCGTGACGCGCCCGGTAGGCTCGTTGTCGACAGGGGGCGGTGGCCAAGCTGGTCAAGGCAGCGGGCTCATAACCCGACGATCGTGGGTTCAAGTCCCACCCGCCCTACAACAATCAATGCTCGGCGCGACGGGCTCCTCGGATTCAGGCTGAGATTCAGCTCCGGGCTCTGAATACCACTACCTCGTTCGATGTCGGGCGGAAGCTCCGAGTGCGTCGCGCCAGCGGTGCCGGAAGTCATGGCTCGCCGCGTTCCAGACGATTGCGGTCGGAGGGAGGCACGACAGAGGCGGGGTTCATGCGTCGCGCATGGAACCCCGCCCCTGATCGCGTGTGTGAAGCGACCGGTTCGGCCGACCTTATCGGTCGTCGTTGTGGTCGTCGTTCTCGTCGTCGTTGCCGGGCGCAACGTCGTCGCTTTCGTCCTCGATCGGACCGGCGTCGTCGTTTCCGCCATCGGTAACGATGTCGTCGTTCTCGTCGTCGTTTCCGCGACCGTCGTCACCGTTACTGGGAACGGTGTCGTCGTTCTCATCTTCGATGGGACCGGCGTCGTCGTTGCCAGGGCCGACGCCACGGTCGTCGTTGTCGTCATTGCCGACGATGGGAACGTCGGTGCGCCACTCGTCGTCGCGGGTGTTCACGCTCGCGTCCACCACGAACTCGTGCGTGCCGCAGTCGTCGACGTAGCCGAACTGCACGGTTGCGACGCGCTCGTATCGCACGGAAATGCCGACGTACTCCGTACCCGGAATGGACTCACCGAACTCTTCGGCACGCTCGATGTAGTCGTCGAGCGCCGTGAAAGCGCCCTCGCCGTCGATGTCGAGGCCCCAGCTGCGGACCTCCATGCCCCCGAGCACGATGCCCTCGTCGTTGAATCGCTCGGTCTGAAGCTCAACGTTGGTGGGGCTCATCGCGGTGAACAGCACGCGGGTGTTCCAGGTGTTCTGCAACAGCATCGGGTCGATCCCGCCGGCGGAGTAGTACTCATCCCATGGGTTACCGCTGTACATGATGGCGCGGCCATAGTCGTCGCTCCGCTCCGCGACGAAGTCGAACGTCAGAGCGTCACACGTCGGCTCAGGCTCCGGCTCCGGTTCGGGCTCCGGCTCAGGTTCGGGCACAGGGGCCGGAGTGATGTCCGTTGCCGGTTGCGCTGGCTGGGTGGCCGTGGGCTGGCAGTCGTCGCCGGCGGCCGCGTGTGCGGGGGCGCTCACGAACGCCGGCGCAACGATGAGCGCGGCGGCGACGGCGACGACGGT
Organism: Microbacterium koreense; assembly: GCF_042677105.1. Classification (NCBI taxonomy): domain Bacteria; kingdom Bacillati; phylum Actinomycetota; class Actinomycetes; order Micrococcales; family Microbacteriaceae; genus Microbacterium; species Microbacterium koreense. Next base: position 1,972,843 of record NZ_JBHTIM010000001.1, read on the forward strand.
TCCGAGACGCTTGTTGCGTCCTCGAGCCACGAGGGCGAGTATTCCGCCACCGACGAGGAGCACGCCGAGTGCGACGAGGAGCGCGACGTCCATATCGTTGCCGGTGGTAGCGAGGAGACAGTCCTCGACGGGGTTGGTCAGTTTCACGGTGATGCCTCCATCGCATCGGTGGTGAGCTTGCGGCCTCGCGTCAACGCGCTGCCTGCAAGCGATTGTTGTTGTTCAATGTGGGTCTCATGCCGTCTTGGCGCAGGTGCGTGCCAAGATGGCACGCAGGAGTGTCAAGACTCGGGCGTGATGGCGGTGAACGTGGGTGGGCTCGAGTGCCATCTGCCCTACTGCTCGTGAAGTTCGCTCACGTCCTGCTCGTGCGTCTGCGCGATCCAACCGCCACGAACCCGGCTGCGATCAACGCCAGCGCCACGCCGATGGTCGAGGCGATGCTCGATGCTCCGCCGGTTGCGGGCAAGGTTGCTGGTGTCACCGAAGCGGCAGGCCCCCCACCTTCGGGCTCGGCGGGAGTCTGCGGCTCGACCGGTATCTCGGGCTCCACTGGAGTCTCGGGGTCTACCGCAGCGAACGAGTTGGTGACAGTCATCGAAGCGCCCTCCGGTGAGCTCAACACGACCGTCTGGGCCGGTGAGTATGTCACGTCCGCGCCGTGGGAATCGCGTTCCGTGACCGTGCATGCCGAGCCGAGGGGGATATCGCGAACCGTCACCGACGCGCCGGTCATCGCTTCTGCGGTGAACTCGAGAGAGCGTCCGTCTTCGGGATCGGTGCACGCGACGTCGAACTGGTACGTGACCGCTTCAGGTTCGTTCAAGGATCTCTTGGTGATGGTGAGGTCGGGGAGCGCGGATCCACCACCGGTGCCGCCGGCGTCTGATGTGTAGACGGCCGTGGAAGTGAGCACCTCTTGCAACCCTGTGACCGTGTTGCCGAACTCGGTGCCGCGTTGCGTTCCCTCAGGAACCGCTGTCTCGTACATGACCCAGTACGCGCCACCTGTGGGAATTTCGTCGGGGTAGGTCGGGAAGGTGAGCGTGAACGAACTCAGGTCACCCGAGACCGCGAGGTCGAGTTCTTCGTTCGTGTACGTGATGGTCGGAAGCGCGTAGATGTCCGCCGAGTTCCACTCGGCGGTGCGATACACCCTGAGGAACTCCGGCGCGTGCGTGAGCCCTCCATCATCGAGCGTGTCAGTGATCGTGATGGAAGGGGCGGTCGTGGCTGGCATGTAAACGACCCAGGTCATGTATCCGGGAAGGCCTTGGTTCGTCCACCCCGCCTTGTACGGTGACGTCGGGTAGGCGGTTCCGGCCGCGGGCGCGATGCCACCCGGTGGCATCGGGATCGAATACACCGTCCCCGAGGTCGTGGTGAAACTGATCGTCTCTTCAGTCGTTTCCTGCGTGGCACTCGCGCGAAGGAACATATGGAACGGTTCGATGCGCTCCCAGGTCGCGACCACGGCATTCGTCAGCTCGCAGTCGACACCGCTCGGTGCGGGCACACCGACGTCGCGCCAGGTCGTGCACGTCCCGACGACGACCCCGGCATCGGTGACAAGGGTGAACGGCGCCACTGCGGGGGCCATGACGTACAGCGGGAACTCGAATCCGAAGGTGTCACCCGGCTGCAATCCCGTCGGCAGGGTGAAGTCCAGGGTGAGACCGAACGTGCTCTCCTTGAGGATCGGATCCTCGGCGGTTGCCGGGCGTAGGCTGCCGTCGTCCTCGACATGTGCGAAGTGGGCCCCGGTGAGCACCGGTTCGATGACGATGGCGTGCGCTGGCATCGGTGCGCCGACGGCCAAGACACTGACGAGTGCGGATGCTCCGATGAGCGCGCAGAATCGACGCAATGAAGTTCGCATGCGGTTCCCCCCGACCACACGTGCGGATTCGTCCGAGTCCCCAGATGGCCGGTCCGCGAGCGAATCGTATCACCTCGCTTCCGGTGCCCCGATACTCGTGACTCGACTACATCGCGGCGGCGATGTAGGAATACTTGACGAAGACCTCGTGGGCGATACCCGCCTCTTCGAGAACACCCTGAACCGCGGCGAGCATGTACCTCGAGTCCCAACCCATGTACAAGTGGTGCTCGTCGTCGAGTTGATCCCATTGACCGTTCCACGAACGGCGGGGGTAGATCGGGCCACCGCGCTTCTCGTTGAACCGCTCGACGCTTTCGCGTGAGTCAGCCCACAGCCTCGAGAAGACACGATGGAAGAGGTACTTGACGTCGTGCACCTCCCAGTGTTCGCCGCGGTACTCCGTGTAGTCGAACTCACGGTCCCAGCCACGCGGCCATCCTCGTCGGCGAACGGCGTCGAGGATGGGCGTCAACCCGTCGTCGTCGATGGCCACGCGTGCGGGACGGCGCCAGATCTCGAGCATCCGCTCGGTCAGTGCGGCTGTTCGCGCGGCGATCGCCGCCGTTCCCCACTCCGGGAGCGCGGCGAGGTCGCGCGTATCGGGGATCGCGCTCTGCGCGTAGGCACCGCGTTTCTGCGGAAACGAGACGTCGATGACGCTTTCGGCAAGCGGTTCCTCGAGGAGCGCGAGGTTCCCGAGCGTCTGCGCCAGAGCGCGGTGGCTGTTCTGCTCGTCGTCGGTGTAGTCGCGCCACGTCCGTTCCCCGCCACCGGTCCACGCGTCACCCGGCGCGAGGGGAAAGATGTGCTCGACGTCCAACCCGCTCGGCGTCTCGGCGCCGGCCAGGCGGCCGAGGACGTAGGCAGCGTGCGGAAGATCGCGGAACTTCAGCGACACGCGGACGCGCTCATCCGACGGTGTGATCCGAGAGATGGCGTGGACGAAACTGTCCCGCCCTTGCGCACGCGCTCGGCAGAGTCGTGCGATGAGTCGTTCGTTGCCCACCCCGACGATGGTGCGTCGGAGCAAGAGCGATTGCAGTTGCTCGAGGGTTTCAACGAGGTCATCGTCGCCGATGATGCCGGTGCGATGATCGTGCACGGCGCGCAGTGCGAGCGGATACGCGGCGCGTCCGAAGGTGTTCAGGTAGCGCACGTGCGTGGATACGACGGCGGTCTCGGCGGTGGACGGGTCCAAGAGCATGCCGTACACCTCGGCGAACGAGCGCCACTCGCGCGCGTGGGCGCGGAGGGTGTCGACGTCGATGCGGGGAAAGCGTTCCCGGAACGCGCTGTACACGCCGTGCTCGCCCGCGACGGCGACCTCGCGACCGGTGAGCATCACCAGGTAGTGGCGCCAGAAGCTTCCGATCGCGTTCCCGGTCGCCTCTTCGATCGGCAGCCAGAACTCCTCCTCGATCTCGGTCTGCTCGGTGTGCGACAGTCCCATGAGGACGTAGTTGTGGATGAGCTCGTGGTCGCGCAGCGGCTCGCCGGTGGAGTTCAGGCTCGCGAAGATCTGTTGAGCGTTTGCGCCGCCGCCGAGGGTGATCGCCACGTGTTCGAGCCGACGAAGGCCCTGCCAGATCGCCGGAGCCTCGTCGGGCCCGACCTGGCTGCGGAAGAAGGCATAGTTGTCAGCGAACCGCGACTCACGCGCATCGGAGGACTCGCGTTGCTGATCGAGCACCACGTCCCGATACAGCTCCGCCCAGGCCTCGTGTGGACGAAGCTTTGTCTGCCCGGGGTCACCGGCGCGCGTGAGGACGGCGGCAAGTTCCGACGCCAATTCCGAATCCGTCTCGCGAATCGTGTGATGAAGGGCTGCGACGAGAAGCATGAGCGTCGTGATGCGCTGCTGTCCGTCGATGAGGATCAGATCGTCGCCGGCGGTGTCGTCGTGCGAAGCGAGGATCGAGCCGATGAAGTGCATCTCGCTGCCGGTCGCTCCCGCAACGGAGCGCACATCGGCCAGCAGCTGCTCGCACCCCCCGATGTCCCAGCGATATTGCCGTTGATAGACCGGAATCACGATCGACGTGTCGGGAGACGAGAGCCATTCGATCGTGTTGACCGCCGTGGCATCGATGTTGGTCGCCGTCGACATTTCGCGTCGCTCACCTCTCGTCACGTGTGCAGGCGCCGGGAAGACAGCCCCGACGCCACGGGGTCGAGTGTAGTCGCCGGGTCAGAGCTCAGCCGTGGGCGGGGTGCCTCCTGGGCACCCCGCGGGCGCCGAGATAGGCTTGCCTTAGTTGGGCCTGTAAAAACGCGCTGGCCCCGAAAGAAAGGCCGATCCACCTCATGGGTTACATCAAGTCCGCCGCTCTCGAAGAGACCGGCTATGTCGTCCTCGACAGCTACAACCAGGAACTCGATCCGAAAGAATGGCTCGACATCGAGTACAACGACTGGAAGTCCTCCGGTGACACCCGATTCGCGCCCCTCGCGAGTGCTTTCGGTGACATCGAGTGCAACGGCTTCTGGAACCACAAGCCGCCGCGCACCGACAAAGACGGTGTGTGGATCGATTCGCAGGTCGAGAAGGCACCGATCCTCACGCGCCGCGCTCAGGAGCCCGGTGCGAACGTGGGTCGCTGCCGTGTCATCGAGCTCCAGCCGACCCCGTACGGCGATTGCCTCTACAACCTCCACCAGGATGACAACAACCGTCTGAATCCGGACGGCACCGGCTGGGTCGTGCGGGGGTTCTTCAACCTCACCGACGACAAGGACAGCTACTTCGTCCTGCGCGAGAACCGCACCGACCCCGAGGGGGAGGTGCGCATCGCGCTTCCCGCGGGAGCGCAGCTGATCGTCGACACCCAGCGGCTGTGGCACGCGGCCACCCACAACGGTGACGAGCCGCGCTACTGCCTGATCACCTCCTGGACCTCGGGCCCGGAGCTCGACGCGTACATCGAGAAGTACAACGGTGTGCCGCACGTCGAGAACGTGCACGTGCCGCAAGACGTGCTCGACGCGGGGTACGCCGAGCAGGCGCGCAAGGACGCGGCCCGGGCGGCCTACTACGCCGCCAAGGGTCAGGCCGCAGTCAACGTCATGAGCGAAGCCTGACGTGACCCTCGAGGGCGCGGGGGCTTCGGCTCCCGCGCCCGTCTGGTTGTCCGAGGCAGACAGCGACACGCGCGAATGACACGCTTGTCATTACGAGGCGGCCTGGGTGATAATGGCCGCAGACAACCGAACATGCCAGATCCCGCTTATCAGGTCGTAGGGGAAGACGCACCTGATGAAACGGAGAGATCATGGCGACACCGCAAGCGCGGGGAGTGGTCTACGTCCACTCTGCGCCACGCGCACTATGCCCACACCTTGAGTGGGCTGTCGGGCGTGCCCTCGGACGGGCCGTCAACTTCGAGTGGGCCGATCAGCCGGTCCTCGCGGGCAGTAGGCGTGCGGAGTTCTACTGGGACGGCTCGGCCGGTACCGGTGCCGCACTGGCGACCGCGATCCGCGGGTGGGAACACCTCCGCTTCGAGGTGACCGAAGACCCCACGCCGCGTAGCGACGGCGGCCGGTGGATGCACACGCCGAGCCTCGGCATCCACTACGCGCAGACCGATGCTGCAGGCAACACGGTCATCGGTGAGGAGCGACTCCGTTACGCGATGGAGGTCGCCGCCGGTGATGCGATGGAGTTGCAGCGTGAGCTGCACGTTGCTCTCGGTGCCGCATGGGACGAGGAACTTGAGCCCTTCCGCCACGCCAGTGATGAGGCTCCTGTCGTCTGGCTCCACAAGGTCGGATGACCGCAGAGAACTTGGGCGACGGGAAGGCGTGATTAACGGCGACCGGTGAGGACTCCCGGAGCTGAGAAAGCGAATACCCGTCGTCCGAAACCACCGATGCCCCCGGTACCAGCCGGGGGCATCGTCGTGTGCGGGGGATCAGGCCGAAGCGAACGCCGCAACGGCATTGTGTCCGCCGAACCCGAACGAGTTCGAGATCGCCAGCTGGGGGCCGGCCCCGAGAGGCTGCGGGTCGCCGGACAGCAGGAACGGAACGGCCGGGTCCGGCTCCGTGATGTTGATGGTCGGGGGCGCCACGCGGTCTCGCAGGGCGAGCACCGTGAAGATCGCCTCGAGCGCGCCCGTGCCCCCGAGAAGGTGCCCCGTGGACGCTTTCGTCGCCGACACCGGGATCTCACGCACACGATCGCCGAACACGCTGTGCAGTGCCACGTACTCGTTGGGGTCGCCGACGGGCGTCGACGTGGCGTGGGCGTTGACGTGGGTGACGTCGTCGGGTGCGGCATCGGCCATCTCGAGCGCCATGCGTACCGCGCGCGCCGCGCCGGCACCTTCAGGATCGTTGGCGGTGATGTGGTACGAGTCGGCCGTGACGCCACCGCCCACGACCGCGGCGTAGATCTTGGCTCCACGAGCCTTCGCGTGCTCCTCGGTCTCGAGTACGAGCACGCCCGCGCCTTCGCCCATGACGAAGCCGTCACGATCGATGGAGCCGGGGCGTGACGCAGTCTCGGGGGAGTCGTTTCGCCGTGACAGGGCTTGCATCGAGGCGAACGAAGCGATCGTGATCGGGTGGATCGCCGATTCGGTCCCCCCGGCGATCACGACGTCGGCGTAGCCGGCGCGGATGTGTTCGACGGCGTTGACGATCGATTCGGTGCTCGACGCGCACGCGCTGGCTACGGTGCGCGCGTAGGCCCTCGCGCCGAAGTGAAGCGAGAGGTTGCCGGACGCCGCGTTGGGCATGAGCATGGGAACCGTCATCGGCATGACGCGCCGCGGACCCTTCTCGCGCAGAGTGTCCCAGGCGTCGAGCAGCGTCCACACGCCGCCGATCCCGGTGGCGAAGTCCACACCGAGCCGCTCGGGCTCGACGTCGGGGCTGCCGGCGTCGGCCCACGCCTCGAGGGCGGCGACCATCGCCAGCTGGGACGACGGGTCGAGGCGCTTGGCCATGGGGCGCTCGAGAACGGTCTCGGGACGCACCTGCGCTTCGGCGGCGAAGGTGACCGGCAGCTGGTACTGCTCGACCCACTCGTGCTCGAGCGTGCGGGCGCCCGAGGCTCCGGCCAGCAGCGCGGACCAGCTCTCGGATGCGGTTCCACCGATGGGGGATGACGCCCCGATTCCGGTGACGACGATGCGTGACGTGGTCATGTGGTTAGCGTTCCTCGTGGGATGAAGCCGGTGGGGGCCCTCAGGCCCCCACCGAAGGTGATGCGCTTACGCCTGGTTCGACGTGATGAAGGTGACGGCGTCGCCGACCGTCTTGAGGTTCTTGACCTCGTCGTCGGGGATGGTCACTTCGAACTTCTCCTCGGCGTTGACGACGATCGTCATCATCGAGATGGAGTCGATGTCGAGGTCGTCCGTGAACGACTTCTCCAGCGCGACCTCTTCGGCCGCGATGCCCGTCTCGTCGGTGATGAGCTCGGCGAGTCCGGCGAGGACCTCGTCGTTGCTGAATGCCATGGGTATCTCCTGTTTCTTCGGGGTTCGCGGACCCGGTTCGGGCCGGTTGTCAGTCTAGGGTTGCCGGCGGCATCCTCACGGAAGGACGACCACCTGCGCGCCGAACACGAGGCCGGCGCCGAAGCCGATCTGCAGGGCGAGACCGCCGCTGATCTCGGGGTGTTCTTCGAGAAGGCGGTGTGTGGCGAGAGGAATCGATGCCGCCGAGGTGTTCCCCGTCGTCTCGATGTCGCGCCCGATCACGACGGTATCGGGCAGTCCCAGCTGTTTGGCGAACTCGTCGATGATGCGCATGTTCGCCTGGTGGGGCACGAACGCGGCGAGATCGGATGCGGTGACTCCGGCGGCATCAAGTGCTTCGCGGGCGACCTTCGCCATCTCCCAGACGGCCCATCGGAACACTGTGGGGCCCTCTTGGCGCAGTGTCGGCCACGGGACTTCTCCGTCACGGAACTGGGTGAGTGTGGCGTTCATCCCGACGGCGTCCGCCTTCGAACCGTCCGAGCCCCAGACAGTCGGTCCGATACCCGGCGTGTCGCTCGGCCCCACGACGACAGCCCCAGCCCCGTCTCCGAGAAGAAACGAGATGCTCCTGTCGGTGGGGTCCACAACGTCGCTCAACTTCTCAGCTCCGACGACGACGGCGTAGCGCGAGATTCCCCCACGGATGAGGGCATCGGCCTGTGCCACGCCGTACGCGAAGCCTGCACATGCCGCGTTGAGGTCGTAGGCCGCCGCCGGGTTCGCCCCGATGCGGTCGGCGACGATCGCGGAGACGGACGGAGTCTGCTTCGGGTTGGAGATCGTCGCCACGATGACTGCGTCGATCTGGGTCGGATCGACGCCCGAGCGCTCGACGGCCTCCGCGGCGGCGGCTGCGGCCAGATCGATCGCGGTGGTCTCGGCGACCGCACGCGCGCGCGTCACGATGCCCGTTCGCTGCCTGATCCACTCGTCGCTCGAGTCGATCGCGGCGACGAGATCGTCGTTGGGGACCGCGTTCTCTCCGCGTGAGGCACCGTAGGAATAGATCCGGGTGTGCGCGGGCCCTGCGGGCTGAACGAGCGTCGGTATCATGCGGATTCTCCTGTCACGAGGGCTTCGGCGGCGGCGACGTCGCCCGGGGTCTTCACTGCGACCGTGGGGACACCGCGCAACGCACGCTTTGCAAGCCCCACGAGGGTGCCCGCGGGTGCGAGTTCGATGATGCCGGTGACGCCCGCCGCGGCGAACGATGTCATGCACAGATCCCATCGCACCGGAGATGCGACCTGCTCGACCAGCAGTCGCGCCATGGCCTCACCTGTGTCGACAGGCGACCCGTCGTTGTTGGTCCAGACGGTGACGTTCGGATCCGCCGTCGTCACATCGGAGAGCGCTTCGCGGAGTGCCTCGACGGCAGGCGCCATGAACTGTGTATGGAAGGCGCCGGCGACCTGGAGCGGGATGACGCGCGTCCCCGGTACGGGGTCTGCTGCCAGCGCCGCAAGATTCGGGGCGGCTCCGGCGACGACGAGCTGGCCGCCGCCGTTGTGGTTCGCCGGCGCGAGATCGAGGGCTTCGAGCCTCGCCATGATGGCCGCTTCGTCGCCGCCGATGACAGCGGACATCCCGGTCTCGACCGATGCGGCGGCCTCGGCCATCGCTCGACCGCGGAGCGAGACGAGGCGCATGGCGTCTTCTTCGGAGAGGATGCCGGCTGCAGCGGCGGCGGCGAACTCACCGACAGAGTGTCCGGCGACGCCCGCGACGGCGTTGCGCCCGGGGAGCGCGTTCCACGACACCAGGCTCGCCGCGACGATGAGGGGCTGAGCCACGTGCGTATCCCGGATGCGGTCCGCATCCCATTCGGTTCCCGCTGCCAGAAGGTCGATCCCGCTCCACTCGCTGTAGCGGGCGAGACGCTCGCGGGCGCCGTCGACGTCGAGCCACGGGGTGAGAAAACCGGGGGACTGGGAACCCTGTCCGGGGAAGACGGCAATGATCACTCGTCCATCCTGCCAATCATAGGTGCGCGATTTCTGGCGTCATCCGCAAAAGAATGCCGGTGAGCTTTGTCCGTGGCGTACAAGGCATGAGTGTGTCGGATGCCTCAGCCTGTGGGGCGCCGCGGCTTCGGCCGACGACGGGTCGTGTCGGTGCCGATCGATCCCAGGATCAGCGCCGTCTGCAGGATCAACGCTTCGCGCGGACCGGTCGCATCCCAACCGATCACCTCGGAGACGCGCTTGAGGCGGTACCGCACCGTGTTGGGGTGGACGAAGAGCTCGCGGGCAGTCGCTTCGAGCGAGCGCCCGTTGTCGAGGTAGCTCCACAGCGTCGTGACGAGATCGGTGCTGTGCGCCTGGAGAGGGCGATAGATGCGCTCGACGAGTGTGTGCTTCGCCAAAGGATCCCCCGCCAGCGCGCGCTCGGGAAGGAGATCGTCTGCCTCGACCGGGCGAGGTGCGTGGCGCCAGGCGCGTGCGACCGCAAAGCCTGCCAGCGCGGCGCGGGCGCTTTGGCCGGCGTCGACCAATGCCGGTACCGGCGGGCCCAAGACGAGGTGTCCGGGTCCGAATCCGGGCTCGAGGCGCTTGGCGATCTCGGCGAAGGGCAGCTCGGCCGGGGAATCCTCACCTTTCGCCATTTCGGCGCGTCCCACCACCAGGACGAGCCGCGAACCCTGCACGCCGATCAGAACATCGACATCGAGCTTTCGTGCGGTGCGGCGCAACTGGTCGACATCGAATTGGGGTGGCGTCGTTCCGACGAGGACGGCGACCTCGCCGTGACCGTGCCAGCCCAGTGCGGCGATCCTGCTCGGCAGTTCTTCATCCGCTCCGCCGGTGAGGATGGAATCCACAACCAGCGCCTCGAGGCGTGCATCCCATAACCCGCGGGCCTCGGCCGCCCGCGCGTAGACGTCTGCCGCGGCGAACGCGACGTCGCGGGAGTAGAGCAGGATCGCCTCGCGGAGATCGTCGCCCTTTCCCGCCACCCGCTCCTCGGTCACCGCAACCGTGACGCGGATCAACTGCAGCGTCTGCTGGAGGCTGACGCTGCGCAGCAGCTCACGCGGGGCCGCGGCGAAGATGTCCGCGGCGATCCACGGTGTGGATGTCGGGTCGTCGTACCACTGGATGAAGGACGTGATGCCCGCCTGGGCGACGAGCCCCACGGCTGAGCGCCGCGCCGGGGGCATGTCCGCGTACCAGGGGAGCGTGTCCTCCAGTCGCTTGATCGTGACGGTCGCGATATCCCCCGAGATCCGTCTCAACCAGGCGAGGGTCTCGGCCTTGTCCGCCGCGCTGGTGCCGGCCATGGCGCCGATCAGCTCTCGCCGCCGGCGTTCCCGCTGGTGCCGGCCGAGACATCGTGCAAGCGGTACTTCTCGATCGCCTGGGCCGCGAGCGCGCCGTCGACCGTGCCTTCGGCAGCCAGGGCCTGCAAGGTGCGGACGACGAGCGACGGGCCGTCGATGGTGAAGAACCGACGCGCCGCCGCGCGCGTGTCCGAGAACCCGAATCCATCCGCGCCGAGCGTCCAGAAATTGTGCTCGACCCACGGGCGAATCTGGTCCTGGACGGCGTTCATGAAGTCGCTGACAGCGACGACCGGTCCCGGGGTGCCCCGCAGCTTCTCGGTGATGTACGCCGTGCGTGGCGGTTCCTGCGGGTGCAGGAAGTTGTGACGATCGACGTCGAGACCGTCGCGGCGCAGCTCGGTCCACGAGGTGACCGACCAGACATCCGCATGCACTCCCCAGTCGTCGCGCAACAGCTGCTGCGCTTCCATGGCCCACGGCAGACCCACGCCCGATGCGAGCAGCTGGGCGCGCGGGCCGTCCCCCTCCGACTGCGAGACGCGGTGGATGCCACGCACGATGCCGTCGACGTCGACACCCTCTGGCTCTGCGGGCTGCACGAGCGGCTCGTTGTACACCGTGAGGTAGTACATGACGTTGGGATCGGGGTGTTCTCCGCCGTACATCCGCTCGATACCCGACCGGACGATGTGGGCGATCTCGTATCCGTATGCAGGGTCGTACGAGACGGTCGCCGGATTGGTCGCCGCGAGGAGGTGCGAATGACCGTCGGCGTGCTGGAGGCCTTCGCCGGTGAGAGTCGTGCGTCCTGCAGTCGCACCGATGATGAAGCCACGCGCCATCTGGTCGCCGGCTGCCCACTGGGCGTCGCCCGTGCGCTGGAAACCGAACATCGAATAGAAGATGTAGACCGGGATCAGCGGCTCGCCGTGGGTGGCGTAGGACGTACCCGTCGCGGTGAACGCGGCGACCGCGCCCGCTTCGTTGATACCGACGTGCATGATCTGGCCCTGAGGGCTCTCCTTGTAGGCCAGGAGCAGCTCGCGGTCGACCGAGGTGTAGTTCTGACCGTGGGGGTTGTAGATCTTGGCGGTCGGGAAGTAGGCGTCCATCCCGAATGTGCGTGCCTCGTCCGGGATGATCGGCACGATGCGGTTGCCGAAGCCCTTCGCGCGCAGGAGGTCCTTGAGCAGACGGACGAACGCCATGGTGGTGGCAATCTCCTGCGTGCCCGACCCCTTCTTGGGCAAGGCGTATGCGGAGTCGTCCGGCAGATCGAGTCCCACATGGTGGGTGCGGCGCTCGGGAAGGTATCCACCCAACGCCTCGCGACGTTCCTTCATGTACTGGATCGTCTCGTCCGCGTCACCGGGGTTGTAGTACGGCGGCAGGTACGGGTTCTCCTCCAACTGTGCGTCCGAGATCGGGATGCGCATGGAGTCGCGGAAGTGCTTCAGGTCTTCCAACGTCATCTTCTTCATCTGGTGGGTCGCGTTGCGCCCCTCGAAGTGGTGCCCGAGGCCGTATCCCTTGATCGTCTTGGCGAGGATCACCGTGGGTTGACCCTTGTGCTCGGCGGCAGCCTTGTAGGCGGCGTACACCTTGCGGTAATCGAGACCCCCGCGACGCAGGTTGCCCCAGATCTCGTCGTCGCTCCAGTCCTTCACCAGAGCAGCCGTTCGTTCGTCGCGGCCGAAGAAGTGCTCGCGGATGAAGCCGCCGTCCTCCGCACGGTAGGTCTGGAAGTCGCCGTCCGGTGTCGTGTTCATCAGTCGAACGAGCGCGCCGTCGGTGTCGCGGGAGAGCAGGTCATCCCACCCCGAACCCCACACGACCTTGATCACGTTCCACCCCGCGCCGCGGAAGTAGCTCTCGAGCTCCTGGATGATCTTTCCGTTGCCGCGCACCGGGCCGTCCAAGCGCTGCAGGTTGCAGTTGATGACGAAGGTCAGGTTGTCCAGTCCCTCGTTCGCCGCGACCTGCAACTGCCCGCGGCTCTCGACCTCGTCCATCTCGCCGTCGCCGAGGAATGCCCAGACGTGCGAGTCCGATGCATCCTTGATGCCCCGGTTGGTGAGATATTTGTTGGTCATCGCCTGATAGATGGCATTGATCGGTCCCAGACCCATCGACACGGTCGGGAACTGCCAGTAGTCGGGCATGAGGCGGGGGTGCGGGTACGAGGGCAGGCCGTTCGGAGCGGCCGACTTCTCCTGACGGAACCCGTCGAGCTGCGCCTCGGAGAGGCGGCCCTCGAGGTACGACCGTGCATAGATTCCGGGCGAGGCGTGCCCCTGGATGAAGATCTGGTCGCCGCCGCCGGGGTGGTCCAGGCCTCGGAAGAAGTGGTTGAAGCCGACTTCATAGAGCGAAGCCGACGATGCGTAGGTCGAGATATGTCCACCGACCCCGATTCCGGGTCGCTGCGCGCGGTGGACCGTGATCGCGGCGTTCCAGCGGATCCAGCGCCGGTAGCGACGCTCGAGTTCTTCGTCTCCGGGGAAGGCGGGCTCGGCATCGGGGGAGATCGTGTTGATGTAGTCGGTGGTCGGCACCTGCGGGACGTTCAGTTGCAGGTCACGCGAGGTCTGCAGAAGGCTCAGCATGATCTCCCGGCCGCGTTCGTGACCGCGAGCCTTCACGAGATCCTGGAGTGACTCGCGCCACTCCGAGGTTTCTTCGGGGTCGCTGTCCAGCGGCTCCTGCGAGTACGGGTCCTGGTCGTTGACAGTCACGCGAGACCTTTCGTCGTTCTGGCAGGTCATGCCAGGTATTCGCAACAGATGCGGCGCCACGTTGTCGTTCACGCACAAAGCACCGGTGGCTAGCCTACTCACTCGGCCGCGGTGCGGCGCGCAGTCCGGAACGGTTCGTCGACGCCGTAGACTCGTCGCACGGGCCTTTAGCTCAGCTGGTAGAGCACCTGGTTTACACCCAGGTTGTCGTCGGTTCGATCCCGGCAGGGCCCACAACAGCATCGCGTCAACATCGTCTGCAAAGATGCGCCCATGGACGACGAGTTCGAACTGCTCCTCGAGCGCATCACGCCAGCGCTGCGCTCCCATGACCTGACTGCTCTGCGGCAGATCGTTCGTGAGCAGGACGCGCCGGAGATCGTGCGTCTGCTCGAGCGTGAAGACGATGCCGATCGAGCTGTGCTCTATCGATTGCTTGCCCGCGACCAGGCCCTGGAAGTCTTCGAACTCCTCGACGGCACCATGCGTACCGAGCTCTTCGCAAGTCTTCAGGGAGAAGACGTCGCCCGCGTCTTCGAAGCGATCGATCCCGACGACCGCGCACAGCTCGTCGATGAGCTTCCCGCGGGCGTCGCGCAGAAGCTCATGCGGGGGCTCTCGGCGCGTGAGCGCGAGCTCACCGCGCCCATCCTGGGGTATCCGCGCGGCAGCATCGGGCGCTTCATGAGCACCGAGTACGTCCGGCTACAGCCCCACCTCACCCTCGGTGATGCCCTGACCCATGTGCGGTATCGAGGAGCAGGTGCGGAGACCATCTACACGCTTCCGGTCACCGACGCGCAGCGTCGTGTGCTCGGCGTCGTCGGTTTGCGCGATCTCGTCATGGGCGCGGGTGATCGGCTCGTCCAAGACGTGATGACAGATGCGCGTCACGTCCATGCAAACGAGGACGCGGAACCCGCCGCGCGTTCCGTCGTCAATGCGCAGCTGCTGGCCGCACCCGTCGTCGACAGCGAGGACCGACTGCTCGGGCTTCTGACGGTCGACGATGCTGCCCGCATCCTCGAGGAAGCCGATGATGAGGACGCCGCACGTCAGGGGGCGTCGGAACCGCTCCGACGTCCGTACCTGACGACTCCCGTCCTGCGCATCGTGCGCTCGCGCGTGGTCTGGCTGCTGGTCCTGGCTGTCTCGGCACTGTTCACGGTCGGCGTTCTCGGCTTCTTCGAGGAGTCGCTCGAGAAGGTCGTCACCCTCGCGCTCTTCGTTCCGCTCCTGACGGGGACCGCAGGCAATACGGGCGCGCAGGCTGCGACGACGGTGACGCGCGCCCTCGCGGTGGGTGACGTGAGCGCCCGGGATGCGCTTGCCGTCGCCTGGCGCGAAGTGCGCGTCGGCGCGCTCCTCGGCGGTCTGCTGGGGCTGCTGGGCTTCGCGCTGGCAAGCATCGTCTTCGGACTACCGCTGGGCGCTGTCATCGGACTCACCCTTCTCGGCATCTGCACCCTCGCAGCCACGGTCGGTGGGGTCATGCCGATGCTCGCTCGCGTGGTCCGCGCGGACCCGGCGGTGTTCAGCACCCCGTTCATCTCGACGTTCTGCGATGCGACGAGCCTCATCATCTACTTCGCGGTCGCCACGTGGATCCTTCAGCTCTGACACCGTTCGCGGTCGCTGCTCGCGGTAGGTTTGTCGGGTGAATGCCAGTCCCGCGGATCAGCTTCGGCTCCTCGACCTCGCCGACCTCGATGCTCGAATCAGCCGTGCGCAGCATGCTCGGGCGAACCCGCCCCAGGCAGCTCGAGTCAGGGAGCTCCTGGGCGAACGACAGCGGTTGTCGCAGGAGCTGACGGTGCGCCTCGGCATCCGCGATGATCTGCGGACCGAGATCGCACGGATCGAATCCGATGTCGCCGTCGTCGATGCGCGCCGGACACGTGACGAATCTCGGCTCGCGGCGAGCACCAGCCCGAAAGAAGCACAGGGGCTCGAGAGCGAGTTGCAGGCGCTGGCCCGTCGCAAGAGCACTCTCGAGGACGCGGAACTCGAGGCGATGGACCGCCTCGAACAGGCGGAGGCCGCGGTCGCCGAACAAGAAGAACTGATCACGGCGACCAACGCCGAGGGTGCGGAACTCTCGGCCGAGGCGAAGCGTCTCGTCGCCGACGCCGACGCGGTCATCGATGCCGCGACGAGAGATCGCGACGTCGTCCGCGCGTCGGTACCGGAGGCGTTGTTCGCGATGTACGAGCGGGTCGCGGCGCGCACCACGGGGGCCGCGCTCCTTCGGCGCCGCACGTGCGAGGGGTGCCGCATGGAGCTGTCGGGCACGGATCTCGAGAAGTTGCGTACCGCGTCGGACGACGCGGTCGTCACGTGCCCCGAATGCGGCTGCATCCTGGTGCGCACGGAGGAGTCCGGACTCTGAACCATGCCGCGTGACGGCGTCGCTTCGACCGTCCTCGGGAGAGCGTCCGCGGGAATCGTCGCCGTCGATCTTGACGCCTCGGGCACAGAGACGGGACGCGCGGAGCTCGGCTCAGGCGACATCGCCGACTGGGTGGCACGGCACGAGGCCGACCACAGCCCGCGGTGGGTGTGGAGCGACACACCCGGCTGGTACCGCACGGTCCTCGACGCCGGCGTGCGCGTGGCGCGCTGCCACGAGTTGCGATCGACGCACATCGTCTTGGAGGGCAGCATGCTCGCTCGTTCCGGCGGATACGACCCCGGTGACGCGTCCTGGGGTCGTGCGCTCCCCGCCACTCACGCGGGAGACACACTCTTCGAGGTCGATGATCCTTCGGGTCCGCCGACGGGTATCCAGTCGGCGCTGACGGCGTACGCGCGGCAGCGTGCCGCGATCGCCCGGTCGACGGACCCGGGGCGGCTGCGACTGCTCACCGCCGCAGAGTCGGCAGGAACCCTGGTCGCCGTCGAGATGACAGCGGCTGGGGTGCCGTGGGACGCCGAGCACCACGATCGCATCCTGTCGGAAACGCTGGGCGCCCGCCCCACCGCAGGTGCGCTTCCGACGCGCATGCGCGACGCGGCAGATCGCGTCCGAGAGGCGCTCGGAGATGGCGCGGTCAGCCTCGATTCCGCGCCGAAGCTCGTGCGCGCCCTGAACCGGGCGGGCGTGTTCGTCGACACGACCAGCAGATGGGAACTCGCCGAACACGATCATCCGGTGATCGCACCGCTGCTGGCGTACAAGCGCATGTCGCGCCTGCTCACCGCGAACGGGTGGAACTGGCTCGACCATTGGGTATCAGACGGTCGTTTCCGGCCGCTGTACGTGCCGGCCGGTGTCGTCACGGGTCGGTGGGCATCATCGGGCGGGGGAGCACTGCAGATCCCTCGACAGCTGCGTTCGGCCGTGCGCGCCGATGCCGGTTGGACCTTCGTCCTCGCCGACGTTGCACAACTCGAACCCCGCGCGTTGGCCGCGATGTCGCGCGATGAGGCACTGGCCGACGCCGCGCGTGGCACCGACCTGTACTCGGGAGTCGTCGTCCGCGGAGCAGCCTCCACGCGAGCGGACGCGAAGGTCGCGATGCTCGGGGCGATGTACGGGGCGACGACAGGGGAGGCTGGTCGGCTCGTCGTTCCGCTGCGACGCACGTTTCCGGTGGCGATGAGGCTCGTCGACGATGCCGCCCGCGTGGGCGAAGACGGCGGTGTCGTGACGACCTGGCTCGGCCGTAGCTCGCCGCCCCCCGATGATCGATGGCGGCACCTTCAAGCCCGCGCGTCAGAACAGGGCGCCTCGGCGTCCGATGTCGAGCGGGCGCGTCGCGCGGCACGCGACCAGGGTCGATTCACGCGTAATTTCATCGTCCAGGGCACGGCCGCGGAGTGGGCGGCGGTCTGGCTGGCCGAGATCAGGCGACGGTTGGACGCGATGGCCGACGCCGACCTCACGTCCGAGGCCACGGCATCGGGACGCGCGTTCGCGCGTCGTCCCCACCTCGCGTTCTTCCTCCACGACGAGGTGATCGTGCACACGCCCGAATCTCAGGCGGAGCAGGTCGCCGAGATCGTACGCGAGAGTGCTGCCGCGGCGACGGAGGCATTGTTCGGTGACTTCCCGCTCGACTTTCCGCTTGACCTGAAGATCGCACGGTCTGCCGAGAAGTCCTGACCAGCGTGAAACTCGAGGCGACGCGGGAGGCATCGCACGGTGCGCGTCACCGGTGATGCGGTTTCTATCGGCACGTCGCCACGAACTCTCCCTCACCGGGATCAGTGAGGAGCGGTGTGTGAACGATGACCGGCTCGACCTCCGCGGGGCCCGGGGCGCTGAAACGGAAGTCGATCGTCCGCGTCTCGCCCGGCGCGAGGGCGATCTCGACACTCGTCGTCGGTCGTTCGTCAAGCCGAACCTCACCGGGGAGCAGCGGCGTTCCTTCGTCGAAGACTCCGCCGATGAACCATCCCTCGGGGGCGCTGACGCTGACAAGGGTCACGATGTCGCCCGGCGTATGGCCAAGGGAAGGATCACCCGTCACCCACCAGGGCAACGAACCGACTGCATCGGCAGAGAGCTTGTTCGTCATCGTCACGGCGATCGACACATTAGGCACGTCGTCCGACGCGCAGGCGAGCTCGGCCGCGCCGAACGACACGTCGAGGAAGGCATCCATCTTGCCTGCAGTCGCATCGTTGAAGTAGACCCCGAAAGCATCCGGGCCGCTGCGCGCGAGACGAGCGGTCGTCCCTCCGAAGACCGTGCCCGACAGCGCCTCAGCCGTCGTGGGGTCAGAGCTCCAGATCGACACACGACCTTCGGAGATGGGCTGCGCAAGACCACCCAGCCAGGCCAGGGGTCCCGCTTCACCCTCGAGCAAGCGTGCGACCGTCAAGCCGGCGATCGCCTTCTGAAACTCGGTCTGCTCGTCTCGATCGAGAGTCCGGTAGGCCTCGACGAGCACGGTGTCGACGAGATCCTCGCCGGCGAGCTCCGAACCGTCCGGCAGCACGAGCGGGCCGGTCGCGTCGACCAGCGACGCGATGGCGGGCACATCCAACGACAACACGACATCCGGCGCGTCACCGGTGAGGTCTGCCCACCACGCACTGACCAGCTCGCCGGTCACAGCGAAGTCGGGGGGAACCGTCGAGTTCTGGACGTAGCGCCCGGTGTTGCCGCCGAAGAAGCCCTCGACGGCGTCGTCCAATGGAATGATGCTCGAGTCCTGGCGCGAGAACAGCGACGAATCCGCGTGTCGCACGACTCTCACGTCACCGGCGTGGGCTTCGAGCAGAACGAATGTCCCGGCGATTCCTCCGCCGGTGCGCACCTCGGCGCCGTTCTGCACCATGAGCAGGATGGACGTGGGTTCGTCAGACCCGAACACGAGCGGAATCGCATCCGCGGCGTCGGAGGCGTCACTGAGCAGCGGCATGATCTCTGAGATCATCGCCGATAGCATCGACACGCCGTCGGCGACCTGCGGGATGAGATCCGCGTCATCGAAACGTGCGAGTTCATCCGATGCGCTTTGCATCGCCGCGGTTGTCTCGTGCAGCGGCTCCGAGGCCGCAGTGAAGATGCCCAGGATCCTTTCTGTGGAGACACCGCCATCGACGGCTTCACCGGCGAGGTTCAGCAACGGGACCGCCGGTCCGGTGATGTCGGCAAGCGAACGCGACACAACGCCGACGGCCGCCAGATCGTCCCCCACGAAGGGTAGGGAGTGTGCCAGGCGCCAGATCGGGTCGGAGGTCAGGCCGGCCGCGGACTCCGCATGTTGATGCGCATCCCGGAGAAGGTCTTCCGCGGCAGCCACATCGTGCTGTGCCGCGTCGCTGCGGACGGATCCGGCCAGCGCGAGCACCTCTTCCAACTCCGCACGCGCGAGCGACCCCCGCACCAGCAACCAAGAAGCCATCGCCGTGACGACGACCACCACGCACAGCGCGACGATCAGCACCGGTCGTCCCCAGCGCGATCGTCGCGACCGCGCGGACACGCTCGTCACGGTGTTACGCGCGGCGACGCTTGTAGGCGAACAGAAGCGCGCCACCCGTCACAAGGGCCACTCCGCCGACGATCGCGGCGGGCAGGACGACCGCGTCCATTCCCGTCGCGGGCAGCTGTGCGCCGCCATCGGTGAGCGGAAGCTCGAATTCATCTCGAGGGCCCGCATAGCAGTCGGCCGTGGCCTCGGGGTACGCCAACCGCACCTGAAGCTCGGGGTTGACACGGATGGAGGCCGAGATGTCCCCGCGGGTCCAGCGGAAGTTTCCGTCGGTTTCCACCCATTCGCCGGCCGCGTCGCGCGTCCACCCCGGCCAACCATCGGCGACGCCGTCGGTGACGGAGGCACCGGGCCACAGAATCGACCCGGAAAGTCGGTTGTCCTGCAGCTGACCGAGCTCGATCTCATGGGTCTGCGCACCATTCGTCATCACGAGATAGGCGGTGGTGCTCGTCACTTGGGCATCCGGGTCTACGAGCTGGACGTTATAGCTGATCCACGGGACGTCATTCTGACAATCGGCCTGGACAGTCGAGCCGGCGAGCGAGGGCGAAGACGGAGTGACGGGCGTGTACCCCTCGTTGTCTTCAACCGCGGCGGCAGCGAAAGGCGATGAGATCAGCAGGGCCGCTGCGATCGCCGACGTGAGCACAATTCTGCGCATGATAACCAGGCCTCCCCAAAGGCGATGATGTTTGTCTGGACGGCTTCCCAGGGCTCGTCCATCGGCAACTCTACCCCGAAGGATGCCGAAACATCTCCACCGCGCGCAAGAAGGAGATAAAGTCGTCCTCGCGAATGGGTCGGCTGGACGGTCGCGTCGCGGGCGGGAGACCGCCGGCGCCGAGGAACGTCCGGGCTCCACAGGGCAGGGCGGTGGGTAACACCCACCCGGAGTGATCCGCGAGACAGTGCCACAGAGAGCAGACCGCCGCGCGGCGTTCGCGCCTCGCGGTAAGGGTGAAAGGGCGGTGTAAGAGACCACCGGGGTCGTGGTGACACGACCCGCAGGGCAAACCTCGCCCGGAGCAAGGCCAGACAGGGGATGACGACGCGGCCCGCCGAGTCCCCGGGTAGACCGCTAGAGCACCACGGCAACGTGGCGCCGAGAGAGATGACCGTCCACGAGGTTCACGCCTCCGGACAGAACCCGGCGTACAGGCCGGCCCATTCGCCCCGACCGGTTCAGCGCAGCGCGAGAGCCGCGGCTCCGATGATCCCCGCGTTGTTGCGGTGCACCGCCGGGACGATCTCGGTGTTCAACTCCAGGAGCGGCAGGAACTCCTGCGCGTGCTTGGACACGCCGCCGCCCACGATGAACAGATCCGGGCTGAAGAGGAACTCGATGTGACTGTAGTACCACTGCAGCCGCGCGGCCCACTTCTTCCAGGTGAGGTCTTCTCGCTCCTTCGCCGAGTACGCCGCATAGGCCTCGGCATCCTTGCCGTGTTTGGCGCGCTGCACATGACCGAGCTCGGAGTTGGGGATCAGCGTGCCGTCGAAGAGCATCGCCGATCCGATGCCGGTGCCCAGGGTCGTCAGGATCGTGAGGCCACCGCGGTCTTTCGCGGCTCCGTAGCGCAACTCGGCGACGCCGGCGACGTCGGCGTCGTTGGCGAAGTGGATCTCGCGACCGAGGCCGCTTTCGAAGAACCGCTCGGCCTCGAACCCGATCCATGCGTCGGAGACGTTCGCGGCCGACATCGTGCGCCCGTTCTTCACGATGGCGGGAAAGGCCACCCCGAGCGGCACATCGGAATCGACGACCCCGAGTCGTTCGAGCACTGTCGTGACCGCTGCGAGCACGTCCTCGGGCTCCGCGCCGGCGGGGGTGGAGACCTTGATGCGCTCGCTCAGGAGCCGACCTTCCTCGAGGTCGACGATCGCCCCCTTGATGCCGGTTCCACCGATGTCCACACCCACTGCGCGGGTCGCCTCTGTCGCCATGCGATCCACCTTAGCCAGCGCACCCGGTCGGATCAGTAGGATCGAGGCAGGCGGGGCCGTCCGCGTTCCCGAACCGCGGGGCGCGACCGCCGACCTGGAGGGAGCCACGGTGTCCGGAGACAGCGAGAAGTTCTGGTACAACCTGACGACGGGCGAGGTCGAGAAGGGCTTCGAGTCACCTTCGGTCGATCGCGCCGGCCCGTTCGATACGGCTGAGGAAGCCGCACGCGCCCCCGAGGTGATCCGCGAGCGTTCGCGCGCCTGGGCGGAGGACGAGGCGCGCGAAGACGGCTGGGGTTCGGGGACTACGCAGGACGGCGGACAGTCGTGAGCTTGGATCGGCAGCGCGATTTCGTCCTGCGCACGATCGAGGAACGCGGCGTCAAGTTCGTGCGGCTGTGGTTCACCGATGTGATCGGCACCCTGAAGTCCGTCGCGATCGCCCCGGCAGAGGTCGAGGGGGCGTTCGCGGAGGGTCTCGGCTTCGACGGTTCGGCGATCGAGGGCCTCACGCGGTCGTACGAGTCGGACCTGCTCGCACATCCGGATCCGACGACGTTCCAGACGTTGCCGTGGCGAGGCGAAATCGACCCCACCGGCCGCATGTTCTGCGACATCACGAC
Source organism: Microbacterium koreense (assembly GCF_042677105.1). Lineage (NCBI taxonomy): Bacteria > Bacillati > Actinomycetota > Actinomycetes > Micrococcales > Microbacteriaceae > Microbacterium > Microbacterium koreense. The sequence goes on from NZ_JBHTIM010000001.1 coordinate 1,994,747, forward strand.
GCCCGACGGCCAGCCGGCGGTCGCGGACCCGCGCAACGTGCTCAAGCGCGCCCTCGCGAAGGCCGCCGACGCGGGATTCACGTTCTACACGCACCCCGAGATCGAGTTCTACCTTCTGAAGTCCTCGTCCTATGGCGCTGAAGGGCCCCAGCCGGTCGACAACGCGGGGTACTTCGACAACGTGCCCGGCGGTACCGCGCATGACTTCCGACGCCGCTCGGTGCGCATGTTGGAGGACCTCGGAATCTCCGTCGAGTTCTCCCACCACGAAGGCGGACCCGGTCAGAACGAGATCGACCTTCGATACGCGGATGCGTTGGCCACCGCGGACAACATCATGACGTTCCGCACGGTCGTCAAAGAGGTCGCGATCGAACAGGGCGTGTACGCGACCTTCATGCCGAAGCCCCTTGGCGGGCGGCCGGGAAGCGGCATGCACACGCACATGTCGCTCTTCGAAGGCGATCAGAACGCGTTCTATGAGGCCGGTGCCCAGTACCAGCTCTCGAAGATCGGGCGTCAGTTCATCGCGGGTCTCCTGCGTCACGCCAACGAGATCTCTGCGGTCACGAACCAGTTCGTCAACTCCTACAAGCGTCTGTGGGGCGGTGACGAGGCACCGAGCTTCATCTGCTGGGGTCACAACAACAGGTCGGCGCTGGTGCGCGTCCCGATGTACAAGCCGAACAAGGGGCAGTCCACCCGCGTCGAGCACCGCGGGGTGGACTCCGCGGCCAACCCCTACCTCGCCTACGCGCTCATGCTGGCGGCGGGGCTCAAGGGCATCGAAGAGGAGTACGACCTTCCCGCCGAGGCCGAGGACAACGTGTGGTACCTCACCGACGCGGAACGCCGCGCGCTCGGCTACGCGCCCTTGCCGGCGAGCCTGGATCACGCGCTGGAGTACATGGCCGAATCCGAACTCGTCGCTGAGACGCTCGGAGAACAGGTGTTCAACTACGTGCTGCTGAACAAGCGGAAGGAGTGGGCCGAGTATCGCTCCCAGGTGACACCATACGAACTGCAGAGCAACCTCGAGATGCTCTGACGGTCGCATGGCTTCCGGCGCACGCAACACCGCCCGCACGGGGCTGGCCCGCCTGGGATTCAGCGCTCCCACCGACGCTGAGCCATTCCTCATCGAGTTCGAGGAAGAGATCGGGATCGGCCGGGAACGGATCCTCGACGTCGCATCGGTGGCAGCAGATCCCGACGACGCGCTGGCGTCGCTCGCGCGCATCGCCCGCCGCGACGCGGCCGCCGTCAAGCGCCTGAGCGACGACTCCGCCGGATGGCGCTCCCTGTGGGCGCTGCTCGGAGCATCATCGGGCTTCGCGGAGTTCTACTTCCGGCACCCCGAAGAGCTCGCCGATCTGCGTGGCGGCGTGTCACGTCTGCCCACGCGCGACGAACTCCGCGACGGCCTCCTCGACTCCGTCGACGCGAGCGACGGGTTCGCGTCAGACGGGGGAGAGGAGGCGTGGGTGCGTCTGCGCGTCCGCTACCGCCGCTATCTCGCCCGTATCGCCGTCCATGATCTGCTGAGTGCCTCGCCTGTGGACGAGGTCGCCGTCGTCGCGGCGTGTCTGGCGGATGCCGCGGGCGCGGCGCTGGAGGCTTCGCTCGCGGTCGCGCGTACCCGTGTGTCGGGAGGCGCGAGCGGTGTGGGACTGTTCCCCCGCGAACAGGTCGCACGCACCCGACTGGCCATCATCGGAATGGGCAAGACGGGCGCCCGTGAGCTGAACTATGTCAGCGACGTCGACGTGATCTTCGTCGCGGGCGCGGACGACGAACTGCTCGACGAACTCGGCGAGAGTCGTGTCGTCGACATCGCGACGCGGTTGGCCGTGCAGACCATGCGGGGAATCTCGGGCGTGGAGATCGAACCGCCGCTGTGGGAGGTCGACGCGAACCTGCGTCCCGAGGGCAAGCAGGGCGCACTCGTGCGCTCGCTCGATTCGCACCTGTCGTACTACGACCGCTGGGCGAAGAGCTGGGAGTTCCAAGCGCTGCTCAAGGCACGCCCGATCGCGGGCGACACCGCGCTCGGCGATGAGTACGTGCGTGCGGTCCAGCCGCTGGTGTGGGCGAGCGCGGCACGCGAGAACTTCGTCGATAGTGTGCAGCGGATGCGGGAACGTGTGACGGAGCACATTCCCGCCGATGAGGTGCCCTACCAATTGAAGCTCGGGCCCGGAGGCATCCGTGACATCGAGTTCACGGTGCAGTTGCTCCAACTGGTACACGGACTGGCGGACGACCAGATCCATCAGCGGGGAACGCTCCCCGCGCTGGATGCGCTCGTCGCCGAGGGGTACATCGGTCGCACGGACGCCGCTGCGTTCGCGAATGACTACCGCGTTCTACGGCTGATGGAGCACCGCGGGCAACTGCGTCGCCTCAGCCGGACACATCTGATGCCGTCGGATCCGGATGAACTGCGGGTTCTCGCCCGATCCACCAAGCTCGCGCCGTCCGGCAGCGAGATCCGCGCCCGCTGGGAGGCGATCAAGCGCGAGGTTCGCGACATCCACGTGCGCCTGTTCTACCGCCCCCTGTTGGCAGCGGTGGCCTCGCTTTCTCCGGACGACCATGCGTTGACGACCGATCAGGCCCGCGATCGACTGGCGGCGATCGGATTCTCCGATCCGGCGGGCGCTTTGCGGCACATTGCCGCGCTGACGAGCGGCCTGAGCCGCAAGGCGTCGATCCAGCGCCATCTGATGCCGGTGCTCATCCTCTGGTTCGCCGAGGGCGTGGACCCGGACTACGGGCTGCTGGCCTTCCGCCGACTCAGCGAGCGACTCGGTGACATGCCGTGGTTCTTGCGGATGCTGCGCGACTCATCGGGTGCCGCAGAGCGACTGACACGCGTGTTGTCGGGATCACGCTACGTGGGCGACCTCATGGAGTGGATTCCCGAGTCCGCCGCGTGGCTCGACGATCCCTCCTTGATGCGTCCACGGTCAGGAGTGGCCCTCCAAGAGGAAGCTCGCGCGATCCAGACCCGCCACGCGACGATCGCCGACGCGATGCGCGCGGTGCGGGCGCTACGGCGCCGTGAGCTGCTGCGCACCGCGATGTGGGCGATCGTCGGCGATGCGACCATCGAGGACGTCTCGGGCGCGCTGACCACGATCACCGAGGTGACCATCCAGGCCACCCTCCGTGCCGTGCGCCGTGAAGTCGTGCCGCCCGAAGACGACGCGCTCGACTTCTCGGTGATCGCGATGGGGCGCTTCGGCGGTGAGGAACTCGGATTCGGTTCGGATGCCGACGTCATGTACGTCTATCGGCCCAACGGACTCGACCCTGAGCGTGCCAATCGGCTCGCACTCAAGCTCGTGCACGGGCTTCGGGAGCATTCCGAGGACGCGAGGGTTCCGTTGGACCTCGACGCAGAGTTGCGCCCCGAAGGCCGGAGTGGTCCGCTTGCACGCTCGCTGGAGGCATATGGCGAGTACTACCGCCGGTGGTCCGTCTCTTGGGAGGCGCAGGCGTTGCTGCGTGCCCGCGGCGTCGCCGGGAGCGTCAAGCTGATCCGCGCGTTCATGGAGCTCGCGGACGAGGTTCGTTTTCCCGCATCCGTCGATCCCCAGGGGATTCGTGAGATCAAACGCATCAAGGCGCGCGTCGAGAACGAGCGCCTGCCGCAGGGGACCGACCCGACCCGCCACCTCAAGCTCGGCCGCGGCTCGCTCAGCGACGTCGAGTGGCTCGTCCAACTGTGGCAACTTCAGCACGGCCACCGCGTACCGGGACTTCGGACGACGTCGACGTTGGGTGCGTTGAAGGCCGCGAGGGATGCCGGACTCGTCAGCCCGGCGGATGCGCAACGACTCGGTGAGGCCTGGCGACTGGCCAGCCGTCTGCGGTCGGCGAACACGCTCCTGTCCGGTCAGACCAGCGACGTCCTTCCGTCGGACCGTGAGCGCCTCGACGGGATCGGGCGTCTGCTCATGTACCCCCCGCACTCGGCCACGCAGGTCGAAGAGGACTACCTCGGAACGACGCGGCGCGCGCGGCGGACATTCGACAAGCTCTTCTACGGGTAGCGAGATGTCCGGCTGTTCCCGCTGGTCGGCGCGGGCGCTCACCGGTCGTTCGCAGCCATGGCAAGAGGGAGGGCCCGCACACCAGCGTGTGCGGGCCCTCCCTCTTGCGTGCGTCAGACGCCGAAGTACAGTTCGAACTCGAACGGGTGCGGGCGCGCGGCCAGCGGCTTGATCTCGTTCTCGATCTTGTACTCGATCCACGTCTCGATGAGCTCGGGAGCGAACACGTTGCCACGGGTGAGGAACTCGTGGTCTGCGCGCAACGCTTCGAGCGAGTCCAGGAGCGAGTTCGGCACCTGCGGGATGTTCTTCGCTTCCTCCGGCGGCAGCTCGTAGAGGTCCTTGTCGACCGGCTCATGCGGCTCGATGCGGTTGATGATGCCGTCGATGCCGGCCATCAGCTGCGCCGCGAACGCGAGGTACGGGTTCCCGGAGGCATCCGGTGCGCGGAACTCGATGCGCTTCGCCTTCGGGTTGGAGCCGGTGATCGGGATGCGCACGGCAGCCGAGCGGTTGCCCGCCGAGTAGACGAGGTTGACGGGAGCTTCGTAGCCCTTCACCAAGCGCTTGTACGAGTTGAGCGTGGGGTTGGTGAAGGCGAGGACCGCCGGAGCGTGGGCGAGAAGGCCGCCGATGTACCAGCGAGCGGTGTCGGACAGGCCGGCGTAGCCCTTCTCGTCGTAGAACAGGGGCTTGCCCTCGAGCCACAGCGACTGGTGGGTGTGCATTCCCGAGCCGTTGTCGCCGAAGAGCGGCTTGGGCATGAAGGTCGCGACCTTGCCCCACTGATCGGCGACGTTCTTGACGATGTACTTGAACTTGAGGATGTCGTCGGCCGCGTGCACCATCGTGTCGAAGCGGTAGTTGATCTCCTGCTGGCCGCCGGTGCCGACCTCGTGGTGGGCGCGCTCGAGCTCGAGCCCCGAATCGATCAGGTGCAGCGAGATGTCGTCGCGCAGGTCAGCCGTCTTGTCGACGGGGGCGACGGGGAAATACCCACCCTTGTACGGTGTCTTGTTGGAGAGGTTGCCGCCCTCTTCTTCGCGTCCGCTGTTCCACGCGCCTTCTTCGGAGTCGACCGAATAGAAGCTCGAGTTCTGCTTCACGTCGTAGCGCACGTCGTCGAAGATGTAGAACTCGGCTTCGGGAGCGAAGAACGCGGTGTCGGCGATCCCGGTCGAGGCGAGGTACTTCTCCGCCTTCTTGGCGACCTGACGCGGATCCTTCGCGTAGATCTCGCCGTTTCGCGGGTTGTAGATGTCGAAGACCATGATCAGCGTCTTGGCCTCGCGGAACGGGTCGAGGTATGCCGTCGACACGTCGGGGATGAGCTGCATGTCCGACTCATGGATGTTCGCGAACCCGCGGATCGAGGATCCGTCGAAGAGCTGACCGACGGTGAAGAACTCCTCGTCCACGGTGGAAGCGGGGATGTTGAAGTGCTGCTGTACACCGGGAAGATCCGTGAAACGGATATCGAGGAACTTGACGTCCTCGTCCTTGATGTAGGCGAGCACCTCGGATGAATCTTTGAACATGAAGGCTCCAGAGATAAGGGCATCGGGACCTGCCACCCGTCGAGCGGGATTGCCTGAACGCTACGCGGAGGGCATTGCCCGACAGTGACACCTTTGTTTCCAGCATGTTACGGGCACCTGGGTACGCTGAGGGCATGCCCGACGCTTCGCGCCCCGATTCCTATCCCGGCGAGCGTCTCGGTCTTCCCGCGACCGGATCGGGGAGCCTCGCGAAACTGGGGCGCCGCGTCCTCGCCTTGGCGATCGACTGGGCATGTGCCGTCATCATCTCGCTGGCGTTCTTCGACTATGACCCTCTCGCGACGACCATCGTCTTCGCGGCGGTCCAAATCGTCTTCATCCCCACCTTGGGTGGAAGCCCCGGGCACCGAATCACCGGTATGCGCGTCCAGCGCGTCACGGGCGGCTGGACGGGCTTGTGGCGTCCTGTGGTGCGCACGCTCTTGCTCGTCCTGGTCATCCCGGCCGTGATTTGGGATGCCGACGGTCGCGGGCTTCACGACAAAGCTGCGGGAACGGTTCTCCTGCGCGTCTGAGACGGTTGCTCCGGTCAGCGTGGGCGGGGTGCGCGCGCCTTCGTGGGATCGATTCCCTTGGGGATCGGCAGCGATGTGACCGACTGCGACACGGAATCGATGCGCTTGATGACCGCGGCCATCGTGGCCCGGTCGATCGCCTTCGGCAGTTTCTTGATGGTGGCCGCGAGCTTGTTGATCGGGACGTCATCGTCGCCGTGCCCGACGTAGAGGACGGTGATCGGGACACCGGATGCCACGCGCTGCACCTTCATCCGCTCATCGTTGACCAGTCGCGTCAGTCGCCCACGGGAGCCCTCGCCGATGATGACGACGCCACCTCGCCCGATCGCACGGTAAACGGCCTCTTGCGTCTTGGGGTTGACACCCACCGGCATCTCGCTCGCCTGCCACCGTCGACCGAGACCGGTCGAGATGACGTGTCCCGCAGCGCCGGCCATGCCGTCGAGGCGGCGGTACATCGCGCGGGTCGACAGGCGGGTCATGGTCATCATCGAGGCGAGGATGCCGAGCATGAGGCCGGTGACGGCCCACAGGATGATGCTCCAGATCGCGACGGGCGGGATCAGGTAGCCCACGACGATTCCGGCGGCGACGCCGAGCGTCAGGATTCCGATCAGCAGGAACGGCAACCACGGGAACGCCTTCTGGGTGAAGGTGTAGAGCGTGCGGATCTGCGAGAAGAAGCCGGGGCGCTTCTCAGGTGTCGTGCTGCGAGCCATGGTCTCCAGCCTACCGAGTTCGGCGATCCTCCCCAGCCGATGCCTGTGAGTTGTTCTCCACCGGCGTGAGGGCGCGCACCCTCCTCGCTCCTGGACGTGGAGATCCTCGCACCATGGCAGACACACTGCGGGAGAGCCTGGTCTCGCCCTACCGCGTGATCCGACGGCTTCCACGGGGTTCCGACGCTCCGTGGCCGGCCAACCTGGTCACGGTCGCCTCCGGTGTCTCCCGTCTCCTCGTCGACGCCGAAGCGTTGCCCGCCGATTGGCCGGGCTGGGTCGCCGACCCCGAGGGGCATGTGCTCGGCGCGCTCGACGTGGCGAGGACCGAGGCCGGGCACCACGTCGTGTTACCGGTGCTCATCGGGCGCGTCGACGACTATCTCGCCAGGCGCTCAAGGACCCGTCAGCCGCTCACGGACGGTGAGCGCGTCACCCTCGGCGTCAGTGTCGCGCGCGGCTTGTCGGAGCTGTCGTCTCCCGCGTCGACCGTCGCCGGTGCATGGTGGCTTGCAGAGGGAGGGCGCCCCGTCTTCGTGGCCGATCCACAGGGCGACGCGGTGCGGGAGGCGTCGGCAACAGTTTTCGCGACGATCGACGAGGGCGCGGGCGGACCGTGTGCCGAAGCGGCCGAGATCGCCGCCGCTCCGACGTGCTCCCCACGCGAGTGGGCGCGCGTGGAGCAGCGCCTCTTCGAGAGCGCCGCACCCTGCCCGCTCGCCGACCCGGCGGCCACGTCGACGGGAACGATCCGGTTCGACACGCTCGTCGCGGATGCGGCGCGTCACTCGGAACCTGCGGACTCCCGTCACTCGGCCTCCGGTGACGAAGACCCCGAGCGCGCAGGGCTGATGACAGTGTGGGCACGACATCTGGATGCTGACATCGCCGATGTCGCCTCCCGCGCCGTCACAGGTGCATGGCGCCGACTTCGTCGTCCGCGCGAAGCTTCGCGGAGGTCACGGGTCGCCGTCTGGTCGGTGGCGACGGGCGCGGCACTGGCCGTCCTCGCGCTCGGACTCCTCTGGCCAGACGACCGCGCAGCAGAGACGTCCGCATCGGCGTCACCTGCGCCGACCGCGTCGACAGCGGTCGTGATCGACTCGCCGGGGGAGGACGCGGGTGTCACGGACCCTGCCGCCCCCGTCGGCGTGACGGACGTGGCGCCCGAGAGGATCGTCGCCGCAGCCGGGGACCTGCTGGATGTGGTGACGGCCTGTGGGGATGACTCCGCGTGCACGGCGTCGGTGATGATCGACGCCGCGCGACCCTTCCCACCGGGGGCGGCGCACCTCGGCGCAGCCGAGCGCACGGTGTCGTTCGTCGATGAGTTCGGCGCCGTCGCGGTCGTACGCGTGGCGCCGGTGGGATCGACGGACGCTGTCGCGCAACTGGTCGTGCTTCAGCGACAGAACGACGAATGGCGGGTGCGCGACGTCTACGCCGCGCACCCGCCGTCGTCGTGAATCAGATGCCGAGGTCGGCCTCGAACTGTGCCGCTTCGAGGCGGGACTTCACCGCACCGAGGAAGCGAGCCGCATCCGCGCCGTCGATGATCCGGTGGTCGTACGAGAGCGCGAGGTAGACGTAGGAGCGGACCGAGATCGCGTCTTTGCCGTCGACCGAGACGATGCCGGGACGCTTGACCACGATGCCGGTACCCAGGATCGCCGACTGCGGCAGGAACACGACCGGGGTGTCGAAGAGCGCGCCGCGCGACCCGGTGTTCGTCAGGGTGAAGGTGCCGCCGGCGAGCTCGTCCGGCTTCAGCTTGTTGTCACGCGTCCGCGCGGCCAGATCGGCGATCTCATGGGCGATGTCGGCAAGCGACTTCGTCGCGGCGTCACGCAGCACGGGGGTCAGCAGACCACGTTCCGTGTCGACCGCGATCGAGAGGTTCTCCGACGGCGGGTAGACGATGTCGGTTCCGTCGACGGTCGCGTTGATCACGGGGTACGCCTGAAGCGCCTCGGCGGCGGCCAACGCGAAGAACGGCAGGAACGAGAGCTTGTCGCCGGTCTTCTCCTGGAATGTCGTCTTCACCGAATCGCGGAACGAGGACAGCTTCGTGACATCGACCTCGACCACGGTCGTCAACTGCGCGGTCTGCTGCATCGACGCCACCGCGCGCTCGGAGAGGACCTTGCGCAGGCGCGACATCGGCTGGGTGGTCCCACGAAGGGGCGAGACCTCGAGCTGAGCGCGCTCAGGAGCGGATGCCGCCTCCGACGGAGCCGATTCGCTGACGGCAGCGGCCTTCAGCACGTCTTCCTTGCGGATGCGACCGCCGACCCCGGTGCCCTTGATCGTCGCGAGATCGACGCCCTGCTGCTGGGCGAGGCGACGCACGAGCGGAGTCACGTACGCGACCTCGTCGGATGTCGCCGCGACCGCCGGACCGGTCGACGCGGCGGGCTTCGCCTCGGCGGCGGGCTTCTCTGCGGGCTTCTCTGCAGGGGCCGACGCGGATTCCTGAGGCGCGGGCTCCGGCTTCGCGGGTTCCTCGGCTGCCGACTCTTCGGCCGCGGGCTCCTCGACCTCGGGTTGCGCGGGCGCCTCCTCCGCGGGCTTCGCCGGAGCTGACTCCTCCGCTGCGGGCGCCGCACCGTCGCCGATGCGCGCGAGAGCCGCACCGACCTCGACGGTCTCGTCTTCTTGAACGAGGATCTCCTGGAGGGTGCCGGCGAACGGCGCGGGAATCTCGGTGTCGACCTTGTCGGTCGAGATCTCGAGCAACGGCTCGTCCGCCTGGACGTCGTCGCCGACCTGCTTGAGCCAGCGGGTGACCGTTCCCTCGGTCACGCTCTCACCCAATTCGGGGAGCACGACCTCCTTGCCACCGGATGACGCGGCGGGAGCTGCGGCGGGTGCCGGGGCCTCTTCCTCCGCGGGTTCGGGTGCGTCAGGTTCAGCCGCGGGGGCGTCCTCGGCCGGCGCAGCTTCCGCCTCGGCGGGCGCATCCTGCTCGGGCTCGGACTCCGCGGGAGCGCTGGACCCGTCACCGATCTTGGCGAGAACCGCGCCGACCTCGATGGTTTCGTCTTCCTGGACGAGGATCTCCTCGATCACGCCGCTGACGGGCGAAGGGATCTCGGTGTCGACCTTGTCGGTCGAGATCTCCAGCAGTCCTTCGTCCGCCTCGACGGTGTCGCCGACCTGCTTGAGCCAGCGGGTGACCGTTCCCTCGGTGACGCTCTCTCCGAGCGCGGGGAGGACCACGGAAGTGCTCATGGGTGTGTCTCCTTCGGATGACGATGTTTGTCTAGCTTAGTGACCGACCGCAACGGTCGGCTCAGAGGGCGTGCAGTGGTTTGCCGGCGAGTGCGAGGAACGCCTCTCCCAGCGCCTCGCTCTGTGTCGGATGGGCGTGGATGAACGGGGCGATGTCTTCGGGGTGGGCTTCCCACCCGACGGCGAGCTGCCCTTCTGTGATCAACTCTCCGACACGGTCGCCGACGAGGTGCACGCCGATGATCGGCCCCTCGGCGTGGCGGACGACTTTGACCAATCCGCCTGTGCCGATGATCTCGCTCTTTCCGTTTCCGGCGAGGTTGTACTCATAGGTGACGACCGCGTCCTGGCCGTGCGCTTCGCGGGCCTGAGCTTCGGTCAGGCCGACGGAGGCGACTTCAGGGTGTGAATACGTCACCTTCGGGATCTGTGTATCGGGGATGACGACAGGGGAGAGCCCGGCGATCTCCTCGGCGACGAAGATCCCGTGCTGGAAACCACGGTGCGCCAACTGGAGCCCCGGAACGATGTCTCCGACCGCCCACACATGATCGACTCCGGTGCGCAGGCGGTCGTCGGTCACGACGAAGCCGCGCTCGATCGTGAGCCCGGTTGCTTCGAACCCCACGTCCGAAGTCGCAGGACCACGTCCGACGGCGACCAGAAGGTAATCGGCTTCGAACGAGGTGCCGTCCTCGAGCATCACGGTCACCGCATCCGATGTCTGCGTCGCCGACGCGAAACGCACGCCGAGCGAGGAGGTGATTCCCCGCCGCCGGAACGCGCGCTCGAGGGCCTTGCTCATTGCGACTTCTTCGTTCGGCACGAGATGGTCCAGTGCCTCGACAATCGTCACCTCGACCCCGAAGGAGCGCCAGACGCTGGCGAACTCGACGCCGATGACGCCGCCACCGAGGATCACCACGCGTGCGGGAATCTCCTCGAGCGCGAGAGCCTGCTCGCTGGTCAGGATGCGCCCGCCGATCTCGAGCCCCGGGAGAGACCTGCTGTATGAGCCCGTGGCGAGGATGACGTCGGTCCCGCGATAGAGGTCGTCGCCGACTCGCACCGCCGGCCCCGCCTCGAGCGCGCCGCGTCCTTCGACGACGGTGATGCCGCGGGCGGCGATGAGTCCCTGGAGGCCTTTGTACTTCTTGGCAACGATGTTCTCGCGGTAGCGTGTGACGCCTTCGGGGTCGACGCCGTCGAATGTAGCGTGCACGCCGACGTCGGCTGCGGAGCGCACGGAATCGGCGACCTCACCGGCGTGCAGAAGGGCCTTCGTCGGAATGCAACCGCGGTGCAGACACGTGCCGCCGACCTTGTCCTTCTCGATGAGAGCGACGGACTTGCCGAGTTCGGCGGCGCGCAACGCGGCGGCGTATCCACCGCTCCCGCCGCCGAGGACGACGATGTCGAAGGTGTGCTCGCTCAACGTGACTCCTTCGACGCGATGAAACGGATCAGTGATCGAACGGCCGCCGCCGTCGGGCCCTTGTCGGTATAGCCGAATCCGCCGCCTTTGTTCATGCCGACTCCGGCGATGTCAAGATGCACCCACGGGATCCGCGGGGCATCTGCTTCGTCGGATGTTCGGCCGACGAAGTGGCGAAGAAAGAGTCCCGCGAACATCGAGCCGCCGGCGGGGTCACCGACCTTCGCGTTCTGCATGTCGGCGATCGGCGAGTCGAGGTCCTCGATCATGTGCGCGGGCAACGGGAGCTGCCATGCCAATTCGCCGACCTCTTGCGCGGCGGCGAGGTAATCGGCGACCGCGTCGTCGTCTCCCATCACCCCGGTGTGCCGCGTGCCGAGGGCAACGGTGATCGCTCCGGTCAGGGTGGCGACGTCGACGATCACGTCGGGGTTTTCACGGCTGGCCGCGACGAGACCGTCGGCGAGGACCAGGCGACCCTCAGCGTCGGTGTTGGTGACCTCGACGGTCGTGCCGTCGAGCATCCGCAGAACGTCACCTGGCCGGGTGGCGCGGCCTGAGGGCATGTTCTCGGCGATGCACAACCACGCGCTCACCCGTACCGGCAAGGCCATGGTTGCGGCGGCGCGCAGTACCGCGAGAGCTGTTGCGGCGCCGCACATGTCGTACTTCATTCCGGCCATCGACGCCGGGGGTTTGAGCGAGAGGCCGCCCGTGTCGAACGTGATCCCCTTGCCGACGAGGGCGACGTGGGTAGATGCGCCGTCTGGCGCGTAATCCAGGCGGACGAGCCGCGGCGGGCGGTCGGAACCGTGACCGACGCCGAGGATGCCGCCATAGCCACCGGCGGCGAGATCGTCCTCGTCGAGCACCTCGACGCGGACACCCAGACCTTCGACGGACGCCTGTGCGCGCTCGGCGAAGTCCGACGGCCCGAACCACTCCGCCGGGATCGACACGAGGTCTTTGACCAGCGCCGCCGCGTCCGCGATGGCGGTCGCATCAGCCAGAGCGCCCTCGTCGACGGCCGCGGTGCCGTGGATCACGACGCGTGTGGCGCGGGGCGACGGCTTCTCGGTCTTGTAGCCGTCGAACCGATACCCACCGAGTGCGGCTCCTTCAGCGGCCGCCGGCCAGAGCTCGGCATCCGCGAGCGGCGCAGTGACGGCCACGGATTCGAAGCCGGTGAGCGTGCGGACCCCGGCGCCGACCGCGTTGCGGAGGGCTGCAGCGTCCGGCGTCTTTCCCGTTCCGACCACGGCGAGGGGTCGGGTGGTGGAATCGGGCACGTACACCCGCAACATGGTTCCGATCGCGCCGGTGAATCCAACGGCTTCGAGGGCCGCGCCCAGACCCGGCCATCCCGGGAGATCGTCGGTTTCGAGAGGGGGCAGTGCCAGCAGGATCGCTTCGGCGTCGGTGTCGAAGACGGAATCGGTTGTGTACTCGAGGTCGGGGAACGACATGTCTCCATCCTACGGATGAGGTGTTCGCTGTGAGCGGCATCGACGCGACCTCCGTGTCGGTCCCGGCTCGTAGCATGGAGCTATGGCCTCTCACCTCTTCGAGCGATCGGTCTCGGCGCCGCCCGTGCCCCGCGGGTTGCCACTGGTGATCGCGCTGACGGGTTTCACGGATGCCGGGAGTGCCGTCGGCCAGGTCGTCGATCATTTCCGGGGCGAACTCCAACCGACGCCGCTGGTGGTGTTCTCGAATGACGCGCTGCTGGACTATCGGGCGCGGCGTCCGATCGTCGCCTTCGAGAAGGATCATCTGACCGACTACCGGCCTCCTCGTCTCGAACTGTCGCTGGCCCACGACACGCTGGGGCAACCCTTCCTGCTGTTGTCCGGGTATGAGCCCGATTTCGCCTGGGAGTCGTTCACGCGCGCGGTGGTCGACTTCGCCGAAGAGCTCGCCGCGGCGACGGTGACCTGGGTCCACGCGATCCCGATGCCCGTGCCGCACACGCGTCCGATCGGAACGACCGTCAGTGGGACACGGCCCGAGCTCACCGAGGCCCACTCAGTCTGGCAACCCCACACGCAGGTGCCGGCGACGGTCGGCCATCTCCTCGAGTTCCGCTTCGCCGAGACCGGAGCGGACGTGGCGGGATTCGTCCTGCTCGTCCCTCACTATCTCGGTGACACCGAGTACCCGGCCGCGGCGTTGGCGGCGATGGACAGTCTCACCGTGGCGACCGGTCTCGTGTTCGCAGGCGACGCTTTGCGTGACGAGAACCGCGCATACCTCGAGAAGGTGTCGGAGCAAGTCTCGGCCAGTGAAGAACTGTCGCGCATGCTCGAGGGTCTCGAAGAGCGATATGACGCCTACATGGCCGGCTCCACACACGCGACCCCGATCATCCACAGCGGTGATCTTCCGAGCGCCGACGAACTGGCGGCTGAGCTCGAACGCTTCCTGGCTTCGCGTCCGGCAGGTGACGACGAGAAGCGCGGCTGAACGGGTCGCCTCCGCTCGGCAAGAGCGATCTGGGAATCTCTCATGCCTCGTCGGCGTTGCATTGACCGGACGTGATAGGCGTACAGTCCGGGCCCGTTGCTGGCGCAACGGGATGATTGTGCGATACTGGACACCTTGACCCATTGTCAACCGATCCTGAAGGCTCGGGACTTGACAAGGGTCTTACTAGTGTCCGAAATACCCGGCGCCGTGAACGGCGACCCCGGTGGAAGGCGAAACGTGACCCCAGGCACGAACACGAAGACCCGCACGAAGGACACCGCGGCGGAAGAAACGACCGTCGACGGCGCGGCTGACGCGACGACGGCGAAGAAGGCACCAGCCAAGAAGAAGGCTCCCGCCAAGAAGCCTGCGGCCAAGACCACCGCTGCCAAGAGCACCGCGGCGACGGCACCCGCGCGGGCCAAGGCCGCGCCGAAGAAGGCCTCGAAGAAGACGGACGATCTCGACGACGACGAAGAGGTGGATGTCGTCGACAACGCGGACGAAGGCACCTCGGCGCCTGCCGTCACGAAGGGCGGCGCCAAGGGCGACGCGTCCGACGACGATGACGATGACACCAAGGACGCCAAGGCGGAGAAGTTCACCGAGCCGCTGCCGACCGGCGCGATCGTCATCACGTCGAACGACGAAGATGATGTCCCGATCTACTCGACGCAGATCACCGGCGCGACCGCCGACCCCGTCAAGGATTATCTGAAGCAGATCGGCAAGGTCCCGCTTCTGAACGCCGCCGAAGAGGTCGAATTGGCGATGAGGATCGAAGCCGGTCTGTTCGCCGAAGAGAAGCTGTCGCAGATGGCGCCGGCGGAGAAGTCGTCGCAGCTGGGCCTTGACCTTCAATGGGTCGCGCGTGACGGACAGCGGGCCAAGTCCCACCTCCTCGGCGCGAACCTGCGCCTGGTCGTCTCGTTGGCGAAGCGCTACACCGGGCGAGGCATGCAGTTCCTCGACCTCATCCAGGAGGGCAACCTCGGCCTGATCCGCGCCGTCGAGAAGTTCGACTACACCAAGGGCTTCAAGTTCTCGACCTACGCCACATGGTGGATCCGGCAGGCGATCACCCGAGCGATGGCCGATCAGGCGCGCACCATCCGCATCCCCGTGCACATGGTCGAGGTGATCAACAAGCTCGCACGTGTGCAGCGACAGATGCTTCAGGATCTCGGTCGCGAACCCACGCCCGAAGAGCTGAGCCGCGAGCTGGACATGACGCCCGAGAAGGTCGTCGAGGTCCAGAAGTACGGCCGGGAGCCCATCTCGCTCCACACACCGCTCGGTGAGGACGGCGACAGCGAGTTCGGCGATCTCATCGAAGACACCGAGGCCGTGGTGCCGGCCGATGCCGTGGGCTTCACGATGCTCCAGCGCCAGCTCGAGTCGTTGCTCGACTCGCTCTCGGAGCGTGAGGCCGGGGTCATTCGGATGCGCTTCGGTCTCGGCGACGGGCAGCCGAAGACGCTCGACCAGATCGGTGACACGTTCGGTGTGACCCGTGAGCGGATCCGACAGATCGAGTCCAAGACGATGGCGAAGCTGCGGCATCCGTCGCGGTCGCAGTCGTTGCGGGACTACCTCGAGTGACGGACGCGAAGGGCAGCGGTCTCCGCTATGTGCCGGCCGTGCTGGCCGGCAAGGCGGCACGTTTCGCAACGCGCCTGCGCGGCGGAGGTTCGGCGTTCCCTGGCTATGTAGCGAACCGGCTGGCACCGTCCTTGCTGAGCACTCTGGCCAGTCAGTTCCCCTACGGCGTCGTCTTCGTCCTCGGGTCGAACGGCAAGACCACAACGACGCACATGATCAGCGAGGTCCTTCGAGCGCACGGTCTGCGGGTGTTCACCAACCCCACCGGAGCGAACCTGCCACAGGGGGTCACGAGCGCCCTCCTGGCCGAGGCGACGCTCACCGGCAAGGTTCGTGCCGATGTCGCCGTGCTCGAGGTCGACGAGGGGTTCGCCGCTGAACTCGCCGACATCCTCAGTCCTCGCGTCATCGTCGCACTCAACGTGCAGGTCGACCAGCTCTACCGGTTCTATGAGACCGAACGCGTGGCCGACATGATGCTCGACGCGGCGCGACGTGCGTCGGTGCGGGTCGTGGTCAACCGCGACGACCCTTACCTGAGTAAGATCGACGAAGAGACGCTGCGCGCACCCGTGTCGTTCTTCGGTGCCTCCGCTGAGATCGTCGGAGCCTCCGCGCACGGACTCGCGAACGCCGTGGACACCCGCAGCGGCGAGACCGGTGTGCGTGAGCGTGTCGCCGAGAGCGAGGTCGTCGAAGTCGCCGGGCGACGCGTGGAGATCGTTTCGGCGGGGGAGCGCCTCGCAGTGACCCTTCCGGCCCGGGGGCTTCACTACGCCGTCGACGCCGCAGCGGCGGTGAGCGTCGCCCGCCATGTGATGGGGGAGGAGTTCGATGCCGATGCCACCGGGCGCGGGTTCGCATCGATGACCCCCGCATACGGTCGTGGTGAGCTCGTCCCGCTCCGCAAGGATCCCACCGGCGAGCAGGTCGAGTTCGTCATGTTCAAGAACGGTCCGAGCCTTCAGCTGAACGTCGACGCCCTCGAAGGTGCCCCGGAACGTCTATTGATGGCGATCGACGAAGGAACGCCCGACGTCTCGTGGCTGTACGACGTGGACCTCTCGACGTTCGATCACGTAGACGTCGTCACCGGTGAGAAGGCCCACCAGATCGCGACGCGCCTGGCCTATGCCGGCATCCGCGTCGACGTCGTCGAACCCGACATGGACAAGGCCGTCGCGATCATGCGGTCGTTCCCGCAGACGCGGGACGCGCGTCAGATCTGGTTCGTGAACTATGAACTCATGATGATCGGACGCCGCATACTCGGATACGGAGACCAGGAGGTGGCACGTCGATGAGCGCGATCCACATCGTCCAGCTGTATCCCGACCTCCTCGGTGTGACCGGCGACAAGGGAAACGTCGACGTCCTGGCGACACGGGCCCAACTCGCCGGCGTAGACGCGACGATCACGCGGGCCTCAGTGGGCGACACCGCCGCAGGCCGCGCCGATGTCATCGTCATCGGCAATGGACCGCTCTCGGCGATGCGCGCGGTCTGCGACGACCTTTCCGCACGCCGTGCGTGGCTCGAAGAGCAGCATTCCGACGGTGCACAGATCTTCGCCGTCGGAGGCGGCGCTGAACTGCTCAGCCGGGGGGTGGACCTCGTCGACGGCGGATCGCTGGAAGGCCTCGGGATGATCCCCGCGCGCGTGGCGCGCACTCGCGAGCGTCGGGTCGGCTATCTCGTGGCCGAGACCCCCGACGGAGTTCTCGTCGGTTTCGAAGATCACGCGTCGCTGTGGCGCATCGATGCCGATTCCGATCTCGCGATGCGGTACGGCCGGGTGCGCGCAGGGCACGGCAGCGTGGCCGGGGGCTTCGAGACGATCGTCACGGACGGGATCCACGCGACCAACGTGCAGGGTCCTGTCCTGCCGCTGAATCCCTGGTTGGCGGATCGTCTTCTCACCCGTGCCGCAACGAGGGTCGGCCTCACCTATGCACCCGGGGCCGCTCACGCGGCGATCGACGTCAACGCCGATGCCGCACGTGCAGACATCGAGCGCCTCGCCACCGAAAAGCACTTCACCGCGATACAGCTGTGACAGCCGTACCGCGGTGAAGTGAAGTCAGATCAGCGCGCCTCGTCGAGCCGCGCAGTCTCGTCGTGCCAGGAGGTCGCTACGGCGCGCAGCTTCTCCTCGTACTTGCGTCCGTGGTGCGCGCAGAACAGGAGCTCACTGCCGTTGACGTCGGCGGCGATGTAGGCCTGGGCTCCGCAGGAATCGCAGCGATCCATGGCGGTCAGGCGGTACTCGAGGACGGCGGTGTTCTCGGCGGGGGTCGATAGCGTGTTCATCTCGGTGCCTCCTCGGGTAGTGGGTTCGACCGTCAGGTCTAGAAATACAACCACGCACCACTGGCGTGAATGCCTGATTCCTCGGCGAGTTCGCTCTCCGCGTACGCCCTCCTCACGTTGCCGTGTGTCTCGCGGGGCGTGTCCGACCCGCCGATTAGGCTTGAGGATCGTGACCGCCGAGTACTCCGCCCACCACCTACAAGTGCTCGAAGGCTTGGAGGCCGTCCGCAAGCGCCCGGGCATGTACATCGGGTCGACGGACTCCCGCGGGCTCATGCACTGTCTGTGGGAGATCATCGACAACTCCGTCGATGAGGCTCTCGGCGGCTACGGCGACCGGATCGAGATCGTGCTGCACCGCGATGGCAGCGTCGAAGTGCGCGATCGCGCGCGCGGCATCCCCGTCGACGTCGAGCCTCGTACGGGTCTGTCAGGCGTCGAGGTGGTCTTCACCAAACTGCACGCGGGCGGCAAGTTCGGCGGTGGGTCGTACGCGGCGTCCGGAGGTCTCCACGGCGTGGGCGCATCCGTCGTCAACGCACTGTCGGAGCGACTCGATGTCGAGGTGGACCGCGGAGGCAAGACGTATGCGATGTCGTTCCACCGGGGTGAGCCCGGCGTCTTCGCCGGGCCAGAGCCCACTTCGGCGTTCTCACCCTTCGAGAAGAGTTCGGAGCTGCGTGTCACCGGACGTGCCCCGAAAGGCGCGACCGGCACCCGCATCCGCTACTGGGCCGACCAACAGATCTTCACGAAAGATGCCGCGTTCTCGCTCGAAGAACTCGAGCAGCGTGCACGCCAGACCGCCTTCCTCGTACCCGGACTCGAGCTCGTCATCCGCGATGAACGTGCCGGCGACGATACCGAGATCAATGAGGCGAGCTTCCGCTACGACGGCGGCATCTCGGAATTCGCCGAGTACCTCGCGACCGATCCGGCCATCACCGACACCTGGCGACTGAGCGGCGACGGAACGTTCACCGAAACGGTGCCGGTACTCCAGGAGTCCGGCGCGATGGTGCCGACCGAGGTGGAGCGCACCTGCCATGTCGACATCGCGCTGCGCTGGGGCACCGGGTACGAGACGAAGCAGCGCTCCTTCGTCAACATCATCGCCACGCCCAAGGGGGGCACCCATCAGGCCGGGTTCGAGGCCGGGCTCATGAAGACGATCCGTGCGCAGGTCGAGCAGAACGCACGCCGCCTCAAGGTCGGCAACGACAAGCTCGACAAAGACGACATCCTCGCCGGTCTCACCGCGGTGCTCACGGTGCGCCTACCCGAACCGCAGTTCGAAGGGCAGACCAAAGAGGTGTTGGGCACACCGGCGGTGCGCCAGATCGTCACGAATGTCGTCAATCGCGAGCTCGGCGCGCGGTTCTCGTCGACCAAGCGCGATGACAAGTCGCAGACGGCCCTGCTCCTGGAGAAAGTCGTCTCGGAGATGAAGGCGCGGATCTCCGCCCGCACCCACAAAGAGACACAGCGACGCAAGAATGCGCTGGAGTCGTCATCTCTTCCGACGAAGCTGGCCGACTGTCGGACGAGCGATGTGAACGCCACCGAACTTTTCATCGTCGAGGGAGATTCGGCGCTGGGTACGGCCAAGCTCGCACGCAACAGCGAGTACCAAGCTCTCTTGCCGATCCGCGGCAAGATCCTGAACGTGCAGAAGGCGTCTATCGCCGACATGCTCGGCAATGCCGAGTGCGCGGCGATCATCCAGGTGATCGGCGCAGGTTCCGGTCGCTCGTTCGATCTCGATCTCGCGCGCTATGGCAAGGTCATCCTGATGAGCGATGCCGACGTCGACGGGGCGCACATCCGTACCCTCTTGTTGACGTTGTTCTTCCGATACATGCGACCGCTCATCGAAGCCGGGCGCGTCTTCGCCGCAGTGCCGCCCCTCCACCGCGTCGTGGTCATGAATCCGGGCTCCAAACCGAACGACGTGATCTACACCTATTCCGAGAAAGAGCTGCACGGGCTCCTGTCCAAGCTGAGCAAGGCCGGAAAGCGTTGGCAGGAGCCCATTCAGCGGTACAAGGGCCTTGGTGAGATGGATGCCGATCAGCTCGCCACGACGACGATGGATCGTGCCGGACGAACGTTGCGGCGCGTGCGCATGGAGGATGCCGAGGCTGCGGCATCCGTGTTCGAGCTGTTGATGGGCAACGAGGTCGCTCCGCGCAAGGAGTTCATCATCGATGCCAGCGCCCGTCTGGATCGCGAACGCATCGACGCCTGATCCCGGGTCCGGGACGTCCGTCAACGGATGGCAGCACCCACCGCGCCGACCACACCGTCCAGTGGCGTGCCCGACCCATCGCGCCGCGCCCCACCGGCGGGGAGGGCGCGCACGGCACCGTCCGGCCCCACTGCCCGCGGGTCCGATCCGACCCACGCGAGCGTGAGAGCGTCCTCGCCTCGGAGGAATCTCTGGGCCCGCACACCGCCGGTCGCACGTCCTTTGGCGGGGTACTCGTCGAAAGACGACACCTTCGCCGCGCCGGCGTCGGTCCCGGCCAGGGCCCCAGTGCTCCCCGAGACCGTCACGACCTCGACACCGGTCGCTTCCGCCTCCACGACATCGAACGCGATCACCTGGGATCCGTCCGCGACGCGGATGCCGGCCATGCCGCCGGCGGCGCGTCCCTGCGGGCGGACGGCCGCTGCCGGGAACCGCAGTAGCTGCGCGTCCGATGTGACGAACACGACCTCGCTGTCATCCGCAGCGGGGGCAGCCCCGACGACCTGATCCCCGGGCTTGAGCGAAATGATCTCGATCTCGGGTTTTGCGGCGATCTCGCTGGCGAGAACGCGTTTGACCACGCCGTGCGCGGTGCCCAGCGCGATCGGAGGCTCGTCGGTGAGCGGCACCAGGCCGACGACGTGTTCACCCGCTGCCAGCGTCAGATACTGATCGACTCGAGTCCCGGCCGAGAGCTGCACGGAGTTCGAAGGCACAGAGGGCAGGTCGACCGGCGAGAACCGCACGAGGCGTCCGGCGGACGTGACAGCACCCACATCACCGCGCGTGGTGGTGTCGACGACCGAACGCACCGCATCGTGTTTCGACCGCCGTGTCGGAGCGACGATCTGTCCGTCCTCGCCGAGTTCGGCCCGCACCATGCGTCCCGTGGCCGACAAAAAGACCCGGCAGGGTGCGTCGGCGATCTGCAAGTCGGCGGCGTTCGCCTTGGCGCGCGATCGCGACGCCACCGGCCCGCCGTTGAGCAGAAGCGTCCGTCGCGGGCTGCCGTAGGTGTCGGCGGCCGCATCCAACTCGCGCGCCACCTGTGCCCGCACGAGGGCGTCGCTGCCCAGTAGCTCCTCGAGCGCGGCGATCTCGGACTTCAGCGTGTCACGTTCGGCTTCGAGCTCGATGCGCGAGAACTTCGTGAGCCGACGCAGTCGCAGCTCCAGGATGTACTCCGCCTGCAGCTGAGAGAGGTCGAAGACCTCCTGGAGTCGGGTACGCGCCTGCTCGCCGTCGTCAGACGAACGGATGACCTGGATGACCTCATCGATGTCGAGGATCGCGATGAGCAGACCCTCGACCAGGTGCAGGCGTTCCTTCTTGCGATCAAGCCGATAGCGGCTGCGGCGTGTGATGACGCTGATGCGGTGGTCCAGATAGACCCGCAGCAGCTCCTTGAGCCCCAGAGTCTGAGGTTGTCCCTCGACCAGTGCGACGCTGTTGATGGAGAACGAGTCCTCCAGCGGGGTCAAGCGGTAGAGCTGCTCGAGCACCGCCTGCGCGTCGAAGCCGGTCTTGATTCCGATCACGAGACGGAGTCCGTGGTGGCGGTCGGTCAGATCATTGACGTCCGAAATGCCCTGCAGCTTCTTCGACTGCACCGCATCCTTGATCTTCTCGATGATCCGTTCGGGGCCGACGAGGTACGGAAGCTCGGTCACGACGATGCCGGTGCGCCGCGGGCCCAGGGATTCGATCGAGACCTTCGCGCGGGTTCGGAAGCTGCCGCGCCCCGTCGTGTACGCGTCTTTGATCCCGTCCAGGCCCACGATGATCCCGCCGGCGGGCAGATCGGGGCCGGGAACGAACTCCATGAGCTGCTCGACCGTGGCGTCGGGATTGTCCAGGAGGAAGATCGCGGCGCCGACGACCTCGATGAGGTTGTGGGGCGCCATGTTCGTGGCCATGCCGACCGCGATGCCGGTCGTGCCGTTCACGAGCAGGTTCGGGAAGGCTGCGGGCAGGACGGCAGGCTGCTGGAACTGCCCGTCATAGTTCGGGATGAAATCGACGACGTCCTCATCGAGGTTCTCCGTCAGCGCCAGCGCGGGCGGCGCGAGCCGCGCCTCGGTGTATCGCGCGGCGGCGGGACCGTCATCGAGCGAGCCGAAGTTTCCGTGGCCGTCCACGAGCGGGACACGCAGCGAGAAGGGCTGGGCAAGTCGAACGAGCGCGTCGTAGATGGGTGCATCGCCGTGCGGGTGGAGCTTTCCCATCACCTCGCCGACGACCCGCGCGCTCTTGACGTGGCCCCTGTCGGGGCGCAACCCCATATCGGCCATCTGGTACAGGATGCGGCGTTGCACAGGTTTCAAGCCGTCGCGGGCATCGGGCAACGCGCGAGAGTAGATCACGGAATAGGCGTACTCGAGGAACGAGCCCTGCATCTCCGTCGAGACGTCGACGTCTTCGATGCGGCCTTCTTCGATCGGCTCGGAGGGGGTGCGTGTGGCGGGCATGGCGCGGAGAACCTCGGGTCGCAGCGGTCCGGGTGGAGGTCTCCCGCACGTATGCGAGACTGACCCCGATGCCTGCCAGCCTACCCGCGGACCCGCCGCACGCCCGGAGCCTCACCGATGTCGTGCCCCAGACATTGGCCGCGATCGAGGGAGCATCCGAATGGTTCGCCCCAGCTTCGAGCGTCGTCCTGTTCGTGGTCGATGGGCTCGGTGCGTCGAATCTCGCTGCGCGTGCGGGCCACGCACGCTTCCTGTCAGCCGCGGGTGGCAAGAAGGACGTGGCACGTACGGTGTTTCCGTCGACGACCGCGACGGCGCTCACGGGATTGCTCACAGGGGCGGATGCCGGACAGCATGGCATCGTCGGGTACCGCGCGAGGGTGCCCGGCACCGATCACATCGCCAATCAGCTTCGCGGGTGGGAGACCGACGGGCTGCCGGCGACGTGGCAGCGAGCGCCCCGTCTGACCGCTCGCGGCGATGTTCCGTTCTTCGTCGTCTCCAAATCGGAGTACGAGCGAACCGGCTTCACCGCGTCGACCATGGGCGGGGCGGACTTCGTCGGCGAGGACGACCTGCAACGCCGTGTCGAGCGGGCGGCCGATCTCGCTGCGTCCCATCCCGGTTCGTTCGTCTATGTGTATGCGAATGACCTCGATGCGGTCGGTCACCGGCGCGGATGGCAGTCGGACGAGTGGATCGCCGCCTTGGAGGATGTCGATGCCGCCGCGCGACGCCTCGTTTCGCATGCTACGCCGGGCACGGGCGTCGTCCTCACCGCCGACCACGGCATGGTCGACGTGCCACGTCACCGACAGGTGCTGATCGACGACGCTTCGCCGCTCGTCGAGGGGGTTCGCCTGGTCGGCGGGGAGCCGCGCATGTTGCACCTGTACACGGAGCCGGGGGCGGCGTCCGGCGTGCACACGGCGTGGATGGATGCCGAAGGGCACCGTTCATGGGTTCTGACCCGTGAGGACGCGGTCGCTGCGGGACTGTTCGGGGAGCACGTCGACGCCGAAGTGCTCCCGCGAATCGGCGACGTGCTCGTGGCCGCGCGGGCGGGGATTGCGTACTACGACGACCGCGTTGCCGACAAGTCTGCCCAACGGATGGTGGGGCAGCACGGGTCACTCACGCCTGAGGAGCGCGTCGTTCCGCTGATTCGCCTCGGCGCGTTCGCGCCGGCGCGTTAATCGTCGCCGCGCGCCCCGAAGACGATTTCGTCCCACGACGGCATCGAGGTGCGTCCCTTTCGGCGACCGCCTTCCGCGGTCGCGGCCGACGAGTCGGGTTCGTCGGGCACGTCGTCTTCGGCCTTCTGGTCGGCGTCGTCGTAGCCCGGCTCGAGGGCGTCGAACAATGCGACGGGTGCGTGTGCCCGCTCCGGATCGTCCTCGTCGGCGCCCGGTAGCGGCTCGCGCTGCCCGCGGCGGCGACGCAGGGCCTCGAGAAGATCCGCGGTCTCGGCCGATGTGGCGGGGATGTCGCTCGAACGCTTGATGGCGGCGTCCTGGACCGCCGGGCTCGTCGGTTCTGGCACCTCGGGCGCGTCGATGTCGCCACCCTTGCGCGGGCCGAACGCGCCGCTGTCGAAACGCGAGTCATCCTTCATGGGATTCGTGTCCAGCGCGCGCAGTCGGGGGATGAGGCCTTCCGGCAACGAGCCCTGGCGCGAGAGCTGAATCGCGTCGTTGTTCAGCGGCGAAAGGACGCTTCGACGGGGGTCGAAGCTCCACCGCGCGTCGTGGTCGACTTCTCCCGCCGTGAATTCGAGCTTCACGATCCAGCCGGATTGTTCCTTCCAACTGCTCCACCGCTCGCCTGAGGCCGACGCCTCGGCGAGCTTCGCCCGCACCGCCGCGCCGAACGTCGGGTTTGCCTCTCCCGCGAAGTCGCCGCCGAGCAGGACCGGCACCGCGAGTGCCTGACCGACGATGTGCTCACGCTCGGCGAGCACGGGGCCCTCGAACCTCGCGACATCCTCGATGCGCGCACCCAGCAACGTCGCCACCTCTTGGGTCGACAGTCCGGCGCGGATGTGCGTCTGGATTTCGCGCGGACTCGGCCGCGGCGCGCGCGTGTCCGGCTCGCGATCGCGTTTCGCGCGCCGCAACTCGGCTCGCAAGGCCTCATCCAGCGGCAGCGCGAACCGGTCGCCCGACTCGGTGGCCAGGACGATCACGTCGTCCTCGGTTCCGATGACTTTGAGCTGCTCCATGCGAGGCGCCCTCCGATCCAGATCTGCTGGGCCCATCGTGTCACGCGGCTTCGGTATCGGCCGGAATATTCCGCGCGCGCCGTCAGTTTCACGGGGTGCGCGACGACCGCCCGACGACCGCCATTTGCGAAACGCGAACCCGTCGTGCAAACTATGGCCCGCCCATAGGGAACAGGCACCCCCAGCAATCCCGGAAGTAGAGACACGCACGCATGGCAACCGACTACGACGCCCCCCGCAAGTCCGAGGACGACAGCGAGTCGATCGAGGCGCTCAAGGAGCGCGTTCCCGACAAGCTCTCCGGGGCGGTCGACGTCGAAGACGCGGACAACCCATCGGGCTTCGAACTGCCGGGCGCCGATCTTTCGGACATCGAGCTCGACGTCGTCGTCCTCCCCGCGCAGGAAGACGAGTTCACCTGCATGAGCTGCTTCTTGGTGAAGCACCGTTCGCAGGTGCACCACGAGGATGCCATGGGGTACATCTGCGCGGAGTGCTCCGTCTGATCCGGATCTGACGACTGCCGAAGGCGAACGCGTTCGCGCGTTCGCCTTCGTTCACGGCGCGGAGGTGCGCGTGCGCTTCAGGGCCGACGCCAGACGGTCCGGAGTGCGCGTCGAGATCACCCACACCGGCGCTGGGTCGTCGGGGTCGAGGATCGGAACCACCACGACACCGTCGATGCCGCCACGGATCACGTGCCAGGAACGCGGATCCAGACCGGAACCGCGGGCGTGACGCGCCTGCTCCCCGCGCAGTTCGACGGGATCACCCGTGAGGTCCACCGGTATTCGGGCACGTCCGGCACGCAGCATCCCACGTTCGACGCCCACGACGGGTGAACCGAACACGAGCGCCAGCACCACCGCAACGGCAACGGCAGCCCCGGCGATCAACGCGAGGGTCGTGTCGATCGGCGCGAAGACGAGCGCCGCCATCGGCCCGCAGACGGCAGCCGCCGCGAGGACCCACAGGGACGGGCTCAGCCGTTCGCGGTAGCGGACGGCCGAAGACGTCGCGGTGTTCGTCGATGCCATCTGCATTACCCTCATTGAGTGACCGAAACCGTGGACGTCCCCATTATCGCCCCGGCACCGCCCTCCTACGCGAAACCCGGTGACGCCGGCGCCGATCTCGTCGCAGCAGAGTCGGTGCGCCTCGAGCCCGGCGCACGGGCATTGGTCGGCACGGGCGTGCGCATCGCGCTGCCCGACGGGTACGCGGCCTTCGTGGTGCCGCGTTCGGGTCTCGCAGCCCGCCACGGCATCTCGATCGTCAATGCCCCTGGAACGGTCGACGCGGGCTATCGCGGCGAGATCAAGGTCGCCTTGATCAACACGGATTCCTCGAGCGCGTACGAGGTGACCGCGGGCGACCGTATCGCCCAACTCATCGTGATGCCGGTGACGCGCGCGCTGTTCGTTCCCGTCGATGAGCTGCCCGAGAGCGTGCGCGGCGAAGACGGTTTCGGCTCCACCGGCTACCAGCAGAACGGAGATCGCTCATGACGGATGCCACACCCACCGGCAGCGAGAAGTCCGCCCCCGAAGATCGGGCGACCTCCGGGCCGTTCGACGAGTCCGAGGCCAATCGCGTCCGCCCGTACATCGATCTCGGCGGTGTCAAGGTCCTCCCGCGAGAAGGGCTGAACCTGCGACTCGAAGTCGAGGAGCAGACCAAGCGGATCGTCGCGGTGGGCCTTGACTACGCCGGATCGACGCTCCAGGTGCAGCCGTTCGCGGCGCCGCGGTCGACGGGGCTGTGGGAAGAGACACGCGAGCAGATTCGCCAGCAGGTGAAGCAGCAGGGCGGCCGGGTCGAGGAGCGAGAGGGGCCGCTGGGCCCCGAGCTGCTGGCCGAAGTCCCCGTGGCGGGACCGGAGGGGCAGTCCGGCAAGCGCCTGGCCCGCTTCGTGGGCGTCGACGGTCCGCGCTGGTTCCTGCGTGGCGTCATCGGCGGTTCGGGCGCCTCGGATCCGGCCGCGGCTGCGCAGATCGAGGACCTCTTCCGCTCGATCGTCGTCGTCCGTGGCGACACGCCCATGCCGCCGCGCGATCTCATCCCGTTGCGAATGCCGGCGACGCCGGGCACCGCGTGAGCGATTCACCGCGGCCGGACGACGCGGCCTCGGGGCCTGAGTCGAGAGACGTTGCGCAGCCGTCCGCATCCGAGGTCTTCGGAGCGGCACTCGGCGGTGCGGCGCGACGTGCGGGCCTGGACCCGGCCGAGGGCAAAAGCACCGGACACGTCGTATGGCGCGCCATGGGCGGCTGGCGGGGCATCTTCGAGTCCGTCCTGCCCGGACTCGTCTTCGTCATCACCTACACGGTCACGATCGATCCGGCGACCGGCGACGGAGATCTCCTCCTCTCGCTCGTGCTCTCCGTCGGCATCGCCGCGATCTTCACCGTCGTCCGGTTGATCGCCCGCCAGCCGATCGCCGCAGCCGTCGGGGGCCTCGTCGCCGTCGGAGTCGCGGCGGCGTTCGCGGCGTTCACCGGCGAGGCGAGCAACAACTTCGTGCCCGGGTTCGTGACGAACGTCGTGTACGGCTCAGCGTTGCTCATATCCGCGTTCGTCGGATGGCCGATCATCGGGCTCGCCGTGGGCTTCCTGATGGGAGACGGCACCGCATGGCGTCGCGACAAGCGCAAGCGCCGGGTTTTCTTCTGGCTGACGATCGTGTGGGCTGGGCTGTTCGCCGCGCGGCTGCTCGTGCAGGTACCGCTGTACGTGGCCGACAATGTGACGGCGCTCGGCACGCTGAAGCTCGTCATGGGGCTGCCGCTGTTCGCACCTCTCGTCGCCGTGACCTGGCTCGTCGTCCGTGCGCTCTACCCGCGCGCCGACCGGGACCCTTCGTACGGCCGGTGATACCATTTATCTTGATATCGAGATAAATTTCGCTCTCGGCACGGTGAGGATGCGGTTAGGTTCGCCTCACTAGCCATGGCACCGCGCCGGGGGAATGATGGGGTTCGCGCGCGCGTGCGTGCGCCGCGCTCCGCCGCCGACGAAGGAGACCCACGTGTCCACGGTTGACAGCTTCGGTGCCAAGAGCACCCTGACGGTCGGCAGCACCGACTACGAGATCTTCCGGATCGACACCGTTCCGGGCTACGACAAGCTTCCCTTCAGCCTCAAGGTGCTGCTGGAGAACCTGTTGCGCACCGAAGACGGGGCGAACGTCACCAAGGCGCAGATCGAAGCACTCGGCTCGTGGGACGCCGCGGCCGAACCCGACACCGAGATCCAGTTCACCCCGGCACGTGTGGTCATGCAGGACTTCACCGGGGTTCCCTGCATCGTCGATCTCGCGACGATGCGAGAGGCCGTCAGTGCCCTCGGCGGCGACCCGAACAAGATCAACCCCCTCTCGCCGGCCGAGATGGTGATCGACCACTCCGTGATCGCCGACCTTTTCGGGCGTGAGGACGCGCTCGAGCGCAACGTCGAGATCGAGTACGAGCGCAACGGTGAGCGTTACCAGTTCCTGCGCTGGGGCCAGACGGCATTCGACGACTTCAAGGTCGTCCCGCCGGGCACCGGCATCGTGCACCAGGTCAACATCGAGCACCTCGCGAAGGTCATCTACGACCGCACCAACGGCGGCGTTCTGCAGGCCTACCCCGACACCTGTGTCGGCACCGACTCGCACACCACCATGGTCAACGGACTCGGCGTGCTCGGCTGGGGTGTGGGCGGCATCGAGGCCGAGGCGGCGATGCTCGGACAGCCGGTCTCGATGCTCATCCCGCGCGTCGTCGGCTTCAAGCTCACCGGTGAGATCCCCGCCGGTGTCACCGCTACCGACGTCGTGCTCACGATCACCGACATGCTCCGCAAGCACGGCGTCGTCGGCAAGTTCGTCGAGTTCTACGGGGCAGGTGTCGCCTCGGTGCCGCTGGCGAACCGCGCCACGATCGGCAACATGAGCCCCGAGTTCGGCTCGACGGCGGCGATGTTCCCCGTCGACGACGTCACTCTGGACTACCTGCGTCTCACCGGCCGTAGCGAACAGGCCGTCGAGCTCGTCGAGAAGTACGCCAAGTTGCAGAGCCTCTGGCACGACCCGGCCGAGGAGCCGACGTACAGCGAGTACCTCGAGCTCGACCTCGGCACGGTCGTGCCGTCGATCGCGGGCCCGAAGCGCCCGCAGGACCGCATCCTGCTGTCCGAGGCGAAGTCGCAGTTCGAGCAGGATGTGCTCAACTACGCCCAGGCGACGACGTCCGAAGACATCATCGACCTCGAGTCGAAGCATTCCTTCCCGGCCTCCGACCCCGGCCCCGCACCCGGCGACGAAGACCCGGACACCCGCGTCGTGCACATCTCCAGCGGCGGGCCCGCGGCAGCATCCAAACCCGTCAAGGTGACCCAGCCGAGCGGCGACAGCTACATCCTCGACAACGGTGCGGTGACGCTTGCGGCGATCACATCCTGCACGAACACCTCGAACCCGTCGGTGATGCTCGCAGCAGGACTCCTCGCCCGCAACGCCCTCGCGAAGGGCCTCAAGCAGAAGCCGTGGGTCAAGACCACGCTGGGCCCCGGTTCGAAGGTCGTCACCGACTACTACGAGAAGTCGGGTCTGGACAAGGCGCTGGAGGGACTCGGCTTCTACACCGTCGGTTATGGATGCACCATCTGCATCGGCAACTCGGGGCCGCTGATCGAAGAAGTCTCCGCGGCGGTCAACGAGCACGACCTCGCGGTGACGGCGGTGCTCTCGGGAAACCGCAACTTCGAGGGGCGCATCAGCCCCGACGTGAAGATGAACTATCTCGCCTCGCCCCCGCTCGTCGTGGCGTATGCGCTGGCGGGATCGATGCACTTCGACTTCGAGTCCGATCCGCTGGGCCAGGACACCGACGGCAACGACGTGTTCCTCCGCGACATCTGGCCGACGCCCGATGAGGTGCAGGAGACGATCGACTCGTCGATCTCGCGCGAACAGTTCATCAAGCAGTACGCGACGGTCTTCGAGGGCGATGAGCGCTGGAAGAGCCTTCCGACGCCCGATGATTCGGTCTTCCAGTGGGATGCCGACTCGACTTACGTGCGCAAGGCTCCGTACTTCGACGGCATGACGATGGAGCTCACCCCGGTGTCCGACATCCAGGGTGCGCGTGTGATGGCGACGCTCGGCGATTCGGTGACCACCGACCACATCAGCCCCGCCGGCAACATCAAGATCGGAACCCCGGCCGCGAAGTACCTCGAGGAGCACGGTGTGCGCCAGAAGGACTTCAACTCGTTCGGCTCTCGCCGCGGCAACCACGAGGTCATGATCCGTGGAACGTTCGCCAACATCCGTCTCAAGAACATGCTTGTGAGCGCGGTCAACGACGGTGCCGTCGTCGAGGGTGGCTACACCCGCGACTTCACCCAGCCGGGCGGTCCTCAGTCGTTCATCTACGACGCGTGCATGAACTACAAGGAGCAGGGCACGCCGTTGGTTGTGTTCGGCGGCAAGGAGTACGGTTCGGGTTCCTCGCGCGACTGGGCCGCGAAGGGAACCAGCCTGCTGGGTGTCAAGGCGGTCATCACCGAGAGCTTCGAGCGCATCCACCGGTCGAACCTCATCGGGATGGGTGTCGTTCCACTCCAGTTCCCCGAGGGAGAGAGCTGGGACTCGCTCGGACTCGACGGAACC
This sequence comes from Microbacterium koreense, assembly GCF_042677105.1. NCBI lineage: Bacteria > Bacillati > Actinomycetota > Actinomycetes > Micrococcales > Microbacteriaceae > Microbacterium > Microbacterium koreense. The sequence goes on from NZ_JBHTIM010000001.1 coordinate 2,025,241, forward strand.
GAGATCGTGTCGATCACCGGCCTCGAGCAGCTCAATGTGGGCGTCACGCCCAAGACGGTGCGCGTCACCGCGACGCCGAGCGAGTTCTCGCCCGAGGGCAAGGAACCGGTCGAGTTCGACGCCGTGGTGCGGATCGACACGCCCGGCGAAGCGGACTATTACCGCAACGGTGGAATCCTGCAGTACGTGCTGCGCTCACTCGTCTGAGCTCATGACACACGAGGGGCTGGGAGGCAACCCCCAGCCCCTCGTATGTGCCCTCGGTACACTGAGGATGCCCGTGGGGGCAGGGAAGGAGCGAGGATGTCGCTGCTGTCATCGATCACCGGCCCGCGCGATCTGGATGGGCTGACCCACGACGAGATGGACCAGCTGGCGACGGAGATCCGCGCCTTCCTGATCGAGAACGTCGCTCGGACCGGCGGACACCTCGGTCCCAACCTCGGAGTGGTCGAACTGACGATGGCGATCCACCGCGTCTTCGATTCGCCGGATGACCCGGTCATCTTCGACACCGGGCATCAGTCCTACGTGCACAAGCTCCTCACCGGACGCCAGGACTTCTCCCAACTGCGTTCGCGCGGGGGACTGGCCGGTTATCCGCAGCGCAGCGAGAGCGCACACGACGTCGTGGAATCGTCTCACGCGTCGAGTTCGCTCAGTTGGGCAGATGGGGTGTCGCGTGCGTTCACACGCACCGGTCGGACGGATCGGCACGTTGTCGCCGTCGTCGGCGACGGGTCGTTGACCGGCGGGATGACTTGGGAAGCGCTCAACAACATCTCGGACGACAACGACCGTAACCTCGTCATCGTCGTCAACGACAACGGTCGCTCGTACGCACCGACGATCGGCGGAATGGCTCGATATCTCAACCGCGTCCGCACCGCGGACACCTACCGAAGCCTGCGCGACAATTCGGCGACGGTGTTCGGCAAGCTCGGTCCCGCCGCACGCGCCGTCTACCGCGGGGTGCGCGGGGGAACGCACGGCTTCCTGTCACGGTTCACCAACAACACCGAGCTCTACTCGAATCTCGATATCAAGTACCTCGGCCCGGTCGACGGGCACGATCTCGATGCACTCATCGAAACGCTCGAGCTCGCGAAGTCTTACGGTGCACCGGTCATCGTCCACGCCATCACCGAGAAGGGGCGGGGATACCAGCCCGCTCGAGACGACGAGGCCGATCAATTCCACGCCGTCGGCAAGATCGATCCGGCCACAGGCAAGACCGTCGGCGGGGGGAGTGGCGTCCAGGCCTGGACCGACGTCTTCTCGCAGGAGTTGGTCGAGGTCGGCGAGCAGCGCGGCGACGTCATCGCGATGACCGCGGCGATGTTGCGACCGACGGGATTGCTCCCGTTCGCCGAACGTTTTCCCGAGCGCGTGTACGACGTCGGCATCGCCGAGCAGCACGCGGTCGCGTCCGCTGCAGGCTTGGCCTACGGCGGGCTCCACCCTGTCGTCGCGATCTACGCGACCTTCATGAACCGCGCGTTCGACCAGGTGTTGATGGATGTCGCCCTGCACCGCGCGGGGGTCACATTTGTCCTGGACCGAGCAGGAGTCACCGGTCCCGACGGTCCGAGCCACCACGGAATCTGGGATCTCGCGATGCTGCAGATCGTTCCGCACATCCGCATAGCGGTGCCGCGCGATGCCGAGCGGCTCCGCGAGGAACTCCGCGAAGCGATCGCCGTCGACGATGCCCCGACCGTGGTCCGTTTCCCGAAGGGAAGCGTCAGCCCGGAGCTTCCCGCGCTTGAGCGGCGTGACGACGGCGTCGACGTGTTGTATCGCTCGGAGGCCCAGGACGTGCTGATCGTCGGCATCGGACCGATGGCACACACCGCCGTGGACGTCGCCGAACGTCTGCGCGCGCAGGGGATCGGTGCGACGGTCGTGGATCCGCGCTGGGCCATCCCCGTGCAGCCGTCGATCGTCACCCTCGCCGCCGAGCATCGCCTCGTCATCACGATCGAGGACGGTATCCGTGTGGGAGGTGTCGGCACCCGTGTCCGCCAGGTGTTGCGCGAGGCGGGCATCGATACCGCCGTCGACGAGCTCGGAGTGCCCGACGCGTTCATCGACCACGCGAGTCGCGATCAGATCCTCGAGGATGCCGGACTCACCGCCGCGAAAATCGCCCAGGACGTCGTGGCTCAGGTGTTGGGGACCCGGATTCCGGTCGCACGGCCGGATCTGGGCGCCCTGTCATCCCTGAACGTGCCGGTGCGCAGCGAACAGTGACCCTCAGCCCTCGCTGAACTCGATCGGAGAACGTGGGTCGCCAGGCTCGAGTTCGGCCCGGATTCGCCGTGAGGCACGCCACCAGCCGGCGACCACCGATGTCGCGCAGATGAGGATGGTGACAGGCGCGGCGGCGCTGAAGAACACGTCGACGAGTGATCCGCTGAACGCCGCGGTGACGGCGAGCGCGAGACAGCCGACGGCGGCGCCCAGGAGTGCATAGACCATGACGTGGCGCGCAATCGAAGTGTCATGCCGCAGCGACCGTGCCACCAACCACGCGACCGGAAGCCCCAGCATCGTCACGAGGAACGAGGCGGTCCCGCCGATGAACGCCGTATACACAAGCGCGAGCGGCAGCACGGACAGCGACGACATCACACTCACCCCATCGGCACGGGCGACCGCGTCGGCTACGATCCCTGCGATTGCGAACGCGATGAGCATCAAGCCGACGAATACTCCCCAGGCGACGACGCCGCCGCGGAAGACGTCTGCCCATGTCGCATTCATCGGCGCGGCGCCGGGCGGGGGAGAAGCGCTGTGGGACATCACTTCTTACGCTATCGAATCACCGGAAACGGGTGGGGCTGCAGATGTGCCTGCAGCCCCACCCGTGCGATCAGGATTCGATGCCGCGAATCGGCGGGTGGTGGAACGTGTCGCCGAAGACCCGCTCGGACGCACCCTCACGGTCGAGGTAGGGCGAGGCCCCGCCATCGATGAACGGCCATCCTGCACCCAGGATCAGGCAGAGGTCGATGTCTTCCACCTCTGGCACGACGTCCTGCTCGAGCATGAGGTGAATCTCCTGCGCCAGGCCGTCCTGCACGCGCGTGAGGATGGTGTCGGCCGACGCAGGCGTCGATCCCACGTGCCCCTTGAGCACCTTCTCGGCGGCCTTCGTGAAGCCGGTCACGCGACCGCCCTTGTCCTTCTCGACGACGGCATCCAGCTCAGCGAGGGCGTGGAAGTTGTCGTTCGCGTAGAACCGGTCGGGGAACGCCCGTACCATCGTGTCCTGCACGTGCGCGGCGACCTTCCAACCGACGAGGTCGATGAGCTGGAACGGACCCATCGGCAGTCCGAGGGGCGCGAAGGCCTTCTCGACGTCGGCCACCGGTGTGCCCTCGTAGACGGCGCGGGCAGCCTCACCCATGACCTTTGCCAAGAGACGGTTCACGACGAATCCAGGGGCGTCGGCGGTGAGGACCGCATTCTTCTTCAGCCCCTTGGCGACGACGAACGCCGTCGACAGTGCAGCCTCGGAAGTGTTCGGCGTCTTCACGACCTCGATCAGCGGCATGACCGCGACGGGGTTGAAGAAGTGGAAGCCGACGAGACGCTCGGGGTGCGCGAGCTTCGCGCCGATCTCTTCTACCGACAACGACGAGGTGTTGGTGGCAAGGATCGCATCCTCGGCGATGATCGGCTCGATCTCGGCGAAGACCTGTTGCTTGACGCCGACCTCTTCGAAGACGGCTTCGATGACGAAGTCGCAATCGGCGTAGAGGCTCTTTTCCGTCGTGCCGGTGACGAGGGAGCGGAGCCGGTTCGCGGTGTCGGCGTCCAGCCGGCCCTTCGCCTCGAGCTTGCCGATCTCCTCGTGGATGTAGGCGACACCCTTGTCGACGCGCGCCTGGTCGAGGTCCGTGATGAGCACGGGCACCTGCAGACGTCGGACGAACAGTAGGGCGAACTGGCTGGCCATGAGCCCTGCGCCGATGATTCCGACCTTGCTGACCTTCTTGGCAAGGTCCTTGCTCGGGGCGCCCACGGGCCGCTTCGCCCGCTTCTGGACGAGATCGAAGGCATACATCGACGCCGCGAACTGGTCGCCCGTGACGAGATCGGCGAGGGCCTCGTCTTCGCGCGCGAACCCCTCGGCCTTGGTGCCGCTGCGCGCTTTCTCGAGCAGATCGAGCGCGACGTACGGCGATCGGGGGACCGTGCCGATCTTCGACTCGAGCATGCCGCGCGCCATCTTGATCGCGACCGGCCACTTGACGGTGCGCTCGATCTTGCCCGGCTCGTTCTTACGCTCGACCTTCTTTCCTCCGAGGACCGCGTCGGCCCATACCAAGGAATTCTCGAGGAACGTCGCCGGCGGGAAGATCGCGTCCACGATGCCGAGGTCGAACGCCTGCTGCGGCTTGAGCATCCGGTTCTGCTTCAACGGGTTCGAGATCACCACCTCGAGCGCGTTCTCGATTCCGATCAGGTTGGGCAGAAGATACGCGCCGCCCCACCCGGGAATGATTCCGAGGAACACTTCAGGGAGCGCGATCGCAGCCGCGGAGGCGTCGACAGTGCGGTACGTCGAGTTCAGCGCGATCTCGAGGCCGCCACCGAGCGCGAGGCCGTTGACGAACGCGAACGAGGGGACGCCCAGGTCCCCGAGCATCCCGAGCACCTTGTGTCCGAGCTGCGCAACGAGACGAGCGTTGTCCTTCGACCCCACGCGCGAGATGTCACTGAGATCGGCACCGGCGGCGAGGATGTACTGCTTTCCGGTGATGCCGACCGCGGCGATCTCGCCCGCCGCAGCGCGCGATTTCAGAGCGGAGAGCGTCTCACCGAGCTGCGTCATCGTCGCGGGCCCGAGGGTGTTCGGACGCGTGTGGTCGCGCCCGTTGTCGAGCGTGACGAGAGCCATCACCCGACCGGACGGGAGTGTGATGTCCCGCACGGTGGAGTGCGTGATCACCTCACCCTCGGTGAGGGCTTGGATCGGCGAGAAATCGATGTCGTCGTAGTTGGTCATTGATCCTCGCCCTTACTTGCGCTTCTTGCCGTCGTAGTGGGGGTTCTCCCAGATCACCGAACCCCCCTGACCCAGACCGACACACATCGCGGTCAGGCCGTAACGGACGTCGGGTCGCTCTGCGAACTGCGCTGCGAGCTGGATCATGAGACGAACGCCGGATGCGGCAAGCGGATGGCCGAGCGCAATCGCGCCGCCCCACTGATTCACCCGGGGGTCGTCGTCGGCGATGCCGAAGTGGTCGAGGAGCGAGATCACCTGGATCGCGAACGCCTCGTTCAACTCGAACAGGCCGATGTCATCGATTGTCAGGCCCGCCTTGCGGAGCGCCTTCTCGGTCGACGGAATCGGGCCGATTCCCATGATCTCGGGCTGCACACCGGCGAACGCGAACGACACCATGCGCATCTTCGGGGCGAGCCCGAGTTCCTTCACCGCGCTGCCGCCGGCGAGCAGCGACATCGTGGCGCCGTCGGTCAGTGGCGAAGAGGTACCGGCGGTGACCCGGCCGTGCGGGCGGAACGGGGTCTTCAAGGCGGCGAGGTCTTCCATCGTCGTCTGCGGACGACGACCCTCGTCCTCCGTGGCGAGACCCCACGCGCCGTCGGCGTCCTTGATCGCGACGGGGACGAGATCCGATTGGAACTTGCCCGCATCGTAGGCCGCCTGTGCCTTGTGCTGTGAGAGCATTCCGAACCGGTCGGAGCGCTCCTTCGTGAGGTGCGGGTACCGGTCGAAGATGCGCTCGGCGGTGACACCCATGTTGAGCGCGCCCGGGTCGACCATCTTCTCGGCGACAAAGCGCGGGTTGGGGTCCGCGTTCGAGCCGATGGGGTGGCGCCCCATGTGCTCGACACCGCCCGCGAGGGCGAGGTCGTACATGCCGACGCCGATCGAACCGGCCATCGTCGTGACGCTCGTCATCGCGCCGGCGCACATGCGGTCGATCGCGAAGCCCGGAACGCTCTGCGGGAGACCCGCCAGGATGGCGACGGAGCGCCCGAGCGTCAGGCCCTGATCACCGGTCTGCGACGTCGCCGCGATGGCGACGTCGTCGATGCGGTCCGCCGGAACGTCGGGATTACGCTCCATCAGGCCGATCGTCGCCTTGACGGCGAGATCGTCGCTGCGGGTGTTGAAGTACATGCCCTTCTCGCCGGCGCGACCGAAAGGGGTGCGCATTCCGTCGACGAAGAAGACGTCCGAGATCTCGGCCACTCTGCCTCCAAAGTATGTGGGATGCCGCCAGCCTACGGAGGCCCTTTGGTGCAACGGAACCGGGTGGGGGAAACCTACGAAGCCGTCTCGTCGCCGTCGTCGGGATCTTGCACGGAACACACAAAGGCATCGGCGATCAACTGTGCGGTTTCCGCAATCTGCCACGGCCGCGCACCCAAGGATGCCAGAGCCTCCCCGACGCTCTCGGCGGTCACGCTGTCAGGAGGTGACCATGCGACACGGCGGAGCAGATCGGGGGTGAGGAGATTCTCCGTTGGCATCGCCAGAGCTTCGGCGCGCGCTTCGATGACGGGTCGCGCGGCTTTGAGTCGTGCATCCGCGTCGGGGTTGCGATCCGCCCACGCACGCGGCGGCGGAAGCGAATCTCCGCCCTTGGCTCGTTCGAGCGGCGGAGTCGTCGACGCACGTCCGTCGACGATGGCCTGCCACCACCGGTCGATCTGGCTGCGGCTGGCACGGCCGTTGAACGCCTTGATCGACGCGAGTTCGGCCTTCGACCCCGGCGCGGCGACGACCGCAGCGACGAGTGAGCGGTCGGGCACCAGACGCCCCGGGGCGATGTCCTGCTCGCGCGCGTATTCTTCACGCGCTGTCCACAGCGCGCGGGCCACGGCGAGATTCTTGCGACCCCGGACGGTGTGCAATCCGCTGAGCCGGCGCCAGGGCTCCTCGCGCGGCGGCTTCGGCTCGCGCTCGAGCGTCGCGCGGAACTCCTGCGCGGCGATGTCGGACTTCTCCTGTTCCTCGAGCTCGTTCGCCAGAGCGTCGCGGACGTCGACGAGGTGCTCAACGTCCAGCGCCGCGTACTCGAGCCAGGACTGGGGGAGCGGCCGGGTCGACCAGTCAGCAGCCGAGTGGGCCTTCGCGAGGGTGATGCCCAGCGTGTCTTCGACGACCGCAGCCAGCCCCACTCGGTCATGTCCGAGCAACCGTGCGGCGAGCTCCGTGTCGAAGAGTGTCGCCGGCTCGAGACCGAGTTCACGCAATGACGGCAGATCCTGACTCGCGGCGTGGAGGATCCATTCTTCCCCGCCGATCGCTTGCTGCAGAGGTGCCATGGCGCCGATCGCCGGCGGATCGAAGAGGTAGAGTCCCGCGTCGCGGCGGAAGACCTGGACGAGGTACGCGCGTTGCGAGTAACGGAAACCCGAAGCACGTTCGACGTCCACAGCGACGGGACCACTGCCCTGAGCGAGCGTCTCGGCGGCCGTTCGGAGATCGTCGGCGTTGTCGATGACGGTGTAAACGGTCACGTGGTGAATCTGCGAGCGCCGAGCATCGCAATCCCTTCCGATCCAGGCGGGAGTCCCGCGAGCATGCACACCAGTTCGGCCCACGCCTCGACGTGCGGGCCGATAGGTCCCTCGGGCGACCAGGACGCACGCAGCTCGATCTGTGCACCCTCTCCCTCGGCGGCGAGCGTCCCGAAACCCTTGGAAAGCGTCTTGGTCGCGGTGCCGGATGCCGAGTGAAAGCCGGCGGCGTGGGAGGCGAGTGCGTCGGTCAGCCACGCCCATGCGACATCTGCCAAGAGTGGGTCGACGCCGATGTCCCGTTCCAAAGGGGCCTGCGCGAAACACACGATCCGCCACGGCCCATTCCAAGCCGAAGGCTCGTCCGCGTCGTGAAGAAGGATGAACCGCCCTGTGCCGTACGGCGAATCCGTCTCGCCCGGTTCAGGGCGCACGTCACCGGCGAGAGCGATCGCGTCGGGTGCGAGCCCCGGGGGTGCCGGAATCTCGCGCACGGTCAGATCAGCACGGAACTCGGTCTCGCGCACCTGCTCCGTTGCGAGAGCGAAGGGCGCGGATGCCGCCGGGGGACGCTGGTCAACCACGCGGACAGACTAGAGTGAGCGCACGATGCTCCCTCCCAGGCGCGCCGTGAACGGCGCCGCAACCCCGTCCCTGCTCTTCGGCCTGCGTATCGCGATGTCGGTGGTCACTGTCGCGCTCGCCGGCGCCGCCGCGATCATGGCTGTCGCGTCCGCCCGTCTCGCGCGGAAAGTTGTGACTCCGGCGCCGAGACTTCCCGACACCCGTATCGTGTCGCTCGATACCGCCGCGCAGACGATCTCGCTCACGAAGAACCCCGACACCGCCCTCCCGGGGCGTTACGGGCTGTTCACGACCGGCACGTCGGGATACGTCAAGCTGGGCTCGATCCTCGCCGAGGATGACGCGTCGGTCACCCGCAAGCTCCTGACCCATGTCGCGCCGACCGCGCGTCTCGACGCCGACGCGGCGTTCAGCGGCTGGTACTACGAACGCCCCGAAGAACTGCACCTCGCATACACACCGGAACTCGTCGGCTCGGCCGTCGGACCGTGCCCCGCCTGGCTCTTCCCGGCGGGCGAGGGTGACGTCTGGGTGATTCAGGTGCACGGTCGCGGCACCACCCGCTCCGAGTGTCTGCGCGCTGTCCCGGTGTTCCACGCCTTGGGCGTCACTTCGCTCGTGGTGTCCTATCGGAACGACGGCGAAGCTCCCCGTAGTAAGACGGGTACCTACGGGCTCGGCTCGACGGAGTGGCGTGATGTCGATGCGGCTGTGAGCTTCGCGCGGCGCCGCGGCGCGAAGCGCGTGATTCTCATGGGATGGTCGATGGGTGGAGCGATCGTCCTCCAGGTGTCGCTCAACTCTGCACATCGCGATCTGATCGCCGGCATCGTGCTCGACTCGCCGGTCATCGACTGGCGAGTCGTGCTGTCGTACCAGGCGAAGCAGATGCACGTTCCGACGGCGGTCACCGACATCGCACTCGAAGCGCTGCAACACGAGTGGGCCAGCCCGGTCACCGGCGCGGGTACCGGCATCCCTCTGGATCGACTCGACGTCGTCGCGCGCGCCGCGGAGTTGCGGCATCCCATTCTCATCCTGCACAGCGACGACGACGGCTTCGTCCCCTCGGACGCGTCGCACGACCTCGTATCCGCGCGCCCTGACCTCGTACAGCTCGAGGTTTTCGAGGTCGCCCGACACACCAAGCTGTGGAACTACGACCAGGAACGGTGGAGCACCGCGATCCGCGGCTGGCTCAGCGCGCACATGCTGTCGGTCGAGTCGGGATCGTCTACGGAGTCGAACCCCGCGGAGTGATGCTCAGGCGCGACGCTTGTCGCGCACTTGACGCTTCGCGCGCATGAGCATGCCGGTCATCCCGCCGATGCGCAGAGGCGACACCGCGCGTGTCAACCCGATGGTCTGAGGAAAGTCGTCGGGGATCGCCAGGACTTCGTCGACGCGGAGCCCCGAGATGCCTTGCGTCAGAATGCCGGCGAACCCTCGAGTGGTCGGTGCCTCCGGCGGCGCCGTCGCGTGCATCGTGACCACGTCGGCATCGTCCACCTCGATCACGATGTAGACGGGCGACTGACACTCGACCACGCGTTCCTGCAGCTCCGGGTGCTCCGCGTACTCTTCGGGGATGTCGGGCAGTTCACGCGAGAACTCGAGCAAGAGCTGCAGGCGGTCCGCCTCGGGGAGATCGAGGAAGTCGGCCTGGATGTCGGCGAGGGATGCCGGGAGCGCAGGGGCGTTCATCGTGTCGATCCTCGCACGTGCTCATCGACGTGACAGCCCATCGTCGCGACCGTCATCGGCGCTCCGGAACGGCGCCGGGCTCGCTGCCGGTGGCGATGGGCACGCGTACGGCGCTGCCCCACTCCGTCCACGAACCGTCGTAGTTGCGGACCTTCTCGAAGCCGAGGAGGTGCTTCAGGACGAACCAGGTGTGACTCGAGCGCTCTCCGATGCGGCAGTACGCGATGATCTCGTCGCCTTCCTGCAGGCCCTTCTCGTCGCGGTAGATCGCATCGAGTTCGGCGCGCGCCTTGAACCCGCCGTCCTCCGCCACGGCACGCGCCCAGGGCACGCTCTGCGCCGAGGGAATGTGTCCACCGCGCAAGGCACCCTCTTCGGGGTAGGCCGGCATGCTCGTGCGAGACCCGTCGTATTCCTCGGGCGAGCGCACGTCGATCAGCGGATTGCCGAAGTGCGCGAGCACGTCGTCCTTGTAGGCGCGGATCAGGCTGTCGTCGCGCTCGACGATCGGATATTCCGTCGGGGCCGGCGTCGCGGCATCCGTCGTCATCGGGCGTCCCTCGGCGATCCACTTGTCGCGCCCGCCGTCGAGCAGGCGCACGTCTTCGTGTCCGAAGAGCGAGAACACCCACAGCGCGTATGCGGCCCACCAGTTGTTCTTATCGCCGTACACGACCACGGTGTCCTCACGCGCGATGCCCTTTCGCGACATGAGCGCGGCGAACCCCTCACCGTCGACATAGTCCCGCACGACCTGATCATTCAACTCGGTGTGCCAGTCCACCTTCACAGCCCCGGGAATGTGGCCGGTTTCGTACAACAGCACGTCTTCATCGGATTCCACCACGACCAGGCCGGGCGTACCGAGGCGCTGCTCCAGCCAGTCGCCGGTCACCAGCCGGCCGGGCTCGGCGTACTCGGCGAACTTGGGCGACGACGTGTCGAATTCGACGGTCACAGATTGCTCCTCGGATCGAGTGGTGTGGACGACGGCATAAGGTGGAACCGTCGTATCGACCCTAGGATTCCCTGGCGCTGAGCGCATCCGCACCCCACGACTGTTACGAGGACCTGCATGACCCCCGCCGCCACCGGAATCGTCACGCTCGCCGAGCGGATGCCGCAGCTGTCGGGCGCGGAGATGGTAGCGGCCTTGGTGCCCCCTCCCCAGTTCCACGAGGCGACGTTCGAGTCGTATCGCGCCGACGCCGAGTACCCCTCGCAGCAGGCTGCCAAGGACACGCTCATCGCGTTCTGCGGCGGTGGTGCGCCCGCCGCGCGTGGTGGTCTCTTCCGACGCGCGAAGAAGGCGCAGCCGCAGAAGCCGGGTGTCTACCTCGACGGCGGATTCGGTGTCGGCAAGACTCACCTCCTCGCCTCCGTCTACCATGCGATGCCGGCGCGGAGGAAGTACTTCGGCTCGTTCATCGAGTACACCGCTCTCGTCGGTGCGATCGGATACCAGAAGACAGTGGAGCTGTTCCGTGGAGCCGATCTTCTCTGCATCGACGAGTTCGAACTCGACGACCCGGGCGACACCATGGTGATGACCAGGCTCCTGGGTGAACTGGTGTCGACGGGCACGAAGCTCGCAGCCACGAGCAACACCCCACCCAATGCGCTGGGCGAGGGGCGGTTCGCCGCCCAGGATTTCTTGCGTGAGATCCACGCGATGGCCTCGAGCTTCGAGACGGTGCGCATCGACGGCATCGACTACCGTCACCGTGCCGTCGACGGACACGCCGTCACGCTCAGCGAGGGCGAATACGATGCGGCCCTCGCCGATGCGGCGATGTCGGGGCTCGTGTCGGACGACACCTTCGACGGGCTCGTGTCTCACCTCGCGCAGGTGCACCCGTCGCGGTACATCCGCCTGATCGACGGCGTCAGTGTGGTCGGGCTGCGTGATGTCGCCGAGTTCTCAGACCAATCCGCCGCGCTGCGCTTCGTCGCCTTCGTCGACCGGGTGTACGACGCACAGTTGCCGATCCGTGCGACCGGTGTGTCTTTGGACCGTGTTTTCCCCGAGGAGATGCTCGCCGGGGGATACCGCAAGAAGTACCTGCGCGCGATCTCGCGGCTCGTCGCATCCACACTTGCCTGATCATCGACCGACGAACCGCAACGTTCATCGGAAACGAGTTGTTTACCTCGCGGCCGATCGCGTAACGAACTCGAAACACTCCGCGCACGCCGGGTGAAATCCGCGCTCGCAACACTGGGCGACAGTGCGAGACAGCGGACCCGTGACGCTCCTCGCATCCCCGTCACCAAACCCGATGCGAGGTAACACCCAACATGGACGCACCAGGAAACATCGCGTGGGGGGTCACTGCGACCGCCCTCGTTCTGCTCATGACGCCGGGAGTGGCGTTCTTCTACGGCGGATTGGTCAAGGCCAAGAGCGTCGTCAGCATGATGATGATGAGCTTCGGCGCGCTCGGACTCGTCAGCGTGCTGTGGATCCTCTACGGCTTCAACATGAGCGCCGTCGAGTCGACATGGGCCTTCGCCGGCAACCCGTTCAGCGACTTCGCCCTCTCGGGCCTCGCGACCGGTGAAAGCGCGAACGTCGACCTCATCGGCGTCGCCTTCGGCGCGACATTCGCCATCATCACGGTCGCGCTGATCTCGGGCGCAATCGCCGACCGCGCCAAGTTCGGCTCGTGGATGATCTTCGCCGGGCTCTTTGCGACGCTCGTTTACTTCCCTGTGGCCGCGTGGGTCTGGGGCGGCGGCTGGGTCTACAACCTCGGCGAGACGATGTTCGGTGCCGAAAGCGGTGTCGCCGTCATCGACTACGCCGGTGGAACCGCCGTGCACATCAACGCAGGTGCCGCAGCCCTGGCGCTCGCGCTCGTACTCGGCAAGCGCATCGGATTCCAGAAGGGCATCCTCAAGCCCCACAACGTGCCGCTCACGCTCCTCGGTGCCGCACTGCTGTGGTTCGGCTGGTTCGGCTTCAACGCCGGCGCTGAGTGGTGGGCCGAGGACATGGGCGGCGTCGGCCTGATCGCCCTCAACACGCTCGGCGCGACCGCGGCGTCGGTCATCGGTTGGATCACGATCGAGAAGATCAAGGACGGAAAGCCCACCTCGGTCGGCGCCGCCTCTGGTGCCGTAGCCGGTCTCGTTGCCATCACGCCCGCGTGTGCCAACTTGACGCCTGGCTGGGCCCTGCTGCTCGGTGTGCTCACCGGTGCCGTGTGTGCCCTCGCCATCGAGCTCAAGTTCAAGCTCGGCTTCGACGACTCGCTCGATGTGGTGGGCATCCACCTCGTCGGTGGTCTCATCGGAACGATCTACCTCGGGTTCTTCGCGATCGACACGGGCCTCTTCCTCGGCGGCGGCCCGGAGCAACTGATCGTTCAGGTGATCGCCGCGGTCGGCGTCCTGATCTACTCGTTCGTCGTCGCCTTCGTGCTCGGTTTCGTCATCGAGAAGACCATGGGCTTCCGCATCAAGAACGAGGACGAGCTCGCCGGAGTCGACACCGTCGTCCACGGCGAGGAGGGCTACCTGCTCGAAGAGCGGGTCTGACCCACACCCTCGATACAGCAGCCCAGGGGCGTCGCGCAGGTCGCGGCGCCCCTGGCGTCTGTCTGCGACGTCTCGTACACCGGTGGCCGGCGGGTGTGCGAAGGTAGCGGGATGTCGTCACGTTCGGGATTCACCGGTCTCGTCTCACGCCTCATGCGCGCGTCTGCACGAGCCCTCGTGCCGAAATCCCGCCGCGCGGCTCCCGCGCGCGGCGGTTCCGAGCCGGGGCAGCAACGGGGAACCGAGACCCACGAGGTCGCGCCGCCGGCGCGCGGCGCGCTGCGCATCACCTATGCGCCCGACCGCGACGGCGACCCGGACGCCGGCGAGATCGTATGGACCTGGGTCCCGTACGCCGAGAACGATGGGCGCGGTAAAGACCGCCCCGTGCTCGTCATCGCCCGCCAGAGCGCGGAGCGGGTGTACGTCGTCCGGCTGACCAGCAAGGACCGCGACGGGGACCGCGACTTCCTTCCCATCGGCTCGGGGGAGTGGGATTCGCAGCGCCGCCCGTCATGGGTCGACATCGAACAGATCTACAGCGTGCATGCGAGCGGCATGCGACGCGAAGCCGCCGCACTCGACCTGGACCGGTTCGTCCGTGTGGCCGCTGCCCTCCAGAAGCGCTACGGATGGGACGTCGGCAACAGGTGAGCCACGGCGTGCGCCGGGCTGCGTGGATGTACCGGGTGTTGGGCCGAACCGGGTTTGTCCGACTGGGCACATCGTGTGTGCGAAACAACCGCTCCACTCCGGCGGCACCGCGCACGCCGAGTTCGATGCGTCGACCTCCGGACAATCGCCGAACGGGTATTGCGTCCGGCGCGTGAAAGCGGTCTACTCCTCAACAGGGAGCCCCGCTGAGCGGGCTCCACAGGCGACGGAGGCGCGGGCATGGCTGCGACGAGCAACTCGACAGATGTTCCCGACGGGTACAACACGTTCATCCCGGGAACGATAACGACGCCGGATCGGGTCGAGACCCGGATCGGCACGCCGGACTTCACCGACGGGTTCCCGAGCGACGAGACAGCCGCGAAGGTATTCGACAACCTCGACTTCATGCGCGCCGTCGAGGTTTTTTTGCAGTGCGTGCCGCCAGCCTCCATGGAGGGATTGCGCACGGGGCTGACCGCGCTGGGGTGTGATGCCGCGCACAAGGTGGCGATCGCCGATCGCCTTCTGGACTCCACGCCACTCTTCCTGACGGGAAACACCGACACCGTCTATGCCATCGCGATCCTCGACCTCCATCGTGACGGCCCCACGGTCGTTGAGGTGCCGCCAGGGTGCGGTCCGGGCACTGTCGACGATGCGTGGTTCCGATTCGTCGTGGACATGGGGGCTCCCGGACCCGATCGCGGCAAGGGCGGAAAGTACCTCATCGCTCCCGTCGACTATGAAGGCGACGTTCCCGACGGCTATCACGTCGCGCATTCCCCGAGCCACGTGAACCTTTTGCTTCTCCGAGGGTTTCTCGTCGATGGCAAGCCCGACGCAGCGACGGCTATGTTCGAGGGCGGCATCAGGATCTACCCGCTGTCCGCCGCCGAAGACCGTCCGACGATGGAATTCATCTCTGTTTCCGGCAAGGCCATCAACACCATCCACGCCAACGATCACTCGTTCTACGAGGAGGTCGCCGATGTCATCCACCGGGAACCGATCGGTGTCATCGATCCCGAGACCCGTGGGCTTCTGGCGGCCATCGGTATCCACAAGGATCGCCCCTTCGAGCCCGACGAGCGCATGCTCGACATTCTCAGCGATGCCGCTGCGGTCGGCAACGCCACTGCGCGCGCAATCTGCTTCCAAACTCGCGACCAGCGCGCCTACTTCTACCCGAATCGCAAGTGGAAGACGGGCTTCGTCGGCAGCGACTATCGGTGGCTCGACGGCGATGGGCGGGGAGGCCGCGACATGGATGCGCGAACGCTGTTCTTCTACCAGGCGACCGTGAACACGCCGGCTATGGCTATAGAAATGGTAGGAGCCGGATCGCAGTACGCACTGTCGGACCGGGATGCCACCGGCGCCTTCCTTCACGGTGCCAACAACTACCGGCTCACGTTGCCTGCCGGCGTTCCGGCGAAGGACTTCTGGTCGGTCGTCGTTTACGACCCTCAGACTCGATCGGAGTTGCAGACAGGTCAACGATTGCCCAGTCGCAACAGCCAGAACGCGAGCGGCGAACTCGCCTACAACGAGGACGGGTCGATCGACCTCACCTTCGGGCCCGAGCCGCCGAGCGAGCGCGTCGGCAACTGGATCCAGACAGTGCCGTCCAAGAGCTGGTACGCGATCATGCGGTTGTACGGGCCGCTGAAGTCCTGGTTCGACAAGAGCTGGGTACCCAACGACATCGAGCGAATCTGATCGCCAGGGTGTAGCGCCGCTCGCGAGCAGACCGCGCCTGAGGGTATGTGGCACGTGCGAACGGGGGCCTTCGGTGGGCGATGCGGGACTTGAACCCACGACCTCTTCCGTGTGAAGGAAGCGCGCTACCAGCTGCGCCAATCGCCCGTGTGCGGCCCGAGGGCCGAGACACGATGTTACCGGATCCTGCGGCATCCGACGAACCATCTGGGGGAGACACGCGCGGGCGCCTTCCGGTTTTGCGCTCGTCGGATCGTGGGCTAAAGTCATTCAAGCGCCCGGAGTGATCCGGGAAAACGCGGATGTAGCGCAGTTGGTAGCGCATCACCTTGCCAAGGTGAGGGTCGCGAGTTCGAGTCTCGTCATCCGCTCGAGTGCGGGGATCTCCCTCCAAGAGATCGCGGCACGTGGGGTCAAACCACACGGTGGCGTGGCCGAGCGGCTAGGCACCGGCCTGCAAAGCCGTTTACACGGGTTCGAATCCCGTCGCCACCTCCACTCAGTAAGTGAACAGCCCACATGGGCGCGATTGGCGCAGCGGTAGCGCGCTTCCCTGACACGGAAGAGGTCACTGGTTCGAACCCAGTATCGCGCACAGCACAAACCCCCGGTTTACCGGGGGTTTTCTGTGTTAGGCCGGCGCGGAAGATAGTTGCGTCTCTCTCGGACAGGCGAACCGGCGCGGACGGGGCGGTTCGCCTGCATCACTCTCCGAGCGCTGGGGTCCGAACGCCCTGCAACCACACCGCAGGCGACGGAGATTGTCGGCGCCGCCAGGGCCCGTGGCGGGCGAACCCGCGCACATGAAGGCTCCGCTCTCGTGGCGGCAACAACGCTCACAGGGAGTGACGTCGACATCGCCCTATCTATGCCGGGCGACGCCCCCCACTCACGACGAACCCAAAGAACACGACCCTCGGTTCTTTCGCCTTCACTATCGCAGAACGTCGCCCCGTGCGTCGTCATCGACCCGACAAGTCCCAACGCGAGGGCAGGGGGTGCGCAAAGAAGGCCCGGAGCGCGCCCCGGGCCTTCTGAGATTTCACTGGATGGCCACGAAGATGGTGTCGGAGAACATGCCAGGGCTGATCGCAAGCACGCCGTCAGCGGGTGAGGGGACCGCAATCACGGTGTTGCCGCTGATCGATGCACCTTCGTAGAGGGTGCTGAGGGTATCGATGGCGTCGGGAGCGACAGCCATCGTGTCGTAGCTGGCGATCGTGTTTCCGCCGGCGGTGACATATTCAAGACCGACCATTGCGGGCACACCACCTTCCGCGTCGTCACCGACGTACGTGATGGAGTAGTTGACGAGGATGTACTCGTGTCCAGGCTCGGGGGCCTCGTTGAACTGGTTGGCCGCCATCACCTCGTCCTCGGCACCGAGAGTGACGGAATTGACGACGACCTCCCACTCATCGGATGAGAACGATGTACCCAACGGCAACGGATTCTCGCGGGTGCCAGCAACAGCGGCGGGTTCCTCCGCCTCTGACTCGTTTGCTTCCTCAACTACTGCCGACGAGTCTGCGTCGGTTCCGATCTCGACATCGGAACCGAACGCATCATTGAAGGATGCCGCGACGACGGCGAAGAAGACTATGAAGCCGACGATCGTGCCGACGACCGAGATTATGAGGGCGGCGAGCGCCTGCCACTTCGCCTTGTTCTTCTGGACCAAGCCAATAATGCTGAGGACGAACGCGACGGGTAGCAGGATCCATCCGACGATGAGTGCGCCGGGGATGCAGGCGAAGATGAAGCCGACGGCAGCGAGCGCGAGCGCGACGATGCCGATGACGTTGCGAGCGGACTTCTCGGGCACGGTGGGCGCCGGCGTTTGGGATGCCGAGGCGTCGGGCGTGGGGCTCTGCGGGTAGGACATGTGAACTCCTGGTCAGGGACTTGGGCGCAGGAACGCCCGACGCACATACGCCGAGATCCCCGCGGTCTAAATGAGACGGCTCTCATAATAGGGGGATGCTCTGACATCGGCCCACCATCGAGAAGGGGAGGAAATGGTGGCGCGAACCGGGCACATCGACCTCCATAGCGGTCGAGCCGGTCTTCCATGTAGCCGCCGATCGAGCCTGAGAAAGCACGGAGGCTGGCCCAATATGGACCAAGCGCGTCTCAGAATCACCTCCACGGCCAAGGCCAGCGGCGGCGCTCTCCTCTAGCCTCCACCGTATGAATCACCGCATGTTCGTCCCCCTCGCCGCGTTCACCCTCGTCCTAACGGGGTGTGCCGCACCTGACGCTGAGACCGACGGCGCCCCGTCAGCTTCTCCGGGACAGACCGTCCTCACCGAGGAGGCGGTGGTACCGCTCGACCTTGCCGGGACGTGGACGCAGTCCAACTCGCAGTCGCCCACGGCGTACCAGGTGGCGACGATCACTGCAGACACCATCACGATCGATTGGGTGAACGAGGACGAGGACATGACTGCCGTGTACTGGATCGGCACCTACGTCCCACCCGCTGAAGATGTGGACACGTACGCGTGGGAGTCCGTAGGCGACACAGAGGCGATGGCCACGCAATTGCTCGCTTCGGGATCGGAGACCAAGACCTTCACCTTCACCGCCGACGTTCTCATCTACGAACTACAAGCCCTCGGGGAGACGATGGAGGTCACCATGACACGCGACTAACCGCTGAGCTAGCGGCAGCCTCCCTGTCTACTTCGCCCAGAGTTCGCCCTAAGGGTTCTGCGTATGGCATTCGCGACGGCCATCCGGTTCGATCGAAATGGCACAGGCGATGTCGGGAATCAACGCAGGGGAGGCACGCGATGAGACGAGCGGTACTGGCCACGACCGCGCTGACCGCACTTTTGCTCGCGGGTTGCGCGTCCGGGGGCGCCGACACGGAGCCCGCCGACGACGAGGTCTCGATGACGGATGCGGATGCCTCCACGGAAACCGAGGGGATGGACGAAGGCGGTGACAGCGGAAGCACGGGCAGCAAACCGGGGCATCTTCGGGGGCAAGTGGCGTTGACCACCATCAACATCGAGTCCCTGGCCTGCATGTCGGACCCGTCGATGCTCGAAGGTGACGCGACGTTCCGCGCGATGGGACCGACGGGAGCGCAGTCAGCAGACGGGGGAATCCAGGAGGCGACGATCAATGCCTTCGACCCGACGGGTGAGGGCAGGCAGAACGGCGACGGCATGGTGGTGCAGATATCCGTGTTCGATATGGAGGCGGGGCTTGACCTCAACCTTGAGCTCGCCGCGGACTCAACCATTGCCATCCAACCGCCGGCGATCGCATTCATCGGTCAAGCGGGCGACCTGGCCACGGGCGATACGGTCATGCTCACACTCGAGGGCGCCTGCGGATCGTGAGGTGCGGCGTCAATCGCGCTGTGCCGCCCATAGCGCGGCCTCGGTGCGCGAGGCGACTCCCAGCTTTCGCATGAGGTTCGACACATGGACCGAAGCCGTCCGCTCCGAGATATCGAGCGTCGACCCGATGACGCGGTTGGTCGCGCCCTCGGCGACGAGCTCGAGGACTTCCCACTCACGCGGAGTGAGCGAGGGGCGGGCATCGGGTCTCTCCGGGCGCCCCGCCGCGCGCGTCAGGAGGGTGACGAGCGCCGGCGCATCGAGCGCAGACGCGGCAGTGAGTGCCTCGTCGAGAATCAGGTGCGCCGCCGGATCATCGACACCGAGCGCACCGGCGTGGCGTGCGGCGAGGTAGAGGCGGGCGAGCGGCCACCCGGCGACCGTTTCCCAGGCCTCGCGCGCGCGGGCCCATTCGTCGGGCATGTCGCGCACCGCAGCGCGTGCGGCCTTCGCGAACGGTTCCGCGACGGCGATGCCGCCGGGATCGGGTTGCAGTCTGCGAAGAATCTCTTCTGTCTCCACAGCACCCGGGAGTTCTGCGAGGGCGAGGAGAACGAGCTCGTTGACGGTCGCAGCGTCGCCGCCTTCGCCGTCGCGGAGCACCCGACGTGCGACACGCGAGGCCTCGGGCACGTCGCCCGCTGCGATATGGGTCCATGCCGCAGCAACGCCATATCCAGGGGTGTCGCCGGCACCCAGTGACTCCGCGCGCGCCAGGAGTGCGCGCGCGCGGTCCAGCTCACCCCGCAACGCCGCGAGCACCGCTCCATCGAAGAGTCCCAGAGCCGACGCGCGGCCTTCGTCGGCGAACGGCGCATCGAGCATGCGCCCCGCCTGCTCCCAGTCGCCCGAGCGCAGAAGCGCGTGTCCTGCGCACGCGCGCAAAGCGTCTCGCAGCACGGTACCGGTGGCCGTGTACTCGGTGAGGGCGATTCCGGCGATTGCCACCTGCGCGGCCGCCTCAGGTTCCCCCGTCAGCGTCAGCATCGCGCTGAACGGGATGTGGGCCGTGATCGCGCCGACGTCGTAACCGGCATCCCTTGCCAATCTCACGCTGCGATCGAGCAGCTCGCGGCCCCCCACAGGATCGCCGGCGACCCCTGTCGCGGCACCCGCCATCGCCCACCCCTGCGTCTCCAACGGCACGATCCCGAGGGAGTGCGCCGTTTTCGCACCCGCGCGCAGATGAACGCACGCTGCCTCGGGAGCGCGATCCCACCACCAGCCCGAGACGATCTCGAGTCGAGCCCGAGCAGGTGTCTCCGCCTCGCTGAGGAGCGTCGTCGCGCACCGGAGCGCATCCTCCGCCGCTGCCTCGTCGTGAAAGCCACGGTGAAGAAGTTCGATCAGGATCGCATAGCGCTCCGCGACTTCTTCAGGTATCGCGTCGTCGCTCGCAGCGAGAGCCTCGCGGGCTGCGTCGACGGCATCCCGATTGCGCCCGGCCAGTTCGGCAGCGATCGCGCACCGGACGAGGAGCCCGGCGCGCGAGTACTCGTCGTCGAGTGCCGTATCGGCCGCGGCCGGCCACAGCTCAACCGCGCGGCGCACATGCCCCCACTCGGCCAGGAAATCCAAGACGGTGCCTGCCTCGTCTGCCGCGGCGAGGCAGGCGCGGAACGCCACGAGGTCGTTGCCGGCGCGTAGCGCATGATGGGCGATCTCTGCATCGGGCCGTGCGGAGGCGAGATCCGGTCGGTCTCTGAGGACGCGCGCAAGTGCTGCGTGGGCCGCGCGCAACCGTGGAGTATCCGAAGCGCTGGTGACGGCATCTGCGAGCAGAGGATGGGCCACAGTGAGGCGTGTGCCCTCATGTCGCACCACTCTCGCTCGCGCTGCGTGGGAGACCGTCGCGGCGAACGCCTCGGGTGTGAGATCGGTCGCGCCACGGATCAGGTCCTCGTGGGCGGCCACGCCCACGCACGAGGTGACTGTGAGTACGTCGACGACCGCGCTCGGGAGGCTCCGTAGCCGCACCCTGAAGAGATCGGCGAGGGTTGGTGGGAGCGATGCGTCACCCGTCGCCGACCCTCCGAATGCCAGCTCGCGGGCGAACAGGGGGTTGCCGGCGGCGCGCTGCGACCAATCGGCGAGTTGCGACTCCTCGACGGGCGCTCCGATCGCGCGGGTGATCACCTCTCTGATCGCCGAGTCTGCGAGGGCCGCGAGCTCGATGCGCTGAGCACCCGGTACCCGGCTCAGCTCGGTGAGCGTCCTCTCGGTGAGATCACCCGAGCCGTCCATTGACGGGGTGCGGACTGTGGCGATCAGGAGCACCGGAGCGCGACGCAGACGACGGGCGAGTGAATCCACGAGAGTGCAGGTCGACGACGGCGCCCAGTGGAGGTCTTCGATGACGAGGACGATCGGCGTCTGCGCGCCGAGGGTGCGCAGAAGATCGGCAGCGGCGGCATCCACGGGCGGGCTTCCTGCCGCCCGAGTGACGTCAGCATCCTCGCCTCGCCAGACAGAGGTCAACCCACCGAGCACGGGCTCACCGGCCTCGGCGATGTCTTCGCCGTCCAGCGATTCGAAGGCTTGCACGAATCCGTCGAACGCGACGTTCTCGAAGGGGCTGCAATGACCGACGAGGACGCGGTCGCCGTCGGCATGAAGACGGTCGACGAATTCTTCGATCAATGCGGACTTGCCGATTCCCGCCTCGCCCGTTACCAGGAGCAGGCTGCCCCCTCCGCAGCGTGACGCCGCCGCTGCCGCTTCCAGACGTGCCAATTCGCGACCTCGCCCGACGATGTGACGAGGGTATCGCGGGCGAGTAGGCGCAAGCCCGACCGCATCGCGGGCCGGAGACCGTGCGGGCGGGCGTGTCGTCATCGAAGGGCGCTGCGGTCGACCGTTCCGTCTGCCGGTGCGCCGCGCGACAGGCGGGGGCTTGTGCGCATAGCCTAGCCCCCGCCTGTCGCGGCCCGCCCCTCGGGATCGCCGACCCTCAGCAGCGAAGGTCGATGTCGGCGCTGGTGGTCTCGACCGGAGTCTGGCTCATGTCATCTTCGAGCCGCCCGAGCACGAGCGTCCCCGCGACCACCCGGTCGGTGGGTACCAACTCCACCGGTACTGCCGCAGGGTCGATCGCGCCGTAGGAGGTGATCACGTCACCCGCTGCCCACACGTCGCCCTCGACGGTCTCAAGGGCGACGTAAGGCGGGTCGACTTCTGCGCCACCCGTGTCGCCGTCGGGGTCCACGAAGCTGAAGATGAGCGTCGAACCATCGGCGGTCTCGAGGAACCCCGTGAGCATCGGCCCGAAACCGAGACATCCACTCATGCTCGCGTCTGTCTCCATGAATTCGTAGGTCGCTCCGTTGAGCACGAGCGTCGCGTGAACCTCACCGGCCATCTCATCGCCGGCATCCGAATCGGTCTGCGCGTCTTCCGAGACGCCGGCCTCATCGTCGGTTACGCCCACCGGATCACTCGATGCCGGTGCCCCACTGCATCCGGCCATCGCGCCCGCGAGCACCGCGGCCACCGCCCAGAGCCCGGCCGTGTGCCGTCGCTGCGTCCGGTTCTGCTCGTGCATGGCCTCGCTCGCCTCCCAACATCGCCCCCGTTCCTCCAGGTTCGCGCGCGGTCGAGCGCAACACCATACGCATTTCCCTTAGCCATGTCACCGCGCGCGTGACCGCGTTCAGTCGAGCGCGCGCCGCCGGTAGCCTGGGGGGAAGCAATCAACAGGAGTTTTCGTGACTGACGCCGCCCTCCCGTCCGGTGTGGACTTTCCCGCCGACGGCTTCGCACTCTTTCCCGACCGTTCGGTCATCGCCCTGCGCGTGAACGGTGACCTGAAGGATCTCGCGACGACCGTCGAGGCGACCGACACCGTCGAGCCCGTCACGATCGACAGCTCCGATGGATTGGACATCCTCCGCCACTCGACCGCGCACATTCTCGCGCAGGCCGTACAGCGAATCCGCCCGCAGGCGAATCTGGGGATCGGCCCCCCGATCGAGAACGGCTTCTACTACGACTTCGGCGTTGACGAGCCCTTCACGCCCGAAGACCTGAAGGCGATCAAGAAAGAGATGGAACGCATCGTTCGCGAGAACCAGCGTTTCGAGCGCCGTGTCGTGACCGACGATGAAGCGCGCGCCGAACTGGCCGACGAACCGTTCAAGCTCGAACTCATCGGCCTCAAGGGCGGCGCGGACAAGACCGAGGGCGCCTCCGTCGAGGTCGGCGCCGGCGAGCTCACGATCTATGACAACGTCTCGCGCGACGGCTCGGTGGCCTGGAAGGACCTGTGCCGCGGTCCGCACGTTCCCGGCACGCGCCTGATCGGCAACGGGTGGGACCTCACCCGTGTCGCGGGCGCCTACTGGCGCGGGAGCGAGAAGAACCCCCAGCTTCAGCGCATCTACGGCACCGCGTGGCCGACGAAGGCCGAGTTGCGCGAGTACCAGCAGCGTCTCGAGGAGGCGGCCAAGCGTGACCATCGCAAGCTGGGCAAAGAACTAGATCTCTTCTCTTTTCCCGACGAGATCGGCTCGGGCCTGTCGGTGTGGCACCCGCGCGGAGGGATCATCCGCGGCGAAATGGAGCAGCACGCGCGGGCCCGTCACATCGCCGGGGGCTACACCTACGTCTACACACCCCACATCTCGAAGCAGGACCTGTTTCTTCAGTCCAACCACCTCGTCACCTACAAGGACGGCATGTTCCCGCCGATCCACCTCGACGAGGAACGAGACGCTGACGGTGAGATCACCAAGGCGGGTATCGACTACTACCTGAAGCCGATGAACTGCCCGATGCACATCCTGATCTTCAAGGAGCGTGCGCGCAGCTATCGTGACCTGCCGATGAGGCTCGCCGAGAACGGCACGGTCTACCGCAACGAGCTGTCCGGGACCATTCACGGACTCACTCGCGTGCGCGGTTTCACCCAGGATGACTCCCACCTCTTCGTCACCCCGGAGCAGCTGGAGGAGGAGACCACGCGCGTTCTCGAGTTCGTCATCTCGATGCTGCGCGACTTCGGCTTGAGCGATTTCGAACTCGAACTGTCGATGCGCGACGACGAGAAGGACAAGTGGATCGGAACGGACGAGTTCTGGGAGTACTCGACCAATGCGCTGCGCAACGTCGCGGTCGCCAGCGGCCTCAAGCTCACCGAGGTTCCCGGCGAGGCGGCGTTCTACGGGCCGAAGATCGACCTCAAGACCAAGGACGCGATCGGCCGTACCTGGCAGCTGTCGACGGTGCAGGTCGATCCCAACCTTCCCGAACGGTTCGACCTCGAGTACACCGACCGCGATGGTCAGAAGAAGCGCCCGATCATGATCCACCGCGCGCTCTTCGGCTCCATCGAGCGCTTCTTCGCCATTCTGCTCGAGCACTACGCGGGCGCGTTCCCCGTGTGGCTCTCGCCCGTGCAGGTGATGGGGATCCCCGTCGCCGAGGACTATGCGGAGTACCTCGAGGATGTCGTGGCCGCGCTGCGCGTCGAAGGCGTACGCGCGGAGATCGACCGTAGCGACGAACGGATGCAGAAGAAGATCCGCACGCACACGACGCAGAAGGTGCCGCTGATGCTCATCGCCGGTGAACAGGACCGTTCTGCAGGGACCGTGTCTTTCCGTTTCCGTGACGGCACCCAAGAGAATGGGGTCCCCGTCGCGGATGCGGTCCGTCGGGTGCGCCAGGCGATCGACGGGCGCGTGCTCGTGAACTCGGCGGACGACTTCGCATGACCGAGGACGCCGCCGATTTCGCGGGGGTTCCCGACGCCTTCCAGCGCCTGTGGACCCCGCATCGGATGGCGTACATCACGGCGGGGCCGCAGGTTCTGCGTGACGACTGTCCGTTCTGCGCGGCGCCCGAGAAGTCGGACGAGGACGGACTGATCGTCGCGCGGGGCGAGACGGCGTACGTCTTGTTGAACCTCTTTCCGTACAACTCCGGCCACCTCCTGGTGTGCCCATACCGCCACGTCGCGACGTACGACCAAGCGACACCAGAAGAGGTCGCCGAAATCGGCGCGCTGACCCAGCAGGGGATGAGGGCGCTGCGTCGGGTCTCGCGCTGCGACGGATTCAACCTGGGGATGAACCAGGGGGCTATCGCCGGCGCCGGCGTCGACGAGCACCTCCACCAGCACATCGTGCCGCGTTGGCGTTCGGACGCGAACTTCTTTCCGATCATCGCCCGCACGAAGGCTCTGCCGCAGCTTCTCGGCGACGTTCGCGAAGCGATCTCCGGGGCGTGGGACGAATGAGTGCGCCCGAGGCATCACCCTCGGCGATGCATCTCGCCGGTGTGCGCGCGGCCAGTGACGCGTTTCTGAGCGCGTGCACCGCCCTGCGCGAAGACGCCCCCATCCACAGCGTGGCGTGGCCGACGGTGGGCGACATGATCGATCACCTGGGCAACATCCAGTGCTGGGCGACCGAGGTCTTGCGTACGGGTGATCCGATCGGGCGTCGCGAGTTTGCGCGTCCTGACGGCGCCGACCGCCGTGCGTGGTTCGCCGAGGTGAGCGCGGGGCTCACTGAGGTGCTGGAAGAAACCGCCGCGGATCGACCGTGCTGGACGCTCTTCGACGCACCGCGCCTCTCGGGGTTCTGGGCACGCCGCATGATGGCCGAGGCGACGAAGCACCTGTGGGATGTTCGTACGGCGACCGATCCGAATCCGGTGATGCCGTCGGAGTTGTCCCTCGACGCTCAGGCGGACGTCCTCGACGAGTTCGTGGCGGTGTTCGTCGCGGCTGCGCGGGCACGCGGCATCCCCGCCCTGCCGAGGAATCTGGTCCTCTCCGCGACGGACATCGAGCGCGAGTGGTTCTTCCAGACCGACTGGCAGGTGACGACGGATGCCGCTCCCGCCGTCGACGCCGAGGTGCTGCGCGCCCGCGTCGGCGACCTCGTGCTCTTCGTGTGGGAGCGCGCGACCCCGGCGGCGCACCCCGAGCGGTTCACCTCCACGACGGACGAAGCGGTACGCGCTTTCGCGGAGACGCCGATCCATCTCTAAGCCGGTGGCGGCGGTCAGCGCACCTGCCGTACGGCGAACTGCATGCGCGGATGGGCATATGCCTCTTGGGATGCAACGAGCTGCAACTCTCGCTCCCCGGAGTTCAGCGTGTTGTCGAGCAGATCGAAAACGCTCGAGGCCGTGCGCGCGAGGGCTGTCGCAGCATCCTTCGACTCGATGTAGTGCGCCGTGAAGAGCGCCGCTGTGACGTCGCCCGAACCGTTCGCCTTCATCGGCAGTTGCGGTGTCTGCACGATCCATGCACCCGCATCGTCGACGACGAGCATTTCGATCGTGCCGGGCTCGCGGTCGGGTCGTTCCACACTCGTGACCAGCACCGTCGAGGGGCCCATCGCGCGAGCCTCGTCGGCGGATGCGAGGGTCGACTCGATCGTGTCGGGCTCTGTTCCCGTGAGGAACCCGAGCTCGAACTGGTTCGGCGTGATGATGTCGGCCACAGGGACGACCTTCTCGCGCAGCAGAACAGGGATCGCCGGAGCAACGAAACACCCCGACTTGGCGTTCCCCATCACCGGATCGCACGCGTACACCGCGGCGGGATTGGCCGCCTTCACACGCGCGACGGCGTCGATCACGACGTCCGCGATGCCCTCGCTGCCCTGGTATCCCGAAAGGACGGCATCGATCTGCGGGAACGCGCCACGCTCTTGGATGCCCTCGATCACCGCCGCGACGTCGTCGGGCGCGATGAGCGGCCCCTTCCACGCGCCGTAGCCGGTGTGATTGGAGAAGTTCACCGTGTACACCGGCAGAACGTCCACGCCGATGCGCTGCAACGGGAACACGGCCGCGGAGTTGCCGACGTGGCCGTAGGCGACCGCCGACTGGATCGAGAGGATCTTCATCGGACGATCATCCCACTTCCGTGCGGGGCGTTGCGTCGCGTCCCACCGCCGCGACGAGGTCCGCGATGAGTCTTTCCGCATCCGCATCGTCGAGATCGTGAACGGTCAGTCGCACGTGATGCGACGAGTCGTCGCCACTGAGTGAGAAGTCGTCGCCCGACCGCACGAGCCATCCTCTCCTCATCAGCCGCTCCGCGACCGTACGCGCGGCGATCGGCAGCTCGACCCAGAGACTCAGCCCATCCCTCGCCCGCGCCGGCAGGCCGGCAGAGGTGGCACGCTCCGCGAACGCGCGGTTGCGGGCTGCGTAGTGCGACCCGGCCGCGTCGATCTGGGCGCGCGAGGTCGTATCCGTCACGAGCGCGTGGGTCAGACGCTGCAGAAGATGACTCACCCATGTCGTCCCCGGAGTCAGCCGCATCGCGAGGCGGTCGGCGGTGTCGGGATCGGATGCGGTCACCGCCAGGCACATGTCCGGCCCGAGGAACTTCGACACCGAGCGGACCAGGGCCCACCGGCGGTGGTTCGCCCCGACGATCGACACGAAGGGCTGACGCGAGAGCATCGAGAAGTGATCGTCCTCGATCACGAGCACGTAGGGATGCTCGGCGAGCACGGCGCGCAACTGCGTTGCCCGTTCGGCCGTCACCGATGCTCCCGTGGGGTTCTGCGCGCGCGGAGTGTGGACGACCGCCCGCACGCCCTGCTCCAGCGCCGCACGCAAGCCCGCGACCGTCATCCCCTCCTCGTCGATCGGTACGGCGACAGGTCGGTAGCCGGCCAGGCGCACCGTGTGGATGCTGGCGAGGAAGCACGGGTCTTCGAGGGCGACGGCATCGTCGCGGGTGAGGGACTGGGCGAGGAGTCGTTCCACCGCGTCCGCGGCCCCGCTGGTGACGGTGATGCGCACGTCGCGCCCGAGATCGGCGCTCATCCACTGGCGTGCCCAGCGTTCGAGTCCCGCATCCACGACGGGCTCGCCGTAGAGCACCGGACGCCCGGCGGCGGTGGCCAATGCCGTGGCGATGTCGGGTATCCACGCCGGGTCGGGATTTCCGGTGCCGACATCGCGCAGCACACTGTCGGCGGCGAACCCCTCCTGCGCAACGGGTGCGCGTTCGATCACGCGGGTTCCCGCGCGTCCGCGGCTTTCCACCACCCCCGCGACGGTGAGCTGGCGGTAGGCCGCCACGGCGGTGTTCCGGTTCACGCCGAGGGCCTCGGCGAGCGCACGCACCGGGGGGAGGGCGTCGCCCGGACGCAGGATGCCGCGCTCGGTCAAGGCGCGGAAACTCTCGGCGATCTCGCTGGCCGTCTCGCCGTGGATGTCGAGGTCCACCGTCCCCCCTTTCGCGGCGCCGGACGGCACCTCTCCGAGTGTGGCACAGCCATGCTATCTTTTGGCCTAGGCCAGAACGGTCATTGTCTGCTGCGAAGGGATTCGAATGTCGAACACCACGGGAACCGCTCGCGTCAAGCGCGGCCTTGCCGAGATGCTGAAGGGCGGCGTGATCATGGATGTCGTCACCCCCGAGCAGGCGAAGATCGCCGAAGATGCGGGTGCCGTCGCGGTCATGGCGCTCGAACGCGTACCCGCCGACATCCGCGCCCAGGGCGGCGTCTCGCGGATGAGCGACCCCGACATGATCGACGGCATCATCGACGCCGTCTCGATCCCCGTCATGGCCAAGGCGCGAATCGGGCATTTCGTCGAAGCGCAGGTGCTGCAAGAGCTGGGCGTCGACTACATCGACGAGTCCGAGGTGCTCTCGCCGGCGGACTACGTGAACCACATCGACAAGTGGGGATTCACCGTGCCGTTCGTCTGCGGTGCGACGAACCTCGGAGAAGCCCTGCGCCGCATCACCGAAGGAGCGGCGATGATCCGCTCGAAGGGTGAGGCGGGCACGGGCGACGTCTCGGAGGCGACGAAACACATCCGCACGATCACCCGTGAGATCAACGCTCTGCGGGCGAAGACCAAGGACGAGCTCTATGTCGCCGCAAAGGAACTCCAGGCACCCTACGAGCTCGTCGCGGAGGTCGCCGAGACCGGGCAGCTTCCCGTCGTGATGTTCGTCGCCGGGGGAGTGGCCACGCCCGCCGACGCGGCGATGATGATGCAGCTCGGCGCCGACGGCGTCTTTGTGGGGTCAGGGATCTTCAAGTCTGGCGACCCCGCCGCCCGCGCCGCCGCGATCGTGAAGGCGACCACGTTCTTCGATGACGCCGCCGTGATCGCGGATGTGTCCCGGGGCCTCGGAGAGGCCATGGTCGGCATCAACGTCGCCGATCTGCCTGCGCCCCACCGACTCGCCGAGCGCGGATGGTGACATCCCCGCTCATCGGGGTCCTCGCCCTGCAAGGCGACGTGCGCGAGCACGTGCGCGCGCTCGAGGCGATCGGCGCGCGCACGATGCTCGTCCGCACTCGCGCGCACATCGACGAGGTCGACGGACTGATTCTGCCCGGCGGCGAGTCGAGCGTCATCGACAAGCTCGCGCGGGCGTTCGGACTCCAGGACCCGATCCGCCGCGCCATCGCGGACGGACTGCCCGTGTACGGCACGTGTGCCGGCATGATCCTCCTCGCAGACCGCATCGTCGACGGCATCGTCGGTCAACAGAGCTTCGGCGGTGTCGATATGGCGGTGCGTCGCAACGCATTCGGAGGTCAAACGGAATCCTTCGAGACGACGCTGGAGGCACCGGCGATCGGCGGAGCACCGGTGACGGCGGTCTTCATCCGCGCCCCGGTGGTCGAAGAATCCGGACCGCTCGTCGAGACCGTGGCGCACCTGCCTGACGGTCGCGCCGTGGCTGTGCGGCAGGGGAATCTCCTGGCCACCGCGTTCCACCCGGAGGTGACGGAGGAGCACCGCTTCCACGAGATGTTCCTCGCCATCGTCCGCTCACACGTCGACGGGGGTGACGGCACCGGCGCGCGTGCCCCCCTTTAGAATCGTCTCTCGAGCCGTTTCCGGCAGCCGAACAACAGCGGGAGTTTCATGTCCGGGCATTCCAAGTGGGCGACGACCAAGCACAAGAAGGCCGTCATCGACGCGCGTCGCGCGAAGTCGTTCGCCAAGCTCATCAAGAACATCGAGGTTGCCGCCAAGCTCGGCGGAGCCGATCTCGCGGGTAACCCGACGCTGTACGACGCCGTACAGAAGGCGAAGAAGACCTCGGTCCCCAACGACAACATCGATCGCGCGATCAAGCGCGGCGCGGGAATCTCCGGCGAGTCCGTCGAATACCTCAACATCGTGTACGAGGGTTACGGCCCGAACGGTGTCGCGCTGATGATCGAGTGTCTCACCGACAACAAGAACCGCGCGGCGGCCGAGGTGCGCACGGCGCTGACCCGAAACGGCGCCACGCTCGCCGATCCCGGAAGCGTCGCGTACAACTTCACCCGCAAGGGCGTCATCGTGGTCTCGGGCGAGGGCACCACCGAAGACGACGTGATGCTTGCCGTGCTCGAAGCCGGCGCAGAAGAAGTCGAGCCGCATTCCGCGGGGTTCGAGGTCATCACCGAGGCGACGGATCTCGTCGCCGTGCGCAGCGCGCTCCAGGATGCGGGCATCGACTACGAATCGGCTGACGTGGAGTTCGTTCCGAACCTCAAGGTCGAGATCGACGCCGACACCGCACGCAAGGTGTTCCGTCTCATCGATGCCCTCGAAGACAGCGATGACGTGCAGAACGTGTACGCGAACTTCGACCTGACCGCCGAGGTCCAGGCCGAGCTCGAGGCATCCGACGACTGAGCGGCCCATCGGGCGCGCCGCACACGTTCGCGTCTCCGGTGCGCCTACCGTGAACCTGTGACCGTCACTTCTTCGCGCGCGCCGCTGCGCGTGCTCGGGATCGACCCCGGCCTGACACGGTGCGGGGTCGGTGTCGTGGATGTCGCGCGCGACCGATCGGCCACGCTCGTGCACGTCGGAGTCGTCCGGACCTCACCCGACATGCCGATTCACGAGCGGCTGGCCGCGATCGCCGCCGGCATCCGCGCGACCGTCGACGACCACACGCCGTCCGTCATCGCCGTCGAGCGGGTCTTCGCCCAGCACAATCGCCAGAGTGTGATGGGCACCGCACAAGCGAGCGGGATCGCGTTGCTCGTGGCGGGCGAACGCGGCATTCCCGCGGCAACCCACACACCGACCGAAATCAAAGCCGCCATCACCGGCTACGGCGCCGCCGACAAGCGCCAGGTGCAGACGATGGTGGCAAGGGTGCTGCGGTTGGACAGCCTTCCCACTCCGGCGGATGCCGCGGATGCCCTGGCGATCGCCCTGTGTCACGCATGGCGTGGCGGCGCGCCGTCGTCTGCGGGTACTGCCACGCTGACTCCCGCGCAGCAGGCCTGGGCCGATGCGGAGCGGCGCGCGCGCCGCTGAGCGTGTCGCTCGAACAAACCTCCGAACGCCGCCGTAGGCTCGGGGCATGATCTCCTCGCTCACCGGCGCGGTCGCCCACGTCGACCAGGACTCACTCGTCGTCGACGTCGGCGGCGTCGGCCTCTCGGTCGCCGTGCCTCCGCAGGTCGCTCGGTCGACGCACATCGGGGAGCGCATCCGGTTGCACACCACCCTGATCGTGCGAGAAGACGCGCTCTCGCTCGTCGGTTTCGACTCACGCGAAGAGCTCTCCGTCTTCTCGCTCCTCCTCGGGGTCACCGGCGTCGGCCCCAAGTCGGCACTCGGCGTGCTGTCGTCACTCACCGTCCCGCAGATCGCCGAGGCCGTCGCATCCGACGATGACGCGCCGTTCCGCCGCGTGTCCGGCATCGGCCCGAAGACGGCGAAGCTCATCGTCGTCCAACTCGCGGGCAAGATCGACGCGCCGCCTCCCGCACACTCGTCGGACGGGGCTGTGGCGCCGGCGTCCGATGACGTCGTCACCCATGTCGTGCAGGCGCTCATCGGCCTCGGTTGGCCCGAACGGACCGCCGCCGAGGCGGTCGCAGCGACGGCCTCGTCGGCGGATGCACCCGACCTGGCGAACGTTCCCGCGCTCTTGCGGGCGACTCTGGCCACGCTCGGACCCGCGCGGAAGGAGCCCGTCGGTGGATGACCTACGCGACGTCGACGAACCCGTCGACGAGAGCGAGCTCGCGATCGAAGGTGCGCTGCGCCCGTCGTCGTTGGCCGAGTTCGTCGGTCAGCAGAAGGTCAGAGGGCAGCTGCAGCTGCTCCTTGACGCGGCCCGACTGCAACAGCGTCCCGCAGACCACATCCTGCTGTCCGGCCCGCCCGGGCTCGGCAAGACGACACTCGCCATGATCGTCGCCCACGAGAGCGAGCGCCCGCTTCGACTGTCCAGCGGGCCCGCCATTCAGCACGCCGGCGACCTCGCGGCGCTCCTGTCGAGCCTCACCCCGGGTGAGGTGCTCTTCATCGACGAGATCCACCGCATGGCCCGCTCCGCCGAAGAAATGTTGTACCTCGCGATGGAGGACTTCCGCATCGACATCATGGTCGGAAAGGGTGCCGGGGCCACCAGCATCCCCCTCGATCTCGCGCCGTTCACGCTGGTCGGCGCGACCACGCGATCGGGGCTGCTGCCCAATCCGCTCCGTGACCGCTTCGGTTTCACCGCCCATCTCGAGTACTACGAGCCCTTCGAATTGGAGCGCGTCATCGAACGCTCCGCAGCGCGTCTGGGCGTCGAGATGCCGCCGGCGGCGCGAGCGGAGATCGCCCGCCGCTCGCGAGGCACACCGCGCATCGCCAACAGACTGCTGCGACGTGTCCGCGACTACGCGCTCGTCCACGGCGATGGGGATGCGGCCGACGAAGCCATCGTCGATGCGGCGCTGGATCTGTACGACGTCGACGCATTGGGTCTTGATCGACTGGACCGTGCTGTGCTGGACGCGGTCGTCCGGCGCTTTCGCGGGGGACCGGTGGGGCTTGGCACCCTCTCGGTCGCCGTCGGAGAAGAGTCAGACACGATCGAGTCGGTCGTCGAACCGTATCTCGTGCGCATCGGGTTCCTCGGGCGCACGCCCCGCGGGCGCGTCGCCACGCCTGAGGCGTACGGGCATCTGGGCGTGCCGCACGACAACTCGGTCCTCGGGTTCGATGACCTATAATCGCTGGAGGCTTTCGCCACCCTCCCGCTTTCCAGGCAACGCCGCCACGGCATGCCTCACCCGAAAGGTGCACCCGGCTTCATGGACTTCGCCCTCTTCTTCCAGCAGTACGGACTCATCGTCCTGCTGCTGCTCCTCCTCGTCTTCATGTTCTGGAGCTCGCGTCGACGGATGCAGCGTCAGAAGGCGGAGCAGGAGCAGAAGGCGCGTCAGACCGTGCCCGGTGCAGAGGTGCTCCTTCAGGGCGGCCTCTACGGCACCGTCGTCGAGTACGACGCCGACAACCTCGACGCGCCGGCGTTGATCTCGATCGCTCCGGGCGTCGAGATCAAGGTGCACAGCCAGGCGATCCTGCGCATCGTCAACCCGACCGAGGGAGTCGTCACCGAGGACGAGTTCATCGAAGCCGAGGCATCGGAAGCGGGCTACGTCGAGGCCGTCGCCGACGGCGACATCTCGTCGATCAGCGATGACCGTGCTCACGCCGCCGAAGAGGCTGCGGAGCAGAACAAGGACGACAAGAAGCCCGACGCCTGAGCGGCCGCACCGACCCTCGTCCCCGAGAGAACTGAGCCACTGTGGCCACACCCACCCCAGTCCGTCATGCCTGGCGTGCGCTGACCGGACTCCTCATCACCACGGCGGTGCTCGTGGGCATCAACGCCCTCGGTGTCTACGTCTTCAAGGGCAGTTCCTGGTCGCCGGAACTCGCGCTCGACCTCCAGGGCGGCACCCAGATCGTGCTTCAGGCCCAAACGCCCGACGGTGCGACCCCGGATGAGGAGCAGATGGCTCAGGCCGTCACCATCATCCGTCAGCGTGTCGACGCCTCGGGTGTGGCCGAAGCCGACATCGCCACGCAGGCCGGCAATCAGATCGTCGTCCAGATACCCGGCGAAGCCGACGAACAGACCCGCGAACGCATCGAGGCCTCGGCGCAACTCCAGTTGCGAGCGGTTCTCGTCGCGGGTGCGCCGGCGAACACCTACGTGGGTGAAGATGGCGAGTCGACGCCGTACCCGACCCCCGACCCCACCCTCGAGGCGACGCCGTCACCCGATCCGACCAGCGGAAGCGACCTGTCGTGGATCACACCCCGCCTCGAGGCGGAGTACCTCGCGTACGACTGCGCGAGC
Organism: Microbacterium koreense; assembly: GCF_042677105.1. Lineage (NCBI taxonomy): Bacteria > Bacillati > Actinomycetota > Actinomycetes > Micrococcales > Microbacteriaceae > Microbacterium > Microbacterium koreense. The sequence goes on from NZ_JBHTIM010000001.1 coordinate 2,059,405, forward strand.
CCCGACAACGACCCCGCCAGCGCCCCGGCGGATCAGCCGCTCATCACGTGTGACCCGACCGGCACGGTCAAGTACATCCTCGGGCCCGTCGAGCTGGACGGCTCGTCGATCGACGACGCCACGTTCGGGATGCAGCAGACCGACGGTCGCTGGGCGGTCAACCTCGTCTTCGATCAAGAAGGCACCGAGGTCTTCGGGCAGATCAGCCAGCGCCTCTACGGCGCCCAGGCGCCGCTGAACCAGTTCGCCTTCGTCCTCGATGGCTATGTGCTCTCAGCTCCGTCGATGAACGGGATCATCGTGGACGGACGCCCGAGCATCACGGGTTCGTTCACCCAGGAGACGGCACAGACCCTGGCAGACCAGCTGAAGTACGGCGCTTTGCCGCTGAGCTTCGAGGTCGTCAGCTCCGACACCATCTCGGCGACACTCGGCACCCAGCAACTGGAGATCGGACTCATCGCCGGCCTGATCGGTTTGCTTCTCGTCGCCGTGTACTCGCTCATCGTGTACCGAGCGCTCGGGACGGTGATCATCGCGTCCCTCATCGTGATGGGTGTCTTGACCTACATCGCGTTGTGCATCCTCGCGTGGCGCATGGGCTTCCGGCTCTCTCTGGCCGGCGTCGCGGGCATCATCGTCTCGATCGGCTTCACCGCCGATTCGTTCATCATCTACTTCGAACGAATACGAGACGAGCTCCGAGACGGCAAATCGATCACCAGCGCCGTCGAAGACGGTTGGAATCGCGCCAAGCGCACGATCTACATCTCCAAGTCGATCAACGTGCTCGCCGCCGTGGTGCTCTATCTGCTCGCCGATGCGACGGTGCGGGGCTTCGCGTTCACCCTCGGGCTCACGACCCTCATCGACATCTTCATCTTCATCCTGTTCACCCACCCGGTCATGCAGCTACTTGCGCGCACGCGGTTCTTCGGTTCCGGACACCCGATGTCGGGAATGGACCCCGACGCGCTCGGCGCGGTCTACCGCGGGCGCGCGCAGTTCCGCGCACCCGCAGCGACGTTGGCCACGACGGGCGCCGGGAAGCGCGCGTCGAAGTCCCGAGGTGAAGCCGTTCGCCGGCAGACGATCGCGGAGCGGAAACAGGCCGAACGGGCGGCGTCCGAGACCGCATCGACATCCGGTACTGCGAAGAAGGAGGGGGACGACTGATGCGTACTCCCAGTCAGGTCGGCAACGACCTCTATACCGGCAAGACCTCGCTGCCGTTCGTCGCGCGTCGACGCCTGTGGTTCATCATCGCCGCCGTGCTCGTGATCGGTTCGGCGCTCGTGCCGCTGTTCCGTCCGATCCAGTTCTCGATCGAATTCACCGGTGGGTCGCAGTTCACCGTCTCGAGCCTGTCGAGCCCCGACCAGACGCTTGCAAGCGAGGCGGTCACATCCGTGGTTCCGGGCGCGACCACACGCGTCACGACCATCGGCGACACGGCCGTCCGCGTCCAGACCGACCAGATGACCCAGGACGAGACGCAGGAAGTCAGCGCCGCGCTGGCCGAGACATACGGCGTCGCGTCGTCCGAGGTGACATCCTCGTTCATCGGACCGAGCTGGGGCGCCGATGTCACGAGGCAGTCTCTGTGGGGATTGGCGATCTTCCTCGCGCTGACCTTTTTGATCCTCGCGCTGTACTTCCGAACGTGGAAGATGTCGGTCGCGGCGATCATCGGTCTGCTCGATGTGCTCATCGTCACGATCGGGGTGTACTCGCTGTTCGGCTTCGAGATCTCACCGGCGGCGGTCATCGGCTTCTTGACGATCCTCTCGTACGCCCTCTACGACACGACGGTGGTCTTCGACAAGATCCGCGAGAACACCGCCGAAGACGGCGAGATATCCGGTCGCACGTTCGGCGAGTCCGTCAATCTCGCGGTGAACCAGACGCTCGTGCGCTCGATCAACACGACCGTCGTCGCGATCTTGCCGACCGGCGCCATCCTGTTCATCGGCGCCCTGTGGCTCGGAGCACAGACGCTCACCGACATCTCGTTGTCGATCTTCGTCGGCACGATCCTCGCCGCCTACTCGACGCTGTTCGTCGCCGCACCGCTGTACTCGCTGCTGCGCGAGGGGGAGCCGGCGATCAAGGCGCGCGATGAGCGGGTCGTGGAGGCCCGCGAACTCGCGGGCACTCCCGCCTGAACGCCCGACTGCCGGGAGCGGGCTAGGATTGCGAAGTCCAGGGGAGGGGGCACACAATGGCTGAGACCGTTCCTCCTGCCCAGTCGTCATCGCTACGACGCCTCGTGCCCCGGATCTTCTCCCGCGCTCCCCGCCGCGATGGCGTGGAGCAGCTTCTGCGGACGGTGCGCACGCACCATCCCAAGGGCGACCTGACGGTCATCGAGCGGGCCTACGGCGTCGCCGATCGCGCCCACACGGGGCAGACTCGCCAAAGCGGTGAACCGTACATCACCCATCCGCTCGCCGTCGCGCAGATCCTGGCCGATCTGGGGCTCGGCCCCAAGGCGATCGCCGCGGCGCTCCTGCACGACACCGTCGAAGACACCGAGTACGGATTGGATGCGCTCACCGCCGAGTTCGGCGACGAGGTGGCGATGCTCGTCGACGGTGTGACGAAGCTCGACAAGGTCAAGTACGGCGACAGCGCGCAGGCCGAGACCGTCCGCAAGATGATCGTGGCGATGTCCAAGGACATCCGCGTGCTCTTGATCAAGCTCGCCGACCGGCTTCACAACGCGCGCACATGGGGGTTCGTGCCTCCCCACAAGGCCGCCAAGAAGGCGACCGAGACCCTCGAGATCTACGCTCCGCTGGCGCACCGCCTCGGAATCCAGGCGATCAAGTCCGAACTCGAAGACCTCTCGTTCGCGGTCCTGCACCCCAAGCTCTACGCCGAGATCGATTCGCTCGTCAAGCAGCGCACGCCGCAGCGCGAGCAGTACGTGCAGAACGTCATCGATGCCGTCGACAGTGATCTTCGGGATCTGCGCATCCGGGGGCGTGTCATGGGCCGCCCCAAGCAGCTGTACTCGGTTTACCAGAAGATGGTCGTGCGCGGCCGTGAGTTCGACGACATTTACGATCTCATCGGCATCCGCATTCTCGTCGGCAGCGTCCGGGACTGCTACGCCGTGCTCGGCGCGATCCACGCACGATGGACGCCGCTGCCCGGGCGGTTCAAGGACTACATCGCCACTCCGAAATTCAACCTCTATCAGTCGCTGCACACCACGGTCATCGGTCCGGGCGGTCGCACGGTCGAGATCCAGATCCGCACCAACGAGATGCACCAGCAGGCCGAGTACGGTGTTGCGGCGCACTGGAAGTACAAAGAGCGGATGGCCGGCGGTAAACCGGATGCCAAGGCCCTCGACACCGATATGGCCTGGCTCGCCCATATCTCGGACTGGCAGGCCGAGACCGCCGACCCGGGGGAGTTCCTCGACTCGCTGCGTTTCGAGATCGGTGCCAAGGAGGTCTACGTCTTCACTCCGAAGGGTCGCGTGATCGGGCTTCCTTCTGGGGCGACACCCGTCGATTTCGCCTACGCCGTGCACACCGAGATCGGTCATCGCACGATGGGCGCGAAGGTCAACGGTCGGCTGGTCCCGCTCGAGTCCGAGCTCACCAGCGGCGACGTCGTGGAGGTCTTCACGTCGAAGAATCCTGACGCGGGACCGAGCCAGGACTGGTTGTCGTTCGTCAAGAGCACCCGCGCGCGCAGCAAGATCCGAGGCTGGTTCACCAAGGAGCGCCGCGAAGAAGCGATCGAGCAGGGCAAGGAGTCGATCGCGCGCGCGATGCGGCGACAGAATCTGCCTCTGCAGAAGCTCATGAGTCAGGACTCCTTCACCGAGGTCGCGCAACAGCTGCGCTACGAGGATGTCTCTGCGCTCTACGCCGCAGTCGGTGAAGGTCACGTCTCGACGCAGTCCGTCATCGAGAAGGTGACGGCGCTCGTCAGTGCCAACGACACGACGACCGGGCCGATCGACATTCCGTACGTCGGCCGTTCGCGTACGCACCGCAACTCCGAATCGGGGATCCTGGTTCGCGGCGCCCCCGACATCCTGGTCAAGCTGGCCAAGTGCTGCACGCCCGTACCCGGCGACGAGGTGATGGGCTTCGTCACACGCGGCAGCGGTGTGTCCGTCCATCGCACCGACTGCACGAACGTGAAATCGCTCATGGCCGATCCCGCACGCACGATCGAGGTCGAATGGGCGCCGACGACGAAGGGCGTGTTCCTCGTCCAGATCCAGGTGGAGGCGCTCGACCGGTCTGCGTTGCTCAGCGACGTGACGCGCGTGCTCAGCGAACACCACGTCAACATCTTGTCCGCATCGGTGCAGACCTCGAACGACAGATTGGCGATCAGTCGCTTCGTCTTCGAGATGGGTGACATCGTCCACCTGGACCGTGTGCTCAACGCTGTACGACGGATCGACGCGGTCTACGACGTCTACCGCGTCCAGTCCTCCTGACCGGCCGTGCGGAGCGCTGCGATCGCGACGCGTTTGCCCGGCACGCCCCGGTGAGTGCGCAACCACTCCAACGCATGTGGCACCTCAGTCGGCGTGAGGGCGATCAGCAGCGCGAGCGCATGGCGGTGGTCATCGTCGTCGACCCGGGCGAGATCTGCCAACGTCCGCGGTACGGACGTCACCCACATTCCGCCGATGAGCACGAGGTCGTCCACCTCAACGCGGGAATCCCGGTACCTCACCCGCGCGTCGAGCACGGCGTGGATGCGGCGCTGAACCGCTCGCTGTACCGTATGCCGAACGGGCGCCTCGTGTCCGGCCCCGTGGATCCACGCTGCCGTGAGGTGGCTGGCCGCGAGCGTCGTCCCGAGGACGTCACGGAGCGACTCCGCACGCAGTGCCGCAGTCTCGACGGCGTCGGCGGGGATGTACGCGTCGCCGACCTCGACCACATGCCCATCGAGTCGCGCGGCCGACAGTTCGGCTGACGAGAGTCGATCGTCGGTGTAGTAGAGGAACGGCGAGCCCATGGGGACAGTGTGCCGGTCCCGGGAGCACCGCGATCACCCGCGCGGCGGGCTGTGGAGAACCCCCGTCAGCCGCCTAGTGCGGAGAGCCAGCCGCGTCGAGCCTCGAGCGCGTCGCGCGCCGCCGCCACGGCCTTCTCATCACCGGACTTCTCGGCTGCCGCCAGCTCTGCCTCGAGCTTCTCGATCGCGTCGGTCAGCTGGCGCGTCATGTCGTTGGCGCGTGCCTTGGTCTCGGGGTTGTTGCGCTTCCAGTCGATGTCTTCGCGCGAGCGCAGCGCCTGCTCGATCTTGCGCAGATCGTCGTCCAAGCCCCGCTCGACATCGCGCGGGTAGACGCGCCCGATCTCGTCCCATCGACGCTGGATGCCGGTCAGGAGCGTCCGCGCCTTGCCGAGGTCGCGCTCGTCGCCGACGGTCTTCGCCTCGATGAGCAGCTCCTTCTTGGCGTCGATCTTCTCCCGTGACGCCTCGACGTCCGCGGCCTCCCGCTCGGCGCGAGCACCGTACAGGGCGTCACCCGCGGCCTTGAAACGGGCCCAGAGGGCGTCGTCGGCCTTCTTTCCCGCGCGTCCCGCGGCTTTCCACTGGTCGAGCAGATCGCGGTAGGCGCTGATGCCATCCTCACCGCGAGGCGCCAACGCCTCAGCCTTCTCGACGAGGGCGTTCTTGCGCTCGCGGACGACCTTGTGGGCGCTGTCGAGTTCGGCGTAGAACTCGCGACGATGCTTGTCGACGGTCGACCGCGCATCGCGGAACCGCTTCCACAACGCCTGCGCCGTCGACCGCGGAAGACGCGGGCCGTTCTGCTGCTGTGCCTGCCAGGCGTCGAACAGGTCCGACATCTCGGCCGAAGCTTGCTTCCACTGCACCGTCTTGGGATCACGTGCGGCCAGGGCCTCGGCCTTTTCGACGATCTCGGTGCGTGAGCGGACCGCCTCGTCGAGGGCTTCACGTGCCGCGGCCGCCTCGGTTTCCGATGCCTCGGCGAGCGTGTCCGTCAGGGCGGCCACACGGGCCGTAAGCGCGGCAAGGTCGCCGACGGCCGCAGCGCCGGTGATCCGCTCCTGGACAGTGGTCGCCGTCGCGCGAAGGTCTGCGGCAGATGCCCCGCCTCGACGAGCGCGTGCCTCGAGCAGAGTGACTTCGCCCTCAAGGTCGGCGTACTTGCGTTCGAAGTAGGCCAAGGCCTCCTCGGGGGAGCCGTCGGGGAACTGGCCGACGACGCGCCAATCGTCGCCCTCGCGCACCGACACTGTCCCTTCGTCGTCGACGCGGCCCCAGGGAACGTCGTCGGAGGCGGACGCTCCCGATGCCGCTCCACTCGCCGCGGCGACGTCACCCGGCGTGGTCCGGCGGGGCGCGAAACTCGCGGGCGTCACAGCGGCTGGGGTGACGGTCGCAGGGGTGGCCTCGGGCGCCTCGGGGACGTCGGAGGATTCGGGAGTGGGGTCTGCGTGGGCAGTCACGGATAGCACCTCATCGCGGCCGGCGCCGCCTGTGGGAGTAGGACGCGACCCAGCCTAATACCCGCGCACCTCGGGCGAGGAAGGGGCGGCGATCAGGTGCGCGGTCAGTCCGTGGCGCTCGGTGACGGCGTCGACGCAGGCTCGGTGGCCGTCGGCTCGGGCGTCGTGGGGGTGGTGGGGACCGGCTCGGACACCGAGGGGGACGGGGTCGACGTCGGCTCGGGCGCGGGAGCTCCGGGCCCGGCGGTGAAGTACAGGGTCTGGGCGACGACGAGCGCGACCAGGACGACGCCGCCTCCGACACCGGCGATCACGTTGTCGCGGATGCGCCGACGGCGGAGCCCGTCTTGAAAGGACTGGCGCGCCTGATACAGCCGCGCTCGTTCCCGGGCCTCGCGTGCTCCGCGATCCTTGCCTGCGCTGACCACAGGTCCTCCGTTCCCGGCCGTCGCCGGCCGCGTTGATCCTATGCAACGGCGCGCGCAGGCGACAAACCGCCCGCGGTGCGTGTGTGCGGGACGCGCGTCGGCACCCGCGGATAGCCTGGTCTGATGACCACCCCCGCCGCCCTCTTCTCCGGGCAGACGCCGCTTGCGGTACGCATGCGGCCGACCTCCCTGGCCGAGGTCGCGGGGCAGGGGCACCTTCTGAAGCCGGGTTCGCCACTGGTCACGCTGGCCGATGCAGAGTCTGCGACCAAGTCAGCGACATCGGTGATCCTGTGGGGGCCGCCGGGCACCGGCAAGACCACACTCGCGCAGGCGATCGCACGGTCGTCCGGGCGTCGTTTCGTCGAACTCTCTGCGGTGACCGCCGGCGTCAAGGACGTGCGAGAGGTCATGCAGGAGGCGTTGACCCAGCGCGACCTTTACGGGCAATCGACGATCCTCTTCCTCGACGAGATCCATCGGTTCACGAAGGCCCAGCAAGACGCGCTGCTGCCCGGTGTGGAGAACGGCTGGGTGGTGCTCATCGCGGCGACGACGGAGAACCCGTCGTTCTCCGTCGTCTCTCCGCTGCTCTCGCGGTCGCTGCTTCTGACGCTGAAACCGCTGACCGATGACGATCTGCGCATGCTGCTCGAGCGAGCCGTCACCGATCCTCGCGGGTTGGCCGACGCAGTCGACCTCGAAGACGACTCGCGTGACGCGATCGTGCGTCTGGCGTCGGGGGACGCCCGCCGCGCCCTGACGACCCTCGAGGCTGCGGCATCCCTCGCGGTCGAGACCGCCGAGGTCGACACGCGACCGGCGATCACGACCGATCGGGTCGCGCAGGCGGTCGACCGCGCACTGCTTCGCTATGACCGACAGGGAGACGAGCACTATGACGTCATCAGTGCCTTCATCAAGTCGATCAGAGGGTCCGACGCGGATGCCGCCGTGCACTACCTGGCCAGGATGATCGAGGCGGGGGAGGACCCACGGTTCATCGCGCGGCGGTTGATCATCTCCGCGGCAGAGGACATCGGATTGGCCGATCCGCAGGCCCTGCCGATCGCGGTGGCTGCGGCCGATGCGGTGCAGTTCATCGGCATGCCCGAAGGCCGCATTCCCCTCGCCGAGGCGACGGTGTACCTTGCGACGACCGCGAAATCGAACGCCGCCTACCTGGCGATCGACAAGGCCATCGCGGATGTGCGTGCCGGCGGGTTCGGCCGCGTCCCCGTGCACCTGCGTGATGCGCATTACCCGGGGGCGAAGCGACTGGGGCATGGCAAGGGGTACGTGTACCCGCACGATGCCGACGTGGGCGTCGTCGCACAGCAGTACCTTCCCGACGAACTCCGCGGCCGTCGATATTACGAACCCAAATCGCTCGGCGCGGAGCGTGATGTGCATGCGCGCGTCGACAAACTCCGCCGGATCATCGACGGTGAATGACGCGTGGCCCGGCGTGTCCTGGTAGGCTAGAGCGGCTCGAAACCGAGTTTTCGGGCATCCCCCTCTTCTGAACCACCTTCCGGCGTGCCCCGACGTGCAGTCCGGACAGGGCGAAGAGCGGGAGATACGTCCGCGAGCCGTGAGAGACACGGCCGCGTCATGGAAGGAACACTTCGTGGCTACGAAGTCCCAGGACCGCCGCAAGGTCCGCCTCTCCCGCGCCCTCGGCGTCGCGCTGACCCCGAAGGCCGCCCGTTACCTCGAGAAGCGCCCCTACGCGCCCGGCGAGCACGGTCGCACCAAGCGCAAGCAGGACAGCGACTACGCCGTCCGTCTGCGCGAGAAGCAGCGTCTGCGCGAGCAGTACGGCATCCGCGAGAAGCAGATGCGCAACACCTTCAATGAGGCCCGCCGCAAGGACGGCCTGACCGGTGAGAACCTCGTCGAGCTGCTCGAGATGCGCCTGGACGCACTCGTGCTGCGTTCGGGTTTCGCGCGCACCACCGCACAGGCGCGCCAGCTCGTCGTGCACCGTCACATCCTGGTCGACGGCCAGACCGTCGACCGCCCGTCGTTCCGCGTGAAGCCGGGCCAGCTCATCCACGTCAAGGCCAAGAGCGAAGGCATGGAGCCGTTCCAGGTCGCCGCTCTCGGTGGTCACGCCGAGGTGCTGCCCCCCGTCCCGGGCTACCTCGAGGTCGAGCTCGACAAGCTTCAGTCGCGCCTCGTGCGTCGCCCGAAGCGTGCCGAGGTGCCCGTCGTCTGTGACGTGCAGCTCGTCGTCGAGTACTACGCCGCACGCTGACGTCGATACGCATCAGCTCAGAAGGGCGTCGGGGAAACCCGGCGCCCTTCGTCGTTTCGGCCTACGATGGACGAAGCCGTGTCCGCGGCGTCGCGAGGAAGTGGTGGCATGAAGAAGTTCGCGTGTTTTCTGCTCGGCATCGCCGGGGGCTTCGTCCTCGCGCATCTGGTGAACAAGGATCCGCGCGGGCATGACCTGCTCTCCGAGGTGGACTCGCGCATCACTGAGTTCACGGACCGGATCGGTGACGCCTACCGCGAGCAGGAGTCTCGACTGACCGAGATCGTCGACGACGCGCGCGACGTGGCCACGCAAGCCGCCCAGGACGCGAAGGATGCCGCGGCCGAGGCCGTCGACGCCGCCTCACGCACGCTCTCCGACTGATCGCCCCCGCGGTCACCCGCCGACGGCGGGTGTCGACCGTTGCCCACACGAGGAAAGACCCCCATATGAAGACCGCCGAGATCGCCCAGCGCTACCTCGACTACTTCGAGAAGAACGGGCACACGATCGTGCCGTCGGCTTCTCTCGTCACCGATGACCCCGCGCTGCTGTTCACGGTCGCGGGTATGGTGCCGTTCATTCCTTACCTGTCCGGTGACGTACCGGCGCCGTACCCGCGCGCCGCCGATGTGCAGAAGTGCCTGCGCACTCTCGACATCGAAGAAGTCGGCCACACGCCGCGTCACGGCACCTTCTTCCAAATGCTCGGCAACTGGTCGTTCGGTGACTACTTCAAGGAAGGCGCCATCCGTTTCGCGTGGGGCCTGTTGACCTCGCCCGAAGAAGACGGCGGACTGGGGTTCGACCCCGCCGATCTCTGGGTCACGGTGTACGAAGAAGACGACGAGGCCCATGACCTGTGGCTGCGGCTGACCGATCTGCCCGAGGAGCGCATCCAGCGCCTCGGCAAGGACACCAACTACTGGTCGACGGGGCTTCCGGGCCCCGCGGGCCCGTGTTCCGAGATCTTCTTCGACCGAGGTCCTGCCTATGGCATCGACGGAGGGCCGGCGACGGACGACGACCGCTACGTCGAGATCTGGAACCTCGTGTTCATGCAGTACGAGATCACGAATGTGCGCTCGAAGTACGACTTCGACATCGTGGGCGAACTGCCGCACAAGAACATCGACACCGGCATGGGTCTCGAGCGCGTGGCGTTCATCAAGCAGGGCGTCGACAACATGTACGAGACCGATCAGGTGCGTCCTGTACTCGACAAAGCCGTCGAGCTGTCGGGGCGATCGTACGGAGCCGTTCATGAAGACGACGTGCGCTTCCGTGTGGTCGCCGACCACGTGCGTTCGTCGTTGATGCTGTTGTCCGACGGTGTGGCGCCGTCCAACGACGGGCGCGGCTACATCCTGCGCCGCCTGATGCGCCGCGCCATCCGCTCGATGCGTCTTCTCGGCGTCGAGGGACCGACGTTCCGCGAACTGTTCGCCGCATCCCGCGACGCAATGGCCACGGCGTACCCGATCGTGGCGACCGACTACGCGCGCATCGAGCAGTACGCCCTTGCCGAAGAGGCGACGTTCCTGCGCACCCTGGCAGCCGGCGAGGCGATCCTCGATGCATCACTCCTGCAGACGAAGGATGCCGGAGGCACCTCGATCGACGGCGCCGAGGCATTCCTCCTCCACGACACCTATGGCTTTCCGATCGACCTCACCCTGGAGATCGCCGAAGAGGCGGGTTTGACCGTCGACAGGGCTGCGTTCGACGAGCTGATGCTCGAGCAGCGGACTCGCGCGAAGGCCGATGCCCGGTCGCGAAAGCGCCAGCTCGCCGACACGAGCGTCTATCGCGACTTCCGAGCACTGGGTGAGACGGTCTTCACCGGATACACCGATCTCGAGACCGAATCCACGGTGCTCGGGCTTCTCGTCGAGGGACATCCGGCGCAGAGCGCCGTGACCGGGCAGGTTGCGGAGGTCATCCTCGCCGAAACGGCGCTCTACGCCGAATCGGGCGGTCAGGTAGCCGACAAGGGTGTCATCGTCGGCCCCGGGTACGAGCTGGAGGTCCTCGACGTCCAGCGACCGGTTCCGGGGCTCGTGAGCCACACGGTCGAGGTCGTCAGCGGCGAGGTGGGCGTCGGGCAGCCGGCGACGACGGTGGTGGATGCGGTGAACCGCCGAGCGGCACAGCAGGCGCACTCGGCGACGCACCTCATCCACGCGGCGCTGCGTGACACCCTGGGTTCCTCCGCGACGCAGGCGGGATCGCTGAACCGTGCCGGATACATGCGCTTCGACTTCACGTGGGGCCAGGCACTGTCCGACGCGACGAAGACCGAGATCGAAGAGATCGCGAACAACGCTGTGCGGGACAACCTCGAGGTGACCACCCGCGTTCTTCCGATCGATGAGGCCAAGGCTTTGGGCGCGCAGGCGCTGTTCGGCGAAAAGTACGGTGATGTCGTGCGCATGGTCGACATCGGCGGTCCTTGGTCGCGGGAGCTCTGCGGTGGCACCCATGTGGGCCGCAGCTCCGAAGTCGGCCTGGTGAGTGTGGTCGGCGAGTCCTCGGTCGGCGCGTCGAATCGCCGCGTCGAGGCACTCGTGGGCCTCGATGCCTTCCGTTCGCTCGCCGCCGAGCGCGCGATCGTGTCACAACTGACGTCGTCGTTGAAGACACCGCGCGAGCAGCTGCCGGCTCGCATCGCGGAACTGGCGGCGAACCTCAAGGCCGCGGAGAAGAAGATCGCAGCGCTGGAAGCCAAAGAGATCGCGCAACAGGGGCCGGCGTTGGCGGATGCCGCAGAACGCCTCGGCGCCTACCGCGTCGTGGCGGCCGACATCGGTACGGCGTCGTCGGGCGACGACGTGCGCACCCTCGCTCTCCAGGTACGGGATCGTTTGGGTTCGGATGCCGGTGTCGTGGCCTTGGCAGCCCGCGTCGGCGAGCGGCCCGTCGTCATCGTGGCGACGACCGAGGCCGCACGCGCCGCCGGCGCCAAGGCCGGTGCCCTCGCAAAGGTCGCCGCCCGCGCGCTCGGCGGCGGTGGCGGCGGACGCGACGACGTCGCGCAGGGTGGCGGGGCGGATCCCGCCGCAGTGCCCGCGGCGCTGACGGCTGTCCGGTCGGAGCTCGGGGCGGCGTGAGCGGCTTCCGCCGGGGAACACGGATCGGGGTCGACGTCGGGCGGGCCCGCGTGGGCGTCGCTCGCTGCGACCCGGACGGCCTGCTGGCCACTCCTGTCGAGACCGTCCCGCGGGACGAGGCGGCTATCCACCGTGTCACGGTGATCGCCGATGAGTTCGAAGCATTGGAGATCCTCGTCGGGCTTCCTCTGAACATGCGCGGCGAAGACACGGCGTCAACGACCGATGCGCGCGAGTTCGCCGCCGGCATCGCGGCGGAATCGGCTCGGCCCGTGAGACTCGTCGACGAGCGATTGTCGACGGTATCCGCACACGCGGCATTGCGCGATTCCGGGCGTTCGCAGCGTTCGTCTCGTAGCATTGTTGACCAGGTCGCGGCCGTCGTGCTCTTGCAGCAGGCAATCGACGTCGAGAAGAACACGGGACGCCCGGCCGGTCACCCGATTCGCCAGGAGCCCACACCCGATGCCTGACAGGACGCCCGACGATCCGTTCGCGGATCTCTTCGGCAAACTGCCCGATGCGCGTACGCGCAGGATTTCGTCGGAGGACACCGCCGACGAAACGGGCTCAGCGGACGGCGCTCCGGCAACGGCCCCACCGTCCATCGACGATCGCGAGGCTTCGGGGGCGGCGGAGAAATCCGCGCCCGACACGCCCCCCGCACCTGCCGCACCACCGCTCTCGCGACGCGAGGCGCGCGAGGCCGCAGCGCGCGCCGCAGCCGCGGCCGCCACATCGCGCGACGCGTCCGGCCACGACCGTGCGGTTCCCGGCGACGACCCCGCAAGGCGCGCCTCGACTGCGGCACCGGCCGATTCGGAACCGGTACGCGCAACGACGGATGCTGCGTCGCGCGCGGCTGAGCCTGCACCGCGGTCGGCTTCGGCAGCCGTGGATGCTGCGGTGACGTTGGAGGAGACGACCGCCCCGACCACGCCGCGTGCGTCGTATGCGCGATCCGGTGCCGCTGAACCCGCACCGACCGACCGCTCCGGCGCGGTGAGCACCCCCGGCCTCGAGGACCTGTTCGCAGGTGAGACCTCGACCGATGATGTCGGGTCGGCGCCGCCGCGACCGAACCGACGGCGCCGCCGGATCGGCGGCTGGATCGCCCTCGGCGTGGTCCTGGCGATCTTCGGCGGCCTCGCCGCCGGCGGGTGGTACGTGTGGACCACCTACGAGGACCAGATCCGCGCCGTGATGGGTTGGGAAGAGCCGAACGATTACGAAGACGGTCTGGCCAACGGCGAGGCGATCCTCACGATCGTCTCGGGCGACACCGGTGCATCCATCTCACCCAAGCTCTACGAATCCGGCGTGACGATGACCCCGGAGGCGTTCTACGACTACCTCATCGACGAGGGCCTCAACCCCCCGTTCGAACCCGGGGTGTTCCAGCTGCAACGTCAGATGAGCTCTGCCGCGGCGCTCGAGGCGATCATGGACCCGGCGAACCGACTCGAGAACACCGCGCAGCTGCGCGAAGGACTGACCGTGGAGCAGTCGTTGCCGATCCTTTCCGAGAGTCTCGGCATCCCGCTGGAGGACTTCCAGGCGGCAGTGGCCGATCCCTCGGCGTACGGTGTCTCGGCCGACTCGCTCGAAGGCTGGCTGTTCCCCGCGACCTACACGTTCACGCCCGAGGTCACCGCCGTCGAGGTCGTGCAGACGCTCGTGAACCGGGCGGTCCAGTCCCTCGACGCCGCGGGCGTGCCCGAGGCCGACCGCCAGCGCATCCTGACGATCGCATCGATCATCCAACGCGAGGCCCGGTTCGAAGAGGACATGCAGAAGGTCTCGACCGTCATCGTCAATCGTCTCGACCCCGACAACCAAGAGACGTTCGGGCTCCTGCAGATGGACTCCACCGCCCAGTACGGGTACGGAGAGATGCACGACGGCACGGTGAGTTCCTCTGAGGAAGCCCTCACGGACGACAACCCGTGGAACACCTACGTGTACCCCGGTCTGCCGATCGGTCCGATCTCGAATCCGGGTGACACCGCGATCGCGTCGGCGATGAACCCCGCCGAGGGGGAGTGGCTGTATTTCGTGACGGTGAACCTCGATACGGGCGAGACCGTCTTCACGACGAACATCGACGACCACAACCGTGCGGTCGACCAGTGGATCTCGTGGTGCCGCGACAACCCGGATTCGGGGTGCTGACCCCGCGCGGCGACCGGTTGGCGGTGTGGGGGGATCCCATCGTCCACAGCCGCTCTCCGCGCGTGCACTCCGCCGCGTACGGCGTCCTCGCGTTGCCGTGGGAGTACGGTCGTCGTCAGGTCGCCGAAACCGACTTCGCCGCGGCGCTGGCGGGACTCGACGGCCGGTGGCGGGGGCTGTCTCTGACCTATCCGTTGAAGGCCGTGGCCTTCGCGGCGTCGGCGAGCCTCGATGATCGTGCACGGTCGACGGGTGCCGTGAACACCCTCCTGCTCACCGACGACGGCCCTGTGGGTTTCAATACAGACGTCGGCGGTCTCGTCGCGGCGATGAACGACCTCGGCGTCGCGCGGGTGGGCACCGCCAGAATCGTCGGCGCAGGGGCCACGGCGACCTCGGCTCTCGTGGCGCTGGCCGAGATCGGCGCAGACACCGTCGAGGTCGTCGCGCGCCGTCCAGAGGCCGTCGAGCCGCTCGCGGCCCTCGGGAGCGAACTCGGGGTGCGCGTCGACCACGCGTCGTTCGACGCACCCAGCGGACGGCCGGCTGACGTCACGATCGCCACGTTGCCGGGCGGGGCCGACGTCTCGGATCACGCAGCATCCGCGCTTGCCGGCACAGGCGGCGCCCTGCTGGACGTCGTCTACGGGCACTGGCCCACCACGCTCGCATCGGCGTGGCAGGCCGTGAACGCCCCGGTGGCGTCCGGACGGGGGATGCTGCTTCACCAGGCCGTCCTCCAGGTCAGGATCTTCGTCTCCGGCCAGGTCGATGAGCCGCTCGATCGCGAGGACGCCGTCCTCGACGCGATGCGTGCTGCCGTCATGGGAGACTAGGGCAATGCTCCGAGTGCTCACCGCCGGCGAATCCCACGGCCCCGAACTCGTCGCGATCATGGAAGGACTGCCCTCGGGCATTCCGATCTCGCGCGCCGACATCCAGGCAGACCTCGCGCGTCGCAAGCTCGGGTACGGACGCGGATCGAGGATGAAGTTCGAGCAGGACGATCTGTCGATCTCGTCGGGTGTCGTTCAGGGCACGACCCTCGGAAGCCCCGTCGCGCTGCGAATCGGCAACACCGAGTGGCCCAAGTGGGTCGAGGTGATGAGCGCGGAGCCGACCGAGCTCACCGATCGCTCGCGCGGTCGCGGCGCCGCCCTCACCCGCCCCCGTCCCGGGCACGCCGACCTCGTCGGCATGCAGAAGTACGACTTCGACGAGGCTCGTCCGATTCTCGAACGCGCCAGTGCCCGTGAGACCGCGGCGCGGGTCGCGCTCGGGGCGCTCGCGCGGGCGTTCCTGGGTGAGCTCGGCATCCGGCTGGTGAGCCACACGGTGTCGATCGGCACAGTCGATGTGCCAGCCGGCTCCGTCATCCCCACACCCGACGATGTCGCCGCGCTCGACGCCGATCCGCTCCGCTGCTTCGACACCGCGACGAGCGCCGCGATGGTCGACGAGGTCGACGCGGCGCGCAAGGACGGCGACACGCTCGGCGGGATCGTCGAAGTGCTCGCCTACGGTCTGCCGCCGGGGCTCGGATCACACGTCCACTGGGATCGCCGCCTCGATGCCAAGCTCGCAGGCGCACTCATGAGCATCCAGGCCATCAAAGGCGTGGAGGTCGGCGACGGATTCGAGACGACCCGTCGTCGCGGCTCGGCCGCGCACGATGAACTCTTCGCGACCGCGGACGGCATCACCCGCTCTTCCGACAAGGCCGGCGGCACCGAGGGCGGCATGTCCACGGGTACCGTCCTGCGCGTGCGGGCGGGGATGAAGCCCATCGCCACCGTGCCGCGCGCCCTGCGCACTGTCGATGTCGCGTCGGGTGAAACCGCAGCAGCCCACCACCAGCGCTCGGATGTGTGCGCGGTACCGGCGGCCGGAGTCGTCGCCGAAGCGATGACGGCGATCGTCCTCGCGGACGTCGTTCTCGAGAAGTTCGGCGGCGACAGCATCGGCGAGACCCGCCGCAATCTCGAGTCGTACCTCGCGTCCATCCCCGAGACACGGCGCAGCGCCGATGCGAGCGACGTCGCCCTGGCGGGTTCGACTGTTGACGAGTGACGCCATCGTCTTGATCGGGCCGATGGGTGCCGGCAAGACGAGCATCGGTCGACGCGTCGCGCGAGCGACGGATCTGAGCTTCACCGACTCGGATGCGGTGATCGTCCGGGAGCACGGTCCGATCGACGAGATCTTCCGTGCGCACGGCGAGGCGCACTTCCGGAGCATCGAGCGGGCCGTGGTCGCCGAGTGCCTCGCCGACCGGGGCGTCGTCTCGTTGGGTGGGGGAGCAGTCCTCGATCCGGCGACCCAGCGCGCCCTGACCGACCACCGCGTGGTGCTGCTGACCGTGCATCCCCGTGTCGTGGCCGGACGCATCCGACACTCGTCGCGGCCGCTGCTCAACGGCCCTGACGCACTCGAGCGCTGGACATCCATCTACGAACAGCGTCGCCCCGTATACGAGTCGCTGGCCGATGTGACGTTCGACACGTCTTCGGGCCCGCTCTCCGACGTCGTCACCGCCATCGCCGACTGGGTGCGATCCACGGAAGGAACCTCATGAGCTCTGACATCACGCGCATCCGCGTCGCCGGTGATTCCGCGTACGACATCACGATCGGGCGGGACATCCTGGGCACGGTCGCGGACGCCCTACCGGAGCCGGCGCGCAAGGTGCTCATCGTGCACCCGCCGACGCTGTCCGCGAAGGCCGAGGCGTTGCGCGAAGGGCTCGGCGGCTCCCGCGAGGTGCTGCTCGCGGAAATCCCCGATGCCGAGACGGGCAAGCGCGTCGAGGTGGCGGCCTTCTGCTGGCAGGTCATGGGCCAGGCGGACTTCACCCGAACCGACGCCGTGATCGGCTTCGGAGGCGGCGCCGTCACCGATCTCGCCGGGTTCGTCGCGGCGACGTGGTTGCGCGGAGTGGCCGTCGTGCAGGTGCCGACGACTGTCCTCGGCATGGTCGATGCCGCGGTCGGAGGCAAGACGGGCATCAACACCGCTGAGGGCAAGAACCTCGTCGGTGCGTTCTGGCCGCCCCGGGCGGTCGTCTGCGACCTCGATCTGCTGGACTCTCTCTCGGATTTCGAGCGCACCGCGGGGTTCGCCGAGGTCGTGAAGGCAGGGTTCATCTGGGCGCCCGAAATCCTCGACCTGATCGAGGCCGATCCACAGGGCGTCGTCGACCCGCAGAGCGCAGCGTTCCGCCGGTGTATCGAGTTGGCGATTGAAATGAAGGCGCGCGTCGTCGGTGAAGACCTCCGCGAGGCCGGGTTGCGCGAGATCCTCAATTACGGCCACACGCTCGGACACGCGATCGAGCACACGGAACGCTATCGGTGGCGCCACGGCGCGGCCATCTCGGTCGGCATGATGTTCGCCGCCGAGCTCTCGCGCCTCGCCGGGCGCCTCTCCGACGACGCGGTGCAGCGCCACCGCGACATCCTGACGTCATTGGGTCTTCCGACGACGTATCGCGCCGGCGCCTGGCAACAGCTCCTCGCCACGATGCAGCGAGACAAGAAGAGCCGCGGCGGCATGCTCCGGTTCATCGTCCTCGACGACATCGCGCGCCCCACGGTGCTGCAGGCGCCCGACGAGTCGCTCCTGTTCGCCGCATATCAAGAGGTGGGTGCCTGAGGCATGGTTAGGCTGAGCGCGTGACCGTGCGCCGCATCCTTCTCGTCAACGGGCCGAATCTCAACCTCTTGGGCACTCGCGAGCCCGAGATCTACGGCACGGCCACGCTCTCCGACGTTGAGCGGATGACGACGGATGCCGCGGCCGCGCGCGGCTTCGACGTGCGTGCCGTGCAAAGCAACCACGAGGGGGTTCTCCTCGATGCCATCCACGATGCACGCAGCGACTGCGCCGGCATCGTCATCAATCCCGGTGGCCTCACCCACACCTCGGTGGTGCTGCGCGATGCGCTGTCGGGCGTCGGACTGCCCGTCGCCGAGGTACACATCTCGGACGTTCACGCTCGCGAGGAGTTCCGTCATCACTCCTACGTCACCGACGTTGCGACAGTGCACGTGGTCGGTGAGGGAGTGGGCGGGTACGCCACCGCCGTCGACCGGCTGATCGGGGTGATCACCGGTGGCGCCGACGGCTGATCCGGGCAGGCGCCTCCTCATCCTTTAGAATCGAACGTCGGATTCGCGCGGCACTCCGTGCGACCACTCACACACGAACGGAATCCCACACCTCATGGCATCCACCGCAGACATCAAGAACGGCGTCGTCCTCAGCATCGACGGGCAGCTCTGGAGCGTTGTGGAGTTCCAGCACGTCAAGCCCGGAAAGGGTGGCGCGTTCGTGCGCACCAAGCTGAAGAACGTCGTCAGCGGAAAGGTCGTCGACAAGACGTACAACGCCGGTGCCAAGATCGACATCCAGAACGTCGACCGCCGCGACTTCCAGTACCTCTACAACGACGGTGAGAACTTCGTGTTCATGGATCTGGACGACTACGACCAGATCAACGTCAGCGCCGCGGTCGTCGGTGACGCAGCGAACTTCATGCTCGAGAACCAGAACGTCACGATCGCGCTCCACGACGGAAACCCGCTGTACCTCGACATGCCGGCCTCGGTCGTGCTTGAGATCACGTACACCGAGCCGGGACTGCAGGGCGACCGCTCGTCGGCCGGCACGAAGGCGGCGACCGTCGAGACGGGTTACGAGATCCAGGTTCCGCTCTTCCTCGAAACCGGCACCAAGGTCAAGGTCGACACCCGCACGGGCGACTACCTCGGTCGCGTGAACTGATCGCGTGAGCGCTCGTTCCAAGGCGCGCAAGCGCGCCCTCGACATCCTCTTCCAGTCCGACGTGCGCGGGGACGACCTCGGCGTCATGCTCGCCGCCGAGGCCAAGCGTGCCGCGAGCGAACCTGCGCGCGAGGCCTCCTGGCTCTATGCGCGCGACATCGTCGACGGCGTGAT
Organism: Microbacterium koreense; assembly: GCF_042677105.1. NCBI lineage: Bacteria > Bacillati > Actinomycetota > Actinomycetes > Micrococcales > Microbacteriaceae > Microbacterium > Microbacterium koreense. The sequence continues at coordinate 2,078,798 of NZ_JBHTIM010000001.1, forward strand.
CGACAACCGCGACGCGATCGACGAGCAGATCACCACATTCTCGAAGGACTGGACCCTCGCCCGGATGCCCGCCGTCGACCGCGCCGTCCTTCGGATCGGCACGTGGGAGGTTCTCTTCAACGACGAGATCCCCACGGCGGTCGCGATCGACGAAGCCGTCGAACTCGCGAAGGAGTACTCCACCGAAGAGGCCGGATCCTTCGTTCACGGCGTGCTGGCACGCATCGCGCGCGCGAGCTGATCGCGGTTTTCTCCGGCGCGACGCCGGACGGGCGACGTTCGACGTGCCTACACTCGACAACGGAAGGGAGCACGCATGCGTGTCACGGGCTTGGGTCATGCCGGAATGTTCATCGAAACGGCGGGCGGCAGCATCCTGTGTGATCCCGTGATCGGTCCGAGCTTCTTCGGTTCGTGGTTCCCCTTCCCCGACAACCGTGGTCTGGATTGGGAGCGTTTCGGCGCGGCGGACTTCCTCTACATCTCGCATCGTCACCGTGACCACTTCGACCCGGCGCTGCTCGAACGGTATGTGTCGAAGGACATCTCGGTGCTGTTGCCGGAGTATCCGACGGATGAACTCGAGACAGACCTGCGTGCACTCGGCTACGAGAACATCGTCTACACGCAGGCGGGGGTTCCTCTCCGCTACGGCGCCCTCACCATGATGATCACCCCGTTGCGCGCGCCGAGCGACGGACCGATCGGAGACTCGTCTCTGTCCGTCGACGACGGAACCGCGTCGATTCTCAACCAGAACGACTCCCACCCCCTCGACCTCGAGAAGCTGCTGTCGTTCTCCAAACCCGACGCGTACTTCACCCAGGTCTCGGGAGCCATCTGGTGGCCGATGGTCTACGACCTTCCGCAGGACGCGAAGCAGAACTTCGCCAAACTCAAGCGCGACGCGCAGAACAAGCGCGCGATGTACTACATCGAGAAGGTCGACGCGGAGCACGTGTTCCCGATGGCGGGACCACCGATGTTCCTGCGGGAGGAACTCTTCCGGTACAACGGGCGGGGCCTCCACGACGACGCGATCTTCACCGACCAGCGCGAGTTCCTCGCCCACATGCGGGAGCTTCGGCCTCAGCAGAAGGGCTACGAGTTCCTTCCCGGCACGCAGGTCGACCTGGACGCGGGGGAGATCTCGGTGACGCAGACGCTCTACACCGCCGAAGAGATCGACCGCGTGTTCGACGACAAGTGGGCGTATCTCGCCGAGCAGCGCGACAGCAGGCAGGACGAGATCCGCGCCGAAGAAGAGACGCGCGCGGCCGTGCTGCCGCCTGAGGAGATGCTCGCCGCGATCAAGCAGTGGTGGGAGCCGTTGCTGCGCCGCGCGCGCACGATCCGCAACGGGGTCGGCGGCAACGTGCGTTTCCGCATCGGCGACCTCGACATGGTGGTCGACTTCCCGAAGGCGAAGGTGCGTGAGTACGCCGGCGAGGAGTGCGTGTATTGGTACACGATCCCGGCTGATCTCGTATCGACGAACATCGCCGACCACGAGATCGACTGGTCGAATTCGATCTTCCTGTCCATGCAGTTCGACGTCGGCCGCAGCGGCAAGTTCAACGAGTTCCTCACCACGTTTTTGAAGTGCCTCTCTCGTGATCGGATCGAATACGTCGAGAACTGGTATGCCGAGCAGTCCGACCAGACCGAGGATGCGCGACTGGGCGACTGGGTCGTCCAGCGACGGTGCCCCCACCTGCGTGCTGATCTCACCAAGACGGGCAAGATCGAGGACGGCGTTCTGACCTGTTCGCTTCACGACTGGAAATGGGACCTCGCCAGCGGTCGTTGTCTGACCACGCAGGGCCATCCCATCCGCGCGAGCGCGGTCGACGCCGATGCGGCGTCACCCGTGGTGTGACGGAGGCACGCTAGACTCTCCACGACCCAGCAACCTTTAACCCCGTCCTGTGAGGCGGAGAAGGGAGCGGCGGATGAGCACGCGAACCGTGCTGCACGAAGCCGACATCGCGCGCGCACTGACGAGGATCTCTCATGAGATCCTCGAGTCCAACAAGGGCCCGGACGGACTTGTCCTCCTCGGTATCCCGACCCGTGGTGTCACCCTCGCCCACCGCATCGGCGGGTTGCTCGCCGACTTCAGCGGATCGACGATCCCGGTCGGCTCACTCGACGTGACGATGTACCGCGACGATCTGCATCGCAATCCGACGCGCACACCGCGTCCGACGGAGATTCCCGCCGACGGCATCGACGGCAGGGTCGTCGTGCTGGTCGACGACGTGCTGTTCTCGGGACGCAGCATCCGCGCCGCGCTCGATGCGCTGCAGGACATCGGGCGCCCGTCGGCGGTCCGCCTGGCGACGCTCATCGACCGGGGTCACCGCGAATTGCCGATTCGGCCGGATTTCGTCGGCAAGAACCTTCCCAGCGCTCGGGACGAGCGCGTGAACGTGCGGCTCGCAGAGGTCGACGGCATCGAAGAGGTGACGTTCGAGTCATGAGGAATCTTCTCGACACCCGCTCCCTGAGCCGCGCGGACGCGGTGCGCATCCTCGACGTCGCCGAAGACATGGCCGACACGCAGCATCGTGAGGTGAAGAAGCTCCCGACGCTGCGCGGCCGCACCGTCGTGAATCTCTTCTTCGAAGACTCGACCCGCACGCGGATCTCCTTCGAGGCCGCGGCGAAACGCCTCTCGGCCGACGTCATCAACTTCTCAGCCAAGGGATCCAGCGTCTCGAAGGGGGAGTCACTCCAGGACACCGCCCAGACGCTGCAGGCTATGGGTGCCGACGCGGTCGTCATCCGCCATGGCGCCTCGGGAGCCCCACGTACCCTCGCGACGAGCGGCTGGATCAGCGCCGGCGTCGTGAACGCCGGCGACGGCACGCACGAGCATCCCACTCAGGCGTTGCTCGATGCGTTCACGATGCGCAAGCGCCGCTTCGGCGCCGACAGCCGCGGACGCGCGCTCGACGGAATGCGCGTCACGATCGTCGGCGACATCCTGCACTCGCGGGTCGCGAGGTCGAACGTGTGGCTGTTGACCACGCTCGGTGCGCAGGTGACCCTCGTCGCGCCGCCCACCCTCGTCCCACAGGACCTCTCGGCGTGGCCCGTACGCGTCGACTACGACCTGGACCACGCGATCTCCGAGGCGCCCGACGCCCTCATGATGCTGCGTATCCAGGCCGAACGCATGAGCGCTGCGTACTTTCCCAATGAGCGTGAGTACGCGCGCCGCTGGGGCTTGGACGCACGGCGGAACGCGGCGCTCTCGCCAGATAGCATTGTGCTGCACCCGGGTCCCATGAACCGGGGGCTCGAGATCTCCGCCGACGCCGCCGACTCGCCGCGTTCGACCGTCCTCGAGCAGGTCACCAACGGCGTCTCGGTGCGGATGGCGGTGCTGTACCTGCTGCTTGCGGGAGCCGACGACGAGAAGGAGGACGGACGATGACCGTTCCACAGACTTCGGGTTCGCCGCACACCATGGTCATCCGCGGTGCGCGCATCGAGGGCGGTCAGACCGCCGATCTTCTCGTCGAGGACGGCATGATCACCGCGACGGGCGTGGGGCTCTCTCGTGCCGGGGCCCGCGTCCTCGACGCCGACGGGCTGATCGCGCTGCCCGGCTTGGTCGACCTCCATGTGCACCTGCGTGAACCCGGCTACGAAGCCTCCGAGACCATTCTCACCGGCTCACGCGCCGCCGCGACCGGTGGGTTCACCGCCGTCTTCGCCATGCCCAACACCTCGCCCGTCGCCGACACCGCCGGCGTTGTGGAGCAGGAGCTTGCCCAGGGTGAGGCTGCGGGCTACGTGACCGTGCAGCCGATCGGCGCGGTGACGGTCGGACAGCGAGGTGAACGCCTCGCCGAACTCGGCGCGATGGCCGACTCCCGCGCGCGGGTCCGCGTCTTCAGCGACGACGGTTTCTGTGTCTGGGACCCCCTCATCATGCGGCGCGCGCTCGAGTACGTGAAGGCATTCGACGGCGTCGTGGCCCAACACGCGCAGGATCCACGGTTGACCGAGGGCGCGCAGATGAACGAGGGCGTGGTGTCGGCCGAGTTGGGTCTGGCCGGATGGCCGGCCGTCGCCGAAGAATCGATCATCGCCCGCGACGTTTTGCTCGCCGAACACGTCGGGTCGCGTCTGCACGTGTGTCACCTGTCCACCGCGGGGTCGGTCGACATCATCCGCTGGGCCAAGAAGCGTGGCGTCGACGTCACCGCCGAGGTGACTCCGCACCATCTCCTTCTGACCGAGGAGCTCGTGCGCGGTTATGACCCCCGGTTCAAGGTCAACCCCCCGCTTCGTCGCGAAGAGGACGTGCATGCAGTGCGTGAGGGACTCGCCGACGGCACGATCGACATCGTCGCGACCGATCATGCTCCGCATCCCGTCGAATCCAAAGCGTGCGAGTGGCAAGCTGCCGCGCACGGCATGGTGGGACTCGAGAGCGCGCTGCGGGTCGTCCAGCAGACGATGGTCGACACGGGCCTTCTCGAATGGGCGGATGTCGCGCGCGTCCTCTCACGCACCCCGGCACGGATCGGGCGGCTCGCCGACCACGGGACGCCGCTGACGGTCGGGCATCCCGCGTCGTTCACCCTGTACGACCCCACGCCGCAACGCACGTTCACGACGGCCGACCTCCGGGGCCGCAGCGACAACTCGCCGTACGTGGGACGCGAGCTTCCCGGTGACGTCCGGTGGACGGTGTACAAGGGCGTCCCCACGGTCGCGGACGGCGCGCTCCTGGACCGCCCGGGAGACCTCGCATGACCCGCGAAGCCGCTGTACTCGTCATGGTCGGCGTCGCCGTGCTCATCCTGGGCTTGGCCGCGTGGGGCTGGTGGCGTCGGACGCGCCGCGACTCCGGGCTCACCGCACCCGTCGGCGAACTCCCCGAACGTGCGAGGATTCGCGCCGACGTCGCGGGGCTCTACGTCGCGACGACGGCGCACGGTCAGCCCCTGGAACGACTCGCGGTGCGCGGACTGGCGTTTCGCTCGCGTGCCGACCTCGTCGTCAGCGAGGCGGGGCTCGCCCTCGATCTCACCGGCAAACCGCGCGTCGTCATCGCGCGCGACCGGATCATCGAGGTCGCCCAGGCGACTGTCGCGATCGATCGCGTCGTCGAGAAAGACGGTCTCGTGCGCCTCACCTGGCGTGTAGACGACACCACGGTCGATTCCTACTTCCGCCCGCAGGACCGATCCAGTAGATCGCTGACCGAGCTCATTTCTTCCACCATCACCCCGATCCAGACGGGAACCGACGTATGACCTCCCTGTTCCACACGACACCCGCGGTGCTCGTCCTCGAGGATGGAACGCGCTTCAGCGGTCGCGCCTACGGCGCCACCGGGACGACACTCGGCGAGGTCGTCTTCACCACGGGAATGACCGGATACCAGGAAACGCTCACCGATCCGTCGTACGCGGGTCAGATCGTGCTGCAGACGGCGCCTCACATCGGCAACACCGGAATGAACGATGAAGACCCGGAATCCCGACGGATCTGGGTGTCCGGGTACATCGTGCGCGACCCGTCGCGCGTGGTCTCCAACTGGCGTGCCGATGAGTCGCTCGACGACGCGCTCGTCGCCGACGGTGTCGTGGGCATCAGCGGGATCGACACGCGCGCCGTGACGCGCCACATCCGTTCCGCGGGCAGCATGCGAGGGGGGATCTTCTCGGGTGACGACGCAGCGCTCGACTCCGAGGAGCAGCGGCGTCTCGTGGTGGAGGCACCGGCGATGGCGGGCCAGAACCTGTCGGCGACCGTCTCGGTCTCCGCCGCCGAGGTCACCCCCGCGACCGGGCCCCGCGTGGGGAATCTGGCCGTCCTCGACCTCGGCATGAAGCAGGCGACGGTCGACAACCTCGCCGCGCGCGGGTTCGACGTCCACCTCCTGCCGCAACACGTCACGATCGACGACGTGCGTGCGATCGACCCCGTCGCGGTCTTCTACTCGAACGGTCCCGGCGACCCGGCCGCATCCGGCGAACACGTCGAGCTCCTTCGTGCCGTCCTCGACGACGGGTTGCCGTTCTTCGGCATCTGCTTCGGCAATCAGCTTCTGGGCCGGGCATTGGGTCTGGGCACATACAAGTTGCCGTTCGGACACCGCGGCATCAATCAGCCGGTGCTCGACAAGCAGACCGGACGTGTCGAGATCACCGCGCAGAACCACGGTTTCGCCGTGGACGCTCCGTCGCTGGACGAGCCGTTTGACAGCCCCCACGGATACGGCAAGGTCGAGGTGTCTCACATCGGCCTCAACGACCGCGTGGTCGAGGGGTTGCGAGCTCTCGACATCCCTGCGTTCTCGGTGCAGTACCACCCCGAGGCCGCTGCGGGCCCCCACGACGCGAACTACCTCTTCGATCGGTTCCGCGACCTCGTCGTCGCCAGCCGCGAAGGCACGGCCCCGACGACAGGGCATGACACAGCAGACTCGGCACACGGAGAAGACAACTGATGCCCAAGCGCGACGACATCACGAGCGTCCTCGTCATCGGGTCCGGCCCGATCGTCATCGGCCAGGCCTGCGAGTTCGATTATTCGGGCACCCAGGCGTGCCGCGTGCTGCGCGAGGAGGGTGTGCGTGTCATCCTCGTCAACTCGAACCCGGCCACGATCATGACCGACCCCGATTTCGCCGATGCCACATACATCGAGCCCATCACGCCCGAGGTGATCGAGTCGATCCTCGTCAAGGAGAAGCCCGACGCGATCCTCCCCACCCTCGGCGGGCAGACCGCGCTCAATGCGGCCATGGCCTTGCACGACCGCGGAATCCTCGAGAAGTACGACGTCGAGCTCATCGGCGCGAATGTCGATGCGATCCGCAAGGGCGAGGACCGTCAGATCTTCAAGGACCTCGTCATCGAAGCCGGTGCCGATGTCGCCGCGTCGCGTATCGCGCACACGATGGACGATGTCCTCGCGGCGGCCGATGTACTCGGATACCCGTTGGTCGTGCGACCGTCGTTCACGATGGGCGGGCTCGGGTCGGGCTTCGCGTTCGACGAGGCCGACCTCCGGCGAATCGCGGGGGCGGGTCTGCGGGATTCCCCCGTACACGAGGTGCTACTCGAGGAGTCGATTCTCGGGTGGAAGGAGTACGAGCTCGAGCTCATGCGCGACACCGCGGACAACACGGTGGTCGTCTGTTCGATCGAGAACGTCGACCCCGTGGGCGTGCACACCGGCGACTCGATCACGGTCGCCCCCTCGCTCACCCTCACCGACCGCGAGTACCAGAAGCTGCGCGACATCGGCATCGACATCATCCGCGCCGTCGGCGTCGACACCGGCGGATGCAACATCCAGTTCGCCGTCGATCCGGCGACGGGGCGCATCATCGTCATCGAGATGAACCCGCGCGTGTCGCGATCGTCGGCGCTCGCATCGAAGGCCACCGGATTCCCGATCGCAAAGATCGCCGCGAAGCTGGCGATCGGGTATCGCCTCGACGAGATCCCGAACGACATCACGAAGGTGACGCCGGCGAGCTTCGAGCCCACACTCGACTACGTCGTCGTCAAGGTGCCGCGCTTCAATTTCGAGAAGTTCCCCGCTGCCGATACGACGCTGACGACGACCATGAAGTCGGTCGGCGAGGCGATGGCGATCGGACGCAACTTCACGACGGCCTTCCAGAAAGCCTTGCGCTCGCTCGAGAAGCGAGGCTCGAGTTTCCACTGGGGACGGGAAGAGCGTTCGGTCGAGGAACTGCTCGACATCGCCCGGACGCCCACGGACGGACGCATCGTCGTCCTGCAGCAGGCACTGCGCAAGGGTGCCACGGTCGAGCAGGCCTTCGAGGCGACGAAGATCGACCCGTGGTTCCTGGATCAGATCGTCCTCATCAATGAGGTCGCAGAGTTCATCCGTACGGCGTCGGAGCTGGACGCCGACGTGCTCCGCGTCGCGAAGGAGCACGGTTTCAGCGACGCCCAGATCGCCGAGTTGCGCGGCACCACGGAGGTCGAGGTCCGCGGCATCCGCCACGGCATGGACATCCGCCCGGTCTTCAAGACGGTCGACACCTGCGCGGGCGAGTTTCCGGCACTCACGCCCTATCACTACTCCAGCTACGACCACGAGACCGAAGTCACCCCGTCCGACCGCACGAAGGTGGTGATCATCGGCTCGGGCCCGAACCGCATCGGCCAGGGCGTCGAGTTCGACTACTCGTGTGTGCATGCGTCGTTCGCGCTGGCGGATGCCGGATTCGAGACCGTCATGGTCAACTGCAACCCCGAGACGGTCTCGACCGACTACGACACGAGCGATCGCCTGTACTTCGAGCCGTTGACCCTCGAAGACGTCCTCGAAGTCCTTCACGCCGAAGCGCAATCCGGTGAGATCCTCGGGGTGATCTGCCAGCTCGGCGGACAGACCCCGCTGGGCCTGGCCAAGGGCATCGAAGCCGCGGGGTACCGCATCCTCGGTACGAGTCCTGCCGCGATCGATCTGGCCGAAGAGCGCGAGCTCTTCTCACGTCTTCTCGACGACGCGGGACTGATGGCGCCGCGCAACGGCACGGCCATCGACGTCGACGGCGCCGTCCGGATCGCCGAAGAGATCGGCTACCCGGTGCTCGTACGCCCGAGCTTCGTGCTCGGCGGACGCGGCATGGAGATCGTCTACGACACTCCGAGCCTGCACGACTACTTCGGGCGCATCGCCGATCAGGCGATCATCGGCCCCGGGCTGCCGCTCTTGGTCGATCGGTTCCTCGACGACGCCATCGAGATCGACGTCGACGCGTTGTACGACGGCACCGACCTGTACATCGGCGGGGTCATGGAGCACCTCGAAGAAGCCGGAATCCACTCCGGTGACTCCAGTTGCACGCTGCCGCCGGTCAGTCTCGGACGCACCGAGATCGACCGGGTCCGCGCCGCCACACGCGCGATCGCCGAAGGGGTGGGCGTCCGGGGACTGCTCAACGTCCAGTTCGCGGTGAGCGCGGGCGTGCTCTACGTCATCGAGGCGAACCCGCGGGCGAGCCGCACGGTGCCCTTCGTGTCGAAGGCGCTGGGCATTCCCCTCGCCAAGGCGGCCTCGCGCGTCATGGCGGGTGCCACGATCGCCGAGCTCGTCGCCGAGGGACTGCTGCCCGAGAACGACGGCTCCCGCGTGCCACTGGACGCCCCCGTCTCGGTCAAGGAAGCGGTGTTGCCGTTCAAGCGGTTCCGCACGAAGGACGGTCAGATGGTCGACTCCGTCCTCGGTCCCGAGATGCGTTCGACCGGCGAGGTCATGGGGATCGACCGGGACTTCCCGACCGCGTTCGCCAAGTCACAAGAGGCCGCGTACGGCGGGATGCCGCTGTCGGGCACCGTCTTCATCTCCGTCGCCGACAGCGACAAGCGTGCCGTCATTCTGCCGGCACACCGCTTGCAGGAACTCGGGTTCAGCCTGGTCGCCACGGAGGGCACGGCAGAGATCCTCGCGCGCAACGGCATCGCGGTCGAGGTGGTCAACAAGTTCAGCGAAACCCAGCAAGACGGTGAGACGAACATCGTCGACCTCATCAACGCCGGTGAGATCGATGTCATCGTCAACACCCCCTCGGGCGGAACGGCTCGCGCCGACGGCTACGAGATCCGGGCTGCGGCGGTGGCCGCCGACAAGGCGCTGTTCACCACGATGGCCGTGCTCGGTGCCGCGGTGAGCGCGATGCCCGCGCTGCGCGGTGGATTCGACGTGAAGAGTCTGCAGGAGTACGCGATCGATCGAGCGGCTCGGCAGTGACGACGTTCGGCGGACGCCTGCGGGCGTCCTTCGACGCCGACGGCCCCCTCTGCGTCGGCATCGACCCCCACGAGTCCCTCTTGGACTCCTGGGGGTTGCCTGCCACAGCCGCCGGCGCCCGCGACTTCGGCCTGCGGGTCGTCGACGCGGCACGGGGGCGCGTCGGGATCGTCAAGCCGCAGGTGGCGTTCTTCGAGCGCTTCGGCGGTGACGGCTTCCACGCTCTGGAGGATGTCTTCGCCGCCGCGCGCGATGCAGGTCTCATCTTGATCGCCGATGCCAAGCGCGGCGACATCGGCTCGACGATGACCGGATACCTCGACGCCTGGCTGACGCCCGGCTCACCGCTCGAAGCGGACGCGCTGACGGTCAGCCCGTATCTCGGTCCTGAGTCGCTTCGTGCGGCCTATGCCACCGCAGTCCGGCACGACAAGGGCCTGTTCGTGCTGGCGGCGACCAGCAACCCGCACGCCGACGTCCTGCAGGCTGCACAGACGGTAGACGTGGCCGCCGCTGATGGCCAGACGGTGGCGGCGCGCGTCGCCGTCGACATCGACGAGGTCAACCGTTCCGCGGCGTTCGGCGGGGGACTGGGCGCGATCGGCGTCGTCATCGGGGCGACGGTGAATCGCGCGGCGCTCCACCTCGATGATGAGCTGCTCGCTCGCACCCCGATTCTTGCGCCAGGATTCGGTGCGCAGGGCGCCGTTCCCGCCGCTCTCGGGTCGCTGTTCGGTGCGGTCGCGGGCAACGTCGTGGCATCAGAGAGCCGCAGCATCCTGTCGGCCGGTCCCGATGGGCTGGCGGCGCGTATCGACGAGCGTCAGGCGCTGTACGGTGGAAACCGCGATGCCTGATTCCCGTACGCCTCCCGATGTCGACCGCGTGGCCGCCTCCCGTCGTGCGGTCGCCGCCAGACGAGCGCGGTCGGCCCTCAAGAAGGACGTCGCCACGCGCGTCATCTCGCCGCAGGAGCTCCTGCGGCGAGCGTGGAGCCGCCCCGACACACCCGCTGCGGCGATGCGTGTGACCGAATTCCTCACGAGCATCCCCGCGATCGGGGAGGGCAAACGCGACCGCATCCTCGCCGATCTCGGCATCTCTCCTGTCAAGAGGCTCGGGGGCTTGGGCAGTCGTCAGCGCATCGACCTCATGCGTTTCCTCGACGAACGGTTTCCCGTCGCCACCCCGCGCAGCGGTCGCAGTCGCCTCGTCGTGCTCGCCGGGCCGACTGCCGTCGGCAAGGGCACCGTGGCCGGCCACATCAAGCAGCACCACCCCGACATCCTGCTCTCGGTGTCGGCGACCACCCGACCCGCGCGGCCCGGCGAAGTCGACGGGGAGCACTATTTCTTCGTCGACGATGCCGAGTTCGACCGTCTCGTGACCGAGGGAGAACTCCTCGAGTACGCGACCGTCCACAATCGCTATCGATACGGCACCCCGCGCCGCCCCATCGACGAAGCCCTCGAGGCGGGGCGCACCGTGCTGCTCGAAATCGACCTGCAGGGTGCACGACAGGTGCGCGCGGCCGCGCCGTCCGCGACACTCGTGTTCCTCCTTCCACCCAGTTGGGATGAACTGGTCGACCGACTCGTCGGCCGCGGCACGGAGCAAGAGGAAGAGCGCGCGCGGCGCCTGAGGACCGCACGTGTCGAACTGGCTGCACAGGACGAGTTCGATTACCGCGTCGTGAACGACGATGTCGAGCGCGCCGCATCCGAGGTGGCGGCGCTGGCTCGCTGAGCGCTCGCGTGACGGCACGTTACGCGCGGGTCGCATCGCCCACGGTCCCACCGTCACACTGTGGGCATGCCCGCCACATCGCCCTCCGTGCTCACGCCGTCGCCTTCGCCTTCCGACGCGCCCGATGCGCGCCGGGGCGCCGTCCGCGTCAGCGGGCTGGTTCGCACGTTCGGGTCAGGGCGAGATGCTCACACCGTCCTGCGAGGCGTGGACCTCTCTCTGCGTCCCGGTGAGATCGTCGCGATCGTCGGCGCCTCCGGATGCGGCAAGTCCACGCTGTTGCGATTGCTCGCGGGTCTGGATGTTCCCACCGCAGGCGTCGTCGCCGTCGACGGCACGACGGTGACGGCAACCGACGAGCGCACGGCCGTGGGCTTTCAGGAGCCGAGGCTCTTGCCGTGGCGCACGCTTGCGCAGAACGTCGCTCTGGGTGTGCGCCGAGGCGTTTCCGCCCGCGAGCGCCGCGACCGCGTGGATGAACTGCTCGACCTCGTCGGACTCGCGTCATCGGCGCACAAGCGCCCGTCGGCCGTTTCGGGGGGAATGGCCCAGCGTGCCTCGCTCGCCCGTGCCCTCGCACGCACGCCCGAGGTACTGCTCCTCGATGAGCCCTTCGGCGCGCTCGATGCGCTCACGCGTCTGCGGATGCAGGACCTCGTGCTCGACATCCACGCACGACGTCCCACGACGATCGCTCTGGTGACACACGACGTCGAAGAGGCGCTCTATCTCGCCGACCGCGTCATCCAATTGCGCACCCTCGATGTCGATCCTGAGGCGACCTCGATCGTGCGATCGATCGACGTTCCCGGCCACAGACCGCGCGATCGCGCCGATCACACGTTCGCCGACCTCCGCGCCGAGCTCCTGGAAGGGCTCGGCGTTCCCACCCATCACCACACCCCTGAGGAGCAACGATGACCGTCATCGCCCGCCGCACCGTCCCTGCGATCGTTCTCGCCGGTGCGATGATGATGGCCACGACCGGATGCCTCGCCGGTGAGAACGCGTCGGCCGTCTCGGACGCGGACACAGCGGGCGCATGGTCGACCGACACCCTCGCGGTCGACTACGCGACCTACAACCCGCTGAGCCTCGTCATCCGCGACCAGGGACTGCTCGAAGAGGCGCTCGGCGAGGGCGTCACGGTCGAGTGGGTGCAATCCGCCGGCTCGAACAAGGCCAACGAGTACCTCCGTTCGGGGTCGATCGATGTGGGATCGACCGCGGGCTCTGCAGCCCTGCTCGCCCGCGCCAACGGATCGCCGATCAAGGTCGTCGACATCTACTCGCAGCCCGAGTGGTCGGCACTCGTGGTCCCGGCCGGCAGCGACATCGCTTCGGTATCCGACCTCCAAGGCCGATCGGTCGCCGCGACACCCGGCACCGACCCGTATTTCTTCCTCCTTCAGGCCCTCGAGACCGAAGGCCTGACGATCGCCGATGTGCAGTTGCAGAATCTGCAGCACGCGGACGGCCGAGCGGCACTGGATGCCGGTTCGGTGGACGCGTGGGCGGGTTTGGACCCGATCATGGCCGCGGCGGAAAGCGAGTCCGGTGCCGAACTGGTGTACCGCAACGTCGATTTCAACTCCTACGGGTTCCTCAACGCGACGGAGGAGTTCATCACCGAGCATCCCGACGTCCTCCAGGTCGTGGTGGACGCCTATGAAGAGGCCAGGCAGTGGGCGCTGGAGAACCCCGACGCGACGGCCGAGCTCCTCGCCGAAGTCGCGGCGATCGAACCGGCGGTCGCGACGACGGTGATCCTGGAACGCTCGAACCTCGACGTCAGCGGCATCCCCGGTGACGCGCAGCTGGCGGTCCTCGAGAAGATCGGCCCCGTCCTGGTGGACTCCGGCGCGGTGCAGGGCGGCCAAGCCGCCATCGACGAGGCGCTGGCCTCCCTCGTCGACGACTCATTCGCCCGCGCTGCGACGGCGTCGCCGTGAGCACCCTGACAGCCGGTGCAGGTGCGCCCGAGGCGGGGATCACCCCCCGCTCCGGGCCCACCGGCACGACGCTGTGGTCCCGCCCCGCGGTGCGCATCGCGGGCGGGTTCGTCGTGCCCCTCGCACTTGTCGTCGCGTGGCAGATCGCCTCGAGCTCGGGGCTCGTTCCCTCCTACCTGCTTCCCGCGCCGGCGACCGTGCTGTCGGCGGGAATCGAGATGGCACAGTCCGGGGAACTCTGGCTCCACATCGCGATCTCGGTCCAGCGGGTGATTCTGGGCTTCGCCCTCGGCTCGATCGTCGGGATCGGTGCTGCAGCGCTCGTCGGCCTCACGCGGATCGGCGACGTCCTCCTGAGCCCGTCTCTCGCGGCCCTGCGCGCGATCCCTTCTCTCGCACTCGTCCCACTTCTGCTGCTCTGGATGGGAATCGGCGAAGACTCGAAGGTCACACTCATCGCCATCGGGGCGTTCTTCCCCGTCTACACGACGGTCTCCGGCGCCCTGCGGCACGTCGATACGCGTCTGGTCGAGATGGGGCGATCGTTCAGTCTGCGCGGCTGGGAACTGTTCCGCCTCGTGCAACTTCCGTCCGTGGTTCCGCCGTTGGTGTCGGGCCTGCGACTGGCGATGGCTCAGGCATGGCTGTTCCTCGTCGCCGCCGAGCTCATCGCCGCGTCCATGGGGCTCGGGTTCCTCCTGATCTATTCGCAGCAAACAGGCCGCGTCGACCGCATCATCCTCACGATCATCGTCCTGGCCCTGCTCGGCGCCGTCTCGAACGCGATCCTCACCCTCGTCGAGAAGCGCCTGCTGCGCCGGTGGACCTGACCCGCCCCCGGAGGGAACACCGTATGACCACCGACCACACCTTCGGATTCCGCACGCGTGCGCTCCACGCCGGCGGGACGCCCGATGCCACCACCGGTGCGCGCGCTGTGCCGATCTACCAGTCGACCTCGTTCGTGTTCGACGATGCGGCGGATGCCGGCAATCTCTTCGCGCTGCAGAAGTACGGCAACATCTACTCGCGCATCGGCAACCCGACGGTCGCGGCTCTCGAGGAACGCCTCGCTTCGCTCGAAGGCGGCATCGGAGCGGTCGCGACGGCCTCGGGCATGAGTGCGGAGTTCATCACCTTCGCCGCGCTGGTCGGCTCCGGTGACCACGTCGTCGCATCCGCTCAGCTCTACGGCGGCACCGTCACCCAACTCGATGTCACGCTGCGCCGGTTCGGCGTCGAGACGACGTTCGTGGGCTCGAGCGACCCCGCCGACTACGCCTCGGCGATCCGCCCCGAAACCAAGGTGCTGTACGTCGAAATGATCGGCAATCCCTCCGGCGAGATCGCCGACGTCGAAGGCCTCTCCGAGGTCGCCCATGCCGCCGGCATCCCGTTGGTCGTCGATGCGACGTTGGCGACGCCGTATCTCGCCCGACCACTCGAGCACGGCGCCGACATCGTCATCCACTCTGTGACGAAGTTCCTCGGTGGTCACGGCACGACGCTCGGGGGTGTGGTCGTCGAGAAGGGCACATTCGACTGGGGCAATGGCAACTTCCCTCAGATGACCGAACCTGTCGAGTCCTACGGCGGCCTCCGCTGGTGGGACAACTTCGGCGAGTACGGATTCCTCACGAGGCTGCGCAGCGAACAGCTGCGCGACATCGGGCCGGCCCTCAGTCCGCAGGCCGCGTTCCAGTTGCTCCAGGGGATCGAGACTCTCCCGCAGCGCATCGACGCACACCTGACCGGTGCGCGGATCGTCGCGGAGTGGCTCGAGAGCGACCCCCGCGTGTCGTACGTCACATGGGCAGGTCTCGACGCCCACCCGCATCACGCGCGCGCCCGGACGTACCTGCCCCTGGGCCCGGGATCGGTCTTCGCATTCGGGGTGCACGCCCGCGAGGGTGATCCCGAGGGAGCTCGCGCTGCGGGGGAGAGGTTCATCGACGCGGTTCAGCTCGCGTCACATCTCGCCAACATCGGGGATGCGCGCACGCTCGTCATCCACCCGGCTTCCACGACCCATCGGCAACTCTCGCCGGCCCAGCTCGAAGCGGCCGGAGTCGCTCCGGATCTCGTACGGATCTCCGTCGGCCTCGAAGACCCCGAAGACATCCTCTGGGACCTGGACCAGGCGCTCACCGCGGCGACGGGCCGGACCCGATGACCGCCGAGTCGTGCGCGTTCCCCGGGTCCGGCGCGGCGCCCACCACGGATGCGATGGCTGACGCACCTGCGCCGCGCGGCAACGACGAGACGGGTGCCCGCGCGCGATACGACATCCTGAGGACCGCGCGCACCGTCGCGATCGTCGGAGCCTCGGACAACACCGCCCGCGCGAGCTACTTCGTCGGTTCGTATCTGCTCGGCAGCTCTTCCTACGAGGTCTTCTTCGTCAATCCTCGGGCGACGACGGTCCTCGGGCGCCCCGCATTCGCTTCGCTGGCCGACCTGCCCACCACGCCGGACATCGTGGACGTGTTCCGCCGGCACGAAGACCTGCCCGCCGTTGCCGAGGAGGCGGTCGCGCGCGGCGCGGGCACACTCTGGTTGCAGCTGGGGTCCATCAACGACAAAGCGGCTGGGGTCGCGCGAGCGGGCGGGCTACAGGTCGTGATGGATCGGTGCATCAAGGTCGAGCATGCGCGCTTCTACGGCGGTCTCCGCCTCGCCGGGTTCGACACCGGCGTCATCAGCTCGAAACGGCAGATCGTGGCGCGCAGGTGACCGGAGTTCCGCCCTCTCACGGTAGGATGATCGGATGCGCGGCGGTCGCGCCGCCCTCACCGCTTACCTCACCCGCCAGAACCCCAGGAGGATCTCATGGCCGGAACGAACCAGGGAATCATCGATCCCCCCATCGACGCGCTGCTCGAAAAGGTCGAGTCGAAGTACGAGCTCGTCATCTACGCGTCCAAGCGTGCGCGTCAGATCAACGACTACTACTCGGACCTCCACGAGGGCAACCTGTTCGACAACGTCGGGCCGCTCGTCGACTCGAACGTCGAGGACAAGCCGCTCACGATCGCGCTGCACGAGATCCACGAGGACAAGCTGCGCCTGCGCCACGCAGAGTAAGAGACTGCCTCGCCGTCGCTGACGGTCGGTGCCCTCGGGATCCGCGGTGTCGGATCCCGAGGGCATACTGGTTTCCGCCCCTCACTTTCGCCCTGGAGTATCGATGACCGACTTGCGCCTGTTCACGTCCGAATCCGTCACCGAGGGACACCCCGACAAGATCTGCGACCAGATCTCCGACAGCATCCTTGACGCCATCCTCACCGCCGACCGCCATGGCCGCGTCGCCGTGGAGACCCTCGTCACGACGGGGCTCGTACATGTCGCCGGCGAAGTGTCGACATCCGCGTACGTCGAGATTCCCGCGATCGTGCGCGACGTCGTCAACCGCATCGGGTACACCTCGAGCGACACCGGATTCGACGGTGACTCGTGCGGGGTCAGCGTCTCGATCGGCGCGCAGTCCTCTGACATCGCGGCGGGCGTAGACCAGGCGTTCGAGCGTCGCGAAGCCGGCTCGGACGATCCGCACGACCTCCAGGGCGCCGGAGACCAGGGCATCATGTTCGGCTACGCGACGAACGAGACCCCCGAGTTCATGCCGATGGCCGCATGGACCGCTCACCGTCTCGCGGAACGCCTCGCAGCGGTGCGCCGCAGCGGCGAGCTGCCGTTCCTTCGCCCCGACGGAAAGACACAGGTCACCCTCGGCTATGACGGCCAAGTGCCACGCACGGTGGAATCGATCGTCCTCTCGACACAGCACCACCCCGACATCTCGCAGAAGGCGCTCCGCGCGGCCGTGAAGGCCGAGGTCATCGACCCTGTCATCGAATCGACCGGACTCGACGCCCAGGACGTGAAGTACTACATCAACCCAGCGGGCCCCTTCGTGATCGGCGGCCCGAAGGGCGATGCCGGACTGACCGGCCGAAAGGTCATCATCGACACCTACGGCGGCGCAGCCCGCCACGGCGGCGGCGCCTTCAGCGGCAAAGACCCCTCCAAAGTCGACCGCTCCGCCGCCTACGCCATGCGCTGGGTAGCCAAGAACGCGGTCGCCGCGGGCCTCGCCGATCGACTCGAGGTGCAGATCGCCTACGCGATCGGCAAGGCAAAGCCGGTCGGTTTGTACGTTGAGACGTTCGGTACGGGGCACGTCTCGGATGCCGCGATCACGGCCGCCATCCGCGAGGTGTTCGATCTGCGGCCGCGGGCCATCATCACAGACCTCGACCTGCTCCGCCCGATCTATGCGCAGACAGCCGCCTACGGTCACTTCGGACGTGAGCTGCCCGACTTCACCTGGGAGCGCACCGACCGCGCCGACGACTTGCGCCGCGCAGCCGGGCTCTGACATGCCGCGGCGTGTCGCGCGAGTCCTCCTCGATTCGCCGCTCCCGCAGCTTGATCGTCTCTTCGACTACGCGATTCCCGAGGAACTCGCCGGCGACGCGCGTCCCGGCGTTCGTGTGCGCGTGCCCCTCCGCACCGCGGGGCGCGTCGTCGACGGCTACCTCGTCGAGACGATCGAAGGTGACGACGGCGAGCGTCCGTTGTCAGACCTCGACTCCGTCGTATCGCCCGTCCCTGTGCTTCCCGCCTCGCTGTACGCGCTTGCCCGCGCAGCAGCCGATCGCGCGGCCGGGTCGGCCGGCGACATCCTGCGGTTGGCGATTCCCAAGCGGATGGTCCGGGCCGAGAAGACGGCCCTCGCTGCCGGCACCCCCGCGACACCGATCGTGAGCGCCGCTGCGCGCGCGGCGGCGGGTGCGGCCCTGGCAGCGTTTCCCGGCCTGGAGCGGGCCATCGATGCGGGGGAGAGGCTGGCGCTGGAGGCTCCACCACACCCGGCGCAGACCGCGAGCGGTCGGGGCGTGGGCGCGTGGGCCGTCCTGATGGCCTCCGCGGCCGCGCGCACCCTTGCGCAGGGACGCAGCGCGATCATCGCGGTGCCCGATCATCGCGATCAAGATCAGATCACTCTCGCGTTGGCCGACCTCGTCGCAGAAGAGGCGGTAGTCGCCGTCGACGCGCGCCAGAGCACCCCCGCACGCTATTCGGCCTTTTTGCGCACTCTCGCCGACGTCCCGTGCATCGTCGTCGGGAACCGCTCCGCCGTGTATGCGCCGGCACACGACGTCGGTCTGCTCATGATCTGGGACGACGGCGACCCGTTACTGAGCGAACCGCTGACGCCCGGTGTGCATGCCCGCGACGCGGCACTCATCCGACGCGAACTGGAGGGGGGATCTCTGGTCTTCGTCGGTCACACACGTACGACCGACGTCGAACGCCTCGTCGCCCTGGGCTGGGTGCGTGACCTCCCGGCTGCGCGCCGTGCGAGCCCGCGGGTCGTACTCAGCGCCGTGCGCGAAGGGGAGTCACGTTCGGCACGCGTGCCGTCGTCGGCCTTCACCGCCGCCCGCACGGCTCTCGAGCACGGTCCCGTGCTGGTTCAGGTGGCACGCCCGGGCTACGCGCCGACGCTCGTCTGCGCCCGGTGCCGGCATCCCGCGCGCTGCGCTCATTGCGGCGGCCCCCTGCATGCCCGCGCGCACGGCGTCGTTCCGGTGTGCGGGTGGTGCGGCAGGCGCGCCGGTGACTGGGCCTGCAGCGAGTGCGAGGCGACATCGGTGCGTATGGCGTCGTCGGGGAGCGAGCGGACGGCTGACGAGTTGGGTCGTGCATTCGCCGGGGTTCGCGTCGTCGTGGCCGATGGCGAGCATCCCGTTCTGCGGGTCGACAGCCGTCCGGCGCTCGTCGTCGCCACACGCGGCGCCGAGCCCATCGCCGAGGGCGGCTACCGCGCGGTGATCCTTCTGGACGGCGAGCGGATGCTGCAGGCCGAGGATCTGCGCATCGGTGAGTCGTGCCTGCGGTGGTGGTCCAACGCGGCCGCGCTGGCCGCGCCCGGCGCACCCGTGCATCTCGTCGGCGTCGAGGGGCCGGTCGCGCGCGCCCTGGCCACCTGGACACAACCGGCGTACGCGCGCGCAGAACTGGCGGAGCGAGCACCTTTGCGCATGCCTCCCACCGTGAGGGTGGCCACCATCGAAGGTCCCCGTCGCGGTGTCGAGGAGGCGATCGCTTCAGTGCGCGAGACCGTCCCGGAACTCGACGACCTCGCTGTGCTCGGCCCCCTCCCACGCGATGAGGGCGTACGTGCACTTCTCCGCTTCGACTACGGTTTGGGCACGCGGGTCGCCGATGCGCTGCGCGCCGCCGTGATCGCCCACGCACTCCGCGCGCGCAAGGCGGCGAAGGGTCGACACCCCGCCGCCCGCAATACACTCAGAGTTCGGGTCGACGTGCCCGATCTCGACCTGTGAGGAACCCATGCGACTCGTCTTCGCCGGCACGCCGGCGGCCGCGGTGCCGTCGTTGCGCGCTCTCGCGGCATCCACCCACGACATCGTCCTCGCCGTGACCCGCCGGGATGCGCCACAGGGACGCAAGCGGACCCTGACACCGTCGCCGGTGGCCGTCGCGGCCGAGTCCCTCGGACTGGACGTCCTGCGCACCGATCGGCTCGACATCACCGCCACGGAGCGCATCTCAGCCGCGCAGGCCGATCTCGGCGTCATCGTCGCCTACGGAGGCCTCGTACGCGAACCGCTCCTGTCGCAACCACGGCATGGATGGATCAATCTGCACTTCTCGCTCCTTCCGCAGTGGCGGGGCGCCGCGCCCGTACAGCACGCAATCATCGCGGGCGACGCCGTGCTGGGATCGAGCATCTTCCGGCTGGTCGCCGAACTCGATGCCGGCGACGTGTACGCCCAGCGGAGCCTTCCGGGTGCCTCCGACCTCACGTCGGGTGAGGCTCTCGACGTCCTCGCCGACGATGGCGCTGGTCTCCTGCGCGAGGTGGTCGATGCGATCGCCGACGGCTCGGCGCACGCGGTGCCCCAGGAGGGGGAGCCGACCTTCGCCCCGAAGCTCACTGACGACGACGGGCGCGTCCGGTGGTCCGAACCACAACCGGCAGTGCTCTCGCGCATCCGCGGCGTGACACCCGAGCCGGGCGCACATACCGTCGTTGCAGGGTCCCGCCTGAAGATCCACGAGGTGAGCGCCGCTCGGCCGGATGCTCCGCAGCTCGCCTCCGGTGTGTTCGCGCTTGACGGACGCGACGTTCTGGTCGGCACCGCGACATCGCCTGTTGTGCTCACGAGCGTTCAACCGGCGGGGAAGGCACGCATGCGGGCTGCGGACTGGTGGCGGGGGCTGCGCGCGGAATCTGTGGAGGCGGACGCGTGAGCCGCATCCAGCCTGCCCGGCGCGTGGCCTACGACATTATCCGCGCCGTCCATGAATCCGACGCCTACGCGAACCTCCTGCTTCCCACCGCCATCGAGCGCGCGGGTCTCTCGACGGCGGATGCCGGGTTGGCGACCGAGCTGACCTACGGCACCCTGCGGCGCGAGGGAACCTACGACGCCGTGGTGTCCCTCGCCGCCGATCGTGCCGTCCACGACATCGATCCCGCCGTCCTCGACGCTTTGCGCCTCGGGGTGCATCAACTGCTGTCCACGCGAGTGGCCTCGCATGCCGCGGTGAACGAATCCGTGGAGTTGGCGCGCGAATTCGCCGGAAGAGGGGCAGCAGGCTTTGCCAACGCCGTGCTGCGGCGCGTCTCGCGCGACACGCCCGGGGACTGGATGATGCGCGTCGGCGAGTCCGCACGTTCAGACGACGAACGGCTCGGTCTGATGTTCGCCCACCCGGTGTGGGTGGTCCGTGCCCTTCGTCGCGCTCTGGCCGCCGAAGGGCGCAGCGGCGAACTCGACGCCTTGCTCGACGCCGACAACGTCTCGCCACGCGTGACGATGGCCGCCTTGCCGGGACTCGCGGAGATTCCCGTCGACGCTCGACGCACGCCCTTTTCACCCCTGGGATTCCGGTCGGACGGCGGAGATCCGACACGGGTCGTCGCGGACTCGTCCGGGACGATCCGGGTGCAGGACGAAGGCTCGCAACTCGCCGCGCTCGCGCTGACTCGGTTCAGCCCGATCGCACCGGACGAGCGGTGGCTCGATCTGTGCGCCGGGCCCGGCGGAAAGACGGCGGTGCTCGCCGCCGAAGCTCTCGCCTCGGGCGCCCGGCTCGAGGCGAACGAGATCGTGCCGGCCCGCGCCGGACTTGTCCGCAAAGCTCTGGCCGGCGTCCCGCTCGATGTCCCTGTGTCCGAACAAGACGGTCGCACGCGCGCCGCCCAGGCCCCTGCGTCCTACGACAGGATCCTGGTCGACGCGCCGTGTACGGGTCTCGGCGCGTTGCGTCGACGCCCAGAGGCACGGTGGCGGAAGTCGCCGTCCGACGTGCCGGAGCTGACGGAACTGCAACGAGAACTGCTCTCGGCGGCGGTCGGCGCCCTGCGGCCCGGGGGAGTGGTGGCATATGTGACCTGCTCGCCGCATCTCGCCGAGACGAGCGGCGTCGTCGCCGACGTCCGCCGCGAGTGGGGAGACGGGCTGGAGGAGCTCGACGCACGTGCCGCCGTGTCGGCTGTCAGTCGTACCGATCTGGGCCTGCTCGCTCAGGTCGACGGATCGGGGCGCGCGCAGCTGTGGCCGCACCGGCACAACACCGACGCGATGTCGATATCCCTGTTGCGACGCACCCCGGCACCCGCGCCGGGATAATGGGCAGGTGGCTTCCGCGCGCATCAACCCCAGCATCCTCGCCGCCGACTTCGTCAACATGCAGGCAGAACTCGGACGCATCGCCGCTGCCGACTTCGTTCACGTCGACGTCATGGACAACCACTTCGTCCCGAACCTGACGTTCGGGCCGCAGATGGTCGGCCGCATACAGGACACGAGTCCGGTGCCGCTGGACGTGCACCTGATGATCGACGACCCCGATCGGTGGGCTCCCGCGTATGCCGAACTCGGCGCCGCATCGGTGACGTTCCACCTCGAAGCCGCGCACGAGCCGGTGGCGCTCGCGCGACGACTGCGCGAGATCGGGGCACGTGCGGGTGTCGCCGTCAAACCGGGCACCGGCGTTGAGAGCCTGTTCGACATCTTCGACGAGTTCGACCAGATCCTGGTGATGACGGTGGAACCGGGGTTCGGCGGGCAGTCCTTCATGCCCGAGACCATGCCCAAGCTCCGCCGACTGTCCGATGAAGCACGTCGTCGAGGCTCGTCCGTGTGGTTGCAGGTCGACGGCGGTATCGGAGAGTCGACCATCGCGCAGGCCGCCGAAGCCGGTGCCGACACGTTCGTCGCAGGTTCCGCCGTGTTCGGCGCGGGAGATCCCGCTGCGGCGATCGCCGGTCTCCGCGCCGCCGCGCAGCACGCCCATCGTCACTGAGGCGCGTCCCCCTCTCGCAGGCCGGTACCCTGGCTGTGTGAAGACGTTCGACGATCTGTTCGCCGAGCTTGCGGCCAAAGCAAGCGCGCGCCCCGAGGGATCGGGCACCGTGGCACAACTGGATGCCGGTGTGCATGCGATCGGCAAGAAGATCGTCGAAGAGGCCGCCGAGGTCTGGATGGCGGCCGAATACGAGTCGAACGATGCCGCTGCCGAGGAGATCTCGCAACTGCTGTACCACCTGCAGGTGATGATGCTCGCGAAGGGGCTCACCCTCCAGGACGTGTACCGACATCTCTGAGCACCGCTCCCGTCCGCTCACCCCCAACTCCGAAAGTCCCGCCCCCATGCTGCGAATCGCCGTGCCGAACAAGGGCTCGCTCGCCGAGACCACGACCGACATGTTGCAGGAGGCCGGTTACACCGGTCGCCGCGACCCGAAAGACCTCCACGTCATCGACCCGGTCA
This sequence comes from Microbacterium koreense, assembly GCF_042677105.1. Classification (NCBI taxonomy): domain Bacteria; kingdom Bacillati; phylum Actinomycetota; class Actinomycetes; order Micrococcales; family Microbacteriaceae; genus Microbacterium; species Microbacterium koreense. Next base: position 2,102,074 of record NZ_JBHTIM010000001.1, read on the forward strand.
ACGAGGTCGAGTTCTTCTACCTGCGCCCGAAGGACATCGCCACCTACGTCGGTTCCGGCGCCCTCGATGTCGGGGTGACCGGCCGTGATCTCCTTTTGGACGCGCGGATGCCGGGGGCATCCGAGATCGAGGCGCTGGGATTCGGCGGCTCGACGTTCCGATTCGCCGGGCCCCCCGGCCGCTTCACCGACATCGAGGAGCTCGAGGGACTGCGCGTCGCGACGGCCTATCCCGGACTCGTCGACGGATTTCTCGACGCCCGGGGAATCGCCGTCGACCTGGTGCCCTTGGACGGAGCCGTGGAATCCGCCGTGCGTCTTGGCGTCGCTGACGCGGTGGCCGATGTCGTCTCGACCGGCACGACCCTGCGTCAGGCCGGCCTCGAGATCTTCGGACCCGTGATCCTCGAGTCCGAGGCCGTGCTCATCTCCGCCCCCGAAGAGGCCGAGGGAACCCAGACTCTCCTGCGGCGCCTGCGCGGCGTCATGGTCGCGCGGCGTTTCGTCATGGTGGATTACGACCTCCCGGCGAACCTCATCGATCAAGCGGTCACTCTCGCGCCCGGCATCGAGTCGCCGACGATCGCACCGCTGCGTGACCCCGACTGGGTCGCCGTGCGCGTGATGGTGCAACGCCAGAACGTGAACCAGATCATGGATTCCCTCTACGCGATCGGGGCGCGCGCCATCCTCGTGACGGCGATCCACAACGCGAGGCTCTGATGAGTCTGGTCTGCCGGGTCATCCCGTGCTTGGATGTGGCTGCGGGCCGGGTCGTGAAGGGTGTGAACTTCGAAAACCTGCGAGACATGGGCGATCCCGTCGAACTCGCCGGCGAGTACTACCGACAGGGCGCCGATGAGATCACCTTCCTCGATGTCACGGCCACGGTCGATGAACGTGCGACGACGTACGATGTCGTGCGTCGGACGGCCGAAGAGGTCTTCATTCCCCTGACAGTGGGGGGCGGCATTCGCTCCACCGACGACGTCGGCAGACTCCTTGCCGTCGGCGCCGACAAGATCGGTGTGAACTCGGCCGCAATCGCTCGTCCGCAGCTGCTCGATGAGATCGCGGATCGTTTCGGGTCGCAGGTTCTCGTGCTGTCGCTCGACGTCAAGCGCGCCACGGCTCAGTCGGTCGGCGCGTTCCCCTCGGGCTTCGTCGTGACGACCCACGGAGGTCGCACGGAAACGACGATCGATGCCGTGCAGTGGGCGCGCGAGGCCACCGAGCGAGGGGCCGGCGAGCTCCTCGTCAACTCGATCGATGCCGACGGGACGCGCGAGGGGTTCGACCTCGAACTCGTGCGTCTCATGCGGGAAGCCTCCAGCGTTCCGGTGATCGCCTCGGGAGGGGCCGGCGGCGCCGAACACTTCGCGCCCGCGATCAGCGCCGGCGCCGACGCCGTGCTCGCGGCATCCGTCTTCCACTCGGGCCACCTCACCGTGGGTGAGGTCAAAGCGACGATGTCGGCGCAGGGAATCCCGGTTCGTCACGTCATCGACGGGGAGGAGCCGGCGTGAACGTCGACGATCGGATCGCGCGGGTCACGTTCAACGACGACGGACTCGTCGCCGCGATCGTGCAGCAGTGGGACACGCGAGAGGTCCTCATGCTCGCCTGGATGGATGCCGAAGCGCTCCGCCGTACGCTCACCGAAGGCCGCGTGACCTACTGGTCGAGGTCTCGGCAGGAGTACTGGCGCAAGGGCGACACCTCGGGACACATCCAAGTCGTCCGCGGCGCGCGCCTGGACTGTGACGGCGATGCCGTGCTTCTCCTCGTCGAGCAGCACGGCGCCGCATGCCACACCGGCACCCGCACCTGTTTCGACTCCGTCGACCTCGAACCGACACGCGCGGAGGACGAAGGGTGATCCGTCGCGCCCGCACCCTCGCGGTGGTGGTCGTCCTCGCCGTCGGCGCCCTCGGGATCATCTCCTCGACCCAGACCTGGTTGACGGTGTTCCTCGATGACGACGTCCGCGGCACTCTCGACGTGTCCGGAGCCGACGCACTTCCCCTGCTCGCACCGCTCAGCCTCGCCACGCTCGCCCTCGGCGCCGCCTTGACCATCGTCGGCATCGTCCTCCGCTACGTGTTCGGTGCCCTGACCCTCGCGATCGCGGCACTGTCGGCGTGGGGCACGCTGAGCGTCGTGACCGGACCGACCACCACGCACGTGGCCTCGACGGTCACCGAGGCCACGGGCATCACCGGGGTGGCGGCGGTGGAGCAGCTCGTGGCCGGGACGGCCCGCACGCCCTGGCCGACCGTCATGCTCGTCGCCTGGAGCGTCCTGCTCGTGGCAGGGGTGTACATCCTCGTCACCGCCCACGCCTGGCGGCGCACCGGGCGACGGTACGCCACCGCCGAGATCTCGACGACCCCGACCGCCGGCTCACGCCCGCACGACGCCATCGACGATTGGGACGAGTTGTCGCGTGGCGAGGACCCGACGACACGACCGCTAGACTGACCACGGACCGCGACACCCCGGAGGAGATCCATGAGCAACAACATCGGCGACCCTGGCCACGGACACTCGCCCGCCGCCTGGACGGCCGTCGTGATCATGCTCGTCGCGTTCGCTTTGGGCACCGTGTTCTACTGGCTCGACATGCCCATCCTCGTGTGGGCGTCGGCGGGTCTGCTCGTCATCGGTCTGCTCGTGGGCTGGATCATGGCACGCGCCGGATACGGCGTGAACGGTCCCAAGTACTCGCCGAAAGCCCACTGACATGCTCGCCGACCTGACGGCCGGCGCGGTTCAGGATGCGGAGGCCCGCGCCTCCGAGCGCCCTCGCGCGCTCGTCGAATCGGTGGCACTCGCGCGCACCCCGGCGCGCGACGCGCTGCGAGCCCTCGCGCCCGCCGACACGGTAAAGATCATCGCCGAGGTCAAGCGCGCGAGTCCCTCACGCGGGGACCTCGCCCGCATCCCCGATCCCGCTCTGCAAGCACGCCGGTACGCCGACGGAGGCGCGTCGGCGATCTCGGTCCTCACCGAGGGGCGCCGGTTCAAGGGAAGCCTCGCCGACCTCGAAGCGGTCCAGGCCGCCGTCGACCTGCCGGTGCTGCGGAAAGACTTCATCGCGACCGAGTATCAGGTGCTCGAGGCCCGCGCATCCGGCGCCGACATGGTGCTGCTGATCGTCGCCGCGCTCGAACCTCGGCAGCTCCGGCGTCTGCACACGATGGTGAGCGATCTCGGCATGACGCCGCTGGTCGAAACCCACTCGGCTGACGAGGTCGCGATCGCCACAGACCTGGGTGCCCGCGTGATCGGGGTGAATGCCCGTGACCTGTCCACGTTCGAACTCGACCGCGATCTCTTCGGCAGACTGGTCGAGAAGATCCCCCAAGATACGGTGAAGATCGCCGAATCCGCCGTGATGCACCCCGACGACGTGGCCCACTACCGAGCGGCGGGAGCGGACGTCGTGCTCGTCGGCGAGGCCCTCGTCACCAGCGACCCGGTGTCGACGCTCCAGGCGTTCATCGCGGCGGGGTCGTTTCCCCGCGGAAGGAGCACATCCGATGAGTCTGCGTGATGCGCACGGCCCGTTCTTCGGCGAGTTCGGCGGCCGCTACATGCCCGAGTCGTTGATTGCGGCGATCGACGAACTGACCGCCGAGTACGACTCTGCCAAGGCGGATCCGGCGTTCCAGGACGAATTCGTCTCACTGCTGCATTCCTATGCAGGCCGCCCGTCGGCGATCACGGAGGTTCCACGCTTCGCCGAGCACGCGGGGGGCGCCCGCATCTTCTTGAAACGCGAAGATCTGAACCACACCGGCTCACACAAGATCAACAACGTGCTCGGCCAGGCGCTGCTGACCAAGCGGCTGGGGAAGACCCGCGTCATCGCCGAGACCGGCGCGGGTCAGCACGGTGTCGCCACGGCGACGGCGGCGGCGCTCTTCGGCTTCGACTGCACGATCTACATGGGCGAGGTCGACACCGAACGCCAGGCCCTCAACGTCGCCCGCATGCGGCTGCTCGGCGCGGAGGTCATTCCTGTCACGACCGGGTCACGCACCCTGAAGGATGCGATCAACGACGCGTATCGCGACTGGGTCGCGAGCGTCGAGACGACCAACTACATCTTCGGCACGGCCGCCGGTCCGCATCCTTTCCCGGCGATGGTGCGCGACTTCCAGAAGATCATCTCCGAAGAAGCACGCGCCCAACTGCTGGACGAGGTGGGTCGTCTCCCTGACGCGGTCGTCGCCTGTGTCGGCGGGGGCTCGAATGCCATCGGCATGTTCGACGCGTTCCTCGACGACGACGGCGTCGCCCTCTACGGCGTGGAGGCTGCCGGAGACGGCGTGGACACCGAACGGCACGCCGCATCGATCGAACGAGGCCGCCCCGGAGTTCTGCACGGCGCCAAGACCTTCGTGCTCCAGGACGAGGATGGCCAGACGATCGAATCGCACTCGATCTCGGCGGGGTTGGACTACCCGGGCGTCGGACCGGAGCATTCCTGGCTCGCATCGATCGGGCGCGCCGAGTACATCCCGGCGACCGACGACGAGGCGATGCAAGCATTGCGACTGCTGTCACGGACGGAGGGCATCATCCCCGCGATCGAATCCGCGCACGCCCTCGCCGGGGCACTGCGGATCGGCCGCGAACTGGGGCCGGACGGACTGATCGCCGTGTCGCTGTCGGGCCGCGGCGACAAGGACATGGACACGGCTGCACGCTACTTCGACCTGTACGACGGTGCACCCGAGGCGGAGGGCCGATGACCGACTCGCGTGTCGCAACAGCCATCGCCGCAGCTCACACCGAGGGACGCGGCGCGTTCATCGGATACCTGCCACTCGGGTACCCGGATCTCGACACCAGCATCGAAGCCGCCGTCACCCTGGCCGAGAACGGTGTCGACGTGCTCGAACTGGGCCCCCCGTACTCGGACCCCGTCATGGATGGGACCGTCATCCAGGAAGCGACCCAGGCCGCCCTGGCCGGGGGATTCCGCCTCCGGGACACCTTCACGGCGGTGAAGGCCATCACGCAGCGCGTCGAGGTCCCCGTGCTCGTCATGACGTACTGGAACCCGGTCATGCAGTACGGGGTCGACCGCTATGCCGACGACCTCGCGGCCGCGGGAGGTGCGGGCCTGATCACTCCGGACATCACCCCCGATGCCGCCGAGGAGTGGATCGCCGCGAGCATGCGCACCGGTCTGGATCGGATCTTCCTCGCGGCACCGACCTCGACGGATGAACGACTCGACCTCATCGTCGAGCACTCCACCGGTTTCGTGTACACCGTGTCCACGATGGGTATCACCGGCGAGCGTGCACAGCTGGACGCGGCCGCGCGCACCCTCGTTGCGCGCCTGCGGGAGCGTGGCGTCGGCAACGCATGCGTCGGGATCGGCATCTCCAACGCCGAGCAGGTCGCCGGCGTGCTCGACTACGCCGACGGTGCGATCGTCGGCACCGCGCTCGTGCGCGCCCTGCGCGACGGCGGACTGGAGAGTCTGGCCGCTGAGGCGCGTTCGCTCTCCGCCGGGACCGCCCGCTGACACTGGACAAGTAGGATTCACCTCATGCCTTTCGCGCCCACGAGCATCCCCAGCCCCGACATCAGCTCCTTCGCGCTGGGTCCGCTGACGATCCACTTCTACGCGCTGTGCATCATCACCGGCATCATCGTCGCGGTGTTGCTGACCAACAACCGCCTCACCAAACGGGGCGCCGAACCGTGGGTCGTCGTCGACATCGCTCTCATCGCCGTCCCACTCGCGATCATCGTCGCCCGTATCTATCACGTCGTCACCCACTGGGACTTCTACTTCGGTGAAGGCCGCAACCCGCTCACCGCCCTCTACATCTGGGAAGGCGGCATCGCGATCTACGGTGCTCTGATCGGTGGTGCGATCGGGGCATGGCTCGGATGCCGGTGGACGGGCATCCGATTCTGGACTTTCGCCGACGCGCTTGCCCCCGGTCTGCTGCTCGCGCAGGCGATCGGACGTTTCGGAAACTGGTTCAACCAGGAGCTGTACGGCCTTCCCACCGATCTGCCGTGGGGACTCGAGATCGACTACCCGAACCCCGCGTGGCCCGCCGGCCTGCCGGAGGGCACGCTGTTCCATCCGACGTTCCTCTACGAGATGCTGTGGAACCTTCTGGGTGTCTTCGTGCTGCTGTGGGCGGGTCATCGCCTGCGTCTGCAGTGGGGGCGCCTCTTCGGGCTGTACCTCATCTGGTACAGCGCGGGCCGGGTCGTCTGGGAGTCGATCCGTATCGATCCGAGCGACATCATCCTCGGCCTCCGCACGAACGTGTGGGCGGCGATCCTGGGGGTCATCCTCGGCGTCGTGATCATGGCAGTGCAGAAGCGGCGGCATCCCGGGTACGAGCCGTCGCCATATCGTCCCGGACGCGAATGGACGCCGGAGGGCGCTGTACAATCGCAGGACGAAATCGACTACGTCGACGTCAGTGACCCCTCGACGGACGTGGCCGATGAGGCCGAAGCCACAAGCACAGCCGCCACGAAGTAACGCGCACCGCCGAATGCGCCGGGCCGATGTCGTCCCATTTCGATCATCAAGACATGAGGACGGTGGTATGCCTGTGAGCGCCCGTCAGGACCTGAACGCAATGCCCCCCAAGCAGGGCATGTTCAATCCCGCCTTCGAGAAGGATGCGTGCGGCCTCGCCATGGTCGCGACCCTGCGCGGCGAACCGGGCCACGACATCATCGACCTGGCGTTGACGGCGCTGCGCAACCTCGAGCATCGTGGCGCGATCGGATCGGATGCCGGAACCGGCGACGGCGCCGGCATCCTCACGCAGATGCCCGATGCCTTTTTCCGTGAGGTCGTCGACTTCACCTTGCCCGCACCGGGGGAGTACGCGGCGGGGCTCGCCTTCCTCCCGCGCGATGACGACGCCCGTGAGGCTCAGAAGGCGGGCATCGAGGACATCGCCGCATCCGAAGGCCTGACGGTCTTGGGGTGGCGCGCCGTTCCGACCGACGACGAGCACCTCGGCAAACTCTCCTTCGAAGCACGCCCGGTGTTCGAACAGCTCTTCGTCTCGCGTCCCGCCACCCCCGACCACGCGGCGCTGTCGGGCATCGCCCTCGACCGGCGCACGTTCCGTTTGCGCAAGCGCACCCGAACCGAACTCGGTGCCTACTTCGTCTCGCTGTCGAGCCGCACGATCGGCTACAAGGGCATGGTCACGACGCTCCAACTCGAGCCGTTCTACCCCGACCTCTCCGACGAGCGGTTCGCCTCCGAGCTGGCGGTCGTGCACTCCCGCTATTCGACGAACACCTTCCCGTCGTGGCCCCTCGCGCAGCCCTTGCGCATGCTCGCCCACAACGGTGAGATCAACACGGTCAAGGGCAACCGCAACTGGATGCGAGCCCGCCAGTCGCAGCTCGAGTCCGAACTCATCGGCGACATCGGGCCGATCCTGCCGATCTGCACCGAAGGCGCGAGCGATTCCGCGTCCTTCGACGAGGTCCTCGAGCTGCTCACTCTCACCGGGCGAAGCCTGCCGCACGCCATCATGATGATGGTGCCCGAGGCGTACGAGAAGCAGGCCGACCTCGACCCCGACCTGCGGGCGTTCTACGATTTCCACGCCATTCAGATGGAGCCGTGGGACGGCCCGGCCGCGCTCATCTTCACCGACGGCACGCTCGTGGGTGCCACCCTCGACCGCAACGGGCTCCGCCCCGGGCGTTGGACCGAGACCACCGACGGCCTCGTCGTGATCGGCAGCGAGACGGGCGTGCTCGACTTCGCGCCCGAGCGGATCAAGCGTCGCGGTCGCCTCCGCCCCGGTCGCATGTTCCTCGTCGACACCGAGAAGGGCCGCATCGTCGAGGACGACGAGATCAAGCGCGACCTCGCGCAGATGCATCCGTGGCGGGAATGGCTCGACGCGGGACGCGTGCGCCTGGCAGATCTTCCCGAGCGCGAGCACATCGTGCATCCGATCGCCTCGATCACACGGCGCCAGCGCACCTTCGGTTACACCGAAGAAGAGGTCCGCATCATGCTCACGCCGATGGGGCAGAACGGCGCAGAACCACTGGGCGCCATGGGGTCCGATACCCCCGTCGCCGTGCTGAGCAACCGTCCTCGGCTGCTCTTCGACTACTTCACGCAGCAGTTCGCACAGGTCACCAATCCTCCGCTGGACTCCATCCGCGAGGAGGTCGTCACCTCCCTTGCGCTGGGACTGGGCCCGGAGCGAAACCTCCTGGACTGGGGCCCCAAGCACACGCGGACGGTCACCCTCGATTTCCCGGTGATCGACAACGACGAACTCGCGAAGATCCAGCACATCCACACCGCGTTGCCCGGCCGATCGTCGGTGACGATCCGGGGCCTGTACCGCGCCGCCTCCGGCGCGAAGGGCATGCAGAAACGCCTCGCGCAGATGTGTCAGGAGGCAGAACAGGCGATCGAGGACGGCGCCGAGTTCATCGTCTTGAGCGATCGTGACTCGAACAAGGACCTCGCACCGATCCCGTCGCTGCTCATGCTCGCCGCGGTCCACCACCACCTGATCCGCAAGCAGACCCGCATGCGCGTCGGGCTCGTCGTCGAAGCAGGTGACGTCCGCGAAGTACACCACGTGGCTACCCTCATCGGCTACGGCGCCTCGGCCGTCAACCCGTACCTGGCGATGGAGACCGTGGAGTATCTCGTCCGCGCCGGCTTCATCACCGGGGTCGCGCCCGAGAAGGCCGTGAAGAACCTGATCTATGCGCTCGGCAAGGGCGTCCTGAAGATCATGTCGAAGATGGGCATCTCGACGGTGTCCTCCTACGCCGGCGCCCAAGTGTTCGAGGCGGTGGGTCTGTCCGAGGAACTCATCGACGCGTACTTCGCCGGAACGGAATCCAAGCTCGGCGGCGTCGGCCTCGACGTCATCGCCGCCGAGAACGCGGCACGGCACGCCTATGCGTACCCGGAGGATCCCGCGGTGCGCGCCCACGAACGACTGTGGACGGGAGGCGAGTACCAGTGGCGCCGAGACGGTGCCCCCCATCTCTTCAACCCCGACACCGTCTTCCGTTTGCAGCACTCGACGCGCGAACGACGGTACGACATCTTCCGGGAGTACACGAAGCTCGTCGACGATCAGGCTGAAGAGCTCAAGACGCTGCGCGGATTGTTCCGCCTGCGCACCGGCACCCGACCACCCGTCCCGCTCGATGAGGTCGAGCCGGTGTCGGCGATCGTCAAGCGCTTCTCCACCGGAGCGATGAGCTATGGGTCGATCTCGCGCGAAGCGCACGAGACCCTCGCGATCGCGATGAACCGCATCGGAGGCAAGTCCAACACCGGTGAGGGCGGCGAAGACGTCGAGCGCCTCCTCGATCCTGAACGACGGAGTGCGATCAAGCAGGTCGCCTCAGGTCGCTTCGGTGTGACGAGCCTCTACCTCACTGAAGCCGACGACATCCAGATCAAGCTGGCACAGGGCGCCAAGCCCGGCGAAGGTGGTCAGCTGCCGCCCACGAAGGTCTACCCCTGGGTGGCGCGCACGCGGCACGCGACCGCGGGTGTCGGCCTGATTTCACCGCCTCCCCACCACGACATCTACTCGATCGAAGACCTCAAACAGCTCATCTTCGACCTGAAGCGGGCCAATCCGGGCGCGCGGGTGCATGTGAAGCTCGTCAGCCAGTCCGGCATCGGGGCGGTCGCCGCGGGCACGGCGAAGGCCCTCGCCGATGTGATCCTCGTCTCGGGTCACGACGGAGGCACCGGCGCGAGCCCGCTCAACTCCCTCAAGCATGCAGGCACGCCGTGGGAGCTGGGGTTGGCGGAGACCCAACAGACGCTCATGCTCAACGGCATGCGCGACCGCGTGGTCGTGCAGGTCGACGGCCAGCTCAAGACCGGCCGCGACGTCGTGATCGGCGCGCTGCTCGGTGCAGAGGAGTTCGGGTTCGCCACGGCGCCCCTCGTCGTCGAGGGATGCATCATGATGCGCGTCTGCCACCTCGACACCTGCCCTGTCGGCGTCGCCACCCAGAACCCCGTGCTCCGTTCGCGGTTCAGCGGCAAGCCGGAGTTCGTCGTCAACTTCATGGAGTTCATCGCCCAAGAGGTGCGCGAGATTCTCGCCGAGCTGGGCTACCGCTCGCTCGACGAGATCGTCGGGCGCAACGACCTGCTCGACATCGACGGCGCTGTCGCCCATTGGAAGGCCGGGGGCCTCGATCTCGCTCCGGTCCTCGGCGGGCCGCTGTTCGCAGACGACGAACCGCGGCGCAACACCCGCGGGCAGCTCCACGAACTCGACGAGCACTTCGACAAGCAGCTCATCGAGCGTGCGGGCGGTGTCATCGCCGACGGCGGGCACATCACGATCGACCTGCCGATCCGCAACACCGAGCGCGCGGTCGGCACGATGCTCGGTCATCACGTCACGAAGGCACACGGCGAGAACGGTCTGCAATCCGGATCGATCGAGGTGAACCTCACCGGTTCTGCAGGCCAGTCCTTCGGTGCGTTCCTGCCCGCCGGGATCACCCTCCGACTCGAAGGCGACTCGAACGACTATGTCGGCAAGGGTCTCTCGGGTGGTCAGATCGTCGTGCGCCCCCCGCGCGGGGCGACCTTCCCTGCATCCGAGAACGTCATCGCCGGAAACGTCATCGGCTACGGCGCCACACAGGGGACGATGTTCCTCAGCGGCGTCGTCGGCGAACGATTCTTCGTGCGCAACTCCGGCGCGACGGCCGTGGTCGAGGGCGTGGGGGACCATGCCCTGGAATACATGACCGGCGGGCTGGCCGTGATCCTCGGATCGACCGGACGCAACCTCGGCGCCGGCATGTCCGGTGGCACCGCGTACGTGTACCGCTTGGACGAGGCGCTGGTCAACCGCGAATCGCTCAACAGCGGCGAGCTCGAACTCGGTGAGCTCGGGTCTGCGGATGCCGAGATGCTGCGGGACCTGCTCGAACAGCACGTCGCGCACACCGACTCGACGTTGGCTGCGCGCCTGCTGAAGGACTTCGACGAGGAGGTCGGCAACTTCGTCCGCGTCATGCCGAGGGACTACGCGGCGGTGCTGCGTACCCGTCAAGAGGCCATCGCGGAAGGACTCGATCCGGACGGGGACGTCGTCTGGAGCCGCATTCTGGAGGTGACAGGTGGCTGACCCGAAGGGCTTTCTGAAGGTCACCGAGCGCGAGCTTCCCGCCCGCCGCCCGGTGCCGGTCCGCATCATGGACTGGAAAGAAGTGTACGAACCCGGGGACTCCGCTGTGCTGCGTCGGCAGGCGGGTCGCTGTATGGATTGCGGAGTGCCGTTCTGCCATCAGGGGTGCCCGCTGGGGAACCTCATCCCGGAATGGAACGATCTCATGTGGCGAGGGGAGGGGCGAGCCGCCAGCGAGCGGCTACATGCCACGAACAACTTCCCCGAGTTCACCGGGCGTCTGTGTCCGGCACCCTGTGAGAGTGCCTGCGTTCTGGGTATCAATCAGCCCGCGGTGACGATCAAGCAAGTCGAGGTGTCGATCGTCGACGACGCCTTCGCGAAGGGCTGGATCGAGCCGGAACCGCCGGGGCGCCTCACCGGCAAGACGGTCGCCGTCGTCGGATCCGGACCCGCTGGCCTGGCTGCCGCGCAACAGCTGACCCGGGCCGGACACACCGTCGCGGTGTACGAGCGCGACGATCGGATCGGTGGATTGCTGCGGTACGGCATCCCCGATTTCAAGATGGAGAAGAAGCATCTCGAGCTACGCCTGCGTCAGATGCAGGACGAGGGCACGCGTTTCCGGGCGGGAGTCGAGATCGGCCGCGATATCACGTGGGATGATCTTCGCGCGCGTTACGACGCCGTCGTGGTGGCCACGGGATCGACCGTTCCCCGCGACCTGCCGATTCCGGGACGCGACCTGGACGGCGTCCACTTCGCCATGGAGTACCTCGTCGAGTCCAACCGGGCTGTCGCCGGCGACACGGTCCCGAACCAGATCTCGGCCGAGGGCAAGCACGTCGTGGTGATCGGCGGCGGCGACACCGGCGCTGACTGCATCGGCACCGCCCACCGACACGGGGCCCTCAGCGTGACGAACCTCGCGATCGGCAAACGTCCTCCCGAGGAGCGCCCCGGCCATCAGCCCTGGCCGACGACGCCGACTCTGTTCGAGGTGTCCTCCGCCCATGAAGAGGGTGGCGAACGTTCGTACCTCGCGTCGACCGTCGAGTTCCTCAGCAACGATGCCGGAGAAGTGCGTGCCCTGCGCGTCGCCGAGACAGAGTTCGTCGACGGCCGGCGCGTCCCCAAATCGGGAACCGAACGAGAGATTCCCGCCGACCTCGTCCTGATCGCGATGGGTTTCACCGGGCCGGAGCGACCCGCTCTCGAGGAGCAGCTCGGGGCGCAGTTCACCGAACGCGGGGCGATCGACCGCGATGGAAACTACGAGTCCACCGTGCCGGGTGTGTTCGTCACCGGTGACGCCGGTCGCGGCCAATCACTCATCGTGTGGGCGATCGCCGAAGGTCGTGCGACCGCCGCCGCCGTCGACGCCCACCTCATGGGCGTCACCGAACTGCCTGCTCCTGTTCGTCCGACCGATCTCGCGATCGGCCTATAGCCCCCGTAGGCTGAAAACGCCTTCGCCCTCGACATCACAACCGGAGAATTGCACGGATGAGACGCGCCAAGATCGTCGCCACACTGGGACCCGCCACATCGTCGTACGAGATGGTTCGCGCCATCATCGACGCCGGAGTGGACGTCGCCCGATTGAACCTCAGCCATGGAGACCACTCGGTCCACGAGAAGAACCTGGCGAACGTCCGCAAGGCGGCCGATGACGCCGGGCGACCCGTCGCCGTGCTGGTCGACCTGCAGGGACCGAAGATCCGTCTCGGAAGGTTCGAAGACGGCCCGCACGAGCTGGCCGTCGGCGACATCTTCAAGATCACGACCGAGGACGTTCCCGGCTCCAAGGAGATCGTCTCGACGACGTTCGCGGGGCTGCCGCACGACGTCTCACCCGGCGATTTCCTCCTCATCGACGACGGCAAGGTGCGTGTCAAGGTTCTCGAGACCGACGGCACCGTCGTGACGACCGAGGTCATCGTCGCCGGCCCCGTCTCGAACAACAAGGGGATCAACCTTCCCGGGGTCGCGGTCAACGTGCCGGCACTCTCCGAAAAGGACGAAGCCGACCTGCGGTGGGGTCTCAACGCCGGAGCTGATCTCATCGCCCTGTCGTTCGTGCGCAGCGCCAAGGACGTCCAGCGCGTGCACGTCATCATGGCCGAAGAGGGACGCCACATCCCGGTGATCGCCAAGATCGAAAAGCCTCAGGCCGTCGACAACCTCGAAGAGATCATCGACGCATTCGACGGCATCATGGTCGCGCGCGGCGACTTGGGGGTCGAACTGCCGCTCGAGGCGGTCCCGATCGTTCAGAAGCGCGCGGTCGAGCTGTGCCGACGTATGGCCAAGCCGGTGATCGTGGCGACCCAGATGCTCGAATCCATGATCGACAACCCCGTCCCGACGCGCGCCGAAACCAGCGACGTCGCCAACGCCGTCATCGACGGAGCCGACGCGGTCATGCTGTCGGGCGAGACGAGTGTCGGCGCTTACCCGGTCGTCGTCGTCGAGACGATGGCGCGCATCGTCGAATCCACCGAAGAACACGGACTCGAGCGCATCGCGCCGATGACCGCCAAACCCCGCACGCAGCCGGGCGCGATCACGCTCGCGGCTCTCGAAGTCGCCGACTTCGTCGAGGCGACGCACCTGTGCATCTTCACCGAGTCCGGAGACACCGCACGGCGGATGTCCCGCCTGCGCCCACGCATCCCCATGATCGGCTTCACGCCCGATCCGGCCATCCGGCGCCGCATGGCGCTCACGTGGGGCGTGCAGTCCACGCTGGTCGAGCCCGTGCCGCACACCGATCGCATGTTCATCCAGGTCGACGACTATCTGCTCGCCAACGAGCTCGCCGAGGTGGGTGACAAGGTCGTGGTCATCTCGGGATCGCCCCCCGGAATCATCGGTTCGACCAACGACATCCGCATCCACAAGGTCGGTGACGCCGTCCACGGCAAGGCACCGATCTACCGCGAGTAGCCCGCCGCGAATCGCGCGCAACGCCCGCCCCGCGCCTGCGGGGCGGGCGTTCGTCTGACTATCGTTGTCTCCACACAGCGTCGACGCGGCCGCCCGGTCGTGGGCGCACGACCGGGGAGACTGATAGATATGTCGAGTCCGACGAACGACGGAAGCCATAGTTCGCCGCCCACAGGCGGAGGCAAACCCAAGGGAGCGCGCGCCGACGGCGTCAAGCGCGTGATCGAGGAGGTCACCAAGCCCGGCTTGGTGCACCCCGCTCTGATCCCCGGAATCGGGGTCGAGAGAACGGGCAGAGCGTTCCCGATGAACTGGGGAGTGTTCATCTTCGCGGCCATCGTCGCGCTGGGAGTGATCATCTGGGCGTTCGCCGCGCCGGACAGCCTCAGCGAGGTGGGCGGCGAAGCCCTCGGGTGGGTGAGCACGAACTTCGGGTGGCTGTTCTCCGCCCTGGCGATCGTGGTCCTGCTCTTCATGCTCGTGATCGGGTACGGCCGCAGCGGCGGCGTCCGCTTGGGGTCCGACGATGAGAAGCCCGAGTTCTCGACGACATCCTGGATCGCGATGTTGTTCTCGGCAGGAATCGGAATCGGACTGCTGTTCTACGGTCCGTACGAACCGTTGCTGTTCTTCGTCGACCCGCCGAGCGGTTTCGACGTCGCGCCTGAGTCTGCAGCGGCGATGAAGACCGCCATGGCCCAGGCGATGCTCCACTGGGGACCCGTCGCATGGGCGTTCTACGCACTCGTCGGCGGCGCCATCGCCTACAGTGCGTATCGACGCGGCCGCGCGCCGCTCATCTCGGCGATCTTCGAGCCCATTTTCGGCAAGCGCACCCAAGGCCCGATCGGTGCGGTGATCGACGTCTTCGCGATCATCGTGACCCTCTTCGGAACCGCGGTCTCGCTGGGTATCGGTGTGCTGCAGATCGGACGTGGGTTCGAGGTCGTGACCGGTCTCGGCCCCGTCGGCAACACGTTCTTGATCAGCGCGATCGCCATCCTCGCGGCGTTGTTCATCATCTCGGCCGTTTCGGGCATCAAGCGCGGCATTCGCATCCTGTCGAACATCAACATGGTGCTCGCCGGCATGCTCGCGGTGTTCGTCTTCCTCGTGGGGCCGACGATCTTCCTGCTCAACTTCTTCCCGGCCGCCGCCGTCGAGTACTTCAACGAACTCGGCACCATGCTCTCGCGCAGCGCGAACGACGGTGAGGCCGCCGCAGGCTTCATGTCGGCGTGGACGACGTTCTATTGGGCGTGGTGGGTGTCGTGGACGCCGTTCGTCGGCATGTTCATCGCGAAGATCTCGCGAGGCCGCACCCTGCGCGAATTCGTCACCGTCGTGATCATCGTCCCGTCGGCGGTCTGCTTGGCGTGGTTCGTGATCTTCGGCGGCACGTCGATGTTCATGGAAGCATCCGGAGTGCCCCTCAGCGCCGCGGGCGGCGGCGAAGAGGTCTTGTTCGGGGTGCTGAACGAACTGCCGTTCGGTCTCATCACGAGCGTTCTCGCGATGATCTCGATCGTGATCTTCTTCGTGACCTCGGCCGACTCCGCGTCGATCGTCATGGGATCGATGTCGCAGCACGGACGCCCGGAGCCCTCGTCGTGGGTCACCATCTTGTGGGGATCGCTGCTGGCACTCGTCGCCGCTTCGCTGCTCCTCGCCGGTGGCCAGAATGCCCTGTCGGGCCTGCAGTCGATCATGGTCGTCTCGGCCCTGCCGTTCTCGTTCGTCGTGATCGGCATCATGATCGCCTGGGCGAAGGATCTCGGCACCGACCCGTATGTCCTGCGCAGCAAATATGCGCGCGCGGCGATTCGCGAGGGTGTCCGCAAGGGAATCGAAGAACACGGCGACGACTTCGTGTTCGACGTCAGCGAGGTTCCCTCTGGGGATGGCGCCGGCGCGTGGTTCGATTCGGATGATCCATCACTCACCGAGTGGTACGTCGAGGCGACGACGGGTCCGATCGACACCGTCACCGCCGAGGACGTGCGACGGACGCTCGAGCCCGGCCACATCCAGCACAAGGGCCCGGACCGCCCCGACCACACCGCATCCGGTGACGCATCGTTGACCGTGAACGAAGATCGTCGCTCGCGGCGTCGGGCACGCGAGGAGCAATCGGACGACTGATTCCGAACCGTTCCCACGGGCGGCCGCACTCGATACGCTGAGTGCGGCCGCCCGCGGCTTCGGGCCGGTCTTCCCCGAAAGGAGCCGATTGTGTGGGACTTGTTCTGGCTGATCCTCTGGATGTTCTACATCGCGGCGTACGTCTTCGTCGTCGCACTGATCCTCATCGACCTGTTCCGTGATCACGAGCTGAGCGGATGGTGGAAGGCGGTGTGGGTCGTGTTCTTGATCTTCGTGCCGTTCCTCACCGCTCTGGTGTACCTCATCGCCCGCGGGGGAGGGATGGCAGCACGCGCGAACGCGCGCCATGCCCGCGTGGCAGAGGACGACTCGTACCGCCCGACGGCGTCGTCGTCTCCGTCACAAGACATCGCGCAAGCGAAGGCGCTGTTGGATGCCGGCACCATCACCCAGGGCGAGTTCGAGGCGCTCAAGAGCAAAGCGCTCGGGAATCAGTACTTCGGCGCCTGACATCCTCCTTGCCGGACGGCGCCACCCATTCGTCTGACGGGACCGGAGTCGTGGCGACCGAGGTCATGCATCGGGCGCGACGTAGTCGACGGGGAAGGTGGCCGTGTTGTTGGATGAATCCGACTCGAGAAGAACCCCTGCGGGATCCACCGTGAGGCGAATCCAATAGGAGCCGGACGGAACGCCTGTCACGTCGATCCACTGGTCGGGCAGTTCGGCGCCGTAATAGTCGGCGTAGCCCGTGTTGATTCCCTGCTCTTCGACCCCGCAGTCATAGGGAGGGAGGTCGAGGAAGAGATCGCCGTCGCCGCGCGCGGGAGGGTCGACGGCGATGACGTCGGTGAGACAGAAACTGATCTTCTCACTCGAAGCGATCACCGTGGAGCGATCCTCCGACAGCAACTCGTAGCGCTCGAATTCATCGAGGTGGAAGTGATTGTGTTCGGCGTGGTAAACGAATCTTCCCGCGCCGTGCAGGAAGACGCCGCTGTCCCCGTACACACGTTGTTGCACGGACTGCAGTTCGCCGTCTTCGGAGACGTCCGCCGCCGTGACGTGGAGAAGGCCGCCCTGGTTGAGCGTGGATGTGGCGAATCGCAGAAGAACACGTCCGGGTTGGGTCTCCGTGTCGACGCGGGTGATCGTCGGCGACGGATAGTCATCTCCGCCCATATCGCTCAGTTGCGGCACGAGATCGGGTAGGTCCATGCCTGCGCACTCGGCAAGGGCAGGGCACGACCGGAACGAAGCGACGGGGATGGTCGCGGTGGTACCCAGCGCGACCGTGAAGGACTGGCTGAGCGCTGTCGGCCGAGGAAGATTCGCTGCGGCCGGCCCTTCGAGAATCGGCTCTGTGCGGATCGTCACGGTCGTCTCACCTGGTGTGACGTTCGGGACTTCCGGGAGCAGGAACACGCCGTCGGCGTCGGTCTCCGTCGTCGCGATCGGTAGGGGACCGGTCGAGTAGACCTGCACGTGCCGGTGTCCCAGAGCCGGTTCGCCGCGGCCCGGGATACCGTCGCCATCGCGATCTTGATAGAGGAATCCGCCGACTCCGGTGGCGGACGGCTCAGGGATGTCGGGGATCGCGTGCGGCCCGGTGGCGAACGTCGGAAGGAGGACCGCCGCCGCGACCGAGACCACGAGCAGGGCGAGCACCCCGACCGTCGCGATGACCGCACGGGGTCTGCGGGCCGGGACGCCTGACGATTGCCGAACCATCACACCTCTCTGCCTGTGCGTTGCGACCTGGGTGCTCGGGCAGAGTGGGGGCGACCCGCGCGCCACACATACGCGACCAGCAGGGCGATGACCGCGACATAGGCGACCAGCCACCATGGAAAGCCGGGTCCGCGAGCGGGTTGGGTCGCCTCCTCGGCCGCATCGGAGGGAGTCGGCGACACACGCTCGCCGGTCACCAGGATGCGGTGACTGTTGATTCCCAGGGGTGTGCAGGTCACGAGGGTCATCAGGTCACGGCCGGCTTCCTGCCGGAGCGCATCGTTGTCCTCGGGTTCGACGACCCGCGTGTCGACCACGCGGTAGGTGACCACTTCACCGAAGGTGTTGACAGTGAAGACATCTCCCACCTCGAGCTGATCGAGATCGCTGAAGAGCGTCGCTTCGGCGAGGCCTCGGTGTCCGGTCAGCACGGCGTGGGTGCTCTCCCCACCGATCGGAAGCGATGTGCCCTGGAGGTGTCCGATTCCCGATTCCAACGTGCGATCCGATGTCCCATGGAAGACCGGGAGGTCGACGCCGATGCGCGGAATCTGGATGCGGGCCATCACCCCGGTATCCGATTTCAGAAGCGTCCAATAGTCGAGGGAATCATCTCGGGTGACACCGCTGCCTTCGGGCACACGCGTGTTGGCGGCGAGGATCGCTCCCGATGAGAGTGCTTCGTTGTAGGTGCGTGCGGCGGCGAGTTGTTCCTCCACACTCGGATCCACGGAGCTGAGTGACTCGTCGTGTCGTTCGATGACCTGGGTCTGGTTCACTTCGAACACCCAACTGGCCGCGGGGGAGTACAGCAAGGCAGTCACTCCGAGGAAGGCGATGACGGCGGTACTCCACACCAACGCACCCGCACGCCATCGGCGGGGGGTGGGGGGAGTACCCGCCCTGATCGTCGTATCCACGTGCGCTCCGAAATCGCCATCACCGCAGTGCGTCGCGGGCGGCTGAGGGGTCAGCCGCCCGCGACGTGCAATCAGATGAGGGCGAGGTTACCTGAATGGGTCATACTGCGTCGTCGAGCGCTCGAGTGCGCTTTCGAGCGACGAGGTAGGCACCGGCGGCGATCAAGAGCAACGCGGTTCCGCCGACGGTCAGAAGCATTTGCCCATCGGCACCGGTGATCGGGATGCCGGGCAGAAGCTGCTGGTCGTTCTCGACGGTGAAGGTGGGGTCGCCGGTGACCTCGCCGGTGGCGATGTTCACACTCGTCAGGGCGGCGTCTCCTGTCGGGAGGACGAACCCGGCGGGCGCGGCCGTCTCCTGCAGGATGTAGCAGCGGTTCGCGACGTCGTCGTTCGAATCGCCCACCCACAGACCGGCGATGGTGATGCTGCCGTCGGGCACCGATGTCACGCTCGTGACCGGTGTCAGACCGTCGATGTCCGACGCCGTCGGCGCGTCGCACGAGCCATCGGTGTCCGTCGTCATGAATACCGCGAACTCTGCGCCTCCCAGAGCGTTGGTGCCCGCGGCATCCGTCTTCTCACCGAGCAGCCCACCCCATCGTGTCGTCACCTCGGGCGTCGGGTTCTCCCCCCCGTTCCCGTCGCCGTCGAGGTCCAGGTCGTTGATGTTGACGAACGCCTGGTTGGTGATCGCGCCGTTGGCGTTCGCGGTCGCCGCGAACTCCACCGACAGCGTCTGGCCTCCGCTCAGCTGCGCAAGACCAGCTGCCGACAGTGTGACTGTGATGACGTCGTCGGTCGTGTCGAGTGCATAGTCACCGGGCGTGGCAAGCGGTGACCCGTCGAGGCTCACGACGACCGAGCCATCAACGAGATCGAGCAGCTCGTCGAGCGTGTCTGTGAGGACGGCGTTCACGTACGTCTCACCGTCCGCGAGCGTCGGCACGAGTTGGGTGATCGAGAAGTCGATTTCGTCGCCCCGTACGACGCCGTTCGTCGGCTGGTCACCGATCGTCTTGGAAGGCGCCTCCACACTCAGGTTCTTGGGGTAGACGTTCACGTCGTACTCCCACAACCCGGTGTTCTCAGCGCCACCGGACGCATCGGCGGGCGTGGGCACCGTGACGATGAACGGGTCACCGATGATGACGCCCGCAGGTGCGGCCGTCTCGGTCACGAGATAGGCGCCGACGGCAAGGCCGCCCCACGTGGCTTCGCCGTTGCCGTCGGTGTCCTGGGATGTGCATCCCGACAGGGGGAAGCTCGTGGTGGTGTCCGCACCCGCTGTCGACCCCGTCAGCGCGGAACCGTTGCTACTCAACGGGTCAAGTCCGTTCACCTGCGGCCACCCCGCGTTGGAAGTATCAGCGAGTGACGTGATGTTGCCGATCGCGCAGAGCGCGAAAGTCACTCCCGCGATGGGGTCGGATGTGGGATCGGTACCGGTGCCGGAGGGGTCCTGCGCACCGTCGGCCGGATACGCGTACTTGTGTACGGTCACCGATCCGGTCGCCGAGCCGTCGACCGGACCTGGCACTGGAACGGCCTGCGCCGCCGATGCCCCGAGGGCGAGCCCGCTCACGACGAGCGCGGCTGCGGCGATGAGAGAGAGTCCTCTGCGAGTGGGGGCGTGCGATTCCTGCGGAAACATGCGTTGCCTTTCTGCGTGGCGATTCGGGAATGTCATGGGGTGTAGTCGCGTGTGTCGCTGACACAGGCGATCGGCCGCCGGAGTCAGTTCATGAGACGAGCACCGCGCCTTCGTCGGATCGACTCGAGCAATGCGGCGAGCAGCGCCAGTGCGCCCCCGGCCATGAGGTAGTGGTCCGTGCCGAGCCCACCCGTGAGCGGAATGGCCGGAACCGCCTGGGGATCGTTGACGATCTCACCGAGGTCGAAGACACCTCCGTCTGCGCCGATCACCGCCGTGTGCGGCGTGGTGTCGAGGACGTATCCGGCGGGCGCCGACACCTCGACCAACCGGTAAGACCCGGGGGTCAGGTCATCGATGGAGAAGCGCCCGGGCAACGGGTCGGAATCGCCGCCGTCCGCGCACGGCTCCTCGATGCAATCGAGGACCTCCATGGCAGGGCCGGTGGGATTCCCCTCGGCATCGACCGGCGTGAGCTCCCATTCCGAATCGGTCAGCAGATTCGCGGAGGCGTCGACCTTGTCCCACTGGACGCTGCCTGCCTCGGGCGTCTCTTGGGTGGTTTCCTCCGGCGGGTTGGTCGGGGGCTCGGTGGGGGACTCGCCGGTGACGACGTTGCGCAAGGTCGCAGCCCACGCATCGTCGTCGACGATCACGGCATACTCCAGAGTCGCGGTGCCCCCGGGGGGCAGGGTGAAAGCCGGCGACACGAGAGTTGCCGACACGGGATCGGGCACGGCCACGCCGGTTCCCCCGTCCACGACGAGTGTTCCGGAGTCGATGACGTAGGACGCATCGTCCAGCACATCCGAGAGATCATCGGTCAGAACGATGTCCTCGACGGGGACATCGGCTTCACTTGTGACCGTCACGCGGTAGTCGATCCGATCGCCCGGAAGGACGTGCGCTCCGTCGGCGAGCTCCACGCCGTCGAGCATCGCGACCTTGACGTAGGACCAGTCCAGCGCCGGATCGGGGAAAGTGTTGATCACCGTCACCGTCACCGTCGTGTCGCCCACCACGGTGACCTCGTTCGAAGGGTCGTACGACACCTCGGCTCCGTCGGAGTCGAGCTCAGTGACCGTGCAGACCGCGCCTTCTGGAAGATCGGAGATGAGCGCGGGGGTACCGTCGCGGTCGAGCGAGCCATCCCATTCGATATCAGAGCCTCCGTTGGGGTCAGTGCACACCAGCTCTACGGGGAAGCTCTCGGCATCGCCGGACTCGTCGTTCGGGAAGGGGTCGATGACCTCCTTGACGAGTTGAACACTGCCGGTCGCGAGAACGTAGGTGTTCGTCACCGCCACGGCGACGGCGGAGTCCTCGATCACATCGATCGGACCCGGCGGCGAGTAGGTGACCTCGGCACCGTCGGTGTCCGTTTCGGTCACCGTGCACTCCCAGCCCGCGGGAAGGTCGGTGACCTCGGTCGGGCTACCATCACGATGGATTTCGGCAGTGCGCGTGAGCTGTGCTCCGCTGGCGGGGTCGACGCACTGCACGTCTACCGGGAACGTCTCGGCCTGATTGAGCCCGTCGGGGTCATCGATGGTCTTCGTCAACGTGAGCGAGCCCGTCGGGACGATCAGCGGGCTGACGCAGCCAAGACCCGCACCACCCGCACCGCCGGTGGCGGTGAGAACCTGGTTCTTCGGGTTCGTGATCGTCGGTCCGCCGCTTCCTCCCGCGAGTTCGAGCGTGACGTTGGGAACCTCGGCCGCCGGGCACGAAGATTCGACTCCGACCAATTCGAGCCAGACGCCTCCCGCGCCACCGCCACCACCGGATACACCGCCGTGGTACTTGTTCGCTGTCGGTGCACCGCCGATGCCGCCGTTGGCGGCGATGACGATCGGGTCCGCGACCGTTGTGGCGCGAATCCTCATCTGCCCGCCGGCGCCACCACCGGATCCGGAGTGAGCACCACCGCCCGTGGGGGAGGCTCCCTCCGCGCCGTCAGAACGGATGTCGCCGTTTCCCCCGATCGAGACGAAGTCGAGATACACGATGCCACCGCCGGCTCCGCCGAGGCTGTGACCGGAATCCTGGCTACCCTTGCCGCCCGCGCCACCCATCATCAGTCGGGGATTGGTGGCGTTCAGATAGTGGGCGCTGTCGGGAAGCGGATCCGCGACCGGATCGTTGCCATCGCCACCCGCAGCATAGGGCCCAGGAGCCACGAGCCCCCCGCCCCCGAGGCCGCCCTCGCCGCCGCCGGTCCAGCTGCCGCCGCCGCCGCCGCCGTTGCCGTCATCACCGCCGGAGACGTTTGAGGGCGCGCCACCACCACCTCCGTACGAGCCACCACCGGCGCCGGCACTCCCCTCGTTTTGGCTTCCCTCGGTACTCGTTCCGGTGGGTCCCCCTGCGAAGCCGTCAGCACCGTTCCCGACCCCACGGGGTCCACCGCCACCTCCGGAGCCGCTGTACAAACCGGCTGCGACCTTGGCGAGCCCACCTGCGCCGCCGCCGTCGGTACCACCGCCGCCTCCGGAACTCACCTCGCCACCACCGCCGCCGCCTCCGCCGATGACGCCCCCACCACCACCGGCCGCACCGCTGGCTGAGGAGTAGGTCACGTTCAGGTAGGGATCACCGCCATCCGTTCCGGCTCCGATATCGCTCGGGAAGAAGAGTACGGTCCCGTTTCCGCCGCGGCCGATGCCGCCGCCCTTGCCCGACGTCTCCGTGCCCGAGGTGCCGCCCCCACCGCCGATTCCGCCGCCACCTCCGGCCGTCGGCGTGAAAGGCACCATGGCCGCGTTGTTGTTCAGCGCACCATCGAAGCCGCGTCCCGTCGTGCTTCCGGGTCCAGAGGACAGATCCGGTGTCACGGTGGACGTCGGCGTGTAGTCGTTGGTGAACCCGGTCGCGCCGGCGTCGATGTTCGCGTTGAGGGTGAGAGTGCCTCCCGCGAGAGCGACGATGCCGCCGGTGCTGCCGTTCCAGGGCGCCGCGGTGACCTCCGTGTCTACTGTCGTGACACCGGCGTCGTAGGGCATCCGCACCAGTTGGACTGCCTCGGTCGCGGGCGAGTACGTTCGAGTGATCGTGTCGAGCGTGATCGTCGACCCCGCGACGGACACGACCTCGGCAACGTCATAGTTTCCGAAACTCGACCCATGAACCGGTGCCGTGCCGGTCATCTGGATGAGCATGACCCGGTCTCCGACGGCGAAAGGCGCAGACGCGCCCCGGAGCGAACCGGTGACCGTCACGGCTGTCCCGGCGATCGTCGACACCTTTTGGTAGCCGTTGACGACACCGCCGATCGAGGCAGCGACCGCCGGCTGCGAGGGGGTCACCACGGCGCCGACAGCGGTGGCGAGCGCGAGGCTCGCGACCACGGCGAACGCGCGGAGCGAGGCGAACCGCCAACCGCGGCGACCGCGCGCACGGCGCGCCGACGAGGCGCGATTGATCCTCGACGTCGTGCGCGAAAGCGTCGGGCGAGGGGAATTCACAGGCGATCCATGCGGTCGGGGGTCGGGTGTTCCGGCCGGAACACCCGTGACCCGGCGCCCCAGCCGCTGTTCCGGACACTAACAATCCCGCAGGGGTTCCGCGAGAGCCCCCGTGGAGGAATCACCCGATGGAATCATCCACGCGTAGTTCGACGGTGGTAATCGGTGCCGGTGGTGGGAGTCGAACCCACACGCCCTTTCGGGCAACCGAGTTTGAGTCGGTCGCGTCTGCCATTCCGCCACACCGGCGCACCACAGACGACGATACCGTAGGTCACCTACTCCGCCGTGCCCGTAGGATGGTCGGGTGACCGAGCAGGAACAGACCACTCCAGCCGCCCCTCGCCGCGTCGTCGTTGCGGAGGACGAGTCCCTCATCCGCCTCGACATCGTCGAGATCCTCCGAGACAACGGGTTCGACGTCGTGGGGGAGGCGGGTGACGGCGAGACCGCCGTCCAGCTCGCGACAGAGCTGCGCCCTGACCTCGTCATCATGGACGTCAAGATGCCCCAGCTCGACGGGATCTCGGCCGCCGAGAAGCTCAGCAAGAACAACATCGCACCGGTCGTGTTGCTCACTGCGTTCAGCCAGAAGGAGCTCGTCGAGCGCGCGAGTGAAGCGGGTGCCCTCGCCTACGTCGTGAAGCCGTTCACGCCGAACGACCTGCTACCGGCGATCGAGATCGCGCTCGCGCGCCACGAGCAGATCCTCACCCTCGAGGCCGAGGTGGCCGACATGGTCGAGAGGTTCGAGACCCGCAAGCTCGTCGATCGTGCCAAGGGCCTCTTGAACGAGAAGATGGGCCTCAGCGAGCCGGAGGCGTTCCGCTGGATCCAGAAGGCGTCAATGGATCGCCGCCTCACGATGCAGGACGTCGCGAAAGCCATCATCGAGCAGCTCTCTCCCAAGAAGGGCTGATCGGCTCCTCCTCGCACGGGAGGATCCACGAGACTCCCGCGGCTCAGCGCGCCGGAGCCTCGCGGATCATGTTCGTGATCCGCACCGTCGAACACCGACGCCCCTGCTCGTCGGTGATGACGATCTCATGCACCGTCAGAGAGCGGCCCAGGTGGATCGGTGTGCACACACCCGTCACGATGCCGGTGGTCGCCGACCGCGTGTGGGTCGCGTTGATGTCCACTCCGACCGCCAGTCGTCCCGGCCCGGCGTGAAGATTCGCCGCCATCGATCCGAGCGACTCACCGAGCACGACATATGCTCCGCCGTGCAGAAGTCCGACCGGTTGAGTGTTGCCTTCGACCGGCATCGTCCCGACGCAACGATCGACGGCGAACTCGGTGAAGCGCAGACCCATCTTTTCGGCCAGGGCGCCCATTCCACGCTGCTGGGCCCATTCCAGGCCGTCGGTGTGTGCGGCAGGAGACGTGCTCATCGGGCTCACTCTCGGGTGTCGCAAGCCCTGGCTAGGCTTGGAGGGTGACGGACTCCGCAAAGCCTACCCTTCTCGTCGTCGACGGCCATTCGCTGGCGTACCGCGCGTTCTTCGCCCTCCCCGTCGACAACTTCTCGACGAAAGACGGCCAGCACACCAACGGCATCTACGGCTTCCTCGCGATGCTCATCAACCTCATCAAGGCCGAGCAGCCGACGCACCTCGCGGTCGCCTTCGACACGTCGCGAAAGTCGTTCCGCACGCGCGAGTACAGCGAGTACAAGGCGAACCGATCAGAGACGCCTGCCGAGTTCAAGGGCCAGATTCCGTTGCTTCAGGAGTGCCTCGCGGCGATGTCGATAACGGTTCTCGCGCAAGAAGACATCGAGGCAGACGACATCCTCGCCACGCTCGCCCATCAGGGATCGTCGCAGGGTTACTCGGTTCTGGTGTGCTCGGGCGATCGGGACACGATTCAGCTGGTCAACGACGACGTGACGCTGCTCTACCCGAACGTCCAAGGTGTCTCGCAGCTCAAGCGCTACGACCGCGACGCTGTCATCGAGCGGTACGGGGTGCCACCCGAGCAATACCCCGATGTCGCTGCGCTGGTCGGCGAGACGAGCGACAACCTGCCCGGCGTGCCCAAGGTAGGGGAGAAGACGGCGGTGAAGTGGCTCAATCAGTTCGGTTCACTCGATGAACTCTTGGCCGGCGCCGAGACGATCAAAGGTGTCGTCGGCGGCAATCTGCGCGAACACATCGACGATGTCCGTCGCAACCGTGCACTGAACCGTCTCCTCACCGACGTCGACCTGCCCGTCACGGTCGACGAACTCGAGGTGCAGCCGATGGACGCGCAAGCCGTGCGTGACATCTTCTCGCGACTCGAGTTCAAGACGCTGATTCCCCGGGTCGCCGAACTCGCGGGCATCGAACAGCAGATGGCCGCGGTGACCTCCGCGGCCGCGGTGAGTGCGCCGACCGCGCGCGAGATGTCTGCTGCCGAGGTCGCCGCGTGGCTTGCCGAGGCCGTCGGCGACGTCGGCGTGACGATCGCCGTCGATTCGACCCTTCCCTCTCGCATCGGTTTGGCGGCCGGCGACACCGCGATCGAGGCCGACTGGAGTGAAGAGATCGCTGCGGCAGTCGCCCCGTGGTTCTCGTCTCCTGCGCCGAAGGTGTTCTCCGATGCGAAGCCCCAGGTGAAGGCCCTGAGGCGCGCCGGCCTCACCGTCGAGGGGCTCGCGTTCGACACGATCGTGGCCGGCTGGCTGCTACGACCGAGCTTCCCCGACAAGACACTCGCACACCTGGTTGACCGGTACCTCGACGAGACGTTGCCTGAAGCCGACCCCTCACAGCTCGTACCCGAGACCGAGGGCGCCACTCCCGGTCAGCTGTCGTGGTACTCGTTGCGTGTCGCCGACGCACTGCGCGCGGACATGCCGGCCTCCGTTGCTCACGTCCTCACCGACATCGAACTGCCCACGCTCCTCACCCTCGCCGATATGGAGCTTGCGGGCGTCGCCGTATCGCACGCCAAGCTCTCGGATTTCTCCACCGAACTCGCTGCGCGCGCCGACGTGATCGCGCAGGACGCCTACGCAACCATCGGACGCGAGGTCAACCTCGGCTCGCCGAAACAGCTGCAAGAAGTCCTGTTCGAAGAACTCCAGCTTCCGAAGACACGCAAGACGAAGACGGGGTACTCAACGGATGCCGGGGCTTTGGCAGACCTGCGCGACAACACCCCGCATCCGTTCCTCGATCAGCTGCTGCAATATCGAGAAGCCACCAAGCTGAGACAGATCATCGAATCCCTCGACGGCGCCATCGCCGACGACGACCGCATCCACACCACCTACGTCCAGACGGGAAGTCAGACAGGGCGGCTGTCGAGCACGGATCCGAACCTGCAGAACATTCCGGTGCGCACGGTGGAGAGCCGCCGCATCCGTGCGGCGTTCGAGGTCGGGTCGGGGTACGAAACCCTGTTGACCGCCGACTACTCGCAGATCGAGATGCGGATCATGGCTCACCTCTCCGAGGATCCAGGCCTCATCGAAGCCTTCAACAGCGGCGAAGACCTCCACCGCTTCGTCGGCGCGCGCGTGTTCGGGGTCGAACCCGAAGACGTCACCTCGCAGATGCGCACCAAGGTCAAGGCGATGTCGTACGGGTTGGTCTACGGACTGTCGGCGTTCGGACTGTCGAAGCAGCTGCGCATCGAACAGTCCGAGGCGAAAACGCTCATGCTCGAGTACTTCGCGCGCTTCGGTGCGGTGCGCGATTACCTGCGTTCGTCGGTCGAGCAGGCGCGTATCGACGGATACACCGAAACGATCTTCGGGCGACGACGCCCGTTCCCCGATCTGGGGAGCCCGAACCGGGTCTTGCGCGAGAATGCCGAACGCGCGGCGCTCAATGCGCCGATTCAAGGCAGCGCGGCCGACATCATGAAAATCGCCCTCTTCGAGATCCATCGGCAACTCGTTGCGGACGGGATGCGGTCGCGGGTACTCATGCAGATCCACGACGAACTCGTCGTGGAAGTGGCCCCCGGCGAATGGGATGCGGCAGAGCGGATCGTTCAGGAGCGGATGGCGGCAGCCGCCGACCTGTCGGTGCCTCTCGACGTACAGATCGGCCGCGGCGACGATTGGGATGCCGCCGCGCACTGACTCTGGAGGGCGTTCGAGGGACGTGGGAGGGACGTCGTAGGCTCATCAGCATGACTGACCAGCCACGCACGCCCACGCCCGTCGACACGATCGCCGACGCATGGGTCGACACCCTCGCCGAGCTGGAGCCTGTGCTCGGCACGTACATCGGCCGTTTCGAACACAATGACGCGTTCGGAGACCTCTCGCCGGAAGGACGTGACCGTCTCGCCGACGAAGCGCGCGCCACTCTCTCCGCGCTGAAAGCCGCCGAAGCAATGGACGATATCGACGCCATCACGAAGGAAGACCTCAAGCGCGAGCTCGAGCTCGACCTCGAACTCCACGCTGCTCAGAATCACCTGCGCGACGTGAACGTGATCGCTTCGCCGGTGCAGGAGCTGCGGTCGGTCTTCGACCTCATGCCCACCGACACCGCCGACGACTGGTCGACGATCGCGGCGCGCTTGCGAGCGGTCCGCGGCGCCGTCGACGGATACATGACGACCCTCCGGAAGGGCATCGCCGACGGCGTCGTGCCGGCACGGCGGCAGGTTCTCGAGGCCGTCACGCAGATCGGTCGATACACCGCCGACTCGGGCTTCTTCGCGGCGTTCGCCGCCGAAGCGGCTCCTTCTGAGGGGGCGCTTCCGGCATCCCTCGCACGCGATCTCGCCGACAGCGCCAACGTCGCGCGTGTGGCGTATGACGAGCTCGCCTCGTTCCTTGCGGGCGAACTCGCTCCCGTCGCGAGCGAGAAGGATGCAGTCGGTCGCGACCTCTACGCGCTGCACTCCCGCCGCTTCCTCGGTGCGAGCGTCGATCTTGACGAGACCTATGAGTGGGGCATCGAGGAGCTCGGCCGCATGGTCGCCGAGCAGACGGCGATCGCGAACGAGATTCTGCCCGGTGCGTCGGTCGAAGAGGCCGTGGCCTTTCTCGAACAGGATGAGTCGCGCAAACTGCGCGGCACGGATGCGCTCCAGGCGTGGATGCAGCAGACGAGCGATCGAGCGGTCGACGAACTCGGTCGCACCCACTTCGACATCGCGGAACCGATCCGTCGCCTGCAGTGCATGATCGCGCCGACCAAAGAAGGCGGCATCTACTACACGGGCCCGACCGATGATTTCTCGCGCCCTGGGCGCATGTGGTGGTCTGTTCCCGAGGGTGTCACCGAGTTCGACACGTGGCGCGAACTGACGACGGTGTACCACGAGGGTATTCCGGGCCATCACCTGCAGATCGCGCAGGCGGTCTACAACCGCGCACAGCTGAACTCGTGGCGCCGACTTCTTGCCGGAACCAGCGGCCACGCCGAAGGGTGGGCCTTGTACGCCGAACGTCTCATGGAGCAGCTCGGGTATCTCGACGACCCCGCCGACCGGCTGGGGATGCTCGACGGGCAGCGCATGCGCGCGGCCCGTGTCGTCCTCGACATCGGCGTGCACCTCGAGAAGCCGCGCCTCAACGGAGAGCCCGGCACCTGGGACCACGACTACGCCCTCGCCTTCATGCTGGGCAACGTGAACATGCCTCCGGAGTTCGTGCAGTTCGAGGTGAATCGCTATCTCGGCTGGCCTGGGCAGGCGCCGTCGTACAAGGTCGGTCAGCGGATCTGGGAACAGCTCCGCGACGACGTGCGCGCCCGCGAAGGTGACGCGTTCGACATCAAGCGGTTCCACAAGCGTGCTCTCGACGTCGGCGGCGTCGGACTCGACACGCTCCGCTCCGCGCTCAGCCGCTGACCGCCGCTCGCACGCGGAGGTGGGCGCGGCATCCCTACGATTGACACATGACGGATGCCGCGCCCACCGCAACGCCCTCGACCTCCGAGCGGCTTGACCGTCTGCCCTTCACGCGTCGACACCTGCGGGTATTGACGGGATCGGGAATCGGCTGGGCCCTCGACGCGATGGACGTCGGCCTGATCTCGTTCATCATCGCGGCGCTGGCCGTGCAGTGGGATCTCGGCACGGGCGAGACCGCGTGGATCGCGTCGGTCGGTTTCATCGGGATGGCG
The DNA here is from genome assembly GCF_042677105.1 of Microbacterium koreense. NCBI lineage: Bacteria > Bacillati > Actinomycetota > Actinomycetes > Micrococcales > Microbacteriaceae > Microbacterium > Microbacterium koreense. Next base: position 2,132,142 of record NZ_JBHTIM010000001.1, read on the forward strand.
ATCGGCGCCACGCTCGGCGGCCTGTTGGCGGATCGGTTCGGGCGTCGTCAGGTGTTCGCCGTCACCCTGCTGATTTACGGCGTCGCGACCGGTGCGAGTGCGCTGGCCGGCGGCTTGGCGCTCCTGCTCGTGCTGCGATTCTTCGTCGGCCTGGGCCTCGGCGCCGAACTGCCCGTGGCGTCGACCTATGTCAGCGAGTTCGCTCCGGCCCGCATCCGCGGTCGACTGATCGTGATCCTCGAAGCGTTCTGGGCGGTCGGCTGGACCGCGTCGGCACTCATCGGCTACTTCGTGATCCCGACGTCCGACGCGGGGTGGCGGTGGGCATTCGCGATCGGGGCGATTCCCGCGGTGTACGCTCTCGTGGTTCGGTGGGGGCTGCCGGAGTCGCCTCGGTGGCTCGAACGGCGCGGCAAGCACGCCGCGGCAGATGTGGTGGTGCGAAGCTTCGAGCAATCACCGGGGTTCGGCGCGCAGACCGAATCGCGCAGCCACCGGATCGTGCAGGCGGGGACATCATCGACGGTTCCTGCCGGGATCCCCGCGCTGTGGTCTCGCGAGTTCGCCGTCCGAACGGCGAGCATCTGGGTGATCTGGTTCTGCGTCAACTTCGCCTATTACGGCGCATTCATCTGGATTCCAACGATCCTCGTCCAGCAAGGCTTCGACCTCGTGCGCTCGTTCGGATTCACCCTGATCATCACGCTCGCGCAGCTGCCGGGATACGCTGTCGCCGCCTGGCTGATCGAGGTGTGGGGGAGACGCGCAACCCTCTCGGTGTTCCTCGTCGGCTCGGCGATCGCTGCGGTGTTCTTCGGTACGGCGTCGAGTGAGGCGATGCTGATCGGCGCGGGAATGGCGCTGTCATTCTTCAACCTCGGCGCCTGGGGCGCGCTGTACGCCGTGACCCCCGAGCTGTATCCGACGTCGTTGCGCGCAACGGGAGCGGGGTGGGCCGCGGGAATCGGGCGCATCGCTTCGATCATCGCCCCGCTGTCGGTTCCCTTCCTGCTCGGTATCGGCGGCGCTCCGCTCCTGTTCGTCGTCTTCGCGGCGTTCTTCGCGGTCGCCGCGACCGTCACCTGGGGGCTCGTGGATCGGCGTGGCGTGGCGCTCGACGACCGCTGACGACCGCGTAGCGTAGAACCCATGAGCACGGTGAGGTACGTCGCGATCGGCGACTCGTTCACGGAGGGTGTCGGCGACGAACTGCCCGACGGGCGCGTACGCGGATGGGCGGATCTCGTCGCGCAGGGGTGGGCGAACGCGCGCGGCGAGTCGATCTCGTATGCGAACCTCGCGATCCGCGGAAAGCTCGTCTGGCCGATCGTCGAGGAACAGCTCGAGCCGGCGCTCGCCCTGAAGCCGACCCACCTGTCGTTCAACGGCGGGGGTAACGACATGCTGCGCCCGCGGACGAGCATTTCGCGCATCGTCGACGCATTCGACCGCGTCGTTCAGCGGTGCGACGACGAAGGAGTCACGCTGATCGTCTTGTCTGGCGCCAATCCGTCGGGACAGTTGCCGCTGAGCCGGGTCATCCAGCGTCGGGGCGATGTGCTGTCCGCCGCTGTAGGGAGCCACCTCGCCCACCGCGACGACATCATCACGGCGTTCAACTGGCCAGACCGCGAACTTTCGTCGCCTCCGTACTGGTCGGATGACCGACTCCACATGAACTCGCGCGGTCATCACCGTGTCGCCGCGCGCGTGCTCACCGCTCTCGATGTCGAGCCGCCTACCGGGTGGTGGTCCTTGCCCGCTCTCCCGCCCGCCGGCGCGCGTGGGCTGGCGTACTACCGCGAACACGTCGGCCCCTGGATGCGCCGGCGTCTGACCGGCACGTCCTCGGGCGACGGCCGCGAGCCGAAATATGGTGTCTGGACGAAGATCTCGCCGTCACACCCCTCATGATCGGGTGACGCGGTAGACCACCTCGGCGAATGCGCCGTTGCGGCGTACATCGACGAGTTCGAGCACATCGGCACCGATTCGTCGGGGGAGGAGGGGTTTGCCCGACGGGAGGACTGCGGGAGCGAAAGAGACCCGTATCTCGTCGAGCAGACCCGCGTCGAAGAACTGCCCGACGAGGTCACCACCACCGACGATCCAGACATCGGCCGCACCGGCGGAGGAGGCGACATCGCCCCAGTGTGTCGCCGGCTCACCCGAAACGAAACGGATGTCAGCGCCAGGAACGGCGGGAAGCGCTCTGCTCGTGAACACCCAGGCGGATCGCGCACCGTAGAACGCGCTCCACTTCTCGGGGTGCTCCAGCAGGTTCTCATGCGCGAGGATCCACTCGTACGTCGAGGAACCCATCACCAACGCGCCGACACCGTCGAGGAAGCGGTCGAACTCCTCGCCTCCGCTCTCTCCGCCGGGTGCGGCGAAGAGCCACTCCAGCGAATGGTCGTCGTCGGCGATGAAGCCGTTGAAGGTCGACGCAGTGTTGTAGATGAGTCGCGGCATGCCGCGAGCGTAGTCCCGGCCGCCGACACCCGGCATCCGATCACCGCTCCGAGCGAGGCCGACGCGGAGGGTCCATCCCGATCCGGATGCGCGTGCGCTTGCGTTCGACGACGATGAACACCGCACCCACGACCCAGAGCGGCACCTGCGTCAGGAACGCGATGCGGAACGCGTCGAGCGAGTAGGTGTCGGGTGTCCCGGCTCCCTGGATGTCGAGGGCGAGACCGATAAGGAAGATCGCGATGAGCGCCGCAAGGAACCCACCGGCATTCGTGACGCCGGTCGCCGTGCTCAACCGATGCGCGGGATTGTGGGTTCGCGCGTGATCGAAGGCGATCATCGACGCCGGACCGCCCATGGCCAACGCGACCGCCAGGCCGAACAGCAGCCACAGCGGCGCGGGCCCCGGGTAGAGGATCACCGCCAGCCATGCGATCGCCTGCACCGCAACCGCCGGTAGGACGAGCGCCCGCGACCTCAGGTGCGGGATGCGGCGAGAGAGGTCGCCCATGATCGGTCCGAGCGCCATTCCCACGACGACGTAGACGGAGATGACGGCCGAGGCCTGCCCGGGGGTGAGTCCTTCGCCGGCGGTGAGGAACGGCATCCCCCACAGCAGGATGAACGCGGTACCGGCGAACGGAGTGGTGAAGTGCGACCAGAACGCCAGCCGCGTTCCCGGATGGGCCCATGCCGCACGGATGCCGACCCCGGTGTCGATCGTCGACGTGACGACGCGCACGGCACCGGTGTCGGTGTTGACCGAGACGTCGGCTGAGCGTTCGGGCGGGTGATTGCGCACGACGATGAAGATGAGGATGGCGAAGAGGATGCCGAGTCCCGCCACACTTCCGAACGCCACCGTCCACGACGTGGTGTGCAGCAAGGCGGCGAGTGGCGCGAACGCCAGCAACTGTCCGGTCATACCGACGATGCCCGTGAGCTGCACCATGACCGGGCCGCGTTGCGCGGGGAACCAGGTGGCGATCAGGCGCAATACGCTCGGGAACACGGCTGCGTCCCCCGCGCCGAGCAACATCCGCGCAATGAGCGCCATACCGATACTCGTCGAGAACGCCATCGTCGTCTGGCCGATGGCCATCAGGAGCATGCCGGCGATCATGATCGGACGCGCACCCCACCGATCGAGCAATACCCCGACCGGAATCTGCATCCCGCCGTACATCGCCAACTGCACGACCGCAAACATCGAGAGCGTTGCCGCGTCTGCGTCGAAGCGTGCCGCGGCGTCGACACCCACCGCGCCGAGCGAGGTTCGGTTGGTGATGGCGAGGACGTATCCGGCTACGCCGACGACCCAGATCAGCCACGCTCGCCACCCCGGCTCGCTGGCAGAGAATCCGGCGGTGTGCGTCACTCTCTTACGCTACCCGTCAGATTCTGCTCGCCGTCTCGTCGTAATAAGAAGGGTGCCCGCGCCGCATCGACGGCGCGCCCCGAGCCGCCGGTCTATGACCGCGCGGCGGCGCGCGGGGGCGGCTTCTCGGGGGAGTCGCCGCCCTCGCCGTTCCCTGACCTGTTCAGAGCGGTCGCGGATCCTTCTCGTCCACAGTCACGCCCAGCTCCACAAGAAGCCGACGAACTCGGCGATCGATATCGTCGCGCACCGTCCGGATGTCGTCGACGCCGAGCGTGGCCGGGTCTTCCAGTTCCCAGTCGAGATACCGGCGCCCGGGATACACAGGACAGGCATCCCCGCATCCCATCGTCACGACGACATCCGCGGCGCGCACGGCATCGTCGGTCAGTGGCTTCGGGAACTCGTCCCGAAGCCCCACGCCGATCTCGTCGAGCACGCTCACGACATCGGACTGCACGCTGTTTGCAGGGGAGGAGCCGGCCGTGCGCACCCGCACGCGCCCCCCGGCGAGCTGCCGCATGAGACCCGCAGCCATCTGCGACCGCCCGGCGTTGCGCACGCAGACGAAGAGCACGGTCGGCGCCCCGTCCGCATGGTCTGCGGCGCGCGCGATGTCGTCGAGCCGCTCCGCCGCGAGAGCAGCCGCCCGTGAGGCCAGCAGCGTCGTCAGGCCACGTTCGGCCAGCAACGTGCGGCTCTGCGCGACCTGATCGCTGATCGTCTCGCGCCCGAACGTACCGCGATAGCGCTCGACCAATCCGTCGATCACGCGATCCCAGTCGGGCTCATACGCGGCCGCAGGGGCATCGAGGAGCACGCGTAGTCGGTCGCGCGCCTCGGGGTGCACCGAATACCACACGCGACGTCCTTCACGTTGACGCTCGACGAGCCCCCCGGAGTGCAATGCGGCCATATGGTGGCTCACCGTGGGCTGGCGCAACCCGAGTCGAGCGGCCAGTTCGCCCACACGCTCGCGACCGCCCGGTGCTGCGTCGATGATCTGCAGAATGCGAGTGCGTGTCGGATCGGCGGCGACCCGAAGCGCCGACGTCGCCGCTCCGTCGTTATCCATAGATGCAAGTCTATCTCTAGAGAACACGAACGCTTCTGCGGCAGGGGAGTGGTTGACTCGTGGACATGACTCCCGCGCCTGCCGAACGTCGCCGAGAACAGGGGTCAAGCGCATGACCGAGGCGTACCCGGCAACGATCGCGACTTCAATCGAGCGTGAACTGGTGATCCGCAAGTCGAGGTTCATCGCGCGCCTGACCCCGGTGCGGTCGGTCGCCGAGGCGGACGAGGCCATCGGTCGGATCCGAAGAACCCACTGGGATGCGGCGCACAATTGCAGTGCGATGATCACGGGGCTGCGGGGCGATCAGGCACGCTCATCGGATGACGGAGAGCCGGCCGGCACCGCGGGTGTTCCGATGCTCGAGGTGCTGCGACGCCGCGAGCTCACCGATGTCGTGGCGGTCGTCACGCGGTACTTCGGGGGAGTGAAGCTCGGTGCCGGTGGACTGATCCGCGCCTACTCAACCGCTGTCTCCGAGGCACTCGACAGCGCCCGCCTCGTTCATCGGCGGGATCTCACCCAGTTGCGGATCGAGGTCGATCACTCGGAGGCCGGCCGATTCGACAACCTCCTGCGTGAGTCGGCGCCGCAGTGGGGAGCGATCGTCGGAGAAGCCGTATACGGCCGTGGGGTGACACTCGAGGTGTGGACACCGCCGGACGCGATCGAGCGCGTGCGTGCGGAGCTCGCCGCCGCATCCGCCGGTTCCGTCACGGCACTCACGGGGGAGTCACGGATCGTCGATGTTCCCACGTGATGCTGTCGTGCGGGCAACCATTGGGGTCACATGATGAGTGGAGACGGCACGTCCAGTTCACCGCTGTCGATCAGCCAGCGCACGCTTTCCAGAAGTGCAGCCTCGGGGGAGTAGCGCGGCTGATACCCAAGGACACGCTCCGACTTCTCCGTCGAGATGACGTGGTTTCTGCGCAGATGCTCCCAGCTCGAGGATGCGAGCGGAGCAGTGGTGAGCTCCCGGAATCGATCCCACCCGACCGAACGAAGGCGTGCTTCACGCCCGAACCATCGGGCCGCATGATGGGCGAGGCCTGCAGCACTCAGAGCTGTTGTCGAGACGGCGTGGAAATCCTCGCCGCCGGAAGCATCGCGATCGTCGATCGCCCTCTGGAACACCTGAGCGACATCGTCGGCGTGGACATGATGCAGATGCTCCGCGCCGCTGCCGGGGATATCGAGAACCTCGCCGGCGGAGAGCTTCTGCCACGCATGCGGGTCGCGATTGCCCAGCGGACCGATCGGCGTCCATCCCGGACCGACGATCTGTCCTGGATCGATCACGGTCGTTACCAGGCCGCCTCCTGCCGTCTCGGCGCGCATCAGCTCGGCGATCGCCTGTTTCTGCACGCCATAGTCGCCGAGAGGCGGGGTTCCCGCACCCTCTCGGATCGGCGAGGACAGGGACGGCCCGTATCGCCAGATCGATCCACAATGCACCAGGTGTTCGACTTCACCCCGTACGCCATCGACGAGGCGTCGCGCGGATTCCGGCGTGAAACAGAGAAGGTCGACGACGACCTCCGGCTCGAGAGAGCGGATGCGGGGAACGAACTCGCCCACAGCGTCCTCCCGTTCACGATCCGCCGTGACGACCTCGACGTCATCCCACTCGATCGCCGCTACGAAGGGCGAGCTTGTGCCACGGCTGACGCTCACGACGTCGTGGCCGGCGCGGACGAGCCGTGGAACGAGGTAGGAGCCGATCCTGCCGCTGCCGCCGATGACCACGATCCGCACGAATACCCCGTCTCTCACACGCGACTCGACCGCGCGGCAACGTCCACGCTATCGGCTCGAGGAAGCCAGCCGCAGTTGCGTGCCCTATCGCAACCCTGGGGCGCTCGCATGGCTTGGCGCGGGTTTGCTCATCACTATCCCTGTCGCCGCGCTGTTCGGGCGTCTGCGAGTCTTCGTTGACGCTCGTGGCGTCGTCGTGCGCTCCGGTGTCGGCAACATCACCTGCATCACGTGCCGCTGGAGCAGGTCCAGTCGGCGCGGGCTGAGAGGGTGGAACCGGCGCGGTGGGGCGGCACGGGCTGCCGGGTGGGTTCCACGAGCAGCGCGCTGTGTACCGGGCCCATGCCCATGGCACCGCCCACAGCGGTCCGAGCAGCGCGAACTGGCTCGCACTATCATCGGCGGGATGACCGTCGCCAACCTTGCCGCCACTTTCTTGTCGATCGGTTCGGAGTACGACAAGTATCGGCCCGGGTTCCCTGAGGAGATCGTTGCCGCGGTCGCACCGGCGCCGACCCTAACAGCGCTTGATCTCGCAGCCGGAACGGGAAAGTTCACCGAGCAGCTGATCGGCCGCGCCAGAGAGGTGATCGCCGTCGAACCATCCGAGCCCATGCTCGCCGAGCTTCGCCGCAAGCTTCCCGAGGTTCACGCGTTGATCGGCACCGCGGAGGCGATCCCTCTCCCAGACACATCATGTGACCTCGTCACCGTGGCACAGGCGTACCACTGGTTCGACCCGGACCTCGCGTCGCGCGAGCTACTACGAGTGCTCACACCGGGTGGCCGTCTCGCATTGATCTGGAACGGCCCCGACCGGCGGTGTGAGTGGGATTCCGCTGCATACGCAATCGCCCATCCTCCCGCCGACTCCGAAGACGGAGTCGAGCTCCCGGAGCTGGAAGTTCCAGGGTTCACCCAAGTCCAGACGATCCGCGTCGGCTGGACGGAGAAGATTTCCCGCCGGGACTACCTGAATCGGTGGCTAACGGTGAGCACGTTCCTCGCAGCCGACACCGCCACGCGAGCGACGATGATGCAACAGGTAGAGGCCGTGCTTGACGCGCACCCGGAGACACGTGGCCAAGACATCTTGCAACTGCCCCACCACACCGACGCGCTCGTTTACGAGGCATGCGCTTGACAGTCCGAGCCCTCACACCGCCGTGCTCGTACAAGCCGTCGCGAACCCCGAGAATCTTCTGCTCGGTCACGCCATCACGGCCGGGTTCGAAGATGATCATCTGATTCGGGTTGCCTCGTTGCTCCTTGGTACAGAGGCTCGTCGCAGAGAGAGACGCTACTTGACCGACCCGCCGCAGGCCCGCACGCGACTATGGCCAGGTGAGAGGCTGTTCTTCTCTCTATGCGCAGCTCTTGCACATACAGTTGTTTTGATGGTGAAGACGCCACGCGGTTCTTGAACAACTCTCGTCCTTCAACGGGGTTGACCGCGAGCTGAATCTCCGCCCAACGGTGGAGGCGACGCGAACCCGTCGCGCATATGGTGAAACCATGAGCGACGTGATGGGGTGGGGCACGATTCTCGTCGTGCTTGCCATCCCCGTAGTGTTCGCATGCGTCGGGTACGCGCTGAGACGCCGGTCCAAGGCGGATGGGGTGCCGCAACCCTCATCAGGGGGCTTGCTCGGCTTCGACGAGCTGTTCCACCCGAGCGCTCATAGCGCGCGAATCGTTTGGGAAGCTGAACAGGAAATCACGGTTCCCGCACCGACTCCTGACAAGGGTCCAGGAGTCATCGAGGCTCATATTCGCATCGTCCTGGAGGTTCACTCGCCATCTCCCGAATCGGAGCGGCCGGTCCGCTGAAGCTGCGCTCTGTGCGCGAACTTCTCGACACAGCCTGGCGGACGAGAAGCGGGGGAGGGGCGCGTCTTACCCGCTTTCTCTCTATGTGTGAGCACGGAGCGGACCTCCTTCGCAGAACCTCGATGAGCTTTGCCCCACTGCACCCGGACCACGCCATAATCGCCGAAGTAGGCGGCTCGGTGATTGCGAGACAGATCGACGAGCTGCAGAGCGACTGATCGAAAACACCTGGTCAGGAGGCGCACCATCGGCAACTGCGGACTTGCGAGAAGCCAATGTCACTTCATGACCAGCCCAAAACCCGCACGCAACTAAAGCCAGGTGAGAGGCTGTTCCGCGGGGAAGGGCGTGTCTTACCCACTATCTCTCTATCTGCTGGTTGACGAACCGACGGACGGGTGCTCGACGCTCATCGCCGCTCGGCGCGGAAACCGTCCGAAGCCTTCCGCACTCATGGCGCATCAAACCATTGCGCGTCTCCACAGCTCGCGGCCATTCCTCGAGTCCGATCCTCGTCGGCACTACCAACATCGCCATAAGTGATAGAGCGGGTGCTACTCGTTGACCACAGTTCGAGTGCACTACGCCAGTACTCGATGTCGATCACATCGTCCGACTGTTCTGCGGCAACGATGGTCGACGTCACCGCACACTCCCACCAGAAGTTTGCTCGTTCTGCAGCCACGGTCGCTTCGTAGTAGTCGGAGTCGTTGATCACGCTCAGGGGGATCTCGGCGGGAAAGGGAAACGCCTCGGGCACGGGGAGAGGCCACACATCGACCGTTGTTTCCCCACGCTTCCTGCGCCCCATCGAGCGTGGTCGCCGTTTCCGGCATCACTGCGCGAACCGCCGAATCGTCAGCGAGAACCGGAGTCGCCGCAGTGACAGGCTCTGCAGCGCAACGTCGGGTCCAGACGCCCACCCCGCAGATGCTAGTCGCCTATCTGGGGCTGGTTGGAACAGGGGTATTCCTCGACGAGAGGTAGTTCGACGGCTGCCCCGTTTGGCACACCAACGTAGCTCACCTCTATGTCGCTTCCTCGGGCTTCCACCTCGAAGTCACCGGCCGCGAACGGACGGTCAAAGTCGTTGCCCGCGATGACTGCGACCTGAGTCACCGTGATCCCGTTGCGCACTCCGATGAAGCTCCCGCCGCCACCCACCGGCTCGATCGCCACGTAGCCACTCTCGCATCCGTCCAGACGTAGCGGCGTCACCTTTGTGTCTGAAAGGAGTGGCAGGAGCGCGATTATGATGACGAGCACCAAACCGGCGACGACTGCCAGCGGAATCTTCAGTACTAACCAGATGTCCTTCACGGGCAGCAACAGGAACGCCAAAGATGTGAACGCGACTACCCCGATCATCATGGCGATACAACCGATCTGGGCGCCCGAAACGGAACCAATGAGCACGTGCATGGAGGGATTCATCAGCGGCACCGCGACCATGACGATGACAAGGCAGCTCACCACGATAGCGGCGAGGATCCAACACAGGATTGCTCTCAGGCGGTGACGGGTCGGTGCAGCCTCCTGAAGGGTGGGCCTGGCAGACGGTGCGTCCATCCCGCAAATCTTCTCGATCGGGCCGCCCGGCTAACTTCGAAACAGCTGTGCATCGGAAACGCGCGGATCATCAGGCCGGAGGAGCACCGCAACGAGCATCGCAGTCCAGACAGCGCGGACTACAATAAACCCTGGCCAGAAAGCCTTTCAGGGGAGCGGCCGGAGGAGTACCCGTTTCCGCAGCAATTACGAGAATCGCAGATAGTGCAACCTCAAGCTGACATAATGTGCATTATCGGCTAATTCGCACACGCGCTCCACATGGGACGGCGTGTGCCGTCAGAGCACCGCAGCGATGTCCGTGCGCCGGAAGTCATCACCCTTGAACAGCAACGGAGCGCCACGATGTGCGGCCAACGCGTAGGAGAAGCAATCACCGAAGTTCAGCGCGGCGCTGTGACGCCCCTTGCCGAAACGTCGCCACGCCGCGACGGCGATTGCTGATTGCGACTCGTCGACCGCAACGACGTCGAAGTCGACGGCCTCGATGAGGCGCGTCAGATCCCGAGCAGCCTCGATGCCTTGGCGCGCCTCGGCGACCAGCGCACTCTCGACGAGGGTCGTCGCACTGACCGCGACCGCACCCGCGTGCGCCGTGAGAACGGACGCGTACACATCGGCATCCTCCTCACCGAGCACGACTGCCATGAGCGCCGACGTATCGACCACGATCATCACGACGGCAGACCGCGCGCGTCGTAGCCGATGATGTCGTTCGCACTTCTTTCATCCGACGAGGTGCGTGCGCGACCGCGCTCGATGATCTCCGCGAGTTCGTGCCGGACGACCGCCTCGGCGCCGCTCGCCCGCACGCGGCGCAGGCGTTCTTCGATCGCCGTGCGCGCCGCGACAGTGATGCTCTCCCCCGTCGCTGCCGCCAGTTCGCGAGCAAGTCTGTCGGTCTCCGCATCCTTGATGTTGAGCGCCATGATCAAACTCTAGCTGATAAGGAAGAAATATATATCGTAAGGAAGAAAGTGTCACGCCGCCATCGCCGTGATCACCACTCCGCCGCCTGCCCCGACGAGCACGACCAGCCACGGCGGCAGACGGAACGACGTCAGCAACACGAAGCACACGACGGCGAGTGTGAAGCTCGCGCGATCCACGACCGAACTCGTGAACAGCGGCATGTACAGAGCAGCAGCCAGGATGCCGACGACCGCCGCGCTGGCGCCGCGCATCAGACCTCCCGCCCATTGCCGGCGACGCAGCGTGTTCCAGAACGGAAGCACGCCGACCAGCAGCAGCATGCCGGGAAGGAAGACGGCAATCAGGGCCACGACAGCGCCGATCACCCCACCGGGGCCGGTTGAACTGAGCGCACCGAGATAGCCGGCGAACGTGAACAGCGGACCTGGCATCGCCTGTGCCACGCCATACCCGGCAAGGAACTGCGATTCGCTTACCCAGCCCGGCTGGACCACACCCGTTTCGAGCAGCGGGAGCACGACGTGGCCGCCACCGAAAACGAGGGCGCCCGCCCGGTAGAACGCGTCGACGAGCGAGGCTGTGCCGTTCCCCGTGGACGCAGCGACGACCGGCAGCGCGATGAGCGCGCCCACGAACACCACGAGCGCTGTGATACCGACACCCGTCCGCACCGGGAAGGCGATGAGCGTTCCTTCGCCGGCGGGCTCGCCCCGGCACAGCAGAACCCCGCCGATCGCACCGACGAGGATGGCAGCCACCTGGCCACCTGAGCCGGTGAACAGCAGCGCGATGGCGAGAGCGACCACGGCGATACCGGCGCGAGGACGGTCAGGGGTGAGTGTTCGCGCCATCCCCCACACCGCCTGAGCCACGATCGCCACCGCGACGATCTTCAGCCCGTCGATGACACCGCCACCCCAAGGCCCGGCGAACAACGACGCGCCGTAAGCGAAGGCCACCATGAGCGCCGCCGACGGCAGGGTGAAGGCGACGAAGGCCGCGATCGCCCCCCACGTGCCGGCACGTCGCAGTCCGATGGCGAATCCGACCTGACTCGACGCCGGGCCGGGCAAGAACTGGCAGAGCGCGACCAGGTCCGCGAACGAGACATCGTCGAACCACCTGCGGCGCTCGACGAACTCGGTGCGGAAGTACCCGAGGTGCGCGATCGGACCGCCGAACGACGTCAGGCCGAGCTTGAGGAACACGCGGAACACCTCCCCCGCCGTGCCACGTTCGGAGATCGCCGCTTCGTCGTTCATCGGGTGAACCCTATCGGGCCGACGCGAACGCGAATCCTCATGCTGCGCGTTTGCACAAAAGCATAGATGTGCATCAATATAGTTTCATGACCGATCTTGCGACCGAGGCCTCCCCCGGCGTCCGCAGACTCTCGACCCTCGACCGCTGGCTCCCGCTGTGGATCGGCCTCGCGATGGTCGCTGGACTCCTGCTGAGCCAGTTCGTCCCCGGCGTGTCGACGCTCCTGGCACACATGGAGATCGGCGGGATCTCGATCCCGATCGGCCTGGGCCTCCTCGTCATGATGTACCCCGTGCTCGCGAAGGTGCGCTACGACAAGGTCGCCGCTGTCACCGGCGACAAGCGCCTGCTGGTGTCTTCGCTCGTGCTGAACTGGCTCGTCGGACCCGCGGTGATGTTCGCGCTCGCATGGATGTTCCTTCCCGACCTGCCCGAGTACCGCACCGGACTCATCATCGTCGGCCTCGCACGCTGCATCGCCATGGTCGTCATCTGGAACGATCTCGCCTGCGGGGACCGCGAGGCTGCTGCCGTGCTCGTCGCGATCAACTCCGTCTTCCAGGTCGTCGCCTTCTCCCTGCTCGGATGGTTCTACCTCACGGTGCTCCCGGGATGGCTCGGCCTCGACACGCAGGGCCTCGACGTGTCGGTGTGGCAGATCGCGCTGAACGTCCTCGTCTTCCTCGGCATCCCTCTCGTCGCCGGCTTCGCCTCGCGGTGGATCGGCGAGAAGCGTCGCGGCCGCGAGTGGTACGAAGAGACCTTCCTCCCTCGCATCGGCCCGTGGGCGCTGTACGGGCTCCTCTTCACGATCGTCCTGCTGTTCGCGCTTCAGGGAGAGCAGGTCATCGCGCATCCGCTCGACGTCGCGCGCATCGCGCTGCCGCTTCTCATCTACTTCTTCGTGATGTGGTTCGCCGGCATGCTCCTGGGACGCGCACTCTCGCTCGGCTATGCCCGGTCGACGACGCTGGCGTTCACCGCCGCGGGCAACAACTTCGAACTGGCGATCGCCGTCGCGATCGGCACATTCGGGGCGACCTCCGGCGAGGCACTCGCCGGTGTTGTGGGACCGCTCATAGAGGTGCCCGTCCTCGTCGGGCTCGTCTATGTCTCGCTGTGGCTCAGGCGGGTCTGGTTCAGCACGCCCGACCCTCTGCGCTGACGTTCCGCGTGCCGACGGTTCCCTAGGCTGGACGGGTGCTCGATTCGCTCACGGGGTTCGCCGTCATCGGCGTCGCGATCTTCGTCGGGTGGATCCTCGGCCGGATCGACCTTCTCGGTGAACACGCCAAACCGGTCCTCGCTCGGCTGACCTTCTTCGTCCTCTCCCCGTTCTTGCTCTTCGTCGTCTTGGCGCAGGCAGACGTGCGGATGCTGTTCTCGGCGCTCCTCCCCGTGTCGGCGATCGCGGCCGTTGCCGTGATGGTCACGCACGCCCTCATCGCGCGCTGGATGTGGCGTCGATCGACAGGCGAGTGGGTCATCGGCGCCCTCAGCGCCGGCCAGGTGAACTCGAACAACATCGGCATCCCCCTCTCGCTCTATCTGCTCGGAAGCGCCGCCTTTCCCGCACCCGTGATCCTGTTGCAACTGCTCGTGTTCACGCCGGTGACCTTGGCGATCCTGGATGCGGTGACCGCCGGCCGCACCACGTTCTGGCGGACCGTCGCCCGCACGGCGACGAATCCGATCGTCGTGGGATCGGTGCTCGGCACGCTCGTCTCGGCGAGTGGCATCACCCTTCCGCCGATCGTGATCGAGCCGATGACCCTGATCGCGAATGCCTGCGTTCCCGTGCTGCTGATCAGCTACGGAATCTCGCTGTACGGGCAGCGCGTTCTCGGATCCGCCGGCCGCCGGCGCGACATCGTGCTCGCCACGTTCCTGAAACTGGTCGCCATGCCCGCGGTCGCGTGGGCGGTCGCTGAGTTCGTGTTCGCCCTGCCGCCCGCCGATGTGCTCGTCGTCGTCGTCCTCGCGGCGCTACCGACCGCGCAGAACGTGTTCAACTACTCCCAGCGTTACGACGTCGGCGAGTCCATCTCGCGCGACACCGTTCTCCTGACCACGATCGGATGCGTTCCCGTCCTCCTGCTCGTCACGGTCCTTCTCGGGTGAGTCCGGGGTGATCGTAGGCCCCGACACGCGCGGCGCCGATAGCGATCCCCCGCCGTAGCGCCTAGACTTCGAGACTGACCCGTTCAGGAAACTCCCAGGAAGGACACTCATGTCCACCGCATCCCCCGCTGAGAAGTCTGCCGTCAACGGCATCCGCACGGCTCTGGGCATCGGCGGAGTGCTCGCACTCATCGTCGGTATCCTCATCCTCGTGTGGCCCGGGCGCACGGCCATGGTCGTCACCGCGATCATCGCGATCTACGCCATCGCCGCCGGCCTCGTCTACGCCGGACTCGGCATCTTCTCCAAGACCAAGGGCGGATGGGCACGTGTGGGCCACATCGCGCTCGGCGTCCTGTTCATCATCGCCGGCATCGTCGCCTTCGCGAACCTCGGCGCCACGACGGCGTACCTCGCGGTGTTCCTCGGCATCCTCGTCGGAATCATGTGGGTCATCGAGGGGATCGTCTCACTGACCACGCTGAGCGACGCCAGCTCGAAGGGCTGGACGATTTTCTTCGCGATCATCAGCATCATCGCGGGTATCGTCCTGCTCTTCTCGCCGTTCTACATCGTCGCCCTCTGGTGGCTGCTCGGCATCTCGCTGATCGTGCTCGGCATCATCAACGTCATCCGCGCGTTCACCTTCAAGGGCGCCTGACCCTCGTCGCGACACGAAACGGCGCCCCGAAGCCGGGGCGCCGTTTCTGTTCGCTGCGCGGAGTCACACCGGAAGGTGGCGACTCCACCAATCGAGAACCGCGGAGAACCGCTCGCGGCGATGTCGTGGCGACCCGGATCGGGTCAGCTCGTGGTCTTCCCCTGGGAAGATCAGCATCTCCGCCTCGACACCACCGCGCAACAGCGCGCTGTAGTAGCGCGTGGCCTGCTCCAGGGGGCAGCGGAAGTCGAGCTCGGAGTGGATGACGAGCGTCGGGGTGTCGACCTGATCGACGACGACCATCGGGCTCTGGCGTGCGATGGCATCGGGCGTGACCCCGACGTACTCATCCCCGAAGAACGATCCGATGTCGCTCGTGCCTTGGAACGACACCGGATCGAGGAATCCGCGTTCGACGATCGCCGCAGCGAAGCGGTGATCGTGCGCGATCGTCCACGCCGTGAGGTATCCCCCGTACGAGCCGCCCATCACACCGACCCGCGAGCCGTCCAACGACGAGTCGGATGCGATCGCCCCATCGAGGAAGTCGATGACGTCGGTGAAATCGACGGTGCCCATTGCTCCTCGGATGCTGCGGCCATGATCTCGGCCATATCCTGCCGACCCGCGGGGGTTGCAGTAGACGACGGCATACCCCGCGTCGACGAGCACCTGGGTCTCATCGAACAGGTGAATGCCGTACGCGGCATACGGCCCGCCGTGGATCTGGAGGATGACCGGGTGGGGCCCCGCACCCTCCGGGGCAGCGACCCATCCGTGAATCGGATATCCATCGCGCCCTTCCACCGTGAGCTCGCGTGGTCGCACGATTCCCGTCGCCACCGCACCACCGCCGAAGTCGGTGACCGTTCGGACTCCCGCCGCACCGATGACGACGAGTTCGCCGAACGATTGGGCGGTCGCGGTGGCGACGACCACGACACCGTCAGCAACGGCGTGGCCGGTCGTCTCGACATCGCCGCCGAAGACCTCGTGCACGGCGCCGAGTTCGTCGATACGGACCAGTCGTACGCGGCCACGTGTCCGGTCGTGCGCGTACAGCGATCCGTCGGGAGCGTGGCTGACGTGCGTGCCCGGCTCGCCGATGTCCAGGCCGTCCTGTGGGGTGGCGCGGCTCAGTCCGCTCGACGCGTCGAGGACCCAGGCGGCCACATCGGGCGCGATGAAGTCCTGCCCAGCCGAGCCGACCTCGAACCCCACGATCCCGAGACGCTCGTCATCGATACGGAACAGCCCGTCGACGCTCAGCTGACTATCTCGGCCGAGCAGCACTCGCGGCTCTCCCCCATTCATCGGTACGGCGATCACACGGGACCGAAGATCCCGCCGACTGGGCTCGATGTCATCGACGACAGTGGCGATCGCTTCGCCGACGAACACCACTCCCGCGTGCGAACCCTTGCCGTGGGTGAGCTGCTCAGGCTCGACGGGAATCGTCGCCGCAGGTGTGGGCGACTCCCCCTCCGCGTGCAGCGCCGGGGCCGGGTCGTACAGCGGCTCGCCACCGAGGTCGGGTGCGGCGACGACGAAAAGGTGCGCGGGCCGGTCCGCCATGTACCCGACGCCGTTCGCGAGCCACCGGACACCGGAGACGTGCCGCGGCGACTCCGCTTCGGCGGTCAGCCCGTCGATGGTCCCATAGCGACCCGCATCGGGCACCCGCGCGATGAAGGCCAGCCGTGCCCCGTCGGGGCTCCATGCGAACTCCGAGACGCCGAGCGCGGTATCGGTGATCTGGACGGGCTCGCTGCCCGCGGCATCCATGACGAAAACCTGCCGACGCCCGCGCGCGTCGACACGCAAGAACGCGAGCCGGTCTGCACGCGGGGACAGCTGCGGCGCGGCATCGGCGACGCCCCGGCTGATCCTGCGCGGGGTTCCGTCGGGAAGGTCGACGCGCCAGATCTGACCGACGTTGCGGTTGGCGACGAAATCCGGGCGCGACGTTGCAAAGACCGCGAACGAGGCATCGGGGGCGATGTCGGGCCGGCCGACGGCGATGAGGGCCTCGAGGTCGTCGGCGCGCACGTCACTCCCCCGCGAACGAACTCGTGTCGCCGATCAGCCGGGTGTTGTCCGCCGGTACCGGCTCGACCGCGGCCCCGGCGACCTCCGCCGCGAACTCCGACACGTTGTAGAGCCGACCCGCCGACTCCCGGCGCGCCGAGATCGCTCCGGGGTTGGCGCGTTCGAGCAGGGTGGCGGTGATGGTGCCCTCGATCATGTCGCCGGAGACGACCACGAAGCCGATCCCACGGTCGTCGAGATCGCCGATCTGCGCACGCAACGCGTCTTCTCCCGCGCGCTTGGACAGGGCGACCGGTTCATACTCGGGCATCGTCGGCGTCGTGCGGATGAAGTGAGCCTGATGGCTCGTGACGAAGACGACGCGTGATCCTGAACCGAGAAGCGGAAGCGCAGCGTTCAACACGCGGACCTGCGCGTCGCGGTTGAGTGCGAGAGCATAATCTTCGGCCATGCCCGCCTCCATGCCGCCGGACGCGTTGAGCACGAGGATGTCCAGCGAGCCGAACGTCTGCTCGACCTCGGCGAACATCCGCTGAACCGACGTCTCATCGGTGAGGTCCGCGCCGACCACGAGCACCTCGACTCCGAGCCCCCGCAGTTCAGCTGCGAGCTTCTCGGCCCGGGGCGCCTTGTTGCGGTAGTTGATGACGACATTGGCGCCTGCCTCGGCGAGATAGCGCACGGTGTCAGCGCCGATCCCGCGCGAGGATCCCGTCACGAGCGCGGTCTTGCCGCTCAGCGACGCGGGTTCGAGGATCTGGGTCATGGTGAGGCTCCTGAGGGTGGTCCGTCGGCGCGACGCGCGGCGCCGGGTCGACCATATCAATCGGGCCACGCGACGAGGCGCCCGAGCCAGCCTGGCGGGCCCGTCGGGTATCGGCGGCGGGGGCGACCGTGTCGCTCGCGCTTGCTACAGTTCGATCAGGCCCAGCAAAGGAGTGGACATGCTCCCCGATCTCACCCAGTACCTCTGGATCATCTGGCTGGTGCTCGCACTCCTGTTCGTGATCGTCGAGCTGATCACCCTCGAGTTCACCTTCCTCATGCTCGCCGGCGGCACTCTCCTCGGTGGCCTGGGTGTGTATCTGCTCGGCGGCCCCTGGTGGCTGCAGATCGGCATGGCCGCAGCGTTGTCGGCCCTGCTCCTGTTCACGATCCGCCCGCTGCTTCTTCGGCTCCTGCGCCGCGGGAGGGAACCTGCGAAGACGAACGTCGACGCCTTGTACGGGATGGGCGCGCGCGTGACAAGCCCTTTCGTCGACGAGTACGGCGCCGTCAGACTCGACAACGGAGAGACGTGGACGGCGAAGATCGCCGAGGGTACGACCGACGTCCCGCCACCCGGAGCCCGCGTCACGGTCGTCGCAGTGCTCGGAGCCACGGTGGAGGTCGCTGATCCGGCCGCCGCCCCAGAAAGGAGTCCGGACGATGGTTGACATCGGCGCGTTCATCGGCCAAATCTTCATCATCGTGCTGTTGGTGGTGCTGGCGGTCTTCGTGATCGTCGTGGTGTTCCGATCGATCCGGATCATTCCTCAGGCCTACTCCGGTGTCGTCGAACGACTCGGTCGGTACCAGCGGACACTCTCCCCCGGTCTCAACCTGCTCGTCCCGTTCATCGACCGGCTCCGCCCCCTCGTCGACATGCGAGAACAGGTCGTCTCGTTTCCGCCGCAGCCGGTCATCACCGAAGACAACCTCGTCGTATCGATCGACACGGTCGTCTATTTCCAGGTCACCGACGCGCGCGCAGCGACGTACGAGATCGCGAACTATCTCAGCGCCGTCGAACAACTCACCACCACCACCCTGCGCAACGTCGTCGGCGGGCTGAACCTCGAAGAGGCACTCACCAGCCGGGATGAGATCAACGGTCAGCTTCGCGTCGTTCTCGACGAAGCGACCGGCAAGTGGGGGCTTCGCGTCTCGCGCGTCGAGCTCAAGGCCATCGATCCCCCGCATTCCATTCAGGATTCGATGGAAAAGCAGATGCGCGCCGAACGCGACCGCCGCGCCGCCATCCTCACCGCGGAGGGGTCGAAGCAGTCACAGATCCTCGAAGCCGAAGGCCGACGTCAGGCCGAAATCCTTCGTGCCGAGGGTGACAAGCAAGCCGCTGTCCTCCGTGCGCAGGGTGAGTCCGAAGCCATCGAGATGGTCTTCAACGCCATCCACGTCGGCGAGCCAGACCAGAAGCTGCTCGCCTACCAATACCTGCAGACCCTCCCCAAGATCGCCGAGAGCGCGTCGAGCAAGCTCTGGATCATCCCGAGCGAACTCACCGAGGCGCTGCAGGGAATCGGCGACGCCTTCGGCGGACGGGTGAAGGGTGGGGACGACGCGGAATCGTCTCCCCCGCGCACGTCGACCCCGCGCGCGCCGCGGACATCAGCATCGGCGGGTACAGCCACCGACGCCGCGGTCGCGGCCGCACGCGAAGCGGCATCTGCCGCCGACAACATCGCCAGCGAAGCCCGGGCTGTCACGCCCGATCCCGAGCGACGACGACGTGACAGCTGACCGGCACCCGTTCTTCTCCGCCGCCGCGCCGCGGGTTCTCGCACACCGGGGTTTGGTCTCTGAGCCCGACGCGTCGGACGGCATTGCCGAGAACACGGTCGCGGCCGTCGCCGCCGCGCAGGCGATCGGGATCGACATCGTCGAGTCCGACTGCCACCTCACCTCCGATGGTCACGTCGTGTTGTTCCACGACGACGATCTGGTTCGGGTCGCGGATGATCCGCGCAGGGTGGACGCGGTGTCGCTCGCCGAGCTCGAGAGTCTCATGGCCGACAAGGGCGGACTTCTCACGCTCGCGCAGGCACTTGAGACGTTTCCGACGCTCCGTTTCAACCTCGACGTGAAGTCCGAGCAGGTCGCCGACCCGCTGGGGCGGCTCATCGCTCCCGCGGCGGACCGAGTGCTCGTCGCAAGCTTCTCCGACGCCCGCCGGCGGCGCGCTCTCGCAGCCGCCCACGATGCCGGTGCGACGCTGAGACCCGCGACCTCTGCGGGGACGACGACGATCACGAAGGTCCTCGCCGCGATCGCCATCGGCGCACGGAGCCTCGCCCAGCGTGCGCTGAGAGGGATCGATGCCCTTCAGGTCCCCGAACGCCAGCGTGGAATACCGATCGTGACACCGCGGTTGCTGTCCATGGCGCACAGCGTCGGCGTCGAGGTTCATGTGTGGACGATCAATGATCCATCCGACATGAGAAGACTCGTCGACGCGGGCGTGGACGGCATCGTGACCGACCGAGGCGACCTCGCGGTCGAACTTTTTCCGCGCGGTCGCTGAGCGATTCGGCCGTCGTTTCGCGCGGTCCACCGCGCCCCGCTGAGCATCGACTGTGAATGCGCGTCTGGGGTGTGGGTTCGCATGTTCCACACAGGTCACAGCGCTATACCTGATAACCGTCGAGAGGAGCACACAATGGCAGATCGCAGCCTTCGCGGCATCCGACTCGGCGCCCAGAGCCTACAAAGCGAAGAGGGCGTCGTGTTTCATGAGCGCGCACACCACACCTACCACTGCACGTCCTGCGGACGTGACACCACCATGATCTTCGCCGCGGACGCGGAGGTCCCCGACGCATGGGAATGCCGCACCTGCGGCGCCGAGGCGCTGTTGCGCATCGGCACCGGCACGGCGACAGTCGACCACTCGGGCGACAAGACCCCGCGCTCGCATTGGGACATGCTTCTCGAGCGTCGCACCCTCCCCGAGCTCGAAGAGCTCCTCGAGGAGCGCCTCGCGTTCGTCCGCGCCCGTCGCGGCGCCGGTGACGACGTCACGGTCGACAAGCTCAGCGCCTGATCCTCACGATTCGCGCACGGCGTCGGTTTCTTCGGGAGCCGGCGCCGTTCTCGTGCGCCGACGCACCGAGGTCACCACGTCGAGGCCCACGAGGACGAGCAGGCTCCCCCATCCGAGGATGAGCTGGACGACCGGACCGATGAGAACGGCAGGCGTGAGTCCCGTACGCAACGGGACCTCGGTGAGCATGTGCCCGGCCTCTCCCGCCGGAAGCCCGTCGAGCGTTGTGCCGTCCGGTGCGATGACCTGACTCGTACCGACGGTCGAGAGGTTCACGACCGACCGGCCCGTCTCGATCGCACGCATCCGGGCGAACGCGAGCTGCTGCAGGTTCTCGTCGGTGTCGCGGAAGTCCGCGTTGTTGGTCTGGAAGACGTACAGCTCCGCGCCGTCGCGCGCCCCCTCCCAGATCACATCGTCATAGATCACGTCGAAACAGATCGCCAGGCCGACACCGACACCGTCGACGTTGAAGAACGGCGGGTTCGATCCAGGCGTGTACTCGCGCTGGATGAGGCCGATCAGGTCGGGCACGATCGCCTCGAAGAACCATCGGTCCGGAACGTACTCCCCCATCGGCACCGGGTTCGCTTTGTCATGCAGCTGCACGGCGCCCTCGCCGGCGATCCAGAGCATCGACGTGTTGAACACATCGTCACCGCGCGCGGTGGCGGCGTTGACGATGAGCGGGGCATCCACCTCGGTCGCCAGTCGATTGAGGATCGCCGCGGTCGAATCTTGCGCGAGCGGGTCGGAATCGATTCCTCCCTCGGGCCACACGAGCACATCGAGGTCTTCCCCGAAGAGCGGGACGGATGCAGCCAGCTGCGCGTTCAGCACGGCGTTGCGCTCGCGTTCGTCGAAGTACCCCGACGGGCCGTTTCCCTGCACGGAGCCCACACGCCATTCGCCGATGTCGGTGGTCGGGAACGCCGGTGTCACCAGAAGGATGACGGCGGTCGCAGCGGCGGGGATGCCGGTTCGAAGATCACGTATCCGCCCCAGGCGAGCCCATTCGATGACGGCCGCAGTGAACGCGACCATCAGGAACGTCAGCCCGGTGACGCCGACCCACGATGCGATGTGGGCGAGCGGACTCTCGGACTGACTCATTCCGATGCGCCCCCAGGGGAAACCCGTGTACGGCCACGACCCCATGAACAGCTCTCTCGCCGTCCACAGGCCCGCCACCAGGGCCGGTACGGCGATCAGCTGTACCCACGGGCCCGGCCAGAGCCGCGGCATCCATCGGTAGGCGAGCGATAAGGGGATGGCCCCCAACCCCATGAAGAGGGTTTCGATCCCAGCAAGGCCGAACCACGGGATGACCCCGAGGTACCGCGTGATCCACATGATGTGGATCAGATAGAACGAGGCCCCGAAGACGAGCCCGACCAGCAGCGCGCTCCATGCTCCGCGGCCGATGAGAGACACGAGCGAAAGCCCGACACCGACGAAAGCGAGGGGCCACCACCCCACCGAGGGATAGGCGAGATCGAGGATCGCCCCGCCTGCCGCGGCAGCGAGCACGGCCGCCCAGAGCGGGAGCAACGGTCGAGGGCGGGCAGCAACGGACACCCGAAAAGCCTAGGCGACCGTCACCGGGCGTTCGCCCATCTTGATGGTCACACAGACGAGTACGCGACGATGCCGCGGCGAATGGCATCGAGCGCTTTCCGCGCGGTGATCGCGACACCCGCGTCGGCGACGAGGGACAACTGATCGAGAAGGTCTATGGTCTGCTTGGCCCACCGCACGAAGTCGCCCGCTGCCATGTCGGCGTCGTCGAGGACGAGGTCCAACGGCATCCCTCTTGCCCACGCGTACATGGCTCCCGAGAGACTCGTCGAGACCGGCTCCGATCCGGGAAGGTGATTGGCGCGCTCGAGGTCGTCGAGGCGTTGCCAGAGCTCCTGGGTGGCCTCCAGCGCGGGACGGAACGCTCCGCGGGGCAATCCGCGCGGACCTGGTCCGGTGTCATCTCGGCGCGGCTCATAGACGAGGGCACACGCGAGCGCGGCGAGGGAAGCAGCATCCAGGTCCGCCCACAAGCCCGTCCGCAGTGCTTCCGCGACGAGCAGATCGCGCTCCCCGTAGATCCGGCGCATGGTACGACCGGCGGGAGTGAGCGTCGTCGTGCCGTTGGAGTCGACCACGACGTAGTCCAATTCGTCGAGCACATCCACGACACGGTCGAACACCCGGGCGACCGCGCCGGTACGCGCATCGATCTGACGACGGATCTTGTCGGTCTGCCGCTTGAGCTTCCAGTACCGCTCGGCCCACCGCGCGTGAGTCTCGCGGTCGGGGCATCCGTGCGCCGGATGTCGCTGCATGCGCTTGCGCAGGCTGCTGATCTGACGCTGCCGTCGGTCGCGGGTGGCGCGCGTCGCGTTGGCGTCCTTGCGGTTCTGCTTCTCGAGGTCGCTGAGTTCGCGGCGGATGCCGGAATACTCCTCGAAGTCGCCGCGGTCGCAGGTCATCGCACTGCGGTATCCCGACAGCGATTCCTCTTGCTCGCGCACCTGCCGCGCGAGCCCGACGACCGCCCGGTCGGCCTGGAACTGGGCGAACGACGACTCGAGGATCTCGCGCGCGCGGGCGCGTCCGAACCGATCGATCAGGTTCACCGCCATGTTGTACGTCGGGCGGAAACTCGAGTTCAACGGATAGGTTCGGCGCGAGGCCAGGGCGGCGACGGCTTGCGGATCCAGGCCCTCGGTCCACTGGACGACCGCATGGCCCTCGACGTCGATGCCACGGCGACCGGCGCGGCCGGTGAGTTGGGTGTACTCCCCCGAGGTGATGGCGACGCGCGCTTCGCCGTTGAACTTCTCCAGCTTCTCGAGGACGACCGTTCGCGCCGGCATGTTGATCCCCAACGCGAGCGTCTCCGTCGCGAAGACGACTTTCACGAGCTTGCGGCGGAACAGCTCCTCGACGACTTCCTTGAACGCCGGGAGCAGACCCGCGTGATGGGAAGCGATCCCGCGTTCCAGGTTGTCTCGCCAGAGGTCGTAGCCGAGCACGTCCCGGTCCTCGTCGAGGAGAGTGCGCGTGCGATCCTCGACGATCCCCCGGATCTGCCGACGCTCATCGGGTGTCGTCAGTCGTACACCGCTACGCCGCACCTGCTGGACCGCGGCATCGCATCCGGCCCGGCTGAAGATGAAGAAGATCGCCGGCAGCAGGTGGGCACGACCGAGCAGCTCGACGACCTGGGGGCGATCCAGCCGTTCGACGCGCTGCGCGTTCGCGGCCCGCACAGGGCGCTTGCCGCCACGGTGGGGGCGACGGGACCCGGCGCCGTATCCCCCGGAAGATCGGAATTCCCGGGCGCGGCGGTCGTTCTCGAACGCGGGCCCTTTGAACGACCGTAGGCGCATGAGTTCTTGATTGACCTGAGCCGTGGCGATGCCGGCGCGGTCATCGAACAACGGCAGGAGGTCACCACGGACGAGGACGTGCTGTTCGAGCGGCACCGGGCGCGTCTCGGAGACGATGACCGCGGTGTCTCCCCGCACGGTGTCGAGCCAGTCACCGAACTCTTCGGCATTCGAGACGGTGGCCGACAGCGACACCAGCCGGACCGCCGACGGCAGATGGATGATGATCTCTTCCCACACTGCACCCCGGAATCGATCGGCGAGGTAATGCACCTCGTCCATGACGACGAAGCGCAGTCCCCGCAGCGCCGACGAGTCGGCGTAGATCATGTTGCGCAGGACCTCTGTGGTCATCACGACGATGCGGGCATTGCCGTTGATGTTCGTGTCGCCGGTGAGCAGGCCGACCTGATCGGCGCCGTAGACCTCTTGGAGTTCGCGGAATTTCTGGTTCGACAGCGCCTTGATGGGCGTCGTGTAGAACGCCTTGTCGTGAGGCTCGCGCATCGCCAAGTGGATCGCGAACTCACCGACCACTGTCTTTCCCGCGCCCGTGGGCGCAGCAACCAGCACGCTACGGCCCTCTTCGAGCGCCTGGCATCCCGCAATCTGGAAAGGGTCGAGGTCGAATCGCTGCATCGCCGCGAAGTCGCCGGTGAGCGGATGCGCCGCCGCGTTGCGTGCGAGAGCGAACCGTTCGGCCGGGGTCGGTTCCGTCACAGCGGAGTTCCCGTGGCAGAACGCCGCTCCCGCCGCGTTCGGCGCCAGTCGAACAGCATCGACAGCCCCGCCGCGATGACGAAGAGCAGCGTCATGATCCCGGCGAGGATGAACGTCGATGCGACATCGGCCGGTGGCGTGGCGAGAGCAGCGAAAACGACCGAGACGATGATCGCCACGCGCCACCCCTTGAGGATGTCGCGTCCCGAGATGACGCCGGCGAGATTCAGGGCGACGAGGAAGACCGGCAGCACGTACGCGACCCCGACGAACAGGAGCAGCTTGAAGACGAAGTCGTAGTAGTAGGTCGCTTCGTAGAACGCCGCGGCGCCCTCGGGGACGAACTCTGCCATGAGCCGCACGATGTTCGGCATGACCCACAGCCCCGTCGCGCATCCGGCGAAGAAAAGGGGGATGGCGGCGAGCACGAAACCGACCGTGTAGCGGATCTCGCGCTTCGTCAGGCCCGGGACGAGGAACGCCCAGGCCTGCCAGATCCACACGGGTGCCGAAAGCAGAATGCCGATGGCCAGCGCCATCCGCAGACGCAGATCGAAGCCCGAGGTCACCGTGCTGAACATCAGCTCGACGGCCGAGTCTTCACCGCGGGACTCCGCGATGAGGCGGATCGGCTCGGTGATCAGATAGATCACCGGATCGGTCAGGAAGAACGCTCCGATCATCGCCACAACCAGCGCGATCGCAGCGATCATCAGTCGCTTGCGCAACTCGACCAGGTGCTGGCCGAGCGACATGCGCCTCTCTCGCCGCGGCGAGCCGGGATCGTCGACGCGCCGCGGTCCCGTCGTCACCACCGTGGGCTCAGGTCGTGGATGAGGCGTTGCCTCGTGAATCGGACGTGGGCGCCTCGGCGTTCGGCGCCGTCGCCCCCTCCGCGTCCGCATCCTTCGCGGTCGTGTCGTCGTCCTTCATCGCCTTCATCTCGCCCTTGAACACTCGGGCGGACTGTCCCATGCTCTTGGCGAGCGCCGGAAGCTTCGCGGCGCCGAAGAGCAGCAGGATCACCAAGAGGATGAGGAGCCACTGCCAGCCTTGGATTCCCATTTTCGTCCTTCCGACGGCCTCGTGTCAGTGTAACCCGGATGCCGACCGATGGCGGGCACACGGCGTGGCGGAGGGGTCAGCCGTAGAGCGCGAGCCCGGCGCGGGCCCAGTCGACGGCAGCCCGGCGCGCTCCCTCGGGTGCCAGGATCTCGACCTGTCCGCCCAGCCGCACGACGATACGGCGAAGACTGAGCTCGTCGGCGACGCGCATGACCGCGGTCGTGATCCCACCAGCAGAGGACACCTCCGCGCGCTCGAGATAGTCCCCGAGGAGCGTGGCGACGTCGTCGGCGAACCGCAACCGCACCACGACCTCACCGTCGGCTGCAGAGTCGAACCACTCGGGCACCGATTCCCGGGCGTGCGTGACGGCGACATCGGTCAGCGCCAGATCACTCACGCGGTCGAGGTGGAAGGTACGCATCGCCTGGCGCAGATGGCACCATCCCTGCAGGTACCACTGACCGTGCGCGATCATGACCGTCACGGGGTCTACCGTGCGCGTGGTGGCGGCTGCCTCAGGCGCCTTGTATGTGAAGCTGACCGCGACGCCGCGGCGCAGTGCTGTCGCGACGAGGTCGCGCGCTGTGTCGACGGGCCCCGGCGCGACGATCACGTCGGCCGGTGCACTCGATGCCCCCCGTGCGAGCTTGGCCAGGAGCCCCGCAAAAACCTCGGTGTCGCCGACGCCCGGGATGGCACGTGCCAGTTGCAGTCCGGACAGCAACGCCGCAGCTTCACGAGCAGTGAGTCGAGGCGCACGTTCGAGCCCCACGGCGTTGGTGATGACGATGCGGTCCTGCTGATCGAGCAGGTCCCAATCGATGTCGAACAGGTCATTGGACATCTGCCAGTAGCCTGCCTCGCCGGGCAAACCGATCACGGTGAGCTTTTCGACCATGGCGCGCATCTGGGCCGGGGTGACGTCGAACTCGGCCGCGGCATCCGCCAAAGAGATCTCACCCTCGCCGAGCAGGAAGGGCACGAGCTGCAGCATCATCGCCGCCCGGTCGGTGGCGACCAGCGGTGGCCGACGGTTCATGCCTCTCCCCCGTTCGTGATGATGGCTGCACGCAGACGAGCGGTGACATGTTCTCGCAGATCGTCGGGCGCGACGACCCGCACCTCCGGGCCGTACGATGCCAGCTCGTCGGCGAGAACGTGGGCGTCGACGAAAGGAACTCTTAGTCCCTGGCCCGCGGGGGTGCCTCGCCGGGCCAACCGGAGCGCGGCCTCCGTCCCCGGCGTGACCTCGACCAGAGCAAAGTTGCGCGAGGCCACCTCGTCGAGCCCCCGCAGCGCACGCTCCCCTGCGCCGACCCGCAGGCTCTCGTCGAACGGTTCCCGCGTGATGTCGACCTCGCCGACGATACGCGACAGCAAGAACGTGCGATCGGCCTCGAGGTCGAGGTCGACACCGTAGACATGCCACCGCGCTTCATACTCGACGAGCGCCAGAGGTTGAAGACGACGACGCCGGGACTGACTGCGTCCCGGCATCAGGTACGAGAACCGCACGACCCGCGACTGCTCGATCGCCTGTTGCAAGGCCACGAAGCTGGATTCTCTCGCGTGCAGTCGCGGAGCGAAGCCGATGATCGGGTCTTCGAGTGGAATACCGAGAGCACGGATCTTGCGCACGCCGCTGCGTGCGTCAGCAGACAGCGAGTTCTCGCTCCATACCCCGCCCGCAAGGGTCAGCAGAGCGAGCTCGGCGGGCGTGAAGGTGATGTCCTCGGGCAACTCGTACTCCGCAGACGGTACCCGGTACCGGGCTTCGCGGAGATCATCGGGGTCAGCCCAATCGCCGATCGTCTCGATCGGGACGCCGAGCTTGCGTAGCGCTTCTTTGTCGCGCTCGAACATCTTCTCGAGCGCATCCTTTGACGCGCCCGCCTCTGATTGTTCCCGATACCCCGACACCGACGCGAGGATGGTGTCTTTCGTCAGCCCCTGCTCGGTGGCCATGAGGGCGACGACCAGGTTGACCAGGCGCTCCTCCGGCGGGAGCTTGGCGGGGGCTGCGGCAGACACCCCCTCATCCTAGAGTCGCCTACTCGGTGACGGCGGGATCGATGCCGAGGATGTCGAGCACGAGGATCGTCGTGGCAGGCACACCGCCCGCCCCCGCCCCGGCGGGCAGGACCACGAGCACCTGAGAGCCGACGGTCTGGCCGGTGAGCGCTTCGGCGAGCACCGGGCTCTCGGCTTCGAGCGAGATCGACGGGGGCTCGCTGTCCCACGTCGACTGGGTCAGTTCTTTCGTGTCCCAGTCGACGGCGACGAAGTGGACACGCACCGGGGCGTCGCCGGTGACGGTGGTGCCGTCGCCCTTCTTGAGGGTCTGAACGACGACGTCGCTCGGCGGCGCCGAGTCGGGCACGATGACGCCGGGGCGCCCGTCGACCGCGCGGACGACCGCCGGCAGAGAATTGTCCGAAACGAAGACGTCGGCCCCGTCTGCCTGGGCCAGGTAGACGTCGCGCACGTCGATCACGGCCACGGCCGACTCATCGGCGGTCATGCCCAGCCCGGCGGCGAACTCCGACGTGATGTCATCGGGCGACAGGGCGACCACGACGCGCGACCCCGCCGTCGCGCAGTGGAGCGCGTCGGGCATCGCGGGCAGAAGCTGCTCGAACGTCGACACCTGGCCGGTCTGCCCCGCGTATTCCCCCAGTACCTCGCCGCTCTGACCGCTGACCAGGGCGAGGTCGAACGCGATCAATTGCCGCTCATCGGTGATGCGCTGCCCGTCGCCGACGACGACGTCGACGGCGGAGGCCTCGTCGGCGTGGAACGGCGTGTAGAGGTCGATCTGCGGCGTGCTGCCGAAGTCGTCCGAGACCGTCACGAGATCAAGTGCCGTGGAGTCGGCGGCGGGGCGGACACACGATGCCTCGGTGGGCGTCGAGCAGCCGGCGAGTCCGACGGCGGCGAGTCCGAGGACGGCGAGGGCAGCGGTTTTCAGCGAGGCAGTGCGCACCACGACAGTTTAGACGGGGTCGTCGGCGCGTCCCGCCGCCAGCCGTGCACCGTCGGCCGCACGCTGCGCCTCACGCACGCGCTTGCGCAGGTTCTTGTCGGTGATCTGACGGTCGCCGACCGCACCGGGAGTCCAGAGCTCGACATCCTCGTCACCGTAGCTCGTCTTCGACGCGCGCCGCTTGACGTCCGGCGGAACCGCGCCCGGGGCTAGCCGGCGCGCCGACAGCAGAAAGCCGGTGTGCGCCACCATGCGGTGGTCCGGACGTACCGCCAGCCCCTCGACGTGCCAGCCGCGCACCATCGTTTCGTTCGCGTCCGGTTCTGTGAACAGACCGGTGTTGCGGATGTACTCGGCGACCCGGCTCAGCTGTGTGGCCGTCGCGACGTAGCAGACCACCACACCACCCGGTGTCAACGCCTCGGCGACCGCGTCGACGCATTCCCACGGTGCGAGCATGTCGAGGACCACACGATCGACCGTGGCGGGCTCCACGGCGCCGGGGAGCTCCTCGACGAGGTCACCCACGACCACGCGCCAATTCTCGGGCTGCTCGCCCAGGAATGTCTCGACGTTGGCGGTCGCGACATCCGCGAAATCCTCGCGCCGTTCGAACGACACCAGGCGACCCTGCTCGCCGATTCCTCGAAGAAGCCACAGCGACAGGGCTCCGGAACCGACGCCGGCTTCCACGACGGTCGCACCCGGGAAGACATCGGCCTGCGCGAGGATCTGCGCGGCATCCTTCGGATACACGATCGCCGCTCCGCGCGGCATCGACATGACGAAGTCCCGCAAGAGAGGGCGTAGGGCGAGGTACTCGTGATCTCCGCTGTTGCGTACCACCGAACCGTCGGGTTGCCCGACGAGCACCGAATGACGCAGCACACCGTGATGTGTGTGGAGCTCACCACCCTCGCGGAGAGTGATCGTGTGGAGTCGGTTCTTCGGTCCGGTCAACTGCACGCGATCGCCGTACCGGAACGGACCGCTCGGGCGTGACGTCATCGGTGGCCTCCCCGGTGATCACGCGCGGTGCGCACGGATGCGAGGTCCGAGACCGTGCGCCCCGCGAGCGTCGGCCACAGTGCGTGGGCGCCGACGCCTTCGAGCGACACCATGTGCGGCACTCCGAGCGAGGCAGCGCCCGACGCGAGCGCCGCTCGGAGACCGTTCGGCGAATCCTCGATCGCGACGGCGTCGGCGACATCGACACCCAACGCCTCACAGGCCTGTAAGTAGGGGTCGGGAAACGGCTTGGGCCGGTTCGCGTCGTCACCGGCGACGATGACGTCGAATGCGTCGAAGTCGATGAGGTCGGCGACCGTCGTGGCCATCCGCCGCATCGACATCGTGACGAGCGCGGTTTTGACCCCCGCCTCTCTGAGCTCGGCGAGCAGCTCGCGCGCCCCCGGCCGCCACGGGATGCCGTCTGTCGCGAATCGGGTCATCACCGCGGAGGTGAGGTGATCGATGATCGCGCCGGTCGACATCCGAACGCCCGCGTGCTGGAACGCGCGGGCGGAGTCCTCCAGTGCCAGCCCGACCAGCTGGAGCGCTTGCTCGTGATCCCACGTGCCGCCGTGGTCCTCGACCAACGCCGTCTCCGCCGTGATCCAGTACGGCTCGCTGTCGACGAGAGTGCCGTCCATGTCCCACAGGACGGCGGAGAGGGGTGGAGAAGTCATCAGGCCATGCTATCGATCGGGTTTCGCCGACAGCGGACCGTCGCGCCCGCGCACTCGGGTCGACGCCTATTCTGGAAGGCACCCACACGAACGCCGGGCGGCGGTCCGCTCAGGCGGGGAAGGGAGATCGCGTGGACGCACTGGGTCGAAAGGTCCTCGTCGCCGCCTTCGACGGCTGGAACGACGCGGGCGAAGCGGCATCGTCGGCGATCGCGCATCTGCGCAATTCCGGGTCCTACGAACCGGTCTTCTCGGTCGATCCCGAGCTGTACTTCGACTATCAGTACACACGGCCGCAGCTCGAGACCGACGGCGAGGGGCGCCGATCGCTGCGCTGGCCTGAGACGACGATCCTGCGTCCCACCCGTGTGAGCGAGGGTCCGGAGCTGTGGCTACTCACCGGTGTCGAACCCGCGCGCGCCTGGCAGGCGTTCTGCGGTGAGCTCATCGACGTCGCCCTCCGGGAAGACATCAGCGGCTTCGTTTCGCTGGGGTCGATGATGTCCGACGTACCGCACACCCGACCGATCTCGGTCTTCATGGGGAGCGAGAGCGAGCAGGTCCGAACGACCCTGGGACTCGAACGCAGCACCTACGAGGGCCCTGTCGGAATCCTGAGCGTCCTCACGGCCGGCGCGGATGCCGCCGACATCCCGTCGGCGAGCCTCTGGGCGAGCGTGCCGCACTACGTTGCCGGCCACACGCCCTCACCGAAAGCGACGCTGGCCCTCCTGGACAAGCTCGGTGAGCTCACGGGCGCACCGATCCCCCCGGGAGAACTCGCGACCGAAGCGATCGCATGGGAGGCCTCGATCGACGCCGCTGCGGCCGACGACGAAGAGATGACCGAGTACATCCATCAGCTCGAACGCACGCGCGACACCTGGGATTCGCCAGAAGCATCCGGCGATGCGATCGCGCAGGAATTCGAACGGTATCTGCGACGCAGCGACGGCCCCGGCAAGCCGGGCGACGGTCGCTCCGGGCGCGACGACCCGCGGCGGTGAACCCGGTCCCTGCTCAGTAGGGCTGCAGGACCCCGGTGGAAAGCAGCACGATGATGAGCGTTCCCAGCAGTAGACGGTAGATCACGAACGGCAGGAAGCTGCCACGCTTGAGGTACCGCATGAGGAACGCGATCACGGCGAGTCCGACGGCGAAAGCCACAAGCGTCGCCGCTCCGGTCTCGACCAAGGTGTACGGACCACCGGGCTCCTCGAAGCTCTGAAGCAGCTCGTAGAAGCCGCTGCCGAACACCGCCGGTACCGCGAGCAAGAAGGCGTATTCGGCGGCGGCGGGTCGGGTGTACCCGAGTGCGAGGCCCATCGTCGTCGTCGCGCCTGAACGCGATACCCCGGGCACCAGTGCCAACGCCTGCGCGAAGCCGAGCGCGAGGCCGTGGGGGTAGGTCAACGTGTCGAGCTCCCGGCGGCGACGCCCCCACCGGTCGGCGACGCCGAGCAGGATGCCGAACGCGATCAGCACGATGGCGACGAGCCACAGGTTTCGGAAGGTGTTGCGGATGACGTCCTGGAAGAGGAACCCGAGGACGGCGATCGGGACGGATCCGATGATGATCAGCCAGCCCATGCGCGCGTCCGGGTCGTTGCGAGGTACCCGACCGGCCAAGGACTGCGCCCACCGCGCGATGATGCGGACGATCGTCTTCCAGAAGTAGAGCAGCACCGCCAGCTCGGTGCCGATCTGGGTGATCGCCGTGAACGTCGCGCCGGGGTCCTGCGCGGACGGAAGGAACTCTCCGACGATGCGCAGGTGTGCACTCGATGAGATCGGCAGGAACTCGGTGAGCCCCTGGATGAGCCCGAGGAAGAGCGCTTCGAGCAGCTGCATGGGCGGCCTTTCACAGGGATGCCGCGCGCGGCATCCGTCGAGGTCAGTACGAGCGGAGGAGGTCGGTCAATACGCGCTTGCCGAAGACGAGCGCGTCTGTCGGCACCCGCTCGTCGACCCCGTGGAACATCCCGGTGAAGTCGAGATCGGGCGGCAGCTGCAAGGGCGCGAATCCATAGCCTGTAATGCCGAGGCCGGCGAGGGCCTTGTTGTCGGTCCCGCCACCCAAGAGGTAGGGGATGACGGGGGCATCGGGATCGTGACGGCCGAGGGCCGCCACCATCGCTTCAACGAGGCCGCCGGCGAAGGGAACCTCCAGCCCGATGTCGCCGTGGACGAGTTCGACGACGACGTCCTCGCCGACGATGCGCTGGATGTCTGCCAAAGCCTTCTGTTCCGTGCCCGGAAGGACACGCACGTCGATGAGCGCCTCGGCGAGATCGGGGATCACGTTGTGCTTGTAGCCGGCGGTGAGGCCGGTCGGGTTCGTCGTCGTGCGCAGCGACGATCTCAAGAAGCGCGATGCCGGTCCCGCAGCAGCGGCAACGGCATCCGGATCGTCGGAATCCACGCCGAGGATCGCCGCCAGTCCCTCGACGGTCGCCGCGGTGGTGGCCGTGAGTTCGACCGGCCATTCGGTGCGGCCGAGCGCCGCGACGGCTTCGGCGAGCCGCGTCACGGCGTTGTCGAGGTGGTAGCTGGAGCCGTGCGCGGCGCGCCCCCGGGCGCGCAGCTTGATCCACAGCAGGGCCTTCTCGCCGACCTGCAACAGGTACGCGCGCCGACCGCCGACGGCGACGGAGTACCCGCCCACCTCGCTGATCGCTTCGGCGGCGCCGTCGAACCAGTGGGCGCGTTCTCGAACGACGAGTTCCGAACCTTCGACCCCGCCGTTCTCCTCGTCGGCGAAGAACGTGAGAACGATGTCGCGCTCGGGTTGTTCGCCCGCACGCAAGATCTCACCGATCGACGTGAGGATCATGGCATCCATGTTCTTCATGTCGACCGCACCGCGGCCCCACAGCATGCCGTCGCGGATCTCACCCGCGAAGGGGTCCACGCTCCAGTCTTCGGCGATGGCCGGCACGACGTCGAGGTGACCGTGCACCACGAGCGCCGGCCGTGACCGATCGCGACCGGGAACACGGGCCATCACGTTCGTTCGTCGAGGAATCGGCTCGAAGTATTCCGGAGTGAGGCCGAGGCCCTCGAGGTAGGCGCCTACGTACTCCGCCGCCTCGCGCTCACCGCGGGCTTTGCCTCCGCCCCAGTTCGTCGTGTCGAAACGGATGAGATCACGCGCGATCTCGACGACGTCGGGCAGTGAAGAGTCCTCCGTGGGCATGAGCACAAACCTACCGTCTTCGCCGGGCCCGGTTCGGCGGGGTGCGTTCGACGTGATAGTGTTTTTCCTTGGTTGCGAAAGCGACCGAGACTCTGCGCGGGTGGCGGAATAGGTAGACGCGCTAGCTTGAGGTGCTAGTGCCCGTATTAGGGCGTGGGGGTTCAAGTCCCCCCTCGCGCACAGAGTGAAAGACCCCCGGATCTGGGATTCCAGACCGGGGGTCTTCGTCGTTGACGGCACGGTCGACGACCGCACCGCGCGCGTGGTCAGCCGAACAGGACGCTCGTCGTCGCCAAGAGGTCGAGAATGCGCTCGCGCATGTGCGAGATGTGCTCCTTGACGGCCGGTTCGATGTCGTCGTAGCGCTTCTCGATCATCGCGTCGGCGAGGACGCGGTGCTCCATCGAGCAATCTTCGAGGCGGGAGCCCATCGAGGGTGCGTGGAGCCAGAACCTCTGGACGCGTCGACGGGTGGCCTTGACCGTCTCGGACACCAGTGCGTTGTTGGCGATCCCGTTGACGACCCGGTGATAGGCGATGTCCGCCTCTGACCACGCATCGCGGTCACCGGCAGCGGCGGCTTCCACCATGCGGTCCACCGAGGCACGGATCTGGTCCACCTGTTCGGGTGTCATCAATTCCGCCGCGCGTCGAGCGATGTACGTGTCGAGCACTTCGAGAAGATCGAGCGCCTCGTTCGCCTCCTGCGTCGTGGGTTGCGCGACCGTGAAGCGTGCGTTCTCGGTCCGGCGGACGAGGCCTTCCTTTTCGAGACGCTGCAACGCCTCACGCACCGGCGTGCGCGAGATACCCAGCTGCGCCGCGATCCGGTTCTCCGACAGCGGTGCGCCGGTTCGGATCCGGAATGCGGTGATCTCGGCGACCAGATAGTCGTACGCGTTCTGCACCCGGGAGTGATTGTCCTCTACCAGGGCCATGGTTCCCTCCGCTCTCAACGTACACCTTTGTACACGAGCTTGGATGCCATCCGCCGACGGCGCTCGGGCCGTCGGCGGATGGCGTCAGCGAGCGTCGATCACATCGTGCGGTCGACGAATTCGCGGTCGTGTACCTCGACCGGCACCTCCATGAGCTCGAGGATGCCGCGGGCGACATGCTCCGAGTACCGGGTGAATGCCTCCAGACCCTTCTCGCGGGTGGCACGCATCGGGTTGCCGATGATTCCGTTCTCGACGAACTCGTGGTGGTCCATGGGGAACGTGAAGTACTGGTACCCCTCGAATTCCGTGTCCGGCATCCCATCGTCCTTCTTGAACGCATCGGGCAGGAATTCGGGAGTGTGCGCCCGGGTGTCGACCGCACGCTCCATGCGCACGAGCTCGGGACGCCACGCCATGTCCTGCGAGGTCTCGAGCTCGCTCGAGTGCCACCCCGGTGTCTCCTCGGGCGGGTTCTCCATGAGCCCCTTGAGGATGCCCTCGTAGCGTTCCATGAAGGGCTTCACGAACGAGATCATGGCGCCGGTCTCATACCGCAACCGACGCAGCACGGGGTCGACGACCTTCGTGTTCGAGCCATGCCCGTTGATGAAGATGATGCGGTTGAAGCCGTGGTGGATGAGCGACCGGGCGACGTCGTACATCATGTCCAAGAGCGTCGATGAGCGCAGGGTGATGGTGCCGCGTCCCTCACCTACGCCGTACATGTGCTGCGGCGAGTAGCCCGCCCAGAGCGGGGGCGTGTGCAGAACGCCGATCGCCTCGGAGATCCGCTCCGTGATCTCCACGGCGGTGATGGTGTCCGTGTAAAGCGGCAGGTGTGGGCCGTGCTGCTCGGTGGACGCCATGGGCACGAGGATCGTGTCCTTCACCGAGAGGTATTCGCGGATGTCGACGTACGACAGATAGGCGAGGTTCCATGACACGAACTTCGAACGGAACTCCTCGTCCCCCTCGGTGAGGTGGGCGACCTCGCGTTCGTTTCCAGAGGACTCTGATCGGACGGTGGGCATGGTGCTCTCCTTAGGGTGGGTTCGTGGTCAAGCAGGGTGCGCCGGAAGGCCGGCGGAACCCATGAGTTCGAGGAAGCGCTCGGCGACCAGTCGACCGAGCGCGGGGTCGTTGATGTGCAGGTCGATGGTCTCGAGCGGGATGTCCGGTCGTAGGTGTGCACGGATTGCGCCGAGCAGGATCTCATCGCCTTCGGGATCCCAGAACTCGCCTCCGGGCACCGCCGGCATCGAGAGACCTTGCGTCGGGAAGGCCACCCGGACGGGTCCCGTGGCGGAGTTGACCCGCTCCGCGAAGATCCGTCCGATCTCGGCCTTCTCTGCGTGCGACGCACGGACGAGGGTGTACTCCGGGTTGTGCTCGTACATGGGGCGATTTCGGAGGGCGTCGGGAATCGTCGTCGGTGCCCAGACGGAGAAGTCCACGCACCCGGGAACGAGCACCTGGGGCAGTCCGAGGCGCCCCGCGACGGTGAGACGGTCCGGGCCACCGTCGTGGATACCGCCGACCAGTGGGTCCGTGATCTCGTTGGTGGTGTAATCGACCACGCCGACGAACTGCCCGGCCGCGATGAGTTCCTCCATCGCCGGTCCACCGACGCCGTTGGAATGGAAGACGACGGTCTCGAACCCGGCCGCGTCCAGGCGATCGCGCACCGCTTCGACGGCCTTCGTCGTATTGCCGAGCATCGTCGCCGCGACGTAGCGCTTTCCCGCGGTGGGCGGTGGGAGCGGATGCCCATCGCGCAACATGCCGCACATCGCCGCGGCGACGTTGTCGAGCACCGTCGTGAGCACGGGATTGCGCCCCAGGATGTCGACGACCGAGTGGACCACGAAGACATCCGTGTGTCCGACGTATGGCCCGAACT
The DNA here is from genome assembly GCF_042677105.1 of Microbacterium koreense. Classification (NCBI taxonomy): domain Bacteria; kingdom Bacillati; phylum Actinomycetota; class Actinomycetes; order Micrococcales; family Microbacteriaceae; genus Microbacterium; species Microbacterium koreense. The sequence goes on from NZ_JBHTIM010000001.1 coordinate 2,168,953, forward strand.
CGTGGTGGCCGCTCGCGGTGGGCGCGACGACGATCTTCGGAACCCCGACCGGAAGTTCTTGGATCGCCGCCGCACCCATCACCGAGCCGACGCCGCCGATGGCGATGCCGCCGCGCAACTCCCCCCGCGCGAACAGCTCGGTGACCAGATCGCGAGCCGCCGTACGCATCACCTCCACGGCATGGCCGCGGGTGCCCAACTGCTGCACCTCGGCGATCGTCGATCCCGCCCGAAGCGCGAGATCGGCATGCGTCACGTCGGGCGTGATGCCGACCGGCTCGCCAAGGATGCCGGTGTCGACGACAAGCGTCTCGACACCGAAGGTGTGCAGCCGGTCGCGCAGATAGGCGACCTCCGGACCCTTCGTGTCAAGCGTTGCGACGATGACGACCTTGGCCATGATGCGGGGAACCTTCGATTCAGAACTTGTCGTCGATGAGCGGCAGCAGCGTCTTGGCGTTCTCGGCGACGAGCCAGTCGTAGTACTCCTCGGTGAGGATCGACGACCCGTGGTCGATGATGAACTTCAGCTGCTCCTCGTCGATCTCGAGGTTGTCGAAGTTCGTCTCGAGGGCATTGGGGTACTTGTTGGCGGGAGTGCGATCCACGGGGGCGACGAACTCGGCGGTGAGCGCACCGGTGTAGCCGATCTCGTCGAGCACGCCCACGAACTTCTCCCAGTCGTAGTCGCCGTATCCTGCCGGCATCCGGTTGTTCTCGGCGACGTGAACGTCGACGAGCTTGTCACCACCGACCAGACGAATCGCGTCGTAGAGGTTCTCTTCTTCGATGTTGATGTGGAACGCGTCCAGCACGACGCCGAGGTTCGGGCCGACCGCGTCGACGAGCGCGAGTGCCTGCTCGGCTCGCGTGATCAAATACGACTCGAAGCGGTTGAGGGGCTCGATCCCGACGCGCACACCCTTCGCTTCGGCGACTTCGTAGATCTCCTTGACGCCTTCGACGAGCCAGGCCCACTCGGCCTCCGGCGTCGAGTCGGGCACGACCTTGCCGACCGTCCCCGGCACGAGGGTCAGGATCTGACCATCCAGGTCATGGACGAGCTGGATGCAGTCCTTCACGTACTGCACGCTCGAGGCGCGCTTGGCCTCGTCGGCCGACTGCAGGTTGCGCTTGTCGACCATGAGCGTGACCGAGCCCCAACAGTTCAGCCCGTAGTGGTCCAACAGACCGCGCACGTGCTTCGCGTCATACTTCTCGGGCTCGCCCGAGATCTCGATCGACTTGTAGCCGTACTTCGCCAAACGCGCGATCGTCGTTTCGATCGGCTCCTGGCGCATCCAGTTGTGCATGGAAAGGTGCATGAATACTCTCCCTTGAGTCGTGGCACGTGACGGTGCCGGTATCGGTGGTTCAGGTCAGTGGGGCGCGGTACACGTTCGCCGCGCACCTCGTGGTTCGTCGGTGGACATCCCCCTCGCTCTCACAATCGCGGGGCGCGGGGAGGCCCGAACCCGAGTTTTCCAGGGTTCATGATGCCGTCGGGGTCCCACGCGTCTTTGAGCGAGCGGAGTAGGTCGAACCCCTCGCCGAGTTGCGGCCGCATGAATCGACCCAACTTGATGCCCACACCGTGATGGTCGTTGAGGACGGCACCATGCGCGAGGCCGGTCAGGATGCCGGCATCCCACAAGCGATCGTGCAGCGTCATCGCCTCAGCGGGGTCCTCCGGAGGGTTGTCGACATAGAACCGGTCGTAGAGCATCGAGCCCCAGTCGTACCAGTGCGACAGATGCGCGGTGTAGCGCGCCCCGTATTCGGCGAACTCCTCTTCGATCACGCGCTTCTTGGCGCGATAGATCTCGGGGAGGTCGCGGAAGCGCGCCACCTGGTCGAACGTGCCGTACATCAACGGCGGCTGGGGAAGTTTGCCCTTCGCGTAGGGCTCGTACTTGCCTTCCCACCAGATACGTCCGACATCGGACCCCTGCGCGGTCCCACCGGCACGCTCGGCGAGTTCGGTGATCGCGCGCGTCTCGTAGTCGACGAGCTCGTCGTCTCCGTCGCACATGATGACCATCAGCGTTCCCTGGAACGGCGTCCCCACCCACTCCTGCAACTTGACCGAGTCGGCCTCGTCGTACAAGCGGATGGTGGCAGGACGAAGGCGGCGCGTCATGATGAGACGTCCGGCTTCCATGCCCGCGAAGATGTCGGGGAAGCTGAACGACAGGAACTCCCGACGCTTCGGCAACGGGTCCACACGCAGTGCGGCCTGTGTGATGACACCGAGGGTGCCCTCTGACCCGACCAGGACCTGGAGCAGATCGGGTCCTGCCGCATGGCTGGGGGCCCGTAGCGTGGTCATGGTGCGGCCGGGAGGCATCACGGCTTCGACCTGCAGCACCTGGTTCTCGGCCTTGCCGTACTTCGTCGACACGACACCCGAACCGCGGGCGGCGACGAAACCGCCGACGCTGGCACCCATGTGATACGACCCCGGGTAGTGCGCGAGGGTGAGGCCGCGCTCGTTGAGGTGCTCCTCGAGCGTCGGTCCGTCGATGCCCGCTTCGACGGTCACGACGAGACTCTCCTCGTCAAGGTCGACGATCGCATCCATGCGGGTGAGGTCCAAGGCGATCCCACCGTACGGCGCGAGCGTTCCCCCCTGGGTTCCCGTGCCACCGCCGCGCGGGATGACCGGGATGCGGAAATCGGTCGCGATCTGGACCACACGCTCGACCTCGGCGGTGGATCCAGGACGGACGACGAAGTCGGGCGCCGGCTGTTCGAGTCCCTTGTAGGAGATGAATTTCGACTGCCATGACCAGTCGGCGGCCGCATCCTGTCGATCCTGCACGTCGTCGCTGACGTTGTCGGCGCCCAGCGCGGATGCCAGTTCGCGTTCGATCACCCCGCGGAGGTAGTTGCCCCCGCTGACGGGGCTGGGGGTCAGTTCCGCGCTCATGCGTCTCCTTCAGCCTGAGGTCCGCGAGCACCGTACCGGTCTTCGCTGACCTTGTATCCGTAGTTGTATACAAGTAAGTACACTATTTCACATACACTTTCATGTCAAGGTGTGAACTCGCGCCGGGCCCGCTATACGACGCCCAGGTAGGTGTTCTGCAGCTCGGCATCCCGCGCGATCTCATCAGCGGGCAGGTCGGCGGCGATCCGCCCGTTGACCATGATCAGGATCCGATCGCACAGCTCCGTGGCGAAGCGCAGATTCTGCTCGATGAGCAACACCGATTGCCCCTCGTCCACGAGCGTCCGGAACACCTCGGCGATGTGGTCGACGATGGCCGGCGCGAGCCCTTCGCTCGGCTCGTCCATCACGAGCAGCCGCGGGTTGGTCAACAGTGCGCGTCCGATCGCGAGCATCTGCTGCTCACCGCCCGACAGCTCTGCACCGCCGTTCCGCCGCCGTTCGGCAAGCCGCGGGAAGAGGTCATAGACCCCCGCCACATCCCACCGTGCTCCGCGGACCTTTCGGACCATCGTGAGGTGCTCGTGCACGCTCAGCGAGGGAAAGATCCGGCGCCCCTGGGGGACGTAGCCGATTCCCGCACGATTGATCCTGTTCGGGCTGCGGCCGACGAGGTTCTCACCCGCGAACCGGATCTCGCCACTCTGCGAGGGCAGGAAGCCCGCGATCGCGTTGGTCAGGGTCGACTTGCCCATGCCGTTGCGGCCGACCATGCCCAGCGGCTCGCGTCCCATCGAAAAGCTGACGTCCTGAAGGACGTGGACATGCCCGTACGACACATTGAGCCGGTCGACTTCGAACGTGGGTGCACTGTCAGGCTGCATCTCCGACCGCCCCTCCCAAGTAGATCTCTCGGACCCGCTCCGAGCGGCGGATCTCGTCCGGCGTGCCCTCCAGAAGCTTCTCGCCGTCATGCATCACGATCACCCGTGTGGCTACCGCGAGCGCGATGTCCATGTCGTGCTCGATGAGCAGCAGGCTCATTTCTTCGGGCAGAGCGTTCAAGAGCGTCACCAGGTGCGCGCGCTCCGCCGGCGAGAACCCGGCCGCGGGTTCATCGAGCATCAACAGCCGCGGACGCAGCGCGAGTGCCATCGCGAGCTCGAGTTGGCGCTGTTCACCGTGGGAGAGGTCCCCCACGATCTGCGGACCGCGCCCAGAGAGACCGACGCGGTCAAGTAGTTCGGCCACCCGTTCCCATCGGGCGCCTTCCCGTCGCGCGAGGCGAAGGGGATGCCCCTTCATCTGGGCTCCGAGCGCGACGTACACGTTCTGGGCCGCGGTGAGCTGAAGGAACAGTCGCGACGTCTGGAAGGTGCGCGCAAGCCCCGCCCGAGCGCGACGGGCCGCCGGCCAGCGCGTGACGTCCTGCCCGAAGAGGGTGATCGTCCCACTCGAGACGGGGAGAGCTCCGGCGACGCAGTTGAAGAGCGTCGACTTTCCCGCACCGTTGGTGCCGATGACGCTCACCCGCTCCCCCGCGCCCAACCGCATGCTGACGTGCCGCATCGCCTTGAGCCCACCGAAATGTTTCGACACGTCATCGACGACGAGCGCGTCTGCGAACGAGGAAGACATCGGATCCGTTCCTTCTCTGCCTGAGGGTTGGCAGGTGTCGCCGGCCGCGCGTGCAGCCGGCGACACCTCCCGACTACTGGATGTCCGCGCAGCTCTCGAAGCGGTCGAAGATGACCCCTTCCTGAGCCACGCCGGAGGTCGAGGTGATCGTGTCGAGGGCGAGCGTGCCGTCCTCCAGCTCGACGACCTCGTTCATGAAGTTGTCGACGACCGCCTGGTTGTTCTCATCCACCGAGATCGTCCCGGTCGGCGAATCCCAGGTCAGTGCACGGAGCTCGTCGCGCAGAGCCGCCTGGTCGTCGGAAAGGTCACCGTCGGTAGCCTCGAGCCCGAGCAGAAGCGACTCGACACTGTTGTAGTACAGCAGCGCGAAGATCGAAGGCTCGGGGAACGTGTTCGGCTGCTGCTGGTAGGCAGCGACGAAATCGTCCCAGATCGGGTTGTCGTACCCGGTGCCCGGCACCGGTCCGCCCGAGATCATTCCGGCTGCCGCCGATGCGATGTTCGCGTCTCCGGAGAGCGCCGTGATGTCGATCGCGATGGTGCCGCCGACCAGCGGCTTGTCGACACCGTTGGTCACCGCCTGCGACAGGAAGCTCGCAGCATCCGCGCCACCGAGACCGACGTAGACGGCGTCGGCATCGTCAGGGATCTGCGAGATGATCGTGGCGTAGTCCGTCGTGCCGACCGGCACCCACGACGCGCCGACGATGTCGCCGCCCGCGCTGCAGAACTCCGTGAAGAACCCGCCTGCGTTGTCGTACGGGAACGAGTAGTCCTCAGCGAGAAGGTAGATGTTCTCGTAGCCCTTCTCGTTGTAGGCGTAGTCCCCCACGCCGCCCATCCACATCGCCGAGTCGCCGTGGAACCGGAAGAAGTTATCCGCTCCCTCGAGCGTCATCCCCACCGGACTGGCTGCACCGTTGACGAACGTGACCTCAGGAACGGTGAGCGCGTATTGGACGACCGTCTCACCTTCGTCGCCGGATGCCGGCCCGAGGACGATGTCGACACCGTCGTTCTCGACGAGCTTCTTGACCTGGGTCTGCGCCGACGCGGTCGTGCCATCGGTTCCCGCGTAGATGAACTCGACGTCCTTGCCCGCGATCTCTCCGCCGTCCGCCGTACCGCCGCGCTGCTCCATTGCCGCAGCCACCGCGGCTTTGGCCTCGTCCATACCGAAGGCCAGGTTCCCTTCGGCCGTCGAGAGGACCCCGATCTTGATGGTGTCGCCGCCGGCGTCACCGCCTCCGTCACCGGATCCAGAGTCACTGGAGCATCCGGCCAGGACGAGAGCAGTAGCCCCTGCCAATGCGATCCCGGGGAGAATCCCCCGCTTCCTCAGCTTCATTGCTGCTTCCCTTCTGCGATTGCTGTTTCCTCTGGCCGGTCAGCCATAGGCGGGTTCTGCGGTGGCGTGTCGGACGATTCCCGCTTCCGACGACGGTCGAGCCACCGCCGCACCTGCGCCCCCACACCGGCGAGGCCCGCCGGGGCGAAGAGCAGGACGAGGATGAACACCAGACCCGTCAGGGTCATATAGCGTTCGGTGAAGTTCTGGGCGAAGTTCGCCAAGAGAGTGACGACGAGACCGCCGGCGAACACGCCGCCGAGGGAACCGATCCCACCGATCACGGCGACGACGAGCACGTCAAGCGTCGAGCCGAGGCTGACGACATCCGGGTCGACCTGACCGCGATCCATCACGAGGAGCACGCCACCGATCGACGCGATGAAGCCGGCGAACGTGATGGCCGCGACGCGATACCCGAACACGTTGTATCCGAGTGCCTTCATGCGATCCGGTGAGTCCCTCACACCTTGGAGGGCGATGCCGAAGGTCGAGCCCGCGACGAGCCGGCACATGAGGTAGCACAGCACGGCGACGATCAGGGCGAAGTAATAGAACGACTGGATATCGCTCAGATCGACGATGCCGAGGTCGGGCCGGATCACAGGTGCCAGACCGCGTCGCGCGTTGGTGATCTCGATCGACTGGGACGCCCACGAGTAGAAGACCTGCCCCATCGCCAACGTGATCATGAGGAAGTAGATCGCGCGAGTACGCGCCGCGATCAACGCGATCAGCGTCGACAGTCCCGTCCCCACCACGATGCCCACGAGACTGGCGACCACGAAGGGCTGCTCGAGGGTCACCATCATGTAGCCGACCCCGTACGCACACGCACCCGCGATCGTCACCTGCGCAAGGGAGAGCAACCCCACGTAGCGGTTCAGGAACACGAGGCTCATCGCGATGATGCCGAGCCAGAAGGTGCGCACCCCGATGTTGGGGAGCCAGAACCGAGGTCGGTCGACGATGAACGGGAAGATCAGCGCGAACAAGATCACCGCGGCGATCAGCGCTAGCGGGACCCACTTCATCGCCCCCGTGCGCGGCGGTGTACGCAGCGCGTCGAATGCGTTCTTGTCCCCGGTCATACCGCCCGTCCCATCAATCCTTGGGGCCGCAGTGCCAGCACGACGACCATGAGCGCGAATGTGAGTACCAGTGAGTAGGTCGGGGCGTAGACCAGCGCGAACTGTGAGACGAGTCCCACCAGCGTCGCGCCGACCGCTGCTCCCGAGATCGACCCCATACCGCCCACGATGACGACGACCAGTGAGTACAAGAGGTAGGTTGCGTCCTGTCCGGGAAGGAGCGGAAACAGTGTTCCTCCGACGACGCCGGCGAAGCCTGCGAGAGCGGATCCCAGCGCGAACACCGCGGCGAACACCAACCCGATGTTGACCCCGGTCGCGGCGGTCATCGGAGCGTCGTCGACGCCGGCCCGAACGACGGCGCCGAACCTCGTCTTTGTGATGAGCAGCCCCAACGCGATGCCGATCACGATCGCGATCGCGAGGACGAGCAAGCGGAGCACCGGATACGTCCCCACGACGGGGAGGTTCACGGTCGCCAATTGGAGCGACTCATCCACGGGGACCTGTGTGGCCGTTCCGCCGAAGGTCGCCAACATGAGGTCCGTGCCGATCAGCGAGACACCCAGAGTGATCAGCGCCACCCGCATGTCGTCGTCCTGGAACCGCCGGATCAGGACCTGATGGATGATGATGCCGAGGATGCCGATCGTGACCGCTGCGCCCAGCGCCCCGACGAACCAGTTGCCGGTCTCGCGCACGATGACGTAGCCGACGTATCCCCCGAGCAGATAGCTCGTACCGTGAGCCATCGTGATGACGCGCATGAGACCGAAGATCAACGTCAGGCCGCTGGCGACGAGGAAGTACACGGCAGCGAGGGTCAGCCCGTTGAGGGCGACGAGGAGGACTTGATCCACTCTTGCTCCACTGCGTTGTGACGAGACGAGGCAGAACACGTTTCTGTATCCTGCGTTGTATACAAGTACTCATACCGTACGTCGCACGCCAACAGGTGTCAACCGTCGATGTCCGACGAACGCGCGGCGGATCGTGTCGTCAAGCGCCGAGGCCGCCTACCGGACCCACCTCCTGACACCTCACGACGGCCGCAGCGGCTCCGTCCCGACGGCGCCGAAGGGGCCGGTCCCCTCGCGCCTGCTTGCATCCGGGGGCGGTGCCGTCCATCATGTGAGGACGCCCGCGTATCCCCCGTTGCAGGCCCCAAGGAGAAACAGATGCCCGCCGCGCGCTTGGCGGAGCTGATCACCACTGAGGGCTTCCGCACCGCACAACACGTCACAGACATCGACGAGTTCGTCAGTCTCGCGAGCCCGCCGACCCGACCCCACCGCATCCTCACGCATGATCGCGTCGGCAGTTTGGACGCTTGCCTGCACGTGATCGACGGCGGAGCGATCTCGCTCGCCCATCTTTCCTATGGGGGCGGCGTCACGGTGATTCCCGGCGACACCGCCCCCGATACTTTTCTCTTCCCCATCACCCTCACCGGTCAAGCCCACCTGCGCTACGGCCGGGATGAGTTGGACGTCACCGGTCACGATGCAACGGTGATCGCGCCGTATCGAGAGTTCCGCTCCGACATCTCAAGCGACTACGACCAGGTGATCGTCACGGTCAAGCAGGATGTCGTCGAGCACGCCGTCCGGCGCCTCACGGGCGATGACGGGAACATCGCGGAACGATTCTCCGACGTGCAGACCTTCCACCTCGCGGCGTCTGCCGTATCCATGTTGCACAGCACGGCGTTGCTCGTTCTCGAAGGTGCGTCTCCTGCGAATGCGCAGCTCATTCGGCATCAGATGCACGTCGCCGTCGAAGCGATCGTGTTGTCCATGCCCGCGTTCCACGGTGGGCCCCACACGGAGCGCCTCCACTCGAAGCGGGTGTCGGACGCGATCGCCTTCATGGAGGCCCACGTGGCAGAGCCGCTGGCGCTCGCCCGTGTCGCCGACGCGGTCGGCGTGAGTGCGCGTGGGTTGCAGCGGGCTTTCCGCCGCGAGCTCGGCGAGACACCGAGCGAGTGGCTGCGAGACCACCGTCTCACACGGGCGGAGGCACTCCTGCGCACCGCAGAGCCCGGATCGACGACGGTCACCGAGATCGCGATGCAGTGCGGCTTCTTCCATCCCGGCGAGTTCTCGGTGACGTTCCGCGAACGATTCGGCATCTCACCCTCAGCCGTCCTGCAGGCGAAACCGTCGCCGATCCGATAGCGCGCTGTCGCGTTGCCGATAGCCGGAGTCTCGGGCTGCCGCTGGAATGATGGCGTCGGTGGTCTTGGGGGATCGCATCGACGACTCTTGCATCCACCGCTCCCCCGAGGGGGAACCGTGGCCGCGGAAGATGCATACCTGATTGCCGTATCGCGTTGCGCCGTCCTCACGGGCTCTGTCGGCGGAGTCTTGGATGCCGCCCAGGCGTTCGATCCGATGGGCTCGACGGTGATGCTTCTGCACACACGCAACCATGCCGCGGGATCCGACGGTCAGACACCGACGCTCAAGTCATACCTGGTCGCCGAACGGCACCTGTGCAACAGCGCGCGCAGCGACGCGGCGCGTGCGGTTGTGGTCCCTCGCGACCCGCTCGAGACCGCCGGCACTCCGGTGACCACGGCAGCTCTCGAGGCGACGCCGCTCGTACGCGCCTCCCGGGCCGTGGTGACGAGCCTGCATCGGGATCTGAGGCGCGGCACACCATCGAACGACCGCGTCGAGCATGTGCTGATCAACCTCGTCGTGCAGATCGCACGGGAACAGACATCCACCCTCCCGCACATCGAGGAGGAGAACCCCCTCCTGGTGCGGGTGCACGATCTGATCGACGCCCACCACCGCGACGCCCGCTTCGATGTCGCCCATCTCGCGGAGGCCCTGCACTTCAGCCGTCGACAGGTCTACCGCATCGTCGGTGACGGTGTGGCAGCGATGCTCAGCCAGCGCCGCGTGACCACAGCGAGCGAACTGCTCCGGCAGAACCCGGAGCTGTCGATCGCGGAGGTCGCCCGCAGGTCAGGGTTCACAAGCGCCTCGCAGCTGCGTCTGCACATGAACCGCCGGTGGAACATGACACCGTCCGAGTACCGTCAGGCCGCCGTCCACTGACCAGCGGCCTCAACCGAGAGTGACCCCGAACGCCAGACCGACCACGTAGGTGATCGCGGCCGCACCGAACCCGATGGCAAGTTGGCGCAGCGCACGGCGCAACGGGGGGCCACCCGACAACACTCCCACCGCGGCGCCGGTCGCCAGCAGGGCGACGCCGACGAGCCCGAGCGCCACCAGCACCGCCACGGTGCCGGACAACCCGAACAGCCACGGGAGGACGGGGATGATCGCGCCCGACGCGAAGAACGCGAAACTCGACACGGCCGCGTGGAAGGCACCTCCGACGACGTCGTCCTTCTCCGCGTCGCCCGGGATGGGGGCGCCCGGTACCGGGTGCCCGCCGCGAACAGCGGCAAGAGTCGACCGCGCGCGGTCGAGCGCGTCCGTCTCCCCCATGCCCCGCGCCCGATAGACGAGCGCGAGCTCGTTCGCATCGAGATCGAGGTCGGGAAGAGCGGCATCGGCGAAATCGCTCGGTTCGGTCGCGTCGAGCAACTCGCGCTGCGACCGCACCGACACGTACTCGCCGGCACCCATCGACAAGGCGCCGGCGAGAAGGCCGGCGATACCGCTGAAAAGGACGACGCCGGGAGCAACACCCGTTGCCCCTATCCCCAGCACGAGCGCGAGGTTCGAAACGAGCCCGTCGTTGGCGCCGAAGACCGCGGCACGGAAAGTGCCCGAAAGTCGCCGGCGCCCCCGGGCGGCGAGGCCGCGCACCACTTCATGGTGGACCTTCTCGTCGGCTGCCATGGTCGCTGTGGCGTACGGCTCCGCGTCGTACGGCGAGCGCGCCTCGGCGTTCTGCGCGAGGGCCAGCACGAAGATCGAGCCGAAACGCCTCGCCATCCATCCGAGTACGCGCGTGCGCAGCGCGGGCCGCGGCAAGCGGTCAGGCTCCCCACCGAGGAGCGCGATCCAGTGCGCTTCGTGGCGGCCCTCCGCCGCGGCGAGGGCGAGGAGGATGTCGCGCTCCTCACCTTTGCGTCGTGCGGCGATGTCCCGATAGACCGCGGCCTCGGCGCGCTCGTCGACGAGGTAACGCGCCCAGCGTCGACGGTCACGAACGGGTGGGCGAACAGGCGGGCTCACAGCGGGTCTCCTCGTGTGGCGGATCGAACCCGTCAACGCTAGCGACAGGCACGCCTCGGGCCCTGTCGTATCCGACGATTGTCAGCATTTCGGATGTCCGAAGGAGCGTCGGCCGCAGCCTCACGCAACCCGCGTTCGCCGGCGCGCATCACCCAGGCGTGTGCGACCGTGAAGGCGGGGCGCAGCAGGAAGGACGTCTTCGACATCCACGCTCGCTCGGTCTTCACGTTCCAGACGATCGTGACGGATGACGCATGCTCCGACCGCGCACGGAGCGTGATGCGGCCCCGGCCGGTGAGGTCGCCGGCGCTCGTGGCGGCGATCTCGCGGTCTTGCCGCCACGCGGTGACGGTCAGATCGACCCGCAGACGGTACCCGAACGGACTGCGTACACCGAGCACCACGCGCTCGCCGACCCCAATACGCCTCGGGGCCCGCTCGACCCGCACGCCACGCCACCACGAGTCGGTCGCTCGGCCGTCGCGCGAGGTGAACATCTCCGCGAACGCTGCCGCGCAGGCGTCGACGGGTGCATCGATGTGCCATGTCGATGCGAACGAGTACGCGGCACCCATGCCGCGCAGTCTATGACCGTACGCGGGCCCGCAAGAGATCGATCCGCGCCTGGAGCTGAGCCACCGTCGCCTGCGCGACAGCCGGCCCCCCGCAGTTACGCCGCAACTCGGCGTGAATCGCCCCGTGCGGTTCGCCCGACTGCCGCGCATACAGGCCGACCAGACTGTTGAGCAGCTGCCGCTGTTCCTTCAACGTGCGGTGCAATGCAGGCGGCGGCGCATCTGTCGAAGGGCTCTCCTCCGATGTCGCGCGGGATTCGCGTGCTTTGCGGTGGCGGCCCTGCCGGGCCTGACGCTGCACGAGGAGCTCGTGGACATGCTCCGGTTCGAGAAGGCCGGGAATCCCGAGGAACTCCTCTTCTTCAGGGGTACCGGGAACGGCCAGTTGGCCGAATTCCTTGCCCTCGTACAGCACCCTGTCGAAGTGCGCGAGCGAGCCGAGGGCCTGATACGTGAATTCGTAGGTGAGATCGTCGGATGCTGATTCGCCGGCGGCCGCCGCATCCATCAGGTCATCGTCGAGGCCCCACTCATCGCCTTCGCCCCCGCGGTCGAGCGCATGATCCCGCTCGACCTCCATCGCGTGGGCCAGAGCGAGCAATTGCGGCACGTGGGGCAGGAACACACTCGCCGTCTCGCCGCGCTTGCGCGCGCGGACGAATCGCCCGATCGCCTGTGCGAAGAACAACGGTGTGGACGCACTGGTGGCGTAGACCCCCACCGAGAGTCGCGGAACGTCAACGCCTTCGGAGACCATGCGTACGGCCACCATCCACCGACGCTGACTCTCCGAGAATTCCGCGATGCGCGCCGACGCACCGTCTTCATCGGACAGGACGACCGTCGTCTTCTCACCGCTGACCTCATCGAGGATCGCGGCGTACGCTCGCGCCGCCGTCTGATCGGTGGCAATCACGAGACCGCCTGCGTCGGGAACCTGCGCACGCACTTCACTCAGTCGCCGGTCAGCTGACCGCAGCACCGCCGGGATCCACTCGCCTTCCGGGTCCAGGGCGGTCCGCCACGCCTGCGACGTGATGTCCTTGGTGTTGTCCTGCCCCAATTGGGCTTCCATCTCATCGCCGGTCTTCGTCCGCCAGCGCATCTGCCCCGCATAGACGAGGAAGATGACAGGCCGGACGACACCGTCCTCGAGCGCGCGGCGGTAGCCGTAGCTGTAGTCGGTGCGTGAGACGCGAATGCCCTGCGCGTCGGGGTGGTACTCGACGAACGGGATCGGCGCGGTGTCGCTGCGGAAAGGCGTGCCCGACAGCAGCAGGCGGCGGGTCGCGCGTCCGAACGCGTCGCGCAGCGCGTCGCCCCACGACAACGCGTCGCCACCGTGATGTACCTCATCGAGGATCACGAGCGTCCGGCGGTCGTGGATGACCCGCTCGTGCACCGACGACTTCACCGCGACCTGCGCGTAGGTCACGGCCACGCCGTGGAAGTGCCGTGCCGGAAGGCCGCCCCTGTTGGAGAAGTGCGGGTCCAGTCGGATGTTGACCCGCGCCGCTGCGTCTGCCCACTGCGTCTTCAGATGTTCGGTGGGGGCGACGACGACGACGCGCTCGACCACCTGCCGCCGGAGGAGTTCGCTCGCGAGGCGTAGCGCGAACGTCGTCTTGCCGGCACCCGGGGTCGCCGCGGCGAGGAAGTCGCGGGGGCCGGAACCGACCCCGTCGGGCCCGTCGAGCGAGAAGTAGAGCTCGAGTGCCTCCGCCTGCCAGGCACGAAGGCGGCCCGCGGTCCCCCACGGCGCACGTTGCGGGTACGCCGGAGAGAGATGTTCGGCAGCGGCACTGCCGAGGTGGTGATCGCCATCCTGCGGCGCGATGGAGTCGGCCCCCGCGGGGGCGGACATCGACATCGAGTCGTCCACATCCTCCCCTTCCGACACCATCGGACGCGACAGCACGAGTGACCACGATAGACGGTTCCACCGACGTCCAAGCCTCGCGGTACGCTCGAAACGGCCATGACGCGAGGAAGATCTATGCCGGAGAACGACGACAACCGCAGTCCGTATGTCGCCAATGCGCAGACGCACCCCTGGCGGCGGTACGTCGCTGTCGGGGATTCGTTCACGGAAGGCATCGGTGATCCCCTCCCCGGCGGCGGCAATCTCCATCGTGGATGGGCTGACCGCGTCGCCGACGTGCTCGGCGCGCAGACGGAGGACTTCGCCTACGCCAATCTCGCCGTCCGCGGAAAGCTCATTGCACAGATCGTCGCCGACCAGGTCGAACCCGCGGTGGCGCTCAAGCCCGATCTGGTCACCTTCTCCGCCGGCGGCAATGACGTCATCCGGCCGGGCACCGACCCCGACGACGTCTCCCAACTGTTCGAAGACGCCGTTGTGCGCCTGTCGAGCGATGGCGCGACGGTCGTGGTGTTCACGGGAATCGACACGAACTTCACGCCGGTGTTCCGCGGCATCCGAGGCAAAGTCGCGATCTACAACGAGAACATCCGCGCCATCGCCGACCGCCACGACTGCATCGTCGCCGACCAGTGGGCCCTCAAAGAGGTGCAGGACATGCGATTCTTCGACGACGACCGCCTCCACTACAACGCGCTGGGTCACCATGAGATCGCCCGCATGGTGCTACGCGCACTGAACGTTCCCAACGATCTGCTTCCCATGCAGCCCGACCCGATCCCGTCACGTACCTGGCGCGCGGCGCGCGCCCACGACCTGGTCTGGGCCCGTGAGTACCTCGTGCCATGGGTACTGCGGCGGCTTCGCCACCAGTCGTCGGGCGATCACATCACCGCGAAGCGGCCCGACGCCCTGCCGATCACCACCCTCGCCCCGGATGCCGACCCCACCCGTCGCGTCGGCGAGGACGCCTAACGCGCGCGCAGCTCCCATATCGCCACGGCGCTCGCCGCGGCGACATTGAGCGAATCGACGCCCCCGGCCATCGGGATCGTCACCACGGTGTCCGCCGCCGCCAGGGCGCGGCGCGAGAGCCCGTCCCCCTCTGCACCGAGGAACAAAGCGACGCGCTCCGGCCGAGACGCAGCGAAGTCGTCCAACGCGACCGCCGAGTCCGAGAGTGCAAGGGCCGCCCGGTGGAAGCCGAGATCGTGAAGGAGCGGACCGGCGACATCCCACGCCGGCAGTCGCGTCCATGGCACTTGGAACACGGTTCCCATGCTGACCCGAACCGATCGGCGGTACAGAGGATCGGCACAGCGCGGCGTGACCAGCACCGCGTCGGCTCCGAGTCCGGCTGCGGCCCGGAACACCGCCCCGACGTTGGTGTGGTCGACGATGTCTTCGAGGACCACGATCAGTCGCGCGTCGGCGACGACGTCGGCGACCTCGCGCACCGACGGTCGATGCATCGCCGCCAGCGCTCCACGGTGCACCGCATACCCGGTGACCACTTCGGCGACCTGCGGTGAGACGACATAGATCGGGGTCTCGGGGTGTTCCGCGAAGAGCGGCCGGACCTCGTCGAGCCACTTCTCCTGCAGCAACACAGAACGCGGCCGGTGTCCGGCCCGCAGGGCTCGCGCGATCACTTTGGCGGATTCGGCGATGTACAGTCCACCCTCGGGTTCACGCACACGCCGCAATGCCACGTCGGTGAGGTCGCGGTAGTCGGCGAGCCGCGGGTCGTCGGCCGTGTCGATCGCGATGAGCACGCTCCACTATCGCACGTGTCACCTGTCCGAAATCTGACGCGCCTAGACTCGGAGGCCGGGGGTGGTTCCATGTCCGTCGTCGTCGAAGGCGGCACCGCCGCAGACATCGCGGCGGCGGTCGACGCGCTCTCGGGACGCAGGGTCGCGGTCGTGACCGGCGCCGGTGTTTCGACGGACTCCGGGATCCCCGACTACCGCGGGAAGGGTGCGCCCGTGCGCACTCCGATGACCGCCGACCAGTTCCTCTCGAGTGAGGATGCTCGGCGGCGGTACTGGGTGGGAAGCCATCTGGGGTGGAGCGCCTTCGCGTCCGCGGTTCCCAACGCCGGTCACCGCGCGCTCGCTCTCATCGAAGAGCGAGGTTTGGCTTCGGGGGTCATCACCCAGAACGTCGACGGTCTCCACCTTCAAGCCGGCAGCCGTCGGGTGGTCGAACTGCACGGAACGATGCGACGCATCGTGTGTCTGCGCTGCGGGCAGGTGTTCGACCGGCGCGACCTGGCACTCCGCATCGAGGCGGAGAATCCATGGATCGCGGTCCCTGAGAACGTCGCGCTGGGACCTGACGGCGACGTGACGCCCGAGTCGACCGCCGGGTTCATCGTCCCGGATTGCAGCGTGTGCGGCGGCACTCTCAAGCCCGACGTCGTGTTCTTCGGTGAGTTCATTCCCGCCGAGAAGTTCCGCGAGGCGGAGCAGCTCGTGCGAGCCAGTGACGCTCTGCTGATCGCCGGCTCCTCCCTCGTCGTCAACAGCGGCATCCGGCTGCTCGATCGTGCACGCCGGCGCCGCCTGCCGATCGTCATCGTGAACCGTGGTGAGACGCGCGGTGACGGTCGGGCGACGGTGAAGGTCGACTCTGGCACGAGTGATGTGCTCGCTGAGTTGGCGAACCGTCTGCCATCGATCTGAGCGTCTAGGCTCGAACGGTGACGACGCTGATCCTCGTGCGCCACGGCGAAACCGAGTGGAACCGGGCACGCCGCATTCAAGGCCGAACCGACATCCCCCTGAACGACGACGGTCGCGACCAGGCCCGTGCGACCGCGCGCCGCCTCGCTGACGAGATCGCCCCGGGCCCCGTCGTGGTGATCTCCAGCGATCTGTCACGGGCGAAGGAGACGGCCGAGATCATCGCCGATGGTCTCGGCGTCGGACTGCTGCGCACCTCTCCAGACCTGCGCGAGCGCTCCTACGGCGAAGCCGAGGGCATCGAGACGAGCGAGTTCGCCCGCCGGTGGGGTGACTGGTATAGCGCCGAAGTACCGGGCGCCGAACCGAGGTCAGAATTGCGGCGGCGCGCACTCCGCGCGCTGCGACATGCGGTACGGGATGCCCGGCGCGCCACGGCACCGAACGCTCCGACGGTGATCGTCGTCGCGCACGGCGCCCTCATCCGAGAGGTGATGCTGCACGCGACGACGGGTGCGTTTCCGTCGCTTGCGGAACGACTCCCGAATGGATCGAGCCATGTGTTCCTGGTCGAGCGGGAGCGCATCACCCTGCAGTCGACGACTGCTTCCGTTCCCGCCTGACGGCAGGGGCGTTCCGTCTCAGACCGCCGCGCGTCGCAGGAGCGCCCGCGCATGCCGCAGTACCGGCTCGTCCACCATGCGACCATCGAACGAGAAGACGCCTCGTTCGCCGTCTGCGCGCGCGAGCACCGCGCGCGCCCATGTCACGTCTGCGCCGGACGGACGGTAGGCATCACGTACGACCGCGACCTGATCGGGGTGGATGCACGCCGTCGCGGTGAACCCGGAGGCGACCGCGTCCGCCGCCTCGCGCGCGAGACCTTTGGCATCGGCGATGTCGAGATGCACGGCGTCGATCGCGCCGCGGCCGCGGGCTCCCGCTGCCAACAGCACGCGTTCGCGGGCGTACCGTGCGATGTCGCGGTAGCGTCCGTTCGGCTTTCGACTCGACGTTCCTCCCAGGGATGCCACGAGGTCCTCGGCGCCCCACATGAGCGCGACGACGTTGTCGAGCGCGGCGATCTTCTCCGCCTGCGAGACGCCCTTCGCCGTTTCACACAGCGCGATCACGTCGAATCGTGAGTCGAGCTTCGCGATCCGCTTCGGAGTCTCGGCCTTGGCCACCATGACCCGGCGGAAGTCGGTCTGCGACAACGTCGCCATATCGGCGATGTGCGCCTCGGTGTCGAGAGGATTGACCCGGACGATCACGCGTTCCGGGTCGAGGTCGCACTCGATGAGTGCGCCGCGTGCGGTGGCCTTGGCGGCGGGTGCGACTGCGTCCTCGAGGTCGAGGATCACCGCGTCCGCCCGTTCGTGGGCTTTCGCGAAGCGCTCGGGCCGGTCGGCCGGACAGAAAAGGATCGCGGGGCCGAGGTCGAATGCACTCACGACGAGACCTCCTGCTCGGCGAGGTCGGCCCGGCGATGGTCCTCGGAACTCCACCACATGAGCGCCACCCGGGTCGCGTGCGCGACGACGGTGCCGTCCTGGTTGCGGCCGGTGTGTCGCATCGTGACGATGCCCTGCCCGGGCCGCGATGACGATGCCCGCACGTCGACGATCTCGGTGTCGCAGTACAGCGTGTCGCCATGGAAGAGCGGGGCGGGAAAGGTGATGTCGCTCAGGCCCAACTGCGCGACGAGGGTACCCTGCGTGATTTGCGACACCGATGCGCCGACCATGGTCGCCAGAGTCCACATCGAGTTCATGAGGCGCTCGCCGAAGGGCTGCGTCGCCGAGAAGGCGGCGTCGAGATGGAGGGCTTGTGTGTTCATCGTGAGCGAGGAGAACAGCGTGTTGTCGGCCTCCGTCGCGGTGCGTCCGGGGCGATGCGCGTACCGCGCCCCGACCACGAGCTCGTCGACGTAGCGTCCGCGTTGCACGATATCGGTCACGAGATCACGCTATCCCGAGGGCGCGGGCGATCACGAGCAATTGCACTTCACTGGTGCCCTCGCCGATCTCCAAGATCTTCGAGTCGCGATAGTGGCGCGCGACGGGGAACTCATTCATGAATCCGTTGCCGCCGAAGATCTGCGTGGCATCGCGCGCGTTGTCCATCGCCGCATCGCTGGCGGTGAGCTTTGCGACGGCGGCTTCGGTCTTGAAGGGCCGGCCGGCGTCGCGCAAGCGGGCTGCGTGATGCCAGGC
Organism: Microbacterium koreense; assembly: GCF_042677105.1. NCBI lineage: Bacteria > Bacillati > Actinomycetota > Actinomycetes > Micrococcales > Microbacteriaceae > Microbacterium > Microbacterium koreense. The sequence goes on from NZ_JBHTIM010000001.1 coordinate 2,187,446, forward strand.
GAGGCGGGCGTTGTGCACCCGCTGGTGCATGCGCGCGATCATGAACTGGATGCTCTGGCGGGTCGCGAGCGCTTCGCCGAAGACGGTGCGGGCCGACGCGTACTCGATGGCTGCTTCGAGGCATCCCTCTGCCGCGCCGGTGGACAGCGCGGCGATCGCGATCCTTCCCTCGTCGAGGATGTGCAGGAAGTTCGCGAATCCACGACCCCGCTCGCCGAGCAGGTTGCCCTCGGGGACCCGCGCGCCGGTGAAGGTCAGCGGGTGCGTGTCGGAAGCGTGCCAACCGACCTTGTCGTACGCGGGCTCGACGGTGAAGCCCGGTGTGTCGTTGGGCACGATGATCGTCGAGATCTCTTTGCGTCCGTCGGTCTCCCCGGTCACCGCGGTGACGGTGACGAACCGTGTGATCGGGGTGCCGGAGTTCGTGATGAACTGCTTTGCTCCGTCGACGACCCACTCGCCCCCATCGAGGGTCGCGGTGGTGCGGGTCGCTCCCGCATCCGACCCTGCTTCGGGTTCTGTCAGACCGAACCCGGCGAGGCGCTCCCCGCTCAGCAGAGTCGGGAGGTACTCCTTCTTCTGCTCTTCGGTACCGAAGCGGAAGATGGGCATCGCCCCGAGGCTGACCCCCGCTTCGAGGGTGATCGCGATCGACTGGTCGACGCGGGCGAGCGCTTCGATCGCCAGACAGAGCGCGAAGTAGTCGCCGCCCTGCCCGCCGTATTCTTCGGGGAACGGGAGGCCGAACAGACCCATCTCGCCCATCTGACGGACCACGTCCATCGAGAGGGTCTTGGTGCGATCAGCCTCGTACGCCTGCGGCGCGACGACCTCGTCGGCGAAATCCCGCACCAAGCGCGCGAGCTCGCGCTCGTCATCGGTCAGGTTGCTGTGGTTCATCGGGGCTCCTCTTCACGGTTCGCGATCACCGCATCGTCGTCCGCGAGGACGTGGGCGATCACCTGGTCTCGGCTCACCTGCTCGCCGACGGCGATCTCGAGCCGCACGATTCCTCCGTGGGGTGCGGTCACGGGGTGTTCCATCTTCATCGCCTCGATGGTGACGATGCGGGCGCCCGCATCGACGGCGGCGCCGTCGTCGACGTGCACGGCCACGACGGCGCCGGGCATCGGCGCCATCAGCTCCGGCGCCGATGCAGCGGTGGCGCGTTCCCGCGCCGCCAGTCGACGTTCCATCGCCTGACGGCGCGTGAGCGGTACGAGATGGTGGGCAGTTCCGTCGACGTGCACCCACACACCGTCCTCGCCGGCGACGAGCTCGAATCCGGCATCGGCTGCGCGTGAAGCATCCGCCCCCGGCACGGCCACCGTACGGACCGTCCCGTCATCGAGCAGGACGGAGAACTCCCGTTCCTGCGGTGGGCCCCCCGCGCGCCACCCCGACCCCGCAGCCCACAGCGCCGACGCACCGAGACGCCCGGCGCCGACGGGGGCCCCGAAGGGCTCGACGGGGGGCGCGACGGCGACCACCTGGGCCAAGACCTGCATACGAGGCTCGGGGGCGGTGAAGGGCGGAAGTCGGTCGATGAATCCCGTGTCGACCTCGGCGGCCTGCACCGCGGGCTCTGCCAGGAGGCTCCGCAGGAAGGCGATGTTCGTGTCGACGCCGAGGACGACGGTCTCGGCGAGTGCATCGTCCAGGTGTGCCAGCGCACTCGGACGGTCCTCTCCCCACGCGATGACCTTCGCGATCATCGGGTCGTAGTCCGCGGTGATCGTCGAGCCCGATTCGATCGCAGAATCCGCTCGCGCCCGGCGCGGAGCACCCCAGCGCACGACATCTCCGGTGGCCGGGAGGAATCCCCGCTCGGGACTCTCGGCGTACACGCGCGCCTCGATCGCGTGCCCGTCCAGACGGATGCCCTCCTGTGTGAGCTCCAGAGGCAGGCCCGCGGCGATTCGAAGCTGCTGTTCGACGAGGTCCACGCCGGTGACGAGCTCGGTAACCGGGTGCTCGACCTGGAGGCGGGTGTTCATCTCGATGAAGAAGAACTCGTCCGGGCGGTCGCCTGCCACGAGGAACTCCACCGTTCCGGCCCCGAGATAGTCCACGGATGCCGCAGCCGCGCACGCGGCGGCGCCCAGCCGTTCGCGGGTCCGGGAGTCGACCACGTCAGATGGCGCCTCTTCGATGACCTTCTGATGTCGGCGCTGCAGCGTGCATTCACGCTCGCCGAGGTGGATGACCGTGCCGTGCGCGTCGGCGAGCACCTGCACCTCGATATGGCGCGGCGCCTCGATGAGTCGCTCCAGCAGCAGCGTGTCGTCGCCGAAGGCCGCCCGAGCGACACGGCGCGCGGTCTCGAGGGCCTCGGACAAGTCTGCGGCGCTGCGAACGACCTGCATGCCTTTGCCGCCGCCGCCGGCGGAGGGCTTGATCAGGAGCGGATACCCGGCGTCATCGGCCGCACGGGCGATCTCGGCATACGACATCCCGGCGGCGCTGAATCCCGGCACCGTCGGGACGCCGTGGTCGGCGACGTGCTCTTTCGCACGGATCTTGTCAGCCATGACGTCGAGGGCCCGCTCCCCCGGACCGATGAACGCGACGCCGGCCGCCCGACAGGCGCGCGCGAAGGCGACGTTCTCAGAGAGGAACCCGTAACCGGGGTGGACGGCGCGCGCCCCGATGACCTCGACGGCACGCATCACCGCGTCGATGTCGAGATACGACGCGGATGCCGCGGCCGGTCCGATTCTCACCGCCTGGTCGGCTTCGTGCACATGCGGTGCCGCGGCATCCGCGTCGCTGTACACGGCCACGGAGGGGATGCCGAGGGTCTTGAGGGTACGGATCACGCGGCGCGCGATCTCGCCACGATTGGCGACGAGAACCGGTCCGAGGCGGTCGGTCCAGGTGACCTCGGAGGATGCGGAAGACGGAGAATTCATCGGGCTCACATCCGGAAGATGCCGAAGCGCGTGTCGGGCAGGGGCGTGCGAGAGACGACGTCGAGCGCGAGCCCCAGCAGGTCGCGGGTGTCGGCAGGATCGATCACACCGTCGTCCCACAGTCGGGCGGTGGCGTAGTACGGATCTCCCTGAGTCTCATACTGCTCGCGGATCGGAGCTTCGAAGGCCGACTGGTCTTCGGCCGACCATCCCTCACCGCGCGCCTCGAGCTGGTCGCGCTTGACCGTGGAGAGCACGGACGCCGCCTGCGGGCCTCCCATGACAGAGATGCGGCTGGCCGGCCACGTCCAGAGGAACCGCGGCGAGTAGGCGCGCCCGCACATGGAGTAGTTTCCCGCGCCGAACGAGCCACCGATGACCACGGTGATCTTCGGCACGCGGGTCGTTGCGACGGCGGTGACCATCTTCGCTCCGGCACGGGCGATGCCGCCGGCTTCGGCATCGCGGCCGACCATGAACCCCGAGATGTTCTGGAGGAACAGCAGCGGCACGCCACGCTGATCGCACAGTTCGATGAAATGCGCGCCCTTCTGTGCGGATTCGCTGAACAGCACACCGTTGTTCGCGACGATCCCGACGGGATTGCCGTGGATGCGCGCGAAACCGGTGACGAGGGTGTCGCCGTACTCGCGTTTGAACTCGTGGAAGTCGCTCCCGTCGACGAGTCGCGCGATGACTTCGCGCACGTCGTAAGGCTGATTGACATCGACGGGGACGACGCCGTAGAGGTCGTCGGGGTCGACGACCGGTTCGCGCGTCGCGGCGACGTCCCACACGGGCGCGGCGGGTAACGGCAGCGTCGCGACGATGTCCCGGACGATCTCGAGCGCGTGCTCATCGTCATCGGCGAGGTGGTCCACGACCCCCGACCGTCGCGCGTGCAGGTCACCCCCTCCGAGTTCCTCGGCGGTGACGACCTCGCCGATCGCCGCTTTCACCAGCGGCGGCCCGCCGAGGAAGATCGTGCCCTGGTCGCGCACGATGACCGTCTCATCGCTCATCGCGGGAACGTAGGCGCCGCCGGCGGTGCACGATCCCATGACGGCGGCGATCTGCGGGATCCCTTCCGCCGACATCCGCGCCTGGTTGTAGAAGATGCGGCCGAAATGCTCTCTGTCGGGGAAGACCTCGTCCTGCAGAGGAAGGAACGCTCCGCCGGAGTCGACAAGATACACGCAGGCCAGGCGGTTCTCGAGCGCGATCTCCTGTGCGCGGAGGTGCTTCTTGACCGTCATCGGATAGTAGGTGCCGCCCTTGACGGTCGCGTCGTTGCAGACGACCATCACATGTCGCCCGTGTACCAGCCCGATGCCGGCGATCACCCCTGCTCCGGCAGCGCCACCGTCATAGAGTCCGTCGGCGGCCAGCGGCGCGATCTCGATGAAGGGACTGCCCTCGTCCAAGAGCCGCGTTACGCGGTCCCGCGGGAGGAGTTTGCCGCGCGCGAGGTGACGCTCGCGTGCGGATTCGGGCCCGCCGAGGGCGGCGCGCGCGAGTCGATCGCGCAGGTCACGGGACAAAGCCGCCTGCGCCTCGCGCGTGCGCGAGAACGCATCGTCGTGCGTTATCGAAGTCGCAAGGGTGCTCATGTCATCTCCGTCGACGTCACGATCGGGTCACGCTTTCGTGTCCGCGAATCCGAATCTGGTTAGTGTTCACTAACTGAGGACTCAGGTTAGCGAGGATTAACTGGAATGACAAGTGGGACGACCGAACGCGAGCGCGCCAAAGCAGATCGCCAATCCGCACTCGTCGCCGAAGCCGCGCGCCTGTTCGCCGAGCGGGGGTACAGCGGAGTGAGCCTGGAAGAACTCGGTGCCGCCGTCGGAGTCAGCGGCCCCGCGGTGTACCGGCACTTCGCCAACAAGCAGGCTCTGCTCGGCCGCATCCTCGTCACCGTCAGCGAGCGCCTCCTCGCCGGCGGCCGCAGCGTGCTGGCCACCGCGTCCAGCCCCCGCGGGTGCCTGGAATCGCTCGTCTACTTCCACGTCGATTTCGCGCTCGCCGATGCCGACGTCATCCGCGTGCAGGACCGCGATCTCGCCAGCTTGAGCGACGACGACCGTCACACGGTGCGGCGTCTGCAACGCGAATACGTCGACCTGTGGATCGGCGTGCTCGCCGACCTGCACCCCGAGCGCGACGAACCCGATCTGCGTGTGCGCGCGCACGCCTGCTTCGGGCTGATCAACTCGACCGCGCACAGCGTGCGCGGCGGACGGCAGCTTCCCGACGGCGCGGTCGTGCGCGGCATCCTCGCAGACATGGCACAGGCCGCACTCACGGTGTGACGCCGAGGGGTGACCACGACGACCGCCCGTCGAAACGACTGACGCGCCCTCACCCGAAGAGCATCACTCGCCCCGGTTCGCGCATGATGTCGCCGACGTCGCGCAGGAATTTCGAACCCTGCTCACCGTCGACCAGGCGGTGATCGAATGACAGCGCGAGCGTGATGACATCACGCAGGGCGATATCACCGTGATACTCCCACGGCTGCTTCCGCACGGCGCCCACGGCCAGGATGCCGGCCTCTCCCGGATTGAGGATCGGCGTTCCGGCATCCACACCGAAGACTCCGACGTTCGTGATCGAGAACGTGCCACCCGACATGTCGGCGGGCGAGGTTCGGCCGGCTCGCGCCGTAGCGGCGAGGTCGCCGATCGCGTCGGCCAGCTCGGGCAGCGTCATCTCCTGCGCCTCGCGGATGTTCGGCACGACGAGGCCGCGTTGTGTGGCCGCGGCGATCCCGAGGTTGACGTAGTGGTGGGTGACGATCTCGCCGGCATCGGCATCCCACGCGGAGTTGAGTTCGGGATGCCGACGCAACGCGAGACACACGGCCTTGGCCGCTACGGCGAGGATGCCGATGCGGTGATCCTGCAACGACCGATCGGCTCTGAACGAGGCCAGCAGCTCCGTCGTCGCGGTGACGTCGACGGTGAGGAACGTCGTGACGTGAGGCGCGGTGAAGGCGCTGCGCACCATCGCCTCCGCGGTGTGTTTGCGCACCCCGCGGATCGCCGCACGTGTCTCCCGTTCATCGGAAGTCACCTCGCGATGCGGGGCGGGCTCGGGTGCGGCTGAGGCGGTGTCGCCGGTCACGCCGACCCGCTCTGCGTACGCTTCGACATCGGCGCGTGTGATGATGCCCGCCGCACCGGAGGCCTCGACAAGGGCCAGGTCGATGCCGAGCTGCTTCGCGTAGGCACGCACCGGTGGGGTCGAACGCGGGCGTTCGGGCGGCGTGTCCGTCGCGTCGTGTTCGACGGCGTGAAGGGCATCGTGGGGCGCCGCTTCGAGCACCGCCGTATCCACCTCTGCGGTGCGCGCGGCCGTTCCGCGGCGACGGCGTTGCGGGCGCGCGCTCGAGCGTGGTGCGGCGCCGTACCCGACCAGATTCGGTCGATTCTCCTCGTCATCGGCCGCCGCGCCGTTCTCATCCGCTGGATCCTGCGCCGCGGAATCATCGCCCAGCCGGAACGAGACGAAGACGGATCCGACCTCCACGACGTCGCCGGCCGCGGCGTGCAGCTTGGCGATGACACCGGCATGCGGCGACGGCAACTCGACGACCGCCTTCGCGGTCTCCACCTCGGCGATCGTCTGGTTCAGCGCGACCTCGTCGCCTTCATCGACGAGCCATTGGACGAGTTCGGCTTCGGGGAGCCCCTCCCCGAGATCGGGCAAACGGAAGTCTTCGATCACAGCTGCACCCCCGCCATGCTGTTGGGGCGATCCATGACCCGATCGACGGCGTCGAGGATGCGGTCGAGGTCGGGCACGTGGTGCTTTTCGAGCTTCGCCGGCGGATAGGGGATGTCGTGGCCCGTGACGCGCGCGGGCGCCGCTTCGAGGTAGTTGAAGCACCGCTCGGTCACGTTCGCGACCAACTCGGCACCGACCCCCGCCTCCCGTGCCGCCTCGTGCGTGACGACCACCCGCCCGGTCTTGCGCACCGAAGCGGTGACCGTCCGATAGTCCACCGGAGAGATCGAGCGCAGGTCGATCACTTCGATCGACACGCCGTCGTCCTCAGCGGCGGTTGCCGCATCCATCGCCACGGCAACCTGCGCGCCATAGGTGAGCAGCGTGACGTCCGTCCCCTCCCTGGCGACCCGCGCCAGTCCCATCGGGGGCGCGTCGGCGAGATCGGCATCGAGTTCGACCTCCCCCTTGCCGTGATAGAGCCGCTTGGGCTCGAAGTACACCACGGGGTCATCACTGGCGATCGCCTGTCGCAGCATGACGTACGCGTCCTGCGGGTTCGATACGGCCACGACACGCAGGCCCGAGGTGTGGACGAAGTACGCCTCCGGCGACTCCGAGTGATGCTCGGCGGCGCCGACACCACCGGCCCACGGGATGCGGATCGTGATCGGCATCCGGACATTGCCGCGCGTGCGATAGTGCAGCTTCGCGACCTGACAGACGATCTGGTCGAACGCGGGATACACGAACCCGTCGAATTGAATCTCGACCACCGGGCGATATCCGCGGAAGGCGAGCCCGACGGCGGTGCCCATGATGCCTGCCTCGGCCAAGGGCGTATCGATCACGCGCTGGGCCCCGTAGGTGTCCAGCAGGCCGTCGGTGATACGGAAGACGCCGCCGAGCTTGCCGATGTCCTCGCCCATCACGAGCACCTTCGGGTCGTCGGCCATCGCCCGGTGAAGCCCGGCGTTGATGGCCTTGGCCATGGTGAGCTGCGTCATCGTGCGTCCTCCTCGCCCTCGAAGCCGTCGAGATACGCCTGGAACCAGGCGCGTTCTTCGTCGATGCCGGTGTGGGGTTCGGCGTAGACGTCGTCGAGCACCTCGATAGCCGGCCGGGTGACGGCGCCCAGCGCCGCGGAGCGGACGGCGGCCCCCAGACGGTCGGCCGCGTCGGCGACGGACGCCGCGAACTCGTCGTCGAAGGCACCCTCGGAGCGAAGCAACGCCTCGACGCGCGCGATCGGGTCACGGCGCCGCCAGAACTCCACTTCATCCTTGTCGCGATAGCGGGTGGGGTCATCGGAGGTGGTGTGAGGACCGATCCGATAGGTCACCGCCTCGATGAACGACGGGCCGTCGCCGCGGCGCGCACGATCCGTCGCCCACCGCATCGCGGCCAGACACGCCAGCACGTCGTTGCCGTCGACACGCATGCTCGGGATGCCGAACCCGGGCGCACGTCCTGCGATCGGGAATTTCGCCTGGACGGCGACGGGTTCGGAGATCGCCCACTGGTTGTTCGAACAGACGAAGATCGCCGGAGCACCGAACGAGGATGCGAACACCATCGCTTCGTTGACATCACCCTGGCTCGACGCCCCATCGCCGAAGTAGGTCGCGGCCACCTGGTCGGTGCCGTCCCGCTGGATCCCCATCGCGTAGCCGACCGCGTGCAACGTCTGTGCGCCGATGATGATTTGTGGAGTCGCAGTATTGATGGCGTACGGGTCGTACGTCGAATGAACCTCGCCGCGCCACGCCAGGACGAAATCCTGAGGCTGAGCGCCGCGAACGTGGCAGACTCCGGTTTCGCGGTAGCTCGGGAAGGCGAAGTCGTCGGGACGCAGTGCGCGCGCCGTGCCGATCTGCGTCGCCTCCTGTCCCTGACATGGGGCCCACAGGCCCAGTTGCCCCTGGCGTTGCAGAGCGACGCCTTCGGTGTCGATCCGGCGGACGAGCATCATGTCGCGGTAGAGATCACGCAACATCGATGCGTCGACGTCGGTGACCCACCGCTCGAGCTCTGCATCGTCGACCCGCGAGCCGTCGGAATCGATCAGTCGTGCGACGTCGTCGATGTCGGTGTCGACATCGGCGGTCGGAGTGAGAGTGTGCGTCATCGTCATCCCTCCTCGGGAGGAGCCCTTGTGGGGCGCTCCGTCGTTTAGGTCGGCCTCGTCGCCGATGTGGCCGACGATACGTCGCAAGCGCACCTAGCTCAAGCATTCCCCCTGCACTTGAGCATGTTGCGCAACATCGGGTCGAGCCGACCTGCTAGCGTTTCGCACTATGACCTCACTCGATCGCGTGGATCTGGAGTTGCTCGCGGCCTTGTCGACCGACCCTCGCGCGACGGTCGTCGCGTTGGCCGATCGGCTGGGGCTGTCACGGAACACCGTGCAGGCACGTATGGCCCGACTCGACCGCACGGGCGCGTTCCTGTCGTACGAGCGTGCCATCTCGACATCGGCGCTCGGGTTCCCGATCGAGGCGTTCATCAGCGTGGTCGTGCGCCAAGCGGAGCTTCCCCGTATCACCGAAGAGATGAAGGGTCTGCCCGAGATCGTCTACGCCTACGGCCTCAGCGGGCCCGTCGATCTGCTCGTCCGCGTCGCGTGCCGCGACACCCAGCACCTCTTCGACACCGACGCCCGGATCCTTGCGATCGTCGGCGTGGAGCGCACGGAAACGTCGCTGGTCATGGAGGAGGTCATCTCGCACCGTGTGACCACGCTCATGGAGCTGGCGCGGCGGGAAGGCTAGCGGCCTCCCCGCGCGGGCTTCCCGGCGAGTCCGCTTCGGATCGCACAAGGACCACACCGACGAGCAGCACGGCACCACCGACCAATTGAATCGGCGCGGGCACCTCGCCCAGGAACAGCCATGCGAAGGCCAGCGCGAAGAGCACTTCGGACAGACCGACGAATGAGGCGACGCGCGATCCGATCCGCGGCACCGCCATCACCCCGAACGCGTAGCCGAGTGTCGTCGCCACGGCGGCCACCCAGAGCAACGGGACGAACCACGCCACCTGAACTCCCGCGAGCTCGACGGAGACCATCGGGGCGGCGAAGGGCAGCACTCCGATCAGCATCAAGCCGCCGATGACCGCTGCTCCCGTCAGGAGTCCACCGGCAGCCAGGGCGAGCGGCGGTATCTCGTCGCCCGCCCGGGCCGAGAGCACGAAGAAGGCAACGGTGCACACCGCAGCGGCGAGCCCGAAGACGGTGCCCAGCAGGTCGAAGCGCGCCCCGGAGATGTCGACGACCAACACGAGTCCGATGAGTGCCACGGCCGACCCCGTGAGCACGATCGGCGACGGTGCCCGCCTGGTGCGGAACCACACGAACCCGACGAGCAGCACCGGCGCGAGATACTGCAGCAGCAAGGCGACGGCGACCGGCATGCGCGACATCGCCGAGAAGTAGAAGAGCTGGATGCCGGCGACGGCCACGACGCCGAAGCCGACGACGAACAGTCCGTGTCGGTGCAAGAAGCCGGGGCTGCGTCGCAGCACTCGGATGAGCGCGGGCGAAAGGACCAGCCCTGCGATGGCCATGCGCACGAGGAGGGCGGCGCCGACCGACCATCCGGCTTCGATGAGCGGCTTGACGAACGGGCCACTGGAGGCGAACGCGAGGGCGGAGGTCAGCGCCATGATGAGCCCCGACATCGAGCGCGTCGCCGGAACGGCGGTCTCGCGAACGATCGGCAGGGGTGCAGTCGACAGGCTCATGGCGGCATCCGGTTGTCAGGAGTGAACAGTTGTTACGCTGGTGACACTACTGCTCGCATCTGTCAGGAGTCAATGTGGTCTTCATTCATGACACCACGCAAGCCCTCAACGCCGCCGTCCACCTCGTCAACACACTCTCCGGGCAGGGCAGGGACGACACGCTCGCAACCACCTCCGACCTCGCCGCCTACCTCTCCGAGCACCCCTACACCGGCGCTCTCACCGGCGACGCGACCGAGCTCGCCGCAGTCCGCGACGTGCGGCTCCGCCTGGCCGAGCTCTGGCACACCGACCGCACCGGCGCCGTACCGATCGTCAACGACATGCTGCGCGACGGAGAAGCACTCCCCCGCCTGGTGATCCACGACGATTACGACTGGCACATCCACGCCACCACCGACGAAGCACCGCTGGCCCTGCGCATCATGGTCGAAGTGGCGATGGCCTTCGTCGACGTCATCCGTGCCGACGAGTACGGCCGCATCCGCGTCTGCTCAGCCGACGACTGCGACGCGGTGTACGTGGACTTCTCGCGCAACGGCTCGAAGCGCTACTGCGACATCGGCAACTGCGGAAACCGCATGAACGTCATCGCGTATCGCGAGCGGAAGGCGCAAGAAAACGACTGATGGCCTCCGCCGCCGCGGCGGGCGTCTCATAGTGGATCAGGTGACCGACATCGGGGATCTCCACCAGCCGCGCACACGAGAACGCCGCCGCCAGGCGTCGCTCGGCCTCGATCGGCGTGATGTCATCACGCTCCGCCGCGATGAGGAGCGTCGGCGTGCCGATCGACGGCGCGAACTCGCTCACGTCATGGGACACACTGGCGACGAAGGCTTCGCGAAGCACATCGCGGTCGGCGAACCTCGAGAAATACGCGTCGTGCTGATCGTGAACGAAGCGCCGCAGATCGGGATCCTTCGTCTTCGCCATCGCCGCACTCATGATGCGCACGATCACCCCGTTGCGCAGCAGCCCGTCACCGAGGCGCGCGGGGAGTTTCGCACCGGCCCAGTAGTAGAAGACCGCCAAACGGGTCAGCACACCCCTGGGCCCTTCGAGAGCGGGCGCTCCGATCGGATTGACGAGGATCAGCTGCGGAGTGTGAAGCCCTCCCGCGACCGCCGCAGAGGTGACGATCGAGCCGAACGAGTGCCCGAGGATCACCGCACCGGGTGCGACCGCTGCGACGAATCCGGTGAGCCACTCGGCGTACGCGTCCAGGTCATGGGCCCGGCCGGGGATCGGCGGAGTCTCGCCGAAACCCGGCAGATCAGGCGAGAGGACGCGGACGTCCGATAGATGGGCGACAACGGGTTCGAGGCCATGGTGTTCCCCGCGAAAGCCGTGCACCGCGACGATCGTGGAGGCCGCGTCCTCGGAACCGTACACCCAGTACGCGGTGCTCGCACCCAGGACGTCGACGTCCCGTCGCTCGACCTCGACGGCGGCGAGCTTTTCTGAGTAGGGGTTCGCAACGGCCACCCGTGAAGTCTACGGAGTGGCGGCAGGTCTACGGAGTGGCTGCGCGGCGATGTCGGACCCTCGCTCTACCGTGAGCGACATGCTTCCTCCGCACGCCGAGCCGCTCGCTCTGTTCGACCGCCCTGCATGGTCGGAGCTCGTCGGAGTATTCGATCTCGAGACGACCGGGGTCGACGTCTCACGCGACCGCATCGTGACCGCCCACGTCGGCCTGCTCGATGCCTCCGGTGCGGTCGTCAGTGCGCGTGACTGGTTGGCCGATCCCGGCGTCGACATTCCCGACGGCGCGGCCGCGATCCACGGTGTGTCGACCGCCTACGCTCGCGCGCACGGCACCTCCGCCTCGCAGGTGGTCGCCGAGGTCGTCGCCACTCTGCGCGGAATGCTCGACAACGGGATTCCTGTTGCGGCATACAACGCCGCGTACGACTTCTCACTCCTCAAACACGAAGCGGTCCGTCATGGCGTGACGCCCATCGACGACCCCTCGCCGATCATCGATCCGTTGGTCCTCGACAAGCGCTACGACCGGTACCGGCCCGGAAAGAGGACGCTCGAGGTCGTCGCCCGCCACTACGCCGTGCGACTGGACAGCGCCCATGAAGCAGCCTCGGACGCGGTGGCGGCAGGCCGTGTTGCCCAGGCCCTCGCAGAACGCTACGCCGCGTGGCTGCCGCCGACCGCTCACGAGCTGCACACGCGACAGGTGGGATGGGCACGCGCGCAGGCCGACAGCCTGACGGAGTACTTCGTCCGCATCGGCCGGCTCGACCCCGACGATCACCTCGACGGCACCTGGCCTGTCCGCTGAGACGACGAAAGCCCCGCCGAAGCGGGGCTTTCGTCGCGGCGCGTTACTTGCCGAAGTTCTTGAAGCGCTGGTTGAACTTCTCGACGCGACCGGCCGAGTCCATGATGCGCTGCTTGCCCGTGTAGAACGGGTGCGATGCGGACGAGATCTCCACGTCGATGACGGGGTACTCGACGCCGTCGAGCTCGATCGTCTTGTCGCTGGACACCGTCGAGCGCGTGAGGAAGGTCTCACCGGTTCCGAGGTCACGGAACACGACGGCCTGGTAATCGGGGTGAATGTCAGTCTTCATGAAAGTCCTTTGAGGGATGGCGTCCCTGCTGAGAACCAGGGACCAGGGTCCGCGGTGCGAGTGCACCAAGGAGCGAGTCTACCATCGATGCCGACTCCCCGAAGCCGCTGACGGCCGGACGGCTCAGACGTCGGCACGGGCGGCGTAGCGGCCGCTCTCGTGATCGAGCGCGATCGGCACTCCGAATGTTTCGGTGAGGGCCGCAGCGGTGAGCGTCTGCCCGATCGGTCCCGCGGCGACGGGACGCCCGTCGCGCAACAAGAGCACGTGGGTGAATCCGACCGGGATCTCTTCGACATGGTGGGTCACCATCACCATCGCGGGCGTCGTGGGCGCGGATGCATAGCCGCTCAGCAGCAGGAGAAGTTCTTCACGGGCGCCGAGATCGAGGCTGGCCGTGGGCTCGTCGAGCAGGAGAAGCTCGGGGTCGGTCATGACCGCACGGGCGATCTGGACTCGCTTCTGTTCACCGTCACTCAGCGTCCCGAAGGTACGGTCGGCGAGGTGGTCGAGTTTCCACTCCGCGAGCACCCGCAAGGCACGACGCTCGTCGATGTCTTCGTAATCCTCGCGCCACCGACCCATGACCGCGAACGCGGCCGTCAACACGACGTCGAGCACGGTCTCCTCCGGCGGTACGCGCCGAGCCATCGCCGAGGAGGCGAACCCGATCCGCGGGCGGATCTCGAACACATCGGTGCGGCCGAGTTCTTCGCCGAGGATCGTGACGGTGCCGCTGGTCGGATGCATGAGCGTGTCGGCGAGTTGCAGCACCGTCGTCTTGCCGGCACCGTTCGGCCCGAGGATCACCCACCGTTCGTCATCGGCGACCGACCAGTCGAGGTGGTCGACGATGTTGCGGGAGTTTCGGCGGACGACGACGTCGGAGAACTCGAGCACCTGCGGCATGCGCCCAGCCTACTCGGACGCGCGCACGACCTCGGCGTAAAGCCGCTCGGTCCGTTCCGCGATCGACCCCCAACTGAAGTCTTCGACGGCCCGCGCGCGGCCGGCGCGACCGTACTGCGCCGCGCGCGCGGGGTCCGAGACCACTTCCGTGAGGGTGGCGGCGAGATCCGCCACGAAGCGATCGGGGTCGGTCGGGGTGCCTGTGCCGTCCTGCACCTGATCGATCGGCACCAGCCGCCCGGTCACGCCGTCGACGACGACCTCGGGGATGCCGCCGGTCGCCGTTCCCACGACGGCGGCGCCACATGCCATCGCTTCCAGGTTGACGATCCCCAGCGGTTCGTAAACCGAGGGGCACACGAATGTGGTGGCCGCGGTCAGCACCGTCGACAGCTCGTGTCTCGACAGCATCCGATCGATCCAGACCACGCCGTCGCGCGTCGCCTGCAGCCCACGCACGAGCCCCTCGACCTCCTCGAGGATCTGCGGGGTGTCGGGTGCGCCGGCACACAGCACGACCTGCACATCTGCGGGAAGCTGCGCCGCCGCGCGCAGAAAGTACGGCAAGCCCTTCTGGCGCGTGATCCGCCCGACGAACACCACCGATGGGCGCGAGGCATCGACCCCCAGCGCCGCAAGGGTCTCGGGGTCGTCGACAGGATGCCACGCCTCGGTGTCGATGCCGTTGTAGATCACGTGCACCTTGTCGGGATCCAGCGACGGGTAGCTGCGGAGGATGTCCGCCCGCATCCCACCGCTGACGGCCACGACGGCCGCCGCGGACTCGTACGCGGTCTTCTCGATGTAGCTCGACACCGCGTATCCCCCACCGAGCTGTTCGGCCTTCCAGGGGCGCAGCGGCTCGAGCGAGTGCGCGGTGATGATGTGGGGGATCCCGTGCAGCAGCGATGCGATGTGTCCGGCGAAGTTCGCGTACCAGGTGTGGCTGTGCACGACGTCGGCACCGGCGACGTCGCCGACGATCTCGAGGTCGGTGCCGAGCGTCTGCACCGCAGCGTTGGCGTCGCTCAGCTCGGCCGGAACGCTGTAGGAGGTCGTCCCGGCTTCGTCGCGATCGGCCCCGAACGCACGCACGCGCACCTCGATCGAGCGCCGAAGTGCCGCGACGAGCTCGGTCACGTGGACCCCGGCACCGCCATAGATCTCGGGTGGGTACTCCTTGGTGACGATGTCGACGCGCATGGCACGAAACCTAGTACACGTGACGACCTTGTGACACCTGCTGTACGGGCGACGGCCGCGGCCCTAGGGTGGGGGCATGCCTGCAGTACCGAAGGTTTTCGGAATCATCCTCGCGGGGGGCGAGGGCAAGCGTCTGATGCCGCTCACAGCGGACAGAGCGAAGCCGGCCGTCCCCTTCGGTGGTCAATACCGCCTCATCGACTTCGCCATCTCCAATCTCATCAATTCGGGGCTACGTCAGATCGTCGTGCTGACGCAGTACAAGTCGCACAGCCTCGACCGCCACATCTCGCAGACGTGGCGCATGTCGGCGCTGTTGGATTCGTACGTCGCGTCCGTCCCGGCCCAGCAGCGTCTCGGCAAACGCTGGTTCTCCGGATCGGCCGACGCCATCCTGCAGAGCCTCAACCTGATCAACGACGAGAAGCCCGACATCGTCATCGTGATCGGCGCAGACCACGTCTACCGGATGGACTTCCGGCAGATGCTCGCGGCGCACATCGAGTCGGGCGCGCGGGCGACGGTCGCCGGCATCCGACAGCCGATCTCGCTGGCGAACCAATTCGGCGTCATCGACGTCGAGCCCGAGGACCCGGCGCGTATCCGCGAATTCCTCGAGAAGCCGGTCGACGCCACAGGTCTCGCCGATTCGCCGAGCGAAGTCCTCGCGTCGATGGGCAATTACATCTTCGACACGGACGCGCTCATCGAAGCGGTCGAGGCCGATGGGGAGTTCACGACCTCCAACCACGACATGGGGGGTGACATCATCCCCTACTTCGTGGGGCGAGGCGAGGCGGGCGTTTACGACATGAAGCTCAACGACGTTCCGGGTTCCACCGATCGCGACCGGTACTACTGGCGCGACGTCGGAACGATCGACTCGTTCTTCGACGCCCACCAGGACCTCATCTCGACGCTGCCGATCTTCAACCTGTACAACATGCAGTGGCCGATCCATTCGCAGGCGGTGAACTCGCCTCCGGCGAAGTTCGTTCGGGATGCGGTGGGCCGCATCGGCAACGCGATCGATTCGGTCGTCTCGCTCGGGTCTGTCCTTTCGGGTACGCACCTCGAGCGCAGCGTCGTCGGTCCGTGGACGCTGGCCGGGGGCGGATCGACCATCACCGACTCGGTGCTGTTCGACCACGTGAACGTCGGGGCGGGTGCGCGTGTGCATCGCGCGATCCTCGACAAGAACGTCGTGCTCGAGGACGGTGCGACCATCGGTGTGGATCGCGAGCGCGACATCACCCGCGGGTTCACGATCACCGACTCGGGGATCACCGTGGTCGGAAAGGGCGTCCGCGTCGAACGCTGAGCGCCGCTAGCGTGGGAGCATGCCGCGCTTCCTCGTCGTGCTCGACGCCGATTCCACCCTTCTTCGCAACGAGGTCATCGAACTCATCGCCGATGAAGCCGGCCGTGGTCCCGAGGTGGCTGCTGCCACCGAGGCGGCCATGCGCGGCGAGGTCGACTTCGCGGAGAGTCTGCGCAGTCGCGTCGAAGCCCTCCGGGGTGTTCCGCTCTCGGCACTCACGCGGGTCCTGGCCAGGGTCGAACCGACACCGGGTGCCGCGGAGCTGATCGCCGCCGTGCATGCGCGCGACGGTCGAGTGGCCGTCGTGTCCGGTGGCTTCCACGAGATCCTCGACACCGTGGCTCCGCGCCTCGGCGTCGACGTGTGGCGCGCCAATCGACTGGCGGCACCATCGGGCGTGCTCTCGGGCGAGGTGGACGGCGACATCGTCGACGCCGCAGCCAAGGCACGCTCGCTGACGGAGTGGGCAGACGAGCTGGCCGTGCCGGTGTCTCGGACGATTGCGGTCGGCGACGGCGCGAACGACCTCCGGATGATGGCGACCGCCGGTCTCGGCGTCGCCTTCAACGCGAAGCCCGCCGTCCGCGCGCAGGCCGACGTCGTCGTCGAGCGCGTGGATCTGCGCGAGGTCATCCCCCTGCTCCCCTGATGGATGTCGGATGCCGGGAGTACTCTCCCGCGCATGGACATCATTCTCGTCCCCGGGCTGTGGCTAGATGCGGACTCGTGGCGCGATGTCACCCCGGTGCTCGAAGCGGCCGGTCATCGCCCGCACCCGATGACGATGCCCGGCACAGGTGGCACGCAGTCCGACACGCGCGACATCGGTATGAGCGACTGGGTCGCCGCGGTCACCGCCGAGATCGACCGTTTGGATGCCCCGGTGGCCCTGGTGGGTCACAGCGGCGGAGGCAACGTCGCGTGGGCTGCAGCCGCCTCACGACCAGAGAGTGTGTCCCGGGTGGTGTTCGTCGACACCGTCCCACCGCCGCCAGGAGGTGCCGTATCGGAGTTCGACGTGGTGGACGGGGTGGTCCCCTTCCCCGGATGGGAGACGTTCGATGCTGACGACGTCGCCGATCTCGACGCGCCGACGCGAGCGCGCACCGCTATCGAGGTCCGAAGCGTTCCTGCGCGCGTCCCGACGGATCCCCTCACCCTCGACGATCCGCGCAGATTCGGCATCCCCGTCACGATCCTTTCGGGCGGTATGGACGAGGTCACGTTCCGCGCCGCCATCGCGCACTGGGGAGCCTATGGAGACGAGTTCTCGAAGATCTCGGATTCCGAAGTCGTGCGGCTGGGCACAGGGCACTGGCCGCAGTTCTCCCAGCCGGTCGCGCTGGGTGTCGCCATTGCGGCGGCCGTTCGCTGAGTGAGCCCCGCGGCATCGCGGCTGCGCGTCCGACCGCGCCTCGAGGACATGCGCTTCGCTCAGTGGCCCATGCCGAGGCCACCGTCGACGGGGATGACCGCGCCGGAGATGTAGGCGGCGTCGTCGGAGGCTAGCCATGTGACCACGCCCGCGACCTCATCCGCCGTGGCGAAACGTCCCGCGGGGATGTTCTTTTTGTACTCGGCCTGGGTCTCATCGGCCAGTTCGGCAGTCATGTCCGTCTCGATGAAGCCGGGGGCGACGACGTTCGCGGTAATCCCCCGCCCTCCCAACTCCCGCGTGAGCGAACGGGCGAACCCGACCAGTGCGCTCTTGGACGCGGCGTAGTTGATCTGACCGGCAGACCCGTACAACCCGACCACGGACGAGATGAGGATCACGCGCCCCCAACGGGCCCGCAGCATCCCCTTCGCGGCGCGCTTGACGACGCGGAAGGCGCCGCCGAGGTTCGTCGCGACGACCGAGTCGAAGTCGTCCTCGGTCATGCGCAGCAGGAGGGTGTCCTTCGTGATGCCCGCGTTGGCCACGACGATCTCGACGGGGCCCCACTGCTGCTCGACCTCGGTGAGGGCGGCGTCCACGGACGCGGCGTCGGTGACGTCGGCGCGCACGGTGAGGGTTCCCTCGGGGCCCTCACCGGAGCGTGCGGTCACCGCGACGCGGTACCCCTCGCTCACGAAACGCTGGGCGATGGCGCGGCCGATGCCACGATTTCCGCCGGTGACGAGGACGACGCGTTCGGTGGACATATGAGCTCCTGCAGGATGACGGACGATCTGTTTCAGCCTATCGGCGAGTTGTTTGACAGTGCTGCGGTGCCCTGTAACGCTGTACGGGCACCGACGAAAGGCACGCGCGTGACCACTCCCGAGAACCCCTCGCCCCACGAGCCGAACGGGCAGGGAGCGGCACCCTCGTCACCGCCCCACACCGGCGTGACTCCCCCGCCACCGGCACCGCCGTACGCCGCGTATCCCACCCCGACCGCTCCGCCGGCGGGAGCGGGAAACTACCCGCCCCCTCCGAGCTACGGTGGCTACCCTCAACCCCCACAGGCCGGGTACGCGCAGCAGCCCGCGGGCTACGGCTACGGGTACCCCCAACCGCGCACCAACGTTCTCGCCGTCATCTCGATGATCGCCAGCATCGTGGGCGCCGTGTGGATCATCCCGTTCTTCGGGTCGCTCGCCGGCGCGATCATGGGACACATCGCCCTGCGCCAGGTCGCCCGCACGGGAGAGAAGGGCCGCGGCATGGCGCTCGCCGGCGTGCTCGTGGGCTGGATCGGCCTCGGCCTCCTGGTGTTGCTGATCCTCGCATTCGTCCTGTTCGCACTGGCCGCGGCGAGCACGTCCGGTAGCTACACCTGAGCGCGGGCGCGGCGACCGGCGTAAACTGGAAAGCCGTGAAGAACCCGCCAGATCGCCCGTCGGCGACGACGCTCCCGTCGTCGCCGCATGATGACGCGAGCCGGCGATCGCGTCGCTATCTCGTCATGATGGCGATCCGCATCCTGTGCTTCATCCTGATGATCGTCATCACCCCCTACGGGTGGTACACGTGGGCGTTCGCCGCCGGGGCGGTCTTCCTCCCGTACATCGCGGTCGTCGTCGCCAACAACGGAGATCCGTCCCGCGACACGGTTCGCGAGGCGCCCGAGAAGGCGATCACCGCATCGGCGCCCGAGACGCCGGTGGCCCGTCCCACGGTGATCCGCGTCAGCGAGACGCGCCCGCTCGACGACCCGAAGGCCCCACACTCGTGACGGGACACACCTGTTCGCGCGCAGGGTGCCGCCGCGACGCGACCTGGCGCATCGACTGGCGCAACCCCAAGATCCACGATGCTGCGCGTCGCAAGACCTGGATCGCGTGCGACGACCACGTCGACTACCTTCGCGACTTCCTCGCGGCGCGTTCGTTCCCGCTCGAGGTCGGCCCCCTGGAGGTTTCCGCGTGAGCGCCCCCGCGCGCCCCGGATTGCGGTGGGCCGGCTACGTCGCTTTCGCGATCGTCTTCGCCATCGCCTGCGCGTTCCTTGCCAACTGGCAGTTCTCCCGCAACGCCGACCGCTCGGCCCAGCTGGCGCTGGTCGAGGCGAATTACGATGCGCCCGCCGTCCCCCTCGCAGAGCTGATCCCGAACGGCGGGGAGTTCTCAGCATCCGACGAATGGCATCCCGTCGAACTCACCGGAAGCTACCTCGCCGACGAGCAGCTGCTCGTGCGGAATCGTCCGCACGGCGGAACAGCCGCCTTCGAGGTGCTCGTACCGTTCCAGCTCGACGACGGACGGGTCCTGATCGTCGATCGTGGATGGGTACCCCCCGCCGCCGACGGACCCTTGCCGGCGAGTATCCCGGCGCCGCCCGAGGGCGAATCGACCGTGGTGGTTCGGCTCCGTCCGGGTGAGGCGCTTCCCTCCTCGGGCCGCACCGGCGACGAGGGTCAGGTTCCCACGATCAACCTGCCCTTCGTCGCCGACAGCGTGAGCACCGATGTCTCGGACGCCGTGATCACCAGCGCCTACGGCATCCTCGTCTCCGAAGACCCCGCCCCCGCAACCGTCCCCGGCGCGTTGGCCGTGCCGTCCGAAGACCCCGGGCCGCACCTGTCGTATGCGATCCAGTGGATCCTCTTCGCGATCATGGGGTTCATCTTCATCGGGTACATCATCCGCACCGAACGCAAGTATCGCCGTGAGGATGCCGAAGACGCCCAGCAGGCCGGCGTCCCCCGCGCGCCGTCGCGTCCGCGGCGCCGTGACAGAGACGCCGAGGACGAAGACGCCCTGCTCGACGCGGCCCTGCGCTGACTTCGGAGCGGGTCAGGCGAGCGTGATGAGGTCGATGTAGTCGCGGCCCCAGATGTCTTCGACGCCATCAGGCAGGATCAACACCCGCTCGGGGTTGAGCGCTTGGACGGCACCCTCATCGTGCGACACGAGCACGACCGCACCCTCGTAGTGCGCGAGGGCACCGAGGATCTCCTCGCGCGACGCCGGGTCGAGGTTGTTGGTCGGTTCGTCCAGCAGAAGCATGTTCGCCGACGACACGACGAGCGTCGCGAGCGACAGGCGGGTCTTCTCGCCTCCTGAGAGCACACCGGCGGGCTTGAGCACGTCGTCGCCGGTGAACAGGAACGAACCCAGCACCTTTCGTGCTTCCGTCGCGGTGATGTCGGGTGCGGCGGACATCATGTTGTCCAGCACCGAGCGAGACACGTCGAGATTCTCGTGCTCTTGCGCGTAGTAGCCGATCTTCAGACCGTGTCCGGGTTCGATGACGCCCGTGTCGGGGTCGTCCACCCCCGCGAGGATGCGCAGCAGTGTCGTCTTTCCGGCGCCGTTCAAGCCCAGCACCACCACCTTCGACCCGCGGTCGATCGCGAGGTCGACGTCGGTGAAGATCTCGAGCGATCCATACGACTTCGACAGCGACGAGGCCATGAGGGGCGTCTTGCCGCACGGTGCCGGCTTGGGGAACCGCAGCTTCGCGACGCGGTCCTCCTGACGCACCTCGTCCAGCCCCGAGAGCAACTTCTCGGCGCGGGCCATCATCTGGTGTGCCGCTGCGGCTTTGCTCGCCTTCGCCCCGAATTTCGCCGCCTGCATCTGCAGAGCGGTCGCCTTCTTCTCGGCGTTGGCGCGCTCCTTCTTTCGCCGCTCCTCGTCCGCAACGCGCTGGCGCAGGTAGTTCTTCCAGTTCATGTTGTAGATGTCGATGGCCTGGCGGTTGGCGTCGAGGTAGAACACGCGGTTGACGGTCTCGCCGACCAGTTCGACATCGTGCGAGATGACGATGAGGCCGCCCTTGTAGCCCTTGAGGAACTCCCGCAGCCACACGACGCTATCGGCGTCCAAGTGGTTGGTGGGTTCGTCGAGGATCATCGTCCCGGCATCCGAGAACAGAATGCGCGCGAGTTCGATGCGTCGACGCTGACCGCCCGAGAGTGTTTTCAGCGGCTGATCCAGGATTCGATCGGGCAGGGAGAGGTTGTGGGCGATCGATGCCGCCTCGGCTTCGGCGGCATACCCGCCCAGCGCCTCGAACCGTTCGGTGAGGTTGGCGTAGGTGCGCATCGCACGGTCGGCGACGGCCTGGTCGTCATCACCCATCGCGAGCGAGGCCCGCTGCATCCCGAGCGCCAGCGTGCCGAGCCCGCGGGCGTCCAGGATCCGTGTGCGCGCCAGCATCTCTGGGTCGCCCGAACGAGGATCCTGCGGCAGATAGCCCAGTTCGCCGGAGCGATCGACCCTGCCGTCGGAGGGCAGAAGATCACCCGCGAGCACCTTCGTGAGAGTCGTCTTGCCGGCGCCATTGCGACCCACGAGGCCGATCTTGTCGCCGTCCGAGACGCGGAAGGACACGTCGGACATCAGCACACGTGCTCCGACGCGGATCTCGAGGTCGTGCACGGCGAGCACAGCAGACGTCCGTTCGTTTGGGTGGATGGGGACAAGTGTGGCCGACGGCCAGCCCCCTAGTATAAGTCGTGACCCGGTCGTCCGCGTCGGGTCCCGACGTCGAAGGAGCCTCATGTCGATTGCTGCCGCCCCCTCCCGCCGCGTTCTCGCCGATGTCATTGCGCGCCCCACGTCGAAAGCCCGCGCCTTCGCCGTCGACGCCGCGCTCGTCGTGACCGGTGCGGCCGTGGTCGCCCTGCTCGCACAGGTCGAGATTCCGCTCCAGCCCGTGCCGATCACGGGACAGACGTTGGGCGTGATCCTCGTCGGAGCCGCTCTCGGCGCGTGGCGCGGTGCTGCAGCGCTCACGACCTACCTGCTCGCAGGTCTCGCGGGCCTTCCCGTCTTCGCGGGCTTCGGCGGGACGATCGCATACGTGCTGCAGCCGAGCTTCGGCTTCTTGGTCGGATTCATCCCGGCAGCGTTCGTTGCCGGCTGGTTCGCCCAACGCGAGTGGGACCGTCGCCCCATGCTCGCGTTCTTCGGGTTCGTCTCGGCCAGTGTCGTCCCGTTCCTGTTCGGGGTGCCCTACATGGCGTTGATCCTCAACGGCGTCCTGGGTGCCGACCTGACATTCACCCAGATCCTCGCCCTCGGCGTGCTGCCGTTCATCGTCGGCGGCGTGATCAAGGCAGCGCTCGCCGCGGCCCTGATCCCCGGTGCGTGGGCTCTGGTGCGCAAGGTCGACGAACACAAGGCCTGACCGGCACGCCCCGCGCTGCCGCGAGCCGAAGGCGGCGGATCAGATGGCGAAGCCGAGCGCCCGCATCATGTCACGCCCGTCGTCGGTGATGCGCTCCGGGCCCCAGGGCGGCATCCACACCCAGTTGATGCGGAAGCGATCCACCACCGAGTCCAGCGACTGCGCCGTCTGCTCCTCGAGCACGTCGGTGAGCGGGCAGCCGGCGGAGGTGAGCGTCATGTGGATGACAAGGGCATCGTTCTCGTCATCCCAGGAGAGGTCGTAGATGAGACCGAGATCGACGACGTTGATCCCCAGCTCGGGGTCCATGACGTCCTTGAGCGCCTCGGTGACCTCGTCGAATTTCTCGGGCGACAGCGTAGCGGTCATGCAGCGATCCTACGCATCGACGCCCGCCGCCGCATCGGCGAGGAAGCGATCGTACCCTTCGTCCTCGAGACGGTCGGCGAGCTCCGGACCACCCTCTTCGACGATACGGCCCGCGACCATGACGTGGACGAAGTCGGGGTGGATGTAGCGCAGGATGCGCGTGTAGTGCGTGATGAGCAGCAGACCGAGGTCGGTCTGCTCCTTCGCGCGGTTCACTCCCTCGGAGACGATGCGCAGCGCGTCGACGTCGAGACCCGAGTCGGTCTCGTCCAGAACGGCGAACTGCGGCTTCAGCAGTTCGAGCTGAAGAATCTCATGACGCTTCTTCTCGCCGCCCGAGAAGCCCTCGTTGACGTTGCGCTGCGCGAAACGAGGCTCCATCCGCAGATCCTGCATCGCCGACTTGACGTCCTTCGTCCACGTGCGGATCGACGGGGCCTCGCCGTCGATCGCCGTCTTCGCGGTGCGCAGGAAGTTCGTCACGGTGACGCCGGGGATCTCGACGGGATACTGCATCGCGAGGAAGAGGCCGGCGCGCGCACGCTCGTCCACCTCCATCTCGAGGACGTCTTCGCCATCGAGGGTGATCGACCCGCTGACGACGTTGTACTTGGGGTGGCCGGCGATCGTGTAGGCGAGCGTCGACTTACCGGAGCCGTTGGGGCCCATGATCGCGTGGGTTTCGCCCTTGCGGATCGTCAGGGTGACCCCGTTGAGGATCGGGGTGGTTCCGGCATCCGTCTCGACCGTCACATACAGGTCGCGGATCTCGAGGACAGACATTCATACTTCCTTCGTGAGTGGTTCGTGGGTGTCGGCAGCGAGCGGGGCGCTAGTCCGCCGACACGGTGACAGTGGGGTCGATGAGCACGTCGTCGCCGTCGATCTGCACGGCGTAGACGGGCACGGGCTCGTAGGCGGGAAGGTTCAACGGGCGACCGGTGCGCAGCGAGAACGCCGAGCCATGAGCCCAGCACTCGAGCGTGTCACCCTCGACGAATCCTTCGGACAGCGAGATGTCGCCATGGGTGCAGACGTCGCCGATCGCGTGGATGTCGCCGTTGCCGTCCAGGACGACCGCGATCGCGACACCTCCGACCTCGACGCGGCGCGCTTCGTCCTGCACCAGATCGCTCACGGCGCAGACGCGCTCCGCCGTCATCGCGTGGTCCCCTGGGCAAGCTCTGCTTCGATCGCTTCGAACAGTTCGTCGCGCAGCTCGGCGACGCCGATCTTCTGAACGATCTCAGCGAGGAAGCCGAGTACGACGAGGCGACGTGCTTCGTCTTCGCGGATGCCGCGAGCCTGGAGATAGAACAGCTGCTCGTCGTCGAAACGACCGGTGGCGCTTGCGTGGCCGGCGCCTTCGATGTCACCGGTCTCGATCTCGAGGTTCGGAACGGAATCGGCCCGGGCGCCGTCGGTGAGAACCAGGTTGCGGTTCGCCTCATACGAGTCGGTTCCGGTGGCATCCGCACCGATAAGGACGTCACCGATCCACACGCTACGCGCGTCCTCACCCTGCAACGCGCCCTTGTAGAGCACGTCACCCTTGGTGTGCGCACCCTTGTGGTGCATGTACACCTGGCTCTCGAGGTGTTGGCCGGCATCGGCGTAGGAGAGCCCGAAGATCTCGGCCTCCGAGCCGGTCCCGGCAAGCTCGATCGACGGGTTGACCCGCACGATTCCGCCGCCGAAGCTCACGACGATGTGACGCAGGGTCGCGTCCTTGTCGACGCGCGCCTGGTGGGCCGAGAGATGAATCGCGTCATCGTTCCACTGCTGCACCGAGACCACCTCGAGGTGGGCACCGTCCCGCACGATGATCTCGACGTTCTGTGCGTGGGTGGCGGTGCCACGGTGACGCAGAACGACGGTGCCGCGCGCGTTGGGCATCGCCTCGATCACGACGTGGGCGTGCGCGAGTCCGCCGGTGCCCTCGAGCTCGACGATGACGGGCGCGTCGAGTTCGATTCCCGCGGGAATGCGCAGCAGCGGCGCGACCGGCTCCTGTTGCCACGCGATCGCACTGGGCAGATCCTCCGGCGCGAAGAACTCGCCACGGGGCGCCTGCCCGACCGTGAGTTCCCGCTGTTCGACGCCGTCGGGCGCAGTCACGGTGACCGACATGACGCCGTGCGGGCCGGCTTCGTCAGCGAACAGAGGCGCAAGTCGTGCGACCGGGGTGTACTTCCAATTGACCTCACGCCCGGTCGGGACGGTGAAGTCGGCCGGGTCGGTCGAGTGGGGTCGCTCCGAGCGAGTCTGGACCGGGACGAACGCGCCCGCCCCGTCGGAGTGCGCTCGCGAACCCGGCACCACCTGGGGTGCCTGTGTCGTGGTCGTCATTCAGCCGACCGATCCTTCCATGCCCATCTCGATGAGCTTGTTGAGTTCCATGGCGTACTCCATCGGCAGCTCGCGCGCGATCGGCTCGATGAACCCGCGCACGATCATCGCCATCGCCTCGTCTTCGGGCATCCCGCGCGACTGGAGGTAGAACAGCTGCTCTTCGCTCACCTTCGACACGGTCGCCTCGTGGCCGAGCTGCACGTCATCGACACGGATGTCGATGGCCGGGTAGGTGTCGGACCGCGAAATCGTGTCCACGAGCAGCGCGTCGCAGCGCACCGTGTTGGCGCTGTGATGCGCGTTGGCGTCGACGCGGACTTCGCCGCGGTAGCCTGCACGGCCACCACCACGCGCGATGGACTTCGAGACGATCGAAGACTGCGTGTACGGGGCCATGTGGATCATCTTCGCGCCGGCGTCCTGGTGCTGACCGGGGCCGGCGAACGCGACGGAAAGTGTCTCGCCCTTGGCGTGCTCGCCCATCAGGAAGATCGACGGGTACTTCATCGTCACCTTGGAGCCGATGTTGCCGTCCACCCACTCCATCGTCGCGCCTTCGTGCGCGACGGCACGCTTGGTCACGAGGTTGTAGACGTTGTTCGACCAGTTCTGGATCGTCGTGTAGCGCACGCGCGCGTCCTTCTTCACGATGATCTCGACGACGGCCGAGTGCAGCGAGTCGCTCTTGTAGATCGGAGCGGTGCAACCCTCGATGTAGTGCACATACGAGCCCTCGTCGGCGATGATCAGCGTGCGCTCGAACTGCCCCATGTTCTCGGTGTTGATCCGGAAGTAGGCCTGCAGAGGAATCTCGACGTGGACGCCCTTGGGGACGTAGACGAACGATCCCCCCGACCACACCGCGGTGTTCAGCGCGGCGAACTTGTTGTCGCCCGCGGGGATCACCGTACCGAAGTACTCCTCGAAGAACTCGGGGTGCTCGCGCAACGCCGTGTCGGTGTCCATGAAGATGACGCCCTGCTCTTCGAGGTCTTCACGGATCTGGTGGTACACGACTTCGGACTCGTACTGCGCGGCGACACCGGCGACGAGACGCTGGCGCTCCGCTTCAGGGATACCCAGCTTCTCGTACGTGTTCTTGATGTCCTCCGGCAGGTCTTCCCACGACTGGGCCTGCTTCTCGGTCGATCGAACGAAGTACTTGATGTTCTCGAAGTCGATCTCGCTCAGGTCGGCGCCCCACGTGGGCATCGGCTTGCGATCGAACAGTTGCAGACCCTTGAGTCGGGTCTTGAGCATCCACTCGGGCTCGGCCTTCAACGCCGAGATATCGCGGACGACCGCCTCGCTGAGTCCGCGCTTCGCGCTCGCTCCGGCCGTGTCGGCATCATGCCAGCCGAACTCGTATACACCCAGCCCCTCCAATTCGGGGCGGTCGATCAGCACATCAGACATCGTCACACTCTCCTTTAGGCCTCAACGGTGTCATCCGCCCCGGCATTCCGCACCCCGTGTGATTCGGGGCAAGTCTGTCGCTGGTGGGCCATATCAAGTGGCGCTGTGCTTCGCGCCTAGACTGTCGATGGATGACGGCGCTTCGAGCTACCGCATCCGACCGCTCGATTCTACAGGTTCCCTCCTTGCACGCGGGCGGTACGCATCGCTCCCCCGTGAGAGCCGAGCCGCCAGGAGGCGCCCCCGCATGTCCGCGCAGTCCACCCTCGCACCCGGTCCCCGCTGGCTTCCCGTGCGTGTCGATCGCCGCATCGCCGTCTTCGCGTGGCTGTCGTTCCTCGCCGAGGTCATCATCATCGGCACCGGCGGCGCCGTCCGTCTGACCGGGTCCGGGCTCGGATGCCCCACCTGGCCGACCTGCACGGCCGATTCGCTCGTGCCGACCGAAGCGATGGGTATCCACGGCATCATCGAGTTCGGCAACCGTCTGATGACGGGCGTGGTCGGAATCCTCGCCGTCGTCGTGCTCGTGCTCGTGTGGCGTCTGCGCCGTTCGCGGCGCGATCTGTTCACACTTGCCGCGGTCGTCGTCGGCGGCGTCATCGCCCAGGCGATCGTCGGCGGCATCACCGTCTTGACGGGCCTGAACCCGTTCATCGTCGGCTTTCACTACGCGGCCTCGCTCGCGCTCGTCTGCGTCACGGCAGCCTTCCTCGCGCTGATGCGCCTGCCCGCCGAACCCCGGGTGCGGGCTGTTCCGCGCTGGTATGCCGTGACCGCGCACGTGACGACGCTGGCGCTGGCCGTGACGATCGTCGTCGGCATCCTCACCACGGGTGCGGGTCCGCACTCAGGCGACGCGGATGCGGGACGAAGCGGCTTCGACGTCGAGATCCTCGAGCACGTGCACGCGTGGCCGGGCTACATCCTGTTCGTACTGAGCATCGTGCTTCTGGTCGGCTCCTGGCGGCGCCGCTCGGATGTGCCGAGCCTCGCCCTGTGGACTGCGCTGCTCGTGCTGGTCGAGCTGGTGCAGATCGCGGTCGGGCTGTTCCAGGCCCGCAACGGCCTGCCTGTGCTCGCCGTCGGGACGCACATGGTGCTTGCCGCATTGACCGCGGCGGTCATGACCGTCGTGCTGCTTCATCTGAAGCGCCCACAGTCGCTCATCGACGCGGAGCGCGCGACGCGCGCCGTCGCGGCATCCGAACCGCTCTGATCGGTCGACCGCGAAGGCCCGACTCCTCGACGGGGTGGCCGCGTCCATCGCGCCTGCGCTCGACGCGGTGACATCCGCGGTCGCGGGCCGGCAGCGGCGCAGCCGCGGCGATCAGAACGGCAGCAGAGGATCGACAGCGATCGCGACGAACAGAAGCGTGAGGTACGTGATCGAGGCGTGGAACACACGCATCGGGCGAGGTTCCGTACCGCGGACCGCCCGGTTGTAGAGGCGGTGCGATTCGTAGATGAACCATCCCCCGAAAACGATCGCGGAGACCGAGTAGACGAGCCCCATGTGGGCGACGGGGATCAGCAGAAGCGAACTGGCGACGGTCGCCCACGCATAGAGGATGACCTGCAGACCGACCTGAGAACCGTTGCGGGTGGCGCCGAGCATCGGCACCTCGACCTCTTCGTACTGGTCCTTGTACTTCATCGACAGCGGCCAGTAGTGCGGCGGTGTCCAGAGGAACACGAGAACGAAGAGGATCATCGGGGTCCACGACAGCGATCCCGTGACCGCCGACCATCCGATCAGCACCGGGAAGCACCCGGCGATGCCGCCCCACACGATGTTCTGCTCGGTGCGGCGCTTCAGCAACATCGTGTAGATCACGACGTAGAAGAAGATGGCACCGGCCGAGAGCACGGCGGCGAGCCAGTTCGTCGTGAGCCACAACCATACGGTCGAGGCAACGGCGAGCGACCAGGCGAAGATCAATGCGCCGCGCGGCGACACCTCACCGGTGACCAGCGGCCGGTTCTCCGTGCGCTGCATGTGCGCGTCGATGTCGCGATCGAGATACATGTTGAACGCGGCGGCGGAGCCTGCCGAGGCGGAACCGCCGATCACGGTGGCGAGCACGAGCCACACGTTCGGAAAACCGCCCTGCGCGAGGATCATGACCGGCACCGTGGTGACCAGCAACAATTCCAGCACGCGCGGCTTCGTCAGCTGGATGTACGCGCGAACGGTGCGTCCGACGGAGCGGTGCGACACAGTTCCGGAGGCGCCGACTCCCGCAATCGTCGTGGTGTCCATCGCCTCCGCCATCGCCGTCCGATCAGGTCCTTCGAGCAGTCCTTCGAGTCTAGGACATCGGCGAACCTCCCCCGTCGCCCGGTCACTGCGCGCATGGCACGCAGGGAATACCGCTTCGCTATGCTGAGAACGCACGAGCGCCCCAGCGCCGACCGCGGGACGCACTCCCGTGAGTCGGCCTCGTCCGGGCGACATCCCTCTCTGTATGGAAGGCGGCCGCGTGTCGGATCTGCGTTGGGAAGAAGTCGATGATCGTGCGGTGGACACCGCCCGGATCCTGGCGGCGGATGCCGTGGAAAAGGTCGGAAACGGTCACCCCGGCACAGCGATGAGCCTCGCTCCGGTGGCCTATCTGCTGTATCAGCACGTGATGCGCCACGATCCGTCTGACACGGACTGGCTCGGCCGCGACCGTTTCATCCTGTCGGCAGGGCACTCATCGCTCACGCAGTACGTCCAGCTGTACTTGGGCGGGTTCGGTCTCGAGCTCGACGACCTCAAGTCGTTGCGCACATGGGGATCGCTCACCCCCGGTCACCCCGAGTACGGCCACACCAAGGGCGTCGAGATCACGACGGGTCCGCTCGGTCAGGGCCTGGCCTCGTCGGTCGGGTTCGCGTATGCGGCTCGCTACGAGCGCGGACTGTTCGATCCGGATGCCGCGCCCGGCACGTCGCCGTTCGACCACTACGTATACGTCATCGCCAGCGACGGTGACATCCAAGAGGGTGTCACGAGCGAAGCTTCGTCACTGGCGGGCCACCAGGAGCTCGGCAACCTCATCGCGTTCTACGACGCGAATCAGATCTCGATCGAGGACGACACGAACGTCGCCTTCACCGAGGACGTCGCGCGACGGTACGAGGCCTACGGCTGGCACGTGCAGACGGTGGATTGGAAGAAGACCGGGGAGTACGTCGAAGACGTCGCCGAACTGTTCGCGGCCGTCGAGGCTGCCAAGGGCGAGACCTCGAAGCCGTCGCTGATCATCGTGAAAACGATCATCGGATGGCCCTCGCCCGGCAAACAGAACACTGGCAAGATCCACGGGTCGGCACTGGGCTCAGACGAGCTGGCTGCCACGAAGAAGGTGCTCGGATTCGACCCGGAGCAGTCGTTCGTCGTCGCCGACGATGTGATCTCCCACACGCGCACCTTGCAGCAACGCGCCGACTCCGATCGCGCCGCCTGGCAAAGCGCGTTCGACGCCTGGGCGGCGGCGAACCCGGAGCGTAAGGCACTGTTGGATCGCCTCGAAGCCGGGGAACTCCCGGCCGACCTCGCCGACTCCCTGCCGACCTTCTCGGGCGAGAAGGACGTCTCGACGCGTGCCGCCTCGGGCACGGTCATCAACGCCCTCGCGGAGCGGATGCCCGAATTGTGGGGCGGATCGGCGGATCTCGCCGAGTCCAACCTCACGACCATCAAGTCCGCGTCATCGTTCATCCCGGCCGAATGGTCGACGCACGAGTGGTCGGGTGACCCTTACGGTCGTGTGCTGCACTTCGGCATCCGCGAGCATGCGATGGCCGCGATCGTGAACGGCATCGTGCTCCACGGCCCGACGCGGGCCTTCGGCGGAACATTCCTCATCTTCAGCGACTACATGCGTCCCGCCGTGCGGCTCGCGGCGCTCATGAACATTCCCTCGATCTTCGTGTGGACCCATGACTCCGTCGCGCTCGGCGAGGACGGGCCGACGCATCAGCCCATCGAGCAGTTGGCCTCATTGCGCGCGATCCCGAACTTCACCGTCGTCCGCCCGGCGGACGCGAACGAGACCGCGGCGGCCTGGCTCGAGATGCTGCGTCGCCAGGAGGGCCCCTCCGGCATCGCTCTCACGCGACAGAACATCCCGGTGTTCCCGCGCGGAGAGGACGGGTTCGCCGGAACCGAAGGGGTCTCGCGCGGTGCGTACATCCTCCTCGACACGGAGGAGACGCCCGATGTCATCCTCATCGCGACGGGCTCGGAGGTGCAGCTGGCGGTCGCCGCACGCGAGACGCTGGCTGCGGACGGCATCCAGGCCCGTGTGGTCTCGGCGCCCTCGCTGGAGTGGTTCGCGGAGCAGCCCGCCGAGTACCGCGAATCGGTCCTCCCCGCCGCGGTCACCTCGCGGGTGTCGGTCGAGGCAGGTCTCGCTCTTCCGTGGCGGGACATCGTCGGCGACCGCGGTCGCTCGGTCTCGATCGAGCACTTCGGCGCGTCCGCCGACTACAAGTCCCTGTTCGAGAAGTTCGGCATGACCGCGGACGCGGTCGTCGACGCTGCTCGCGAAACCCTCAAGGAGAACAACGCATGAGCACCCCCACCGCGAAGCTCGCCGCCGACGGCGTCAGCATCTGGCTCGACGACCTGTCCCGTAGCCGCATCACGACCGGCAACCTCGCCGATCTCATCCACACGCGCGACATCTCGGGTGTCACCACCAACCCGACGATCTTCCAGGCTGCGATCGGTAACTCCGCCGACCACTCGTACGATGCGCAGATCGCCGAGCTCGCCGGAGCCGGCGCATCGGTGGACGAAACGATCTTCGCCCTGACGACGGACGACGTGCGTGACGCGTGCGACATCTTCCACCCTGTCTACACAGACACCAAGGGGGTCGACGGGCGCGTGTCGATCGAGGTCTCCCCCGACCTCGCCCACGAGACCGACGCAACGATCGCGCAAGCGAAGGATCTGCACGCTCGGGTGGGGCGCGAGAACGTCCTGATCAAGATCCCGGCGACGAAGGCAGGACTCCCCGCGATCACCGAGGTCATCGCCGCCGGAATCTCCGTCAACGTCACTCTCATCTTCTCCCTCGAGCGCTACGACGAGGTCATCGATGCCTACCTCGCCGGTCTCGAGCGCGCCCAGGCCGCAGGTGTCGATCTGTCGAGCATCCATTCGGTCGCGTCGTTCTTCGTTTCGCGCGTGGACACCGAAGTCGACAAGCGCCTCAACACCGTCGGCACCGACGAGGCGGCCGGGCTGAAGTCCCTCGCGGGTATCGCCAACGCGCGACTGGCCTACGAGCTGTTCGAGAAGCGCTTCGCCGAGCCGCGCGCTCAGGCTCTTGTGGCCGCTGGCGCGAACCCGCAGCGACCGCTCTGGGCCTCGACCGGCGTCAAGGACCCGGCTCTGCCCGACACGCTCTACGTGACCGAGCTCGTCGCGCGCGGGACGGTCAACACGATGCCGGAGAAGACCCTCGAGGCGACGTACGATCACGGCCAGGTCGCCGGCGACACCATCACGGGAACGTACGAGGCAGCGCGCACGGTCTTCGCCGACCTCGCCGACGCGGGAATCGACTTCGCCGACGTGACCCAGGTGCTCGAAGACGAAGGCGTCGAGAAGTTCATCGCGTCCTGGCACGACCTCCAGAACACGGTGCGCGAGGCGCTGGAAACCGCAAAGGCCTCCCGTTGAGCTTCGAGATCCACGTCAGCGGGCACGTCAAGTCCGTCGTCGACGAGGTGCTCCCAGGGCTCGTCGCGTCGCTCGTCGCCTCCGGCATCACCGCCGGGGACGCCGAGTTGTGGGGCCCGGCTGCCACGGCTGAGGCGGAGAAGCGTCTCGGCTGGGTGCAGGCTGTGGAGACGTCACGTCCATTGGTCGCAGAGGTCGAGGCGCTGCGGCGCGACCTCGTCGCCGCGGGCGTCACGCGCGTTGTCCTTGCCGGAATGGGCGGCTCGTCCCTCGCACCCGAGGTGATCGCCCACACCGCTCACGTTCCCCTGGTGATCCTCGACTCCACCGAACCCGGGCAGGTGCTCGCCGCGATCGACGGTGACGCCGAGGCGGGCGGGCTCGAGCACACCGTGCTCGTGGTTGCGTCGAAGTCGGGCTCGACGGTCGAGACCGACTCGGCCAAGCGTGTGTTCGACGCCGCCTTCCGCGACGTCGGCATCGACCCGGCAGAGCGGATCGTCGTCGTGACCGACCCCGGGTCGCCGCTGGATGAGGCTTCGCAGGCCGCGGGATACCGCGTCTTCCACGCCGACCCGACGGTGGGCGGGCGCTACTCAGCGCTGACAGCGTTCGGCCTCGTGCCGGCAGGGCTCGCCGGTGCCGACATCGCCGAGATCCTCGACGAGGCCGAGGCGACACTCCTCGAGGTCGCGATCGACAGCCCCGACAACCCGGCCCTCGTGCTCGCCGCCGCCATCGCAGGGGGCGAGCCCCGGCGAGACAAACTCGGCCTGGTCTCCGACGGCACCCACATCGAGGGTCTCCCCGATTGGATCGAGCAGCTTGTCGCCGAATCGACCGGCAAGGGCGGCACCGGCATCCTTCCCGTCGTGCTCCTGCCGGTCTCTCCAGAAGTCGACTCACCTCCGGCCGACATGCAGATCGTCCGCTTCGTTGACGAGGCGAATCGCTTCCACTTCCTCGAGCACCACCACGACGAGATCCTCGTCAGCGGATCGCTCGGCGCGCAGTTCCTCGTGTGGGAGTACGCCACCGCGATCGCCGGGCGCATGCTCGGCATCAACCCCTTCGATCAACCCGACGTCGAGTCGGCGAAAGAGGCCACCCGTGGGCTCCTGGATGCTCGCCCTGAACAGACCGCGGCGGCGTTCGTCGAAGGCGGCGTCGAGGTCCGCGTGTCCGATCCGGCGCTCGCCGACTCCGGCACGATCGCCGGAGTCATGGATGCGCTGTGGGCGCGGCTGCCCGAGAGCGGGTACGTCGCCGTGCAGGCCTACGTCGACCGGACGCGTCTGCCGCACCTGGCGGGGTTGCGTGAACTCGTCGCCGCGGACTCGGGCCGACCGACCACGTTCGGCTGGGGACCGCGTTTTCTCCACTCCACCGGCCAGTACCACAAGGGCGGCCCCGCCGACGGTGTGTTCCTGCAGATCCTGGAGCAGACGGACGTGGATCTGGAGATCCCGGGGCGTCCTTTCACGTTCGGACAGCTCATCCGGGCGCAGGCCGCCGGCGATGCCTCAGTCCTCGCCGCACACGGGCGTCCCGTCGTCACCCTCACGCTGACCGACCCCGAGGTCGAAGTGCTCACGCTCTTCGAGGCCGCCCAATAGGAGATTCCTCGTCGTATGACCGTGCAGATCTCGCGAGGGCGCAATCCCTTGCGCGCGCCCGAAGACCACCGTCTGAACCGCATCGCCGGGCCCAGCGCCCTCGTCATCTTCGGAGTGACCGGCGACCTCTCCCGCAAGAAGCTCATGCCGGCGGTCTACGACCTCGCCAATCGTGGGTTGTTGCCGCCCGGGTTCGCGCTGGTCGGATTCGCTCGCCGTGATTGGCAGGACCAGGACTTCGCGCACGTGGTCTACGACGCGGTGCGGGCACACGCTCGCACCGAGTTCCGTGAAGAGACCTGGCAGCAGCTCATGCAGGGCATCCGCTTCGTCTCCGGCCAGTTCGACGACGCGGAAGCGTTCGTGCGCCTCAAAGAGACCGTCGATACGCTCGATGCCGAACGCGGAACGATGGGGAACCACGCGTTCTACCTCTCGATTCCGCCGAAGGACTTCCCGCTGGTCGCCGAACAGCTGAAGGCCTCTGGGCTGGTCGATGACACGGCCGATCAGCCCGAA
This sequence comes from Microbacterium koreense, assembly GCF_042677105.1. Lineage (NCBI taxonomy): Bacteria > Bacillati > Actinomycetota > Actinomycetes > Micrococcales > Microbacteriaceae > Microbacterium > Microbacterium koreense. The sequence continues at coordinate 2,222,372 of NZ_JBHTIM010000001.1, forward strand.
CGGTGGCGCCGCGTCGTGATCGAGAAGCCATTCGGTCACGACCTCGAGTCGGCACGGTCGCTCAACGATGCGCTGCGCGCCGCGTTCCCGACGGATTCGATCTTCCGGATCGATCACTACCTCGGCAAAGAGACGGTCCAGAACATTCTCGCGCTGCGCTTCGCGAACACGTTGTACGAGCCGCTGTGGAACAGCAACTACGTCGACCACGTGCAGATCACGATGGCCGAAGACATCGGAGTCGGTGGGCGTGCGGGCTACTACGACGGGATCGGAGCCGCGCGGGATGTGATCCAGAACCATCTCCTCCAGTTGCTCGCGCTCACGGCGATGGAGGAGCCCATCTCGTTCGACGCGAAAGACCTGCGGGCCGAGAAAGAGAAGGTGCTCGCAGCCGTGACACTGCCGGACGACCTCGCGCGGTCGACGGCACGTGGGCAGTACGCCGGTGGATGGCAGGGCGGCGAGAAGGTGCTCGGCTTCCTCGAAGAGGAAGGCATGAACCCGCAATCGACCACCGAGACCTACGCCGCGATCACGCTCGAGATCAATACCCGCCGCTGGGCGGGGGTACCGTTCTACCTGCGGACGGGCAAGCGTCTGGGCCGACGGGTGACGGAGATCGCCGTGGTGTTCAAACGCGCACCCGAACTGCTGTTCCCCCGCAGCCAGACGACCGGTCAGGGTCAGAATGCGCTCGTGATCCGCGTGCAGCCCGATGAGGGGGTGACGATCCGGTTCGGCTCGAAAGTGCCCGGTGCCAGCGCGCAGGTGCGTGACGTGACCATGGACTTCGGGTACGGACATGCTTTCACCGAAGCGAGCCCCGAGGCCTATGAGCGGCTCATCCTCGACGTCCTGCTGGGCGATCCCCCGCTTTTCCCTCGCCACGAAGAGGTCGAACTGTCGTGGAAGATCCTGGATCCGATCGAGCGGTTCTGGGATGCCGAGGGTGGCCCGCTCGAGCAGTACGCCCCCGGTTCGTGGGGCCCTGACTCCGCCGATGAGATGCTCTCGCGCGACGGACGAACCTGGAGGCGCCCATGATCGTCGACCTGCCCGACACGACCGTCAGCAAGATCTCCCGTGCTCTCGTCAGTGTGCGCGAAGAGGGCGGTGCCGTCGCCCTCGGACGCGTGCTCACGCTCATCATCCTCACGCGCGAGGGCGCCGTGGAAGAGGTCATCGAGGCCGCGAATGACGCATCGCGAGAGCACCCGATGCGCGTGATCGTGGTGATGGTCGAAGACGACCACGAGGGTGACTCCCGTCTGGACGCCCAGATCCGTGTCGGCGGCGACGCCGGCGCGAGTGAGGTCGTGACCTTGCGCGCCCTGGGCGACGCGGGACGTTCGAACCTCGAGAGCCTGGTGACGGGATTGCTCCTCCCCGACGCCCCGGTCGTGGTCTGGTGGCCGAACACCACCCCCGAGACCCCGGCGAGGACGTCGATCGGGCGGATCGCCCAAAGACGGATCACCGATGCAGCCACGAAGTCCGATCCTTCGGCGTGGGTGGGCTCACTGGGTGAGAATTACGCTCCGGGAGACACCGATCTCGCTTGGACGAGGCTCACGCACTGGCGCGAGCAGCTCGCCGCGGTGCTCGACCAGCCGCCGTACGAGGAGATCACCCGCGTCGAGGTGCGGGGCGCGGCGAGCTCACCGTCCACGGCGCTGCTCGCGGCGTGGCTTCGTCTCCAGCTGGACGTCCCCGTCGACTGGGCGTACCTGCCCGAGGACACGTGGCGTCATGGCATCAAGTCCGTGCGCCTGAGCCGCGCCTCGGGCGAGATCCTGCTCGAGCGATCGACCTCGTCGGTCGCGTGCCTGACACAGCCGGGACAACCCCAACACGACCTGACGATGACGCGTCGCACCCTGCGGGAGTGCCTCGCCGAAGAGCTGCGCCGCCTGGATCCCGACGTCTTGTATGGTCGGGTCATCACCGAGGGCTGGGAGCTCCTCGGTGCACCGTCGGAGACGTAGGAGACCAATGCCAGAGTTCTGGGTGGAAAAGCGGGTGGTCATCGCGCCGACTCCGCGCGACCTCGCCGATGCGGTGGCCCGGAGGTTCATCGCGCGCGTGGTCAAGCGCACCGAACGGGGCAAGGTCGTCCATGTGTCGCTGACAGGCGGCTCGATGGGTGGCGCCGTCCTCGCTGCAGCCGCGTCGGATGCCCGGATCGCGCAGATCGATTGGTCGCTGGTCCATTTCTGGTGGAGCGACGAGCGCTTCGTGGCCCGCGAGTCCTCCGACCGAAACGACAAGCAGTCCCGCGAAGCACTCCTGGATTCTCTTCCCGTGCCTCGCGAGAACCTTCATTTCGCTCCCGCATCCGACGACACGGATGCCGATCTCGACGCCGCGGCGGAGTCCTACGCCAGAGAACTGTCGCGGTTCGGTATTCCCGACCGTCCATGGCCGGCATTCGACGTCTGCTTCCTCGGTGTCGGTCCCGACGCCCATATCGCGTCGCTGTTCCCCGATCGGCCCGAGATCCAGGTCACGGATCGAGCGGTCGTTCCTGTGCGCGACTCCCCCAAGCCGCCACCCGAGCGCATCACGATGACGCGACCGGTGATCAACTCGTCCAAGCGGGTGTGGCTGGTGATCGCGGGTGCGGACAAAGCCGCAGCACTCGGGCTCGCCCTGGCCGGCGCCAGCTACGAGAGTGTGCCCGCAGCGGGCGCGAAAGGCACGCAGCGCACCGTCTTCTTCGTCGACGATGCCGCAGCAGCCGAGGTTCCCCCGGAGCTCATCGACCGCGAATACTGAGTGTCGCAAGGCGCGGCGGACGCTGGCCGCGCCCGTCGCCGCAGCTTACTCGCCGCGGCGCTGACGCAATTGCGTGAGCGCGTCGTCGAGGAGGGCATCCGCCTCGTCGTCGGTGCGACGCTCCTTCACGTAAGCGAGATGGGTCTTGTACGGCTCGGTCTTCGCGACCGCAGGCGGGTTGGCCTTGTCTCGCCCCGCGGGGAGACCGGAATGCGGCGAGTCGATCGTTTCGGGAATCTCTTCCTCGGGAACTCCCGCGGCGAAGTAGCGCACCGTTTCGTTGCCCATGGCATCCCAATACGAGATCGCCACACGGTCGGCGTGATAGCCGTGATCCTGCTCGCCCATCGGTCCTGCACCGACTCGGGTGCCTCGGATCGCATTGCCGCCTGTCGCCATTACAGCCCCTGGAACTTGGTGATGAGCCCGAGGGCCACGATGGACACGAACCACGCCAACGCAAGGACGACGGTGAACCTGTTGAGGTTCCGTTCCGCCAGACCCGACGAACCCAGCGCGGACGTCATGCCGCCGCCGAACATGTCGGACAGGCCGCCACCGCGACCCTTGTGAAGGAGGATGAGGAGGGTCAGCAGGAGGCTCGTGATGCCGAGGATCACCTGCAGGACGAACTCGAGGATCTGCACAGTCTGGAAAGCCTTTCGGGACGATCGGTCAGCGATCGCACAAACGTCGAGTATACCGTCTCCGACACCAGGGTCCCCGACCCGCGCCCGCGGTCACGCGGATGCGGCGGGCCGAGGACATCGTCGAGTCAGACCCCGACGTGCTTCTGGTAGCGGATGATGGCCGCGAATTCGTCGACCACGAGGCTCGCTCCGCCGACGAGCGCGCCGTCCACGTCGGGTTCGCGCATGAAGCTCGCGATGTTCGCAGCCTTCACCGAACCGCCGTACAGCACGCGCGTGCGCGCTGCGGCGTCCTCACCGAGTCGTTCGGCCACGACGGCTCGCAGCTTCGCACAGACATCCTGCGCCTGCTCAGGAGTGGCTGCCTGGCCGGAGCCGATCGCCCATACCGGCTCGTATGCGACGACGATGTCGGCGTCGGCGGTGACACCCTCCAGCGCCACCTCGAGCTGACCGACCGGAACGGCGCTGGCGCCGTACTTTTCCAGGTCCTCCGAGGTCTCGCCCACGCAGATGACAGGGGCGAGTCCGTGGCGAAGCGCTGCCTGCACCTTCGCCGCGACGACCTCGTCGGTCTCGGCGTGGTATTGCCGACGTTCGGAGTGACCGATGATCACGTAGCGATTGTCGAGCTTCGCCAGGAACGCGCCCGAGATCTCACCGGTGTACGCGCCCGCGTCGTGAGCCGAAACGTCCTGCGCACCGAGAGCGAACGGGATCTTGTCGGCATCGAGCAGAGTCTGCACCGTGCGCAGGTCGGTGAACGGCGGGAAGACCGCGACCTCGACCGAGTCGTCATCGTGCTTGGCATCCTTCAGCGTCCAATGCAGCTTCTGCACGAACGCGACCGCCTGCAGGTGATCGAGGTTCATCTTCCAATTGCCCGCGATGAGGGGCGTACGCGTCACTGCCATCCGAGGACCTCCAGTCCGGGGAGCTTCTTACCTTCGAGGAATTCCAGGCTGGCGCCGCCGCCGGTCGAGATGTGGCCGAAGGCGTCGTCAGAAAACCCGAGCTGACGAACCGCCGCGGCGGAGTCGCCACCACCGACGACCGACAGCCCCTCGACTTCCGTCAGAGCCTGGGCGACCGTGCGGGTGCCTGCGGCGAAAGCCGACATCTCGAACACACCCATCGGACCGTTCCAGAACACCGTCCGCGAATCGCGGATCGACTCAGCGAAGAGCTCAGCCGTGCGCGGACCGATGTCCAGCCCCATCCCGGACGCACCGAAGGCGGTGTCCTCGAGGTGGGCGGCATCGGCGACCACATGCTCGGCGTCGGCGCTGAAGGACGAGGCCATCACGGCATCGACCGGGAGGACGAGCTCGACGCCGCGCTCGGCGGCCTCACGCATGTACCCGGTCACCGTGTCGAGCTGGTCGGCTTCGAGCAGGCTCGCTCCGACCTTGTGCCCCTGTGCTGCGAGGAAGGTGAACATCATTCCGCCGCCGACGAGCAGACGGTCCACGCGCGGGAGCAGGTGGGCGATGACGCCGAGTTTGTCGCTCACCTTCGATCCGCCCAGTACCACCGTGTAGGGCCGTTGCGGATTCTCGGTGAGGCGATCAAGCACCTCGACCTCGCCGGCGACGAGGAACCCGGCCGCCGACGGAAGGATCTCTGCGAGGTCGTACACCGAAGCCTGCTTGCGGTGAACAACGCCGAACCCATCTGACACGAGGGCGTCACCGAGTGCGGCGAGCTGTTCGGCGAACGCACGGCGCTCTGCCGCATCCTTCGCCGTCTCGCCCGCGTTGAACCGCAGGTTCTCCAGCACCGCGACTTCGCCGTCTTCGAGCGCGGCGACCGCCTCGTGCGCGGATTCACCGACGGTGTCACGCGCCATCGCCACCGGCTTTCCCAGCAGTTCAGACAGTCGCTGGGCGACGGGAGCCAGGCTGAAGGCCGGATCCGGCGCACCGGCGGGCCGACCGAGATGAGAGCAGAGCACGAGGCGGGCGCCCTGATTGATCAGGGCGTTGAGCGTGGGAAGCGCCGCGCGCACGCGGCCATCGTCCGTGATGACTCCGTCCTTGAGGGGAACGTTGAAGTCGACACGGACGATGACCCGCTTGCCTGCGAGCGACCCCAGCGAATCGAGGGTGCGCAGAGCCATGATCGCCGTCAGAGCTTGCTGGCGACGAGCTCGGTGAGGTCGACGAGACGGTTGGAGTAGCCCCACTCGTTGTCGTACCACGCCGAGACCTTGACGAGGTTTCCGCTGACGTTCGTCTGACCGGCGTCGAACACCGACGAGTGCGGGTCGTGGACGATGTCGGTCGAGACGATCGCGTCGGTGTTGTACTTCAGGTAGCCGACCAGCGCACCGTCGGCGGCAGCCGCTTCGTAGGCCGCATTGATGGTCTCCTTGGTGAGCCCCTCGGTCGGCGTGATGATCGTGAGATCGACGATCGAGCCGGTGGGGACCGGCACGCGGTAAGACGAGCCACTGAGCTTGCCGTTGAGCTCGGGCAGCACGAGTCCGATCGCCTTGGCGGCGCCGGTCGCGGCCGGCACGATGTTCAGTGCTGCGGCACGGGCGCGGTGGAGGTCGCCGTGAGGGCCGTCCTGCAGGTTCTGGTCGGCGGTGTAGGCGTGCGCCGTCATCATGAAACCACGCTCGATGCCGAAGTTGTCGTTGAACACCTTCGCCAGCGGTGCGAGGCAGTTCGTCGTGCACGAGGCGTTCGAGATGACGTGCATCGTCTCGGGGTCGTATTCGTTGTCGTTGACGCCCATGACGAAGGTGCCGTCGACGTCGGTGCCGGGCGCCGAGATGAGCACCTTCTTGGCACCGCCGGCGATGTGCTTCTTGGCGTCCACGGCCTTCGTGAAGCGTCCGGTCGATTCGATGACGATGTCGACGCCGAGGTCGCCCCAGGGAAGGTTGGCAGGGTCGCGCTCTTCGAAGACCTTGATGCTCTTGCCGCCGACGGTGATGGAGTCCTCGGTGTACGAGACCTCCTCGGCGAGACGTCCGCCGACGGAGTCGTACTTCAGCAGATGCGCGAGGGTCTTGTTGTCAGTGAGGTCGTTCACCGCCACGATGTCGATGTCTGCGCCCTGTTCGAGGGCGGCGCGGAGGTAGTTGCGTCCGATGCGGCCGAAGCCGTTGATGCCGATCTTGACGGTCACGGTGTCTCCCGTTGTCTCTTCGCGCCGGGAAGCCCTGATCGGGGCCCCTGCCACGCGATCTCTCCTTGAAAGAGAGGATGCTCTGCCGTCCCCGTCCGGGGAACCGCCGAGGCATCCTCACCTGTCCTCGACACTAGCGCAGATGCCCGGGACCTCGCAGTCCGAACCGTGCCGATCGTGCCGAGACATCCCGAGGACGACGGATGCCCGGCAGCCCCATGGGTGAGGCGCCGGGCATCCCGAGGTCGACGTCGGTCAGACGAGCAGGCCGGACGTCTTCTCGCGCGCCGTCGTGAACCGGGACTGCACGTTCTCCCAGTTCGCGATGTTCCAGAACGCCTTCACGTAGTCCGCGCGGACGTTCTTGTAGTCGAGGTAGTACGCGTGCTCCCACACGTCGAGGAGCAGCAGCGGCACCGTGCCGGCGGCGAACTGGGCCTGCTGGTCGAAGAACTGCTGGATGATGAGGTTCTCACCGATCGAGTCCCAGAACAGACCCGCCCAGCCCGAACCCTGGACCCCGAGCGCGGCGGCGGTGAAGTGTCCGGTGAACTTGTCGAACGACCCGAAGTGGTCGTCGATCGCGGACGCGAGCTCGCCCGTGGGCTTGTCTCCCCCGTCCGGCGACATGTTGGTCCAGAAGATCGAATGGTTGGTGTGTCCACCGAGGTTGAAGGCGAGGTCCTTCTCGAGCTTGTTCACGTTCGCGAAGTCGCCCTTGTCGCGCGCCTCGGCGAGCTGCTCGAGCGCGGTGTTGGCGCCGGTCACATAGGCCTGGTGGTGCTTGTCATGGTGCAGCTGCATGATCGTCGCACTGACGTGCGGCTCGAGCGCGGCGTAGTCGTAGGGCAGATCGGGAAGCGTATAGGTCGCCATTTTCTCTCTTCCTGTCGGCGCCGCGGGAACGAACGACATCGCTGCGTCGCGGCGTGGGGTGACGTCTGTCATCCTACTGACCGTCAACGCGTGCGGCAGGGGGTTGCTTCCCGCCGGATGAGAAGTTATCGAGACGATTCAGGCGTCGATGCCGGGAGGCACAGCGGATTCGGTTCCCGGGATCCCGTCCTGTTCGGCCTTCTTGTCTGCCATCGCCAGCAGCCGACGGATGCGGCCGGCGACGGCGTCCTTCGTGAGCGGAGGATCGGCGTGATGCCCGAGTTCGTCGAGGCTGGCGTCCCGATGGGCAAGGCGGAGGTCGCCGGCTTCGCGCAAGTGATCGGGCACTTCGTCACCGAGGATCTCCAGTGCGCGCTCGACCCGCGCGCACGCCGCGACGGCCGCTTGTGCGGAGCGCCGCAGGTTGGCGTCGTCGAAGTTGACGAGGCGATTGACACCGGCGCGTACCTCGCGGCGTTGGCGGAGCTGGTCCCACTCCGCTGCGGCACGGACGGCACCCATCTGCGCGAGCGCGACACGGATGGCCTCGCCTTCGCGCACGACGACGCGCGGGATGCCGCGGACCTCGCGGGCCTTTGCGGCGATCCCGATCCGGTGCGCCGCCCCCACGAGCGCCATGGCGGCTTCGCCGGACGGGCACGCCACTTCGAGCGCCGCGGAGCGGCCGGGCTCGCTCAGAGATCCGGCGGCGAGGAACGCCCCCCGCCAGATCGCAGCGAGATCCTCCCGCGAGCCGGTGGTGAGTTTGTTCGGGAGGCCACGGACGGGACGTCGGCGCTGGTCGAGAAGTCCGGTCTGGCGCGCGAGGGTCTCACCGCCGTCGATCACGCGCACCGCGAAGTGGTTGCCTCGTCCACCCGATCCCTGCACGTGGGCGAGTTCGGGGCGGACCCCGTAGATCTCCATGAGCTCACGGGCGACACGTCGGGCGAGCGGATCGGAGTCCAGTTCGGCCTCGACGGCCACGCGGTTGGCGATCGAGTGAAGCCCACCCGAGAACCGCAGGATCGCGGTGAGCTCGGCCACACGCGCGTGCGGTCGGGGGTCGCGGACCGAAACGAGTTCGGCCTTCACTTCGGCGGTCAGCGACACGGGGCTCCTTCATCAGGTGGGCGGGACGATCGTCCAGCCTACCGCCGCCGCCGAGACGGCGTGGCGTCACTCTCGTCCGAGATCGCGGTGTTTGGTGCGAACGGCGACTCCCGGCACTCCGGCAAGCCGTGAGGCGAGTTCACCGGTCGTCACGACGGAGCGGTGCTTGCCCCCCGTGCACCCGACGGCCACGACCGAATGCCGCTTGTTCTCGCGCTGGTATCCCTCGAGCACCGGCACGAGCGCCCGCGCATAGGCATCGATGAACTCGACGGCACCCTCCTGTGCCAGGACGAAGTCGACCACCGCATCGTCCTCACCGGTGAGCGACTTGAGCTCGTCGTTCCAGAAGGGATTCGGCAGAAAACGCATGTCGGCGACCATGTCGGCGTCCGGCGGGAGCCCGTACTTGAACCCGAAGCTCATCACGGTGAGGGTGTGGCGGGCGGCTCCCTCTTCGGCGAACAGTTCGACGATCCGCGTGGAGAGTTGGTGGATGTTCAGCGTCGACGTGTCGATGATGATGTCCGCGCGTTCTCGAACGACGGCGAGTCGGTCGCGTTCACGTCGGATGCCGTCGATGATCGTGCCGTCGCCCTGCAGCGGATGCGGGCGTCGCACCGCTTCGAAACGCCGTACGAGCACGTCGTCGGCGGCGTCGAGGAACACGGTGCGCAGACGTCGCCGATCGCGGAGGGTGCGCATGACCTCGGGGAGTTCCGCGAACAGATCGCGACCGCGCACGTCGACCACGGCAGCCACCTTGGGGAGTGCGTCGGCGGCGATCTGGGTGAGGTCGAGGAGGGGTCTCAGCATCTGTGGAGGCAGATTGTCGACCACGTACCAGTCAAGGTCTTCGAGCGCGTTCGCCGCCGTCGAGCGACCCGCCCCCGACATGCCCGTCACGATGAGCACCTCGGCGCCGTCGCGTCGTTCGTCCTCCGTCATGACCTCTCCCCGCTCGCGCGTTGCCAGCCTATCGACTCGCCAGGTGGTCGTGGATCGCGGCAGCGAGCTTGGGACCGACGCCGGGCAACGCTTCGATCTCTTCCGTGGTCGCACCTCGCAGTGCGGTCACCGATCCGAAGTGTCGCAGGAGCGCCTTGATGCGTGCGTCGCCGAGGCCGGGCACTTCCGCGAGCACACTGTGGATGTCGCGTCGTCGCCGCTTGCGCTGATGACGGATGGCGAAACGGTGCGCCTCATCGCGCAGTCGCTGCAGCAGGTAGAGCGCCTCGCTCGTGCGCGGCAGGATCACCGGATAGTCCTCCCCCGGTAGCCATACCTCCTCAAGCCTCTTGGCGATGCCGCACAGCGGGATCTCGTCATGGCCGGCTTCTCGGAGGGCACGCGCAGCGGCCTCCACCTGGGGCTTACCGCCGTCGACGACGAGGAGCTGGGGGCGGTAGGCGAACCGTGGGCGTTTCGGGGCCGCAACCACGACATCCTGCCCGGGAGCCGTGGCCACCTCGGTGAGTGCTTCCGACACAGGTTCGTCGGACGGACGATCGAGGTAGGCGAGCCGGCGCGTCAGCACCTGGTGCAGCGAGTCGGTGTCGTCGGTGGTCTCGGCAACACCGAACGAACGGTATTGGTCTTTGCGGGGCAGACCGTCTTCGAAGACGACCATCGATGCCACGACGTTCGTGCCGCCCAGATGCGACACGTCGAAGCCCTCGATGCGCAACGGCGCCTCGGCGAGTCCGAGCGCCTCCTGCAGGTCGGTGAGTGCTTGTGTGCGCGCCACGTAATCGCTCGTCCGGCGGGTCTTGTGCAGCATGAGCGCCTGCTCCGCGTTGAGCGTCGCGGTCTTGAGCAGGTCGGCCTTGTTGCCGCGCCGAGCGACACGGATGGCGACGCCCTTGCCGCGGCGCTCGCGCAGCCACGCTTCGAGCTCATCAGAGTCGTCGGGAAGCGACGGCACGAGCACTTCGCGCGGAATGTCGGCGGGCGCGGCCTCACCATACGCACGCTGGATGATCTGATCGACGAGGTCTCCCCCCGAGATGTCGAGCTCTTTCTCGATCGTCGTCGCACGTACGCCGCGCACACGGCCGCCGCGGATCACGAAATGCTGGACGGCCGCGGCGAGTTCGTCTTCGGCGATGCCGAACAGGTCGGCGTCGGTGTCTTCGGTGAGCACGAGCGCGCTCCTGCTGAGGACGGCGTCGATCGCCTCGAGTCGATCCCGGTAGGTGGCCGCGGCCTCGTAGTCCATCGCCGCTGAAGCTTCGCGCATGCGCGCGGTGAGGTCCCGCGTGAAGCGTTGGTCACCCCCTGCCATGAAAGCGACGAAGTCATCGACGATGGCCCGGTGTTCCTCGACCGTGACACGCATCGAACATGGCCCTCCACAGCGCCCGATCTGTCCGGGAAAGCACGGTCGTCCCGATGCCATCGCCTTCTTGTAGGACGAGTCGCTGCACGTGCGGATCGGAAAGACCTTGATCATCTGGTCGATCGTGTCGTGCACCGCCCACACCTTGGGATACGGGCCGAAATAGCGTGCTCCCGAGATGCGACGGTTGCGGGTGACCATCACCCGTGGCGCCTCGTCTCCGAGGGTGATCGCCATGAAGGGGTAGGACTTGTCGTCGCGGTAGCGCACGTTGAACGGTGGATCGAACTCCTTGATCCACATGTACTCGAGCTGGAGGGAGTCCACATCGCTCGCGACGACCGTCCACTCGACCGAAGCCGCCGTTGTCACCATGCGACGCGTGCGCTCGTGGAGCGTGTGCAGCGGCGCGAAGTAGTTCGACAGGCGGGCGCGGAGGTTCTTCGCCTTGCCGACGTACAGCACGCGCCCCGAAGCATCCCGGAAGCGGTAGACCCCGGGATTGGTCGGGATCTCCCCCGGTTTGGGCTTGTAGGCCACCGTGGGGACGGAGCGTGCCACCGCGGTCAACCCGCCTTTCGCTCGACCGCCGGCGTGGTGCGGTCCAGGACTTCGGCGAGGAAGACGCCGGTGTGGCTGCCGTCGGCGCGCGCGACCTGCTCGGGCGTTCCGGTCGCGACGACCTCGCCGCCGCCTGCACCGCCCTCGGGACCGAGATCGATGATCCAGTCGGAGGACTTGATGACGTCGAGGTTGTGCTCGATGACGATCACCGTGTTGCCTTTGTCGACCAGTCCGTTCAGCACCTCGAGCAGACGCGCGACGTCTTCGAAGTGGAGTCCGGTCGTCGGTTCGTCGAGGACGTAGATCGAGCGGCCGTTGGAGCGACGCTGGAGTTCGGTCGCGAGCTTGACGCGCTGCGCCTCACCACCGGACAGTGTCGTCGCCGACTGGCCGAGCCGCACATAGCCGAGACCGACGTCGACCAGCGTCCGAAGGTAACGATGGATCGCCTGGATCGGTTCGAAGAAGTCGGCTGCCTCTGCGATCGGCATCTCGAGCACCTCGGCGATGTTCTTGCCTTTGTAGTGCACGGCGAGGGTGTCGCGGTTGTACCGCTTGCCGTGACACACCTCACAGTCGACGTAGACGTCGGGCAGGAAGTTCATCTCGATCTTGATCGTGCCGTCGCCGGAGCACGCCTCGCAGCGGCCGCCTTTGACGTTGAAGCTGAAGCGCCCGGGCAAGTAGCCGCGCGCCTTCGCTTCGGGGGTGTCACTGAAGAGCGTGCGGATGCGGTCGAAGACCCCGGTGTAGGTGGCGGGGTTCGAGCGCGGCGTTCGTCCGATGGGCGCCTGATCGACGTGGACGACCTTGTCGAGGTTGTCGAGCCCGGTCACACGGGTGTGCTTCCCGGCGACACGGCGCGCGCCGTTGAGTCGGGTCGCGAGCACCTCGTAGAGGATTCCGTTCACGAGCGTCGACTTGCCTGACCCGCTGACACCCGTCACGGATGTCAGCACGCCCAGCGGAAAGTCCACCGTGATGTTCTTCAGATTGTTCTCTCGGGCACCGACGACGGTGACGCGCCGTTGTTTGTCGATCTTCCGCCGCTTCGCGGGCGTGGCGATGGCCCGCCGTCCCGAGAGGAAGTCGCCCGTGATCGATCTGCGGTCCTCGAGGAGCGATCCGAGCGGCCCCGAGTGCACGACCTCGCCCCCCTCGACACCGGCGCGAGGGCCGATGTCGACGATCCAGTCGGCCGCGTGAATGGTCTCTTCGTCGTGTTCGACCACGATGAGAGTGTTGCCGAGGTCGCGCAGGGTGACGAGCGTTTCGATCAATCGTCGGTTGTCGCGCTGGTGCAGACCGATCGACGGTTCGTCCAAGACGTAGAGCACTCCGGTCAGGCCGGATCCGATCTGCGTGGCGAGTCGGATGCGCTGGGCCTCTCCACCCGAGAGCGAGCCGGCCGATCGGCTCAGGCTGAGGTAGGTCAGTCCGACCTGCAGCAGAAAGTCGAGCCGCGCTCGGATCTCCCGCAGGACGGCGGCGGCGATCTTCGCTTCACGATCGGTCAGTTCGAGGTCGGCGAAGAATGCGTGTGCATCGGCGAGACTCATGCGCGAGGCTTCGGCGATCGAGTGCCCGTGCACGAGCACCGCAAGCACCTCGGGCTTGAGTCGGTCTCCGTCACAGACGGGGCACGGGACTTCACGCAGGTACTCGGACCACCGTTGGCGTTGGGTGTCGCTCTCTGCCTGCAGATACTGCCGCTCGATGTACGGCACCACGCCCTCGAACCCCGAGGAGTACCTCATCTCACGTCCGTAGCGGTTCTTCCACTTGACGGTGACCTTGTAGTTCTCGCCACGCAGGATCGCCTCACGGACTTCCTCGGGCAGGTGTTTCCACGGCGTTTCGAGCGAGAAGTCGAGGTCGGCGGCCAGCCCCTGAAGAAGGCGTTCGTAGTACTGGTAAAGCCCCTTGCCCTGGGTGGTCCACGGGATGAGAACACCTTCGGAAATCGAGAGCTCTTCATCGCCGAGCATCAGTTCGACATCGACCGACATCCGCGTTCCTAGCCCCGAGCAGGCAGGACACGCGCCGAAGGGCGCGTTGAATGAGAAGGTGCGCGGCTCGATCTCGGTGAGCTGCAACGGGTGGCCGTTCGGGCACGCGAGCTTTTCGGAGAACGACTGCCACGCCGCGTCGCCTTCTTCGTCGACGAAGTTGACCTGCATGACCCCCGACGCGAGACCCAGAGCGGTCTCGACGGAGTCGGTGACGCGACTGAGGATGTCGGCCGTGGCCACGAGGCGGTCGACCACGACGGCGATGTCATGCTTGTAGCTCTTCTTGAGCGTCGGAGGCTCAGAAAGCTGCACGAGCTCGCCATCGACGATGGCTCGCGCATAGCCCTTGGCAGCCAATTCCTTGAAGAGGTCGACGAACTCGCCCTTCTTCTGCGTCACCACCGGCGCGACGATCTGATAGCGCGTCCGCTCTGGAAGCTCCATGAGCTGATCGGCGATCTGCTGCACCGTCTGCCGCTGGATCTGTTCACCGCACTCCGGACAATGCGGAACACCGATGCGCGCCCACAGCAGTCGCATGTAGTCGTGGATCTCGGTGATCGTGCCGACGGTCGAACGAGGGTTGCGGTTGGTCGACTTCTGATCGATCGAGACAGCGGGGCTCAACCCCTCGATGAAATCGACGTCGGGCCGGTCGACCTGTCCGAGGAACTGACGCGCATAGGCACTCAGCGATTCGACGTAGCGCCGCTGGCCTTCGGCGAAGATCGTGTCGAACGCGAGGCTCGACTTGCCCGAGCCCGACAAACCGGTGAAGACGACGAGTGCATCGCGCGGGATGTCGAGGTCGACGTCTTTCAGGTTGTGAACGCGCGCTCCCCGGACGCTGAGACTTCCGCTGGAGTGGCGGACGGGCAGGGACGGGGTGTTCACAGACGCTGATCCGTTCAGATTCTCGGCGACGACAGGGACGATGGGCACCCGTCAAGTTTAGGCGGGGCCTCCGACATCGGCTCCGGTGCCCAGGCACGAACGAAAGGTGGGATGCCGAAGCCCGAGGCCCCGGCATCCCACCTGCTTTTCGACCTACGGGTTGCGCAGTTCGAAGGTCACGGTCGTGACGTTGCCGAGCACGTCGTAGACCTTCAGCTCGTTCGTGCCGACGATGCCGCCGAACGCGCCCGGTCGGACGAAGTTCAGATCCGACCACCGATTGTCGCTGAGGTTCTTCTCGACGCCGTTGAGCGTCAACCGGTCGATCTCGTAGGCGTCGAACAGCTTGAACGAGACCTTCTCGTATCCGTCCGCCGGCGTACCGACGGTGAAGTTCGCCCCTTGCTTGACGGTGACCGTCGGAGCCGTCACGTCGAGGACGAACTCGACCGTTGTGACGTTGCCTGCCACGTCATAGACGAGGAGCGTGTTGGCACCGGCGACGGCCCCGAACCGACCGGGGGTCACGCTGTTGAGGTCCGACCACCGATTGTCGGTCAGGTCCTTCTCGACGCCGTTGAGCGTCAGCCGGTCGATCTTGCCCTCGTCGAAGAGCTTGAACGACACCGAGCGGAAGACGCCGTCGGCGCCCTGCGACTCCGGCTTGACGGTGACCGTCGGCGCGGTCGTGTCCGGCTCGGCCACCACGATCGGCAGCGTGAAGTCGGTGCCCGCCGGCGTGGTGATCCGCAGGGCGACCTCACCCGTCAGTCCCTCCGGGACGACGACGTCGAGGCTTGCCTGGCCGGCTTCGTCGGTGAGGCGGACGAGCGAACGGTCGATCGCGGCCGATCCGACGTCCACTCCGCCGATCGACACGGCGACCGTCTCGGCGGCGACCGAGGTCTGGGTGAAGTCCAGCGACGCGAGATCGATCGTGATCGACTCGCCCGGCGCATAGCCGGTCGCCGCCGCAGGAGCGGAGAGCGAGACGCCGATCGAGCGCTGTGCGAGGTCGGGCGCGGCCGGTGAGTTCGCGTCGAGGTAGTCGACCATCGCGGAGAGGTCGATGAGCCCGGAATCAGCCCGCGCCGTGCCCGCCGCGAAGGTGCCGAAGTTGTCGCCGCCCGATGCGAGGAACGAGTTCGTGACGATGCGGTAGGTCGCCGCCGGGTCGACCGGCTGATCGTCCAGTCGCAGGTTCGTCACCCGCGAGCCCGCCGCCGCCGCGTAGTCGGTGACGTAGGTCAGTCCGTCGGACACGCCGAGTTTGAGGAACGGTCGCGAGGCCGCCGCGGGCTGCCACTGCTCCTCGAGCAGAGCCGCGATCTGCTCGCCGGTGAGTGACATCGTCACGAGCGTGTTCGCGAAAGGTTGGACGGCTGCGGCTTCGGCATAGGTGACGTTGCCGTCGGGGTCGTTCGCGCCGGAACTCGCGTACGCCAGATCCGCTCGCAGCCCACCCGGGTTCATGAACGCGATCTGCACGTCTGAGAAGCGCTGCTGCGCTGCCCACAGCTGGACGTCGGCGACGAAGTTGCCCAGGGTCGACTCGGCCCCGCGCGCCTCCTCGGTCGTCGAGGGGTTGTCGGCGGTCGGCGTGCGTGGCTGACGCTCGCGGCGAAGGTCGGCGGTGATGTCGCCCAACGGCACACCGCCCTCTGCCTGCGCATAGGCGACGGCCTCGCTCACGATGCTGTCGACCGCGGCGACGACGGGGTTGTCGAGGTCGGGCGTCACATTCCGGACGGCGGGGCTCACCGAGGTGTTCCACATCGAGATCGTCTCGGTCGTCGCGAACGACACGTCGCCGCTCTCGCGGTCATAGGTGATCGCGGTGTTCTGAAGGCGCTCACCGTACTGTCCTGCCTGGGTCACGCGAAGGTCATCGACGTCATAGGCATACGTCGCGTGGGTGTGGGAGGTCACCAGCATGTCGATGTCGCCGTCGAGCCCTGTGACGATGTCGCCGAGCGGCGTCGTCGGGTCTGCGGCATCCGCGGGATCAGAGGACCCGCCTTCATGGACGAGCGCGATAACGATCTCGGCGCCGTCCGCCAGCGCGGCGTCGGCGGCGATGTTCACCTCGGAGGCGATGTCGCGGAACTCGATCCCCGCGATTCCGGCGGGGCTCACGAGTGACGGCATCTCTTCGGTGACGGCTCCCACGAACGCAACGTCGACATCTCCGGCGACCGTCACGATCTCATACGGCTCGAGTGCCCGGGTGCCGTCGTCGTAATAGACGTTCGCGCCGAGGTGCGAGAACTGCGCCCGCGGGATGACCCGGTCGCGCAGGTCGGCGAAGCCGAGGTCGAACTCGTGGTTTCCGGCGGCACTGACATCGAGCCCCGCGACATTGAGGGCATCGATCGTCGGGGCATCCTGCTGGATGAAGGAGGTGAACGTCGATGCGCCGATGTTGTCACCGGCAGACGCGAAGATCGTGTTCGGGTTGGCGGCGCGCACCTGCTCGACGGCGGTCGTGATCGCCGCCATCCCGCCCGCCGGGGAGGACGATTCGATGCGTCCGTGCAGGTCGTTGATCGTGACGAGATTGATCGTCACATCGTCGGCGGCGTGGGCGGGCGCGCCGGCCAACAGGCCGGCGCCCAGCACTGCGGCGGTGACGGTGGCGCCGGTACCGAGCAGACGCCGGCGGTTCGCGCCCGCGCGTGGATGACTCGTTGTCATGAGTGGGTTCTCTCCGTGTGCATGCAAACAGGTTCGGTGTGCGGCGCGCTGACGCGCCGGTGCACCGATGCTGAGCCTAGGGTTTCGTGCGCGTGCCGCCTATCAAGATGAGAGAGAGTTCATCGGCCGTCTGCATGACCGTTCATCAGCGACCCCTGCGCCCGCCTGCGAACGGCGCGAGCGCGTCGCGCAAGAGGCCGAGGCGCTCGGCATCGGCGCCGACGGCCGCCATGACCTGCCCGGGAACGTCGAGTGCGCGCTCGCGCAGCGCGCGACCCTCGGGCGTCGCGCGAATCGCGAGCGCCCGCTCGTCCTCAGACGCGCGGGCGCGTTGGAGCAGTCCCTGCTTCTCGAGCCGCTTGACCAGCGGTGACACCGTGGCCGGCTCCAGCGCGAGGGCATCGGCGAGTTCCCCCAGCGTGCGCGGCTCGGATTCCCACAGGGCGAGCATGACGAGATACTGCGGATGCGTGAGGCCCAATGGCTCGAGGATCGGCCGATAGATCGAGACGACGTTGCGCGCGGCCGTGACGATCGCGAAACACACCTGGTTATCGAGCGCGAGGAGCTCATCACGATCATCCATATGTCGATCCTATGGCGCCGAATGGTTAGTACACTCATGAATATGACAGCGAAGGATGCCGATCAGCCGAGCCTGCGAGCCCGCGTGCGAGCGGCCGGCGGCTGGTACGCCTGGTTCAACTCCGCGCTCGTGCGCGCGGCCGGGCCCGCCGCCGTCGGCCCCTATGAGGCGACTCCCCCACCGTCGGCACAGGCGAGAGCGGAGCGATCCTGCCCACTGTGCGGCGCCGCGATGAACACCCACGAGATCGATCGCAGCGGCCCGAAGCCACTCATGCACTGCCCACGATGATCCCGTGGAGCGCCGTCCGTTCGACAGGTATCGCTAGGCGTGCCCGGCCTGTTCCATCGCCCGCAGTTCGCGCTTCAGATCCTGGACCTCGTCGCGAAGCCGGGCGGCCAACTCGAACTTGAGTTCGTCCGCCGCCGCGAGCATCTGCGCGCTGAGGTCGGCGATCGTCGACTCGAGCTGCTGCGCTCCTTCTGCCGCGATTCCCTCGCGGCGCAGCTGCGGAGTCGGCGACGAGCCCTTACCGCTCTTCGTCTTCGCCGCGGCCTTTCCTCTCAGCATCCGATCGGTGTCGGATGCCTCGCGCGCCAGCACCTCGGTGATGTCGGCGATCCGTTTGCGCAACGGTTGGGGATCGATTCCGTTCTCGCGGTTGTACGAGATCTGCATCTCGCGCCGACGCTCGGTCTCGTCGATCGCGTTGCGCATCGAATCGGTGATCGTGTCGGCGTACATGTGAACCTGACCGGACACGTTGCGGGCGGCGCGGCCGATGGTCTGGATGAGCGACGTGCCGCTGCGCAGGAACCCCTCTTTGTCGGCATCGAGGATCGCCACGAGCGACACCTCGGGCAGATCCAGGCCCTCGCGGAGCAGATTGATTCCGACGAGCACGTCGTACACACCCGACCGCAGCTCACTGAGCAGTTCGACGCGTCGCAGCGTGTCGACGTCGGAGTGCAGATACCGCACACGCACGCCGTGCTCGCCCAGAAAGTCGGTGAGCTCCTCCGCCATCTTCTTCGTCAGCGTCGTCACCAGCACACGCTCGTCGCGCTCGACACGCACGCGGATCTCTTCGAGGAGATCATCGATCTGCCCCTTCGAGGGCTTCACGATGATCTCGGGGTCGACGAGGCCTGTCGGCCGGATGATCTGCTCGACGACGCCGTCGGCGATCCCCATCTCGTATCGCCCCGGGGTTGCGGAGAGGTACACGGTCTGCCCCACCCGGTCTTTGAACTCGTCCCATCGCAGCGGGCGGTTGTCCATCGCGCTCGGCAACCGGAACCCGTGCTCGACCAGGGTGCGCTTGCGCGACGCGTCGCCCTCGTACATCGCGCCGATCTGCGGAACGGTCACGTGCGACTCGTCGATGACCATGAGGAAGTCGTCGGGGAAGAAGTCCAACAGAGTGTGGGGAGGCTCTCCGGCCGAGCGTCCGTCGAGGTGACGGGAGTAGTTCTCGATTCCCGAGCAGAAGCCGAGCTGTTGCAGCATCTCGAGGTCGAAGGTCGTGCGCATGCGCAGTCGCTGGGCTTCGAGCAGCTTGTTCTGTGACTCGAGGTCTCGGAGGCGCTCGGCCAGTTCGTCCTCGATCGTGCCGATCGCACGCTGGACGGTGTCGGTGCCGGCCGCGTAGTGGGTCGCGGGGAAGATCGGCACCGAGTCGAGCTTTTGAATGACGTCACCGGTGAGCGGATGGAGCATGTAGAGCCCCTCGATCTCGTCGCCGAACAGCTCGATACGCACGGCGAACTCTTCGTACACCGGGATGATCTCGATCGTGTCGCCTCGCACGCGGAAGTTGCCGCGCGAGAAGTCGACGTCGTTGCGGTTGTACTGCATCGCGATGAATTTGCGGATGAGCGCGTCGCGGTCGTAACGCTCGCCGACCTGGAGCGCCACCATCGCGCGCAGGTATTCCTCGGGCGACCCCAGACCGTAGATGCATGAGACGGTCGACACCACGACGACGTCGCGCCGACTCAGCAGTGAATTCGTCGTCGAATGTCGCAGCCGCTCGACCTCGGCATTGATCGACGAGTCCTTCTCGATGAAGGTGTCGGTCTGCGGCACGTAGGCCTCGGGTTGGTAATAGTCGTAATAGCTGACGAAGTACTCGACCGCATTGTGCGGCATGAGTTCGCGGAACTCGTTGGCGAGCTGCGCGGCCAACGTCTTGTTGTGTGCAAGCACGAGCGTGGGTCGTTGCACGGCCTCGACGAGCCAGGCCGTCGTCGCCGACTTGCCGGTACCGGTCGCCCCGAGCAGCACGACGTCGGTCTCGCCCGCGTTGATACGCGCCGCAAGGTCGGCGATTGCCTGGGGCTGATCGCCGGAGGGTGCGTAGTCGCTGACGACCTCGAACGGTCGGACGGAACGTGTGGTCTGCACCCCTCCAGCGTAGGCGGGGCTTCTGACATCGGCTCAGTTCGCGAGGCGATCCGGCAGCGAAGCCCAGAAGTCGTCCACCTGGCGGTGCGTCTCGTCGATCGATCCCTCGGTGTCGATCACGACATCGGCGATCGCCAGTCGCTGCGCATCCGAGATCTGCGCGGCGATTCGCGCGGCCGCATCCGCCTCCGTCATACCGCGCAGGTCGATCAGTCTGCGCAGACGCGTATCGGATGCCGCGTGCGCCACGACGATGAGATCCCACGGGTCGTCCGCCCGCGCCTCGACGAGGAGCGGCACGTCGTAGACGACGACGGCAGCGGGGTCTTCCTCCCATGCCTCGCGGAAGCGCCGCTCTGACTCGCGGCGCACCGCGGGGTGGACGATCGCGTTCAGTCGCGCGAGAGCGTCGTCGTCGCCGAAGACACGGGCCCCGAGTGCCGCGCGATCGAGCGCGCCGTCTTCGGTGATCATCTCCGATCCGAAAGCCGCGCCGATCTCGGCCAGGACAGGTGACCCCGGTCGCTGAACCTCACGCACGAGCGCATCGGCGTCGACGATGACGGCGCCGGCGGCCTTCAGGCGCGCGGCAATGGTGGATTTTCCCGAGGCGATGCCTCCGGTGAGAGCGATCAAGGGCACGCCTTCGAGCATGCCACGCCTGCCCAGAGCGAGGAGAGCGAAGCTCAGGTTTGCCTCAGGGAACACTTCCTGAGCGTGGGCTGAGTCATCCACAAGCTGTCGCTGAGGACGCCTCCCTACCTTCGAGATGTCGCGAGAGACGGGGATGGGTCCATCAGGGGGGACATCACACCGCGCGACACCTGACTCACTCCGAAAGGTACGGAACATGTCCGACAACACCACCGAGATCACCAGCCGCCGTGAACAGCGCAAGGCCGGCAAGCGCCGTCCGATCGTCGCGTTCGGTCTCGCCACGCTCGCCGTCGGCGGCATCGGCGCCGCACTGACCAGCGCCGCCTGGACCGACAACGTCTTCTTCTCCGCCCAGGCGGACGCGGCGACCTTCGACCTCGAGGGCTCGGTCGACGGTGGCAAGACCTGGACGCAGTCCGACAACAAGGAGAAGATCGAGCTCGTCGTTCCCGCGAGCGAGTTCGCGAAGCTTCTCCCGGGCGAGACCCGCACCGTGACCCTCGACGTGCGCAACAACGGCAACGTCGACGCAACGCTGGTGGGTTCGGCCGTGTGGGCCGACAGCCAGACCACGTTCGCGCAGGACCCGAAGGTCGCCGTGTCCGACCTCGAAACGACGCTCGTCCCCGCCGGCACCGACTCCTTCACTCTCACCGTCACCACCCCCGATGACTGGTCCACCGACAACAAGGGCACGGCCGGCGTCATCATCGTCACCGTCAGCGGCGAAGCCACGTCCTGACCTGACATCGCCCACACCCCGAGAACCGAGAGGAGCCCGCCATGAAGATCGTTCGCCGCATTGCGATGGTCGCGCTCTGGACGCTCGCGGGTGTGGGCATTCTGTGCGGTGCGCTGTGGGGAGCGACCGCACTCGGGGTGGTCAAGCCGCTCATCGTGATCTCAGGTTCGATGGAGCCCGAGATCATGACGGGCGACCTCCTCATCGCGACGAAGACGGATGCCGCAGACCTCGCCGTCGGCGATGTCGCCACGCTTCCGAGTGAGCTGACCGAGCATCTCGTCACGCACCGCGTGGTGGCGATCGAGCCGGCCGAACAGGGGTATCTCGTCACAATGAAGGGCGACGCGAACGAGTTCGAGGATGCGCTGGACTACACCATCGCCGGGCAGGTCTGGCAACCGACCGTACAGATTCCGGGCGCGGGAGCCGTCGTGGCTCGCGCCGCGACCCCCGCGGTCGCCGTTCCACTTCTGATCGGGATGGTCGCACTGCTCGGACTGACATGGCTGATCCCCGCTCCGGCGCCCACGCGGCGCACCCCGCGTCGCGCATCGGCGACGCCCGCGGAGGCGGTCTCGTGAAGCGCTGGGGCGCGGTTCTGCTCGCTGCCGTCATCGGCGGCGTGAGTGGCATTTTCCTGACCGGTGGCGTAGCCACCGCGACGACGATGCCGCTCGACGTCGATTTCGGGGTCGTCCCTCCAGGACAGGAGCGTTCGGCCGAACGCGAGGTCGTCGTGCCCACGGACGCGGTCGTGCAGACCGCGGGCTGGGACGCGCGCGACGGCGACGGCGTGTGGACGGCCGACCTCTGTTCCGCTGAGCGATGCACTTCGGTGGACGCCCTCGCCGGTGCCGAGCTCGCCGCCGGCACCTACCGTCTCGTCGTCGGCGTCTCGATCCCGTGGGAGTCCGACGCCGTTCCGACCTCTGCCGACGGCCACATCGCGCTCATCGAACTGTTCGAGCTGCCACTGCCCGATGACGGTCTCGCCATCACCGGCGCGACCGTGCCGTGGCTGGCAGCCGGCGTGGGCGCGCTGGCGCTCGCCACCGGCACCGCCGTTCTCGTCCGCCGCCGCGACCGTGAGGAGGCCGACGCATGAGCATGCTCACCCGCATCGCCTCGATCGCCGCGGCAGTGACCCTCGTCGCCGGCCTTGGGGCCGCCGTATCTTCGACCGAAGAGACCCAGAGCGCGTGGACCGATGTGACGTACACAGCAGTCAGCGCGACGGCCGGCGACTGGCAGGCGCCGACGACGAACACGTGCCAGGCGTGGAAGCAGAACGGCAAGCCCACCGACTGCACCGTGAGCGCGATCACCTATCAGACGTGGAATTCGTCGGGCGCGGACACGAAGCGGGTCCGGGATTACACCGTCGCCTTCCACGCACCGAGTGCGAAGACGATCGAGTTCAGCGTCGACCTGAGCACTGCACGCTGGTCCGGCGGGTCGATCGAGATCGCGCCGTGGCAGTGGTCCGGCTCAGGTGTCGGGCCCGGATCGCAGTTCTCGCCGGCGGCGGGATGGACCTGCGCCGATCTTCCGGTCGTGACGGGCACCGCATCGGATTGGCATTCGAACACGTGGATCCGGATCATCGAGAAGAGTTGGGACACCGTCCGGTGTCCGTGATCGGTCAGGCCGCATCCGGGGGCTTCGGCGCGTTGTTCTGGGATATCATCACGGAAGTCAAGGGATCGTTCGATCCTGATCCCCAGCCCCCCGGGAGTACCGTGTTGGACGACCGTCGCGTCGCCGTCGTGATCGAAGACGAAGCCGACATCCGTCAGCTTCTCAGCGACGTCCTCGAATCCGCCGGCTTCGATGTCCACTCGGCGGGGACGGGTCTGGAGGGCATCGAGCTGGTGCGCGAGCATCAGCCCGTCGTCACGACACTCGACGTCAGCATGCCGGGCATCGACGGGTTCGAGACCGCCAAGCGCATCCGCACGATCTCATCCACGTACATCGTCATGCTGACTGCCCGCAGCGAAGAGATCGATGCCTTGCAGGGGCTCGAGTCCGGCGCTGACGACTATGTGACCAAGCCTTTCCGTCCGCGCGAGTTGCGTGCGCGCATCGAAGCGATGCTGCGGCGGCCTCGAGTGCCGGTCGGCCCGCCGCCGACCACCGAGGCGACGACCTCCACGAACGAGCCGCCGCCCTCGGCTGATCGCTCGGACGAAGGCTGGCTCGACCACCGAGGGCTGCGGGTCCACCCGGCGATGCGCATCGCCACGCGCGAGGGTGCCGAGCTCGATCTGACGCGCAGTGAGTTCGACATCCTCGCCGAGCTCCTCGACGCGCGTGGACGTGTCGTCAGCAAGGCCGATCTCACGCTCATGCTGCGCGGTGACGGCTACGGTTCGAGCACGTTCGTCAGCGACGCCGATGCGCGCGCGATCGAGGTCCACATGGCCAACCTGCGGCGCAAGCTCGGAGAGACGCCCTCTCAGCCACGGTGGATCGAGACGGTGCGCGGAGTCGGCTACCGACTGACGCGCTGACCCGGCCCAGGCGCGACGATCACGGTCGCCTCGGGGTCGGCTGCGGCGCGGGATGCGGCGGAGTTCGCGGCGCGCACGAGGTCGGCCGGTTCATACCCGACACTGTCGCTGACGGCGACGCCGACGCCGACCACCGGAAGCACCGCGCCGACGACGCCGCTGAGTTCATCGAAGAGTCCACGTCGGATCACCATCGCCGCGCGCGACGCAGACGTCGCCGACTGCGGCTGGATGCCGACGAGCAGCCCCGTCGGGCCGTCCTCCCCCACGAACGCACTGGTGGGTGCGAAACGCCGCACGACGGCCCGGAACGCCGCGGACACGTTCGCGGCGGCCTCCGATCCGAACGCCGTCGCGATGGCGGGGAGTTCGTCGATACGCACCGAAACCACGGCGACGAGTTCGCTGCGTCGACGCGCACGGGCGCTCATGCCGAGCAGAACGTGCACGAACGACGTCTCGGGCAGCACATCGTCGTCACTGAGCGTCACGTTGCGGGCGCCCCGTGCGGCACCGGTCCGCCCCCTCCCCACAAGGAGGACCGAGGTCACGACGACGGCGACGATGGACAGGGTGATCGTGAAGAAACTGGTCGAGACGGTGTCGAACCAAGTGACGAACAGCGGGTCCTCCGGACCGACGGCAAGGAAGACGATCGAGCGGATGAAGAAGTAGAGCGACTCGATTCCGAGCGCGAAGGCGAGGCCCCACGACGTCGGCGTTGCGCGCATCTCACCGCGCAGGCACTCGGCCGCACCGAGACCCGCGAAGACCGTGACGCCGACGAACATCACCAGCGCACCTGCCCAATCGCCGCCGAGGGGCCCGGCGATCAGCACTGCTCCCGCGGTTGCGCTGACGCCCGCTACGGCTACGATGCTCGCGATCGTGATGGGGCGATCGTTGTACTTGCGGCATCCGAGCCACATGCTCGCCATCGTCGCGACGAACGCCCCGTTGCCGACGGCCACTGCCCACCACGATCCCGGGCTCGCCGACCAGACGAGATAGGCGAGAACGGTCAGCAGTCCGGCGAGGAAGGCCAACGCCCACAGCCGACCCGCTCCCTCCTCTTTGCGCACGAGCGTTTCGACGATGAAGATCACACTCGTGATCACCACGACCAGGGCCGTGAGCATCGTGACGGTGAACAGATCCAGGGTCATGGGGCGGGCCATTCGTTCGCATTGGTGGCGGGTTCATCGGTGGCGGGAAGTCGGACGACGAAGGTGGTACCGCTGCCGAGGTCGCTGCGGACGGTGATGTCACCGCCGTGTGAGCGGACGATCTCGCGGCTGATCGACAGACCCAGCCCGCTGCCGTGCGTCGACGTGTTGCGCACGGAATCCGATCGGAAGAACCGGTCGAACACCTGCGCCTGTTCGGCGGGCGAGATTCCGTGCCCGCTGTCGCGGACCACGATCCACACGTGCGGGCCGTCACTGGTGGTGCCGACCTCGATCACGCCGTCGTCGCGGTTGTACTTGACCGCATTCGAGACGAGGTTGTCGAGAACCTGACGCAGCCGTGACGGATCCACGTGCGCGACGGCGTGCTCGAGCCCAGAGGCGTCGATGCGAATGCCACGTTCCGCCGCGCGTGGTGCATGCAGTTCAAGAGAGGATGCGGCGACCGCGGCGACGTCTGTGGGTTCGGGCGCGATACTCAACTCGACCGTGGAACGGTTCGTGCTGGATGCGGCGAGGATGTCGGCCACGATCGAGAGCAGCCGGTTCGCGTTGCGCTCGGCGACCTCCAACCCGCGCCGGGTCGACGGCGCGAGATCGTCGTCGAGCACCAGTTCGAGGTACCCGACGATGGAGGTCAGCGGTGTGCGAAGTTCATGTGACACCGAAGCGACGAGGTCGTCTCTGGCGCGGATCGCGGTGAGTTCGGCGGTGACGTCGCGCGAGACCACGACCGCACCCGCATCCGCGCCGTCGTCGTCGTACACGCGCCGTGCCGTGACCGTCAGGGCTCGCCGCTCGCCGCCGGGGACGCCGAACCACATCACATCGTCTGCGAACGCCTCACCGCGCAGGGCCCGTGCCAGCGGCTGATCTTCTTCCTGCACGGGCGTGATGCCGTCGCGGGCGAACACCACGACCGGCGAGGGCGTGTCCGCGTCGTCGTCGGGGCCGCGCTGCAATCGTCCGTGCGCCTCGTTCACGACCGAGAAGTTGCCGTGGCCGTCGATGCGGATGACGCCGAAGTCGACGGCGTCGAGTACCTCGGTGACGGTCTCCTCCTGCTGTCGCGCTCGTGTCAGGGCGCGTGCGAGGATCTCGGTCTGCCTGTTCAAGAGCCGTCGTTGCACGCTCGCCCGGCGTGCGGCGACGAAGCTCGAACTCGACACCGCGACGATCACGAACGGCAGGAGGACCGAGACGTACTCGAACTCGCGGCCGGGCACCACGATCTGCAACACGAAGATCGTCATGATCCCGAGGTTCGCCGACACCAGACCGACGACCCCGAAACTGCCCGCGAGCCACATGGCCGGGAAGATCCACAGCAGGCCGAGACCGGCCGACGGGTGCGCCTCGCGCATGACCGTGACGGCGAAGATGTCGACGATCGGGATCACCGCGCCGAGGCCGGAGGGCAGCTTGTTCCACGGCACCGCCAGGGCCGCGCCGGTGGCAAGGAAGATCGCCAGGACGCCCGCGAAGAACAGTCCGTCGTCACCGGGGAAGTCCGTCGTCAACGCGATGATCGCGATGAGCAGCACCACCGCCCCGAGCAGGAGCTGGTTCAGCGTGGCGGTGCGTGCGCGCGTCCGATCCCCATCAGCGGGGGAAGCCGACCAGCGCCGGTCGACGCGTGCGGGCGTGGCCATGACTCGACGGTATCGCCCCGCGGAGGCTTCGATGCGGATGCCGCGCGGTGCGGCATCCGCATCCTCGCGAAACGACGAAGGGGGCCGGAACCCGAAGGTTTCGGCCCCCTGTCAGAAAGGGTGACTCAGCGACCCGAGAGCTTCTCGCGAAGCGCCGCGAGTGCCTCGTCGTCTGCCAGCGTGCCGGCGCCCGAGGCGTCGGACGCGAAGCTGGACGCGCCGGTCTCTGCCGGAGCGTTCGCCTCGGCCTCCATCGCCTTGACGACGGCAGCCTTGTGGGCTTCCCAACGCGCGTGGGCCGCGGCGTACTCCTGCTCCCACTTCTCGCGCTGCTCGTCGAAGCCGTCCTTCCACTGGTTGGTCTCGGGGTCGAATCCCTCGGGGTACTTGTACTCCCCGTTCTCGTCGTACTCCGTGGCCATGCCGTAGAGGGCAGGGTCGAACTCGGTGCCGAACGGGTCGACAGACTCGTTGGCCTGCTTCAGCGACAGCGAGATGCGGCGACGCTCGAGGTCGATGTCGATGATCTTGACGAAGACCTCCTCGCCGACCGAGACGACCTGCTCAGCGAGTTCGACATGCTTACCCGAGAGCTCGGAGATGTGCACGAGGCCCTCGATGCCGTCGGCGACACGCACGAACGCACCGAACGGCACGAGCTTGGTGACCTTGCCCGGCGCGACCTGGCCGATCGCGTGGGTGCGGGCGAAGACCTGCCACGGGTCCTCCTGGGTGGCCTTGAGCGAGAGCGACACGCGCTCACGGTCCAGGTCGACCTCGAGGATCTCGACGGTGACCTCCTGGCCGACCTCGACGACCTCGGATGCGTGCTCGATGTGCTTCCACGACAGCTCCGAGACGTGGACGAGACCGTCGACGCCACCGAGGTCGACGAACGCACCGAAGTTGACGATCGACGAGACGGTGCCCTTGCGGACCTGGCCCTTGTGGAGGTTGTTGAGGAAGTTCGAACGCGACTCGGACTGGGTCTGCTCGAGGAGCGCGCGACGCGAGAGCACCACGTTGTTGCGGTTCTTGTCGAGCTCGAGGATCTTCGCCTCGATCTCCTGGCCGAGGTACGGCGTCAGGTCGCGCACGCGGCGCAGTTCGATGAGCGATGCGGGCAGGAAGCCACGCAGGCCGATGTCGACGATGAGGCCACCCTTGACGACCTCGATCACGGAGCCGGTGACGACACCGTCGTTCTCCTTGATCTTCTCGACGTCTCCCCACGCGCGCTCGTACTGTGCGCGCTTCTTGGAGAGGATGAGGCGGCCTTCCTTGTCCTCCTTCTGGAGAACGAGGGCTTCGACCTCGTCGCCGACGTTGACGACCTCGTTGGGGTCGACGTCGTGCTTGATGGAAAGTTCGCGGGAGGGAATCACACCCTCGGTCTTGTACCCGACGTCGAGGAGGACCTCGTCGCGGTCGATCTTCACGACGGTGCCCTCGATGAGCGATCCGTCGTTGAAGTCCTTGCCCTTGAGGGTTTCTTCGACCGCGGCCAGGAAGTCCTCGGCAGATCCGATGTCGTTGATCGCGACCTGCTTGGTGGCCGTGGCGGTCGTTGCGTTAGTCATGTAGTGGGTTGTCCTTGTGGATTGTGTGATCGGGGCTTCGTCCGTCATCGGCGCCCGCTCGCGTGAACGAACGGATGCCTCGGGCCGAAGCCGAGCGGATTGTTGTGATGGGGTGTCACCTCGCGACGCGTCGCGGGCGTGGCGATAAAGCCACAGAAGTGACACTCCAGAGTAACAGAATGCGGCCGCGCGCCGAGGCACCCGCTGTCAGGAGACCTGCCCGTCCAGATACCACCACCTGTCACCCTGGTGGACGAACCGACTTCGCTCGTGCAGCACGCCCGCATCTGCGCCCTCACGCCACCGCGCGCGGAACTCGACGACCCCGCGGCGCTCATCCGCATCCGCGTCGATGATCTCGAGACCCATCCACGCGAGGCCCGGGTCCAGTTCCAGGGTCTCCGGTCGTGTGCCCGGGTGCCACGTGTCCCGCAGATACGCGGCATCACGAAGACAGAAGGCGGTGTAGCGCGAACGCATCAGACGCTCGGGAGTCGGCGCAGATGCGCCGGCGAGCATCGGGCCGCAGCACTGCGCGAACGACGTGCCTGAGCCGCACGGACACGGAGCATCTGGTGCGGGACGACTGCCACGCGACGATCCGGCGGCCGCCTGACCGAACGTCATCACTCCCCCGCCTTCTGCGCACAGGCGACGCATCGGGTCGCGGTCGGACGTGCGACGAGCCGTTCGTTCGGGATGCGGCATCCACAGTCGGCGCAGCATCCGAACCCAGGGGCGTCGACGCGCCGCAACGCGACGTCGGCCGCATCACGCTCGCGAAGGGCGTCCTGGTGCAGTCCCTCCAGGCGCGACCACTCGGCGGACAGCGTCGCCCCCTCGGGATCGTGTTCGTCGTCGGCGGTGTCGCGCTCGCGGCCTGCACGCAGGCCTGCGAGCGCCTCGTCGAGTGACGCGGCCCGGGCGGTCGCGTCGTCACGCACGCGTGCGAGCGCCGCCCGCACATCGGTCGCGTCGTCGCTCGTCATCCTCCGAGCGTACGCTCGGCGTCCTACGCTCGAGCCATGCGCATGTCCCTCGCGTTCCGCGCTCCGCGCCGGTCGCCGCTGCTCCAGGTGGTGAAGTCCGCCGTCGCCACGGTCGCCGCCTGGATGCTCGCGGCTTGGCTCATCCAGGGGCCGCCCCCGGTGTTCGCCGCGATCGCCGCGCTCCTCGTGGTGCAGCCAAGCGTCAACCAGTCACTGACGAAGGCCGTCGAGCGCTCGATCGGTGTGATCGCCGGCGTCGTCATCGCCTCGGGCCTCGGCATCCTCCTGGGCGGAGAGACGTGGGTGATCGCCCTCGCGATCGTCGCAGCGCTCCTCATCGCGTGGGCGCTTCGGATGACGTCCGGCACCGCCAATCAAGTGGCCATCAGCACCATGCTCGTCCTCGCGCTCGGCGGCACCGACGCCGTATACGCGGTCGACCGCGTGCTCGAGACACTGCTCGGCGCAGCCCTCGGCATCATCGTCAACCTCGTCATCGTTCCGCCGCTGGCGGTCGCACCGGCGCGGGAGGCCGTCGACCTCCTCGCTGACGAGCTCGCCGCGTCGCTCGACCGTCTCGCCGACGCGCTGGAACGCCCGACCTCGCGCGCGGCCGTCGAGGGCGTTCTCCTGGAGGCGCGCCTGTTGAAACCCATGCGTGAGAAGGCCGAGGCTGCTCTCGGGGATGCGGCCGAGTCGCTGACGTTGAACCCGCGCCGCACCCGCCACCGCGCCGACCTGCAGGCGGCGGCCGACCACCTGGACCGCCTCGCGCCCATCGTGACGCAGACGATCGGCATGACAAGGGCCTTCGCCGACCACTACGAGCCGTCGGTGAGCGCCGAGCCGGCGGTGGGTGCGATCGGCGAACAGCTGCGGCGCGCCGCGCACGACGTGAGGATCGCGTCCTCCGGCGCGGCGGCCGAACCCGTCGAGGAGACACCCGCACTGACGGCGCCGCTGACCGTTCGTCACCCGTCGCCGGAGCACTGGATGCTCATCGGCTCACTGCTGGAAGACCTCCGCCGCATCCACGAAACCCTCACAGAGTCGCGCTGATCACTCCTGGGTCGTGACCTCGACGGTGAACGTGACGTTCTGAATGCCGCCGTCGGAGTTCGACAGCGTCACCTCGGTCGATCCCTCGGCGAGCGCCCGCACGCCGGGATTGAACGTCGCGCTACCGTCATCGCCACCCTGCACGAACTCGGCGACCGACGGATCTTCGACCGTGCCGCTGTAGCTGTCGACCGCGAGGTCGCCGGTGTCGATGTTGAGAACCTGTCCGACGACGAGGTCGACCGTGGAGCCCTGGAGGTCTCCGGCGGTCTCGGTGACCGGTGCGATCACCGGTCCGTCGCTGTCGCCCGACGAACAGGCCGCGAGGCCGAGCGCGGCGACGATGACAAGGGGAACGGCTGCGATTCGGGGGATGTGCATATTTCCACCCTGCCAGTGCGCGCGGAGGACCGTCCAGTCCTCCCCCTGTGGACAAGCCCCGAGCGCCGCTGTCCTGCAGGGCTACCGTGATCGCGTGTCGACTTCTCCGTTCCGCCTCCTGATCCCCGCTGCGCTCACCCTCGCGCTGGTCGGCTGCGCCGCGGACACTCCCGAGGAGCCGGCGCCGCCGTTCGCGAGCGAGACCGAGGCGTTCGCCGCCGCCGAGGCGACCTACCGCGCCTACGTCGACGCACTGAACCAGGTCGACCTGAGTGACCCCGAGACGTTCGAGGCGGTCTACGCCTGGACGACGGGGGACACGCTTGCGGAGGCGAAACGATCCTTGACGCAAATGCATGCGGATGATTGGGAAGTTCGCGGACGATCCATTCCGACGACGATTGTCAGATCAGATCATCCTGACGTCGCAGCAGCCTCGCAAGCACTCGCAGTCTGCCTCGATGTGTCGAGCGTCGAGCTCGAGAATGCCGAGGGCGAATCCATGGTGGCTCTCGACCGCATGGACGTTCAACAAATGCTCGTCACCCTAGAGCGCGACGACAGTGCGCCAATCGGATTGAAGGTTGCGAGCGTCAGAGGAAGGGACGGCTCGCCTGAATGCGACTAACGGCCACCCTCTTGTTAGCACTCGTGCTCGGAGTCTCGCCGACGACCGCTGGCGACGAATGCGGCTTTGGCGGCTGGGGATCCACGTGCAGCGTCACGAACTCCGGCTCGCAGGTCGAGATCGGCGCATCGACCACGTCGCCTGGATCACCTGCAGGCCCCTCGGGCACGGCCGGCGGGGCGAAGTCACCACCCGAAGCAACGGTCGACATCGAGGAGGACTGCGGACTGCTGGGGTGTCGGCCGGGGTACACGGTCGTCACGTTCCCCGACGTCACGATCGGCGACCTCGCCGCTTTCCGCCCCGCGTCACCCTCGCTGCAGACCGAGCCCGCCGGTTTCGCGGTGGTCGGCCTTCCCTCGAACCTCGTGGCGCAGGCCCCGGCGCAGACGCTGCAGGGCACCCTGCTCGGGTGGGAGGTCAGCGTGCGTTTCACACCGGCGGGTTTCGTGCTCGACCACGGCGACGGCACCACCTCGCAGACGGCTTCGGGCGGCGTTTCGTGGGCCTCGCTCGGGCTCCCCCAGTTCTCTCCCACGGCGACCAGTCACGTCTACCGTGACCGCGGCGAGGTGACCGCGCGCACGACCGTGCATTACTCGGCCGCCGTCGACTTCGGCACCGGCTGGCGCCCCGTGCCGGGCTACGTCACGGCGACGAGCGACGGCCACCGCATCCGCGTCGTCGAGGCGGCGACCGCTTTGGTCCGCGCCACCTGCGACGAGCGCCCGCACGGCCCCGGTTGCTGACCCCGCGGTGTCGGCCCCGCGTGTCAGGATGAAGCCGTGACCGATCGATTGATGCTGCTCGACTCCGCGTCCCTGTACTTCCGCGCGTTCTACGGCGTGCCCGACAACGTCCACGCTCCCGACGGACGACCCGTCAACGCGGTGCGCGGGTTCCTCGACATCATCGCGAAACTGGTCACGCAGTATCGACCTACCCACCTCGTCGCGTGTTGGGATGACGATTGGCGCCCGCAGTGGCGCGTCGACCTGATCCCGACGTACAAGACGCACCGCGTGGCAGAGGTCGTCGCGTCTGGTCCCGATGTCGAAGAGGTGCCCGATCCCCTCGAAGTTCAAGTGCCGGTGATCCGAGAGGCGCTTGCTGCGGTCGGCATCCCCATCGTCGGCGCCGCGGAGCACGAAGCCGACGATGTCATCGGCACGCTCGCGACACACGCCACCATGCCGGTGGATGTCGTCACGGGCGATCGTGATCTCTTCCAGCTCGTCGACGATGCGCGAGATGTGCGCGTCATCTACACGGCGCGCGGCATGAGCAACCTCGAGGTTCTGACCGATGCGACGGTCGTCGCCAAGTACGGCGTCCTCCCGGCGCAGTACGCCGACTTCGCGACGATGCGCGGGGACTCGTCCGACGGCCTCCCCGGGGTCGCCGGCATCGGCGAGAAGACCGCAGCGACTCTGCTCAAGGCCCACGGCGATCTCGCCGGCATCTTGGCTGCGGCCGAGGCCGGCGAGGGGATGTCCGCGTCGGTACGCGCCAAGCTCGACGCAGGACGGGACTACCTCGCCGTCGCACCGACCGTCGTCGGAGTCGTCCGCAACCTCGATCTCCCCGCCGTCGACGCGCACCTGCACGCCCCAGACGCCGAATGTCGCGATCGCGCCGAATCCGTCGCCGAGCAGTGGGGATTGGGATCCGCGATGACCCGCCTTCTCGGCGCACTCACCGCCAACGCGAGCGACCCCCGCGACTGAGCCGTCGACGCTCGCGGATCCCGTCTCTCAGCGCCGACGGGTCGTCCACGCGCGCAAACGATCGAGCGTCCAGGTCGTGACGATCCGCTCCGCCGGCACTCCTGCGCGCTCCGCACGCTCGGCGCCGTGATCCAGCAACGACAGCTGACCGGGGGCATGCGCATCCGAATCGATCGAGAAGAGGCATCCCGCCTCCAGCGCGATCGCGATCAACTCGTCAGGCGGGTCCTGGCGCTCGGGTCGCGAGTTGATCTCTACGGCAACGCCGTGGGCGGCGCAGGCGTCGAAGACCGCCCTCGCGTCGAAGGTCGAGGGCGGCCTCGTCCCGCGTGAGCCCTCGACCAGCCTCCCGGTCACATGCCCGAGGACGTCGGTGTGCGGGTGTGAGACTGCCGCGATGATGCGGCGCGTCATCGGGCCGCGCTCCATTCGCAGCTTCGAGTGCACCGAGGCCACGACGACGTCGAGGTCGGCGAGCAGGTCGGATTCCTGGTCGAGCGCACCGTCGTCGAGGATGTCGACCTCGATGCCCGTCAGCAGGGTGAACCCGCCGTAGCTCAGCGTTCTGACCACCTCCACCTGCTCGCGCAGTCGCGCGGGCGAAAGGCCGTTGGCCACGCGCAGCCGCGGAGAGTGATCGGTCAGCGCGAGGTATTCGTGGCCGAGGGCGCGTCCCGCGTCCGCCATCGACTCGATCGATGTCAGCCCGTCCGACCACTCACTGTGACAATGCAGGTCGCCGCGGAGCGCCGCGCGCAAAGCCGACGGGCGCTCGACGCCGGCGCGCTCCCGCAGTTCGCGCAGATAGTCCGGCGTCTCACCCGCGAGCGCCTGTCGGATGACCGCGAACGTCGAGTCACCGATGCCCTTGCGACGGCGGAGCGATCCGGCGTCCCGCAGATCGTCGTCCGACAGCTGCGCGATCGACTCAGCCGCAGCACGGAACGCCTTCGACTTGTAGCGGGATGCTCGCTCCCTCTCGAGCAGCGTCGCAATCTCGACGAGGGCATCGTGCGGGTTCATCTCCGCACGACACCCTTCGCCGAGAGTGGACCCACTATGCCGTCTCGACGAACCGCGACCGCTTGATCACAATCGGCGCTGATGCGAGTCGGTGGAGTGCCCATCCGAAGAGGATCGACAAGGCACCCATCCCCATCGCGAAGACCGCGACGCCGAACGACACGACCGACGTGAACAGCGAGGCACGCAAGAACGAGGCGTTCATCATGGTCGAACGCACCGGGTCGTCCATCGGCAGTTCGGCGTAGGTCTTGCCACCAGAGGCCTCGAGCGCGTGGTGTTGGATGATGTCGGCCTGGACGTACGCGGTGAAAGGGCCCTCGACGGTCTGACCCTGGAAGGCGATCGCATCGTCGGGGATTGTGATGTTCTCGGCGCGCAACTGCGACGAGACCATGATCCAGACCACGATGCCGACCACGATCAAGAGGATGCCGGCGAGGATTCCGAGGATGCCGACGGCCTTGACACCGCCGAGCTTTCGGGCAGGGGGCTCGACTGCAGCCGCGGTTTCAGAAGTGCTCGTGTTGTCGCTCACGTCGATCTCCTTGACGAGGTGGGGGATGTGCGCGCTCCCACGCTAGCGTCGGATGTGGTCAGACCACAAGGGATCGCGTGGTTTCGACCCACGAATCCAGGCGTCGCGACGCAGCCCCCGTGTCGACGGCGCCCGCCGCATCCTCCATCGCCTCTGCCAGCCGGTCGAGGATCGGGC
This sequence comes from Microbacterium koreense, assembly GCF_042677105.1. Lineage (NCBI taxonomy): Bacteria > Bacillati > Actinomycetota > Actinomycetes > Micrococcales > Microbacteriaceae > Microbacterium > Microbacterium koreense. The sequence goes on from NZ_JBHTIM010000001.1 coordinate 2,257,277, forward strand.
GTTGCGCCTGCGCCGAATCGCGGAACAGGCGATAGGCGACGATGCCCGCAGCAGCGTTCAGCAACACGATGTCGCGCACCGGACCCTGCTCACCGCCCAGGACACGGCGCACGACCGAGGCATTGTGATCAGGGTCGCCGCCGAGCAGGTCATCGATCTCGGCGAGTGGGATCCCGAGATCCCGCGGGTCGAGGTCGTGCTCGTGGATGTCTCCGCGGCTGACCTCCCAGAGCCGACTGTGTCCCGTGGTCGTGAGTTCGTCCAGCCCGTCGTCGCCCCGGAAGACGAGTGCCGTCGCCCCCCGCGTGCGGAAGACCCCCGTGATCAGCGGCACGCGATCCATGTGCGCGACGCCGACGGCATTCGCTTCCGCGCGGGCCGGATTGCACAGCGGCCCGAGGAAGTTGAACACCGTCGGGACGCCGAGCTCGCTCCGGCTCGCCGCCGCATGCCTGAAGCCGGGGTGGAACGCGGAGGCGAAGACGAACGCGATACCCGCGCGTTCCAGCGTCTCGGCCACCGCCTCGGGCGTGAGCGTCAGCTCCACCCCGAGCGCCGAGAGCACGTCCGACGAACCCGAGGCAGAGCTCGCCGCGCGGTTGCCGTGCTTGACGACGGGGATACCGGCGGCCGCGGCGACGATGGCGGCCATCGTCGAGACGTTGACGGTGCCGAACCGGTCGCCACCGGTTCCGACGATGTCCAGAACACCCGAGTCGACCGGAAGCGGCATCGCCGCCTCGAGGATCGCGTCCCGGAAGCCGACGATCTCGTCGACCGTCTCTCCCTTCGCGCGCAGGGCGATCAAGAATCCCGCGATCTGCGAGGGTGTGGCATCGCCGCGCATGATGCGGCGCATGGCCCAGGTCGACTCCGACACGCTGAGGTCGCGTCCGTCGAGAAGATTCGTGAGGATTCCGGGCCACGTGTGCAGATCCGCCATGGTCGAAGAGCCTATCGACCCGTGAGCGCCCGGCGTGCCGCGGGTCCTCGCGGTCTGCGGTGCGCCATCGGGCACACACTCAGCCCGTTCTCGGAAGGCTCCCGGGGAGTTCTTAGGTATCCCTAAGTCACAATGTGGGCTCATCCATGGCCGTCGGTGCGAAAATCCCGCTCGGATTTCAGCAATAATGGGGAGCGTGACGACCACCTCAGCGACCTACTCTCAGGCGATGCGGTCCGTGAAGCGCCCGGACCCGGTCGCTGTCGGGACCATCGTGTGGCTCGGCAGCGAGGTGATGTTCTTCGCGGGCCTCTTCGCGATTTACTTCACTCTGCGCAGCACCTCCCCCGAACTGTGGGCGGAGCGCACCGAGTTGCTCAACATCCCCTTCGCCACCGTCAACACGATCATCCTCGTGCTCTCGTCTGTGACGTGCCAGATGGGCGTCTTCGCGGCCGAGCGGTTCCAGCCGTACTCGACGAAGAAGCGCGGCTGGCTCGGATGGGGCATGGTCGAATGGTTCTGGCTGACATTCGCGCTCGGCGCGATCTTCGTCTCGGGTCAGGTGTGGGAGTACGCGACGCTCGTCGCCGAGGGCATGCCGATCAGCGCTGATGCCTATGCCTCCGCCTTCTATCTCACGACCGGCTTCCATGCCCTGCACGTGACCGGAGGGCTCATCGCGTTCCTGCTCGTCATCGGCCGTGCGTACGCCGTCAAGAACTTCGGGCGCAAGGAGATGACCTCCTCGATCGTCGTGTCGTACTACTGGCACTTCGTCGACGTGGTGTGGATCGCCCTGTTCCTCGTCATTTACTTCCTGCGATAAAGAGCGGAGCTGAACCCCCACATGGCACGAGAGAAGACGCGCCGCTCGAACGGTCGCCGTAGCCCCTGGGCCGCGGCGGCGCTCATCGGAGTCGGCCTCCTCGTCACCGGCGGCATCTACGCGGGAGCGTCCGCAGCGATGGCTGCGACCGACGACACCGCGGTGGCCTCGACGCTCACCGTCGAAGACGGCAAGAAGCTGTTCCAGGCGAATTGCGCGACCTGCCACGGCCTCGACCTGCAGGGCACGCCCGACGGCCCTGCGCTGTACGGCGTCGGCGAGCTCGCGGTCGAGTTCCAGATGGCGACCGGACGCATGCCGCTGCAGATGCAGGGGCCCCAGGCTCCGCAGAAGCCGGCGCAGTTCACCGACGAGCAGATCCGCGCGATCGCCGCGTGGGTGCAGACCACCGCTCCCGGCCCGACGTACCCCGCCGAGGAGATCCTCGACGGCGGCGGCGACGTCTCGCACGGTGCCGAACTGTTCCGCATCAACTGCGCGATGTGCCACAACGTCGCCGGCGCCGGTGGCGCCCTGACCGAGGGCAAGTACGCACCGCCGCTGACCGACGTCAGCGCGCTGCACCTCTACGCCGCCATGGTCACGGGTCCGCAGAACATGCCCGTCTTCAGCGACATGAATCTCACGGCTGAAGACAAGCGCGACATCATCTCGGCGCTTCTCTACATGCAGGAGAGCGAGCCCGTCGGCGGATTCACGCTCGGGAGCCTCGGCCCTGTGTCCGAGGGCCTGTTCATCTGGATCTTCGGCATCGGAGCAATGATCGCCATCACGGTATGGATCACCGCGAAATCGAACTGATCGACCGGTGATGACGACACAGCAAGGACAAGGAAGCAGCATGGCAAACGACGACAACGCGCTCGAGCACGAGAGGGCTTCGTGGAAGCCGTCTCCCGGGCTCGCCGTCGCAGTCAGCGACCCCGTGAAGAACCCGGGTCTGCCGCCGCACCGTGAACGTGTGACCGACAAGGATCCGGCCGCGATGAAGCGCGCCGTCCGCACGGTCTACACGCTCTTCTACCTGTCGATCGCGGGATCGATCTGGGCCGTCGCGGCCTACATGCTCTTCCCGATCGAGAGCGGTCGGATGATCGACATCCGCCACAACAACCTCTTCATCGGACTCGGCATCGCGCTGGCGTTGCTCGCAATCGGAATCGGTGCCGTGCACTGGTCCAAGGCGATCATGTCCGACAAGGAGTTCATCGAGCCGCGTCACGCCACCCGCGGGCGCGACGCCACCCGCGAGGGCGCCGTCCAGGGTCTGCGCGAGGCGAACGAAGAGTCCGGATTCGGCCGTCGCGCGATGATCCGCAACTCGCTGATCGCCGCACTCGCGGCATCGGTCATCCCCGGCGTGACGCTCTTCCGTTCGCTGGCCCCGTTCAACTCCCCCGACCACCCACACGCCGGTGACCCGACTTACCTCCTGAGCCACACCATGTGGGAAGAAGGCATGCGTCTTGCCCGCGACCCCGAAGGCACGCCGATCCGCGCGGCGGACGTCACGCTCGGGTCGGCGTTCCAGGTGATCCCCGAGCCGCTCAAGGATCTGTCGCACCACGACGGCTACCTCGAGGAGAAGGCCAAGGCGATCGTCCTGTTGATGCGCCTGCTCCCCGAGCAGCTCATCGAGACCGAGGAGCGCGCCGACTGGTCGTACGACGGCATCGTCGCGTACTCGAAGGTGTGCACGCACGTCGGATGCCCCGTGGCCCTCTACGAACAGCAGACCCACCACCTGCTGTGCCCCTGCCACCAGTCGCAGTTCGACGTGACCGATCAGGCGAAGGTCATCTTCGGCCCGGCCGCCCGTCCCCTGCCGCAGCTGCCCATCATGGTCGACGACGAGGGCTACCTCGTCGCACGCAGCGACTTCACCGAACCCGTCGGCCCGAGCTTCTGGGAGCGCCATTGAGCACCGCAACCGTCACCGAGAAGTCCGAGACGGCGCAGAAGCCGCTCGGTGGTCGTTTCGTCGGAGCGACCGCCAACTACCTCGATGAGCGCACGAGCCTCTCGGGCCTGGTCAAAGAACTCGGACGCAAGATCTTCCCCGACCACTGGTCGTTCATGCTCGGCGAGATCGCGCTGTGGAGCTTCGTCGTCGTGCTGCTGTCAGGCACGTACCTGACGTTCTTCTTCGAGGCCTCCATGGCCGAGGTCCACTACTACGGAGCGTATGCGCCGATGCGCGGACTCGAGATGTCCGCCGCCATGGCATCTACCCTCGAGATCTCCTTCGACATCCGCGGTGGTCTGCTCGTCCGTCAGATCCATCACTGGGCAGCTCTCGTGTTCGTCGCCGGTATCGGCGTGCACATGCTTCGCGTTTTCTTCACCGGAGCGTTCCGCAAGCCGCGCGAGCTCAACTGGGTGATCGGTTTCATCCTCTTCATCCTCGCGATGGCCGAGGGCTTCACTGGATACTCCCTCCCCGACGACGTCCTCTCCGGCAACGGTCTGCGCATCATCGACGGCATGATCAAGGGCATCCCGCTCATCGGCACGTGGACGTCGTTCCTCCTGTTCGGCGGCGAGTTCCCGGGCACCGAGATCGTCGGACGCCTCTACGCGCTCCACATCCTCTTGCTTCCCGCCATCCTCGTGGCGTTGCTGGCGCTGCACCTCATGCTCATGATCGTGAACAAGCACACGCAGTTCGCCGGCCCCGGTCGCACGAACGACAACGTCGTGGGCTACCCGATGATGCCGGTCTACATGTCGAAGATGGGCGGGTTCTTCTTCATCGTCTTCGGCGTGATCGTCCTCATCGCTTCCCTCTTCCAGATCAACCCGATCTGGAACTACGGGCCCTACGATCCGTCTCCGGTGTCGGCCGGTACGCAGCCCGACTGGTACATCGGCTTCGCCGACGGCGCGCTTCGCCTCGTTCCTCCGCACCTCGAGTCGGTCTTCCTCGACCACACGTGGTCGTGGAACATCCTCTTGCCGCTGGCCGTGATCGGGATCTTCATCGTCCTGGTCCTGATCTACCCCTTCATCGAGGCATGGATCACCGGCGACAAGCGCGAGCACCACATCGCCCAGCGCCCGCGCAACGCCGCGACGCGCACGGCGATCGGTGCTGCCGGTGTCGTGTTCTACGCCGTCCTGTGGGCTGCAGCATCCTCCGACCTCATCGCGACCCACTTCTGGCTCACGATGGAAGGCGTCATCCACTCGCTCCAGGCGGCGCTCATTCTCGGGCCGATCATCGCCTACTTCGTGACGAAGCGCATCTGCCTCGCACTTCAGAAGAAGGACCGCGAGATCGCGCTGCACGGATACGAATCCGGGCGAATCGTCCGTCTTCCCGGCGGCGAGTTCATCGAGGTGCACCAGCCCGTGGACGAGTACGAGCGTTTCAAGCTCGTCGACTACGAGACCAACGAGCCGCTCGTCGTCCGCCCCAACGCCAAGGGCCGTATTCCCTGGCACGAGAACCTCCGTGCGGGCATCTCGCGGTGGTTCTTCGAGGACCGCCTCACCCCGGTCACGCAGACCGAGGTGGATGCGGCCATCGCCCACCAACACCACGAGCTCGAGCACATCGCCGAAGAAGAGGATGCCGAGATCCAGGGCGCACACGAGCGTGCGGGCGTCCCCGACGCTCCGCACGTGCCCCTCGACGACGGACACAACACCGAAACGGCGGTCCGCCCCTCGAACGTGATCGTTCCCGATGAGGATGCGGAGAAGAAGTCCGACAAGGACTGACCGCAACCCAGACGATGGATGTCCCGATGCGCGCCCTGCGCCTCGGGACATTCGTCGTTCGATGGCAGGAATGCCACGCCCCGTGTCCGCCGCCGCGCTCGTAGAGCGCGGGCAGCGTCCGTAGCCTGAAGCCATGACGGATGCCGTGACCCACTACTCCACCAAACTCGCGCACGAAACCGATCCCTCAGACGTGTATGCCGCGCAGCGCGCCGGGCAGGACGTCGTGCTCGTCGACGTGCGCGGCCACGAGGCTTGGGCACAGGGGCGGATCACCGGCGCGCGGCACCTCCCCTACGCGGAGATCGCGGAACGAGCGCGCACGGACGTCCCGGCAGATGCCGAGGTCGTCGTGTACTGCTGGAGCCCCGGCTGCAACGCCGGCGCAAAGGGCGCGCTCGAGTTCGCCCGGCTCGGCTACCGCGTGCGGGAGATGATCGGCGGCTACGAGTACTGGGTGCGCGAGGGGCAACCCACCGAGAACGACGACGGACCTCTGCCCCGTGTCTTCGACCCGCAGGTCATGGTCGTTCGCCCGTGAGCGCCGCGTGATCGCGCTCAGGCGCTCTCGAGCGACTCGTTGAAGCGTTCGGCGGCGGAACCGAGGAAGATCGGCTCATCGTCATCGGGGGCACCCTCGTCGATGTCGCAGACGATCGCGGTGACGTTGTCGCGCGTGCTCGCCTCGATCGCAAGGTTCACCAGGGCCTGCGCCGCTTCCACCACGCCGCCACGCTGCACGAGGGTGAGCACGTCGGCCTCGGGCACGTAGTCCGTGAGGCCGTCGCTGCATAGAAGAAGTCTGTCCCCCGGAGCCACGTCGAGTGCCGACACCGCCGGAAGGTCTCGCTCTGCCCCGCCGAAAGACGCCGTGATGATGTTCCGCTTGGGATGGTTCTGCGCCTCCTCCGGCGCGATCACGCCGTTGTCGACGAGAGCCTGCACGTAGGAGTCGTCGCGCGACAGACGAACGAGCTCGCCATCGCGCAGCCGATACGCCCGAGAGTCCCCGGAGTGAGCCAAGAGCAGTCCGCCGTCCTCGGAGACGAACACCCCAGTGAAGGTCGTCGCCATTCCCGTCAGGGATGCGTCCCGTTCGACAAGCGCGCGCAGGTCCCAGTTCGCTTCCCGAAGGCGTTCGACGAGTCGTGGGCCGGTCACCTGGATGCCTGCCGATGGGACGAGACGATGCACGAGCGCCGCCGAGGCGAGGTCGCCCGAGGGACCGCCGCCCACGCCGTCCGCCACGGCAGCTCCCCAGGACGCCGTGAACGCGGCATCCTGATTCACCGCGCGGTGCGGACCGACGTCAGACGCGCCGGCGACTCGGAGCCGGATGACCATGGATCAGCGGGCGAAGTACCCGCGATAGTACTCGTAGACCCAGCCGACGATCGCCACGACGAAGATCGCGAGCCCGATCGGGAACATCCACACGCCGACGGCAAGACCGAGGACGCCGACGGCAGCGGAGGCCGCAAGCACGATCGGCCACCACGACCACGGGCTGAACTCGCCGATCTCTGGATCACCGTCGTCGATGTCAGCCGTGAGCACGTCCTCGGGCAGTTCGCCGCCCTGCGCTTTGTGCACCCGACCGACGTAGAACGCGATGAACGCAGCCATGATCGCCGAGAAGAGCAGTGCCACTGACCCCACCCACTCGATCGACAGGGTGATCGTCTCCCACGCCGACTGGCCAGCGCCGGAGTACTGATCCCAGTGGACGATCAGGTTCCAGCCGATGTAGAGAGCCGCGACGACCAGGAAGAAGACCGACAGCAACCACCAGATGACGGTGTTGGAACGCACTTACTTCACCTTCCCTTCGGCGGCGTCGTAGGCGGGCGCATCGGGTGCGTCCTTCGCCGGTCCGACACCGACCGGAATACCGGCCTCGGGGTGGTTGAGATCGAACGCCGGACGCTCGCTGCGGATGCGCGGGATCGACGTGAAGTTGTGCCGCGGCGGCGGGCAGGAGGTCGCCCATTCGAGCGATCCACCGTAGCCCCACGGGTCGTTGACCGTGACCTTCGGCGCCTTGCGCGACGTGATCCACACGTTGAACAGGAAGGGGATCATGGAGGCACCGAGGATGATCGCCCCGATCGTGGACACCTGGTTCTGCCACGTCCAATTGTCGGCAGCCGAGTAGTCGGCGTAGCGACGGACCATGCCGTCGACACCCAGCCAGTGCTGGATGAGGAACGTCATGTGGAATCCGATGAACAGGAGCCAGAAGTGCACCATGCCGAGGCGCTCGTTGAGCATGCGCCCCGTCCACTTCGGCCACCAGAAGTAGAAGCCGGCGAACATCGCGAACACGACGGTTCCGAAGACGACGTAGTGGAAGTGCGCGACGACGAAGTACGAGTCCGAGAGGTGGAAGTCCAGCGGCGGGGACGCGAGAATCACACCGGTGAGCCCACCGAAGACGAACGACACGAGGAAGCCGAGCGAGAACACCATCGGTGTCTCGAAGGTCACCGACCCTCGCCACATCGTTCCGATCCAGTTGAAGATCTTCACGCCCGTTGGAACGGCGATCAGCATCGTCATGAGGGCGAAGAACGGTAGTAGCACCGCGCCGGTGACGTACATGTGGTGGGCCCAGACCGCGACGGAGAGCGCCGCGATCGCGATCGTGGCGTAGACGAGCGTCTTGTAGCCGAAGATCGGCTTGCGGCTGAAGACCGGCAAGATCTCCGAGACGATGCCGAAGAACGGCAAAGCGATGATGTAGACCTCGGGGTGACCGAAGAACCAGAAGAGGTGCTGCCACAGGAGCACCCCACCGTTCTGCGGGTCGTAGACGTGCGCGCCGAGCACGCGGTCTGCGGCGGCGGCGAAGATCGCGGCGGCGAGCACCGGGAAGGCCATCAGGATCAGGATGCTGGTGACCAGGGTGTTCCACGAGAAGATCGGCATGCGCCACATCGTCATGCCGGGTGCACGCATCGTGATGATCGTCGTGATGAAGTTCACCGCACCGAGGATCGTCCCGAAACCGCTGATGCCGAGTCCGAGCATCCAGAGGTTTCCGCCCACACCGGGTGAGAAGGTCACGCTCGCCAGAGGTTGATAGGCGAACCAGCCGAACGATGCGGCGCCCTGGGGTGTCAGGAAGCCGGCGACGGCGATCGTCGAGCCGAAGAGGAACAGCCAGAAGGCGAACGCGTTCAGTCGCGGGAAGGCGACGTCGGGTGCACCGATCTGCAACGGCAGGATGGCGTTGGCGAAGCCGGCGAACAACGGCGTGGCGAACATGAGGAGCATGATCGTGCCGTGCATCGTGAAGAGCTGGTTGTACTGCTCTTTGGTCGGGATGATCTGCATGCCCGGCTCGAACAGCTCCGCACGGATGATGAGAGCCATCACGCCGCCGAGCATGAAGAAGATCACCGAGGCGATCAGGTACATGTAGCCGATCGTCTTGTGGTCGGTGGAGGTGATCCACTTGACGACGATGTTGCCCTTCTGCTCGACGCGGGTCGAGCTGAGGAGCGCAGCCTGCCGCGGCGGCAGTGTCGTCGGACGGCCGGAGTTCGGTTCGTTCAGCGGAAGTGTCGTCGCCATGATCAGTGCTCTTCCTCGGTGGCGTTTCCGCCCGTGCCGGGCAGGTTCTGCAGTCGGTCGTACTCGTCGTTGATGTCGCCGGTCTGTCCCGCCGCGCGCAACGAGCTGAGGTAATCCTCGTACTCGGCCTCGCTGACGACCTCGACGTTGAAGAGCATCATCGAGTGGTACTCACCGCACAACTCGGCGCATTTTCCGGCGTAGACGCCCTCTCGGGTCGGCGTGAAGGACCAGTAGTTGTCCTTGCCGATGTACATGTCCTTCTTGTACAGGAAGTCGATGATCCAGAACGAGTGGATCACATCGCGCGACTGAAGCTTGATCTTCACGCTCTGGTCCACCGGCAGCACGAGTGTCGGGATCTCGTTGATGATGTTGCCGGCCTCGTCGGTCTGGGCCTGGACGCCCATCGTCCAGACGGTGTCCTCTTCGGTGTCACCGTCGTACTGGAAATCCCACGCCCACTGCTTTCCGATGGCGACGATCTCGACGTCGGGGTCCTCGGTCTGCGTCTCGAGGATGGTCTGGTCGCGGGCGGTGAAGGCGAAGAATCCGATCACGAGGATCAGCGGCACGATCGTGTAGAAGATCTCGATCGGCATGTTGTACCGCAACTGCACCGGGAGTCCGGTCTGGCCGCGACGGCGACGGTAGACGATCGCCGCCCACCCCATGAGCGCCCAGGTGATCACGCCGACGGCGAGGAGGACGATCCACGAGTTGACCCACAGACCCGAGACCATTTCGGTGTGGTTCGTCGCAGCGGGGCCGTCCTCGACGAAGCCCGGGAGATACCCATTGAGCTCTGTCGGGGTGCAACCGGCCAAGACGGCAGCCGTTGCGATCCCCACGGGAAGAACGGCCCAGCGGAGGCGGCGTTTCGAGGGCACGGTGCACCTTTCCGGGTCGCGGATGTAACTCCAGCCAGTCTAGGGCAACCGTCCAGGCGATTCTGGCCATCCGCACAGCCGAGCGTCGCGTGGCGCACACGAAACACACAGGGCCCGACCGCTCGCGAGAGCAGTCGGACCCTGGAAAAAAGCCGTTCCGATCAGTGGAAGCTGTCTCCACACGCGCAGCTTCCGGCGGCGTTGGGGTTGTCGATCGTGAACCCCTGCTCAGAGATCGTGTCCTTGAAGTCGATCGTGGCGCCATCGAGATACGGGACGCTCATGTCGTCGACGATCACCTCGACGCCGTCGAAGTCGACGGTCTGGTCGCCGTCGAGGTAGCGCTCGTCGAAGTAGAGCTGGTAGATGAGCCCACTGCATCCACCGGGCTGTACGGCGACGCGCAGACGCAGGTCGTCGCGCCCCTCCTGCTCGAGGAGGTTCTTCACCTTGAGCGCGGCAGCGTCGGTCAGCAGCACACCGTGGGTGGGCGCGGCCTGGTCGGGCGACAGGGCGGTGTCGGTCATGGTTCCTCCCGAAGAACGAGGTGATCGGATGCCCCGATTCTACGCCGCCTGCGCGTGGCGGGCGCCGCTGCGCGGCGTTTCGGGGCATCCGAACGGGCTACGCGGTGCGCGCGTCCAGCTTCTCCAGCAGGAGCGCCTCAGAGACGAGGGCGTTGCGGAAGGTCTCGAGGTGCAAGGACTCATTGGGGCTGTGCGCCCGCGCGTGCGGGTCTTCCACGCCCGTGACGAGAATCTGGGCGGCGGGGAACTCGCGCACGAGATCGGCGATGAAGGGGATCGAACCGCCGACGCCGAGATCGACCGGCTCCACCCCGTACCCGTCACCGAGCGCCTCGCGTGCCGCCGCGACGGCCCAGCCGCTGGTGTCGACGAGGAAGCCGTCGCCGAAGTCGACGTCAGCGAACGACAACTCTGCGCCGAAGGGAGCATGCGCCCGCAGATGCGCTTCGATGGCGGCGTATGCATCCTCCGCGGCCTGCCCGGGCGCGATCCGTGCACTGATCACCACAGACACCTCGGGACTGAGCGTGTTCGAGGCGTTGACGACGCTGGGCGCGTCGATGCCTGTCACGGTGAGGGAGGCCTTGTTCCAGATGCGGCTGAGGATCGTGCCGTCACCGATCGGGCTGACGCCGTCCGGCAACCCCGCCTCGTCGCGCAACGTCGCCTCGGAGTACTCGGGTGTCGGCGCCTCACGCTCCGTGAGGCCTTCGACGGCGACGGAGCCGTCTTCGGTCCACAGCGTCGACAGCAACCGCACCGTCGCCATCATGGCGTCGGGCACAGCCCCGCCGAACATGCCCGAATGCGAGGCGTGGTCCAGGGTGCGCACGGTCAGCGTGAAACGCACGTTTCCCCGCAGCGAGACCGTCACCGCCGGTGTGCGCGCGTCCCAGTTGCCCGAGTCCGCGACCACGATGACATCGGCCCTGAGCGCGTCGGCGTTGTCGGACAGGAACGTCGCGAACGAGCGGGAGCCTGCCTCCTCCTCGCCCTCGATGAACAGCGCGACGCCCAGGTCGAAATCGGTTCCGAGCACTTCGGAGAGCGCACGCAGTGCACCGATGTGCACCATCACGCCCGCCTTGTCGTCCGCGGCTCCGCGCCCGTAGAGGCGTCCGTCGCGAACGGTGGGCTCGAATGGTGACGAGTCCCACAGTGACTCGTCACCGACGGGCTGGACGTCGTGGTGCGCGTAGAGCAGGATCGTCGGCCGTCCATTTCGGGCCGCACGCGTGGCGAGGACCGCCGGCATCCCACGTTCGTCGGTCCCGGGAACCGCCGCGTCACGGATCTCGACCCGGTCGAAGATCCCCAGGCCCTCCGCCAGGTCGGCGACAGCCCGCGCGCTGCGTCCCACTTCAGCGGGATCGAACCCCGGGAAGGCGACGGAGGGGATGCGCACGAGGGCACCCAGATCTGCCAGCGCGGCGGGCACGGCAGCGGTTGCGGCATCTCGCACCTGGACATCACGGAGAGACTCTGAACTCATGCGGGTAATCTTAAGGGCACCCGTTTCCGCAGTTTCGAGGATCACCGTGGCTCACACACCCGCCGCTCCGGCACCGAAAGACGCTCCCAGCGAGACCGAATCGACGGTCGGAAAGGGGCGAGCGACGCCGAGCCGGGCCGAGCAGGAAGCCGCACGCAAACGGCCGCTCGTTGCAAACACGAAGGAGGCCAAGGCGCGCGCCCGTGCCGAGATGGCCGCGCAGCGCGAGAAGGCCCGCGTCGGCATGGCCGCCGGCGATGACCGTTACCTCACCGCGCGCGACAAGGGGCCGCAGCGCCGCTGGGTCCGGGACTGGGTCGACGCCCGATGGAGCATCGGCGAGGCGGTCATGCCCGCGATGGTGCTGGTCATCATCGCCACGTTCGTTCCCGTGTACGGCGTGCAGTTCTACTCGTTCGTCGCACTCTGGGTGTTCATCTTCTTCGTCATCGGCGACATGATCCTGCTGTCGAACCGGGTGAAGAAGATGGCGCGCGAGAAATGGGGCGCCAACACCGAGAAGGGCCTCGGGTGGTACGCCGCGATGCGGACCATCCAGATGCGGTTCCTCCGCCTGCCGAAACCGCAGGTCAAGCGCGGCCAGAAGCCCGCGTGAGCAGCCCCCGGTTGATCTGCCGCGCCCACAGGGGTCCTCGATAAAGGAACGCGGTGTAGCCCTGCACGAGGGTCGCACCGGCGTCCAGCCGTTCCCGGACGTCGTCGGCAGTGTCGACCCCACCGACGGACACGACGCAGAAGTCCTCGGGGACCACTGCGCGCACGCGGCGCAGAACCTCGAGCGCGCGTGGTTTGAGGGGCGCGCCCGACAAGCCGCCGGCCCCCGCCGCCTCGACGACCGTGTGATCGGTCACCAGACCCTCGCGCGAGATCGTCGTGTTCGTCGCGATGATGCCCGCAAGCCCGGCCTCGACGGCGAGGCGCGCGATCGCCTCGATCTCGTCATCGGGCAAGTCGGGAGCGATCTTCACCAACAGCGGGGTACGCCCGGCCGCCTCTCGCACCGCATCGAGCAGTGGGCGCAGCGTCTCGACCGCCTGCAGTCCACGGAGCCCCGGCGTGTTGGGTGACGACACATTCACGACCAGGTAGTCGGCGAGCGGGGCGAGCAAGGTCGTGCTGCGCACGTAGTCGTCCGTCGCGTGCTCCACGTCGACGACACGGCTCTTGCCGATGTTCACCCCGACGATCGGCCGACGTCGGCGCTGCCGCAGTTTCTCAAGGCGGGATGCTGCAGCCTCGGCCCCGCCGTTGTTGAACCCCATCCGGTTGACCACGGCACGATCGGGAATCAGCCGGAACAGCCGGGGACGCGGATTGCCGTCCTGCGGGATGGCGGTGATCGTCCCGACCTCGACGTGTCCGAACCCGAGCGCCCACAGGCCCCGGGCGCCGCGGACATCCTTGTCGAACCCGGCCGCGACACCGAAGGGTGATTCGAACACAAGCCCGAGTGCCGTGGTGCGCAGCGACGGCGCCGGCGCGGTCAGGGCACGGGGCGCCCACGCGATCAGTGACGCGCCCAGCACCCGGATGACGGCCATCGCCGCGTGGTGAGCCGATTCAGGGTCCATGCGTGACAGCACGGCGCGAAAGAGGAGGGAGTACATCGCCTCCAGATTATCGGGCGTCTCCCCCATCGTCGGTGCCACCACGGGGGTGGTCCGTGCGCAGCTGGGCGATGGCGCCTTCGAAGTCCTCGAGGGAGTCGAAGGCCTGGTACACACTGGCGAAGCGCAGGTACGCGACCTCGTCGAGTTCGCGCAGCGGCCCGAGGATCGCCAACCCGATCTCGTTGGCGTCGAGCTGAGACGCTCCGGTCTGGCGGATCGCCTCTTCGACGTCCTGCGCGAGCACGGCGAGATCGGCGTCGGTGACCGGTCGACCCTGGCATGCCTTTCGGACACCCGCGATGACCTTCTCGCGACTGAACGGCTCGACGACGCCCGAGCGCTTGACGACACTGAGGCTGGAGGTCTCGACCGTCGTGAATCGCCCTCCGCATTCGGGGCATTGACGGCGGCGACGGATGCTCAGACCGTCGTCGCTGGTGCGCGAGTCGATGACGCGCGAGTCGGAATGACGGCAGAACGGGCAGTGCATGACGGGCCCAGCCTACGCCTGAAAGCGTGCCTCGATCGCCTCGCCGTGCGCGGGGAGCTGCTCGGTGTCGGCCAACGTCACGATCGCCTCGCGCACCTCTGCCAGCGCGTCGCGGTCGTACTCGATCACCTGCTGCGGTCGGAGGAACGTCGCCGCCGAGAGCCCTGATGCGTAGCGCGCCTGTCCCCCGGTCGGAAGCACGTGGTTGGAACCGGCGAGGTAGTCGCCGAGACTCACGGGCGTATGTGGGCCGACGAAGACGGCTCCCGCGTGGACGAATTCTTCGGGCCTCGGGTCGTCCAGGTGCAGCTCGAGGTGCTCCGGCGCGTAGGCGTTGCTGAATGCCGTGGCCGTCTCACGATCGTCCACGAGCACGACGGCCGACTGCGGGCCGTCCAACGCCGCCTGCACCCGGTCCGCGTGGCGAGTGGCGGTCGCGCGCTGCGTGACGGCCTCGACGACGGCGTCTGCGAGCCGTGTCGACCACGTAACGAGCACGGCCGACGCCTGCTCATCGTGCTCGGCCTGGCTGACGAGGTCCGCGGCGACGAGGTCCGGGTCTGCCGTGTCGTCCGCGACGACGAGGATCTCCGTGGCTCCGGCTTCGGAATCGGTCCCTACACGCCCGGCGACGACGCGCTTCGCCGCGGCGACGAAGTTGTTTCCGGGGCCGGTGACGACGTCGACGGGGTCGAGATCAAGCGTGGTGACGCCGTGGGCCAGCGCCCCGATCGCCCCTGCGCCGCCCATCGCATACACCTCCTCGACCCCCAGGAGCGCGGCCGCGGCGAGGATGACGGGGTGTACGCGCCCGTCGTGATCCCGCTGGGGCGGCGAGGAAATCGCGATCTCGTCGACGCCTGCGACCTGAGCCGGCACGACGTTCATGATGACGCTCGACGGATAAACGGCCTTTCCACCCGGCACGTACAGCCCCACCCGGCGTACCGGTTGCCACCGCTGGTGCACGCGCGCACCCGTGGCCAGTTCGGTCGTGACGGGTGGCGGAACCTGGGCAGCGGACGCCGCGCGAACGCGAGTGATCGCCGCTTCCAAAGCGCTGCGCACGTCGGGGTCGAGCGAGGCCACGGCCGCGGTCAGGTGCTGGGCGGGCACGCGGATGTCATGGTCGGATACGCCGTCGAACCGCGCGGCCTGCTCGCGAAGGGCGTTCTCGCCGTTCTCGGCGACGGCTGCGACGAGTTCGGATGCAGCCCGCAGGGCCTGGTCGCGCGCAGCGGCGGCGCGCGGCACCGCGGCGAGCAGTTCGGCGGGTGTGAGGGCGCGCCCCCTGAGGTCGATCGTACGGATCATCGTGTCACCGTCGCCCGCCTCAGCCGCGGGTGACACCCTGCACGTCGTGGAGGTATCCGACCCGGCCGTCTTCGTGGCGGACGACGAACCGCTCTCCGTGATCTTCGATCACGAGCGCCCACGCGGTGGGACCGATGCGGAACAACGCGATGCCGTTCTCGTCGACGATGTCTCGTTCTTCGGGGACGAGCGCCCAGAACGCCTGATGACGCACGACGGGAGTCGTCTCGTGGAGCTCGACCGGCTCGTAGGTGTCGCGGGCCTGCGCGGGCGCGTACGGATCCGGGTGCACGTCGATCGTCGTGGTGGACATCGCGTCGTCCTCGACACCCTGCGGGCTTTCCTCACTCGGTTCATCGACGACCGGGCGCGGTTCACGAGCGGGACGCGGCGAGATGGCACGGACAGGGCGCGCATTGCGATGCGCGACGATCTCGCGTCGCCCGTGGAAGTCGTCCTTGAACGGTGGGATGAGCGGGGCGAAGACGGTCAGGACGACCGCGGCGAGCATGAGCACGAGCTCGACCCAGATCACCCACGAGCGCAACCAGAAGCCGCCGACGATCGAGACCGCGACCGTCTCCCAGACCAGTTGCAGCCAGACCAGCGCGGCGACCGAAAACGCGACCGAGGCGAACTGGTCGATTCCGAGTGAGCCGACGCGACGGATGCCGTCGGGCGACAGACGTCGCAAAGCGAGAAGGAAGACCGCGACGGTGGGCAGGCCGATCGGAAGGATCCACCCGAGCCCGGAGGACCAAACGGTGCCGAATCCGAAGACGAGGTTGCCGAAAGCGAGGTCGACGGCGAGTCCGACGGGGAAGAACGAGACGACGAAGGCGACGAGCCAGATTCCGGCGAGTCCGACCTCGCGCACAGAGAACGGCCCGACGCCGTACTGGGGTGCCTCATCGGTCGACGTCGATTCCTCAACGGCCTCGACCTCCTCGACGACGTCGCCGTCGGTGGCGTAGGGCTGGTCCTGCTGATCGGTCACGCTCGTCCTTTCCGTCACGTTCCCCCGTGTGCGTCGCCCCCGATCCTACCCGCGTCCTGCCGACACGTCAGGCGCGTGACGGTCGGGATCAGCCGAGGCATTGTGGCCCGAGCAGGCCCTTCAAGTCTCCGAAGAGATCGGGCGAGAGTGAGACCGGATGCGGCACCTCGAACACCTTCGCGACTCCGCCTTTGTGGAGGCGGAGTGTGACCTCCGTGTCACCGGCGTGGCGGTTCAGGACGCGCGCCAGCTCACCCACGAGGTTCTCTGTCGCCCGATGCTCGGGCATGAGCAGCACGAGCGGTCCACTGGCATCGAGGCCCCCCATGTCGGGAACGAAGGCCGACTGCGCGTGCAGGTTCATACCGTCGTCGCGACGCGACACACGCCCCCGTACGACGATGATCGAGTCTGCCTGCAGAATCGACTGGAACTCCGTATAGGTCTTGCCCATGAACATGACCGTGATCTCGCCGTTGAAGTCTTCGACGGTGATCATGCCGTAAGGGTTGCCGCTCTGCTTCGCGACGCGATGCTGGGCCGATGTGATGAGGCCCGCGATGGTCACCTGGTCACCGTCGGAGAGCTCTTCGCTGGCGAGTAGGTCGTGGATGCTGATGGAAGCGTGCTTCGCCAAGGGGATCTCAAGCCCGGCGAGCGGGTGATCCGACACGTACAGGCCGAGCATCTCGCGTTCGAAGGCGAGCTTGTCCTTCTTGGTCCATTCGGGGCGCTCGGGCACTTTGGCGACCTGTTGCGGCTCGTCCTCGCCCCACAGGCTGTCGAAGTCGAAACCGACCTCGCCGTTCGCTTCACGACGCTTGTCGAGCACGGCCTGTTCGGTGGCGTCCTCATGAATCTCCATGAGCGCACGGCGTGTGGCCCCGAGCGAATCGAAGGCGCCCGCCTTGATGAGCGATTCCACGGTGCGTTTGTTCGCGACATGGACGGGGACCTTCGCGAGGAAGTCGTGGAAGCTCGTGTACCCCCCTTCCGCGCGTGCACCCATGATGCCGTCGACGACGTTGGAACCGACGTTGCGCACAGCCCCCAGCCCGAAGCGGATGTCGTCGCCGACGGCCGCGAAGTACCGGATCGATTCGCCGACGTCGGGCGGCAGGACTTTGATTCCCATGCGGCGACACTCGTTGAGGTACACCGCCATCTTGTCTTTGGAGTCGCCGACACTCGTCAGCAGCGCCGCCATGTACTCGGCCGGGTAGTGGGCCTTGAGATACGCCGTCCAGTACGACACGACCCCGTAGGCGGCCGAGTGCGCTTTGTTGAACGCATAGTCCGAGAACGGCAGCAGGATGTCCCAGAGCGCCTTGATGGCGTCGTCGCCGAACCCGCGCTGCTTCATGCCGCCCGCGAATCCCTCGTACTGTTTGTCGAGTTCGGACTTCTTCTTCTTGCCCATCGCGCGCCGCAAGATATCTGCTTGTCCCAGCGAGAAGCCCGCGACCTTCTGCGCGATGGCCATCACCTGCTCCTGATAGATGATCAGGCCGTAGCTGATATCGAGGATCTCGCGCAACGGTTCCTCGAGCTCCGGATGGATCGGGGTGACCGCTTGCTGTCCGTTCTTTCGCAAGGCGTAATTGATGTGCGAGTTCGCACCCATGGGCCCCGGGCGGTACAGGGCGATGACGGCGGAGACGTCTTCGAAGTTGTCGGGCTTCATCAGCCGCAGCAAGGATCGCATCGGTCCGCCGTCGAGCTGGAAGACACCCAGGGTGTCGCCACGCGTGAGCAGGTCGTACGCGCCGCGGTCGTCGAGCGTGAGCTGTTCGAGGTCGATTTCCTCGCCCCGGTTCGTCCGGATGTTGTCGAGCGCATCAGAGATGATCGTCAGATTGCGCAGACCCAAGAAGTCCATCTTGATGAGACCGAGAGCCTCACAGGACGGGTAGTCGAACTGGGTGACGATCTGGCCGTCCTGCTCGCGACGCATGATCGGAATGACGTCGAGCAGCGGCTCGCTCGACATGATGACGCCGGCGGCGTGCACGCCCCACTGGCGCTTGAGGCCTTCAAGCCCGATCGCTCGGTCGAAGACGGTCTTCGCCTCGGGGTCTGTGTCGATGAGTGAGCGGAATTCGCTGGCTTCTTTGAAGCGCGGATGCTTGTCGTCGTACATGCCGCTGAGCGGCATGTCCTTGCCCATCACCGCGGGCGGCATCGCCTTGGTCAGGCGCTCCCCCATGCTGAAGGGAAACCCGAGCACGCGGCCGGCATCCTTGAGCGCCTGCTTCGACTTGATCGTGCCGTAGGTCACGATCTGCGCGACGCGTTCGGACCCGTACTTCTCGGTGACGTACTCGATCACCTCGCCGCGTCGCCGGTCGTCGAAGTCGACGTCGAAGTCGGGCATCGAGACACGGTCGGGGTTGAGGAAGCGCTCGAAGATCAATCCGTGCTCGAGCGGATCGAGGTCGGTGATGCGCATCGCGTAGGCGACCATCGACCCTGCGCCCGATCCGCGACCGGGACCGACGCGGATGCCGTTGTCCTTGGCCCAGTTGATGAAGTCGGCGACGACGAGGAAGTAGCCCGGAAATCCCATCTGAAGGATGATCCCGGTCTCGTACTCTGCCTGTTTGCGCACCTTGTCGGGGATGCCATCGGGGTACCGGTAGTGAAGCCCGGCCTCGACTTCTTTGATGAGCCAGCTGTCCTCGGTCTCACCGTCGGGCACGGGGAAGCGCGGCATGTAGTTGGCCGAGGTGTTGAACTCGACCTCGCAGCGCTCGGCGATGAGCAACGTGTTGTCGCATGCCTCGGGGTGATCCTTGAAGATCTGGCGCATCTCCTGCGCGGTCTTGATGTAGTAGCCGTCGCCGTCGAACTTGAACCGGTTCGGATCGTCCATCGTCGATCCCGATTGCACGCACAGGAGTGCCGCGTGGGCATCCGCTTCGTGTTGGTGGGTGTAATGCGAGTCGTTCGTCGCGACGAGCGGGATGCCGAGGTCTTTCGACAGCCGCAGGAGGTCGCTCATGACGCGGCGTTCGATCGCCAGGCCGTGATCCATGATCTCGGCGAAGTAGTTCTCCTTGCCGAAGATGTCCTGGAATTCTGCCGCCGCAGCGCGGGCCGCGTCGTACTGCCCCAGCCGCAGTCGTGTCTGCACCTCGCCCGAGGGGCAACCGGTCGTGGCGATGAGACCCTTGCCGTACGTCTCGAGTAGCTCGCGGTCCATGCGGGGCTTGAAGTAGTACCCCTCCATGCTCGACAGCGAGCTCAACCGGAAGAGGTTGTGCATGCCCTCGGTGCTCTGGCTCCACATCGTCATATGCGTGTAGGCCCCGGAGCCCGAGACATCGTCGCTCTTCTGTTCGGGCGTTCCCCACGCCACCCGGGATTTGTCGGTGCGGTGGGTTCCCGGGGTCACATACGCCTCGAGGCCGATGATCGGCTTGACCCCCGCCGCCTTGGCGGCGTTGTAGAACTCGAACGCGGCGAAGGTGTTGCCGTGATCCGTCACGGCGATGGCCGGCATGTCGTAGTCGGCCGCGGCCTGCGTCATCGCGTTGATCTTCGCCGCTCCGTCGAGCATCGAATACTCGCTGTGTACGTGCAGATGAACGAAAGAATCAGAGGCCACGCTTCGAGTCTACGAACCCCTCGGACATCCTCGGCGCGCGGTGACTACGGCAATTCCCCCGCGACGTACGGCACTGTCCCCTCTCGCCCCCGATCCCGCCGCGATGCTTCGTAGATTCGAGATGCGGCGCCGGGTCCCGAGGGCTCCATGGGGATGTCGCCCAGACCCGGTGCCGTACACGCCCGCCCGATGTCAGTCCGCGCGAAGGGTGTCCAACGCCGCCTGAAGGTCGGCCGGATACGTCGAGGCGTACGTGACCCACTCACCGGTGGCAGGGTGCGAGAACGACAGCTCGTGCGCGTGCAACCACTGACGAGTCAGGTTCAGACGAGCCGACAGGGTGGGGTCTGCGCCGTAGAGCGGGTCCCCGACACACGGATGCCGATGCGCGGCCATGTGCACACGGATCTGATGTGTGCGCCCGGTCTCGAGGTGGATCTCCAGCAGCGAGGCTCCCGGGAACGCCTCCAGCGTCTCGTAGTGCGTGACCGAGTCCTTGCCGTCAGGGGTCACCGCGAACTTCCAGGAGTGATTCGGATGGCGCCCGATCGGGGCGTCGATCGTACCCGTGAGGGGGTCCGGGTGTCCCTGCACGACGGCGTGGTAGATCTTGTCGACCTCGCGTTCCTTGAACGCGCGCTTGAGTGCGGTGTAGGCCCGCTCCGACTTGGCGACGACCATGAGGCCGCTCGTGCCCACATCGAGCCGGTGCACGACTCCCTGTCGCTCGGCCGCGCCGGTCGTGGCGATCCGGAATCCCGCCGCGGCGAGGGCTCCGAGCACGGTCGGGCCCTCCCAGCCGAGGGAGGGATGCGCGGCGACACCCGTGGGCTTGTCGATGACGACGATGTCGTCGTCATCGTGCACGATCCCGAGCTCGGGCACCGCGAGCGGGACGACCGTCGGCTCCTGCTTCTCGACCCACGTGACGTCGATCATCTGGCCGGCGGTCAGCCGGTCGGACTTCGCCAGGGGGCGCCCGTCGACGACGACGCCGCCCGAGGCCGCGACCTCCGCGGCGAACGTGCGCGAGAATCCGAGCATCTTGGCCAGGGCCTGATCGACGCGGGCACCGTCGAGTCCGTCCGGGACCGGAAGCAGACGAGAGGGCATGTCAGGCGTCGCGGCGGTCGCCGCCCGCCTCCCGGTCGGCCTCTCGCTCGACAGCGCGCTGTTCGGCCTCCGAGAGCGGCGGCAGTCCGCGTTCGTCCCGCGGGATGCCCGCGTCCGGATTCGCGACGGGGAACTCGTCACCGAAGCCGGCGACGTCGCCACCGGGCGGCGTTTCGTCGCCCTCGCCGAGGATCGTGGATTCCTCCTCACGACCGCGGCGCGGCTCACGCGTTCCATCCATGTGCACCCCCACGAGTACGAGCAAAGCGACGGCAATCATGTCACCGACGATGAAGATGTCGGCGATGTTGTAGATCGCCGGCGACATGCCGGGGAAGAACCACATCCACGGCGTGTTGATGAAGTCGATCACATGCCCGACGGGGAACCCCGGCTCCCGAAAGAGCCGGTCGGTGAGGTTGCCGAGCACTCCGCCCAGGAGCAGTCCCATGACCACCGCCCACAGCCGCGAGCGGACGCGCGTGACGGCGAGCCAGACGATGACCCCCGCCACGGCGGCCAGTGCGATCGTGAAGATCCACGTGACGCCTTCACCGAGCGAGAAAGCCGCACCGGGGTTCTTGACCAGGTAGAAGCTCAGGAAGTCGCCGAAGACGGGAACCTGTTGCTGAAGCGGGAGGTTCTCCAGCGCGAGATGCTTGGAGAACTGGTCAGCGGCCAGCACCAGAGTCGCAAGGATCGCGACTGTGGCGCCGGCCGCCGGACGGGAGAATCGGCGCGTCAAGGCCGAGTTCAGACGCTGGACACGGGCGTCGCACCCGACGCGGTGCCCGTGGTCTCGAGGTCGCGAAGCTTGCCCTCGATGTAGCTGCGCAGTTGCGAGCGGTAGTCACGCTCGAACTGCTGGAGTTCGGAGATCCGCCCCTCGAGCGAGACACGCTCGCGGTCGAGCCGGGCCATCTCCTCGCGTCCGCGCGTCTCGGCATCCGAGACGATGCTCGCGGCCTGCGCCTGAGCCTCGGAGATGAGCTTGTCGCGCTGGGCGACGCCTTCGGCCACGTGCTCGTCGTGCAGGCGCTGGGCGAGTTCGATGATGCCGGCGGTGGCGGCGCTGGAGGGACCCGAGGCGTCAGCGGCGGCGGGAGCCTCGTCCTCGACGACCTCCACCACTTCTTCCTCGACCGCGGGGGTCTCGGCAGCCGGCGCTTCGGCGGCGCCCGCCTCGAGGGCTGCGACCTTCGCCTTCAGTTCTTCGTTCTCGGCGATCGTCTTGCGCCACTCGACGACGATCTCATCGAGGAAGTCATCGACCTCGTCGGGGTCGAACCCCTCCTTGAAACGGACATGCTGGAACTGCTTGGTGACGACGTCATCAGGAGTCAATGCCATGGTGATTCCTCTTTCGAGCGCTCAGGTCGCTGGCAATCTTTCATTCAGGCCCGGACCCGCGTGAGGGTAAGCCGAGTTCAGGTAAGCATAGTCGCGGCATCCGCCGCACGCAGGCACGCCGCGTCACGCAAGCATGAAGGCGCGCGTGACACTGAGCAAGATGAAGCACAGCAACATCGTCAGGGCGAATCCGAAGTCGATCGCGATGCCGCCGACCCGCAACGGAGGGATGAGTCGTCGGAAGAGTCGGATGGGCGGATCGGTGACGGTATAGACCACTTCAGCGGCCACGAGACCGGCGCCCTTGGGGCGCCACTCACGGTTGAAGAACGGCACCCACTCGAGGACGAGTCGCGCGAGCAGCACGATGAGGTAAAGGACGAGCGCGACGTTCAGGATCGTCGCGGCGAGACGGACGAGCTCCACGGTCAGGGCTGCGTGAACGGCACCGACTCCGGGTCGGCCTGCGCCACCGCACCGTCGCCGGAGACCGCGACGTTCTCGGGCGAGAGGAGGAATACCTTGCTCGTCACTCGCTCGATTCGACCGTAGAGGCCGAGGGACAGTCCACTCGCGAAGTCGATCAGGCGCCGCGCATCGGCATCACTCATCTGCGAGAGGTTGATGATGACCGGCACACCGTCGCGGAAGTTCTCGGCGATGACCTGCGCGTCGCGGTACTGCTTGGGGTGGACGGTGAGGATCTCACTCACGGCTGCCGGCGATGGCTGACGGACGACGGCGGGACGATGGATGGGGGTCACGGGCGCGGTCTTCTCCACGGTCGGTTCGCTGCTTCGCGTACGCTGCTGCTGCTGCGGCTCTTCGTACACTTCTTCTTCATCGGCAAGGCCGAGGTAGACCATCGTCTTCTTCAGTGGGTTCGACATCGCATCCTCCGTTTGCTCGTCTCTTCCGAGGCTAACCGCGCTCGGGCCGCGGGCCCGTGATTGCCGAACCGATCCGCAGGTGTGTCGCGCCCGCGGCGATCGCCTCGGCGAAGTCGCCGGTCATGCCCGCCGATATCCAGGACGCGTCCGGCACGACCGCGCGCACGCGCTCGCTGTATCGGGCGAGCCGTTCGAACGCCGACGCGGGCGCTTCGTCGAGGGGTGCGACCGCCATGACACCGCGGACGCGGAGTGTCGCGCACGTGGCGGTGTGCTCGGCGAGTGCGCGGATGTCCGCTGGGGCGACGCCACCACGCCCGGGGTCTTCGGTCATGTTCACCTGCAGCAGAACCTCGAGCACCGGCGAGTCCGGTCCCGCCGCTGCGTCGAGGGCATCGGCGACGCGTTGTCGATCGACGGAGTGAACGACGGATGCGGCTGACCGTACGGCCCGCGCCTTCTTGGTCTGCAACTGACCGATGTAGTGCCATGTCACGGCAAGGTCGGGCAGCTCGCCGTGCTTCGCGGTGAGTTCCTGTTGACGGTTCTCTCCGACATCCTCCACGCCCAGCGACGCGAGGTCGCGCACGAGAGCGGCGGGGTGGAATTTGGTCACGACGATGCGCGTGAGATCGGACGATGCCCGCCCGACCGCACGCGCGGCGTCGGCGATACGCCCGTCTACCGCCGTCAAACGGTCGCGGAGCGCAGCGACGGGGTCAGCGGACGTCGGCATGGACACCTCGTCGAGCCCGCTGCACCCGGCGCACGCTCACTTGAGGAAGTCGGGGATGTCGAGGTCGTCGTCCGAAAACGCCGAGTCGAAACCCGTGTCGGGCACGGTCGCGCTGACCGAGACCGGCTCAGGCGCCTCGGCGGACTCGCTCTCTCCGGCGGCCTCGGGCGCCGTAGCCACGGGCGCGGCCGGCGCGACCGGTGGCGCGACGATCCGCGACGTGGTCATCGGCTCGATGCGCGCCTGAGGCTCGCCGCCGTCGAATCCCGCCGCGATCACGGTGACCCGCACCTCGTCACCGAGCGTGTCGTCGATGACGGTTCCGAAGATGATGTTGGCCTCGGGGTGCGCGGCCTCCTTCACGAGCTGCGCCGCATCATTGATCTCGAAGATGCCGAGGTTCGATCCGCCCTGAATCGACAGCAGCACACCGTGAGCGCCTTCGATCGACGCCTCCAACAAGGGCGATTCGACCGCGAGCTCGGCGGCCTTGATCGCGCGGTCCGCGCCGCGCGCGGAACCGATGCCCATGAGCGCCGATCCCGCACCCTGCATGACCGACTTGACATCGGCGAAGTCGAGGTTGATGAGGCCAGGGGTCGTGATGAGGTCGGTGATGCCCTGCACACCGGCGAGGAGCACCTGATCGGCTGTCGCGAAGGCCTCGATCATGGAGATTCCGCGATCGCTGATCTCGAGGAGGCGGTCGTTCGGCACGACGATGAGCGTGTCGACTTCATCCTTCAGCGACGCAACGCCCGTCTCGGCCTGCTGCTGGCGGCGACGACCCTCGAACGAGAACGGCTTGGTGACGACACCGATCGTGAGCGCGCCGATCGACTTGGCGATCTTGGCGACGACGGGAGCGCCGCCGGTGCCGGTTCCACCGCCCTCACCGGCGGTGACGAAGACCATGTCGGCGCCGCGAAGGGCCTCTTCGATCTCTTCGGTGTGGTCCTCAGCAGCGCGGCGCCCGACTTCGGGGTCTGCGCCCGCCCCGAGCCCGCGCGTGAGTTCGCGACCGACGTCGAGTTTGACGTCGGCGTCGCTCATCAGCAGCGCTTGCGCGTCGGTGTTCACCGCGATGAACTCCACGCCGCGCAATCCGAGCTCGATCATTCGATTGACGGCGTTCACGCCGCCGCCGCCTACACCGACCACCTTGATGACCGCGAGGTAGTTCTGGTTCTGGCTCATGCCGGCCTCCGTCTCCCGAACCAAACATTCAACCTCTACTTGAGGTTTAAAGAATTACCTGGTATGCAATTCCTGAATCGAAGGTAAGCGGAGCGACCTGTGTGGCCGTGAAACCCGTGGGCGTGTCGCGGCATCCGATCAGCGGACGACGACCGCGGACGGCGACGAGACGTCGTACTCGGACACGCTGCCCAGCGGGCGCGAGATCATGACCTTCTCCAGAGCGAGCGCCTTGTCAGCGGAATCGCTGGCACTCCCCCACACGATGTCGGTGCCGGTCTCGCCCAGGTGCAACCGCACATCGTTCGGCGAGGTTGCGGTGACGGCGGTCACGAGCGGTCGCAGACTTTCCGGAAGCGACCGGATGACGAGGCCCGCCGCATCGAAGGCCGCATCGTCGACACCCCCGTCCACGCGCACGACGGGAGCGTCGCTCCCCGGCTCTGCCGTGGTCGCGAGGCCCACGCCGGCAGCGTCGACCAGCGTGAATCCCGCCTCAGACTCGACGTACCCGATCGGCGTGCGTTCGACGATGCGGACGACCAAGCCGTGGGGAGGCCGCGCTTCGAGCGTGTACGTCTCGACGAGCGGGAAACCGACGAGCGCAGCCTTGACCGCACTCTCGTCGACGAGCGCAAGCGGCGTCCCGATCTGCCCGGTGAGCGCCTCCTCGACCTCGGTGGCGTCCAATCGATCCGCGCCGACCACCGTGATGTCCTCAACGGCGAACAGCGGACTGTACGCGGCCCCGAAGGTCGCCGCCACCAAGAGCAGGAGCGAGGCGGCGATGCCGGCCCACATCAGTCGACGCCGGCGTTGGCGCGCGGTGAACCGTCGCACCTCCGAGCGCAGAGCGCGCCGGCGCGCACGGGCGGCCGCCCAGACATCCCGCGCGCCGATCGACTCCTGCGGACCGGCTGTGGCGCCGTCCGGCTCTGGCGACACGACCTCGCTCGCGTCGGCGTCACGGTTCACCGCGCGCTTCAGCTGCTCCGCATCCAACGGCACGATCGGCGCCGTCGGCTGCTCGTCCTGCGTCGTCGACACCGGCGCGGGGGGCGTGCGCGCATCTGCGCCGGCGGCCGTGACCGCGGACTCGCCCCTCGCCGGCGCGTGCTCGACGGTGTCATCCCGCACATCGTCCGCGGATGGATTACGCGGCGGCTGCTGCGGCAGGGGCGTCGGCCGTCGCACGACTACTCCGCGGCGACCGGGCGCCCGAGCGCGTCGAGGAGCTGCGGGACGATGAGATTGACGTTCCCGCATCCGAGAGTCACGACGAAGTCGCCGTCGCGCGCGACGGAGGCCGTGTAGTCAGCGGCTTCTTGCCAGTCGGCGACGAAGGCGACGTGCTCGGGGTTCTCGAACGCCTCGCTCACGAGAGCACCCGTGACACCGTCGACGGGGTCTTCGCGCGCACCGTAGACGTCGAGGACGACGGTGTGATCGGCGTGCGACTCGAGGACGTCGGCGAACTCTTGGAACATCGCCTGCGTCCGCGAGTAGGTGTGCGGCTGGTGGACGGCGATGATGCGCCCCTCTCCGACGACCGTTCTCGCCGCCGCGAGCGCCGCGGCGACCTCGGTCGGATGATGGGCGTAGTCGTCGTAGACGCTGACTCCGCGTACGACATCGTGCAGCTCGAAGCGACGAGCCGTCCCCTCGAACCCCTCGACGGCTCGGGCCGCGTCGAGCACGTCGTGACCCAGCGCGATCAAGACTCCGACGGCACCCGCCGCGTTGACGGCGTTGTGTGCACCCGGAACCGACAGCTGCACCGACGCCGCGGCGACCCCGTGGCGGACGGTGAACGACACGGGGCCGTCGGTGACGATGTCCGTCACCCGAACGTCGGCAGTCGGCGCCTCGCCGAACGTCAGGACTCGCTCGTGGGTGATGCGCTCCCGCAGGGCCACGGCACCGGGATCATCCGCCGAGATGACGACCGCTTCTCGGGCCGCGTTCGCGAACTCGGCGAAGGCGGCATCGAAGGCATCCCGCGACCCCCAATGATCGAGGTGATCGGGGTCCACGTTCGTCACGAGCGCGATCGAGGTGTCATAGAGCACGAACGTGCCGTCGGATTCGTCGGCCTCGATCACGAAGACGTCGTCGGATCCGGTGGCGCTCGGAACGCCGAGCTGCGCGATCACCCCGCCGTTGACGAACGTCGGGTCGTCGCCGAGCCGTTGCAGAGCTGTGACGATCATCCCGGTCGAGGTGGTCTTGCCGTGCGCCCCGGCAACCGACACGAGACGGCGCCCACCGATGAGCCAGTGCAGCGCCTGGCTGCGGTGGATGACGTGCAGCCCGCGCTGCTTGGCCAGGACGAACTCCGGATTCTCGGGCCAGATCGCGCCCGTGTGGATCACGGTGTCGACGTCGGCGGCGAGATTCGCCGCGTCATGACCGACGTAGACCGTCGCTCCTCTCTCCGCCAGGCGGCGAAGTCCCGGACTGTCGGCGCGGTCCGAGCCGGAGACCCGGATGCCGCGGTCGAGGAACATCGCGGCGAGACCGGACATGCCCGATCCGCCGATTCCGATGAAGTGGGCGGACTCGATCGCCTGTGGGATCGGAAGCGTGAGGTCTGGTCGGATCATGGCCCGTCAATCCTAAGTCGCCGCGTGCGTGTCGCGGCCTCGCCGCGCGGGCGGCGACCACCCCGCAGGCGAACCGCTCCGAGCGCGCCCCCGTCCCGCGCGTGCCCCCACCCCGCGCTTCCGCCCGCTGCCACGTTGGCCCGTCGTTCCCGAGGAGATCTGCCGTCGTGCGGACCGATGCCCACGAACCCCTCCGCTCGAACGCAGATCTCCTCGCGAAGGACAGGCAGATCCGGTTTGTATTGACGCATTGATACAAAAGCCGTACAAAAGAGCCATGGACGGCTCAATCCACATCCCCTTCGAGGTCTTCAACGCTCTTCTCCTCGCGTTGTTCGCCGTCGTTCCGATCGTCGCGCTCGTCATCACTGCGAACCCTGAGTGGGGCGATGCCCGGGTCGCGCAGCTGTCGCTACGCGCTCGCTTACCGCTCGGGCAGGACACCACCCGTCGCAGCCTCCGTCAGCGCTCGCGTGCCCTCCTTCGCGCCAACATGTGGGGCCTCCTCGCAACCATGCTCGTCTTCGGATCGATCACCTTTCTCACCCCGCTCGGCACGAGCCCGTTCATGGGATGGTTCCTCGCGCTCGCGATTCTCTTCGTCGTGGTGACGGGCTGTTCCGCGATCGTCACGACCCGAGAACGACTCTTCTCTCCCGCGCCCGCTGCGCCGCGCGTCGCACGCGCGCAGACTCTCACCGTGCGCGAATACGTCGGCCGCTGGCGCGCCGCGCTGCCGATCGTGCTTCTTGTCTGCGCGGCAATTCTCGGCGTCGCCGCGGGTATCGCGATCATTCTCGGCGCGATCCCACGGTCGTACGCTCCATGGCTCGCTGCCACCGGCGCTCTCGCCGTCGCAGCCACAGTCGCGGGATGGGCGATCGAACGGCGCATCTTGGCGCAACCCCAGCCGGCGTCGGACACGCTCGAGCTCGCCTGGGACGATCTGTTCCGCACCGATGCCCTCGCGACTCTGCGCATGGGCGCCGCCATGGTGGCATGGTTGCCTGTCGGCCTCGCAACCGCGCTGCTGGTGCTCGCAGCCATCCCCTTCGCCACAGCCGAGTCCATACTGGGACTCTTTCCGTGGTTCGGCATCCCCCTCCTCCAGGTCATCTACGCGATAGGGCAGAACCGGCTCGCGCCCCGCCTCTATCCCGACTTTCTGCGGACTGGACCGGCAACGGCATGATCGTCATCGACCCACGCTCTCCGCTCCCGCCGTTCGAGCAGCTGCGGGCGCAGTTGCTCGACTCCGTCGCTTCGGGCGCACTCGCCCCGGGCGCGAAGCTTCCGACCGTGCGCCGACTCGCCGAAGACCTCGGACTCGCCCCGGGCACGGTCGCACGGGCCTACCGCGAACTCGAGACGGCAGGGATCATCGAGACCCGCGGACGCAACGGCACCTTCGTGTCCCCGCAGGGCGATCCGGCCCACCGGGAAGCACAGCGTGCCGCGGCGGCATTCGCTGAGCAGGTCCGCGCACTGCGCCTCGACCCCGACGATGCCCTCGCGATCGTCACTGCCGCGCTGCGCGGCCCCGAGTCATCGACGACATGACCCCGCCGGTCAGCCGGCGAGGCTCTCGTCGATGAGGGCGACGACGTTCTCGGCGCCGTCCCGGATTCCGACGCGGCCGGCGGCTTCCCGCATCCGTTCGCGTGCCTCGTCGTCTTGCAGCAGCGGAACGATCTCGGACCGAACGCGATCCGGGGTGAACTGCCCGTCGGGAATCACCCGCGCCGCCCCCGCGGCGACCGCCGAAGAAGCGTTGAGCGCCTGCTCACCGTTGCCGACGGCGTACGGCACGTAGACACACGGGATGCCGAGGGCGCTGATCTCGCTGACGGTCGCGGCGCCGGCGCGCGAGACGATGAGATCGGCCAGCGCGAAGGCAAGGTCCATCCGGTCGACGTAGCGACGCATCGCGTACCCCTCGACGGCGGGGTCGGCCAGCTCCGAGCGCTCCCCCGTGACGTGGAGCAGTTGCCATCCCGCATCCAGGACGTCGCGCCACGACCCCTCGAAAGCCATGTTCAGCCGCAGGGCGCCCAATGATCCCCCGAAGACCAGGAGCGTCGGCTTCGCGGGGTCAAGCCCGAAGTGCGCGGCGGCCTCGTCCCGAAGTGCGCCGCGATCGAGATCGACGATCTCGCGTCGAAGCGGCATTCCCACGACACGTCCGTGGCGCAGCGGAGTTCCCTCGAAGGCAACCCCGACCGCGGCGGCGCGGCGCGCGCCCAGCACGTTCGCCAGACCCGGCTTGGCGTTCGCTTCGTGGACGACGAAGGGGATCCGTGCACGACGGGCCGCGACGTACGCGGGTGCGGACGCGTAGCCGCCGAAGCCGACCACGACGTCGACGTGGCGGTCGCGGATGATCTCGCGCACCTGCCGCAACGCCCGCCGGAAACGGCCTGGGAACACCACCGCGTCGCGGTTCGGGCGACGCGGGAAGGGCACCTTGTCGACCAAGACGAGCTCGTACCCCCGATGCGGCACCAGGCGCGCCTCCAGTCCCTCGCGCGTCCCGAGCACGAGGATCTGCGCTTCGGGCTCGCGGGCCCGCAACACGTCGGCGACGGCCAGAAGCGGATTCACGTGACCGGCGGTGCCGCCGCCGGCGAGCAGGTACGTGCGGACGGGGACGGAAGAACTCACCCAGAGATCTTCGCACGCGGCGTGCGACGCCCCTGCGTCACACGCGTCGCCGACGGCGTGGGCAACGCGCGTGCGAACGCCAGCAGCGCCCCACATGCCAGCAACACCGACACCAGCGAGGTTCCCCCTTGCGACATGAACGGCAGGGGCACACCCAGCACGGGGAAGACCCGCAGGACGACCCCGATGTTGATGAGCGCCTGCCCGATGATCCACACGGTGATACCGCCGGCGACGATGCGCACGAAAGGATCGTCGGTCTTGCGCACGATGTGGAACGCGCCGACGGCGAACAGCGCGAACAGAGCGAGGACGACGGCGCACCCGATGAGACCGAGCTCTTCACCGACGATCGCGAAGATGTAGTCGTTCTCGGCTGCCGGAAGCCACGCGTACTTCTCACGTGAGTTGCCGAGCCCCAGACCGAAGATTCCGCCGCCGGCGAGCCCCCAGATGCCGTGGAGCGGCTGGTAGCAGTCACCGAGATAGTCGTCGAGGCAGTTCACGTTGAGGAAACTCATGAACCGTCGCACGCGGTCGGGGCTCGTGATCGCGAGGACGGCGACCAGGCCTGCTGCCAGGATCGCGGGGAGCACGAAGATCCGCAGCTTCACGCCGGAGAAGAACAGTCCGCCGAGCACGATGAGCACCAGCACCATCGCCGTACCGAGATCGTCGCCGGCCATGACCGTCGCGATCACAAGGATCGACACGGGCACGAGCGGGATGAACACGTGCCGCCACAGACCGAGCAGGGTCTGTTTGCGATAGAGCACGTAACCGACCCACATCGCGAGCGCGAGCTTGAGGAACTCGGACGGCTGAGCCTGGAAACCGGCGATCTGAATCCAGTTGCGGTTTCCGTTCGCCTCGACACCGAGCGGCGTGAAGACGAGGAGTTGGAGCACCGTCGCCCCGATGAGCGCAGGCCAGGCGGCGCGCTTCCAGAACGTGATCGGCAACCGACTGGCCACGAACATCAGAGGAATGCCGATGACAGCGAAGACCGCCTGACGCGCCACCGAATCGAACGGCGATCCGCCCGAGGCCGTCGAGTTGGCCGACGTCGCCGAGAGGATCATCACGAGTCCGAAGATCGTCAGCAGGAGCGCCGTCGAGGCGATGAGCAGGAACTCGCTCGGCACGGGGGCGAATACGCGACCCAACGACACGCGGGCCGCAAGACCGCGCGATCGCTCGCCGTTAGGCCGTTGCGACGCCGGGGTCGGAGTCGTCTGCGTCAACGCTCCCCCTCCCGAGCCGTGCGTTCACAGCGGCGGCGAAGAGCCGGCCGCGGTCTGCGTAGGACGCGAACTGGTCGAACGACGCCGCGGCAGGGGCGAGTAGAACCACGTCCCCGTCACGAGCTACCGCCGCCGCCAGTTCGACGACCCGTGCCATGACGTCTTCAGTTTCGGTGTGGTCGACCTCGAACAGCGGCACCTGCGGCGCGTGTCGCTCGAACGCGGCGACGACCGCCGCCCGCTCCGTTCCGATCACGATCGCCGCTTTCGATGCCGCGCCGCGCTCGGCCACGAGCGACGAGATGTCGACACCCTTCAACAGGCCACCGACGATCCACACGGCGCCGGGGTAGGCCGCCAGCGACGACCCTGCCGCATGCGGGTTGGTCGCCTTCGAATCGTCCACCCAGGAGACGCCGTCGGCGACGGCGACCACCTCGATCCGGTGTGGGTCCAGACGAAACGCGCGCAGGGCGTCACGGATCGCCTGGGGAGAGACATCGAGCGAACGTGCCAACGCAGCCGCAGCGAGGATGTTCGCCGCGATATGCGGGGCGGACAGCCCGACTTCGGCAAGATCGTCGACCGTGGTCAGTTCCAGCGCGCTCGTGCGACGGTCCTCGAGGAAGGCACGGTCGACGAGGATGCCGTCGACCACCCCGAGGTCGCTCGGTCCCGGTACGCCGAGATCGAAGCCGATCGCGCGTGCACCTTCGACGACCTCGGCGTCTTCGACCATGGCGAGGGTCGCCGCATCCGCTTTGTTGTAGACGCATGCGACGCGCGTGTTGTCGTACACGTGGGCCTTGGCCGCACGATAGTCCTCGAACGAGCCGTGCCACTCGAGATGGTCATCGGCGAGGTTCAGGCACACCGCGGCGTGGGGTGAGAGCGGTTCGGGACCTGTCTGCAGGCCGAGATACCAGAGTTGGTGGCTCGACAGCTCCACGACGAGCACGTCGAAGCCTCCGGGGTCACGCACCGCGTCGAGCACGGGCGTGCCGATGTTGCCGACCGGCGCCGCACGGAGGCCGCCCTCGACGAGCATCGTCGCGGCAAGTCGGGTCGTCGTCGTCTTTCCGTTCGTGCCGGTCACGAGAACCCAGTCCGCGGGCGACCCGTCAGCGCGCACGACCTTGTCGCGCACGCGCCAGGCGAGTTCGACGTCGCCCCACAGCGCGATCCCGTTCTCGCGGGTCCACGCGACGAGCGGATGCCGGGGCGAGAAACCGGGTGAGGCGACCACCACGTCGGGTGCGAAATCGGTCACGGCCGCGGGAACCTCGTCCACAGGGCCGGTCCAGAGCGTCACTCCGATGACGGGGAGCAGCGGGGCGTACTGTTCATCGGCTCGCTCGGTGACCACGAGCACCTCGGCGCCGAGTTCGGCGAGGGTGTCCGCGACCGAGAACCCGGTGACCGACAAGCCCAGGACGACGACCTTGAGACCGGTCCAGTCCGCGTGCCAACTCGTGAGCGTGTCGAGCCGCACGCCGCTCACGCGCGCACCAGCCACTCGACGTAGAAGAATCCGACGCCCATGACGGCGAGCATCCCCGCGATGATCCACATGCGCACGACGATCGTGATCTCGGACCAGCCGCGCATCTCGAGGTGGTGATGGAAGGGACTCATGAGGAACAGGCGCTTTCCTCGCGTGAGTCGGAAGTAGAGCCGCTGCAGGATGACCGATCCGGGACCGATGATGAACACGCCGGCCACGAGCACGGCGAGCAACTCGGTGCGCGTGAGGACCGCCATCGCCGCGATGACACCGCCGATCGCCATCGATCCGACATCGCCCATGAACACCTGTGCCTTCGGGGCGTTCCACCACAGGAATCCGACGAGGGCGCCGATGAAGGATGCGGAGATGATCGCCAGGTCGAACGGGTCACGCACGTCGTAGCACGCGGCACCCAGGTCGGGAGAGAGCGCCGAACCGCTGCACGCCTGGTTGAACTGCCAGAACGCGATGAGGCTGTACGCGCCGACGACGAACACCCCGGCGCCGGCGGCCAGTCCGTCCAAGCCGTCGGTGACGTTGACCGAGTTCGAGAATGCCACGCCGATGAAGGTGATCCACAGCAAGTACAGGATGGTTCCGACGACGACGCCGAGCGTCATGAAGCCGAGCCACGGCACGTCTCGGAACACCGAGATGTACGGCGACGCCGGTGTCTGGCCTGCCGCGTTCGGGAACATCAAGGCGACGATGCCGAACGGGACCGCCACCAGCACCTGCCCGAGGACCTTGCGCCAGCCACTCAACCCGAGGCTGCGCTGGCTGCGCACCTTCATGAAGTCGTCGATGAACCCGACGGCACCGAATCCGACCATCATCCAGACGACGAGCCATCCCGAAATCGTCGGCGGATTCGCTCCGACGAACGTACCGACGAGGTATCCGACGATCGTGCCGGCGATGAAGATCGTGCCGCCCATCGTCACGGTGCCGCGCTTGGCGCTGTGGCTGGGGTTGTGGACGTTCTCGGGGGTGCGGATCACCTGACCCCAGCCCCACGCGCGGAAAAGCCGCAAGAAGACAGGAGTGAGGAAGAGCGTGAACGCGAGCGAGATCGCCGCCGCCGTCAGAAGTGATCTCACGAGAAGTAGCCTCCCAGACGATCGCCCAAGAACCGCAGACCCGCCGAGTTCGAGGACTTCACGAGAACGCGATCACCGTCGCGCAACTCACCGACGAGGTAGTCGTAGGCCTCATCCGGCGAACCGAAGAACACCACTTCGTCGCTCCATGACCCCTCCGCGACCGCGGCGAGATACAGCCGGCGCGCCTCAGATCCGACGACGACGATGCGCGGGATACGCAGACGCACGGCGAGCTCACCGATGCGATCGTGTTCCTCCCCGGCGTACTCGCCGAGTTCACTCATCGCGCCGAGCACGGCGACCATCCGCTCGTGCGGCGCCGTGATCTGCGCGAGCGTGCGCAGCGCCGCCGTCATCGAGTCGGGACTGGCGTTGTAGGCGTCGTTGATGATGCGAACGCGATCGGAACCCATCGGCTGCATCCGCCAGCGCTCGGCGAGCTCGACGCTCTCCAACCGCTCGATGCAGACCCGGGCGGGCACCCCCAATGCCGTGGCCGCAGCGATCGCCGCGAGTGCGTTCATGACGTGGTGTTCGCCGAGCACCCGCAGCCGCAGCGGCGCGGTGTCACCGTCGACGCTCACTTCGCAGGCGGTGCCCGACGCGGTCACCTCGGTGTTCCGGGCCTGAACCGCGACGTCGCCGCGTCCGAACCAGCGCACATCGACGCCGCGTTCCTCGGCGAGCGGTGCCATCGCCGCCACGCGGGGGTCATCGGCGTTGAGCACGGCCAGTCCCCCGGGCCGGAGCGCATGGATGAGTTCGGATTTGGCCGCGAACGTCGCCTCGATGCCCCCGAATCCACCGGCGTGGGCCATGCCGACCATGAGAACGATGCCGATGTCCGGTTCGACCAGACCCGCCAGGCGTGCGATCTCGCCGGGCGCGCTGGCTCCGAATTCGCTCACGAGGAACCGTGTGGACCGGGTCACCCGCAGCATGGTCAGGGGAGCCCCGACCTCGTTGTTGAACGAGGCCCGCGGCGCGACCGTTTCGCCCTCGTCCTCGAGAATCCTCGCAAGGAGGTTCTTCGTCGTCGTCTTGCCGTTCGACCCCGTGATCCCCACGATGCGCAGGTCGCCGCTTGCTCGCACCGCGGCGACGACGGCGCGGGCGAGATCGGCGAGGGCGTCCACCGCATCCGGCACGACCACCTGCGAGATCGGCTCGTCGACCATCCGCTCGACGATCGCGAGGACCGCGCCCTTCTCGCGAGCCGCCGCGATGAACAGGTGCCCATCCGTGGTCTCACCGGGTTTGGCGACGAAGATCCCTCCGGGTTCCATCAGCCGCGAATCGGTGTCGAGGACGCCGTCGACGACGGTATCCGGCGAGTCATCGCCGTGAAGGTGGAGTCGTCCGCCGACGTGGCGGGTGAGGTCTTCGAGTGTGAGCGCGATCATGGTGTTCCGGCCGGGTCGGGCGGCGCTCAGCCGAACTTCGGGAGCATCGTCGGCGCCGCGGTCGAAGGCATCACCCGATAGTGCTTGAGCACCTGGGTCATCGCTTTCTGGAACGCGGTCGCGTTGGCCGCAGACGACTTTACCCGCGTCGGCTCGTCGAGGGTGACGACCACGACGTACTCGGGGTCTTCGATGGGTGCCATGCCGATCATCGTGGTGTAGTACGCGCCGGCTTTGTAGCGTCCGGTCGCCGGGTCGAACTTCTCGCCTGTTCCCGTCTTGCCCCCCACGCGGTAGCCGGGAATCTCCAGCACATCGGCCATCGAGCTCTGGAGGAAGACGTTCTCGAGGATCTCGCGGGTCTGCGTCGCCGTCTGCTCGCTGACGACACGCACCGGCTCCCCCGCCTCGGGTTCGACGACGGTGCCGTCCGACATCGTGCACGATTCGACCAGTGAGAGCGGCATCCGCACGCCGTCGTTGGCGATCGCGGCGTACGCTCCGGCGAGCTGGGGCATCGTGGTGGTGAGGCCCTGTCCGTACGACGTGTTGTACACCGTCTGGTTGTCCCACTCCGCGACGGGGTGCACGACGCCGGGCTCCTCCCCCGGAAAGTCGACGGCGGTGTCCTGACCGATGCCGAAGTTTGTGAAGTAGTCATAGCGGGTCTGGTTGTCGACGCGCTCGCTGAAGTGCGAGATGCCGGCGTTCGATGAATCGATCAGCACTCCCGCCAGCGTGTAGGTGTAGGCCTCGTGTCCGAAGGCGTCCCGCACGACGGCGCCATTGGCGAACGTCTCGTATCCCGACGAGACGACCGTCGACGTCGGCGTCTGCCCGCCGGCATCCATCACCGTCGCTGCCGTCAACGTCTTGAAGGTCGACCCCGGTTCGAATGTGCCGCGGAAGATCCGGCTCGACCGATCATCGGCATCCGATGCACCGACGTCGTTGGGATCGACGCTCGGATACTCCGCCGCAGCCCGGATCTTTCCGGTCGCCGTCTCAAGCACGAGGACGGCGCCGCTGAGCGCGCCCATGTCTTGCGCCTGCTCGGCGATCAGCTGCTGCATGTACCACTGGAGGTCGCGGTCGATCGTCAGTTGCAGGGTTCCGCCGTCCACGGCCGGAACCTCTCGGTCGGTGCCCGGAATCGTGACACCGTCCTTTCCCCGAAGGTAGGACCGTTCGCCGTCGGTGGCCGCGAGACACTGATCCTGCGACAGCTCGAGGCCTTCGAGAGCGACGCCGTCCGACCCCATGAACCCGACGAGGTTGCCGCCGACGGCGCCGTCGGGATAGGTGCGCGCCGGCTGAGCCTGACAGTAGAGGTACGGCATCGACAGTTCGGCGATCTGCCGGTACTCGCCGGTCGACACCCCGTCGGCCAGCGGCGCATAGCGTGACTCCGGGTCTTCTGCGAGGGCGTCGCCGAGGATCGACTGAACGTCGTCGACCTCGAAATCGAGGATGGCCGCGAGCTCGACCGAGATACGCGACCACGGCTGCGCGTCGGAGTCACCGGATGCGATCGACGAGTCGATCTGCGTCACCAGGAGCGGGTCGAGCTGGCAGTCGTATTCGAGGATGCTGCCCGCAAGGACCTGCCCAGACGCATCCACGATCGACCCGCGTGTTCCGTAGAGAGGCTGCTCGGCACCGAACGCGCGTTCATGAGAGTCCGAGATGTGCTCGTCCGCATTGACGACCTGGATATCGACCAACCGCACGACGAAGACGCCGAGGACGGCCAGCACGACCGCGAGCGCGACGACCGTGCGCCGTCGACGACTGCGCGTGCTGTGGGTGTGCATGACTCAGTGTGTGCTCGGAGTGGGCAGACCGTCGGTGATCGGCGGCGGAGTGTTGGATACTGCGCCGGTGAGATCGGCCGGCGTCTCGGTCGGCTTGTTCTTGATGCTCGTCTCAGGGGCGGTGATGAGCGGAGTCTCGTCGATGAGCATGTTCGCGACCGCCCCACGGTTGACCGCGTCGATCGAGGAGATCCACTCGGCAGCGCGGCCGGAGCCCAAGAGCGCACCGTCACTCAGCCGCAGGTAGCTCGGCGACTCGTCGATGACCATGCCGAGCGCGGCGGCGTTGGCCGCGAGGTATTGCGGCGAGCTGAGCCCGGCGAGCTCGTCGGTGAGGATCTGACGGTCCCACGTGAGCTCGCGGTGCTCCTGGGTCAACGCCGAGATCTCGTATGACGACTGGGTCGTGAGAAGCGAAAGGCCCATCTGACCCGCTCCGATGAGAAACGCACCCGCGACGGCGACGATGCCGTAGATCAGACGTGGCCGCCGCCGACGCGCGGGCGCGCTGACGACCTGCAGCTCACGGCGCGGGTCGTCTTGGATGCGTGATGGGCGCGCGGGAAGCGCGGTGGCGAGTGCGTCGAGGCTCATACCGCCTCCCTCACACGCTCGGCCGCCCGCAGGCGCACCGGCGTGGCCCGGGGGTTTCGGGCACGTTCGTCATCGGCGGCGAGTTCCGCACCCTTGACCAGGAGGCGGAAGCGGGGCGCGTGCTCGGGGAGTTCGACGGGCAACCCGCGCGGCGCGGTGGAACGCGAGGCATCCGCGAACGCGTGCTTGACGAGCCGGTCTTCGAGCGACTGGTACGACATGACGACGATGCGTCCGCCGACGGGCAGCGTGGCCATCGCGTCGGGGATCGCGCGCTCGAGCACCGAGAGCTCACGGTTCACCTCGATGCGCAGCGCCTGGAAGACGCGCTTCGCGGGGTGTCCGGTGCGCTGCGCGGCCTGCGGAGTCGCGGCGACCAGAACATCCACGAGCCGGCCGGAGCGGTCGATCGGCGCCTCACTCCGCGCGGCGATGATGGCGCGCGCGTAGCGTCCGGCCAGCTTCTCCTCGCCGTAGCGCTCGAAGATCCGACGAAGATCTCCCTCGCCGTACTCGGCGATGATGTCGGCAGCGGTCGTCCCCGCCGTCTGATCCATGCGCATGTCCAACGGCGCATCCTGCGAGTACGCGAACCCGCGATCGGCGACATCCAGCTGGAGCGAGGAGACACCCAGGTCGAACAGGATGCCGTCGGCGTGATCGATACCGGCTCCCGACAGGGCCTCGGCCAGTCCGTCGTAGACGGTGTGCACGAGGATGACACGGTCACCGAATCGTGCGAGGCGCTCGCCCGCGATGCGAAGGGCATCGGTGTCGCGGTCCAGGCCCACCAGCCGGATGCCGGGGAAGCGCTCCAGGAATGCCTCAGCGTGGCCTCCCATGCCGAGCGTCGCATCCACAAGCACCGCGCCGTCGTCTGCGAGCGCAGGCGCGAGCAGGTCGATGCAGCGATCGAGCAGGACCGGGGTGTGGATGTCGCGCAGGTTCATGGTGTGGCGGGCCGGGGACCCTCCTCCCTGATCCCCATCCGCTCGACCTGGCACCGGGGAAGTGTGTCAGGGCATAGCAGCTGGGAGTCAGGGATGAGGGGCCTCAGAACAGGCCCGGGATCACCTCCTGCTCGAGTTCTGCGTAGCTTTCTTCGTTGGATGCGGCATAGGCGTTCCACGCATCCGCATTCCAGATCTCGGCGTGGGCACCGACACCGGTCACGACCAACTCGCGCTCGAGCCCCGCATAGGAGCGCAGCGGCGGCGGGATGGTGATGCGGTTCTGACTGTCGGGCTTCTCCGCGCTGGCACCGGACAGGAACATGCGCAGGAAGTCACGGGCGGACTTGTTCGCCAGCGGTGCCTCGCGGATGCGCTCATGCACGCGCTCGAACTCTGTGGTGCTGAAGACGTAGAGGCAGCGATCTTGTCCGCGAGTCACGACGACACCCCCACCGAGGTCGTCGCGGAATTTCGCCGGAAGGATGACGCGCCCTTTGTCGTCGAGCTTCGGAGTGTGCGTGCCGAGAAGCATCGGTTCACCACTCCCCCCTTTGATCCGGCCCCCGCTGGAGTCGGCACCACTTTACTCCACTTCCCTCCACTTTGCTATCGATTTCTTCCCGCGATCTCCCCAGCGCGCCCGCAAGGGCACGCCACGTGCCTCGCGGACGCAAAAAAAACACCGGCCCGAAGGCCGGTGTTCATGACTGGTGAGGTGGAGGGGTCAGCGCTCCCCTTGACGCTTGTCCCATCGATCGTTCATGCGATCCATGAACGACGCCCCCGCTGCGGGCGTGCGGGTCGGGCCGGCAGTCCTCGGTGTCGAGGACTTCGACAGGCCACGCATCGGGGTCACGGCGAAGACCACGCCACCGAGCATGAGGATGAAGCCGATGATGCCGACCGCGATCAGCGGAATGGCGACACCCACGACGATGCCGCCGAGACCGAGGAGCACGAGGATCGTGCCGTACACGATGTTGCGGTAGCTCAGTGTGCGGCCGTCGGTCGGCGCGCTGACGACATCGGCATCGTTGCCCATGAGATGACGTTCCATCTCATCGAGCAGACGCTGCTCCTGTTCGGAGAGTGGCATGCGTCCCCCTCGTGTCTCCGGGTGTCAGACGATTCTACGCGTCGCCTCCGTTACTAGGCTAGGCCCGTGACACCCTCTCCGGATCCCGTCGAAGCGGTTTCCCAGCGACTCGACACCTTCTTCTCGTCTCAGCGAGCCTCGACATCCGGGTTCGGCGCCGAATCGGCGCTCCTCGTGGATGCCGGCGCCGATGCCCTGTCGGGAGGAAAGCGCCTCCGCGGACGCTTCTGCGTCGCGGGGTGGAGGGCAGTGGAGGGAGCTGCGGCATCCGTCGATGTTCTCCCGGTCGACCTCGTCACCGCAGCGGCAGCCCTCGAGGTGTTCCACGCCGCCGCGCTCGTGCACGACGACATCATCGACAACTCCGACACCCGACGCGGTCGCCCCGCCGCCCATCGGGCTCTCGAGGCTGTGCACCGCGACCGTGGGTGGGCGGGTGATCCCTCAGCCTTCGGTCGCTCATCGGCGATCCTGCTCGGCGACCTACTCGTTGCCTGGAGCGACGACCTCTTCGAAGACGGGCTGCGCGCGACCACGCCCGAGCGGGCGTCCGCCGCCCGCCACGAGTACGCGATCATGCGGCGCGACGTGACGATCGGACAGTTCCTCGACGTCGCCGAAGAATCCGCGTTCGTGACTGAGCCCGACGAGCGACATGCGGCACGCGCCCTCAACGTCGCGTCGTTGAAGTCGGCGCGATACTCCATCCAACAGCCGCTTGCGATCGGCGCCGCGCTGGCAGGAGCCGACGCCGCGCAGCACGCCGCACTCGCCGCTTTCGGGCATCCGGTCGGCATGGCCTTCCAGTTGCGTGACGACGTACTCGGTGTCTTCGGCGACGAGTCGCAGACCGGAAAGCCGTCTGGAGACGATCTGCGAGAGGGGAAGCGCACCGTGCTCATCGCCTACGCGCGAGAACGGCTCGCCTCCCCCGCCCGGCGCGTCATGGACGAACTCGTCGGCGACGCGACCCTGGACGCCGGGCAGATCGCCGCTCTTCAGCAGACGATCATCGACACGGGGGCACTCGAACGGGTCGAAACCCTCATCGGCGACTACGTCCGCGCGGCGGAGCGTGCTCTCGACGGCGCGCGACTGGACAACGCCGCCGTCTCCGATCTGCGCGACCTCGCCCGCGCAGCGGCGATGCGTTCGTCCTGAGGGACGACTCCGCGCGATCTCAGCGACTCACGCCAGTGTCTGCGCGACGCGACGCACCTCGCTCTTGCGACCAGCGGTGAGCGCTTCGATCGGCGCGACCCCGAGGGACTCTTCGGGCGTGAGAAGCCACTCGATGGCCTCGTCGTCCGAGAAGCCGGCGTCATGGAGGACGATCACGGTTCCCCGGAGTGAGCTCAGCGCGTGCCCGTCGACCACGAAGACGGCGGGCACTCTGAGGGTTCCGCCACGGCGCGTACCGATGAGGTGGAAGTCGTCGAGCAGTCTGCGGACACGGCTGAGCGGCTCACCGAGAACCTCGACGAGTTCGGGCACCGTGAGCCAGTCGGTCGGAATGGGCTGTGCGTCGGTGGCGGCGGTCACGCCCCCAACTATTCCACTTCCGAACGCGATCGGATCCCGCTGGCCCGCCGCGTCCTCGACTCTCTGAATCACATCAGTCACAGCAGTCACGTGTGTTATCAGGAGTTGACAGGAATCAGCATCCGTGACACGGTTTCGGGGTCGAGAAAGGGGGGCTCTCGTGCCACTCGACCCCATGCGGCGCCGGGGTGCGCTCGCCGTCCAGACCGCCGTCGCCGGCTCGGTCGCGCTGACGCTGAGCGCCGCACCGGCCCTTGCAGCCGAACCCACCGCCCGCGAACGGGAGAGCCGCCAGCTCGATGTGGCCTTCGCCGATCTCCGCGCCGCCGTCTCCCAGGCGATGACCGCACACGCCGCGGCACCGACGCACTACACGGTGGTCGCAGGAGACACCGTCAGCACCATCGCTGCACGCTTCGGTGTGCGTACGGCCGACGTGCTCGCCCTCAACGGGCTGACGTGGTCGGCGACGATCTACCCCGGACAGACGCTCCTCCTGCGGGGATCCGCGACGGGGCCGACCGAGGTCACATCCCCGACGACGCACACCGTGGTCGCCGGGGAGAGCCCGTTCTCGATCGCGCAACGCCACGGAGTCACGACCGACGATCTCCTGGACGCCAATGCGCTCACGCGGGATTCGCTCATCCATCCCGGACAACAGCTCACCGTTCCGGGGGCGCCGGTCCGCGCGTCGACGGCCGCTCCCGCGCCGTCCGCCTCCGCGTCGCACACCGTCACCGCGGGTGACACCGTCAGCGCCATCGCGCAGCGCCACGGGATCACCACCGACGCCGTCCTGGCCGCCAACGGCCTGTCACGCTCCTCGATCATCTACCCCGGGCAGACCCTCACGATCCCGACGTCCTCCACGTCCCGGGCGTCGACCGCGAGCATCGCCGGACTCGACTCCGAACAGATCGCGAACGCCCGCATCATCATCCAGGTCGGTCGCGAACTCGGTGTCTCCGATCGCGGGATCGCGATCGCCCTCGGCACGGCGATGCAGGAGTCATGGATCCGCAACCTCGATTGGGGCGACCGCGACTCTCTCGGCCTCTTCCAGCAGCGCCCGAGCACCGGGTGGGGAACGGCCGCGCAAATCCGAGACCCGTACCGGTCCACGCGCGTCTTCTTCGGCGGGTCGAGCGATCCCAACGGGACCGCGACCCGCGGCCTGTTGGACATCCCCGGTTGGCAGTCCATGTCGTTCGCCGAGGCCGCCCAGGCTGTGCAGATCTCGGCATACCCGGATCGTTATGCGCGATGGGAGCAGCCCGCCTACGCGTGGCTCGCCGCACTCGGATGATGCCGCGCGCGCGTCCGGTCCGTCCTGTGGACCCGCTCTTCGGGGTGAGCCGCTGCCGGGTGCATCCCGTTCGGCTCCGTAGACTTTCGGCGTGAGCACGAGTCAGCAGGCAGATCCGCTGATCGGCCGTCTCGTCGACGGCCGATACCGTGTCCGCGCTCGCATCGCCCGCGGCGGCATGGCCACCGTGTACGTCGCCACCGATCTCCGCCTGGAACGACGCGTCGCCCTGAAGGTGATGCACGGACACCTCAGCGACGACTCGGTGTTCCAGAGCCGCTTCATCCAAGAAGCACGCGCGGCGGCCCGTCTCGCCGACCCTCATGTCGTGAACGTCTTCGATCAGGGCCAAGACGGCGAGATGGCCTATCTCGTGATGGAGTACCTGCCCGGCATCACGTTGCGCGAACTGATGCGCGAACAGCGACGTCTGACCATTCCACAGGCGATCACGATCATGGATGCGGTGCTCTCGGGGCTCGCCGCGGCGCACCGCGCCGGCATCGTCCACCGCGACGTGAAGCCCGAGAACGTCTTGCTGGCCGAGGACGGCCGCGTGAAGATCGGCGATTTCGGCCTCGCCCGCGCCACGACGGCCAACACCGCCAGCGGCGCCCAGTTGCTCGGCACCATCGCGTACCTCGCCCCCGAGCTCGTGACCCGCGGCACCGCCGACGCCCGCAGCGACATCTACGCGCTGGGGATCGTGCTGTACGAGCTGCTCACGGGCGAGCAGCCCTACAAGGGCGAGCAGCCGATGCAGATCGCGTATCAGCACGCCACCGATTCGGTGCCGCGGCCGAGCGTGAAGAACCCGGGTGTGCCCGAACAACTCGATGAGCTCGTGCTGTGGGCGACCGAGAAGGAGCCCGACGAGCGGCCCGTCGATGCGCAGGCCATGCTGGACCGCCTCCGCGAGATCGAACGCGAATTGGGCATCACCCCGCAGACGACGCGCGCGGCGACGGCGGGCATCACCCGCGACGAGGGCCTCGCCTCGGGCGAGCTCACCGAGGTGCTGCCGACGACCGCCGCGGTCGTGACCGACCCTCAGCCGGAGGTCGACAACGCCACCCGCCTGCGCCGCGTATCCACACGCCGCCGGGCCAAGGGGGCGTGGCTCACGGTCCTCGTCCTACTCTTGGCGGGGCTCGCCGGCGGCGCCGGCTGGTGGTTCGGTTCCGGACCGGGATCGCTCGTCTCCGTCCCCGCGGTCACCGGCACGTTCGCCGAGGCGCAGGCACGACTGCTTGAAGATTCCCTTGTCGCGGTCGAACGCGCAGAACCCAGCCTCGATGTCGAAGCCGGTCAGATCATCCGGACCGATCCGTCGGTCGGCACACCGGTCGAACGCGACAGCGAGGTCGAGGTGTACGTCTCCAGCGGCCCCGCTGAGGCGACGTTCGGCGAGCTGATCGGCCAGTCGGAACAGGACGTGCGCACGGTCCTGGAAGACCA
This sequence comes from Microbacterium koreense, assembly GCF_042677105.1. NCBI lineage: Bacteria > Bacillati > Actinomycetota > Actinomycetes > Micrococcales > Microbacteriaceae > Microbacterium > Microbacterium koreense. The sequence continues at coordinate 2,301,890 of NZ_JBHTIM010000001.1, forward strand.
GTTCATCGTCGTGTCCGACGAGAACGAGACGTTCTACACCGGAAGCGAATCCGGTGTTGTCGTCGGCGTGAGGGTGTTCCCCGCCGACGGCGGAGAACCGGTGGACTGCGGTGAGGGCTGCACCGTTCGCCAAGGCGACGCCGCCACCCTGTGGGTGTCGCTCGGCGCGCTCCCGGACGTCGCCGGCGAATCCGCCGATCGCGCCCGCACGATCCTCACGGATGCGGGACTCGTCGTCTCGGACGAGAACGCCGAGGAGTCGAGCGACACCGTGCCCGAGGGTGACGTCATCCGCACGAGCGAACGTGAGAACGGCGGCTGGTGGCGGCCGGGCGATGCCATCACGCTCGTCGTATCCACCGGACCGCCCGTCTTCGAGATCCCCGACGTCATCGGCTCGACCCGTGACGAAGCGGCGCAGATCCTGCGCAACAACGGATTCGAGCCGAACTACTCGGCGCTGTGGAACGTGTGGCCGGACGGTCTCACCCGCGTGACCTCGCAGGACCCCGCGGGCGGCGAGTACCGCGAGCGGGGCACGACGGTGACCATTCAGATCACCGCGACCGGGTGATCGGGCGAACGATCAGCGCTTCTCGAGCTCCTCGGCAACGAGGAACGCGAGCTCGAGCGACTGCTTGTGGTTCAGGCGCGGGTCGCACAGCGACTCGTAGCGCGTCGCAAGGGTCTCTTCGTCGATCATCTCCGAACCGCCGAGGCACTCGGTGACGTCGTCGCCGGTGAGCTCGACGTGGATCCCGCCCGGGAAAGTACCCGCGGCGCGGTGCGCTTCGAAGAACCCACGCACCTCGTCGACGACATCATCGAAGCGACGTGTCTTGTAGCCGTTGGGCGTGGTGATCCCGTTGCCGTGCATGGGGTCGGTGACCCACAGCGGACGTGCCCCCGAGTCACGTACGGCTTCCAAGAGCGGCGGAAGCGCGTCGCGGATCTTTCCGGCACCCATGCGCGTGATGAACGTCAGGCGCCCGGGCTCGCGCTCGGGGTCGAGCTTGTCGATCAGGGCGAGGGCGGTATCGGCCGACGTCGTCGGACCGAGCTTCACGCCGATCGGGTTGCGGATCTTCGAGAAGTAGTCGACATGTGCCCCGTCGAGGTCGCGAGTGCGCTCACCGATCCACAGGAAGTGGGCGGCGGTGTTGTAGGGCAGGTTCGTGCGTGAGTCGATCCGGGTGAGCGGCCGCTCGTAGTCCATGAGCAGACCCTCATGGCCCGTGTAGAACTCGACGCGCCGCAGCTCGTCGAAGTCGGCTCCGGCGGCCTCCATGAACTTCATCGCACGATCGATCTCGGTCGCAAGACGCTCGTACTTCTGATTCGCGTGGTTATGGGCGAAGCCCCTGTTCCACGAGTGCACCTCGCGCAGGTCGGCAAAGCCCCCCTGCGTGAACGCGCGGATCAGGTTGATGGTCGATGCGGCGGTGTGGTAGCCGCGCAGCAGGCGCTGCGGGTCGGCCTGCCGCGACGCCTCGGTGAAGTCGTAGCCGTTGACGATGTCGCCACGGTAGGCCGGGAGCGTCACGTCGCCGCGCGTCTCCGTGTCGCTCGAGCGCGGCTTGGCGAACTGGCCCGCCATGCGTCCCATCTTCACGACGGGCATCGACGCTCCGTAGGTGAGCACGACCGCCATTTGCAGCACGGTCTTGATCCGGTTGCGGATCTGCTCTGCCGTGGCTCCGGCGAACGTCTCTGCACAGTCCCCGCCCTGGAGGAGGAACGCCTCACCGGCCGCCGCGCGCGCGATGCGGTCGCGGAGGTTGTCGACCTCGCCGGCGAAGACGAGGGGTGGTAGCGTCGCCAGCTCTGCGGATGCCGCGGCCACCGCGTCTGCGTCCGGCCAGCTCGGCTGCTGCTTGATCGGCAGGGTCCGCCAGTGGTCGAGCGCGTCGAGGTGTGAGAGCATCCCGCAAGTCTATCGGCGGCGCGGACCCCGTGATGCCACCCGATACACGGCGAAGGAGGGTCAGTCGACGGCGACGGTCGACGTCTCCGGGGCCCGCTTCGTCCGCGCGACGAGGCGGTCCTTCACCGTCGACGCGTAGACGTCTTCGTACTCCTGCTCCCCCAGTCGCTGGAGGGCCACCATGATCTCGTCGGTGATGGAGCGAAGGATGTACCGGTCACCCTCCATGCCCTCGAATCGCGAGAAGTCGAGCGGTTCACCGATGACGATCCCGACACGCGCGACGCGCGGGATGCGGGTGCCGATCGGCATCATCGTGTCGGTGTCGACCATCACCACGGGCACGACAGGGACGCGGGCTTCGAGCGCCATCCGAGCGATACCCGTGCGACCGCGATACAGCTTGCCGTCGGGACTGCGGGTGCCCTCGGGGTAGATCCCGAGGAGGTCGCCACGGCCGAGCACCTGCAATCCGGTGTTGAGGGATGCCTCGGATGCCTTGCCTCCCGAGCGATCGATCGGCAGCTGTCCGGTGGCCTTGAAGAAGAACCGGGTCGCCCAGCCCTTGAGTCCCTTTCCGGTGAAGTAGTCGCTCTTCGCGAGGAACGTCACAGGGCGGTCGATCATGAGAGGCAGGAAGATCGAATCGACGAACGACAGGTGGTTGCTTGCGAGAATCGCGGCGCCGGATGCGGGGACATTGCGGCGGCCGACGATCCAGGGTCGGAAGATCCCCTTCACGATCGGCCCGATGACCACGTACTTCATGAGCCAGTAGAACACCGCTACGCCCCTTCGTCCGCCGCCGTGGCCAGGTCGGCAGCGCCGATCAGTCCGGCGTCGTTTCCGAGTTCGGCGACGGCGAAGGTCGCGATCGGCCGGTCCCCGAATCCGGGGAGGGAGGTCTCGTACGCCAGCCGAACCGGCCCGAGCAGGTGTTCTCCCAGCTGGGCGACACCGCCGCCGATGACGAACGCCTGGGGGTCCAGCACCGCCTGGAACCCGCCGCACGCCTCGCCGAGGGCCGTCGCGACACGGCGCAGCGCCTCGGTCGCGCCCGGGTCACCGGCGAGGATCAGCCCCGAGATCGCCGGGCCGGGAATCGAGCCCTGCTCGCTCCGCAGCTCGGCCAGCGCCGTTCCGATGCCCCCCGCATCCGCGATGGCGTTCGCCTCGCGCTGCAGAGCCCGCCCGGACGCGTACTGCTCGAGGCATCCGTTCTGACCGCACCCGCACAGCAGGCCGTTGCGTTCGAACCGCATGTGTCCGAGCTCTCCGCCGATGCCGTGCCCGCCGTGGTAGAGCTGGCCGTCGAGGACGACCGCTCCACCGACACCCGTGCCCATCGTGAGCATCACCATATGTTCGACGTCGCGCCCGGCGCCGAACCGGAATTCGGCCCATCCCGCTGCGTTGGCGTCGTTTTCGATGGTCACGGGAACCGGAATGTGCGCCTCGAGGTTGGCCTTGAGTGGTTCGTTGCGCCAGGCGATGTTCGGCGCGTGGATGATCGTCGCCCGTTCGGCGTCGATGAATCCGGCCGCGGCAACCCCGACCGCGGTGACATCGTGACGCTCTCGGAGCGCGTTCGCCATGTCGACGACCGCTCGCTCGAGGTCCGCCACGTCGGTCGGCGTCTCCACCCGCATCCGCTCGATGATGCGCCCCTCGGCGTCCACGACGCCGCCGGCGATCTTCGTTCCGCCGATGTCGATCCCGACCTTGAGCACCGCAGTCCTTTCCGCTTCGCGTGCGCGAACCGTCATGCAGTCTATCCACCGGCACCTCACCCGACCGAGGATGGTACGGAGGATCACCTACACTGGGATCCCGTCTCATCGAGAACTTTCTCCCGCGATCGGCGTGGAGAGATAGACTCGATACACCCGAGCCGCTGTACATCCGCACCGGTACCGAAGGAGTTGCCGTGGTCCAATTCGAAGTTCCCGCGATCGTTCCCGCAGACCCGCAGGCGAACATCTCCGACCTCTTGGTCGAGCGCGTCAAGCAAACGCCCAACATGGCGCTGTTCGCCGTGCCGGCGGGTGAGGGATGGCGCGACATCTCGGCATCCGACTTCCTCGCCGAGGTCGTCGCCCTCGCCAAGGGTCTCGTCGCCGCCGGAATCGAGCCCGGCGACAAGATCGGGTTCGTCGCACGCACCACCTACGAGTGGACGCTCGTCGACATGGCGATCTTCTTCGCCGGCGGGGTGATGGTCCCCATCTACGAGACGAGCTCCGCGAGCCAGATCGCCTGGTACCTCAGCGACTCAGGCGCCGTCGCGTGCATCGTCGAGTCCGCGGACCACCTGGCCCGCGTCGACGAGGTGCGCGGCGACCTGCCGCTCGTGCGTTCGGTGTGGGGCATGCACGAGGGTGCGCTGGCCAGCCTCGCCGAGCAGGGCAAGGACGTCTCCGACGACGAGATCGAACGCCGCCGCAACCTCGCGAACGGCGACGATATCGCCACCCTCATCTACACCTCGGGGTCCACCGGCAAGCCGAAGGGGTGTGTGCTCACCCACAGCAACTTCGTCGAGCTCTGCCGCAACTCCGCGAAGTCCCTCAACGAGGTCGTCGAGAAGCCCGGCGCTTCCACGTTGCTGTTCATCACGACGGCGCACGTGTTCGCGCGGTTCATCTCGATCCTCAACATCCACGCCGGCGTCAAGACGGGCCACCAGCCCGACACCAAGCAACTGCTGCCCGCCCTCGGATCCTTCAAACCGAGCTACCTGCTCGCGGTGCCGCGCGTGTTCGAGAAGGTCTACAACTCGGCCGAGCAGAAGGCCGAAGCCGGAGGCAAGGGCAAGATCTTCCGCGCCGCCGCTGCCACGGCGATCGAACACTCGCGACTGCTCGAAGAGGGCAAGAAGATCCCCTTCGGCATGAAGATCAAGTTCGCGCTGTTCGACCGCCTGGTCTACAGCAAGCTGCGTGAGGCCATGGGCGGACGCGTCGCCTACGCCGTTTCGGGCTCCGCTCCCCTCGGCGCGCGGCTCGGGCACTTCTTCCACAGCCTCGGCGTCGTCATCCTAGAGGGCTACGGCCTCACCGAAACGACGGCACCGGCGACGGTGAACCTCGCCAAGAAGTCGAAGATCGGCACCGTCGGACCCGTGCTTCCCGGCGTCGGCGTCCGTCTCGGTGAGGACGACGAGATCCAGGTGCGCGGCATCAACGTCTTCCGTGAGTACTGGCGCAACCCCGAGGCCACCGCCGAGGCGTTCGACGGCGACTGGTTCAAGACGGGCGACATCGGCTCGTTCGACGACGACGGCTTCCTTCGCATCACCGGCCGCAAGAAGGAGATCATCGTCACCGCGGGCGGCAAGAACGTCGCCCCCGCCGCGCTGGAAGATCCGATCCGCGCCAACCCGATCGTCGGCCAGGTCGTGGTCGTCGGTGACCAGAAGCCGTTCATCGCGGCGCTGGTGACGCTCGACCCCGAGATGCTGCCGACGTGGCTCGCGAACAACGGCCTCCCGGCCGACATGAGCCTCGAGGATGCCGCCAAGAATGACGCGGTGCGCGCCGAGGTGCAGCAGGCCATCGACCGCGCGAACCGTGGCGTTTCGCGGGCGGAGTCGATCCGCAAGTTCGTGATCCTGCCGACGGAGTGGACCGAGGCCAGCGGCCACCTGACGCCGAAGATGAGCATCAAGCGCAACGTGATCATGGCGGACTTCGCCGCCGACATCGACGAGCTCTACAACGTGCCCGTCCAGACGACGAACGTCTCGCTCGGCTGACACCGACACGAAGCGGCCCCGGGGTTCTCTCCCCGGGGCCGCTTCTCTCTGCGCGTGGCTGTCTCCGCGCCCCTTCCCTCTCCCTCGCCCGTTCTCGCCTACCCCCTCGACGTGTTCTCGGCTCATCTGCTTCCGCTCGGCTCATCATCTGAGCCGACGAGCGGCAGATGTACCGAGGAGAGGGCGCGGGTCGGTGCGCGGCGGTGCGTGGTGAGCGGATGCCGGGGGCCCGGGTCAGAACCAGTCGCTCTCGCGGATCTCGCGCATCGCGACGCGCCGCGTGTCGGCGGGGAGCCGCGACAGGTACAGCATGCCGTCGAGATGGTCGCACTCGTGCTGCAGAGCCTGGGCAAGAAGCCCGTCACCCTCGAGCACGACGGGAGCACCGTCGAGGTCGATCCCCGTCACCTGTGCCCAGGGGTGGCGCAGTGCATCGTGCCAGAGCCCGGGAACCGACAGGCACCCTTCACCCACGGGTTCGGGCTCTCCTCGCACCTCGGTGACGACGGGGTTGAGGACGTACCCGATGTCGCCGTCGATGTTGTAGCTGAACGCGCGAAGGCCCACGCCGATCTGCGGGGCCGCAACACCTGCGCGCCCAGGCAGGGCCACGGTGTCGAGAAGATCCTGCACGAGCGCGCGCACACCGTCGTCGATGTCGCCGATCTCGGCGCTCGGCGCGCGCAGCACCGGGTCGCCGAAGAGTCGGATCGCTCGGACCGCCATCAGGCGGCGGGCGTGAGGGAGCGCAGCCCCTCGACGACGGTCGCGGCCAGCGTGCGGGCAGCTTCGCGGGTCGCCGGCTGGAGGTCCTTGAAGCTGATTGCGCTGCCCGCGGCGATGTGCGGGTCATACGGCATCCGCACGACTGCGCGAACGCGGGTGCGGAAATGTGCTTCGAGTTCGTCCTGGCGCACGAGGGGCGCACCGGGTCTGCCATTGTTCAGCACGACGACGGCGTTGCGCACCTGTTCGGCGTATCCGTTGGTATCGAGCCAGGTCAGCGTCTCGGAGGCCAGTCGTGCCTCGTCGACGCTGAGCCCCGCCACGACGACGAGTTCGTCGGCGAGTTCGAGCGTCGACTCCATCACAGAGTGCACGATGCCCGTGCCCGTGTCGGTCAGCACGATCGAGTAGTAGTGCGCAGCCAAGGTCGCGACACCGTCGTAATCCTCATCGCTGAACGCTTCGGATACGCGGGGATCGCTGTCGGATGCCAGCACGTCGAGACGGGTCTCGTCACGCGCGACGATCGTGGACAGGTCGTTGTAACCGGCGACGTCGCCGCTCGTGCGGACGAGGTCGCGCACCGTCTTGCCGCTTTGTCGGCCGATGCGCTCGGCGAGCGTTCCGCGGTCGGGGTTCGCGTCGACGGCGATGACGCGGTCGTCGCGGGCATCGGCGAGCGCCATCCCGAGAAGGGTCGTGATCGTGGTCTTGCCGACCCCGCCCTTGCGTGAGAGCACCGGTACGAAGCGGGCGCCACCTGCGAGAGGCGCGGCGATGCGGCGGTCCAGAGCCTTGCGTGCTCGCGCCCGCTTTCCGTCGCCGAGGTTGATCCGTCGGCCCGACAACGTATAGACGAAGTGCTGCCACGCCCCTTCGGGTTCAGGCCGCACGATCTGATGCGGATCGAGCAGACGGTCGGCGGTGAGCAGATCGGCGCTCTCGCGACCCGGTTCGAATTCGCCCAGTCGCTTGGACGAGAGAGCGACCTCGTTGCGCGTCGCGGCGGCGCGCGCAAGTGCGGCAGAACGCTCGAGGTGCGCCGCGGTCTCGGGGTGCTGTGCCTCGCGCCGGGTGGTGGGCGTGCTCCCCGTCGTCGGTGCGGGCTCGTCCACGCGCGTCGGCGACTCGGCGACGGCGTCGTCGTCCCGGTCCTGCGCGGGCTTCATCGGGACCTGTTCTGCGTGCATCTCAGCCTCCGTCGCGTCGGCTTCCGGCGCCGTGTCCGCGAGATCCGCATCGACGACGTCCTCATCTCGCGCGGTCTCGACGGTGGTGGGCTCGCCTACGTCGATGATCTCGCCCTCGGCGGTCTCGGTCGTCACGTCCTCCACGGGCGCAGCGGGAGCAGCATCCGTCAACGTCTCGGGGTACGGGATGTCGTCGACGACGTCGTCATCGAGTTCATCGTCGTCGTCGGACGGCAGGGTCACGCGGAACTGCGCGGTGTTGGCACCCAGGATGCCGATCCCCGACGTGTCGAGGTTTCCGGTGTCGGAAAGCACGCCGTTGACGGCGTCCTCGGCGGGCTGGTCGGGTCGATCGGGCGTCACTGCAGAGTCTCCAAGAGCACGGGTACGTGGCGGTTGCCGCCGACCAGGCTACTGCGAGGGACGCACGACGACCAAAAGATCTCCCGCCTCGACTTGCTGCGTCTGCCCGATCGCGACGCGTTCGACGACGCCGTCGACGGGAGCGGTGATGCCCGCCTCCATCTTCATGGCCTCGATGGATGCGACCGCCTGACCGGCCGTGACGGTGTCGCCCACGACTGCCTTGATCGTGACGACCCCGGCGAACGGTGCCGCGACTTGGCCCGGCTTCGACGTGTCTGCCTTCTCGGCTTCACGCGCGTCGACGGCGATACTGCGGTCGCGCACGTACACCGGCCGCAACTGTCCGTTCAAGGTCGTCATCACGGTGCGGATGCCCTTGTCGTCCGCCTCACCGATGGCTTCCAGGCCGACGTACAGCTGCACGCCCGGGTCGATCTCGGCAACGTGCTCCTCGCCCGGCTTCAATCCGTAGAGGTAGTCGGGCGTACCGAGCGTGGACAGGTCGCCGTAGGTCTCGCGGTTGCGCTCGAATTCCTTCGCCGGTCCAGGGAACAGCAGTCGGTTGAGCGTCTGCCGCCGCGTCAGCGCATCACCGGCCAGCCCTTCGCGTTCCTCCTCGGTGAGCGGGGGAACCTCGATGCGAACATCCTTGCCGGCGAGCACCTTCGTGCGGAACGGCTCGGGCCAGCCGCCGGGCAAGTCGCCCAACTCCCCCGCCATGAACCCCACGACCGAGTCGGGGATGTCGTAATTCTGCGGATTCTCGGCGAAGTCGGCGGGGTCGGCGTTGGCTGCGACCAGCGCGAGGGCGAGGTCCCCGACGACCTTCGACGACGGCGTCACCTTCGGGATGCGTCCAAGGATGCGGTCGGCGGCGGCATACATGTCCTCGATGCGCTCGAAGTCGTCGGCCATGCCTAGCGCGATCGCCTGCTGACGGAGGTTGGACAGCTGGCCACCGGGGATCTCGTGGTGGTAGACGCGTCCTGTGGGCCCCGGAAGGCCGGACTCGAACGGACGGTACAGGTTGCGCACACCTTCCCAGTACGGCTCCAGATCGCTGACCGCCTGCAGGTCGATCCCGGTGTCGCGGTCCGTGTGGGCGAGCGCGGCCACCAAAGCCGACAGTGACGGCTGGCTCGTCGTGCCCGACAGGGGCGCGGCGGCGGCGTCGACCGCATCCACGCCTGCCGCGCTGGCGGCGAGGAGCGTCGCGAGCTGCCCGCCCGCCGTGTCGTGCGTGTGCAGGTGGACGGGCACATCGAACCGCTCGCGCAGTGCCGTGACGAGCTTCGCGGCCGCGGCGGGACGGACGAGACCGGCCATGTCCTTGATCGCCAGCACGTGGGCACCGGTCTCGACGATCCGCTCAGCGAGACGCAGGTAGTAGTCGAGGGTGTAGAACTTCTCGGACGGATCCAGCAGGTCGGAGGTGTAGCACAGGGCGACCTCGGCCACCGCCGTGCCCGTTTCGAGGACCGATTGGATGGCCGGGCGCATCTGGTCGACATCGTTGAGCGCGTCGAAGATGCGGAAGATGTCGACACCGGTCGAGGCCGCTTCACGGACGAACGCATCGGTGACCTCGACGGGACGAGGGGTGTAGCCGACGGTGTTCCGTCCGCGCAGGAGCATCTGGATCGGGATGTTCGGGATCGTCTCGCGCAGCGCCGCGAGGCGTTCCCACGGGTCCTCGGCCAAGAACCGGAGAGCGACATCGTAGGTGGCTCCACCCCATGCCTCGATCGAGAGGAGCTCGGGCGTCATGCGGGCCACGTGCTGCCCGACGCGGACGAGATCGCGGGTGCGCACGCGGGTCGCCAGGAGCGACTGGTGGGCATCGCGGTACGTCGTCTCCGTGACGGCGAGCGCCTTCTGCTCGCGCAGGGCGCGGGCAAAGCCCTCCGGCCCGAGTTCGCGCAACCGGTCGAGCGTGCCCGAGGGGACGGGCGTGGAAAGGTCGATCGGGGGCAGCTTGCTTCCGGGCGAGACGGAAACCGGCTTCTCACCGTAGGGACGGTTGACGGTGACGTCCGCGAGCCAATTCAGGAGCTTCGTCGCACGGTCGCGCGACGGGTGGCTGGTGAGAAGCCGCGGGCGTTCCTCGATGAAGGCGGTGCTGAGGTCGCCTTCGACGAACGCCGGATCATCGAGCACGGCACGCAGGAAGGGAATGTTCGTGGCCACGCCCCGGATGCGGAACTCGGCGAGGGCGCGCTTGGCCCGCGCGACGGCGGCCGGATAGTCGCGCCCACGGCAGGTGAGCTTCGCGAGCATCGAATCGAAGTGCGGGCTGATCTGGGAACCCGCGGCGGTGGTGCCTCCGTCGAGACGGATGCCGGCCCCACCGGGCGACCGGTAGGTCGTGATGCGTCCGGTGTCGGGGCGGAAACCCTGCGAAGGGTCTTCGGTCGTGATGCGGCACTGCAGCGCCGCCCCGCGCAGGACGATATCGCCCTGGTTCAGCCCCAGCTCGTCGAGTGTCTGTCCAGCGGCGATTCGCATCTGGGTCTGAACGAGGTCGACGTCGGTGACTTCTTCGGTGACGGTGTGTTCGACCTGGATGCGAGGGTTCATCTCGATGAAGACGTGCTGCCCCGCCCGCTCACCGGCGGTGTCCACGAGGAACTCGACGGTTCCGGCATTGACATAGCCGATCGACTCGGCGAACGCCACGGCATCACGATGGATGCGCTGCCGCAGTTCGTCGTCGAGGTTCGGCGCGGGGGCGATCTCGATCACCTTCTGGTGGCGACGCTGCACCGAGCAGTCGCGTTCGAACAGATGCACCGTGTGCCCCGTGCCGTCGGCGAGGATCTGCACCTCGATGTGGCGGGGACGCACGACCGCCTGCTCGAGGAAGACCCGCGCGTCTCCGAACGCCGCACCGGCCTCGCGCATGGCCTCGGCGATCGCCGGCGGCAGCTCTTCGGCGGTCTCGACGCGCCGCATCCCCCGCCCGCCGCCACCCGCGACAGCCTTGACGAAGATCGGAAAGCCGATGTCGGCGGCCTGCGCGACGAGCGTGTCGACGTCGTCCGACGCCGCCGTCGACTTCAGGACCGGCACGCCCGCGGCGATCGCGTGTTCTTTGGCGGTGACCTTGTTGCCGGCCATCTCGAGCGCCTGCGCGTGCGGGCCGATGAAGGTGATCCCGTTTTCGGCCGCGCGCGCGGCGAGCTCGGGATTCTCCGAGAGGAATCCGTAACCGGGGTAGATCGCGTCAGCCCCCGCTTCGAGCGCGACACGGATGATCTCGTCGACGTCGAGGTAGGCGCGTACCGGATGACCTTGCTCACCGATCACGTAGGACTCATCGGCCTTCTGCCGATGCAGTGAGCCGCGGTCTTCGTAAGGGAAGACCGCCACCGTGCGCGCGCCCAATTCGAACGCGGCCCGGAAGGCTCGGATGGCGATCTCGCCTCGGTTGGCGACCAGGATCTTTCGGAACATGTGTACCTCGCAGATCAACCCGACGGTGGGCAAAGTGTGCTCTCAGCCTAGGGGACGGTAACGTAGGGCCTTGTGCACGTACTCTCGGTGAGCTCACTCAAGGGCGGGGTCGGTAAGACGACGGTGACTCTCGGTCTCGCCTCCGCGGCGTTCGCACGAGGTGTCCGCACGCTCGTGGTCGATCTCGACCCGCAGTCGGATGTCTCGACAGGTATGGACATCCAGGTCGCGGGGCGTCTGAACATCGCGGATGTCTTGGCCAACCCGAAAGAGAAGGTCGTTCGTCAGGCGATCACTTCCAGCGGCTGGGCGAAGGTGCACCCGGGCACGATCGATGTGCTGATCGGAAGCCCGTCGGCGATCAACTTCGACGGCCCTCACCCGAGCGTGCGCGACGTGTGGAAGCTCGAAGAAGCTCTCGCCACGATCGAACCGGACTACGACCTCGTCCTCATCGACTGTGCGCCGTCACTCAATGCCCTCACGCGGACGGCATGGGCCGCCAGCGACCGCGTCATCGTCGTGACCGAACCCGGGCTGTTCTCGGTTGCGGCGGCCGACCGCGCGCTGCGTGCGATCGAGGAGATCCGTCGCGGACTCTCGCCGCGCCTCCAGCCGCTCGGCATCGTCGTCAACCGCGTGCGCCCGCAGTCGATCGAGCACCAGTTCCGTATCAAGGAATTGCGCGACATGTTCGGTCCGCTCGTGCTCTCGCCGCAGTTGCCGGAGCGCACCTCTTTGCAGCAGGCCCAAGGCGCGGCCAAGCCGTTGCACATCTGGCCCGGCGACTCCGCCCAGGAACTCGCGGCGGACTTCGATGCGCTCCTGGACCGCGTGATGCGCACGGGGCGCATCCCGACGCCCGCTACCTGAGCGCGGGCAGACCCACGCGACATCGGGCGTCAGCGCGCAGCCGACGGAGGAACGGTGCGCGTCGGGTCGTGACCGACGGGGCCGGTTCAGGCGGAGCGTGCGGCGCGACGGGCAGCGAGCTCGTCGACGGCATCGGGAACCTGCGGGTCGAACTCGACCAGCGTCGTCTCGACCTCACGAAGCACCTTGCCGACGGCGATACCGAAGACACCTTGCCCGCGACTGACGAGATCGATCACCTCGTCGTTCGACGTGCACAGGTACACAGAGGCACCGTCGCTCATGAGCGTCGTGCCGGCGAGATCACGGATGCCGGAGGCACGAAGCTGCTCGACCGCCGTTCGGATCTGCTGCAGGGAGATACCCGTGTCGAGCAGGCGCTTCACCAGTTTGAGCACGAGGATGTCGCGAAACCCGTAGAGACGCTGTGACCCCGAGCCGGAGGCGCCGCGCACGGTCGGCTCGACCAGTTCGGTGCGTGCCCAGTAATCCAACTGTCGGTAGGTGATGCCCGCGGCACGGGCGGCCATGGCACCGCGATAGCCGACTTCGTCATCCATCTGCGGCAGTCCGTCGGTGAAGAGGAGCTCGGCGGCGAACTGGTCACCCGCTGCATCGTGAGCAGTCATGCCCGTCCCCCTCCCGTCACCGGATCTGTCCTAACGCTAGATGAGCACCGCCGCCCGGGCAATGACATCCGCTTCTGGCGTGTCGCGGCCCGCCTCATTCGAGAAGCGCATCCAGCGCCGCCTTCACGAACAGCGCCCGCACTTCTTCGAGGCGCTTCGCGAGCTCCGGGGCGGCTTCGGCTGCACGTCCTCGGGACGTCGCATCCGTTCGACGCAGCAGCGTCGCGAGCGCCGACTCGATGAGCGCGACGTCGCGCTCTGCACTCTGCCGCACGGCACGTACGTGTCGCGGTTCGATCCCGTGGCGGTCGAGGGCCACGAGCGCGCGAAGCAGAGCGACGTGCTGGTCCGTATACGTCTGCGCACCCGCGATGACACCGGTGCCGATCGCGTCGTTGAGCAACTGGGGTGCGGCTCCGGCCGCAGCGAGCAGTTCCTCACGCCGGTAGCGCCGGGGTGCGGCGACGATCGACGGTACCGTCGGTGCCTGTGCGGGCTGCCGTCCGGCATCGACGTCGGCGAGATAGTCCCGGATGACCGTGTGGGGCATGAAGTGGTCACGCTGCAACGTGAGCGCGAGCCGCAGTCGATCGACGTCGGCGGCGGAGAACTTGCGGTAACCGGATTCGGTCCTCGTCGGTGTGACGATGCCCTGCACTTCGAGAAACCGAAGCTTGCTCGCCGAGAGGCCCGGGAACTCGGGAGACAGTCTCGCGAGCACCTGGCCAATGCTGAGCAGACCCGCGGCCGACGAGCGCTCGCGGGGAGAGGGGGTCGCCATCAGGCGTCCGGCGCCTGCGCGAGGTCGGCCGGCGAGACGAAGAAATTCAACCGGAACTTGCCGACACGCACTTCGGCGCCGTTGCGCAGCGCCGCGCGATCCACGCGATCACCGTCGACATACGTGCCGTTGAGCGAGCGCTGATCGACGAGTTCGAACGACGCCTCCTGGCGCGTGATCTCAGCGTGACGTCGTGACACGGTCACGTCGTCGAAGAAGATGTCGGCCTCGGGGTGACGTCCGACGGTCGTCACGTCGGTGTCGAGCAGGTATCGCGCCCCCGCGGTCGGCCCGGAACGGACGATGAGCAGCGCGGCGCCGTGCGGCAACGCGTCGATCGCCTCGAGTTCGGCCGCAGAGAGATCGCTGCCGAACGGCACGAACGACAGGTCGGATTCGTGTCCGAACGTCTGTGTCGTGTCGGTGCCCGGCGATGCGTCGGCGCGGTCGTCACCGGCACCGGAAACCCGGCGGATCTCGTCCGGCTCGTGCCGACGGTTGTCCTCCACGTGGTCCTCCTCCTGCGTCCTGCAAGCCTAACCGATCTCGACGGTCGGCAACGAGACGATCCGTCGCCTGAACGACTCGATTTCCCCCTGCCCGGAGTCCGGGCTTCGCCCGAGTGCCCCACCCCCGGATGCGTCGCTCGGTCTGAGTGAAGAACCTACTGATTCAGCGGGCCCCTGTCGACCCCGCACAGACCCAGGTTCGCTCACCGTCAGAGTGGCCCAGAGATTGCCGAAGGTAGGCTCAAGGTGTGATCGCACCGACCCTTTCCCCCACCGTGCGCCGCGTATCGGCGGCGCTCCTCGCCTTCTTCGTCGTCCTCGTCGGAGTGGTCGTCACGGCCGCGCCTGCCGCCGCCCATGACGAGCTGCTCGAATCCGACCCCGCCGACGGCACCACGGTCTCAGCGTTACCCGATGAGATGACCTTCACCTTCAGCGCGGTGATCTCTCCCGAGCCGGGGGCGTCCGAAGTCGTCGTGACGGATGCCGCGGGCACCGAGCTGATGACGGACGAGCCGTACACCGAAGAGAACGTGCTCATCCAGCCGCTGGATGCTTCTCTCGTCACGACGGCAGGCGACATCACCGTGCTGTGGAAGGTCGTCTCCAGCGACGGGCACCCGATTTCGGGCGAGATCGTGTTCACGGTCTCCTCCGCGCCCACGCCCACTCCGACCCCCACCCCGACGACGGAGCCGACGGAGTCCGCGAGCCCGACTCCGACCGAAGCCACACCCACGCCGACGGCCAGTGATGCAGCCGCAGCGTCGGACAGCTCGGCTGTCGTGCCCTGGATCATCGTCGCCGTGCTCGGCGTGCTGGTCGTTGCGGCCTCCGCCTACCTGATCGTCTCCCGCGCACGGCGCAAGTCGGCTGCCGAGGCCGGCGGCGACGGGTCGAGTCCGAGCTCCGAGGGATAGGCTGGAGTCATGCCTCATTACGACGTCGTCATCCTCGGCGCGGGCCCCGGCGGGTACGTCGCGGCGGTCCGTAGCGCACAGCTCGGCCTCTCGGTCGCGATCATCGAAGAGAAGTACTGGGGCGGTGTGTGCCTCAACGTCGGCTGCATCCCCTCCAAGGCGTTGCTGAAGAACGCCGACCTGGCGCACCAGTTCACCCACAAGGCCGACCTGTTCGGAATCTCGGGCAACGTCGAATTCGACTTCGGCGTCGCATGGGACCGCAGCCGAAAGGTCGCGGAGACCCATGTCAAGGGCATCCACTACCTGATGAAGAAGAACAAGGTCACCGAGTACGACGGGCGTGGCACGTTCGTCGACGCGAACACGATCGATGTCGCAAAGGCCGACGGCTCGTCGGAGCGCGTCACCTTCGACAACGCCATCATCGCGACGGGGTCGACCGTACGACTTCTGCCTGGTGTGACCCTCAGCGAGAACGTCGTCACGTACGAGGAGCAGATCCTCGCGCGCGATCTGCCCGGTTCGATCGTCGTCGTCGGCGCCGGCGCCATCGGCATGGAATTCGCGTTCGTGCTGGCCAACTACGGCGTCAAGGTGACGATCATCGAGTTCCTCGACCGGGCACTGCCCAACGAGGATGCCGATGTCTCCAAGGAGATCGCACGCCAGTACAAGAAGCTCGGCGTCGAGATCCTCACCTCCACCAAGGTCGAGACCGTCGTAGACGGCGGCGACAAGGTGACGGTGACCTACACCGCGAAGGACGGCACGCAGGGTTCTGTCGAGGCCGACAAGGTGCTCATGTCGATCGGCTTCGCCGCGAACGTCGAGGGCTATGGTCTCGACAAGACGGGCGTGAAGCTCACTGATCGCGGAGCGATCGACATCGACGACCACATGCGCACGTCGGTCCCCCACATCTATGCGATCGGTGATGTCACGGCCAAGCTCCAACTCGCGCACGTCGCAGAAGCACAGGGCGTCGTCGCGGCGGAAACCATCGGCAATGCCGAGACCATGACGCTCGGTGACTACCGGATGATGCCGCGCGCGACGTTCTGCTCGCCGCAGGTCGCCTCCTTCGGACTGACCGAAGAGCAAGCACGCGAGGCCGGCTATGACGTCAAGGTGGCGAAGTTCCCCTTCTCTGCCAACGGCAAGGCGAATGGCCTGGGCGAACCGGTCGGTTTCGTGAAGCTGGTCGCCGACGGCGAGCACCTCGAGCTTCTCGGCGGACACCTGATCGGCCCCGACGTCTCGGAGCTCCTGCCCGAGCTCACTCTCGCCCAGAAGTGGGACCTCACCGCACTCGAGGCTGCCCGCAACGTGCACACGCACCCGACGCTGTCCGAGGCGGTCCAGGAGGCCTTCCATGGTCTCGCCGGCCACATGATCAACCTCTGACGGCTCGATCCGCACGAAGCGACGGCCCGCACGTCATCACCGATGATGTGCGGGCCGTCGCTTCGTATGGCGTCGCTTCAGTGGTCGACAGCTCGCGCAAGCTTCGACGCACTCGTCGCGGAGCGTGCGCCGGCAGCGAGCGCTGCGCGTTCTACCGCTTCGAAG
Organism: Microbacterium koreense; assembly: GCF_042677105.1. Taxonomy (NCBI): domain Bacteria; kingdom Bacillati; phylum Actinomycetota; class Actinomycetes; order Micrococcales; family Microbacteriaceae; genus Microbacterium; species Microbacterium koreense. Next base: position 2,318,587 of record NZ_JBHTIM010000001.1, read on the forward strand.
AACGCCGCACGCTCCGCGTCGCCGGTCGGTCCGGCGGGCCCGAGCTCGATTTCCCACTCGTGCCAGGAACGCATCGTGCCGGTGCGCTCGTCTCGCGTGTCCACCTGGTCGTCGGCGAACTCCGCGACCATCTCGCCACTCGCGGCGAGCAGACGGTAGACCGTCCGACGGTTGCGGATTCGGGCAAGCGGCACGAAAGGACCACTCGACACCGCCGCGACGGCCGCTTGGACATGCGCCGGCGGGGTGTCGCCGTCGGTCAGCGGCCACTGCAGTTCGACGCGCCCGCCGTCGTCACCGCGCGGTCCCTTGATGTGCCAACCGGCGTCGGGACCGCCCGTGCGACGCCGCAGCGCGTAGCCCGCACGCCCGAGTGAGACGGCAGCGTCATCGACGTAGAGGGCATCGAGTTCGCGAACCTCGCCCGAAGAGATCTCGATCACGCCCGGGACGCCGTTCCAGGTAGGAACCGGTGTCTCGGCATCGACGTCGAATTTCAGCTCGATCTCGATCGAGCGCGTCGGTTGCGACGGGTCAGTCGTCACGCCCGTCGACATCCGGGTCGATCGGCTCCGTCGTCTCGACGAACACGAATCGTGCCTCGGTCGGCCCGTCGTCGTCGCCGGTATGGATGTCTTCGCCCTCTCGCTCGTAGACGAGTTGCCCCTCGCCGTACGGCGCGATGTACGAATCCTCGATCGACGGATCGAGCGGAATGATCTGCCCGTCCAGCGGGCCTCCGTGCAGACGTGCGATTGCCATGCGACGAGCCTACTCTCGCGCCTCGGCCATGGGTGGTCATGCAAGCGTTTTCACGACCCCTAGAATCGTCGCGTGAAGGCCATCCGAACGTTCACCGTCCGCCCCGTCCTCGACGCGCGCCTTGCGCCGCTGGACACGCTCGCATCGAACTGGCGGTGGTCGTGGAGTCGTGCCACTCACTCCCTCTTCGCCTCGATGGACGCCGACATATGGAAAGAGGTCGGCGAGAACCCCGCGCGCATGCTGGGAGCGTTGGGGCAACAACGACTCGATGAGCTCGCCGCCGACGACGATTTCGTCGCGCGGGTGCAGGTCGAGCACGAACGTCTGAATGTCTACCTGCGCGGCGACCGATGGTTTCAGCAACTTGTCGACCCCAAACCGGCGCACATCGCCTACTTCTCGCCCGAGTTCGGCGTCGATGGCTCGCTGCCGCAGTACTCCGGCGGTCTCGGCATCCTCGCGGGAGACCACCTGAAGAGCGCGAGCGATCTCGGCGTACCCCTCACCGGCGTCGGACTGTTCTACCGAGCCGGGTACTTCCGCCAGTCGATCGGCGATGACGGGTGGCAGCGCGAGAGTTACCCGCTGCTGGATCCCTACGGTCTCGGGTTGACCCTGCTGCGCGGGGTCGACGGCACACCCGTCGAGGTGAGCCTCGAACTTCCGGGTGATCGGCGTCTGCACGCGCGAGTGTGGGTGGCCGACATCGGTCGGGTTCCTCTGCTGTTGCTGGATTCGGAGACACCGTCGAACACCGAGGACATGCGCCGGGTGACCGACCGGCTCTACGGCGGGGGCGGTGAACACCGTCTGCTGCAAGAGCTCCTTCTCGGGGTCGGCGGGGTCCGAGCGGTCCGCGCGTGGAGCGAGTTGTCCGGCCGACCCCAGCCGGACGTGTACCACACCAACGAAGGGCACGCCGGGTTCCAGGGGCTCGAGCGGATGTCGGAGCTCATCACCCATGACGGTCTGTCGTTCGACGCCGCCCTCATGCAGGTGCGCGCGTCCACGGTCTTCACGACGCACACCCCCGTCCCCGCGGGCATCGATCGATTCCCCCGCGACCTCATCGCCACCTTCCTCGACAGCGGCCTGTTCGAAGACCTCGACGCGACCCGCGCCCTCGCGCTCGGTCTCGAGGAGTACAAGGCCGGCGACCACGGTGTCTTCAACATGGCTGTGCTCGGCTTGCACCTCGGCCAGCATGCCAACGGGGTGTCGAAGCTGCACGGCGAAGTCAGCCGCGGAATGTTCGGGGCGCTGTGGCCCGGCGTCGACACCGACGACGTGCCGATCACGTCGATCACGAACGGCGTCCACGCACCCACGTGGGTACACCCGGCCATCAAGGGTCTGAGCGAGCAGGTCTTCGGCGACGCGCACTCCGACCGGCACGACTGGAACGATCGCGGTGCGATCGGTGACGCAGAACTGTGGGCCATCCGCACCGCGATGAAGGGCGAACTCGTCGCCGAGGCGCGACGCCGTGTCGCGGCATCCATCGGCGCAGACACACCGTCGGGCATCGCCCCGGCGTGGATCGAGACGATGCTCGATCCTGAGGTGCTGACGATCGGGTTCGCGCGACGTGTGCCGACCTACAAGCGGCTGACGCTCATGCTCCGAGACCCCGAACGCCTGACGCGTCTGCTCACCGACCCCGAGCGGCCCGTGCAGATCGTCATCGGCGGCAAGTCGCACCCGGCCGACGACTCCGGCAAGCTCCTCATCCAGCAGCTCGTGCGCTTCAGTCGCGACCCGCGCGTCCGCGGCCGGATCGTGTTTCTCCCCGACTACGACATCGCGCTTGCCAAGACGCTTTACCCCGGGTGCGATGTCTGGCTGAACAACCCGCTGCGCCCCCTCGAGGCATGCGGGACGAGCGGCATGAAGGCCGCGCTCAACGGCGCGCTCAACCTGTCGATCCTCGACGGTTGGTGGGACGAGTGGTTCGACGGCCAGAACGGCTGGGCGATCCCGACCGCTGACACCGCAGCCGGCGACGAGGAGCGCGACGATGCCGAGGCCGCTGCGCTCTATGACCTGATCGAGCATCAGCTCGTTCCGACCTATTACGACCGCGAAGACGGCGTCCCACCGCGGTGGCTCGCGATGGTCCGCCATACGATGACGGACCTCGGAACCAAGGCGACGAGCGACCGGATGGTCCGCGACTACGTCACCCGTCTGTACGTGCCGGCGGCCGTCCACGCCGCGGCGCTGCGCGCCGACGGATTCGCCGAGGCGCGCGGTCTTGCCGACTTCGTCGCCCGGGTGCGGTCGGCGTGGACGAACGTCCGCATCGAATCGGTGGACAGCTCGGGCATTCCCGACCAGCCGCAGGCGGGAGACACCCTCGAGGTACGCGCGCACGTGCGACTCGACGGCCTCGCCGCATCCGATGTCGCCGTCGAACTCGTCTACGGCGCGACCGATGCCGACGACGCGCTCGCGGGCGATCGCACCCTCCAGCCGCTCACGCCGCTCGGCGACCCTGTCGACGGGGTGACGACGTTCGCGGGAACCCTGCCGCTGAGCATCACCGGGACGTTCGGCTACACTGTGCGCGCCGTGCCGACACACCCGCAACTGGTGTCGCCGGTCGAGCTCGGCCTCGTGACGTACGCATCGTGAAGCCGTTCGTCCTGCTCGCCACGCGAGCCGAAGACCTGCCTGCCGATGAGGAGTACGAGCTCTTCCTGCGCTACACGGGACTCGACGAGCGCGATCTGATCCGCATCCGACTCGAAGCCGGACCGATGCCGGATCTCGACCTCGCGGACGTCTCGGGCATCTTCGTGGGCGGGGGGCCGTTCAACGCGTCCGACCCCGTAGAGAAGAAGTCGCCGGTACAGCGTCGTGTCGAGTCAGAGTTCTCCCGGCTCCTCGACGAAGTGGTGGCCCGGGACTTCCCCTTCTTGGGCGCGTGCTATGGCATCGGCACCGTCGGTGCCCATCAGGGCGCGACGATCGACGACACCTACTCCGAACCGATCTCGGTGGTGGAGGTGACGGCGACGGAGGCAGGCCGGACCGATCCGCTCCTTGCCGGCATCCCTCCGGTCTTCCACGCTTTCGTGGGACACAAGGAGGCGATCCGCGCCCTCCCCCCGTCCGCCACCCTGCTCGCCTCGTCGCCGACGTGCCCGGTTCAGATGTTCCGGGTCGGCGCGAACGTGTATGCAACCCAGTTCCACCCGGAGCTCGACGTCGAGGGGATCACGACGCGGATCCACGCCTACGCCGGCCATGGATACTTCGCCGCCGACGAGCTCGAGTTGACCCTCTCCGCCGTCCGTCGCGCGGCGGTGGCCCATCCGAGTCGCCTGCTACGCACCTTCGTCGAGCGCTACGCGCGCTGACGTTCCTCCTCGAGTGCGGCCCGCGCATTCTCGAGGTCGCGGGTCGTCACGCGGACGGCATCTTCGGCGGTCTGCACTCGTCGCTGGGCGAAGGTGGTCGCACCGTAGCGGGCGCGTACGCGGTCATCGGCTTCTCGGGTGGACACGATGATCCACGAACTCGCGATCAGGATCACCTGAGCCGAGAGATTGAACCACAGCAAGAGGGCGATCAAGGCGGCGAAGGTCGCCAGAAGCGGGTTCGATGCCGCCCCACCCACGAACCACGTCGAAAGTTGCTGCAACACGGTGAGGGCGATACCGCCGATGACGGCGCCGGTGAGGAGCGCTCGCGGACGCGCGCGCACGCCGGAGAGCACACGGAAGAGCGCGGCGACGACGAACGCGTCAAGGACGAAGACGATCAGGATGCCGACGACACGTGTCGTCCAGACCGCGACCGGATCGTCGGCAGTCAGGCCGAGCCAGCCGGTGACGAGTCCGATTCCGAGGTCGGCGAAGACCATGGCGGCTGCCGCGGCGGCGAGCGCCAGCCCGATGCCGATCGCGAGCGCGAGGTTGCGCAGCAACACCCAGAAGAACGGCAGATCGTCGTGCACGTCGTCTGCGAGGATGCGCAGCGCGGTGCGCAAGGACCCGATCGCGCCGATCGCCGCGGCGACGAGTCCGATGAGCGAGATGATGCCCGCCAGGGTGAACCCGGCGAGGGGCGGTATTTCGTCGGCGTCGATGATGCCTCCGGGGCCGACGAGGCCCGGGATCGCGGCATCCACCGCTTCGATGAGCGCCTGCCAGGCGACCGGGTTGCCGGCCAGCCACAGGGCGGCGATCGAGAATCCGAGCAGAACCGCGGCGAAGACACTGAACAGCGCACGGTAGGTGACGCTGTCGGCGAGGAGTGGCCCGCGGTGTTCGCTGTAGTGCAGGAAGACGCGCACGGGACGCAGCGACAGCGCCCAGGCGATGGCCCGGGGGATCAACGCCTCGGTTGTCGGGGACGTTTTCGTGCTCATGTCGTCCACGCTAGCGACGACACGCCCAGATCAGCGGACGCTTGACAAGAGTGGATCGCCCGACCACACGGCGACCGCGATCCCGATCCACGCCCCCGCGAGCATCCACGGACCGAAGGGGATGGCGGTGCGGCGATCGGCGCGACGAGCCGCGAGCAGTCCGATTCCGTAGAGTCCACCGAGCACGAATCCGGCAAGTGTGCCGACGGCCAGGGCGGTCCAGCCCACCCAGGCGAGCAGCAGTCCGAGCAGACCCGCCAGCTTGACGTCTCCCCCGCCCATGCCGCGCGGGCTCATCAGCCGGAGCGCGAGGTAGAAGACGAACAGAGCGAGCGCTCCGATCAGCCCCCGCGCCAGGCGACCCCAATCCTCGCCGAGCAAGCAGCACACGGTGAGGACGACGAGAGTGACCGGGTAGGCGGGCAACACGATGGCGTTGGGCAACCGATGCGTGCGGATGTCGATCACGGCGAGGGTGATGCTCAGCGCCGCGAACGCGATGAACGCGGCGCTGAGCACGAGGTCGACCGCAGTCACGCCGCGCCCTTCGGGTATGGCACCGGCGAGCCCCAGTGCGGTGTACCTTCCCCACCACCGATCATGAGAGGTCTCTCATCTTCGGTCAAGAGCCGCGCCTCACGATCAGGTAACGACCACGTCATCTCCCCCACCCGGGCGAGAGTTCGTCGTCGTTCCACACCGCCGCGGGCACGCCACCGTCGACGTCGCGGTTCCAGCGGGCTCCCTCCGGCCAGCTCGCCGCGAAGGTGGGAACAACTCGCCAGACGCGGCGCAACAAGCCACGTGAAGTGTGGAACGGGCGCGCCGACACAGGCATGCGCAGCGCCGGATCGTAGCGAACGCCGTCCGAGACCCGCAGACGGATCGTGAGGTCGAGGTCGTCGTGGATGCGCGTGTTCGTGCGGTCGACACGATCACGCACGCGATCCCAGGTGCCGGTTCGCATGGCGAAGTTCGAGCCGAAGACGAGCGGTATGCCGAGGGCCTTCTTGACCCAGTAGTGCCCGCCTCCGATGTACCACCGCTCACCGAGGTAGCGAACGACCGGACCGGCCCCGTAGAACTCGGCGCCTCCGGTCAGAACGCCCAAGTGCGGGTCCGAGGCGAACGCGCGCTCGATACGCTCGACCCAATCCGGGTGCGGCCGCGAATCCGCGTCGAGCCGTGCGATCAGGTCGGCACCGGAACGCGCTTCGTCGTACCCGCGCGCCGCCGCGGGCCAGATGCCCACCATCGGCTCGTGCACGACGTCGACACCGAAGCGCCGCGCGACCGTCGCCGAGTCATCGGTGCTTGCGTTGTCGACCACCACAATGCGGTCGGGCGCACGCCGTTGCGCCGCCAACGCGGAGAGACACTCCTCGAGCATCGCGGAATCGTCGCGACACGGGATCACGACCGTCACACGCGCAGACGAGGACACGCGCCACACGATACCGCTCCGCCGCATCCGCGCGCCCGCGCTCCACAGGCCGCGTCTTCGGCTCAGTCCATCGCGACGGCGAGCGCGATCACGACCCCCACCGCGGCGGTGAGGACCAACCACCACACCCATTGTGCGCCCGGTGCCGCCGGCTCAGAGTGCCCGAGCGCGACGCGAACGAGTTCCGCTTCAGACTCGAGGTCGCTCTGCCTCGCATGCAACCGCGCATCCTGCAGACCTGGGCGCACGAGTCGTTGGCGGGAGAGTTCGGCGATCTCGGTCTCGAGCGTGGCAAGGCGCACGCGCAGGTGGGCATCGCGCTGCTCGGGAGTCATCGCCACCGTCGCAGTGTAGGCAGGGCGCGCGCGGCGTTTCCTGCGGCCTGTGGACAACTTTCCGCCGGTGGTCGCGGGCGTCGTCGCCTCGTTCATCGACGCGGGCATCGTCAGTGGTGGGGCGGGATCGTGAAGCCGGCGAGCACATCGCCGCGGACCGCGAAGATTCCGGTGGACTCACCGGTGAATCGACGGCTCTTCCACGCGAAGGTCGTGGTCACGGTGTCGCCGTTGACGTGAGCGCTGAGGATCGTCATCTGCGCGCCCATGCCGATCGCATCGGTCGCCGCCCATTCTCGGATGCCGTCATGTCCGGTGAGCTTTCTGCCCCAGTCGTCGACGAACCCGTCCTCCGCGAACGCGGAGACGAACCTCTCTGTGTCGGCGTCGTTGATCGCCGCGACGAACCGCTGCACCGGCGGCGGAACGTCGGGCATCGAGTTGTTCGTGCTCATGGCACCTCTTCCCCAGAGTCGCCCGGTGCCCCGGGCAGAACCATGTCCCCACATGATCCCGGGCCATCGTAGCGCTTCAGCCACCGGACGGGCGCTAGGCTCAGCCCGATGCTTCCCCTCGCAATCGTCACGATCACACTCGCGCTCGTCTTCTACACGATCGGAGTGTGGGGAGAACGCCTGCAGAAGACTCTGCGCTGGTGGCATGTCCTGTTCTTCGCGCTCGGTCTCGCTGCCGACACCACGGGCACTCTCCTGATGAACAGCATCGCGAGCGAGCGCCGCGATGCCGGCGTCGAAGCCACGGCAGCGAACGTGCTCATGGCGTGGACCGGGACGTTCGCCATCCTCTTGATGGCGGTGCATCTGGTCTGGGCGATCGTCGTGCTCGCTCGCGGCCGTCCACGCGAGATCCACACCTTCCACCGGTTCAGCATCGTCGTCTGGGCCATCTGGCTGATCCCCTACATCGCCGGCGCCGTCGGCTCGATGGCGGGATGACGCGCGAGGACCGTGTCGGTCGCCCACCCGGCCCCTGGCGAGATGCCAGGATGGGTGGCGGTCCGCCCCCGGACCGAGGGCCGTCGGTGACCACTCCCACGGCCTCAGCCCGATCGATCCCGAACAAGGAGGTTCTGGTTTGCGCGAGTACGACTTCGTCAGCATCGCGGTGCAGAGGTATCGCGATGGGGCTTCGCTTGCCGACGATTATCGATCCGTGATTCGGGATCGGGCGACGCGTGGTTGGGAGTTCGTTCAGGCGATCTCCTTTGCCGACCACGCCGAGCCACACATTGATCTCGTGTTCACGAGAAAGGTAAGGAAATGAAACAACCGCTTCGCCTCCTGCAGGCGTTCACGCTCTTCTCGGCCGGTTTGTACGGCCTTTTCGTCTTCATGGGCAACCTCATGGATTACGACTCGAACTACCAGTTCGTGAAACACGTGCTGTCGATGGACACGACGTTCGAAGGCAACGCGCTCATGTGGCGCGCGATCACCGAGCCGTGGGTGTGGACACTCGGCTACATCGGCATCATCGTCGCCGAGGGCGTCTTCGCGGCGCTCGGCCTGATCGGTGGCGTGAAGCTCTTCCTGCGCCGCAACGCCGGCGCGGAGTTGTTCGACCGTGCCCGCGGTTGGGGCTACGGCGCCTACGCGATGGGTCTGGCGATCTGGTTCATCGGATTCATTGTCATCGGCTCCGAGTGGTTCGCCATGTGGCAATCGCCGACGTGGAACGGCAAGGACACCGCGATGCCGCTGGCAATCCTGTGGGCGGGCTTCGCGATTCTGCTCGCCCTCGGTGACCGCTCGCAGGAGCGTGTCGAGGCCGAGTAGCTCGTGGCAGCGGGGATCGGGCATCCATTTCGGGACGCCCGATCCCCGTGGCGTATCCGAGGGTGGTTCGGTGCTGTTGCGGCTATCCTCGCGGTGTGCGCATCGTCGTCTCCGGGACCCACGCCAGCGGCAAGAGCACGCTCATCTCCGATTTCACGTTGCGGCATCCGGAATTCACGGTGCTCCCCGACCCGTTCGAGTTCATCGATTCCGATGCCGTACCCGTTTCGATCGCGAGTTTCGTGGCGCAGCTCGGAGTCGCCGCTGACCGTCTGACGTCCGAGCCTCATGGTGACAACCTCATCGCCGAGCGCGGACCGCTGGATTTCCTCGCCTATCTGATCGTTGCGGGACGTCTCACGGGTCGCCCGCTGGATGACGGGATGCTCGCTGATCTCGCTTTCCGGACCACCGCGGCGATGCGCACCGTCGATGCGCTGGTCGTGCTGCCACTGACCGCCCGTGACGCCATCCACGTGCCGCCTGACGAACACCCCGAGTTGCGTGCGGCGATGAACGATGAGCTGCTCGACCTTCTCGATGACCGGGATATCGTCGGCGAACGTCTCATCGTCACCGAGGTCACGGGCACACCGGACGAACGCGTGTCAGCCGTCGAGTCGCTTCTGAGGTGACGTGCGTCCGACGTGGGGCGCTCCGCACCCGGAGTGACGCCCCACCTCCCAGCGCCCATGACCGGCCGCATACACTGTGCAGATGGCGGCCGAACACGTGAATTTCCGGGCGACGATCGGTGTCGAGGTCAAGGGCGAGATGTGGAGCTGTGTCGAGATCCCCGACTCCGCGGACTTCTTCGGCACCGGAAAGACCGTCCGAGTGGATGCGCAGGTCGACGACGTCGTGCTCGAGAACGTCGGCGCGATGGTGACGGGGACCGGGGGCCACATGGTCTCGCTCAACGCCAAAGCGCGCAAGGTGTTGGGTAAGGGCATCGGCGACACCGTCGATGTGACCATCACGAAGCGATAGCCCGCGGGGCGCCCGCGCGCCGAGCGGAGCATTGACGTGAAATCACCCTCCGACGACTGCCGGGGTCGCACGTGCGTGCACACACCCATCCCACACTCGTTCGGTATTCCGTTTGACCCTCACACTGTGTCATGGTCGAACGTGGTCTCCACCATGTACACCATCGGAGAATTCGCCGCCTTCGGACGTGTGAGCGTGCGGATGCTGCGCCACTACGACGCGATCGGGCTCCTCACCCCCGCACAGATCGATGAGCGCAGCGGGTACCGCCGGTACTCGAACGCGCAACTGCAGCGGCTGCTGCAGATCGTCGAACTGCGCGGATTCGGCGTGGGACTGGATCGCATCGCCGCCGCGCTCGACGACGACGACGACCGCGCCCTGTACGACACTCTCGCCGAGCGACGTGCAGAGCTTGCGGCATCCGTCGCCGACGATTCCGCCCGGCTCGCACAGCTGGAGCGGCGCCTCCGGATCCTGGAAGGAACAGAGATCATGACCGACACCGTCACCTATCGCCCCGTCGACGCCGTCACCGTCTACGCGACCAGCGTCGTCGCACCCGGCGGCGGCCCCGAAAACGTGGGGCCGGTCGTCGGCCCGACGATCGCACGTCTCGACGGCGCGCTTCGCGCGGCGGGCCGGCCGCTCGGCGAGCCGGGCGTGTTCTGGTACGAGCCGATCGACGACACCGACGACCTGGCCGTGCACGTGTCGTACACGGCGGAGGATCCCGCCCGTCCCGGCGACGGGTACGACGTGGTGACGCTGCCCGCAGCACCCACGATGGCGACGCTGCTGCACCGCGGCGACATGAGCGGCATCGGCCGATCGTGGGCCGTGCTCATGGAGCGCGTCGTCGCCGACGGCTACCGCATCGTCGGCGACTGTCGCGAGGTGTACCTGGAGGCCGACGGCCACGAGCCTGGCCCCGACTGGGTGACCGAGCTGCAGGTGCCCGTCGAGCGAGTGGCCTGACGCAGCGCCGCGAAGCGGCCACGTGTCGTCGGTGTCAGGGCGCCGACGTCTCGGTCAGTTCTCGCAGGCGCCCGATCGCGGCGGTCCGGCTCGTCACCGAGAGCACGCGGAACACCGACTCCAGGTGCTTTTTCACGGTTGCCTCGGAGACCCCCAGGTCTGCCGCCAGCTCGCTGTTCGATCCGCCGGTGCCCGCGAGCACGAGGAGAGTCTGCGCCTGCCGGGGTGTCAGTCCCGCGGCGATGAGTCTGGCGGTATCTTCCTCGGTGTCGTGGCGTCGGCGCAGGAAGAGCACCGTGGGCCCGAACGGGATGGGGTGTGCGATGCACTCCCACTGCTGTGTTCCGAGGGTGACGTCTCGTCGAGACGTGTCGCCGCCGACGAGGGGCTTCAGCGCCTCCGGCACACGAACGCCTGCCGGTAGCAGCTCGGATGATGACGCCTCGATCATTCTGTCGGAGCGAACCGAGACCACGGCCCACGCGTGGCGATCCAACTCGGCGTTCACGAGACGTGTGCGTTCGATGTCGAGCGCCGCCCGATGGTGCATGGCGAGATGCCCGCTCAAGGCGTTGAGGACGGCGACGTCACGGTCGCTGAACTCTCCCGCCATCTCACTTCGGTTCAGGGCGTACCCGACCACGACATCCGGTGGCGACGGGAGCTGGACAACCAGCTGGAACCGCACATTCAAGGGCCCGTAGAACTGGCGGAACAGGTCGGTGGAGGTGACGTCGCTTCCGTCGACATCGCAGAAACGGATCGCGCCGAGCCCGCTTGTGTTCGTGGCTGCGGCGATCAGCGGGTGCTCATGGAAGTACGCGTCGTAGTGGGGCTTGAGTCGTGCTGCGCGAGCACTGTCGGTCGCCGGCACCATCACATACCTGAAGTCGCGCGAGGCCATGACCATGTCGTTGAAGGAGGCACTGTCGCACTCGATCTCTTCGCGCACGGCGGCGAGGACCTCTGCGAAATCCAGCGGCGGATGCTGGGTGAGCCGTCCCGCGACGCGCAGGACTGCTTGTGCGTCTGCGTCGCTGAGCTCCATCGCGGCCAGACTACCGGCGCCTACGTCGAAAGACGTATTGCCCCGTCGGCGTGCGACGATCAGCCTTGATTGCATGATGCCTCAGCGCCATGCCACCACCGTCATCGCCGCTCGTCGAGGTCGACGTGCGTGGGTCGCGGGCCTCGCCCTCGCTCTGGCCGCGGGGCTGGCCGCATGCTCGCCGAGCGCGGACTCGGAGCCGGCCGTCGGCGAACCGACATCCGTCACGGACGCCGGTACGGAGGGCGCGGAGGCGAGTGACGACGATGCGGTCACGACCGAGGCCGGTGCCTACACCTCTGACGACGTCGGAAACGCGACGCTGTTCGTCGACGGCGTGGAGTTCCCCGACTTCACGGGCGACTGCGAGATCAGCCGAGAGAACGGCAGAGAGGACGTGGGCGATCTGAACGAGGGAGACATCGTCCTCGTCGTCGGCATCGACAACATCGCGGCGCACGAAGACAGCGCCATGAACTACGTCGCGCTGAACGAGGAGACGTTCACCTTCCGAGATCTCGCCGGCGCAGCCGGGGTGGGCGGACCGTCGGCGGACGGCACCATCGACACGCTGACCGAGTTGGGACCGCGCTCGGCAGACGGCAGCCGCGACATCGTGCGGGTGCGTCTGGCCGGCTTCCTCGATGACGGCACGGCTGTGGACGCCGAGGTCGTCTGCGAACTGCAGAACGCGTTCTGAGCCCGCGGCCGTTCACCAGCGCGGGTGGATGGCCTCACGCAGAAGTCGGTCGTACACGTCGCGCACGGCCGCATCGAAGCTGCTGAGGTCTGTCCCGATGAGCGCGGCGGCTTCGGCATTGGCCGCAGCCTGACCGGCGTTGCGTGCGCCGGGGATGACGCTCGTGACGCCGGGCTGAGAGGCGATCCAGGCCAGCGTCACCGCCGGCAGGGTCGCACCGCTCGGCACAGCGTCGTCGAGCTCGCGAACAGCCTCAAGGCCGACGGCGTAGTCGACGCCCGAGAACGTCTCACCCGCGTCGAACGCCTCACCGTTCCGATTGAACGTGCGGTGGTCGTCTGCTGCGAACGTCGTCTGCGCGCTGTAGCGCCCTGAAAGCAGCCCCGACGCAAGTGGAACGCGCGCGAAGATCGAGACTCCGGCACGGGATGCCGCGGGCAGCACCTCGTCCAGCGGCTTCAGCCGGAACGGGTTGACGATGATCTGTACGTTCGTCACGCCGGGATGCTCGATGGCAAGGAGGGCTTGTTCGCACGTCTCGACCGATACACCGTAGGCGGCGATCGAGCGTTCTGCGACCAGGGCATCCAGGGCGTCGTAGGTCTCATCTGCCGCGATGACCTCGGTGGGCGGGCAGTGCAGCTGCACCAGGTCCAGTGTGTCGGCACCGAGGTTGCGACGTGAGCGCATGGTCCATGCGCGGAAGTTCTCCATCGTGTAATTGGCCGACTCCTGCGCGACGCGACGCCCCATCTTCGTCGCAACGGTGAGCCCCTCGACTCTGCCGGTGGCGAGGAACCTCCCGATGAAGGACTCGCTGCGTCCGTCGCCGTACACGTCGGCCGTGTCGAACAGCGTCACGCCGTGCGACGCGGACGTCGCCAGCACACCCTGCGCGTCCGCATCCGACACCGCGCCCCACTCCGCACCCAGCTGCCAGGTGCCGAGGCCGATCGCCGAGACGGTGCGACCCGTGTGGCCGAGTTCACGTTTCTCCATGGGGTTCCTTCCCGTTCCGTCCCAGCATGCCAGCACCGAACCGCGGTGCTCGGCAGCGCGTCGGTTTAGTCGGCTACGATCACCCGCGTGGTCGCAGATCCAGAGGTTCCTCGTTCTGGTGTGCGTTCGTTCGCCGCTGCGCATCCTGTCGCCCTGCCGCTGCTGATCGCGATCGTCGCCGCCACGATCTATGTGACCGCGCTCCCGTTCGCGCTCATTCCGCTCCCGCTGTTGGGCGCCAACTCGTCCATCCTCTGGGGCATGCTCATCGTCACCGCGTTTTGCGTCCTCGCGATGCGCCTCCTCTACCCCACGTGGACCATGGGGCTTCGTGCGCAGGGCTTTGGGCGCGGGCTCCTTCTCGGCTGGCCCGCGTTTGTCTCGGCAGCGATACTCTTGACGGCCGACCTCGTCGTATCGACGCCGTTGCATCCTCTCGATGCGTTTGCAGCGTTCTTCGTCTGGGTCGTTCTGTACAACACATTGGTCGCCCTTGTCGAAGAGACCTTCCTGCGGGGAATCGTCCTCCCCGCGCTCACCCGTGCGTTCTCGAACAGCCACCGCTCGATACTCTGGGCAGTTCTCGTTTCGAGCGTCGTCTTCGGTCTCGGGCACGCCCCCGGAATGATCGGGCAGCCGTGGACCCTGCTCGTCGCGAAGGTCGTATGGGCGACAGCACTCGGCATCTTTCTCGCGGCGGTCTTCGTGCGCAGCGGCAACCTGTGGAGCGTCGTGCTCCTGCACATGACACTCAACGTCACCGCCTCGACCGCGCCCTACGTGTCGTACATCGCCGTCCCGTTCCAAACGGCGGCTGTGACCGTGGCGGTCTGCACAGCGCTGGGCGTCTACGGGCTCTGGCTGATCCGACCGTCCGCCCTCGCGGCGTCGACCGAGACCCTGCCCGTATTCAGACCTGCCTGAGCCTCGCGGATCAGGCGCGCATCGCACCGGGAGCGCGTTCGGAACCTCGACCCGCGTGATGGAACGCCCTCAACAGGAGAAGGAGCGTCAACACCGGGCACCAATACGAATCCCCGGCGAGACCGTTCTCGATCTCACCGGGGATTCTTCCGGTCGGGATGACAGGATTTGAACCTGCGACCCCTTGACCCCCAGTCAAGTGCGCTACCAAGCTGCGCCACATCCCGGTTCGTCGTCCGCGCGCGGACAACTCCCCTACTCTACCCGTTCCTCAATGCTCTCGCTAACCACGTCCGCGGGCGAGAGCGTGGCTGACTCACCGCACTTTCACCATAGCGTCGGAGGCTAGTCGTACATTTGTTCTCTGCGCCAAGGCGTCGCAGATAGCCCGAGTCACACGACGACGCCGCAGCGCACGACGAGCATCAAAGATCCAGACGAGCCCGGCGACATCGGACGTGCACCAGGCCGGCCCCTCATCCCCCTTCTCGCGCGCATGCGACGATGGGTGGCGGCTCACCGAGGAGGATCATGACCCGAATCTGGATCGGATTCACGCCGTACATCGTCGTCTCGATCGTGCATGTCGTCGCGCTCATGCTCGGCGCGGAAGCCGTCGCCGCGCCCACGAAGCTCCTCCTCATGCCATGTCTCGCGGCGGGCGCACTCTGGGCGGCGCGCGGCACAGGCCGAACGCCCGACATCACACTCCTCATCGTGGCGATCGTGCTGTCCTGGCTGGGAGACGGCGCAGGGACGTTCTTCCCGTGGGGCCCGACCGTGCCACTGATGCTGCTGTGGTTCGGGCTCGCGCACCTCGTCTACATCTGGCTTTTCTGGCGGCGCCTGGCCCTCCGCCCTCTCCCTGCGTGGACGCTCGTGTACGCGCTCTGGTGGGGTGCCCTTCTTGCCGTCCTCTGGCCGCACCTCGGCGGGCTCGCGATCGCGGTCGCCGCGTACGGTCTCGTCCTCGGAGGCACCGCGGCCGCCGCGGCCCGCTGCCATCCGCTCGTCCTGTGGGGCGGAGTCTTCTTCCTCACCTCCGACTCGGTCCTCGCGTTCCGACTGTTCCTGCCCGAGGCGATGCCCGGATGGACGAGCCCCCTCGTGATGCTCACGTACACCCTCGGCCAGGGCCTCATCGCCGCCGGAGTGGTCGCCACCGTCCGGCGGCGGATTTCCGCGAGAGCGGAGCTCACGAGATGAGCGGCACCGCTCGCGTCGACGCCTGGCTGTGGGCCGTGCGCGTCTACAAGACCCGCAGCGTTGCGACCACCGCCTGCCGAGCCGGACACATCAGGGTCAACGGCGAGCGGGCCAAAGCCGCCCAGCCGGTGCGCCCCGGTGACGAAATTCGCGTGCGCATCGCCGGGTTCGACAGACACCTCGTCGTGCGCGCGACGATCACGAAACGCGTCAGCGCGCCCCTCGCCGCCGAGGCGATGGAAGACCGCACTCCCCCACGCGATCCCGCTCCCCTCGTCGCCCAGCGCGATCGCGGGGCCGGGCGCCCGACCAAACGCGAGAGACGCGAGATCGACCGTCTCCGCGGCCGTTGACCCCACTGCGCTACAGCAGATCGAGTAGCCAGCGCGCTCCGCGGGCGGAGGCCCCGGCATCCGTCACTCTCTCGACCAAGCCACGATCGCTCGTCACGACGGTCACCTCGCGGCCATGTGCCCGCGCGTCGCGCACCGTGTCGACAATCTGATCATCACCGGATGCCGGTGCCGACACGACATCCACGCTGTCGCGCGCCGTCGCGTCGAGTCCGCGGGCCGCCCCCTCGACCACGACACTCCACTCGGGGAACCACGTGTCGCCCGCTCGTCCGAGCAGCGCACCATCCATGCCCACGGCACTCAACGCCTCGATGCGAGACACCAAACGGGTGGCCGCACCCGCACGGTCGCGCCACCACCCATCAGGCACCGACCCGACCACGTTGGCGGCATCCACGACCACCAGCGGGTGTACGTCCAACAGGGCGCGCAACCCGGGCCACGAGGCGGCGAAGCCGGGGTGCAGCGGTCGGTCATCGACCTCCGTCACCGGCACCCACGCCAGTGCGCGGCTCTCCGGGTCGGTGATCATCGCCTCGAACGGCTCCACGACGTCCGCGACGAGCGTCGCATAACTCCAGTAGCCCAGGTCGAGCACCTGCATCAGCCGAGGCCGGGTCGCACCGTCCGGAACACCTGCCTCTTCTTGGGCCTCGCGCAGGGCACCGTCCACGGCCGACTCGCCCTCGTGCCGCGCACCTCCCGGCAGCGCCCAGGTGTCGCCGTGGTGGCTCCACGACACGCGGTGTTGCAGCAGCACCCCCCGATCGGGGTCCACGGCGAGCAAGCCGGCAGCGCCGTATCGACCCCAATAGCGCTCCCCGGTGGGCGCGACGACCCACGCATCACCCGGATCTCGGGGTCCGCGCGGGCGCCGAGGCTCATCGAAGGCCGGGGGTTCGATCGTCACGGATCCAGCCTGTCACACGGCTCGCGACGAGGTGAGACACCACCCGACTACCGCTGGCGGCGCTCGCGCACCCGCATGTTCGTGATGATCGGGGTCCCTTCGAACCCCCAGATCTCACGCAGACGCCGCTGGATGAAACGGCGGTAACCCGGGTCGAGGAACCCAGTGGTGAACAGCACGAAAGTCGGCGGCCGCGTCGACGCCTGGGTGCCGAACAGGATGCGTGGTTGCTTGCCACCGCGAACCGGGTGCGGGTGTTCGGCCACCAGTTCGGACAGGAACGCGTTGAACTTGCCCGTCGGAATTCGCTGGTCCCAGGACGTCAAGGCCGTCTCGAGCGCCGGCACGAGCTTCTCGAGATGACGGCCGGTGCGAGCCGAGATGTTGACGCGCGGCGCCCAGGCGACGTGCGCGAGGTCCTGCTCGATCTCACGTTCCAGGTAACGCCGCCGGTCGGAGTTCTCCATATCGTCGTCGTTGAGGCGGTCCCACTTGTTGAACGCCAAGACGAGCGCGCGCCCCGATTCGAGGACGAGATCGATGATTCGCACGTCCTGCTCGCTGATCGTGTGGCTCACGTCGAGCACGACAACGGCGACCTCAGCCTTCTCCAACGCCGCCGAGGTACGCAGCGACGCGTAGAAGTCCGCCCCCTGCTGCAGGTGCACGCGGCGCCGGATACCGGCAGTATCGACGAAGCGCCACATGCGCCCGCCGATCTCGACGATCTCGTCGACAGGGTCACGAGTCGTCCCGGCCAGCTCATTGACGACCACGCGTTCTTCACCGGCAGCCTTGTTCAGCAACGACGACTTGCCGACGTTCGGCCGCCCGAGGATCGCGACGCGGCGAGGTCCGCCGATTTCGTGCTTGGCGACGGCCGACACATCGGGCATCACCTTCACCACGGCATCGAGGAGGTCTGCGACGCCTCGACCGTGGATCGCCGAAACCGGGTGCGGCTCTCCGAGCCCGAGGTTCCACAGCGCCGCCGCCTCGGGCTCCTGGCGCGCGTCGTCGATCTTGTTCGCGACCAAGAACACCGGCTTGCCGCTCTTGCGCAAGAGCTTGACGACGTGCTCATCGGTCGAGGTCGCGCCCACCATGGCGTCGACGACGAACAGCACGACATCGGCGAGGTCGATCGCCACCTCGGCCTGCGCGGCGACGGAGCGGTCGATGCCCTTCGCATCCGGCTCCCATCCGCCGGTGTCGACGAGCGAGAACCTCCGCTCCATCCACTCGGCCTTGTAGGTCACACGGTCGCGCGTGACGCCAGGGGTGTCTTCGACGACCGCTTCACGTCGTCCGAGGATGCGGTTCACCAGCGCCGACTTGCCGACGTTCGGGCGTCCGACGATCGCGACGACCGGAAGCGCCGGCAGGAACTCGATACCGTCTTCGCCGAGGGTGACCCCTGCCAGGAGCGCGGCGTCCTCGTCGTCGAGCTCGTAATCGGCCAGGCCCGCGCGCAGGGCGTCGGCGCGCTTTTCGGCGAGGTCCTCGTCGAGTCCGGCGAGGGTCTCTTCGATGTTGTCGGGGCCTGCGTCGAACTCTTCGTCAGTGGCCATTGTCTGCTCCTGCCTGCGGATCGGTCGCGCGCACGACGGCGAGCACGGCTTCCACGGTTGCGTCGAGATCCAGGTCGGTCGAATCGACGATGGTGACGCCGGGTGCGGCGGTCAAGAAGTCGACGACGGTCGAATCGGATGCGTCACGCCGCTGCATCGACGCCGCGATATCTGCGGCGTCGTGCTCCGACAGTTCGGCCGCGCGGCGCGCGGCGCGAACCTCGGGCGCGGCGGTGAGAAGGATGCGCGCGGGCGCGTCGGGAAAGACGACCGTCGTGATGTCGCGCCCTTCGACGATGACACCGCGGCGCCCGGAGTCCTGCACGAGGGTGCGGAACATCGCATTGATCGCCTGGCGCATCGCGGGCACCCGCGCGACGCCGCTGACGGCGTCGGATACATCGGGTGTACGGATCGCCTCGGTGGCGTCGACCGCCCCGACACGTACACGCTGGTCGTCGGGATCCAGGGCGATCCCGAGGTCGAAGTCGCCGGCCACTTCGAGTACCGCGACCGAGTCGGACGTGTCGATCTCGTGTTGCAGCGCGTGCCAGGCCAATGCGCGGTACGCGGCTCCCGTATCGAGATAGCCGAATCCCAGTGCGCGGGCCACGCGGCGCGACACGCTGGACTTGCCGCTGCCGGCCGGCCCGTCGATCGCGACGATCATCGGTGTCACCGGTGCGTCAGTCATTCGTGGTGCTCGCAATCTTCCATCCGCGATCCTGCAACCCGTCGATCGCGCGGTGCATCACACCGGGCGCAACGCTGATCTCGGCGAGGCCGAACTGTGCTCCGGGTGAGTGCTCGAGACGCAGGTCCTCGACATTGACGTCGAGGTCACCGAGGTCGCCGAACAGTCGACCGAGCTGGCCCGAGGTGTCGTCGACCATGACGACGACCTGCTCGAAGCGCCGATTCTGGCCGTGCTTTCCGGGCAGTCGCTCGACGCCTTCGTTGCCGCGCAAGATCGCCTCGGCGACCGCGCGGCGTGCGCCCGGAGTCTCGGGATCGCGCAGCGCGCGGGCGACCGCGCTGAGGTCGTCGGCGAGCTTGTCGAGCACGTCCACGACAGGAGCGGCGTTGGCATCGAGGATCTGTACCCACAGTTCCGGCGCGGATGCTGCGATGCGCGTCGTGTCGCGCACCCCTTGACCCGCCAACCGGAGCGACTCGTCGGGCGCGTCGATGAATCGTCCGGCGAGGACGCTCGCGACGATCTGCGGCACGTGGGACACAAGCGCAACGGCTTGATCGTGCTCCTCGGGCGTCATCTCGATCGGCATCGCGCCGAGATCCAGTGCGAGTCCCTCAACGAGGGCGAGATCGGATGCCGGTGTCTCGCCGTCACGGCAGACGACCCAGGGGCGCCCGATGAAGATGTCGGCGCGCGCTGAGATCGCTCCCCCGCGTTCCCGCCCCGCCATCGGGTGTGATCCGATGTAGTGGGTGAGGTCGACGCCTCGGGTGCGCAGGTCGGTGAGGGGCTCGAGCTTCACACTCGCGACGTCGGTGACGACCGCTCCGGGGTACGCGGCGAGTTCTCGTTCGATGACGTCGGCGGTGACGTCCGGGGGAACCGCAACGACGATCAGCGTCGGCATGTCGTCGTCGCGCGCGGCGCGGCCGGCGCCGTAGTCGATCGCGAGGCGCAGCTGGGCGGGCGACGTGTCGGCGAGCGCGACGTCGACACCGCGTGCGCGCAACGCGTGCCCGATACTGGCCCCGAGCAGGCCGGTGCCGACGATGCGCACGGTGCCGTGCACGCGTGATGCGAGCGTCGACGACGCGCGCGCTGGTGCGGCGGTGGAATCGCTCACTCGGTCTCCTGGTCCCCTGCGGGGTCCTCCCCGTCCGGCTGCGGCGCGCTTCGCGACAGCGTGAGCAGCGCACCCCTCTCAACCTTAGTCAACTCGCGTGCCTTCCCCGCCGGGAGAGTTCCCAGGTGAAGAGGCCCGAACTGACGGCGTACGAGTTCGACGACCGGATGCCCCACCTTCGCCATCATCCGGCGGACGATTCGGTTGCGCCCCGAGTGCAACGTGAGTTCGACGAGCGAATGCTCGGCCCCGGCGTCCAGCAGGCGCGCCTTGTCCGCGGCGATCGGCCCGTCCTCGAGATCGAGGCCCTTCGTCAGTCGGGCGATCGTCTGCGGCGCCACCCGACCGTCGACCTTCGCGATGTAGACCTTGGTGACGCCGAACGAGGGATGCGCCAGGACGTGGGCGAGACTGCCGTCGTTGGTGAGCAGGAGCAGTCCGCTGGTCTCGGCATCCAACCGACCCACGTTGTAGAGCCGCTCCGGCCAGTCCCGAGTGAAGCGACGCAGATCAGGACGCCCGCGCTCGTCGCGCATCGAACTGACGACTCCGGTCGGCTTGTTGAGCATCACGTACCGCTTGGACTGGTCCAGTTGTACCGCGACGCCGTCGACGTCGACGAGGTCCGACTCCGGGTCGATACGCGACCCGAGTTCGACCACGACCGACCCGTTCACACGCACACGTCCGTCGACGATCAGTTGCTCGGCGACCCGGCGTGAGGCGACACCCGCGTTGGCCAGCACCTTCTGCAATCTCACGCCCTCGACATCTGCCATCAGCGGCCTCCCTCCCCCGCGAAACCCTCGGCTCCGTCATCGAGCAGAGGTGAGATCGGCGGCAGTTCGTCCAAGGAGTTGATGCCGAGGTTCACCAGGAGCGCATCGGTCGTGCCGTAGTTGATCGCGCCGGTCTCGGCATCCGCGAACAGTTCGGTGATGAGCCCGCGTGCCAGCAGCGTGCGCACCACCGAATCGACGTTCACCGCACGGATCGAGGCCACTTGGCCGCGCGTCACGGGTTGCTTGTACGCGATGACGGCGAGGGTCTCGAGGGCGGCCTGCGACAGCCGCGACGGCGCCTGCGCGTTGACGAAGTCGCTGACGAGATCATCGTGTTCGGCACGGACGTACAGGCGCCATCCTCCCCCGACCTCGCGCAGCTCGAACCCTCTCCGAGGTCCGCCTGCCCGGCCGTCATAGTCTTCGACGAGCGCGTCGACCGCCTGGCGAACCGCCGCCACGGGTGCGGCCACGGCGGCGGCGAGACTCACCAGGCTCTGCGGTTCGTCGACGACGAGAAGGATCGCCTCCAGCCGGCGCGCGACCGACATCGTCGACGACGGCTGGGTCGCATCATCCGTCTCATCGGTCATAGTCCGCTCCCAAGGTCGCAAGGTTCTCATCCGACCACCGTTCGGCCGTCCACCGCAGGGTCAGCTCACCCAGCGGCTCGATCTGATCGAATCCGATCGCGCCATGACGATACAGCTCCAGCACCGATAAGAAGCGCGCAACCACCACACCCTGCTGGCCCACTCCGGCGACCAGCTCGCGGAAGGTCAGCGAACCGGCGTCGCGCAGCAGGGTCACGACGACGGCCGCTTGCTCACGGATGCTGACCAGCGGTGCGTGCAGGTGGTCAAGACCCACGTGCGGCAACGACTTCGGCGTCATCGCCAACAGTGCCAGGGCCGCGAAGTCATCGAGCGAGAGCGTCCACACGAGCTCCGGAACGGCACGCCGGAACTTCTCCTCGAGCCGGACGGTGCGACTGTGTCGGCGGTCTTCGGCTGCGAGTCGGGTCGAGAACCAGCCCGAGACCTCCTTGAACGCGCGGTACTGCAGGAGGCGGGCGAAAAGCAGATCGCGCGCCTCGAGGAGCGCGACGGCCTCACCGTCGACGAGCTCCCCCTGCGGCAAGAGACCGGCGACCTTCATGTCGAGGAGGGTCGCTGCGACGACCAGGAATTCGGATGCTTCATCCAGCTCCTCGTCGCCGTCGAGATCGCGAAGGTACGCGAGGAACTCCGAGGTCACGCGCGAGAGTGCGACCTCGGTGATATCGAGCTCGTGCTTCGCCAGCAGTGACAGCAAGAGGTCGAACGGTCCGTCGAACACGCCGAGCGTGACGCGGAATCCGGCATCCTCGGCGGGCGACGCCGCATCGGTCACCGATGCCGCGGGATCGGGAGGTGTCTCAGGCGACGGCGCCACGGGCGACCAGTTCTCGCGCCAGCCGCAGGTACGCCTGCGCCGCGGCGTGCTCGGGCGCGAACTCGGTGATGGGCATTCCTGACACCGAGGCGTCGGGGAACTTGACTGTGCGGCCGATGACCGTCTCGAGCACATCGTCGCCGAACGCATCGACGACCCGCTCGAGCACCTCGCGCGAGTGCAACGTGCGGGGGTCGTACATGGTCGCGAGCACACCGTCGAGCGTGATCGTCGGATTGAGACGGTCACGAACTTTGTCGATGGTCTCGATCAGGAGCGCGACACCACGCAGGGCGAAGAATTCGCACTCGAGCGGGATGATCACACCGTGGCTCGCCGTCAGCGCGTTGACGGTGAGGAGGCCCAGCGAGGGTTGGCAGTCGATGAGGATGACGTCGTACTCGTCGCTCACCTTGCGCAGCACCCGAGCGAGGATCGTTTCGCGGGCGACCTCGTTGACGAGGTGCACCTCGGCTGCCGAGAGGTCGATGTTGGCGGGGACGACGTCGAGGTTCTCCACGCGGGTGTGCACGATCGCGTCATGCGGATCGCGCTTGGTGTCCAGCAGCAGGTCGTACACGGTGGTGATGTCGTGGGTGGGAATGCCGAGGCCGGCAGAAAGAGCCCCCTGCGGGTCGAAATCCACGGCGAGCACCTTGCGCCCGTACGACGCGAGCGAGGCGGCGAGGTTGATCGTCGTAGTGGTCTTGCCGACCCCGCCTTTCTGGTTGCACAGCGCGATGATGCGCGCCGGGCCGTGCCGGTCGAGCTTCGGGGGCGTCGCGAAGCCGTGATACGGCCGCCCGGTGGGGCCGATCGGCGTCTCGTCCTCTGACGCCTTCTTCGCGTCCTGCGTGTTGCGGGCCACTGACTCTCCTGACGTCGAATGCTCGATCGATTCTATTCACCGCCACGGCGGGAAACCGCGTCCGCGTCGGTGCGCCGAAAAGCCCGCTCACCGCGCGCGCGGATGTGACGTCACATACACGTCTCGTAGCGCATCGACCGACACGTGGGTGTAGATCTGGGTGGTCGCCACCGAGGCATGACCGAGCAGTTCCTGCACCACGCGCACGTCGGCTCCGCCCTGCAGCAGGTGGGTGGCAAAGGAGTGACGAAGCGTGTGCGGCGAGACGTGCGCGGCAAGCCCGGCTTTCTCGGCCGCTGCCTGCAGGACGAGCCAGGCACTCTGGCGTGACAGGGGTGCTCCACGCGCGCCGAGGAACAACCGGGGGGTGGCGCGTCCGCGCCGCGACAGTTCCGGCCGCGCACGCGTGGTGTACGCGTCGACCGCAGCCCGCGCATAGGAACCGACGGGCACGATCCGCTCCTTCGCCCCCTTGCCCCGCACCCGCACGATGTCGCCGTGCGCGAGGTCGTCGACGTCGAGACCGATGACCTCCGACACACGGGCACCCGTCGCATACAGCAGTTCGAGCAGCGCCCGATCACGCATGCCGATCAGGTCGCCGGGCGCGGCATCCTTCGGCGCGGGACCGGCGCCGACGAGCAGCCGTTCCACCTGATCGATCGTGAGCGCCTTCGGCAGCCGTTGTGGTTGCTTCGGTGGCCTCAGCGCCGCCGTCACGTCCTCGAGCGCCATTGCTTCGCGCACGAGGAACCGATGCAGACCGCGCACCGACGATTGGAGTCGGGCGAGGCTCGACGCCGCCATCGGGGGCGCCGCCGATGCCCGGTCGGCGATGAACGCCGCGACCTCGTCTGCGGTGATGTCGTCGGTATCGGTCACGCCTCGCTCTTCCAGCCAGGCGACGTATCCGGCCAGATCCCGCCCGTACGCGGCGATGGTGTGTTCCGAAAGACCGCGCTCGATGGCGCTGTGCCGCAGGAACGCGTCGACCGCGCGTTCGGTGCGCATCTCAGTCTCCGGTCGACGCGCGCAGCCGTTCAGCGGCGGCGAGCACGCCGACGGCGAGAATTCCGTTGCGGAACCGCCCGTCGAGGACGGCGGCGACGGCATCCGCCAACGGCACCCATTCCAGCCGGAGGTCCGCCTCTTCGTCTTCGCGCGCGAACACCTCGGGGGCGGGCGAGAGTCCCCGCGCCAAGAACAGGTGCACGACTTCGTCGTTGCCGCCGGGGGTGGTGAACACGCTGACGAGATCGTCCCAGCGTTCAGCGACGAGGTCGGCTTCTTCGGCGAGTTCGCGGCGGGCCGTCTCGCGCGGCGGCTCACCGGCGACATCGAGCAGGCCCGCGGGGATCTCCCAGTCGCGGTGACGAATCGGATGCCGGTACTGCTGGATGACGAGGACGCGCTCATCGTCGTCGACCGCGACGACGGCGGCAGCGCCCGGATGGTCGACGTACTGCCGCACGATGTCGGTCTGGCCGTACCGCACGGTATCGCTGCGGACGTCCCACACGCGTCCCTCGTACACGAGGTCGCTCGCGACGATCTGCGCGTCGACGGGCTCGTCGCGCAACGCCCCGGGGTCAGTCATTGTCGACGTCGAACAGTTCGCCGGCGCTGTGACGGTCGACCGCTGCGGCGACGAGCCCTCGGAACAGCGGGTTCGCGTCGGTCGGCCGCGACCGCAGCTCGGGGTGGGCCTGTGTGGCGATGTAGTACGGATGCACATCGCGGGGCAGTTCCACGTACTCCACGAGGTCGAGGTCGGGGTTGATGCCCGAGAAGACGAGACCTGCCTCGGCGATCTGGTCGCGATATCGGTTGTTGACCTCGTACCGGTGGCGATGACGCTCGGAGGCGGTCGTCGAGCCATACACCTCCGCGGCGATGGACCCTTCGGCGAGGGCCGCGGGGTACAGCCCGAGACGCATCGTGCCGCCCATGTCGCCGGCTTCGAGGATGTCGACCTGTTCTTCCATCGTCGCGATGACCGGCGCCTGCGTGTCGGGGTCGAATTCACTGGAGGACGCCCCGTCGATAACCGCAACGTTGCGCGCGTACTCGATGACGATGCACTGCAGTCCGAGGCAGATCCCGAGGGTGGGGATGCCCTGCTCCCGCGCGAACTTCAGCGCGCCGATCTTTCCTTCGATGCCACGGATGCCGAACCCGCCCGGCACCACGATCCCATCCAGCGGACCGAGCACCTTCGCCGCGCCCTCGGGCGTCTCGCATTCGTCCGAGGGGACCCAGCGGATGTTGACGTGGGTTTCCTGCGCGAACCCCCCGGCCTTCAGCGCCTCCGTCACCGACAGATAGGCGTCGGGCAGGTCGATGTACTTTCCGACGAGCCCGATCGTGACCTCGTGCTTCGGGTTGTGGACGGCGCGCAGCACCTGATTCCACCGGGTCCAGTCGACGTCGTCAGCTCGCGTGAGACGCAACGCACGCACGATGTAGTCGTCGAGCCCCTGCTCGTGCAGCATCGTCGGGATCTCGTAGATGGACGGCACGTCGACCGCGTTCACGACGGCGCGCTCGTCGACGTCGCACATCAAAGCGATCTTGCGCTTGTTCGACTCGGTCACGGGGCGATCACTGCGCAACACGAGCGCGTCGGGCTGAATACCGATCGAGCGCAGCGCGGCGACGGAGTGCTGTGTGGGCTTGGTCTTCTGTTCACCGGAAGCCCCCATGAACGGCACCAGCGACACGTGCACGAAGAAGACGTTGTCTCGTCCGAGTTCGTGGCGGATCTGCCGCGCCGACTCGATGAAAGGCTGAGACTCGATGTCGCCGACGGTGCCCCCGATCTCGGTGATGATCACGTCGGGTCGCGGCTCTTCGGTGGCCTGCAGACGCATGCGGCGTTTGATCTCGTCGGTGATGTGCGGGATCACCTGCACCGTGTCGCCGAGATACTCGCCCCGACGCTCCTTCGCGATCACCTGCGAATAGATCTGACCCGTGGTGACGTTCGCCGCCTGGTTCAGCTCGATGTCGAGGAACCGTTCGTAGTGGCCGATGTCGAGGTCGGTCTCGGCACCGTCGTCGGTGACGAAGACCTCACCGTGTTGGAACGGGTTCATCGTCCCGGGATCGACGTTGAGGTACGGGTCGAGCTTCTGCATGACCACGCGAAGCCCGCGGGCGGTGAGCAGATTGCCGAGACTCGCGGCGGTGAGACCCTTACCCAACGACGAAACGACACCTCCGGTCACGAAGATGTGCCGTGGGGTGTCGTTCAAGGCGCTGCCGTGGGAAGAATCAGAAGTCTCGGTCACGGGCTTTTATCCTATCAGTCGGTCTCGTCGCCGAGACGGAGCAACTCTCGGGCATGTGTCAGAGCAGCGTCGCTGTCGGGCATCCCAGACAGCAGACGTGCCATCTCGGCCTCTCGTGCGTCGCCGTCCAGCCGGCGCACGTCGGATGCGGTCACCGACCCGTCGCCGGCCTTCACGACGGAGAGATGGTTGGTGGCGAACGCGGCCACCTGAGCGAGGTGGGTCACCGCGATGACCTGGGACGAGCGCGCGAGCCTCGCGAGGCGCCGTCCGACCTCGATGGCCGCGGCACCACCAATGCCGGCGTCGACCTCGTCGAAGACGAAGGTGGGCACGGGGTCGGTCGCGGCGATGACGACCTCGATCGCAAGCATCACTCGGCTCAGCTCACCACCCGAGGCTCCCCGGGCGACGGGACGCAGCGGCGCCCCGGTGTGCGGCGCAAGCAGAATGGCCACGTCGTCCCGTCCCGTCACCGACGCGGCGCCCGGCGTCACCGACACCTCGACGCGGGCATCCGGCATCGCGAGGTCATGCAGTTCGGCCGTCACCGCCTCGGAGAGCCGACGTGCGGCCTCGGTCCGAGCCGCAGTCAGAGCCGCCGCGGCATCGTCGAGGACGGATGCGGCCGACGCGCGTTCGTTCTCGAGCCGCTCGACGCGTTCGCCGTCGTCATCGAGCTCCATCAGGCGCGCGGAGCCGGAGGTGAGCAGCTCGATCGCCGCTTCCAACGTGCCGTGCGCGCGGACGAGGCCGCCGAGCACGGCCCGCCGCTCTTCGACCGCGGCCAGTTCATGCGGGCCTGCTTCGTCGAGATCGGCGAGGTACCCCGCGAGGGTGGCAGCCACGTCGGTGGCGCGATAGCCGAGATCCGCGACCTGCTGCGCGGCATCCGTCAACACCGGGTCGTCGACCCGTTCGAGCGCGCGCCGCGCCTCCGCGAGGAGAATCGTCACATCCGGCTGTTCTCCGTCGCCCGATAGAGTCGCGTGCGCGGTCGCGGCGGCCGCCCGCAGGTCTTCGGCGTTGGCCAAGCGCTCCGCGCGCACGGCGAGCTCAGCGTCCTCGCCCGCGACGGGTGCGGCTTGTTCGATCTCGGCAATCGTCGCACGCAGCTCTTCTGCCTCGCGCGCCCGCCCCGCGCGGTCATCGACGAGAGAACGCAATTCTGAATCCAGGTGCCGCCACCGGTCGAACGCGTCGCGATAGGTCGCACGGGCCGCGTCGACCGGCGCACCCCCGAAGCGGTCGAGCGCCTCGCGCTGGGCGGCAGCCGACGTCAGACGGAGCTGATCGGACTGACCGTGCACGACCACGAGGTGTTCTGCGAGGTCGCCGAGGACTCCGGCAGGAGCGGCGCGGCCGCCGACGGACGCACGGCCTCGCCCTTCGCTCGAAATAGACCGGCCGACGAGCAGTTCCGCCCGACCATCGCCCAACGGCTCGACCTCACCCCCGGCCTCACGCACGCGCTCGGCGACGGGTCCGTCGTCGTCGACGACCCACACGCCGTCGACCGACGCCTGCCGGGCACCGGATCGCACGGCGCCCGAGTCAGCTCGCTGGCCGAG
This sequence comes from Microbacterium koreense, assembly GCF_042677105.1. NCBI lineage: Bacteria > Bacillati > Actinomycetota > Actinomycetes > Micrococcales > Microbacteriaceae > Microbacterium > Microbacterium koreense. The sequence continues at coordinate 2,346,749 of NZ_JBHTIM010000001.1, forward strand.
CAGAAGGCCGAGCCCGGTGACCACCATGGTCTTGCCCGCCCCGGTCTCGCCGGTGATCGCGGTGAAGCCCGGACCGATCGGCAGGGTCGCCTCGGCGATCACTCCGAGGTCGCGCAGGCGCATCTCCTCGATCACGCGTCGGGCTCCGCTGTGCGAATGGTGCCCGTGATCGCTGCGGGGCCGCGCCACCCGATGACGGGCAACTGGAACTTGCGCACGAGGCGGTCGGTGAACTCAGCCGGATGCAGGCGCGCAAGACGCACCGGACGGTCGGAGCGGCGCACCACGACCCGCGCACCGGGGGGCAGTTCGTGCGAGCGCCGGCCGTCACACCACAGGATGCCGACGCCACCGGTGCGCTCGAGCAATTCGATCGCCACGGCGTGCTCGGGACCGACGACGAGCGGCTTGGCGAACAGCGCGTGGGCGGACAGCGGAACGACCGAGAGAGCCTGGACGCTGGGCCAGATCACCGGCCCTCCGGCGGAGAAGTTGTAGGCGGTCGAGCCGGTCGGGGTGGAAACGACGACACCGTCGCAGCCGAATGACGACAGCGGCCGACCGTCGACCTCGATGACCACCTCGAGCATCCGCTCACGGCTGGCCTTCTCGACGGTCGCCTCGTTGAGCGCCCACGTCTCGTACACGACGTCGTCGTGCGCATCTTTGACGCGCACCTGTAAGGCGAGCCGCTCCTCGACGCGATAGTCGCGCGCGATCACCCGCCGCACTGCATCGTCGAGCTCGTCGCGCTCGATCTCCGCGAGGAAACCGACGTGACCCATGTTGATTCCGAGGACCGGTGCGGTGCCGGCGCGGACCAACTCGGTCGCACGCAGGATCGTCCCATCCCCCCCGAGCACGATTGCCAGCTCGATGTCATCGACGGCGGCGTCGCGGCCGAGGATCGCGACATCGGCGAGTGTCGGCAGCTCCGCGGCGAGCTCGCGCGCGTCGTCGGCGGCCAACACCGGCTGCGCTCCGGCGTCCTGCAATGAGCGGATGACGCGCTCGGCAGCCTGCAGAGTGTCGTCCCGGCGCGCATGCGCGACGACGAGTATGCTGCGCTGCGGATCTCTCATGGGCTCCCCGCCAGTCGGTTCACGGTGCTCAACCATTCTGTCGGATTGTCGCCGCGACCCGGCGCGAGGTGGACGAGGAACTCTGCGTTGCCGTGGGTGCCCAGCAGTGGGGAGGAGATCACTCCGAGTGTTCCGAATCCGACGTCCCACGCCTCCCACAACACGCGCGTGACCGCGTCCGCCCTGAGCACCGGGTTGGTGACGAGCCCGCCCTTCACCGCTGTACGTCCGACCTCGAATTGCGGCTTGACCAGCAGCACCGCGTCTCCGTCGTCAGCGATCACCGACCGCACCGCAGGCAGGATCAGCCCGAGCGAGATGAACGAGAGGTCACCGACGATGAACGAGGGCGGCGCCTCCAGCCCACTCACCTCGCGCAGCGACGCGGGCGTCATGTCGCGCACGTTGAAGCCTTCCACCACGATCACGCGGTCGTCCGAGGCAACGGGCGCCGCGAGCTGGCCATGCCCGACGTCGACGGCAACGACGGGTGCGGCTCCCCGCTCTCGCAACACCTGGGTGAACCCACCCGTGGACGCCCCCATGTCCAGCGCAGACCGCCCCGCGGGGACGATGCCGAAAGCGTCCAACGCCGCCAGGAGTTTGTGCGCGGCACGACTGACGTAATGATCGGCACCGGCGACGACGAGGTCCGCCTCATCGGACACGCGCGTCGACGGCTTGACGACGCACACGCCGTCGACACTCACCGCGCCCTCGGTGACGAGAGATGCGGCGTGGGTGCGGGAGCGCGCGAGCCCACGGGCTGCGAGCGCCGCATCCAACCTGCTCGTCACGAGGCGGGACCGGCGCCCGGGTCGGTATCGAGTCTGCGCGCGAGCGCATCGTGGAGGGACTCATACGCCGCGGCGCGCGTCGCCAATGGCTGGGCTTCGATCACCTCGAGATTCGAGAGCAGATCAGAAGGGGTCTCGTTGGCACCATCCATGCGGTCAGAATACGACGCGGTTGCGCCACGTGTCGGCAAGCTCACGGCCGATGGAACGGATCGGCGTACAGAAGCTCGGGAACGCGGAAGCCGTAGATCGCCCGTCCCGTGTCCCAGATCGCACGCGCGCCCGCACGGAGCAGGTCGATCGGGCGGTCGCCGGCCGCGAGGATCTGCACGTCGGGACCGTCGATCCGCACGCGCGCGTCGCGCACGGTCACGAGGCCATCACGGATGCGTGCTTCGGGGTACGGCTCGTGGAGCTCGCGCAGATCACCGAGAATGTACGTCGGCTGGTGATCGGCAGCGGCAGCGAGCAGGTGCTTCGGACGATCGATTCCCGTCAAGACGAGCGCCGAAGCGATGCCGGCACGGTTCGCGCCGAGGATGTCGGTGTCGAGGCGGTCGCCCAAGAAGAGCGGATGCTGCGCGCCGAACCGCGCGACGGCCTCTTCGAAGATCGGCACCTCGGGTTTGCCGGCGACGGTCGCCAGCCGACCGACCGCGGTGTGGACAGCCGACACGAGCGTGCCGTTACCGGGGGCGACTCCGCGTGCCTGAGGGATCGTCCAGTCGGTGTTCGTCGCGATCCAGGGGATACCGCCCTCGGACTCAGGAACGGCCAGCGCATAGGCAGCCTCGGCGAGGTGGACCCAGCCCACCTCAGGCGCGAATCCTTGAACGACCGCCGCCGGCGCGTCGTCTGCACTGCGAGTGACGGCGAAGCCCGCTTTGCGCACCTCCGTCTCGAGTCCCTCACCGCCGACCACGAGCACCGTGGACGCGGCGGGGATCAGCGTCGCGAGCAACCGCATGGCCGCCTGAGGACTGGTCACCACCTCGTCGGGGCGCGTGGTCAATCCCAACGCCGAGAGATGATCCGCGACCGATGCATCGGTGCGGGAGGCATTGTTCGTGATGTACCCGAGCCGGCGCGTCGCCCCCGCGCGAGCAAGGCTGTCAACCGCGTACGGGAGCGCCCCCGCCCCGGCGTAGACGACCCCGTCGAGATCTGCGAGCACGACGTCGACATCCTCGAGCGGGGTCGACGGCCTGGCACGCCCGAACAACGCCATCAGCCGTGTGCCTGCCCGTCGGCGGCGTCCGCGTCGATGCTCTCGCCGTTGCCCTCGTCGTCAGCCGTCTCGTCGATCTCGTCGATCTCGTCGATCTCGTCGATCTCGATCGTCTCGAGATCGTCGACACCACTCGCCGCGTCGAGCGCATCGGCCGCGACCACGGCCCGACGCGCCCAGTCTGCTGCCTCGTCGGATCTTCCGAGCTCGTCGAGCACCGTGGCCCGCGCCGCGAACAGTGCAGGGCTCCACTCGAACGCGCGTGACGGGTCGAGTTCGGGGATGTCGAGCTCAAGCAATGCGCGCTCGGGCTCACCGAGGTCGAGCCGAGCCCCCGACATCGCGATGGCAAGCTCGACTCGGACCGAGGCCGCAAGCGCCGTGCGGTCGACCGAGCGTCCGAGCTCAAGAGCCCGATCGGGGCGTCCTACGCCGCGTTCACTGTCGACCATCAAGGCAATCTGGTCGTCGCGACCGGAGATGCGGCGATAGGTTCGCAACTCGCGCAACGCCAGCGCGAAATCACCGGTCGCATACGCGGTGATCGCCAAGGTCTCGCGGACGATGGCAATGCGACCCGCACGACGCGACGCCGACAGGGCGTGTCGATGTGCGGCCTCGGGATCATCGTCGATCAGGCGTGCAGCCATCGCGAGATGACGAGCCACCCATTCGGCGTTCTCCTTGCTGAGGGTCTTCAGTTCATTGCGGGCGCTCGGGTGAAGATCACGGGGCGTGATCTCGTCCGGCACCTCGGGGTCGTCGTGCCGCGCGCGAACCGGACGCAGGTCCTCGGCGAGATCGCGCGGTGCACGCCGGTCAGCGGAGTCGTATCGGCCGCCGCCCTGAGAGCGTGCCCGACCGGCTCCGCTGCCGGAGCCGTAACGGCCCGGCGCCGACCGCGAACTGTCGCGCCCCTGCCCGCGTGTGCCGCCATCGCGTGTGTACCCGCGCGACCCGGTCTCGCGATCGGCTCGGCCCGAACCGCGGGGCCCGCCCTCACGATCAGGCCGGCCGGAACGGCGACGCTCAGCGTCATCACGAGCCGGACGCCCTCCCGAGGGGCGTCCCTGTCCACGCTGGCCGCGGCGATCGTCTCGCTCGCGATCCCGGCGAGCGCCATCGCCGCGACCAGAGGAAGAACGACCAGAGTCATCGGACGGGCGACGGGCGCCGCGATCAGATCCGGATCGCCGCTCACCGTAGGGACGATTGCGTGAGTCGCCTCGCCGATCATCACGGCGATCGCGCGACTCGTCGTCAGACGGACGGTCGTCACTCATAACTTCATCCTCCCCGGATGCCGTAGAAAACGGCCCGTAAACGCGAAATGGCCACCCAACTCTGGGTGGCCATTTCTCGAAAGAAGTCCGGCGGTGTCCTACTCTCCCACAGGGTCCCCCCTGCAGTACCATCGGCGCTGTGAGGCTTAGCTTCCGGGTTCGGAATGTAACCGGGCGTTTCCCTCACGCTATGGCCGCCGAAACACTATTGATGTTTCAGTCTGCACAGACAAAGTCATTGTCGTGCGGTTCTCGACCGTACATCGAGAACCACTCAGTGGACGCAAGCACCAGGAAGGTGTGTTATCAAGTCATCGGCTTATTAGTACCGGTCAGCTTCACGTGTTACCACGCTTCCACATCCGGCCTATCAACCCAGTAGTCTGGCTGGGAGCCTCTCGCCCGAAGGCATGGAAGTCTCATCTTGAGGCCGGCTTCCCGCTTAGATGCTTTCAGCGGTTATCCATCCCGAACGTAGCTAATCAGCGGTGCTCTTGGCAGAACAACTGACACACCAGAGGTTCGTCCAACCCGGTCCTCTCGTACTAGGGTCAGATCCTCTCAAACTTCCTACGCGCGCAGCGGATAGGGACCGAACTGTCTCACGACGTTCTAAACCCAGCTCGCGTACCGCTTTAATGGGCGAACAGCCCAACCCTTGGGACCTACTCCAGCCCCAGGATGCGACGAGCCGACATCGAGGTGCCAAACCATGCCGTCGATATGGACTCTTGGGCAAGATCAGCCTGTTATCCCCGAGGTACCTTTTATCCGTTGAGCGACAGCGCTTCCACAAGCCACTGCCGGATCACTAGTCCCGACTTTCGTCCCTGCTCGACCTGTCAGTCTCACAGTCAAGCTCCCTTGTGCACTTACACTCGCCACCTGATTGCCAACCAGGTTGAGGGAACCTTTGGGCGCCTCCGTTACTTTTTGGGAGGCAACCGCCCCAGTTAAACTACCCACCAGGCACTGTCCCTGAACCGGATTACGGTTCGAAGTTAGATATCCAGAGTGACCAGAGTGGTATTTCAACAATGACTCCACATGAACTGGCGTCCATGCTTCAAAGTCTCCCACCTATCCTACACAAGCCACACCGAACACCAATACCAAGCTGTAGTAAAGGTCACGGGGTCTTTCCGTCCTGCTGCGCGTAACGAGCATCTTTACTCGTAATGCAATTTCGCCGAGTTCGCGGTTGAGACAGTTGGGAAGTCGTTACGCCATTCGTGCAGGTCGGAACTTACCCGACAAGGAATTTCGCTACCTTAGGATGGTTATAGTTACCACCGCCGTTTACTGGGGCTTAAATTCTCAGCTTCGCCTTGCGGCTAACCGGTCCTCTTAACCTTCCAGCACCGGGCAGGCGTCAGTCCGTATACATCGTCTTGCGACTTGGCACGGACCTGTGTTTTTAGTAAACAGTCGCTACCCACTAGTCTCTGCGGCCTCCAAACGCTTTCGGAGCAAGTCCTAATACGTCGAAGGCCCCCCTTCTCCCGAAGTTACGGGGGCATTTTGCCGAGTTCCTTAACCACGATTCTCTCGATCTCCTTGGTATTCTCTACCTGACCACCTGAGTCGGTTTGGGGTACGGGCGGCTAGAACCTCGCGTCGATGCTTTTCTCGGCAGCATAGGATCACCCACTTTTCATCCGCATCGTGTCTCAGCCATAAGAGTGACGGATTTGCCTATCACTCGGCCTACGCACTTGCACCAGGACAACCATCGCCTGGCTTGGGCTACCTTCCTGCGTCACACCTGTTAATACGCTAGCCGCACCAGCATGGGGTCGAGCGTTCGCCAGGAGGCCGTCACCCCGAAGGGATCAGTGCATTCCTGGTTAGGACTCTTAGCACCACTGGATTAGCTTGGGCGGTTCTTCGCCGGTACGGGAATATCAACCCGTTGTCCATCGACTACGCCTGTCGGCCTCGCCTTAGGTCCCGACTTACCCAGGGAAGATTAGCTTGACCCTGGAACCCTTGGTCTTTCGGAGGACGTGTTTCTCACACGTCTTTCGCTACTCATGCCTGCATTCTCACTCGTGTCGCATCCACGGCTGGGTCACCCCGCCGCTTCGCTCGCGACACGACGCTCTCCTACCCATCAACACGGCTGGACCACGAAGGCCTACCAATAATGTCAATGCCACAACTTCGGTGGCGTGCTTGAGCCCCGTTACATTGTCGGCGCGGAATCACTTGACCAGTGAGCTATTACGCACTCTTTCAAGGGTGGCTGCTTCTAAGCCAACCTCCTGGTTGTCTAAGCAACTCCACATCCTTTTCCACTTAGCACGCGCTTAGGGACCTTAGTTGGTGGTCTGGGTTGTTTCCCTCTCGACTATGAAGCTTATCCCCCACAGTCTCACTGCTGCGCTCTCACTTACCGGCATTCGGAGTTTGGCTGACGTCAGTAACCTGGTGGGGCCCATCGGCCATCCAGTAGCTCTACCTCCGGCAAGAAACACGCAACGCTGCACCTAAATGCATTTCGGAGAGAACCAGCTATCACGAAGTTTGATTGGCCTTTCACCCCTATCCACAGCTCATCCCCTCAGTTTTCAACCTAAGTGGGTTCGGTCCTCCACGACGTCTTACCGTCGCTTCAACCTGGCCATGGATAGATCACTTCGCTTCGGGTCTAGGACATGCGACTGAATCGCCCTATTCAGACTCGCTTTCGCTACGGCTACCCCACTCGGGTTAACCTCGCCACATATCGCTAACTCGCAGGCTCATTCTTCAAAAGGCACGCTGTCACAGCTACCAGGGCTGCTCCAACGGTTTGTAAGCAAACGGTTTCAGGTACTATTTCACTCCCCTCCCGGGGTACTTTTCACCTTTCCCTCACGGTACTTGTCCGCTATCGGTCATCTGGGAGTATTTAGGCTTATCAGGTGGTCCTGACAGATTCACACGGGATTTCTCGGGCCCCGTGCTACTTGGGATACTTTTCGCGCCAAGGGAGGCATTTCGACTACGGGGTTGGCACCCTCTTTGACCCGCCTTTCAATGCGGTTCGTCTATACCTTCTTGTAACGCCGGCTGTTCGGCAGAACAGCCTGAAAAGTCCCACAACCCCGAATACGCAACTCCTGCCGGATATCACACGTACTCGGTTTAGCCTGATCCGCGTTCGCTCGCCACTACTGACGGAATCGCTGTTGCTTTCTCTTCCTGTGGGTACTGAGATGTTTCACTTCCCCACGTTCCCTCTACCCGCCCTATATATTCAGGCGGGAGTCACTGGGTCGGCACGCCGCCCAGCGGGGTTTCCCCATTCGGAGATCCTCGGATCAAAGTGTGCTTATCCACTCCCCGAGGCTTATCGCAGATTGCTACGTCCTTCTTCGGCTCCAGATGCCAAGGCATCCACCGTTTGCTCTTAAAGACTTGAAATCACATGAGTTTCATCAAAGAATCGCGCCCGAGCCGAAGCTCAGGCGAGAAATTGACTAATGATCTAAAAAGATCATCTATGTGAAATGAATCCGAAGATTCATCTCAAAGATGCTCGCGTCCACTGTGTAGTTCTCAAAGTACGGGCGGTACCTTCTCCGCGTGCCATGCCGGCCGCCAGAAAAGGCCCTGAGGTTCAGTCACCGCCGAAGCGGCACCCGGTCCCTCAGGACCCAACAGCGTGCATGTGTCGTTCAGTTCCTTCTTCGCCGTTCCTGCTGCAAGCAGCGTACTGAGCTCGGAGATCTCCGATCGACACCTTGTCTAATGTTCCACCCATGAGCTGACCGGTCGAGAACGTTCGTCTCGATGCCGGCTCTGGAAGTCCGAAGACTTCAGATGCTCCTTAGAAAGGAGGTGATCCAGCCGCACCTTCCGGTACGGCTACCTTGTTACGACTTAGTCCTAATTACCGATCCCACCTTCGACGGCTCCCTCCAAAAGGTTGGGCCACCGGCTTCAGGTGTTACCGACTTTCATGACTTGACGGGCGGTGTGTACAAGACCCGGGAACGTATTCACCGCAGCGTTGCTGATCTGCGATTACTAGCGACTCCGACTTCATGAGGTCGAGTTGCAGACCTCAATCCGAACTGGGACCGGCTTTTTGGGATTCGCTCCACCTCGCGGTATTGCAGCCCTTTGTACCGGCCATTGTAGCATGCGTGAAGCCCAAGACATAAGGGGCATGATGATTTGACGTCATCCCCACCTTCCTCCGAGTTGACCCCGGCAGTATCCCATGAGTTCCCACCATTACGTGCTGGCAACATAGAACGAGGGTTGCGCTCGTTGCGGGACTTAACCCAACATCTCACGACACGAGCTGACGACAACCATGCACCACCTGTTTACGAGTGTCCAAAGAGTTGACCATTTCTGGCCCGTTCTCGTATATGTCAAGCCTTGGTAAGGTTCTTCGCGTTGCATCGAATTAATCCGCATGCTCCGCCGCTTGTGCGGGTCCCCGTCAATTCCTTTGAGTTTTAGCCTTGCGGCCGTACTCCCCAGGCGGGGAACTTAATGCGTTAGCTGCGTCACGGAATCCGTGGAATGGACCCCACAACTAGTTCCCAACGTTTACGGGGTGGACTACCAGGGTATCTAAGCCTGTTTGCTCCCCACCCTTTCGCTCCTCAGCGTCAGTTACGGCCCAGAGATCTGCCTTCGCCATCGGTGTTCCTCCTGATATCTGCGCATTCCACCGCTACACCAGGAATTCCAATCTCCCCTACCGCACTCTAGTCTGCCCGTACCCACTGCAGGCCCGAGGTTGAGCCTCGGGTTTTCACAGCAGACGCGACAGACCGCCTACGAGCTCTTTACGCCCAATAATTCCGGATAACGCTTGCACCCTACGTATTACCGCGGCTGCTGGCACGTAGTTAGCCGGTGCTTTTTCTGCAGGTACCGTCACCCGAAGGCTTCTTCCCTGCTAAAAGAGGTTTACAACCCGAAGGCCGTCGTCCCTCACGCGGCGTTGCTGCATCAGGCTTGCGCCCATTGTGCAATATTCCCCACTGCTGCCTCCCGTAGGAGTCTGGGCCGTGTCTCAGTCCCAGTGTGGCCGGTCACCCTCTCAGGCCGGCTACCCGTCGACGCCTTGGTGAGCCGTTACCTCACCAACAAGCTGATAGGCCGCGAGCTCATCCCAGACCGAAGTTCTTTCCAGCTACTGAAGATGCCTTCGTAGCTCGTATCCGGTATTAGACGCCGTTTCCAGCGCTTATCCCAGAGTCTGGGGCAGATTGCTCACGTGTTACTCACCCGTTCGCCACTGATCCGGCGGAGCAAGCTCCGCTTTCACCGTTCGACTTGCATGTGTTAAGCACGCCGCCAGCGTTCATCCTGAGCCAGGATCAAACTCTCCGTGAAGAAATGTTGCTGACCTCGACCGGAATTGGGTCGAAGCAGCGAGTTTGATCTGACCAATGTCGGATGTCATTGCTGACATATCCATGAATTGATCCAAAGGAATCTCTATCCAGCCTAAGCTGGAACGAGGTTATTTGGCATTTGACAAGTGCACGCTGTTGAGTTCTCAAGGATCGGATGCTCCTGCCGTTCGGCCTCTCGGCCTCCCCTGCAGGGCAACTTCTCTATCTTATCCCTCTCGTTCCGTCTGTCAAATCGACTCGCTGGGATCTTCAGATCCTCAGCAGCAGTCGACGACCGCGGTCCACGAGGTGGATGTCCCATCCTAGACCACAAGGTCATGTTCTCTCTACGAGAGGTTTGGGATGGGGGTGGTTCTCCGCTTGAGGGGGCGTGGCCTTCTCGGCTCTCGCTCTTCCCTGTGGGGCGAACAAGTAATAAGTTACGTGGGTTCTGGGGTTCCGGCAAATCCAGCCCGCATCCCGGGCGTGTCGCGCCTGAGATCCGCGGAATTCCGGACCCTAGAGCAGTCCAGCGCGCTGCGCGGCCGCCACGGCCCCGGCGCGGTCGTTGACGGCGAGCTTTCGGAAGATGCCCTGCACTTGCGTGCGCACGGTGTTCGTCGATACGAATCGTCGCCCGGCGATCTCGGCATTGGTGAGCCCCTCTCGCATGAGGGCGAGGACCTCGAGTTCGATCGCCGAGAACATCGGCACGCTCGCTCTATGCAGCGGGCGGCTGTCGCCCGCGCATGCCGCCAGCGCTTCGCGCAACGTGCGCGTCAGATTCGGCAATCCGATCAGCGTGTGGAGGTCGGTGTCGGATACGAAGCGCGCAGCGAAGCGCACCAGACGCGGCGCGTGGTGGACCTGCCACAGCGTGTTCAGCCGCGTTGCCGCGGCCTCCAGTTGTCCGACGCGCGCGAGGGCCGTCGCGAGCAAGACATCCGCGAGCGTCCGCAGCCTCGGCATGGTGGAAGCCGTCACCGCATCCGCACACGCCGACACCGCGGCACGCGCGTCGCCGGCGGCGAGAGCGACGAGTCCCCGCGAGGTTCGGGCGAACCAGTCGTCCGCCGCGATGGACTGCCACAGGTCCTCCGCTGCTTGTCGCCGGCCGCCGGCGAGATAGGCGCACGTCGCACCGAAGGCGGTGAAGGTGCTCGGTTGCCCGTCCGCCCAGAAGTCCTGATTGAGGCGGACCATGCGATCGACCGCGGAGAGGTCAACGCCGGTCGGCGATGCCAGCGCGCGCACCATGAGCGTGAATCCGTCTCCCGCTGAACGCAGCACCGTGTTGCGGGGTACGTCAGAGAGCGCGCGGAGCGCGTCGAGTGCATCGCCGTCGTGCCCGCTCTCGAGCGCGAAGAAACTCAGGCTCTGCGTGTTCACCTGGTTCGCGGGATCCAACACGCCGTCGGGGTCGAGCGACCGCAGTCCGGCGAAGTCGCTCTCGGTGGCGAGCGCGTCTTCGTTGTCGAAAGCGAGCTCGCTCCCCCTCGAGAACTCCACACCCGCCTGCACGACCCTCAGCGCGAGGGCGTGATCGTCGACCTGCGTCGTCGACCAGAAGGCGAGCGCCAGCTCGCCCGCGGCAGCCACCGCGACGTCTGCGTCGCGTTCGGCTTCGACACGAAGCTCCCCGCCTCCGTCGACATCCGCGTCGAGCAGAGACCTCAGTCGTTCGAGCGTCGCGATCGTCGTCGCCCTGTCGCCGAGGGTGACACTCGCATGGGCACGCCGCACGACGTATCGAAGTCGTGTCAGCGCGGTGGCGTCGGCAGGCGTCCGTGCGACGGCGAGGAAGTCACGCAGGCCGCGCGCGGCCGCTGCACCCGGGCCTCTGCGCCGCAGGCGGATGTCGCAGGCGAGCTCGAGCAGGAACGGGTACCGCGCGACGTCCTCGAGCGGGAGCTCGAGGAGCGCGTCCTGCACTTCGGGCAGCCCGTAGCGCTGGTAGTAGCGGAAGTCGCGGAATGCGAGCGTCTCCGCGGCACGGTAATCCTGGAGTTCGAGCGCATAGAACATCCGCAGCCCGGTGCCCTCATGGGCCGACGCGTAGCGCTGTCCGGAACGTAGCTGCTCCCGTCGCATCTCGGGCGTAAAGTCCTCGTCGAAGCGCCTCCACATCGCCGGGCTCCAGACGAATCGTTCCTTGCCCGTCAGCGGGTCGACCTCGATGTCTCCGAGGGGCGAGGCCCGCAACCGAGCGAACATGCGCTGGGCATGCGTCCTCCCGCTACCGCCCCGGGCAGTCACCAGCATCTGCGAGGTGAACCTGCGGAAGGCGGCCGCCTCGCGGAGGAACGCGAAAGAGGTCGACTGTTCACGGGTCTCGCCCGCCGTGTGGTCGTTGACCCAGTCCGCGAGCGCCTCCACGACGGGAATTCGCGCCTCGATCGCGCGGCGGCTGAGCGTCGCCCGTCGCGCGTGCTCGATGAGCATCCGCGCAAGGAGCGGGCACCCCCGTGCCGCGGCGCTGAGTGCATGGACGAGTTCGGGCGCAGGAGGCACGTCGTTGCGGACGACGAGTTCGTCGAGTTCGACGTCGTCGAACGCCAGGTCCCGCTCATCGATGACGTGCAGGCATGGCACGGCGTCGACGATCTCCTTCGCCGGGTGGTCGATCGCGCTCACGACGAAACGCCGCTCGTCGTGAGCCGCCGTCGCGACACGCGACCAGAGCTGATCGCCTTCTGTCAGCAGTACATCGTCGACGAACACCACCGCGGCACCGGCGACGGGCCGATCGAGGAGCCGCTCGAGACCGCGCCGGGTCGACACCCACACGGTTTCGCACTGCGGGTCGGTGCGTCGAAGTGCATCGCGGCATTGTCGCATCCACGTCGTCTTTCCCCACCCCGGCGTCGCGGTCAGCACCGTGAGCGCCGGCAGCTCAGACCAGATGTCCTCGAACCGCTCGCGCACGATCGTGTGCCACCTCGCACCCGGCGCGGATGCGAGGAGTGCGCCGTCTTCGGTCATGCGAGATCCCCCTTCGCACTCGTCACCGCGTGTCCCCGCGCGATGGTTCATATTGTCGCTCGGGAATCGTCCGATGGCCACAGGACGCGCGGTCGGATGATTCGGGTGGATGATCAGTCGCACACTCGAGGTCGCACACGCCCCGGCGGCCATACTCTCGTCTTGCGCACGACGGCGCTCCTTCGGGTGGAGGAGCCCGGCCGCTCGGCCCCCAACCGAGCGGTGACACGCCCGTTCGATGCGATCAACCCCGCCGATGCGACCCCAATCGCGATCAGGCGACCGGGGCCGCCGGCCAATCGATGCCGGCGGCCCCTTCTCTGTGCCCTCAGCCTGTGCCTTCAGCGCAGCGTGGTCACCCTTCGCCTGACGCGACGTCGTTGGACGACGACGCACAGCGCAAGGCTCAGCAGTCCCCACAGCGCGCACGCCGGCGGCAAGACGCGGTACGCAAGGTGCGCGACGGTGAAGTCGTCGTCGAGTGGACCGAAAACACTCAGTCCGATGACCCATCCGCCGATGAGGAACACCGGCAACGACATCCACCACGACCACCTGACTGCGGCAGGCACGGCACGCGAGACCTCTGCCCGCGGTGTACGACGGGCCAGCCACGCGACGACCCATATTCCGATGATCGCGAGTCCGATCACCGTCGAACCGTGCTGGAGCCACTTGTAGGCCGGGAGTATGCCCCACGCGTTCTCGAGCCAGGGAAACGCGCGCGTACCCCAGCGATCTTCGTGGGTGAACAGGTCCCAGACGATGTGCGAGAGCACACCGATCGCGAGGGATGCCGCGAGCAGCAGGCCGCCGCGCACGGCACCGGCGCGCGGCGCGATCGTCTCGCGCAGAGATGCACCCGCACTCCTCTCCCACTCGACCGGGAGGCGTGCTGCGATCGCGGTCGGTGTGAGATCAGCCGCCGCCGGCCGGATGAGGCAGCGCCACACCAGCAACAACGCGAACGCCAGGACCATCGTGGCGGGGAGCCACAACGGATCGTGCGTCCGCCCGTATCCCAGAGGGAACCCTCGAGTGAAGAGCGGAAGGTCGGGTGTCATCGCCCCGATCGCGATCGCCGCGGGAATCAGCGGGGTGCGGACGAACGGGAGGGCAACGACGGCGTGGCTCGGGGTGAACGGCATCGGCGATGTGCGGTATCAGTCGCGCACGACGAAGACGCCGGCCAGCGTTTTCTTGCCGCGCCGTACGACCGACACTCCACCCGGGAGCGTCCCCTCGACCGTCGCGGTGTCGTCGGTGATCTTGGCACCGTCGACCGACACTCCGCCCTGGGCGATCGCGCGCCTCGCCTCGGACATGCTAGAAACCAGTCCGGTGTCGACGAGGGCTTGGACGACGCCCGCGCCACGCGCGAGCGTGGCGTTGGGCAGCTCGTCGAGCGCCGAACGCAACGTCGTGGGATCCAAGCCGTGCAGATCTCCCCGGCCGAACAGCGCATCGGATGCCGCGACCACGGCGTTCGCGGCTTCGGAACCGTGGACGAAGGTCGTCACCTCGAGCGCGAGCCGACGCTGGGCCGCTCGTCCGAAGGGTTCCTCGGCGACCAGCCGCTCATAGTGCTCGATCTCTGCGCGGCTGAGGAAGGTGAAGACCTTGAGTCGTGTGATCACGTCGGCGTCGTCGGTGTTGAGCCAGAACTGGTACATGCGGTACGGACTGCACATCGCGGGGTCGAGCCAGATGGCGTTTCCGGCGCTCTTGCCGAATTTCGTGCCGTCGCTGTTGGTGATGAGCGGCGTACCGATCGCGTGAACCGATCTGCCCTCGACACGGTGGATGAGATCCGTGCCGCTGGTGAGGTTTCCCCACTGATCGCTGCCACCGGTCTGCAGGACACAGTCGTACCGGCGATAGAGCTCGAGGTAGTCGAGTCCCTGGAGGATCTGGTAGCTGAACTCGGTGTAGCTGATTCCCGCTTCGGAGTTGAGTCGGGCTGCGACGGCATCCTTCTTCATCATCGTGCCGACGCGGAAGTGCTTGCCGATCGTGCGCAGGAAGTCGATGGCACTCAAGGGCGCGGTCCAGTCGAGGTTGTTGACCATGCGCGCGGCATTGTCGCCCTCGAAGCTCAAGAACCGCTCGACCTGCGAGCGCAGGTACCCCACCCACTCTTCGACGGTCTCGACGGGGTTGAGTACGCGCTCGGTGTCGCGGCCGCCGGGGTCACCGACCAGGCCCGTGGAGCCGCCGACCAGCCCGAGCGGCTTGTGGCCCGCCAACTGGAGGCGACGCATGGTCAACAGCTGGACGAGGTTTCCGAGATGAAGGCTCGGCGCGGTCGGGTCGAATCCGCAGTAATACGTGATCGGGTCGCCCGCGAGCAGGGCGCGCAGCGCCGCTTCGTCGGTGGACACGTGCACGAGGCCACGCCAGACGAGTTCATCCCAGACGTTCTCGAACGACGGGTCGTTGGCGGGCGCGATCGCGCTCACATTGCTGTTCGACACGCGCTTCAGGCTATCAGCGGCGCGCCCCGCGCCCCGCGCGCTCGCGCGTCCGAAGCGCGTGCGAGACTGGCCGCGTGGACACCCTTCGGATCGACGTCATCGCCGAGGCCTTCGTCGTGATCTTCGTCTTCGTAGCGCTGTGCGCGGCACTGGCCCTTGTGACGATCGCCCTGCGTCGCCCCCGTGCCGGTCTGCTCGCAGCCGCCGGTGGTGTGGTGGCTCTCGCGTTCGTCGTCGTCGCGGTCGTGCCGTACGACGTCCCCCGTCTTTTCGCGATCGTGATCGCGATGCTCGGCGTCGCGCTCGCCGTGGTGGGGGGCAATCCGTTCGCGCGCTGGGCGCTCACTGCGGCGGACGGCGGACGTACACGCGAAGGGACGCGCGGCGGCATCCTCGTCGAGTTGATGGCCGAAGGCGCCCACCCGCGCGAGGAGGAGATTCTACGCGGCGGAACGATGATCGGATATCTCGAACGTGCGGCCGTGGCACTCGGGGTGATCGCAGGCTTTCCGGCGGTCATCGCCGTGGTCGTGGCCCTCAAGGGCATCGGCCGGTTCACCGAGTTGGCGACGCCCGCCGCCCGCGAGCGGTTCATCGTGGGCACACTCGCGAGTCTGCTCTGGGCATG
Source organism: Microbacterium koreense (assembly GCF_042677105.1). Lineage (NCBI taxonomy): Bacteria > Bacillati > Actinomycetota > Actinomycetes > Micrococcales > Microbacteriaceae > Microbacterium > Microbacterium koreense. Next base: position 2,362,568 of record NZ_JBHTIM010000001.1, read on the forward strand.
CGCCGCGACCGGCCTCGCGTGGCTCGCCATCTGGTGACGCTCACTCCGCTCGATCGGTGAGCTCACGCAGCCCCTCCAGAAGCGCCCCGGCGTCGGCTGTCGAGAGCGCCTGAGACACGGCCGACTGCCCGACCCCTTCTTGCTCGGCGAGCTCGGCCTGCGTGAGGCCCAGCCATCTTCCGTGGATCAATCGGCGGTTGCGCGCGCTCAGTCGCGCGAGCGCCCGGTCTCGCGCGAGAACGCCCGCGTTGGCGACACGAACGAGCTCCAGGACGTCGTCCGACGCACCCGCGGGCACCGCCACCCGCGTGCGAGCCGACGGAGCAGCCCGTTGCGCGAGTGTCTCGACAGCATCGATCGCGGCCCGCGCCGCCCACCATGCCTCCCCCTCGGAGAGTGGCCCCGACATCGACGGCACCTCTTCGATGCGCCCCAGCCCGATCCCGAACCTCAATTCGAGCTCCTCCGGCAGGGCCAGCTGGAGCAGCATCGTCGTCGCGAGAGCCGCGGAGAGCTCGCCGAATACGCCCTGGAGCTCGTCGCCGACGGTCGGAACCAGCGGTCGCAAGGCGCTCGGGCCGGTTTCTGCGACGCGACCCAGGGTCGCCTCCAGGGCGCGTTGCGCGCTCGGCCGGTCATCGAGCTCGCGTGAGCGGACGATATCGGCGATGACAGCGGCGACCATGCGTCCAGGCTATGCCTGCCCGCATCCACTATCAAGCAGATGCTGATATCGAGGTGAATATCAGTCTATGACCAATGAGTGTCACAAACCCTGCGCTGCCGCCTGTGCGCGAGAGATCAACGTCGCCCGTTGCTCGGCCACACGCGCCGGCGCCGTGCCGCCCGCTCCGGCGCGGCTCGCCACTGATCCCTCGATGGTCAGCACCGAGCGCACCTGCGGAGTCAGCGCCGGCGAGACCGCGGCGAGCAGCGCGTCGTCGGCATCCTCGAGACCGATGCCCTGTTCCTCGCACGCTCGCACCAACGAACCGGAGATCTCGTGTGCATCTCGGAACGGAACCCCCTGGATCACGAGCCACTCGGCCACATCGGTCGCCAGTGAGAACCCCTCGGGCGCCAGCTGCGCCATCCGCTCGGTGTCGAAGCGCATCGTCGCGACCATCCCCGCGAATGCGGGGAGGACGACTTCGAGCGTGCGCACGGAGTCGAACACCGGCTCTTTGTCTTCCTGCAGGTCGCGGTTGTAGGCCAGCGGGAGCGCCTTGAGCGTCGTGAGCAACCCCGTGAGGTTGCCGATGAGGCGGCCGGACTTTCCCCTCGCGAGCTCGGCGATGTCCGGGTTCTTCTTCTGCGGCATGATGCTCGATCCCGTCGAGTATCCGTCATCGAGCGTGACGAAACCGAACTCGCGCGTGTTCCAAAGGATGATCTCTTCGGCGAACCTCGACATGTCGACGCCGATCATGGCGGTCACGAAAGCGAACTCCGCGACCACATCGCGCGCCGACGTCCCGTCGATCGAGTTCTCGGCGGGTCGAGCGAGGCCGAGTTCGTCGGCGACCAACTGCGGGTCCAATCCCAGCGTCGAGCCGGCGAGCGCGCCACCACCGTAGGGCGATACGACCGCACGAGAGGACCAATCACGCAGGCGCTCGAGGTCACGCACAAGCGGCCACGCGTGGGCTTGAAGATGGTGGGCCAGCAATACCGGCTGGGCGTGCTGGAGGTGGGTGCGGCCGGGCATGATCGCGGCGGCGTGTGCGTCCGCCTGGGCGACGATGGCGTCGATCACCCGCAGCAGGTCGCGAGCGATCACGCGAGCGTGATCGAGCAGGTACAACCGCACGAGGGTGGCGATCTGGTCGTTGCGACTACGACCCGCCCGCAGCTTGCCGCCGAGGTCGGGTCCGACCTGCCTGATGAGCGCCTGCTCCAGCGCCCCGTGCACGTCCTCGTCTGCCTCCGAGGGACGCAGCGTGCCGTCGGTGATGCGGGCAGCAAGCGCGTCCAGCCCCTCGTGCATCGCGCGTTCTTCGTCGGCGGTGAGATAGCCGGCGGCGGCAAGGGCCTTCGCATGCGCGTGCGAGCCGGCGATGTCGTACAGCGCGAGGTCCCAGTCGAAGTGCGTCGACCTGCTCAGCTCGGCCAGTTCGGGCGAGGGGCCCGAAGCGAAACGCGCACCCCAGAGGGCGCCTTCGTTCGTGCCGTGGCCGGAGGGGGTCGTCGTCTCATCCTTCACGCGGGCCAGCCTATCGGCGCACGTTGAGCGCCGACGGCACACGGACAAGCCGCGTGAGCCGATCCAACACCCATTCCAGCGGCCCACGACCGACGGCGAGCGCCCACAGCGTCGCCGTCGCGATCAGCGCGAGGGTCATCGGCCAGAACGGGTCGAGCGCCCGGAAACCCGCCAGGTCAGCGACGCGGTCCAGCGCGATGGATGCCACGAGCGCCCACGCGACGATCTGTGCGGTGTAAGCGCTCAGGGGCATGCTTCCCACGGCGCGCAGCGGAAGCACCACCCACGTGACCATGCCGCGACACACGAGCAGGCACGTCGCGAGCACGGCGAGGGCGAATCCGCCCGAGCCGATGATCTCGAGTACTCCGGACGAGTGCGGGTCCGCCGTCCATACGGTCATCGGGCCCTGGCCCAGCAAGGCATCCGTTCCGTACCCGACGAGGGCGAGGGCGAGACCGCCACCGAGGGCCCACAGCTGAACGTCGAGGCGTGTGATGCCTGCCCGGGCAACGGCGATTCCCACCAGGACGAACGCCAGCCACACCGGGAACGGATAGTGCCACCCGATCAGCAGGCCCAGGTCGTTTCCGAGCGGTGTCGCCCACAACGGGGACCGGTCGATCGCGTCGACGACGAAGGGCATGGCCGCCGCGAGCGCCGCGGCGATGACAAGAAGTGTGCGCGCCGACAGCGCCAGAAAAGGCAACGAGAGAAGGAACAAGATGGCGTAAGCGGGAAGGATCACGAACACCGGCACACCGAGCTCGATGAGCATCAGCCCCAGAAACCAGATGAGGAACGCGCGGATCACGATGCGTGCCCGCGCGGTCAGGAGCGTTTCCGCCCGCAGAGGTGTCGCTCCCCCGGTCACCAGGCCCAGCGAAACCCCCGCCAACGTGGCGAAGAGGATGGACGACCGGCCGTCGACGACGGCGATCCACGAGGACGGGTCACCGAAGGAGAAGTCCGTCTCGATGGCGATGAGGTGCGCGGCCAGCATTCCGACGATCGCAAGGCCCCGCGCGAGGTCGACACCGTGGATGCGCGCGCCGCCGTTGAGGCGCCGCCACCGCGACGCCCACCACCCCGACGGGGGCTTTACTGCTGCCGCAGCAACCACACGAGCAACGCCTTCTGTGCGTGCAGCCGGTTCTCGGCCTCGTCCCACACGACGCTCTGTGGCCCGTCGATGACTTCCGCATCGACCTCGTACCCTCGATCGGCGGGAAGGCAGTGGATGAAGATCGCGTCGGCGGCGGCCATCGACATCAGCTCCGTCGTGACCTTGTAGCCACCGAGATCGCGCAGTCGCGCGAGCTTCTCCTCTTCTTTTCCCATCGACACCCACGTGTCGGTCACGATCACGTCGGCACCCGCGGCGGCTTCGTGAGGATCGGTGTAGAGGGTGACCGAGCCGCCGGTCTCGGCCGCACGACGGTCGGCGTCGGCGATCACATCCTCGCGGGGCGCGTAGTTCTCGGGCGAGGCGACCCGCACGTGCATGCCAGCCGTTACCCCCGCCAAGATGTACGAGTGCGCCATGTTCGACATGCCGTCGCCGAAGAACGCCAGTGTCAGCCCCTCCAGGTCGCCCTTGTGCTCGCGGATCGTGAGCAGGTCGGCGAGCAGCTGACACGGGTGGAAGTCGTCGGACAGGGCGTTGACGACCGGCACCCGGGTGCCCGAGGCCATCTCTTCGAGGCCTTTCTGCGCGTACGTGCGCCACACGATCGCCGCGACCTGCCGCTCGAGCACACGCGCGGTGTCAGCGGGGGTCTCCTTGCCCCCGAGCTGACTGTTGGCGGTCGAGATGATCAGCGGCGAGCCGCCGAGGTCGGCGATGCCGACGGCGAACGAGACGCGGGTCCGGGTCGACGACTTGTCGAAGATGACGGCGACCGTCTGGGGCCCCGCCAGGCTCTTGTCGGCCCACCGGTCCTTCTTCAGCTCGACGGCGAGATCGAGCACGTCGCGCTGCTCGGCCTGGGTCAGGTCGTCGTCGCGCAGCAGGTGGCGGGTCACAGGGAGTCCTTCCGGTCGGTCGATTGCGTGGCGACGGCGGCGAGCGCGTCAGCGAACAGCGTCGCGAACTCGTCGATCTCGACGTCGCCGATGTTGAGGGCCGGCACGAGTCTGACCGTGTCGTCGTTCGGCGCGTTGATGATGAGTCCGCGCGCCTGCGCGGCGAGCACGACGTCCTTCGCGACCGGATGCCGCAAGCCCACACCCACGAGCAGGCCGGCCCCGCGGCATCCGCTCACCAGAGGCGAGTCGATCCGCGCGATCGCCTCACGGATCTGCGCGCCGCGCTCGGTGGCGTTGGCGAGCAGGTCGGCGCGCTCGATCTCGGCGAGTACTGCATCGGCCACGGCCGTTCCGAGCGGGTTGCCCCCGAAGGTCGACCCGTGCGTGCCGGGGTAGAAGAGCTCGGAGGCCGTGGCGAACGTCACGAGCGCCCCGATGGGGAATCCCCCGCCGATGCCCTTCGCGACGGTGATCGCATCGGGGGTGATGCCCGCATGCTGGAACGCGAACCACTCCCCGGTGCGGCCGGCGCCGGTCTGGATCTCATCGATGATGAGCAATGCGCCGTGGCGCTGGGTGATCTCACGCGCGGCGGCGAGATACCCCTCGGGAAGGTCGACGACGCCCGCCTCGCCCTTGATGGGTTCGACGATGAGCGCCGCAACCCGGTCATCCATCGCCGCTTCCAGCGCATTGGCTGTCGAGTCGATGAACTCCACACCGGGGATCATCGGCAGGAACGGTTGCTGCAGCGCGGGCTTTCCCGTCAGCGCCAGGGTGCCCATCGTCCGCCCGTGGAAAGACTGGGTCAGCGCGAGGATGCGCGGCCTGTCGACACCGCCGTGCAGGCGCGCGAGCTTGAATGCCGCCTCGTTCGCCTCGGCGCCCGAGTTCGCGAAGTACACGCGACCGGACTCCCCCGTGCCCGCAAGACGCTTCAGGCGTGCGGCGAGCGCGAGCTGCGGCGGAGTCGCGAAGTAGTTCGACACGTGCGCGAGCGTGGCCGCCTGGGAGGCAACGGCCTCGACGAACACCGGATGCGCGTGCCCCAGCGACGTCACGGCGATTCCGGCGAGGAAGTCCAGGTAGCGGCGGCCGTCCGCATCCCACAGGTACGCACCCTCGCCGCGCACGAACATCGCCATGCGCGGACCGAAGCTGCGGACGAGGTCGCGCCCCGCGTCATCCTGCCACGTCATCCGAGGACCACCTCTGTTCCGATTCCCTTGCTGGTGAAGATCTCGACGAGCACGGAGTGGGGTACGCGGCCGTCGATGATCGCCGCCGTGTCGACACCGCCCTCGACCGCCTCCAGACACGCGGCCATCTTCGGGATCATCCCCGACTCCAGTCGCGGGAGCATCTCGCGCAGTTCGGTCGACGTCAGGTGCGACACGAGCGAGTCCCGATTCGGCCAGTCCGCATACAGGCCGGCGACATCGGTGAGGACGACGAGCTTCGCGGCACCGAGCGACGTCGCCAGGGCGGCGGCTGCGGCATCCGCGTTCACGTTCAACGAGTTGCCCGGGTGATCCAGGTCGGGCGCGATGGACGAGACGACGGGGATGCGACCTGCCGCGATCTGGTCGAGCACGGGCTGCGGGTCGACCTGGACGACGTCGCCGACCCGCCCGAGGTCGTGTTCGATGCCCTCGATCATGACGCCGCGGCGGCGGCCGCCGAACAGGCCCGCGTCCTCACCGCTCAGGCCAGTCGCGACGGGACCGTGCGCGTTGATCTTGTTCACGAGCTGCGGGTTGATCTGCCCGGTGAGCACCATACGAACGACCGAGATCGCCTCGGTGCTGGTCACGCGGTAGCCGCCCTTGAACTCGCTGGGGATCGCGAGGCGGTCGAGCATCGACGAGATCTGCGGTCCGCCGCCGTGGACGACCACCGGTTGGATGCCGACGTACCGGAGATAGGCGATGTCGGCGGCGAAGGCGTCCTGGAGCTCTTCGGAGACCATCGCGTTGCCGCCGTACTTCACGACGACGACTTGGTCACGGAATCGACGCAGCCATGGGAGGGACTCGATGAGAGTCTCGGCCTTGAGCCGAGCCTCGGCGGGATCGGTGTCCTGGATGTCTGTCATGAGGAGTACGCGCTGTTCTCGTGGACGTAGTCGTGGGTGAGATCGTTGGTGAGGATCATGGCTTGCGCGTCGCCGATCTTCAGGTCGATCAAGACGCTCGTCGAGCGAGGGGTGAGGTCGACGGCGTCGCGCGGGGCGTCGGGCCCTCCCTCGGTGCAGACACGCACGCCGTTCATCCAGACGTCGACGTCATAGGGGTCGAAAGCGGCATCCGTCGTGCCGATCGCGGCGAGCACACGCCCCCAGTTGGGGTCGTTGCCGAAGATCGCCGCCTTGAAAAGGTTGTTGCGCGCGACCGAACGGCCGACCTCGACGGCGTCCTCCTCGGATGCGGCACCGATCACCTGGATGCCGATGTCGTGGCTCGCACCCTCGGCATCGGCCTGGAGCTGAAGGGCGAGGTCCGTGCACACGTCGACGAGCGCCGAGCGGAAGGATGCGGGATCGGGCGTGACACCGGACGCCCCACTCGCCAGGAGCGTCACCTGGTCGTTCGTCGACATGCAGCCGTCGGAGTCGAGGCGGTCGAAGCTCACGTGGGTCGCCGCGCGGAGGTGCGCATCGGCCTCCTCGGTGGTCAGAATCGCGTCGGTGGTGATGACGACGAGCATCGTCGCGAGCCCGGGCGCGAGCATTCCCGCGCCCTTCGCCATCCCACCGATCGTCCAGCCGTCGCCGGTGTAGGTGCTCGTCTTGGCGCGCGAGTCGGTCGTCATGATCGCTTCGGCAGCCGTGAGGCCACCGTCGCGCGACAGCGCCGCGACGCCCTGTTCGACTCCCGTGAGGACCTTGCCGCGGAACACCTCGTCACCTGCGCCGATGAGACCGGTCGAGCAGACCTGGACGTCACCGGCGCTCACGCCGAGGAGCTCGGCGGCACGCTCGGCGGTCTGGTGCGTCGTCTGAAACCCGAAAGACCCCGTGAAGCAGTTCGCGCCGCCCGAGTTGAGCACGATCGCCTCGACCACGCCGTCCTTGATCGCCTGCTCCGACCACAGGATCGGGTTCGCCTTGGCGCGGTTGGCGGTGAAGACGGCGGCGCCGACCTTCAGCGGTCCGCGGTTCACCACGACGGCGACGTCGGGCTTGCCCGTCGACTTGAGTCCGACGGCGACGCCCGCCGCTTCGAATCCCTGCGGCGCGGTGACACTCACGGCGCGACTCCGTTCACGGTCAGGCCGGTGCCCTCTGCGAGGCCCAGCGCGATGTTCATGGACTGCACGGCGGCGCCCGCGGTGCCCTTGACGAGGTTGTCGACTGCCGTGACGACGATGACCCGACCCGCCGCCCGGTCGATCGCGAGACCCATGAGCGCGGTGTTCGCGCCGAGGACATCTGCGGTGCGGGGGAAGTGACCCTCGGGCAGGAGTTGCACGAACGTCTCGTCGCCGTACGCGGACTGCCATGCCTCGCGGATCTCGGCATCCGTCGCACCAGGGGCGATCGGAGCGGTGGAGGTCGCGAGGATGCCGCGGGCCATCGGTACGAGGACGGGGGTGAATGAGATCCGGATGCCGGAGGTCGCGACCGGGCCCGCAGCGTCCGTCGGCGCGTCAGGGGATGCGGCACCGGCGGCCGCGGCATCCGGCGCCCGTTCTTCGGAGAATGTGTCGTTCTTCGGAGGCTTCGCGCCGATACCGTCCGCATCGGTGCCGATCTCCGAACGAGCGGCGGCGAGCGCCTGACGGATCTCGGGGATGTGGCGGTGCGTACCGCCGACGGCATACGGATTCGCCGACCCGAGGATCTCGCTCGCGAGGAGATTCGGCTTCAACGCCTTGCCGGCGCCGCTCGGCCCCACGGCCAGCACGCTCACGATGTCGGACGGGTCGATGACCCCGGCCGCGACACCCGGCGCGAGACTCAGCGACACGGTGGAGGCGTTGCACCCGGGCGCGGCGATGCGCCGCGCGCCGGCCAGGCGGTCGCGCTGCCTTCCGCCGCCCGCGAGTGGAAGCTCGGGCACGCCGTACGTCCACGGATCGTGGAACGGGCCGCCGTAGAACGCGTTCCACGCATCTTCGGACTCGAGTCGATGGTCGGCGCCCGCGTCGATCACGAGGGGCGTGCCGGCGAGCGCGTCGGTGTACTGTCCCGACTGCCCGTGCGGCAGGGCCAAAACGACGATGTCGTGCCCGTCGAGCACCTCGGGGGTGGTCGCCTGCAGGGTCAGGTGCGCGAGGGAGCGGAGATGCGGCTGGTGTTGGATGAGCGGCTGTCCCGCGTTCGAGTGCGCGGTGACGGTGCGGATCTCGACGTCGGGATGTGCGGCGAGGATTCGCAGGACCTCACCGCCCGCATAGCCGGATGCGCCGGAGACGGCGACCGAATATGTCATGGGTTCCACCTTAGAGAGTTTCGGGATGCGGGCCGGAAACGGCGACACCCACTCAGACCCCCAGGGTCATGCGGGGTCGCCTAGAGTCGGCGGCCGCACAGGCGGAAGCGTCGGCGCACAAGAAGCCCGCTCGAGGTGAGCGTTGAGAATTCTCGCGTCGCGGACGGCACATCGCGACCATATCGGCGAAGTTGGCGGTCGGCAAAATCGATGAGTACCGCGCGTCCGCCGGGACGCCATCCGGTCCCGGCGGACGCGCACGTTTGCTCAGAGGTACACGCAGTTCTTTGCGGAAGCCTGCTCGTCGTAGAGTCCATGCGCCCATGTCCACACCGCTGACACCACGACGCAGTACTCGCCGGGGCCGTCGAGAGGAATTGAGACGCCGTAACCCGGATACGTCCCGGCCGGACGCCCGTCATAGAAGATGCTGGACGACCCCGTCTCGATCGAAAATCCTTCGACCACGAGCGATACTGTGGCGCCATCGCAACGGGCGGTGGGATAGAAGATCACGTGACCTGTCGAGCCGTCAACCTCGTAGGTCGAAGCCGGTTGGCAGGTGGGCGCGGCCGCTGACGCTGGAGAGGCCGGTCCGATCATCAGCGCTCCTGCCAGACCGAGGGCAGCGATCGAAGCGCCGGCGATGCCGGTGCGCACTCGCTTGTTCATAGCGCTCTCCTCTCTCACACCGGGCAGCCGGTGCCGGACGAGGTGGCGACGTGACGCCACCCGTCAGGTAGCTGGAACGACACCAGCGTGCGCGCGCAGAATGTCGATCCGGAGACATCTCGAATGACCGGTACACCGGCGCAGACGGGCGTGATCTCGTTGAGTGTGCACTCGTTGTAGGCAGAGCCGACGTTCCACCCGTCGACGTAGAGGATGGTGGTCACACCGATCGTGGTGTCCACAGGCACGACGCAGTGAGTCTCACCGCGGGCTGTCGGCGCGCCCTGAAGATCGATGCCCGCCCATGGGGTGCACGTGATGTCGAAATAGCCATCGTCGGGCACGGTGTCACTGTTTACGGAAGCCTGGTTCATTGTTGCGGACGCGTGTGCCGGCGAAGTCTGCACCGCTGAGTGTGCGGTCGTCGACGCACCGAACAATGCCAGAATCCCGGCAGTCATCGCGGCGGGGACTGCGGTTGCGAATCTCATGTGTTCTCACTTCCTCCTCTTGCGGACAGCTGTGCCGAGCAGGACTCGAGAGGTGAGGGATGTCGACAGTCTCGGCTGACGTCGACCTCGCATCAACGGGCTTGACTGCGTCGCCGGCTTGACCTAACAGCTGGACAGTTCGGCGAGGTGTTGACCGCCCGTACTTTGTGATGCAAACTACTTTGCATGAACGATGACACCATTGCCGACTCCCGACGGATGCTCGAGCTCATGGAGGCAACGCGGCGCAAGACCGTTCGACAGCTCACACGCCGCTACGCGCTGCTGTTCGTCGTGTGGGCCGTGGCCTGGGCGGTGGGCTTCTTCGCGCTGTGGATCACTTCGGGCGTGGGCGCGCTCGACATCCTCCCGCCCGCGGCCGGGTGGGTGATCTTCATCATGGCTCTCGCCGTCGCGGTCGTCTGGTCGACGGTCGTGGGCATCCGTGCGGCGAACGACGGCATCAGCGGTCGATCCCAACTCCAAGGGGCACTGTACGGAAACGCGTGGACGGTATCCATGATCGCCGCGTGGCTGCTGATCCTCGGGCTCCAGCGAAATGGACTGCCCGACGACCTCGCACAGCTGCTCTACCCCGCGATTTACGTGTTCCTCGTCGGCGTCCTTTATCTGGCCGGTGGTGCGCTGTGGCGCGCCGTGCCCATGTTCGTCCTCGGTGTGATCCTCATCGTCGTCGCCGTCGTCGCGACGTTCATCGGCACGCCCACGCATTACCTCGTGTACGCAACCGTCGGCCCGGCGGCGATGCTCGTCGTCGCAGCGCTCATGCTGTGGGGACCGCGCCGCGTGCGAGAGAGCGCATGACCGTGGATCCTCTCGACCCCGTCATCCATGCCCCCGCCCGCCTCCAGATCATGACGACGCTCATCGAAGCGCTCACCGACGCTGACGAGATCACGTTCCCCGCTCTGCAGAAGCTGCTCGGGATGACCAGCGGCAACCTCACGACGCACCTCGCCAAGCTCGAAGCCGCCGGGTACGTCCGCAGCGAGAAGTCCTTCACCGGCCGCAAACCCGTCACCCGCGTGGCCGTCACCGGAGAAGGTCGCGACGCTTTCCGCTCCTACCGCCGCAGCCTGCTCGACCTCCTCGGAGGACACTCATGAACCCCCTGATCCGTACCGTCGACCTCGTGAAGCGCTTCGGTGACGCCACCGCGTTGGCCGGCGTGAGCCTGGACGTCCACGCCGGCGAGTGCGTCGGCTTGCTGGGCCCCAACGGAGCCGGTAAGACCACCCTGCTCACGCTGGTCGAAGGTCTGCGGATGCCCTCCTCGGGAACCGTCGAACTATTCGGCGGAGATCCGCGCACCGCCGCACGGCGCGCTCGACTCGGTTCCACCCCACAGGCCACCGCGCTCCCCGACTCCCTGAAGGTGCGCGAGGTGATCGACTTCGTACAAGCCCACTATCCGTCACCATGCGGGCGGGACGAGCTCGTCGCCGAATTCGACCTCGGCGCGTTCCTCGACAAGCAGTGCGGCTCCCTCTCCGGCGGACAGCAGAGGCGCGTGGCGGTGGCGCTCGCATTCGCCGGCAACCCCGACCTCGTCCTGCTCGACGAGCCGACCACCGGGCTCGACGTCGACGGACGACGCGTCTTGTGGGATGCGGTGCGTGCGCGGCACCGCGCCGGCACCGCCGTCGTCGTGACGAGCCACCATCTCGAGGAGATCGAACAGCTCGCCGAGCGCGTCGTCGTCATCGACCACGGCACCGTTCGCGCCGACGACACACTGGCAGCCGTCGTCGCGGGCGTGTCGCGACGACGCGTGACGCTCCGCGGTATCGCGGCATCCGACATCCGCGCGCTCGACCCGGACGCAAGTGTCACGGTCGATGACGACCTGGTCACCGCGGTCGTCGCGGACTCCGACGCGTTGGTGCGCGCCCTCGTCGACTCCGGTCTGAGGTTCACCGACCTCAACGTACGAGGGGCAACGCTCGAGGAAGCATTCCTCACGATCACGAAGGGAACCGTGTGATGTCGACGCTCACCCTCGCCGCGGTCCACACGAAGTACAACCTCATCGAGACGGCGCGCGTGCCCATCGCGATCATCGGCACACTCGTGTTTCCGACCCTCGCCTTCTGTCTGTTCGTCCTCCCGCAAAGTGCCGTCACGCAGTCGCCCGAGTTCGCCACCGCCGCGGTGTGCTCCATGGTCGTCTTCGCGTTCATGTCCGCCAGCCTGTTCAACATCGGCATCGACCTCGCCGAGCAGCGCTCGAAGCCCTGGTGGCCGTACCTTCGGACGCTGCCTGGGTCGCCGATGACGCGCATCATCGGCCTGATGGCTGCGACGCTGGCTCTTTCGGTCGCCGCGCTGATCCCGCTCGTGGTCATCGGCGCGCTGTTCACCGCCGCATCCGTCTCACTCGGCTCGTTCCTCGCCGCGGTCGGACTGGTCGTGCTGACAGCCGTGCCATCGTCGTTGCTCGGCATCATCATCGGTACGACAGCCGGCCCGAAAGCGGCAATCGCGGTCGCACAGGTCGCGATGTTCCTGCTTGCCTTCGGTGGCGGGCTCTTTCTTCCCCCGATGATGTTCCCCGAGTGGCTCGACGTCGCCTCGGGGTTCCTCTGGGTACGTCAGGCGCGCGAGATCGTGGTCGACACCGCTCTCGGATCCGCCGTCCCGGCGTGGGCGGTCGTCGGGATCCTCGTGTGGACGGTCGCGCTCGGCATCCTCGCCGTGTGGCTCTACCGCAGCGACGAAGGGCGCCGCTACCGCTGACCGGGGTGCCGGGCGCCGGGCGCCGGGTGCCGGGCCGGGCTCAACTACGGGGCGTCGGCGCGACACGCCGCCGGCAGGAGACGCCACCCGGCGTGTCGCGGCATCCGCCCGAAGATGTGCACGGGCGAGCAGCTCGCGCGGCGAGGTACGGCGGCCGGCGCTCAGAGGATGAAGATGACCGCGACGATGCTCAGGACGAGTCCGGCGATCGCCAAGCCCTTCCGACGACCGACTCGGGACACGCCCGCGATCGAGAGCCCGAGGCCGACCAGCCCTCCGACCAGACCGACGAACAGCGGAAGGAAGAGGGAAACCAGGCCGACGACGAACCCCGCCACGCCAAGGCCGTTCGGTGCGAGCGCAGCGCCGGGAACACCGTACGGTGCGACCGTGCCGTACGCCGACGCGCCCGGTGCCCGATACCCCGGGCCGGACGCCGAGGTGTGCGGCACGCCGTCGTACGCCGCGGGCATTGCCGGGGACGGGAGGTGAATCGCGTACGGGTCCGGGGCCGCCGCGCCGAGTGGTGGAGGACCCGGCGTGGGATGTTCAGGGACGGATGCAGACACCTGCCGCGCGAGGTCGTGCGCGGACGGTCCTGGAGGCTGTGCTGGAGAGGCGTGCGCTTCCGCCGGAACGGGCGGTAGGGACGGCGGCGCTGACCGGGGCGGCGACTCGTGCACGACGAACGGTCTGCCACCGGGCGCCTGCGGCGCGACGTGCTCGGTCCATGCCCAGCCGTCCCACCAGCGCAGCGCGCCGTGCCCGTCGTCGTACCAACCCGGTAGGTGCACGTCCATATCGACTCCCCCGCGCGATCGGCCCCCGACGCCGTCAGCCTAGCGGCATCCCGCGGCACGGCATGTGAAAGCCCGGCCGGACGGGCGTGGGTACTTGCCCCGGGACGGAAGTGCCGGCCGGCGGGCGAACATACGGGCCGACGGACGGGCGTGGGTACCTGCCCCGGACGGGAGTACCCGGCAGGCGGGCAGAAGTGCGGACCAACCGGCGGACACGCCGACAGGCGGTGCGCCGGCCCGGCGTGTCGCCCGGTCGGCCCGCAGTTGTGCCCGGCACCGACCCCCGCACCGGCACCCGGCAGGCGGGGACTCGGGCTACTCCCGGATCGTGGCCCCGAAGCGCGCCGCGGCCGCGGCAACACCGGCGAGTTTCGCCTCGGTCGCCTCGGCCGCCGTGAGTGTGCGGTCAGGGGCCCGGAAACGCAGCGCGAACGTCAGACTCTTGGCGCCGTCGGGCACACCCGACCCCCGGTAGTCATCGACGAGCCGGATCGCTTCGAGAAGGTCTCCGGCGCCCTCGGCGAGCGCGGCGCGCACATCGGCGGCGGGAACGTCGGCACCCAGCACGAGTGACAGGTCCTGGGTCGCGGCGGGGTACCCCGACAGCGACGATGCGACGACGCGCTCCCCGGCGAGCGACAGCACGAGATCGAGGTCGATTTCGGCGACGACGACACGACCGTGAAGATCGGATGCGGTGGCCACCGCCGGCAACAGTTCGCCGACGTAGCCCACCTCGACGGCTCCGACCGAGAGCACTCCGGCGCGGCCGGGGTGAAGCGCAGCACGCTGCGCCTGCGCGACGTCGATCGTCACCCCGGCAGCCGTGGCGATGGTACGCACGGCATCGAGGGCTTCGGCGAGTCCCGCCTCCGTCGCCGGCTGACCGGGCTGCTTCGCGACGCTGTTGCCGACGAGCAGAACGGCAACGTGCCGGTGCTGCGGCGGGATCGACGCGTCGAGCGCCGCGAGCGTGGCCGCATCCGGTCGCACTGCCAGAGGCGGCACCGAGTCGGTCCCGTAGGTCACGTCGCGCTCGGGCAGAAACACTGCGCCGGTCTCGAACAGCGACAGGTCGGTGAACCCGCGCGACTGGTTGCGGTGCGCGACGGCGATCAATCCCGGCAGGAGCGATCGCCGCAGGAACGGCGACTGCCCGTCGAGGGCGTTGGCGAGCTTCACCGACGGCAGGCGGTCGCCCGACGCCGAGCCGTGCAGGTCATTGAGCTCTTCGGTCGTGAACGGGAAGGACTGCGTCTCGACGTACCCCGCGGCTGCCAGCGCGTTGGCGACCCGGCGGCGGCCTTGCTGTGCGGCGGTGAGCCCGCGCCCGGACGGCGGCGTCGGGAGCACCGATGGAACCCGGTCGAGCCCGTGGATACGGGCAACCTCTTCGGAGAGCGTCCACCGGTCGGTGAGGTCAGGACGCCAGGACGGCGGGATGACGCTCCAGCCGCCGTCGACGGCCAGAACCTCGCACCCGATCATCTCGAGGGCAGACACGATCTCGTCGGTCCTGTAGTCGACGCCGATCACACCGCCGACGAAATCCGTCGGGAGCGTGATGCCCGCGGTCTCGATCTCGGCGAACAGCGCACCACCGAGGTCGAGATCGTGGGTTCCTCCCGCGTACTCGACCATGAGGTCGGCGACGCGGCGCGCCGCGACGAACGGTACCGCCGGGTCGACGCCGCGCTCGAAACGTCGCGAGGCCTCAGACGGCAACTTGTGGCGGCGGGCCGTGCGCGCGATCGAGACGGTGTCGAAGATCGCCGCTTCGATGAGCACGTTGCGGGTGTCGTCGGTCATCTCGGTGGCGCCACCGCCCATGACGCCGGCAAGGCCGATGGGCCCGGACTCGTCGGTGATCAGGAGGTCTTCGGTGTCGAGACTGCGCACCTTGCCGTCCAGGGTCTCGAGCGTCTCACCGCTCGTCGCCCGTCGCACCGTGATGCCGCCCTGGAGTCGGTCCAGGTCGTAGCCGTGGATCGGCTGGCCGAGTTCGAGCATCACGTAGTTGGTGATGTCGATGAGGATGCCGAGGGAGCGGATGCCGGCGAGGGTCAGGCGGGCGACCATCCACGGCGGCGTCGGTTTCGACGGATCGACGCCACGGACGACGCGCACGACGAACTCGCTCGCCCCGACGCGGCCCCGGATCGGGGCGACGTCGTCGACGGTGATCGGGAACCCTTCGCCGGGGGCGATCTCGTCGTCTGAGCGAGCAGCGGGATCGCGGAAGGCGGCGCCCGTCGCGTGGGAGTACTCGCGCGCGATGCCGCGCACCGACAGCGCGTATCCCCGGTCGGGTGTGACGTTGACGTCGACCGCGACGTCGTCGAGCCCGAGGAGCCCGATCGCGTCCGTGCCGACCGGCGCGTCGAGGCCGAGCTCGACCAGGCGCAGGATGCCGGAGTGCTCGTCTCCGAGGCCGAGTTCCTTGGCCGAGGCGATCATGCCGTCCGAGACGTGTCCGTAGGTCTTGCGTGCCGCGATGGGGAAGGGCCCCGGCAGCACCGACCCAGGAAGTGTCACGACGACCTTGTCACCGGCGAAGAAGTTCGACGCGCCGCAGACGATGCCGCGCACTCCTCCGTGCTCGGCGCCGACGTCGACCTGACACCAGCGGATCGTCTTGCCGTTGGACTGCGGTTCGGGAGTGAACTCGACGACCTCGCCGACCACGATCGGACCACTGAGGTCGAACCCGTGGACGTCTTCTTCTTCGAATCCCACGCGCACGAGCGCCGCGAGGACGTCGTCGGCTGACACGCCCGCGGGCACGTCGACGTATTCACGCAACCAAGAGAGCGGGACGCGCATCAGACCACCATTCCGAACTGCTCGCTGAAACGGACATCGCCCTCTGCCATGTCGCGCATGTCTTGCACGTCGCTGCGGAACATGAGCGTGCGCTCGATGCCCATTCCGAACGCGAAGCCCGAGTACTCCTCTGGGTCGATCCCGGCCGCCCGCAGGACATTCGGGTTGACCATGCCGCATCCGCCCCATTCGATCCAGCGCGCGCCGCCCGTGAACGTCGGGTGCCACAGATCCAGCTCGGCGGAGGGCTCGGTGAACGGGAAGTAGTTCGTGCGGAAGCGCGTTTTCGCCTCGGGTCCGAACAACACCTTCGCGGCGTGGTCGAGTGTTCCCTTGAGGTGGGCCATCGTGATGCCTTTGTCGACGACGAGCCCCTCGAACTGGGTGAACACCGGCAGGTGGGTGGCGTCGAATTCGTCGGTGCGATACACCCGGCCCGGGCACAGCACGTACATCGGCAGCTCGCGCTCGAGCATCGAGCGCACCTGGACCGGGCTGGTGTGGGTGCGCATCACCAGGTGTCGGTCGACCGGATCGACGAAGAAGGTGTCCTGCATCTGCCGCGCCGGGTGGTCGACGTCGAAGTTGAGGGCGTCGAAGTTGAACCACTCGTGCTCGAGCTCGGGACCTTCGGCGATCTCCCACCCCATGCCGACGAAGATGTCGGCGATCTGCTCCTGGAGGAGCGAAATCGGATGCCGCGCCCCCACACGTGCACGCTGCGGCACCGCGGTGATGTCGATGCGCTCGGCTTCGAGTCTCGCGGCGGTCTCGGCCTCGGCGAGCTGCGCTTCGCGCGCGGTGATGGCCTGGTTCACCCGTGCGCGTGCCTGACCGACGAGCTTGCCGAACTCGGCCTTCTTGTCCTTCGGAACATGGCGCAACTGCGCGTTCAGGGCGGCGATCGGCGAACCTTCACCGGCGTGGGCTGCGCGCACCGCCTTCAGCTCAGCCGTGTCTGCGGCCGCAGCGATCGCATCGAACGCCGCCTGCACGGCGGCGCCGACGTTCTCTTCGGTGATGACCGCTACGGGAGTGTTCTCTGGAGTCTCAGACACGAGAGACGAGTCTACCGACGACGGATGCCGCGGATCTCCGTCACCGGCCTCCGTCTGAGCGCTCGGGCTGGTGTTCAGTGGCGTTGACCTGCGCGACGATGAGCTCGGTATCGGTGCCACCCTGTGTCGGGGCACCCCCTGCCACAGCGACTCCGGCCGATCCGGAGCGCCGCAGCCGCTTCTCGACGGCGGTCGCCACAGCCGACAGCACAAGGCACAGGCCGATGTAGATGATTCCGACGACGATCGTTGCGGGCACGATGGGCGAACCCACGCTCGATTGCGATCCGAGGTACTTCGCGTAGAACAGCAGTTCGGGGTAGGTGATGATGAAGCCGAGTGCGGTGTCCTTCAGGGTCACGACGAGTTGCGCGATGATGACGGGCATCATGGCTCGGATCGCCTGCGGCATGAGAACCAGGCGCATGACGCCGGCCTTGCGCAGACCGATCGCGTACCCGGCTTCGCTCTGCCCGCGCGGCAACGACTCGACCCCGGCTCGGATGACCTCGGCCAGCACCGAGCCGTTGTATGCGATGAGGGCGATCACCACGGCCCAGTACGGATCCATTCGGACGCCGAGCACCGGCAGTCCGTAGTACAGCAGGAACATGAAGATGAGGACCGGGATCGCACGCAACACCTCGACGATCGCCGTGAACGGCCAGCGCACCCACGCGTGGTCCGACATGCGGCCGATGGCGAGGATGAAGCCGAGCGCGAGCGCGCCGACCGCTGCGGCCGCGAAAGCACCGAGGGTGCGAAGCGTGGCCAGTCCGATCTGGACCCACACGTTCGTGTAGGTGAAGGCGGACCACTTCTCGGCGGTGAACTGGCCGGTGTCGATCAGCCGCCAGAGGACGAACCCGACGACGGCTGCCACGACCAGGACCGTAAGCGCCCCGAGGACGCGGTTGCGGGCGATCGCGCGGGGACCGGGTACATCGTAGAGAACGCTGCTCATCGCGCCACCCTCCAACGGTTCTCGAGAGCGCGCTGCGCCCAAGAAAGGAGCAGGACCAGGGCGACGAAGATCACCATCACCCAGAGGATCACCTCGAACTGATTCGCGCCCCGCTCGCTGAGATAGTTGCGGATCGACCCGAGGTTGACCACCGAGAAGCCCGCGGCGACGGTGGTGTTCTTCAGCAGGGCGATGAAGACGCTCATCATGGGCGGGATCACCGACCGGAATGCCTGCGGCATGACCACGAGGCCCATCACCTGCCCGAAGGTGAGTCCGAGCGCGCGCGCTGCTTCGGCCTGCCCCACCGGCACCGTGTTGATGCCCGAGCGAATCGTCTCAGCGACGTAGGTGGCGGTGTACACGCCGAGCGCACAGATCGCGAGCGTCACCGAAGTCGCGGTGGTCAACCGCAGACCGAGCAAAGGGGGAAGCGCGAACGAGAAGGCGAAGAAGACGAGCGTGAGTGGTGTGTTGCGGATGGTGTTGACGTAGATCGTTCCCACCGCGCGAGCGACGGGGATCGGCGACACCCGCATCGCGCCGACCATCGTGCCGAGGATCAGCGCGACCACCCCGCCGGCAAAGAACAGCCAGAGGGTTCCGAGAAGGAACTCCCCCCACAGGTCGAGGTTGTCGATGATGACGCCCACGCGGGTCCTCTCATCCAGAAGAGTGATGGATGCTGGGGCGGCAGGTCATCTGCCGCCCCAGCGGAAGGTGTGTCAGTCGACAGCGGGCTGCTCGCCCGAGATGCCGGCCGGAGCGAGGTGGACGTCGAAGAGCGCCGTCCAGACATCGCCGCCATCGGTGAAGAGGTCGTTGATCCAGTCCAACAGCGCCGTGTCACCCTTCTCCAGGCCGACGCCGTAACGCTCCTCGCTGAACGGATCGCCGGCGATCTTCAGTGCATCGGGCTCGAGGGCGACGTACCCGGCGAGGATCGCCTCGTCGGTCGTGATCGCATCGACCGATCCGGCCTTGAGCTGCTCGACACACTGCGAGTACGTGTCGTACTCGACGGTGTCACCGGGGTCGTACTCGTCGCGAATCCGCTGCAGAGGAGTAGAGCCCGTCACGGAGCAGACGATCTTGCCGGCGAGGTCATCGGGCCCGTTGATGTCCTCGTTGTCGGCGGCGACGAGCAATCCCTGACCGGTGATGAAGTACGGTCCGGCGAAATCGATCTGCTCCTTGCGAGAGTCGGTGATCGAGTAGGTGCCGACGTAGTAATCGATGTCCCCGTTCACGATCGCCTGCTCGCGGTTGGCCGAAGGGATCGTCACGTACTCGATCTGGCTCTCTTCGAAGCCGAGCGAGGCCGCGATCCATCGCGCGATGTCGACGTCGAATCCGGTTCGTTCGCCGGTCGTGGCGTCCTCGTATCCGAGGCCGGGCTGGTCGTTCTTCACGCCGACGATGACACCGTCGCGCGCAACCATGCGCTCGTAGGTCGGGCTGTCCGCCAGGTCGACGTCGGAGGCGACCTCCCACAGCATGTCGGTCTCGCCGCTGCCCTCATCACCGCCGGTGGTGTCGCCGGGAGAGCCGCTGTTGCAGGCGGTGAGGGCGAGTGCCGCAATCGCGACACCCGCCAGTGCCCCGCCGATTCGTGTCTTGCGCATGTGATCCTCCTGGTGTCGTATGCGTGTTGTTGTCCGCGTGCCCGGTGCAAGGGCACGAGGTCTAGTGGGTCAGGAGCTTGGACAAGAAGTCCTTTGCGCGCGCACTCTTCGGGTTCGTGAAGAACTCCTCCGGTGTCGCCTCCTCGACGATCTGGCCGTCGGCCATGAAGACCACGCGGTCCGCGGCCTTACGGGCGAACCCCATCTCATGGGTGACTACGATCATCGTCATGCCGTCTTGCGCGAGGCCGACCATCACGTCGAGAACTTCGTTGATCATCTCGGGATCGAGCGCGCTGGTGGGTTCGTCGAACAGCATCACCTTGGGCTGCATGGCCAGCGCCCGTGCGATCGCGACGCGCTGTTGCTGACCGCCGGAGAGCTGCGCCGGAAGCTTGTCGGCCTGCTGCGCGATGCCGACCCGATCAAGCAACTGACGGGCGAGGGCGACCGCATCCGACTTCTTCATGCCCTTGACCTTGATCGGCCCGAGCGTGACGTTGTCGAGGATCGACAGGTGCGCGAAGAGATTGAATGACTGGAACACCATTCCCACGTCTGCGCGCAGCGACGCGAGCGCCTTGCCTTCTTTCGGCAGCTCGGCACCGTCGATGGTGATCGTGCCGCTTGTGATCGTTTCGAGGCGGTTGATCGTTCGGCACAGCGTCGACTTACCCGAGCCCGAGGGTCCGATCACGACGACGACCTCACCGCGATTGACGGTCAGATCGATGTCCTTGAGGGCCTGGAACTCGCCATAGTGCTTTTGCACGTCGGTGATCTCGACGAGCGGCTCGCCGCGACCGACGTGGATGTTCGACGTGCGCGGGGCCGGGTCGGCGGGTGTCGTCATGGAGACACCCTAGGACGGGCAGCGTCGCCGCACACGAGTTCGCGCGCGACCTTTATCTATCTGTAACAGGAGTCTCAGTCCGCCGCGCGTTGCGCGAAAGCGGTCTCATACAGGCACACACTGGCCGCGGTCGCGAGATTCAGCGACTCGGCGGCACCGTAGATCGGCAGGCGGAGCGTGAGGTCGGCCAGCGCGAGCGCGTCGTCGTCGAGACCGCGCGCCTCGTTGCCGAACAACCACGCCGTCGGCTCGGCGAGGACGCCGCGCGCCGCCAGAAAGTCCGAGCCTCCGACATCCGCGGCGAGCACCCGGATCCCGGCGCTGTGCGCGCGGGTGACGACGTCGGACAACTCAGCCCCCACGGCGATCGGCAGGTGGAACAGCGACCCCGTCGTGGCGCGGACGACCTTCGGGTTGTACGGGTCGACGGTGCGGCCGGTGAGCACGACGGCGTCGGCGCCCGCCGCATCCGCCGCACGGATGATCGTGCCGAGATTGCCGGGATCGCGCACCTGCTCGCAGATGACGACGAGACGCGGCGCCGCGGCGAAGACGTCACGGACCGACGTCGGTGTCTGTCGGGCCACCGCGACGATCCCCTGCGGGGTGACGGTGTCGGCCATCGCGTCGATCACGTCTTCGCCCGCATAGACGACGTCGAGATCCGCATCGCGCGCGGCATCGCGTACGTCTTGGTGACGCTCCATCGCCGTGGGTGTCGCGAACAACTCCACGACACTGTCGGGACGGTACGCGAGCACTTCGCGCGCAGCCTGTGGACCTTCGAGGAGGTACAGACCCGTGTCTTGGCGGGCGCTGCGTTTGGTGAGCTTGGCGACCGCGCGCACGCGCGGCGAGCGGGGGTTCTCCAGCACGCGAATCAGTCTATGGGAACGCCGACGGGGCGCCCTCCCGGAAGGAGGACGCCCCGTGAAGGATGCCGGAGGTCAGGCGCTCTTGGGAGCGTTGACGTTCTCGGGGAGCGCCTTCTTGGCGGTCTCGACGAGCGAGGCGAACACCGCCGGCTCGTTCACCGCGAGCTCGGCGAGCATGCGGCGGTCTACCTGGACACCCGCAAGACCCAGGCCCTGGATGAAGCGGTTGTACGTGATGCCGTTCTGACGCGCGGCGGCGTTGATGCGCTGGATCCAGAGGCGACGGAAGTCACCCTTGCGCTTGCGACGGTCGCGGTACGCGTAGACGAGCGAGTGGGTGACCTGCTCCTTCGCCTTGCGGTACAGACGCGAACGCTGACCCCGGTATCCCGAGGCGCGCTCGAGGATGACGCGACGCTTCTTCTGGGCGTTGACGGCCCGCTTGACTCTAGCCATTTCGTTTCGTTCCTATTCGTGCGCGTGCGCTCAGTGACCGAGGAGCTTCTTGGCGACCTTCGCGTCGCCGGGAGCGAGGGCCTTGTCCGCCGAGAGGCGGCGCGTGCGCTTGGTGGGCTTGCCTTCGAAGTTGTGGCGGAGGTTCGCCTGCTGCTTCATGATCTTGCCGCTGCCGGTGACCTTGAAACGCTTCTTGGCACCCGAGTGGGTCTTCTGCTTCGGCATTTCTCTTCCTTCGTTGTGTGTCCCGCCGCGGCGGGAGTCGTAACCCGCCTCGGCGGGAAATCTCATGTCGTCAGTCCGACGCACCCTCGGGGGTGCGAGCCGAACGAGCTGCTTCCTTGTTCGCGGCGCGCTGCGCGTTCTGCTCGGTCTTCACCTCGGACTTGTTCTTGTGCGGGGCGATGACCATCACCATGTTGCGGCCGTCGATCGTCGGGTTCGACTCCACCGTGCCGAACTCGGCCACATCCTCGGCGAACCGGCGCAGCAGACGCACACCCTGCTCGGGACGCGACTGCTCGCGACCACGGAACAGAATCATCGCCTTGACCTTGTCTCCGGCCTTGAGGAAGCCCTCCGCACGCTTGCGCTTCGTTTCGTAGTCGTGGTTGTCGATTTTCAGGCGGAACCGCACCTCTTTGAGGATCGTGTTCGCCTGATTGCGGCGGGCCTCCTTGGCCTTCTGTGCCGCTTCGTACTTGAACTTGCCGTAGTCCATGATCTTGACCACGGGGGGCTTCGAGTTCGGTGCCACCTCGACGAGATCGAGGTCGGCCTCTTGAGCCAGGCGCAGCGCCACCTCGATACGGACGACGCCGACCTGCTCTCCGTTCGGCCCGACGAGGCGGACCTCGGGGACGCGGATGCGGTCGTTGGTGCGGGGATCGCTGATGCGGAACTCCTCTAATCGGTGGATGACGGCCACCGCGCCACCGGAGTGCCGCGGGCGGAAGAGGAGCAGTCCACCCGCACGGCGCGAACGCCGGCTTGCTGCACCCGGACAACCCCACACGCGGGACGTGCGGGGCGGAGTGCATGACCCGGTAGCCTGGAGCGGCAAGCGCGGGTGGGATCTGATCCACTTTCGATCCAGAGCAGAACGCTCCGGAGCCCGCCATAGTTTAGCAGAGAGAGTGGCGTGGACACGATTCGAGACGACAACGGACAGGATGCCGAGCGCCTGGCGCGCTGGGAAGAAGACGAGCGCGCCGCCGCCGCAGCCACGCGCGACATCGCCGATGTCCCGGCCGTCGAGGTGATCACGACCACGGCGGTCCATCTGATGAGCGCCGCGGCCGTCAAGGTGGGCCTGGCCGACGACCCCGAGCATCAGAAGGATCTCGACGAGGCCCGCAAGCTCATCAACGCCCTCGCGGGACTCATCACGGCCGGCGCACCCGAGATCAGCGACATGCATGCGCGGTCGCTGCGCGACGGGCTGCGCTCGGTTCAGCTCGCCTTCCGTGAGGCGTCGGTGATCCCGGATCCGATCGGCAAGGGTCCCGGCGAGAAGTGGACCGGACCGGTCACCTGACCGACGCTCTCACCCGCGCAGAAGCTTGACGGTCAGCGAGTCGACGAGCACCGCGACGCGGTCATCCGACGCCCATCGCGCCGCCAGGCGCGAGAGCACCGCGTCGAGCTCGGCCTGATCGAGTCCGTCGACGAGGTGCAGCCGCACGACGAGCTCCGGTCCCCGCATCCGCGCGTCGGGGTCTCCCGCCGCGACGTCGACATCGAGCACGGCAAGCTCTCCCCCGATGCTCGCCGTGAGTGCAGCGAAAACCTCCGGCGAACGGAAGCTCGGCTCCCACGGCTGACCCTGGGCGATCGCCCAGACCGCCGGCCGACGAAGGACGAACTCCGTGTCCGACGCCGGATCGATCACGATCAGATCGGTGTCGTCGTCGGCCGTGGACAGCGCCGTGCGCACGCCGTCTGCAGGTACGGGGCGTGCCGCAGCATCCCATCGCGCCATCGACGCGACGGAGGTGAACACCGGCAGAACGCGCCTGCCGTCGGGGGCGGCCACCGAGACGATCGACAGCTCCTGCGTCTTGTCGACGGTGAGCCCGGTGGGCCCGACCCCCTCGTCGCCCTTCTCGGTGACGAGGGGGATCAGCAGCCGCGCGGTGCGGTACGCGTCCACGACCGCCACCTGATCACCGTGACCGGCGCGGAACGCGCGCAACGCCGCCAGCAACGCGGGATCGGCCGATCCGTCGTCGCCTCCATGGGGGTTGTCGCGGAAACGACGCCCCTCCCACGGCACTCCGGCCGAATCGCCCGTGTTGCCGTGATCGCAGCTGTCAGTGTCCGGCGACATCCAGTGCCTCGGCGAGCGTGAACGCGCCCGCATACAGTGCCTTGCCGACGATCGATCCCTCGACGCCCAGCGGCACGAGCTCACGCAGCGCGGCGATGTCGTCCAGACTCGACACCCCGCCCGAGGCGACGACGGGCTTGGCCGTGCGCGCGGTGACCTCACGGAGGAGATCGAGGTTCGGGCCGCGCAGGGTGCCGTCCTTGGTGACGTCGGTGACGACGTAGCGGCTGCATCCTGCTTCTTCGAGTCGGTCGAGCACCGTCCACAGGTCGCCGCCCTCGCGGGTCCACCCACGCGCGGCGAGGGTCGTGCCGCGCACGTCGAGACCGACCGCGACGAGCTCACCGAACCGACCGATGACGTTCGCCGCCCATTCGGGGTTCTCCAGCGCCGCCGTCCCGAGGTTGACGCGGGCGGCGCCGCTGTCCAGGGCCGCCTCGAGCGACGCGTCGTCGCGGATGCCGCCGGACACCTCGACCTGCGCGCCCTTGGCGTGCTTGATGACCTTGCGCAGGATCGCGCTGTTGTTGCCGCGGCCGAAGGCGGCGTCGAGATCAACCAGGTGGATCCATTGAGCGCCCTGCCCGATCCACTCCAGCGCCGCGTCGACGGGATCGCCGTAGCTCGTCTCGCTCCCCGCCTCACCCTGCGTCAGCCGCACGGCTTTGCCGTCGGCGACGTCGACCGCCGGCAGCAGGATCAACTCGGGACTCGATGCGAAATCGTTCATGGCTCCTCGTGCGACTCGCCCTGCGGAACGGGGGCCCGCAGACGGCACGATTTCAGAGAGTAGTCCCGCCGAGGCCCTCGACCCAATTCGCCAGCAGACGGATGCCCGCCTCCCCCGACTTCTCGGGGTGGAACTGGGTCGCCGAGAGCGGGCCGTTCTCGACCGCGGCGAGGAAGGGCTCCCCGTGACGCGACCAGGTCAGCACCGGCTGCGGGAACGGTGGCTGGACGTCCAGCACCCAGTCCTGCGCGGCGTACGAGTGCACGAAGTAGAACCGCTCGTCCTGGAGCCCCGCGAAGAGGCGGGAGCCTTCGCCCGGCGCGACGGTGTTCCACCCCATGTGCGGCAGCACGGGCGCGTCGAGTTCGGTCACGGCGCCGGGCCACTCGCCGAGTCCTTCGGTGTCGACGCCGCGCTCGACGCCGCGGTCGAAGAGCACCTGCATCCCGACACAGATGCCGAGTACGGCGCGTCCTCCCGCAAGGCGCCGCCCGATCAGCTCGTCGCCCCGGCTGGCTCGCAGCGCGTCCATGACCGCCGCGAACGCGCCGACGCCCGGGACGACGAGTCCATCGGCATCCATCACCAGACCTCGATCAGCGGTGAGCCGGGCATCGGCGCCGGCGGCATCGAGCGCCTTCACCGCGGAGTGGACATTGCCTGACCCATAGTCGAGGACGGCGACGAGCGGCCGTGCGCTCACAGGGCACCCTTCGTGGAGGGGATGCCGTCCACGAGCGGGTCGCGCGCCTTCGCGTGACGGAACGCCCGCGCGAAGGCCTTGTACTCGGCCTCGGCGATGTGGTGGGGGTCGCGGCCGGCCAACAGCATGACATGCACGGTGAGCCCCGCGTGAAACGAGATCGCTTCGAACGAGTGGCGCACGAGCGAACCCGTGAAGTGCCCGCCGATGAGGTGGAACTCAAAGCCCGCGGGCTCTCCCGAGTGAACGAGGTAGGGCCGCCCGCTGATGTCGACGACAGCCTGCGCGAGTGCCTCGTCCAACGGAACCAGAGCGTCTCCGTAGCGCGAAATGCCCGCCTTGTCGCCCAGGGCCTCGCGAATCGCCTGGCCGAGAACGATGGAGACGTCCTCGACCGTGTGGTGGGCGTCGATGTCGGTGTCGCCCGATGCGCGGACGGTGAGGTCGGTGAGGGAGTGCTTGGCGAACGCGGTGAGCATGTGATCGAAGAACGGCACCGTGGTGTCGATGCTGCTGCGTCCGGTGCCGTCGAGGTTCAGTTCGAGTTCGACGGTCGACTCGCTCGTGGCTCGACGCATCGACGCCACGCGGGGCGAATCGGTGCGGGTCATGCCCTCGATCCTAGCGAGGCGAGTGCATCCAAGAATGCGGTGGTCTCGTCCTCTGTGCCCGCCGTCACGCGCAGATGGCCGGGGATCCCGACGTCGCGGATGAGCACGCCTCGGTCGTACAGCGCACGCCAGACCGCGGCGGGGTCCTCCACCCCGCCGAAGAGGACGAAATTCGACCCGCTCTCGTAGGGCTCGTAGCCGAGGGCCTCCAGCGTCGCTGAGATCCGGTCGCGCTGCACGACGATCTCGTCGACCATCCGCAGCATCTCGGCAGAATGGCGCAACGCCGCCGAGGCCGCGGCCTGCGTCAACGCGCTGAGGTGGTAAGGCAAACGGACGAGGCGCAGCGCATCGATGAACGCGGGGTCGGCTGCCAGATACCCCACGCGCGCACCGGCGAAGGCGAAGGCCTTGCTCATCGTGCGCGATACGGCGAGACGTTCCCGCCCGGGCAGCAGCGTCACTGCCGAGGGTGTGCCGTGCGGCGAGAACTCGTGGTAGGCCTCGTCCACGATGACGATGCCGTCCGTGGCGTCGTAGACCGCCTCGATCACCTCCAGATCGAGCGGAGTGCCGGTCGGGTTGTTCGGGGCGCACAGGAAGGCGACATCCGGTGCCACCTCACGCACCTGCTCCGCGGCCTCTCGCGGGTCGAGGGTGAACCGCGAGCCACGCGATCCGGCCACCCATTCCGCACCGGTGCCCCGCGTGAGCAGCGGGTACATCGAATACGTGGGAGCGAATCCGAACCCGACCCGCCCGGGGCCCGCGAAGGCCTGCAGGACGTGCTGCAACACCTCGTTCGAGCCGTTCCCGGCCCAGATCTGATCGGCGGTGAGTCCCTGGCCGAGATAGTCGGCGAACCCCGCCCGTAGTTCGGCGAACTCGCGATCCGGGTAGCGGTTGACATCGCGGAGCGCGTGCGCGATCGCGTCGACGATGTCGTCCGCGACGTCTGCCGGCACGGGATGCGTGTTCTCGTTTACGTTGAGGGCGACCGGCAGCGGCGCCTGCGGTGCGCCGTACGGCGTCTGTCCACGGAGATCGTCACGGAGGGGGAGGTCGTCCAGGCGCACGTTCACCTCGCCATCGTAGGCATTCGCGCGGCGATACCCCTCCTTGCCGGCGCAGGACGTCACCCTGCGACCACGTGCATCGCGAAGGAGGGACGCGGATCAGTCCGCGTCGGTGTACTGCGTGGGGATGGCGATCGACTGCCCCACCTGCAGTTCGGCACCGGCGAGCGCGTTGAGACGCGAGATCTCACCGACGACGTCTCGCGGGTCGGCGCCGGGAGCGATCTCTTGGGCGATCGACCAGAGGGTGTCCCCGTATGCGACGGTGACCGACTCGAACGTGTCGGCGGGCGCGGCGGCCCCGGCCGTGGCGATCGCGCTCCCCCCGCTGAGCAGTGCCCACGCGAGGACGGCGGCGGCCGGGACCGCGGCGACGCCCGCGAGGACACGGCGACCGCGGGCGGTGAGACGCAGACGCGTCGCGCGGTAGGCGGGGACTCCGGCGTGTGCGGGGATCGCGGTCATGGCTGCCTCCGTAGGTGGGGAGAGATTCGCATCCGGCTCTCGGCCGGGAGAGCCGGATACGAAGTTCTTTTCCGAATCTATCTTCGATTGTTCGAACTGTCAATGACGGTGTCGCGGCGACGGCTTTCGAACACGACACGCGGAGCGCAACCGTTCGCACCGCCGAAAACCGGATACGGTTTCGACAGGAACACCCCACCACGGGCCTCCGACATTCGAAGACAGGAGCTGGAGATGAGCGAAGCGATCGGCCGCGAGAAGCCGAGTACGCGGCGGCGACGGAGCCTCAGCGACAAGCAGCTCGCCATCCTCGAGGTGATCCAGCGCTCCATCGCACACCACGGCTACCCGCCGAGCATGCGCGAGATCGGCGACGCCGTCGGACTCAAGTCGCTGTCGAGCGTGACCCACCAGCTCAACCAACTCGAACTGAGCGGGTACCTGCGCCGCGACGCCGGCAAGACCCGCGCGATGGAAGTGCTCATCGACCTTCCCGGCCAGGCCGCCGAGAATCCGGCCGACACCGCCCCCGCCCTCGGCGACGCCGCCCTCGTACCGCTCGTCGGTCGCATCGCCGCCGGCGTGCCCATCACCGCCGATCAGCAGATCGAAGAGATCTTCCCGCTCCCCCGACAACTCGTGGGCAAGGGTGACCTCTTCATGCTGAAGGTGTCGGGAGAGTCCATGATCGACGCCGCGATCTGCGACGGCGACTGGGTTGTCGTTCGGTCACAGGCGACCGCCGAGAACGGCGACATCGTGGCGGCGATGCTCGACGACGAGGCCACGGTGAAGACCTTCCGACAGCGTGATGGCCACACGTGGCTGCTCCCCCGCAACTCTGCCTTCGAGCCGATCCTGGGCGATGAAGCGGTCGTCCTCGGCAAGGTCGTCGCAGTTCTCCGCACGGTCTGAGCGACCCGATCCCGCCCGGAGAGGTGACGACGAGCCGCTGTGCCGCCAAGATAGGAGGCATGACGGACTCCCCCGCTGTCGAGATCGAATCCGACGCCGCCCTGATCGCCCGCATCCGACAGCTCGAGAAAGAGAACGCCGAGCTCTCCGGCGCGAGCGCGAAGGAACGTCCCGCCGGGTCACGGTGGCGGGCGATCGCGTCCGCGTTGTGCATCGCGATCGCGGCGATCCTCGTGCCGGTGTCGATCGTCGGCGCATGGGCGCGCGTGCAGCTCGTCGATGAGGACGCGTTCGTCCAAACCCTCGCCCCTCTCGCCGAGGACCCTGCGGTCCAGGAGATGATCATCGATCAGACGATGGATGCGGTGACCACCCAAGTCGACTTCGCCGAGTTGACCGGGAGCGTCTTCGACGGCATCGCCGAGCTCGGCCTGCCCCCGCGCGCGGCGGACGCGCTCGCGTTGCTGGAGGCACCGGCGGCACAGGGCCTTGAGGGGCTCGTATCCCAAACCGTGACCGCGGTGATCGAGTCCGCCGCTTTCGCCGAAGTCTGGTCGGTCGCGACACGGGCCGCGCACCGCGCGCTCACGACCGCCGCGACCAGCGACGGCGGCGGTCTCGTCGTCCGCACGGCCGACGGCGTCGGCATCCAGGTCGGTGTGATCGTCGAACGTGTCCAGCAGACGCTCGTGGACCAAGGGGTGTCCGTCGCCCAATTCATCCCTGCCGTCGACCGGGTGATCATCGTCGGCGAGGGAACCGGCCTCGACGCCGTCCGTGTCGGCTACACCATCGCCGACGCGCTCGGCTGGTGGCTGCCCGTCCTGACCCTCGCGCTGTTCGGGCTCGGGATCGCCCTCGCGCGCCGCCGCGGCGTCGCGGTCATGGGCACCGGCATCGGCATGGCCCTCTCCGCCGGCGCGCTCGCGGCCACGTTCTCGATCGGCCAGACGGCGGTCGCCCTGGCCGCCGGCAACCTCGACATCTCGCCATCGGCACTCGATGTGATCTACGGACGGATCGTCGACGGGATGACGCAGACCGCGGTCGTCCTGAGCATGCTGGGGGTGTTCGTCGCCCTCCTGGGGTGGGTGATGAGCGGTTCGCGCACCGCAGTGTCGGTGCGCACGGCCGCCCGCACGACGAACGCCGCGGTCCGCACGCGCCTGCGGGCCCGTGGACTGGACACCGGGGCCTTCGGCACCTGGATCGGTGAGCACCGCGTCCTCGTGCGCACGATCGTGGCCGTGCTCGGTGTGCTCTGGCTGTTCTCGCTCCGACCGCTGTCGCTCGGCGATGCGCTCCTGGTCATCGCCGTGTCGTTCCTCGTCGCCTGGGTGCTCGAACTCCTCCAGCGACGCCCGGCCGAAGCGCCGAACGGCGCAGACGACGAGACGGACGATGCCGTCGACCGCGACGTCGACGTCGACGCGGAATCGATCACCACCTCCTGACGAAACGCCCCCTGCGAAGGGTCGGCCGAGCGCCTAGCGTGGAAGGGTGACTATTCCCTACGGCGCCTGGCCCTCTCCCCTGACCGCATCGGCCGTCTCGGCCGCCACCCCGCGCATCGAAGGCGCGCGTTTCGTGGCCGATGATCTGTGGTGGGGCGAGACGCGACCCGACGAAGGTGGCAGGTCTGCGGTTCGCCGACGCGGGATCACCGGAGAGATCGAAGACGTGCTCCCCGCCCCCTGGAGCGCGCGCTCACGCGTGCACGAGTACGGCGGCGGCTCCTGGACGGCGACGGATGCGGGAGACCTCGTGTTCGTCGAGAAGTCCGACCAGCGCGTGCGCCGGCTCTCCCCCGGCGGCGCGCCGATCGCCCTCACGCCGGAAGACGGCGACACCCGTTTCGGAGGCCTGACCTGGCAGCACGGTCAGCTTCTTGCGGTGCGTGAGCGCCACACCGACGCACCGGTCCCGATCCGCGACATCGTGGCGATCCCCGCCGACGGGTCCGCGGCATCCGACCCGTCGCGCATCCGCAGCCTCGCCGCCGGCAGCGACTTCGTCGCCCAGCCCGCCCTCTCGCCCGACGGCACACGCCTTGCGTGGATCGCCTGGGATCATCCGGCGATGCCCTGGGACCGCACCGAACTGCGCGTCGGGCGCCTCGGCGCCGACGGCGTCACCACGTGGACGGTCGTCGCCGGAGGGGATACCGCGCCCCTCCAGCCCGAATGGACGCCTGACGGACTGGTGTTCGTCGATGACCCGACGGGACGGTGGAACCTGCGCCGGTGGACCGAAGCCGGCATCGCAGACCTTTCACCGGCCGACGCCGACACGGGCGGCGGACTGTGGGTGCTCGGATTGCGTTGGTTCGGGCATCTCGCCGACGGTCGGATCGTCGCGGTCCGCACAAATGGCGCCGACCGGATCGTCATCGTCCACCGCACCACCGGCGCCGCCACGACCCTCGATGTGCCGGTCGTGGCGGGCGCGGTCATCGAAGACGTCTCGGGCACGCGCGTGCTCATCAGCGGGTCGGCTACGACCGACGGCCCCGGCCTCTGGCTCGTCGATGTCTCTGACGGCTCGACATCCGTCGTCCGCGGGGGCGAGTCCCCCTGGGGGTCGCGGTGGATGCCGCGCCCCCGCGCCGTCACCTTCACCGGTCCGCACGGGGACGTCCACGCCTTCGACTACCCGCCCACCAACCCTGATGTGAACGCGCCGGAGGGAGAGTTGCCACCGTACGTCGTGTTCGTCCACGGCGGCCCCACCTCGCACTCTGGGCCCGCGGCATCCGGAAAGATCGCGTACCTCACCAGCCGCGGCATCGGCGTCCTCGACGTCAACTACGGCGGATCCACCGGCTACGGGCGCGAGTACCGCGAACGACTCCTCGGGCAGTGGGGGGTCGTCGACGTCGACGACGTCGCCGCCGCCGCACGCGGGCTCGCCGACGCCGGACTCGCCGACCCCGCCCGCATCGCCATCGCCGGCGGCTCCGCAGGAGGATGGACGGTGCTCGCGGGCGTCGCGCGGACCGACGCCTTCTCGGCCGGCATCTCGCGGTACGGCGTCGGGGACGCCCGTACGCTCGCCGCCGACACCCACGACTTCGAGGCGCGCTACCTGGACGGGCTCATCGGGCCGCTACCCGATGCCGAGGAGGTCTATCTCGAACGCTCGCCGCTGACGCGCCCCGAACTGTTCCGAGTCCCGCTGTTGCTGTTGCAGGGCTCGGAGGACGCCGTCGTGCCCCCCGCACAGTCCGAAGCCGTCCGCGACGCCTTGGCCGGCCAAGGCGTCGCCCACAAGTACGTGCTCTACGAAGGCGAGGCGCACGGCTTCCGTCGCGGCGACACAGTCGTGCACGCCCTCGAGACCGAACTGGCGTTCCTCGGCGCGGTCTTCGGGTTCACCCCTCCGGACGTTCCCGCGATCAGCCTCGACTGAGCGGACGCGGCCGTCCGTCCAGGAACGGCTCGAAGTCGGCCGCCAACCGCTCGCCGACATGGGCGTGGACGAACGTGCCCTCGGCACGATGTTCCTGCTCGACGATGATGCCCGTCTCGTGCGCCGCCGAGATCAGATCCCCCCGGTCGTAGGGCACGAGCGCGTGCACCTCGACCGCGGGAAGCGGCAATGCCTCCTCGATCGCGGCACGCAACGCGTCGACGCCCTCGCCGGTGCGCGACGATACGAAATGCGCTGTGGGCTCCAGCCCGCGCAGCACCAAACGCGTGTCGTCGTCGACGAGGTCCGCCTTGTTGAAAACGACGATCTCGCGGGTGTCCCGCGCACCGACGTCGCCGATCACGTCGCGCACCGTCGACAGTTGCGCTGCCGGATCGGGATGCGACGCGTCGACGACGTGCAGGAGAACATCGGCCTCGCCGACCTCTTCGAGCGTCGAGCGGAACGCCTCGACGAGCTGATGTGGCAGGTTGCGAACGAAGCCGACCGTGTCGGTCAACGTGTAGACGCGACCGTCCGTCGTCTCCGACCGGCGCACCGAGGTGTCAAGGGTGGCGAACAGGGCATTCTCCACGAGCACGCCCGCGCGCGTCAGCCGGTTGAGCAGGCTCGACTTGCCGGCGTTGGTGTACCCGGCGATCGCGACACACGGAATCGTGTTCCGTTTGCGCTCAGCGCGCTTGGCCTCGCGTGCGGGACCGAAGTCACGGATCTGGCGTCGCAGCATCGCCATGCGCGTGCGGATGCGGCGACGGTCCAACTCGATCTTCGTCTCACCCGGACCACGTGAGCCCATGCCGGCACCACCGGCACCCACCTGACCACCGGCCTGGCGCGACATCGAATCACCCCACCCGCGCAGACGCGGGAGCAGATACTCCAGCTGGGCGAGCTCGACCTGGGCCTTGCCCTCGCGGCTCTTGGCGTGCTGGCTGAAGATGTCGAGGATCACCGTCGTCCGGTCGATCACCTTCACCTTCACGACGTCCTCCAGCGCACGCCGTTGACTCGGCGCGAGCTCCGTATCGGCGATGACCGTGTCGGCTCCGACGGCAGCCACGACATCGCGCAGTTCCTCCGCCTTGCCTCGGCCGACGTACGTCGCCGGGTCTGGATGCGGACGACGCTGCAGCACCCCGTCGAGCACGACGGCGCCGGCGGTCTCGGCGAGCGCCGCCAACTCACGCAGCGAGTTCTCGGCATCCGCCTGCGCACCCTGTGGGTGCACGCCGACGAGCACGACGTTCTCGAGCCGCAGTTGGCGGTACTCGACCTCGGTGACGTCGTCGAGCTCGGTGGAAAGGCCCGGCACGCGACGCAGCGCCGCGCGATCCTCGCGATCCCACTGATCACCATCGGAGTCCTCGCGCGAGACGGTCGCCGCGTCCTGCAGCGCCTGGGCGTTGCCGAAGACACGCACGCTCGATCGTGCGTCCGCACGCGACAGCACCCGGTCCACCGGATCGACGTCGTCGACCGGGATCTCGTCCGTGCTTCGCGGGGTCGTGGTATCCGTCATCTGTTCCTTTCCGAGCAGCCCGCGGGCTGCGGCGATTCTAGCCTCCCCCGAGTGTGCGTCCTCCGCTACGCTCATCACCCATGGGCAGCGACCACTATTTCACCGCCGCCCCCGAAAGCCCCGAGAATCTCCGACGCATCCGCGTGCGCCTCGCGGGTCGCGACGTCGAACTCACGACGGCGGGGGGTGTCTTCAGCCCCGGTCACCTCGACGCGGGTACCGGTGTGCTGCTTTCCAACACTCCGGCCCCGCCCCCGGGCGGCCACTTCCTGGATCTGGGCTGTGGGTGGGGGCCCATCGCGCTATCACTCGGCATGGAGTCGCCCCACGCCACCGTGTGGGCTGTCGACGTGAACGAACGGGCGCTCGATCTCGTCCGCCGCAACGCCCAAACGTTGGGCCTGTCCAACATCAACGCCGTCCTGCCCGACGATGTTCCCGATGACATCGTGTTCCGCACGATCCGATCCAACCCGCCGATCCGTGTCGGCAAGAACGAACTGCACGCCCTGCTCGAGCGCTGGATCCCCCGTCTGGATGAGCGGTCGGACGGCTGGTTCGTGGTCCAGCGAAATCTCGGGTCCGATTCGCTCCAGCGCTGGCTGGCCGCGACCTTCGACAAGGGGTACAGCGTGCACCGCGCCGCGACCGGTAAGGGCTTTCGCGTCCTCCGCGTGCGTCGACACGGCAGCCCGCCGACCGAGCCGATCTCGCTGGTGTAGCCCGAGCGCTCGCCCGTAGACCGGTAGGGCCAGCACCGTCGGCGATCAGGCCAGAGCGACCTCGCCCGAGAACACCAGTGTCGCCGGGCCCGACAAGAAGACGTGGCCTTCCGACATCCGTACGCCGAGGCGTCCACCCGGAACATCGACGGTCCATTCGTCGGGCGCCGTCGCCCCTGCCCACTCCCGTACCGCGAGCGCCGCCGCTGCGACGCCGGTTCCGCAGCTCAGCGTTTCGCCGACGCCACGTTCGAAGACCCGCATGCGGATGGATCCGATCCCGTCGTGCACCAGCGGGTCGCTCGGCACCACGAACTCGACGTTCGCGCCGCGAGATGGATCGGGGTGCAGCTGCGGCACGACCGTGAGGTCGAGCCCCTCGAGCTCTTCGACGTCAGGCAGCGCGACGACGATGTGGGGATTGCCGACGTCGACCCCCATACCCGGCCTCGGCACCCGGATGCCGCGAGCGCGAACCAGCGTGTCGTCCGGCTCGACGCGCCACGGACCGAGATCGACCTCGTATCCCCGGTCACTGCGGCGCAGCGTCTTGATGCCTGCCCGTGTGCCGATCTGCAGGGGTGTCTCCAGCGACGCCCAGCCGGCCTCCTCGAGATAGCGTGCGAACACCCGCGTGCCGTTGCCGCACATCTCCGCGCGCGACCCGTCGGCGTTGCGGTAGTCCATGAACCATTCGACGCCGGCGTTCGCGGCATCCCGCCCCTCGTCGATCGCGGAGGTCCGCACAACACGCAGCACGCCGTCGGCACCGATGCCGAAGCGTCGGTCGCACAGCACCGCCACCTGGTCGTCGCTGAGGTCGAGGACGCCGTCGGCGTCGGGGATCACGACGAAGTCGTTGCCGGTGCCGTGTCCCTTCGTGAAGGCAAGGGTCTGCGGCATGCCGCCCAGTCTACGGAGTGTCAGACCCGGGGCCTCGGACCGGGCTGCTGTGCCCGCGCGGCACCTGCGCAACTCCACGGATCTGGGCACACCAACCCCCCAGCCCCGGTGTGTCGCACCGATGCCGACCGAATCCGTGGAGTGATGCCGGTTCGCCCGGCACCGCCGTGCCGAGCGGACGGGGCGGGTCAGTCGGCGATGAGGCGCTTGCCGGTGCTCCAGGTCTCGAACGGCTCGTACCCGAGCGCCGCATAGAACTCGCGCGACACCTCGTTGTCGGGGCGCACCATGAGCTGAACCTTGGGGCAACCGAGGTCCGTCAGCAGCTCTTCGGCGTGCTCGACGAGCCGCCGCGCGATCCCCTCACCGCGTCGTTGCGGATCGGAGGCCAGGTAATACAGCCACCCGCGGTGGCCGTCGTAGCCGGCCATGACCGACCCGACGATCACGCCGTCGTCCTCGGCGACGAGGAAGAGCTCCGGCTGTACAGCGAGCTTGCGGCTGATGTCCTGGTGAGGGTTGTTCCACGGGCGTGTGAGACCCGTCGTCTGCCAGAGTTCGACGACGGCGTCGGTGTCGGGGAGTGCGAACGATCGGATGGAGACGGACATGCCCTCAGTGTGTCAGGTGCCCGAGTCGGATGCCCGGGGGTTGACGAGACGGGCTGCATCGACATCCGGGTCCACCCAGGTCAGATCGCGGTACCTCCGGAACCACGACACCTGGCGGCGTGCGTACCGCCGCGTGAGAGCCTGCGTCTGTGCGATCGCCTCATCCTGCGTCAGTTCGCCATCGATCTGCGCGAGCGCCTGTGCGTACCCGATCGCCCGGCGCGCGGTCACGCCCCCTTCGAGACCCTTCGCCTTCAGCGAGGCCACCTCGTCGACGAGCCCGTCGGCCCACATCTGCTCGACCCTGCGGTCCAGTCGCTCGACCAACTCCGAACGGGGAACGTCGACTCCGTAGAACGTCGTCCGTGGATGCCACAGCACGGGCTCCTCGGGAAGCGCCGCACCGTGGGTCGTTCCGCCCGTCTCGATGATCTCCAGCGCGCGGACGATGCGTCGACCGTTGCGCGGGTCGACGCGCGCCGCCGTCGCCGGGTCCCTGTCGCGTAGCCGCGCGTACAGCGCCCCGGGGCCGTTCGCGTCGAGTTCGGCTTCGAGTCGCTCGCGCGCCGCCTCATCGCGGGGCGGAAACCGGAAGTCGAAGAGCGCAGCCGATACGTAGAGCCCTGATCCCCCGACGAGAACGGCGTCGGCACCGCGTCCATGGATCTCGCTGATCGTCGTCCGCGCCTGCCGCTGATACCACGCCACCGCCGCCTCGTCGGTGACATCGAGGACGTCGAACAGATGATGCGGAATGCCGCGCCTCTCGCTCTCGCTGACCTTCGCGGTGCCGATGTCCATGCCGCGGTACAGCTGCATCGCGTCCGCGTTCACCACCTCGGCGGCGCGTCCCTGGTCCGCGAGCGCGTCGGCGATCCGCAACGACAGCGCGGTCTTGCCCGTGCCGGTGGCACCGACGACCGCCCAGATACGGGGTTCGTTCACTCGCCGATGCGCAGCGTGGGGAGCCCGAGCGACACGGCGCGCGGGGCACCGTTCTCTCCGGCAGGTGTCGGCACGCCGCAGGAATCGGCCTGTGCGCGATCCCAGGCGTCGCCCGAGCGCGTCCGCCGGATGCGCAGAGGTGCACCGTCGCGCGAGTCCGCGAGCAGGTGGAACGGAGCGGCATGCGTGACCACAACGGTGACCACATCCCCTGGACGCGGGACCTCCGATCCGGACGGGACCTCGAAGTGCACGAGCCGGTTGTCTTCGGCGCGTCCCGTCAGTCGGTGGGTCTCGGCATCCTTCTTGCCTTCGCCCATCGACACGAGAAGCTGCACTTCACGACCGACCTGCTTCCGGTTCTCTTCGAGCGAGATGCGGTCCTGCAGTGCCACCAGGCGTTCGTAGCGCTCCTGGACGATGTGCTTCGGCACCTGGTCGGGCATGGTCGCCGCCGGCGTACCTTCGCGGATCGAGTATTGGAACGTGAACGCACTGGCGAATCGCGCCTGTTCGACGACACGGAGCGTGTCCTCGAAGTCCTCGTCGGTCTCGCCCGGGAATCCGACGATGATGTCGGTCGTGATCGCGGCATCGGGCATCTGCGCTCGCACGCGATCGAGGATTCCCAGGAACTTGGTGCTGCGGTAGGAGCGACGCATCGACTTGAGGATGCGGTCGCTACCGGACTGCAGCGGCATATGCAGTTGCGGCATGACCGCCGGCGTCTCGGCCATCGCGTCGATCACGTCGTCGGTGAACGCGGCCGGGTGGGGGCTCGTGAATCGGATGCGCTCGAGCCCGGGGATCTCCCCCGCCGCGCGCAGCAGCTTGGAGAACGCCTGCCGATCACCGAACTCGACGCCGTACGAGTTCACGTTCTGACCGAGGAGGGTCACCTCCGTGGCGCCGTCGTCGACGAGGAGGCGGATCTCGTTCAGGATGTCTCCCGGACGCCGATCCTTCTCTTTGCCGCGCAGACTCGGAACGATGCAGAACGTGCAGGTGTTGTTGCAACCCACTGAGATCGACACCCAGCCGCTGTAGACGCTGTCGCGCTTGGTGGGCAACGTCGAGGGGAACACTTCGAGCGATTCGAGGATCTCGAGTTCGGCGTCGCCGTTGTGGCGGGCCCGCTCAAGCAGCCCCGGCAGCGAGCCCATGTTGTGCGTGCCGAACACGACATCCACCCACGGGGCCTTCTGCTGCACCGCGTCTTTGTCCATCTGCGCGAGGCATCCGCCGACGGCGATCTGCATTCCCGCATGCTGATCCTTGCGGGACTTCAGGTGCCCGAGGGTGCCGTACAGCTTGCCGGCGGCGTTGTCGCGCACGGCGCACGTGTTGATCACGACGACGTCGGCCTCGGTACCTGCTTCGGCGCGCACGTACCCGGCGCTCTCGAGGGAACCCGAGAGCCGCTCGGAGTCATGGACGTTCATCTGACAGCCGAACGTGCGCACT
The DNA here is from genome assembly GCF_042677105.1 of Microbacterium koreense. NCBI lineage: Bacteria > Bacillati > Actinomycetota > Actinomycetes > Micrococcales > Microbacteriaceae > Microbacterium > Microbacterium koreense. The sequence continues at coordinate 2,401,028 of NZ_JBHTIM010000001.1, forward strand.
TCGTAGGTGCGGGTGGTTCCGTCGGGCGCACGTGCGGCATCCGATGGCGCGATGAGCGTCGGCGTCGTGGAGGGGCTGGTCATGATGGCCCCATTCTACGAGCCGCCCGCACTCGCCGGCCGGAGCGGGCGATTCAGCGGATGCGGGAGCTCATTCGGCCCGCCGCAAGAGCGGTGAAGCCGACGGCGACGACGGCGAGAACAGCCGCCGCGACCCAGGGGAAGATCTCGGCATCGCCGACGTAGATGTCGACACCGTAGAACAATCGAACGCTCTCGGTCGCCTCGGGCACATCCGTGAGGCCTTCCAACGATTGAGCGGTGAACTCGCGTCGCAACAGCATGCCGCCCTGAGAGAAGGGCAGGGCGTTGACGACGTCGCCGACCGTCGCCGGAAGTGAGCCGATCGGAATATACGCGCCGGCGATGAACCCGAGCACGGTTCCGACCACAGTGGCGAACGCAGAGAACGCACCCGTGGTGCGTACGAACGTCACGACGAACGCCCCCAGCGCCGTGAACGCCAGAGCGCACAGTGCCATCACCAAGGCGCTGGCGAGGACGCGTCGCGGCTCGAGCCACAGCCCATCGACGATGCCGAGGTACAAGACCGAGAGCGCCAGCACCACCGCCGTCATGATGAGTGCGATGGTGAACGCCGAAATCAGGTAGCCCAAGACGAGCTGACCGCGCCGGATCGGCGAGACGAGGAAGTCGGCGAAACGTCCGCTGGCTGAGTCTTCGACGAGGCGCGACATCGCACCGAGCCCGGAGGTGACGGTCGTGAGCAACACGATTCCCGAGAACATCCAGCTGTCGACGAAGGCGCGGATCTGCGCGTCGGTCGCGTCCGGGAACTGCGCGGCGAGCCCGTCCGCTTGCAGACCCGCGAGGAACAGCGTGTAGAGGACGAACAAGATGATGCCGCTCATGAGCGAGAAGAAGACATTCATCCGGTCACGGAAGAACAGCCGAAGGTTTCTCGCGATGATTCCGCGGACGACGCTCACGCGGCGGCCTCTGCATCGTTGGGGTGCCCCGTGACCGCGAGGAACACGTCATCCATCCGCCCGTGCCGGAATTCGAAGTCGCGGACCGAGTCGCCGTGCGCGGCGAGCAACGTGCGGGCGACGGTCGCGTCGGGAACCGTGAGCCGCACCAGCGCTCCGTCGGTCGTCACCTCGAGTCCGTCGCGCCGAGCCAGATCGCCCAGGCCCGCAGGATCAGATGACGTGACGGTGAGGATGCTGCGGCTGTAACGCGCACGCAACTGCCTCGGTGTGCCGCGGGCGACGATGCGCCCCGCGTCGACGATGCAGACGTCGTCGGCTTCTTCCGTCTCCTCCATGTAGTGCGTCGTGAGGAAGACCGTGAGCCCATTCTGGATGCGAAGTGTCTGGATCGTGCGCCACACGGCAATTCGGCTGGCGGGGTCGAGACCGGCCGTCGGCTCATCGAGGAAGACGATGCGGGGCTCATGGATCAGGGCGCGGGCGATGTCGGCACGGCGTCGTTGCCCGCCCGAGAGCTTGCCATAGGGTCGATCGAGGAACTCATCGAGTTCGATGAGCTCTGAGAGTTCCGCGATGCGGGCGTTCGTGCGGACACGGTCGAGATGCATGAGGCTCGCGCGGAAGCGCAGGTTCTCACGTACCGTCAGAGCATCGTCCATGAGTGAATCCTGGAACACGACGCCGATCGTCCTCCGCACGTCCTCGCCGGCGGTACGCACGTCATAGCCCCCGACGCGGACGGATCCGGAATCGAAAGCTCTGAGCGTCGTCAGACACGCGATCGTCGTCGACTTGCCGGCGCCGTTGCTGCCGAGGAACGCGAACGCGGCTCCGTCACTCACCTCGAAGGACACGTCGTCGACCGCGCGCACCGCACGATACGTCTTCACAAGGTTCTCGACCACGATGGCCACTGGACACACTCCGCCCCCGCTGCGCGATCGCGCAGCCGCGATGGCGCAAGTCTGACACGAGCGCCGTCCTGCGTCACGTCGTCGGCGTTCTCCGCCGTCGCCCCGATCCTCGTGCGCGTCGACCCTGCGCGCTCGCACCCGAATCGTCAGCGGAAACGGACACCGGACGTCGGCGCGTCGAGCTCGGCGATGGCGCGCCGCGCAACCTCGAGCGCGATCGCAGCACCGTAACCCCGGCGTGCGAGTTGCCCCGAAAGCCGCCGGAGGGCGGTGTCATGGTCGAGGCTTCTCATCGAGCGCGCCTTGGACCGGGCGAATTCCAGGGCCCGCTCGGCGTCATCGTCCGGCAGGCCGGCGATGGCAGCGTCGGCCACGTCGCGCGGCACTCCGCGCTGTGCGAGCGTCCGCGCGATCGCCTGCCGCCCCTGGCCCTTGCGGTCAACGGCGACGTGAACGAGATGCTCGGCCAACGCCGCGTCGTCCAGATACCCGAGATCGACGAGTCTGTCGATGACGGTCTCTGTCGCCTCGGAGGGAAGTCCCGCCTCGGCCAATACCCCCCGCGCCTCGCGGACGGACAGTGATCGGGTCCGCAAGCGTCGGAGCAACCGCTGCTCAGCGAGGTCGATCGCGTCGGACAACTCGTCGCCGGCGTCCGGGTCTTGCCCGTCACCCGGTCGTCGCCCGTGGAATCGTTCGGCATCCGCGCCCCACGTGTCGTTCCAGACTGCGGCCGCACCATCCGATGCCGTCTCCGCCAAGGCGCTGGGGGCGTCGTCCCCACGGAACGGGATGTCACGGCGGCGCGTGGTTCGACTGCGGTCGAGTCGCGGGATCCCTGCATCGGGGGTGTGGCCGTCCTGACCGCCCGGTCGACCGAACAGAGGGATCACCGGGGCGAGGTCATCGCCCCGGTGATCCTCGCCGCTCACGCGTCACCGCCGTAGTGGGGAGGGCGCACCACACCCATCACGCGGGGCGACGCGCCGCGAGCTCGTCCGGCGCCTCGGTGGCCTTGGGCTGTCCGATACCGAGCTTGGCCTTGATCTTGGTCTCGATCTCTGCAGCGATGTCGGGGTTCTTGATGAGGAAGTTTCGGGCGTTCTCCTTGCCCTGCCCGAGCTGCTCACCGTCATACGTGTACCACGCGCCGGACTTCTTGACGATGCCGTGCTCGACCCCGAAGTCGATGAGACTGCCCTCGCGGGAGATGCCGACCCCGTAGAGGATGTCGAACTCGGCCTGCTTGAAAGGCGGGGCCATCTTGTTCTTGACGATCTTGACGCGGGTGCGGTTTCCGACCGCATCGGTACCGTCCTTGAGGGTCTCGATACGGCGGATGTCGAGCCGCACCGACGCGTAGAACTTGAGGGCCTTGCCGCCCGCGGTGGTCTCGGGCGACCCGAAGAAGACGCCGATCTTCTCACGCAGCTGGTTGATGAAGATCATCGTGGTGTTGGTCTGGTTGAGACCACCCGTGAGCTTGCGCAACGCCTGCGACATAAGACGTGCCTGCAGGCCCACGTGCGAGTCGCCCATCTCACCTTCGATCTCGGCCTTCGGCACGAGAGCGGCGACCGAGTCGACGACGACGAGATCGATTGCGCCGGACCGCACGAGCATGTCGGCGATCTCAAGCGCCTGCTCCCCCGTGTCGGGCTGCGAGACGAGGAGCGAATCGATGTCGACACCGAGCTTCTGTGCGTAGTCGGGGTCGAGCGCGTGCTCGGCGTCGACGAAGGCGGCGATCCCGCCGGCGCGCTGAACGTTCGCGATCGCGTGCAACGTCAGTGTCGTCTTACCCGAGGACTCCGGTCCGTAGATCTCGATGATGCGTCCACGCGGCAGGCCGCCGATGCCCAGCGCGACGTCGAGTGCGATGGATCCGGTCGGCACGACCTCGACGGGAGCGCGCTCGTCACTGCCGAGGCGCATGACGGAGCCCTTTCCGAACTGCCGGTCGATCTGGGCGAGGGCCGATTCGAGGGCCTTCTCGCGGTCAACTGCTGATGGCATGCTGTGCTCCTTCTGCACTCTGTCCGTCTGCGGTCACCGCATCCGGAGATCTCCGTCGCCTGAAGGCTGTCGCGCCCCGCGCCGGGTGGAACGGATGCTGCGACAAGGCGTCTGGTGTCTTTCGACGCCGCTCACGCTACGCCCGGGTTCCGACATTCCTATCGGGGTTCCCCCACGGAGTGTGAGTGGAGGCATCGACGACACCTTCTGTGGAGGAGACTACGCGCAATATCGAACACACCTTCGAACCGACACGCCACAGCTGCACGCCGGAAGGCCGATACTTCGACGCGCCGATTCGCCTCCGCGCGACCGGTGCGCTCTCAGCGCCGCGGTTCGAGACGGCCGGCGCCGTAGCGACGCTCACGCGGGACATCGGTCTCCTCGCACAGCGCGAGCCAGACCTCCTTGGGTGCGACACCCGAGGTCATCGCCTCATCCGCTGTACGGCCGCCCAGCGCCGAGAGCGCAAGATCGACCACGAGGGCATCGCCGCGCACTCCGAACTCGTCGGAGACCGCGCGCAAGAACTCACTGCGACGCATGACCGAACCGGCGGCGGCTCAGTGGAAGGACAGCTCGGGCCCGACCTCGGCAACGAGGTCGTCGGGCACGACGTCGGGGAAGGAGTTCAGTCCCTCGAGCACCGAGAGCCGGTCGCTCACCTCGCGCATGATCGTGGAGATGGGGACCTCGAGGGCCTCGGCAACCGAGGACAGGATCTCGCTCGACGCCTCTTTCTGGCCACGCTCGACCTCGCTGAGGTACCCGAGCGCGACGCTCGCGCGGCTGGCGACCTGACGGAGGGTGCGGCCCTTTTGCTGGCGGAAGTCACGAAGGACTTCGCCGATCTCTTGGCGAACCAGGATCATCTCAGGCCCCCTCCCTTTCTGCTTCCCGACCGGTATCCGGGTGGACAACGGTACAGCACCACGTGTGGTCAATCTATTCCTCCGCGCTGGACAAAAGGTGGGAATCGCCGAATGTAACCGACACGAAACACGAGTTGTTCCCGATCCCGGCGACGGATGCGGCAGAGCACCCATACAGCACTCACAATTCCGCTCGACACGCCTCCAATGCAGCGGAGGTCGCCGCCTCGCGCACACCCGACCGACTCCCCGCCGAGAGCTCGAGCGCGGAAACCGCCGCCGATGCAGGAGTGACGACCGCGATGTACAGCGTGCCCACAGGTCGTCCGTCCTGCGGTTCAGGCCCGGCGACACCGGTCGTGGCGACCCCCACGTCCGCACCGAGTGCCTCGCGCACCCCCGTCGCCATCTGTCGGGCGACCTCGGGGTCCACGGCGCCGCGCGCAGCGAGGAGCGAGCCGTCGACACCCAGGACATCGCGCTTCACATCGGTCGCGTAGGCGACCACGCCGCCTCGCACGACGGTGGAGGCCCCGGGCACATCCACGAGAGCGGAGACCACCATCCCGCCGGTGAGCGATTCGGCGACGGCGATGGTCCATCCCCGCGCGGCCAGCGCCTCGAGAATGTCACGGGCGGGCGCCCGCGTCATCGCTTCGCCCGGCCACGCATCTCGGAGACGATGTAGTCGATTCCGCTGGCGATCGTGAGGACCACCGCGATCGTCATCGTGACGATGTTGATCCACACGATCCACTCACCGACGACCGCCGCCAGCGGCAGCAAGGCGAGAGAGAGCGCGACAGCCTGGGCGACGGTCTTGAGCTTGCCCATCCATGCCGCCGCGAGCACGTGGTCGCTGACCACCGCGAACCGGTAGACCGTGATTCCGATCTCACGCACGAGCACGACGATCGTGATCCACCAGGGCAGCTCGCCGAGGATCGACAACCCGACGAACGCGCACCCGGTGAGCGCTTTGTCGGCGATCGGGTCGAGCAGCTTGCCCAGGTCGGTCACGATCTCGTACTTGCGGGCGAGGTAGCCGTCGATTCCATCGGTGGCGATCGCGACGATGAACAACACCGCGGCCCACCAGCGCAGGGGCCCGTCGGCACCACCGTCGACGAGGAGCATCCACAGGAAAACCGGTGCGCACAGGATGCGCACGATTGTGATCGCGTTGGGAAGCTGCCGCGGTATCGCCATGGATCGAGCCTACTGAGTGCTCGGGCTCAGTCGCGGCCGGTCAGCCCCCACGCATCCTCTGAGCCCTCGTCGGACTCGACGACGGGCATTCCGTCGTACTGAGCGGCGACCGCATCCGCGCCGTACTGGTCGGCGGGTTCGTCGGGAACGTCCTCGCCGCGCAAGCGGGCCAGCACGGCGGGGAGCTGCTCGTTCGTCACGAGGACGTCACGCGCCTTCGATCCCTCGGAGGGGCCGACGATCTCACGGGACTCCATGAGGTCCATCAGGCGGCCCGCCTTCGCGAAGCCGACACGCAACTTGCGCTGCAACATCGACGTCGATCCGAACTGGGTCGAGACGACGAGTTCGGCGGCGGCCAGGAGCAACTCGAGGTCGTCACCGATGTCGGCGTCGATCTCTTTCTTCTCGGCCACCGCTTCGACGTCGGCACGGTATTCGGGACGCGCCTGGTTGGTGACGTGCTTGACGACCTTCTCGATCTCGACTTCGCTGACCCACGCTCCCTGTACACGCAGCGATTTAGACGATCCCATCGGGAGGAACAACCCGTCTCCTTGACCGATGAGTCGGTCGGCTCCGGGCTGATCGAGGATGACGCGCGAATCGGTGACGCTCGTCACCGCGAACGCGAGCCGTGACGGCACGTTCGCCTTGATGAGACCGGTCACGACGTCCACGGACGGACGCTGCGTTGCGAGGACGAGATGGATGCCGCTGGCCCGGGCGAGTTGCGTGATCCGCACGATCGAGTCCTCGACGTCCCGCGGTGCGACCATCATGAGGTCGGCGAGCTCGTCGACGACCACGAGCAGGTACGGGTAGGGCTTGAGGACGCGCTCGCTGCCGGCCGGGAGTTCGATCTCGCCGGCGACGACCGCCTTGTTGAAGTCGTCGATGTGTCGGAACCCGAACGACGCGAGGTCGTCGTAGCGCATGTCCATCTCTTTCACGACCCACTGCAGCGCCTCGGCGGCCTTCTTGGGGTTGGTGATGATGGGGGTGATGAGGTGTGGCACTCCGGCGTACGACGTCAGCTCGACGCGTTTGGGGTCGATGAGCACCATTCGCACGTCGGCGGGCTTGGCTCGCATGAGCAGGCTCGTGATCATCGAGTTGACGAAGCTGGACTTTCCCGATCCTGTCGAGCCCGCGACCAAGAGGTGCGGCATCTTCGCGAGGTTCGCCACGACGTACCCGCCGCCGACGTCTTTTCCGACGCCGATCGTCATGGGATGCGTGGAGTTGGCCGCCGCGGATGAGCGCAGGACATCACCGAGCGTGACGATCTCACGATCGGTGTTGGGGATCTCGACGCCGATCGCACTCTTTCCCGGAATGGGGGCGAGGATCCGTACCTCGTTCGACGCCACCGCGTAGGCGATGTTGTTCGTCAGCGCCGTGATGCGCTCGACCTTGACTCCGGGACCGACCTCGATCTCGTACTGCGTGACGGTCGGGCCCCGCGAGAATCCCGTCACCCGCGCATCGACGCCGAACTGCTCGAAGACGTTGGTGATCGCCCGCACGACAGCGTCGTTGACTTCGGAGCGTTCCTTGTGGGGCGTACCCGCAGCGAGCGCCTCGACCGCCGGGAGGCGATAATCTGCACCGCCCGGTGCGTCGGTCCCGATGCCCTGGATGCTCGGAAGCTCCCCGTCGGTGGAGTCGTCGCGGTCGGCGTCGTCACGCAGGGACGTACCGCCTCGGGACGCCGCCTGCGCAGCGCCCGAAAGCACGGTCGGATCGATGACCTCGGTCAGAGCGTCGGGTTCGGCGGAAACGGGAGCGACAGGCTCGGCCGGGGCGAGGGCCTGGTCGAACCCACCGAGCGCCGCGGGCGTGCCGGTGGGAGGCAACAGTTCGGTGAGGTCCTGAGATCCGATCCCGTCGTCGGGATCCTTCTCGCGCCCGGTCTTGTTGCGACGCCACCACGGCAGTCCCGACGCGTCGTCGGCGCCGTCCTCGGCGTCCGGTGCGGCATCCTTCGAGTCACTGTCTTCGAAACGCGGCGTCCGGGGTTCGGCGCCGAACATCCACGCGTAGAGCTCCCCGAGCCGGCGTCCGATGCGGTTCGGCGGGGTCTTGGTGATGATGAGGATGCTGAGAATCGCCAGTACCGAGAGCACGATGTAGGCGCCGATCGGGGTGAGCAGCATCGCGAGCGGTTCACCGATCATCCATCCGAACAGCCCGCCGGCTTCGCTGAGCGCCGGGAGCCCTTCGCTGGGCTGGGGGCGATCGCCCGCGACATGGCAGAATCCGGCGATCGTCCACACAAGCATGCCGAAGCCGATGCCGATGCGGCCGTTGTCATGCACCGACGACGGATGCCGGAACATCCAGCCGGCGAGGATGAGCAACAAGACGGGCAAGATGAACGCCTCGCGACCGAGGAGCCCGCCCACCGAATAGGCGCTGATGGTCGCCGCGACCTCGTTGCCGATGAAGAACCACTCGTTGACTGCGCCGACGACCGCCAGCAGCACGAGCAAGAACGGGAATCCGTCGCGACGCTGGTCTTTCTCGAGCGTCTCGGGACCGAACGCGCGGAAGAGTCCACCCGTCGCGTGGGCGAGGCCGAGCCATGCGCGAACCACGACCGGCGGGCGCTCGGGCTCGCCGACGTACCGCTTGGGTGCAGGTTCGCTCTTGCGCGCGCGCGTCGATGTGCCAGTGGACGCGCGGGTGCTCTTGGTCGAGCTCGTGCTCTTGGCCATTTCTCCACGGTACGACCGGGGTCCGACGTTTCCGGGGAGCGACGCGGGCACACCGGGTACTCGGCGCCGGCGGTCAGCGCAGGCGTTTGACCATCGTGTCGCGTCCGATTCCCCGCTGGGTCACCGCGAAGCCCTCGCTGCGGTACAGGACGGTGGCGTAGTTGTCCCGTTCGACACTGAGCGAGATGCGGGCGAACCCGTCGGCGCGCGCTCGGTCGCACAGGGCGCGCAGCAGCAGGCGCCCGACCCCGTGGGCGCGCCATATCGGCCGTACGCCGATGATGAGTTCGGGCACCCCCGTCGCGACATACCCGAAGCCGGGGTCGCTGCGCGCGTGCATGCGGTACCAGGCTGCGCCCACCGGCTGCGCCTGCGCATCGACTGCGACGAAGCCGGCATCACCGGGACGCATCCAACCGGCGACGTAGCGACCGTGCTCGGGACTGGACAGCACCTCGTGCCGCGGCCGCGTCGTTCCCGCTCGCCACGTGGCCGCCTCGACGAGCATCTCGCCGAGGAACGGCCCGTCCGCCTGCTCGGCGTCGCGAATCCGGAATGCGCTGCTCACAGATCGGACACTAGGACGCGTGTGTTTCGCCCGCGTGTCGTCTCGCTGTGGATGGCGCCGTCAGGCTTCGATGACCAGCGGCACGATCATCGGCCGACGACGCAAGCGCTGGTTGACCCAGCGGCCGATCGTGCGACGGACCACCTGCGAGAGGGCGTGCTGGTCGCGCACGCCCGACTGCGCCGCGTCCGCGAGCGCGGCAGCGATCTTGGGCTTGACGTCGTCGAACACCTTGTCGTGCTCGGCGAACCCGCGCGCGTGGATCTCGGGACCGCTGATGATCTTGCCGGTGGCGGCGTCGACCACGACGATGACCGAGATGAACCCCTCCTCGCCGAGGATGCGGCGGTCCTTCAAGTCGGCATCGGTGATCTCGCCGACCGTGGAGCCGTCGACGTAGACGAAGCCCAGGTCGAGCTGTCCGACGACACGGGCGTCGCCGTCGCGCAAGTCGATCACGGTGCCGTTCTCGCCGAGGATGGTGCGCTCCGCCGGCACCCCGGTGTCTTGCGCGAGCTTCGCGTTGGCCATCAGGTGGCGGTACTCGCCGTGGATCGGAAGCACGTTGCGGGGCTTGAGGATGTTGTAGCAATACAGCAGTTCGCCCGCGGCGGCGTGGCCGGAGACGTGCACGCGAGCGTTGCCCTTGTGCACGACGTTGGCGCCGAGTTTGGTGAGGCCGTCGATCACCCGGTAGACGGCGTTCTCGTTGCCCGGGATGAGGCTCGACGCGAGGATCACCGTGTCGCCGGGTCCCGGTTCGATCTCGTGGTCGAGGTTCGCCATGCGGCTGAGCACGGCCATCGGCTCACCCTGCGAACCCGTCGACATGTAGACGATCTTGTCGTCGGGCAGATCGCGCGCCTTCTTGTAGTCGATGAGCACGCCGTCGGGCACGTTCAGATACCCGAGGTCGGAGGCGATCGTCATATTGCGCAGCATGCTGCGCCCGAGGAGTGCGACCCGGCGCCCATGGGCGGCTGCGGCATCCAACACCTGCTGCACACGATGGACGTGACTGGAGAAGCTGGCGACGATGACGCGTCGCGGTGCCTTCGCGATGACCTGGTCGAGGACCGGCCCGATCTCGCGCTCCAGCGGGGTGAAACCGGGGACGTCGGCGTTCGTGGAATCGACGAGGAACAGGTCGATGCCCTCCTCGCCGATGCGCGCGAAGGACCGCAGGTCGGTGAGGCGACCGTCCAGCGGCAGCTGGTCCATCTTGAAGTCGCCCGTGGCCAGCACGACGCCCGCGGGGGTGCGGATCGCCACGGCCAGTGCATCGGGGATCGAGTGGTTCACGGCGATGAACTCGAGGTCGAACGGCCCGAGCTGCTCGCGATCACCCTCCGTGACGGTGAGGGTGTACGGCTTGATCCGGTGTTCCTTGAGCTTCGCCTCGACGAGCGCGAGCGTCAGCCCGGAACCGATCAGGGGGATCTCGCGGTTCAGACGCAACAGATACGGCACCGCACCGATGTGGTCTTCGTGGCCGTGCGTCAGAACGATGCCGACGACGTCGTCGAGGCGGTCCTTGATCGGCTCGAAGTCGGGCAGGATCAGGTCGACACCGGGCTGATGTTCCTCGGGGAAGAGCACACCGCAGTCGACGATCAGCAGTTTGCCGTCGAACTCGAACACGGTCATGTTGCGTCCGACCTCGCCGAGGCCACCGAGCGGAACGATACGCAGCGTCCCCGGCTCGAGAGCGGGCGGGTCCTGAAGTTGTGTGGGCATCTGTGCCTCCTCGGATGCCACGGCATCCAGTCATGCGGTCGCGGGAGCGGCGCTATCTCGTCGTTCCCGAAACCTTCGGGAGTGCGCCGCCGGCAGCGGCGTTGCGGTCGGGGCGGAAATCGGTGAAGTCGACGCCCGGGACGTCGGTGACCAGAGCCAGCTCGTCCTCGATCATGGCGGCTTCCCACTCCTCCGGGCCGACCAGTGGCAACCGAACGCGCGGGCTGGAGATGCGACCGAGGCCGTGGAGGATGTACTTCGCCGCAACGGTCCCCGGCACGTGGGTCATCGCCGCCCGCACCAGCGGTTCGAGCTGCTTGTGGGCCGTGGTCGCGCGGTGCAGGTCGCCGTCGTTGACCGCGTCGACGATGACACGATACGGCCGGGCGGCGATGTTCGCGGTCACGCCGATGAGGCCTGTCGCCCCGATCGCCAGATGCGGGAGCACGTTGGCGTCGTCGCCCGAGAAGTACATGAGATCGGTCTGGTTGAGAACACGGCTGACCTCCGAGAAGTCCCCCTTGGCGTCTTTGACTGCGAGGATGTTGGGATGCTTCGCGAGGCGCAGAATGGTCTCGTACTTGATGGGCACGCCGGTGCGCCCCGGGATGTCGTAGAGGATGACCGGGAGGTCGGTCGCATCGGCGACGAGACGGAAATGGGTGAGGATGCCCGCCTGAGTCGGCTTGTTGTAGTAGGGCGTGACGATCATGATGCCGTCAGCGCCGGCCTTCTCGCTCGCCTTGTAGAGCTCGATCGCGTGGGCGGTCTCGTTGGAGCCGCCACCGGTGATGATCGATGCACGTCCGGCCGCGACGTCCTTGCCGACCTCGACGAGCCGCACCTTCTCGGCATCCGTGAGGGTCGAGGTCTCACCCGTGGTCCCGGTGACGACGATGCCGTCCGCACCGTCGACGATGACGTCGTCGATGTGCTTCTCGACGGCGGGCCAATCGACCTCACCGTCCGCCGTCATCGGAGTGACGAGCGCGACGAGCACCTGACCGAAGGGATTGCCGGTGTGAGTCATGCCTCTCAGGCTACCGGGATGCCGCGCGCCCGACGCGCGTCAGCGTCCGCTCTCGCCGGCCTTGGCCGCGAGGCTGGGCGGAACCAGGCGGGTGAGCGCGACGAGTGCCTTGTACGTGTACGAGGGGACGGAAACGGCCTTGCCGCGGGCGGCATCGCGCAGGGACTCCCGCACCACCTGACCGGCATCCAGCCACATCCACGACGCGACGCCCTCTTCACCGGGTGGCAACCCCGCCCGCTCGTGGAAGTTCGTGTGGGTGAACCCCGGGCAGACGGCGGTGACCGTGACGCCCTGCGGCGCGTACCTGCCGTTGGCCCAGCGGCTGAAGCTCACCACCCAACCCTTCACCGCGCCGTACGTCGAGCGCGGGATGAAGGCCGCCACGGACGCGACGTTGAGGATGCGGCCTCGACCTCGCGCGAGCATCGGTTGCAGTGCCGCGTGCATGAGGCGCATCGTGACCTCGACATGCAACTGCAGGTGGCGGGCTTCGTCCTCGATGTCGTTCTTCTCGAATTCCAACGGCAGCCCGTAGCCTGCGTTGTTCACCAAGACGTCAACGGGCCGTGACTCGTCGGTCAGACGCGCCTCGACCTTCTCGCGCTGGCGCGCCTTCACCAGATCGGCGACGAGGACCTCGACCTTGACGGCATCGCGCGCGCGAAGCTGCGCGGCGAGGCTTTCCAGCGCGTCCCGATCTCGCGCGACCAGCACGAGATCAGCCCCGCGCGCGGCGAGCTGACGGGCATATTCGGCGCCGAGCCCCGAGCTCGCGCCGGTGATGAGTGCCGTGGGCATGCGCCCCAGCCTATGGGGTGCTCCCTACGCGGCGCGTCGCTCGTACCGCAGAAAGCGATATCGGATGCCCGACGTCGACACGCGCCACTCCCCTTCGGCGACCGGTTCCCACCCCTCGCGGGACGGGGCGAAGGTGTCGCCGTCGACGGTGAGATCCAGCTCGGTGACCTCCAGCAGGTCGGCGTCGTCGATCGCCTCACGGAAGAGCCCACCACCGCCGATCACCCACACGCGGCCGTCACCTGCCACGGCGAGCGCGTCGGCCAACGACGCCGCGCGGGTGGCGCCGGCATCCGCCCACCGGTCGTTGCCCGTCACCACGATGTTGCGACGGCCGGGTAGCGGCCGGAACCGGGCCGGAAATGACTCCCAGGTGCGCCGCCCCATGATGACCGGCGCCCCAAGGGTGATTTCTTTGAAATGCGCGAGGTCCTCGGGAACGTGCCAGGGCATGCCGCCCTCGGATCCGATGACCCCGCCGCGGGCCTCGGCCCACACCAGCCCGACGCTCATACGGCCACAGCGGCCCGGATGGCCGGGTGGTGTCGATAGTTCTCGACGACGAAGTCGTCGAACTCGTAATCGAAGACCGAATCCGGATGCCGGGCGAACCGCAGCGTCGGCGGCGCATACGGCTCCCGGGTGAGCTGCTCGGTCACCTGCGCGCGATGGTTGTCGTAGATGTGGCAGTCACCGCCGGTCCAGACGAAGTCTCCGGGCTCGAGCCCTGTCTGCTGGGCGACCATCAGTGTCAGAAGCGCGTAGGAGGCGATGTTGAACGGAACACCCAGAAAGAGGTCCGCGCTGCGCTGATACAACTGGCACGACAGTTTTCCGTCGGCGACATAGAACTGGAACAGCGCGTGACACGGCGCCAACGCCATGTCGGGGATGTCGGCCGGGTTCCACGCCGAGACGATGAGCCTGCGGGAATCGGGGTTCTGACGGATCTGGTCGACGACCTGCGAGATCTGATCGATCTGCTCCCCCGAGGGTGTCGGCCACGAACGCCACTGCACGCCGTAGACGGGACCGAGCTCGCCCTGGTCATCGGCCCACTCGTCCCAGATCGTCACCCCGCGATCCTGCAACCACCGCACGTTCGAGTCCCCCCGCAGGAACCACAGCAGCTCGTACGCGATCGAGGGGAAGTGGACGCGCTTCGTCGTGATCAGCGGAAAGCCCTCGGAGAGATCGAAGCGCAGCTGACGGCCGAAGACGCTCGTCGTCCCCGTTCCGGTGCGATCGTCCTTGTGAACCCCGTGGGCGAGCACGTCGCGGAGGAGGTCTTCGTACGGAGTCGGGATCGGCGTCGTCACGCGTGCCAGGATACCCGCGCCCGCACCGAACGGTCCGGCGCGAGCAGCGACATCCGACGCCGAGACGCAACATGACGTCATCCAGCATTCCCACGGCGAAACGGGTCTATTCTGAGTGGCTGTGGATTTCGTCGGCGCGCTCATCACCATCGCAGCACTTCTCGTGCTGACGATCGGCATCGGCTTCGTCATGCGTCGGCTCGAATCGCGCCCGCGCCGGCACATCCCGCACGAGGTGGTCGAGCCGCATCGACTGGGCGCGGAGGCGCTCGGCGACGCCGCGACCCTGCTACAGTTCAGCACCGAGATGTGCGCCCGGTGCCCGGGTGTCCACCGCACTCTCGCCTCGCTCGCCGCCGAGCACGACGGCGTCCGTCATCTCGACATCGACGTGACGGATCGACCCGACATCGCGCGACACTTCCACGTGATGCAGACGCCGACCACGCTCATTCTCGACCGCCACGGCGCCGTGCAGACGCGCTTCGGCGGCGCGCCGAGCCGCCACGTGGTCGACCTCGAGCTGCGCAGACTGACAGGCACACCCGAACGTGTCTGAGGACGAACCGACACGGCCCGCGGGCATCGACCCCCGCGGCCCCCGCTTCGCTGCGGCGATCACCTCGGCGCTCCTGCTCGTCGTCGTCTTCGTCGGATTGACGACTCCCGCCGTCTCGACCGCCTCGTTCGGCTGGCTCGCCTACCAGCCCCTGTCGGGACAGACGTTCGTCCCCGGGCTCGGTTCCACGGTGCTCGTCGCCCGTGCGACGCAGCCCGCGTTCCTCCTGCTCGTCGTCCTCGCACTGCTGTTCCTGTGGGGCGTCCTCTCGCCGCGGACGATGCCGTGGGCCGTGATCTATCGTCGTCTCGTGCAACCGCGACTGGCCCCGCCCGCCGAATGGGAAGACCCGCGCCCGCCGCGCTTCGCGCAGGGCGTGGGACTGGCCGTCGTGACGATCGGGATCGTCCTTCACCTGATCGGCCTCCCCCTCGCCGTCCCCGTCTCGGCGTCGATCGCGTTCGTCGCCGCCTTCCTCAACGCTGCGTTCGGCGTGTGTCTCGGCTGCATGATGTACCTCGGCCTCGCCCGAGCCGGACTCCTCGGACGCGCCCGCCCTTCGGCATCCTGACCCGATGCGCGCTGTCAACCCGTCGCGCGCCGCGAACCCACCCCGTTAGGCTGACCGCGACGCGCCCGCCCCTGGGCGCCCGCAACTTTGGGAGGTTCTCGATGACCGTGACCAGTGAAGCCACGACCGCTTGGAAAGGCGGACTGACCGACGGTTCCGGCGAGGTACGGTTCGTCTCGTCCGGCCAGGGTCCGTTCGATGTCGATTGGAAGGCCCGCAGCGAAGGCTCCTCGACCACGACCACACCGGAAGAGCTCATCGCCGCCGCCCACGCGTCGTGCTTCAGCATGGCGCTCTCGCACGAACTCGGCCAGAACGGCACTCCCCCGGAGTCGATCGACACGACCGCGTCGGTCACCCTCAAGCCCGGTACCGGCATCACGGGAAGCCACCTCAACGTCAACGCCGTCGTGCCCGGCATCGATGCGGAAACGTTCGAGCGGATCGCCGCCGCCGCCAAAGCCGGATGCCCCGTCTCGCAGGCGCTCGCAGGAATCGAGATCACCCTCGAGGCGACGCTTGCCTGAGCCGGAGGATCGCGCCCGCCGCGTCGTCGTGGCGGGCGCTTCGGGCCTGATCGGCGCCGCCCTGGTCGACGATCTGCGGGCCGACGGCGTCGAGGTGACGACCCTCGTTCGTCGGCCGCCCGAGTCCGCCGGTGAAGTCTCATGGCTCATCGACGGAGAACCGCTCGACCCCGACGTGCTCGCGGGCGCCGATGCCGTGGTCGGGCTCAACGGCGCGAGCATCGGGCGCTTCCCGTGGACCCGTGGCTACAAGCACACGCTCGTGTGGTCACGCCTGACGCCCACACAGGCTCTCGCTCGCGCCGTGCGCGAGTTGGGCCCCGACGCGCCGAAGCTGGTCTCCGCATCCGCCGTCGGTTGGTACGGATCCTCGCCCGGCGAGGTACTCACCGAGGACTCTCCCCGGGGGGACTCGTTCCTCGCCGACCTCTGCGGCGAATGGGAAAGTGCCGCCTACGCCGCCGGGGATGCGGCGCGCGTGGCCACGCTCCGCACCGCTCCCGTGGTCCATCGCGACGGGGTGCTGAAGCCCCTCCTGCTGTTGACGAAGCTCGGACTCAGCGGCCCCATCGGCAGCGGCACGCAGGCGTGGCCGTGGATCTCGCTCGACGACGAGGTGCGCGCGATCCGCCATGTCATCGACCACGACCTCAGCGGTCCCGTCAACCTCACCGGACCGACCCGCGCCAGCGCCAATGACCTCGGTTTCGCATTGGCGATCCGTATGAACCGGCCCTACCTCCTGCGCGCTCCTGTCTGGGGCATCCGCCTTCTCCTCGGAGCGGACGCCACCGAGGCGATCCTCACTTCTGACCAGCACGTTGTGCCGGCGGCGCTCGAAGGCAGCGGCTTCACCTTCCGGCATCAGACCGTCGAAGAAGCCATCGCCGCCGCCGTTCCGGCCGCAGACTGAGAGGCTGCGTCAGCCGCGCGCCTCGAGCCGGATCGCCGTGCGCACCGCGTCGCGAGCCCGGCGCCGGTCGCCGGCGGCATCGTACGCGAGCCCGAGTCGGTACCAGGCGCGCCAGTCGTCCGGGTGCTGTTCGGCATCCGCGCGATACCGAGGGAAGACCTCATCGGCCTCGTCGCGCAGAACACGCCCGCTCGGGCGCACCGACACCTCGTCCTCGGGCAGTCCGCCTTCACGCTCAAGCCGTGTCCCGAGCCGCTGCGCCTTCACGCCGAACCACAGTTCACGACCGAGCCCCCACGCCGCCAGCAGCGGCAACACGAGCAACACGATCCCCATCGTGACCCCCACCGGGTCACCGCTCTGCACGAGCAGGACGGCCCGCTGCCCTACCAGCACGATGTAGACCGCCAGCAGCACCGCCATGACGATGACGGCGATACGCGTGGTCATGCGCCGGTCGCCTGCGCGACCTGTCCGGATACGTCACCCTCGTCGACGCTCGAGCCTCGACGCGAGGCCGGCATCCGCAACCCGATGTCCAGGAACGCGTCGAGACCCACGACCACACCGACCGCATCCCGCGCTCCTGCGAGCGCCAGGGCGATCCCCGGGCTGTACGCACGAGCAGGCTCCACGGTGTCGTGGACGATCGCGAGAGTCTCCCCCGGCCCCGAGAGCACCGTCTCCTGTCGCGCCACCACACCGGGACGCCGCAGCGAGTGGATCGGGATGCTCGCCACCTGCTGCCCCCGCGCGCGCTGGTCGACATGGGGAGACTCAACCGGTCCGACCGCCGACCGCGCAGCGGCGATGAGTTCGGCGGTGCGCACCGCCGTACCGCTGGGAGAGTCGATCTTCGACTCGCGATGGGCCTCGACGATCTCGACCGAGGGGAAGAACGGCGCCGCAGCGGCGGCGAGGGCACTGCCCAGCACGGAACCGAGCGAGAAGTTGGGGATGATGACCACGCCGGTGCCGGCATCGGCGACCGTGGGACGCAGACGATCGATACGTTCGGCTGACCAGCCCGAGGTACCCACGAGCACGTTGATGCCGCGGTCTGTTGCGGCACGCACGACCTCGACCGACACCGACGGCGTACTGGCATCGACGACGAGGTCCGCGCCGTCCAGCTCGTCCAGGGACGACTGCGACGTCAGGATGGCCGCGACCTCGAAGTCGTCGCTCGCCTCGACGACGTCACGGATGATCGCGCCGAGTTTGCCGGTTCCGCCCACGATGGCCACACGCGTCGTCATGCGCTCCATCCTAGGTGCGTCGTCGACGACGGATGCAGACGGCTAGCCTGGTGCGATGGTTGCGATGGCCCCGACCTCGGCCGACTCTCCGATCGCCCGAGAGCTCCTGACCGAGTACTTCCATTCGCGCGAGATCGGGTTCGCGCACCAGAACGTCGTCTACACGACACGCTTCCCCGACGCCTCGGCCTTCGAACCGCCTGCCGGCGTCTTCGTCGTCGTCCGCGACGACGACGGGTCCCCGGTGGGATGCGGCGGCATCCGCCGCATCGAGGACGGCCCGCACGGACTCCGCTACGAGGTCAAGCACCTCTACCTGCGGCCCGAGACGCGCGGGCGCGGCTGGGGTCGCATGCTCATGGAGGACCTCGAGGCTCGGGCGCGCGAGCTCGGCGCCGCCGACCTCGTGCTCGACACGCACCACTCGTTGGAGGCAGCGGCCGCCCTGTACTCCGCCACCGGGTTCACCCGGATCGAGCGCTACAACGACAACCCGAACGCGACGCGGTGGTACGGCAAGTCACTCTGATCCGACCTGCGCATCTCCACCGATTCGGGAGCCAGCCGCCGCGCAACCCCCGTACTCCCGGGACGTGAGGCTCCGCGCCCGCCCGGATCCGTGGAGTTACGCAGATGCCCACCCGACATCCCGGCGGCCACGCACCAAGGGCACGGACCAAGGGCACGGACGCCGATGCCGAAGCAGGATGAGGCCGGGGGCTCTCAGCGGGCGCCGCTCAGACCAGAACGCCCTCGGGCAACCCCGTACGCAGCTCGACCGGCAGGTGCGCCAGGTCGTTGTGTGTCAGGAGGGTCCACGGGCGGCCCGCACGCTGGGCCAGCACGGTCAAACCGCAGTTGGCCTGGTTGATCGTCATCCAGCGCCAATCGGGGGTCTGCAAGACCTCACGCACGAACCACGCGATCACGACGTTGTGGGTGATGAGGAGGTCGTGCACCTCGCCGCTCTTGCGAACCAGGAAAGCGTTGATCGCATCGTCCATCTGCGCGCGCCCCGCGTCGATCTCTTCCTCGGTGACCGCACCGAAGAACGGCTCGTAGGCGGCGGGCGTGTCGGGTGTCATCCCGGTCGGCACGCAGTCGAACAGCAACGACGACGGTTGCGGCGAGAGCGAGGGCATTCGTGCGGCGAAGGCGTTCGCGGTCTCGGCTGCGCGCGTGAGCGGCGAATGCCACACGCCGTCGAACGGCACCCCCGACAGTCGGTCGGCGAGCAACTCGGCTTGTCGACGCCCTCGCGGCGACAACGGACCATCCACCAAGCCATGCTCCGCATCCTGATGCTCGCCATGGCGCACGAGATAGATGTAGTGCGTCACAGTGCTCGCTTCGTCGGGGAACTCGGTCGAATGTGCCGCGCGGCACACCGTTCGAGTTTACGTCACGCCTCGCGAACGTGGGTATGGCGTGTCACACCGAGGCGCGCGCGATGTCTGCGAGATGTGCACGGCCGAGTCGCACCCCGACACCCTGGACGAGTTCTTCGACGTGCTGTGGCGCGTAGGCGTTGACGATCGGGGCCGTCACGAGCTTCTGCGCCAGCAGCCACGCCACCGCCACGGCCGCGTCGGGAACGCCGAGCTCTGCCCCGACCTGATCGAGCGCGCGAAGGGTGCGCCCGCCGCGCCGCGTGAGGTTCGCAGCAATCTGTGCTCCGCGTACGGACAGAGAGCCGCGCCCGCGCGTGCGTTGCCGGCCGGCGAGGAAGCCATGCTCGAGCGCGTGGGACGGTGTGACCGCCATGCCCTGCGCGCCGGCGACCAGTCGGAGGTCGTCGTCGAACTCGTGGCGGCGGACGATGTTGAAGGGGACGTCGAGCACACTGATGCGCGGGTACCCGGCGGAGGCGATGATCCGCGCCTCGACGAGCTGCTCGGCGGTGTAGCCCACGGCGCCGAGCGCGCGCACCTTGCCCGCGCCCACGAGCCATTCGGCCGTGGCGAGGGTGTCTTCCATTGCCGTCACCGAGTCGGTGCCGCCGTCGAGGTAGAGCACGTCGATGTGGTCGGTGCGCAGACGCGTGAGTGAGGCTTCGACGGCGCGCACGAGGCTGACGGGTCCGAGGCCCGGATTGTCGGGGTGGCCCCCGACGCGAACGGCCAGCACCACGTCGTCACGTACACCGCGCGTGTGCACCCACTGCCCGATGATGTGCTCGCTGCGTCCTGCCGCGTAGCGGTCGGCGGTGTGGATGACGTTGCCGCCGCGCCCCGCGTAGGCATCGAGGATGTCGTGGCTCGTCTCGAGATCGACGTTCCATCCGAACTCGGCGCCACCGAGGATGAGCGGAAAGACGTTCAGCCCGGATTCGCCGAGCGCAACGCGGATGCCCTGTCCCACCGGCGCCCCCTGCACGGGGATCGGCGCAGACGGGTGCAGGAACGGGGATGCTGCGGGCGGCCAGGTCGACACGGACGCAGCCGCAGAGTGTACGTCGGTACGACTCATTCTGCACCCCCTCGAAACCACCCTCGCGGTGGCTGTGCCCACCCCCCCGGCGAGATACCTTCAGGCTAGGACAGACCATGGACAGGACCGTGAGCTACGGCATCCTGTCGGTAAACATTCGATAACGGTTCCGTCACATCGCGCCGAAATGCCGCAGAAACGTCGGATGCCCGCCCCCACTGGGGGACGGGCATCCGACGGATCATCGAGCGGGATCAGCCCTCGGCGGGCGCCTCCGGACCGGCGTTGGCCGCGTCGCGACCCTCCTGGTCCGCAGCCTCTTCGAGGACAGGCTCGAGCGACAGCTTGCCGCGGTCATCGATCTTCGTGATGCGCACGAGGAGCTTCTGGCCGACCGACACGACGTCCTCGACGTTCTCGACACGCTTGCCGCCGGCGAGCTTGCGGACCTCGCTGACGTGCAGCAGCCCGTCCTTGCCCGGCAGCAGCGAGATGAACGCTCCGAACGTGGCGATCTTGACGACGGTTCCGAGGAACTGCTCGCCGACCTCCGGGTTCGTGGGGTTCGCGATCGCGTTGACCTGGGCGCGGGCGGCTTCGGCCGCGGGGCCGTCGGTGGCGCCGATGTAGACGGTGCCGTCCTCCTCGATGGAGATCTGGGCGCCGGTCTCGTCCTGGATGGCGTTGATCGTCTTGCCCTTGGGCCCGATCAGCTCACCGATCTTGTCGACGGGAATCTGGACGCTGATGACGCGCGGCGCCGTCGGCGCCATCTCGTCGGGGGCGTCGATCGCCTCGTTGAGCACGTTCAGGATCGTGATGCGCGCCTCGTGCGCCTGCTGCAGCGCAGCCGAGAGCACCGACGACGGGATGCCGTCGAGCTTCGTGTCGAGCTGGATGGCCGTGACGAACTCGCTCGTGCCGGCGACCTTGAAGTCCATGTCACCGAGTGCGTCTTCGGCGCCGAGGATGTCGGTGAGCGCGGCGTAGCGCGTCTCGCCGTCGACCTCGTCCGAGACCAGACCCATCGCGATGCCCGCGACGGGAGCGCGCAGCGGCACACCCGCGTTCAGCAGCGACAGCGTCGAGGCGCAGACCGACCCCATCGAGGTCGACCCGTTGGAGCTGAGCGCCTCGGAGACCTGACGGATCGCGTAGGGGAACTCCTCGCGGCTGGGCAGAACCGGAACGAGCGCGCGCTCGGCCAGGAAACCGTGGCCGATCTCGCGACGCTTCGGGCTGCCTACGCGACCGGTCTCACCGGTCGAGTAGGGCGGGAAGTTGTAGTGGTGCATGTAGCGCTTGCTGGTCGTGGGCGACAGCGAGTCGATCTGCTGCTCCATCTTGAGCATGTTGAGCGTCGTGACCCCGAGGATCTGCGTCTCTCCGCGCTGGAAGATCGCCGAACCGTGCACGCGCGGGATGACCTGCACCTCTGCGTCGAGCGGACGGATGTCGGCGAGGCCTCGGCCGTCGATGCGCACACCCTCGCCGAGGATGCGGCTGCGGACGATCAGCTTCGTCACCGACTTGTAGGCGGCCGAGAACTCCAGCGGCGCCGCGGCGGGCAGCTCCCCCGCCTCGACGGCGGCGATGAGCTGCGCCTTGACGTCATCCTTGATGGCGTCGTCTGCGCTCTGGCGCTCCTGCTTGTCGGCGATCTGGTACACCGGCACGAGGCGGTCGTAGGCACGCCCGGCGACGAAGTCGTAGACCTCCTGGCTGTACGCCGGGAAGACCGGGTACGGCTGGATCTCCTTCGCCGCGGTGTTCGAGACGACGTTCTGTGCGGCGACGAGCTCCTTCAGGAAGGGCTTGGCGGCCTCGAGTCCCTGCGCGACGATCTCTTCGCTCGGCTTGGTGGCGCCGCCCTTGATGAGGTTCCAGCTGTTCTCGGTGGCTTCGGCCTCGACCATCATGATCGCGACGTCGCCGTCGGGCAGCACGCGACCGGCGACCATGAGGTCGAAGACCGCGTCCTCGACCTGCGCGGCGGTCGGGAACGCGACCCACTGGTCGGCGTGGTCGCCGTGGCCGGGCATGAGCGCAAGGCGCACACCGGCGATGGGCCCCGAGAACGGCAGGCCCGAGATCTGCGTCGACAGGGACGCGGCGTTGATCGCCAGCGCGTCGTAGAACTCGCCCGGAGCGATCGAGAGCACGGTAACGACGATCTGCACCTCGTTGCGCAGTCCGTCGACGAACGACGGGCGCAACGGGCGGTCGATGAGACGGCAGACGAGGATCGCTTCGGTCGAGGGGCGTCCTTCGCGGCGGAAGAACGAGCCGGGGATCTTTCCGGCGGCGTAAGAGCGCTCTTCGACGTCGACGGTCAGCGGGAAGAAGTCGAAGCCTTCACGCGGGTGCTTTCCGGCGCTCGTGGCCGACAGCAGCATGGTTTCGTCGTCGAGGTACGCGGCGACCGAACCCTGCGCCTGCTGCGCGAGGCGTCCGGTCTCGAAGCGGACGGTGCGGGTGCCGAAGCGGCCGTTGTCGAGGACGGCTTCGGCTGCGGTGATTTCAGGACCTTCCAAGAGGTCTCTCCTTCTTTGTTTTGCCTCGCACGCCCGTGTGGCGGGCGAGGGTTCGCGAAGGAGCAGGAACAGGCAGATTATCGGCGCGCGCGAAGAGGGTCTTCGGGACCGCCTGCGCTGGCCACCAGTAGAAAGCCACCCTCCGCACGGGAGAGGAACCCACCACAGGGGACCAGCTTGCTGCCGGCCTGCTCCAGGAGCTCATGTTGAATTGAGCGGATGCCGCAAGGGCAACCCGAACCACCTTACCAGCGGACGCCGGGATACCGGCTTCGACGCCCGTCGTGGCACAGTGGAATCACCGCGTGCGAGAGCGCGTCCATCTACCGCGAGGAGACGAACCATGGTCTTCGACCCTACGTTCGGCAAGATCACCGAAGACGCCGACCAACTCCCCGACCTCGACGGCGCCGACGCCGAAGAGGGTCCGCTCGAGATGAATGACGAAGCGGATGCACTGCCCCCGGTGGGCGAGGACTGAACCCGCTCACTCCACGGTGCGGTGCGAGCGGATGCCGCCCTCACGCCGGATCACGACGTAACCCGCCGCGTGCTTCGCGCTGAGTCCGTCGCCGGCGGTCCTGCCGCGTAGCCGGCGCCACACCCACGGCAACGCGTCGCGGGTGAGCCACCCCGAGCGGGCCGGCTGATCGTCGTCGGCGTGGAGCGCGGCATCCAAACCGCCGAGCGCCTCGGCGTCGGCGACGCCGAGGGCGTCCGCGGCGCGGTACGCCAAGAACCGGTGACCCTTCGATCGCAGGTGCACCTTGTCGTCGGCCCACATTCCGAGATCTCCGATCGCCGGCAACGCCTCGACGTCGAGCAGGATCGCCCCGTGCGCAGTGGCGATCCTGCGAAGTTCGTCGGCGAAGGCGGCGAAGCGACGGGCGAACACGCGCGCGGTGAGTCGATGCGGAAGGAACGGCGTCACCAACAGGACGTCGGCACCGGCGGCACGCAGGCACCGCACTGCCTCCTCGAGATCGCGGGCGAGCCGACAGGGGTCGGACGTCCCACCGACGAGGTCATTGGCACCCATGAGGATCGACACGAGGTCGGGGCGCAGTGTGAGAGCCTGCGGAACCTGATCCTGCACGAGGTCACGCACGCGTCGGCTGCGAACCGCGAGGTTCGCGTAGCGCAGTTCTCCCGCGCCCGCGGTGTCGTTCACCAGCAGGTGCGCGAGTCGATCCGCCCAGCCCCGATAGGTCCCGTCGGGCATGCGTGAAGTGTCACAGAGCCCTTCGGTCAGTGAGTCACCGAGCGCCACATAGCGCGACCACCGCACGGCGCCGGGGCGCGGGCTCACCGGGACGGGGCGGGTCGTCCCCCGCGCGAGGCGCTTGTCGTCGATCGGCCGCAGCATCCGCGCGTCCTCGTAGTGACCGACCAGTTCTCGGCACAGCGCGCTCCAGGTGCGCCCGCGCACGCCGTTGCGCGCCGCGGTGGCGAACGCACGTCGCTTGGCCGGGTCACCGGTGAGGTCGGCCACACGCGCACGCAGATCGGTGAGGTCTCCCGGGCGGTACAGCCAGCCGTCGACGCTCGAGCGCACGAGGTCCACCGGTCCACCGGTGCCCGTGGCGATGACCGGCACCCCGCTGGCGAGTGCTTCTTGGATCGTCTGTCCGAAGGTCTCGCTCTCACCCGGATGCACGAAGACGTCGAAACCCGCGACAGCCTGGGCGAGGGCGTCGCCGGCGAGGTGGCCGGTGAAGATCGCGTCGGGAAGCGCCTGTTGGAGCTCTTTCCGCGACGGGCCGTCGCCGACGATGACGAGGCGCGTACCGGGCAGCCCCGCCAGCGCCGCGAGATCTTCGACCTGCTTCTCGGGAGCGAGCCGCCCCACGTATCCGATGAGGGTCTCCCCGGGCGCGATCGCGTGCCGCCATGCGTCTGAGCGGCGGTGCGGCGCGAACCGTTCGACGTCGACCCCGCGCCCCCACCGCCGCAGCCGGTCGACTCCCAGTTCTTCGAGCTGCCGCATGGACGCGGTCGACGGAGCGAGGGTGAGCGTCGCGCGACGATGCAGGCGCGCGATGTGTGCTCCGGCGAGCGCCGTGGCCCGCGGGAGTCCGTATTTCTCGGCGTAGGCGGCGACGTCGGTCTGATACACAGCGACGGTCGGGACGCGCAGCAGGTCCGCCGCGGCGATCCCCTGCCATCCGAGAATGAACGGCGAGGCGAGGTGGATCACGTCGGGTCGGAATTCCCGCAGCACCGCGGCGAGCCGGGCGGCGCGCGCGAAGACGACGCGCACCTGCGGATATGCCGGGAGTGGGACCGATCGTAGGAGTGTCGCCTGAGCACCGTGGAGGTCGGCGGTGACTTCCCCGGCCTTCGGCGCGATGACCAGCGTCTCGTGGCCTTCGTCTGCCAGGTGGCGGAGAACCTGGAGCACGGATCCCGTGACCCCGTTCATGTGTGGGAGGAACGATTCGGCGAGCACCGCGACTCTCATGCCTCCAGGGTGGCGCGTCCGGCGGAGGCTCGACGCGGGAACGCCCCGGACGCGACGAGAGTTCACCGGATGCTCCCCGTGGCGTCACCGGTCGTCCGTCGTTGGGTCGCCGTTCACCGCAGACGGGTAGCCAATGAGGTGTGCTTGCCGAGACGTGGATGCTCGATCTGGCCGCGAGTCCGTGGGCGCTCGCGGTGCTGTTCGCGGTCGTGGTGGCAGATGCGTTCCTCGTCGTGGTTCCCGGTGAGGCCGCCGTCTCGGCGTTCGGCGCGCTGGCGGTGACGACGGGCTCACCGCCCCTGATCGCGGTGATCGCCGTCGGCGCGGTCGCCGCGTTCTGCGGAGATGCGGCGTGTTTCGCCATCGGTCGCCGAGTGGGCCTCGAACGGTGGCGATGGATGCGCGGCCCGCGGGTGTCGGCGGCGTTCGGCTGGGCGCGCACGCGCCTGGACCGCAGCACGGCGGTCGTGGTCTTCACCGCACGCTTCATTCCTTTCGCCCGACTGGCGGTGAACCTCGTCGCCGGCGCCTCGGGCTCTCCGGCGCCCCGGTACCTGGCGGCGGTCGCGATCGCCGCGGTGGGGTGGAGCACCTACCAGGCGAGCGTCGGCGCGATCGTCGGAATCATCGTTCCCGGTGGACCGGTGGTCGCCGTGATCGTGTCGGTGGTCGTCGCCGTGGGGCTGGGTGTCGTGGTCGACGCCGCCGTCGCCCGCCTGTCGCGACGACGGACGGCGGAGTGACTCACTCCCCGGCGAGTCCTCCGAGGAGATGCCCGAACGAGCGCCCCTCGCCGAGGTACGTCGCGGGATCGAACGGGTCCGCGGATGCCGCGGCATCCCGTCGGGAGATCGCCTCGGCAAACTCTCGCGCACCGCGCTCGACGCGGCCACCGAGCGGCGCGACGTCATCGGCTTGCGCACCCCAGTCGCTGGATGCGGCGAACACGCCGGTCGACACGGGCTCTGCGTGCAGATAGACGAAGAGCGGCCGGATCGCGTAGTCGATCGCCAGCGAGTGGCGGGCGGTGCCCGCGGTGGCGCCGAGGAGCACGGGCTTGCCGGTGAGCGCATCGGGGTCGAGCACGTCGATGAAGGACTTGAACAGTCCCGAATAGCTCGTCGAGAAGATCGGCGTGACCGCGATGATGCCGTCGGCGGAGACGACGGAGTTGATCATCGAGTCCAGTGCCGGCGGTGCGAAACCGGTGAGCAGGTGGTTGGTGATGTCGTGCGCGTAGTCACGCAGTTCGAAGCTGTCGAACTGCACCTCGCCGTCATCGACCCGGAGCGCCGCGGCGGTCGCTCCCGCGAGCCGGTCGGCGAGCATGCGGGTCGACGAAGGGGTGGACAGACCCGCAGAGATCACCGCGATACGTCGTGCCGTTGTCATGTGCGCAGTCCCTTCAGGTCAGCGGCCGACCGATGCGGCGGTGCCGAAAGACGAACCGGTCGGCGTGGCGGCATCCTGGTAGGGCGAACCGGCGGTGAGGTTGTCGCCGCGGTTGGCGCCGGGGCGCGCCTGGCGCCCGGGGCCGTCACCGAAGACGGCGCGAACGCGCGCACGGTGGGTGGGCGCATCGGGCACGGCCACCGGACGGTCCTTCTGCAGTTCGCGGCGCAGCACCGGCACGACCTCGGCACCGAGGATGTCGATCTGTTCGAGGACGGTCTTCAGGGGAAGCCCTGCGTGGTCGATGAGGAAGAGCTGACGCTGATAGTCGCCGAACAGGTCGCGCATCCCGGCGTAGCGGTCGATGACCTGCTGCGGCGAGCCGACCGTCAAGGGGGTCATCTCGCTGAAGTCCTCGAGGCTCGGCCCGTGGCCGTACACCGGCGCGTTGTCGAAGTACGGACGGAATTCGCGCACCGCATCCTGCGAGTTGGTGCGCATGAAGACCTGACCGCCCAGTCCCACGATCGCCTCTTCGGGGGCACCATGACCGTAGTGGGCGTAGCGCTGCCGATACAGCGTGATGAGTCGCTGGTAGTGCTCGGCAGGCCAGAAGATGCTGTTCGCGAAGAAGCCGTCGCCGTAGTATGCCGCCTGCTCGGCGATCTCGGGCGTGCGGATCGAGCCGTGCCAGACGAACGGCGGCACGCCGTCGAGAGGCCGCGGCGTCGAGGTGAACCCCTGAAGGGGGGAACGGAACTTCCCCTCCCAGTCGACGACGTCTTCTCGCCATAGTCGGTGCAGCAGGTTGTAGTTCTCGATCGCCAACGGCAAGCCCTGCCGGATGTCCTGCCCGAACCACGGATACACCGGACCGGTGTTCCCCCGCCCGAGCATGAGATCCGCGCGCCCGCCGGCGACGTGCTGGAGCATCGCGTAGTCCTCGGCGATCTTGACCGGGTCGTTCGTGGTGATGAGTGTGGTCGCGGTTGAGACGATGAGCCGTTCGGTCTGTGCCGCGATCGCCGCGAGCGTCGTGGTGGGGCTGGACGACCAGAAAGGAGGGTTATGGTGCTCGCCGAGCGCGAAGACGTCGAGGCCTGCGTCCTCGGCGTGGCGCGCGATCGTGATCGCCGCCTGGATCTTCTCGGCCTCGCTGGGGGTGTGCCCCGTCGTGGGGTCTTCGGTGATGTCGCTCACCGACATGAGCCCGAACTGCATTCCGGCCCAGGGTGTGGTGTCGTCCACGATCTCTCCTGCTCTCGCCGACGGGGTCTCCATCGCCGTTCTTATTCAGATGAATGTATCTGATGAAACACGGTGAGTCCGAGAATATTCCGACGGATGCCGCTCACGCCCCCTCGAACATGTCCACCATGTCGCGCGCCAAGCGATGCGGCGCCGTCTCGCACGGCGCATGTCCCGTCGGATACACCGCCACGCGTGCGCCGATGCGCTTACCCCATGCCCGATGCTGCGCGATCGGCCACAGGTCCTGCTCCCCCACCGCGATCAGTTTCGGCACCGGTGCCGCCGCGATCGCGTCGGCGATGTCGGGCATCGTCATCATGAGACCGACCACATCGTCGATACATCGACGCGGTGTCGCCGCCATGCGCTCCCGCACGAAGGCGATACGGTTCGGCGGCGTGCGATTGAGGTTGTAACGGATTCCCCACAGGATCAGTCCGGCCGCGCGGTGCGGCGGCATGTCTGAGATCGGTCCGATGTGCTTCACCCCGCGGAACACCTGGCCGATCGCGGGAGGCGCCGACATGAGTGTGATGCTCGCGAACAGATCTGGCCGGCGCACCAGGGCGAGTTCGACGACGAGACCGGCGAAGCTGTAGCCGAGGACGTGGGCGGGGCGCGGGCCGTCCTCGAGGACGGCGATGAGATCGTCGGCGAAGAGATCATGGTCGTACGCCTGGCGCGGCGGGTCCAGGCGATGCGGTCCCGCCTCGGCCGATTCGTAGTGCCCCGCGATGTCGAAAGACTCCACGAAGTAGCCCGCCTCGGCGAGGATCGGGAACAGGTGGATGAAGTCCTCCTTCGACCCCGCCACTCCCGGCACCAAGACGACGCGCGGATCGGCCGGGTCTCCGAACCGCACGCGCGCGAGCGGTCCGCTGGGCGCGGCGAATGTGTCCCGCACAGCCCCGTCGGGGAACACATGCCAGTCGATGTCCTCGATCGCGTGGTCGCGATCGGCGGCCTCGTCGATCGTCGTCATGGCGCGTCGAGATTATCGCGTCGGAAGGCCGGCGAGTTCGTCCGCGCGCGGCGCGTAGTCGATATGTCCTCCGTCGGCGTCGAACGCCTGAACGGGATGCCGCGACGACCAGGCCTCCCAGCCGGGGTCTCCGTCGACGACGAACGAAACCCAGGCGCCGTGCATCGCCCTCGCGAGCGCGTCCGGCGCCGAGGAGCCGCCGAGTGCCACCGCGTCGGGACTGTCCAGCGCGTCGAACACGAACCCGAGCTCGAGTGCGTGACAGGCTCCGAGGCCGTCGATCGGACTCTTCCACCGGAACTCGTACACCCACGTCGGCGCCGCATCGCCGGCGCGACGGCTGTCGGCCCACCGGGTCAAGGGGCCCCGTACGAGCATGTCCCCGACGATCTCACCGAGCACCTCACCGGGACGTGCCGCGGGGTTACGTCGCCGATGCGCCGCGACGATCCTCCGCGGCACTCCCGACGCCAGGCGTGCCAGCGTCACCGTCATCCAGCGAATCCGGTCGAGGGTTCCGCCGGGAACGAACCAGAGACGGTACTCCTCGCGCGTGCTGCCGATCACCACGGGAATTCCGTTGCCGGCCCCGGCGAGGAGCACCCCGAGCGGATCGACGGGCACGGTGTCCTCGCCGACCGTCACGGCCACCGATGGCCCACTGGACAGCGGTGTCGCCTGTGCCGAGATTTCAGTCTGCGCCGCGACGAGAGCGGAGGGCGTTTCGGATCCGAATCCTTCGCGGCTGAGAGGAATGCGAAGACGGCGGGCGATTTCGCGCGACATTCGTCCGGCCTTCTTCCGCGGCTGCGCCCGCAACGGCCCCGATTGCAAGATGACCTGGTCGAACAGCTCCTCGGCCTGGGGTGCTGCCACGAGTGCCGCCAACGTGTTCGCGCCCGCTGACTGACCCATCGCTGTCACCCGCGTCGGGTCCCCGCCGAACGATGCGATCTCGCGCCGCACCCACCGCAGGGCGGCCTCCTGATCGAGGATGCCAAGGTTCAACGGCGCATCATCGAGCACCGCGAACCCTTCTTGGCCGAGTCGATACTGCACCGAGACGAAGACGATCCCATGGCGTGCGAACGTCGTACCGTCGTAGATCGGTAGCGCCGCCGATCCTCGGGTGAGTGCACCCCCGTGGACGAACACGAGCACGGGGAGAGCCCCGTCGTCAGGGCGGTCCGCCGGCGTCCAGACGTTGACGGTGAGGATGTCGAGACCGCCGATCTCAACCGTCGGCAGGTAGGGCCGCAGAGCGGGCGGGTAGGGCGACTGCGGAGCCGTCGCCCCGAACGCCGTCGCATCCCGTTCGCCGTCCCACGGTTCCGGCGGCTGCGGCGGCAGGTGGCGGCGGGAGCCGAACGGCGGCGCCGCGTACGGGACGCCGAGAAAACGGTCGACCGCGCCGTCGCGGACGCCGCGCACGCGGCCCGACGAGAGGGACACGACGGGGGCGTCGGGCATGCGAATCTCCTTCGATCGGCAACGCACCCGCAAACCGGGCACCGGGGGTGTCCCCAGGATAGAGTGGACCCCGGTACGCCGTCATGACCGATTCACCCGCTGCGGCGCATTCCGCGGCATCCCGCTCACCCGGCTCACCCACCACCGGGGCCTCTGGCGCGGGCCGCGCGCGGGTGCCCTTCTGGGACAACGCCCGCTTCATCTGCATCGTGCTCGTCGTCCTCGGGCACGCGGTTCAGCGGCTCACCTACGACTCCGACATCGCCCTCGCGCTCTATCTGCTGATCTACGCGTTCCACATGCCGGCCTTCGCCGTCATCTCGGGGTACTTCTCCAAGTCCGGGTCCCCCGGGGCGCGACAGATGGCGCGCGTCATCACGGACATCCTCGTTCCGTACCTCATCTTCGAAAGCCTGTGGACGTTCACGAAGTGGCTCGTCGAGGGCCAGGCCGACCCGAACATCACACGCCCGTCCTGGACGCTGTGGTTCCTGTTGGCGCTCGGCATCTTCCGGCTCGTCCTGCCCTACCTCGCTCTGCTGCGCTGGCCGTTGCTGTGGACGCTCGTCATCTCGATCGGAGCCGGCTACCTCCCCAATATCGACTCCACGCTCTCATTGTCCCGAACGCTCGGGCTCCTGCCGTTCTTCACCCTCGGCTGGTGGCTCCACGAGCATGACATCGTCGAACGTCTCCGGCTGCTCCGGCGCCCGTGGTGGGCGGTCGCGGCATCGGGGGGCGTGTTCCTCGGCGCGGGATGGGTGTGCTGGGCATTCGTCGACGGGTGGCGCGCCATGAACCTGCGGGAGTGGCTGTTCTACAACGACAATTACTCCTCGATCGGCGGGACCGAGTGGTGGGCGGGCGGCGTGCGCCTCGCCCTGGTGGTCGTCGCACTGGTGCTGTGCGCAGCGCTTTTCGTCCTCGTCCCGCGTGGCACGCATTTCTGGACCCATTTCGGGCAGTACACGATGTACGTATATCTGCTTCACTCGTTCGTGTTGTACCCGTTCCGCGAGAGCGGGGTGTTGCGCGACCTCGACCCGACCTGGCTGTGGCTGCCCATCGTCGTGGCGGCGTCCGTGGTGATCGCGCTCGGGCTGGCCACGAAACCCGTGCGCCGGGTGTTCCGGCCCCTCGTCGAACCTCGACCGGCCTGGCTCTTCCGCGATCCGACCCTCACCCGCCGCGAAGGCAGTCGACGCGATCCCACAGGATCCCGTCGATCGAGACGGTAACGCGGCGAAACACAGCGCCCCACCCCTCGGAAACAGACGTACGGTCGTGGGATGACCGACCCCACTTTGCCCGTCCTCGATCTGTCCGATCTGGATCGAGGTCCGGAAGCGGCCGCGCGCTTCCGTGACGACCTTCGTACCGCCGCCCACGAAGTCGGGTTCTTCTGCCTCACCGGAACCGGAGTCCCGGCCGACCTCGAACGGCGCCTCCACCGCGCAGCGATCGACTTCTTCGCCCTCCCGGTGGAGGACAAGTTGGCTGTCGAGAACGTGAAGAGCCCACATTTCCGCGGATACACCCGCGTCGGCGGGGAACGCACGCAGGGCGAAGTCGACTGGCGCGAGCAGATCGACATCGGACCGGAACGCACGGCCGTCACCGACCCCGACGCGCCAGACTTCGCGCGCCTGATCGGCCCCAACCTTTGGCCGTCGGCGCAGCCTGAGTTGCGCGACGTCATCGAGGAGTGGCAAGACCACCTGATCGGGGTCTCGCGCCGCCTGCTGCGGGCATGGGCCGTCGCGCTCGGCGCCCCCGAGGATTACTTCGAGAGCCACTTCGGCGACCCCGAGACGTTGCTGAAGATCGTCAAGTACCCCGGTTCGTCCGCGCCCGCTCCCCAGCAGGGCGTCGGAGCCCACAAGGACTCGGGAGTCTTGACCCTCCTATGGGTCGAACCCGGCAAGAGCGGACTCCAGGTCGAGCGCGACGGCACCTGGATCGACGTCACCCCCGTGCCGGGGGCGTTCGTCGTCAACATCGGCGAGCTGCTCGAACACGCCACGCAGGGCTACCTCACGGCGACGAACCACCGAGTGATTTCACCGGTCGCCCCCGACGAGCGCATCTCGGTGCCGTTCTTCTTCAACCCGGCACTCGATGCCCGGCTGCCCGTCATCGATCTTCCGCCGGAGCTCGCGGCATCCGCTCGGGGAGTCACCCAAGACCCCAAGAACCCCATCCACGCCCTCTACGGCGAGAACGCCCTCAAATGGCGGCTTCGAGCACACCCGGATGTCGCCGCGATCCACCACGCGGATCTCGTCGCCGCGCGCGCCGTCGCATCGTGACCGGCCGGGCATGACGAAGGCCTCCCCACACCGTGGGGAGGCCTTCCAAGAATGTTCTGCGCGATTGAACGCTGGTCGGGGCTGTCCGACCGCTCGCCTCAGCGGCGAAGACCGAGTCGCTCGATGAGCGAACGGTAGCGGTTGATGTCGACATCCTGCAGGTAACCCAGCAGGCGGCGGCGCTGACCAACGAGCAGGAACAGACCACGACGCGAGTGGTGGTCGTGCTTGTGCTCCTTGAGGTGCTCGGTGAGGTCCTTGATGCGCTGCGACAGCATCGCGACCTGCACCTCGGGGGATCCGGTGTCACCGGGGTGCGTCGCGTACTCTTCGATGATCGCCTTCTTGACGTCTGCTTCGAGTGCCATAGATGGGATCCCCTTCCTCTTCATTGCGCGGCGCCCGTCACCCGATGTGCGAGCTCTCTTCATCCGCGGCCGATCCAACGGCAACCGCATGAGTCTACCAGCATGCGCGACGACCCTGCGAACGGCGGCCGTGGACACGACGAAGGGCGGGATGCCGCAGCATCCCGCCCTTCGAAACACTCCGATCAGGCAGCCTGGTGGGCGCCCTGAAGGTCGAGCGTGATCGTCACGTCCTTGCCGACGAGGACGCCGCCGGTCTCCAGCGCAGCGTTCCAGGTCAGACCGAAGTCCTCGCGGTCGATGACCGCCTTCGCCGTCGCGCCGGCCTTGTAGTTGCCCCACGGGTCGGATCCGAACCCGCCGAAGTCGACCTCGAAGGTGACCGGCTTGGTGGTGCCGCGGATCGTGAGGTCGCCGTCGACGAGGAACTCGCCGCCGTCGACCCGCACGCCGGTGGACACGAAGTCGATCGTGGGGTGGTTCTCGACGTCGAAGAAGTCGCCCGAACGCAGGTGCTGGTCACGCCCGTCGTCCTTGGTCGACAACGACGCGGCATCCACGTGCGCGGTGAGGCGTGCTTCCAGGGGGTTCTCGGGCGCGACGATGGTCGCCTCCTTGACGTCGAAGGTGCCGCGGACCTTCGAGATCATCATGTGGCGGACACTGAACTGCACCTCGCTGTGGGAGGGGTCCAGAACCCAGGTGCCGGCGCGGTAGCCGGGAACGTCGACGGTCGTGTCGGTCATGCAAAATCCCTTCTTCAGCCGGAGATTCTCCGGCAGGTCTCGCGGGAAGGAACCTGCGTGTCGCGGGCTCTATTCCCATGAATGCACAATCCGGCGGAAAACATGACGACGCCCCATGAGTGATCACGGGGCGTCGTGGCCGGGGTTTCCCGGCCCGAGATCGGATCAGCCGACGGCGACGAGATCGATGATGAAGATGAGCGTCTTGCCACCGAGGAAGTGGCCGCCCGCGGGACCATAGGCCAGGTGCGGCGGGATGACGAGTTCCCGTCGTCCGCCCACCTTCATACCCGGGATGCCTTCCTGCCACCCCTGGATGAGGCCGCGCAGCGGAAACTGGATCGTCTCACCGCGTCCCCACGACGAGTCGAACTCCTCGCCGGAGTCGTACTCGACACCGGCGTAGTGCACGGTCACGGTGTCGCCGGGCTTGGCCTCCGCGCCGTCGCCGACGATGATGTCGCGGACGACGAGTTCCGTGGGGGCAGGTCCCGAAGGAGCGTCGAATTCGGGCTTGGTGCGGTCAGCAGTCATGGCATCCATCCAACCCGAGGCGCCCCCGCCGGTCAACGTGACCGCCGCGCGCCACCGCCCTTGACACGATCTCTCCCACCGGTGCATCCTGAAGCCAGACCAACCCAGCGCTCGGGAGACACGCAGGCATCGCCGCGGCACCGGGCGCTGGGTCCTTTTCGGCCGGCGCCCGCAACCGCGCGCGACGGGCACCGTTACGGCGCGAAGAGCGCGGCGCGCGCAGCAGACGTCCGGGCGAGCAGCACGTGCTCATCTTCCGCCGCGTGCGGGTCACGCCCCGAGATCGCACGCTGACGCGCCGCGGCCAGAGCAGTCGCATCCGCGATGAACTCCTTCATCAGGCCGCGACGGTCACCGCGCAGCGTCCCGGCCCACGACAGCGCGGCGCGCCGACCGGACGGGGTCGCCAACATGTCCACTTCTTGTGCGGTGAACCATCCCGCATCCGCGTAATCACCCAGACGCTTGCGCGTCAGACGAATTTCCTCGCGCCGTAACGCGACGATGCCGACGATGAAAACGACGAACAACGGCACCTGAAGCGTCCAGTACAGGCCGAAAAAGTCGCCGAGGACGGCGGAGCCGTTCCACAGCGCGTGCAACGCGATCGCGCCGATCGTCCCCCACAGCCACGCGCCGAACGCCGCGGCGCCGCGTGCACCCCGCCGAGCCGCGAGGCCGAGCGCGAAGCCGATCACGCTCGTGAACATGACGTGCGCGAAGGGCGACAGGATGCCGCGCACGAAGAACGTCACGGATGTGTCCGCGACGCCGCCCTCGATGAAACTGATCGCGAAGTACTGGATGTTCTCGGTGAACGCGAACCCCGCGCCCACGAGTGCGCCATAGACGACGCCGTCGACCGGGCCGTCGAATGCGCGGCGCGCGGTGGCGAAGATCAGGAAGACCCCGAGCCCCTTCGCGACCTCTTCGACGACCGGCGCCTGCACGACGCCCGAAAAGAACGGGGCATCCACGAATGCGCCTGCGCCGAAGAGGAGCGAGAGGACGAAGTCGAACCCCAACGCGATCCCGACCGCGGCGATCGCCCCCCACGCGACCGCGAGGATGACGAGGCTGCGGGGTTCGGGCTCCCACCGATCGATGATGTGGACGGCGAACATCACGCCCGCGAGCGGAATCAGGGCGAGGATCATGCCGATGATCGAGGCAGCCGGGCCGATCGCGTTGAGGAAGTAGGCGATGAGGCCGACGAGCACGACGACGAGGATGCCGAGTGCCCACACCGGCGCGGTCCGTCCCTTGCGCGGACGCACCGGTACCGTGTGCGACAGCGCACTCACGGTCGGAATCGACGCGGGCGTCGCCACACCGGGCTGCGCCAGCGGTGACGGGAAGTCAGGCGGGGTGAGCGACGGGCGAGGGCGCGCCGTGCCGGGGTCCATCGTCATGCCACGAGCCTAGGTCAGTACACCCGGACGCCCCCGCAGAGGCACGGCGTGCGCGCGGGGAAGGGGAGCCGGGGCGCTAGATTTGTCTGATGCGTTTCGCCCACGTGCTCTCCCCCGCGTCGGTGGATCCCCGCCTCGCCGTCATCCGAGACGACCACGCCATCCTCGTCGACACGCTGTTCCCGGGTGCACCCCGGACACTCGAAGCGCTCATCGCGGGCGGCGACGATCTCTTGGCGCGCGTGCGTGACGCGGCGGACGGGGGCGCGGCACGGCATCCGCTCGAAGGCTTCTCGTTCGCCTCCGCGGTCCTCGCGCCGCCGGTGATCCTCGCGATCGGCTTGAACTATGCCGCCCACTCCAGCGAACTGGGGTTGAAGACCGACTCGACGCCGACAGTGTTCGTACTGTGGCCCAATTCGCTGGCAGGGCACGACGCGACGACGACCTGGCCGCGCGCCCTCAGCGAATCCGTCGACTACGAGGCGGAACTCGGAGTGATCATCGGGCGCCCTGCCAAGGATGTCTCCCCCGACACGGCGTTGGACCATGTCTGGGGGTACACGGTCGTCAACGACATCACCGCGCGCGACATCCAGTACTCCGAAGCGCAGTGGTCACGGTGCAAGTCGTTCGACGGCTTCACCCCGACGGGGCCGTTCGTCGTGACCGCCGACGAGATCGCGGACCCGCAAGATCTCCACATCTGGACGGTGCTCGACGGCCACACGATGCAGGACGCCACGACGGGGCAGATGGTGCGCTCGGTCGCGACCCTCATCTCGCATCTCTCGGCCTCGGCGACACTGCTTCCCGGCACCCTCATCTCGACCGGCAGCCCCGGCGGCGCCGGCTACAGCCGCGACCCCCAGGTGTTCCTGCGCGACCGTTCGACGGTGACCGTCGGGATCGACGGCATCGGCACGCTCACGACCCATTGCCGACTGATCGACTGAACGGATGCGGTCAGCCCAGGCGACGACGAAGGGCCCCCGCCGAAGCGAGAGCCCTCATCAGGTCTGACAGGGTCAGCCGCAGGTGATCGTTCCGCCACCTTCGAGCTCGTAGACGCCCGGCGGCACGCCGTCGCAGATCGCCGCCATACCGGCGCCGAACGCCACGAGCAGGATGATGCCGACGATGATGCCGATGACCATCAGCACCGCGCTGATGATGATCGCGGCGAGCGCGAAACCGTTCTTCTGACCGGCCTTGCGGCTCTGCACGAGCGCAACGATGCCGAGGATGAGCGCGATGAGCTGCATGAAGAACGACAGCACGAACGCGACGATGCCGAGAGTCTTTCCGGGGACCGTCTGCTCGGCCGGGGGCGCGTATGCCGGGGGCGGCGCGGCTGCGTACGGCTGCTGCGGAGCAGGCGCGGGCGGCGGCGTCGACGGCTGGTCGGCGGGCTGGTTCGGGTCTGTCATGTCTGGGTGCTCCCCTGAGTCGATGGATGACCTCGCCAGAGTAGCGGTGCGTCTGCGCGCGGCGCTACGCCGCTCAGACGTCGTCGCGCAGGAGGTCCTCCACCGCGACCACGTCTTCGGCGGCCTGGAGGACCGGAATCGCGGCCGTCACCGTTTCGAGCCCCGACAGACGCGCCGGCGACAGTTGCTTCTCGACCTCGTCGCGCGACATCAGATCCGCTTCGACAACGAGATCGGCGATGTTGCGTCCGGTGAGCAGTGCCGTCTTGGCCAGAGCCGCCGACGCTGCGTACCCGATGAACGGGGTGAGCGCGGTGACGACCCCCACGGACGATCCGACCATCGCGCCGAGGCGTTCCCGGTTCGCCGTGATGCCGTCGACGCAATTGACCCGCAGCGTGTGCATGGCGCGTCGCATCCAGGTGATCGACTGGAAGATCGAGTGGGCGATGATCGGCTCGAACGCGTTGAGCTGGAGCTGGCCGCCCTCGACGGCCATCGTGACGGTGAGGTCGGCACCGGCGACGGCGAAGGCCACCTGATTGACCGCCTCGGGAATGACCGGGTTCACCTTGCCGGGCATGATGCTCGATCCCGCCTGTCGGGCGGGAAGGTTGATCTCGCCGAGACCCGCCTGCGGACCCGAAGACAGCAGTCTGAGGTCGTTGCAGATCTTCGAGAGCTTGATGGCGTTTCGTTTGAGCGACGACGAGAACGACATGAAGGCGCCGGTGTCGCTGGTGGACTCGACGAGATCGGTCGCGAGGTCGAGGTCGAGACCGCTGATGTCGCGGAGGTGCCGCAAGACCGCAGGCCCGTACGCGGGGTGGGTCGTGATCCCCGTCCCGATCGCGGTGGCGCCCATGTTGACCTCGTAGAGGAGGTAGGCGTTCTCGGTGAGACGCCGGTGGTCCTCGCCCAGGGTCGTGGCGAATCCGTGGAACTCCTGACCGAGGGTCATGGGCACGGCATCCTGCAACTGGGTGCGCCCGACCTTCAGCACGCCGTGGAACTCCTGGGCCTTGGCAAGGAAGGACCGGCGCAGCAGGTCGAGTTCGTCCAGCAGCGATTGGAGGTCGAGTCCAAGCCCGACCTTGATGGCCGTCGGATAGACGTCGTTGGTCGACTGACTGCGGTTGGTGTGGTCGATCGGCGAGAGGAAGGCGTAGTCACCCTTCTCGCGACCGGCGAGTTCGAGAGCGATGTTGGTGATCACCTCGTTCGCGTTCATGTTCGTCGACGTGCCGGCGCCACCCTGGATCACACCGACGATGAACTGGTCGTGGAATCGGCCTTCGATCACTTCCTGCGCGGCCCGGTCGATGAGATCGGCCTTTTCGGCCGGGAGCGCCCCGATCTCCTTGTTGGCCCGCGCCGACGCCTGCTTGACCATCGCGAGCGCGACGACGAGGTCGCGATACACCGAGATCGGGCGGCGCGAGATTCCGAAGTTCTCGAGCGCACGGGCGGTGTGGATGCCCCAGTAGGCATCAACGGGAATCTCGAGGGATCCCAGCGAGTCGGTCTCGGTGCGCGTGCGGGGTGCGGCGTCAGAGGTCATGTGGCGTCCTTGTGGGTTCACATCGTCGTGGTCAGGGCGCCTCTGACACTACCCGCGCATGGTCTGCTGCGGGCTGTACGCAACGGCCACCGGAACCTTCACCCTGTACGAGGCGGCGATCAGGAGCGCTTGCGCGAGAACTGCTCCAGTCGTTCCTCTTCTGTGAGCGACGCCATTCGCTCGAGCCACTCCTGCGAGAAGAAGTCTCCGGTCGGCGCGTCCACCACGGGGACGACGGCGTGGGTGATCGTCTCGTCGTAGACGTGCACGAGATGGAACGACTGCCCGGCGTCCATGCCATTGACCTCCGCCGCGGGGCGCGCCAGGTTCATGGTGTAACACGTCGCCGCGGCGACGCTCACGGGCACGCCGGCGAATGTGCCGCTGGTCGAGTAATGCAGGTGCCCGGCGAGGATTCCCCGCACGTCTGACCCGGCGATGACGTCCGCGAGCGCGGACTGGTTGCGCAGCTCGAGGATGTCGAACAGGGGGATGTGCGACGGAAGCGGGGGGTGGTGCAGCGCCAGAAGCGTCCCCAACGGGGCGGGCTCGGCGAGTACCTCGGAGAGCCATCTCAGCTGCGACTCGTCGAGGTCACCGTGGTGCCATCCCGGCACCGACGAATCGAGCGCGACGACCCGAAGACCCTCGAGGTCCCACACCCCCGTCACCGGTTCTTCGCTCGGGGCGGCATCGAGTAATCCCGCCCGGAGCGCAGGCCGCTCGTCGTGGTTGCCCGCCACCCACACGACGGGAGCGCCCAGGCCTTCGGCGAACGGCTCGACAGCCGCGCGCAACGCACGGTATGCCTCGGGCTCGCCCACGTCGGTGAGGTCACCGGTGAACACGATCGCGTCGGGGCGCAACCGCATCCGCTCCACCGCGTCAAGCGTCCGCGCCAGGTTCTCGGCGGTGTCGAAACGTCCGGCCAGCCGGCGGTCTCCCGCGAGCAGGTGGGTATCGCTCAGGTGCAGCAGGGTGCGTCGCGGCGGTTCGTGGTGTCCGAAACGGACGGATGCGGCATCCATCCCCTCACCCTACGACCGACCACCGTCAGTGGTTGAAGACGATGAGCAGCAACCCGCCGAGCACCGCGACGCCACACATTGCGAAGCATCCGTAGGCGCCGACGCGCGCGATGCTCTTCTGGCCTTCGGTGAGCGGGCTGCGGCGCGCGGCACGTGCGGCGGCCTTCTCGGCTCGTCGGGCTTCTTTGGCCGAGACGATCGTGATCGCGTCGGTGAATTCCGCCGGCGCCACAACCGGCGCACGCCCTCCACGCACGAGCAGCCGCAGCCCCAGCGCGTAGAAACCCACGACGATCACCGCACCGGTGAGCGCGGCGAGGAAGACCTGGACGAAGGCGAACCAGTCGATCGTGATCATCGCTCGTCCTCCCCCGTGCCGGCATCGGCATCGCGACGTGCCGCCGCGCGCGCCTTCGCGCGCTCCAGGCGTGTCGGCCCGGGTTTGCGGGGAACCTTCACCGCCGCCCCCGAATCGGCGACCTCACTCATCGCGTTGCCCGCGTTCACCGCATTGCGTCGGGACCGTTGGAACAGTCCCCAGATGATCGCCACGGCGACCACCGCGTCGATGAGCACCCCCCATGTGCCGAGCCACACGACGGCGAGTGCCGCGGCCGCCCCGACCCCGCCGGAGGCCGGCAAAGTGAGCAACCATCCGATCATGATGCGCCCGACCGTGCGCCATCGCACCGAAGAACCGCGGCGCCCGAGTCCCGAGCCGATGACGGATCCCGACGCGACCTGCGTCGTCGAGAGCGCGAAGCCGAGCGCGCTGGACGCGAGGATCGTGGACGCCGTCGACGCTTCCGCCGAGAACCCCTGCGCGGGCTTCACGTCCGTCAGCCCCTTGCCGAGGGTGCGGATGATGCGCCAGCCACCCATGTAGGTCCCGAGGGCGATGGTGACTGCGCACGCAACAATGACCCACAGTTGAGGGTCTGGGTTCGCCGCCGATTGCCACCCGACGGTGAGCAGCGCCAGCGTGATGACTCCCATCGTCTTCTGGGCGTCGTTCGTGCCGTGGGCGAGCGCGACGAGTGACGACGTGAAGATCTGCCCCCAGCGGAATCCGTCACGCCCGTCGGGCTGCCGGTCGTACCGTCGTGTCACGGCATAGGCGATCTTGGTGACGGTGAACGCGATGATGCCGGCGGTCAACGGTGCGATCACCGCGGGCAGGATCACCTTGCTCATCACGACACCGAAATCGATCGCCATCGCCCCCACGCCGACGAGCGTCGCGCCGATGAGCCCGCCGAACAGGGCGTGAGACGAGCTCGACGGCAGGCCCAAGAGCCACGTGATCATGTTCCACGTGATCGCGCCGATGAGCCCCGCGAAGATGATCGACGGAAAGACGGCGACAGAGATCTCGTCCTCGCGGATCATGCCGCCCGAGATCGTCTTCGCGACCTCGGTGGACAAGAACGCACCCACGAGATTCAGGACCGCGGCCAAGAGCACGGCGGTCCTTGGCTTGAGCGCCCCGGTCGCGATGGGCGTCGCCATCGCATTCGCGGTGTCATGGAAACCGTTGGTGAAGTCGAAGAAGAGGGCCAGTGCAATGACCAGCACGACGATGAGGGTTGCGGCTTCCACCGTTCGCTTTCCGGAAGATCGGTCACAAGAAGGTGCCGACGAGATCGGCGTGACGAACGAAGAGTTCACCCAGAATTCAGGAACCGGCAACCGGCCGATAAGAATCCTCGCACCCGCGCCGGTGCCGGTCAACCGGCAACGGGCACTACCGTGGATCGGGTGACCGCGATCGATCCCGCATCCGTCCCTGCCCCTCCCGTCGCCGCCGCGAAACCACAGCGCCGCACGCACCACGGCGATACCGTCGAAGACCGATATGAGTGGATGCGGGCCAAGGACGACACCGCCGTCATCGAGCACCTCGAAGCCGAGAACTCCTACACTCAGGCCCGCACCGCGCACCTTGAAGGACTCCGCGAGCGGATCTTCGACGAGATCAAGGGACGCACGCTCGAGACCGACCTCTCGGTGCCCACGCGCCGCGGTCGGTGGTGGTACTACGGACGTACCGTCGAAGGTCAGCAGTACGGCATCCAGTGCCGCGCCCCCATCTCCTCCCCCGATGACTGGACCCCACCCGTCCTCTCGCCTGACGCCCCTGTGCCCGGTGAGCAAGTGCTGCTCGACGGAAACGTCGAGGCAGAAGGACACGACTTCTTCTCACTCGGCAGCTTCGACGTCTCGAACGACGGCACGCGGATGCTGTACGCGGTCGATCTCGCCGGTGACGAGCGGTACACGATCCGGGTGCGGGACCTCTCCGGCAAGACGCGCTTCGACGATGAGATTCCCGAGACCGCCGCCGGTGCGGAATTCACCCCCGACGGCGCGGCGATCCTCTACTCGACCGTCGACGACGCGTGGCGGCCCGACACGTTGTGGCTGCACACGATCGGCGAGGATCCGGCATCCGACCATCGCCTGTTCCACGAACCCGACGAACGGTTCTGGCTCGGTGGTGGATTCACACGCTCCGAGAAGTACCTCGTCATCGGGCTCGGCTCGAGCATCACCTCCGAGGTCCATCTGCTCGACGCCGACGATCTCCAGGGCACTCCCCGCGTCGTCTGGCC
Source organism: Microbacterium koreense (assembly GCF_042677105.1). Taxonomy (NCBI): domain Bacteria; kingdom Bacillati; phylum Actinomycetota; class Actinomycetes; order Micrococcales; family Microbacteriaceae; genus Microbacterium; species Microbacterium koreense. Next base: position 2,443,575 of record NZ_JBHTIM010000001.1, read on the forward strand.
GCGTCGCGAGGGCGTCGAGTATGACGTCGACCATGCGGTCGTCGACGGCGAGGACGTCCTCTACATCCTGCACAACGACGGTGCGCGCGACTTCGAACTGGTCTCGGTCGCCGCATCCGAGCCGCAAGGCCGCCGCACCGTGGTGATCCCCCACCGGGCGGGCACGCGCCTCCTCGGGCTGTCGACCTTCCGCGACTGGGCCGTCGTGGGGTACCGACGAGAGGGCCTCGCCCGACTCGGCCTGCTCGACTACACCACCGGCGACGTCGACGAGATCGCCTTCGACGAACCGCTCTACACCGTCGGCACGGCAGGCAACCCCGAGTGGGCTCCTCCGGTTCTGCGCCTCTCGTACGGGTCGTTCGTCACCCCCGGCACCGTCTACGACCTGGACGTCGCGACGCGCGAACTCCACCTGCGCAAACGGCAGCCCGTGCTCGGCGGGTACGACCCGGACGACTACGCCCAGGCTCGGGTGTGGGCGACGGCGCAGGACGGCACCCGCATCCCGGTCTCGCTCGTCTGGAAGCGTTCGTTCGGCGAGGCGGGAGAATCCGCGCGGGCGATGCACCTGTACGGGTACGGCTCGTACGAACACTCGATCGACCCGGGTTTCTCGGTCGCGCGGCTGTCGGAACTGGATCGTGGGGTGGTCTTCGCGGTCGCCCACGTGCGCGGGGGCGGCGAGATGGGTCGCCAGTGGTACGACGACGGCAAGCTGCTCGCCAAGCGCAATTCGTTCACGGACTTCGTCGACGTGGCCCGTCACCTCATCGACGAGGGGTACACCGAGCCCGCCCGGCTCGTCGCCGAGGGCGGGTCGGCCGGAGGCCTGCTGATGGGCGCCGTGACGAACCTCGCACCGGAGCTGTTCGCAGGCGTCCTCGCCGACGTCCCGTTCGTCGATGCCCTGACCACGATCCTCGATCCGTCGCTGCCGCTCACGGTCATCGAGTGGGATGAGTGGGGTGACCCGCTGCACAACCCGGATGTCTACGAGTACATGAAGGGTTACTCGCCGTACGAGAACGTCCGCGACGGCGTCGCGTATCCCCGCATCCTGGCGGTGACCTCGCTCAACGACACCCGCGTGCTCTACGTCGAACCGGCCAAGTGGGTCGCACGACTGCGAGAGGTCGGCGCCGATGCGCTGTTGAAGTGCGAGATGGTCGCCGGCCATGGCGGTGTATCGGGGCGTTACAACGCCTGGCGGGAACGCGCGTTCGAGCTCGCCTGGCTGCTCGACGTGCTCGACGCGGCCTGATCGTCCCCGTCCCGCGTCCGGCGGGCTGCACGCGCGTGCGCGGTGTCCTGACGCGCTGCGCGCCCGCGGTAGGATGACGCGCTGCGCGCCCGACCACACCCCCTCGCCCACCCTCACCCGCCTCGATGTTCAGTGGTCGCGAATGGACGCGTGCGTGGTCCGCGACCGTACATGTGCGACCACCGAACCGGGATGGTGCGACCACCGAACCGGGACGCCGCGGGGGGACGCAGGATGCCGCGGGGTGCGTGCGTCCCCACGGGGTCCCCGGAGCCTCCCCACCCTTCAGTGGTCGCGAATGTACGCGGGCGCGGTCTGGGACCGTACATTTCGGACCACTGAACCGGACTGACGCGGGTGAACCGGGATGCCGCGGGGTGCGTGCGTGCCCGAGGGCCCCCGAAGCGCCCCCACCCTTCGGTGGTCGCGAACGTACGCGTGCGCGACCTGGGACCGTACAAGTGCGACCACCGAACCGGGATTGCGCCACCACCGAACCGGGATGCCGCGGCAACCCGGGGGGCATGCCGCTCGAGGGGCACCCGGGAAGCAGCCGGACGCGTCGCGGGGGCGGGATGCCGCCGGCAGACTCGATCAGCCGAAGAGCGCTGCGGCTTCGTCGTAGCGGTGCTGCGGCACGGTGTTGAGCTCACCGAGCGCCTCGGCGAAGGGCACGCGCACGATGTCGGTGCCGCGCAGCGCCACCATCTGCCCCCAGGCTTCGTCGACGACGGCATCGGCCGCGTGCAGCCCGAGGCGGGTGGCGAGCACCCGGTCGAAACCCGAGGGCGAGCCGCCGCGCTGGATGTGCCCGAGCACGGTCGCGCGGGTCTCGATGCCGGTCATCCGCTCGATCTCGGGCGCCAGGATCTCGCTGATACCGCCGAGGCGCGGGCGGTTGAACGCATCCATACCCTTGTCACTGAACGCTTCGTCCATGCCGGTGAGCTTGAAGCCTTCCGACACCACGATCAGCGGCGCACGACCGCGGTCGTGGGCGCTGGTCACCTGTGCGGCGATCTCGTCGATCGACAACGGCACTTCGGGGATGCAGATGACGTGTGCGCCGGCGGCGATGCCGGCGTGGAGGGCGATCCAGCCGACGTGTCGGCCCATGACCTCGGCGACCATGCAACGTTGGTGCGAGTCGCCCGTCGTGCGCAGGCGGTCCATGGCGTCGGTGGCGATGTTGACGGCGGTGTCGAACCCGAACGAGTAATCGGTGGCACGCAGGTCGTTGTCGATCGTCTTCGGCACACCGAGCACGTTGATACCGTCCTTCGCCAGCCGGTCGGCGGCGGCGAGAGTGCCCTCTCCGCCGATGGCGATGATGCCGTCGATACGGTGGCCGTACAAGGTCTTGGCGATGTTCTCCGCACCCCCCCGCGGGCCTTCGTAGGGGTTGGTGCGCGACGTGCCGAGAATCGTTCCGCCGACCTTCGAGAGTCCCTTCACCTCGTGGCGCGTGAGCGGGAAGAAGTCCGCATCGACGACTCCACGCCAGCCGTCACGGATGCCGACGAACTCGAGGTCGTAGGTCGTGGTGCCCTTGAGGACGACGCCGCGGATGACGGCGTTGAGTCCGGGGCAGTCGCCGCCGCTGGTCAGGATGCCGATCTTCATGCTGGGATTCCTCGCTGTCGGGTTCGGAAGCAGGCGACGGTGCCGATCCGACACTATCGCCGTACCCGGGCCCCCTGCCACACGGCGGGGGTCACAGTCTGTGCCAGTCGTTGGCATCGACGTCGTGCCAGCGTTCCGATTCTCCGGCCACGGCGGCCGGCGCGAACCAATAGGTGGAATCCGGTGCCCACCCGGCGAGGACACTGGCGCGGTCGTCCCCGACGTCGATCAGTCTCGTCGCCGCGGTCAGGTATCCGGCGACGGTGAGGTGCACGCCGTCGAACTCCTGAGCGACGGCGGCCCAATCCGGCTGCACCCATTCGCCGTCGCGCCCGGTCACGCGGTACCACTCGTGCCGCCGCGATGCGGTGACGGGCAGCGGATGCCGTCGGCACAGATCGATCCACGCGTCAACGCCGTCGATCTCGTACACGCGGTCCGACGGGGCGGTGATCGGGGTGATCGTCGCGGTCTCCCACCCGAGCGAGTCTTCGACGTGCCAGAGTTCGGACGCTCCCCCGCCGGCGAGCGAACGGGTCGTGTGCACGAGATGGTACGAGGGTGTCGACCACCACGTGCCACCCAACAGCGCGGTGGGATCGCGCGGGCGCTCGCGCTCGGCACGCGTCTCCTCCTCGAGCGCCTCACGGCGCCACTCGGTCAGCAGCGCCCGCGGGTCACCGGGATCGAACGCGGCATCCTCCCACTGCACGACCCACTGATCGTCGAGGGCGACCGGCGACCCCCACCATGACACCCAGGGCGTCGCGGCGACGGCATCGGCGACACGGCTGAGGACGGGACGCATCTCGGGCGTCGCCGCGAGTACGTCGCCGCCGTCGGGCTCCTGCCAGTACCGCGCGAGCGATACGGAGTCGGCGAGTGCGCGCCGCACCGCGATCTCGTCGAGTACGGGCATCGAGACCTCGGCGAGGACGCGCGCGGCGTCTGCGGGACCGACATCGGGGACGACGTACCCGTCGACGTCACCGAACAGCGTGCCGGGTGCGGGATCGAGTCGGCGTATCGCCCACCAGACCGAGGATGCGGCATCCCTCGCGTCGTCGGTGTCGCACGCATCGAGCGCCGACATCGCGACCTGCAGGCACAGCCGCCGCCCACGAGGGCCGTCGAGCAGCACAGCGGGGTCGAGGGGCATACCTCGACCCTAGCCGCGCGTCACTCGCCGCCGAGCGCCTGCTCGAGCAGATGCATGAGGGCCGACAGCTGGACCGAGTCGCTCGACTGCGGGTCGACGGCCTCGCCGTCGAGTGCACGGGCGGCAAGGCCCTGCTTCGAGTCGATCAGCTCGGCGATCTTCGTGTCGATCGTGTGGGCCGCGATGATGCGCCACGCCGTGACCGGCTCGTCCTGGCCGATACGGTGCACGCGGTCGATCGCCTGCGTCTGTTCGGCGGCGGTCCACGACAGCTCGGCGAGGACGACGTTCGACGACGCCTGCATGTTGACGCCGACACCGGCGGCCGTGAGCGAACACACTGCGACTCCGACCTCGGGGTCGTTGTTGAACGCGTCGATCGCCTGCTGACGGGCGGTCGTCGTCTGGTCACCGCGCAGCGACACGGTCTTGAGACCGGATGCCGCGAAATGCGCCTCTGCCGCATCCATCACGTCGATGTGCTTCGCGAAGAAGACCACCTTGCCCACCGACCGCTGCAGCTGCAGGGCGTAGTCCGCGGCGAGCACGGCCTTGGCCTGACCGATCCGGCGAACCATCGTGAAGACGTTCTCGGAACCGGTACCGGCGGCCTTGGACTCCTCGAGTTCGTTGTGCGCGACGAGCCGTACGATGTCGTGGTCGATCTCGCCGGGCGCGAGACCCCGATCACCTCGCGCCTCGATGATCCGCCGGTACTTCGCCGCGAGTCGTTCACCCAGCTCGCGCTCGGCGTCACGGATCGAGCGCCCGAAGTCGTCGTCGAGCTCGACGGGCAGGTCGGCGATGAGCTTGTCGGGCAGGTCTGCGGCGACATCCTTCTTGCGCCGTCGCACGATTCCCATCGAGATGACCGCGTCGCGGGCTTCCGGATAGAACGCCTTGTCGGCGGGAGTGAGGCCCGTGTCATCGAGCTTCTCCATGAGGATCGGCCCGGGCTTTTCTCCGTTGGTCCATCCGAGGAAGCGCCAGATGGCGTCGAAGTCCTCGACATCGTTGATGAGCGGGGTACCCGTGAGCGCCATGAGCAACGGGTCGCGTACCTGCTCGCGAATCCGGGCAGCGAGAGCGAGCACGTTGCGGGAACGCTGCGAGGTGAGGTTCTTGATGAAGTGCGCTTCATCGACGACGATGCCCTTGAGGCCGAGCGAACCGAGCCACGACAGGTGGCGGTCCAGGATCTCGTAGTTGACGATGAACACGTCGGCGAACGCGTCGATGTCTTCGCCGTCTCCCGAGATGACCGTCGCGCGGCGCTGCGGCGTCCACCGTTCGACCTCACGCGCCCAGTTCATCTTCACGACGTTCGGAACGACGACCAGCAGAGGATAGGCGTCGGCGACGGATGCCGCGAGCACCGACTCGGCGGTCTTGCCGAGGCCCGGTTCGTCGGCGAGGAGGAACGTGCGGTGACCCGCGCGCACCGCCTCGAGGAACCGCGACTGGTGCACCATCACCTCGCGCCCCTTGGGTGACACCCGGTCGAACTCGGGAACGGGCGGAAGCTCCATTGTGGCCGCTCCGCCACCGGCGCCCGATTCGAACGCCTTGTAGAGCGGGCCCATGAGCTCCCAGCCGTCCAGGCGGCGACGCGGGGTCGACACCGGCTGGCGCAGCGTGAGGTCGGGCGCGAGGAACGGGTTGGCCTCGCGACGGGCCTCGACCTGCGGCGGCACGACCTGACGCTCGGCGAGGGCATCGGGCACGACGGGTGCGACGACGGGCTTGGCGTCGGTGATGATGAGCTCGTCGGGGGCGAGTTCTGCACCAGACTCGAGTAGCCAGTCGCGCCGCATGCGCTGCGCGACCGGCGACGTGGCCTGGTCGACTTCGAGCAGCTGGATGAGCGAAGTGTCGCGGGCGGCGGTCTTCGCGAGGATCGTCGCGACGCCGTCGAGGCGCTTGAGCAATTCGGCGCGCGTGCCCTCGGCCAGCGCGGTGTCGGCTTTGACCCGCGCGCGTTCTTCGCGCACGAGGAACGCGATGACCTGGAACTTCACCCGATTGGTGGGCCCGAGCTTGTTGCGCTGTGACTTGGCTTCGACCTCGCGGACCTTGCGCGCGAGAATCGGGATGATCGGCGCCTCGTCGTCGCGACGGGGCGTGGATGACTTGCGGCGGCGCTGGGACGGCCGGTTCGCAGTGGATGCCGTGGTCGGCATGCTCCTCCTGAGAGTCTGTGCCGGACGGACCCGGCGGCTGCCGGCGAACCGGCGAAGGGGTGCTGTGCGCCCGCGGGGCGGCGAAGCGCCGTCAGGACCGCGGGATGGGGCGTGGCCGTCGACGGCCACGGGCACTCGCTTCTGCGAGCTGCGACGTCGAAGACGGGGTCCCCGGCCGCCAGTGTAGCGCGTCCAGGCGGATCAGTCCCAGAGCGACGCGACGATCGCCTGCGTGTATCCGTCGGGATTGACGTCGATCCATCGCGTCGACACCCACACGTCGTCGCGCAGGTAGTGGGTCTCACCGAGGGTCACGATGTCGTCGTCGAGCGTGAGCATCTCGCGTTCGATGCGGTGAAGCGCCCCGCCGTCCAGGTCTTCTGTGGAGAAGCCTTCGTTCACGAGCGCGTCGGCGATGGTCTGGGACTGCGCGGGGGTGACGACGGTGACGTTGGTCGCCATACCGCGCTCGGACGGCGGGCCCCACGAGCAGCGGATCGTCTGTTCGGCGCCGGTGAGTATCTCGATGGCGGCGACCACTTCGGTGGAGGCCATGGTGGTGCCGGGATCGTTGAGCGGAGGCACATCCGCTTCGAGTGTGGCGAGCATCTCCGGGGTGTAGACGGCGGTGCAGTCGGCGGGAAACGCGAAGGAGTCCTCGGGCGCGGGGGTCGGCGTCATCGTCGGCGTCGCCGTAGCGGTGGCCACGGCATCCGTCGTCGTCGGCGTCGCGCCCGGCTCGGGCTCGGGCAGGCAGCCGGTCGCGACGGCGGTGACGGCAGCCAGCGCGAGCACGAAGGAACCGCGGACTGCGGTGCGGCCTGTGGCGACGGACATGTGACCTCCCGATCGGATCATCCCGACACTACCGGCCCGGTCCCCCGGCATCCGCCATCGCGCGCGCGCGTCCTGCTCTCTCGACGGCGCCTGCGGACGTCATCGCGTGCGCGTGGCTCACGGCATCGGCGCGTGCCGGTGAGCAGGTCGCGCGGCGGTGACGCAGTCCCAGACGGCCTCGGCGACCTCGTGCTTCGTCCCCTCAACGAGGCCGACCCTCTCACCAGCCGCCGTCAGCACGACCACCGAGTTGTCAGCGCGTTCGAATCCGCGGTCCCATCCGACCTCATTCACGACGAGCAGATCGGCGCCCTTTCGCGCCGCCTTGCGTGCACCGCGCTCTTCGAGCGACTCACCCTCGGCAGGGGTTTCGGCGGCGAACCCGACGATCGTTTGCCCGTCGCGCCGCGCGGCGACCAGGCCGGCGAGGATGTCGTCGTTCTCGACGAGTTCGAGGCTGAGCCGCCCACCGGATCGCTCTTTCGTGATCTTGCGCTCGGAAACCTCTGCGACACGGTAGTCGGCGACAGCCGCCGCCATGATGACGACATCGGATGCGGCCGCCTCGCGCCGCATGGTCTCGCCCAGCTCTGCGGCGGTTCCCACCCGCGTGATCGCGACCCGGGGGTGGGAGGATGCCGCGGCGGTGACCGCGTCGTCGACGTGGGCGGCGACGAGCATCACGTCGGCACCCCGATCTGCGGCGACCAGAGCGAGGGCGACGCCCTGGCGCCCGCTGGATCGGTTGCCGAGGTAGCGGACCGGATCGATCGGTTCGCGGGTGCCGCCCGCGCTCACCACCACGCGCAGCCCCTCGAGGTCGGTACGCGTCGAAACGATGGCGAGGGCGGCCTCGACGATCTCTTCGGGTTCGAACATCCTGCCCGGTCCGTGATCGCCACCGGTGAGTTCCCCATCCGCGGGTCCGACGACGTGTACTCCACGTTCGCGCAGAGTCGCGATCGAGGCCTGCGTCGCGGCGTGTCGCCACATCTCGGTGTGCATCGCCGGGGCGACGACGACCGGAGCGGTCGTCGCAAGCAGTGTCGTTCCGAGGAGGTCGTCGGCCAGTCCCGCCGCCATCTTCGCGAGGGTGTTCGCCGTCGCCGGAGCGACGATGACCAGGTCGGCGGCCTGCCCCAGCGCGACATGACGGACGCTGGCGACGTCGTCGTGCACAGACGTGGTCACGGGGTGGCGGCTGATGGCCTCCCAGGTGGGCAACCCGACGAATCTCAGGGCATCCTGGGTGGGGACGACGTGGACGTCGTGGCCGCGTGTGACGAGAAGCCGCACAAGGTGCACCGACTTGTAGGCGGCGATGCCGCCTGTGACCCCCACGACGATGTCCACGAACCGATCTTCGCACGCACACCCCGGAGGCTGAACCCATGTGCACCGTCGTCCTACGCGTGCCGCCCCGCCCTGGTGATCCGATCCGTGTGCTGGCGATACGCGACGAGGATCCCCGACGCCCCTGGAACCCGCTCGGACGCTGGTGGCCGGAGCCGCACGACGGCGTCGTGGGCGTGCGCGACGCCCGTGCCGGTGGTGCGTGGCTCGCTGCCGACCCGGACTCGGGCCGCTTCGCCGTCCTGCTCAATCGCGCCGATGTGACGCACCGACCCGAGGCCGACCTGGTCTCGCGCGGCGGCCTCGTCCTGGATGCGGTGACCGGGCGTTCCCCTGAGGCGCAGCCGCCGACCCACGGCTTCAACCTTGTGGAGGTGACACCGGGTTCGGCGCGGGTCCACCTGTGGGATGGGGCGGTCCTGCGCAGAGTCGCGCTGCACCCGGGCACCCACATGATCGCCCACGACGACGTCGATGACGCCTCCACACCGCGGATCGCCCGATGGCTCGACACCTTTTCGGCGACGGCGCTCCCCGCCGGCGCGCGGTGGTGGGAGCCCTGGATCGAGGTCCTCGAGCGCTCCGCGCACGTGGACCCCGAGGACGATGACGCGATCATCCGCGACAACCGTGCCCACGGCTACGAGACGCTGTCGCTGCTCGCCTGCGTCGCGTCGATCTCGGACGCCGGCATCGACGTGCACTACGGCGAATTGGCCGAGCCCGGCCGGTGGGGTGGGCTCGACCTTCGCTGAGCTGCGTTCGTCAGACGAGACTCTTCGGGTGCCACACCGTCTTGGTCTCGGTGAACGCGGCAATGCGCTCGAGGCTCGGGGCCGCCGCATCCGCGCCGCTCTCGGGCGGGAGCACACGCGTCAGGGTCTCGGCTGCCGCGATCTGGTAGTCGACCCAATCGAACTCGCCGGCACCGACGAGGTCGAGCGCGTGGACATCGGGGTGGGATGCGAGCCAGGGTGCGATCTCTGCGGGCGACCCGGTGAGAACGTTCACCACACCGCCGGGCACGTCGGACGTCGCCAGCACCTCGGCGAGGCTGATCGCCGAGAGCGGGAATCGCTGGGAGGCGACGACGACGACGGTGTTGCCCGTCACGAGCGCAGGGGCGACGGCCGACACCAGTCCGAGCAGGGCGGAGTCCTGCGGCGCGATGACGCCGACGACACCCGTGGGTTCGGGGACGCTGATGTTGAAGTACGGCCCCGCCACGGGATTGCCGTTACCGGCGACCTGACCGAACTTGTCACACCACCCGGCGTACCAGACCCACCGGTCGATAGCCTCGTCGACCTCGGCGGTCGCCGCAGCGGTCGATGCTCCCGTCTGCGACGAGATCTCGTCGACGAACTGTGCGCGGCGCCCCTCGAGGATCTCGGCAACCCGGTAGAGCACCTGCCCCCGGTTGTAGGCGGTCGCGCCGGCCCACCCGGAGCCCGCGGCGATAGCCGCCTTCACCGCGTCGCGGGCATCCTTTCGCGAGGCCAGCGAGGCGTTGGCGAGAAAATCGCCCTTGGGCGTCGCCACCGCGTAGGTGCGCCCCGACTCGGATCGGGGGAACTTGCCGCCGATGGCCAGCTTGTACGTCTTCGGCACGGTCAATCGCTTCGTCATCTCTCGCCCTACGCCTTCTTCTTCGCCGTCTTCGCGGTGGAGCGCGGCGCCGCGGCCGCCGTAGCCGTCCCTGCGGCGAGGTAGGCGAGCAAGCCGTGCTTGCCGCCCTCGCGGCCGTAGCCGGACTCCTTGTACCCGCCGAAGGGGCTCGCCGGGTCGAACCGGTTGAACGTGTTGGCCCACACCACACCGGCGCGGAGCTTGTCCGCCACGGCGAGGATGCGCGAGCCCTTTTCGCTCCAGATTCCGGCTGACAGCCCGTACGGAGTGTTGTTCGCCTTCGCGATGGCCTCGTCGGGTGTGCGGAAGGTGAGCACCGAGAGCACCGGGCCGAAGATCTCGTCGCGGGCGATGCGGTGCGACGACTGCACGTTCGTGAAGATCGTCGGAGCGAACCAGAATCCCTTGTCGGGGATCGCGCAGTCCGCCGTCCAGCGCTCGGCCCCTTCTTCTTCGCCGATGCGACTCAGCTCGCGCACACGGGAGAGCTGCTCGAGCGAGTTGATCGCACCGATGTCGGTGTTCTTGTCCAGCGGGTCGCCGAGCCGCAGTGTCGACAGGCGGGTCTTCAACCGATCGACGACCTCGTCGTGGATCGACTCCTGCACGACGAGGCGACTGCCCGCGCAGCACACCTGCCCCTGGTTGAAGAAGATGCCGGTGACGATCCCGTCGACGGCCTGCTCGATGGGCGCGTCATCGAAGATGATGTTCGCTGCCTTGCCGCCGAGCTCGAGCGTGACCTTCTTGTCGGTGCCCGCCACCGAGCGGGCGATCTCACGGCCGACGGGGGTCGACCCCGTGAACGCGACCTTGTTCACGTCGGGGTGACGCACGAGCGCCGCACCGGTCGCCCCGGCACCCGTGACGATGTTGACTACTCCCGGCGGCAGGTCTGCCTGCTGCAGGATCTCGGCGAAGATGAGCGCCGACAGCGGTGTGGTCTCGGCCGGTTTGATGACGACCGTATTGCCTGCCGCGAGGGCCGGCGCGATCTTCCACGCGAGCATCAGCAGCGGGAAATTCCACGGAATCACCTGCGCGGCCACTCCGAGCGCACGGGGGTTCGGCCCCAGGCCGGCGTGGTCGAGCTTGTCGGCCCACCCGGCGTAGTAGAAGAACCAGGCGGCGACCAGCGGCACGTCGACGTCGCGACTTTCTTTGATCGGCTTGCCGTTGTCGAGACTTTCGGCCACCGCGAGCTCGCGCGCCCGCTCCTGCACGAGACGCGCGATGCGGAAGAGGTACTTGCCACGATCACGACCACTCATCGTCGACCACGTCTTGTCGAAGGCTCGGCGCGCTGCGGCGACGGCCGCGTCGATGTCACCTTCGTCCGCCGACGCGATCGTCGCGATGTGTGACTCGTCTGCGGGCGAGATCGTCTGAAAGGTCTCGCCGGATCCGCTGCGGAACTCGCCGTCGATGAAGAGTCCGTACTCGTCGCGGAGGTTGAGGATCGCACGCGACTCGGGAGCGGGTGCGTATTCGAGGAAGGTCATGTTTCTCCTAGGCTTCGACGCGCGAGGGTAGTCGCACGTCGTTCACCGTTCGCTCGGTCAATCGATCGTCACGTAGTCCGCACCGGAGTAGTGTCCGGTGCGCATCTTCTGTCGCTGCAACAACACGTCGTTGAGCAGGCTCGAGGCGCCGTAGCGGAAGAGGTGCGGCTGCAGCCACTCTTCTCCGACCGTCTCGGCGACGGTCACGAGGTACTTGATCGCGTCCTTCGACGAGCGGATGCCGCCGGCCGGCTTGACGCCGATCTTCTCCCCCGTGGCGCGGTACCAGTCGCGAACGACCTCGAGCATGAGGAGCGTCGTGGGAAGCGTCGCGGCGGGCTGCACCTTTCCGGTGGAGGTCTTGATGAAGTCACCGCCGGCGAGGATCGCCAGCCACGACGCGCGCTTGATGTTGTCGTAGGTCTTCAGCTCACCGGTCTCGAGGATCACCTTGAGCGAGGCCGACGTGCCGTCATCGCGGCGACAGGCCCGCTTCACCTGGGCGATCTGATCGAAGACGAGTCCGTAACGACCGGCGAGGAACGCTCCTCGATCGATCACCATGTCGATCTCGTCGGCGCCGGCGGCCACCGCATCTGCCGTGTCCGCGAGCTTGACGGCGAGAGAGGCGCGGCCGGAGGGGAACGCGGTCGCCACGGCGGCGACACTCACTCCGCCCTCGTCGGGGTCGCCGTGCGCGGCACCCAGCGCCTCGACGGCGTACGGAACCATGTCGCCGTAGACGCAGACGGCCGCCACCCGCGGACAGGACGGATCCGTCGCATCCGGATTCAACGCCTTCGCCACGAGGGAGCGGACCTTGCCGGGTGTGTCGGCGCCCTCGAGAGTCGTGAGGTCGATCAGTTCGACGATCTTGTCGAGCGCCCACGCCTTCGACGTCGTCTTGATCGACCGCGTGCCGAGGTCAGCGGCGCGTTGCTCGAGCCCGACGGCGTCGACGCCGGGGAGCCCGTGAAGGTACCGACGCAGGGTCGTGTCGTCGGGTTCTCCCCCGAGCAACTCCACCGCGCGGTCGGCGAGCGTCTGCACGACGCCCGGTGAGGACACACTGTTCATTGTTCCGCTGCCTCCCGCATCGTCACGATTGGTTCGCACCCATTGTGCACTCTCCCGGTCATCCGCGGACCTGCGCGACCGATGCGCGCACGGCGTCCGTGATCGCCTCGACGGTGATGCCGAGTCGTTTCAACAATTCGTCGCCCGCGCCGCTCTGGCCGTAACCGCTGATCGAGACGGCCCGGCCGTCGGTGCCGACCCAGCGGTACCAGCCCTGATCGGTCCCCGCTTCGACGCTCACACGGCTGCGGACCGCGGCAGGGAGGACCTGCTCGCGATACTCGGTGTTCTCCATCTCGAACCATTCGAGACAGGGCGCCGACACGACGCGCACGTTCAGATCGCTGAGCTGCGTGGCCGCCTCGATCGCCGGGGCGACCTCGGATCCGGTGGCGATGATGATCGCATCGGGTGTGCCCTCTCCGCGCTGCCATACGGTGTACGCACCGCGTGCGGCGCCCGTTTCGTACGTGGAGTCCTCCGCCACGACCGGGACGGACTGGCGGCTCAACACGAGTGCGTGTGGACCGCCCGGGTGCTCGACGATGCGACGCCAGGCGTCGACGGTCTCGACCCAATCGGCCGGCCGCACCAGCGACAGTCCGACGATCGCGCGATAGCTCCACAGGTGCTCGAGCGGCTGGTGGGTGGGCCCGTCTTCGCCGACCGCGACGGAGTCGTGGCTCCAGACGAACGTGGACGGCAGGTTCATGAGGGCCGCAAGGCGCACCGACGGGCGCATGTAGTCCGAGAACACGAAGAACGTGGCGCCGAAGGGAAGGCTGAGCCCGCCGAGCGCGATGCCGTTGACGATCGCGCCCATCGCGTGCTCTCGGATGCCGAAATGCAGCAGCTGGCCTCCGACCACACCGGGCCACGTGTCATCGTCATATGTCGCCGGGACGTAGCTCTCGACCGAGCGGATGCCGGTGCCGTTCGAGTCGGCGAGGTCAGCCGATCCACCCCACAACTGCGGAAGCGCCGGCATGATCTGCTCGAGCACTGCCCCACTGGCCACCCGGGTCGCGGCAGCCCGCGGGTTCGCGCGCAGCTCGGCGAGCGCCGGCAACGCCGCCGTGGCGTCGCGAGCGGCGAGGCGCTCGAACGTCTCGGCTTCGGCGGGGTTGTCGCTGCGCCACGTGGCAACGGCGGCGTCCCATTCACGGTGCAACGCCGCGCCGCGCTCGGTCACCGCTCGGGCATGGGCGAGGAGGTCGTCGGGCATCGAGAAGGACAGCTCCGGGTCGAGTCCCAGGACCTCCTTCGTGGCGCGCACTTCGTCGGCACCCGGGGCACCCGAGTGGGCTCCCGCCGTGCCGCCGACCGTCGGCATGGGGTGCCCGATGCGGGAGCGCAGACGCACGAAGACGGGACCGGCATCCGACATCTCCTGCGCACGCTCGTAGCCGGCGCGCACCTGGACGGGGTCCTCGGCATCCTCGATCGTGAGGACCTGCCAGCCGTATGCGGCGTACCGCGCGGCGACGTCCTCGGTGAACGCGACGCCGGTCGCGCCTTCGATGCTGATGGCGTTGTCGTCCCAGACGAGGATGAGGCCGCGCGGTTGCAGTGTGCCGGCGAGCGAGGAGGCTTCGTGGCTGATCCCCTCTTCGACGTCGCCGTCCGATGCGAAGCACCACACGCGCGGAGAGTAGAGATCGGTCTTCAGCACGTGACGCAGGCGCTCGGCTTCGAGCGCCATGCCGACGGCGTTGCCGATGCCCTGACCGAGAGGGCCGGTCGTCGTCTCGACACCGGAGGTGTGCCCGAACTCGGGGTGCCCGGGCGTGCGCGAATCCAGGGTGCGCGCGGCACGGAGATCGTCCATCTCGAGCCCGTAGCCCGAAAGCCACAGCTGGAGGTACAGGCCGAGGCTTGCATGTCCGGCCGAGAGGACGAATCGATCGCGACCGCGCCAGTTCGGATCGGCGGGATCGTGGCGGAGGAAGTCCTGGAAGAGCATGTACAACGCCGGCGTGAGCCCGACCGCCGTTCCCGCGTGTCCCGCGCCCTTCGCCTGAACGACATCGAGGGGGATCACCCTCGCGTGACGCACGACTTCCGCATCCGCCGTACTCGACCAGCCTTGCACCATGTTGAACCGCCTTTCGCGATAACCGTAGCCGCGCGGTGATCGTTTTGTCTACTTCTAGACTTAAGTGAGGAGGGCGGCGAGCGCCTCGCCCTCGAACGCGGCGTCGGCGGCGAGTCGCCCGGCCCCCCGGATACCGGCATCCCGGCCGAGTACGCCGAGCTCGATGCGCAATCCCTTCGTCGCCAGCGGATGCGAGTGGGTCGCGACCTGATGGCGAATCACGTTCAGCAGATCGTCGTTCGCGACGGCGAGATTCCCCCCGACGACGATGACGCTCGGGTTGAGCACACCGATCGCCTCCGAGAGCACCTCACCGAGTCGCTGACCGGCCCGATGCAACAACGCCACAGCCGTCGGCTGGCCGTCCCGCACGAGGTCGACGATGTCCTGGGACGTCCGGACGTGCGAAAAGCCCGCGGCACGGAGCTCGTGAGCGATGGCCCACCCCCCGGCTGTCGCCTCGGCACATCCGTCCTGACCGCAACGGCACGGCGCGCCCCCGGTGCGCGGAAGGTGCCCCAGATCGCCCGCCGCGCCCTGCCCACCACGCACCACCTGCCCGTTGGCGATGATGCCGCCGCCGATGCCCATGCCGACCTTCAGCAGCAGGACGTCCGGCGGCGGGTCGGCGAGCGCGTGATACTCGCCCACCGCCATGATGTTGGCGTCCTTGTCGACGGCGACGGGAACCCGCGGATAGCGCCGACGGAAAATCCCGCGCACGTCCGCACCGTCCCACCCGCGCATCGTCGGCGGGCGCACCACGCGGCCCGTCGCCTGCTCGATGGGGCCGGGAAGCCCTATCGCGATTCCCAGCACGTCGGTCGCGGCGAACCCGTGCGATGAGACGAGCAGGTCGAACTCGCGCCCGACCAGACCGAGAACCGACCGCGGGCCATCGTTCACGTCGATCACGTGATCGCTGACCGCCAACGTCTCCCCGTGGAGGTCGTAGACCGCCACGCGGGTGTGGCTGCCACCGATGTCGGCTCCGAGCAGCACGCCGCGTCGCGCGTTGAGCACGAGCCGCGACGCGGGACGTCCGCCGGTCCCGCGGAGGAATTCGTCGAACTTCACCAGGTCCGCAGAGAGCAGGAGGTCCAGGCGACTGGCCACAGTCGCGCGCGCGAAACCGGACAACTGCCCCAGCTGGGCTCGGCTCTGCGCCCGACCGGAGCGGATGAGACCGAGGAGCTCAGCGGTGATCTCGTCGATCGCGTACTCATCGTCGGTTCGCGCCACACTCACTCCTTCGCTGGATGCCGCAACCTCGCGCGCCGTGGGGCCGTCGCGATCGACGGGGGAAAGCCGCCGCACCACGCCGTTGCGCCAAGACTCACCCGCAACCTTCCCACACGAGTAGTCTGGAGAACACCTGAATTCTGTCTATCGGTATACAAAAGTGGATCGTCTGCGCTAGCCTGCCAAACGATCACCCGGTGCACAGCCGCATGGGGCCGCTCGCCGGCCCGGAGAGGAACAAGGATGAGCCTGTCCGAATGGCTACCCGAAGAAGCCATCCGCACCCACGCGACCGCCGCCGATTGGCGCGCGGCCATCGAGCTCTCCGGCGAAGCGCTGGTCGCCGCCGGGGTCACCTCACCCGATTACACGAACGAGATGATCGCGACCGTCGAGAAACTCGGCCCGTACATCGTCATCGCGCCCGGCCTCGCTCTCGCGCACTCCCGCCCCTCCCCTGCTGTCAACCGTGCAGGTCTGAGCTGGATCACCCTGGACACACCGGTCGAGTTCGGAGCGGGCGAGAACGACCCCGTCGACCTCGTCATCGGGCTGGCCGCCCTCGATCATGACGGCCATCTGGCTCTCATGTCCGAACTGGCACGCGTTCTCTCCGACGAGGAGGGCCTGGCGCGCCTGCGCGCAGCCGACTCGGCATCCGACGTCCGCCGCATCCTCGACGACGTCTCCGAATCCTGACAACCCCTAAGAAAGGTCCCGAAATGAAGATCGTCACCGTCTGCGGCATGGGCATCGGTACGTCCGTGCTGCTGAAGATGAACACCGAGAAAGTGCTGCGTCAGATGGGCATCGATGCCGACGTCGAGGCCGCCGACATCGGCGTCGCCGCCGGCATGGCCCGCACCGCGCAGATCGTGCTGACCTCGGCCGACCTCGCCGAGGAGATCGGCGACGTCCCCGCCAAGATCATCGTCATCAACAACTTCACGAGCACCGACGAGATCAGCCAGAAGCTCACCGAAGCCATCGGCTGATCCCCCCGACCAGGAGACACACATGGATTGGTTCGTCGCTGTCCTCGACTTCATCGGACAGCAGATTCTCAACGTTCCCGCGTACCTGATCGGGATCATCACCGCGATCGGCCTCATCGCGTTGCGGCGCAACGTCGGTCAGGTCATCGGCGGTGGCCTCAAGGCTGCGCTCGGGTTCATGATCCTCGGCGCCGGCGCCGGCGTCGTCGTCGCGGCACTGACCCCGCTGGGTGACCTCGTCCTCGCCGTCACCGGCGCGCGCGGCGTCATCCCGACCAACGAGGTCATCACCGCCATCGCCGCCGAGGAGTACGGCGCGGTCGGCGCGTACGTGCTCACCCTCGGCTTCCTGGTGATGCTGGTCCTCGCGCGCTTCACACCGCTGCGGTACATCTTCCTCACCGGGCACCACATGGTGTTCATGTCGATCCTGCTCACCGTCGTGCTCTCGGTCGGTCTCGGCCCCACCGCCGGCTGGCTCGTCGTGCCCCTGGGTGCGATCCTGCTCGGCGTCATCATGGTCGTGATGCCGGCGTTCTCGCAGCCGTGGACGCGCAAGATCACCGGAGACGACTCGATCGCCATCGGCCACTTCGGCACCCTCGGTTATATCGCAGCCGGTGCCAGCGGTCAGGCCGTCGGCGGCCGCAGCCGCTCCACCGAAGAGATCAAGTTCCCCCAGGGCCTGCGGTTCCTGCGTGACTCGATGGTCGCCACGGCGCTGTCGATGGTGCTCATCTACTGGGTGTTCGCGATCTGGGGTCTGATCGCCCTGCCGCACGAGGAGCTGTTCGCGATCTTCGGTTCGGCCGATGCGGGCGACTTCATCATGGACGCGTTCGCACTTGCGCTGCAGTTCGGCGTCGGTGTGGCAATCATCCTGTACGGCGTCCGCACGGTGCTCGGCGAGCTCGTGCCCGCCTTCCAGGGCATCGCCGAGAAGATCGTCCCGGGCGCCAAGCCCGCCCTGGACATCCCGATGGTGTTCCCGTTCGCCGCGAACGCCGTGCTGATCGGGTTCATCTGCTCGTTCATCGGTGGCCTGGTGACGCTCGGTATCATCGCGATCTGGCTCGCTCCGGCGTTCGGTCTCGCGCTGATCCTCCCGGGCATGGTGCCGCACTTCTTCACCGGTGGTGGTGCCGGCGTCTACGGCAACGCCACGGGTGGACGCCGCGGTGCCGCCGTGGGTGGTTTCGTCAACGGTGTGCTGATCACGATCCTCCCCGCCCTGCTGCTGCTCGTGTTCGGCGAGCTCGGGTTCGAGAACTCGACCTTCGGCGACGCGGACTTCGGATGGTTCGGAACGCTTATCGGAACCGGCTTCATGGGCGGCCCCGTCGTCGGCGCGATCGTCGCACTCGGCATCGCCGTGGTGCTCGTCATCGCCGCGTCGATCTTCCAGCGCAAGGTCGTCGACACCGGCTGGATCCCCGGCGCCAAGCGCGACGCGCGCCTGGCCGAAGAGGATGCCGCCAAGGCGAACGCCGACAGCAAGTAATCCCTCTCGCAGCTCCGTCTCGGATGCGGCTCCGGCCGCCCGAGCCGGAGCTGCGGCGTTTCCGGTCGGCGCAGAGTGCGCGGGAGGCCACCGGGCAACGGACCGCGTCATGCGGGGCGCTCAGGTCAGCGCGCGACGCACCTCCCGAACGTCATCCGCCATCTGCGCCGTGAGCGCATCCACGCCGTCGAAGGCCACCATCCCGCGCACACGCTGAGCGAACTGCACTTCGACGTGGTGTCCGTAGAGATCCAGGTCGGTCTCATCGAGCACGTAGGCCTCGACCTGTCGCGCGGGCACGTCGTCGAATGTCGGGTTCGTCCCGACGCTGATCGCGGCGGCATAGCGGATGCCCGGGCGCAGCCCGTCCTGCGAGCCCTGATCGACCAGCCAGCCCGCGTAGACCCCGTCGGCGGGGATGAAACCCTCGAGGTCCGCTGACAGGTTCGCGGTGGGGTATCCGAGTTCCCGCCCCCGTTTGAGCCCGTGGACGACTTCGCCCCAGACGGCAGGTGGCCGTCCGAGGAGCCGAGTGGCGTTGGCCACGTCACCCTCGGCGAGAAGCGACCGGATCCAGGTCGACGACACACGCCGCTCCGCTTCGACGGCGCGGACGTCGTCGATGACCCACACGTCGAAACCGAACTCGGCACCCAGTTCGCGCAGGGTGTCGGGGGTGCCCGCTCCCGCGCGTCCGAACCGGAAATCGTCTCCGATCATGACGACCCGCACGCCCAGCGCATCGACCAGCACGTGCTCGACGAACGCGCGCGGTTCGAGGTCGGCGAGCGCGCGGTCGAAGGTCAACATCAATGTCGCATCGACACCGGAGTCCGCGAGAAGGCGGAGTTTCTGGGTGGGGCCGGCCAGCGTCGGCGGACAGATGTCGGGCCGCAGCAGCGCGAGCGGATTGCGATCGAAGGTCACCGCCACGACGCGAGCACCGCGGCCGGCAGCCTCCACGCGCGCGCGGTCGATCACCGCGCGGTGGCCGGTGTGCACGCCGTCGAACTTTCCGATGACGACGACCGACGGCCCGAAGTCCGCCGGCACCTGGGACGGATCACGAAAGTCCATCACGACGACATCACCGCCGTCTCGCGCGTGCGATGCGTCGCCAGCCACCACAGGCCGAGGAAGGGAAGGACGAGCGGGATGAACAGATATCCCCCGCCGAACCACGACCAGACGGTGGCGTGGGCGAACAGGTCGGGCAGCACGAACGTCAACGCACCGACGACGAGGACCCCCACCAGTTCGAACCCGATCGCCACCCACGCGATGCGGTACCACACCTGCGAGTTGGAGAACACCAGGGCCAGCGTCGCGAGGATGTAGACGACGGCCGCCAGCGCGGACAGCGTGTAGGCGAGTGGAGCTTCGTCGAACTCTCGGACGATCTGGACGAACGAGCGACCGGTCGCGGCGAGCGCCATGATCGCGTAGACGATCACGAGCACACGGCCGATGCCGGTCATGCGGGGGCGAGCTGGCGACGACATGACTCGTCAATCCTAAAGCGGATGCGGCATCCGCCGGATCACGCGATCTGCACGGCCCAGATCACCTGCATCCGCCACACCATGATCGCCACGGCCAGCGCAGCGATCCCCAAGATGACGGTGCTCCAGCGGCTGCGTTCCAGGAGCGCCCAGAACACCGCGGCCGGCGGGAGCAGTGCGGCCGATACGAGGTAGACCCAGAACTCCAGCAGGCTCCCGGTCGGCGGATTCCCGGCGAACGGCGCGACGATCGCGAACACGATCTGGCCCACGAGCAGCGCTTCGACCAGGGCCAGTCCGCCGACGGTCCAGTCGCTCGGGCGGCGTCCGGCCAGGCCGAGGACGACCGCGAACAGCCCGGCCAGCGTTGCCACGCCGACCTGAAAGAGCGAGAACCACAGGGTCATCGAGGAGCCTCCTCGGGCATGTTCATGGAGCTCTTCACGTCGGCGCCACGCCGTTCGACGATGCCGACGAGGGCACCGTCCGGAGCGATCGCCGCCGACGGAACTCCGTCGAGCCTGCCCGCCGCACCGGGGAGCCTCTTGCCATGACGGAGATCCCGCGCTTCGTCGGCTGTGACCTCGAGTCGCGGCAGAATCGCTGTCGCGGCGTCGGCGGGATCCCGCATCCGGTCGGCCGCGAGCTCGTCGACGGATGGCGCGCCGTCGACCGCGAACGGTCCGATGCGCGTGCGCCGCAGCGCGGTGAGGTGACCGCCGACACCGAGTGCGGCGCCGAGGTCGCGCGCAAGCGCGCGGATGTAGGTGCCGCTGGAGCAATCGACCACGACGTCGAGGTCCACGGTGCTCTCGTCCCGACCGATGTCGAGAACCTCGAAGCGCGAGACCGTCACCTGTCGGGCTGCGAGCACGACGTCCTCCCCTGCCCGCGCGCGGTCGTAGGCCCGCCTGCCGTCGACCTTGATGGCCGAGACGGTACTCGGTATCTGCGAGATCTCGCCGGTGAGCGGTTCGACAGCGGCACGGATCGCGGCATCGGTGAGGTGTGCGGCATCCGTCGTCGTCGTGATGTCACCGTCGGCATCGTCGGAGTCGGTCGTCACGCCGAGACGGATCGTCGCTTCGTAGGTCTTGTCGAGACCGACGATGAAGGTCAGCAGGCGTGTTGCCCCTTCGACCCCGAGCACGAGCAACCCGGTCGCCATCGGGTCGAGGGTGCCGGCGTGACCGACCTTGCGTGTTCCGAGCGCACGGCGCGCTCGAGCGACGACATCGTGACTGGTGATGCCCTGTGGTTTGTCGACGAGCAGGATTCCGGACGCCGCGCGCGCGCCGGTCATGCGCGGCCCTCCACGAGGACGTCGTGCACGGGGTGGGTCGCGGCGACCGTCGCGTGGGTGCGCCGAGCCGCGGCGCGCAAAGACCACTCCGGGCCTCGGAGTCGGCGCACGTTCGCCGCGACATCCAAGGCTTTGCCACCGCGGTGGAAGCCGTCCGGATCGCGGCGCCCCCGCGGACGGTCGAAGCCCTCCGCGTCGCGGCGTCCCCGCGTACGGTGCTCCCGGTGAGTCGTGGGCAGACGCATTCCTCCAGCGTACGGGCCGCCGGAGCCCCGCAAGACCCGCGCAATCGAGGAGATCTGCACTACAGCGGGTGTTTCACGCGGTGTTCGTCCTCGATTGCGCAGAACTCCTCGGAAGCGTGGCTCAACGCACCCGGTGCAGGCCCTGGGCCACGGCGGCCATGATGAGCTCCTGAACCTCGTGCCAGCGATCGACGACCTGGCCATAGCCGACACGGATCACGTGGTAGCCCATCAGGGTGAGAGCAGCGTCGTGCGCGATGTCACGCTCTCGTTGCGCGCCGACATGTGACCCGCCGTCGACCTGAAGCACCAGTCGGTCGCCGATGAGGAAATCGACGCGGTGCCCGGCGATCCAGATCTGCCGGCGGATGGGAAGCCCCAGCCAACGCAGCCGAGGGGGCACGAAGGTCTCGAGGCCCGAGTCCGACCAGGGCGAGGCCTCCTCGAGGAGGCCTCGGGCGACCCCCGTCAGCTTCAGCCTCGCCAGGGCCTCCGCGTTCACCAGCCCGCGCCGCAGCGCAGACTCCCACACCGCGAGCGCCGGCTCGCGCGGACGGCACGCAGCGACGAGGGCCAGCGCATTCTCGATCGGATCTTCCAGGGCATCGGGATGCCGCGGCACGAGCGGCTTCGCCCAGTGAACGTGTGCCCGTGATCCGACCACCGCGCCCGAGTGCGCCGGTGCGGCAACGTGCGGCTCCGGCTCGTCCAGCACGAACAGCCCGAGGCGGCGGGCGCGCGTGATGCAGCTCAGCACAACGCCGTGTCGCGCGGCGCTCACGAGCTCGGGGTCGGCCTGAGGCAACGCCACCCATCCTCGACGCACGCGCTGGAGGGCAGCGGCATCCAGCGCCTGCGCGAGACGGTGTCGACTCAGACCGCGCGAGAGAAGCGTCGCGGTGCGCGCGACGCCACCGATCGCCGACACCGTGCCGACAGGGTCTGCTCGAGGCATTGCTCGATTCTCGAAGCACATCGTGGCCGCGTCGGGGCGATCGCACGATCTGCGCAGGCGACAGCCCACATCCCGCCTGGGGAGGAGTCGTCGGCCGCAGCGCAATCGAGGAGATCCGCACGGCAGCGGGTGCACGGCATGCGGATCGTCCTCACTTGCGCAGATCCCCTCGAGACCAACACATCGAACGCCGCATAGGCTGAACCGCGTGCCCGACATCGCGACTGCGCTCATCGAGTGGTACCGCGAGAACGCTCGGGATCTCCCCTGGCGGCGCGACGGGTTCGGCGCGTGGGGCACGCTCGTGAGCGAGTTCATGCTCCAGCAGACACCCGTGACCCGGGTCATCCCACACCTCGAGGCGTGGCTCGAGCGCTGGCCCACCCCGGCGGATCTCGCGGCGGATGCGCCTGCCGAGGCCGTGCAGCAGTGGGCGAACCTGGGCTACCCGCGGCGTGCCCTGTGGTTGCATCGGGCGGCGGTCGAGATCCGCGACCGCCACGACGGCGTCGTCCCCCGCGACGTCGACGACCTCCTCGCACTCACGGGCATCGGCGACTATACGGCCCGCGCGGTCGCGGTGTTCGCCTACGGCGACCGGCATCCCGTCGTCGACACCAATACGCGCCGGGTCATAGCCCGCGCCGTCGAGGGCCGCAGCCAGCCGGGTCCCCCGGCGAAGGCGGACCTCGCACGCATGGACGCGCTTCTCCCGCGCGACATTGCGGCGTCCGCGCTCGTCAATGCGGCTGCGATGGAACTCGGTGCGACGGTATGCACCGCACGCACCCCCCGGTGCGAGACATGCCCGATCGCGTCCGCGTGCGCGTGGCGCACGGCGGGATACCCCGACACCGGCGACGAGCGGCGCCGCCAGGCACCCTATGAGGGAAGCGACCGGCAGGCGCGCGGCGCGGTCTTGAAGACATTGCGGGATGCCGCGACCCACGAGGTGGCGCAAGCGGAGGTGATCCCGACCTGGCCGGACGCCCGTCAACGCGACCGTGCGATCGACTCCCTCGTCGTCGACGGCCTCATCGAAGCCGTCGGCGGGATGTTGCGACTGCCGAGGTAGCCGCCCGCGGCAGGCGACCATCGATCACCCGCACGACGGACACCTGAGGATGCTGACGTCCTTGCCGCCGACGGGTCCGACGGCCTCGGCCGGCGGTGTCGCTGCCGGATGCCTTCGGCGCGTCAGCCTTCGTCGTCTTCGCGGGGCTTCAGGTAGGGGTCGGCTTCGCCTGCGTACTGGGCGGAGGACGCGAGGCCGGCCACGGCTTCGTCGCGTTCGCGTGCCTCGCGCAACAGGTCGGCGATGTGGCCGGCGTTGTCGGGCAGCGCGTCGGGGATGAACTCCAGCGACGGGGTGAGGCGCACGTTCAAGTGCTTGCCGACTTCGCTGCGAAGCATGCCGGTCGCCGACTTCAGCGCCTCGGCGGAGGCGACACGTTCTTCGTCGGTGCCGTAGACCGTGTAGAACACCGAGGCGTGCTGCAGGTCGCCCGTCACGCGCACGTCCGTGATCGTGACGAAGCCGAGCCGCGGGTCGCGCAACCCCTTCTCGAGGCGTTCGGCGAGGATCACGCGGATGCGGTCGCCCAGACGTGCTTGACGTTCACCGGCCATGATGTTCCTTTCGACGGGTGAGGGGCACCCGCAGGTGCCCCTCACCGATATGCGATCAGCCGCGAGGCTTCTCGACCATCTCCGTGGTCTCGATCTCGTCGCCGATCTGGATGTCGTTGTACTTTCCGAGGCCGATACCGGCTTCGAAGTCGGTACGCACCTCGGTGACGTCATCCTTGAAGCGGCGCAGCGACTCGATGGCCAGGCCATCGGCGATCACCACACCGTCGCGGATGACGCGTGCCTTGGCGTTGCGCGTGATGGTGCCCGAACGGACGATCACACCGGCGATGTTGCCGAACTTCGAGGAGCGGAACACCTCGCGGATCTCGGCGACACCCGACTGCACCTCTTCGTATTCCGGCTTGAGCATGCCCGTGAGCGACTGCTCGACGTCATCGATCGCGTTGTAGATGACCGAGTAGAACCGGACGTCCACACCCTCACGCGACGCGCGTTCGCGGGCCTTGGTGTCGGGACGCACGTTGAAGCCGATGACGATCGCGTTGTCGATCGTCGCCAGGTTGATGTCGGACTCGGTGATCGCGCCGACACCACGGTGGATGATGCGCAGCTGGACCGAATCGTCGACCTCGATCTTCATGAGCGACTCTTCGAGCGCCTCGACGGCACCCGAGACGTCACCCTTGATGATGAGGTTGAGCGACTCGACCTTGCCTTCTTCGAGGGCCCGCGTGAAGTCCTCGAGCGAGATGCGCTTGCGCGCCTTCGCCAGCTGGGCGTTTCGTTCGGCGGCTTCACGCTTCTCAGCGATCTGACGGGCCGTGCGGTCTTCTTCGGTCACGATGAAGACGTCACCGGCGCGCGGGACCGAGTTGAGCCCCTGCACCTGCACCGGACGCGACGGCGCGGCTTCGTCGACGGCCTCACCGTTCTCGTCGATCATCGCGCGAACGCGACCGTACGCCGTGCCCGCGACGATGGCGTCACCGACGCGCAACGTTCCGGACTGGATGAGGACGGTGGCCACCGAACCGCGACCCTTGTCGAGCTTCGCTTCGATCGCGACGCCACGGGCCGACTTGTTCGGGTTGGCCGTGAGGTCGAGACCGGCGTCCGCGGTGAGCAGGACGGCGTCCAGCAGATCCTGGATGCCGCGCCCCTCACGGGCCGAGACGTCGACGAACATCACGTCGCCGCCGTACTCTTCGGCGACCAGACCGTACTCGGTGAGCTGCTGGCGCACGCGACCGGGATTCGCCTCGGGCTTGTCGACCTTGTTGACGGCGACGACGATCGGCACGTCGGCGGCCTGGGCGTGGTTCAACGCCTCGACCGTCTGCGGCATAATGCCATCGTCGGCGGCGACCACGAGGATCGCGATGTCGGTCACCTGTGCACCACGGGCACGCATGGCGGTGAACGCCTCGTGACCCGGGGTGTCGATGAACGTGATCGCGCGTTCGATCTCTTCGTGCTCGGTCCACACCTGGTAGGCACCGATGTGCTGCGTGATGCCGCCTGCCTCACCGGCGATGACGTTCGTCTGCCGGATCGCGTCGAGCAGTCGCGTCTTACCGTGATCGACGTGGCCCATGACGGTGACGACGGGAGGCCGGATCTCGAGATCTTCGTCGCTCTCGGCCTCGAGTTCAGCCTCGAGGTCGAGACCGAACCCTTCGAGGAGCTCTTTGTCCTCGTCCTCGGGCGAGACCATCTGGATCTTGTAGCCCAGTTCCTCCGCCAGCACCTCGAAAGTCGCTTCGTCGAGCGACTCGGTGGCCGTGGCCATCTCTCCGAGGTTGAACAGGATCGTCACGAGCGTGCCGGGCTGCACGGTGTAACCGCGCAGGGCTTCGAGCTTGTCCGCGAAGTCGGCGATGGACGCGCCGCGACGCAGGCGGATCGTTTCGCCGTTGCCCTTCTGGACGTTGACGCCGCCTACGACCGGCGCCGACCGCATCTCGAATTCTTGCCGCTTCGCCCGACGCGACTTGCGCTGCTTCGACTTTCCGCCGCCCTTTCCGAAGGCACCTGCGGTGCCACCGCCCGGGCCACGACCGCGACCGCCACCACCGGGACGACCACCGAATCCACCGGGGCCGCCGCCGGGACGCTGGAAGCCACCGCCGCCGCCGCCACCGGGACGACCGGGACCGCCGGAACGCTGCTGGAACGGAGCACCGGGACGACCGCCGCCACCGCCGCGACCGCCACCACCGGGCCGCGGAGCGCCGGGGCGCGGAGCACCCGGACGCGGAGCCTGGGGACGCGGGATGTTGCCGGGGTTGGGTCGCTGACCCATGCCCTGCGACGACGCGAACGGGTTGTTGCCCGGGCGCGGGCCGGACGGACGCTGGCCCATGCCCTGCGACGACGCGAACGGGTTGTTGCCCGGGCGCGCCGAGCCGCCGGGGCGCGGAGCCTGCGGGGACGCTCCGCCGGGGCCGGGCTTGGGGCCGGGCTTGGACGACGCGGCGGGAGCCTCGGGAGCTTCGGGAGCCGGCGTGGGCTTGGGCGCCTGGGGCGCAGCCGGCGCGGGCGCCGCGGACTCAGCCGGCTTCGCCGGTCGCGCAGGACCGGGCTTGGGACCGGACGGCTTCGCACCGCCGGAGGGCTTGGTATCGGCCGGCTTCTTGCCGGCAGAGGCGTCGTCGGCCGCAGCGGGCTTGGCGCCGTCGGCTTCGAGGGCGGCGCGCAGCTTGCGGGCCACGGGGGGCTCGATCGTCGACGAAGGGCTCTTGACGAATTCGCCGAGCTCTTTCAGCTTGGCCAATGCCTTCTTGCTGTCGACGCCGAACTCCGACGCGATCTCATGCACACGTGGTTTGGCGTTTGCCACAGTTCTCCTGTCTGAGGTCTACCCAGACAGGGCAGACCATTAGTTGCGGACGGGTCTCATTTCGAGCCGTTCACTTTGTTTCCATAGCCATTCAGCCGTTTCTCGATGGTCTGCGTGTCAAGCGGGCCTGACACACGGAGTGCACGTACGAAAGCACGGCGCCGCAGGGCGGCATCCATACATTTGTGTGCGTCGTGTACCCACGCGCCCCGCCCCGGGAGCATCGCCCGCTCATCGATGATGAGGACGGAGTCGATGGCAACCACCCTCAGAAGGGCGGACCGAGAGGCACGCGTGCGGCATCCGACGCACGTTCGTACGGGTTCCATGGTACACCTCGCGCGCCCTGCGCCGACGCGTCAGGACTCCAGCACGCTGTCGGGCTGGATGTCGATCTTGGCACCGGTGAGCTTGGCGGCCAGGCGCGCGTTCTGCCCTTCTTTGCCGATCGCCAGCGACAACTGGTAGTCGGGAACGAGAGCGCGCACTGCTTTGCTGGAGGCGTCGAGGATGAAACTCGACGTGACCTTGGCGGGCGACAACGCGTTGGCGACGAAGGCGGCCAACTCAGGGTCGAAGTCGACGATGTCGATCTTCTCTCCGCCCAACTCTTCGGTCACGGCACGGACGCGCCGCCCGAGCTCGCCGATGCAGGCGCCCTTCGCGTTGATCGACGGGTCGTTCGCCTTCACGGCGATCTTCGTGCGATGCCCCGCCTCGCGGGCCAACGACACGATCTCGACGAGCCCCGAGGCGATCTCGGGCACCTCGAGGGCGAAGAGCTTGCGCACCAGGCCCGGGTGGGTGCGTGACACGGTGATCGACGGACCCTTGGTGCCCTTGGACACAGACGTCACGTACACCCGGACGCGCGAGCCGTGCGCGTACTCCTCACCCGGAACCTGCTCTTCAGGAGGAAGGATCGCCTCGACGGTTCCGAGGTCGACGTGGACCATGCGCGGGTTGGGTCCCTGCTGCACGACGCCGGCGACGATGTCACCTTCGCGGCCGCGGAACTCGCCCAGGACGGCGTCGTCGGCGATATCGCGCAGGCGCTGGCTGATGACCTGCTTCGCGGCGAACGCGGCGATGCGGCCGAAGTCTTCTGGCGTGCTTTCCTCTTCACCGATGATGACGTCGTCCTCATCGCGCAGGGGCATGTACACGGCGACGTGACCGGTCTTGCGGTCGAGTTCGGCGCGAGCGCCCTCGGGCAGAGTTCCCTCGTTCGACGTGTGGCGGGCATAGGCGGTCAGGATGGCCTGTTCGATGATGCCGACGAGTTCGTCGAAGGGAATCTCCTTTTCGCGTTCGACGGTCCTGAGCAGTCCGAGATCGATGTCCACGATGGGTCCTCCGTATTCAGCTCTCACCGGCGGCAGTGCGCCGGAACCCTACAACGTTACCCGATGCGACGGCTCACGACCCCGAGCCTTCACCGACGCCGTACCGCGCGCAGTCGTCGAGCGGGAAGGGACGCTCGTTCATCACGGCATCCGTCCACGAGATCAAAAGGCCAAGGAACCGCGACGGCGGTAGCAGGGGCTCGAGGTGCTCATACCCGCCGTACACCGCCCAACGCACACGTTCGCCGTCCTCGCACAGCTGTTCGACGAACTCCTCCTGCAAGCGGGGCGGCACGACCTCGTCGGCGTCCCCCCACGTGACCAGGAGCGGGGTTCCCCACGGGCCTCGCGCCGCGTTCTCCGCGAGCCGCTCACCCAGGGGACCTGCGGTGAGGTCGCCGAGGTAGAGCGGACGGTCCTCCGACACCCCGAGCGCCGTGGCGACGGACACGACCACGCCCGGCTCGGTCGGGCATCGCTGGGTCATCTCCCGCACGATCGTCTCGCCGCCGGGCGCGACGTACCGGTCGAGGTCGACATCCGAGTACGTGTCGGCGTACGGCACCAGCACCCAGGCGGTGAGGATCGACAGGAGCACGTCGTCGTCGCGGGTGAGCAGTTCGCCCGCCAGCGCCCGCGGATCGGCGACGGGGGCGATCACCGCCGTGCCGCGCATGTCGAGGTCGGGCGCGTAGGTCTCGGCGACCTCCGACATCCACAGTGCGGCGTGTCCACCCTGTGAGTGGCCCCACGCGATCGTCCGCGGCGACAGAGCGAGTCCTTCGAGCTCGCGCGCGGCGAGCACGGCATCCAGCGACGATTGGGCCTCGCCCCGGCCGATCAGGTAGGGAAAGACGCCGGGTGCACCCTGACCCGTGTAGTCGGAGGCGACGACCACCCATCCGCGGTCGATGGCGTCGTTGAGCGCGGGGATCGCCCATCGGGTGGCCGACGCGTCCCGAAGGCTCGGCGCGCAGCCGCGAGCCACCCCGGTGGTCCCGTGGTTCCAGGCGATCACCGGCCGCGCGCCCGGTCCTCGGTCTTCGGGAGCGATGACCAGGGCGCTGGCGACGGCGGGTTGACCCATCGCGTCGCGTGTGGTGTAGAGGATGCGGGTGACTTCGCCGTCGGGCGGGTGCTGACCGACGAAGTCGTCCGCGCGGATGAGCCTGCCGTGCTCGTAGGGCACGACCGCGGGAGGATCGTAGAACGCATCGACGACCGATGATCCCTGGTTGACCCAGTCGTTGAGCCACCATCCGCCGATGGAGGCACCGACGAGCACGAACGAGAGCGCGTAGCGTCCGGCCGCGGTCCAGAAACGGGCGCGCGCCGACATGGCGGCATCGGCCACCTCGCCGGCATCCGCCTGCTCACCGGCGCGTCCGTCGTCGGCGCGGGGTCCACGGAGGGTGAGGATGCCACGGCTGAGGGTCGTGAGACCGAATACCGCCGTGCGCACGCCGAAGACGATGGCGACGACGAGCACGGTGACATCGGGCCACGTGAGCGCAAGGATGCCGAAGACGATCTGCGCCGCGCCCCAGGCGATGGCGAGAACCCGCGAGCTGATCCGGCCCCGACTGATCGCGTCGTAGCCGGAGGCCAGACCGCCGAGGATCAGCAGCACGGCGAGCACCTCCGGCAGGGCCTCGAGGCTGCGCCCGAGACCGGCGAGGATCGCGACGCCGAGCAGAATCCACGCACCGGCGATGATCCGACTCGTCCAGCTGTCCGCACGGCCGCGGGCGAAGTCTGCGAGGCCCGAAAGGATGGCGCTGAGCCCGATGTAGACCGTCAGCACGACGAGTGAGGTCAGGGGGCGTGTGACGATCAGCAGACCCAGGAGCAGGGCGACGGCACCGACGGTCACGGCGATCGGTGCAGGGGCCCGCGCGATCAGCCTCGGGAGGGCGCTCCAGCGGCGCTGGGCATGCTGGGGCCGCTCTCCGCTCACCATCGCGATTCTACCGCCGCACGCCGCTCTTTCTGCGTGGCCACAGAAACGGCCATACTGGCCCGATGGATGCGATCGACGACTCCCTGCTCTTCCTCGGAGACGGACTCTGGACCTGGCTCGTACTTCCGATCGTCGTCCTGCTCGGGGTGTATTTCACCGTGCGGTCCGGGGTCGTGCAGTTCCGCCTCATCCCAGAGATGTTCCGCACGCTCACCGACCGCACACCCCGCACCGACGACGGCAAGCCGCAGTCCGTGTCGGCGTTTCAGGCGTTCACGATCTCTGCCGCTTCGCGCGTGGGGGTCGGCAACATCGCGGGCGTCGGCACGGCGATCGCGCTCGGCGGCCCGGGCGCGGTGTTCTGGATGTGGCTGATGGCCTTCATCGGCGGCGCGACCAGCTTCATCGAGTCTTCCCTTGCCCAGCTGTACAAGAGCAAGGACGCGGACGGCTTCCGCGGCGGCCCGGCCTACTACATGCAGCGCGGTCTCGGCGCGCGGTGGATGGGCATCCTCTTCGCGATCATCCTCATCGTCTGCTTTCCGTTCGCGTTCAGTTCCCTCCAGGCCAACACGATCTCGGCAACGGTGAGCGCGACGTTCGACGCGGCCGACGTCGCCTGGCTGCCGTGGACCATCGGCGCGGTGCTCGCCGTGCTCACCGGGCTCGTCGTCTTCGGCGGAGTCCGGCGCATCGCGTCGGTGACGCAGGCACTCGTTCCGGCGATGGCGCTGGCCTACCTCCTGTTGGGCCTTGCCGTCGTCGCGACCCACATCGATCAACTCCCGCGGGTGATCGCCGAGATCTTCACCGCGGCGTGGGGCCCCAACGAGGTGCTGGCCGCATCCCTCGGCTACATCATCCTCACGGGTGTGCGTCGCGGCATGTTCTCCAACGAGGCGGGTCTCGGATCGGCCCCCAACGCGGGGGCGAGTGCGGCGGTGACGCACCCGGTCAAGCAGGGCCTCGTCCAGACCCTCGGTGTCTACTTCGACACCTTCCTCGTCTGTTCGATCACGGCGTTCATCATCCTCGTGTCGGTGCCCGATCTCGCCGGCGCCGAGCGTGGCATCGGTCTCACCCAGGGCGCGCTCGTGGACAGCCTCGGCGCGTGGTCGAGTATCGCGCTGAGCGTGATCATCTTCCTGCTCGCGTTCTCATCGATCATCGGCAACTACTACTACGGACAGTCGAACATCGAGTTCATCACGATGCGCCGCGGGGTGTTGGTCGGTTATCGGATGCTGGTGATCGTGGCCGTGCTCATCGGGTCGGTCGTCGGCGCCGACCTGGTGTGGACCTTCGCCGACGGCGTCATGGGTCTCATGGCCCTCACGAACCTCGTCGCGATCGCCTTGCTGTCCGGGATCGCGTTCCGTCTGCTCAAGGACTACACCGCACAACGGCGTGAAGGCCGCGACCCGGTGTTCACGCGCGATCGCCTGCCGGACGTGAAGGGCATCGAACTGTGGCAGGACGAACTGAGCGTCACGGGCCCGATCGACCTCACCACCTCACGCCGTCAGTCGGCCAAGCACCGCGACCGTCTGCACGAGGGCGCGTGAGCACCGCTTGCACGTGCGGCCGCACACAGCAACCCCCTCCCTCCTGCGACGGACGGAATCTATGATCGCGGCGTGACCGATCACGTGCAGCAGGCAGCGCAGTCCGCAGAGTCCAGCACCGCCCTACGCACCCTCGCACGAGGCGGGTACGTCGCGAACGGCATCGTGCACGTGTTGCTCGGCATCCTCATCATCGTCGTGGCGACCGGCGGCGAAGAGGAGACCGATCAGGCGGGGGCGTTCCAGGCCCTCGCCGAGGCGCCGTTCGGAATCGTGGCCCTCTGGGTATGCGCCGTGGCCCTCGCCGGACTGGCGGTGTGGCTCATCGTCGACGGCATCACCGTGCGACAGTCGGGCAACGAGAAGCGAGACGTGGTGCGCGCCTGGGGCCGCCGCCTCGCGGCGTGGGGACGCGCGGTGGTCTACGGCGCGCTCGGTGGTCTTGCCGCATCCGTCGCGCTCGGCGCGCGATCGCAGAGCGGAGACTCCGCTGAGTCTGTCAGCCGCGAATTGCTCTCCACCCCCGGCGGACCCTTCATCCTCGGTGCAGTCGGCGTGGGGATCTTCGGGGCAGGCGTCGGGTTCGTCGTCATCGGCGTCGGCCGTCGGTTCCGCAAGAATCTCATGTTGCCGTCGCCGCCCGTCGGCACCGCCGTGGTGGCCATCGGCGCCGTCGGATACGTCGCGAAGGGCATCGCACTCGCCGTGGTGGGAATCCTGCTCATCATCGCCGCGGTGCAGATCGATCCCGAGACCGCCGGCGGGTTGGACGCCGCCGTCGCCTCGCTCCTCGGCCTGCCCTACGGGCCGTGGATCGCCGGCGGCATCGGATGCGGACTCCTCGCCTACGGCATCTACTGCTTCTTCCGGGCGCGATACGCACGGCTGTGACGGCGACCCGTCAGCGGGCCGTCGCCGCCTGCGGCGCTGAGCCGAGCCCGTTGATCGCGCGGATGAGGCGATACAGCGAACCGACTCGGAACTGATCCATCACGAACACGAGTCGCGGCAGGTCAAGCCGATCGTCATCGGCGATCTCGGCACGGAGCGGACCCCGACACTCGATGCTCCCCTCTGCCACGAGGAAGGCGAACTCGTCGTTCAGCGCTGCGACCTCGGCATCGGTCGGTTCGGCGCGCAACCGCAGGACGAGTCGGCGCCCCACCCATCGCAGGGAGTCGTAGTTGCGCCAGAACCCGGTGATCTCGTCGTCGGCCGCGGCCACCGAGTCGGTGACGAGCACCCTGTCGAAGTCGTCCGGAGAGATCACGCCTGCTCCGACGAGGTGTTCGTCGACGAATCGGCGCAGACCCTCCCAGAAGGTGCCGCCTGGTGCATCGAGAAGCACGATCGGTGTCGGCTCGGCCTTGCCTGTCTGCTGCAACGTCAACAACTCGAACATCTCGTCGAGGGTGCCGAACCCGCCAGGAACGCACACGAACCCGTGGGATTCCTTCACCAGCATCAGCTTGCGGGTGAAGAAGTACTTCATGGACACGTTGTTGGCCGTCGACCCGATGACCTCGTTGGGCTTCTCTTCGAACGGAAGCCGGATCGACACCCCGAGCGACCGCTCGGGCCCGGCGCCTTCGGCAGCGGCCTGCATGATCCCCGGGCCCGCACCCGTGACGACCATCCACCCTCGCTCGGCGAGCGCACGGGCGATCTCGCCCGCGGCGATGTACTGGCCGTCGCTGGGCTGTGTGCGCGCCGAACCGAAGATCGTCACCTTCGGCACCCCGCGATAGGGCGCGAACAAGCGGAACGCGGCGCGCATCTCCGACAGCGCTGCCGACGTGATCTTCAGATCCAACCGATCGGTGTCATCCCGGCCCAGGCCGATGCCGGTCGCAAGAATACGGGCGACGAGGTCGGCATCCGTTTCGATGTCCGCTTCGTCGATCACCCGTCGCAGCGCGTCGGTGACCTCTGCGGGGATCGGATCGTCGGCGTGGTGCTCTGCCATAACGTCAGAGTCGCACGGATGCCTACCGTTTGTCGTCTGTCCGGCGACGATTCGGTGAGAGGTCGGCGAACGCCGGTCGACGACGGTCCGTGATCAGCGCGTGGTCAGACGCGCCACGATCTCAGCTGCGGGAACGACATCGCGGTCACCCGAGCGACGATCCCACAACTCGACCTGACCGTCCGCGGCACCGCGCCCGACGATCACGATCTTCGGCACGCCGATCAGTTCGGCGTCGCCGAACTTGACCCCGGGCGAGACCTTCGGTCGGTCGTCGTAGAGCACGTCCAGTCCCGCCGCATCGAGATCGGCCGACACCGTCTCTGCGAGCGCGAACGCCGCCGCATCCCGACCGGTCGCGACCACCTGCACGTCGAAGGGCGCGATCGATTCCGGCCACACCAGACCCTTGTCGTCGTTGTTGAGCTCGGCGAGGATCGCGAGGATGCGGGTCACACCGATGCCGTACGACCCCATCGTGACCGTGACGAGCTTGCCGTTCTCGTCGAGCACCTTGAGCCCGAGGGTCTCGGCGAAGAAGCGCCCGAGCTGAAAAACGTGCCCGATCTCCATGCCCCGTGCGAGTTCGACCGGTCCCGAGCCGTCGGGCGCCGGGTCTCCGGCACGCACAGAGGCGACCTGGACCACACCGTCACCGAAGAAGTCCCTGCCGGCGACGAGCGAGTGCACGTGCTTCTGATCGATGTTCGCACCGGTGACCCACGCGGTGCCGTCGACGACGCGCGGATCGAGAAGGTAGCGGATGCCGGTGGCCGATTCCTCGCCGAGCACCGCCCCGGTGGGCGACCAGGGGCCGATGTAGCCCTTCACGAGCATCGGGTTGCGCTCGAAGTCCTCGGCGGTGGCCGCCTCGACGTCGGCCGGGGCGAAGGCGACCTCTGCGCGCTTCTCGTCGAGGTCGCGGTCGCCCGGCAGACCCACGACGACGAGCTCGCGGGTGCCGTCCAGGTGGGTGAGCGCGAGGACGACGTTCTTCAGCGTGTGCGCGGCGGTCCACTCGCGGGCGTCGTCGGTCGCGGGGCCGGCGATCCCCGGCGCGGGAGCGGCCAAGTGTGCGCGTGCGTGCGCGACGAGGGTGTCGATCGTGGGGGTGTCTGGCGAGTCGAAGATCTGTGGCTCAGGCTGGCCCTCGATCGGAAGCGCGACGGGGGCGGCGGTCGTGAAGGCCTCGACGTTCGCAGCGTACCCGCCGTCTGAGCGGACGAACGTGTCCTCGCCGACCGCGATCGGGTGGAGGAACTCCTCGCTGCGCGCACCACCCATCAGTCCGTTGTCGGCGGCGACGATCACGTACTCGAGGCCGAGACGCTGGAAGATCCGCTCGTACGCATCGCGCTGCGCCTCGTAGCTCGCGTCCAGGCCCTCTTCGGTGTAGTCGAAGGTGTACGCGTCTTTCATCGTGAACTCGCGCCCGCGCAGCAGACCGGCGCGCGGCCGCGCCTCGTCGCGGTACTTGTCCTGGATCTGGAAGATCGACAGCGGCAGATCCTTGTACGACGAATAGAGATCCTTCACGAGCAGCGTGAACATCTCTTCGTGCGTCGGTGCGAGGAGGTAGTCCGCACCGCGGCGGTCCTTCAGGCGGAAGATGCCATCGCCGTACGACTCCCACCGGCCGGAGGCTTCGTACGGTTCACGAGGCAGGAGCGCCGGAAAGTGCACCTCGTACGATCCGGCAGCGGCCATCTCTTCGCGAATGATCGTCTCGATGCGCGACTTCACCTTGAGCCCGAGCGGCAGCCACGTGAAGATTCCCGGCGCCGCGCGGCGGATGTACCCGGCGCGGACGAGCAGCTTGTGGCTCGTGACCTCGGCGTCGGCGGGGTCTTCACGGAGGGTGCGGAGAAAGAAGTGCGAGAGACGGGTGACCACGAGCGACAAGTCTAGAGCCGACGCCCCTCCCACATGCGCCTACGGTGGAGGGATGACGACTGTGGTGCTCACCGGCTTCGAGCCATTCGGGGGCGATACCTCGAACCCGTCCGGCGCCGCGATCGACCTCGTCGCCTCACGCTGGGCGGGACCGGCCACCCTCGTCACCGCGGTGTTGCCGGTCACCTTCGACGGCGCAGCCGCGCAACTGAGCGACCTGATCCGCGACCACTCCCCCGATCTCGTCATCGCCGTCGGGCTCGCGGGCGGGCGTCGCGCGATCAGCATCGAGCGCATCGCGGTCAATCTCGTCGACGCACGGATCCCCGACAACGCCGGCGCCCAGCCGATCGATGAGCCGAGCCTCGTGGGCGCGCCCGACGCGCGCTTTTCCACACTGCCCGTCAAAGCGATCGCGCGTGCGGTGACGGATGCCGGGATCCCCGCCGAGCTGTCGCATTCTGCAGGCACCTTCGTCTGCAATCACGTGTTCTTCCACGCCCTCGCCCGCGCGGCACACGGCACCCGCGCCGGCTTCATCCACGTGCCCTGGGATACCGCGAACGCGCCGTCGGGTGCGCCGAGCCTGCCGATCTCCGACATCGCCACGGCACTCGACATCGCCATACGGACGAGCCTCGCGTCGCCCACCGACATCCGCGCCGTCGGTGGCGCGGTGTCGTGAGTCAGCGTCCGACGAGGTCCAACGCAGCGCGGACGATTCCCGTCGCATCGATCCCGTGCAGGGCATAGGCGTCCTCCAGGCTCGACGACTGACCGAACGACGTCACCCCGAGACTGCGCATCCGATCACCACGTACACCCGATAGGAACGACAGCGTGTGCGGATGCCCGTCGAGCACAGCGACGATGGGAGCGGGGCGGTGCGCGGGGAAGAGCTGATCGGCGATCGCACCGCGCGGTGAGGTGGCCACCTCGTCGCGGTCCCGCAACGAGCGGTAGACGAGGTCGGGACTGGTCAGGCACACGACACCTGCCGCGACACCCGCACGCTCGAGCACTTCACGCGCCTCGAGCACCTCGGTCATCATGGCGCCGACCCCGACCAGCGTGACCTGCTCCCCTTCGCCACCGTCGACCAGGCGGTAGCCGCCCGAGATCGCGTGCTCTCGGCGCCGCTCGCGCAGCACGGGGTCCTCCGGCAGACGGGCCAGCGACTGGTCGACCGGCCGCGTGCTGAGGCGGAAGTAAGCCGAGGTGCCCTCCGGCATCCCGATGTGGCTCATCGCCTCGAGCATCGTCCATTCGAGGTCTTGGGCGAAGGCGGGCTCCCATGCGATGCAGCCCGGCTGTTCCAGCCCGATCGACGGCGTGGTGATCGACTGGTGTGCGCCGCCTTCGGGTGCGAGCGTCACGCCCGATGGCGTGCCGACGAGGATCGACTGCCCACCGGCGTAGATGCCGTAGGACCACGGTTCGAGAGCCCGATTGACGAACGGGTCGTAGATCGTGGCGATGGGGATGAGCTGCCTGCCCCAGCGGCTCCATGTCGCGCCCAACTCGGCGGCGAGGCCGACGAGGTTGACCTCGGCGATCCCCAGTTCGATGTGTTGGCCGTGCGGGGTCTCGGACCACCGCAGGACGCGGTCGGCATCGTCGGCGAACCAGTCGCGTCGTTCACCGACCGACCAGACGCCGGTCTTGTTGATCCACCCGCCCAGATTCGTCGACGACGCGACGTCGGGGCTGAGCGTCACGATCCGCTCCGCCGCCTCGGGGGCCCCGCGGGTGATGTCGGAGAGGAACCGTCCGAGGGCGGCCTGGGTCGAGATGACCGCGCGATAGCCCCACGGAAGCGATGCCGGAACCGGCGCGGGCACGACGTCGGGAACAGCGGGCCGGCGCAGACGTACAGCGGTGTCGGAGATGACCTCTTGCTCTTCGCTGCCCTCGTCGAATCGACGCCACGGATCCTCCATGCTCGTCCCCGAGAGCCGGGCCAGCTCCTCGAGCTGTGCCGCGGTCAACTGCGCGGAATGATTGTTGGGGTGCCCCTCGGTCGCCAACCCCCGACCTTTGACGGTGTACGCGAAGATCACGGTCGGACGCGTGGCATCCACGTCGCGATATGTCTCTCGGAGCATGCCGATGTCATGCCCGCCGAGATCACGGATCGCCGAGGCGAGTTCGTGTGCCGAGAGGCCCTCGAGCACGGAGCGCAGGCCATCGGCGGGGTCGTCACCGGCGATGCGGGCGTGCAGTTCGGACGGGTGCGAGCGCAAGAGACGCTGATATTCCTCGTTGGGCATCGACTCGAGTCGCTCGCGGAGCGCGTCGCCGCCGGGCCGCTCGAAGATGCGACGGATGCGGGTGCCCCACTTGACGGTGAGCACCTGCCAGCCGGCCGCGGCGAACATCCCTTGCAGTCGCGCGATCTGGATGTCGGGTATGACGCGGTCCAGCGATTGGCGGTTGAGGTCGACGATCCACAGCAGCTCGCCCATGCGCGACACCTGCGGGTCGCAGATGGCCTCCCACACGGCGCCCTCGTCGAGTTCGGCGTCGCCGAGCAGCGAGATGAATCGCCCCGCACGCGGCACGTCGGCGATGCGGTCACGCAGGTAGCGGTGTGAGAGCGCCGCCCAGATCGGAGCCGTCGCGCCGATCCCGACGCTGCCCGTCGAGAAGTCGACGACGTCGGGATCCTTCGCGCGGCTCGGGTAACTCTGCAGACCGCCCTTTTCGCGCAGACGCGAGAGGTACGACTCGTCGAGGCCACCGAGGAGATAGTTGATCGCGTGCAGCGCGGGCGAGGCATGGGGCTTCACCGACACACGGTCTTCGGCGGTGAGCTCCGAGAACCACAGCGAGGTCATGATGCCGACCATCGATGCGCTCGACGCCTGGTGACCCCCGACCTTCACACCCGATTCGTTCGGTCGCCCGCGGTTCGCCCCGTCGACGATCGCCGTCGACAGCCAGAGCACGCGCTGCGCGATCCGATCGAGCACGTCGTCGTCCAGCGACGCCGCGGCCGACAGCGGACGGTCGTTGACACTGGGCTCGGCCTCGTCGCCGATCTCGTGGGGCATCGCCGCCTACCGGAACAATCCGCTGTAAGCGTTGAGCGCCAGCTGACCGCCGAGATGCGCGTAGAGCACGTTGCTGGTCGCGGGGATCTCCTTCGACGCGACGAGGTCGATGAGGCCCGCGAGCGACTTGCCCTCATAGACCGGGTCGGTGATCATCGCCTCCAGCGAACCGCCCAACCGGATGGCGTCGAGGGTGGATTGCACAGGGATACCGTACAGGTCGCCCGCCCAGCCTTCGAGGATCGTGATCTCGTCGTCGCGCAGCTCTCGGCCGAGACCGATCAGCTCGGCGGTGTTGCGGGCGATCCGCTCGACCTGCGCGCGCGTCTTCTCGATCGTGGCCGACGCGTCGATGCCGATGACCCGCCGCGGGCGATCTTGCCCGGCGAATCCGGCGATCATGCCCGCGTGGGTCGAACCCGTCACCGTGCACACGACGATGGTGTCGAAGAACACGCCGATCTCGCGCTCCTGCTGCTCGACTTCGTACGCCCAGTTGGCGAAGCCGAGACCGCCCAGTCGGTGGTCCGACGCACCGGCAGGAATCGCATACGGTGTTCCGCCGGCGGCGACGACTTCATCGATCGCGTTCTCCCAGCTCGACCGGATGCCGATGTCGAAGCCCGCGGCGTCCAAGGTCACATCGGCACCCATGATGCGCGAGAGCTGGATGTTGCCCACCCGGTCGCTCAGCGGGTCGGGCCATTCGACCCAGTTCTCCTGCACGAGCCGAGCCTTGAGCCCGAGCTTCGCAGCGACGGCCGCGACCTGACGCGTGTGGTTGGACTGGTACCCCCCGATGGAGACGAGGGTGTCCGCTCCCTGAGCGAGCGCTTCGGGGATGAGGTATTCAAGCTTGCGCGTCTTGTTTCCGCCGAACGCGAGCCCGCTGTTGACGTCCTCCCGCTTGGCCCAGATCTGTGCACCTCCGAGGTGCTGCGTCAGCCGGGGCAGGTGGTGAATCGGGGTCGGCCCGAACGTGAGGGGGTAGCGCTCGAAGTCGGTGATGGCCATGTCGTCCTCAATCTCGGGGAGGGGTGTTCGGTCACCGTAGCGCAATATTTTGGATATTGCATCCGATGGGTGTTGTCTGGAATAGGATGAGCCGACCCCGTCCTCGAGCCAGGAGCCTCCATGCCCGTGCCGCAGACCGGCGGAGCACCCGCCCGCGAGCTCCTGCGCGACAACGTCTACGCGTCGCTGCGAGACGCGATCGTCGACGGCACGCTGGCCCCCGGGGAGCGCCTGCGCGACACCGAGATCGAGGCATGGTTGGGCGTCAGTCGCACGCCGATCCGCGAGGCTCTGCTGCGGCTGGAGCGAGCAGGACTCGTCATCTCCCACCCCGGGCGTGCGACGATCGTCGCCCCGTTCGACGATGCGACGACACATCACGCACAGCAGATCGCCGCGTCGATGCACGAACTCGCGGCGCGCATGGCCGTGCCGGCGCTCTCGCCCGACCACGTCACGCAGATGCGCCGGGCGAACGCGGAGTTCGCGGCATCCATCGCCGACGGCGACACCGAGGCCGCGCTACGCGCCGACGACCGTTTTCACGACGTGCTCGTGCGCGCCGGCGGCAACCCGATGATCAGCGACGTCCTCGAAACGGTGACCCCGCTGCTGCGTCGTGTCGAACGCCTGCGGTTCGGATCATTCGCCGCGCACGACTCGGTGACCCAGCACGATGCGATCGTGGATGCCGCGGCCGCCGGCGACGCCGAACTCACCGCCCGGCTGTGCCGCGAGAATTGGCTCTCGCTCGGGTCTGCGCGCGGCTGACTCCCGCGACGACGTCTGACGGATGCCGCGCGCGGCCGCTCACGCCGTCGATCACGCCGTCGAGCGGCGATCTGCCGTCAAGCGGAGAACTGCCGTTCAGCGGAGAATTGCCGTCGAGCGGAGGCTCTGGCCGCCCGGGCTCCTCAGGTCGGCAGATCTCCTCTGGAAAGCTGACCTCCGAGGACAGGCGCCCCGCAGGAAGGCATGCCTTCAAGCGGAGATCTGCTCTATAGCGGATGCTCTGGCGGCCTGCACTCCTCGAGACCGCAGATCTCCGCTCGGCGGCCATGCTTCGACGGTCGTCCGACTGGAGGCACCATCCACAGCAGCCGCATCCGCAGCACCCATGCCCACGACCAGCGGGCGTGGCTCAGCTCGTGACGACCTGCGCGGTGCCGACGCCGGCTTCGGGGCCCATCTCGTCGGCGATTCGGCGGGCTTCGGCGAGGAGTGTCTCGACGATCTCGGCCTCGGGCACGGTCTTGATGACCTCACCCTTGACGAAGATCTGACCCTTGCCATTGCCGGAAGCGACGCCGAGGTCGGCTTCGCGCGCCTCACCCGGTCCGTTCACGACGCAGCCCATGACCGCCACGCGCAGCGGCACCGTCACGTCTTTCAGGCCCTCGGTCACGCTGTCGGCGAGGGAGTAGACGTCGACCTGGGCACGACCGCACGAGGGACACGACACGATCTCGAGCTTGCGTTCGCGCAGGTTGAGCGACTGAAGGATCTGGTGCCCGACCTTCACCTCTTCTGCCGGCGGCGCCGACAATGACACGCGGATCGTGTCACCGATACCCTCGCCCAGCAGAATGCCGAAGGCTGTCGCGGACTTGATCGTGCCCTGGAACGCCGGTCCCGCCTCGGTGACGCCGAGGTGGAGCGGCCAGTCGCCCCGCTCAGCGAGCAGCCGGTACGCCTTGACCATGACGACAGGGTCGTTGTGCTTGACCGAGATCTTGAAGTCGTGGAAGTCGTGCTCTTCGAACAGCGACGCCTCCCAGACGGCGCTTTCCATGAGCGCCTCGGGCGTGGCCTTGCCGTACTTCTCCAGGAGCCGCCGATCGAGAGACCCGGCGTTCACGCCGATGCGCAGCGACACCCCGGCGGCCTTGGCGGCCGCGGCGATCGCGCCGACCTGGTCATCGAACTTGCGGATGTTGCCGGGATTCACCCGCACAGCCGCGCATCCGGCGTCGATCGCCTGGAAGACGTACTTCGGCTGGAAGTGAATGTCGGCGATCACCGGAATCTGGCTCTTCTGGGCGATGATGTGCAGCACATCGGCGTCGTCCTGCGACGGAACGGCGACGCGCACGATCTCGCAGCCTGAGGCGGTGAGTTCGGCGATCTGCTGGAGCGTCGCGTTGATGTTCGTCGTGGGCGTGGTCGTCATGGACTGGACGCTGATCGGCGCATCACCGCCGACGAGGACCTTTCCGACCTTGATCTGACGGCTCTTGCGGCGGGGCGCGAGGACGTCCGGCACACGCGGCATCCCGATGTTCACTGCTGGCACAGTCTCCAGCCTACGGCGCTGCGGCGCACCACGGCTGATGCGATGCTGAGCGGATGCCGCAACTCCCGCGGGCACGCCCTCTTTCGCGGATCCGGCCACCCCCGCGCCGCGTGCTAATGTGACCGCATGCTCGCGAGCACCACCTGGTGGCCCACCCGCTGATGGCGGTGTGTTCGCATTCGTGAGAGACAGACCGCCCGAAGAGGCGGTTTTTTCGTCCCACGACGGCCGCCCGAACCATGAAAGGCCCGGCGATGCCCCCGAGCCCTGCCCCCCTGGCCGCCGCGATGACCGGTGGAAAGCCCTTCGCGCTCATCGCGCGCGAGCCGGATACCGTCGAGCTGCTGACCGGCGATGTGATCGACGTCGAGCTCCTCGGCGACATCCCCCTGCATGGCTCTGACGGCGCGCCGCATGAGGTCCTTGCTCTCGTGCCGTTCCGCCAGGTGCGCGAGCGGGGGTTCGCCTGCCACGACGACGGCGCCCCGCTGCGGTGCCTCATCGTCCGCGATCACGTGGTCCTCGATCGCGCCGCGGTGATGCGGGCTCTCCCCTCCGAAACGATCCCTCTCGAAGACGCGGGGTTCGATATCGCCGACGAGGAATATGCCGACATCGTGCGGCGGGTGATCACCGACGAGATCGGCCGAGGGGAGGGCGCGAACTTCGTCATCCGACGGGATTTCACCGCCGCGGTCTCAGCCGACCCCGTGGCAACGGCGCTCACGTGGTTCCGCGCACTTCTCGAGCACGAACGCGGCGCCTACTGGACGTTCGCGATCGTCACCCCCGGGCACATCGCGGTGGGTGCGAGCCCCGAAGCCCACGTGAGCGCGCATGACGGAGCGGTGACGATGAACCCGATTTCGGGAACGTTCCGCCACCCCGACGGCGGCGCGACGGCCGAGACCCTCAGCGAATTCCTGCGGTCGACGAAGGAGACCGAGGAACTCTTCATGGTGGTCGACGAAGAACTCAAGATGATGAGCGCGGTCTGCTCGGACGGTGGCCGCATCACCGGTCCGCATCTGAAGGAGATGTCGCGGCTCACGCACACCGAGTACATGCTGACCGGTCGCAGCGGCCTGGACCCCCGTGACATCCTGCGCGAAACGATGTTCGCGCCGACCGTGACGGGATCTCCGATGCAGAACGCCTGCACGGTGATCACACGGCACGAGCAGTCGCCGCGGGGCTACTACTCGGGCGTGGCCGCCCTGTTCACGCCGCGGGACGGCGGTGATGCCTCCCACGACGTGGATGCTCCGATCCTCATCCGCACCGCCTACCTGCAGGATGGTCGGCTGCGGGTGCCGGTCGGGGCCACGCTCGTGCGGCATTCGGATCCGTACGGCGAGGTCAGCGAAACCCATGGAAAGGCCGCCGGCGTGCTCGGGGCGATCGGCGCGGTTCCCCGCGACAACGCCCCGACGACCGCGCCGGACGAGGACGCCCCGGTGGCCGCTCCGCGCCCGCTCGCCGAGGACCCCGACATCGCCGCGCTGCTGCGTTCACGCAACGAGCGGCTCGCGGCGTTCTGGATCGAGCCGCAGGATGCCGACGGCGGACCATTCCAGGGGCGTCGTGCGCTCGTGGTCGACGCTGAGGACCGGTTCACCACGATGCTCGCGCACCAACTGCGCCACCTCGGACTCGACGCGACCATCGCGCCATGGAGCGAGGTCACCGACACGCAGGTCGCGCAGGCCGAACTCGTGGTCTTCGGCCCGGGCCCCGGCGACCCTCGCGACCCGCAGAATCCGCGCATGGAGCGGATGCGGCAGGTCATCGCGCTCCGCCGCGAAACCGGCCGCCCGCTGTTGGCGGTGTGCCTCAGCCATCAGATCCTCGCCGATTCGCTCGGCATCGATCTCGGCCCCTTGGCCGAACCGCATCAGGGCGTGCAGAAGACCGTCCCGGTGTTCGACGGCGCCGCGTCGATCGGCTTCTACAACACCTTCACCGCGCGGGTACCGGCCGGAACGACCCAGGTCGGCGAGGCGTTCGTGTCGG
Source organism: Microbacterium koreense (assembly GCF_042677105.1). NCBI lineage: Bacteria > Bacillati > Actinomycetota > Actinomycetes > Micrococcales > Microbacteriaceae > Microbacterium > Microbacterium koreense. The sequence goes on from NZ_JBHTIM010000001.1 coordinate 2,487,572, forward strand.
CCGACGCGAACGGCGATGTCTCGGCGCTGCGCGGCCCGGGATTCGCATCCGTGCAAGGGCATCTGGAGTCGATCCTGTCGCGCGACGGTATGACGACGCTGGAGCGACTCGTCGCCCACTCCCTCGCCGACGCCTGAGGACCCCGCGCCGCGCCGCGGCGTCAGAGGATCGAGACGGGGTTGAAGAGGTCGGCCAGGATCAGCACGCCGCCCATCACGAGCAACGCGATGAACACCGCGAACGTCACCGGAACGAGCTTGGTGGCATCCACCGGTCGTGGCGGAGGCCGGCGGAAGAGCTTGGCCCAGACACGCTTGACCCCGTCCCACAACGCCACCACGACGTGGCCGCCGTCGAGGGGCAGCAACGGGATGAGGTTGAACAGGAACAGCGCGATGTTCAGCGATGCCAGCAGCCCGATGAATCCGGCGACGCGATTGAGGACGGGCGACTCCGACGCGGCGACCTCACCTGCGAGGCGACCCGCACCGACGACGCTCAGCGGTCCGTCGGGATCGCGTTCCTGACCGGTGAAGAGGTCGACGCCGGTGTCCCAGACGCGCACCGGCAGTTGCCAGAGGATGCCCGATACGGCCGTGACGTTCTCGAACGCCGCCTGCGGTCCTGCCCAGAGGGGCTGTCGAACGAACTCCCCCGTCGGCCCGACGCCGATGAACCCCACGTCGACGAGCACGGGCTCACCGTTCTCGTCGGTCACCGCCCGCCCGAACTCGTCGGTCTCCTGCTGTGTCACGCGAGCCGGGGTGAGTTGAAGGGTGATGTCTTCGCCGCCGCGCTCGACGACGACGGTCAGGTTCTCGCCGGGTGCGGCGCGCACAAGGGTCGACACATCGGTGAACGTGTCGACGGGTGTGCCGTCGATCGACACGATGGTGTCGCCCGGCTGCATTCCCGCCTCGGCGGCCGGCACCGACTCCGCGTCCGGTCCGCACGCCGTCTGCCCCACAATCGGGAGGCACTCGCTGACACGTGCGATCGTCGTCGTGGCGGTCTGGATGCCGATGCCGCTGAGGAGGATCGCGAACAGCACGATCGCGAACACCAGGTTCATGAACGGCCCGCCGAGCATGATCACGACGCGCTTCCATACGGGGAGCCGGTAGAAGACACCGTCCTCCGCCCCGTCGGTGAGTGTCTCGTCGTTGGCGGTCCGGGCATCCTGCACCATCGTGGCGAAGAATCCTCCGCCGGCGCGTCCCGACTGCCGGCCCGCCAGCGCGGCCTCTTCTTCCTTCGGAGAAGGCGGATACATTCCGGCCATCGAGATGTAGCCGCCGAGCGGAATCGCCTTCAGCCCGTACTCGGTCTCGCCGCGTCGGCGCGACCACAACGTCGGCCCGAACCCGACCATGTACTGGCTCACGCGCACACCGAACCGCTTGGCCGGAACGAGGTGACCGATCTCGTGGAGCGCGATCGAGACGGCGAGGCCGACGACCAGCAGCACGACGCCGATGATGAACGCGAGGATCTCCACACCCACACGCTACTCGCGACTACCTTGGCTTTCCCTTCGAACAGGCCCGGTGTGCCCTACGCTGTCCCACGGAATGGCACACATGAGCACACGGGCGACGCGCGCCCTCCGTGGCGTTGCGGCGAGCGCCGTCGCGACGTGGACCGCGGCGGTGTCGCACACGGTCGGCGGCGGCCATGCCCCCTCGCCACTCGTGCTCCTGATCGTCACGGCCCTGGCCGCGCCGCTGTGCGTCGCGCTGGCCGGGCGTGCACTCAGCCTCCTGCGAGTGATCGTCGCGGTCGGCCTCAGCCAGGTGCTGCTCCACGTGACGTTCTCCGCGACGGCCGGGCTCGACGGCATCGCCGGCGATGGCCACGTGCACGGCATCCCGGTTCTCTCCGCAGGCGCGACGCCGGAGATCGGGCTCGAGGGGCCCATGGTGATCGCGCACATCCTCGCTGCGGTGCTCACGGTGCTCGCGATGTATCGGGGCGAGCGGATGCTGCACGCCCTGGGCCGCGGCATCCGGCGTGTCTTCGTCCGCATGCCCCCGCAGCCGCAACCGGCGATTCCCCGCGCGGTGCACTCGTGCGTCGGCGGTTCGCGGCCGCGCCCACGACGTCGCACCGACGTCCACGACCTCTCCCGACGCGGACCGCCCGCGTTCGTCTGAGCGGCCACCGCGCCGCATCCGTTCCCCGCCGCGTCGCGAGGGGAATCACCTGTGCGCGCCCGCCGGGCGTATCGCGCATCAGACGATCCGTAGGAGAAACCATGTCCCGCACCACCCCCATCCGCCGCCGCGCGGCACTCGTCGCCACAGGCCTTGCCGGCGGCGTCGCACTCGCCGTCGCCGCCCCGCTCGCGGCATCCGCGCACGTCGTCGTGTCGCCGGGCACCGCGACCGCCGGTGGCTACTCGGTCCTCACCTTCGCCTTCAGCCACGGCTGCGACGGTTCGCCGACCACCGCGCTGGCGATCGACCTTCCCGAAGGGATCGAGTCCGTCGCCCCCGAGATCGCGCCCGGATGGTCGATCGAGGCTGTCGGCGCCGACGAAGGTGTCGCCACCGAGGTGATCTTCACCGCCGACGAGCCGATCGACGCTCACCTGCGGGCGACGGTGTCCGTCCAGGTGAAGTTCGCCGAAGACACCGCCGGCCAGACGGTGGCGTTCCCGGTCGTCCAGAGCTGCGTCGAGGGCGAGAACGCCTGGGTCGAACTCGCAGAGGAGGGGCAGGACCCGCACGATCTCGATGCCCCCGCTCCACTGGTGACGATCGCGGCGGCCGAGGGTGACGGCCATGACCACGGCGACCACGGCGACGAGACCGACGCCGGCGAAGAATCACACGACGAAGAGATGGCGGATGCGGAGACCACGGCAGCGCCGGCCACGGACGACCCGGTGGCCCGCTGGCTCGGTGCCGGTGGCCTCGTGCTCGGCCTTGCCGCGCTGATCACCGCGCTCGTCCGAGGCCGCTCGCGCGCGAGCTGACACACCGCGTCGGGTCCGGTCCGACGTGCCCGGACCCGACAGGTGCGGGGTGGTTAGATGGACAGGCCATGCCCACCGATTCAGCGCCCTCCAACATCCCGCCGGTCCTGCGCCCCGACGACCCGCCGGTGCACATCCTGGACGATCTCGCGGCGCGTTTCGCCGACGAGGTGCGTGGTGAGACCGCCGGCATCCGCTTGTCCGGGATCACCCTCGCCACCGCCGACCTGAACGCGGGCGACGTCTTCGTCGCCCTGCAGGGCGGCGCGCGGCACGGGGCGGAGTTCGCGACGGATGCGGTCGCCCGCGGTGCCGTCGCGATCGTCACCGACGCGGCGGGAGCAGACCGCGCCGCGGCCGCCGGTGTTCCGGTGATCGTGGTCGACGACCCGCGTGCGCGGCTGGGAGATCTCTCGGCCTGGGTGTATCGGACGGGCCGCGGCGACGACCTGCCGATCCTGTTCGGAACGACCGGAACCAACGGCAAGACCAGCGTCTCGCACCTCCTGGAGGGGATCCTCGAACAACTCGACGTCGTGACCGGGTTGTCGTCGACGGCCGAGCGGCACATCGCGGGCCAGATCATCGTGTCGCGGCTCACCACGCCCGAGGCCTACGAGATGCATGCGCTCCTCGCCCTCATGCGCGAGCGCGGCGTCGAAGCCGTTGCCGTGGAGGTGAGCGCACAGGCCCTGTCACGCCGCCGCGTCGACGGGATCGTTTTCGATGTCGCGGGCTTCACGAACCTGACGCACGACCACCTCGACGACTACGCCGACATGCGCGAGTACTTCGAGGCGAAGATGCCACTGTTCCGCCCCGACCGGTCGCGTCGCGCCGTCATCAGCGTCGACCACGCGTCGGGCACTGAGGTGTTCCAGCGGTGCGAGGTGCCGGCGGTCACCGTCGGTACACCCGACATCGCCTCGGACGTCGACGCCGCGCGCGCCGCGGACTGGGTCGTGGAGATCGTCGACGAGCGCCAGGACGGCACGCAGTTCCGCCTGTCCGGGCCCGATGGACGCACCCTCACGACAGTGGTGCCGGTGATCGGTCGGCATATGGCGGCGAACGCAGGTCTCGCGATCGTCATGATCCTCGAGGGTGGGTACGCGTGGGAACGGATCGTCGATGCGCTCGACGGCTCCCGCATCCAGGCGTATCTTCCCGGACGCACCGAGCTGGTGAGCGCGGCGGAAGGACCCGCGATCTACGTGGACTTCGGACACTCCCCCGATGCGTTCGAAAAGACCCTGGCAGCCGTGCGTCGCGTGACGCCGGGCACCGTCGTAATGCTGTTCGGCGCCGACGGTGACCGGGATGCCACGAAGCGCCACGACATGGGGCGGACCGCCGTGGAGGGCAGCGACATCCTGATCGTCACCGACCACCACCCTCGCTTCGAAGAGCCTGATTCGATCCGCGCCACGCTGATCGAGGGCGCGCGCCGCACGCGCCCCGACGCCGACATCCGTGAGTTCTCACCCCCCGAGCGCGCGATCATCGAAGCGGTGGCCCTCGTCGGCGAGGGAGACGCGATCCTGTGGGCGGGTCCCGGCCACCAGGACTACCGCGACATCCGCGGAATGCGCACGCCCTACTCGGCCCGCGAACTCTCGCGCCGCGCGCTGCGCGCCGCCGGATGGCCCGTCATCGAGCCGCGCTGGCCCGTTCCCTACCCTGACGAGGAGACGCCCGCGTCCGACCCGCTGCGTCCCGCCTTCTGACCGAACCTCAGCGGCCTGATCTGGCGATGACCCGGTCGGCCTCGGCGCGAGCCCAGGACTCGGCATCGGCAAGGGTCTCGCGCGTCAACTCTGCCGGGGGTTCGTGGTCGTCGACCACCCGGTCGATCGTCTCGACGATGCCCGGGAAGGACAATCGACCCTCGTGGAAGGCGTCGACGGCCTGCTCGTTGGCCGCATTGAAGACCGCCGGATAAGTGCGCCCGGCGCGTCCCACGCGCTTGGCGAGGGTGACCGCGGGGAACGCATCGTCGTCGAGAGGCTCGAACGTCCATGATGAGGCGGTCTGCCAGTCGAGCGGGCGGCCGACGCCCGAGACGCGGTGCGGCCAATCCAGACCGAGCGAGATCGGCAGACGCATGTCGGGGGGTGACGCCTGGAGGATCGTCGATCCGTCGACGAACTCGACCATCGAGTGCACGATCGACTGCGGGTGGACGACGACATCGATCTCGGCGTACGGCACGTCGAACAGCACGTGGGCTTCGATGACCTCGAGCCCCTTGTTGACGAGGGTGGCGGAGTTCGTGGTGACGACGCGTCCCATGTCCCACGTGGGGTGGGCCAGCGCCTCCGCTGGCGTCACCGCTGCGAGGTCAGCGGCGCGCCTGCCGCGGAACGGCCCCCCGGATGCGGTGAGCACCAGGCGCCGCACCTCGTGTCGGTCACCGGATCGCAGAGCCTGGGCGATCGCGGAGTGCTCCGAGTCAACCGGCACGATCTGCCCCGGCGTGGCGAGGGCGGTGACGAGGTCGCCGCCGACGACGAGCGATTCCTTGTTCGCGAGGGCGAGTGTGCGACCCGACTCCAGCGCGGCCAGGGTGGGCCCGAGTCCGACCGAGCCCGTGATGCCGTTCAGGACGACATCGGCGTCGACATCGCGTACGAGGTCTTCGGCCTCCGCCGCTCCCACCGCGGTGTGCTCGACCTGAAACTCGGCGGCCTGGGTTTCGAGCATCGCCCGATCCGAGCCGACGGCCAGGCCGACGACGTCGAACCTGCCCGGATGGGCGCGGATGACGTCGAGCGCCTGTGTGCCGATCGAACCGGAGGAGCCGAGGATCAGAACGCGCCGCATCCCGTCAGCCTACCGACCGCGCGGGGAGCGTCAGCTGCGGGTGGTCTCGATGATCTCGACGACGAACACGAGGGTCTCGCCCGAGAGCTCGTGACCGCTGCCGGCTTCTCCGTATCCGCACGCGGGCGCCATCGAGACGAGCACCGTCGAACCGACGGTCTGGCCTTCGAGCGCCCGCTGGAAGCCTGCGACCACCTGGTTGGTGGCGAACGTGGCGGTTTCGCCGCGTTCCCAACTAGAGTCGAAGACTTCGCCGTCACTCCACGCCACTCCGGTGTAGTTCACCGTCACCGAGTCGCCCGGCTCGACCGTCTCGCCGTCACCGGCCTCGATGACCTCGACCTGCACGCCCTCGGGAGCCTCGGCATCCGGAATCGTGATCGTCGGAATCCCGTCATCCGAGAACTCCACGGTCGGGAAGTCGTCACCCGGCTCGGTGACCGCGCACCACTGGTCCGCAGGGGTGACCTCGAGCACGTCGATCACGTATACCTGCGCCGCGCCGGTGTCGGTCGCGGGAGTCGTGACGGCCAGGCGCGAACCCTCCGTCGCGCATCCGAAGAAGATGTCGGCGCCCGTGCCTGCCTCGATCGGCATTGCGGGCAGAGCAGCGCCATCGAATCCGCCCTCCTGCAGGAGCTCGCCCGTCGACGCGTCATAGAGCGACAACGCGTACGAGACATAGTCTCCGCTGGCGATCGAAGCCCCATCACCTTCGATGACGACCGTACGCTCGGCCTCAGCGACCTCGAGCGGTGACACGAAGGTGACGACCGGGGTCTCACCGACGGCGCCCTCCACCGACACCGCGGTCACCACGTCACCGTCGGGCGCCGCGGACGCACAGAGGTCGACACCCGCGCCGTCTGCCGTCGGGGTGGCTTCGGGTTCCGCCGCGGAGCACCCGGCCAGCGCGAGCAGGGCGACGGCGGACAGAGAAAGAGCGACGAGGGGGCGAATGCGCACGAGTGAACCTCAAGATCGTTGGCGGGAAGACTCCATCCTCCCCCACGTTCCCTTTGGTCCGCCTGTGAACTGCGCATTCCGTGAGCGGAATAGGACCGGGAGTACCCTCGTCGGGTGACCTCCGAGGCCGAGAACGATGCGATCGACGGCGACCTCGAGACCTCCCCTCGCCGCATGGGTGCGACGTACGCTCTGGGTCGCACCGTCATCCGCCCGCTCGCGCGCCTGGTCTACCGCCCGCACATCGACGGCAAACACCATGTGCCGCGCACGGGCCCGGTGATCTTCGCGAGCAATCACCTGTCGTTCATCGATTCCATCGCCATCCCGGTCGCAGCACCGCGCCCGGTGCATTTTCTCGCGAAGGCCAGCTACTTCGAATCGTGGAGCTCGCGGCAGTTCTTCACCGCCATCGGAGCGATACCGGTCCAGCGAGGCGCGGGCCAGGCCGCCTTGGACGCGCTGGATCAGCAACGTCGACTTCTCGATGCCGGTCGCGCGGTCGCGCTCTATCCCGAGGGCACGCGGTCGCTCGACGGTCGGCTGTATAAAGGGCGCACCGGCGTGGCCTTCCTCGCCCTTCAGACCGGCGCCCCGGTTGTCCCCGTGGGTCTGCGTGGAACCGACAAGATGATGCCCGTCGGCGCGAAGGCGCCGTCACTGCGGCATCGCATCACGGTCTCCTTCGGTGCGCCGCTCGACCTGGCGCATTTCGGTCCGGCGACGTCGGGCCGGGCGCGGCGACTGGCGACCGACGAGATCATGTCGGCCATCCATACGCTGTCCGGGCAGGAATTGGCCAACGCCTACAACGAGGCTCCCGCCGAGTCGCCCATCGAGCGCATCAAGCAGGTGCTCCCCCACGAACGCCGCTGACGCATCAGCCGGCGACGACGATCGTCGCGTCGTGACGCACGGGGAAGTTGACCGAGTTCGCGATGAAGCACCACGCGTGCGCTTGTGCGTGCGCGGCGGATGCGGCCTCCACCATCGAAGCGTCGGCCACCGTCACTCGGGGTCGCAGCACGACTTCGCGGAAAGCACCTCCCCCCGAACCGTCGAGCGCCATCACGCCCGATGCGTCGTCGGCGTAGTCGACAACGACGACTCCCGCCGTGACACACGCATGCAAGTAGGACAGCAGGTGACACTCGCTCAACGCGGAAAGGAGCAGATCTTCGGGATTCCACCGGGACGGGTCGCCGCGGAAGGGCTTGTCGGCCGAGGCGAGCAGGACGGGCTTGCCTTCGATCTCGACGGTCACGTCACGGTCGTAGTCCCGGTATCCCGACGTGCCCGTTCCCCGGTCACCGGTCCATGTCGTCCGCACCCTGTAGTGATGCTCACCCCGCATGGCGATCAGTCTGTCATGCCGTGCGCGGACGGTCACGGCGATAGGCTGGCGAGGTGTCGCAGACCTTCCCCGTGACGGGCTCCGTCGAACTCGCCGTCGTCGAACGCAGCGGGTTCGTCGAATCGCGCCACGCCGGTGCTGCGATCGTGCTGGCACCCGACGGGAGCGTCGTGGAGAAGCTCGGCGACACCTCGGCACTCGTGTTGCCGCGGTCGAGCCTGAAGCCCGTGCAGGCGCTTGCCTGCCTGACCGCGGGGGCCGAACTCGACGGGGAGCGCCTGGGCCTGGCGACCGCGAGCCATTCGGGCACCGACCGCCACGTCGCCGTCGTGCGCGACATCCTGACGACTGCGGGCGTGGGTGAGGATGACCTCGGGTGCCCCGAGGCGTGGCCGACCGACCCGGCCTCGCGCGCCGAGATGGTACGCGAACTGCAATCCCCCGCACGCATCCGCATGAACTGTTCCGGCAAGCACGCGGCCATGCTCGCCGCGACCGTCGCGAACGGGTGGGATGCCGCAAGCTACCTCGACATCAACCATCCGCTGCAGATGCACATCCGCGAGATCATCGAGCGTCTCACCGGCGAGAAGCTGACGACGTCCGCGATCGACGGATGCGGCGCACCCGTCTACCCGATGACTTTGTTCGGGCTGGCGCGGGCCATCCACCGGATCGGCACGTCATCCACGACCTCCCCTTTCGCGTTGCACCGCAACGCAGCCGCGCTCGTGCAGACCGTGCGCGAACACCCGTGGACGATCGCCGGTCCCGGCCAGCCGGACACCGTCGTCGCCGAGCGGCTCGGCGTCTTCGCCAAGGGCGGCGCCGAAGGAGTCATGGTCATGGTCGCCCCGAACGGCACCACCGTCGCCCTCAAGATCCTCGACGGGTCGGGGCGCGCCGCATCCGTCGTCGGACTTCGCCTGCTCGAGCGCGCCGGCGCGCTCAGCGCGTCGGATGTCGCCGAGGCATCCTCTGGTCTCTCGCTGTCGGTCTCCGGCGGCGGCACACCCGTCGGGGCGATCCGCCCCGCGTTCTAGGTCGCTCCCACCAGGAGCAGGTTCGCTCCAACGGAGGAGCGGAAAGGATCACACGATGAGGATCAGCGTTCCCACCGAGGTGAAGAACAACGAGTATCGGGTTGCGCTCACGCCGGCGGGGGTCCACGACCTCGTTGTCGCCGGTCACGAGGTGTTCGTGCAGCGCGGGGCGGGTACGGGCTCATCGATGCCCGACGCCGAATACGAGGCGGCCGGCGCCACGATGCTCGACGACGCCGCCGACGTCTGGGCGCGGGCGGAGTTGCTGCTCAAGGTGAAGGAGCCGATCGCCTCCGAATACGCGTACTTCCGCGACGACCTCGTCATCTTCACCTACCTTCACCTCGCTGCCGACCGCGCGCTCACCGATCGCCTCGTCGCCGACGGCGTGACGGCGATCGCCTACGAAACCGTGCAACTGCCCGGCGGAGGTCTTCCGCTGCTCGCCCCGATGAGCGAGGTGGCCGGACGCCTGGCTCCGACCGTCGGCGCCGCCACCCTCATGCGTTCGGCCGGCGGCCTCGGCCTGCTCATGTCCGGCGTGCCCGGTACTCGCCCTGCATCGGTCACGGTGATCGGCGGAGGAGTGGCCGGGGCGAACGCCGCGGTGGTCGCCGTCGGGCTGGGCGCCGACGTGACGGTCTTCGATACGAACGTGCAGCGCCTGCGCTACCTCGACGATCATTTCCAGGGTCGCGTGAAGACAGCAGCATCGAATCCCCTCGATCTGGACAACGCGGTCGTGGCGTCCGACCTCGTGATCGGGTCGGTGCTGATTCCCGGCGCGAAGGCACCGAAGCTGGTCACCAACGACATGGTCGCGCGGATGCGGCCCGGCTCGGTCCTCGTCGACATCGCGGTGGATCAGGGCGGATGCTTCGAGGACACCCGCCCGACGACGCATGCCGACCCGACGTTCCCCGTGCATGGCAGCGTGTTCTACTGCGTCGCGAACATGCCCGGCGCCGTGCCGAACACGTCCACATCGGCGCTCACGAACGCGACGCTCCCCTACGTCCGGCAGATCGCGCGACGCGGGTGGCGGGAGGCGCTACGCGCGGACGACGCACTGGCCGCGGGGCTCAACACGGTCGCCGGTGGCATCGTCAATGCGGGTGTCGCCGCAGCACACGGTGTGGAACCGGCATCGCTTGTGAGGGCGCTGGACGGATGAGTGCGCAGCTCACCGCGGACGGACGCCGATTCATCAGCGACTATCACCTCGCGACGCTGTCGACGATGGGGCCGGGCGAGGTGATCCATGTGGTTGCCGTCGGCTTCACGTACGTCGACGGAGTCGTGAGGGTCATCACGAGCGACGGCAGCCAGAAGGTGCGCAACATCGAGCGGGATCACAGGGCGACCGTCGCGCAGGTGGGCGGTCCGCAGTGGCTGAGCATCGCGGGGACGGCACGGGTCCTGCGTGATCCGGATGCGGTCACTCACGCGGTCGAGCTCTATGCGGTTCGCTACCGGCAGCCGCGTGTCAACCCCCGGCGCGTGGTCATCGAGCTCACTCCCGAGCGCGTGCTCGGGTCTGCAGGACTGTGGGACTGACCCGACCGTCAGACTCCACCGTCGATCGAGCGAGTGAGCTCTCCCGGCGCATCCGGGACCATCACCGGCGTGTCACGGTTGAGGCTCTCGCCGCGGAAGAAGCGCTGGGACCGCGGGAACAGGAACCAGACGAACATCAGGACCACGCCGATCGCGAGCGCGCCCACACCGACGACGAAGGTGCCGCCGATGCCGAACAACACGGTGTATCCGTAGTCGACGTCGTACATGTCGATCGCCGACTGGATGAAGGCGTACGTGAGCATCAGCGCCCCGAGTAGCGGCAACAGGAACTTGTAGACGACGTTGCGCGCTGAGGTGAAGAGTTCCTTGCGGAAGTACCAGACGCACGCGTAGCCGGTGATGGCGTAGTAGAACGCGATCGCAAGACCGAGGGACAGGATGGAGTCCTGCAGGATGTTGTCGCTGATCAGGGTCATCCCGATGTAGTAGATCGAGGCGACGATGCCCATCACGAGGGTCGAGAACGACGGCGTCTTGTACCGCGGGTGGACCGTCTTGAACTTCGCGGGCAACGCGCGGTAGACGGCCATCGAGAGCGTCCCGCGAGCGGTCGGCAGGATGGTGGTCTGGGTAGACGAGACCGCCGAGATGAGGACGGCGACGACGAGCACCCACCCGAACGGTCCGAGGAGGCCGTCCTTGATCGCGAGGAAGAAGTCGTCGGCGTTGGCTTCGTTGCCCAGTCCCGTTCCGGTTTCGCCGAGCCCGGCATACATCATCGCGGCGACGGTGACCGAGACGTAGGTGAACAGCAGCAGAACGCACGTCAGGAGCGCGGCCAGACCGGGGATCCGCTTGGGATCTTTGGTCTCCTCGTTGAGCGCGAGGCACGTGTCCCATCCCCAGTAGATGAACAGGGCGAGCAGGATCGCCTCGGTGAAGCCGCTCCACTCCGCAAAGCCGAAGGGGTTGAACCATGCCCAGTCGAAGGGCGTCGGGTTCGGCGCCGTTCCGCCGAAGTACTGCCACAGCGCAGCGATGACGAAGATGGCGAGGGCGAGGTACTGGATGGCCAGCAGGATGTTCTGCAGCCGCTCACCGATTTCGGTTCCGCGCCACGACACGTACGTCATGAGCGCGATGAACACCACACCGGTGGCTGTCACCAACGGCACGTTCTCAGCGAGGAGCGCGTCGTCGGAGCTGCCGATGATCCCGTCGACCAGCGCCCACAGATAGATACCGCCGATCTGCGCGAGGTTCGCGAGGACGACCATGCCCGCCACCGCGACGCCCCACCCGCCCATCCAGCCGACCCAGGGGCCGAAGGCCTTCGTGCCCCAGGTGAACGTCGTCCCGCAGTCGGGCACGGCATTGTTGAGCTCGCGATACGCGAAGGCGATGAAGAGCATCGGGATGAAGGCTATGACGAACGCGATGGGCGCTTGCGCGCCCACAGCGAGCACGACGAAGCCCAGCGTCGCGACGAGCGAGTAGACCGGCGCCGTGGAGGCGAGACCGATCACCGTCGATCCCCACAACCCCAGGGTTCCGGCGGCAAGACCCTTACCCTCGGGACGGTTCAGATGGATCGGCGTTGTAACCACAAGCTGAACGTATGGTGGCCCCCTCATCCCGTCAAGACACCGACGCATGACGCTCCGACCGAAGGTGAGGGTCCGGAAGGACGATCCGCACGGCGTCCTCACCACAACTGAGCAACCACGCCCGCCCGCCGGGGCCGGCGTACGGAGGAATGTCGCGAGACGCGGCGAGCATCCGGTAGTCCGCAGCACACGACGTGTCGATGACGAGATCATGGTCGGCACGCACGGCGCCGAGCAATCGCCACTCACGCTGCCATTCGTCCGGGTCACCGACGACCACCAGCAGTTCCTCGCCTGCGACCGTGGGATCGGCTCGGTAATCGTCGACGCTCACGATTCGGATGCCGCGCGCGGCCCACGCCTCCAGGATTCCTCGCGCCGCGGCCATGCGCCGGGTGACGAATCCCGTCAGGTGCCGTCGCGGAAACCATCTGTCGGCGTCGACGACCGGCCTCGCTTCGCTCGAATCAGGCGTGCTCTGAGCGACCTGGACCGCCAGCCCGTCCCATCTTCCGCGGCCCGGCGGTGATGCAGGCGCGTAATGGGCCGGGTCTCCCCCGGCGGCGATGTGTTCCGCGCGCGACGTCGTGGCGAGGATCAGTCTGCGCGGAAGCAGGTCGACGATACGCGCGACGGGCCCGGTGAGACGCTGCGTCGCCACCACGACGACGATGCCCGTCGTCCCGGCTTCTCTCACCAGCCGCTCGATCCGCTCGAAGACGATCTGGGCGTGATCGGCGGGCAGGCGTGTCGCGATCGTGTCGATGTCATCGATCACGACGACGGCGCCGCGGGGTGGCGTGGCGTCGAGGTGGGCCATCGTGTCCCAGAGCGCTTCCGCAGTCGCCGGGACGCGAACGGATCCCGACGACTGCGACGCGAGCGTCTCGAGCGTGACAGACTTCCCCGCGCCGGGTCCGCCGACCACCAGCAGTCCACGCTCCCCCGAGGACAGACCGATCGCGCGCTGCCGCTGCCGATCCGGCTCGTCCGCCAGGCCGACAACGAGTTCCGAGGCGACGGCATCCGGCGCGCAGAGGAGCTCCGCGAGACTCACGGATGCCGGCAAGGGGGGAAGCCATGGTCGCCGCGCCGGTGCCGCCCCCACGCACGCGGCGGCGACCTGCGCGACGTCATCGGGCGTGCTGAGCGCGACGCGCAGTCGCTGCGGCGTGCTGTCTGCGGCCGCGCGGACGAGGGCCATGCCTCTCGAATCCGCGGATCCCGGAAGCAACGCCGCGTCCTCGACCCCTATGACCGCGCGGCTGTCGGCGGCATCCGTCACGCGCAGGCTGATCCTCAGCGGGCAGTTGGCAAGCAACCCGTCGCGGATGACTCCGGCGACGCGCTGGGTCCCGAGGATGAGATGCACTCCCAGCGCACGCCCACGCGCGGCGACATCTGAGAAGACCGCCTGGAGCTCAGGGTGCCCGGCGAGCAATGCCGCGAACTCGTCGACGACGACGACGAGCCGCGGGATGTCCACACGGGCGTCGCTGATGTCCCGCGCCGCTCGGCGACCGAACTCCCGTTCACGCCACCGCATCTCGGCGTTGAGGCTCTCGATGGCCCGCAGCGCCCCCGCGCCGTCGAGGTCGGTGATCACGCCCGTCACGTGCGGCAACTCGCGCAAACCGTCGAACGCCGTCCCGCCCTTGAAGTCGGCGAGGAGGAAGCTGACCTCACGCGGGGAGTGGACGGCGGCAAGCGACAGGATCCAGGTGATCAACAGCTCGCTCTTGCCTGCTCCCGTCACTCCCGCGACGACGGCGTGCGGGCCATCGTGGACGAGGTCGACGGTGACGGCGCGGTCCCGATCGGTTCCCAGCACCGCGGTGAGTCCCCCTCGCTCGCCGGCTGCGGTTTCGTGTGGAATCGACGCCCAGGCCACCGGCGCATCGTCACCCACGGCGATCCGCCCGGTGCGCGCGGCCCGCTCGGACAGATCGGCCGCAACCACCTCGGCCTGCACCACGCTGATCGCTTCGACGGCGAGCGTTGTCGTGCACTCCCCGTCGTCGAGCCTCGCTCGCATCGGCGAGTCGACTGTCAGCACGACGGCGCACTCAGGTGGGAGCGTGCCGTCGCGCGGCACCCGCACGAGCATCTCGTCAGCGCGGGCGTCCCTCAGATCCGCGTGAACGGCGAGCGCGGTGCCCGTTGTGGCGTGGCGGTGCGGCAACGACTCGATCCACTCCTCACCATCAGGGACGTTTCCCACGATCCGCAGGTCTCCTGGTGGCACCGCGAGGCAGCGTTGAAGGATGAGTGCGCGGTGCACGGCGGCCGCCGGGATCTCGGCCCCCGTCACGACGATGCCTCGCCCCGCCGCCACGACGACAGGCGCCTCGACGAGGCGCAAGGCCGCCGCACGGATAGACCTGGACTCCGGCTCGTCGCCCCCGCCTGTCACCCGCACAGCGCTGGCAGTCTCGCCTTCTCCCACCACGAGGCCGTCACGCCGTTCGGACACGGCTCGCCAGATGTCGTCCTCGCGTGTGAGGTAACGCAGCGCGTCGGGATGTCGGGCGCGCCGCCGAGCGCGCTCTCGATCGTGCCGCGCGCGCACCGCGTCCGAGACACGGCGGCGCGCTCGCGCTGCCTCCCTCTCCGCGACACGACGATCCCGCCGCGCGCCACGCCGATGATCGACGACACCGGCGATCGCGATCAACGGCCCGAGGCCTGCGAGCAACAGCGCGTAGAAGGAACCGGTGACGAGCCACAGCACAACCGCGCCGATGACCGGAACGGTGGCTGCGACGAGCGGGAACGGCGGGCGCCGTGGAGGCGTCCATGGGTCCGGAAGCGTCAGTGGCTCGTCGTCCGGCGTCGAATCCGTTGTCCGCGCAGTGGGCTCGGCGGGCGGCTCAGCCTGCCGATGGAGGTCGGCGACCCGGCGTGGAGCGAAGAACGGTGGAGACACATCACCATGTCAGCGCGTCGCCCGGACCTGCGGGACGTCGCCGCGACGATTGGGGATGACCGCGATCAGTCCTCGTCTGGGGAGGAGGCGAACTCGACGTCGAGGACGATCACGGTGATGTTGTCCCGGCCACCGTTCTCCAGGGCCGCATCGAGCATCGCGCGCACCGCGTCACTCGGATCGGCGTTCTCGGAGAGGAAGTGCTGGATGCCGTAGTCGGTCAGCTCTTTCGTGAGCCCGTCCGAGCAGATGACGAACCGGTCACCATCGAGGACGTCCAGACGCACATAGTCGGGGGTGACGCCGTTACTCGGTCCGAGAGCGCGGGTGATGACATTGCCGTACGGATGGTTTTCGGCCTCTTCGGGGCTCAGGCGCCCAGCCGCGATGAGCTCCTGCACCACCGAATGATCGGTCGTGATCTGGACGATCGCTCCTTCACGCACGACGTACACCCGCGAATCGCCGATGTTGAGCGTCACCCAGTGGGGCACCTCGCCGCTGGTGTCGAGGAAGACCCCCGTCACGGTCGTCCCCGTGCCGTCGTCGGTGGTCTCGGGGTGGGCCGCGATGTCCTTGACCGCGCGCCCCAGGGCCTTCTCGATCGTGCGCGGCGAGACCTGGCCGGACTCGGCGACCTCGCGAAGGCGATCCACTGCCGAGGCGCTGGCGATCTCGCCGCCGATGTGGCCGCCCATGCCGTCTGCCACGACGAAGAGCGGATAGTGCGCGAGGACGGCGTCCTGATTGACCTCGCGGCGACGGCCTTGATGGGTCACCGATGCCCAGTCGAGAACCACATCACCGCCGGACGTGGTCTCCACGCGGGAGCGGGCGGAAATCTCGGACACGCCGTTGACCTCCCCCGTCTGCCGTTCGGCGCGATCCGCCACGAGCGGCAGACCGGCGTCTTCATACTCTAGTGGGTTCATCGCCGGCCGCCCGCGTCACACCCGCGCCGCGGGATCATCGACCAACGGGAACAACGCATCGAGTGCGGCGAGCTCGTCGGCATCGGGCTGCCACGCCGTGGCAGCCCTCGCGTTGGCGGTGACCTGCTCGGGGCTGGTGGCACCGGCGATCACGCTCGGGATCTCGGGATGGGCGAGCATCCATCCGAACGTCGCCTCGAGCATCGAGATATCACGGTCCCGGCAGAACTGCGCATAGGACTCCAGGGCATCCCACGGCGCCTCCGCCCAGACGTGCTCCCGCTGGCGCATGATGCGGCTATCGGCGGGCGCGTGATCGCGCGTGAACTTACCCGTGAGCAGGCCGTTGTGGAGCGGGAAGTACGGCAAGAATCCGAGGCCGAAGCGGCGCACCGCCGGCAGCACCTCGCGCTCGGCCGCCCGCGCGAGCAGGCTGTAGTGGTTCTGCGACGACACGAACGGGATACCCGCACGATTCGCGGCGACGTAGTGGGCCTCGGCAATCTGCCACCCGGCGAAGTTCGAGTGACCGATGTATCGGACCTTGCCCTCGCGCACCAGATCGGACAGCGCATCGAGGGTCTCATCGATCGGTGTGCCCGGATCGGGCGTGTGCACCTGATAGAGGTCGATGTAATCGGTCTGCAGTCGAGTGAGCGATCCTTCGACGGCGCGTCGGATGTACGTGCGAGACGCTTTGGCGCCGACGGGCCCATATCCCATGTCGCGGCCCTCATGACCGAACTTCGTGGCCAGCACCACCGTGTCCCGGCGCCCGCGGAGCGCCTCGCCCATGAGCGACTCGGACAGCCCGGGTTGCGCGCCGTACATGTCGGCCGTGTCGAGGAACGTCACACCGGCGTCGATCGCAGCGTCCAGCACCGCCCGGGTGCCGGCGACGGATTCGGTCCGTGTGCCGGGGCGACCGAAGTTGTTGCACCCCAAGCCGACAGCCGAGGCGAGGAGTCCGGATGCGCCGACACGCCGGAGGGGAAGATCGTGGCTCATACCTCCACGCTATCGCCGCAGGACGCATCGAGGCCCCCTCACCGGTGCGAGGGGGCCTCGAAGCTCGTTCTCAGGCCTTGGGCGGCTGGTCGCCGTCTGTCGGAGGCTGGGCGCTCGGCGGTTCCGTGGCCGGCGGCTCAGGGGCTGCCGGCGGCTGAGGCGCCGCGGGCGGCGCCGGAGGCGTCGTGGGAGCGCCGGCGGCCGGAGGTGCCGGCGGCGGGGTGTACCCCGCGGGCGGCGCCGGGGGCTGCTGGTAGCCGGCGGGAGGCTGGTAGCCGGCGGGAGGCGGGTAAGCGCCCGGAGCAGGAGCGGCAGGAGCGGCGGGCTGGACGGGAACACCCGACCAGACGGTCTTGTCGGCCAGGAAGCTGTTGCCCCACGGCGCCGGCGCGACGGCGGGGTTCCAGCGCGACTTGTCGAACGCGTTGATTCCGAGCCACACGATGGCAAGGAAGATGTAGAGGATGAGCCAGACGGCTTCCTTCTGGAGTTTGAGGCCCACACGCCAGGCGGCGAGAACCATGTATACGACCGCGGCAAGGAGAATCAGCTGGCCGATGACCGGGATCCATCCGAGAAGGATGCCGCCGCCCCACAGGATGAGCAACCACCACGGGTTGAGGTCACCGAGCTTGGCGAAGATCAGCGTGTTGTAGAGCGGAACCCACGCGCGCCACTTGCCTTGAACTCCGGCCTTGTCGAAGATCTTCATCAGGAACCATGCGGTCAGGATGTATCCCGCCGCGATGAAAAGAAGATAGAGCGGCAGAAGGACGAGGAGGATCGCCCCCGCCCCTACATCGGAATAGTCGGTCATGCTCGGCCTCCCCGGGCAACAGTCGTCGACACCCACGCGTCGTGGACACCGGCGGGGTACTCCCGCCGCTCACATGCTAGCGATGGCCACCCACGCGTGTCAGCCCCCCGAAGTGCCCGCGCGTGTCGAGGGCGCGCTCAAAACCGCCGTCAAGCCGTGACGGCGACCTCGCCTGCCGCGCCTGGACGCGCAGCGATCCCCCGGCTCTCAGCCCACCGAATGAAGGCCTCAAGGCTGCCGATCCGCGGTCGATCCTCGGCGAGTCTGCGCACCAGCACACCCTTGGCGTGCTTGTTGAAGTGGTTCAATGCACGCGGACCGTCCGGCCCGTCGGCGACGACCCTCACGTAGGCCGAGGACATCTCAGCCGGAAGTGGTCCGAGAGCGACGTACGCTTCGGAGCGCAGATCGAGGGTGAACGTCCACCGCGTCTGCGCGAACGCGGCGGTCACCGCATCCGCCCACAGCGCGCGCAGCGAAGGCAGACCGGGGAGAGATGCTGACGCACCCAGACGGTAGGCCGGAATCCGATCCAGCGCACCGACCGGGCCGAACGGCGCCGAGTGGATCAGCACCGATCGCCCCAGCCATTGGCGTGCGCGGGTGTCGAGGGATGCCGCATCCATCGCATCGAACAGGACGCCTGTGTAGCGGTCGATCGCAGGCATCGTGGGCGTAGAGCGCAGCGCGGCGTTCACCTCGACCTCACCCCGCTGACGCTCACTGAGCTTCAACACCGCCATCGCCTGCTCGGGGGACGCGGACAGCGCTACGAGCGCGGCGACGACCCGCTCCCGCTGCGGCGACAGCTGCGGGAGCGCCAGCCCCGTGACATCCAGCGCCCGGCGGCTGCCGCCCGGGCGCTTCGTCTCAGAGGGCGGAAGCAGGATCTGCATGGGTCTCCTCGAACTCCAACGGCATGGGACACGACAGCGCCCCGACCCGTGAACCGGGCCGGGGCGCTGCGACGAACAGGATGTCGCGTCGAATCAGGAGATCAGCGCGGCGTTTCCGGCGACGATGGTCAGATCATCGCCCTCCATCGAGAGGAAGCCGTCCTGGGCATTGGCGACGATCTTGGTGCCGGACGTCTCGGTGATGCGCACCTGACCTTCGGCGAGGATCGCCAGCACGGGCTCGTGACCCGGCATGAAGCCGATCTCGCCGAGCACGGTCTTCGCGACCACGATCGAGGCCTCTCCGGACCAGACCTCCGCATCGGCGGAGACGAGGCTCACGTTGAGCGGCATGATCAGCCGTTCTCCTTCTGGATCTTCGCCCAGTTCGCCTCGACGTCCGAGATGCCACCGACGTTGAAGAACGCCTGCTCTGCGACGTGGTCGAAGTCGCCCTTGACGATGGCGTCGAACGACTCGATCGTTTCCTTGATCGGAACCGTCGAGCCCTCGACACCGGTGAACTTCTTCGCCATGTAGGTGTTCTGCGAGAGGAACTGCTGGATGCGGCGTGCACGCGACACGACGACCTTGTCCTCCTCCGAGAGCTCGTCCACACCGAGGATGGCGATGATCTCCTGCAGCTCCTGGTTCTTCTGCAGGATCTGCTTGACAGCGGTCGCCACCCGGTAGTGGTCCTCACCGACGTAGCGCGGGTCGAGGATGCGGCTCGTCGAGGTGAGCGGGTCCACGGCCGGGTACAGACCGCGCGACGCGATCGCACGCGAGAGCTCGGTCGTCGCGTCGAGGTGCGCGAACGTCGTGGCCGGGGCCGGGTCGGTGTAGTCGTCGGCGGGCACGTAAATGGCCTGGAGCGACGTGATCGAGTGACCGCGCGTCGAGGTGATGCGCTCCTGGAGCACACCCATCTCGTCGGCGAGGTTCGGCTGGTAGCCCACCGCGGAGGGCATACGGCCGAGAAGCGTCGAGACCTCGGAACCCGCCTGCGTGAACCGGAAGATGTTGTCGATGAACAACAGCACGTCCTGCTTCTGCACGTCGCGGAAGTACTCGGCCATGGTCAGTGCCGACAGCGCGACGCGAAGACGCGTGCCCGGCGGCTCGTCCATCTGGCCGAAGACGAGGGCCGTCTTGTCGAAGACGCCCGCCTCCTCCATCTCGTGGATCAGGTCGTTGCCCTCACGGGTACGCTCGCCGACGCCGGCGAACACCGACACGCCACCGTGGTCCTGCGCGACACGCTGGATCATCTCCTGGATGAGGACGGTCTTGCCGACACCCGCACCGCCGAAGAGGCCGATCTTTCCACCCTGCACGTACGGGGTGAGCAGGTCGATGACCTTGATGCCCGTCTCGAACATCGTGGTCTTCGACTCGAGCTGGTCGAAATTGGGCGCCTGACGGTGGATGCCCCAACGCTCGGTCACTTCGACGGTCTCGCCCGGCTCGGCGTTGAGGACGTCACCGGTGACGTTGAAGACCTTGCCCTTGGTGACGTCGCCGACGGGCACCGAGATCGGGCCTCCGGAGTCGCGCACCTCCTGGCCGCGGACCATGCCGTCGGTCGGCTTCAGCGAGATCGCACGGACGAGGTCGTCGCCGAGGTGCTGGGCGACCTCGAGCGTGATGTCGCTCGTCACGCCCTCGACCGTGACGGTCGTGGTGAGGGCGTTGTAGATGTCGGGGATCGAGTCGTGAGGGAACTCGATGTCGACGACCGGACCGGTGACGCGCGCGACGCGACCGACCGCGGTCGCGGTCTTCTCAGCGGTGAGGCTCATGGCTTCTTCTCTTTCATGTTCCTTGACGGCACAGTGTCTGTTCGTCGGGTCTACTTGCCCGATGCGAGGGCGTCGGCGCCGCCGACGATCTCCGCGATCTGCTGCGTGATCTCGGCCTGGCGGGCGTTGTTGCGCAAGCGGGTGTAATCGGTGATGAGCTTGTCGGCGTTGTCACTTGCCGACTTCATCGCCTTCTGGGTCGCGGCGTGCTTGGCCGCCGACGACTGCAGCAGCGCATTGAACACGCGGCTCTGGATGTACACCGGGAGGAGGGCGTCCAGCACGACCTCCGCATCCGGTTCGAACTCGTACAGGGGGTAAACCTGCGCGGAAGCGGCTTCCTCGGCCTCCACGACCTCCAGCGGGAGCAAACGCACCGTCTCGGGCGACTGCGTCATCATGCTGACGAAGCGGTTGTAGACGAGCGTGATCTCGTCGACGCCACCGTCGTCGCCGCCCCGGTCGTAGGCGTCGAGCAAGGTCGCCGCGATCTCCTCCGCCGTCGTGAAGTGCGGCGTGTCGGTGTCACCTGTCCACTCCGCGGCGCTCTGCAGCCGACGGAACTGGAAGTACCCGACGGCCTTACGGCCGACGAGGTAGAAGACCGGCTCCTTGCCTTGCTGGCGCAACAGCTCCGCCATCTCGAGGCCCTCGCGGAGGATCTGCGAGTTGAACGCGCCGGCCAGACCACGGTCGGACGTGAAGATCACGACCGCCGATCGGCGGATGACCTCGCGCTCCGTCGTCAGCGGGTGCTCGACGTTCGAGTGGGTCGCCACGGCCGAGACGGCTCGCGTCACGGCACGCGCGAACGGCGACGACGCGCGCACACGCGCCATCGCCTTCTGAATGCGCGACGCCGCGATGAGCTCCATCGCCTTCGTGATCTTCTTGGTCGTCTGAGCAGAATTGATCTTCTGCTTGTAGACCCGTAGTTGTGCGCCCATGGTTCCTGTCCGGCCTCGCTATCAGCGACGACCCTTGACGATCTTCTCCTGGTTGACGTCGGTCTCCTCGGCAGCCGCGACCTCTTCGTGGCCCGGCTTCGCGATGGCCTGCCCCTTGCCCGCACGGAACTCGAGGATGAACTCATCCGTCTTCTTGTCCAGTTCGGCAACCGTGTCGTCGTCGAGGACGTTGGTCTCGCGGAGCGTGTCGAGGATCGACGTGTTGCGGCGGAGGTAGTCCAGAAGTTCGCGTTCGAACGACAGGACGTCCTCGACCTCGATGGTGTCGAGCTTGCCGTTCGTGCCGGCCCAGATCGACACGACCTGCTCCTCGACGGGGTACGGGTCGTACTGCGGCTGCTTGAGCAGTTCGGTCAGACGCGCACCACGAGCGAGCTGACGACGCGAGGCCGCGTCGAGGTCACTCGCGAACATCGCGAACGCTTCGAGCGAGCGGTACTGGGACAACTCGAGCTTGAGCGTTCCCGACACCTTCTTGATCGACTTGACCTGAGCGTCACCACCCACACGCGAGACCGAGATACCGACGTCGACGGCCGGACGCTGGTTCGCATTGAAGAGGTCGGACTGCAGGAAGATCTGACCGTCGGTGATCGAGATGACGTTGGTCGGAATGTAGGCCGACACGTCGTTCGCCTTGGTTTCGATGATCGGAAGACCCGTCATCGAACCCGCGCCGAGCTCGTCCGAGAGCTTGGCGCAGCGCTCGAGCAGACGCGAGTGCAGGTAGAAGACGTCACCGGGGTATGCCTCGCGACCCGGCGGACGACGTAGCAGGAGCGACACGGCACGGTAGGCCTCGGCCTGCTTCGACAGGTCGTCGAAGATGATCAGAACGTGCTTGCCGTCGTACATCCAGTGCTGGCCGATGGCCGAACCGGTGTACGGCGCAAGGTACTTGAAACCGGCGGGGTCGGATGCCGGAGCCGCGACGATCGTCGTGTACTCCATCGCGCCGGCGTCCTCGAGCGCGCCCTTCACGGACGCGATCGTCGAACCCTTCTGACCGATGGCGACATAGATGCACCGCACCTGCTTGGTCGGGTCTCCCGACTCCCAGTTCGCCTTCTGGTTGATGATCGTGTCGAGCGCGATCGCCGTCTTACCGGTCTGGCGGTCACCGATGATGAGCTGACGCTGCCCGCGGCCGACGGGGATCATGGCGTCGATCGCCTTGATGCCCGTCTGGAGCGGCTCGTGCACGCTCTTACGCTGCATGACGCCCGGCGCCTGCAGTTCGAGCGCGCGACGACCTTCCAGCGGCGTGATCTCACCGAGGCCGTCGATCGCGTTGCCGAGCGGGTCGACGACGCGGCCGAGGTAGCCGTCACCGACGGGGACGGAGAGGACCTCGCCCGTACGGGTGACCTGGCCACCCGCTTCGATACCGGCGAAGTCGCCGAGCACGACGACACCGATCTCGTGCTCGTCGAGGTTCAGGGCCAGACCCTGCGTGCCGTCTTCGAACACCACGAGCTCGTTGGCCATGACGCCCGGCAGCCCCTCGACGTGAGCGATGCCGTCGGCCGCATCGATGACGGTGCCGACCTCCGTCGCCGCGGCGCCCGTGGGCTCGTAGGCGGCGACGAAATCCTTCAGCGCGTCACGGATGACGTCGGGGCTGATTGACAGTTCTGCCATTGTCTTCCCTTTGTTTCCCTGCGATCTCTGTGGGGCCGGGGCCCCGAAATTCTCCGTCCGCGGCGCGGACGGCAAGTCATGGTTATCCCGCAAGCCGCTGGCGGAGATCCGCCAACCGCGACGAGACACTCGCGTCGATCACGTCGTCGGCGATCTGCACCCGCAGACCTCCGACCACCGACGGGTCGACGACCGTGTTGAGCGCGACCGCACTGCCGTACCGTGCCGACAACGTCGCCGTCAGGCGGGTGGCCTGCGCCTCGCTCAACGGCACGGCAGTCACAACGGTGGCCACCGTGCGACCCCGCTGGTCTGCCACGAGCCGTTCGGCACGAGCGAGCAACTGTCGCACGCGCCGTTCACGAGGCTGCTGCACGAGTGACGAAGCGATGAGCGTCGTCGCGTCCGATGCCCGTCCCTCCAACAGCGTGCTGACGAGCGTGCCCTTCGCCGACGTGTCACCCAGGCGGCTGCCCAGCGCGAGCTCGAGCTCGGGGTTCGCCGCGACGGTGCGCGAGAAGCGGAACAGTTCGCCCTCGACGTCGACGGACGAATCCGCCACAGCCGCTGCGCGCACCGCGATCTCCTCGATGCCGTCGACCAGGTCGGCGGCCGAAGACCACCGCTGATCGACGATCGTCGACAACAACGACATCGTCGTGGGCGCGAACGCCGACCCGAACACATCGGTGACGACCTTGCGCCGCGCGGCGGGTGCCGCAGCGGAATCGGCGAGCGCGCCGCTCAGCTGCGACGAGTCACCCACGGTGCGCGCCGCGGCGAACAGCTCGCGGGCGACGGTGAGGTCGACCCCCGACGCGGCGGTGAGCGCCGCGCCGGCTGCCGCAGAAGCCTGAGTGGTCGCGCTGCCCATTACGCCTTCGCCCCTTCCGAGGCCTCGAGGTCGGCGAGGAAGCGGTCGACCACGGCCTGGGCCTTCTGGTCGTCCGAAAGGGTCTCACCGATCACGCCACCGGCGAGGTCGAGCGCGAGCGTTCCGACCTCACTGCGCAACGACACGAGCGCGGTCTGCCGCTCGGCCTCGATCTGCGCGTGCGCCGATGCGGTGACGCGCGCGGCCTCGGCGGTCGCGGCATCCTTCGCCTCGGCGACGATCTTCTTGCCGTCCTCACGGGCGGCGTCGCGGATCTCACCGGCTTCCTTGCGGGCATCGGCGAGCTGCGCCGTGTACTCCTCGAGCGCGGCCTCGGCCTTTCGCTGGGCCTCGTCGGCCTTGGCGATGTTGCCCTCGATCGCGGCGCTGCGTTCGTCGAGCAGCGTCTTCATCTTCGGAAGGGCGACCTTCCAGAAGACGACGAGGATGACGACGAAGCAGACACCGGACCAGATGATGTCGTACCACGCGGGAATGAGCGGGTTGTATTCCGCCCCCTCTTCCGC
This sequence comes from Microbacterium koreense, assembly GCF_042677105.1. Taxonomy (NCBI): domain Bacteria; kingdom Bacillati; phylum Actinomycetota; class Actinomycetes; order Micrococcales; family Microbacteriaceae; genus Microbacterium; species Microbacterium koreense. The sequence goes on from NZ_JBHTIM010000001.1 coordinate 2,512,254, forward strand.
GGCGTACGTGACAAGAGCGTTCAGCATCCTGTCTCCTTAGGTCTGGGAAATGCGATCAGAAGCCGAAGATGAAGGCGGTCGCGATGCCGATGAAGGCGAGCGCCTCGGTGAAGGCGATACCGATCCACATCAGAACCTGCAGGCGGCCGGCGAGCTCGGGCTGGCGAGCGACGCCCTCGATCGTCTTGCCGACGACGATGCCCACGCCGATGGCCGGGCCGATGGCGGCGAGGCCGTAGCCGACCGTCGCGATCGAGCCGGAGACCTGGGCGAGAACCGTAGTTGCGTCCACGGGTGTGTTTCCTTTCGGTTGGGTGGGAAGGCGAAAGCCTGCCCGCTCAGTGCTCTTCAGCCACCGCGAGCTGGATGTAGACCGCGGTGAGGATGGTGAAGACGTATGCCTGGAGAACGGCGACGAGGATCTCGAAGAGAGTGAACGCCAGTCCGAACGCGAGCGAACCGGCGGCCAGGGCCGACCACCACCCGCCCAGGTCCAGGAGGAAGAACTGCGTCGCTGCGAAGAACAGGACGAGCATGAGGTGCCCGACCATCATGTTCATGAGGAGTCGGAGCGTCAGCGTCACCGGCCGGATGATGAACGTCGAGATGAACTCGAGCGGCGTGACGATGATGTACAGGAACGGCGGGACGCCGGAGGGGAAGAGCGAGTTCTTGAAGAAGTTCTTCGGACTCTTGCGCAGGCCCGCGTAGATGAACGTGACGTAGCTGACCACAGCGAGCAGCAACGGCACCGCGATGATCGAGGTTCCCGCGATGTTCAGGAACGGGATGACGCCGGTGATGTTCATGAACAGGATCATGAAGAAGAGCGTCGTGAGGATCGGCAGGAACCGCTGCCCGTCCTTCTTGCCGAGGATGTCTTCGGCGACGTTGACCCGCACGAAGTCCAGGCCCATTTCGACGACGCTCTGGAAGCGTCCGGGGACGACGGTCATGCGCCGCGTGCCGAGCCAGAAGATCAGCACGACCGCGAGCGTCGCGAGCAGCTGGATCATGTGGATCCGGTTGAACTCGAACCCGCCGATCGTGAAGATCGCCTCAGGGAAGAACTCGGTGATGGACGGGCCGTGGAATTCGGGTCCCTCGTCCGCGGCGGCGTGGGCGATCAGGGTCGCAGCTTGGTTAGTCAGCGCTGGCTCCAGCTTCGGGGCACCGGTCCAGGACCGTTGCGACGATGGTCGGTGAGCGTCACTCCGCACGTGCTCGCGGGGCGAGCGGCGGGCGCGATGATCAGCCTATCAAACCTTGGAGCCTCCTGATTCCGCCGACCCGTCTGCGGCCTCCGCCGGAGTCTCCTCGGGGTCGGTTGTGGGCAGTGACACGTCGCTGACGTGGGGAATCCGCAGGCGCAACATCACGACGACATCGATGACGAGTGCCGCCAGAACGCTGACGACGATCGCGATGAAGAAGATCGCCGGTTCGATCCAGGGCTGCCCCCGCAGGACCAGGAGCGCCACGATGAAGATGATCAGCTTGAGGATCCAGCCGCCCATCACGATGCCGAAGAACAGTTGGATATAGAGCGGATCGCCGTACCACCGGTTGGCGATGAGAATGCTCGCACCGGTGATCCCGAGGAAGAGCGCAGCGAGAACGACACCGGACAGCGCGCTCCACAGACCCGGCGCGCCGGCGGCGGCGTAGCCGATGATCGCGCCGGCGATGGCCAGTAGCGCCGTGACCGCCGCAGACCACAGCAACGTGGTGCGCAGGATCGGTGTGCTCGAGACAGGACTGGGACTCATCGGGCGTCCTCCAGGACGGGTTGTGCGGGTACGGATGCGGCTGCCGCCCGTCGCCGCGACGGGAGGAAGGTCAAGACGAGGCACGCCGCGACGCCGACGACACCGAAAGCGACGCCGAGCAGGTACTCCCCCGGCCAATCGGACTGCGCGCCGATGTACATGAGGAGGACGGCGAGGCTGACCACCGCGGTCCACGCGTAGAAGATGAGCACCGCGTCACGGTCGGAATGCCCCATGTCGAGCATGCGGTGGTGAAGGTGCTTGCGGTCGGGAGAGAAAGGCGATTTTCCGGCGCCGACGCGGCGGATGACGGCGAGACCGAAGTCGAGCAGCGGCAACAGCACGATCACGATCGGCAGCAGGATGGGGATGAACGCACCCAGCAGCTGCGAGCGTCCCAGCTCGTCGGGGTCGAGCATCGACGGCTGGAGCTGGCCGGTGATCGCGATGGCCGAGGTCGCCATGAGCAGACCCAGCATGAGGGCTCCCGAGTCGCCCATGAACAGCTTCGCGGGGCTCCAGTTGAGGGGCAGGAACCCGACACACACACCGATGAGCACCGCGGCGATGAACGAGGCCAGATTGAAGTAGGTGCTCGCGCCCGTGTCACGCACCAGAAGGTACGAGTACGCGAAGAAGACGACGTTCGCGATGAGACAGACGCCGGCGACGAGGCCGTCGAGGCCGTCGATGAAGTTGACGGCGTTCATCACGATCACGATCGCGAAGACCGTCAACGCGAAGCTCATCCAGCTCGACACCAGCGTCAGTCCGCCCAACGGCAGGGCATAGATCTGCAGCCCCCCGAACCACGCGATCACGCCCGCGGCGAGAAACTGCGCGCCGAGTTTGATCATCCAATCGAGGTCCCAGAGGTCGTCTGCGACACCCACGAGGACGATGAGGAAGGTCGCCCCGAGGATCGCCCAGATGCGCTCGGGCTGGGCCCATATCAACGAGAAGAAGGGGTTGGCGGACGAGAGCAGGAAGGCCGCCGTGACACCCAGGAACATCGCGATCCCCCCGAGCCGTGGCGTCGGAGTCGTGTGCACGTCACGTTCACGGATGCCCGGATGCAGCTTGTAGCGCAGGCCGAGGCGCCACACCCCCCACGAGAGCGCGAACGTCAGCGCCGCGGTGAGGATGATCGTGAAGACGTACTGCTTCACGCGTCGCCGCCGTCGGCCTCGACCGGGTCGGCCTCGAGCATGTCGCCGAGCACCTCACGCAGGCGCGCACGATCGATCGCCCCTTCGCGGAGCACCCGGATCACCGGTGCTTCTCCGCCGACGAAGCTCGTCGCATCCACGATCGTCGACGCGATTCCCGTCGCCGACGGGCCTCCGTCGAGATACACGGCGACGCTGTCCCGCAACATCCCGTGCGCCTCATCGACGAGGACGGCAGCGGACCGACCCGTGAGGTTCGCGCTCGATACCGCGAGGGGCCCCGTCTCTGCCAGCAGCTCCAGTGCAATGCGGTGGTCGGGCATCCGCACAGCGACCGTACCGTGCGTCTCTCCGAGATCCCACGTCAGCGACGGCTGGGCCGGCAGCACGATCGTGAGTCCCCCGGGCCAGAACTCGTCCACGAGCAGGCGCACCGGCTCGGGAACATCCGCGGCGAGCGCATGCAGCGTCTCGGTGTTCGGCACGAGGACGGGCGGCGGCGACTGCCGCCCCCGGCCCTTCGCATCGAGGAGCCGCTGAACGGCCGCGGCGTTGAACGCGTCGGCACCGACACCGTAGACGGTGTCGGTCGGAAGGACCACCAACTCGCCGCGCGCGACCGCCCGTCGGGCTTCGCGCAATCCGGGGAGCAGCTGCGTCTCATCGCGGCAGTCGAAGTGGGAGGACATGACCCGCACAGTCTAGTTGCGCCGCCTCGACGATCGCTGACGGTCGGGCGGCTCAGGGGTGCAACGCGGTGGTCGCGCGGTCGCGCATCGTGAGGTCGGGATGGGTCGCGGCGGCGCGCCACCCGTCGCGGGTCAGGATCTCGCGGATCTCCTCACCCTGCCACTCCCCGTGCTCGATCACGATCGTCCCGCCCGGATGCGCAAGTCGCAGTCCGACACGGCTCAGCACACGCACGACGTCAAGACCGTCTGGCCCCCCGTAGAGCGCTGCGGGCGGGTCGTAGAACCGCACTTCCGGGTCGCGAGGAATCGCGGCATCCGGAACGTACGGAGGGTTGGACGCGATGACCGAGACCGTTCCGTCGAGATCGGGGAACGCCTGCTCGAGGTCGATGAAGGCCAGGCGGGCGTTGTCGGCGCCGACCGTGGCAAAGTTCTCTTTCGTCCACACGAACGCGTCGACGGAGTTCTCCGCCGCGTGAACCCGCGCGTGCGGCACCTCCGTGGCCATGGCCAGGGCGATCGCACCGCTTCCGGTTCCGAGGTCCACGGCGATCGGAGACTCGGATGCGGCGGCCCGCAGCGCGTCGATGGCCAACTGCGCGACGATCTCCGTCTCGGGGCGGGGCACGAAGACCCCGGGCCCGACGCGAAGCTCGAGATGCCGGAACGGCGCGACCCCGGTCAAGTGCTGCAACGGCTCCCTCGTCGCGCGGCGGGCGACGAGGTCATCGATGTGCGCCACCGCATCCGCGGGAACGGTGTCGCCCCGGAAAGCCGCGGCTTGGACGGAACCCCGCGTCGAGCCCAAGACGTGCGCGACGAGAAGTTCCGCATCCACCGTGGGATCGCCGATTCCGGCGCGCGTCAGAACGTCGACGGCGCGGCGAAGCACGGCGTCCACGGGTGCGGGGGGCGCGGGAGTTGTCATGAGCGATGCCCAGCCTAATCGCGTCGTCATATTGGCCCCGGCATCCGTCAGGACACCTACGCTGGTAGGCGGCCCCGATCCCGCTGCGAAAGGCATCCCCAATGTCCGGCATCCACCCCGACATCACCTCTGCGTTCGGCGACACCCCTCTGGTCCGGCTCAACCGGGTCGCGGAGGGCGTCGACGGCAACATCCTCGCCAAGCTCGAGTTCTACAACCCCGCCGGCAGCGTCAAGGACCGTTTGGGCATCGCGATCGTCGACGCTGCAGAAGCATCGGGTGACCTGCCCGCCGGCGGGACCCTCGTCGAAGCGACCAGCGGCAACACCGGCATCGCCCTGGCGATGGTGGGCGCCGCCCGCGGCTACCGCGTCATCCTCACCATGCCGGCGTCGATGTCGAAGGAGCGACGCACACTGCTCAAGGCGTTCGGTGCCGAGCTCGTCCTCACCGACCCCACCAAGGGCATGGCCGGTGCCGTCGCCGAAGCGGAACGCATCGTCGAAGAGACCCCCGGCGCGGTGCTCACCCGCCAGTTCGAGAACGAGGCGAACCCGGCGATCCACCGCAAGACGACCGCGGAAGAGATCCTGCGCGACACCGACGGCAAGGTCGACTACTTCGTCGCCGGCATCGGCACCGCCGGCACGATCACCGGCGTCGGCCAGGTCCTCAAGGAACGCGTCCCGGACGCGAAGGTCATTGCCGTCGAGCCGGCTGACTCGCCCCTGCTCACCGAGGGCCACCCTGGTCCGCACAAGATCCAGGGGATCGGTCCGAACTTCGTTCCCGCGGTACTCGACCGCGACGTGATCGACGAGGTCATCGACGTCCAGTTCGATGACGCCATCCGCGTCGCGCGCGAGACGGCGGCCAAGGACGGGATCCTCGTCGGAATGTCCAGCGGTGCCGCAATCTGGGCGGCGCTCGAGGTCGCCCGCCGACCCGAGGCCGCGGGCAAGAACATCGTGGTGATCATCCCGTCGTTCGGTGAACGGTACCTCTCCACCGCGCTCTACGAAGACCTGCGCGAGGACTGATGAGCTTCTGGCGACGCATCCGCGAGGACCTCGCCGCCGCCAAACTGCGTGACCCCGCCGCGCGCGGCGGCGTCGAGATCGCCCTGCTCTACCCGGGCTTACACGCGATCTGGGGCCACCGCGTGTGGCACGCGCTGTGGCGGCGCGGCTTTCGGCTCCTCGCACGTGCCGGCTCGCAGATGACGCGCTGGCTCACCGGTATCGAGATTCACCCCGCCGCCGTGATCGGGCGACGCTTCTTCATCGATCACGGCATGGGAGTCGTCATCGGCGAAACCGCCGAAATCGGCGACGACGTCATGCTTTACCACGGAGTCACTCTCGGCGGCCGCCAGCGGGAGGGCGGCAAGCGTCACCCCACGTTGTGCGACGGCGTGGCCGTGGGTGCCGGGGCGAAGATCCTCGGCCCGGTCGTCGTCGGCGCTCGGACAATGGTCGGCGCCAACGCGGTCGTGACGAAGGACGCCCCCGCCGACAGCGTGCTCGTCGGTGTGCCCGCGAAGCCCCGACAGCGTCGCGAGGGCGAAGACACCCGGGCCGTCCTCACCGCGCCCGAGTACTCGATCTAGACCCGCCGGCGCGGCCGAAGTCGTCGGTCGGTGGTCGCTGGCGGGTGCCCCGCCCGGTGATCGGAGGTGGGCGCCCCGGCCGGTGGACGCTGGCGCGTGCCCGCCCGGCGGTCGCTGGCGGTTGGCCCACCCGGTGGTCGCTGGCGGGTGCCCCGCCCTGTGGACGTACTGACGTTCAGTGGTCGCGAATGTACGCGCTGAACGCCGCGCCGCGTACTCTCGCGTCCACCGAACCAGCGCGTCGTGGACGCGTCTCCAACCGCGGCGGCGCGTCCTTGTTCAGTGGTCGTAGATGTACATCCCACTGGCTCGTTGCGTACGTTCGCGCCCACCGAACGGCGTGGCGCCCGCGGCTCACCCAGACCACTCCGCTCCCGCGATCACGCGAGGCTCAGTGGTCGCAGATGTACGCCCCACAGGCTCCCCCGCGTACATTCACGTCCACCGATCCCCAAGTCACCAGCGCGCGGGTCGTCACGGCGCGCTCAGGCGATGCTCTTCGGGGCAGGAGAGAAGCGGCTCTCGGTCAGGCAGCCCGCAGGGCTTCGCGCACCCGGGCGCACAACACGCCAGGCCGGGAGACCACGTGTTCACGTGTGACGCGAATGACCCGCCAGCCGGCCCGAACCAACGCGTCGTGCTTCTCGATATCGCGATTCCACTGCGCGGGACTCGTCCGATGATGATCGCCCTCGTACTCGATCGCCACTTTCGCGTCCGGGTAGGCGAGGTCGACGCATCCGATGAAGACGCCTCGATCGTCGTATACGTCGTGGTCTAACACCGGCTCCGGCAGGCCGCCGTCGATGATCGTGAGTCGCGTCCAGGTCTCCATCCGCGACGACGAGCCCACCCGCGCCGCGTGCAGCGAGGAACGAAGCACGTCGATTCCGACCCGGCGGCCGCTGTCGAGTTCGTCCATGAGCTCGTCGATCGACGCCAGTGGCGAAGCGAGCACACGTCCGCGCGGTCCGGGGATGCGGGGAGTGCGGATGATCGCATCAGCGAGCGCGGTGAGGTCGTAGGGATGCCGTACGACACCGCCGATCTGCGCCCACGTACTTGCGGGTGTCGTCACTGCGGCACCGATCTCGGGGTGAGTCGTGACCGCCACTTGCTTGGGAGAAAGCTGATGGCCGCGCACGCCACGCGCGCGCGGCCCCCTTCTCGGCGCGAGGACCGAGACATCGATCCGCTGGTCGACGACCGCTATCGGCAGCCCCCACAGGGCCGCGGCCGTCACGTGTGAGAAGAACTCGGCGTGGGTGATGCGCGCACTGTAGTGATGCGCGGCACGCACAAGACGGGTGCGACGCTCCTCCATCGGATGCATCGGCGCGCTCACCGCTGGCTCGCGGAGTGCCCGAAGACCATGGAACGGGCGATCCCAGGCGTCCGCGTCGATCAGTCGTCGCGGCATCCCACTGCGGCAAGCATCGTCCACGCGGAAGACACCGTGTTCGGAGATGTACACGCGGACATGGTCGCATCACGGTTGCGACCGGCCTCCGATCCATCCACAGGCACGCTTCGCTGGTCGCAAACGTACGCCGCTTCGGCCTCGCGCCGTACATGAGCGTCCACCGAACCCGGATGCGGGAGGTCCCGGCCAAAGCCGCCGTTCAGTGGACCCGAACGTACGCGCGGGGCGGGTGTCACCGTGCATGAGCGTCCACCGAACCCGGATGCGGGAGGTCCCGGCCAAAGCCGCCGTTCAGTGGACCCGAACGTACGCGCGGGGCGGGTGTCGCCGTACATTCGCGACCAGTGAAGCCGAGGTGGTTCCCCGGGTCGGCGAGGCGCGGGTGGCGTGGGGCGGGTGGGGGCGCGCGCCGGACGGGGGCGGGCACGCGCGTGAGACGGCGGAAGGCACGCGCGTGAGACGGTGGCGGGCACGCCCGTGAGACGGGGCGGTCGGGCAGGCGGGTGGCGTGGCGCGGGTGGGAGCAGTCGCGGTCGCGGTCGCGCGGGTCAGGCGGAGGCCGACGGGCGCGTGTCAGCCGTCGGCGGCGAGGGCGGCGAGGCGCGCCTCCTCGTCGGCGGTGATGGCCGATTCGATGAGCGGAGTCAGGGCCCCGTCCATCACCTGATCGAGGTTGTAAGCCTTGTATCCCGTGCGGTGATCGGCGATGCGGTTCTCGGGGAAGTTGTAGGTGCGGATGCGCTCGGACCGGTCCATGCCCCGGATCTGCGAACGGCGCGCATCGGAAGCCGCGGCATCCAGTTCTTCCTGCTGCTTTGCAAGCAGGCGAGCACGCAGGACGCGCATCCCGGCCTCGCGGTTCTGCAGCTGCGACTTCTCGTTCTGCATCGACACGACGATCCCCGTCGGCACGTGGGTGATGCGCACCGCTGAGTCGGTCGTGTTCACCGACTGACCGCCCGGCCCCGAAGAGCGATACACGTCGATCTTCAGGTCGTTCTGATCGATGTGGATCTCTTCGGGCTCATCGACCTCGGGGAAGACCAGCACACCGGTCGTCGAGGTGTGGATCCGCCCCTGGGACTCCGTCGCGGGCACACGCTGGACGCGGTGCACGCCGCCCTCGTACTTGAGGTGCGCCCACACGCCGTGTGCCGGGTCACTGGATGAGCCCTTGATGGCCACCTGCACATCTTTGTAGCCGCCGAGGTCGGACTCGTTGCGCTCGAGCAGCTCGGTCTTCCACCCCTTGGATGCCGCGTACTGCATGTACATGCGTAGCAGGTCGGCGGCGAAGAGCGCGGACTCGGCACCGCCTTCGCCCTGCTTGATCTCCATGATCACATCACGGGCGTCATCGGGGTCTCTCGGAATCAGTAGCCGCCGTAGACGTTCTTGTGATTCGCTCACCTGCTGCTCGAGCGTCGGGATCTCGTCGGCGAAGGTCTCGTCTTCGCGCGCGAGTTCGCGAGCGGCTTCGAGATCATCGGATGCCGAGACCCAGTCCTCATGGGCTCGCACGATGCGCGACAGCTCGGCGTACCGCCGATTGACCCGCTTCGCGCGGGCCGGATCGGCGTGCACGGCAGGGTCGGAGAGCTCCTCCTGAACAGCGCGGTGCTCTTCGATCAGCGCCGTGACCGACTCGAACATCGGCGGTCAGCGGATGCTGTTGTCGTGACCGCTGCCGCTGGTCGGAGCCGGAATCGACTTCTGCATCTGCACGAGGAACTCGACGTTGGTCTGCGTCTCCTTGAGCTTGCCGAGCACGACCTCGAGCGCCTGCTGCGGGTCGAGCCCGGCGAGGGCACGACGCAGCTTCCACGTGATCTTGACCTCGTCCGAGGACAGCAGCATCTCTTCGCGCCGCGTCGACGACGCGTTGACGTCGACTGCGGGGAAGATGCGCTTGTCGGCGAGTTGACGAGACAGGCGCAGTTCGCTGTTGCCGGTGCCCTTGAACTCCTCGAAGATGACCTCATCCATCTTGGAGCCCGTCTCGACGAGGGCGGTTGCGAGGATCGTGAGCGATCCGCCGTTCTCGATGTTGCGGGCAGCCCCGAAGAACCGCTTCGGCGGGTACAGCGCAGCCGCGTCGACACCACCGGACAGCACGCGACCCGAGGTCGGCGCCGAGATGTTGTACGCACGGCCGAGGCGTGTGATCGAGTCGAGGAGCACGACGACGTCGCGTCCGAGCTCGACCAGGCGCTTCGCACGCTCGATCGCCAGCTCGGCGACGGTGGTGTGGTCTTCGGCCGGACGGTCGAACGTCGAGGCGATGACCTCGCCCTTGACGGTGCGCTCCATGTCGGTGACCTCTTCAGGGCGCTCGTCGACGAGCACGACCATCAGGTGCACTTCGGGGTTGTTGATCGCGATCGCGTTGGCGATCTGCTGCAGCACGATCGTCTTGCCGGCCTTGGGCGGCGCGACGATGAGCCCGCGCTGCCCCTTGCCGATGGGTGCGACGAGGTCGATGATGCGCTGCGTGAGCTTCTCGCTCGCCGTCTCGAGACGCAGACGGTCCTGCGGATACAGCGGTGTGAGCTTGCCGAACTCGACGCGGGTGGCAGCATCGTCGGCCGACAGCCCGTTGACCGAGTCGACCTTGACGAGCGCGTTGTACTTCTGGCGGCTGGACTGCTCGCCCTCGCGGGGCTGCTTGATCGCGCCGACGACCGCGTCACCCTTGCGGAGGTTGTACTTCTTGACCTGGCCGAGCGAGACGTAGACGTCGCTCGGTCCGGGGAGGTATCCCGTGGTGCGCACGAAGGCGTAGTTGTCGAGCACGTCGAGGATGCCGGCGATCGGGATCAGGACATCGTCCTCGCCGATCTCGGTCTCGAACTCGTCTCCCTGGCCGCCGCTCTGTCCACGCCGCTTGTTGCGCTGACGGTTTCGGCCGTTGCCGTTGGAGCCATCGTCATCGCCGTCGGATGTGCCCGCCTGCTGCCCGCCCTGGGCGTTCTGGCCGTTTTGGCCGTTGCGGTTGCGGCTACGGTTGCGGTTGCGGTTGCGGCTGCGGCCGGAGCCTTCGCCGGACTCCGACGACCCGTCGCCGTTGTCGCCCTGCTGCGCGTCGCCCTGCGACTTCTCGCCCCGGGAGTTCTCGGCCTGCTGCTTATCGCTCTGGGCCTTGTCGGATGACCCGCTTGCGGCGTTCGCGTCCGTCTTGTCGGTAGCGTCCTTCTTGTCGGAGCCGCCGTTCGAGTCCTTCTGATCGACGTCACCGGGGGCCGAGGCATCGGCGGCCGGCTTCTCGTCGGACGCCGCAGCCTTCTTCCTCGACGCCGAGCGCGGAGCCTTCGCCTCGGCGGCCGGGGCGGCCTCGGAGGATGACGACTCGGTGCCGGAATCGGCAGATGCCGTGGCCTCGCTCGCGGCCTCAGCGGCCGGGTCGCTCTTGGCCCGTCGCGGCGCGCGCTTTCGAGCCGGCTTGGCAGGAGCCTCGCCGTCCGCGGCGGCTGCTTCGGAGCCCGACGCGTCGGCCGGAGCGTCTGCGTTCTTGGCCGTTGCACGGGCACGGCTCGTGCGCGGCTTGGTCGTCTTCGTGGCGGGCGCGGCGTCTTGCGCGTCGCCTACCGGGGTGTGGTCGGATGCCGGAGCGTCGCTGGTCGGAGCCTGCGCAGGCGCGTCCGTGCGCTCGGCGGGCGTGGTGGCAGTGTCGATCTCGGAGATGGACTCCACGAGTTCTCCCTCGTCATACAGATGAATGTGCGCGACCACACAGCCGAAGGCAGTCGCCGTGTGCGTGGATCAGGCGGGGCCGATGTTGTCCCTGACGGAACCTCGTGGGTCACGCTCAGAATTCACACACAGAAGGCGTGCGGTTGCTTCGCAGAATTGCGACGGAGGCCAGATTCACGACTCACGTGGAACCCTCCGCGTACTCCCTCACTGTACCACCCTTGACGTCGACGGCGAGCATGAGGGCTTCCCACGGGGTGTCGCACACGGACTCGGCGATCGCCGCCGCCTCCAGCCGCTGCCCCGGGCCGTCGGCGAGCACGAGCACGCTGGGTCCGGCGCCCGACACCACCGCCGCGAACCCCGCATCGCGCAGGGCGCGCACGAGACGGTCGGTCTCGGGCATGGCCTGGGCGCGGTAGTTCTGGTGGAGCTTGTCGGCGGTCGCGGCATGGAGCAGTTCGGGGCTCTGCATGAGCGCCGCGATCAGCAACGCCGACCGTGACACATTGAAGATCGCATCCTCGCGCGGGACCTGCAGCGGCTGAAGGCTGCGGGCCACCTCGGTGGACATCGTGAACTCAGGGACCAGAACGAGCGGCGCGACACCCCGGTGCACGATGAGCTTCTTGTGCTCGGGGCCGTCTTCATCCATCCAGGCGATCGTGAGGCCGCCGAACAGTGCGGGAGCGACGTTGTCGGGGTGTCCTTCGAGTTCGGTGGCCAGGCGCAGCAGCGTCTCGTCGCCGACGTCGACGATTCCCTCCAGGAGCCCCTTGGCCGCGAGCAGCCCCGAAACGACGGCGGCACCCGATGAACCCATGCCGCGGCCATGGGGGATCACGTTGCGCGCGGCGATGCGCAGCCCCGGCATCCGCCGTCCCAGGGCCTCGAAGGCGTAGGCGATCGTTCGGACGATGAGGTTCGATCCGTCACGGGGCACGAACTGCGCCCCCTCGCCCTCCACCTCGATCTCGAGCTCACCCACCGGCAGCGAGGTGACGACGATCTCGTCGTACACGCTCAGCGCGAGCCCGAGCGTGTCGAATCCCGGGCCGAGGTTGGCGCTCGTCGCGGGGACGCGGACGACGACCGACCGCCCGGGCGCGACCTCGTGCGCGCGTGATCGCTCCCGGACCGCGGGCACGCCCGGGTCCGAGGTGGTCACGCCGCGCCCTCGGCGGGTGCGAGATCGAGCACCGAGGCGACGTCGGAGGTCTCCGCGTCGACGACGGTGGGGGTGACATCCGTGCCGTCGGCGTTGCGCAGGGCCCACTGCGGGTCTTTGAGGCCATGCCCGGTCACCGTCAGCACGACGCGCGACCCGGTGGGGATGACACCGGCCTCGGCGCGGTCGAGCAGACCCGCCACACTGATCGCCGACGCCGGCTCGACGAAGATGCCGACCTCACCGGCGAGCACCTTCTGTGCCGCGAGGATCCGAGCGTCGTCGATGGCGCCGAACCAGCCGTCGGTGGCGTCACGGGCTTCCAGGGCAAGCTCCCACGACGCGGGGTTGCCGATCCGGATCGCGGACGCGACGGTCTCGGGGTTCTTCACGACCTCTCCGCGTACGAGCGGGGCCGAGCCCTCGGCCTGGAATCCGAACATGCGCGGAACGCGAGTCGAGACACCACGGGCGGCCTCCTCGCGGTACCCACGCGAGTAGGCCGTGTAGTTGCCCGCATTGCCGACCGGGATGAAGTGGAAGTCGGGGGCGTCACCCAGCTGCTCGACGATCTCATACGCCGCGGTCTTCTGCCCCTCGATGCGGTCGGGATTGACCGAGTTGACGAGGTGCACCGGATAGTTGTCGGCGAGCTCGCGGGCGATCTCGAGGCAGTCGTCGAAGTTTCCGCGGATCTGGATCAGTCGACCGTTGTGCGCGACGGCCTGCGAGAGCTTTCCCATCGCGATGCGTCCCTCGGGAACGAGGACGGCCGCGGTGATCCCCGCGTGCGCGGCGTACGCCGCTGCGGAGGCTGACGTGTTGCCGGTCGAGGCGCAGATGACCGCTTTCGCGCCGTGCTCGACCGCCCGCGAGAGCGCCACGGTCATACCGCGGTCCTTGAACGAACCCGTCGGGTTCATCCCTTCGTACTTGACCCAGACATCGGCGCCGGTCAGGTGTGACAGTGCGGGGGCCGGGAGCAAGGGCGTCCCGCCCTCGCCCAGCGTCACGATCGTCGAGGCGTCGGTCACGCCCAGTCGGTCGGCATACTCGCGGAGCACTCCGCGCCAGACATGTGCCATCAGTCAGTCTCCTTCTACTCGCAGCACCGATACCACGCGCTCGACGACGTCACTCGCCGCCAGCCGCTCGACCGTTTCGCTGAGATCCTGCTCGCGGGCCCGATGGGTCCCGATCACGAGATGGGCCACGGGGGTGGATGTCTCGTCCCGCTCACCCGGCACGGCAGGCGCCGTCGAGAGGTCTTCCGAGACAGTCTGCTCGACCGTGGCGATCGACACCTTGCCGTCGCTGAGGATGCCCGCGACCGTCGCCAGCACGCCGGGGAGGTCCGACACCTCGAGGGTGACCTGATACCGCGTCACGACGTGTCCGATCGGAACGACCGGGAGGTTCGCGCGCGTGGATTCCCCCACCCCCACGCCGCCGGCGATGTGGCGCCGCGCCGCCGAGACCACATCACCGAGGACGGCGGATGCGGTTTGCACGCCCCCGGCGCCCGCGCCATAGAACATGAGGTCCCCGGCGGCCTCCGCCTGCACGAAGACGGCGTTGTTGGCGCCGTGGACGCTCGCCAGGGGATGCTCGCGGGGAACGAGCGCGGGGTACACCCGCACAGAGATCGACTCACCCGCGGTGTCGGCGTCGGCGAGGCGCTCACACACGGCGAGGAGCTTGATGACGAAGCCGGCGTGGCGCGCGGCATCCATCATCGCCTTGTCGATGTGCGTGATGCCCTCACGGTGCACCGCATCCAGCGGCACCGAGGTGTGGAACGCCAGGCTCGCGAGGATCGCCGCCTTCTGCGCGGCGTCGTAACCTTCGACATCGGCCGTCGGGTCGGCTTCGGCATACCCGAGGGCCTGCGCGTCGGCGAGAACGTCGGCGAATTCGGCGCCCTCGGCGTCCATCCGGTCGAGGATGTAGTTCGTCGTGCCGTTGACGATACCCATGATGCGCTGAACGCGGTCCCCTGCGAGGGAATCGCGCAGCGGACGGATGATCGGAATCGCGCCGGCGGCGGCTGCTTCGTAATAGACGGATGCGCCGACCTGGTCGGCTGCATCGAAGATCTCGGGACCGTGTGTCGCCAGAAGTGCCTTGTTGGCCGTCACGACATCGGCCCCGGAGTTGATCGCCTGGAGCAGGTACGTTTGCGCCGGTTCGAGACCGCCCATGAGCTCGATCACGATATCCGAGCCGACGATCAGCGTTTCGGCATCCGTCGTGAACAGCTCGCGGGGAAGATCCACGTCACGGGAGGCATCGACATCGCGGACGGCGATACCCGCCAGCTCGAGCGACGCGCCCGCGCGATCGGCGAGCTCGTCACCGTGACGGAGCAACAGGTCGGCAACCTGCGATCCCACGGATCCTGCACCCAAGAGTGCGACGCGAAGGCGGCGGTAGTCGGTCATGCGTTCCCTTCGATCGAGCGGGCAGCGAGGCCCACGTCGCGCGCCAGCAAGTCGTCGATCGACTCGCCGCGCACGATGACACGTGCTTCTCCCCCGCGTACCGCCACGACCGGCGGGCGGGGGACGTAGTTGTAGTTGCTCGCGAGCGCGAAACAGTACGCCCCCGTGGCGGGCACCGCGAGCACGTCACCCGCGGCGACATCGGCCGGCAGGTACTCGTGATCGACCACGATGTCGCCGGACTCGCAGTGGCGTCCCACCACGCGCGAAAGTTGCGGTCGCGCCTCGCTGGCGCGCGAGGCGATCCTCGCCGAATACTGGGCTCCGTACAGCGCCGTGCGGGCGTTGTCGCTCATCCCCCCGTCGACGCTGACATACAGCCGCGACGCACCGTCATCGAGCGACACCGGCTTGATCGTCCCGACCTCGTAGAGCGTGACGCCGGCCCGCCCGATGATGACGCGGCCCGGTTCGAAAGCCAGCATCGGAAGAGGGATACCGAGGCCACCACACGCCCGCGCGACCGCCGCGACGATCCCGTCGGCGAGATCGGCGATCGGCGACGGGTCATCGGCGGACGTGTAGGCGATGCCGAAGCCGCCACCGAGGTTGAGGGTCGTGAGTCCGCCGATCTCGTGCAGCAGCGCGACCAGCCGCGTGGCGGACTCCTCGAAACCGGAGGTGCCGAAGATCTGGGAACCGATGTGGCCGTGCAGACCCACCAGTTCGAGGCCCGCGATCTCGCGAATCCGCGCGGCGGCGGCCGGGGCATCCGCGATCGTGAAGCCGAACTTCTGATCTTCATGAGCCGTCGCGAGAAAATCATGCGTCTCGGCGTGGACCCCACTGTTGACGCGGATGAGCACGCGCTGCGCGACCCCCCGCCCATCGAGGACGGCACCGAGCCGTTCGATCTCGTCGAAACTGTCGATCACGATCGAACCGATGCCTGCATCGACGGCGGCGGCGAGTTCGATCATCGACTTGTTGTTGCCGTGGAATCCGAGCAGAGACGGGTCGGCTCCCGCCCCGAGCGCGACCGCCAGCTCCCCGCCCGTGCACACATCGACCCGCAGACCCTCGGCGAGCATCCAGCGGACGACATCCGCCGAAAGGAAGGCCTTGCCCGCGTAGTAGACCTGCGCATCCGTACCGTGACGTGTGGCGGCATCCCGGAACGCGGCGAGCGTCATCCGCGCGGCTTCGCGTGCTGCCTCCTCGTCGATCACATAGAGCGGTGTACCGAATTCAGCGGCGAGCGCTCGTGTCGAGACCCCTCCGAGACGGATCGCACCCTCGGCGTCACGGTCGGCACCGGCCGGCCACACAGCGTCGGGGAGGGCGTTGGCGTCGTCGGGCACGGCAAGCCACGCGGGAGCGGCGGTCTGGGCGACGGACACGGGGAACCAATCGTGAGGGGCTTCGGCAGACGCGGGCGGCCAGGCCTCAGGGATCACCCGCGGCACGCTGCGAGCCGCGGGGATGTGGCGCCGCCACGCAGTGCTCAAAGTCTAGGGCACCGCGTCCCTTCGCCCCGCGCGGGGCCGCTCAGCACGAACCGCGCTCGCGCAGGCTCGCGTCCGAGAGCATCGTGTCCGCGATGTCGAACGTCGCCACAACGGCGGACTCCGTCACGTCGACGCCGACGCCGACGAGAGTCAGACCGGCGGGCAAGTACTGCGCCACGCACACCGGCCAGTCGCGCAGAACGGCCTCGGCGACCACACCGAACTGACGGCGAACCGCATCAGCGGTGACCTCGGCGCCCGCCACCTCGATCGACGCCGGGCTCAGCACCAGCATCCCGTCCTCGACCGTCGGGGTGAGAGAGAGCGCGATCGGCACACCGAGACCGAACACCGACAGCTCGGTCTGCGCGGTGATGTCCGGCGCGTCGATCCCGATCTCGTCGACCGGGAACCCTTCGACACCCTGCAACAGGTTCGGCAGCTGCTCCTCGTCGATACGCACGGTCGCACGCGCGTCACGGACGTCCCCGCCTCCCAGGGGCACGTCCTTCGCGTCGACGACGATGTCGGCGATGACCTGGTCGACCGGCACGTCATCGGCCGCGATGCGCACCTCGTCGAGTCGTCCGCCGAGCAACTGCGGAATGATCAGGCCCGGGACCTCGACGTCGATCTGCTGATCGGCGGGCAGAGCGAGGTTGGTCCGCACCTCTTCGCGGACCGTGCCGACGACGACGTCCCGCGCGATCGCCTCACCGGCGAACCAGGCGCCGACGACCAGCGCGGCGACGATCGCGAAAGACACGACCCACGGCCACACACGGCGTCGAGGTGTCGTCGCGCCCGCCTCGCCCGCGCTCATCGTCACATCCGTTCCGGAGCCGACACGCCCAACAGCGTCAGGCCGTTGCGGAGCACCTGACCGGTGGCGTCGTTGAGCCACAGACGGGTGCGGTGCACATCCTCGACGGGCTGATCGCCGAGTGGGATCACGCGGCAGTTGTCGTACCAGCGGTGGTAAAGGCCCGCCAACTCTTCGAGCGCGCGGGCGATCCGGTGCGGCTCGTGCACCTCGGCGGAGTACGCCACCACGCGCGGAAACTCCTGGAGCGCGCCCAACAGCGCGGACTCGGTCTCGTGCGTGAGCGCCTCGGGTGCGAACACCGAGCGGTCGACACCGGATGCCACGGCGTTGCGCGCGACATTGTGGGTGCGAGCGTGGGCGTACTGCACATAGAAGACCGGATTGTCGTTGGTGCGTTTCTGCAGCACATCGAGATCGACGTCCAGGTTCGAGTCGGTCGAACTGCGGGTCAGCGCGTAGCGGGCGGCGTCGGCACCGACGATGTCGACGAGGTCTTCCATCGTGACGACGGTTCCTGCGCGCTTGGACATGCGCACCGGCTGGCCGTCCTTGACGAGATTGACCATCTGACCGATGAGAATCTGGAGATTCACATACGGCTCGTCACCGAACGCGGCGCACATCGCCATGAGCCGCTGGACATATCCGTGGTGATCGGCGCCGAGCATGATGATGCAGCGGGTGAAGCCGCGCTCTCGCTTGTCGAGGTAGTACGCGAGGTCCCCCGAAATGTAGGCGGGCTTGCCGTCGGACTTGATGACGACGCGGTCTTTGTCGTCACCGAAATCCGTCGTCCGCAGCCACGTCGCGCCCTCCGACTCGTAGATCCGTCCGAGCTCGCGCAGCCGCTCCACGGCGCGCGCGACCGCACCGGATTCGTGCAGCTCGTTCTCATGGAAGTACACGTCGAAGTCGACACCGAAGTCGTGCAGGCTCCGCTTGATCTCGTCGAACATGAAGCCCACGCCGCGCTCGCGGAAGACCTCCTGGCGCGTGTCGGGGTCGAGCGCGGCGAGATCCCCGTCGTAGGCGAGCGCCACCCGTCGTGCGATGTCGCCGATGTAGGCGCCGCCATAGCCGTCTTCGGGCGCCGGCTCGCCCGCCCACGCCGCGGCGAGACTGCGCGCGAATCGGTCGATCTGCGCACCGTGGTCGTTGAAGTAGTACTCACGCGTGACCTTCGCGCCCTGCGAAGAGAGAATGCGCGCGAGCGAGTCACCGACGGCCGCCCATCGCGTTCCGCCCAGGTGGATCGGTCCCGTCGGGTTGGCGGAGACGAACTCGAGGTTGATGACTTCGCCGGCCAACACGTCGGACGTCCCGAACGCGGCGCCGGCGTCGACGATGGTCTTCGCGAGCGAACCCGCCGTTGCGGCGTCGAGGCGGATGTTGATGAAGCCGGGTCCGGCGACCTCGACGCTGGCGATGCCGTCCAACGCTTCCAGCCCCGCAGCGATCTCGGCTGCGAACTCACGCGGGTTGACCCCGACCGACTTCGCGAGCTTCAGCGCGGCGTTGGAGGCCCAATCACCGTGGTCACGGTTCTTGGGGCGATCGAGGGGGAAGTCAGCCGCCGACAATCCGTCGGAGGCACCCTCTCGTCGAGCCTCGGCGAGGGGGGCGATGACGGCGACGAGGGCGGCGGAGAGGGCATCGGGATCCATAGCCGCACCAGTCTAGTTGGGGCGCGGCGTCACCTCGCGGTGGAGCGTCCGTGGGCGGCGTCAAGCGATTTGGACGAGTTCGGCGAAGTCGTCCGAGACGGTCTCGGTCATCGCCCACGCGTCGACGCGCATCCGCTGCAGCCCGACGTTGCCGCCGTGATAGCTGAGGAACGCGCAGTCCGCGGCATCCCTCCCCGTCGCGATGCGCACGAGCGACGCTCGATTGGCCAGTCTCGTCGCGTCGATGACATACCACGCGCCGTCATGGTATGCCTCGGCGACCGCGTGGAAGTCCATCGGCTCGAGCCCGGGCGCATAGCACGCGGCATAGCGCGCGGGCATGTCCATCGCTCGCAGCAACGCGATGACGGCGTGCGCGTAGTCGCGGCACACTCCCTGGCCGGTCATGAGCGTTGTGACCGCGCTGTCGGTCCCGTGGCTGTATCCAGGCGTGTAGGTCGTGCTCGCGGCGACGAACTCCGACACGGCACCGATGAGATCCTCGCCGGCGAGCCCCTTGAACTGCCGGCGCGCTTGTTGGAACACCTCGTCCGACTGGCAGTAGCGACTCGGACGCAGGTAGGTGATGGCCTCGAGGTCGCTCGTGCGGGTGGTGGGGTTGCGCCCGGCAATGGTCGCGTCGTAGCGCACCTCGAGAAGGCCGGGCTCGGCCGACACACGGTGCAGACGGCTCCCCGACTGGTCGATGATCTCGGTGGGGGTGTACACCCGATCACCCTGGGTGAGCGTCAATCGCTCGTCGACGACGGGCATCTGCTGGGCCGCGGTGATCTGCAGGATGAGGTCGACGGGCGACCCGATATCGAGGTCCAGTTCGGAGGTGACGACGCGATGCACCGAAGTATCCTCGCACGCCGCGGGAGACCCCGGGGCCGTCTGCACCTCAGGCGGTCGAACCGTGGGCGAGCAGGTAGGCCTTGACGTCTTGGCGTCGCGCAAGGCCGGTCTTGCGCAGCAGTCGGTTCACGTGCGATTCGACGGTGCGCACCGACAGGACGAGCGCCTCTGCGATGACGGCGTTCGATAGCCCGGCGGCCACCATTTCGGCGATCTCCCGCTCCCGTCTGGTCAGGACGACCGTGACCGGCGCGAGGGAATCCCCCGCATCCTTCCGCAGCCGGTCGCGCAGCGTGCGCACCCGCTCGTGCGCGTCGATGTCGTCGTCGTCCGCCCAGGCTCGCAGCGCGAGGTCAGCCGCGTGCGCGGCATCCCGCAGCAGATCGTCCCGTTCGAGATCGTGAAGGGTTGCCAGAGCGGTCTCGACGTCGCGCTCGATCACGGCCCGCAGAAACGCGGCGTGACGGGCGATCGCCGGTGCATCGACAGCCTCCACGCGCGCTGCCACACGTTCCCATCGGGCGGGCGCAGGGTCGTACTCCAGGGCGTCGAGGTAGGCGTAGGCCGCCGACAGCAGTGCGCCCCGCTCCACGAGCTCGTCCCCGGTCTGCACGCAGATCTCCGCCGCGGCGAGGGTTCCCTCTTCGATCTCGGCGATCCGCGCGTAAACGATGCCCGTCGCCTGACCGGGGAAGGGACCGTCCCCGAGGCCCTCGGCGTCGATGTCGGCGAGTGTCTGCTCCATCAACGCACGATGGCCGCGTCGCGCGGCAAGGGACGCCGCGAGCGTCTTGAGACCGATGAACGACAGCGGCGGATACGGTGACGGAAGGCCCAAGAACGACGATTCGCTCAGCAGGTGTTCGGCATCGAGGGTTCTCCGATCCAGCGCGGCGATCAGGACGCACAGGTAGGCATAGTCGCGAATGCCGCGGGCATCGAAGGCTCGCTGGGCCTCGGCCAGTCCACGGCGCGCGATCTCGTCGGCGAGTGTGCGCCTGTCGGCGACGATGTGCGCAAAGACCGCGAGCGCATCCACGGTCGCGTCCTGCGGCGCATCGGACGCGCGTAGCTCGTCGAGCACGGTCTCGGCATCGCCTACCCGGCCCCGAACGAGCATCCAGAACGCGCGCGCGCGAAGCACGGCAGCCCGGGCCGATTCCGAGACCCCCTCCCCGTCGGCGCCGGCCACCGGGTCGGTGTCGGGGACGGTGAGGAACGACGATTCCAGCTCGGCCGCGCGCGCCAGCAACAGTGCCCCCTCCCGCGGCATCGTCGCGGCCCGGCGACGCAGATCGAACAACGCCCCCGCCGGGTCGCCGCCGCGCACCGCACGGACGACGCCGCGCGCGGCATCCCACTCCGCTTTCTCTCGCTCGGTTCCGTCAAGACCATGCGCTGCCCCTATCAGCGACTCGAGCTCATCGGGATCGTGCGCGCCGTCCACCTCAAGCGCCAACAGCAGATCGGTCGCGGATGCCAGGCTGGGGGCGGTGCGCCAGGCTTCGCGTGCCTGGAGCGTCCGACGCCTCGTCTGTTCATGGACGAGCCTCACGAACATGGCCGAGTCGCGTGGCGTCACCGGTGCGTCGTCGATCGTCGGCGCGGCGGCGAGGACGTCGTCGATGCGCGCCAACAACTGCGCGCGCCGCCCGGCGAGCGAGTCGTGGCGGAAGTGCTCCACGAGCAACGGCGGATGCACCGACACCATCCGTGTCCCGCCGACGTCGATGATGTCGACGAACGCACGCCCCTCGAGCTCGGCGATCTGCTCGATCCCGATCGCGGCGCCCGCCGTGGCGGTGTCGACGGGCCCGAGCAAGGACAGCACCTCGAGTGCTTCGATGGCCTCGTCGTCGAGCGGCTGCAAGATGACCTCGGTCATGAGTCGCAACTCGTGACTCCACAGGGTGCCGCGGGCGTGGGCGACCCCGCCGTCGACCGTGAGGCGACCGGCACGGCGCGCGGCATCGACGACCGCTGCGGCCAAACCGATGTTCCCCCCGGACTTGGCGAAGACCCGGCTGAGCGTGCCCGCCTCGATTCGAAACCCGGCGAGGTGCTCGAGTGCCGCCTCGAGTTCGCCGTATCCCATCGGCGGCATACGCATCTCGTACGTCGTCGTGAATGCCCCCATCGGCAAGACCGGCATCTGCCGGGAGCGGTGGATGAGGCGCGAAGAAAGCACGGGCACGGCCCGCTGTGTCTGCACCGCACGGATCACTCCGCCCGAGTACTCGTCGAGCGCATCCCAATCGTCTACGACGATGAGCGTGCGCCCGGGCGTGACCGCGTCGGCGAGCGCGCGCACGGTTGCCGGGATCGCCGACGGTCGGGAGTCCTGCGCCTCAGTGATGCCGGCGATCGCGAGCGCAACGAGAGGAGTGCGCGCGAACGCCGTGATTCCGGTGACCGTGATCACCTTCCAGCCGAGTGTCGTGAAATAGTGTCCGACCCGCGCGAGGAAGTGCGTACGTCCGCTGCCGTGCTCGCCCTCGATGTCGAGACTGCGGCCGCTCTGAAGCACGTCGACAGCGCTCAAGAAGAGTTCATCCCGCGATGTCACACCTGCCGCCTCTCGTCGCCGCACAGGATCTCGAGCGTGCCGGATACCGCGGCCCGCTTGACGTCGCACGATACACCGTGCGACCAACGCCCCGCCGGGACCGCCGGAACATCGGCACAACCCTCACGCCGTCGCCGGCCACCGTCGGATCGCGCGATGCTCGGCATCAGGACATGCGCGTGCGCCGCATCCCAGCAACCGACGATGACGTCAGCTGAGCCCGTCGTGCGGTGTATGGTGCCCCCGACAGGAATCGAACCTGCGACCTTTGGTACCGGAAACCAACGCTCTATCCCCTGAGCTACGGAGGCATACCGGTCGAGACTACCACCGCGGGGAGTGTCCTCCGGACGACGAAGATCGCCCCGGGGGCTTGGGCCCCGGGGCGATCATCAGTACGAGATTCGGTTTCCGTTTCCGGTTCCTCGCGGTCCCTGACGTCTCCGTTTTCGTTTCGTGGAGGTGACCTTACTCCGCGATCGGGCCACGTCAAGAGGAATGCTCGCTGGCTTCACCATCACCGAGACGGTTAAGGATGCGGCATCCGCCCTCAGTCGTTCCCGACGAGCTTGAGGCCGACCACACACCCCACGAGGCCGAGGATGAGCAGCACCCGGATGAGCGAGAACGACTCGTCGCCGGTGATCATCGCGTACGCGACCGTGAGAGAAGCGCCGATCCCGACCCACACGGCGTAGGCAGTGCCTGTGGGGATCTCGCGCATGGCCCATGCGAGACCACCCATACTCGCCACGAGAGCGACACCGAACACCACGCTCGGCCACAACTTGGTGAATCCCTCGGACTTGCCCAGGGCAGTGGCCCATACGGCTTCGAGGATTCCGGAAAGCACCAGAACGATCCACGACATACGACTCGCCTCCGTGGCCAGTCTTGTCGCTCACCGGGTACTGAACCCTCGTCCGGGGATCTTGTCGGGATCCGCCCCCCACGATACTCCCGCGGTCTGATCACCGCCTGGGCATCCCGCCGTCGCGCCACCCGCGCCCCGACTCCCCCACCGCGGGCTTCACTGGTCGCGAATGTACGCCCCGACTCCCCATATCCGCACATATGCGACCAGTGAGGCCTCACCGTGGCCAGCCACTCCCCCGCCGCGACGCCCCGCCGCCGGGCCGCGCCCCGCCTCGCGCGCCCCCGCAGTGCTCACCGGTCGCGAATGTACGCACGGACGCCTTCGCGGCGTACACGTGCGACCAGTGAAGGAGAGAGACCGACCGGTGAAGGAGCGAGACCGACCGGTGAAGGAGAGAGACCGACCGGTGAAGGAGAGAGACCGACCGGCGAAGGAGAGAGACGGACCGGCGAAGGAGGGAGACGGCCCGTGGCGGCGTGCGCCGGCCCGGCCGCGTCACACGAGGAAGAGCCCGTCGAGCATGCCGGGGTTGTGCGCGTGGACGAGCACGAGGAAGACGACCGCGTCGAACAGCAGGTGCACGGTGACGACGTAGGCCAGCGAACGGGTCTTCATGAAGATGAACCCCTGAAGCAGCGCGAACGGGATCGTCAACATCGGTCCCCACGCCTGGTAGCCGAGCTCCCACAGGAACGACACGAACACGATCGCCTGCAGGACGTTCGCCGTGGCATCGGCGAAGTGCCGCCGCAACAGCACGAAGCACGTGCAGATGAAGAACAGTTCGTCCCAGATTCCGACGGCGCCGACGCCGACGAACAGTCGTGCGATGAGGTCGGGGGTGTCGACGACCGGCCAGTTCTCGTAGACACCCGAGGTGATGAAGTAGTACGGCAGGATCAGCCACCCCAGGACGAGTACCGCGACCAGCCATGTCCACTGGAACAGCGTCCACCGGCCTCCGCCGCGCCAGGGGAACGAGATCGCCCGGTCGCGGTAGACCCATCGCGAGATGACGTACGGCACCACGACCGCACCACCGAGCGCGGCGGTGAACCGCAGCATCGCGAGGTTGTCGAGTTCGGCCTTGAGGGGAATGACACTGACGATCAGCAGTCCTACGGCGATGAGCGAAAGGTCGCGCAGGAGGTTCGGGCCTGCTCCCCGAGAAGCGGATGCCGCATCCGCCCGCCGTTGCATGACCCACGCGGCGACGAGGCCCGCGCCGAGCAGCGCCCACCCGAGCCACGGCAACATGAGCACGAAGAATGCGGGGGCGGCCAGGCACACGAGCACCGCGGGAAGCAGCGCCCATGAGACGACCGGACGCGCCGTGGCCGCCGCGGTGGAGTGTGACTTCATCGGCCGTACACCGAGATCATCGGTTCGCTCGTCGGTAGGTCAGGTCGCGGATCGCGCGTCCGGCACGCTCGCCCTTGCGTTCGAAGGCGGTGAGCACGCGACCGTCGAAGCGCTCGGCCCATTCCCCCTCGAAGTCGCGTTCGAAGTCGGACGCCCCATCCAACACCTCGCGCATCTGGAGGGCGTACTCCTCCCAGTCCGTCGCGAGGCGCAGCAGGCCGCCGTCGGCGAGGGCGCCGGCGGCGAGGCGGGCGAAATCGTCGGTGACCAGACGCCGTTTGGTGTGCTTCTTCTTGTGCCAGGGATCGGGGAAGAATACCCAGAGTTCGGTGAGGGATGCCGGGGGCACGAGGTGTTCGAGCACCTCGGGGGCGTTCGCCTCGACGAGCCGCAGGTTGGTGATCCCGACACGGTCGGCGTCGAGCATCGTGCGGGCGAGACCAGCACGGAAGACTTCGATCGCGAGGAAGTCGCGTTCGGGTGTCGCCTGCGCGGCGTGCACGATCGCGTGTCCCTGCCCCGATCCGATTTCGGCGACGAGGGGGGCCGAGCGACCCCAGACCTCGCGCGGGTCGACCGCGCTACCGGGAAGGATGCTGGTCGCTGCGGCGTCGCGTTGCACCGGCAGCACGTACGTGGGCGCGAGCTCGTCCCATGCCCGATCCTGAGCATCGGACATGCGGCCGCTACGCCGCACGAACGAGACGGGGCGTTCGCGGAATCGTCGCGGGGCGTCGGAGGCGGTCTCGTGCACCCCTCCAGGCTACCGACCGTCAATCGATGGTCACGAAGTCGATCAGTTCTTCGACGCGCCCGAGGAGCGCCGGGTCGAGGTCACGGTAGGAGGAGACCGAGCCGAGTATGCGTTTCCAGGCCCGGGCGATGTCGGCTTGGTCGCGCGCCGGCCATCCGAGGGCGCGGCACACGCCGACCTTGTACTCGATGCCGCGGGGAACATCCGGCCAGCGCGCAATGCCGACTGCAGAAGGCAGGACGCACTGCCACACGTCGATGTAGGGGTGGCCGACGATCTTCAGATGTGCACCGTGCCGTCCGCGCAGGATCTCCTCGGCGACGCGGGATTCCTTCGACCCGCGAACGAGGTGGTCGACGAGCACGCCGTAGCGGCGCTCGGGTGAGGGCGGGTCTTCGTCGAGCATCGCGGCGAGTTTGTCCACGCCCTGCAGATACTCCACGACGACCCCCTCGATGCGCAGGTCGTCGCCCCACACGCGCTCGACGAGTTCGGCGTCGTGGCGACCTTCGACGAGGATGCGGCTGGCCCGGGCGACGCGGGCGCGGGCATCGTCGACGGCGAAGGATCCGGATGCGGTGCGCGCCCGGCCGGTCGGCGTCACCGCCACGGGTGGCTCGAGGACGACGTCCCTTCCGTCGATGAGGAAGCCGGCGCCGAGCGGGAAGAAGCGACGGCGGCCGACGCGGTCTTCGAGTTCGACCAGACCGGATGCCACGGATACGACCGCGCCGCAGAACCCGTCGTCGGCCACTTCGACGACGAGGTCCCGCTCTGCGGCGACACGCTCGATGCGGGGCGCCGCGCGCTCGCGCCATCCCGGCGCGAGCACATCCGATCCGTAACGGTCGTCCATCCGTCCTCCTCGTGCGGGCGCCACGCTACGCGACGCGAGCCGCGCCGCCACCGCCGCCGCGCCGGTCATCCGCGGTTCGCGCTGAGCGCACACCTCGTCTACCGCGGCGGACACGGGGCTGAATAGACTCGATGGCGGGCTCGAGAACTCCGCGCCCGAGGAGGGGGATCGATGCGTCGGCGAACCATGGCCGCGATCGCACTGGCAGCCACGATGGTCTTCGGGGGTGCGACGGGGCCGGCGCTCGCGTCGGATCCGGTCGATCTCGGGAGCACGTTCGTGTACGACGGGGCCGATGTGCTGACACCCTCGGAGGAGTCCGACGTCGAGGCGCGTCTCGAGCGCCTGTCGGCCGAGACCGACGTCGACCTGTGGGTCGTCTTCGTCGACGAATTCACCGGAGCCGCGAGCGCCGAAGAGTGGGCCAACACCACTGCCGACGGCAACGGGCTCGGTCCGCACCAATACCTCCTCGCCGTCGCGGTCGATGCCCGCCAGTTCTACCTGTCGGGTTACTCAGAAGGACCGGTGAGCTTTGACCGGATCGCTGAGATCGAGCGCGCCGAAGTCCAGCCGAACCTGGCCGCCGAAGACTGGGCAGACGCCGCGGTCGCCGCCGCCGACGGGCTCCAGAGCAGCGTCGGCGGCACGACGGGGTCGTCGCCGTCGGGAGGGTTCCCGTGGGGCGGCATCCTGGTGGCGGTCCTCGTCGTCGGAGCCATCGCCTTGGTCGTGTGGCTGGTGGTCCGCAATCGCCGACGCGGCGCCGGGGCAGGCGCGTCGGGTGCCCCCGGCGCACCGCCCGTAGACCTCCCCGAACTCGAGAAGCGTGCGGCGTCGGCGCTGGTGGCAACCGACGACGCGATCCGCGCGAGCGAACAGGAACTCGGCTTCGCGACCGCGCAGTTCGGCGAGTCCGCCGCGGCGGAGTTCACCGACGTGCTCACCGACGCCAAAGCGAAGCTGACGCGCGCCTTCACACTGCAACAACAGCTCGACGATTCGACGCCGGAATCGCACGAGCAGGCGGTGGCGTGGAACGCGGAGATCCTCGAGCTCTGCGAAGCGGCCAACGACGCTTTGGATGCCAAGGCGGCCGCGTTCACCGAACTGCGTCGCCTGGCCCAGAACGCCCCCGAAGCGCTCGCCCGCGTCGAAGCGGCGCGGGCAGGGGTGGCCGATGCCCTCGACACAGCGGCATCCCAGCTCGCCCGACTGGAGACGCGCTACGCGCCCGAAGCGCTCGCCACAGTCGCGGACAACCCCACTCAGGCTCAGGCGCGGATCGCATTCGCCGATGAGCAGCTCGTCCTCGCGCACCAGGCGATCGCCGCCGAGGACGGCGGTGAAGCCGCCGTGGCGATCCGCGCCGCTGAGGAGGCCGTCGGCCAAGCCGACCTGCTCGAGAAGGCGATCGGCACGCTGGCGACGAACCTCGACGAAGGCGGCCGCAACGCCCTCGCACTGATCGATGAGCTCGAGAACGACATCGCCGTGGCGTCGGCACTTCCTGACGCGGACGGGCGCCTGGCCGCGGTGATCGCCTCGACCCGTGGGCAGATCGACGTCGCCCGCCGTCGCCTCGGCGACACCGGCCGTCGCCCGCTCGCCGCGCTCGAGAGCCTCGAGGCGGCGAACCAGCAGATCGACGGGCTGGTGAGCGAAGTGAGGGATGCCGCAGCTCGCGCTGAGCGCGCCCGACAGATGGTCGGGCAGCAGATCATGCAGGCACAGGCGCAGGTGTCGACCGCGGAGGACTACATCACCGCCCGGCGCGGAGCGGTGGGTGCCGCCGCTCGGACCCGGCTGGCGGAGGCGGGTGCAGCGCTCGTCCAGGCGCAACAATTGCAGCAAACCGCACCCGAGCAGGCGGCGCAGCACGCCCAGCGCGCGAACCAGCTTGCGGCGCAATCGATCCAGAGCGCACAACGTGATGTCGGTGGGTTCGGCGGCGCGCCGGGACGGACGTCCGGAGACAACGGCATGATGGGGGCTGTGTTGGGGGGCATCGTCATCAACTCGCTGCTCGGCAGCGGCGGCGGGCGCCGGCGCTCTCGCTCGAGCGGGTTCGGTGGCTTCGGAGGCGGCGGGTTCAGCGGCGGCTCACGCAGCCGCCCCTCCTCCGGCGGATTCGGCGGCGGCTCACGCTCGCGCGGCGGAGGTGGCCGCTTCTGACCGTTCCCGACTCCCGACATCCGTCCACGTACTCCGACAACCGCAATCCACTTCGATAGGAAGGACACCCGATGGCCAAGCAGTCCATCTTCGGTCGCATCTCGACGCTCGTGAAGGCGAACATCAACGCACTTCTGGACTCCGCAGAAGACCCGCAGAAGATGCTCGACCAGCTCGTGCGCGACTACACCAACTCGATCGCCGACGCAGAGTCGGCCATCGCCGAGACGATCGGCAACCTCCGCCTGCTCGAACGCGACCACCAGGAAGATCTCCAGGCCGCACAGGAGTGGGGCAACAAAGCCCTCGCAGCGAGTCGCAAGGCCGACGAACTGCGCGGAGCCGGCAACACAGCCGACGCCGACAAGTTCGACAACCTCGCGAAGATCGCGCTGCAGCGTCAGATCAGCGAGGAGAACGAGGCCAAGGCGATCGCGCCGTCGATCGCGACGCAGACCGAGGTCGTCGAGAAGCTCAAGGACGGCCTCAACGGCATGAAGGGCAAGCTCGAGCAGCTGAAGGCCAAGCGCTCCGAGTTGCTCTCGCGCGCGAAGGTCGCCGAGGCACAGACAAAGGTGCACGACGCGGTGCGGTCGATCGATGTGCTCGACCCGACCAGCGAGCTCGGGCGCTTCGAAGACAAGGTGCGCCGCCAGGAGGCGCTCGCGGCGGGCAAGCAGGAGCTGGCCGCGTCGTCGCTGGACGCCCAGTTCACCCAGCTCGAAGACGTCGGTGAGCTCACCGAGGTCGAGGCGCGACTGGCCGCGCTGAAGACGGGATCGCCCCGCTCGGCGATCGAAGGCTGAGTCCGATCCACCCGGCGGGTGTCGCGCAGCGCGGCACCCGCCGGTTCGGTCCCCACCGGTGACCGCGCGGAGGAGGAGCGCCGCATGACCCACTACCTCGTCGTGCCGCAATGGCAGGGCAGCCCGTCCGCACGGGCGATGCAGCTCATCGACGGTGCGGAGGCTATCGCGGGGGACCTT
Organism: Microbacterium koreense; assembly: GCF_042677105.1. NCBI lineage: Bacteria > Bacillati > Actinomycetota > Actinomycetes > Micrococcales > Microbacteriaceae > Microbacterium > Microbacterium koreense. The sequence continues at coordinate 2,541,575 of NZ_JBHTIM010000001.1, forward strand.
CCGCGCGCCGCGACGACGATTCTCGATGTTCCGGCTGAAGCCGGCGACGCTCTGGGCACATCGGTCCACCGCCTCAGCTCGCTCCAGCGCGTGCGTGAGCAGATGCTCGCTGCGCTCGAGCATCACGCCGAGCCCGTCCTCACCATCGGCGGTGACGGCGGCGTGGCCCTCACGGCGATCGAGCACGCCATCGCGCGACACCCCGGGCTCGCGGTCGTCTGGCTCAACGCACATCCCGCGCTGAACGACCCGGAGTCCACCCCTTCGGGAGCCTTCGCGGGCATGGCTCTGCGCGCAGCGCTCGGCGACGGCGTCTCGGGCCTCTCGCTCGCGGCCGGCACGCTGACCTCCGAGCGCACCGTCATCGCCGGTGCACGCGCGTTCGACGAGGCAGAACTCGACCTGATCTCGCGCAACGACATCCGCTCGATCTCGGTCGACGACCTCCGTGATCCTCAGTCCCTCGCCGAGGCGGTGACCAGCACGGGAGCGGCGGCCGTATACGCCCACGTCGGGCTCGACGTGCTGGACCCGGCAGAACTGGCGGGCACCGCGCATCCCGAGCCTTTCGGTGCGACCGTCGCCGACGTCACCGCCGCGCTCGGCGCGTTGCGTGCCACGGTGCCGCTCGTCGGCGCTTCGCTCACCGGCTACTCCCCCGCTTCACCGTCCGCGGCGAACGACGACTTGGGTCCCATCCTGCGGCTCATCGGGGCGCTCGCGTGAGCCCCATCCCCCGTCCACCGGCCGGGTGGCAGGAGCGCGCCGCGGCCGCCGTTCGCGCAGGCGAGCGCCTCGATCGATGGATTCCGGCTGTCTTGTTGGACTCCCCGATCAGCCGCGTCGGGTCGTGGTACGGCACGGGTGTCGGCTGGCTCTGGGGCGGGCTGTGGAGCACCGGCCGCATCGAGCGGCAGAACGGGTTGTGGGTGTTTCGAGGGCTACCGTCATGGGCGTTCCGGCGCGGGGGCGTGTGCGTCGGCGACTGCTTCCTGACCGGCGATGCAACCGTCACCCCCGCGCTCCTGCGTCACGAGGCCGTCCACGCCCGGCAGTGGCGCCGCTACGGGGTGCTCATGCCGGTGCTCTATCTCCTCGCCGGACGGGATCCCCTCCGCAACCGCTTCGAGATCGCTGCGGGACTCGCGGACGGAAACTATGTGCCGCGCGGCACAGATGCGCGCTCCTGACGCGAGGCCCGGGCCGCGCAGACGTCAGCGGGCCGTGGCGAGGCCGTAGCGCTCCGGCGTGTGGATCGCGGCGGCGGCGATTCCCGTGCGCGCGGTGAGGTGGTCCACGATGTCGGCGGTGCCGAGGTATCCGCCCAACAGATGGATGCGGGTTGCATCTCCCTCGTCGCAGAGCATCTCGTCGGCCCACGCGGTGACAGCGCGCGCGAGCGCCTGCCCGACCGCACAGGCACGACCACTGCCGGGCGCGCCGGAGCGACGGGAACGATCGAGCCAGGTGAGCGTCATGCGCGGCGGGACCACGATGTCGACGATGGATTGCGCATCCGGGATTTCGACGAACACGCGACCGGTCGAGCACAGCGGCAACGTCGCAAGGAGCGTCTCGAGCTCGACGAGCGATGATTCATCGGCAGTGATCAGATGCTGCACGCGGGCATGACGCGGACCGCGACAGCTCGACGCGCTGTGCGTCTGCGTCTGCGTCTGCGTCCGCTCTGTCGTTGCCATACCATCGACTATACCCGAAACATAGGCTTGCCTAACCTCACGTCGCCACGCACCGACAGCGCCGCGAAGGGGGTCAGGCGATCAGCACCCGCCGTAGCTCGCGCAGCTCGTCGTCGGTCAAGCCGTGCGCCAAGAGGTACGAGGCGACATCGCCGTACGAGGCTCCCGCCGCGCTGAGGAGCGTTGCCATCACCCGGGCGGGTGAGCGCGTCGCGAGGTCCTCGATATGGGTCGACGTCGGGTAGTGACGGCGCAGACGCTCGAGGACCGCACGGTTGCGCTCGGGTGGGAGGAACGCCTCGGTCCGCGCGTAGTCGTCGATGACAGACTGCTCATCCGCACCGGCTGCGGCGAGCGCGAACGCGACGGTGACACCGGTGCGGTCCTTGCCGACCGTGCAGTGGACGAGCACGGGCTGATCGGACACGATGCCGCGCACGACGTCGACGACGCGTTCGGCCGAGTCCTCCACGATCCGGCGGTACATGTCATCCAGGCTCAGGTCGTCGTCGAAGAAGGATGCCACCGACCCCAGGAACAATGGGACGCGCTGCGTGACGAGGTCGAGACCATCGATCCGGCTCGGCGCCGTGATGACCTCGTCGTCGGCGCGCAGATCGATGATGCGCCGGATGCCCAGGGCAGCGATCGCGGCACGGCCCGGTTCGTCGACCGCGGTGAGGTTGCCGGAGCGGAACAGCACCCCCTCCCGCGTGCGGGAAGACCCCGCGGAGAGACCACCGACATCGCGGAAGTTCATCGCTCCCGAGACGAGGGACTGCGCCGGGAGCGGTCTGCGGCCTGTCACGACCGATCGTCTGTGCGCGGCGGCACGGGGTAGCGTCCAGCGATCGCGACGCGGTTGAACGCGTTGATCGAGACGAGGATCCAGCTCAGGGCGACATACTCGGGCTCGGTGAGGACGCTTCCGACTCTGTCGTAGACGTCGTCGGGGATTCCGCCCTCATGGATGAACGTGAACGACTCGGTCAGTTCGAGAGCGGCCCGCTCCCGCTCACTGAAAACGCCCGACTCCCGCCACGTCGGCAGTTGGGCGATCGTGTCCGCATCCACGCCCGCAGTCGTCGCCTTGTCGACGTGGACCCGCACGCAGAAGGCGCAGCCATTGAGCTGTGAGGCGTGGATCTGCACGAGCTCCTTGAGCCGGGGAGGGATGCCGGCATCCTTCGCGAGCGTGCCGACCTGCGTCGCCAGGCCCTCCATCGCACCGAAGACGCTTCGCGCTGACCGGGCCAGATGCACGCGCGGCTGAGTACCCATGTGGATCAGCGTACCGACGGCCGCGCCCGGCTGGGCCACAATGGAGATGTGGACGATCCCATCGACGAGTTCTCGTTCCTTTCCGACCAAGCCGCCGACGCCGGAGTCGAAGGCCCCCTCCCTCGGGGGGAGCGACTCTCGCTCTCCCTCCCGGACGGCCGCGTTCTCAGCGCACTGCGGTGGAACCCTCCCGGGGCCCGCGACGATGCCCCCGTCGTGACGTTCTTGCACGGCGCCGGCCTCAACGCCCACACCTGGGACACGACGATCATCGCGCTGGGGCTTCCTGCGCTCGCGATCGATCTGCCCGGGCACGGCGACTCGTCGTGGCGTGAGGACGCGGCATACGTCGGTCGGACGCTCGCACCCGACGTGGCTGCCGGCGTTCGGGCATGGACGGAAGGCCCGCAGGTGCTCGTCGGTCAATCCCTCGGGGGCCTCACAGCGGCCGCCGTCGCCGCGGCACGCCCCGACCTCGTGCGGGAGCTCGTCGTCATCGACATCACACCGGGGCTCGACACGAAGGGCGGCGCTGACGAACTGCGTCGCTTCTTCGCCGGTCCGGCCGACTGGGCGTCGCGCGAGGAGCTCACCGAGCGCGCCCTCGCCTTCGGCTTCGGCGGGTCGCCGGCGGCGACCGCGCGGGGCGTCTACTTCAACTCACGCGTGCGACCCGATGGACGCGTCGAGTGGAAGCACCATTTCGCGCACATCGCCAATGCGCTGGCACAGTCCCCCGATGCCTCGGATGCGGCGGCCGCACGCGAGGACGCGGTGTCGGCGGTCGTGGGCGACGCCGGGTGGGAGGACCTTGCCGCGGTGGAGGCACCGATCACCCTGCTCCGCGGCGAGCGAGGCTACCTCACCGATGACGACGAAGAGGAGTTCGCCCGGCGGCTTCCCGCAGCATCCGTCGTGACCGTTCCCGCACGCCACAACGTGCAGGAGGACATCCCCGCAGACCTCGCCGCACGCATCCGCGCGCTGGCCGGGAACAACTAGCGCGCTCCGAACGTTACGCCCGGCGGTTACCGACATCCGCCCGCGATGCCTAGGCTGGGGTGTCGTCCCGCCCCTCTTCCCGCGAGGCCCGGCATCCGCGCCGCAACGGATGCACCCGAAAGGACTCACACATGCACCGCCGTACTGCCCTCACCTTCGCCGCGTTCGCGGCATCCGGCGCGCTTCTGCTCACGTCCTGCGCCGCACCCGCACCGTCGCCGACCTCGACAGGTGGCCCGGCCGATCCCGACGCGTCGGTGGTGATCCGCCTCGTCCTCGAGCCGAGTAACCTCGACATCCGCAGCACCGCCGGCGCGGCTCTCGACCAGATCCTGATGGACAACGTCTACCAGGGGCTCGTGTCGCGGACTCCCGAACAGGACATCGTGCCGGCTCTCGCCGAGGAGTGGACGGTCTCACCCGACGGACTCGAGTACACCTTCACGGTGCGCGAGGGTGTGCTGTTCCACGACGGTCAGGAGCTCACCCCGCAGGACGTCGTGTGGTCGCTCCAGACCCGCAAGGACACCCCCGAATGGCGGGATGCGGGGAGACTCGCCAACATCGAGACGATCACCGCCGACGGGCAGAACGTCGTCCTCACCCTGAGCGAGCCCGACTCGAGCCTGCTGTGGAACCTCACCGGGCGTGCGGGCGTCATCCTCAAGGAGGGTGATGACATCGACTACCAGACCGCTGCCAACGGCACCGGGCCCTTCGCCTTCGACGCGTGGCGTCAGGGCGACAGCATCGTCTACACACGCTTCGACGACTACTGGGGCGACACCGCCGAGGTCGCCGAGGTCGTCTTCGACTACATTCCCGACAACCAAGCAGCACTGAACGCTGCGCTCGCCGGCGAGGTCGACGTCGTGACCGGGTTCGACGCGAACCTGCAGGAGCAGATCGAGGCGAACGGTGACTACGGCCTCGTCCTCGGCCAGTCCTCGGACAAGGGGACCTTGGCGTTCAACCAGTCCGAGGGAAGCCCGCTCGCCGATCAGCGGGTGCGCCAGGCGATCCGTCAGGCGATCGACCACGACGCGTTCATCGAGTCCCTCGCGTCGGGAACGACGCTGTATGGTCCGATCCCCGAGCTCGACCCCGGGTACGAAGACCTGTCCGAGGTGGCTCCCTTCGATCCCGCTGCCGCGCGCGAGCTGCTCGCCGAGGCCGGCGCCGAAGACCTCGAACTGACGCTGACCATTCCGAACTTCTACTCCACGACGATTCCGACGATCCTCGTGTCGAACCTCGACGAGGTGGGCATCACCCTCGAAGTGGAGCAAGTCGACTTCAACACGTGGCTCGAGGACGTGTACACCAACCGTGACTACGACCTCAGCTTCGTCCTGCACACCGAAGCCCGTGACTTCGAGAACTGGGCGAATCCCGACTACTACTTCACCTACGACAACCCGGAGGTGCAGGATCTGTTCGCACAGTCGATCGCCGCGGTCGACGAGGCAGAAGCGGCGGCGCTCCTCGCGGAGGCTGCCCGTATCGTCTCCGAGGACGCGGCCGCCGACTGGCTGTACAGCGGGGCATCGGTCGTGGCCGTGGGCACTAACATCACCGGTATGCCCTCGATCAACGTGAACGAGCGCCTCAACCTCGCCGAGATCGCCAAGAGCTCCGGGTGATCCGCTACGCGCTGACGCGACTGGCCTTGCTGCTGCTGGGCCTACTCGTCGCCAGCGTGCTGATCTTCGCGACACTGCGGGTCCTCCCCGGCGATGTCGCCCAGCTCATCGCGGGCATCAACAGCTCACCCGAGCAAGTCGCGGCGATCCGCGAACGCATGGGACTGGATCGTCCGCTTCCCGTGCAGTACGTCGACTGGATCGGCGGTGTGCTCTCGGGCGACCTCGGGTCGTCACTGGTCACGGGGTCCAGCGTGGCCTCCGAGCTGGCAGAGAAGTCCCAGGTGACGGTGCCGCTGGGCATCATGGCGCTCGTGATCGCTCTGCTGTTCAGTGTGCCCTTCGGCGTCCTCTCCGCGATGCGGCGGGGGCGCCCCGACGGCACCGCGCTGAGCGTCGGGGCGCAGACCCTCGCCGCCGTCCCCGTCGTGTGGGCCGGGATGATGCTGGTGGTGGTGTTCGCGGTGTGGCTCGGGTGGCTGCCGGCGCAAGGCTTTCCCCGCGCCGGGTGGGCTGATCCGTGGGCGGCGTTCCGCGCGCTGCTGCTCCCGGCGCTCACGATCGGAATCGTCGAAGGCGCGATGCTCATGCGTTTCGTGCGCAGCGCCACTCTGCAAGCGGTGGGACAGGACTTCGTCCGGACTGCGGCGGCGAAGGGACTCACCCGCAACGCCGCTCTGATCCGTCACGGCCTTCCTGTCGTTGGCCTCTCGGTCATCACCGTTCTCGGCCTGCAGGTCGCGGGGATCGTCGTGGGCGCTGTCGTCATCGAGCAGCTGTTCACGTTGCCCGGTGTGGGACGGATGCTGGTGGCCGATGTGCTGAGCCGGGATCTGCCGAAAGTGCAGGGCGAACTGCTCGTGCTCACCGGATTCGTGCTGATCATCGGCTTCCTGGTCGACCTCGCCCACCGGGCCATCGACCCTCGGCAGCGGGAGGCGTCATGACGCGTGCAACGCGACGGCGCCCTTCGTGGATCGCCCGTCTGTGGACCCTTTCCACGGGTCGCTTCGGCATGATCGTCGTCGCGGTGATCCTCCTCACCGCGGTCGTCTCCCTCTTCTGGACGCCATTCGACCCCCGCCGCGTCGACATCGCGATGAGGTGGACGGCGGCGGGCTGGCCGCACCTGTTCGGCACCGATGGCTCCGGTCGCGACATTCTGAGCATGCTCATGGCGGGCTCGCGCACCACTGTCTTCGTGGCGGTGGGGGCGGGAGTGGTCGCGACACTCATCGGGGTCTCGCTGGCAGCCCTCGGCGCCCTCACCGCGCGGTGGGTGCGCGAGTCTGTGGCCGTGTTCGTCGACATCCTCATCGCTTTTCCCGTGCTCATCATCGCGATGATGATCTCTGCGGTGTGGGGAGGGTCGATCTGGGTGGTGATCTGGTCGGTCGGCATCGGATTCGGCGTGAACATCGCTCGCGTCACCCGACCGGAGCTGCGCCGCGTGCTCCACAGCGACTTCGTCCTGGCCGGACGTGCGAGCGGCCTCACCCCCACACAGAACCTCGTACGTCACCTCTTCCCCAACGTCGCCCCCGTGTTCATCGTGCAGTTGTCGTGGGGCATGGCTGTCGCGATCCTCGCCGAAGCCGGCCTGTCCTACCTCGGTTTCGGCGCACCGGTGACGGAGCCGTCGTGGGGCGTGCTGCTGCGCGACCTCCAGCAGTACATCACCGTCTACCCGCTGTCGGTGATGTGGCCGGGGCTCGCGATCACCCTGACCGTGCTGGGGCTGAACCTGCTGGGCGACGGACTGCGCGAAGTCACCGATCCGACGCTCGGGCGGGGCGACTCCGCGAAGCGCGAAGCCCGCACCCATGTGCCGGAGGTGGTCGCGTGAGCCTGAGCGTGCGTGACCTCACCGTTGACATCGGCGGACGAAGGGTGGTCGACGGCATCTCGTTCGACGTGCCCGATGGTGCCCGCGTAGGGCTCATCGGCGAGTCGGGATCGGGTAAGTCGCTGACCGCGCTCGCGATCCTCGGACTGCTCCCCGATGGGGCCGAGTGCGGCGGATCCGTGACGTGGAACGGTCAGGAGTTGCTCGGGCTGCCCGATCGCGAACTCGCCCAGCTCCGCGGCGACGAGATCGGCATCGTCTTCCAAGAACCCCGAACCGCGCTCAACCCGATCCGCACCGTGGGAAGGCAGATCGCCGAGTCCATCCGCATCCACGAACGGACCTCGAAGAGGGATGCCGCCAGGCGGGCGGTCGCCGAAGCCGCCCGCGTGGCGCTCACGGATCCCGAGCGCATCGTCTCGCGGTACCCGCATCAGCTGTCGGGAGGTCAGCGCCAGCGTGTCGCCATCGCGATGGCGCTCGCCTGCCGCCCGCGGCTGCTGATCGCCGACGAGCCGACGACCGCGCTCGATGTCACCATCCAAGCCGAGATCCTCGATCTGCTGCTGTCGCTGGTCGACGATGACGGCATGTCCCTCGTCTTCATCACCCACGATCTGGCGGTGCTCTCACAGATCGCCACACACGGCGTCGTCCTCGAGGGCGGTCGTGTGATCGAAGAGGCCCCCGTGAGCACGCTTCTCACCGCCCCGTCCTCGCCCATCACCCAGGGTCTGCTCCGCGACGCGACGGCGACCCTGTGGCGACCCGGGGGTGACGCGTGAGCGACGACGTGCTGCTCTCGGGGCGCGGTCTGACCCGCCGGCATCCGCTCCCGCGCTCGACTCTGTTCGAACGCCGCGCTTTCACAACCGCGCTCGACGACGTCGACATCGACGTGCGCGACGGAACCTCGCTCGGGATCATCGGAGAGTCCGGCTCGGGCAAGTCCACGCTCGTGCGGCTGCTGCTCGGGCTGGACACGCCGACACGGGGCTCGGTGGAATTCGCAGGACGACCGGTGGATGCCAATGCCCGCGCACGGTCGCTTCACTGGTTGCGGCGAGCGACGGGAATGGTGTTCCAAGACCCCTACGCCTCGCTGGATCCGCGCATGACCGTCGGGCGCATCGTCGGCGAGCCCCTCTGGGCACTCGACATCGGCGGCGACCGGCCCGCGCGCGTGCGTGAAGTCCTGGAGGACGTCGGCCTGGACGCCGAGATGGCCGACCGCTTTCCGCACGAGTTCTCGGGCGGTCAGCGGCAGCGGATCGCCATCGCCCGCGCGATCGTGCACCGTCCGCGACTGCTCGTGGGCGACGAACCGCTGTCGGCGCTGGATGTGACCGTGCGCGCCCAGATCCTCGCACTGCTGCAGGAGCTGCGTGCCCGCGACGGCCTGTCCCTGGTGATGGTGTCGCACGACATCGGCATCGTCCAGAACCTCTGCGACGATGTCGTCGTGATGAAAGACGGCCGCGTCGTCGAAGAAGGCCCGACCGAGAAGGTGCTGCTGCAGCCGCAGGTGTCGTATACGCGCCGTTTGCTCGCCTCGATCCCCGTCATCGACCCGACGATCTGACCCGAATGTCGCGGGCGCGCACTACCCTCGGAGCATGAACGCCGCGATCGTCCCGCCCTACGTGCTGGCACGTATCGCCGCTGTGCAGGAGCCGGCCTGGTCGAAGGCCGCGCACGCCGCGCGAGCGACACTCTCCGCGCCGCGTGAGTACCGTCCTGATCGCTCGCGTCTGTTGCTCTCGGTCGATGACGGCGGAGCGCTCGTGGCCGAGACGGCACCCGGCGCCGATCGAGAGATCTCCGACGCCGAGAACCGCGAAGTCCTGCCCGGTGTGCGGGTGCGCAGCGAGGACGATCCCGCGACGGGCGATGTCTCGGTCGACGAGGCCTACGACGGGCTCGGCGCGACGTTCGATTTCTTGTGGGACGCCTTCGAACGCAATGGGCTCGACGGTGCCGGCGGCCGGCTGTTCGCCACCGTCCACTACGGACTCGACTACGACAATGCATTCTGGAACGGCGAACGTATGGTCTTCGGCGACGGCGACGGAGAGGTCTTCCGCGGGTTCACGCGATCGCTGACCGTCATCGCGCACGAACTCGCGCACGGCATCGTCGAGGCGTCGGGTGGATTGCTCTACCGCGACCAGTCTGGAGCGCTCAACGAGTCGATCGCGGATGTCTTCGGCGCTCTCACCGAACAGCACTTCCTCGGTCAGTCCGTCGACGAGGCATCGTGGCTCATCGGCGAGGGCATCTTCACCGACGCCGTCGAGGGCGTGGCGCTGCGTTCGCTCGCGGCCCCGGGCACGGCGTACGACGACGACGTCCTCGGACGCGATCCACAACCGGCGCACACGCGCGACTACGTCGTCACACCCGACGACAACGGCGGCGTGCACATCAACTCCGGCATCCCGAACAAAGCGTTCCATGCGGCGGCGATGACGCTGGGCGGCCACGCGTGGACGCGTGCCGGACTGATCTGGTACCGAACCTTGACCACGGGCAGCCTCTCTCCCCGGGCGACGTTCGTGGAGTTCGCGCGCGCGACGATCGAGGCGGCCGGCGCAGAGTACGGTGAGGGAGCAGAGGAGGCCACCGCCGTCCGCACCGCATGGGCGAGCGTCGGTGTCGACGTGGATGGACCACACCCAGCCTGACGAGATCAGTGTCGTCGTGACCCGCACGGGCGGGATCGCGGGAATCCGACGCGCGTGGCGCGCTGTACCCGGCCCCGAACAGGCGTCCGAGTTCGCGGCGCTGGTCGAGCGTTGTCCGTGGGATGACCCCCCGCGCGCCGACGAGGCGGGCGCGGATCGCTTCATGTGGGTGATCGCCGCGAACCTCCCCGGGTCCGCGCGTCAGGCCGAGCTACCCGAGAGCGGGGCGACCGGCGCGTGGCGCAGCCTCATCGACGCCGTGCGGGCGTGGGCATCCGAGCATCGAGAGCTCACCGGGCGAAAAGGCGACGCTTCTTCTTCGGATTGAGGGACTTCTGCATCGAGATCGTGCCGAGCGGTCGACCGAACTTGTAACCGACGCGTCCCATCCGCCCCACCTCGACGAAGCCCAACCGCTCGTGGAGGGCGACGGATGCCTCCGCCCCTTTGTCGCTGATGATCGCGACCATCTCGCGGATGCCGGCCGCCTCGCAGGCCGCGATCAGCGCCTCCAGCATGGCCCGGCCGAGCCCCTTGCCCGCGGCCGCCTGCCCGAGGTAGATCGTCGTCTCGACGCTGTAGCGGTACCCCGACTTCGCCGACATCGGCTGAACCAGCGCGTACCCGAGGACCTGTCCCGTCGGAGACTCCGCGACCAAGAACGGCAGCCCGAGACGCGCGAGATCGGCGCGCTTGTCCCGCCACTGTCCGAGCGCCCACTTCTTCTCGTCGAACGTCACCACCGAATTCGTGACGTAGTAGTTGTAGATCTCTCGTACATCGGGAAGGTCTGCGTCGGTCACCGGGCGGATCTCATACGAGAAGGGCCGCTCGGGTGTCGAACGCCGGCGCAGATGCCATGGCAGGCGACGGCGATCGCGCTCGTATTCTTCCTCCAGCACACCGCAAGCCTAGGCTCTCGGGTGGCCCCTACGTGTCGACGTCGACACGCCAATCGACCGGCGACGACCCCTGGCGGGCCAAGAGGTCGTTCGCGCGCGAGAACGGCCGGGACCCGAAGAAGCCACGACTCGCCGACAGCGGAGAGGGATGCGCGGACGCGATCACGGGTGTCTCACCCAGAAGCGGCGCGAGGTTCTGGGCATCCCTCCCCCACAGGATCGCGACGAGCGGCCTATCGCGCTCTGCGAGTGTGCGGATCGCGTGAGCGGTCACCGCTTCCCAGCCCCAGCCGCGGTGGGATGCCGGGTGCCCGGGCGTGACCGTCAGCACGCGGTTCAGAAGCATCACGCCCTGATCGCTCCACGCCGACAGGTCGCCGTGCGCGGCAGGGACGATACCGAGGTCGTCGTGAAGCTCCCGGTAGATGTTGGTGAGGCTGCGCGGCAACGGCCGCACGTCCTGGTCCACGGCGAAGGACAGCCCGATCGCGTGCCCGGGCGTCGGATACGGGTCTTGTCCGACGATGAGCACACGCACGTCGGCGAGCGGTCGCGAGAACGCGCGGAGCACACGGTCGCCCGGGGGAAGATATGCCCGACCCGCCGCGGTTTCCGCGCGCAGCCGGTCGCCGATGTCCGAGATGTTCCGCGCGACCGGCGCGAGGGCTTCGGCCCACCCGGTATCGATCATCCCGCGCTGGGCGAGCTCCTCCAACGATGCCGCCATGGTGTCGCCCTCTCCCGTCGTGTGCGTGACGTGGTGTGGATCCATCTTCGCGGGTTCCGCCGCCGCATCGTATGCTCGCTGGGTGACTCGAACCTTGCGCAATTCGGCACTCGGGATCACCGCGGCGCTGATCGGCTGGTTCATCCTGGTCGAACTCGTCAGCGGGATCCTCCAGGGCTACTACGTACCGCTCTTCAGCGACATCGTCATCCACCTGGGCATCCACGACTCGGACGTCAACTGGTTCGAAGCTGCACAGCTGCTCCTCTCGTCGATCGTCGTGCCCGTGCTGGCGAAGATCGGCGACATGTTCGGGCACAAGAAAGTGCTCCTCATCGCCACCGTGCTCACCGCGGGCGCCACATGGTGGGTCGCCTTCGCCGGCACCTTCGAGAGCTTCCTCATCGCCTGGGCTCTGCAAGGCTTCTACGTCGTGTGGCTCCCGCTCGAGATCGCCCTCGTGTTCGAGAGGGGACGCCGCCAGGCGCGCGGTACGTCGGCCACCCGCCGTGCGGCGGGCCTGCTCATCGTCGGGCTCCAGGCAGGCGCGATCATCGGCGCGCTCGCCGCCGGGCGCATCTTCGCCGCGACGGGCGAGAACCTCACGGTGACGCTCATGATCCCCGCGATCGCCGTGACCGCGGTGTTCTTCGTGATCCTCTTCGGAGTTCCCGAGTCCGAGCCGCTGCCCGATCGACGGCTGGACGCGTGGGGATTCGTCATCCTCACCCTGGGCCTGCTGCTGGTGACGACCGCGCTCACGTTCCTTCGGATGCCGGATCTGCCCAGCTGGCTCACGTGGGTGCTCCTGCCGCTCGGCATCGCCGTGCTGGTCGTTTTCGTGCGTTTCGAGCTCTCGCAAGATGACCCCGCGATCGATGTGCGGGTGTTCCGCCGCCCCGAGATGTGGCCGATCCAGACCACGGCGTTCCTTCTCGGCATCAGCGTCCTCGGCGCCCAGGCCCCGCTATCGACCTTCGTCGGCACCGACCCCGCGGTCGGCTACGGACTCGGTCTCGATGCCACCGAACGCTCCAACGTCATCGGCGCCTACCTGGTCTTCGTCATCCTCGGCGCGATAATCTTCTCGGTCACCTCCCGCAGCCTCCCCCCTCGCGTTCTCCTGATCGTCGGAGCCGCCCTGCTCGGCGTCGGTTATGCGCTCTTCCTGCCGTTCCACGACACCCTCCCGCAGGTGATCGTCAATATGGCGGTCGCCGGTGTCGGTTCCGGCGCACTGCTGGCCGCCCTGCCGGCAGCCGCCGCGGCCGCGGCCCCTCGAGGTCAGACCGGGGTCGCCTCCGCGCTCACGAACACCACCAAGACGATCGGCGGAACCTTCGCCTCCGCCGTCTTCGGCGTGGTTCTCGCAGCCGGCGTCGGGGCGGTCGCGAGCGACACTGCTGCATCCCTCGGTGGCTACATGGCGGTGTGGTCGATCTGCGCCGGAGGCGGCCTTCTCGCGGCAGTGCTGCTGTTCTTCGTCCCGAAGGTCGCCTTCGCCGACACCGAGACCGAGGAGCTCGAAGCCGCCGCCGGCGAATCGCAGATCGTCTGACGCGCGGTCAGACCGGCGTCGCGGTGGTGGTCATCACGAGTTCCACCGCTCCCGGGGACGACTCGACAGAGAGCGCGACGGTGATCTCGGCGAACTCAGCGAGCGAGTCGACGTGTGTCCCGCCGCAGGGAATGCGCACCTCGCCGTCGGCGAGGGCGCACACCCATGCCCGCCGATCCTCGAGAGCGGGACCGTCGACGTCCACTCGCACCGCCCCGCCCCGGGAGAGCCACGCGGTCAGGATGCTGTTCGCTCTCGCCGTCACCGCCTCGAGCTCGTCCAGCGCCTCGGGCGCGAAACCCTTGCGGCGCAGGGACTTGCCGATGCGGTAGACATCCCGCGATCCGTCCCGCAGGATCCGCGACTCCTGGATCGCGAGGGCATCGAAGGCGGGGCGCCCCCGGGCATCCGTCATCACGTCCTTGCGCCATGCATCGGCGAGCGCCTCATCGAGCGCGAGCGAGGCGAGGTGGCATGCCGTGTGGCCACGAGAGAGAGCGGCCCGATGCGCGGCATCCACCGTGACCGTGACGCGGTCGCCGACCGCCGGGGCCTCTTCTTCGATGAGGTGCACGACGAAGAACTCCCACCCGTCGGTGCCGGTGCGCACGGGCACCGCCGGTCCGAGAAAGACCTCGCCGTCGCTGCGTGCGCCGACGACAGCATCGACCACCGTCACCCGCCGACCGTCGGCGAACACGAGCTCGCCGCGGTCAGCCGGCTGATCCGGCCACGCTGTGTCGACCGGGTGGAATGCGGTCTCCGAGAGCACCACCGCCGTGCGTCCGCCTGCGGCATCCATCGTCTCGACGACGGTGCCGACGGACTGGGTCGCCCCAGCGGGATACGTCACCGTGGTGGCTGTCATCGCACGGACTCCTGGCGAACCCGAAGCGGCCCCCGGGCGAGCAGGTGCTGTGCCGACTGAGCGACCGGGCGCATGGTGACGAGGTCGAGGTTGACATGGCCCGGCGCGTCCAGCGCGTAGGCGATCACGTCGGCCACGTCGTGCGCGGTCAGGGGTTCGGGGACGTCTTCGTAGACGCGGTCGGCCGCAGCCTGATCACCGCCGAGCCTGTTGAGGGTGAACTCGGGCGTGTACACCATGCCCGGGGCGATCTCGGTGACGCGGATGGGCTCCCCGTTCAACTCCAGACGCAGCGCACGAACGAGCATCGACTCCCCCGCCTTCGCCGCGTTGTATCCGCTGCCTCCGCTGTAGGCGACTTGCGCGGCGGTCGACGTCACGAAGAGGGTGTCGGCATGACCGTCGGATGCCGCAGCCTCGCGCAGCTGAGGCATGAGCGCCGCGACGAGGCGCTGGGCCGACAGGACGTTCACCTCGAACATCCACTGCCAGTCGTCGGCGTCGCCGTCTTCGACTCGGTCGGTGCCGCGGGCACCACCGGCGACGTGCACGAGCGCGTGCAGAGGCCCGGACTCACCCAGCCACGCGGCCAGTGCTGACACGTCGGCGGGATCGGTCAGATCGGCGGCATACGCCACCACACCGATTTCTTCTTCGAGTTCGGCCAGGCGCGACGCGCGACGCGCGACCGCGACGACATCCCAGCCACGCTCGCGGAGGACCCGGGCCGCCGCCGCGCCGATCCCCGAACTCGCACCCGTCACAACCGCACGCCTGTTCGCCATGTCCTCCACGCTACCCGCCGCCGCGGGTCGTTCCGCCCCGGTCGAGCCGCGCCGCGCGGCGCGTTCGCGCACCCCACCGGTGCCTCCCCGTTGGGCGGTCGCCCCCGCCGGCGAACGCGCAACGCCGTGCCGTGGGCGCACCCACCCCGTTCGGTGGACGCACCCGTTCGGTGGACGCGCCCGACCTCGTTCAGTGGACGCGAACGTACAAGTGGACGCACCCGTTCAGTGAACGCACCCCACCCCGTTCAGTGGGCGCAAACGTACACCCAAAGGGTCGCTGCGCGTACAACTGCGACCACTGAACCCGCGGAGCGCGAGTTCTTTCGTTACGTAACATTTCCTTCGCGTTGTTGCGCGCCACCGCTGCTTCTACTCTCGGTCGTAGCCGCGGCATCCTCGAGCCGCCCCATCCGACCTTCAGGAGCCCACGATGTCCGCACCCGAGAACTGGCAGTTCGAAACCAAGCAGATTCACGCCGGAGCCGCCCCCGACCCCGTCACCAAGGCGCGCGCCACACCGATCTACCAGACCACGTCGTACGTGTTCGACAACGCCGACCATGCCGCGAACCTGTTCGCGCTGGCCGAATTCGGCAACATCTACACGCGCATCCAGAACCCGACCCAGGGCGTCGTCGAAGAGCGTATTGCAGCGCTCGAAGGCGGAACGGGCGCGCTTCTGGTGGCCAGCGGCCAGGCCGCCGAGACATTCGCGGTCCTCAACATCGCAGAGGCGGGCGATCACATCGTCTCGTCGTCGTCGATCTACGGCGGCACCTACAACCTCTTCAAGTACACACTCGCCAAGCTCGGCATCGAAACCACGTTCGTGGAGAACCAGGACGACCCCGAAGCCTGGCGCGCCGCCGTTCGCCCGAACACAAAGCTCTTCTTCGCCGAGACCATCGGCAACCCGAAGATCAACGTCCTCGACATCCGCACCGTCGCAGATGTCGCCCATGAGTCGGGCGTGCCGCTCATCGTCGACAACACGATCGCGACCCCATACCTCATCAAGCCGTTCGAGCACGGCGCCGACATCGTCATCCATTCGGCGACGAAGTTCCTCGGCGGACACGGCACAGTCATCGGCGGCGTCATCGTCGACGGAGGCAAGTTCGCCTGGTCCGAGAACGTCGAGAAGTTCCCCGGTCTCACCGAGCCTGACCCGTCGTACCACGGCGCGTCGTACACCACCGCCGTCGGCGACGGACTCGCGTACATCATCAAGGCGCGCGTGCAGTTGCTGCGTGACCTCGGCGCCGCGATCTCGCCGCAAAGCGCGTGGTTGCTGATCCAGGGCATCGAAACGCTGTCGCTGCGGATCGAGCGTCACGTGCAGAATGCGCAGGAGATCGCGGAGTGGCTCGAGAACCGGGACGATGTCGCATCCGTCAACTACTCGGGTCTGCCGACGTCGCCGTGGTACGCCGCCGCGAACGAGTACGCGCCGAAGGGCGTCGGTGCGGTGCTGTCGTTCGAGCTGAAAGGCGGCGTCGACGCCGGTCGCGAGTTCGTCAACTCCCTCTCGCTGTTCAGCCACCTGGCCAACATCGGTGACGTGCGGTCGCTCGTCATCCACCCGGCGTCGACGACGCATTCGCAGCTCACCCCCGAGCAGCAGCTCACGGCGGGCGTCACGCCCGGCCTCGTGCGCCTGTCGGTCGGGCTCGAGAACGTCGAGGACCTGAAGGCCGATCTCGCGCAGGCGCTCGCCGCCGCACGCAACGTCGCCGAGGCCGCTCGCGCCTGATCGCCCCCGCTGATGCCCCGGCCCGTGTGGGTCCGGGGCATCACGCGTTCTGGCGGCGCCGAGCGCACCCCCGCCCCCCGTCGGCTCATCTGCGCCTCGTCGGCTCAGCAGATCAGCCGAGATGAAGCAGATGTGCCGCGAAGACGCGCCGCGAAGACGGGCCGAGAGAGGGATGCCTCGGGCCCGGGCGTAACACTGCGCGGGCCACCCCACAGCCACGCGACAATGGAGGCATGGACTGGCAGACCTCCGAGGACACCGTGCCGTCCGCCCCGATCACCGAGGCCGACGCGCGGTCGTTGCTCGGCCGACCTCCCGCGACGGGCGCGTGGCGTGACGGCGACCCGGTCGGCGATCGCCGGTTCGCGACGTTCGGCGCATTCCCGACGGAGGGCGGGGGCGCGCTGCCCGGGTTCCGGCTCGCGTACGAGACATGGGGCGAGCTTTCGCCGTCGCGCGACAATGCGGTGCTCATCCTGCACGCGCTCACCGGCGACAGTCATGTGCGCGGGCCAGCAGGGCCCGGGCATCCGACGTCGGGATGGTGGGACGACATCGTCGGCCCGGGTGCCCCGATCGACACCGACCGATGGTTCGTCGTCGCTCCGAACATGCTGGGGGGATGTCAGGGCTCGACCGGCCCGTCGAGCATCGCCGCCGACGGGTACGAGTGGGGTCAGCGGTTCCCGTACCTGACCGTGCGCGACCAGGTCGCCGCGCAGCGGCGTCTGAGCGACACGCTCGGGATCGATACGTGGGCCGCGGTCCTCGGCGGATCGATGGGTGGGATGCACGCCCTGGAGTGGGCGGTCACCCACCCCGAACGCGTCGACCGCCTCGCGGTGCTGTCGGCCCCTCCCGTCAACACGGCCGACCAGATCGCACTCAACTCGGTGCAGATGGAAGCGATCCGCATCGATCCGCGGTTCCAGGGCGGCGCGTACTACGACGCCGCTGATGGCGACGGCCCGCACCGCGGCCTCGCCCTGGCACGGCGAATGGCGCTGTTGAATTATCGGTCCCCCACCGAACTCAACCAACGGTTCCAGCGCTCATGGCAGTCGGGGGTGAGCCCGCTCGGTCACGGAGGCCGGTTCGCGGTCGCGTCGTACCTCGACTTCCACGGCAACAAGTTCACGCGCCGGTTCGACGCGAACAGCTATCTCACGCTCGTCGAGGCGATGAACTCACATGACATCGGGCGCGACCGCGGCGGTGTCGAAGACGCGCTGGCGCGCGTGACGGCGAAGACGCTCGTGCTCGGAATCGACAGCGACCGCCTCTTCCCCGTGGACGGGCAGAGGCGAATCGCCCGCGGCATCCGCACGGCGATGACCGGTGATGCCGTGGTGCTTTCGAGCGATTTCGGCCACGACGGCTTCTTGATCGAGACGCCGACGGTCGGCGACCACCTGCGGCGCCTGTTGGAGGACTGACCCTTCAGTCCGAGCGGGTGTACCGCCAGGGCAGCGCGCCGATCTCGAGACGGTGCCGCGCGGTGCCCTCGGATGCTCCGGCATACTCGGCATCTTCGGCCCACAGCATCGCCGGGCCGTCGGCGAGGCGTCTGGCGACGGTGTCGAAGCGGCGCACGCCCTGCAGGCGCACGGTCTCTACCAGCGAGTCGGCACTCGACGCGTCGCGCAGGCCGTGGAGCGTGACCCACGTGGGCGGATAGAGCGTGACCTCGCCCCGCGCATGTCGTTCGAGCACGTCCGCGGGCCGCAGCCATTCGGCGGTGACGACTTCGGCAGGCGACAGGACGAGATCCAGCGGCGCGCCCGCGGGAACGGCGACGATGTAAAACCATGTCCGGATGCGAAGCTTGATGCCCGGCGGAGGATCCCAGACCGAGAGCGGGATCAACGCGGCGGGGTCGAGGGTGAGTCCGACTTCTTCATGCGCCTCCCGCACGCCCGCGCGCCGTGTCGCCGCGGCTTCGTCGTCCGGATGCGCGGGGTCGGCGTCATCGACATCGACCTTGCCGCCGGGAAAGACCCATGCACCGGCGAACGAGCCCCGGTCGGGCCGCTCGACGAGCAGAATCTCCGGCCCGTCCGCGCCGTCACGCACGAGGACGACGGTGGCGGCGACGGGGATCGTCGGGTCGCCGGCGTCGTCTGGCGTGCGCTCCCGTGTCGCGTCGACGAGGTCGTTCATCGCCCGCAATGCCTGGTCGCCGTCGGTTCGCACCCGCCCAGCCTATGCGTCGAACGCCGCCATCGTGGCTTCGCAGCCCACGACGACGGAATCAGCGGTCGAGTTCGTCGATGGCCTTTTCGAGGCGCTCGAGCTTTCCGTCGAGTTCGCCCTGGTGGCCGGGGCGGATGTCGGCCTTCAACACCAGCGACGCCCGGGACCCGAAGGGCAGCACCGCCTCCGTGGCGCGCTTGACGACGTCCATCACCTCGTCCCACTCGCCTTCGATCTCGGTGAACATCGACGTGGTGCGGTGGGACAGCCCGCTCTCGCGAACGATCCGCACGGCAGCGGCGACGGCATCGTGCACGCTACCGTCCGCGTTGCCGGTACCGCTCGGGGCGACGGAGAAGGCGACGATCATGAGGACCTCCGGTGAGATGGGGAACGTTTCGACGATAGACGGATGCCGGCGCCCGGTCGCGTCGGCACGGCCACGACGCGGACGACCGCCCAGACGAGCAGGGCGACCAGCATCCCGTTGCGAAGTGTGAGCACGGCTACGGCGAAGCTGTCCACCATCAGCACCTCAAGGTAGGACAGCGGGTAGACGACCTGCGTCAGCAGTGCGGTGGCCAGCGCCCAGCCGGCGAACGTCCGCCACCGCGACCGGTCGATGACGAGGGCGAACACGAGGGGGGCGATGAGCCAGGTCAGGTACTGCGGTGATCCGACTTTGTTGACCACGATGAGTGTCAGCACGAGGCTCAGCGCCAAGGGCGGAAACAGCCGCACGAACGATGCGCCACGCGCGGCTTTGACGGCGCCGAGCACGAGGACGGCAGCCATCACGATTCCCAAGAGTGGGGTCATGACGGCGATCACGACGTCGACAGAGGGCCCGGCTACCTGGTAGGTGAGCACGTCGCGGTCGTAGTAGACGAATGACCCTTCCACGCCCGCAACTGCCTGCCACAGGTAGAACGAACTCACGGGCGCTTCGATCTGGAGCCCTCGGGAAGTCTGCTCCGACACGAACCCGAAAACGTGAGTCCACCCGCCGGCGAGTGTGGCGACGCCGACGATCACCGCACTCGTGGCGACAGCGGTGACGGCCAGCGTCCAGCGACGTCGCATCGCGAGGAAGGCCGCGGCCAGCAGCGCCGCCGGCCAGACTTTGATCCACGTCGCCGCCGTCAGCAGTACGGAAGCGACGACGGGGCGGCCGATGAGCCAGAGGCACGCAGCGACGGCCAGCGGCGCGGTGATCGCGTCGAGTCGGTAGATCCCGACAGGGCCGAGCGCCAGCACGAACGCGAGCCAGTACCATGCGGCGCGCACACGTGCGCGGGAACGTCCGCGTGCGACGAGGAGTGCGAAAACCAGCGCGTCGATCGCGGTGACGAGCACCGCCCATGCGATCTCGTACCCGAGGGGACCGGCGAGGCCGAGGGCGACCACCAGGGGAACGAGGGCGACGGCAGGGTAGATCCATGGCTGTGTGACGCCGGGGATCCCCTGACCCCCCACGGCCTGCAGCGCCCACGGTTCGTACACGAGGTAGGTGTCGCCCATCGGTTGGTTCGGCATGACGAACCCGGCAACGGCGACGAGCACATGGACGACGAGGAATACCCCCCACAGCCACGCCCGCCTCGTCACGCTCCCATGCTAGGACGCCGGGGGTTGCGCGCCTGCGCTACCTCTGGAGCGCGAGCACCTCGCCGACCGCGCGCGGGAGGTGCTCGGCGACGTCGAGCGCCGTGATCGGGCCGCCCGAGGGTCCGTGCGCGCACGCGGCGATCTCCCCGGCGCGCGCATGCACCCAGACAGCGGATGCCGCGATCTCGGTCGGATCGGCGTCCGAGGCGGCAGTGAGGGCGCCGAGCACTCCCGCCAGCACGTCGCCCGTCCCCGCCGTGGCGAGCCACGGCACGTCCACCATGAGTCGTCGCGTCGCCCCGTCTGCATCCGCGATCACCGTGCGAGCCCCTTTGAGCAACACGACCACGCCGAGCGCACGTGCCGTTTCGACGGCCGCCTTCACCCGGTCATCGACGCGCGGGTCGAGACCGCAGGCCTCGCGCAGACGCGCGTGTTCGCGGTCGTGCGGTGTCACGATGACCGGCGCCGCCGCGTCCACGGCCAGATCGAGCGCACCGGCATCGACGACGACGGGGCTTTCGCCGGCGAGGATGTCGCGCAGCGCGGTCGTCTCGCTCTCGGGGCGGGGCGCGGCATCCGTTCCCGACCCGATCACCCAGGCCTGAACCCGCCCAGCCGCGGTGACCGTCTCGGGCCGGCGGGCGAGCACGGCTTCGGAGGCCGAACCGACATATCGCACCATTCCGACGCCGGTGCGCCAGGCTGCTTCGACGCCGAGGACCGCCGCGCCGGGGTAGGTCGCCGAACCGGTGCGGATGCCGACGACTCCCCGCGAATACTTGTCATCATCGGCACCCGGGGCGCGGACGACGCGAGCGACGTCGCCTGCCGTCCATCCGTCGATCATGTCCGCATCCTCACCGGATCAGTAGGCGCGCCGCCGCGTCGCGTCGTGCACCTCGCCGACCAACTCTTCGATGATGTCCTCCAAGAAGAGCACCGCGGTCGTCTCCCCCGTCGCCGACCGCACCTGTGCGAGGTGTCGTCCCGCACGACGCATGAGCGCCAGCGCGTCTTCGAGATCGGTCGTCTCGAGCAGGGGAACCATGTGGTGCACCCGCTTGGATGGAACCGGACGCACAACGTCGACGGCGGCGTCCGGCCCCTCCGCGGCGCGGAGGATGTCTTTGAGGTGCACGTAACCGACCGGGACACCGGCGTCGTCGACGATCACGTATCGCGAGAAGCCGCGCTTGGCGACGGCCCGCTCGATCTCATCCGGTGTGGTGTTCTGCGGGAGGGTCACGAGGTCCGCGAGCGGAACGGCGATGTCCTTGGCCTGCTTGTCGGTGAACTCCACCACGGCCGCGACCGTTCCCGCCGAGTCGTCGAGCACGCCTTCGATGCGGGACTGGTTGACGATCGTGGCGACCTCGTCGAGCGTGAAGGTCGACGCCGCCTCATCCTTCGGTTCGACGCGGAACAGGCGCAGGATGTGGTTCGCGGTCCAGTTGAGGGTGAAGATCACCGGGTGGAACACCTTCGACACCCACACCAGCGGCGCGGCGAGCATCAGGACGGCGCGATCGGGAACGGAGAATGCGAGGTTCTTCGGCACCATCTCACCGAAAACGACGTGAAGGTACGACACGATGAGCAGCGCGATCACGAACGCCGTGATGTCCACCGCCGCCGAACTCATACCGGTCAGGTAGAGAGGCTCGGCGAGCAGATGATGGATCGCCGGCTCCGAGACGTTCAGGATCAGCAGCGAACAGATCGTGATGCCCAGTTGGCTCGTGGCGAGCATGAGCGTCGCATGCTCCATGGCGTAGAGCGCCGTCTTGGCGGCGCGGGAGCCCTTTTCGGCGAGTGGTTCGATCTGCGAGCGCTTGGCGGAGATCACAGCGAATTCGGCTCCGACGAAGAAGGCGTTCGCGATGAGCAACACGAACAGCCAGGCAAGTCCTGCCCAATCACTCATCGTCGCTCACCTCCCTCGCGAGCGGATACTTCCCCGGCATGCGCTGGCACCGCCTTCGCGACGAAACGCACGCGGTCGACGCGGCGCTGATCCATACGCTGCACATCGAGCGTGCCGTCGTCGATCTCGACGCTGTCGCCCACTCGCGGGATCCGCTCGAGTTCGCTCATGATGAACCCGCCGACGGTGTCATAGACATCGCCTTCGGGGATGCGGATACCGGTGCGGTCGAGGAGTTCGTCCGGACGCCATTCGCCCGGGAAGATGATCGCGTCCTCGGAGCGCACGAGACCGGCGCGGCGGCGGTCATGTTCGTCAAGCACCTCGCCGACGATCTCTTCGACGAGGTCTTCGAGGGTCACCACGCCTGCCGTCCCGCCGTACTCGTCGACGACGACCGCCATCTGGTAGCCGCGGCCGCGCAGCTCGGACATGAGCGCGTCGAGGTGCACCGCCTCGGGAACACGGAGCGGTTCAGTCGCGAGCGCGGCCGCGGGAACGTCCCACCGGCGGTCGCGGGGCACACTGACCGCGGCCTTGAGGTGGACGACGCCGATGATGTCGTCCATCGATTCTTCGTAGACGGGGAATCTGCTGTGGCCGGTGCGACGCGCGAGCTGGATGACGTCCTCGGCGGATTCGTCTGCCGAGAGCGCGTGGATGCTGGGGCGCGGGGTCATCACATCGGAGGCGCTGAGGCGCGCGAAGGTGAGACTGCGGTCCAGGAGCGAGGCCGTGTCCTTTTCGAGCACGCCCGCGCTGGCCGATCGCCGCACGAGGCTGGACAGCTCTTCGGCAGTGCGTGCGCCGGAGAGCTCTTCTTTCGGCTCGATCCCCATGAGCCGAAGCACACCGTTGGCGCTGCCGTTCAGAAGGCTGATGGCGGGACGGAACACCGCGGTGAACGCGGCCTGGAAGGGGATGACGAGCTTGGCGGTCTGTCGCGGCACGGCGAGCGCGAAGTTCTTCGGCACCAGTTCACCGACGATCATCGAGAGGATCGTGGCGAAGCTGATCGCGAGGAACACCGCGACCGGGGTGGCGACCGCATCCGGGATGCCCCAGGTCTCGAGAACGGGGCCGAGGAGGTTCGAGATCGCCGGCTCCATCGTGTAGCCGGTGAGCAGCGTCGTCAGCGTGATTCCGAGCTGTGCACTGGAGAGGTGTGTCGAGGTGATCTTCAGCGCGTTGATCGTCATCGACAGGCGGGTCTCGCCCGCTTGTCGTCGCGCTTCGAGGTCGGCGCGGTCGAGGTTGACCAGGGCGAACTCACTGGCGACGAAGAGTCCCGTGCCGATGGTGAGGAGGAGCCCCACGCCCAACAGGACGTAATCCACTATGCGTCACCCCCGATCGAGGTCGAGGTGGGAACGTGGGGCGTCGGTCTACAACTGGGAGGGTCGTCCATCGTGCGCCCAATTGTACGGGAGTCCTGGCCGCGCTATCGAAAGGTGCGCGAGCTATCGAGTTCTTCGCCCACGCGAGCACCTTTCGGCCGCGCGAACCGCGCCGACAGCGGTGCGGAAGGCGGAGGGCGCAGGATGCCGCGGCATCCACTCCTCCCGGAGCACTGATCGGCAACCGGTGTCCACAGATTGGTCGCGCGGGTCGTCGGGCGTGCTGCCGCGATGGGCACGATTCTCTGGTGATGCCCGTCCCCCGCGTCGACGTCGCGCGACGCCGTGACCTGCTCGCGCCCGGCGACAATCGGCGGCTGAGCCGGAACGTCCGCTCCGGCGAGTGGGTGCGCGTCGCGCCCGGTTCCTATGTCGTCCGTGAGGCCTGGGCAGCGCTCACACCGATCGAGCGTCATCGCCTTCGCGTCGACGAGGTCGTTCTCCGCCTCCAGACGCCCGCGGTCGTGTCTCACCTCGCGGCGGCCGCACTGTGGGACATCGACGTGCTCGGTCCGTGGCCGACGGCGGTCGACGTCACGATCGGGCGGACGACGGGCGGGCGCTCGGGCGGGGCTCTTCGGCGACACGCACTCGGGTTGGACGGCGTCGAGCGCATCCCGTTCGGGCGCCACGAGGTGACGTCCGCGGCGCAGACGGCGCTCGATCTCGCGCGTGCACTGCCCTTCGTGCGAGCAGTGACGGCGGTGGACCAGGCGCTCTGGTCTCAGCGCCGGGGCGGGCCTCTGTGCACGAAGGATGAACTCCTCCAGGCGCTCGAGAGGGGCGGCCCTCGACGGGGGGACGTGCGCGCACGCCGCGCGATCGACGCCGGCGAAGCCCTTGCCGCGAATGTGCGGGAGACACAGGTTCGTGTCGTCGCCATCGGCCTCGGCTTCGGCATTCCGCGCCTGCAGGAGCGCCGCGTGCTTCGCTCGGGGCGTCTCGTCTTCGGCGATCTCTACTCTCCCGATCACGATCACTGGGTCGAGATCGACGGACGCGGGAAGTACCTGAGCCCCCAGTTCGGCGCGGGTCGCGCCCCCGCCGACATCGTCCTCGACGAGAAGGACCGAGAGAACGAGATCCGGCGCGAGGTCCGCGGATTCTCCCGGCTCGGGGCAACCGATGCCGATCATCCCGGGCGAATGTACGACATCTTGACCGGCGACGGTCTCCCGTCGACGAAGCCTCGGCCCCGCACGCGCTGAACCGCCGTTCCGGAGCCGCGCCCCGCACGCGCTGGACACCCCCGCCGGAGCCACGCCCCGCACGCGCTGAGCCGCCCTTCCGGAGCCGCGCCCCGCACGCGCTGGACACCCCCGCCGGAGCCACGCCCCACGCGCGGACCACCCTCCCGAAGCCGCGCCCCGCACGCATCCGTCATCGCTCACGCTGTCGAATTGTGCTCACGCGGCCGAAAAAGTCGGGCGCGTACGCACCTTTCGGGCGCGCGGGGCGGGATGCGGCCGGGGCGGGAAGCCGCCGAGGCGGGAAGCGGCCGAGGCGGTAAGCCGCCGGGGCGGGATGGCGTGAGCCCGGGAGGCGCTGCGGACTACCAGCTGACGGGGAGAGCCTTCCCCTCCTCGTACCCGGCCGCCGACTGCAGGCCGACGCGGGCCCGGTCGTGGAACTCGGCGACGGTCGACGCACCCGCGTAGGTGAACGACGAGCGCACACCCGAGGTGATCATGTCGAGCAGGTCTTCAAGCCCTGGCCGCATCGGGTCGAGGAAGATCTTCGACGACGAGATTCCCTCGGCGAACAACTCCTTGCGGGCGAGCTCGTAGGGGTCGAGGCGACCGAACCGCTCGTGCACTGCTTTGGTCGAGGCCATGCCCCACGACTCCTTGTACAACCGCCCGTCCGCTCCGCGCTGCAGTTCGCCCGGCGACTCTATGGTCCCGGCGAACCACGAGCCGATCATGACGGATGCCGCACCCGCCGCGAGGGCGAGCGCGACGTCGCGGGGGTACCGGACGCCGCCGTCGGCCCATACATGCGCGCCGCGCAGCCGCGCGGCTTCGGCGGTTTCGAGCACGGCGGAGAACTGCGGTCGCCCGACCGCGGTCATCATGCGGGTCGTGCACATCGCCCCGGGACCGACGCCCACCTTGAGGATGCTCGCGCCTGCCGAGACGAGGTCGTGCACGCCGTCTGCGGTGACGATGTTGCCGGCTGCGATCGGGATGCCGAGCTCGAGCTCGCTGACCGCGGCGAGGGCGCGAAGCATTCCTTCTTGGTGACCGTGCGCGGTGTCGACGACCAGGACGTCGACACCGGCGGCGGCGAGCGCCTTCGCCTTGGCCGCGACGTCGCCGTTGATGCCGACGGCGGCCGCGACGATGAGTCGCCCGCCGGCGTCGACGGCGGGTCGGTACAGGGTTGATCGCAGGGCGCTGCGTCGCGAGAGCGTGCCCACGACGTGCCCGTGGTGAAGGACACAGACGGTGTCGGCTTCGGTCGCGACGATGAGGTCGAAGGCGTGGCGGGCGGTCTCGACGTCGTCGGCGTCGATCGACGGGGCCCTCCCGCGCGTCAGGTCACCCAGGCGCGCATCGGCGAGCGCGGTCGCGAGGCGTGTGGCGGGCACGATGCCGAGGACGTCGTCGATCCCGACCGGGCCGTCGGTCGCGGGAGCGACCACGATCCCGTGACCTTCGGTCGGCGGCAGCAGTCGCGCCGCATCCGCCACCGTCGCCTCGGGAGGAAGGACGAGCGGTGTGTCCCACGCCACCGGTTGGTCTTTCACCCACCGGATGGCGGCATCGAGCTCTTGCAAGGGCATGTCCTGCGGCAGCACGCCGAGCCCGCCGCGTCGCGCCAGGGTGGCGGCCAGACGTGGCCCGGTGACCGAGTTCATGTTGGCCGAGACGAGCGGGATGGTCGCCGTCGTGCCGTCGCCGGGCGACAGGTCGACGTCGAGTCGACTCGTGATCGATGAGCGTCGCGGAACGAGGAACACATCCGAGTAGGTCAGGTCGACGTTCGGCTGCTCGCCATAGAACTCCATGTGCGCCAAGCGTAGTGACTGTTTCCGACAGGGAACCGATGCCTGATCGTTCCCTCCGGCTCACCGCGCGGCCCTGACTTGTGGCCGTGGACTGGGTTACGCTTGTAAGCCGTGTGCGGGCGCTGACCGCGGGCCGTGCGCACCTCATTTCTTCATCGATGAAAGCAGGCGATCGCGAGTGTCGAGCCAGGTGACGGGCCTCGGAGTTTCGAGCGAAGGAGAGTTCGGAGCGAACGAGTGGCTCGTCGAGGAGCTGTATCAGCAGTTCATCGTCGATCGAAACTCCGTCGACAAGGAGTGGTGGCCCATTCTCGAGGCCTATCGCCCCGCCGGCGCCTCCGGCGAGAAGAAGGCGGATGCCGCTCCCGCCCCGCAAGCGACCCGCTCAGCGGATGCCGCATCCGACGCCGCGACGAACGGCGCCCACCCGGTGACGGCACCCGTGCCCGTGATCGGTGCGCAACCGGTCGCCAAGACCACGGCACGTCCGGCGGCGGCCCAGCCGATTCCGGCTCAGGCGCCCGCGGCGGTGCCCTCGAATCCTGAGGAATCCACCGAAGAGGACAAGGTCACCCCGTTGCGTGGCCTGCCGAAGACCCTTGCGGCGAACATGGACGAGTCGCTGACCGTCCCCACGGCGACGAGCGTGCGCACGGTGCCGGCGAAGCTCATGATCGACAACCGGATCGTGATCAACAACCACATGTCACGCACGCGCGGTGGCAAGGTCAGCTTCACCCACCTCATCGGATGGGCGATCATCCGGGCGCTGAAGGAGTTCCCGAGCCAGAACGTGTTCTATGCCGAGGTCGACGGTAAGCCGTCGGTCGTCGCCCCCGCCCACATCAACCTGGGCATCGCGATCGACCTCCCCAAGCCCGACGGCACCCGCGCACTGCTCGTCCCGAGCATCAAGCGCGCCGACGCGTTGACGTTCAACGAGTACCTCGCCTCGTACGAAGACCTGGTCAAGCGTGCGCGCGGCAACAAGCTCACCGCATCCGATTTCCAGGGCACGACGATCTCGTTGACGAACCCCGGCGGAATCGGCACCGTGCACTCGGTTCCCCGTCTGATGAAGGGCCAGGGCTGCATCGTCGGCGCCGGCGCCCTGGAGTATCCGGCCGAGTTCCAGGGGTCGAGCGAGAAGACCCTCGTCGAGCTCGGCATCGGCAAGACCATCACGCTGACCAGCACCTACGACCACCGGGTCATCCAGGGCGCGGGCTCGGGCGAATTCCTCAAGAAGGTGCACGAGTTGCTCATCGGGCAGCGCGGGTTCTACGAGGAGATCTTCGCGGCGCTGCGCATCCCCTACGCCCCGATCCACTGGGCCAACGACATCAACGTCGACCTCGCCGAGCGGGTCGACAAGCAGGCCCGTGTTCAGGAGCTCATCAACTCGTTCCGCGTCCGCGGCCACCTCATGGCCGACATCGACCCGCTGGAATACATGCAGCGGACGCACCCCGACCTCGAGATCGAAAGCCACGGGCTGACGTTCTGGGATCTGGACCGCGAGTTCGTCACGGGTGGGTTCGGCGGCAAGCGTCAGATGAAGCTGCGCGATGTTCTCGGCGTGCTACGTGACTCCTACTGCCGCACGATCGGCCTGGAGTACATGCACATCCAGGATCCGGAGCAGCGCGCCTGGTTCCAGCAGAACGTCGAGGTCAAGTACCAAAAGCCCGGCCACGACGAGCAGATGCGCATCCTCGACCGCCTGAACCAGGCCGAGGCGTTCGAGACGTTCTTGCAGACCAAGTACGTCGGTCAGAAGCGCTTCAGCCTCGAAGGCGGCGAGTCGCTGATTCCCCTCCTCGACGAGATCCTGCAGGGTGCTGCGGAGGCGGGGATGGATGGTGCCGCGATCGGTATGGCACACCGTGGTCGCCTGAACGTGCTCACCAACATCGCCGGCAAGACCTACGGTCAGGTGTTCCGCGAGTTCGAGGGGTCGGTCGCGATCGGTTCGAAGAGTGGGTCGGGCGACGTGAAGTACCACCTCGGCACCGAGGGGACCTTCGTCGCCGACGATGACGCAGAGCTTCCGGTCTACCTCGCCGCCAACCCGTCGCACCTCGAGACGGTGGATGCCGTGCTCGAGGGAATCGTGCGTGCCAAGCAGGATCGCAAACCCATCGGCACGTTCTCGTGGTTGCCGATCCTCGTCCACGGCGATGCCGCGTTCGCGGGCCAGGGTGTCGTCGTCGAGACGCTGCAGATGTCGCAACTGCGCGGATACCGCACCGGCGGCACGGTGCACGTCGTCGTCAACAACCAGGTCGGTTTCACCACGACGCCCCAGGATGCCCGCACCTCGGTGTACGCCACCGACGTCGCCAAGACGATCCAGGCGCCGGTTCTCCATGTCAACGGCGACGACCCCGAGGCCGTCAACCGTGTCGCGCAACTCGCGTTCGCGTACAGAGAGCGATTCCACCGCGACATCGTGATCGATCTCGTCTGCTACCGCCGCCGCGGTCACAACGAGGGCGATGACCCCTCGATGACACAGCCATTGATGACGAACCTCATTGAAGCGAAGCGTTCGGTGCGTCGCCTCTACACGGAATCGCTCGTCGGCCGCGGTGACATCACCGAAGAGGAGTACGAGAAGGCGAAGCAGGATTTCCAGCGGCGTCTGGAGATCGCCTTCACCGAGACCCACGAGGCCGAGACGGGTGCGACGGCGATCGTGTCGGATGCGGATGATCCCGCCCCGGCCGGCGAGCCCGAAACCACCGGTGTCTCGAGCGACGTCGTGAACCTCATCGGCGACACGTTCGTGAACAAGCCCGAGGGCTTCACGGTGCACACGAAGCTGCAGCAGTTGCTCGACAAGCGCCTGGACATGAGTCGCAACGGATCGATCGACTGGGCCTTCGCCGAGTTGCTCGCCTTCGGCTCGCTTCTGCTCGAGAAGACGAACGTGCGCCTGGTTGGTCAGGACTCCCGCCGCGGAACGTTCGTGCAGCGCCACTCGGTGCTCCACGACCGCTCGAACGGCCAGGAGTGGATTCCGCTGACGAACCTGAGCGAGGATCAGGGACGTTTCTGGGTCTATGACTCCCTGCTGAGCGAGTACGCCGCGATGGCGTTCGAGTACGGATACTCGGTGGAGCGCCCAGATGCGCTCGTGCTCTGGGAGGCGCAGTTCGGCGACTTCGCGAACGGCGCCCAGTCGGTTGTCGACGAGTACCTGTCGTCGGCCGATCAGAAGTGGGGTCAGCAGTCGAGCGTCGTGCTGTTGCTGCCGCACGGATATGAGGGGCAGGGACCCGACCACTCCTCCGCGCGCATCGAGCGCTACCTGCAGATGTGCGCGCAAGAGAACATGACGGTCGCCCGTCCGTCGACCCCCGCGTCGTACTTCCACCTGTTGCGCCGTCAGGCGTATGCCCGCCCACGCCGCCCCCTGGTCGTGTTCACGCCGAAGGCGATGCTGCGACTGCGCGGGGCCTCGAGCGCGGTCGAGGACTTCACGTCCGGTCGTTTCGAGCCCGTTCTCGACGACGACCGCGGCATCGACAAGAGCGCCGTGACGCGGGTGCTGCTGCACTCGGGCAAGATCCACTGGGATCTGCGGTCCGAGCTCGACAAGAACCCGAACGACAAGGTCGCCCTGGTGCGCGTGGAGCAGTTCTACCCCGCACCGATCAACGAGCTCAACGCCATCATCGAGACCTACCCGAACGCCGAGCTGGTGTGGGTGCAGGACGAGCCCGAGAACCAGGGCGCCTGGCCGTTCATCGCGCTCGAGGTCGTCAAGCACCTGCACGGTCGTACGATCCGCCGAATCTCGCGTTCGGCTGCGGCCTCGACGGCGACGGGGTCGCCGAAGGTGCACGCGCTCGAACAGACGGCGATCATCCAGGCGGCGACGTCGACGGATTGACCCGCACGTGACATGAAGGCCGCCCCGAGGGGCGGCCTTCATGCGTCGCCGCACGGGAGCTCAGACGTCGAGGGGAACGACGCCGGCGCGCGCGAACGCGGCGGCCGCCGCATCCCGAGACTCATCGGCTTCGGCCGCGACGAGCCCGAGCCGCGTACGCCGCTCGAGGAGGTCGTCGATCGTGAGGGCGCCTTCGGCGACCACCCCCCATTCGAGCTCCTGCGCGGAGACCCCCCGCGACGCCGTCGCGCCCGCGGAGAGGGCGGCGACACGGGGAGCTTCGATCCCGAATCGCCGAACGAATCGGGCGGGTGCCGGCACCGTCGCCAACTCACGGCGCGTCGCCGCCCCGACCAGCGGCAGCGTGCGGGTGCGTGACGGCGCGACGCTACCCGGCGCGAAGCGCCGACGCACCGCTTCGTCGATCCCGTCTTCAGCCATGCGGCGATAGGTCGTGAGCTTGCCCCCGACGACGTTGAGAACGCCGTTGTCGGACTCGATGACGGCGTGCTGCCGCGACAGGTCGCTGGTCTCCCCCGAACCGACGCCTTGGAGCAGCGGCCGGAGGCCGGCGAACGTGCCGCGTACGTCGTCGCGGGTGAGGGGGGTATGGAGCACCTGGTTGACGGTGTTCAGAAGCATGTCGATTTCGGGGTCGGTCGCCACCGGCACCTCGGGGATCTCTCCCTCGGTGGGAACATCGGTCAGTCCGATGTAGGTGCGCCCGTGCGGGGCGGGCACGGTGAAGACGAAGCGACTGGAGGAGCCCGGGATCGGCACCGTGAGCGAGACGTCCGCACCGCCGAGGCGTACCGTGTCGACGACGAGGTGGGTCCCCCGACTGGGCGTGAGGTGCACGCCCTCGGAGAGCTCGCCCGCCCACACACCGGCGGCCGAGATGATCGCACGCGCCCGGATCCCGAACTCCCGGCCCGTCGCTTCGTCACGCAACGTCGCCGCCTCTCCGGCCACGGCCACCGCCGCGCACCGCGTGAGGATCGCCGCCCCGTGCCCTGCGGCGGTCCGGGCAACCGCCGTGACCAGGCGGGCATCGTCGATCACCTGCCCGTCCCAGCCTCGGACGGCACCGGCGAGGTCGTCGTCGCGAAGCGCCGGGAGGAGCCGGGAGGTCTCGTCGCGACCAAGGGCGCCGGGGGCGCGGAGGAGTCCCGAGGGTGTGCGCACCACGCGACGCAACGCGTCGCCGAGCAGGTAGCCGGCGCCGACGTATGCGCCCCGCCTGACGTGGCCGGGGCGGTAGAGCGGCATGACCTGCGCGAGAGGCCGGGTCAGGTGCGGTGCGATCCGCGTCATGAGCAGGTGCCGCTCGGCGGCGCTCTCGTGAGCGATCGCGAACTGACCCGATGCGAGATAGCGCAGGCCGCCGTGCGTGAGCTTCGAGCTCCAGCGGCTCGTCCCGTACGCGAGGTCGCGCCGCTCGACGAGAACGGTGCGCAGCCCGCGCGAGGCCGCGTCGAGGGCGAGACCGACCCCGGTGATCCCTCCCCCGATCACGAGCACGTCGACGTCGGCGACGGTGGAGACGACGTCCAGTTCACGGCTGCGCCGGGCGGCGTTCAGCGCCGTCCCGAACTCCTGCGGGCCGGTCACCGCTCCCCCAGGTAGCCGCTGAGCAGCACCGACAGCTCGTCGCGCCACGCATCGTCCTCGATCCACTCGGAGACGAGGGGCGCGGACTGCACGACCGACTGCATCGCGAGCAACACCACCGCCGCCAGCCGTTCGGGATGAGCGGCGCGCACGAACCCGTCATCCTGTCCTTCGGCGATGCGTCGTGTCAGGTCTCCCAGGATCGCGCGCTGACTCGTGCCGAGCCGTTCGAAGACGTATCGCGCGAAGAGTTCGGGATCTGTCGTGCGCAACCGATCGACGAGCGGCATACGGCGAATCCCGTCGGTGGTGTCGACGAGCATTGCGACGAGCTGATCGAGCGACCCCGCCCGCGGCGCCGAGACGGGCAGCGTGGCGATGAGCTCGCGGGTGATGAGGGCGGCGAAGATCGCCTGGGCGTCGGGCCAGTACCGATACAGGGTCTGACGCGACACGTCCGCGTGCCGCGCGATGTCGGAAGCAGTGGTTCGGCGGATGCCGTGCGAGAGCACTTCAGCGCGCGCCGCGTCGAGGATCGCGTTCGCCGTCAGGGAGGACTCGTCAGCCATGTGACAAACATACAGAATGTGTCATACTGTCGCCATGTCTGCGATGCCGCCGGCGACGACGCCCGCACCCGAGCCCCTCGAGATCCCCGAGCCGCGATCGCGCTCAGACTGGGATGCCTGGGGCACCGAGCCGGCGTCTCTTCCTGGGGCCGCGCGGGCACTGATCTCGACGCTGATCCCCGGCAAACCCCACCCCGTCGCGCGCGTCACACGCCCCCACCTCACTCCGAGCAGGCTCACCGCCGACGACGTCACCGCGCTGGCAGCGGCGGTCGGACACGCGCACGTGACCCGCGAGGACGACATCAGAATGTGGCATCTCGGCGGCAAGAGCACGCCCGATCTGCTGCGACGTCGATCGATGGGTGTCCAGACCGCGCCCGACGCCGTCGTCTCCCCCGCCTCACATGACGACGTCGCCGCCGTGTTGCGGGTCTGCGACCACCGCGGCATCGCGGTCGTCCCGTTCGGAGGCGGCACGTCGGTCGTCGGCGGCGTCGATCCCGATCCCGGCGCCCACACGCGCGTCATCGCCCTCGACCTCACGCGCACGGCCGCGCTGTGGGACATCGATGAGATCTCGCTCCTGGCCCGCTTCGGCGCAGGAACGACCGGCCCCCAAGCGGAGCAGATGCTGGCCGCACACGGGTTCACTCTCGGCCACTTTCCGCAGAGCTTCCTCTATGCCTCGCTCGGAGGGTTCGCCGCGACCCGCTCGAGCGGCCAGGCCTCCCGCGGCTACGGCCGGTTCGACGACCTCGTCCATGCGCTCCGCGTCGCCACACCCGCCGGTGACATCGCGCTGGGCCGATCACCCGCGAGCGCGGCGGGACCGGACCTGCGCGAGCTGTTCCTCGGCTCGGAGGGTGCCCTCGGCGTCCTCACCGAGGTGACGGTCCGCATCCGGCCGGTCGCCGCCGCCACCGCATATGGAGCGTGGACGTTCCCCGATTTCGCCTCCGGCGCCGCGGCGTTCCGCGAGGTCACCCAGCGCGGCATCCGCCCGACCGTGCTTCGACTGAGCGATGAGAATGAGACGAAGGTCAACGCCACACTCGGCGGCCACCTGACGCGTCTGCGCGGATGCCTGGCCGTGGCGACCTTCGAAGGGGCCGACACCGCCGAGGCCGACACGACGCGCGCGATCGTGACGACGGTCTTCGCGCGTCACGGGGCCAAGTCTCGGGGAGAAGACCCGGCGCGCTCGTGGGAACGCGGTCGATTCGCCTCACCCGCCCTGCGCGACACACTCATGGACGCAGGAATCCTCGCCGAGACCCTCGAAACCGCCACCACGTGGGCGAACCTGACGACGCTCAAGCAGGCCGTCACCACCGCGCTCGCCGAGACCCTGGCCGTGACGGGTACCCGCCCGATCGTCATGTGCCACATCTCGCACGTGTACCCCGCCGGCGCGTCGCTGTACTTCACCGTCGTCGCCGCGCTCACCGCCGACCCCGCGGCGCAATGGGCGAAGGCGAAGGATGCCGCATCCCGCGCCATCGTCACCGCCGGCGGCACGATCACCCACCACCACGCCGTCGGGCGGGACCACCGCCCGTATCTCGCGGAGGAGATCGGAGACCTCGGAGTGCAGATCCTGCGGGCGGTCAAAGACACGGTCGACCCCCGCGGCATCATGAACCCGGGCGCGCTCGTCGACCCCGCGTCCCCGGAGCGCGCGTGACCGTCGCGCTGCTGGTCAATCCCGCCGCACGAGCAGGCGCGCACACCGGCGCCGCCGAGCGCGCGGCCGAACGACTGCGTACCCACGGTGTGCGCACGACCATCCTCAGCGGCGGCAGCGCACACGAATCCAGTGAACTCCTCCGCACCGCGATCGAGCTCGGCGCCGCGGCCGTCGTCGTCGCCGGTGGTGACGGCACGGTGAACCTCGCCCTGCAAGAGGTCGCGGGCACCGGCATCCCGCTGGGGATCATCCCGTCGGGCACAGGGAACGACCTCGCGACGACGCTGGGGCTGCGCGAACTCGACCCCGTCTCGGCCGCAGACGCCGTCGCGGCCGGCGCCACGCGCGACATCGACCTGGCTCGGGTGACGCGCGACGACGGATCGCGCGCGTACTTCGCCACCGTCCTCGCCAGCGGTTTCGACTCGCGCGTGAACGATCGAGCCAACACGATGCGGTGGCCACGAGGCGATTCGCGCTACACACTCGCCGTGCTGGTTGAGTTCATGACCCTCTCGGGTCTGCCCTACGAGGTCGAACTCGCTCTCGTCGACGGCACGATCCGGCGTGTGACGGGTGATCTCTTGATGGCGACGATCGGCAATGGGACGAGCTACGGCGGCGGCATCCCGATCTGCCCCGATGCGGATCCGGCCGACGGCGAACTGGATGTCACACTCATCCGGCCTGCTGGCAGACTGCGCCTGCTCCGGCTGTTGCCGCGCGTGTACAAGGGAACGCACACCGGGATCGACGAGGTCTCGACATTTCGCGTGCGTTCGGTGCGACTGGCCTCACCCGGGGTCACTGCCTACGCCGACGGTGACCCGATCGGCACACTGCCGCTGACCGTCGACGTCGCGCCGCGCGCGCTGCGCGTCTTCGTCCCCCGCTGAGTCGGGCCTCAGGCCGTCGTGTGCGCCGCGCGCAGACGCGCGAGCACCCGATCGCGCAGCTCTTCGGGAGCGGTCTCCTTACACGCCCTTGCAACCACGTCGGTCAGTGTGCGCGCCACGAGCGCCTCGTCGCGGCATCCCGGACAGTTGTCGAGGTGCTCCTCGATGTCGGCGTGCGCGGTCTTGCACACCTCGTGACGCAGGTACTCCTCGAGATCCCGTCGCGCCTTCTCGCAGCCGCAGTCGGTCATTTCTCGCTCCTTGTGGCGGATGCGGTCTCGATACCGCGCTCCTGTGCGTAATCGGCCAGCAGGTCGCGAAGCATACGGCGACCGCGGTGGAGACGACTCATCACCGTGCCGATGGGGGTCTTCATGATGTCGGCGATCTCCTGGTAGGCGAATCCCTCGACGTCGGCCAAGTAGACGGCCAGCCGGAAGTCCTCCGGAATCGACTGCAGGGCGTCTTTCACCGCGGATGCCGGCATGTGGTCGATCGCCTCGGCCTCGGCGGACCGCGTCCGCGTCGCCGTCGTCGACTCCGCTCCGCCGAGCTGCCAGTCCTCGAGTTCGTCGATCGTGCCCTGGTAGGGCTCGCGCTGCTTCTTGCGATAGGTGTTGATGTAGGTGTTCGTCAGGATCCGGTACAGCCACGCCTTGAGGTTGGTGCCCTGCGTGAACGTGCGCCACGATCCGAACGCCTTCACGAATGTCTCCTGCACGAGGTCCGACGCGTCGGCGGGATTGCGCGTCATGCGCATCGCCGCGGCATACAGCTGGTCCATGAAGGGCAAAGCCTGCTCTTCGAACTGCTCGCGCGCGAGCCGGGCCTCAACGGCCTCGTCCACCTTCTCGGTCATCGCTGTCGATTCTACGTCCGCGTCGTCCCAGCCCTCGATGAGGGCGGCGAACGACGCGTCGACGCCGGTGTCTTCGGTGGTCGTCACCACATCTCCTCCGTAATCCCGACGAGAACCGTCGATGCGTCTTCCCGCCGTGTCGACAGGCGGTCAGTAGGGTAGAACCCGATGACAGCCGACGGGTATTCCCTCAGTTCCGCCACACGCACGAGCGGACGCTGGAGAGCGCCCATCTCCGAGGGCGACCTGCACGCCGTGGTCACGGTTCCGGGGTCGAAGTCCCTCACCAACCGAGAGCTCATTCTTTCCGCGCTCGCCGAAGGACCCAGTCGCCTCACCGCACCCCTTCACTCCGACGACTCCGCCCGAATGATCGTCGCGTTGCGCGCGCTCGGCGTCGAGATCGACCTCGTCCCGGGCGCCGGTGATTACGGCGACGATATCGTCGTGACGCCTACCTGGCCCCTGCGCGGCGACACCACCGTCGACTGCGGCCAGGCCGGCACCGTCATGCGATTCGCCGCCCCTCTCGGAGGGTTCGCCGACGGTGACATCGTCCTGACCGCCCATGAGAGCGCGCTTCACCGCCCGATGGGGGCGATGATCACCGCGCTGCGCGACGTCGGCGTCGACATCGACGACGGCGGGACGTGGTCGTTGCCGTTCTCGGTGCGGGGTCACGGGCACGTGCGGGGCGGCGAGGTCACGATCGACGCGAGCGCATCGAGCCAGTTCGTCTCAGGTTTGCTGTTGTCGGCGCCCCACTTCGACGTGGGGCTGCACCTCGTCCACTCGGGCGAACGGCTTCCGAGCATGCCCCACATCGACATGACCGTCGAAGCACTCGCACACCGCGGCGTGCACGTCGAGCGGCCGTCGATCGGCGAGTGGATCGTGCCGGCCGGCCCGATCCGCGGCAAAGAGGTCGCGATCGAACCCGACCTCTCCAACGCCGCGCCATTCCTCGCTGCCGCAATGGTGGCGGGCGGATCGGTAGGGGTCACCGGGTGGCCTCCTCACTCGACCCAACCAGGTCACATGCTGGGCGACATCCTCACCCTCATGGGCGGGCGCACGCACCGCCGCGGCGGGGTCCTGACCGTCAGCGCCGGATCCGGCATCCACGGAGTCGATCTCGACCTGTCGTCGGCGGGAGAGTTGACACCGACGCTGTTCGCCCTCGCGGCGTTCGCCGACAGTCCGACCACTCTCTACGGCATCGGACACATTCGCGGCCACGAGACCGACCGCATCGCGGCACTGGTCGGCAACCTCCGTGCGCTCGGCGGCGAAGCACACGAACTCGACGACGGCATCCGCATCGTCCCGAAGCCGTTGCACGGCGGTGTCTGGCACGCGCACCATGACCACCGCATGGCAACGGCGGGAGCGGTGATCGGACTCGCCGTGCCCGGCGTGGAGGTCGACGACATCGGAACCACCGCCAAGACGATCCCCGAGTTTCCCGAGATCTGGCAGCGGATGCTGGACGGGTCGACCGCGGACGCAGAGACCCACCGCGCATCGTGAGCTGGCTCGCCCCGGACAACGAAGACGACGAACCGGAGTTCGACGAGCAGGATGTGCGCGTGCGTCCGAATCCCAAGGCGAACCGTCCGCGTACCAAGCGTCGTCCGGCCCACGACGACGCCGTCATCGCCCGGGTGCTGGGCGTCGATCGCGGGCGGTACACCGTCCTGATCGGCGAGGACGGTCCCGACGAACACACCGTCCTGGCCACGCGCGCCCGAGAACTCCGCAAGTCGCCGATCGTCACCGGTGACCGTGCACGCGTCGTCGGGGACGTCTCGGGCGCCGAGGGTACGCTCGCGCGGATCGTCGGAATCGAGGAGCGCACGTCGCTCCTGCGACGCAGCGCCGATGACACCGATCAGGTCGAACGCATCATCGTCGCGAATGCAGACCAGATGCTCGTCGTCGTCGCCGCCGCCGACCCCGAACCGCGAGCACGGCTCGTGGATCGCTACCTGGTGGCGGCGCTGGATGCCGGCATCCGCCCCCTTCTGGTCGTGACGAAGACCGACCTGGCCGATCCGGCGGAGTTCCTGACACACTTCGACGGACTCGATCTCGAGGTCTTCACGAGCGCGCGCGACGAGATGCCGACCGAGCGCGTGGGTGCTGCGCTCGTCGGCCACTCGACCGTCTTCGTCGGGCACTCGGGTGTGGGCAAGTCGACGCTCGTCAACGCGCTGGTGCCCGACGCCCGTCGGGCCACGGGGCACGTCAACGAGGTGACCGGACGCGGACGCCACACATCGAGCTCGACGGTGTCGTTGCGCTACGTCGGCGCCGAGGGCGCCGGCTGGGTCATCGACACCCCCGGTGTCCGTTCGTTCGGGCTCGGGCACATCGACACCGCGAACATCTTGCGTGCTTTCACCGATCTCGCGACGGTGGCCGAGGACTGCCCCCGAGGATGCACCCACCTGCCGGATGCGCCGGACTGCGCCATCGCCGACGCCGTCGAGCAGGGCCGCCTCGGCCCGACGGGCG
The DNA here is from genome assembly GCF_042677105.1 of Microbacterium koreense. Taxonomy (NCBI): domain Bacteria; kingdom Bacillati; phylum Actinomycetota; class Actinomycetes; order Micrococcales; family Microbacteriaceae; genus Microbacterium; species Microbacterium koreense. The sequence continues at coordinate 2,580,502 of NZ_JBHTIM010000001.1, forward strand.
CAGGGCGGCTGGACTCGCTTCAGCGCCTGCTCGGGACCTTCGCCGACCGGGGTTGACGGGGCCGTATCGTGGAAGCATGACGCGACTCGAGCCCGGCAGCCCCGCCCCCACCTTCTCGTTGGTCAACCAGGACGACGCTGAGGTCTCCTTGACCGATATCCCCGGCACGAAGGCGATCGTGTTCTTCTACCCGGCCGCGATGACCCCCGGCTGCACGAAAGAGGCGTGCGACTTCCGCGACAGCCTCGCGCCGCTCCAGGCCGCCGGCTACACGATTCTCGGCATCTCCCGCGACGACACCTCGAAGCTCCGCCGCTTCCGCGAGCGCGACTCGCTCACCTACGACCTCTTGAGCGACCCCGATCACGCTGTCCACGATGCGTACGGCGCATGGGGCGAGAAGACGAACTACGGCAAGGTCGTCGAAGGCGTGATCCGCTCGACGTTCGTCATCGATGACGGCGTCATCACCCACGCCCTCTACAACGTGCGCGCGACCGGACACGTCGCCCGCGTCCGGAGCCTGCTGGGGATCTGACCCGGGCGGTTCACACCGTGCCGTCGTCGTCCGCCGTCCGTCCCGCGTCACGGACGGCGAGGACGAGGACCACCAATGCCACGACGGCCGGCCCGGCGATCACGAGAGCGGTCGTCCCGTCGGCGAACGACCCGGTCGCCGCTCCCAACGCCACCGCGAGGATCAACAGCTGCGTCACGATGCCACCCGAGCGCCCCCACGAGCGTGCACGGACGATCGCGGCGGCGAACGCAAGGACCACCGCGGCCCCGATGACGGTGAGGACGATGAGCGCGATCGCACTCACGGGTGAGCCCGTGTCACCGGAAACGAGCGCGAGCACCTGCCAGGCGGCGAGGCCGACGAGACCGACGCCCTCGAGTCCGACGAGGATCCCCGCGGGGCGGTCGAATCGGTTTGTGGGCATCCGTCATCGTCCTTCGTTCACGCGTGCAGTCGTTTGTGCGAGTTCGCCAGGCGTGGAGCGGATGCACAGCAAGCCCGCTCAGAAACGTACGTGACATCTCTTGATCATCACCATGTGCTATGGGACGATTGGTGAAGCCGTGTGCTCCACAGCGACGTGGGCGAGCATCCTGCTCGCACTCACACAGGGTACCCGAACCCGATAAGGCACCCACAGACCCCTGAGCCCCTGAAGGAGCACCCCCATGGATTGGCGCGACAAAGCCGCCTGCCTGACCGTCGACCCCGAGCTGTTCTTCCCGGTCGGCAACACCGGCCCGGCCGTCGATCAGATCGAGAAGGCCAAGTCGGTGTGCGCTCGTTGCACCGTCACCGAGGTGTGCCTGCAGTACGCCCTCGAGACCGGACAGGACTCGGGCGTGTGGGGTGGCCTCTCGGAGGATGAGCGTCGCGCGCTCAAGCGCCGCGCGGCCCGGGCGCGACGCGCCTCCTGACAGCACGGCGCGACGCGCCTCCTGACAGCACCGCGCCTCCTGATCACGCAGGCACGGCAACCCGCGTCGGCAAGCTCACGCGCTACTCGCGGACACGTCCCAGATAGCGCAGGGGAATGTCGATCGTCACCTCGGTCCCCGCGCCGACGGCGGTGTGCCAGTCGATCGACCCGCCGAGTTCTCCCTGGATGAGGGTGCGGACGATCTGCGTGCCCAACCCGCGACCGACCTGACCCTCGGTGAGTCCGACGCCGTTGTCGCGAACGGTGACGGCAAGCTGCTCGTCGGTGCGATCGGCGACGATCTCAACCTCTCCCTCTTGTCCTGCCAGTCCGTGTTCGACGGCGTTCGTCACCAACTCGGTCAGAGCGAGCGCAAGCGGCGTCGCGTACTCACTGGGCAACGTGCCGAAACGGCCGGTCGTGCGCGTGCGCGCCCTCGTGCTGGGCGCCGCGGCGACCTCGGCGATGAGCTTGAGCGCGCGTTCGAAGACGTCGTCGAAGTCGACATTCTGCGCGAGCCCCTCCGAAAGCGTGTCGTGTACGACGGCGATCGCCGAGACGCGACGCATCGCGTGGGTGAGGGCATCGCGGGCTTCTTCGGAGTGGGAGCGCCGTGCCTGGATCCTCAACAACGAAGCGACGGTCTGCAGGTTGTTCTTGACGCGGTGATGGATCTCGCGGATCGTGGCGTCCTTCGTGATGAGCTCCTGCTCCTGGTGACGGATCTCCGTCACGTCTCGGCAGAGCACGATCGCTCCGGTTCGAGCGCCGTGGTCGCGGAGCGGAATCGTGCGCAGCGAGACGGTCACTCCGCGCGCTTCCAGATCGGCGCGCCAGGGCGCGCGACCGGTGACGACCACGGGGAGCGACTCGTCGAATTGCCGCTTCGACGGAAGGATCTGCGTGACGACCTCGACGAGCGACTCACCTTCGAGCTCATCCTCGAACCCGAGTCTGTTGAACGCCGAGAGCGCGTTCGGACTCGCGAAGGTCGTGATGCCGTCGACATCGAGTCTGACCAAACCGTCCGAGGCGCGGGGGGCGCCGCGACGGGGCGCGGTGGGTGCGGCGAGGTCGGGGAACTCCCCCGAGGCGATCATGCCGAACAGGTCGTCGGCGCAGTCGTTGAACGTGATCTGCTGGCGGCTGGGGGTGCGGGCTTCGCCGAGGTTCGTGTGGCGGGTGAGTACCCCGATGGCCTGCGGATGTGCGCCCGCCTCACGACGCATGATCGGCACGGCACGCACACGGGTCGGTGTCTCTTCGAACCAGTCCGGTGAGGCCGAGTCGACGATCCGACCGGTGAGGAACGCGTCGCGCACCTGGGTGCGCCACTGCGGACGGACCCTGTCGCCCACGATGTCTCGGTAGAACAGCGTCGCCGCACCGCTCGGGCGCGTGTGTGCGATCGCGACGAACGAGTCATCGGCGGTCGGCACCCAGACGACGATGTCGGCGAAGGCCAGGTCTGCCAGCAGCTGTCCATCACCGGCGAGGCGATGCAGCCACTCGACATCGTCTTCGCTGGAACGGCCTTGTGCGTATACGAGATCGCTGAGGGTCGACACGGTTCCAGCGTAGGCGGTCAGGCGGCCCGTCGACCGTGTGCGACATCCGGAGGCAGGATCGCTTCACCGACGAATCGGCGGATCGCGTGGGTGAACGGCGACCGCGGCGCCGTCTCGGCGATCGAGCGCGCCGACAGGAGCGCCGCATCCGCTGAACGCGGGTCCTGCGGCACGAACCAGACATCGCGAACGCCTCCGAACCGCTCGAGTGTGCGGCGCACCTGGCCGCGGGCGTCGAGGCCGAGCGCACCCGGACGCAGTCTGTTCGCGACGACCGCGATCGGTGTGTCTCCGACGACGCCGCGCACCTCGGGCATCTGTCGCAGGAACCGCGAGACGCCCACAGGGTCGGCCGCGGTCACTGCGACCACGAGATCGGCCGAAGCCAACGCCGCCAGCGTGGCGGCGTTCCTTCTCGGCCCATCGAGATCACTGACGATCTCTTCGTCTCGTTCCAGCGAAGCGGCGACGTCTACGACGGTGTGCCCCACCCAGGAGCGACAGACTTCCAGTGCGGCACCGACCCGTGTTTCGGACAGCTCCGGCCATCGCGAGGGACGGTTGATGCCCGTGAGAACGTCGACGCCCGTGCGTCCGAGAGGGATGCTGATGCGGGTGAGTTCACGGGCGTCGAGACCGCCCACCTCAGCCTGCCGACATGCGGCGGCGAACCCCGGACCTTCATCCGGGAGACCCAGCGTCAGGGCGAGGGACGGTGCATGCGAGTCGGCGTCGACGAGCGCGACACCGGCTGCGCCGCGAGCGATCTCGACCGCGATCTCGACGGCCACGGTCGAGCGTCCGGGGGCACCGGCCGGGCCCCACACCACGACGGTGCGCCCGCCGGATCGCGGTTGCCCGGGATCTTCAGCGGCGACGCCGGGAGTGCCGCTGAGCGACTCGGCCAACAGCCAGGGCTCGATGTCGTGCGCGCACGGCGCCTCGATCCCGAGAATCGCGCTGAGCCTCACATCGGTGCCGAGGGGAACGATGCGCACGCCGGCGCGATCGCACACCGAGACGAGATGTTCGGTCACCGTGGTGCGATCCAGATCGATCACGAGTACGTCGGCTTCGGCAAGTCCCGCTGCGAGCGCCGCCGTCTCGTCCGGCGGAAGCCGGTCTTCCGCGGCGTGGAGGGGGTCGGTGGGCGCGACCGCGGCGATGATCTGCACGCCCTCCGTCGCCAGACCGTCGGCGAGCGTGGAACGGCGACCCTCTGAGACCGCGAGGATGGCCCTCATCCGAGAGCACCGCTCGTGGGCACCACCGAGATGGCGGCCTCATCCATCATCGCCCCCAGGATCAGCGGGATGTCGCTGCGTGGAACGACGATTTCGAGAGAAGGCCCCCGTCCGCCGACCATCACGTCGTCACGCAGCACCGCGACGACGGTGGCATCGGCCACGAGGATGCGCGGGACCTCGAACGAGCCGTCCTCGGCCCGGGGCGCTGACCATACCTCGACGGTGCTCCCCGCGTCGACGGATGCCGGGACGTCTGCGGTGCTCTGCACGACGATGCCGGTCGATCGCGCCTCCGCGGCGTCGCCCAACGCCTCCAGCGGCACGAGCTCGCCCGCGGCGATGGTGCGCAACGTCACTGTGTCGCCCACCAGCGCACCGTCAGCGAGATACCCGTCGGCCGTAGCCCCCAGCGCCACATCAACCAGACGCAGGTCTGCATCCGTGATCGTTTCCCCGGGGACGATCGTGCGCGCGGCGACGTAGACGGGAGTGGTGTGCCGCGCCGCCGACGCGACGAACCAGACGCCGGCGACCGACACCACGATGAGCACGATCCCCAAGACGAAGCGCACGTCGCCCCACGGACGGCGTCGCGACGGGGTCGCGGAGGAAAAAGCAGTCATGCCTCCATGGTGCGATGGATGTCGCATCGTCCCGGCGCGTTATCCACAGCGGATGGGCGAGCTGCAGGCACCGTGGCGGGCAGGACCATAATGGGGGAATGTCACCCGTCCCTCCTGCGGAGCGCCGATTCGTCGCCCCGTCGCAGGCCGCCGAGATCCTGCAGATCTCTGTCGACGAGGTGATGTCGCTCGTCCAGTCGGGGCAGGTGCGCGGAGCCCGCGTGGGATCGCCGGCCCGGTGGCGCATCGAAGAGGCGGGTCTCGCCGAGTACCTCGACGCGCAGACCGAACTGGCTCGCCGCGAGGCACTGTGGAACCAGTCACACGAAGCGAGCTTCCCCGAGCTGTGGGGCACCGGCCGAGTCCGGCACGGGGACTGACCTACGCCGGGTGGGCGCCCTCGACGACGCGCACGCGCGCGATCGTCGCGAAGGCGACCACGCTGGTGCGCGTCACCGTCGTCGCGCGGCGGGCGGCACCGGCATCGTGTTCTGCGAGGTCGACATGGTCGACACCGGCACGATCCAGCGTGCCCGTCAGCACACGCCCCGATGTCGTCACGACGGCGACGGGGATACGACGGCGCGCGAGGTCGCGCAGCACGTACCCGAACGTCGTGCGCGCTGCGACCCCCGACGGCCGAGGCGGACGGGCGGTCGCCTGACGCGCGAGGTAGTCCGGCATCCCGATCTCCGCGATCGCCGTGACCGGTGAGATGAGGTAGGCGGCGCCACCGTCGCGAACGCGGAGGCCGACCCAGTCCGCGCCGCACGCGTCGACGGCGACGGTGGTCGTGAGTCCGTCGGTGAACGTCACCGTCACCTCACCCCGGCGCGCCGCGAGGGTCATCAGGCGCTCGTGGAGACTCAGCTGCGAGACGCGAAGCCTCTCGGCCTCACTCTCGAGCGCGGCGTGTTCGGCCTCGCGTTGCGAAGCGAACTGATCCTCGAGGTCGGCGAACAGACGGTCCCAGTGCACGGGGGAAGGGTACGTGAGTACCAGTCCTCCCCCGCTCGAATTGTCCACAGACAGACAGAACAGATTGTCCCTGCGGGGTATGTGTATGTTCTACTACCTCGCGAGGCATCCCCCTGTCCCGATAGGCACCGCATGGCATCGTCGCCCGCGGCATCTGCGCGCGCACTCACCGCACCCCGCGACTCCTACGAGATCGCCCAGTTCTTCGCCCCCCAGCGCACATCGTCGTCCGAACTCCCCGACCCCGATCCGCTCGTCCGCAACCTGACGATCGGCATTCTCGAAGTCTTCGCCGGCGTCCGCGAAGTCGACCAATTCTCGCGCTGGCTCTCGGAAGAGGCCTACCGCAAGCTCCTCGTCCGGTCGAACCTCGCCGCACGTGCACGATCGGCGAGGGGCGTGGCCGCCCGCCGGCCGGTCCACGCCCTGCTCTCGGTGCGCACCCAGTCCCCCGCCGACGGCGTGATCGAGGCGGTCGTCATCGTGCAGGGACCCGCGCGCACCCGCGCTGTCGCCTTGCGGCTGGAAGGCACCGACGGTCGCTGGCGCGCGACCTCACTCGGGCTGCTCTGATGCGGCACTCACTGGCGGTACGACGCTAAGAAGTTGCCCAGCCTTTCGATGGCCTCGCTGAGCACCCGGGCCTCGGGCAGGGTGACGATGCGCAGGTGATCGGGCGTGGCCCAGTTGAACCCCGTGCCCTGGACGAGGAGGACGTGCTCGGCGACGAGGAAGTCATAGACGAGCCGGCCGTCATCGTGGATCTCGTGAACTTCGGGATCCAGTCGCGGGAACGCGTAGAGCGCGCCGTGCGGCTTCACGCACGAGACCCCCGGGATCGACTCGAGCGTCTTCCACGCCGCATCCCTCTGCTCGTGCAGCCGCCCCGTGGGTGCGATGAGCGCATCGATCGACTGCACGCCCGAGAGCGCGGCTTGCACCGCGTGCTGCGCGGGCACGTTCGGACACAGACGGGTCGAGGCCAACAGTGTGATGCCCTCGATGAATCCCCGAGCGTGCTGTTTCGGCCCGGTGATCACGAGCCAACCCGATCGATAGCCGGCGACCCGGTAGGTCTTCGACAATCCGTTGAAGGTCAGGACGAGAAGGTCGGGCGCGACCGATGCCATCGGAATGTGCACGGCGTCGTCGAACAGGATGCGGTCGTAGATCTCGTCCGAGAGGATGAGCAGCGAGTTCTCACGCGCGATCTCAGCGATCCCCTCGAGGACCTCACGCGAGTACACCGCGCCGGTCGGGTTGTTGGGGTTGATCACGACGATCGCCTTGGTGCGCGGTGTCACCTTGGAACGGATGTCTTCGAGGTCGGGTTGCCAGCCGTCGTCTTCGTCGGCGAGGTAATGGACGGGTGTGCCGCCGCCGAGGCTCGTCATCGCGGTCCACAGCGGATAGTCGGGAGCGGGGATGAGGACTTCATCACCCTCGTCGAGCAACGCCTGCATGGTCATCGTGATGAGCTCGGATACCCCGTTTCCGAGGTAGACGTCTTCGGGTCCGAACGGTGGGAAGGTCGGATCCTGTTCGTAGCGGTAGACCACCGCGCGACGGGCGGAGAGGATGCCCTTGCTATCGCTGTATCCGTGTGCCTCGGGGATCGACTCGATCATGTCGCGCACGATCTGGAAAGGCGCCTCGAAGCCGAACACCGCCGGATTTCCGGTGTTGAGCTTGAGGATCGTGTGCCCCTCGGCCTCGAGACGGTCCGCCTCGACGAGCGCCTGTCCCCGGATCTCGTAGAGGACGTCTTTGAGCTTGCCGGATTGGTCGAGGGGGCGCAGCGGACTCATCGCCCCAGGATATCGGCGCACCGAGAGGTCCAATCGACCCCGCGTGGCCCGCACCGCGCTACGGCAGGACCGTCACGGTGACGACGAAGAGGGCGACCGCGGCGATGCTGCCCAAGATGATCCCCACGTTCACGAGGCTCACGGGTCCGGCATCCGTTGCCGGGGCGTCCCGCACTCGGTCGCGCACGCGCTTCGCCCACTCGGTCGCCGCCGATCCGGGCCCCAACGACACGTCGGACGCGTTCCTCACGAAGTGGCCGCCTTCCGTGTATGCGTCCGCGCGTCGCCACGCGTCGACGGCCGTACCCTCGCCCGATACCGCGGCGGCGGTGACGACTGATCCATCGGACAACGAAAGGGTCAGCCGCCGGCCACCCTCGACGCCGGTGATCGTCCGCAGGGGTATGCGCCAGGTGCGCATCGCGTTTCGCACGTTGACACTCTCGGCATCGACCCGCACGGCGGGCCAGCCCCAGATGACCCACGCGAGCCAGAGCGTGGCCGTCACGAGGCCGAACATCTGCCAGGCCGGCCACGACGGCGGCGCCACCAGGGCGAGCACAAGCAAGCTCGCCGACAGGATCGGCGCCCCGTAGGTGAGCACCGAGCTGACGCGTGTCGACGTCGACGTCGGGCCTTGATCAGCCATGCTGGCAGGGTACACGGCGCCGACGGCGCGAGGTCACTTCTTCTTGTCGGCCGCCCGTCGCTGCGCACGGTTCAGGGGTGCCTGCCCCGCCGGGTCGGCTGCGGCATCCGTCTTCTGTCCGAACGCCCCCCGCTGGGCCGGCTGGGCGGCACGCGGCGCTTGCTGCGGCGCCTGCGGCTGAGCGGATGCGGCGGCCGCAGCCTGGCGGATGCGGTCGGTCGCCGCCTGCTGCACCTGACCACGCTCATTGCGCACCTCGACCTCGCCGGCGTCGTTCGCGGCGGAGTACTGCAGCCGCTGACCGTCGACGGGCGCCGCGCCCAGACCCTTCGCCTCGACCTGCGTGACCTCGCCGTCGGACTCGTCACCGCGGCGCACCTCGACCTCGAGGTTGTAGAGGTAGCCGACCGACTCTTCCTTGATCTGCCCCATCATCGCCTGGAACATCTGGTACCCCTCACGCTGGTACTCGATGAGCGGGTCACGCTGGGCCATCGCCCGCAGGCCGATGCCGTCCTTGAGGTAATCCATCTCGTAGAGGTGTTCGCGCCAGCGGCGGTCCAGCACCTGCAGCACGACGCGTCGCTCGAGTTCGCGGGTCGCGGCCGAGCCGAGGCTCTCTTCTCGCTTCTGGTAGGCGATCATGGCGTCCGAAAGGATCTCGCGCTTGAGGCCCTCTGCGGTGATGCCGCCCTTGCGGCCGGCGCCTTCGGCGACGACCTCGTCGATGGTCACACCGACGGGGTACATCGTCTTGAGCTCGGTCCACAGGGCGTCGAAGTCCCAGGCCTCGTTGTGCGAGGGGCCGGTGTGGTCGTCGATGACCGCGTCGATCGCGTCTTCGATGAAGTGCGTGACACGGTCGGCGATGTCATCGCCCTGCAGGATGTGACGGCGGTCGGAGTAGATCGCCTCACGCTGACGGTTGAGAACGTCGTCATATTTGAGCACGTTCTTGCGAATCTCGGCGTTGCGCGACTCGACCTGACTCTGGGCGCTCTTGATGGCACGCGTGACCATTCCTGACTCGATCGCGACGTCGTCGGGGAAGTTCGTCCGCGAGAGGATCGCCTCGGCGGCTCCCGACTGGAACAGTCGCATCAGGTCGTCGGTGAGCGACAGGTAGAAGCGGCTCTCGCCGGGGTCTCCCTGACGCCCGGAACGTCCACGCAGCTGGTTGTCGATGCGGCGCGACTCGTGACGCTCGGTGCCGAGAACGTACAGTCCGCCGGCCTCGATCACCTTGGCGGATTCTTCGGCGACGGTGTCGCGCGTGGCCTGGTAGACCGCATCCCACTCGGCCTCGTAGTCATCCGGAGTCTCAACGGGGTCCAGGCCCTTCGCCTTCATCTCCTGCACCGCCAAGAATTCGGCGTTCCCGCCGAGCATGATGTCGGTTCCACGACCGGCCATGTTCGTCGCAACCGTGACACCGCCCAGGCGCCCGGCGCGGGCGATGATCTCAGCCTCGCGCGCGTGGTTCTTCGCGTTGAGCACCTCGTGTTTGATGCCCTTCTTCGCCAGCAGACGCGAGAGGTATTCGCTCTTCTCGACGCTGACGGTGCCGACCAGCACCGGCTGACCCTTTTCGTGGCGCTCCGCGATGTCTTCGACGACCTGGGCGAACTTCGCCTGCTCGTTCTTGTAGACGAGGTCGGGCATGTCCTTGCGGATCATCGGCTTGTTGGTCGGGATCGTCACGACGCCGAGCTTGTAGGTCGACATGAATTCGGCCGCTTCGGTCTCGGCGGTACCGGTCATACCGGCGAGCTTGTCGTAGAGACGGAAGTAGTTCTGAAGCGTGACCGTGGCGAGCGTCTGGTTCTCGGCCTTGACCGGGACGCCCTCTTTCGCCTCGATCGCCTGGTGGATGCCCTCGTTGTAGCGGCGTCCGACCAGGATGCGTCCGGTGTGTTCGTCGACGATCATGACCTCGTCGTTCATGACGACGTAGTCGGCGTCGCGCTTGAACAGCGCGAGCGCCTTGATCGAGTTGTTGAGGAACGAGATGAGGGGGGTGTTGGCCGACTCGTAGAGGTTGTCGATGCCGAGGTAGTCTTCGACCTTCTCGATGCCGGGCTCGAGCACACCGATCGTGCGCTTCTTCTCGTCCACCTCGAAGTCTTCGCCGGGCACGAGAGTCCGGGCGATCTTCGCGAACTCGGTGAACCACCGGTTGGCCTCGCCCGACGACGGACCCGAGATGATGAGCGGCGTGCGGGCTTCGTCGATGAGGATCGAGTCGACCTCGTCGACGATGGCGAAGAAGTGGCCCCGCTGCACGAGGTCTTCTTTGCGCCAGGCCATGTTGTCACGCAGGTAGTCGAAGCCGAATTCGTTGTTCGTCCCGTACGTGATGTCGGCGTTGTATTGCTCGCGGCGGACCTCGGGCGTCTGCCCGGCGACGATGATGCCCGTGGTCATGCCGAGCGCGCGATAGATGCGGCCCATCAGCTCTGCCTGGTACGAGGCGAGGAAGTCGTTGACCGTGACGACGTGCACGCCCTCTCCGGCGATGGCGTTGAGGTAGACGGGGAAGGCACCCGTGAGTGTCTTTCCCTCACCCGTCTTCATCTCGGCAATGTTGCCGAGATGAAGGGCCGCGCCACCCATGAGCTGCACGTCGTAGGCGCGCTGACCGAGCGTCCGCTTGGCCGCTTCGCGCACGGCGGCGAACGCCTCGGGCATGAGTTGGTCGAGTGTCTCGCCCGCGTCATGGCGTGCACGCAACTCCGCCGTCTCGCCCCGCAGCTCTTCGTCGGTGAGCTGGGCGTAGTCCTCCTCGAGCGCGTTGACGGCGGTGACGACCTGCCGAAGGCGCCGAAGGACACGGCCCTCGCCGGCGCGTAGCAGTTTCTCGAGCGCGTTTGCCACGGAGCATCTCCATCTGTCGGTCATGCGGGGCGGATGTTCCGCCGTTCCCGCGCACGCCGTCGGGCGCCCTGCGGGCATACCAGCCCATGTTATCCACTCGTGACCTTGGGATGGGCTGGAAGGGTGGCGATCCACATACTCCGTATGCATATACTCGCAATGCACATACTCGGTATGCACTTAGGAGTCATCGATGTCGGTGAAACAGAGCCTGCTCGCGATCCTCGACCAGGGCCCCTGCTACGGGTACCAACTGCGCACCGAGTTCGACCGCCGCACCGGATCGACGTGGCCTCTCAACGTCGGACAGATCTACAGCACCCTCGACAGGCTCGAGCGCGACGGCCTGGTCGTCAAAGACGACGTCGACGACGCGGGTCACGTCTACTGGCGCATCACCGATGCCGGATCCGCCGCGGTCGGCGAATGGCTGCAGACGCCGGTGGAAAGGGGGCAGGCCACCCGGGACGAGCTGGCGATCAAGCTCGCCATCGCCGCTACTCTTCCCGGCGTCGACGTCACCGAGATCATCCAGGGGCAGCGTCGGGCGTCGCTGCGGCAACTCCAGGAACTCAACCGTGCGAAGTACGCCGGCGCGCAACCGGACGGTCCCGAAGAACTCGCGTGGTCGCTCGTCGTGGACTCGATGATCTTCACCGCCGAGGCCGAGGTGCGCTGGCTCGACCACTCCGAACAGCGGCTGGCGCAGCATCCGGATCGAGTACTCGCCCTCGCCCTGTCGTCCGAGCGCCCAAAGCGCGGACGCCCGGCGAAGGTCGAGGTCGCCGAATGACCGACACGGTGCTGCAGCTGGTGGCGGTCGTCAATGCACTCCTACCGCCCCGCACGCCCGACCTCACCCGCCGCACCGCGATCACGTGACCCGGACGGGGGCGGTTGCGGCGGGCGGGCACGGTCGGCCGGTGCGTCGGTTTCGAGGAGATCTGCTTTCGTGAGGAGAAACCACCCGAGAACCGCCCACACCGCGGCAGATCTCCTCGCGAACGCACCAGCGCCAACGGCTGAGCGGGGCTGTGGATGCCGCGGTCGGCCGCCCCGTCCGATTCGAGGAGATCTGCTTTCGTGAGGAGAAACCACCCGAGAACCGCCCGCACGACGGCAGATCTCCTCTGGAACGCAGGAGCGCCGGACCGCGGATGCGGCGGGTGGAGGCCGATGCGGCGGGTGGAGGCGGATGCGGCGGCCGGGGCGCGGCATCCAGTCGCTGTACAGCGCGGCGCACTACCCTGAAGCGTGCCCTCTGACGACACCGCCCCTGAGACCGACGCCCCCGTGACCGACGCGCACGAGACCGGCGCCTCCGAAACCGACGCTCCGACGTTCGCCGATCTCGGGCTGGGCGAACCGGTCCTGAAGGCATTGCGCGACATCGGCTACGAGACCCCGTCCGCCATCCAGGCCGCCACGATCCCGCCGCTGATCGGCGGCCGAGACGTCGTCGGACTCGCCCAGACCGGAACCGGCAAGACGGCCGCTTTCGCCCTGCCGATCATCGACCGGCTCGACCTGTCGCAGAAACAACCCCAGGCACTCGTCCTCGCTCCAACGCGTGAGCTTGCGTTGCAAGTGTGCGAGGCATTCGAGCGCTACGCATCGCACCTCAAGGGCGTGCACATCCTGCCCGTCTACGGCGGACAGGGGTACGGCGTGCAGCTGTCGGCACTGCGCCGCGGAGTGCACATCGTCGTCGGCACGCCGGGTCGCATCATGGACCACCTCGACAAGGGCACCCTCGACCTGTCCGAACTCACCTACCTCGTGCTCGACGAAGCCGACGAGATGCTCAAGATGGGCTTCGCAGAGGATGTCGAGACGATCCTCGCCGACACCCCCGACACCAAGCAGGTCGCCCTCTTCTCGGCCACGATGCCGGCCACCATTCGTCGGATGTCGCAGCAGTATCTGCACGATCCCGAAGAGATCACCGTCAAGACCCGCACGACGACGTCGGCGACGATCACGCAGCGTTACCTCGTGGTGGCCTGGCAGCAGAAGATGGATGCGCTCACGCGCATCCTCGAGGTCGAGAACTTCGACGGGATGATCGTGTTCGGCCGCACGAAGAGCGTGACCGAAGAGATCGCCGAGAAGCTCCGCGCCCGGGGATACTCGGCCGCCGCGATCAATGGCGACATCGCCCAAGCGCAGCGCGAACGCACCGTCAACCAGTTGAAGTCGGGCAAGCTCGACATCCTGGTCGCGACCGACGTCGCCGCGCGCGGCCTCGACGTCGAACGCATTTCGCACGTGGTGAACTTCGACATCCCCACCGACACCGAATCGTACGTCCACCGCATCGGACGCACCGGCCGCGCCGGGCGCACGGGTGACGCCATCAGCTTCGTCACACCGCGCGAGCGCGGGCTCGTGCGGGCGATCGAGCGAGCGACCCGCCAGGAACTCACCGAGATGCAACTGCCGAGCGTCGACGAGGTGAACGTCACCCGGCTCACGCGCTTCGACGACCGCATCACCGCCGCGCTCGGCGAGACGGCCCGCATCGAGCGGTTCCGGGACATCGTCGCCCACTACGTCCGCCACCACGATGTCCCCGAGGTGGATGTCGCCGCAGCCCTCGCGGTCGTGGCCCAGGGCGAGTCGCCGCTGCTCCTCGATCCCGATCCGGAGCCGGTCCGACCCGCCCGCGGCGAACGCACGCGCGACTCCGATCGCCCCCGCGAAGAGCGCCGCGCACCACGCGCGGGGTATGCGACGTACCGCATCGCCGTCGGACGCCGCCACCGTGTCGAACCGCGTCAGATCGTCGGCGCACTCGCGAACGAGGGCGGGCTGCGGCGCGACGACTTCGGCGCCATCCAGATTCGCCCCGAGTTCTCGCTCGTCGAGCTTCCCGCCGATCTTCCGAAAGAGACCCTCGACCGCCTCAGCGACACCCGCATTTCGGGCAAGCTCATCGAGATCCGACCCGACACCGGGCGGACCCCACGCCGCGACGGCGCGGGCGGTCAGCGCGGTCGGGATGGCGAGGCTCGCGGACGCCGCGAGGAGCGCACGTACGACGAGCGGCCACGACGCAAGCGCGACGACGACCGTGGTCCGCGCGACGATCGGTCCGCGCGCGGACGCCGCGACGACGACCGTTCGCCCCGCAAGCCCCGCCACCGCGACCGCTGAGTTCGCGAGGGGCGGAAGACTTCGCCCGCCAACCGCGCGTTCGCATGAGCGGGCGATCGTAGGATCGAGGCATGGCCGGATTCTGGGGCAAACGCAAGCGCGAACAGCAAGAAGTGCAGGCGCAGGACGCCGACTTGGCCCGGAACGCGCAGAGGGCATTGGTCGAAGCGGATGAGCGCCTGCGTGTCACCGGCGATGAGCTCATCTTCGCCGAGGCGGAGCTCGGAGGCGAGTCGACGCGAGAACTGCGTGAAGCACTGGAGTCGGTGCGCCATCACCTCGGCGAAGCGTTCCACCTGCACCAGCTGAACCACGACGACATCCCCGACACCCCCGAAGAGCTGCGCACACGCAACGCGCGCATCGTGCAGCTGTGCGAGTGGGCCGAGGAACTGCTCGACGACCGCACAGACGCACTGGCCGAGCGCATCGCCATGGCCCGCCGAGCTCCCGAGATCATCGTGAAGGTCCGGGCCGATGCCGAACGTCTGCGCACCCGTGTTCCCGCCGCGCGCGACACGGTCGAGCGGCTCGGGGCACGGTACTCGGAGGAGGCGCTCTCGCAGGTCGCCGCCAACCCGTCCGAAGCGGAGCAGCTCCTCGGCTTCGCCGAGCACAGCGCGGGAGTCGCCGAACGTCGGCGCGAAGCCGACCAGCGCGAACAGGCGAACCTGGCTCTCGAGGCGGCCACTGAGGCGGTGCGTCGCGCATCCACTCTGCTCGATGCCGTCGAGCACTTCGAGGTCGAAGCGTTACGTGCCGAGTCGACGCTGTCGTCGATCGTCGAGGACTCCCGCGAGGACATCGCCTCTGCCCTGCGTGAACCCTCGACACCGGCGATCACGAAGGCGGTCGCCGATCTGCAGACCGCACTGTCGGCCCTGCCTGCCGCCGGGGTCAACACCGACCCGTTCTCACAACTCTCGCGCCTGCGCGAAGCGAATGCCGCACTGGATGCCGCGATCACCGCGGCGCGAGAACGAGCCGCGCGACCGCTCCCCCCGCTCGAGCACGTTCGCCATTCGATCGACGACGCCGATCGGCAGCTGGCCGTCGCAAAAGACGTCATCGCCGGCCATCGCGGCTGGATCGGCGCCGACGCGCGCACCCGCCTGGCAGAAGCCGAGCGCATTCGAATCGACCTCGATCGCTACCTCGGCGCGTCGGCGGCGGCAGCGACCCACATCGACGAGGACCACCGCGAACAAGCGATGGCGATGGCCCGTCGCACGGCGTTCCTCGCGGGCGAAGCCCTTCAGCTCGCCCAACGCGACATCGACCAGGCCCGTCCCCAGCAGGGACCTGATCAGTGGGGCGGCGGCGGCTGGGGCGGCGGCCGTGGCAGCGGCGGCAACATGATGGGCGGAATCCTGGGTGGCCTGGTGATCGGCTCGCTCCTGGACGGAATGTTCGACTGAGCCCGGGCCCGACTTCGGCTGACGCACTTCCGTAGGCACGCGACGCTGATCGGCATAGCGCCGCCGCGAGCCCGAGCCCGATACCGCGGCCACACAAAGACGGATGCCGCGAGCGCGAGCCCGCGGCATCCGTCGTGAAGGTCTCTTACGAGGCAACCGCCTCGGGCGAGGTCTGCGTCGTCAGCGAGATCACGCCGTAGTCCCAGCCCTTGCGCCGATAAACGACGCTCGGGTGGTCGGTGCGTGCGTCGATGAACAGGAAGAAGTCGTGTCCGACGAGTTCCATGCGGTCCACAGCGTCCTCGACGGTCATCCACTCCGGGCCGAACTGCTTCGTGCGGATGACGACAGGCGTGTAGTCCTCTTCGTCCTCGTTGCCGGTCATGATCGGCACTTCGCCCGTCGCCACGGCACGGAGCACGTCGACTGAGGCCGGCTGGACGTCGACGCCACGGAGGGCACCGCTGGCCTTGTCGAGCTGCGCCCCGCGGGGATGCTTGCGTGCATCGATCCGCTTGTCCTTCGCGCGCCGCAACTGCTCGGCGAGCTTGTCGACGGCCATGTCGAGTGCCGCGAACTTGTCGCTGTCGACGGCCTCTGCGCGGACGATCGGTCCCTTGCCGGTGAGCGTGAGTTCGACGGTCTCATCTTCTCGACGCCCGTTGTGGTAGGCGCGATGCGTGACCTTGATGTCGAGCCGTTGCGCACGGGGTGCGAGGTTCTCGATGCGGACGGTCTTCTCTTCGACAATGTCCCGGAAGCGATCCGAAATGCTCACTCCCACGCCGACGATGCTGGTCTCCATCCTTGACCTCCTTGTTCCGGTCCACCCGGTCCAAGGGCGGACCTTGTCGCCTTGGTGACTCCACGCTACATACGCTCCACCTCTGTGTCACCTCCCATTTTCCGGCGCGTCACGAAAGGGCCGGGACATCGCGTCCCGACGAGGCGTCGCGGCGATCGCGACCGCACCGAGGACGTCGAATCCCCCGGTGCGCGCGGCACGGATCGCTTCGCCGATGGTCGCCCCGGTCGTGACCACGTCGTCGAGCAGCACGACGCGTCCGCCACCGCCGGCGCGCGCGGCCATGCTCTCCTCGACGTTGGCGCGCCGAGCATCGATCCCCAGCCCACGCTGGTCATCCGGTTGGCGGGAGTACCGCAACAAGCGAGCGACCCGCAGTCCGGCGCGGCGGGCGACGAGGTCTGCGACGTGGAAGCCGCGACGTCGGAAGGACCGCCGCGAGGTCGGCACGGGAACGAAGACACAGTCGTCCCAGGGTTCTGCCGCCGCGGCGAGCGCGGGTGCGAAGGCGCGCGCCAGCCCGACGCGTCCGTCTTCTTTGAGGGCGCGGATGCTGCGGGCTACGACGCCGTCGTAGGAAACTCCGGCGCGCACCGGCACGCCGGCGATCGTCCGTGCGATGATCCGGGGTCGCAGCCCGGGCCCGCAGGTGTCGCACAAGGCCGCGTCGGGAGCATCGCATCCGGCGCACGTGACCGGAATCAGCAGGGCCAGCGCGTCGGCGAGCGCGCGCCGGACGAAGTCGGATGCGGTCATCCCGCCACCATGCAGCGGCGTGCGTGCCGCCGGGACACCCGCCGTCGTCGCGGTGGACAACCGCTCCGTGCCCCCTGCGGGGGAGGCGCCTCAGTCCGGCGCCCCCTGCTGTGTGGCCAGCACCGCGACGCCACTCGCCGTGACCTGCCAGTTCGCGCCGCGCTTGAGGTAGAGCAGCCCGTCGTCACCGAGAATGCGGATCGTGGCGACGGTGTTGGCTCCGGCGATGGCAACCGCAGCCGGTGGGCCGGCCGCCGTGCTGCCGCGTCCGCCGACGCGCTGCTCGAGCACGGTGGACGTCTCGCCGTCGACGGCGAGGACACCGATCGATGTGTCATCGAGCCACGCGAGTCCCGCGCCCGAGCCACTGGGAACGGCGAGCACGACCGGCTCTCCGAGGCGGACGGGCACGCCGTCTTCGCCGCGGATGATGCCTGCCACCCAAACCGACGTGTGGCCGCCCGAGGTCACCACCGCCGCCACGCGTGCTCCTTCGCGCGACACCGCCAGCGCCGAGATCCCCGTGGCGGCAGGCCACGCCTCGCCCACGGCGACCGGTCCTTCGGGGGTGTGGGCGACGAGCCCCTGAGGTGCCGTGGACGGCGCGGTCCAAACGATCCCGAAGGCATCGATCGTCGGGGCGATGAGGCCCGGACGCGTGTCGAGGACCGTCGTGGTGCCGTCGGCGTCGATGCGTAGCGCCGCACCGTCGGAACGGCGGACCGCCGCCTGGGTGTGATCGATCCCGACCTGGACATCGCGCACGTCGAGGGTTTGGAGCGCACCGGACAACCCCGGAATCGGTGTGATCTCGTCGCCGGCCAAGAACCCGAACATGCCGTCCTTCTCGACCAGCGGCAATCCGGTGACGCTGGTGCGTCGGGGGGCGACGGCGTCGGCGGCGATGAGCGTGTCGCCGACCGACATCTGTACGTCATTCACCAGGGCAGCCGACAGGCTCGCGTCGAGTTGAGCCTGCATCCGATCGAGGGTGCCCTGATCTGCCAGGAGGGCGTCGGCGCTGAGCGTGACCGTCGCCACGCCCCCGGCCGTGACGGGTACGGACACGTCGGCGGTCACACCGACAGGGAACGCCGTCACGACGGATTCGGCGAGCCATTCGCTGGGCGGCTGATTGACGAGGGCGTTGGTGATGCGTGTCGCGGCGTTCGTGCGCGGGAACCACCGCACGTCGGGCACGAAGTAGGTCCACGTCGGATCGAAGTACGACAGCGGATACTCCTGGAACACGTCCGAGAACACCGTCGTGTCCAACACGATGCCATCCGGCGCACTCGAGATGCGCCATTCGCCGTCGTCTTGCTCGAGCTCGAACTGCAACGGCGTCGGCCCGGCGGTCGTCCGTTCGTACGACCCCTTGTCATCGACGAGGGCGACCGGCTCGATCGTGACGGTGATGCTGTCGTCGTTCACGACATCGACGTCACGCTCACCGAACACGTCGATGGTGACACCGGCCGACGGGTTCCATTCCGTTTCGGGCATGAGGAACTCGCGCGCCCTGGACCAGTCGCCGGCCGGCCCCGGTCCGGATCCGGCACGCAGGAACCCCTCGACGATCTGCTGCGGGCTCGCCCCGGGCTGCGGGCGCGACGGCAACAGGTCGATGTCGGGAGCATCGAGGTCTCCCCCGGCTTCACGGCCTTCCTGCACACCGCCACCGCTCGGCAGTCCCGCGCACGCGGTCACCACGATCGCGGTGACGACGGCCAAGAGGGATGCCGCGATACGACGTCGCCTCATCGCTCACTCCCGTCGTTCGAGCTGTCGAAGAGCACATCGATCGGCTGCGTGATCCCGAGGTCTTCCCACGCGGAGATCTCGTCGTCGGCGGGCTCGGTCGGCACCGGCGAACCGCCGACGACCCGTACGGCCTGTCGAGGAAGCGTCAGGACGAAGTTCGTTCCCCGACCGAGTTCCGACCACACTGTCAGCTCGCCGCCGTGCAGTCGCGCGTCGCCGAGTGCGATCGAGAGCCCGAGCCCGGTCCCGCCGATGGTGCGGGTCCGCGAGGGATCGGCGCGCCAGAACCTGTCGAACACCCGCTCGGCGTCTTCGGCGCGCATTCCGAGGCCGAAGTCACGCACGCCGATCGCGACGGCCTGCTGGTCGCTGTCGACGGTGACGACGATCGGGCGCCCTTCACCGTGTTCGATGGCGTTGCCCAACAGATTGCGCACGACGCGGCGCACGCGGCGGGGGTCCATCTCCACCGGCGAGTACCCACCCGGAGCGACCAATCGCACGTCGCTGCCGTGCTGCTCGGCGAGCTGCTGCATCGACGCGATGACGTCTTCGGCGAGATGGGCGAGACTCGTGGGCTCGCGTTCGAGCTGGACGGATCCGGCGTCGTAGCGGCTGATCTCCAGCAGATCGGTCAGGAGCGTCTCGAAGCGTTGAACCTGCGCGTTGAGCAACTCCGCGGCGCGTGCGGTTGCGGGGTCGAACTCGTCACGCTGGTCGTTGATCATGTCCGCGGCGAGGCGGATCGTCGTCAGCGGGGTGCGCAGCTCATGGGACACGTCGGAGACGAACCGCTGCTGCACGAGGGACAGGTCTGCGAGCTCCTTGATCTGCGACTCGATGCTGTCCGCCATCGCGTTGAACGAGCGCCCGAGCGTCGCCAGTTCGTCCTCGCCGCGCACGTGCAGCCGCACATCCAGCTCTCCGGCGGCGAGTTTCGCGCTGGTCTCGGCGGCTTCGGCGATCGGCGTGGTGACCGATCGCAGCACGAACCACGCGATTCCGCCGATGAGCAGCACGAGCGCGATTCCGACGACCCAAAGCGTGCCCTGCACGAATCCCAACGTCTGCGCGGCTCCCTCGAGGTCGTACGCGAAGAAGAGCGCATAGGGCCCGATCTCGCTCACGGGAACCGACAGCTGCTGGCCGACCACGATCCCCGGCACGCTCCCACCGTCGGCTCCGGTGAGCGCCACCGACTGCCACCACTGCTTGCTCGCGTCGTCTTCGACCTGGTCACCGAGATCGTCGGTGATGACGTCCTCGAAGGACGGCCCGACACGGAAGTCCTGCGGAGCGATCGACGATGGCGAGTCGTCGATGCGGTACACCCACATCGCGTCGCTGGAGGACTGCTGAGCGAGGGTCTGCCCCACGCTCTGCATGAGGGTCTGGAGCTGTTCGGCATCCCCTTGAAGAGCCGAGTCGAGTGTGGCCTGCGCCACCGCCGTCGCGCGCTGCGCCTCGTCGAGCACCTGATCTTTGCGGGATTCGAAGAGGTCGTTCTGGATGGAGGCTGCCATCCACAGACACGCGGCGGCGACGGCGAGCGCGGTCAGCCCCAGGGTGACCAGGATCGTACGGAACCGCAACGAGTGACGCCACAGCGACGCGACCCCTTCGGGCCACGAACGCGCGTCTCGCCACCCGGCGACCGGCACCCGGGTGGTGACCGTCGCCGTCTCCGCCGCTCCCATGGGCGGTCAGTCCACGGCGCCGGCGCGGTACCCGACGCCGCGCACCGTCGTGACGATCTTCGGATTGTCGGGGTCGAGCTCGACCTTCGCGCGCAGCCGCTGGACGTGCACGTTCACCAGGCGAGTGTCGGCCTTGTAGTGGTAGCCCCAGACTTGTTCGAGCAGCATCTCGCGCGAGAACACCTGCTGGGGTTTGGTCGCGAGGGCGACGAGCAGCTCGAACTCGAGCGGTGTGAGGGCGATCGGCGTGTCACCCCGACGCACTTCGTGCGCGGCGACGTCGACGACGAGGTCGCCGATGCGCAGAGTCTCGCTGTCGGCGGGCGATGACGGTCGCAGCCGCGTACGGATGCGCGCGACGAGTTCCTTCGGGTTGAACGGCTTGACGATGTAGTCATCGGCGCCCGATTCGAGGCCCTTGACGACGTCCGCCGTGTCGGTGCGCGCCGTGAGCATGATGATCGGGATGCCCGATTCAGCCCGGATGCGCGTGCAGATCTCGATGCCGTCCATGCCGGGCAGCATGAGGTCGAGCAACACGAGGTCGGGACGCTCCTCCCGCCATGCGTCGACGGCGCGCGCGCCGTCGGCACAGAAGATCGGCTCGAACCCCTCTGTGCGCAAGACGATGCCGATCATCTCGGCGAGAGCCGTGTCGTCGTCGACCACCAAGATGCGCGAACTCGAACTCATTTCACCCATACGTCCCTTGCGTTCAGCCGGATGCCCCCACAGCGGCTCCCGGGCGCTCCCCACAGAGTAGTCGACGCGCCCTGAACGGCCACCGAATCTCGGCGATCACCCGCGTGGCGTGTGACACGATGGGAGCCCGGCCCCTCGGGCCGGACGTCCCCGGGAGGAGACCCACGTGACCGCTTATCCTCACTGGACGCCCGCGTCGCGACCGGGGATCGTTCCGCTTCATCCGTTGTCGTTCGGCACGATCCTGGGCCGGTCCTTCGTCGCGCTCCGGCAGAACCCGCGTGTCCTGCTCGGCTTCGCACTCGTGGTGCAGGTCGTGGCCTACCTCGTCGTCATCGCCGCCGTCGCGGCCGTCACGGTCGCGGCGTTCTCACGCCTGGATACCCTGCGGCCCGGCAGCGACGAATTCGAGACCGTGTTGGCCGGGTCCACGGCGCTCGTGATCGTCACCGGTCTCATCCTGGGACTCGCTGCCGGCGCACTCACCGTGATCGTTCAAGGCGTCGTCGTCGTCGAGGTCGCCCGCGCGGTCGTCGCCGAGAAGCGCACGCTGGGTGAGATCTGGCGCGCGGTCAAACCGATCGCCTGGCGACTGATCGGGTATTCCCTTCTGTTGTCCGCGGTCGCGGTGGCGGGCATCGCGATCGCGGTCGGCGTCGTCGTCGTCCTGGCGACGGTGGCTCTTCCTGTTGCCATCGTCTTCGGCATCCTGTTCGTGCTCGCCGCGATTCCGCTCGTGTGGTGGCTGATGATCAAGCTGCTCCTGGCCCCTGCGATCATCATCATGGAGCGCGCGACGATCCGCTCGGCCATCGTTCGCTCGTGGACGCTCGTGCGCGGCCGGTTCTGGTCCTCGCTCGGGGTGATCCTTCTCATCTCGATGATCTTCGGTGCCCTCGGCCAGGTCATCAGCATCCCGTTCAGTCTGCTCGCCACGGGGATCACCACCGTGATCACCCCGACGGGCGAGGTCGATACGACGGCGATCATCGGATTCATCGTCGCCACCTTCGCCAGCTACGCGCTCCTGTTCGTCGTCCAGGCGGTCGCGGTCGTCGTGCAGTCATCGGCGACGGCTCTGATCTATGTCGATTGCCGTATGCGCCGCGAGGGCCTCGACCTCGACCTGCTCGCGTATGTGGACCGGCGGGATGCCGGTGCCACTGGTCTGCCAGACCCCTACACCCAGAACATCGGCCGCGACATGTCGGGACGGTTCGCCACGCCGCCCCCCGGCGCGTACCCGCCCGCCGCTTATCCGCAGGGCGCTTATCCACAGAGCGCCTCTCCGCAGGGCGGCTACCCGCCCGGCGCCCAGCCGCCGGCGGGGTACGCCCCGCCGCCCACCGGCTATGCGCCCCCGGCCGGAGTCCCGCCGTACTCGGGCCAGCCGCCGCAGCCGTACGCGCATGCGGCTCCGGCACCCGCCTATGCTCCCGACCCGTCCGCCCCGCCGTCATCCCCGGCGACGCCGCCTCACGCCGCCGCACCGCACACACCGGAGGGCGAGCCCGACTCCGCCGCGGGCGGGTCACCGACCGCGCCATCGCCGACGTCGTGGACCGCGCCCGGAGGTCGCGCCGACGGCGGAACACCGTGAACCTGCTCACACCTCTCATCCCCGACGGCGACGAGGGGCGCCGGTGGGCCGAGGACGAGCTGGCCGACCCGTCCTATGCGATCGCGGAGCCGACCGCGTTCGATCGCGTTTCGCGCGCCATCGCCGATGCCATCGCGCGCCTGTTCTCCAGTGAAGTCGACGGCGAGTGGGGTCTCGTGCTCGCGGTCGTCGCTGCAGCGGTGATCCTCCTGGTCATCGCCTTGGCATTCGTCGTGTGGGGCGCCCCGCGCTCGACCCGACGGGCAGGCCCGCCGGCGGCTGCGCTGTTCGGCGAGGATGACGAGCGCTCGGCGGACGAACTGCGCTCGGCGGCATCCGCCCGTGCAGCAGAAGAGGACTGGAACGCCGCGGTCGTTCTGCGTTTCCGTGCACTCGCACGGGGTCTGGTCGAGCGGGGCATCGTCGACACACCACCGGGCGCGACCGTCCATTCGTTCGCCCGCACGGCCGCGCGAGCCTTCCCCGCGGACGACGACGCGCTCGAGGACGCCGCGGTCGCCTTCGATGACGTGCGCTACCTCCGCCGCCCCGGCACCGCGGATATGTACACGCGGGTGGCCGGCGTCGACGACGCCGTGGCGCGGTCCCGCCCGGCGGCGGACGCCGACACGCTGGTGGTCGCCGGATGAGCGTCACGGCCGTCGGGGTAGGCAGGCGCGCGCGACGGACGGGGTTCTGGGTCGCCGTCGGCGTCGTCGTCCTCGTCGTCGGCGGGCTCGGTGCGGCGATCGGTGTCGCCGGGCAATGGCAGCAGCGCGACGCGCTGGACCCCGAGTCTTCGGGCCCCTTGGGCACACGCGCAATCGTCGAGGTCCTGCGTACCCACGGCGTCGAGGTCGTCATCGCGCGCGATCGCTCCAGCGCACGCGAAGCCCTGACCGGCGACGAGGCCACACTCGTGCTTCCGGACGCCCCGGCGCTGTCTGACGAGGCGCTGGAGCATCTGATCGCCGACGCCGACGACGTCGTGTTGATCGAGCCGCGCAGCCGCACCCTCGATCTGCTGTTCCCCGGATCGGCCCCTGCCACCGGATTCGCGTCGGGCCCGATCGGCCCGGACTGCGCCGTGCCCGACGCCGAGCGTGCGGGCGCGGTCACCCCGGGCGCGGTGTACGCAGCACGCGAGGCCACCACCGGGTGCTATCCCGTCGACGACGGCTGGGGTCTTCTCGTCGCGGAACGCGAGGGCTCTCGTACCTCCGCGGTGGACGGACGTGCGCTCTTCGTCAATGAGGTGCTCGCCGACGAGGGGAACGCCGCACTGGCGGTGAACCTGATGGGGCGTCACCCCCGCGTGGTCTGGTATGTGCCGAGTCTCGCTGACAGCGACCTCGCCGACACGAGCCCCACACTCGGCGACCTGACCCCGGCGTGGGTGAGCCCCGTGATCGTGATCCTGCTCGCGGCCGGTGTCGCCGCCGCCATCCAGCACGGGCGACGTTTCGGTCCTCTGGTCGCGGAGCGTCTGCCGGTGACCGTCCGCGCTTCGGAGACCACCGAAGGACGCGGGCGGCTGTACGCCCGCGCGCGCGACGCGGTCCACGCAGCCGACCAACTGCGCATCGGCACTCTCGGCCGCCTTCGGCGCGTGCTCGCCCTCGGCGCGGGGGCCTCAGCGACAGAGACAGCGGATGCCGCGGCCGCGCGAACCGGATTCGATCGGGCGGCGGTGCGTGCCGTGCTCATCGACGACGTCCCCCGCGGCGACGACGACCTACTCACGCTCCGTACGCGCCTCCGTGAAATCGAGGACGCCGTCACCGCGGCCGTCCGCCCGGAAAGGAACCCTTGATGACCGTTGACGAACCCACCGGCGGCGACCGTGACGATGCCGCTCTTCGCGAGGCGATGAACCGCGTGCGCACCGAAGTCGGCAAAGCCGTCGTCGGGCAGGACGGCACCGTGACCGGGCTGCTCATCGCGCTCCTCGCCCGCGGTCACGTGCTACTGGAGGGTGTGCCCGGCGTCGCCAAGACGTTGCTCGTGCGGGCGTTCTCGACGGCCCTGGGATTGGGTACGACACGCATCCAGTTCACGCCCGACCTCATGCCCGGCGATGTGTCGGGTTCGCTCGTCTACGATTCCCGCGCCGGGGAGTTCGAGTTCCGTCCGGGACCGGTGTTCACGAACGTCCTCCTCGCCGACGAGATCAACCGCACACCGCCGAAGACCCAGTCGGCGCTGCTGGAGGCGATGGAAGAGCGACAGGTGTCCACCGACGGTGTCACGCGCCCTCTCCCGGATCCGTTCCTCGTCGCCGCGACACAGAACCCTGTGGAGCACGAAGGCACCTACACACTCCCCGAGGCGCAGCTGGACCGATTCCTCCTCAAGCTCATCGTGGACGTCCCGGACCGCGACGCCGAGGTCGCTGTGCTCCGCCGCCACGCCGAAGGATTCGATCCGCGCGATCTTGCGGCTGCGGGGGTCGCCCCGGCCGCCGCCATCGACGACTTGCGCGCGGCACAGCGATCCGCGGCATCCGTCGCCGTGTCAGACGACGTGCTCGCCTACGTCGTCGATCTGGCTCGCGCGACGCGGGAGAGCCCGTCGGTGCAGTTGGGCGTGTCTCCGCGTGCCTCGACGGCCCTCCTGGCCGCAGCCAAGGCGTGGGCATGGTTGGGCGGCTTTCCTGCGATCACCCCGGATCACGTCCAGACGATGATCGTCCCGACCTGGCGCCACCGCATCCGTCTGCGTCCCGACGCCGAACTCGAGGGTGTGTCGATCGATGCGGTCCTTGCTTCGGTCGTTCAGCAGACCCGCGTTCCGATCTGATCCGATCCGCGATCTCGCCCCGAGAGCACCATGTACCTCACCGCACGCTTTCCTGTTTTCGTCGGCCTCGGCGTCGCGCCCGTCGTCGCGCTGTCGCTCGGCGGCGTGAACCCGTGGCTCAGCGCGACGGGCTGGCTCGTGCTGTGCGCCATCGTGGCTCTCGTGGACGCGTGGGCGGCTCCCGATCCGCGGCTGATCACCGTCACCCGGACGATGCCGGCGCGCACACTGCTCGCCGTGCCGGTCGCCGCTGAGATCCGCCTGCGCAACACCGGCGAACGTACCCTCCGAGGCCGGGCGCGCGACGCCTGGCAACCCACGGCGGGCGCCTCCGCGGAACGGTTGCGCCTGCACCTCCCCCCGGGCGAGAGCCGGGTGTTCCGGATGCCGCTCCTCCCCCGGCGTCGCGGCGAGCTACGGTCCGAGTTCGTCGTCATCCGATCCGGCGGCCCCCTGCGGTTCGCTGGACGGCAGGCGCAGATCCCCGCGCCGGGCATGATCCGCGTCCTGCCCCCGTTCACGGCCCGCCGCCACCTTCCCTCCCGCCTTGCACGTCTGCGTGAACTAGACGGGTCGACCAGCGTGCAGGTGCGCGGCCAGGGCACCGAGTTCGACAGCTTGCGCGAGTACGTACGCGGCGACGACGTCCGATCGATCGACTGGCGGGCCACGGCGCGCGCGACGTCGACCATGGTGCGCACGTGGCGGCCCGAACGCGATCGGCACGTCGTCATCGTGATCGACACGGGACGGACCGCGGCCGCCCGCGTCGGCGACGGTGTGCGACTGGACGCCGAGATGGAAGCGGCATTGCTCTTGTCCGCGCTGGCCAACCGTGCCGGCGACCACGTGCACCTGATCATGTTCGACCGCGTTCCACGCGCCCGGGTGACGCGTGTCGACGGACCGGGGCTGCTCGCCGCGCTCGTGGACGCCATGGCGCCCGTCGAGCCGACGCTCATCGAGACGGATTGGGATGCCGCGCTGGCGCAGGTGCGCGCGCTCACCTCCCGTCCCTCCCTTGTCGTGTTGCTGACGGCGCAGGATGAGGTCGAGGCGGCGCGCGGGTTCCTCGGCGCTCTGCCCGCTCTGGCTGCCCGCGCACACGTCGTGGTCGGGACGGTCACGGATGACCGTCTCATGCCGCCCGATCGTGTGGATGCCACGGATGTCTATCTGGAGGCAGCGGCCGAACGCGCCGGACGCGACGCCGAACGCGTAGCCGCCGCTATCGCGCGCGCAGGCGCCGAAGCACTCACCGGAAGCCCCGATGACCTGCCGCCGCGCGTCGCCGACCGGTACCTGGCGCTCAAGGCCGCCGGCCGTCTCTGATGCCGTTTCCGCCACGCCGCGGGTGAGATACCTGAGAGAAAGCTGACCGAAGCGATATCCTCCGTGCGAGGAAAGGAGGCCGTCATGTCCGAACCACATACCCCGCCCAGCACGGCCAACAAGCTCGTCGCCGAGGCGCTCGGAACGTTCCTGCTCGTCTTCGGGTCGATCGGAACCGCGTTGTTCGCGGGCGACGTCGTCGGATGGCTCGGCGTGTCGTTCGCCTTCGGCCTGACCCTGCTCGCAGGCATCTATGCGTGGGGCGGCATTTCGGGGGGCCATTTCAATCCCGCCGTCACCTTCGGCCTCGCCGCCGCGGGACGCTTCTCCTGGCGTGACGCGCCCGGCTACATCGTCGCTCAGTTGGTCGGCGGCGCCGTCGCCACGACCCTGCTTGTGCTGATCGGCCTCTTCGGGCCCGACGGGTGGCTCACGAACGCTCAGGACGCCGGCTTTGCCAGCAACGGCTTCGGCGCCCACTCGCCCGCAGGATTCGGAATCGGTGCTGCCATCATCGCCGAGGTCATCCTCACCGGAATCTTCGTCATGGTCATCCTCGGTGTCACCAACGCCAAGCGCGGCAATGGAAACGTCGCGGGACTCTCGATCGGCCTCACGCTGGTGTTCATCCACCTCGTCTCGATCCCGATCGACAACACGTCGGTCAACCCGGCCCGCTCGATCGCGACCGCGATCTACGGCGGAGTCGACGCGCTCGCCCAGCTGTGGGTGTTCATCGTGTTCCCGCTCGTCGGCGGCCTGCTGGCCGGTTGGCTGCACCGTGCCCTGTTCGAGCCGGCGGAACTGCCCCCGTTGCGCTCGGAGGCGCGCGTGCGCTGACCCCACGACCGAGAACGGCCGCCCGGAAGATCCGGGCGGCCGTTCTGCGTCACGTGGAGATCAGCGCAGGTCGAAGCGGTCGAGCTCGGTGACCTTGCCCCACGCGGCGACGAAGTCACGCACGAAGGACTCGTGAGCGTCGTCCGACGCGTAGACCTCGGCGAGTGCGCGCAACTCGGAGTTCGAACCGAACAGCAAGTCGACACGCGTGCCGCGGCCGAACGTCTCGCCCGAGCCGTCGCGGGTGCCTTCGAAGGCGTGCGAACCCGGGTCGAGCGGCTTCCACGTCGTGCCGAGGTCGAGCAGGTTCACGAAGAAATCGTTCGTGAGCACGCCCGGGCGCTCGGTGAAGACGCCGTACTCCGAGTCATCCCAGTTGGCCCCCAGCACGCGCAGCCCGCCGACGAGAACGGTCATCTCGGGCGCTGTGAGCGTGAGCAGGTTCGCCCGGTCGATCAGGTGATACTCCGCGGGCAGCTCGGCAAGCGGACCCTGGTAGTTGCGGAAGCCGTCGGCCTGCGGCTCGAGGTACCCGAACGACACCACGTCGGTCTGTTCCTGCGTCGCGTCGGTGCGTCCCGGGTGGAACGGCACCTCGACCTCGACACCGGCATCCTTCGCAGCCTTCTCGACACCCGCGTTGCCCGCGAGCACGATGAGGTCGGCGAGCGACACCCGGGTGCCGTCGGTGCGGCCGTCGTTGAACGAGGCCTGGATGCCCTCGAGCACGCCCAGCACGCGTGCGAGTTGCTCGGGCTTGTTGACGGTCCAGTCCTTCTGCGGCTCCAGACGGATGCGCGCACCGTTGACGCCGCCACGCTTGTCACTACCGCGGAACGTCGATGCCGCCGCCCAGGTCGTGGCGACGAGCTCGGCGACGGTCAGACCGGAGTCGAGGATCTGCTGCTTCAGCGCCGCGGCGTCGGCCGCACCGATGAGGTCGTGGTCGACCGCGGGAACCGGGTCCTGCCAGATGAGTTGCTCGGTGGGGACCTCGGCGCCCAGGTAGCGCGCGATGGGACCCATGTCACGGTGCGTCAGCTTGAACCATGCCCGGGCGAACGCGTCACCGAAGGCCTCCGGGTCGTCCTTGAAGCGACGCGAGACCGCGTCATAGGCGGGGTCGGTACGTAAGGCGAGATCACTCGTCAGCATGCGCGGCTCGCGACGCCCTGCCGAGTGCGCGAGCGGAACCATGTCGGCGCCGCCTCCGTTGATCGGGCGCCACTGGTGGCCACCACCGGGGCTGGTCATGAGCTCCCACTCATAGGCGTAGAGGATGTGGAAGAACTCGTTGTCCCAACGGGTCGGGTGGTACGTCCACGTCACCTCGAGGCCGGAGGTGATGGTGTCGTCGCCCTTGCCGGTGCCGAAGTTGTTCTTCCACCCGAGCCCCTGCCGCTCGAGGCCTGCGGCCTCGGGGTTGTCCTCGATGTTGGTGTCGGGTGCCGCACCGTGGGTCTTTCCGAACGTGTGGCCGCCGGCGATGAGCGCGACGGTCTCTTCGTCGTCCATTCCCATGCGGGCGAAGGTCTCGCGGATGTCGCGGGCCGAAGCCATCGGGTCGGGGTTGCCGTTCGGGCCTTCGGGGTTGACGTAGATGAGGCCCATCTGCACGGCCGCCAGTGGACGCTCGAGGTCGCGGTCGCCCGAGTAGCGCTCGTCACCGAGCCAGGTCGTCTCGGGGCCCCAATACACGTCGTCGTCCGGTTCCCACACGTCGGGACGCCCACCGCCGAACCCGAAGGTCTCGAAGCCCATCGACTCGAGCGCGACGTTGCCGGCGAGGATCATGAGGTCGCCCCACGAGAGGCTGCGACCGTACTTCTTTTTGATGGGCCACAGGATGCGACGCGCCTTGTCGAGGCTGACGTTGTCGGGCCAGCTGTTCAGCGGCGCGAATCGCTGCTGTCCGGTGCCGCCACCGCCGCGCCCGTCGGTCACCCGGTAGGTGCCGGCGCTGTGCCACGCCATGCGGATCATGAGGGGGCCGTAGTGACCGAAGTCGGCCGGCCACCAGTCCTGGCTCACGGTGAGCGTCTCGGCGATGTCGGCCTTGACCGCGGCGAGGTCGAGGCTCTCGAACGCGGACTTGTAGTCGAAGTCGTCACCGAGCGGGTTCCGCACCGACGGGTTCTTCGCAAGGATCTTGATGTTCAGCTGATTGGGCCACCACACGCGATTGGCCGACCCGTTGACGGGGTGCGGCTGACGCTCGCCCCCGTGGATGACGGGGCAGGTCGCGTCGTCTTCGTTGGGACGGGGGCGGGTCTCGCCGTCTTCACGCTCGTCGACGGGCGTGTCGATGTCGGTGACCGCCTGGTCGGTTGCGGTGGGATCGTTGCCGATTCCCGTCGCGGTGTCGTCGATGTCGCTCATGGAGCTTCCTTCCTTCTGGGCTGATGTGGGGTCAGGATGCGGATGCCGCGGCGGCGCACGATGGGCACAGGCCCCAGTAGGTCACCTCTGCGGTGTGCACGGCGAACCCGTGCGCGTCGGAGGGGGTCAGACACGGCGCATCGCCGATCGCGCAGTCGACGTCTTCGACCGCACCGCACGCGGTGCAGATGACGTGGTGATGGTTGTCATCGACACGCAGTTCGAACAGTCCGGGACGGCCGGCGGGTTCGATCCGGCGCACGAGGCCTGCGTCGGCGAAGTCGCCGAGGGCGTTGTACACCGATTGGATGCTGGTCTGCGGGACGGTGGTCGAGACCTCGCGGTAGACCGCGTCTGCACTCGAGTGCGGCTTGTCGCGGAGTGCCTCGACCACGGCTCGACGAGGTTCGGTGACCCGCAGCCCGACGCGCCGGATGAGCGTCGCGGCATCCGCTTCGCGCGCGTCGAGGATCGTGTCGGTCACCCCTCGAGGTTACCGCGTTCTTTTTATCAACTCAAAAGAACAAGTGGTGAACACAAGCGCGGCGCCGCATGCGGTCATCCGGCGACGAGCGTCGGCGTGCCCGTCTCGTATTCGGTGAGATCACCGGTTTCTCCGCGGCGTGCCGCTCGCCCGCCGATGCCGACCATGTAGAACACGAAGGCTGCGAGCGCGAGCGCGCCGATGCCGATCTTCACCGCCCAGGGCCAGGGTTGTGCGGTCACGAACCCTTCGATGAGTCCCGCAACGGCCAAAGCGAACACCAGGCCCACCGCGATCGTCGCCAACGATCGCCCCGCGGCGGCCAGCGCCTCGCCGCGGGTACGGGCGCCCGGTGCGACCCAGGCCCAGAAAATGTGAAGCCCCGCCGCGGCCGCGACGAACACGCAGGTCAATTCGAGCAGTCCGTGGGGAAGGATGAACAGCAAGAAGACGTCCCCGCGATCGAACGCGAGCATGATGGCCGCCGCGGTCCCCACCCCGACGGCGTTCTGGACGAGCACCATGAGCGGCCAGACACCGGTGATGCCGAACATGACGCATTGCGCGGCGATCCACGCGTTGTTCGTCCACACCGCACCGGCGAACTCCGCGGCCGGGTTTTCGCTGTAGTACGCGGTGAACTCTTCTTCGGCGTAGTACTCCAACTGAAGCTGCGACCCCAGTGTCGCGACCCGGGCCGGGTCACCGGAGATCCAGAACGCGACGAGCGTCGCGACGGCGATGAAGGAGACGGCGATCAGAAGCGTCGTCCACCGCACCCGGTACAAGGCGGCCGGCAGTTGAACGGCGAAGAACCGCGGAATCTGCCGCAGTGGATCCTCGGGCGTGCCGGTCAACCGCAACCGCGCACGCGCGAGCATGGTCGAGACATGGTCCCCCTGCGGAGTTCGTCCCGCCGACGTTTTGAGATCGGCCAAGTCCGCCGAAGCCGCCCGGTATCGCGTCACCAACTCGTCGGCGCCACGGCCCGAGAGGTTGCGGGTGCGGCTCAATTCGTCCAGACGCGCCCACTCTTCCCGCCGCGCGGCTGTGAGGGCGTCGAGGTCCATTTGATTTACTGTACGCATGACGACGCCGACCGCGCCGGATCGGATCGCGACGATCGCCCAAGATGAGATCCTCACGGGTGAGGCAGTCGCCCTCGATGTCCAACCGATCGGGTTCTTCCTGCGTGCGCTGGGGACCGTCATCGACATGCTCGTCGGCGTGTTGATCTTCGTGATGTTCTCGCTCGTCGCCACCTACCTGTTCGGCCTCGATATCTTCGGAGATGCCGCCGCCCGTACGGTGTCGATCACGATGATCGTCACCGTGATGGTGGTCATTCCGACCGCGGTCGAGACGGCCACCCGCGGGCGCAGCCTCGGCAAGCTCGCCGTCGGCGGCCGCATCGTCCGCAACGACGGAGGCGCCAGCGGGTTTCGTCAGGCATTCATCCGCGCGCTCGTCGGCGTCCTGGAACTGTGGCTCACTCTCGGCGCGATCGCGGCGGTCGTCGGTGTCTTCACGCCACGCTCCCAGCGGCTCGGAGACCTCCTCGCCGGCACATACTCGGAACGCACCCGCACACCGAGACTTCCACCGCCGGCGCCCGGGCTTCCGGCCGAGCTCGCCGAGTGGCGCGCGGTCGCCGATGTGACGAGACTGCCCGACCGCTTGTCGCGCCGCATCGCACAGTTCGCACGTCAGGCGACGAGCCTCGAGCCCGCGGCGCGAGCACGCATCGCCGCGTCGCTGGCCGCCGACTGCGAACCGCACGTGTCGCCGCGGCCCGCCGTGGATCCCGAGACCTTCGTCCGGGGCGTCGCAGCGGTGCGACGCGAACGCGAGTACGAAGCGCTCATGCGAGAAACAGCACGTGTGAACGCGCTCACCGCAGGTGTCGACGATGCGCCGCGGGGCTTTCCCGAGCGCTGATCAGACGGCGAGGGTCTCGTGTCGCACGACGACCCACCCCTTGGGCACCGAGAGACGCTCGGTGTGGATGGCGCACAGGTCATGAGCGTGCGGATCCCCGGCAACACCGAGAGGCCCGAGGGCGGCCATCTGGTCACCGTAGTCGTACGTCAGCGTCGCCACGGCCTCGCGGGCACACCCCACTTTGGAACACAGTCTCTCGCGCATCGCTCCGACTGTAGTCGCACCCGTCGCCGCGGATTCGGATGCCGCGCCGCACGGCGCCACCACCGATGCCGGGCCCTGACGCGGGTCGTAGGATCGACCCATGCCATGGCGACGCGCTTCTGCCGCACGAGCACCCCGACGCCCCACCCGTCACGGGCGCCACGGACGACAGGGACGCAGTTCGGTCGTTCGTCCCCCGTTGCCGCCACTGGACACGCGGATCGACCGCTTCGATCTCGCCGTCGCCGGCGCCGCCGAGTTCCTCCGCTCGGCATGGAGCGATCTGCGCGACGTGCGCTTCGAGATCGCCGATATGCCCGCCGCACCCGACCGTGACGGCATCCCCCGGTGGAAGGTGCTGCGTGACGAAAAGCGCATCGTCGTCTTCCGCCTGCCGCTGGAGCGCTTGAGCCACCTTCACCGCGACGACGACCTCCATCGCAAGATGCTCGTCGAAGGTGCGGTGTTCCGCGCCGCGGCGGAGTACCTCGACCGCGACCCGTGGGATCTCGGACCCGAACGCTTCCTTTGACGCGCTGCGCGCCGTCGGCTCAGGGATACACGACGATCGGCGGCGCCGCCGCATCCGCCGACCACACGGTGAACGCCCCCAGCGCACCGTCCGCCGCGAGCGCGACGGCGGCTTCGACGGCCACACCCCCACTGTCGAGAAGGTAGACGGCATCGTTGGCGACCTGGATCGACGCGCTCTCGCCGGCGGCGAGGTCGATCGCACCGACGTATCCCCCGAACTCGTCGGTGATCGTCACCGACGCCACGTCAGTGCTCGGATTGTTGACCACGAGCGTCGCCGGCGGGCCATCGGGAACGGCGAACAACGTCGGAATGGGCACGGATGCCGCAGGCAGGTGCCACGCGAAGTCGGAGCCGGCTCCGAAGCCGGTGGTCTGCCACGCAGCCGCCACGAGCGGGATGTCGGCTGTCACCTCGACGATGTACTGACCCGGGGCAAGATCGGAGATGCCGGCTTGTCCCGGGACGGCCGCAAGAAGCGGAACCGTGATCGGCTCGCCGACATCGCCTCCGCCGACGCTGCGCACCGTGACGGTCGCCTCGGTGTCGGCGGACGGAGCGAGCAGGCGCACGACCGTGCCGGTGCCCTCGACGGCCACGGGAACCGTCACTCCCACGATCCGAGTGATCTCACCGACGGCGGGCACGGCACCTGCCTGGTCGAGCCCGCCGGGTTCGAGGACCCTGGTGAGGCTGGACTGTATCGACGCGTGCACCGGAGCGCCGGAGGCGCTCACGCGGACAACGGGACTCGCCTCGCCGCTGGCCAGGCCTGCCAGCGGAACGATCCGCTGAGTGCCGGCGGCGACGACAAGATCGGTTCCGCCGGGGGGATGCTCCTCGCCCGCGGCACCGTAGACCGTGAGCTGCACCGTCGCGGGTACGGTGCCGGGGTTCGACACCAGCACGAGGTCCGCGGCCCCCGTCGACGCCGAGCCGGTCATGAGCCACGACTCCATCAGCGCGGGTCGACAGGCCGACGCGGCGAACCCGGCGAGATCGTCCGAGGCGACGCTCACCGATCCGGCTGCACCGACGTCGGTCCTCACACCGGCCTCAGGCGGCGCTGAGACCACCACCGGCCCCTCCTCGGCGAGCAGGTCGGGGGCGGCGAGCACGGATTGCAGCGGGGCAGACGATTCAGGAGCCGTCGCAGCGGTGATCGTCTGCGGCGCCGCCAGCTGGAGGGATCCGGGTGACAGGAGATCTCGACCCGTCGCGACGATCCCCCCGTCGCAGGTGAGGATCGTGTCGGCCGGCTCGGGAATCGCCGCGACGCTGACGGGCTCGCGGGTGAGCGTGGGCCACGGGATCGTGACCGCGGTGGCGACGGCGATGACAGCACCGACAGACACGACGGTGCCGATCAGCAGGCGGGTGCTGGTCGTGGCGATGCGGAAGAACCGACGGTCGCTCATCGCCCCTCCTCCCAGTGCGGCCCGACCACGCGGGGTATGCGGCGCGCCTCGAGGCGCGAGGTCGACGTCGGCACGGCAAGGAGGAGCGCGATGAGCGTGACCCCGATCTGCGCCGCGGAAATGAGGCCCGACATGTGCTGGGCCGAGGGCGCCGCCGCTGCGCGCGCGCTGACTTCACCATTGATGCGCCAGAGGATGCCGCGTGCCGTTTCCCCGACCGGCTCAAGGCCGTCGCGCTGGTCGATGGCGGCCTCGGCCGTGAGCCCGAATGATCGCGCCGCGCCCGATACGGGCTCGGCAGCCTGCTCGAGAAGGACGAAGCTCACGCCGTCTGCCGCGAGTGTCGCGACGACGTCGTCGGCGGAGTCGCCCACGAGGCCGGCCGCAAGGCGGGCGACCTCGTCGTCCTGCGGTGTGGCGGTGGTCCGCGTGGCGACGATCGTCGATTGCGCCCCGAGCGTCTCGCTGCCGCCCCAGACGACGCGCGCCGACACGCCGCCCTCGTTCTGCGGCGTCAACACGAACGTGCCGACGTTGCCATCACCCGCGCCCAAGGCCGCAACGTAGGCCGGAAGCGTGCTCGCCGGGCCACCGGAAATCTCCGCTGTGTCGCGCGCGACCGCGGTGAGGGACGGAACGGCGAGAACCAGCACTCCGAGCGAGACGACAGCCACCGCGATGCCCCGGGCCGCGCGCACCTTCGGCGCGAGGCCCGCGTCGAGCGTCACCAACGCCCCTCCGAGGACGCCGAGCCAGGCGAGACTCAGTCCCGGCCCTGGCCACAGCGGCACGGCGAGGGATTCATCGAAGGCCAGCGAGACGCCCACGGCGGCGAACGCCGTGGCGATTCCGACTGCCGCGACCACGAGAAGTGCGACCCCGGAAGCCCAACGCTGCGTCAGCGGGGCGATCAGGGCGAGCAGCGCGAGCGGTGCGATCAGCAGCGGTACCCACCAGGTCGTCTCGGGCGGGAGGATCGTCGCCCAGCCCGCGACGTCGGCTGTCGGAATGCCCGCGGCGAGGAGTCCCCGCCCGACCGCATCGGCCGCCACTTGGGGGCCGGCCCACGTGACGCCCGGATCGGCCAGCAGCGCCCACACGTTGCCGCTGCGGATGGCGTGCCAGACCAACGGAGCCGCCATCACCGCCGACGGCACGACGAGCCACACGAGTCGCGCACTACCCCGTCCGGCGCGTGTGGCGACGATCACGACGAGCATCGCCACCCAGATGACGGTCAACGCGGGCGCGAGCGAGGGTGCGCAAGCGATGACCGCAGCCAAGAGCAACGAGGCGCCACCGGCGCCCGACCACGAGCGATGGGCCACCGAACCGGCGTAGAACAGCCACGGGAGCAGGAGGTGCGCAATGACGGCGGCGGGACGACCCTGCGTCAGCGCGATGAGGAAGGTGGGAGCCAGCGCCCACACCGTGCCGCCGACGAGCCGCAAAGACGAGCGTTCGGTCACTCGGGTTGCGGCGAACCACCCGCCCAACGCGGCGAGCGGAAGGGCGAACAGCCACAGCACGATGAGGGCGCGTGAGGGTTCGAGGGGCCACGCCGAACCGATGACGGCGACGATGATCGCGAACGGATCCGCCGGGCCGACCGTCTCGAGCCCGAAGGCGCGCAGGCCGTAGGCAGCATCCGTCCACAACAGACCCACCGTCCCGCGCAGCGGCTGCATCCCGCCACCGCCGATCACCGACCACGCGAGCAGGGGTGTGAATGCGATCACCGACAGGACGAGAGCGGCGAGGACGAGCCAGGCCCCGCCGCCGGCGAAGAACCGCAGCTCACTGCGCACCCGCGCGGTCGGCTCGACGGGGGCATCCCCGAGCCGCGAGCGCAGCTGCGTGGCGGTCATCCGCAGCGGCGCGATCTGGCTCCACGGCGCTGCCTTGGTCTGTCGGATGCCGCGCCGTGCGCGCGCGACGGCGAGCACCTGGATCAGGGCCACGACTGCCGCGGCCCACTCCGGCATGATCCGCCCGGGTTGTTTGCGGAACAGGTGCGCGACGGTGCGCGCGAGTGCCAACGGGAGGATCGAGAGCCAATGCAGGGGCACCGCCCACGCTTGCGCGTAAACGAGTCGCCGATGCAGCTGTGCCGTCCGCGACGCGAATGCCCGCCGTCGGCGATGCGCTGCAGTGACGGGTACGGGCAGGCCCGCGACGCCGTCGCCCGACACCGACACCACCGCGCTGGGCGCGAGGCTCACACGCGCGCCGCCGAGTCGGGCGCGCACACCCAGGTCGAGCCCTTCGTCGGCCCCGCGCAGACCACGATCGAGACGTCCCAATCGCGACCATGCGTCGGCGCGCACGAGGATGCCGCGCACATCGGCTCCGAGCGCGTCCTCGCGGCCATCGTGTTGCCCTTGGTCGAGTTCGTCATCGGCGATCCCGACGGCGCGCCCGTAGCGAGTCATCGTCGTGCCGAGTGAGACGATCTCTGCCCTGTCGTCCGAGCGGACGAGCTTGGGCGCGGCGAAGGCGACGGAGGGCGACAGTTCGAGCCGCCCGACCAAACGCGCGAGGGCGTCGGGGTCCGGTGTCGTGTCCTGTGCGAGGACCCAGACCGCGTCTGCGTCTTTCGAGGGAATGGCGAGCTTCACCGCATCGGCGAACGATGTCGACGCGGGTGCCTCGACGACGAGCGTCGCCTGCGATTCCTTCGCGACGTCCACGACTCCCGGCTCAGGACCGCACAGCACGATCGTCAGAAAGTCGATGGGGCGGGTCTGGGCAGCCAGAGCCGCCACCGTGCGACGCAGATGGTGTGCTGCGGGGGTGCGACCGTCGGGACGGGCGACGAGGAGGGCGTGGACGCGGGCGGGCATGACGCGAGTCAGCCTAGGCGTGGTGGGGCACGATATCCCGCCGCACGCGCCGCCGACGGGTCATCGCGCGGCGGTCAGCCGGCGCGCCGCTTGAGCTTGCGGCGTTCGCGTTCGCTGAGCCCGCCCCAGATGCCGAATCGCTCGTCGTTCTGCAGCGCGTACTCGAGGCATTCGTCGCGCACGTCACAGGTGGTGCAGATGCGCTTGGCATCGCGCGTCGATCCGCCCTTCTCAGGGAAGAACGCTTCGGGATCCGTCTGCGCGCAGAGCGCGTCGGTCTGCCACGAGAGTGGATTGTCTTCGTCGGCCTCGGCTGCCCGACGGACACCGGGAACGCCGAGGTTGACCGGATCGACGAACCAGTTGTCGGGAACGCCAGAACGGTACTGCGAACCTGTCATGTCGTTCTCCCCCCGGAGTAGTGCGTGCTGCGACGGTCGTCGCGTACGGATAATTACACCCGTGTCATTCCCCGCGGTCAAGTCGCGGATCGTAAACCCTCATGCACCCGTTGAACCTTTGCGACGCGCCGACGGCGTGTCGCACTCCGATAACGCCTGGTCGCGCGTCGCGGTTCACGCATTGTCAGCCGACGCGGATCGGGGCGGACGGATGCCGCATCCACCGACGACTCGCCAGTGTGGGCCGCGCCGGTCAGCGGCCGGATGAGGCGACGAACACCTCGCCGCTGCCCGAGACCCTCACCATCGACTCGTCGGTGAGGAAGACGCCCTCCCCCGGGGTCAGCGTCACCTCGCCCTCGCCGGCGACCGTGACCACACCCGAGGTCGCGACAGCGATCGACGGGCCGGAGAGTTCGATCTCGACGGATCCGCCCTCGGGTCGCGCGGCGAGCAGAGCGAAGTCCGGCACCGGCACGGGCCACCGCGTGACACCGTCGACGGTGGTGGGCGCGATCGTCGGCGGCACCCCGGTGGTCGGATCGAGCACGACGGCCAGCTCGGCGACGTCGATGTGCTTGGGGGTGAGGCCGCCCCGCAGCACGTTGTCACTTGCCGCCATGACCTCGACGCCGAGTCCCTCGAGGTAGGCGTGCAGGATCCCCGCGGGGAGGAACAGCCCCTCACCCCGTCGCAACGTCACCCGATTCATCATCAGCGCGACGACGATCCCGGGGTCTGCGGGATGCCGGTCATCCAGCATCGCAACGAGGGTGAGGTCGTCGGCGAACTCTTCCGAAACGGCCGAGCGTGCTGCGCCGATGATGGCGCGCACGTCGTCCTGGGCGGCGGGAGAGAGCACCCACGCGATAGCGGCGGTGGTCGCCGCATCCGATCCGTCCAGGCGAGAGGACAACCCCGCGGTGGCATCGCCGATCGCCGCCAGGAGGCGGCGCAGCTCGGGCAGAGGCCGCAGACCCGCGAGAGCCCGGAACTCGTCACTCAGCGCGACGATCAGTTCCGGCTTGTGGTTCGCGTCACGATAGGTGCGATGCGCCGCGTCCCTCGGGATGTCGGCGGCCTCCTCGCGTGCGAAGCCCTCGATCGCCTGTGCCCGGGACGGGTGGGCCTGGATCGACAGGGGCGCTGCGGCGGCGAGGAGTTTGACGAGGAACGACAGCCCAGGGCGGCTTGCGTCCGCGAGCCAGGTATCGAGCGTTCCGCCTCCCACGACATCGGCCGGATCGGCCGGATGGTCACCGAACCAGACCTCCGCCTCGGGAGCGCCGGTCGGCTCGCGTCCTTCGAGTTCGGCGAGGAGGTTCGTCGACCCCCACGCATAGTCACGCGGCGTGTTCGTCAGCGGCAACAGCATTCTCCGAGCGTAGCGACGCGACGGAGTACCCTGGGGAGACGATGGCCGTCTATTCGAAGCACCCGGCCTCGGCGCCGCCGACAGCCCCGGTCCGAGAGAAGACGGGGCACCTCTTGTTGCGCGGGTGGTGCATCTTCGTGCTCGTCACCGCCTTCTCCGGCACGGCATGGGTCAACGCCTTCGGAGAGCTCGTGGCCGCGATCATCGCCATCGCGAGCGCGGGGCTCTCGATCGCGCTGTGGCTCGCCATCCGCCCGGTCGTCCAGTGGCGTCGCCTGCCGTGGTTCGCGATGTCGTACATCCTGTGGGCCGTGCTCTCGCTGACCTGGTCGGCCTGGCCACT
The DNA here is from genome assembly GCF_042677105.1 of Microbacterium koreense. NCBI lineage: Bacteria > Bacillati > Actinomycetota > Actinomycetes > Micrococcales > Microbacteriaceae > Microbacterium > Microbacterium koreense. Next base: position 2,620,479 of record NZ_JBHTIM010000001.1, read on the forward strand.
GACGACCGCGATCACCCTGCTGCTCCTTCTGATCACGACCACGCAGGCGTTCTTCGTCGCGGCGGTGTTGACCTGGCGCGAAATCATCCGCTCCATCGGCGCGGCGCTGAAGTGGGTGCTGGCGCTGTCGATCGCGTTCGAGCTGTGGGTCTCACTCTTCGTCCAGGCCCCGATACTTCCCGGCTTCGTCGTCGAGAAGGCCGACGACCCGATCATGTACTGGTCGCGCGACAACCTCTTCGACGGTGGCCGTATTCAGGGCATCATGGGCAACGCGAACCTGCTCGGTCCGATCGCGTTGCTGGCGATCGTGGTCTTCGCCATCCGGTATGCCGCGCGGGCTCCGCGTCGCGCCGTGCTGCTGGTGTGGATGGCACTCGCCGCGTTCCTCTTCGTCCGCGCCGCCTCGGCCACTGCCATCGTGGCCGCCGCGGGCGTCGTGCTCGTGCTCATCACCGTGCTGCTGATGCGCCGCACGACGAAACCGGGTCAACGCACTCGTTACTACATCGGCTACGCCGTGGTCGGCCTCGGCGGAGGGCTCGCCCTCTGGCTGTCGCGCGACGCGATCTTCTCCGCGCTCGGGCGTGGCGCCGACCTCACCGGTCGTGAAGACATCTGGAAGGCGGTCCTCGCGCGCGCAGACGAGCGTCCGGTGGTCGGCTGGGGTTTCGCAACCCCGTGGGCACCCTGGGATCCGGCGTTCGACGGATGGATCATCGACCACGGCCAGACGGTGATGCAGGCTCACAGCCTCTGGGTCGACGTGTACCTGCAGCTGGGCATCATCGGGCTCGTGCTGATGTCGATGCTGCTGTTGGCCTATGTCTGGCGCACATGGTTCTTCGCCGTCGACCGTCCCCGTTGGGATCTGCGCGCTGATCGCCCGTACTCGCCGCTGACGCTTCTGCCGACGCTCGTCGGGGCGATCCTGCTCGTGCAGAGCATCGCGGAGTCCACCCCCCTGTTGCTGTGGGGATGGATGCTGCTGATGCTGTTCGGGTTCAAGATCAAGCAGAGCCCCCACATCGGCGTGGGTCCCGCCGAAGAGCGCCTCGCTATCGAACAGGGTGAACTGACGAAGCGGGACGCGTGAACACGCGCCGGCCACGCTGGCTCGGGACGTTGTTGCGGTCCGCCGCGTTCGCGCGCGCGTTCACCCTCGCGGCGATCGGAGCGGTCTTCACGTCGTTCCTCATCGAGCGCCTCACCGGGCTCGTCACGTACGTCACGATCGTGGCCACCCTGTGCGTCGTCGGTGCGGGCATCCTCTTCGCCCGTCGCCGCGAACTCTCGCTCATGCGCCTGGTGCCGACGACCCTCGTGCTCTTCCTCGCGTGGACGCTGGCCAGCGTGTTCTGGAGTTGGGACCGCGCGGAGTCGTGGTGGGGGTGGGTGTCCATCGCCGGCATCGCGTTTCTCGCCGTGACCATCGGGCACATCCGCGACACGCTGCAGACCGCGCGCGCCCTGGGCGACGTGCTGAGAGTCCTGCTCGGTGTCTCACTCGGTGTCGAGATCCTCTCGGGGATCCTCCTCGACATCCCGTTCCGATTCCTCGGCGTCCAGGGGAACATCGCGTCCCTCGGCCCGGTCCAGGGCATCTTCGGCACGCGCAACATGCTCGGCTTCGTCGCCGTTCTCGCCCTCATCACGTTCCTCATCGAGTACCGCACCCAGTCGGTGCGCCCTGGGGTGTCCATCGCATCCGTCGTCCTCGCCGGCGGCCTGGCGGCGCTGTCGGACTCCCCGACGGTCCTCGTGCTTTCCGTCGGTGTCGCCCTCACTGCAGGGGCGCTCGAGATCGTCCGCCACACCCGACCCGAGCAGCGGGTTCGTCTGCAGTGGGCGCTCGGCGCCGTCGTCGTGGTCGGTCTGGTGACCGGCTATGCGGCGCGGCATCCGATCATCGCGTGGCTGGGAGCGGGAACCGACTTCTCGATGCGGGTGCAGCTGTGGAACACGATGGTCGACATGGTGCGCTTCAGCCCGATCGAAGGCTGGGGGTGGTTCGGACCCTGGGAAGCACGGACCATCCCGTTCTCGAGCATCAACTTCTTGCTCGATCAGTCGCACGCCTCGGGGCTGAACGCCTACTTCGACGTGCTCTTGCAGGTCGGGTGGGTCGGTCTCGTCCTCTTCGTGGGGTTCGCCGGGGTCGCGCTCGTGCGCTCTTGGCTCGACGCGAGCGAACGCCGCTCGGTCGTCTACGCGTGGACGCCGCTCATCCTCGTGGCTCTCCTCATCGACTCATTCTTCGAGAGCTTCACCTTGATGGGCGCCGGTTGGTTCTTGCTCGTGTTGTGCGCGGTGCGTGCAGGACAGTCGCGATCGTGGCGCGAGAGCATCGGACGACGCGCGGACATGCAGGATCCGGGTCGCCCTATGGGGATCCCCTGAGCCTTCGGGTCGTGGGCTGGATGCCCGGCGCACGCTCAGATACTCCCGCGATAGAATCCACATCGGCCGGGCACTCAGCCGCGCCGACGCTGACCAGGAGATGCATTGACTCACGTCCTTCAGAAGACCGTCCTGCCGCAGGAGCGCGATCCTGATCTACTACCGCTCTATGTCGACCCTGAGACGTGGTCTGTCATCGACGAAGAGTACGTCCGGGTGTCGAACCGTGCGCACATCGGCAACGTCCTCGATCGAACGCGTGCGCGCATCGTAGCCGGCAGGCGGGTGTCATTCGGCAGCTACTTCAACGGGTTCCCTGCGTCGTACTGGCAACACTGGACGGCCGTGCGCGACGTTCAACTGACCGTCCGCACATCCGGCACCGCCACGATTCTCGTTTACCGATCCAATGGTGGGGGAGTCCCGCAGAGAATCGACGTCGCCGAGGTGACGTCAAACGCCGAGACTACCTTCAACCTGGAGTTGACCCAGTACAGCGACGGCGGCTGGATGTGGTTCGACATCGTCGCTGACGACGACACAGTCGTCTTCGAAGGTGCTGAGTGGACCACGGAGCAGGACCCTCCGCGATCTGGGAAAGCCAGCATCGGTATCACAACGTTCAATAAGCCCGACTACTGCACGGAGACTCTGCGTAACCTCGCCGCGTCTCCCGATGTACTGGATCTCATCGACCGCGTTTACGTCGTCGATCAAGGGACGCAGCGCGTCGATGCCAATCCTGAGTTCCCGTCGATTGCAGCAGACTTGGGTGACACCCTCGAGATCATCACACAACCGAATCTCGGCGGGTCCGGCGGATTTGCTCGAGCGATGTATGAGACCCTTCAGCGACCAGAGAGTGACTTCGTACAGTTGCTGGACGATGATGTGAAGATCGAGCCGGAGTCGCTCCGTCGCTCGGTGATGTTCGGCCGATTCGCCTCGACGCCGACGATCGTCGGTGGCCACATGTTCGACCTTCTCGACCGGCCAAAGCTTCATGCGTGGGCTGAGGTCGTCGACGACCGCGCTTTCATGTGGCGCAATCTCTTCCAAGAGAAGATGCCGCATAACTTCGGCGAGACAAACCTGCGCCAAACACCGATGCTGCACATGCGCATGGACGCCGACTACAACGGCTGGTGGATGTGCCTGATCCCCGTCGAAACCATTCGCGAGGTGGGCCTTCCGTTGCCTGCGTTCATCAAGTGGGACGATGCAGAGTTCTGCCTCCGTGCGGGGCGCGCCGGCTTCCCGACAGTGTCGATGCCGGGGGTGGCCCTCTGGCACGTCTCCTGGCTGGGGAAAGACGATGCGATCGATTGGCAAGCCTACTTCCACGAACGCAACCGACTGGTCGCCGCGCTCATCCACTCGCAGTCAGAACGCGGCGGCACCCTCATCCGCCACAGTCGCCGCACGGACATCAAACACTTGCTGATGATGCAGTACTACCCCGTGGCACTCCGTGCCCGCGCGCTGCGTGACGTTCTCTCGGGACCCGGCCATATGCGCCCGAATCTCGCGACGGCGATGCCGGAGGCGCGACAGCTCGCGAAGCACTTCGCCGAAACCACCGTGCACAAGGACGAGGATCAGATCCTGCGCGCCCGCAAGGGCCGCCAGGTATACAAACGACTGAAGCGAAACGTATTCGATAGCCCCACAGGCCTGCGTCTACGGTGGTTCACGGCGAGCACCCTTGTCTCGCACTGGTTCCACCGGCCGAAGCCGGAAAATGTCGAGTGGCCCGAGGTCGAGTTCGGCAAAGGGGACGCCAACTGGTGGCGATTGCCGCTCTACGACAGTGCGCTTGTCAGCGCTGCTGACGGATCTGGCAAGAACGTGTACACCCGCGACCGTGAGTTGTTCCGGCGCGGGCTCGTCGCGACGCTTGTGTTGCACTGGCGGCTTCGGCGTCGGTGGCCGCAGCTTGCGACCCACTATCGCGCAGCTCTCCAGGACTTGACTTCGGTCGACTCCTGGCGCCGAACATTTGAGGAGGCCGGATGAGATCCACGGGTCCATCCCCCGCCTCCTCGCAGGGCTTCGATCCAGCCGCCGCGACGATCGCGGTCGTCACCTACAACCGTTCGGGGCTCCTTCGAGGGCTGCTCAAGAGCATCGCCGCCATGGATCCGAAGCCCGGTCATGTGGTGATCGTCGACAATGCTTCGCCGGATGACACGACGGAGGTCGTCGAATCGTTCCGTGAGCGCGTCGGCACCGAACTGGTGTACCGCCGCCTCGACACGAACACCGGCGGTTCGGGGGGCTTCAGCGAGGGCATGCGCGTCGCGCTGGAGCTCGGTTCCGCGTGGATCTGGCTCATGGACGACGACGTCGAGGTTCTGCCTGACGGGCTGGCGAAGATGGGCAAGTGGGCGCCGCGGTTTAAGAGCATCCAAGGACGCCGATACGACTACGACGGCAGCGAGTTCTACTGGCAGTATCGCGTCGCCGAGCGGATGGCCATCCCCATCCCCTTCGCTCCCTCGAAGTTCGATGCCTCGGGTTACAAGGAGATGAACTCCGGGTGTTTCGAGGGCATGTTCATCCACCGCGACATCGTCGAGCAGATCGGATTGCCCGACCCCCGCTTCTTCATCTACTGGGATGACCAGACGTACGGCTGGCTCGCGTCTCGACGGACCACGTCGGTGATCGTCGACGAGTTCGTCCTGCGCCGCACCCGCGAGATCAAGCAGTGGGACATGGGCATCCGCCACATGAACGCCTCGAGCAACAACTACCGGTACTACATCATGCGCAACCGCGCGATCATCAAGCAGTACCACCGCGCGAACGGCGTCTACAATCCGATGCTGTTCGGTCTCGGAACGGCCCTGACGTTCGGCAAGGAACTCATCCGCTTGATCGCCGTCGAGCACACCGTGCGCGGAACCTCGCATCTCTTCCGAGGTCTGCGCGACGGGCGCGCGATCTCAGGAGATCGAACGTTCGCGCCTATGGCGCCACTTGCGCCCAGCGCTCGCTGATCCGGTTCACGTATACAAGGAGCACCGTGCGTCTATCTGTCATCGGATGTGGCTACCTCGGAGCAGTGCATGCTGCCGCCATGGCGTCGATCGGACACGACGTCATCGGCATTGACGTCGATGCCGCCAAGGTCGCGGCCCTCTCAGCCGGCCGCGCTCCGTTCTTCGAGCCTGGCCTGACCGAGATTCTGGAGTCCGGCATCCAGAGCGGCCGTTTGACGTTCTCCACCGACTTCGCTGATGTTGCGGGCGCGAAGGTGCATTTCATCGGCGTCGGCACCCCGCAGGTTCCTGGCGGTTATGCCGCCGACCTTACATATGTCGACAAAGCGGTGGATGCTCTTCTCCCGCACCTGAGTTCCGACGACATCGTCGCGGGAAAGTCCACTGTTCCCGTGGGTACCGCCGCCCGGCTGGCAGAGCGCATCAGCGGCTCCGGAGCAACGTTGGTCTGGAATCCTGAGTTCCTTCGCGAGGGCTGGGCTGTCAAGGACACGATCGACCCTGACCGATTGGTGGTCGGGGTTCCCTCGGGCGATGCCGGAGCGATCGCGTCAGACGTGTTGCGAGAGGTCTATCACCCCGCAGTTACGCAGGGAACCCCGTTCGTCATCACCGATTACGCAACCGCGGAGCTGGTGAAGGTGTCGGCGAACGCGTTCCTCGCGACCAAGATCAGCTTCATCAACGCAATGGCAGAGATCGCCGAGGTCACGGGCGCCGACGTCACGATGCTCGCTGACGCGATCGGATACGACGATCGCATCGGACGGAAATTCCTCGGCGCGGGAATCGGATTCGGCGGCGGGTGCCTTCCCAAGGACATCCGCGCGTTCTCGGCACGTGCAGAGGAACTCGGGCGCGGCGAATCCGTGGCCTTTCTTCGTCAGGTCGACGAGATCAATCTGCGTCGGCGTGAGCGCGCCGTGCGGCTCGTTCTCGACGCACTGGGCGGCAGTGCACACGGCAAGAAGGTCACCGTGCTGGGGGCCGCGTTCAAGCCCCACAGCGACGACGTTCGCGACTCACCCGCGCTTGACGTCGCCGTCCGCCTGCACGGCCTTGGAGCCGCCGTCACCGTCACCGACCCTGAAGCGATCTCGAACGCCCGAGCCTTACACCCGCAGCTGACCTATGTGCGCGATCGAGACGAAGCACTCGAAGGCGCGGACGCCGTCGTGGTCGTGACGGAATGGGATGAGTATCGTCGCCAGCTCGACCCAGCCCACGCCGCCGGGCTCGTCAGCCGGCGGATCATCATCGATGGACGGAACTGTCTCGATCCAGGTGCTTGGCGTGCCGCGGGCTTCGAGTACTTCGGGATGGGACGCCCGTAGCGTCCCATCCCGCTCGCGAATCGTCACGCGGCATCCCGTGGAGTCCGGCGGTGAGGCGGACGTTCTCACGCACGGTGAGGTCTCCGACGAGTCCGCCGGTGCTCTCTATGAGCGGTGCCACGCCATCGTTCACTGAGACGGATCCTTCGTCGGGCAGCAGGACCCCCGCGACGAGTTTGAGGAGCGTCAACTTGCCCTGACCGTTGCGCCCCACGACGCCGATCGACTCGCGCGCGGTGACGGCGAAGCCGACCTCGCCCAGAGCCCAGAACTCCCCCGGCCGCGTGCGACGGTTCGCTCCGGCGAACACGTCCTTGAAGCTACGCCGCTCCCGACGGTTCCGTCGGAAGCGCACGCCCAGATCGCGCACCTCGATGGCGGGTGTGGCGTCGGCCATCAGTGCACCTTCAGTACGGGTCGTTCGAGCCGGCGGAACACCGCGAGGCCGAAAGACGATGCTCAGCATGAGCCACGCCTCGGGGAAGAACTGGGTTCGGCGTGACCCAGGCGGAACGCCAGGGGTGCGCAGTCGCATGTGGGACGATGGTGCCTGTGAAGGGCATCATTCTCGCGGGGGGCAGCGGAACGCGCCTACACCCGATCACGCTCGGCGTCTCGAAGCAGCTCATTCCGGTCTATGACAAACCGATGATCTACTACCCACTCTCGACGCTGATGCTCGCCGGCATCCGCGACATCCTCGTGATCACGACCCCCGGAGACGCAGCGGCGTTCGAGCGGCTACTCGGAGACGGATCGCAATTCGGCATTGCGCTCACCTACGCCACGCAGCCGTCTCCTGATGGTCTCGCGCAGGCTTTCACCATCGGCGCCGACTTCATCGGCGGCGACAAGGTCGCGCTGATCCTAGGAGACAATCTGCTCTACGGTCCTGGTCTGGGCACCCAGCTGTCGCGATACGCAGACGTCGAGGGCGGCGCGGTGTTCGCGTACTGGGTGGCGCAGCCCTCGGCCTACGGCGTCGTCGGCTTCGACCAAAACGGCCGAGCCGTGTCGCTCGAGGAGAAGCCGACGCAGCCGAAGAGCAACTTCGCGGTGCCCGGGCTGTACTTCTACGACAACGATGTGGTCGACATCGCGCGATCGATCGCTCCCTCTGCCCGCGGCGAGTACGAGATCACAGACGTCAATCGCGCCTACCTCGACCGCGGTGACCTGCTCGTCGAGGTGTTGCCGCGCGGAACGGCGTGGCTCGACACGGGAACGTTCGACCAGATGACGGATGCCGCAGAGTACGTGCGCACGATCCAGCGCCGCACCGGTCTGAGTATCGGGGTACCCGAAGAAGTCGCGTGGCGCTTGGGCTTGCTGAGCGACGATGAGGTGCGGCAACGCGCTGAGAGACTGCTCAAGTCCGGCTACGGCACATATCTGTTGGAAACGCTGGAAAGAGGTCGCGGATGAACCGGTTGCTCGTCACCGGCGGAGCCGGGTTCATCGGTTCGAACTTCGTGCATCACGTCGTCGCGCACACCGACGCTCACGTGACCGTGCTCGACGCTCTCACCTATGCCGGGCACACCGCCTCGCTCGCAGGTATCCCCGCGGATCGACTCACATTCATCGAAGGGAACATCGCTGACGCCGAACTCGTCGATGGGTTGTTCTCCACGGTGGATGCCGTGGTGCACTTCGCGGCAGAATCGCACAACGACAACTCGCTTCACGACCCGCGCCCGTTCCTCGACACCAACGTGGTCGGCACCTACACGCTCCTCGAAGCTGCTCGACGTCACGAGCGTCGCTTCCACCATGTCTCCACCGACGAGGTGTACGGCGATCTCGAGCTGGATGACCCGCAGCGGTTCACCGAGACCACGCCGTACAACCCGTCATCGCCCTATTCGTCGACGAAGGCCGCAAGCGACCTCCTGGTGCGGGCTTGGGTGCGTTCGTTCGCCGTGCAGGCCACACTGTCGAACTGCTCGAACAACTACGGACCGTTCCAACACGTCGAGAAATTCATCCCACGTCAGATCACGAACGTGTTGCGCGGCATCCGGCCGAAACTGTACGGCGCCGGAGCCAACGTCCGAGATTGGATCCACGCGGACGACCATTCGTCAGCCGTCCTGGCGGTGCTCGATCGCGGTGTCATCGGCGAGACATACCTGATCGGTGCGGACGGCGAGAAAGACAACAAGACGGTCGTCGAGACGATCCTGCAGCTCATGGGACAGCCCGCAGACGCGTACGAACACGTCACCGACCGTGCCGGGCATGACCTGCGGTACGCGATCGACGCGTCGAAGATCCGCGCGGAGTTGGGCTGGGCGCCCCGGTTCGGGGACTTTGACGCGGGACTTGCCGACACGATCGCCTGGTATCGCGACAACGAAGCCTGGTGGGCACCGTCGAAGGATGCCACCGAAGCCTTCTACGCGTCGAAGGGCCAGTGATGACCGATTTCGGCAAGGCCCTCACCTCGACGCGAACTCCGATTCCGGGTCTCGTAGTCTGGGATCTGCCGGTCCACGGTGACAACCGCGGATGGTTCAAGGAGAACTGGCAGCGCGAGAAGATGACCGGCGCCGGTCTGCCAGACTTCGGCCCCGTTCAGCAGAACGTGTCATTCAACGACGCAGTGGGAACCACCCGTGGCATCCACGCCGAACCCTGGGACAAGTGGGTCTCGCTCACGACGGGACGCATCTTCGGCGCATGGGTCGACCTGCGTGAGGGCCCGACGTTCGGTGTGGTGTTCACGACAGAGCTCGACCCGTCGCGTGCGGTGTTCGTTCCGCGTGGAGTGGGCAACGCGTACCAGACGCTCGAAGCCGATACGACCTACACCTATCTGGTGAACGACCATTGGTCGCCGGATGCCGCCTACACTCTGCTGAACCCCGGTGATGAGGCGGCGGCCATCCCGTGGCCCATCCCCCTTGAACGGGCGGAGGTGTCCGAAAGGGATCGTGCTCATCCGCGCCTGGCCGACGTGACTCCGGTGGCGCCGAAGAAGACGCTTGTCCTCGGCGGTGACGGTCAGCTGGGGCGCGCGCTGCGCAATGAATACGCCTCCGATGACACCGTCGAGTTCGCGACCCGCGCCGAGCTCGATCTCACCGACCCCGACCTCGCCGTCGCCCGCCGCTGGCGCGACTATGACGTCATCATCAACGCCGCCGCCTACACCGCTGTGGATCGCGCCGAGACGGCTTCAGGGCGTCTCGAGGCATGGGAGGCGAACGCGGCCGCGGTATCGCGACTCGCTGCCCTGTCAGCACAGCACGGTGTGACACTCGTGCACATCTCGTCGGACTATGTCTTCGACGGAAGCGCGCCGCGCCCCTACCGCGAGGAGGACGCGCTGTGCCCGCTTGGCGTGTACGGTCAGTCCAAGGCTGCGGGCGACCTGGCAGTCGCCACCGTGCCGCGGCACTACATCGTGCGAACGTCGTGGGTGATCGGCGACGGCGCGAACTTCGTCGCAACGATGTCGTCGCTCGCTGAGCGTGGGGTCGATCCGGCGGTCGTCGACGATCAGGTCGGGCGGTTGACTTTCACCACGGACCTTGCGCGCGCGATCAGACACCTGCTCAACGAGCGTCCTGCGTCAGGTGTTTACAACGTGACGAACAGCGGCGACCCGGTCTCGTGGGCGCAGATCGCGCGCGAGATCTTCGCGCTGGGCGGCCACGACCGCGACCGAGTCCGCCCATGCACGACGGAGGAGTATCAGGCTTCCGCGAAAGCGCCCGTTGCTCCCCGCCCGCGAAATAGCACCCTCGATCTCAGCAAACTCGAAGCAACGGGATTCGCGCCCCGGTCGTGGCGTGACGCGTTGCGCACGGCGATCGGCCCTGACTCTCCGACCTTCTGATCGGACCCTCGAGCGGGAACAGCCTCGCACTCGCAAGCACGCCGATCACCGGTGCCGCCGCCGACCTCGTCATCCGGCGGACACTCCGCCGCTACAAAGAGAACTCGACCGACCACCTTCGACACCGACATCAGCCGCATCGCCATGACCTGCTGATCCCATCGCCAGTCGTCAGCCCCCAGGACGGGCAGGCCCGTAACGATGAGGCCGTAGCGAGGTGGTCGGATGCTGATTCATCTGGTCGCGCGGCTCCGCACCGTTCAGACCTGGCTCGGTGAGCCCGGTCACGACCGATCGGTCGGTCGGATCGGGCACCTCTGCGGACGTCGCGGCGACGAGCGGGTTCCCGGCCCCCTGCATCGCAAAAGGGGTGCCCTCCGTCACGGAGGCGGCGTACAGCGGCGGTCACCCGCCGCCTTGCAGGATCCGCAGCACGGAGTTGACGGGACGCGGCTCATCGATCGTCGCCAGCGGCGGTGACCTCAACGCCCGGAACACGAGCGGGTCCCCACCGCCGAGACGGCCGAGACGATTCCGATGGCCCCCGTCGAGCGCGGACCGCGAACGCGGAGCGTCGTCGGGTCACTCCCCATGCACAAGCGCTGCGATCAGGTCCGCCTGGGCAACCGACCGCGCTTTCACCTCAGGCAGGTGCTGGTCCAGCTTCGCCTGCACGTCCCCGCGCGCGGCTTCCAGATCCGCGTAGCGTTCGGCGAGGTACTCCGGCGTGAGCTTGTCGTGCCCGAACGCCCAGTCCTCGAGTTCGAACATCTCGAGTACCTCGCGATATTTGTGGCTCCACCCGATGACAAGGGTCGGCACGGCCATCGCGAGCGACGAAACCATCGCGTGGAAGCGGCTGGCCACGAAGAGCCCGCACTGCCCGATCACGTACCGCAGTTGCTGAGAGGTCATCTCGCGGTCGACGAACAGCACGTCCGCGCTGCGATCGAGTCGCGCGTAGATGTCGCGGCAGAGGGGCAGGTCGTTGTTGTGCGTCTTGTGGGTGCCGGTGCGCACGCTGTGGGGAATGAGCGCCACGCGCTTGCCCTGTGCCTGCAGGTGCTCGATGAAGCCGACCATCTGAGCGGCATAGTCGCCACCACGCGCGTCGACCTTCTTCTGGAGGACGACGCTGGGGCACACGCCGACCACGTCGCCACCGTCGAAGAACGACAGGTCGAAGTGCTGGCTGACCTCCTCACGCTCGGTGCCCGACATCTCCAGCGAGAAGGCGTAGTCGGCACCCGCGTACAGGTTCGTGAGCCCCAGGCCCTCGGCGAACTCGTGCGTCAGTCGGCCGCGCGTGACGAGCGTGTCCGCCTTCGGGAGGAAGACCTTCGAGGCGGCGCGGTTGATCGGGTTCTGGAACGGACCGACCGCCTGGGCACACTTGAACACCGGTGTCTTCACGTTGATGGCAGGCAGGATCGACGCGACGTTGTAGAGCAGGAACTTCTCGCGGCCATCGGTGAACGTGATGCCGCCCTGATCGAGAAGAACATCCGCCTCGACGAGTGCACGAATTGCACGCGAACGACGGACAATCGTCTTCCGAAGCGGCGGGAGGAGCCGGTAGGCCAGGGCGAGCGAGTTGATCGTCACGCCGAGCTGGCGAGGATTCGCCGCGACTACGTCGAGGTTGTCGTACGGGTTCTGCGCGCGGTCCTCCGCCGGGTACATGCTGAGGAGGGTGAACTCGACATCGCCGAGGCGCTCGCCGAGCGTCTGCACGGCGCTCTCGAGCATCGCCGCGGCCCCCTTGTTGCCGGACAGCGCGGACCCGATGATGGCGATCTTGTGAACGTCTTTGGTGGGACTCATGGTCTGTTCTCCTTGGGAACGGCGCGTCGCACGCCAGCGTAGATGAGAGCGATCACGCCATCGCCGATGGTACTCAGCAGGCGCGCGAGAAGACTGATCACAATGGCTTCAGCGACCGGCATGTACTGGCTGAGGATTAGGACGATGATCGCCTCGCGCACCCCCAGTCCGCTGGGTACGAAGAAGGCGAGGATGCCGATCGCTCCGGCGAGGGCGTAGGCGGCTCCGAAGGGCAACCATTCGGCGGGTGTGACCTCGGTCACCGTGGCGCAGATGACCACGAAGCCGATGGCATTGACGATCCGCGGTCCGATGAATTCGACCGTGAAGCCCAGCGACCGCCACGACCCGAGAAAGTAGTCCTGCGGAAGATCCTGCTTGAGCGCGCGCCGCGCGGGAACACTGACGATCTTGTGGAACAGCGGCTTGTACATCACGGCCGCCATCGGGATGAGCACCAGCAGCGGAGCCAGCAGCAACGTGACGTTGTCACCGAAGATCTCGGGCCCGAGACTGATCAGCAGAATAAGCACGCTGGGAACAATCGAGGCCAGCTGGAGGAACACGTTCTCGTACACGAAGCTGATCACGATGAGCGTGCGACTGATTCCCTTGCGACCGGCCCACACCACCTTGTTCACGACCGAGCCGACCTGACCGGGAATGTACTTCAGCAGCCACGACGCGCACTGCACGGCCACTGCCTCGGTCACGGTCACATGCGCGTCGCGGTCCAGAACCCGCACGATGCGCGCCCAGAGCAGCCCCGTCAGCGGGACGGCCAGCGCGAACACAAGAACGACGACGATCCACAGCCCGTCGAACGACAGCTGCTCGGCCTGGATCTGATCCCAGTTGTCCCACAAGGCGCGCGCGAAGAAGTAGCCGATGACGCCGACCACGAGCACGGTGATCCCCCACCGCAGGGCCTTACGACGCCAGTGAGGGAGCGAAGCCGGTGCCTCCGACATCGTCAGTTGTAGCGTCGGAAGGTCTCGAGCCCCTTCTTCTCCGAGTAGGGCACCATCCCTTCTGGGTGTGCGTAGCCCACGGCGACCAGCATCACGACGCGATCGGTGAGTTCGAGGTCGAGCGTCTTCTGCATCTTGCGCTCAAGGGGCTCGAAGTCCGGCCAGTTGATGACGCTCGAGCTGAGGCCGAGGGTCTCAAGCGCCAGCATGAACTGCATGGCAGCGAGGGAGCCGTCCACGTAGATCGCGTGGCGGTCACGCGGACTGAAGTACGACTCGAGCTTGCCGACGACCACCACGATCGCGGGGATATTGTGACCGTACCCCGCCGTGCCGAAGGGGATCGACGAGACGGTGCGCACCTGCTCGGGGTCGTCGAAGACACGGAACTCGTACGGGAGCCGGTTGCACGCCGTCGGAGCCTGGCGACCGAGCCAGAGTGCCTTGTCGATGAGCTCGCGCGGCACCTGCTTCTGCTCGAACCATCGCACGCTGCGCCGCTGCATCACCAGCGACTGCAGCTCGTCGTAGGTCATGTCCGACAGCTGCTTCTTGACGTATGGAACCTTGCCGGCGAACTCCCCCTCGTAAGCGGCGTGCTCGAATCGCGCGCGTGCAGCCTGGACCGTGGCGTCCTCGCCCGTGGCGACGCGGAAGTACTCGGTTAGCACGTCGTGTGACCAGTCCATCTCGCCTTGATCCATCGTCCCCGGGCTGTGCTGGCACTGCCGCACAGCCTGTTCGTAGAACTCGATCGTCTCAGTGATGTAGTCGCGCGCGAAAACATCGCGGCGGGGCCGCATGATGAGGCCCTTCTCAAGCCGGTGGATGTTGCGGCGCAGCTCCACGTGGGTCACTCGGTCCCGCCGCTTGTTCCGGTAGTAGTTCCGGCGGCCGCGCAGGACCGCCGCCTGCTCGCGGTTGAACGTGATAAAGCTGACGAAGTAAAAGAAATGGGTGAGCACCCGGCTCGACCCGAAGCTTTCGAGAAAGACGCGGTTCACGGTCTCGTAGATGCGACGGATCCAGGTGATCGCGAGCAGGTCCTTCGCGATGCCCTTGAGTTTGTTCAGCAAGAACGACCCTCCTGAGGTGGGTGGGATGAGGAGTGACGATGTCACGCGTGGCCGTCGCGCGCGCCGTGCTTGGACTCCACCGCCGCCACGCTCACCGGGAGCGACGGGTGGACAGCGGCATCCCGAGCTCCGCCTGTACGTGGGTCGAGCTGGCGGTCGGGGCCGTATTGGATGAGTTTGATCCGCTCGAGGGCGTCCTCGGTGAGGGTCCGATTGGTGTGGAGCATGTCCGACAGCACGAGGAGAGCGATGCTGAGCAGCGCTCCGACCAGGAGCGCGCTGCCGAGGATCAGCGACTGGATGTGGTCGCCGGCGACGCCGAGCCAGCTGAGTACCGCGAATCGCCCGAAGGGGATGAGCGCGCCGACGAAGAAGGCGATCGCCAACGTGAGGAACACAACGTGCGGCTTGAACATCACATAGCTGCGCATGATCGCCTGCCCGGAGCGTCCCATGTGCTGGAAGATGTTCTTGAAGAGCCGGGACTCTCGGGTCTTGGGGTTGGTCTTGACCGGGACGCTGGCGATCCGCAGGCGCTTGTTGCCCGCCTGGATGATGGTCTCCATGCAGTAGCTGAACTGCGTCACCACGTTGAGTCGGTAGAGCGACTCTCGGGAGTACGCCCGGAAGCCACTGGCGGCATCCGGCAGATCGGTGCCCGCGGCGAAGTTGACGACGCCGCTGCCGACACCCTGCATGAGCTTCTTGAACGGCGAAAAGTGTTCGATCGTCTTGGTCTGACGGTCGCCGATGACGATGTCGGCCTCGCCGCGCAGGATCGGTTGGACGAGGTCGGCAATCCGCTCCTGCGGGTATTGGTTGTCGCCATCGGTATTGACGACGATGTCCGCGCCGTGCTGGAGCGCGTAGTCGACGCCGTCACGGAACGATCGGGCGAGACCCATATTGCGAGTGTGGAACACGAAGTGCTCCACACCGAGCTCGCGGGCCACCTCAACGGTGCGATCGGACGACCCGTCGTCGATCACAAGAATATGGATCTCGTCGACGCCCTCGATCTGCTTCGGAACGGTCGACAACACCAGCGGCAGAGTCGACTCCTCGTTGAGGCAGGGGATCTGGATGAAGAGGCGCATATATCGTCCGGGGTTTTGAGAGTGTTGGCGTGCGGCAGGGGCTCCAAGCATGGCGATGGCTGCACAAGTCGCGGCCCGGTCATCTTAGTGGACGCTTCCTGTTAGACACGGGCACTCGAGCATCGAGCGCTCAGGTTCGGACGCGATCGCGAACGAACATAGGGAGACCACCACTGATCCCGGTGGAGAGAACGACGAGGATCGTGCTGAGCATCGTCGCCGGCGAGAAGACCATAGCCGAAGCGGCGAGGCGAGCGAGGGTCAGCGAGCACTCGATCGACCGATGGAAGGCAGACCTCCTCGAGGCGCGGAGTACCGGCCCGGCCGCGGGGAAGTCCGGGCCGCCGAGGCGGGAGCAGCAGCTGGAGGCGGAGGCCGACGAGCTGACCCGGGCCCTCGGTGAAGCCGCGGTCGAGATCCGAGTGTGGAACAATCGGCGGAGGCCGGGCACCCTCACGCCGACGGACGCGAGGTCGACTCCGACACCGGTTCGGTGCTGCCGGTGCTGATGATCGTTTACTATTGACCCAGCGTCCACGCCGTGCTCTGAGAACGCGCGACCGCCGATCTCACTTCGTTGCAGATGGGAATCACAGTGTGTCAGACGCCTCCCTGATCATCGGCGTGGGACCAGACATCGCGCGTCGAGCCGCTGACGACCCGACGGAGGCTCCGACCGTGCCGCGCTCTGCTGCTCCCGATGCACACACCGCTTCTGCCCGGGGTGCCGACTCTTCGCCTCCCGAGTCCGCAGCTGTCGCGCCCGCCCTCGTCTCGTTCAGTGCAGACACGGTCCCGCCCGCGGCACTGCGACGACGCGCTGAGAGGGTGGTCCCCGCTGAACAGTCCTCCTGGTTCTGGTGGGTCGCCGCGGTCGTCGCACTCGTGGCCTTCGTCTGGCTCCGTTTCGAGGTGAGCCGCGACGCCATCGCGCCACGAACGCCTTGGGACGAGATTCATCCGCTCCAGATCGCGCGACTGCTCGCCGGAGCGAGCGAGATCACCCCGCTCTCCGGGAGCGGTTACTACCCCGGCTGGGCCATACTACTGACGCCGATCTGGTGGTTCACCCAAGATCCGACGACGGCGTACCACGCGGCCGTTGCGCTCGGGAGCGTGTTCGCCGCGGCCACGATCCTTCCGCTGGCCGCGATCGGGCGGTACATGTGGCTCAGCACGCCGCAAGCGCTCACCGTCGCGACCATCGTGATGTGCCTGCCGGGACGCGTCGGAGCTGCCGAGTACGCCCTCAGCGAGCAGGCGCTCATGCTGTTCTATGCCTGCGCCGTGCTGGCGATGTTCGCGATCTGGCGACGTCCGTCCTGGTGGAGACTGATACTGCTCGTGGCGGCCGTCTCAGCCGCGTATATGACGCATACTCGCGCACTGGCTCTGGTGCTGACTGCTCTGGTGTGGATGGCGTTCTTCTTCCGTCGCAGCATCGCGAAGGCCATCGTGGGAGTCGCGCTGCTGGTCCTGGCGTGGCGGGGCGTCGACATGCTCGCCACTGCGATCAACAGCCGGGTCCTGCTGCCCGGAGCCGACAAGGCGGACCTCGCGATCTCGGCGCTGACCAATGCGGAGCCCCGGCTCCTCGCGCGTGTGCTGTTGAATCAGAGCTGGGCGCAGGTCGTCGGCACCGCCGGTCTCTTCGCGCTAGGGATCGTTGTGATAGTGGTCTGGATGCTGCGCGAGGTGCGCACTCTTCGACTCGGCCCCGGCTCATTCCTCTTCGGCCTCACGATCGCGACCGTCGCGATGAGCGCCATCTGGTGGACCCGACCGGACATCCTGTGGAACGGCTCCTATGTGCGGCTGGATGCCTGGCTGTACACCCGCTATATCGATCAGGTCGCTGCCTTCGTCTGCCTCGTTGCGATTGTCGCGCTCATCCGCCGGGTGCGCGCGTCGATGATCTGGATCGCGCTGGGAGTCTTCGTCGCAGGCGCCATCGCCGTCGTGGTGCGCGTCGCGCCGGATGTCCCGTTGTGGGGTGTGATCTCCACGAGTTCCTCCGCGATCAACAGCTGGCAGCAATTGTTCCCCGATGAGCCGTTCGTGAGACCACTGCTTCCATCCTTTACGAATGAAGGCAGCTTCTGGCTGTGGGCTTCTCTGTTCGGGGTCGCCTGCATCGCGTCGATGTTCGTGCTCCGGAGGTCCCCGCGCACTACCGCTGCGGGCTTGATCGTTCTCGCGACCGTCCTTTCACTGAACGCGGACCTGGACTTGCGGCGTCCTGCCCCGCTCGAGACCGAGGCGGCCCTCGAACTAGCGGATGCGGCGGCAGGAGGCGGAGAGCTGCTGCCTGTGGATGTAGACCTCACCTGCGCCACCGGAAGCAGGCAGTACCAGATGCTGAACTGGGCGGGCTACTGGTTCGCTCCGCGCGAGGTGAATGTGGCCATCCCGGCGCGGGGCTACCCTTTCACCACCGACCTGTTGCTGTCCTGCCATGACAACGCGGAGCTGCATCGCAGCGGCGCTCTGCGCGTTGATGGCGAAGCTGAGTTCGGATATCGGGTGTGGGTGCGGCCCGGTGATCTCCAGGACGAGCTCTCACATGCCGGAGTCCTCGAGGGGCGGGAGTGAAGTCGCTCTATGCGCCCGCCGTCGGAGAACTTGGGCGAGGAGATCGGCCTGAGCGGCTGAGCCTTGATCCACCTTCGTGAGCACGCGCGACGGCTGGCGATCTCAAGATCATGTCTCCGTTAGGGCCTGACGCCGCGGATCCTACGCACGCCGCGCATTGTCGCTGTTGTAGGCCGCGATCACCGTTTCGATGTCGTCATCCAGGACGAGGTGGTGCTCGCGAATGTACAGGCCGCGCTTGCAGAAGCGCTTGAGGTCGCGCTCGTTGTGGCTGACGAAGAACAGCGTCCGGCCTTCTTCGAGCATCTGCTCGATGCGGCGATAGCACTTCTCGCGGAATGGCCGGTCACCAACGGCGAGGACCTCGTCGACGATGAGGATGGGCTCGTCGAGCTGAGAGACGACCGAGAACGCGAGGCGTACCTTCATCCCGTTGGAGAGGTGCTTGTACGGCGTCTCCTGAAACTCCTCGAGCTCCGCAAAGGCGATGATGCCGTCGTAGCGCCGATTCACCTCGGCCTTGCTCATTCCGTGCAGGGAGGCTGTCAGCCGCACGTTCTCGCGCACGGTGAGGTCGCCGACGAACCCCCCGGTGATCTCGATCAGCGGGGCGACGCCCCCGTGCACGGTCACAGCGCCTTCATCGGGGAGCAGCACGCCGGCGACGAGTTTCAGCAGGGTGGACTTTCCCTGCCCGTTCCGGCCGACGACGCCGATCGCGTCCCCGGGCTTGACGTCGAAGCTGATGTTCCGCAGCGCCCAGAACTCGCCTTTCGGCGTGCGGCGTGACGCACTGGCGAACATCGCCTTGATCGAGCGCCGGCCGCGGCGATTGCGCCGGAACCGAACCCCGAGATCGGATACTTCGATCGCGTACTCGCCCATCACAGCTCCTTCAGCACATCGCGCTCGAGGGCGCGGAAGACGAACACGCCGACAGCGAGAAGCGCGACGCTCACCACCATGCTGGCGATGACCGCGTGCGTGTTCCACTGTTCGGGGAAGAACGCCGACCGGTACATCGAGAAGATGCCGGAGAGCGGGTTCACCACTCCCAACCAGCCGAATCCGTTCGGGAGATCCTGCGCGCTGTAGATGATCGGGCTCGCATAGAACAGCGCGCGCAGCACGAGCTTCGTCGTCCTCTCGAGATCCTCGAACAGTGCGCACAACGGCGCCAGAATGAGCCCGAGTCCCGTGAGCAGGCATGTCTGCACGAGGATCGCGACGGGGAACCAGAGCACGCCCCAGCCGAGGTGGGCTCCTGAGAAGAACGCGAAGGCTGCGAGCACCGGCAGCGCGAAGACGAACTCGATCCCCTTCGACAGGATGATGCGCCCGACCCAGATAACACGGGGGATCGATGTCGATCGGACGAGCTTGCCGTCCCTGTCGAAAGCGCGCGTGAAGTCGCTGACCGCGGCGTTGAACCACACCCACGGCAGCAACGCCGCGATGAGGAAGACGATGTACGGTTCGGAACCGACTGAGCGCTCGAAAATCTGGGTGAAGACGAACCAGAAGATCAGGCTCATCACGAGCGGATCGAGCACGCTCCACAGATAGCCCAGCCAGCTCGTCGCGTAGCGGACACGCAGGTCGCGCGCGGAAAGCACCCAGAGGGAGTAGAGGTTGCGGCGCAAAGATCCCGGCGCGCCTACGGTAGCGGTCACCCGAGCCCTCAGCTGAGCTGGTTGTTCCACATCGACAGCGCCGAGCCGATGGCCATGTGCATATCGAGGTACTGATAGGTGCCGAGACGCCCTCCGAAGAAGACGTCCTTCTCGCCCTTGGCGAGGTCGCGATACGCCAGCAGGCCGACCCGGTCGGCCGACGTGTTCACCGGGTAGTAGGGCTCGTCGTCGCGCTCGGCGAATCGTGAGAACTCCCGCATGATGACGGTCTTGTCGCCTGAGAAGATGTCTTTGCGCTCCGGGTGGAAGTGCTTGAACTCATGGATGCGGGTGAAGGGGACGTCCGCGTCCGGGTAGTTCATCACGGGCGTGCCCTGAAAGTCGCCAACCGGAAGAATCTCCTGTTCGAAATCGAGCGTGCGCCACGAGAGGAAGCCCTCAGTGAAGTCGAAGTACCGGTCGACCGGACCGGTGTAGACGACGGGCAGTTGACCGACCACGGCACCCTGGTGCAGAGGCTGCGATTCGTCGAAGAAGTCGGTGCCGAGCGAGACCGTGATGTTCGGGTGGTCGGCCATCCGCTCGAGCCACGCGGTGTAACCGTCCTTGGGCAGACCCTCATAGGTGTCGTTGAAGTAGCGGTTGTCGTAGTTGTAGCGCACGGGGAGTCGGCTGACGATGTCACCCGAGAGCTGCTCCGGCGAGGTCTGCCACTGCTTCGCGGTGTAGTGGGCGAAGAACGCCTCGAACAGCGGTCGACCAACCAGCGCAACGCCCTTCTCGTAGAAGTTCTGCGCCGTCGCGACGTCGAATTCTCCCGCCTGTTCCTTCACGAGGGCCCGCGCTTGGTCGGGGGTGAAGGCCGCACCGAAAAACTGGTTGATCGTGTGAAGGTTCACCGGCAGCGCGAACACCTGACCGTTGTGCGTCGAGTAGACGCGGTGCACGTAGTTCGTGAACTTGGTGAACCTGTTGACATACTCCCACACGCTCTCGTTCGAAGTGTGGAACAGGTGTGCACCGTAGCGGTGAACCTCGATGCCCGTCTCGGGCTCCTTCTCGCTGTAGGCGTTACCCCCGATGTGGTTTCGGCGGTCGATGACCGTGACCTTGCGGCCGGCGCTCGCGGCTCGCTCCGCGATGGTGAGGCCGAAAAAGCCGGACCCGACGACGAGAAGATCTATGTCCATAGTCAGCCATTCTGTCATTGCGCCGCCTGGATGCCTGTGAACACGTTGAACGCATCGGCCGGCTCCACGCGCCCGCGCGCGCCCGCCCTCGCTATCGGCGTGCGCCAAGGTGCGCTGGGATACACTCGCATGTCGTGCACCGCGGCGAAATCACCCCGCACCCGCCACGGTGATTCGAACGGTTGCCCGTCGCCCTGCTGGAATCCAATGCTCGAAGGACACAACAGATGACCGATCCGAAGAAGACATACGATGTCGCCATCCTCGGATGGTGGTACGGAAAGAACTATGGGTCGATCCTCACCTACTACGGTCTGAACCGCGCCATCGACAGTCTCGGATACTCCATCCTGATGGTGCACGAGCCGCTCGGATACAACGGGTACCGCGTCTCGTGGCCCGACGACATCCTGTCCATGGAGTTCGCTCGCCGCATCGGGTACGAGCACACCGAGCAGCAGCACTACTCAGAACTGCCTGCGCTCAACGAGGTGGCGCGCACGTTCGTCGTTGGCAGCGACCAACTGTGGAACCCTCTGATCGGTCGTGTGAACGATGACCTGTTCCTCGACTTCGTCGGGGAACAGAATGACCGCGTCGCATACGCCACCTCGTTCGGCAACCGCGGCACCGAGAAGTTCAAGCCGGCGTTTGTCGCCGATCACGCCGCGAACCTGCAGAAGTTCAAGGCGATCTCAGTTCGCGAGCGCTACGCGGTCGACACCGCGCGCGACGTCTTCGGCGCTAAGGCGACGATGGTGGTAGACCCCGTGTTCCTCCTGCCCAAGGAGCACTACGGCAAGCTCGCCTCGGCGTCGACCGTCTCACCGCAGGGTGAGTACATGGCGGTGTTCTTCCTCGACCCGAGCCCGGAGAAGAAAGCCGCTGCGCTCGCCGTCGCCGACAAGCTCGGCTTCAAGAAGATCATGGTGATCCCGAACCCCGACGGCGGCCGGGAGTCTGTCACCGCACTGTTCGCCGATGAGCCACGCGCCGAGATCCTCGCGGAGGACGCGCCCGAGAACTTCCTGCGCATCTACCGCGACTCAAGCTACGTCATCACCGACAGCTTCCACGGTTCCGCCTTCGCTGCGATCTTCGAGAAGCCTTTCTCGTCCATTTATAACGCCAAGCGCGGCGCCGACCGATTCAAGGACCTTCTCACCGCGCTGGGATTCGGAGAGAGCCGCCGCGTGCGCGAGACGGACACCGCCGCCGAGATCGCCTCGAACCCGAATGTCACGCGTGAGATCGACTTCACCGACGCTCGCGCCTACCTCGAGAGGGGCAGGGCCGCGTCGATGGAGTGGCTGCAGGCGGCGCTCGACCCGGAGAACAAGGACTCCGCGGCGCTCGATCCTTCGAAGATCAGCGCGGCGGCGGCCGCCGTTGTGCAGAACTTCTCCCTGAAGAACCCGGAATTCACCGCGATGACCTCCGGGTGGCGGATCTCACCCGGCGCGCGGGGCACCCGGCTGAGAGTCGCTCGTGGTGGCG
This sequence comes from Microbacterium koreense, assembly GCF_042677105.1. NCBI lineage: Bacteria > Bacillati > Actinomycetota > Actinomycetes > Micrococcales > Microbacteriaceae > Microbacterium > Microbacterium koreense. The sequence continues at coordinate 2,642,943 of NZ_JBHTIM010000001.1, forward strand.
CCGTGCTTGGAAACCTCGCGTGGACCGACCTGCCGGCGGCGGTCAAGAAGGGCGCCTCGTACCTGCTGCGAATCGACTGGACGCCGCGTACCGCAACGCCCACGGTCAACCTCCACCTCCGCAATCCCGACACCGGGCGCTTCCGCGTCGTCGGCAAGGTCGATATCCCGGCGAAGTCGAGGTCTGCGCGCACCGACACCGTCATCATCCGCGTCCCCGAGTCGGGACTGAGCCAGTTCATGCTCGGCGCCATCCACTTCACAGGTCTGGGTGCAGGCGCCGATGTGCGCAGCATCGAGTTGACCGAGTTGGCTGCAGGAACCGCGCCGGCAGGCCTGTCGAGCTTGGGGGGTGCTCCTGCGCAAGGGTTCGCGGGCCAGTCCAAGGCTCTGGCACTGAAGGACCATGAGCGCCAGATGCACTCGTACAACCACAGCCGCACTCCTCAGGCGCTCTCCGGTGCGCGCGCGCGAATGATCTTCCACGCGCACGCGATCGAGAAGGGGCTCAGCCGCAGCAACTTCCGCGCCGGTTTCGGCAAGGTCGCGGTGCCTGGTCTGGCCAAGGAGATGAACGCGTGGCTCGCGGCCGGCCACAGCGTCGACGACAGCTTCCTGCAGAGCTCGGCAGCGGTGATGAAGAGCTATTTCCAGCGCCATGACTCCCTGAAGTCCGATGTGTCGCCGTACAGGCAGCTCTTCTCACCGGCGGCGCAGGAGCTCATCGACAACTGCACTCATCAGGAAGGCGGCGTGCTCCCCGCCGACCAGCTGCGCGAGATCTCTCGTGAGGACGTTGACGAGCGCAGCTTCCTCAACGTCATGTACGGACGGCGCAGCGTGCGTGAGTTCACGCGACAGCCTGTGGCTGACGAGGACATCGCGCGAGCCGTTCAGATCGCAATGCAGGCCCCTTCGGTGTGCAATCGGCAGGGCGCCCGGGTGCACCAGTTCGAGGATCCCCGCACCATCAAGTCGGTTCTCGACATCCAGGGCGGCTTCGCCGGCTACGAGATGCCTCCACGTCTCCTGCTGATCTCCGCTGACCTCGATGCCTTCCTGTTCGCGCCCGAACGAAACCAACCGTTCGTGGACGGCGGGCTGTTCATGATGTCGCTGCTACTGGGGCTGACCCAGGTCGGACTCGGGTCGTGCTCGCTGAACACGGCGATGGGCACCGAGAAGGAGTCGAAGATCCGAAAGATCATCGACATCCCCGAGCACGAGGTGTTCATCTCATTCGTCGCGGTGGGCCACTACGACGATCAGGTTCTCGTCCCCCGTTCGAAACGCACCGAGATCGACGAAATCCTCATCGCACACCGCAAGGGATAGCGACCACCCGAGGCGACGCGAACGTCCGCTGCGCGCACGCTTGGCTCATTGGGGCCGGGGGTCGACCCACGGCGGCGATCGGCCCCCGAGTAGAATTGCCGCGTGAGGGGATTATTCTCGCGGGCGGTTCGGGGACGCGGCTGCATCCGGTGACGCTCGGTTCTCATGCAGATGCGCTTCCGGGTCGCCCTTGTCGTACCCGACGTGCTCGGTCAGCTCTACCTGCAACCCACACTCGAGACCGGTCTTGATCAGCTGCTGAATGAACCCGCCAACCCCGTCGAGCTGAACCTCGCCCGCGTCGATCTTCGCGAACAGATCATTCAGCATCCCGGACTCGATCAGACGCTGAGCGCCCTCAGCCATCTGACCCTCCGCGAACGCCAGCTTCACCCAGTTACGCTCCGCCGTCACCGCAACAGCGGTAGCAGCCGCCCCCGCAGCAAGTTCCGCTGGCGTGCCGCGAGACCGTCATCCACTGTCCTGACTCACTCATGGTGCCTCAGACTCCGTTGCACCGATGCGGCATTGATCTCGCCGATCCAGGGATGCCGCGTGGCCGCGTCGAGCACTGTCCGCCACGGTACGGGTTCGGCTCCGACGATCTCTGCGAGTGCTTCCGCGGCCGCCAGATCCTGCGGACTGTCGACGGTCCATCGGAATTCGCCCAGCGGTTCCTCCAGATCGAGCAGCGCAACGTGAAAGCGCTCGGGATTCTCGTAGAGAAAGGGCATGACGTGCTCGCGCTGGTGCGGCATCGTCGCCTCCTTGTTCGCCATTCGCAGCGCATCGGCCGTACAGACCTCGACATCAAGCCCGACCGGATACGTCCGTTGAAATGGCGGTGGCAGACGGTTCGCCGCAAAGTCAGCGGTCTCCCGCCGAAGCGCATCGATGACCTCGTCGATGACGTGACCGTCGACGAAGGGGCAGTCGGCAGTCACCCGCACGACCTCGATCGTTCGGGGATGTTCCTCGAGAACACGACCGAATCGGCTGAGGACGTCGGACTCGCTCCCGCGGGTCACCGCCACACCGAGACGGGTCGCGAACGCGGCGATCGGGTCGTCGGCCGTCGAATCGCTCGTGGCGACGACGACGTCCTCGACGCCTGATTGTGCGACGGCGCGGCAGATCCGCTCGAGAATCGGAACGCCGGCGAGTTCCCGCAGCACCTTGCCGGGCAGTCGCTTCGACCCCATCCTCGCCTGGATCACCGCGGTCGTCGTCATACGTCCTCCCGGTGCGCAGCGACGACGCGTTCAGCGAGAGCCCCGAAAGTCGCTGCCGTGCTCGCCCAGTCCGCATCCTTCAGGATGCGGCGGCGGACGCGATCCGTTACCGCGCGGACACCTTCGCGAGGAGTGATGCGGCTCAGAAGTTCGGCGAGCTCGGTCGTGTCGCGCGGGGCGAACAGATCCACCGCACCGGGATCTGCCCAGGGCCGATTGCCGGGTATGTCGGTAACGACACAGGGCGTACCACTTGCCATCGCCTCGAGAAGCGACACTGAGGTCCCATCCGTCAGGGAGCAGCTGACGTATGTGTCCGCAGAGCGATAGAACTCGGGCAGCGCACTGGGTGCGAGAGCCCCCACGAACGATACGCGGCCGCCGATGCCAGCTCTGTGGATCGTCGCGCGCAGCTGAGGCGTCTGGGAGCCTTCCCCGGCGATCACCATATGCAGCCGCGGGATCCGCGGGGCGACGATCTCGAACGCGCTGAGAAGAGTGTCAACGTCATAGACGGGCTCGTGGCGTCGCGTGGACAGCACGAGGATCGTGTCCGCGGGGAGACCCAGCTGGTCGCGCACGCCGGCGGGGCCGGACGGCGTGAAGCGACTGGTGTCAACGCCCCACGGGAACTGGACGACTCGCTCGGAGCGGGCGCCCAGTTGCTCTGCAACGGCTCGACTCGGATCGCTGTCCACCAGCAGCATCGTGGCGGACCGCACCGACCGCTCGACGGAGTGGACGAGGTCTTGGCGAGCATCGGGCATGCCCATGAGATCCCACCCCCACGATGTCGCCAGCAGCGGGCCCGTCCACAGCTGCCGCACGCCCTCAGCGACGAGATACAGCGGCCCCGCCTGCACGAGGTCCGGACGTTCCTCCTCCAACTTCGCCGCCAACTCCGCCCATTCGCCTCTGCCGGGATACTCCCCGGTGGTCAGCGGCATCGCGGTTGTTGACACCCCCGCCTCGCGCCATGCGGTCACGAAACGCTCGTCATGTCCGGACCAGCCGCGCGTGACGTACGCGAGCTTCATCGGCGGACGGGCTCGACGTCGTAGTGGCCGAGACCCTCGTCCATCTCGAGGTCGCGTCGCAGAGTCATCCCGATGGTGGCCTCCAACCGATCGGCAGGGATGACATCGGCCGTCGCCGGCCGAACCACGACCAGATCCTCCCGGCGCAGCACCGTCCCCGCCGCCAGCGCACGCGCCGCCCGCAACCCACGCCGCTGAACGATGACCGTGTCGGTTTCATTGGGTTCGACGCGTTTGATCGGCGAACCGAGGGCCGCCTCCAGATCGCGCGTGCGATCGACCATCTCACGCCACGTGCGCGGATCCATCGAGAATGCGTGGTCTGGCCCCGGTCGCGTGGTGTCGTCGGTGAAGTGCTTCTCGATCACTCTGGCGCCAAGCGCGACGGCGCCCAGAACGGATGTGTGGCCGGCGGTGTGGTCGGAAAGGCCGAGTACGAGGTCTGGGAATAGCGCGGCGTACCCGGACAGCACGCGCAGCGACAGGTGGCGTAGGTTCTCGGGCGAGGCCGTGTAGTTCGTGTTGCACTGCATCAGCACGAGGTCGACATTGACCGCGCGGATGACGTCGACCGCTCGAACGACATCGTCCAGCTCGGAAGCGCCCGTGGCCAGTAGCATCGGCTTGCCTTTGCGCGCCGTGTACTCCAGCGACTCGTGCCAGGTGATGTCACCGGAGCCGATCTTGAACGCGGGAACGTACGGGTCCAGCATGTCGACAGCGTCGAGGTCGTATGCCGCTGAGAAGTAGGCGATTCCCGCCTCGTCGCATGCCGCTTTGAGCTCCGGTGTCCACGCGTGCGGGATCGACGCGTCTTCATAGACCTCGAAGACCGACTTCTGCCACGAGGCCTGATGGCTCACCTGCCCCAGTTCACGAAAACCTCGCTCGGAGACGATTCCTCCCGCCGTGAAGTTCTGGAACTTCGCCGCATCGGCCCCGGCCTCCGCGGCACGGTGGATGAGGTCTATCGCGCGGGACAGCTCACCGTCGTGGCTCGCTGCGATGTCGGCGATGAAGTAGGTCGGCTCGTGAGGGCCGACCGGTCGATCTTCGATTCGCATCATCTCGCTCTTCCTTCGGGACTGAACGCGGCGACCCGGTCAGCGAGCCCGCGACTGTAATCGTTGAACGCGGCCTGGAGGCTCTCCTCCTGCATCGGCAACGGTCCGACGCGGTGCAGGTATCGATCGACGTCGAGAGAGAGGTCCCGCCCCCGCGCGTGCTCCAGAACGTCGCTCGACAACGCGGGCCTTACCAACGACGCGTCCCATCCGAACCGACGCGCGGTCGCGCGCCCGAATTCGAACTTCGTCGTGCTGTCGCGGGCAGCGATATGCAACACGCCTGACACTCCACTCGCCTCCGCGACCCGCAGCGCAGCCACGAGATCTCCCGCGTACAGAGTACTCACGCGCACGTCGGTGAACCCGTTCACGACGGAACCTCGTGAGAGCGACCGAGCGAAGAATTCGATGAGACTGCGTCGCCCCGTCGGGCTCCAGCCGTAGAAGTTCACTCGTGCGACAAGCGCATCCGAGTTGGCGTCCATGACGGCTCGTTCGCCATCCAGCTTCGTGCGGCCATAGACACCCGTGGGGCGGGGAGCATCCGCCTCGCCATACCCTCCCCGGTCGCCGTCGAAGACGGCATCGGTGGAGATGTGAATGAACCGCGCGCCTTCCTGCGCGGCCTGCGCAGCGAGATCTGCAGGAGCCTGCACGTTGAGTTCCCTCGCGGCGACGGGATCCCGTTCGCACGCTTCGATCGTCGCGACGGCGGCGGCGTGCAGCACGACGCGCGCATCGGATGACGCGACGATGCCACGTCGTTCCTCAACACGGCTGAGGTCGGCCACACGGTGCTCGGTCGGAACGTCCGGCAAAGCGCTGCGGCTGACCCCCACGACGCGTTCACCCGCCTCGTTCAGCTTCAACACAGCGGTCGCACCGAGGAGCCCCGATGCACCGGTGACCAGCCAGGTCACCAGCGTGCGCTCCGCACGAAGCTTGGAACCGGACGTGCATCGATGTGCCGTCGGCGTCTGGTCACTGACACTCCGCCAGTCTACGGCGAGGGCGGCACACGCCGCATGCTTGGGTGAAAATGCAGCGTGAACCTAGGATGTCAGAGGCGCGCCTCACACCACAGATGGGTGCGCCACCGTCACATCGTCACGACGTCCGGAGCGAGCAAGTGTCCACTCTCGAGGGTTCCAGCATTCTCATCACCGGGGGCACCGGATCATTCGGCAAGGCGTTCATCCGCTATGCGCTTGCGCACCTGAATCCGCGGCGTCTCGTCGTGTTCTCCCGAGACGAACTGAAACAGTATGAGGTGCGTCAGCTCTTCGGTGACGATCCTCGCCTCCGGTGGTTCCTCGGCGACGTCCGCGATGAGCGACGACTCGCACGAGCGCTTCACGGCGTCGACTTCGTCGTTCATGCCGCGGCACTGAAGCAGGTCGACACCGCCGAGTACAACCCCTTCGAGTTCGTCAAGACCAATGTGTTGGGGAGCCAGAACGTGATCGAGGCATCGATCGACGCTGGCGTCGCGAAGGTCGTCGCGCTGTCAACGGACAAGGCCTCCAGCCCGATCAATCTCTACGGGGCGACCAAGCTGACTGCAGACAAGCTCTTCATCACCGGCAATCACTACGCCGCGGCGTACCCGACACGATTCTCTGTCGTCCGATACGGAAACGTCATGGGCTCTCGCGGATCGGTGATTCCCTTCTTCCGTCGACTCGGCGACGCGGGAAAGCCGCTGCCGATCACGGATCTGCGTTGCACGCGGTTCTTCATCACACTCCCGCAGGCGGTGCAGATGGTGGTCGACACTTTCGACCTGATGCAAGGCGGCGAGCTCTTGGTTCCGCGGATTCCCTCCATGAAGGTCACGGACCTCGCGCGCGCGGTCGTCCCGGACGCTGAGCTGGTCGACGTGGGCCTGCGTCCCGGCGAGAAGCTCCATGAGGAGATGATCAGCCCCGAGGAGGGCCGTCGAGCGGTCTCGGTTCGTGACGGAAGGTACTTCATCATCCAGCCGGATCTCGCCTCCTGGGGCTACTCCGCGCCCGTGGGCGCGGTCCCCGTTCCCGACGGTTTCGCCTATCGTTCCGATCGGAACGATCAGTGGTACACCCAGGATGAGATCGCCACGATCATTCGCGACTCTCTCTGACGGCAGTTGCTCGTCACAGCCGACGCTCGATGCCCCCGGTCAAACGGCGGACTCGCCCGGAACCTCGAGGCGCCGCAGGCGCTCCTCATAGTGGGCGACCAACTCCAGACGGAGGCGGGCTCGCTCGTGCTCCAGCTCTGCGCGTTGAAGCGCTTCATCCTTCGACGGGACTCCGTCCAGGAGGCGCGTGATGCGCTCCATCCGATATTCGAGCGCCGCGACCTGCGGGGCGATGCGATCGAATTCGGCACGCATGTACCCGTAGTCTGCGCCGAAGTGTTCGTTGGAGGCACGCAGTTCGTGTTCGAGCCGGTCGGTCCTGCCACGGATCTCTGCCAGCTTCTCTTCGACTCGCCAGTCGATCGCGGCGCCGAGGCGGCGCTTCAGCCAGTTCATCATGATTGTCTCTCGGTCCTCCTTGGGAGATTCGCACTTCGGCGTCTGGTCACCGGTGGAATCGAACACTTTTCTCGTCGATCCACGTGCGCACCAGTGCCGCTTCCAGTGCGAGGCGGTGCTCCGGGCCGACGGGGCAGTCAGTGTCGTAGGCGTGCGACCAACTCCTCTGGTCGGGCTCGTCGACGAAGCTCATGCCCGTGACGTCGCAGACTGCCTCGGGGAACAGCGTTCGGGCGATCCAGATCATCGTCATTCCGGTTGTCGCCCACAGCCCGTCGCGGAGCGCGTCGAGCCCCATGGCGGCGTTGAGGGGGAGGATGACGTCGCGATTCGACACCGTGATGAATCCGAGGTCCCTCGGCCAGAAGTGCGGGTATTGCTCCGGCTCCCAGTGCATTCTGCCTGGCTCGATGAGCAGGTAGAGCCGCTGCGTGTAGGCCTCGAACAGCCATGGAGTCGGCCGAACACCCCGGTTGAACACCACCACATCGGTCCGGTGCCCGACGGTGGGCTCCCCCGGATCATCAGCGCGGAAGCCGTTGACCCGGAAGACAAGATCCGCTGTGTCGATCGTGTGCGCTCGCTCAGGTGAAGGATCCAACGGTTGATTGCCGACCACCGCGACCCGACGAACAGGAAGCTCGCGCGCGAAGGTCTCCGCGAGAGCGCGAAGCCGCGGGAGGAAGCCATCGCTCTCCGCACCGCGGCCGGCGTCGAGGGTGTGAGCGCAGGGTGACATGCTGGAACAACCCTAGCCGGGGCGACACGAAACGGTGCGCATCAGCGGTAGTCGACGGTGTCGCGGGGTAGCCACAGGTCGGCGCCGTCGGCAGCCTGGAACATCAGCCAGTCACCATCCGCGGTCACCCCCATCGCCGTCAGCCCGGTCCCGGCCGGGAGATCCCGCACACCCGCACCGCACTCCACCGTCGGCGCCGACCGCGCCGTCGAACCACCCGGCAGCACCACATACGACTTGAACGCCGACCGGAAGTCCGTGGGCAGCGTGCACACCGACTCCCCCGCCGACGCATACCGCACCGCATCCCGCGGCACCCACAGCTGACCCCCCGCGAACGCCAGCTTCAGCCAATCCCGCTCCGCCGTCACCGCGACAGCGGTCGCGACCACACCCGACGACACCTCCACGGCACCATCCGCACACCCCACACTCGGCGACAACCGACCGACGGCCCCCTCACCAGACACCACATACGTCCTGTACGCCGATCGCACCGACCCGCCGAGATCGCATACACCCACGCGGGACGCGTAGTCGACGGTGTCGCGGGGTAGCCACAGGTCGGCGCCGTCGGCAGCCTGGAACATCAGCCAGTCACCATCCGCGGTCACCCCCATCGCCGTCAGCCCGGTCCCGGCCGGGAGATCCCGCACACCCGCACCGCACTCCACCGTCGGCGCCGACCGCGCCGTCGAACCACCCGGCAGCACCACATACGACTTGAACGCCGACCGGAAGTCCGTGGGCAGCGTGCACACCGACTCCCCCGCCGACGCATACCGCACCGCATCCCGCGGCACCCACAGCTGACCCCCCGCGAACGCCAGCTTCAGCCAATCCCGCTCCGCCGTCACCGCGACAGCGGTCGCGACCACACCCGACGACACCTCGACCGAGCCCTCACCACAACCTGCGCTCGGCGACAACCGACCCACTACAGATCGTGCCGACACCACATACGTCTTCGACGCCGACCGCACCGCAGCACCGAGGTCGCACACATCCATACGGGAGCTGTACTCGACGGCGGATCGAGGAGCCCACATGGCCCGTCCGTCGTCTGTCCAGAACATCAGCCAATCGCCCGCTTCTGTCACCGCCGCCGCCGTGAACGTCTCACCCGCCCTGGCCTGCAGAACGTCAGTGCACTCGACAGAGGGGGCGACGCGCGCGGTGAGCCCGCCGGGGCGAACCGTATACGTCTTCACTGCATCGCCGAAGTCGACCGGGAGTGTACATGCGCTCTCATCGGAACTCGCGTATCGAACATCACTTCGCGGTATCCACCGATGCCCTTCGGCGAAAGCGAGTTTGAGCCAATCTCGATCCGACGACACCGCGATCGCGGTCGCAACAGTCCCCTCTCGCACCTCCGCGGAGCCCGCATCACACGCCGACGTCGGCGCAACCCTCGCAGTGACGGTCGCTACCGATACAACATAGGTCTTTCGCGCGCTCGCAGCCGATGGCATGGCGCATACGGACTCCGTCGCCGACGCGTATCGCACCTGATCGCGAGGAACCCAGCGATCCACCGCGTCGACGTGCACCTGAATCCAGTTCTTGTCGGCAGTGACACTAGTCGCTTGGACGACCGTCCCGGCGTCGAGCGATACCCCTCCGTCAGCGCATGTCGTCCGCGGCGCCTTACGAGCGGTCTGTTCGGACAACAGAACGTAAGTCTTGAACGCGGAGCTCGCGCCGTACGGCGCGGCACAACGGCTCGCCGCGGAATTACCGTGCGTCGAACCGAACCAGTCCACGAAGTACCGGTAGAAATTGCGGTTGCCGTATGACGAGCACGCGTCTCCGGTGCCCGAGTAGGCGCGGATCGCCGCGGCGTTGGGCTGATACGGCGTGTAGTAGTAGAGGTTCGCGGTGGCCTGGTTCTCGATGTACACCGGCGACGAACCGCACGAGGCATTCGGGTGCCAGCGCACGTTCCATGTCTTACCCGGTGCATACCAGGTGAAGTACTGACTGGTTCCGGGTGGGTTCGCGTATCGCTTGAACTGCCACGCGGCGCCGAACACCTGGTTGAAGAATCCGTAGTAGCGCGTATCGCATGCCGCGGTGTCGGGGCATCCCTGCCCCATCGCGATCGTGTAGCGCCACGTGCTCGGCCAGACATGGGTGACGAGACCCTGCTCCTTCTGCAGCGTCGCCAGGATCACCTGCGGGTTGATCCCGCATGCCTGCGCCACCTTGTAGATGATGCGCGATGCCCGCTCGCGCACACCGCCCGAATACGCGCCGCACATCGCGTCGGCGCTGGTGGTGCGCGAGGTGTCGTACCAATCCTTGAGACACGTGTACCCCGAACGGCAGCTCGGCACCTGCGTCTGCAAGAAGGCCTGGATCTGCGACTCGGTCATCGTGTTCTTGTTGAAGAACACTGCGTCGCTGATGATGTTGCCCGGCCGGAACAGCGACAGATCGGCCATCTGCGCGATGTCCGTCGCGACGGCGCTCGCCCCCGAAACATCCGTCGCGGATAGGTCGGTCGCGACCTGCGTCGCCGCTGTCGAATCCGCGACCACCGCCGTCGCCGGCGTGACGGGGGTGAGCAGGCCTGCGACGAGGGCCGTGACCGCCGCCAGAACGACGACGAAGCCGCTCCCGAGCGCGCGTCGGCGATTCGTACCCAGCAGAGTCATGTGACCAGTGTGGCGAATGTGACGAGTGAGTACAACATTTTCTGCGAATCAGCGCGCTCGACACGCTTCGCACCGTCGCTCAGAGCGAACTCAAAGGTCGGCGTGAAGAGCCCATACCTTGTCGGCCGCTTCGCGCCACGAGAACACCCGTCCCCGGTCCGCGGCGAGGACGCCCCACCGTTTCGCCGCACTATCGCTCGCGAGCACCGCTGCCAGCGTGCCGCCGAGATCGTCCCTGTCTACCACCGCTCCTCCATCGACGATGACGTCGCGATGCACCGGGGATTCTGCGGCGACGATCGGCACACCGAGCGCGAGTGCTTCGACGACACGCCACGGGAACACCGTGCGCTGCGCAGGCGCCACGAACGCGGCCGCCGCGGCGAACACCGCCGCGCGATCGGATGCATCGAGCGCCCCGCGCACGTGCACCCGCCGTTCGGGCACGCCCGCACCCGCCGCGATATCGACCACAGCGGGCTCCTGCCCTTCACGCGTGTCGACAACGACAACGGGCAGGTCGAGACCCGATTCGGCAAGCGCGGCGAACCCCTCCGCCAGTGCGTCCGAAGGCGCATCACCACCTGACATCAACACGAATTGCTCCGGAAGACCGAGCACCCGACGACGTCCGACCTCGTCGACGGGCACGGCGAACTCGCTCGGTGGCGCTCCGGCGATGACGCGGACTCGGCCCGTGAGCTTCGGCGCAATCTCGGTCAGGCGCTGGGCGAACGCGTGGGTGGGCACGACGACGGCATCGGCGAACTTGACCGCCCGCTTCAGCATCGCCTTTTGCCACAGCGCCGACCCACGCGGCACCTCTCCGGGCACCTCCCAGGCCCGCAGATCCCAGACCGTGACGACCGTCTGGTCGTGGTCGTGCACACGGTCGTGCTTGACCAACGGGGCCGAAAGCGTCGGCGAATGGATCATTCCGCCGCCGAGACCGGAAGTGACGCCCATCTGCCACGCGCGCGCCAGCTCGCGGCGCGGCACCGCGGCTCGTCGGACGTGTACGAGCCCGAGCATCCCGTCGATCGCCGCGACGTCACCACCGGCGGGCGCGATCCCCGCCACCTCGCACCCGCGGGGGGCCGCGGCGATGAGGGCCTCGGTGAGGTCGCGCGATGCCTCCGCGAGAACGGGCTCGGTGGGAGCTGCGATCTGGTCGAGCACGACGCGGAGTGTTGCCGTCATATCGTGAGCCTATCCGCGGGATCTCCGATAACCGGGCAAGACGGGCGGACCACTCGCCGGCGCTGACTCAGCCCGTCGGGGTCGGCGTCGGCGTCGGCGGGTGGAGCGCTGTACGCACCAACTCCTGCACGTATGCGTAGTCGGGGTCGTATTCGTCGATACCGCCGGCGGGCGTGAGCTCGATCGTCTGGACCGGCTCCTCCTTGGCCTTCAGCGCCAGTTCTGCGAGGAACGGGATCAACGACTGCGGCAGATCGGTCTCGACGATGTCGGCGCCGGCGTTCGCGACATCCTGGAAGCGGGTCAACACCGTCTGCGGGGTGAACTGCGCCAAGATCGCCTGCTGCAGGACGCGCTGACGCTCCATGCGATCGAAGTCACTCGTCGTGTAGCGCGAACGTGCGTACCACTGCGCGGTGTCGCCGTCCATCCGTTGGGTTCCCGGCTCGATCCACCCGATCGCCCACTCCTCCGCGGGCTGCCCGGTGTAGGCGGGGCCGCCGCCCTTGGGCAGTCGCTCCTCGACGGTGATCTCGACACCGCCCAGCGCATCGATGAGCGACGCGAACCCGTGCATGTCGATGAACACGTAGTACGGAATCTCGATGCCCATGATGCCTTCGGCGGCATCTTTCGTCGCCTCGATCGCGGGCGACGACCCGTTGTCCGCCGCATCCGGATACAGCGCCGAGCCGTCCTGACAGACCTCGACCTCGGTGCGCAACTGGTTGATCCCGCTGCCCCACCCGCACGTGGGGTCGGTGTGGCTGCGGTGCCCGTCGGGATACAGATCCTGCATGGGTCCTTCGGAGAACGGGAAATCCGGCATGTCGCGCGGGATGCCGGTGATCGTCGTGGCCCCGGTCTCGGCGTTGACCGACACCACCGAAATGCTGTCGAAGCGCATCGAGTCGCGCCCGTCACCACTGTCGGCTCCGAGAAGGAGGATGTTGTAGTAGCCGTCCGAGGGCGGCACCGAGGGGCCGCTCTCTCCGAAGACCAGGTCGATCGTGCTGCGGATCGTGCCGGCCGTGGTGGCGGCGAACGCGGCGACCCCGCTCGAGGCGACGAGCAGGGCGATCGCGACGGCCGCGATCCCGAGCCGCGACCAGGTGCCGACCTTCACGAGCCGCACAAGACGCAGCGTGTCGACCGTCAGGATGACCCACAGCACGATGTAGGCGATCAAGAGGACCTGCGCGAGCAGCAGGGGCACAGGACGAAGGAGCGAGAGGAAGTCCGGCACCCAGGCTCCGGTGAAGAAGCCGAGCAATGCAGTCGGGGCGAGGAGCGCCGATATCGCCAGCACCGCGACGATGACCCAGAGGGCGAGGGTCGCGCCGAGGCCGAAGCGCCCCAGCCGACGGTTGCCGGCCAACACCTGGGCAGAACCGGGCACGAGGAAGTTCATCGCCACGAGCCACCACCCGCGCCGCGACATGAACGCGCGCGATCGTGTGTCGGGATGACGCAGCGGTCGGTCCTCGACCACGCGCCCCCCCGACGGCGCCGCCGTGACACGCGGCGGGCTGGCGATGCTCACAGAGAGTCCTTGAGCCTGCGGTTCTTCTCTTCGACCTGTCGCTCGAGGTCGCGGGCGTAGTCCTCCACCGCGTCTCCGAGCGCGGCATCCGACGTACCCAGAATCCGCGCGGCGAGCAGCCCGGCGTTCTTCGCCCCGTTGATCGAGACGGTGGCGACGGGGATCCCCGCCGGCATCTGCACGATGCTCAGGAGCGAGTCCATGCCGTCGAGGGTCGCCAGCTGCACCGGAACACCGATCACCGGCAGCGCCGTCAACGACGCGAGCATGCCGGGAAGGTGCGCCGCTCCCCCCGCTCCCGCGATGATCACTCGGATGCCGCGTGCCCGGGCTTCACGCCCGTAGCGCACGAGCTTGTCGACGGTGCGGTGAGCCGAGACGACCTCGACTTCGTGGGGCACGCCGAACTCGGTGAGCATCTGCGAGGCGTCGCTCATCACGCGCCAGTCGGAGTCGGAACCCATCACGACGCCCACGACGGGCGCATCAGAAGAATGCAGGGGGCGTGTCACCCGACCAGGGTAGGCGGCGCACCTGGCAGATCACCGCAACGGCGCGCGGCGGGCCGACCGTCAGTCGAGGAACGCCGCCGCGGCGGAACGAGCCTGGTACACGGCATCGTCGAGATCGTCACCGGCGACGTTGACATGGCCGACTTTGCGGCCCGGCCGCGGCGCCTTGCCGTAGGTGTGGATCTTCGCCGCGGGGTGTTCGGCCATCGCCCCGACGAAACGCTCATCGAGCGTGCCCTCACGGGGCCCTCCCAGGATGTTGATCATCACCGTCCACCGCTCGCGCGGCGTCGTGTCGCCGAGCGGAAGATCCGCGACGGCGCGCAGATGCTGCTCGAACTGGCTCGTCACCGCGCCGTCCTGACTCCAATGCCCGCTGTTGTGCGGACGCATGGCGAGCTCGTTCACGAGCAGACGCTCATCCGTCGTCTCGAACAGCTCGACCGCGAGCATTCCCGTGACACCCAGGCCCTCCGCGATCGCGACACCGATCTGGCCGGCCACCTCCTGCAGTCGGAGTCCGGCGTGTGGCGCGGGGGCGACGACCTCGGCACAGACGCCTTCGCGCTGCACCGTCTCGACGACCGGATACACCGCCATTTCACCCGAGGGGCGGCGTGCGACCTGCTGTGCGAGCTCGCGGGAGAAGTCCACGAGCTCTTCGACGAGCAGCGACCCACCCCGTGCATCCTCCGCGAGGGCAGCGAACCAATCGTCCGCTTCGGTGGCCGCGGACACGACGCGCACGCCCTTGCCGTCGTAGCCCCCGCGCGGAGTCTTCACGACGGCACGGCCGCCGTGCTCGTCGAGGAACTCCTGAAGCTCGACGCGGTTCGATACCGCCGCCCAGTCAGGCTGCGGCATCCCGAGCTCTTGCAGTCGGGCGCGCATGACCAGCTTGTCCTGGGCGACACCGAGTGCAGCCGGCCCCGGGTGCACCGCGACGCCCGCCTCGACGAGGTCGGCGAGCACGTTCTGCGGCACGTGCTCGTGATCGAACGTGATCACATCGACGCCCTCGGCGAAGGCGAGGACGGTAGCGGCATCACGGTAGTCACCGACGGCCGCCGCCGCGAGCGACGCCGACATGCCGTCATCCTCGGCGAGCACCTGCAGCTCGATCCCGAGTTCGACCGCGGGGGCGATCATCATGCGGGCCAGCTGCCCGCCACCGACGACTCCGATACGCACTGGCATGCGTCCATCATCCCAAACCCGCGGGGAGGCGACGCACGCGCGTCGGTGCACGCTCAGCTGTCAGGCAGCGGCGGCCTCGGCGGAACATCGAACGCCGGTTGGGCGTCGCGATGCGCGAGGATCTGATTCACCTCGACCTGGTCGACCAGCGCCTCGTGGACGAGCTCCACGCTCGGGATGTTCACGAGGCGCAGTGGTTCGTCGACGCCATTGGAGAGCACGAGCGTGCCCGACCGCCAGAGCCGTTGCAGCACGCCGCGACGCACCTGGATGGTGTACCCGCGCACATGTCCGAGCTCACGACGCCGGGTGACGAAGACGCCTCGGCGGGCGATGACGCGACGCGTGGTGATCGTGTACTTGCGCGACCACCAGGCGACGAACGGCAGCAGCACGAGCAGGAACACCACCACGGCAGCGGCGGTCAGCAGCATCCAATTCTCGTAGGGCTCAGGCAGATTGCCGTAGAAGTAGCCGACGCCACCTGACACCGCGATGAGAACGATCGCCGACCAGGTGAGCCGGCGGGCGTGGCCCCGAAAGCGCGCGACGCGCAACTCGGGCGTCGGCGCACCGGGCGCCGGCATCAACGGGCGCCCGCTGACACTCGCCGGCTGGGACATGCACCCATTGTGGGGCTTGTCGGCCCCCGGAACCCGCGTATGACCGCGCGTTTCGTGCCACGCCTCAACCCCGCATGCCCCTCACCCCCGTCTTCAACCCCGCCTTATCCCCCGCTGGGTGGTGCGGGAGGGGTGGCGGTTGCGGGCGGGAAGGGCGGATGCGGGAGCGCTGGGCGTCAGCGCACGTGGAGGACGTCGCCGGCCGAGACGGGCACCTCACGACCGGTGGCATCCACGACGACGAGCCGGCCGTCCTCGTCGATACGCTGCGCGTTCCCGTCGATGGCGGAGCCGTCGGGGAGGCTGACGTGGACGTCTTTCCCGACAGTCGCGCACAACGCCTCGATCTCGCGCTGCACCCCGGCGACCGCCGCGTTACCGAGCGCGTCTTCAAGGGCGGACACCTGTTCGTCGAGCGCCGTCAGATAATCGGCGAGCAGGCGGTCGTCATCGCACTCCAGTCCCAGGGCGGCGAACGACGTCGCCGTGTCCACGGGCAGATCGGTCGGCGACATGCGGGTGTTGACCCCCGCGCCGACGACGATCGCATCCGGGTCGGTTGCGACGACCTCGGCGAGGATGCCGCAGATCTTGCCTTCGCCGACGAGCACGTCGTTCGGCCATTTCAGCCGAGCGGTCTGCTCCGATCCCGTCATCTGCGCGGCGATCGCGCGGGCCATGGCGGCACCGGCCATCAGCGGAATCCACCCGCGTGAGGCGTACGGCAACCGAGGGACGCGGAGCAGAACCGAGACGGCCAGAGCCGTGCCGGGCGGGGCGGTCCATGAGCGATCCAGGCGCCCCCGACCTGCACGCTGGTCGGTCGTCAGAAGCAACGACAGGTGCGGCCACTGCGGCGGGGACTCGGCCGCCGACCGCGCCACATCGGCGTTCGTGGAGCCGGTCGATGCGGTCACCTGCACTCGCGGACTGATCGCGGCGGTGAGGGGATAGCCCTCGTCGGGGATCGTCATGGGCGCCACGCTACCGGCCTCGCGCGCGCGTGGCGACGGGTTGACATCGGACACGGGGTGGTCCGCGGCATCCGTCACTTGCGCGAGCGGACAGCGGATCGGCCGCCCCCTTGTGCGAACCCTCCAACCTCTCGCGCCCTCCCGTCGCTAGGGTGGAATCCGTGACCGACCAGCCCGACCTCTTTACGACCGCCGGCAAGATCGCCGACCTCCGCGCGCGCTACCAGGAGGCTGTGCTCGACGCCGAGGCGACGGCGAAGGAAAAGCAGCACGCGAAGGGCAAGGGCACCGCGCGCGAGCGCATCGACATGCTCGTCGACCCGGGGAGCTTCGTCGAACTCGACGAGTACGTGCGGCACCGCACCGCGGCATTCGGCATGGACCGCTCCCGCCCCTACGGCGACTCGGTCGTGACCGGTGTCGGGACGATCCACGGCCGCACGGTGGCCGTCTACGCGCAGGACTTCTCCACGTTCGGCGGATCGCTCGGCGAGGTCGCCGGCGACAAGATCATCAAAGTGATGGAGTTCGCACTGCGCAGCGGCATCCCGATCGTCGGCATGCTCGACTCGGGTGGCGCCCGCATCCAGGAGGGTGTCGTCGCCCTCGGCAAGTACGGCGAGATCTTTCGCCTGAACACCCAGGCGTCAGGTGTCATCCCGCAGATCTCGATCATCATGGGCCCGGCGGCCGGCGGTGCGGTGTACTCCCCCGCGCTCACCGACTTCGTGGTCATGGTCGACAAGTCCAGCCAGATGTTCGTCACCGGCCCCGATGTCATCAAGACGGTCACCGGCGAAGACGTCGGAATGGAAGAACTCGGCGGCGCCCACACGCACAACACCCGCTCAGGGGTGGCGCACTATCTCGCCGAAGACGAAGACGACGCGATCGACTACGTGCGCACGATGCTCGGATTCCTGCCCGACAACAACATGGCAGAGCTGCCTGCCTACGAACCGGTGTTCGAGTTCGAGACGACGGATGCCGATCGCTTCCTCAACGGCGTCATCCCCGACTCGCCCAACCAGCCCTATGACATCCATGAGGTCATCCGGCACATCGTCGACCCGGCCCCGGGCTCGGGCGAGAGCGCGTCGGGGGTGGGCGAGTTCCTCGAGGTGCAGCCGCTGTTCGCCCCCAACATCGTCATCGGGTTCGGGCGCATCGAGGGCCGCAGCGTCGGGATCATCGCCAACCAGCCGTCGCAGATGGCCGGAACCCTGAACATCGAAGCCGGTGAGAAGGCGAGCCGGTTCGTACGGTTCTGCGACGCGTTCTCGATTCCCATCGTCACCCTCGTCGACGTGCCCGGGTACCTGCCCGGGACCGACCAGGAGTGGACGGGTGTCATCCGCCGCGGTGCCAAGCTTCTCTACGCCTATGCCGAGGCGACCGTGCCGCTGGTCACCGTCATCTTGCGCAAGGCTTATGGCGGCGCGTACATCGTGATGGGCTCGAAGCAGCTCGGCGCCGACATCAACCTCGCCTGGCCGACCGCCGAAATCGCGGTGATGGGAGGTCAGGGCGCGGTGAACATCCTCTATCGCGGTGAGATCAAGAAGGCCGAAGAGGCCGGTGAAGACGTCGCCGCCGTGCGTACGCGGCTCGCGAACGAGTACACCTACAACGTCGCCTCGCCGTTCCTCGCAGCCGAACGCGGCGAGCTCGACGGGATCATCGAGCCGGCACAGACACGCGTCTCCATCGCCAAGGCGCTGCGCGCCCTGCGCGGCAAGCGTGCGAGCCTTCCGGCCAAGAAGCATGGGAACATTCCCCTGTGACGATGCCCGACGACCCGGATGCGGTGACCCTCGATGTCCGCCGTGGCAATCCGACGCCCGAAGAGCTCGCGGCCCTCATCGCGGTCGTGAGCGAAGCGTACGCGAGCGAATCGGCGGCCGCCGTCGCGGAAGACGCGCCCACCCGCACGGCGTGGTCGGTGTCGCAGCGCGCGCTTCGCTCCCCGTTGCGTCGCGACGTGCGCTGGGGACAGTTCGCCGGCTGACCCGGCCCGGTGTCCGGATCGGGTGTCCCCCGAAATACCTACAGACACGATCTTTTCGGCTGGCGAGAATTGTTGAGCTGGAACGCATCGCGTTCGGTTGACCTGCTCTCTTGAGCTCAGGTTCGGCCCCGCGGACGGTTTTCGGGTAACCGTCCGCACGGCGAGGGGCGGACGGCTTCGCCGCCCCTCGCCCCCTTCTCGGACGGGCCGGTCCCCGCTTCGGCTCCCCCGGACGAAACGGGACCGGCTCGGTCAGACGTGCTGGATCTCGCGCCAGAGGTCCACCGCATCTTCGTCGCTGAGCCCTTCGTCGGACACCGACCGACCGACGACGGTGACCGCGATGGTCTCGTGGGGCGATGTGCGGATGTAGATCCGGTCGGACGAGGCGTTGCGCAGCGTCTCGGCGAGTTCGCGCCGGATGCGTGCGAGAGTCGCCTCATCGACCCCCTCGAGCCCCCCTTCGTCGAGCACGGTGACCGCAGCGCCGCGGCGCCGTGCGCGCTCGAGCTCGGCGCGGACGTCGTCATCGAGCAGACGCGGCCCGCGCAGTTCGTCGCGCAGGCGTCCTTCGGCCACGCGCGCCTCGAGCCGGTCGGCGTCGGAGAGGACGCCTCCCGTGACGACAACGCGGCTGAGCACGGGCCCGGCGATCGCGAGCGCGCGCTGGATCTGGACGCGTCGTTCACGCTGGCGCACGAGTTGCGAGGACTGCCAGGCGGATGCCGCCCGCTGCAGCTGAGCGAGCTGGCTCGTGTCGCGCGCCGCGCGGTCGAGCGAGAACCGCACGAGGTGGGCGACGATGACCCAGACGATCGAGCCCACCAGCCCGAGGGCGAGCGCGGAGGCCGGCCCCATGAGCACCATGGACTCGATCGTGAGGACGGCGATGCCGGCCCACGCCATCCACGCGCGACGACGTACGAGCACGATCACCATGAGTGCACCGAGTCCGCCCAGATACCAGGTCGCGTACGGGGCGGTGGTCATGTCCTCCCCGACCGCGTAGGTCGTGGTCAGCGGCACCAGCACCGCGGCGGCGAGGGCGAGCGCAGCCGCCCAGACGGGCAAGCGGTTCGCCGTGGTGATGTGCAGGGCGGGATCTGCGATTCCCATCGACGCGCGGCGCGCCGACGATGGTCGCCACCCGATGCAGATCCAGGTGACCACGAGATAGAACGCGAACCCGACGAACATGAAGGCCGGGTGTGGCGCGGGTTCGCCGATGATCAGCACGACGCGAACGGCGATGTAGGCCGTGAAGGCGAAGGCCAGTCCGGAGAGGATCGCGCGGACGCTCATCGATCGCCCTCCCCCGCGTCGTCGGGCGTGTCGGGAACGGGCTGAGCATCGTCGACCGCGGACGGGGGCGCCGGCCACAGCAGCACGATGATCGTGCCGGCCGCACTGGAATCGAGCTTCACGGTGCCGCCTGCCGCGGCGACCCGCGCGATGATCGACCCCCGGATGCCCAGTCGGTCGTCGGGCACGGCCTCCATGTCGAAGCCCTCCCCCGAGTCTCGGACGACGACCCTGATCCGATCCGGCGAGCCGCCGAGGGCGACGCTGAGCCCCACCCCGTCGGCGTGCTGGACGGCATTGGCGATCGCTTGCGTCGTGGCGAGCACGAGGGCACGCGCCACGCGTCCGGGAACACTCGGCGCGTCGTCGGCGACGTGCCGATCGACCTGGAGGGTCACGCCGAGCTCGCGCGCGGCCACCTCGACCTGGTCGGCGAGACCGTGCGGGTGTTGCGCCGCGTCGCTGCCCTCACGACCATCCTGTTCCGCGTTTGCCAACCGCGTGAGCGCTTCTCGGGCCATCGCCACCGCGAGGGTTCGGGCGCGCGGCGAGACGGCGCGTTCCGCGGCGATGAGCGCCGCCAGCACACTGTCGTGCATGAGCGCGGCCACGGCGACGCGCTCCTGCTCGGCCGCATCCGCCGCTGCGGCCGCCGCATAGGAGTCGACAGCTTTCGCACGCGCGCCGTCGACACCGACGGCGATCGAGCGCAACACCCATCCGAGCGAGAGGATCACTCCCCCGAGAATGAGGGCGAACGACACGTCGAGCCCGACGGCGAACCATGCCTCAGGGGTGAACCCGCCCTGCAGAAGACGCACGAACCCGAAGATCAACGGGACGGCGATCGTCCAGACGATCTGCAGCGCGACGGGGAACGCAAGCACGGCCGCGAGGGTCGCGATGTTGACGAGGTACCAGATCCACGGCGCCTCGCCGTCGGGGAGGTGCTCCCCGATCGTCACGAGCGGCCACACCAGCAGGCATGTCAGATAGACCACCGCGAAGATACCGGCGGCGAGCCGCACGGCGCGCCCGACCAGACACGCGACGACCATGATCGTGAGCGATCCGAAGACCACGGCCAGCAGCACGTCTTGCGCGCCGTCCAGGAGCGCCCGCTGTCCGAGGGCAGTCAGCAGCGCCTGCGCGGCGAGAATGAGCGAGCCGACCCCCGACGAAATCGAGATGATGCGCTCCACGCGCTGCCGCGTGAACGTCCCGATCCCCGCGGTCGCTTCGCGCGAATGCGGGATGAGGCCCCACGCATCCTCGAGAGTCGACGAGGGACCGGTGGAGGTCACTTCGAGCGCTCGGAATCGCTCGGTGGTGCGTCAGCCGAGGTCTCTGCGAGGATGCCGTCCTCCATCGCCCGTCGCAGCAGGTCGACCTTCGTCGGCGCCGGGCGGCCGACCTCGACGTACTTGACGCGCACGCGCGTGATGTTCTCCTTCGCCGTGGAGTAGGCCACACCGAGCCGGTCGGCGACGATCTTCAGTGGCAGCCCGGCCGCATAGAGGCGAAGCACGTCACGCTCGCGCGCGGAGAGTTGGGCATCGGCGAACTCACGGTCGCCTTCGACCGCGCTGGCCCATTCGACGTTGTTGAGGGGCTCACCGCGCGACACCGTCCGCACCGCCGAGAGCACATCGTCGATGCGGGCCGACTTGCTCACGACGCCGGCGGCGCCCGCGGCGAGGGCTTCCCGCACCGCGGCGGGCCGATCGGCGACCGAGTGGATGATGACGCTCGAGCCGTCACCGATGAGGTTGAGCACGTTCTCCGTGGCGGTCGTGCCGTCGCCGAGCGTCAGATCGAGGAGGACCACATCCGCCGGCGACGCACGACTACGCGAGCGCCACCCCAGGTACTCCGTGACGGTGCTCCCCGAAAACACGACATCCGTCGCCGGTGCGTTCGCGCACGCGGCCTCGAGTCCGAGGCGGACGGACTCGTGGTCGTCGATCAGCGCGACACGTGTCATTTCGCGGAACCTATCGGTGCGACGCGACGGAGGACCGCAAGGGCCTCCACGTGATGGGAGTGGGGGAAGAGATCGACCGCGTCGATCCGTTCGAGATCATACCCCTCGGCTCGGAAGGTCGACACGTCGCGGGCGAGCGCAACCGGGTCGCACGCGACGTACGCGACCCGCTCGGGGCCCAGATGCGCGATGGAGCGGACGACGTCGCGACCCGCCCCCGACCGCGGCGGGTCGAGTAGCACGACGCCTCGCGCCAAGCGCTCCCGTTCGGTCGCCGACGCCGTCGATGCGGTGTCACGCAACCAGCGGTCGACACGCCCCGTCTCGACGCGCGAACCGAGCCATTCGGCGAGGTTCGTACCGGCGTGCTCACTCGCCCGCGCGTCCGATTCCACCGACGTCACCCGGGTGCCGGCGCCGCCGAGCGTCGCCAGCGTCGCGGCGAAGAGCCCGACCCCGCCGTACAGATCGAGGTGCCACGCGTCGGGGTCCACCGCATCCGCCAGCGCCACCGAGACCAGCTGCGACAGCGAAGCAGCTGCCAAGCGGTGCACCTGCCAGAAGCCTCCGGCATCGACGCGGAACTCGCGGTCGCCGACCCGTTCGATGACCACTTCACGCGCCTTGTCGTGGCGCGCATCCGGTGCGGTCGAGCGCGCACCACTGCGTCGGGGCCCTCCCCGCCGTCCGCCGACGTCGCCCGGGCGGGGCAGGATGCGCACGCGCCCGTCCGCCGGCTGTACGAGATCGATGCGGCCGGGCGCGGTCGCGTGCAGGCGTGCGGCGGCGCGCTCGACGGCGGGTGTCGCCAGCGGGAGGTCGTCGACTGCGACGACCCGATGGCTGCGGGCGGCGAAGGGCCCGATGCGGCCTTCGTCGTCGACGTGCAGGCTCACACGGGTGCGCCATCCGAGGGCGTCCGGGGTCTCACCACGCCCATCAGCGTCGGCGGATGCCCCGGCGACCGGCACCGACACCTCCACTCCCCCGAAACGCTGCAGGGCGTCTTCGAGTACGTGCTGCTTGAGTCGCCGCTGCTCCGCCACAGCGATGTGGCCGAAGTCCGCGCCGCCCGGACGCTCCTCCGGCGGCGTGTCGAGGTCGGCGGCCCGCCACACGTGCGCACGTCGATGCGGCGAGGCATCGCGCACCTCGAGCACCTCGCCGCGCCAGAACGACGACTTCGCGGTGTCGGTCAACCGCACCCGCACACGCTCCGCCGGCAGCGCGTCGGGTACGAAGACGACGCGCCCTTCGTGCC
The DNA here is from genome assembly GCF_042677105.1 of Microbacterium koreense. Classification (NCBI taxonomy): domain Bacteria; kingdom Bacillati; phylum Actinomycetota; class Actinomycetes; order Micrococcales; family Microbacteriaceae; genus Microbacterium; species Microbacterium koreense. Next base: position 2,666,134 of record NZ_JBHTIM010000001.1, read on the forward strand.
GGCCGACGAACACGCCGCCGTGGGCCACGTCGGTCACGTCGAGGTCGATGATGTCACGGGTAACCATCCACCGATTGTTGCGCACGACCGCCAGATGCCCCATCCACCTACGCTGGGAACATGCGCGTGTGCCTCGCCTCGACCTCCCCTGCCCGGTTGATGCTCCTCGGACAGTTCGGCATCCGACCCCTCACCATCGCCCCGCTGGTCGACGAAGAAGCCGTGATCGCCTCCGTCGAGTCCGCCGAGGGCCGCTCGCTGAGCCCCGAAGAGCACGTGCTGCTGCTTGCCCGCCGCAAGGCCGCCGACGTGGCGTCACGGCTCGCCGACGACATCCCCGACTTCGACGGCATCGTCATCGGGGGCGACTCGATGTTCGAGCTCGACGGGGAGGTGCTCGGAAAGCCGCACACCCCCGAGAACGCCGTGGCGCGCTGGCGCGCGATGCGCGGGCGCACGGGCGTCCTTCATTCCGGACACGCCGTCGTGCGTGTGACGCCCGACGCGCCCGCGCGTGAGGTGCATGCAGTGGCCGCAGCATCGGTGTCGTTCGTCGACGATGTGTCGGATGCCGAGATCGAGGCGTACGTCGCCACCGGCGAGCCCCTCCACGTCGCCGGGGCGTTCACCGTCGACAGTCTGGGCGGCGCATTCATCGAGCGCGTCGACGGCGACCCCTCGACGGCCGTCGGCATGTCGCTGTCGGTGTTGCGGCGACTCATCGGCGAACTCGACGTCGTCTGGACCGACCTCTGGAACACCACCGACCCGTCCGTCGTGGAGACGCCGGCGTTGTAGTAGGAAGCCCACGTTCTTCGACGGTTCTTGTACGAATTGGTCAAAAGACCGACGAGGGTGCTCGGTAGGCTGGCATCCATGCCTCAGACCGCCTCGGCGAAGATCACCAAGGTCCTCATCGCGAACCGCGGCGAGATCGCCGTCCGTGTCATTCGCGCCGCACGCGACAGCGGACTCGCGTCCGTCGCCGTGTACGCCGACCAAGACCGCGATGCCCTCCATGTGCGCCTCGCCGACGAGGCATACGCGCTCGACGGCGAGACCAGCGCAGACACCTACCTCTCCATCGACAAGGTCCTGTCGGTCGCCCGCCGCTCCGGCGCCGATGCGGTACACCCCGGATACGGTTTCCTCGCCGAGAATGCCGACTTCGCCCGCGCCGTCTCGGCTGCGGGTCTCGTGTGGATCGGCCCGAGCCCCGAAGCCATCGAAGCACTCGGCGACAAGGTCACCGCGCGTGCGGTGGCCGAGAGGGTCGGGGCGCCGCTCGCTCCCGGCACGCCCGGGCCCGTCGCCGGAGCAGACGAGGTCGTCGCGTTCGCCGAGACCGTGGGGCTGCCCATCGCCATCAAGGCCGCCTACGGCGGCGGGGGACGCGGCCTGAAAGTCGCACGCACGATGGAAGAGGTGCCGGAACAGTTCGAGTCGGCCACGCGCGAGGCCATCGCCGCGTTCGGGCGTGGTGAGTGCTTCGTCGAGAAGTACCTCGACAAGCCCCGCCACGTCGAAACACAGTGCCTCGCGGATGCCGCGGGCAACGTCGTCGTCATCTCGACCCGCGACTGCTCGCTGCAGCGCCGCCACCAGAAGCTCGTCGAAGAAGCACCGGCCCCCTTCCTCACCGATGAACAGAATCGGATCCTCTACGAGTCGTCGAAGGCGATCTTGCGCGAGGTCGGCTACATCGGAGCGGGGACGTGCGAGTTCCTCATCGGCGCCGACGGGACGATCTCGTTCCTCGAGGTGAACACCCGACTCCAGGTCGAGCACCCCGTCTCCGAAGAGGTCACCGGCATCGACTTGGTGCGCGAACAATTCCGCCTCGCCGAGGGTGAGGAGATCGGCTACGACGACCCCGTCGCCGAAGGCCACTCGATCGAGTTCCGTATCAACGGCGAAGATCCCGGGCGCGGCTTTCTGCCGCAGCCCGGCCCGATCAACGTCTTCAAGACCTTCGGCGGCCCCGGCATCCGCCTGGATTCCGGTGTGACCGCCGGCGACAGCGTATCGGGCGCCTTCGACTCTCTGCTGGCGAAGATCATCGTCACCGGCCGCAACCGCGCGGAGGCATTGCAGCGGGCCCGGCGCGCCCTCGACGAGTTCGAGGTCGCCGGTCTGCCGACCGTTCTCCCCTTCCACCGCAAGGTCGTCGTCGACCCGGCGTTCACCGCCGAAGACGGGCACTTCGGCGTCTACACACGGTGGATCGAGACCGACTTCGCCGGCGGCATCCCGCCCTGGGACGGCGAACTCGAGTCACCCAAGCCCGCCGAATCGCGTCACACGGTGGTCGTCGAGGTGGGGGGAAAGCGCTTGGAAGTGAGCCTTCCCGACCGCATCGTGGCCGCACCCGGAACGGTCGGACGTCCTGCCGCCGTTCCACCGTCGCGTCGCTCACACGACACGTCGGCCATCGCGGGGGCCTCGGGGGACGCCGTCAAGGCTCCGATGCAGGCGACGATCGTCAAAGTCGCGGTCGAGCCCGGTCAGCAGGTCGTCAAGGGCGATCTCGTGATCGTGCTCGAGGCGATGAAGATGGAGCAGCCCATTCAAGCGCACAAGGACGGCACGATCGACGCGATCAACGCCGACCCGGGCACCACGGTGTCGGCTGGTCACCAGCTGATGCTCATCTCCTGATCCCGCGCAACGGGCGCGGGTACGGCCGCGCGCGGTGCTGAGCCGCGTCAGACGCCGTAGACGGCGTGGTCCACGACGTGCATGGCGCGCGCGGCGTCGGTGATGCTTCCGGCGAGAGAGGGGTACACCGCGAACACGCGCGACACCTGGTCGACGGTGAGGCGGCGCTCGACGGCGATCGCGATCGGGTAGATCAACTCGGATGCGCGGGGTCCGACGATGACCCCGCCGACGACACTCCCGGACCCCTGGCGGGCGATGAGCTTCACGAAGCCGTCCTTGATGCCCATCATCTTCGCGCGCGGGTTGGCCGCCAGCGGCAGCTTGTGCACGACCGCGTTGACGTTGCCGTCGGCGACGTCCTTCTCCTGCCACCCGACGGTGGCGATCTCGGGTGCCGTGAAGATGTTCGAGGTGATCCGGCGGCGCTCCAGCGGGATCACGACGTCGCCGAGGGCATGGAACACGGCGGTGCGCCCCTGCATGGCGGCGACGGACGCGAGCGGCACGAAGGTGGTGCAGTCGCCCGCGGCGTAGATATTGGGCACCGATGTGCGCGCAACCCGGTTGACCTGGATGTGCCCGGAGGAGGTCATCTGCACCCCGGCCTCTTCGAGCCCGATCCCGGCGGTGTTCGGGATCGATCCGACGGCCATGAGGCAATGGCTTCCTTCGACGGTCCGCCCGTCGCTGAGGGTCACGACGACGCCGTCGCCGACGTTCTTGACGCTGTCGGCGCGCGACTTCGACAAAAGGGTCATTCCCCCGCGCTTGAACACGCGCTCGAGCACGGCCGCAGCATCCGTGTCTTCACCGGGCAGCACCTGGTCGCGGCTCGACACGAGGGTCACCTTCGACCCGAGGTTCATGTAGGCACCCGCGAACTCGGCGCCGGTGACCCCCGACCCGACGACGATCAGGTGTTCGGGCAGCGCCTTCATGTCGTAGAGCTGGGTCCAGGTGAGGATCCGCTCTCCATCCGGCTTCGCGCTGTCGAGTTCGCGCGGCGATGCACCGACCGACACGACGACGGTGTCGGCCTCGACGCGATCGAAGTCGGTCCCGCCGGGCCCGGTCGAGACGACGACGGCGTCGTTGCCCTCGAGCCGGCCGTGCCCCGAAATGATCCGCACGCCCGCTTCGACCAGCGATGCACGCATGTCGTCGGACTGCTGACGGGCCAGCGACAGCAGTCGCTTGTTCACGGCGGCGAGGTTGATCGCCACCTCGGGCTTGAGAGGTCGCCCCTGCTCGGACTTCGCGAACAGCTGCACGCCGAGATCGCTCGCCCCGGCGATCGCGACGGCGGCGTCGGCCGTCGCGATGAGCGACTTTGACGGGACGACGTCGGTGATGACGGCCGACCCTCCGACACCGGCGCGCTCGACGAGGGTCACCTCGGCACCCAGTTGAGCGGCGGCGAGCGCCGCCTCGTATCCCCCGGGGCCGCCACCGATGATCGCGACGGACTGCGTGCGCTCGAAGCTCAAGGACATGCGTCCATTCTTGCCGACGGATGCCCCGACTCGACACACCCGTGATCCGGGCATCACTGGCCTCCGGCCCCGCGCGTTCCTAAAGTGGGGGGATGCACGACACGACCGAGAACCCTCTCGACGATCCGCACGCGGATCCGTTCGCGATCGCCGCGGAGGCCGCCGCCGACATCGCCCGCCTCACGGGCGTCGAGCGGCACGACATCGCCCTCACCCTCGGAAGCGGGTGGGGCAAGGCCGCCGACCTCATCGGCGAGACCACGGCGGTGGTGACCGCGACCGATGTGACGGGGTTCAGCAAGCCCGCCCTCGCCGGGCACGTGGGCACGCTGCGGAGCGTTCGCACCCCCAGGGGGCGCAACGTGCTCGTCATCGGTGCCCGCACCCATTTCTACGAGGGGCACGGCGTACGCCGAGTGGTGCACAGCGTTCGGACGGCGGCAGCGACCGGCGCCCGCACGATGGTGCTCACCAACGGTGCCGGCGGCATCCGCCCGTCGTGGAAGCCGGGTCAGCCGGTACTCATCAGCGACCACATCAACCTCACCGCGGCATCGCCGCTCGAGGGCGCGACCTTCATCGATCTCACCGACCTGTACTCGACGCGACTGCGCGATCTCGCGCGTTCGATCGACCCGACCCTCGACGAGGGTGTGTACTGCCAGTTCCGCGGGCCGCAATATGAGACCCCCGCCGAGGTGCAGATGGCGAAGACGATCGGCGGCCACATCGTCGGGATGTCGACGGCGCTCGAGGCGATCGCCGCACGTCAGGCGGGCATGGAGATCCTCGGGTTCTCCCTCATCACGAACATGGCAGCGGGCATCCAGACCACACCGCTGAGTCACCAAGAGGTGATCGATGCCGGCCGCGAAGCCGAGCCTGTGATCTCGTCGCTCCTTGCGCGCGTGGTGGGTGCACTGTGAGCGGGCACGACGAGGTGCGTTCGGATGCGGAGACCACGGTCGCTGACGACCTGCTCGCCGCCGCAGAGGCCTGGCTCGCTCAGGACCCCGACGGAGAAACGCGGGACGAACTGCGCGCGCTGCTCACGGCGGCACGCGCGGGCGACACGGATGCGGCGGCCTCGCTGAACGACCGGTTCTCGACCCGCCTCGCGTTCGGCACGGCGGGCCTGCGCGGCGAACTCGGCGCCGGGAGCAATCGCATGAACCGGGTTCTCGTCGGACAGGCCGCGGCGGGGTTGGCCGAGCACCTGCTCGCCACCTCGTCGAGCGACGGTGCGCCGACGGTCGTCATCGGATACGACGGGCGCCGCAAGTCCGATCTGTTCGCGCGCGACTCGGCGGAGATCTTCGCCGGCGCCGGACTTCGCGCCATCCTGCTGCCGCGGATGCTGCCGACACCCGTGCTCGCGTTCGCCGTGCGACACTTCGGCGCCGATGCAGGCGTCATGGTGACGGCATCGCACAACCCTCCGAACGACAACGGCTACAAGGTCTATCTCGGCGCGGCCGAGGGCGGGTCGCAGATCGTCTCGCCGGTCGACGCCGAGATCGCGGCATGCATCACGCGTGTCGCCGCCGAAGAAGACGTGTCGACCCTTCCGCGCTCGCTCGCGTTCGAGACGGCGAGCGAGGCCGTCGTCGACGCCTATATCGATGCGACGGCCACCGTCGCGCCCGCCGATGTCGGCACCGATGGGTTCACCTGGGTGTACACCGCGATGCACGGCGTCGGGTGGGAGACCCTTGCGCGCATCGTGGAGCGGGCCGGCTACCCCGCCCCGGTCGTGGTGGACGCGCAGGTCGAGCCCGACGGCACATTCCCGACGGTGGCCTTCCCCAATCCCGAAGAACCCGGAGCGATGGATCTCGCGTACGAGACGGCCCGCGCCGCGGGGGCGGAACTCATCATCGCGAACGACCCGGATGCCGACCGCCTCGCCGTCGCCGTGCCCGACGCGTCGGCCGACGGCGGGTGGCGGAGTCTCACCGGCAACCAGATCGGGCTGCTGCTGGGCTGGCGTGCGGCTCGCCGCGCGGCCGCCACCGGCGCGACCGAGGGTGCGTCGCTGGCCTGCTCGCTCGTGTCGTCGCCCGGCCTCGCGGCCGTGGCCGAGCACTTCGGACTCGACTTCCACGCCACCCTCACGGGATTCAAGTGGATCGCGAGGGCGCCGGGCCTGATCTTCGGCTTCGAAGAGGCGCTGGGCTACCTCGTCAATCCCGAGACCGTGCGCGACAAGGACGGCATCTCCGCTGCGGTCGCCATGCTCGGGTTGGCCACCGGGGCGCGCGAACGTGGAGAGACGCTCGCCGATCTGCTGGCGGAATTCGATGCGACATTCGGCGCGTTCGCGAGCGACCAGATCTCGGTGCGCGTCGATGACGTGTCCACCATCGCGCGCATCATGTCGGCTTTGCGTGAGACGCCCCCGCGCGCCATCGGCGAGGTCGAGGTCGAGAGGGTCGACGATCTTCTCGATGGAGTCGACGACCTGCCGCCCGGTGATGTGCTGCGGTACTGGCTGACCGATGGCTCGCGCGTCATCGTGCGACCGAGCGGCACCGAGCCGAAACTGAAGCTCTACCTCGACGCGCGGGGTGACTCGACCGCTGAGGCCGACGCCAGAATCGCCGCCCTGGCCGCGGGCGCCCGCGCGCTGCTCGACGCGCTTAGCTGAGCCGGGAGCCGCGCTCCGCGGGCAGCCTGACGGTGTCCGCGGTGCGTGGTAGCTTTCTCTCGCTCTCTTGCGATACCGAAGGCGTGCCCATGTCAGATCACGAGCGTGCGGCGGCCGATTCCGACCCACCGCACTGGCTGCGCAACACCGTGCTGTTCCTCGGCGGACAGTCGGCGAGCCTGTTCGGATCGATGCTCGTGCAATACACGGTGTTCTGGTACCTGACCATCACGTACCAATCCGGCGTCGTCATGATGCTGGCGGCGGTGTTCGGGTTTCTCCCCCAGGCTGTCGTGTCGATCTTCGGCGGGGTCTGGGCGGACCGCCACAACCGCAAGTTCCTGATCATGGGCGCGGATGCCGCAATCGCCCTGTCGACGCTGGCACTGGCTCTGGTGATGGTCACCGGCTATCACGAGGTGTGGCTGATCTACCTCACGATGGCGATCCGCTCGGCGGGCGCCGGCATCCAGACCCCCGCCGTCTCAGCGCTGATCCCGCAGATCGTTCCGATGCGGCACCTGATGCGGGTGAACGGCGTGAACGGGTCCGTTCAGTCCGCCATGGCGCTTCTCGCCCCGGCGATCGGCGGCGCACTCTACGCGTGGGCGTCCGTGGTGTACGACGCAACGGCGGCCGCGCTCATTCCGGTGTTCTTCATCGACGTCATCACGGCGGCCCTCGGCATCGCACTGCTGGCGTTCATCCCTGTGCGCGCCGTGCGAACAGCGGCGGATGCGGCGACCGGCTACTTCGCCGACCTGGTCGACGGGGTGCGCTACGTCGTGCACCACGGCTTCGTCCGCTGGCTTCTCATCGTTTTCGCGATCATCTTCGTGCTCACAGTGGCCCCGTCGAACCTCACACCCCTCATGCTGGTGCGGAGCTTTCCCGCCGGGCAGGCTCAGGACGTCCTGAACCTCGCCGTCTTGGAAGTCGCGTTCAGTATCGGCATGGTGCTCGGGGGCGTGTTCGTCGCGTCGTTCTTCGCCACGCGCAGCCGCATCGGGCTCATCGTCTTGTCGTCGCTGGTGTTCGGTGCGCTGTCGATCGGCCTGGGCCTCTCGCCGAACATCTGGGTGTTCTTCGGGTTCATGTTCCTCGTCGGACTGGCCGTTCCGTTCTTCTCGACCCCATCGATGACGCTGTTGCAAGAGACGGTCGAACCCGAACGACAGGGCCGGGTCTTCGGGTTCGTCGGCATCGTGATGGCGGTCGCGATGCCACTCGGAATGCTGGTGTTCGGCCCGCTCGCCGACCTCTTTCCCATCGAGCTTCTCCTCGTCGCCGCGGGCATCCTCACCTTCGTGGTGATCGGTCTCGCCGTCGGGTTGCCGGCCGGTCGCCGGGCCATCGCCGCCGCACGACTGGCTTCCGAAGCGAAGACCCCGACCGAAGGCGCGCAGGCGGTCGAGCAGGCCATGCAGGACGACACACGACCGTAGGCTCACACCATGCTCCTCACCAACCCGGTCACGCTCGAGAACGCCTGGGTTCGCCTCGAACCGCTGTCGCGCGCGCACGTCGCCGATCTCGCCGACGCATCGGCGGGGCTCGACCACGCCTGGTACACCTCAGTGCCGACGGCCGACCACATGGCCGATGACGTCGCTCAACGCCTGACGTGGGCGGCAGAGGGCACGATGAACCCGTGGGCGGTGCGCCGACTCGACACGGGCCGGGTCGTGGGCACGAGCACGTTCTGCAACATCGACCAGCCGAACCGGCACGTCGAGATCGGGCACACATGGTTGGGGATCGACGCACAGCGCACCGCGGTCAACACGGCCGCCAAGCTCCTTCTGCTCGGCCACGCGTTCGAACGCTGCGACGCGATCGCGGTCGAGTTCCGTACCCACTGGCACAACCGTCAGTCGCGTGAGGCGATCGCGCGCCTCGGTGCAAAACAGGACGGCGTGCTCCGCAACCATCGCATCGGTCCCGACGGGACGATGCGCGACACCGTCGTGTTCTCGATCGTGCCCGACGAATGGCCGACGGTACGGCTCGGGCTGATCGAGCGACTCCGCCGCGGCTGAGGACTCAGCCGTCGATCACCGCCGCCAATTCGTCGAGGAACGCCGCGAAGTCTGTTCCGCGACGCACGATCCGCTGCACAGACTCCCGCTCGCTGAAGACCTCGACGAACTGCTCGAACACCGTCTGGAACGCCTCACGGTCGTTCTCCGAGAACGCGACGAGCGCGACGACCTGCACCCTCCCCTCTCCCCACGGGATCGACGGTTCGGCGATGCCGATGGCGATCGCCGTGCGGGTGGCGGTCATCCCCAGCGCGTGGGGTACCGCGAGTGCGTCGGTGAACGCCGTCGACGACAGGTTCTCCCGCTCGATGGTGCGTTCGACGTAATCCTCGTCGATGACGCCGTGCGCGACCAGCAGGGCACCGAGTCGGCGGATGATCTCAGCCTCGGGCGCGGCGGGCACTCCGCGCACGAAGGCATCGGGTGAGAAGTACCCCTCGAGATCTGCCCGCAGTCGCGCCAGCCGACGCGACCGTCGGATACGGCCGGCCGCGACCTGCACCCGCTCGACGTCCGCGTCGGTGAGGAACGGCTGAATCCGCACGAACCGTTCACCCGACGCGGGCGGGTCCATCGTCGTCAGCACCAGGTCGGTGTCGATCGACGCCCAGTCCGGGTCGACGCGTGTCTCGACCCCGACGACCTCGATCGCCTGCCCGAGCGAGCGGTCGACCGACGAGCGCAGCAGCTCGTGAAGCTCGTAATACCCGGGACACACGATGGTCGCCGACAGCAGCTGGTCTGCGCGCCGGCTGCGTTCGAGACGCCCGCCGATGTGCATTGCGATGTAGGCGATCTCGTCGTCGAGCAGCGGGATGTCGAGTCGTTCGTGAAGAGCGTTGGCGACGAAGACGGCGACGTCGAAGATCATCGGGTACGTCGACTTCAGGGAACGGGTGAGGGGGTTACGCGACCAGGCCTGTTCGCGGGCCCGGTGGCGCAGATTCTGCACGTGCATCGCCAAGCGGACGATGAAATCCTCGTGCACGATATCGACGAGGAACTCCGTGGCCGCCTGAGCGACCACCTCGCGCACCGCCTCTTCGACATCGGGCTCGAGCCGCATTCGCGGATCAGCCGACGCGCCGGGCGCGACGACCCGCGTGCGCACGAGCATCGCGAGGTGCTGAAGGTCTCCGGCGCCGAGTTCGACATCGAGGTGGCGAGTCACCAAGCGAGCAATGATCGGCGCCAGCTCCTGTTGCGCCGGAGTGGGATCGGCGCCCGCCGCATCCAAGCCCCGGTCGCGCGAGACACGATCGGCGGCGATCGCGATGTGCATCACGACATCGGCGATGCCGATCTCGTTGACGAAGTAGCCGAGCCCGTTCAGCTCCGTCACGAGATCGGACCGCAACGGGCCGAACGCATCCGCCCCGAGTGATTCGGTGCCCAGCGCCCGACGCAGCGCTTCGAGGTCGAACGATCCGGCATCCATCTCATCGTGAGCCAGACGTGAGAGCAGCCGCCGCTGTGCTCGCTCGGTGCCGTGCAGCCGCGCACGTGCCGCGGACCTCTCGAGGGTCAGTTCCGTGCCACCGAGCAGTGCGCGCACACGCCCCAGGTCGGCATCGAGCGTCGCTTCGCTGACGTGCAGCGTCTCGGCCGTCTCGAACACGTCGATCCCGTCCGCGTGAGCGAGCAGAGCGCGTACGAGCGTGTGCAGCCGATCCCGGGGAGTTCCCGGCGTTTCGGCGACGCGCAGGGCGGTCGCCGCATCCGGCCCGGCACGATACCCCTGCGGACCGGACTCGATAGCGACACCGTCGCCCGCACGGGCGTTGACCGCTGCGACATACGAGCGAATGCTGCGCGGGGTGACACCGATCGCGTCGGCGAGCGCCGAGGCCGTCGCCCACTGTCCGTCGCGGACGAGGATGCTCAGGAGGCGATCTTGGCGGGCTCTGGCCACGGCATCTCCCCTCCTGCAGGCGTCACCACAGTCAACCACGGCGTCGAGCGCGGCGCCGCGTGCACGTGGAACAGGGTTTCCGCCCCCGAGGAAGAAGGACTGGTTGTCGTCCCTGTCCGCGCTGACGAGAATTGGCGGAAAGGAAGGTGGGTCGATGAGGATCCTGGTGGTCTGTGGAGCGGGTGCGTCGAGCACGTTCGTCGCTCAGCGCGTGCGTCATGCCGCGCAGGATCGTGGCCTCCCCTATACCGCCTTCGCGGGCACCGAGCAGTCGCTCCCGATCGACCTCGATGCCGCCGACGTCGTCCTCGTCGGGCCGCACCTGTCACATGCGCTGCCGCGCATCCACGCAGACGCTGCGCACCGCGGAACGACGGTCGTGCTGCTGCCGGCCGACATCTTCGGCGATCTCGACGGCACGCGGACGCTCACGCTCGTCCGCGACGCGATCGGAGCGGCCGGGGGGTCTGCTCCGATCGCGGGCGCTCCCCCACCCGCGTGAGCGCGCCCCACCCTCTTGCTCGCTCAGAAAGGTCACCCCATGCCTGTCATCACCCGCACCGTTCGGATCGGTTCGTCACACGGACTCCACGCGCGTCCGGCGAAGCTGTTCGCGCAGGCCGCGAAAGATGCCGGCATCCCCGTCACGATCGCGAAGGATGCCGGGGCTCCGGTCAACGCCGCAAGCATTCTGGGCGTCATCGCCTTGGGCATCGAGCAGGGCGACTATGCCACGCTGAGTGCGGACGGCGATTCGGCCGAAGCGGTGTTGGACACCCTCGCCGAGTTGCTGGCGACTGACCACGACGCGGAGGCATGACCATGGCAGAACTACGAGGAGTCGGCATCGGGCTGGGCGTGGCCCAGGGACCCGTCGCACGGATGGCGGAGCCCTTCCCGCCGCCGAGCGACACACCGAGCACGCTCGCGGCGGAGGAAGAGACCACGCGGGTACGCGAAGCCGTCGCAGCCGTCGCCCGCGAACTGGAAGAGCGCGGCAGTCAGGCCGGCGGCGCCGCTCAAGATGTGCTCGAGGCCCAGGCCATGATGGCCGAAGACCCGACGCTGGAGGCCGAGATCGACACCCGTATCGCCGCGGGCAAGACCGGCGAGTTCGCCGTCTTCGACGCGTTCTCGTCCTTCCGCGACCAGCTGGTCGCGATGGGCGGTTACCTCGGCGAGCGCGCCGCAGACCTCGATGACGTCGCCCAGCGTGTGATCGCTCGCCTGCAGGGGGTGGCTGCTCCGGGCGTGCCCGACCCCGGGCATCCGTTCGTGCTCGTCGCGAAGGATCTCGCACCGGCCGATACCGCCCTGCTCGATCTCGACAAGGTTCTGGCGCTGGTCACCACGGAAGGCGGACCGACCTCGCACACCGCGATCCTCGCGCGGGAGAAGTCGATCGTGGCGATCGTGGGCGTCGCCGGCGCCGCCGAGCTCGCCGACGGCGACACGGTGATCGTCGACGCCGCCAAGGGTGTGGTGACGACCGACCCGTCCGACGAAGAACTCACGCACGCGCAGCACCGCGCCGACGCACGAGCGGCTGCGGCATCCGCCCCCATCACCGACGGCGCGCTCGCCGACGGCGCGGCGATCCCGCTGCTGGCGAACCTCGGCAAGCCCGAGGGGGCCGAAGAAGCGGTCGAACTCGGCGCGGAGGGTGTCGGGCTGTTCCGCACCGAGTTTCTCTTCTTGAGCTCGAATCAGGCACCGACCGTCGAACAGCAGCGCGAGTCCTACATCCGTCTGCTCTCGGCGTTTCCCGGAAAGAAGGTCGTCGTGCGGGTGCTCGACGCCGGCGCCGACAAGCCGCTGGCCTTCCTCAACGACGCGCACGAAGAGAACCCGGCGCTCGGTCTGCGCGGCATCCGCGCCCTTCAGGCCAGCGAAGACATCCTCCGCGAACAGCTGACGGCACTCGCCGAAGCCGATGCCGCAACCGACGCCGACCTGTGGGTCATGGCGCCGATGGTCGCCACCGTCGCCGAAACCGAGTACTTCGTCGACCTCGCACGCGACTACGGCATCAAGACCGCCGGAGTGATGGTCGAGGTGCCGTCCTCGGCACTTCTCGCCGATCGCGTACTGGCGCACGCCGACTTCGCATCGATCGGCACCAACGACCTGACGCAATACACCATGGCGGCCGACCGGCTGCTCGGCTCTGTTGCGTCGTTCCAAGACCCGTGGCACCCGGCTGTGCTGCGCCTCATCCGCGAGGTGGGCGCCGCCGGACGTGAGACGGGAAAGCCCGTCGGGATCTGCGGTGAAGCCGCTGCGGATCCGCTGCTGGCTGTCGTGCTCGTCGGACTGGGAGCAACCTCCCTCTCGATGGCGCCCACGGCACTGGCCGACGTGCGGGCAACCCTCTTGCAGCACACGCTCGACGACGCGAAAGCGATCGCCGAGGCCGCCCTCGCCGCGAACGACGCGGCCGGGGCCCGAGCGGCGGCACAGGCCGCCGCCACCTGAAACAAGGAGACACAGTCATGACAACGGCGTCGACACAGCCGAAGAAGCCGGGGGGCGCACGCATCGCCGTCCAGCGGTTCGGGACGTTCCTCTCGGGCATGATCATGCCGAACATCGCGGCATTCATCGCCTGGGGCTTCATCACGATGCTCTTCATCGCCGTGGGCTGGCTCGGTGGGTGGGAACCCGTCGCGCCGCTGCTCGGTGGGTTCGGCAACGCGGATGTGATCAACTGGCCGGGCGCGATGACGGCGATCGCCCTCGATGAGAACGGTGACCCGTTCAACCAGTTCGTCGGTCTCGTCGGCCCGATGATCACGTACCTCCTCCCGTTGCTGATCGCGAACACCGGTGGCCGTATGGTCTACGGTGAGCGCGGCGGCGTCGTCGCGACGATCGCGACGATGGGTGTCATCGTCGGCACGAACATCCCGATGTTCCTCGGCGCCATGATCATGGGGCCGTTCGCTGCCTGGGTCACCAAGCAGATGGACAAGCTGTGGGACGGCAAGATCAAGCCCGGCTTCGAGATGCTCGTCAACAACTTCTCCGCCGGAATCCTCGGCATGCTCCTCGCGATCGTCGGGTTCTTCGCGTTCGGGCCCGCCATCCTCTGGTTCAGCGATGTTCTGGGCATCGCGGTCGCCTGGCTCGTCTCGCTCAGCCTGCTGCCCCTCGTGTCGATCATCGTCGAGCCGGCGAAGGTGCTGTTCCTCAACAACGCCATCAACCACGGTGTGTTCACCCCGTTGGGTATCGAGCAGGCGGCCGAAACCGGCAAGTCGATCCTCTTCCTCATCGAAGCGAACCCCGGCCCCGGCCTCGGCCTGCTGCTGGCGTTCACCTTCTTCGGGGTCGGCGCGGCGAAAGCTTCCGCTCCCGGTGCGATCATCATCCAGTTCTTCGGCGGCATCCACGAGATCTACTTCCCGTACGCGCTCGCCAAGCCGATGACGATCCTCGCGCTCATCGCCGGTGGCGCCACAGGTGTGACGACGAACATGCTCCTCGGGGGCGGCCTGGCCTTCCCCGCCGCACCCGGCAGCATCATCGCCGTCACCGCCGCCGCGGTGAGCCCCGCCGCAGGCGGGGTCGGCAACCTGCTCGTCGTGTACCTGTCGGTCATTCTGGCTGCAGCGGTCACCTTCCTGGTCGCCGCCGTCATCCTGCGGGCATCGCGCAAGCGCGACCTGCTCGCCGAGGGTGACGCGTTCGGTGCCGCCATCTCGCAGACCGAGGCCAACAAGGGCAAGTCCTCCGCCGCGATGGACGCGCTGCGCGCCTCGGACGGAAAGGACCGGACTGCGGTGAAGGATGCCGAAGCAGCCGTCGACCGCATGGAGACCGAAGCCGAGACCGCCGGCATGGCCGACGGCGGCGTTCTCACCACCAAGCAGGTGAAGAACATCGTGTTCGCGTGCGACGCGGGTATGGGCTCCTCCGCGATGGGGGCGAGCGTGCTACGCAACAAGATCAAGAAGGCGGGCATCGACGATGTCACCGTCGTCAACAAGGCGGTCGCGAACCTCGACGACTCGGCCGACCTGATCATCACGCAGAACCAGCTCACCGACCGGGCGCGCAAGCAGGCGCCCGATGCCATCCACGTGTCGGTGGACAACTTCATGAACTCGCCGAAGTACGACGAGGTCGTGACCCTCGTGCAGGACCAGCACTCCTGACACCCAGCGGCTGCGGGGCCGGACGGCGAGACGCCTCCGGTCCCGCGGCTCACCGGGCGACCGATGGCACGTCTCGCCGGTTGCCGTTACGTTCGAGACAAGGCCCGCGGCATCCGCGGGACCACAGAAAGGCGATCCCATGGCACGCGATGTCCTCACCCTCGGTCAGGTCCGGATCCACTCCGGGGGAGTCACCCGTGAAGAAGCGATGAAAGAGGCCGCCGACATCCTGCAGGCCGCAGGCGCGGTGACCGAGCGCTACTTCGACGCGATGCAGCAGCGGGAACAGACCGTCTCGACGTTCATGGGCAACGGCCTGGCCATTCCCCACGGCACCAACGAGACCAAGGACGAGATCCTCGAATCGGCGCTCTCGGTCGTGCGCTACGACGGCGGCGTGGACTGGGACGGCGAACAGGTGAACTTCGTCGTCGGCATCGCCGGCAAGGGCGATGAGCACCTCGACATCCTGTCGCAGATCGCGATCTTGTTCTCGGACGAGGACGAGGTCGCGAAGCTCGCCGCAGCCCAGACCCCCGACGAGCTGTTCGCGCTCGTCTCGGCCGCGGGCGTCTGATGCGGGCCGTCCACTTCGGCGCCGGCAACATCGGGCGAGGCTTCGTCGGACTCCTCCTGCACGAGGGGGGCTACGAACTCACCTTCTCGGACGTCTCGAGCACCCTCGTCGACGCGATCAACGGCGTGAAACAGTACACCGTGCACGAAGTCGGCGACGGCGGCACCGACACCGTCGTGACCGGCTTTCGGGCGATCAACAGCGCCGAGCATCCCGATCAGGTCATCGAAGCGGTCGCGGGCGCGCACGTCGTCACGACTGCCGTCGGCCCGACCATCCTGAAGTTCGTCGCTCCGCTGATCGTGTCGGGTCTGGCTCTGCGCGACCCCTCGTCGCCGCCACTGCAGATCATGGCGTGCGAGAACGCGATCAACGCGACCGACCTGCTGCGCGAAGACATGAAGACCGTCGCCGGCAACACGTGGGATGCGCTCGAAGGTCGCGCGGTCTTCGCCAACGCCGCGGTCGACCGCATCGTGCCCGCCCAACCCGAGGGCGCGGGGGTCGATGTGACCGTCGAGCCGTTCTTCGAGTGGGCGATCGAGCGTCCGCCCTTCGGTGACGTGCCGCCGAACATCCCGGGCGCACACTTCGTGGACGATCTCGCCCCCTACATCGAGCGCAAGCTGTTCACCGTCAACACCGGCCATGCCACCACGGCGTACTTCGGTGCGCAGGCGGGTGTCGAGAAGATCTCGGATGCCCTCGCCGACCCCGCGATCGCCGCGAAGGTCGACGCCGTGCTCGAAGAGACCTCGGCCCTGCTCGTCGACAAGCACGGGCTCGACCCGCAGACGCAGGCCGAGTACCGCGCGACCATCCTGCGCCGGTTCCGCAACGCCGCGCTCCCCGACACGGTGTGGCGGGTGGGTCGGCAACCGCTGCGCAAACTCTCACGCCACGAACGCTTCGTCGGCCCGGCAGCAGAAGCGGCCGATCGGGGACTCGGCGTGGACGCGCTCCTCGGTGCGATGGGTGCCGCGCTGGTCTTCGACGACGCCGAAGACCCACAGGCTGTCGAGCTGCAACGACGTATCCGCGAAGAGGATGCCGCAGACTTCACCGGGTCGGTGACGGGGCTTGACCCCGCGCATCCGCTCTTCGCGCGAGTCCAGGACATCGTCGAGGCACGCCAAGCCGAATTGGCGTGACTGGGGGCGGCTCGGCACCCGGCCTGAGCATCCACCCCGGTTAGGCTCGAAGGCATGACGCCCTCACGTCGCCGCCGTCGCGTCCTCGCGTGGGTCTTCGGCATTCTCGGCGCGCTGGTCATCGTCGTGGTCGTGGGTCTCGTCGTCTGGAGCCAGGTGGGGGTCATGGCGGCCGAACCGGAGCCGCTGGCAGCCGCGCGCGCCGATGAGCGCGTGACGATCACCGACGACTCGGCGGCGATCATCATCGAACCGTCCTCCGGGTCCCGCGAGGTCGGGTTGGTCTACATCCCCGGCGCGAAGGTCGATCCGTGGGCCTACGCCGCGAAGCTCGTCGACGTCGCCGCGGACGACGACATCACCGTGGTGATCACCAAGCCCTGGCTCAACCTGGCGTTCTTCGACCTCCGGCCGCTGGACGCGTTCACCTCCCTCGCGCCGGACGTGTCGACGTGGATCGTCGGCGGACATTCCCTCGGCGGCGTGCGTGCATGTACGTTGGCGGCAGATGCGGATGCCCTCGCTCTGTTCGCATCGTATTGCGCGAACGAGATCACCGACCGGCCGGTGCTGAGCCTCAGCGGGTCGAACGACGGGCTCACGACACCCGACGATGTCGCCGGGGCGCGAGACCTGCTCCCCGCCGACGCCGAGTTCATCCAGATCGACGGCGCCGCGCACTCATCGTTCGGAGACTACGGTCTCCAGGATGGCGACGGTGATCCCGCGATCTCGGATGCCGACATGACCGCGGCCCTCACCGCAGGCCTGGCCGAGCTTGCCGATTCCCTGCGGTGATAAGAGCTATTCCACACCACCCGCGATGTTCAGGCTGGATCCTGTGGCGAGCGCCCACAAATTTTCGGTTAACGCTCCATAACCCATAAAGTGGCTCTACCCGAGACCGGCGCCCCGATGCCGGCACAACGATGTGTGGGAGACGCATGAGCGAGCGACGCTATGCCGTGATCGGCGCAGGCCCCTCCGGCCTGTCCGCCGCACGAGCACTACAGAAAGCCGGAATCCGCTTCGATGGCTACGAGGCCTCCGGCAGTGTCGGCGGACTCTGGGACATCGAAAACCCCCGATCGACGATGTACGAATCAGCGCATCTGATCTCGTCCCGCACCACCACCGAGTTCAGCGAGTTCCCGATGGATTCCACCGCGGACTACCCCAGCCACCGCACGCTCGTGCAGTATTTCCGCGATTTCGCCGACCACTTCGGGCTCACCCCACTCTTCCGGTTCCACACCAAAGTCACCGCGGTCGACAAGACCGATGCTGGCTGGATGGTGCGCGCCGACGGACCCGACGGCGAGAGCGAAACCGTGTACGACGGTGTGATCCTCGCCAACGGCACCCTCGCCGAACCGAACATCCCGACGTTCCGCGGCGAATTCACCGGCGAGATCATGCACACCTCTGCGTACAAGTCCGCATCGCAACTGAGCGACAAGCGCGTGCTCATCATCGGTGCCGGCAACTCCGGCTGTGACATCGCCGTCGATGGCGTGCACCACGCGGCATCCGTCGACATGAGCGTGCGACGCGGGTATTACTTCGTCCCCCGCTATCTCTTCGGTAAGCCCGCCGACACCCTCAATCAGGGCAAGCCCCTGCCGGCACGCATCAAGCAGATCGTCGACAAGCGCGTCCTCCAGGCCTTCACGGGCGACCCCGTTCGGTTCGGCTTCCCCAAGCCCGACTACCGCCTGTACGAGTCGCATCCCATCGTCAACACGCTCATCCTCAACCACCTCGGCCAGGGCGATCTGCAGATCCGCCCCGACATCGATCGTTTCGACGGCCAGACGGTGCATTTCCGCGACGGCACGTCCGGCGAGTACGACCTCGTCCTGCTCGCGACCGGGTACACCCTCGACTACCCGTTCGTCGCGCGCGACGCCCTCAACTGGACCGGCTGGTCTCCCCGCCTCTTTCTCAACGTCTTTCCCCCTTCGTTCAACGGCCTCTACGTCATGGGCATGATCGAGGCCTCCGGTATCGGATGGCAGGGTCGCTACGAGCAGGCACAACTCATCGCCGCCTACCTCTCGGCAACACCGGAACGGCAGGCGGGCTTCCGGCGACGGGTCGCCGAGGAGCGCTGGCCCGACCTCACCGGCGGATACAACTACCTCGGGCTCGAGCGGATGTCGTACTACGTCAACAAGGACGCCTACCGCACCGCCGTCCGCACCGCCACCGACTCACTGTCAGACGCCCCCGAACCCACGGGACGCGTGAGCCGCCTGAGGCGCCGCGTCGGCGCGGGCACGCGGAGGTCGGCATGAACATCGACGACGTCATCCTCAACTTCAACCCCGTGACGCTGCTGATCCTCAACGTCGTCCTCGGGCTGATCATGTTCGGCATCGCGCTGGACACCACCGTCGACGACTTCAAAGTCGTCGCGCGCAAGCCCAAGCCGTTCGCCATCGCCATCATCGCCCAGTTGCTCGTGCTCCCCGCGGTGACCTTCGGTCTGACGCTCATCCTTCCGGTCACGCCATCCATGGCCCTCGGCATGATCCTCGTCGCGTGCTGCCCGCCCGGCAATATCTCCCAGGTCCTCACGCACCGCTCCGGGGGCAACGTCGCCCTGTCGGTGTCGATGACCGCGGTCGGCAACCTCATCTACATCTTCGTGCTGCCCCTGAGCGTCGCCTTTTGGGGATCGCTACACCCCACCGCGCGCACCCTGCTCGCCGAAGTGGCGCTCAACCCGCTTCAGATGCTGCTGGACATCTTCCTCATCATCGGGTTGCCGTTCCTCGTCGGCCTGCTCATCCGCAACCGGCTCCCCCGCTTCGCCACCCGCGTGCAGCCGTTCGTCAAGTGGTTCTCGCTCATTGCACTCCTCGGGTTCATCGTCGGCGCGCTCGCGGGCAACTGGAGCTACTTCATCGCCTTCCTCGGCATCATCCTGCTCGTGGTCACCATTCACGACGCGGTCGCCCTCGCGATCGGTTACGGAACCGCCACCGTCGGGGGCCTCGGCACGCGCGAGCGCAAGGCGATGACCTTCGAAGTCGGCATCCGAAACGCCGGCCTCGGACTCGGTCTCGTCTTCGCGTTCTTCGGCGGCCTCGGCGGCATGGCCATCGTGGCCGGCTGGTGGGGAATCTGGGACATCATCGCCGGGCTCATCGTCGCCAGCCTCTGGGCGCGCCACACCAAGCGGCGCACCGGTGACGTCAAAGGCGATGCATCCCGTCACGGAGGCACGGCCTCCTCCTCCGGAGCGACCCCGTGACCGGCCGCCGAGTGCTCGTCACCGGTGGCGCGGGATTCCTCGGATCGCACGTCGCCGCCGCTCTCGTCGGTGACCCTGAGGTGGACGTCGTCGTGGCCGGCGACGTGCGAAGGCCCGAGCATCCGGTCGATGGCGTCGTTTACGACGAATGCGACGTCACCCGACCCGACACCATCGCGCCGTTGCTCGAACGACACGACATCGACGTGGTGGTGCACCTCGCGGCCATCGTGAACCCCGGGCGCGACCACGATCTCGAATACCGGGTCGACGTCGACGGCACCCGGGCCGTGCTTCAGGCATGCATCGAGACCGGTGTCAGCCGGATCGTCGTGTCGTCGTCAGGTGCGGCCTACGGATACCACCCCGACAACCCTGAATGGCTGCGCGAAAGCGACCCTGTGCGCGGAAACGACGAGTTCCCGTACTCCCGCCACAAGCGCCTCGTCGAGCAGATGCTCTCTGCCTATCGGTCGGCACATCCCGAACTCGAGCAGGTCGTCTTCCGTATCGGCACCATCCTGGGACCGACGGTCCAGAACCAGATCACCGCCCTGTGGGACGGGCCCGCGCTTCTCGCGATCGCCGGCTCGGATTCGCCCTTCGTCTTCGTCTGGGTCGACGACGTCGCCCGCGCGATGACGCGCGCCGCGACTGTGGGTCCACCCGGTATCTACAACGTCGCCGGCGACGGTCGCGTGACCGTGCACGAGATCGCGTCGCGGTTGCGAAAGCCACGGGTGGTCGTGCCCGCCTGGCTGCTGGCCGGGGTGCTGCGGATCGGGCGCGCGTTGCGCCTGACCGTCCACGGTCCGGAACAGGTCGGGTTCCTGCGCTACCGCCCGGTGCTCGCCAACGACGCACTGCGGACCGATTTCGGCTACGTTCCCTCGAAGACCTCCGCTGAGGCCTTCGAGGCCTACCTCGAGTCCCACCCCGGCGTCGCCCGCCGCTGAGCCCTGCGTCTGACCCACGCGCGGCGTCGGCCCCCGGCCGACCCGGGGCCGGCGCGCTGCGGGGTGCCCGGTCGGTCGCGTGCCTCCTGCGTAACTCCGCTGATTCGGTCTCGGCCGGCCACAACCCCGGCGTGTCGCCCCGCAGCCACCCACATCCGTGGAGTTGCGCAGCAGCCGCTCCTCCCCAACCTCGCCGACGCACGGTTACCCTCGGATCGCGCGCACGCCGGCGGCCACACCCGCGCAGCAGGGTTGCCTGGTGCGGTGCAGATCTACCGCCGGCTCACACCGCTGCCCGACACGTCGTGGCTCACAGTCCACGACCTCACCGACCGAGGCTTCACAAGACATGGCATCGCCGACGCCGTGGCGAAGGGTCGTCTGATCCGGTTGCGGCGGGGGCGTTACACGGGCGCCGACCTGGACCCGCGCCTGTGCGAGGCAGGCCGCCTCGGTGGTCGCCTCGACTGTGTATCGCTTCTCGGTCTGCTCGGTGTCTTCGTGCGGCACCCCGGCCCACTGCATCTCCAATTCGAGCACGGGACGACCAGACTTCCTCCGCGGCCGCCCGGCACCGTCGCGCACTGGCGCGCATGCGGTCGATCGAGCCAAGCGCTGGCGACCCATCCCGTGTCGGCCCTCATCCAGGCCTGTCGGTGTCAAGCTGAGGAGGACGCCGTCGCGAGTCTGGACAGCGCCGTGAACCTCGGTGTGCTCGACGAAGCGCAACTCAACGAGGTGTTCGCGGCTCTGCTGCGGCGGCTGCGCCGCCTTCGGCACCTCGTCGACGGTCGAAGCGAATCGGGACCCGAGACGATCGTGCGGTTGATCCTTCGATCGCTCGGCGCGCTTGTCGATGTTCAGGTCGTCATCACGGGTGTGGGCCGCGTCGACCTCCTCGTCGACGGGTGGCTGATCATCGAGTGCGACAGCCGAGCGCACCACGAAGGTTGGGATCAGCAGCGCCGGGACCGGCGACGCGACCTGGCCGCCGCGCGGCTGGGTTACTCGACGATCCGACCGATCGCCGAAGACATCCTCTACCGCACCGCAGCGATCCGCGACGTGCTCGCGGAGATCCTCGCGCAGGGCCAGGTCACCGGACGCCTGCGTAACTCCACGGATGCGGTTCCAAACCGCCGCCGAGCGGTGTCCAGGCACAGATGAGTAGCCGAATCCGCGGAGTTGCGCAGATCAGAAGCGCTCCCCGGCCGCCACAGCCGGACGCGACCGGGCGTCAGCAGGTCAGACTCCCTGCCAGTCGGGCTTGTTCGCCACCGCGTAGCGGTAGTAGTCAGCCAGGCGCAGGTCGGTGGCGGCGTCTTCGTCGACGAGGACTGTCGCGTGCGGGTGCAGCTGCACGGCCGACCCGGGGCTGCTTGCGCTGACCGGCCCTTCGAGCGCCGCCGCGATCGCTTCGGCCTTGGCCGCGCCGAACGCGAGCAGGAACAAGTGCCGCGCCCGCAGGATCGTGCCGATGCCCTGCGTGATGCAGTGGATCGGCACATCGTCGGGCGAATCGAAGAACCGGGCGTTGTCGCGTTTGGTGGCCTCGGCCAGCGTCTTGACGCGAGTGTGCGAAGCGAGCGAGCTTCCCGGCTCATTGAACCCGATGTGGCCGGTCCGTCCGATCCCGAGGATCTGCACGTCCACACCCCCCGCGGCCGCGATCGCGGCCTCGTAGTCCTCGCCGGCTGTCTGGATGCTCGTCGCATTCTCGCCGGGCACCAGCACCTTGGCGGGGTCGAGTCCGAGCGGCTCGACCACCTCGCGGGTGATCACTGCTCGGTAGCTCTCGGGGTGACCTTGAGGCAGCCCGACGTACTCGTCGAGGGCGAACCCGCGAACGCCGCTCACGTCGATCCCTTCGGCCTCGATGATCTGGGCGAGGGCCGCGTACACCGCGAGGGGTGTCGAGCCGGTCGCCAGACCGAGCACGGCGTCGGGGCGCGAAACGATGAGGTCGGCGATCGAGCGCGCCACGATCGAGCCGGCTTCTTCCTGCGAACGGACGATGAGCACTTCAGCCATGCCAGATTCCTTGTCAGCTGTGGTTCCGATGGGGGCTTTCCTATATCTTCCCCGTAGCGGATGCATTCCGCCACGGGCACGTCATCCCCCCCACCGCGGCGAACGACCACGCCCGCTGCACGAGGTCAGGAGTTTCAGATGAAGTTCATGCAACGGCTCGGTCGCTCGTTCATGCTGCCGGTCGCGGTCCTTCCGGTCGCCGCGATCCTCATGGGCATCAGCTACTGGATCAGCTCGATCTGGGGCACCAGTGTCTTCTCGGTGTTCATCAATGCCGCCGGCGCCGCACTGTTGGACAACATGGCATTGCTGTTCGCGATCGGCATCTCGCTCGGCATGGCCAACAAGACGGACGGCACCTCGGCGCTGGCCGGTCTCGCCTCGTGGCTGGTGGTGACGACGATCCTCTCCCCCGGCACCGTGGCCGCGCTCATGGGCATCGCGGTCGAGGATGTGAACCCTGCGTTCCTCGTGACGCAGAACGTCTTCGTCGGCATCCTGTGTGGTCTCATCGGCGCGTGGAGCTACAACAAGTTCAAGGACACGAAGCTGCCCGATGCGCTGTCGTTCTTCTCGGGCAAGCGCTCGGTTGCGATCGTCTCGGCGGCGATGTCCTTGGTCCTGGCGGTCGTCCTGCTCTTCGTGTGGCCATTCGTCTACACCGGTCTCGTGACGTTCGGCGAGTGGATCTCGACACTCGGCCCGTGGGGCGCTGGCCTGTACGGCTTCTTCAACCGTCTGTTGATCCCGCTCGGTCTGCACCACGCTCTCAACTCGGTGTTCTGGTTCGACGTCGCCGGCATCAACGACCTCAACAACTTCCTCCTCGGCGCGAACGGCGAGGGGGTCTTCGGTGTCACCGGGCAGTACATGACCGGTTTCTTCCCGATCATGATGTTCGGTCTGCCCGGCGCGGCCCTCGCGATGTACGTCACGGCCAAATCGACGCGCAAGAAGGTGGTCGCCGGCATCCTGCTCTCGGCCGCGATCGCCTCGTTCTTCGTCGGCGTCACCGAGCCTCTGGAGTTCTCGTTCATGTTCCTGGCGCCGTGGCTGTATGTCGTGCATGCGTTCTTCACCGGCATCTCGATGGCGGTCATGTCGATCCTGCCGGTGCGCATGGGCTTCGGCTTCTCGGCGGGCTTCATCGATCTGGTGCTCGGCTGGGTCAACCCCCTCGCGCAGAATCCGTGGATCATCCCGATCGCGGGTGTGTTCTGGTTCATCGTCTACTTCTTCGTCTTCCGCTTCATCATTCTGAAGTTCAACCTGAAGACCCCGGGTCGCGAGGACGACGACGTCGTCGAAGAGGTCGGTGACGCACCGTCGGGTGAGGACAAGTTCGCCGTGGCCGCGGCGCGGTTCATCCAGGGCCTCGGCGGGAAAGACAACATCGTCGAAATCGACAACTGCGCGACGAGGTTGCGGATGGAGATCTCGGACACCTCGAAGGTCGACGAGCCTGCGCTGAAGAAGGCGGGCGCGGCCGGTGTCATGAAGCCCGGTGGCCATTCGGTGCAGGTGATCTACGGCCTGAACGTGCAGTTCGTCAAGGACGCGATGGAGGAGATCATCGCCGGCCGGCTCGACGTGCCGGAAGCGATCTCGGGCTGGTCTTCGACGTCGGCGGATGCCGGCGGCACGACCGCGACGACCGTCACCGCCGTGGAGCAGAAGACCGATTCCGCGGGCCGCGTCGTCACGCTACGGCAACCGGTGCAGGGCGCTGTCCTCCCGTTGAGCGCCGTCCCCGACCCGATGTTCGCCGAGGGGACGATGGGCCCGGGGATCGCAGTGGACCCGGTGGGCGATACGGTCATCGCTCCCGCGGATGCGACGGTGGCGTCGATCTTCCCGACCGGTCACGCGATCGGGCTCGTGCTCGAGGACGGCACGGAGCTGCTCATCCACGTCGGTGTCGACACCGTCAACATGAAGGGCGACGGCTTCGAGGTGCTCGTCTCCGCGGGTGACACCGTCACGGCAGGCACCCCGTTGCTGCGGTTCGACGCCGCGAAGATCGATGCGGCGGGGCTCTCGGCGATCACGCCGGTGATCGTGCTCAACGACGAGTCGGCCACGGTCGCGTTCGATTGAGCGGATGCCGGCCCTCTCCCGAGCGGATATCGCGCGCCAGGCCGGCGACGGCTTCCACGCACGCTCTCGGCGACGCCCGACATCCGAGACCGGGCAAGGGTGCCCGACGTCTCAGACCGAGTCAGTGATCGAAGCCCTCGCCGATGATCTCGATGAGTTCTTCGCGGTCCTCGATGGGGAGGAAGGCGCCGGCGGCGGCGTTGAGCTGGAACGCCTCGAGGTCGTCGAGTCCGTAGTCGAACGCTTCGGTGAGCAGGTGCAGTTCACGCGTCAGTGAGGTGCGGCTCATCGTGCGGTTGTCGCAGTTGACGGTGACCGCGAATCCGAGCTGGTAGAGCAGGTCGAAGGGGTGATCCTCCATCGTCCGCCCCCAACGTTCGACGGCGCCTGTCTGCAGGTTCGACGACGGTGACAACTCGAGCGGTATTTCACGGTCGCGCACCCAGCGCGCGAGGTCGCCGAAGCGGACGAACACCTCTTCGCCCTCACTCGAGACGACCTCGAGGTCTTCGGCGAGCCGCACGCCGTGCCCCAGCCGCAGCGCACGCCCATCCAGTAGCGCGCCGCGGATCGAGTCGAGGCCGGCTGCTTCACCGGCATGCACGGTGGTCGGAAAGAAGTGCCGCGCAAGGTAGTCGAACGCCTCACGATGGCGGGATGCCGGGTAACCCTTCTCGGGGCCGGCGATGTCGAAGCCGACGACGCCGCGGCCGCGCCACGACACCGCCAACTCGGCGATGTCGCGCGAGTTGTCCGACTGGCGCATCGCCGTCAGCAACTGCCCGACGCGGATGTCGTGGCCCGCGCCGTCGGCGGCGTCCTCGGCCTCCTCGATGCCACTCTGCACCGCCTCGACGACGTCGTCCAGCGACAGTCCCCCACCGAGATGCTGCTCGGGCGCCCAACGCACCTCGCCATAGACGACGCCGTCCGCGACGAGGTCTTCGACGAACTCGCGCGCGACGCGGGTCAACGACTCACGCGTCTGCATCGAGGCGATCACGAGGTCGAAGGTCTGCAGATACTCGACGAGCGAACCGGGGTCGGCGCGATCTGCGAACCAGTCGGCGAGCGCCCCCTCGTCCGTTTCCGGGAGGTCGATGCCGGCAGCGTCGCCGAGGTCGAGGATCGTCGCGGGTCGCACGCCTCCGTCGAGGTGATCGTGCAACGAGACCTTCGGCAACCGTCGGAGCGACAGCCCCTGAAGCTTCGCGTCGCCATGCTGGTCGATGGGCATGTGGGCCTCCTGGGCTTCTCGGATGGGTCAGGCCGTGATGCGTTCGCGCACGAGCGGACGCGACTCCGGCGGTTCGGACCCTATCGCCCACGCACCGTCGAGAGCATCGAGGGCGCGATCGAACCGTGTCGCATCCTGCCCGAGCAACGTGAACACCGGCTGGCCGGCTAGCACCAGATCGCCGGGTTTCACGTGAAGATCGACACCCGCGGCGTGCAGCACCGGGTCCTGTGCGCGAGCACGCCCGGCACCCAACCGCCACGCTGCGACGCCGAACGGGAGGGCGTCCATGCGCGTGACGAAGCCTGTCTCGTCGGCGGTTACGACGTGGGTCTCGTTCGGCTGCGGGAGCGCCGCATCCGGATCGCCGCCCTGCGCGCGGATCATTCGGTTCCACGTGTCCATCGCACGCCCGTCGACCAACGCCGCTTCGACGTCGGCGTCGGGCTGCCCGGCGAGGGCGAGCATCTCGCGCGCCAGGGCCACGGTGAGTTCGACGACGTCGGCGGGGCCTGCGCCCGAGAGCACCTCGACGGACTCGCGCACCTCGTTGGCGTTGCCGATAGCGAGCCCGAGCGGGGTCTCCATGTCGGTGAGCAGGGCGGTGGTCGCCACGCCCGAGTCGGTGCCGAGTGCCACCATCGTGCGGGCGAGTTCGCGCGCACGGTCGAGGTCTTTCATGAACGCGCCCGAGCCGAACTTCACGTCGAGTACGAGCGAGTCCGTACCCTCGGCGATCTTCTTCGACATGATGCTCGAGGCGATGAGGGGAATCGCTTCGACCGTGCCGGTCACGTCGCGCAGCGCATAGAGGCGCTTGTCCGCCGGGGCGAGCCCTGTGCCGGCGGCACAGATCACCGCTCCGACGTCGCGCAGCTGCGCGATCAGCTCGTCATTGGACAGTGCCGCACGCCATCCGGGGATCGACTCAAGCTTGTCGAGCGTGCCTCCGGTGTGGCCGAGGCCACGGCCGGACAACTGCGGCACAGCGATACCGAAGGTGGCGACAAGCGGCGCGAGCGGCAGGGTGATCTTGTCGCCGACACCACCGGTTGAGTGCTTGTCGACGGTGGACTTGCCCAGGCCTGCGAAGCTCATACGCTCGCCGGACGCGATCATCGCGTCGGTCATGACACGCACCTCATCACGCGACATGCCGTTGAGCAGCACCGCCATCGCGAAGGCCGCCATCTGCGAGTCGGCGACGTACTCGCGCGTGTACGCGTCGATCATCCACCGCAGCGCGTCGTCGGCGACGATTCCGCCGTCGCGCTTGGTCCGGATGACGTCGACCGCGTCGAACGGTTCCACCTGCGCGCCCGTCATCGGCTCATCTCCTCGAGGTCGCGCGGTCCGAACGCATCGGGCAGCACCTCATCGATCGTGCGGATGCCGGACACGGTCTCAAGGAGCATCCCCGGAAGGGCGAACTCGTTGAGCAACTGCCGGCACCGGCCGCACGGCATGATCGTCTCGCCCGCGCCGTTGACGCAGACGAACGCGACGAGCTGACCGCCGCCCGTCATCTGCAGTTCGCTGACGAGCCCGCACTCGGCGCAGAGACCGACGCCGTACGAGGCGTTCTCGACGTTGCACCCCTGAACGATCCGTCCGTCGGAGACGAGCGCGGCGGCGCCCACTGGGTATCGCGAATACGGCGCGTAGGCACGCCCCATCGCTTCGGTGGCGGCTGAGCGCAGTTCGTCCCAGTCGATGTCTGTCACAGGTGGGTCACCCCTTGATGTACGGCTTGCCCGCGGCAGCGGGGCCGCGGATCTGCCCGGCGAAGCCGGCGACCGCGAGGATCGTGACGACGTAGGGCAACATGAGCATGAATTCGCTGGGGATGGGCGTGCGCAGCACCGTCAACAGGTTCTGGAGGTTCGTCACGAACCCGAACATGAGAGCGGCCAGCGACGCACGGATCGGATCCCAGCGCCCGAAGATGACGGCGGCGAGAGCGATGAAGCCGAGCCCGGCGGTCATCTCCTTGCCGAACTGCGGTACGGAGACGAGCGTGAAGTACGCACCACCGATTCCGGCGATCGCGCCCGCGAGCAGCACGTTCCAGAACCGGGTCGGGTTGACCTTGATACCGACGGTGTCCGCCGCCTGCGGGTGCTCGCCGACCGAGCGCAGCCGCAGACCCCATCGCGTGCGGTAGAGCCCCCAGGTGACGGCGACGATCGCGAGGAACATGAGGTACACGATGAACGTCTGGTTGAACAGCACCGGTCCCAGCACCGGTATATCGCCGAGCAACGGGATCTTTATGCGCTCGAACCGCACAGGGTTGTTCAACGTCATCTCGTTCGGCACGAGGAGTGCCCCGTGGAGGAACCCCGTGAGGCCGGTGACCAGCACATTCAGCACGACACCGACGATGACCTGCTCGACGAGGTACTTGATGGAGAACGCCGCGAGAACGAACGCCACGAGCACGCCGCCGACCATCGCCCCGATGAGGCCGAGGAACGGGTTGCGGGTGATGCTCGAGATCATCGCCGCAGTGAACGCGCCGAGCAGGAACTGCCCTTCGATCGCGACGTTGACGACGCCGACCCGCTCACCGATGACGCCGCCGAGCGCACCGAACACGAGCGGCACCGAGAGCGACACCGCCCCGACGAGCAAACTCGAGACCGGGACCAACCCGTCGGCGCCGGCCCACACGAGGAAGACGAAGACGCCGAACGCACCGAACGCGATCGTCAACCACAGGGGAACCGGGCGGTAGGACCAGGCTTCCCACAACGCCCACAACGACAGGACCGCCAGCAGCGCGAGGATCACCCATCCTGTGAGCATCGTCGGGAGGACGACGTCGGGCATCGCGATGGCCGACGACGAGTCTCCGAGTCGGAAGGTGCTCTCTCCGGTGCGCGGCACGAAGAGGAAGAGCGCGGCGAGCAGGAGCGTCACCACGATGAGGACGACGGGCACCTTGAGGTGACGTTCCTTGACGCGTGCGAGGTGCAGCGTGTCGTCCGACATGGTCGAAATGGTCGAGGCGCTCATGCCGACACCGCCTTCTTCGCAGCCTTGGCTCTGGCTTTCGCGGCTTTCTCGGCATCCGACTTCGGGAGGAAGAAGATCGTGCGCAGCAGCGGCGGCGCGGCGATGAACAGCACGATCAGCGACTGCACGACGAGCACGATGTCGACCGGGATCCCCTGGGCTTGCATCGAGAACGATCCGGCCTTCAGCGCACCGAAGAGAATGCCGGCGGCGAAGGTGCCCCATGCTCGGCTGCGGCCGAGGAGCGCCACCGTGATGGCGTCGAAACCGATACCGGCGTCGATGGTGCCCGAGAACCCGGTGGTCACCGAGCCCTGGATCTGGTTCATCGCGGCCAGGCCCGCCAGGCCTCCGGCGAACAGCATCGCGTAGATGTACATCCGCTTCACGCTGATGCCGGCGGCTCGCGCGGCGTGCGGGTTCTCTCCCACGGCCCGCAGGCGCATGCCAAGGCTCGAGCGCTCGATGATCCACCAGACCAGAAGCGTGACGAGCACGACGATGACGAAACCCCAGTCAAGGGCGGGGAAGGCCGGCCCCAGCAGATCGGGGAATTGCGCGGTCTCGGGCGTCGGCGCGCTGATCGGCTGGTTCGTCCCCTCGCGCTGCAGGAGCCCCGGGGTGCGAATCATCCACAGCAGGAAGTAATAGGCGACATAGTTCAGCATGATCGTCAGGATCACTTCGTGCGCACCGGTGGTCGCTTTGATGAGCCCGACGAGTCCGCCCCACAGTGCTCCACCGATGATGCCCGCGAGCATCGTCGTCGGCAGGTGCAGCCACATCGGCAGGTCGAGGTTGAACGTGAAGAAGGCCGCGAAGATCGCGCCCATGAGCATCTGACCGCGCGCGCCGATGTTGAACAGACCGACGCGGAACGCCAGCGCGACGCCGAGGCCGGCGGCGATGAGGGGCGCGGCGAACCCGAGCGTGTTCGTGAACGGTCGGATCTGTGCGGCGAAGTCGGCTCCGCGAGGGTTGAACACCGCTCCACGGAAGAGTGCTTCGTAGCCGCCGTAGACGGCGTTCCAGATGGCGACGAACGTGTCCGCCGGTCGCGAGAAGAAGTAGCCGGCGGCTTCTTGGACGTTCTCGTCGGTGACGGCGATGAGGATGCCGCCGACGACCATGGCCAGGACGATCGCGAGGATCGTGGTCACGGCGCTTCCGCGCAGGAGTTCCTTGACGAAGACGTTCGCCCGCGGCGGTGGCGGGGTGTCGTGTGCCATGAGCGGACCGGTTGCGCGGGGAAGCTGCTCCCCCGGGCGTGCGGCGTCGTTGGTTCCCGGTGTCGTGCCGCTCATGCCGCTGCCTCCGCCTGGCCCGCGCCGGCCATCATCAGTCCCAGGGTTTCGCGGGCGGTGTCGCCCGGCACGATGCCGACGATCTTGCCGCGGTACATCACGGCGATGCGGTCGGCCAGCGCCGTGACCTCGTCGAGCTCGGTCGAGACGACCACGACGGGCACTCCGCTGTCGCGCGTTTCGACGATGCGTTTGTGGATGAACTCGATCGAGCCCACGTCGACACCGCGAGTGGGTTGTGCCGCCACGAGCAGTTTGAGGGGGCGGCTCATCTCGCGCGCGATGACGACCTTCTGCTGGTTGCCGCCCGAGAGCGCACCTGCCGGCGTGTGGGGCCCTTGCGTACGGATGTCGTATTCCTCGATCCGTGCGGTGGCGAAGTCTTCGACGGCCTGGCGCCGTATCGTGCCGCCCCGCACGAAGGCCGAGTCGCCGGTGCGGTCGAGCATGAGGTTCTCGGCGACCGAGAAGTTGCCGACGAGTCCGTCTTCCTTGCGGTCTTCGGGCACGAATCCGACGCCCGCATCGAGGATGCTGCGAACGCTACGGCCGACCAGTTGCTCACCGTCGAGCGAAATCGACCCTTCGACCCGGGCGGCGAGTCCGACCATGGCCTCGACGAGCTCCGTCTGCCCGTTGCCCTGAACGCCTGCCACCGCCACGATCTCACCGGGGCGCACATCGAAGGACACGTCGTCGACGACAACCTGACCGTCGTCGGTGAGCACCCGCAGGCCTTTGATCTCGAGCCCGCCCTCACCGAGGGTCGGCTCCTCTTTCTGTACCGTGAGCTCAACGGCTCGTCCGACCATGAGCGAGGCCAGCTCGGAATTCGTCGCGGTGGGCGAGGCTTCTCCGACGACTTTACCGAGGCGGATGACGGTGATCGCGTCGGCGACTTCGCGCACTTCGCGCAGCTTGTGGGTGATGAAGACGATGGACGTCCCCTCGTCGCGCAGCTGGCGCATGATCGCCATGAGCTCGTCGGTTTCCTGGGGCGTGAGCACAGCGGTCGGTTCGTCGAACACGAGCACCTTCGCGTCGCGTGAGAGCGCCTTGATGATCTCCACGCGCTGCTGTACGCCCACCGGCAGGTCGCCGACGAGTGCATCGGGGTCGACGTGGAAGCCGAATCGGTCGGCGACCTCGATGACGTGCTTGCGCGCCGAGGCGAGGTCGAGCGTGCCGAGCGCTTTGGTGCTCTCGTGCCCCAGCATGACGTTCTCTGCGACGGTGAAGACGGGGATGAGCATGAAGTGCTGGTGCACCATGCCGATTCCGGCGTTCATCGCGTCGCCGGGACCGCGGAAGTGCTGGACGACGTCGTCCAACAGAACCTCCCCCTCATCGGCCTGGTAAAGGCCGTAGAGGACGTTCATGAGTGTCGACTTGCCTGCGCCGTTCTCGCCGAGGAGGGCGTGGATCTGCCCGGGTTCGACGACGAGGTCTATGTGGTCGTTGGCGACGAGGCTGCCGAACCGCTTGGTGATGCCTCGGAGCTCGAGCTTCATAACTGCACCCTACTCGTGGGGTTCCTCATCGGCGAGGAACGGTCTGACCATCGGAGACACGCATCGGGGCGAGCTGCGACGCTGCGCTGCCCGCCCCGATGTTGATCGTGCGATTACGGGGAGTTCGGCGACTCCACGACGATCTCACCCGCGATGATCTGCTCCTGCAGGGCGGTCAGCTCGTCGAGCAGGCCGTCCGGAAGCTGCGACTCGAAGTCGTGGAAGCCCGAGAGCTTGACACCTTCGTTGTCGAGCGTGCCGACGTAGGGCGTGACGTCGAAGTCGCCGCTGGCGGCGGCCATCGTGGCGTCGTAGACGGCGACGTCGATCGCCTTCATGATCGAGACCAGCGTGATGTCGGTGACGCTCTCGTCGGCGACGGCGAGGTCACTGTCGACACCGAGCATGACGACGTCGCCACCACCATCGGTGATGGCTGCCGCGGCGCTCTGGTAGATCGGTCCGCCGACGGGCAGGATCACGTCGACACCCTGGTCGAGGATGCCCTGCGCGGTCTGGCGTGCGGTGTCGTTGGCCTCGAAGCCGCCGGTGAAGGCGCCCTCCTGGCCCGCGGTGTCCCACCCGAAGACCTCGACGGCGGCGCCCATGTCTTCGTTGTACTTCTGGACGCCGAGCTCGAAGCCGTCCATGAAGACGGCGACCGACGGGATCTGCATTCCGCCGAAGGTGCCGACGCGGTTCACACCGTTGTTCGCCGACCATGCCGCCGACGCGTAGCCACCGAGGTAGGCGGCCTCCGCCGTGTTGAACACGAGGGGCTTGATGTTGGGCGCATCGGTGGTGCCGTCGAAGTCGGTGTCGGCCCAGTCGTCGATGATCGCGTAGTTGACCTCGGGGTTGGCCAGTGCCGACTCGACCGTGGCGGCCGAGAGGTTGAAGCCGACCGAGACGATGAAGGTGCAGCCTTCCGAGACCAGGGTCTCGAGGTTGGGCGCGTAGTCGTTGGGGCTGGTCGACTCGAGTTCGATGCCGTCGACACCGAGCTCGTCGAGGGCACGGTCCATGCCCTCCTTGGCCGACTGGTTGAACGAACGGTCGTTCCAACCGCCCTCATCCGAGATGAGGCAGGGGAGGAAGTCGGATTCGGCTTCGGGTGCCGCCGTGCCTTCCTCGGTCTCGGGTGCTGCGCCGCAGCCCGCCAGGGCGAGCGCGATTCCGGCCGCTGCTGCAACGCCGCCGAGCTTCTTGGTGCGTGAGATGGTCAACTCAGCCTCCACATCCTTCCCCCGCGTCTTTCGCGGGGACGGTAAAGGTTACCCAGTGTGACGGCGGACTTGTATATCGGGCGACCGCCCGGGAGCCGAAAGGTTACCGTTTCGCAATAGTCGCGGTTCGGCGGGCGAGGGATGCCGCATCCGCCGTCGAGATCACAGCACGTCGCCGTCGCCGGTGAGTCGCAACGCGTCGACCACGCCTTTGACCCGCTGCGCGTGCTCGGTGGTGGTCACCAGGAGTGCGTCGTCGGTGTCGACGATGACGATGTCCTTCACTCCGACCACGCTCACGACGCGCGGGGTGTTGCTCACCACGATGCCGCTGGAGGCATCGGCGAGGATGCGGGCGTTCTTGCCGAGGATCGCCAGGTTGTCACTGCGCCCACCCGAGTTGAGCTTCGACAGGCTGGCGAAGTCGCCGACGTCGTCCCAATCGAAGTGGCCGGGCACCACGGCCAGGTGTCCCTTCGCCGCGGCGGGCTCTGCGACGGAGTAGTCGATGGCGATGCGTTCGAGCTTCGGCCAGATCCGATCCACGGCGGGTCCACGGGCCGCACGGTCGTCCCACGCCTCGGCGAGCTCCATCAGTCCCGCGTGCAACTGCGGCCGCTGGGCCTGAATCTCGGCCAACAGCACATCCGCGCGGCTGATGAACATGCCGGCGTTCCACAGGTACGAGCGTTCGGCGAAGTAGTGCTTCGCCGTCTCGAGGTCGGGTTTTTCGACGAAGCTCTCGACGAGCGCCGCTTCGGGCGCGCCATCGATGATCAGCCCCTCGCCCTTCTTGATGTAGCCGAAGCCCACGGAGGGCTCCGAGGGCTGGATGCCGATGGTGCAGATGTACCCCTCGCGCGCGACCGCCACGGCCTGCCGTACCGCCCACTCGAACAGATGGGGCACGCGGATGACGTGGTCGGCCGCGAAGGACCCGACGATCACGTCCGGATCACGCCGCACGAGCACCGCGGCAGCCAAACCGATCGCCGCGGTCGAGTCGCGCGGCTCGGATTCGAGGAACACATTGGCGTCGGGGATGCCGGGCAATTCGTCTTCGACGGCCGCGCGATGCGCGCGTCCTGTGACGACGGCGATCCGATCGTGTCCGGCGAGCGGCTCGAGGCGGTCCCATGTCGCGCGCAACAACGACTGGCCCGACCCGGTGAGGTCGTGCAGGAACTTCGGCGCGTCCGCTCGAGACAGCGGCCACAACCTGCTTCCGATCCCCCCTGCGGGGATCACGGCGTAGAAGTCGGGGATCGGCTCGCTCATGGCGCCAGGCTACCGGGGACCCCTGCGGAAAGAGGGGATAAGGGCGCCCTTCGTCGCCGGAGGTTCTGATCGGTCATAGGATGGTGACAGCGCCCGTGTGACGCCGGCGGTCGATTCCTTCGGACGAGCCGCCACCCGGGGGGCATCGATCCCGCCCCCGCTCGTGATCGATCCAGGGAGGACGGCCGTGTCGGCACCAGCCCGCGTCTCACCGTCTGTATCAGAGACCACATCGCGCGTCCCCCGCGGGACGCTCTATCGAGGCAACGAAGGAATGTGGTCGTGGGTGCTTCATCGCATCACCGGTATCGCGATCTTCTTCTTCCTGCTCGTCCACGTCTTGGACACCGCGCTCATCCGCGTGGCGCCGGAGGCGTATGACGCCGTGATGAGTTCGTACAAGAACCCGATCATGGGCATGGGCGAGGTCGTCCTCGTCGCGGCCGTCGCGTACCACGCCTACAACGGTCTGCGCATCATCCTCGTCGACTTCTGGTCGTGGGCCACGCGCCATCAGCGTGGGCTCTGGTGGGGAGTCATCGGCCTGTGGCTGGCGACCCTCATCCCGTTCTCGATCCGTCATCTGTCGATCGTCTTCAGCGACCTGGGAGGGGGACACTGATGGCCACCGCGATCGCCGACCCGCGCGCACCGCGGGCGACCGTCCGCCGCAGCGGACCCAACCTCGAGAAGTGGGGCTGGATCTACATGCGCGTCTCGGGCGTCCTGCTCGTCGTGCTCATCTTCGGCCACCTCTTCGTGAACCTCATGCTCGGTGAGGGCATCCACGGCATCGACTTCGCGTTCGTCGCCGGCAAATTCGCCACCCCGTTCTGGCAGTGGTGGGACGTCATCATGTTGTGGCTGGCGCTCATCCACGGTGCGAACGGCATGCGCACCATCGTCAACGACTACGTCACGCACCAGACCACGCGTCGCGTGCTGGTGTGGGCCCTCTGGCTCTCCGCCGCATTCCTCATCGTCCTCGGCACGCTCGTCGTCTTCACCTTCGACCCCTGCATCGGCATCGAGACGAGCACCACCGATTGGCTCATCGAGATGTGCGCAGCGCGCTGAGCCGCGGCATCCGACTTCCCACTCCGACATCAGCAGAGGCATCCATCCCGTGAGCACCCCAGCCACCGACAGCTACGTCAAGGACGGCGTCCACTACCACCAGTTCGACGTGGTGATCGTGGGCGCCGGCGGCGCCGGCATGCGCGCCGCCATCGAGGCGGGCCCCGGCGCCCGCACCGCCGTCATCACGAAGCTGTACCCCACGCGTTCCCACACCGGCGCCGCCCAGGGCGGCATGGCCGCCGCCCTCGCGAACGTCGAGGAGGATTCGTGGGAGTGGCACACCTTCGACACCGTCAAGGGCGGCGACTACCTCGTCGACCAGGACGCAGCCGAGATCCTCGCGAAAGAAGCCATCGACGCGGTCATCGACCTCGAGAACATGGGGCTTCCGTTCAACCGCACCCCCGAGGGCAAGATCGACCAGCGCCGCTTCGGTGGCCACACCGCCGACCACGGCAAGAGCCCCGTGCGCCGTGCCTGCTACGCCGCCGACCGTACCGGTCACATGATCCTGCAGACGTTGTTCCAGAACTGCGTGAAGCTCGGAATCAACTTCTTCAACGAGTTCTACGTACTCGACCTCGTCACGGTGAAGGCTGAAGACGGGAGCACACAGGTCGCCGGTGTCGTCGCGTACGAGTTGGCGACCGGCGATCTGCACGTCTTCCAGTCCAAGGCGGTCGTCTTCGCCACCGGCGGGTTCGGCAAGATCTTCAAGACGACCTCGAATGCCCATACCCTCACCGGCGACGGTGTCGGGATCGTGTGGCGCAAGGGCCTTCCGCTCGAAGACATGGAGTTCTTCCAGTTCCACCCGACGGGTCTGGCCGGTCTCGGCATCCTTCTCACCGAAGGAGCACGCGGCGAAGGCGCGATCCTGCGAAACGCGTCGGGTGAACGCTTCATGGAGCGGTACGCACCGACGATCAAGGACCTCGCCCCGCGTGACATCGTCAGTCGTTGCATGGTCCAGGAAGTCGCCGAGGGACGCGGCGCCGGACCGCACAAGGACTACGTGCTCTTGGACTGCACGCACCTGGGCGCCGAGGTGCTCGAAACCAAGCTCCCCGACATCACCGAATTCGCGCGCACGTACCTGGGCGTCGATCCGGTCGTCGAGCCGGTTCCGGTCATGCCGACCGCGCACTACGCGATGGGCGGCATCCCCACGAACGTCGACGCCGAAGTGCTCAACGACAACACGACCGTCGTCCCCGGCCTCTATGCCGCGGGTGAGTGCGCGTGCGTCTCGGTGCACGGGTCGAACCGCCTCGGCACCAACTCGCTCCTGGACATCAACGTGTTCGGAAAGCGCGCCGGGCGCAACGCCGTCGAGTACGCCAAGACCGCCGAGTTCGTCGACCTCCCCGAAGACCCGGCCAAGGACGTGCGCGAGATGATCGAGGGCCTGCGGAACAACCCGGGCACCGAGCGCATCGCCGTGCTGCGCAAGCAACTGCAGGACGAGATGGACCGCAAGGCCCAGGTCTTCCGTACCGATGAGTCGCTCGGCGAAGTCATGACGGTCATCGAGGAACTGCGCGAGCGCTACCGCAACGTGCACGTCGACGACAAGGGCAAGCGCTACAACACTGATCTGCTCGAAGCCGTCGAGCTCGGCTTCCTCCTCGACATTGCAGAGGTCGTCGTCGTCACCGCCCGCAACCGCAAGGAGAGCCGCGGCGGACACATGCGCGACGACTTCCCCAAGCGCGACGACGAGAACTACATGCAGCACACGATGTCGTATCTGTCGGGCGACCCGCACTCGTCGCACCCCGAAGACCACATCCGGTTGGATTGGAAGCCCGTCGTGGTGACCCGCTACCAGCCGATGGAAAGGAAGTACTGACGTGACCGGCGCCACTGACGTCATCGAACGCACCGACGACGCGCAGGACCCTGCGCAGGATGCCGCGAACGACTCCGGTATCCAGTCGTTCCTCGTCACCTTCATCGTGCGCCGCTTCGACCCTGAGGTCGACGAAGAGCCGCGCTGGGTCGACTACGACGTCGAGCTGTACTCCACCGACCGCGTGCTCGACGCGCTGCACAAGATCAAGTGGGAGGTCGACGGTTCGCTGACGTTCCGTCGTTCGTGCGCGCACGGCATCTGCGGCTCGGACGCGATGCGCATCAATGGTCGCAACCGGCTGGCGTGCAAGACCCTCATCAAGGATCTCGACATCTCGCAGCCGATCTACGTCGAAGCGATCAAGGGCCTTCCGCTCGAGAAGGACCTCATCGTCGACATGGAGCCGTTCTTCGCGTCGTACCGCGAGGTGCAGCCGTTCCTCATCTCGGGTTCGGCGCCCGAGCCGGGCAAGGAGCGCATCCAGTCGATCGTCGACCGCGAGGTCTTCGACGACACGACCAAGTGCATCCTCTGCGCGGCGTGCACCTCGTCGTGCCCGATCTTCTGGACCGACGGCCAATACTTCGGGCCCGCCGCGATCGTGAACGCCCACCGCTTCATCTTCGACTCGCGCGACGATGCCGGCGACGTGCGCCTGGACATCCTCAACGACAAAGAGGGTGTGTGGCGGTGCCGCACGACCTTCAACTGCACCGAGGCGTGCCCCCGTGGCATCGAGGTCACCAAGGCCATCGCCGAGGTCAAGCAGGCGGTCCTGCGCGGCGGACGCTGACCCGGGACCGCGCGAAGGCGCAGCCCGCGGCATCCGATCGATAGTCTGAGACCGTGACCGCTCGTCGCCACACGCCCCCCGCGGCCGTCACCGGCCAGTCGCATGCCGATGCGGCCGATGCTGCGCGCGCCGAAGAAGAGACGCTGCGGGTGCGCTGGCAGGCGACGCAGGAGAGCCTGCTCGAGCGGTTCGACGCGCCGATCAGCCGCGCGACGAAGATCACCGAGAAGACACTCCGGTGGTTTCCGGTGCGAGTCTGGCGGCATTTTCTGCAGCACAACGGGTTCCTCCTCGCCGCCGGTGTCAGTTACCAGGCTCTCTTCGCGATCTTCGCGATGGTCTATGTCGCCTTCGCCGTCGCCGGGCTCTGGCTCGGCGGGAGCGAGGATGCCGTCAACGCACTCATCAACATCATCAACAGCTATATCCCCGATCTGATCTCCGACCAGCCGGGCACCGGTCTGTTCACCACGCAGCAGGTCACTGAGATCGCCAAACAAAGCGCGGGGGTGCTGGGTGTCACCGGTATCATCGCGCTCGGGACGCTGATCTGGACGGCGATCGGGTTCGTCACGTTCGCCCGTCGGGCCGTCCGCGACATCTTCGGAATCCCACCGGACCGCAGGAACTACTTCCTGCTCAAGGCCGCCGATCTCGTCACCGCGGCCGCGTTCGGCATCGCTCTGCTCCTGGGTTTCGCCGCCACCTCAGTGGGCACATGGGCCTTGAGCCTGCTGTTCGATGCGCTCGGGGTCGGCACGCACTCCGTCGGGTACCAGGTGAGCGTCCGCATCGCGTCGATCCTCGTCTCGTTCGTGCTCTACACGGCCGCAGTGGGCGCCCTCGTGAAGTTTCTGACCGGCACGTCGTTGCACTGGCGGCAGATCTGGGTCGGAGCGCTTCTCGGCGGCGGGGCCATCACGGTGCTCCAGCTCGGAGCCGGGTGGTTGCTGAGCTACACGCCGCGGAATCCGCTGCTGGCCACGTTCGCGATCTTCGTCGGATTGCTGCTGTGGTTCCGCATCATCGGAATCATCCTGCTCGTGGCGTCGGCGTGGATCGCCGTCTCGGCGAGCGACGAGAACGTCCCCTTGATCCAGGTCACGGAAGCACAGCGTCTCGCCGATGAGCATCAGGCGCTCCTCGTCGCCGCACGCGTGCGGTTGCGAACCGCCGAGCAGGCCTACACATCGGCACCGTGGTACCGCCGGTGGTCGGCGGAACGGGCGGTCCACGACGCCCGCCGCGAGCTCGAAGAGGTCGAGGCCGCGGCACCTGCTCCGATGAAGCGCTCCGCGCTCTTCGAGTGAGGAACGGGCCCCCGCGCGTGTGAGCCGATGTCGGTGGGCGTCGTTAGGCTGGCACGCGTGTCTCGCCGTGTTCGCCTCGCCTCTGTCAACGTCAACGGAATCCGTGCCGCGGTGCGCAAGGGCATGCTCGAGTGGTTGGATGCCGCCGACGTCGACATCCTGACGCTCCAAGAAGTCCGTGCCACCCGCGATGAACTCCTCGCAGCACTCCCGGGATGGCAGATCGAGAACGACGAAGCCGTGGCCAAGGGCCGAGCAGGCGTGGCCGTTGCAGCGCGTGTGGGCGCGCTCGACACACGCCGCGGGCTGGGAGACGACGAAGGGCCGGATGCCACGGGCCGCTGGATCGAAGCGGACTACGACATCGACGGGCAGGCGATCACGGTTGTGAGCGCGTACGTGCCCACCGGTGAGGCGGACACCCCACGACAGGAGGCGAAGTGGGTGTTCCTCGATGCGATGGAACGCCGGTTGGGTGAGCTGTCTGGCGCGCCCTTCGCCGTCATCACCGGCGACCTCAACGTCGGGCACCGTGAACTCGACATCCGCAATTGGAGGGGCAACGTCAAGAAGTCCGGGTTCCTCCCCCGTGAGCGCGCCTACTTCGACCGCTGGCTCGGTGAAGCCGATGCCGAGATCACCGGCGTCGACGGCTCGGTCGGGCGCGGACTCGGCTGGGTCGACATCGGGCGAGCCGCCGCCGGTGAGGTTGACGGCCCCTACTCGTGGTGGACGATGCGGGGCCGTGCGTTCGACAACGACACCGGATGGCGGATCGACTACCAGCTCGCCACTCCCCCGCTGGCCGCGATCGCCTCGGACTATCACGTCGTGCGAGCCCCCTCGTGGGACACCCGGTGGAGCGACCACGCCCCCGTCGTCGCGGACTACCACTTCGGGCGGTGACCGCGGCCGCGGGTCGCGGGCCGGGATCTCCGGATGCGACGCCGCGGCGTGAGCGACCGCATCCGCTCAATAGACTGGGAGGATGACGAAACCGCGCCTCTATTCCGGCATGCAGCCCTCGGCCGACTCCCTCCAGGTCGGCAACTACATCGGGGCTCTCATGCAGTGGCGCGACCTGCAAGAGGCGTACGACGCCTACTTCTCCGTGGTAGACCTGCACGCCCTCACGCAGCCGAATGATCCGGCCGAGCTTCGCGAGAAGACGCGGCGCACCGCCGCCCAGTACATCGCCGCGGGAATCGAGCCGTCGAAGTCGACGCTGTACGTGCAGTCCCACGTGCCCGCCCACGCTCAGCTCGCCTGGGTGCTCTCGACGATCACCGGCTTCGGCGAGGCCGGGCGCATGACCCAGTTCAAGGACAAGTCCGCACGCTACGGATCGGACCAGACGTCGGTCGGCCTGTTCACCTACCCGGTGCTGATGGCCGCCGACATCCTGCTGTATCAGGCCGACATCGTGCCGGTCGGCGACGACCAGAAGCAGCACGTCGAACTCACCCGCGACCTCGCCGAGCGCTTCAACGGTCGTTTCGGTGAAGCCTTCCGGGTTCCGGTGCCGATGATCCAGCAGGACACCGCACGCATCTACGACCTGCAGAACCCGACGTCGAAGATGTCGAAGTCAGCTGAGTCGGATGCCGGCGTGCTCTGGCTGCTGGATGACCCCACCGTCTCGGCGAAGAAGATCATGCGCGCTGTGACCGACTCCGACGGCACCGTGAGGTTCGACCGTCAGGCGAAGCCGGGGGTGTCGAATCTGCTCGTGATCTATGCCGCGCTCACGGGCCGCCAGATCCCGTCGATCGAGGACGAGTACGCCGGCCGCGGCTACGGCGACTTCAAGAAGGGCCTCGCCGAGGTCGTCGTCGAGGAGTTCGGGCCCGTGCGTCAGCGTGCCCTTGAGCTGCTCGATGACCCGGCCGAGCTCGACCGGGTCCTCGCTGCCAACGCCGCGCGCGCCGAGGCGGTCGCCGACAAGACCCTCGCCGATGTGTACGACAAGGTCGGGCTGCTCCGCCGCATCCGCTGACCCCACCCGCTCCACCCGGGCCGCCCCTGCCGCCCCGGCCCGCCCCTGGCCTTCGCCGCGAGAATTGCTTCTGGGCGCGAGAATCACCCACCCGGACCGATTCTCGGCGTCGAGTGCAATTCTCGCGGCAAGGAAAGGAAGCGTAGACGAGGGCGGGGGAAGTCGGGGGCGGGGTATCTTGGGCCGGTGAAACCGGTCACCCTCCGCACCGAGCGCCTCGTGCTTGCCCTACCCGTCGCCGCCGACGTGGACGCCATCGTCGAGGCCTGCCAAGATCCCGACACGCAGCGCTACACGACCGTGCCGTCGCCGTATGAGCGGCGCCATGCCGAAGAGTTCGTCGCGCACGCCGCCGATGAGTGGGCTGCGGGCACGAACCTCACATGGGCGATGCACGAAGGCGACAGTCTCGCCGGGATGCTCGGCATCCATCGGGTCAACGGCCGCGGAGACGGCGAGCTCGGATACTGGCTCTCGCCCTGGGCACGCGGACGCGGCCTGCTGCGTGAAGGAGCGCGTGCCGTGATCGACTGGGGCTTCTCAGGCGACGGAGCGAACCTCGCGCGGCTGGAATGGCTCGCGGTGACCGGCAACATCGCATCTGCCCGCGGCGCACGTGCGCTCGGCTTCCGCTATGAGGGTCTGCGTCGACGCGCACTGACCAACCCCGAGGGCCGTGACGACGCGTGGTCGGCCGCGCTGCTCCGTGACGACGATCGGATGCCGCAACCCTGGCCGGTTCTCGACGTGGCAGGATGACCCCATGCCGGAGATGCCCGAGGTCCAGGGGCTCGTGGAGTTTCTCGACGAGCGGCTTCGGGAGCGTGTCATCACGAGGGCGACCGTCGCGAACATCGCGGCGCTGAAGACATACGACCCACCGATCGACACGCTCGTCGGCTGCACGGTGACGGATGCGATGCGTCGGGGCAAGTTCGTCGTCCTCGCAACGTCCGGCCCCCACCTGGTCTTCCACCTCGCGAAAGCGGGCTGGCTGCGGTTCACCGAGTCGTTGCCGCAGACCGTGATCCGCCCGGGCAAGACGCCGATCGCGTTGCGGGTGGCGTTCGACGACGGCTCGGGGTTCGACCTGACCGAGGCGGGCACGAAGAAGTCGCTCGCGTATTACGTCGTCACCGATCCCCACGACGTGCCGGGGATCGCCCGGCTCGGCCCCGACCCTCTCGGCGCCGACTTCGACCGCGACGCCTTCGCCGCCGTACTCGCCGGACGTCGCACCCAGATCAAGGGTGTGCTGCGTGACCAGTCCCTCATCGCGGGCATCGGCAACGCATACTCCGACGAGATCCTTCACGCCGCGCGCATGTCGCCCTACGCACTCGCTTCGAGTCTCGACGACGAAGAGGTGACGCGCCTGTTCGCCGCCCTGCGGGAGACGCTGACGGATGCGGTGGCCGCGGCATCCGGCAAGCCCCCCGCCGAGCTCAAGGACGCCAAGCGACGCGGCATGCAGGTGCACGGGCGTCGCGGGGAGGCCTGTGCGGTGTGCGGTGACGAGGTGCGGAGCGTGTTCTTCGCCGACAACAGTCTCGAGTACTGCCCGACGTGCCAGACCGGCGGCAAGATCTTGGCCGACCGGCGCCTGTCGCGGTTGCTGAAATAGCGCTCAGCCGTCGGCGGTGCCCGCGAGCACCCGCGCGTCGTCATCGACCCAGTCCAGCGACTTCGTCACGGCCTTCTTCCACAACCGATACCGGCGTTCGCGTTCGTCCTCGTCCATGCGGGGTTCGAAGCGCGCGTCTTCACGCCAGTGGGCGCGCAGCTCGTCCAGCGATGCCCAGACGCCGGTCGCGAGCCCTGCTGCGTACGCGGCGCCGAGAGCCGTCGTCTCGGTGACCGCCGGACGCACGACCGGGATCCCGAGGAGGTCGGCTTGAAACTGCATGAGATCATCGTTGCGGGTCATCCCGCCGTCGACGCGGAGTTCATCGAGGGTGCGGTCGGCGTCGGCCATCACCGCCTCGATCACGTCGCGGGTCTGGAAGGCCGTCGACTCCAGCGCAGCCCGGGCGATGTGGCCCTTGTTGACGAAGCGTGTGAGGCCGACGAGCGCACCCCGGGCATCCGGTCGCCAGTAGGGAGCGAACAGGCCCGAGAAGGCGGGCACGAAGTAGGCACCGCCGTTGTCTTCGACGCTGCCGGCAAGGCGTTCGACGTCCTGCGATGTCTCGATGATGCCGAGGTTGTCGCGCAGCCACTGCACGAGCGAACCGGTGACGGCGATCGACCCTTCGAGGGCGTATCTGGCCGGTTCGTCGCCGAGCCGATACGCGACGGTGGTGATGAGTCCGTGATCGGAGTGGACGATCTCGGTGCCGGTTCCGACGAGCAAGAAGTTGCCGGTGCCGTAGGTGTTCTTCGACTCACCCGGTGAGAACGCGGCTTGACCGAACGTGGCCGCCTGCTGGTCACCGAGGATGCCGGCGATCGGGATGCCGCGGGCCACCCCGGGTACCTGTACCTCGCCGACGATCTCGGACGACGACCGGATCTCGGGCATCATCGCGCGCGGGATGCCCCACAGGTCGAGGAGCTCGTCGGCCCAATCGAGGGCGCGCAGGTCCATGAGGAGCGTGCGACTGGCGTTGGTGACATCGGTGACGTGGATGCCGCCGCTGCTGCCGCCGGTGAGGTTCCAGATGACCCAAGTGTCGGGTGTGCCGAACGCGAGATGTCCGGCTTCGGCGGCCTCGCGCGCACCGCGGACGTGTTCCAGGATCCAGGCGATCTTCGAGGCGCTGAAGTAGGTCGCGAGCGGCAGTCCTGTGATGTCGGCGAACCGGTCCACTCCCCCGTCGGCGATGAGCCGATCGAT
The DNA here is from genome assembly GCF_042677105.1 of Microbacterium koreense. Lineage (NCBI taxonomy): Bacteria > Bacillati > Actinomycetota > Actinomycetes > Micrococcales > Microbacteriaceae > Microbacterium > Microbacterium koreense. The sequence continues at coordinate 2,710,561 of NZ_JBHTIM010000001.1, forward strand.
GCGCGTCTGCGTGCGGGTGTCCTGCCACACGAGCGCGTTGTGCACGGGACGTCCCGTCCGGCGATCCCACACGATGACGGTCTCGCGCTGGTTGGTGACCCCGAGTCCGGCGACATCCGAAGCCGACAGATCGGCCTGCTTGAGCGCGCTGGATATGACCCACTCGGTGTTGGTCCAGATCTCCACAGGGTCGTGTTCGACCCGCCCCGCACGGGGGAGGATCTGTTCGTGCTCACGCTGCGCGGTTGAGACGATGCGTGCATCGGAATCGAAGACGATCGCCCGTGTCGAGGTCGTTCCCTGATCGACTGCCAGCACGTGTTCGGCCACGGTGCCCCTCTCGTCGCTGTTTCGCCGTGTCCGTGCGCCGTCAGGCGCCGGACCCCGGTCAGGCTACCGCGCGCTCCGCGTCGAACGTCGGATCCGCCGCGTGCACGCGTCGGATCGCGCGGGTGACCTCGGCCTCGACCGCAGCGGCATCCCAGCCCAGCACAGGGGCAACGGCATCCGCGACCTGGCGAGCGACCTCGGGCGTCGCCGCTCCAACGAACGCCAGGCTGGTGCGGCGCATGAGCATGTCGTCGAGGTGGACGGCCTGCTCGGTGCGCGCGAGGTGACGCAACTCGCCCGTGCTGTAGGTCGGCGCATCGGCGAGAGGCTCATCCTCACCATCGGAGGCGATCGCCGCGATGACGTCGGTGGCCACGGTGCCATACCGGTCGAGCAGGATCGCAGCGCGCGCGGCACCGACGATCGCGTCGTGTGCGTCGATCCACTGCCGGCGCGCACGCTCGGTCACCGGATACCCGGCGCCACCGCCGATGGGCACACCCTTGGTCGTGCGTCGGCGCGGTCGGTGCAACAACGCGAGCACCCGGTCGCTGAGATGCTCCGCGGAGGCGCGGAACGTCGTCCACTTGCCCCCGATGAGGCTCAGTACAGTCGGCCCGTCGGCGCCGGCGAGAGGTTCGGCTTCGATCCGGTAGTCGCGTGACACGAACCCGGGCGCGAGGTCGCCGTGACCCGGCAGGGGGCGCACTCCCGACATCCGGTAGACGATGCGCGAACGGTCGACGTGGATGCCGGGCAACACGTGAGCGATGAGGTCGAAGAAGTAGTCGACCTCTTCTTCGGTACAGAGGATCGGTTCGGCCATGTCGTGTTCGAGGTCTGTCGTCCCGACGAGGACGCGCCCCTTGAGCGGGTAGATCAAGACGATGCGCCCGTCGCTGTGCTCGAAGAACAACTCGCGTCCCCCGGTCGCGGCGAGCAGATCCGGGTCGTCGATGACGATGTGCGATCCCTTCGTCCCGCCCATGTACGACGTCGGGTCGCCGAGCGCGCGGTTGGTGAGGTCTGTCCACGGCCCCGAGGCGTTGACGACGACGGATGCCGCGAACTCGATCTCGTCACCCGACTCCTCATCGCGCAGAACGATGCGCTCTCCGGCGGCGCGCGCCGCCGCCGTGTAGTTCGCCGCACGGGCGCGATCACCACCCGCTGCTTCGCCGTCGCGGATCAGATCGAGCGCGAGCCGTTCGGGGTCGTGGAGCGACGCGTCCCAGTAGGTCGCGGTGTACTTGACCGATGGAGTAAGTTCAGGAAGCTGTGCCAGGGACCGGCGCCGTCCGTGGAACGCATGGCGGGGCACACGGCCCCCACCACGTGAGAACGAGTCGTAGATCACGAGCCCGATCTTGATGAGCGCAGCCCCACGCTCGCGGTGCTTTCCCTTACCGTGCCGGAGGAAGCGCAGCGGGGCGCTGAGGACCCCCGAGAACGTGGAGAAGATCGGGATCGTCGTCTGGAGCGGCCGCACATAGTGCGGGGCGATTTTCAGCAGTCCGTTGCGCTCGGTCACAGCTTCGTGCACGAGGCGGAACTCGCCGTTTTCGAGGTATCGGATGCCACCGTGGATCATGTGCGACGACGCCGCGGATGCGCCGCTGACGAAATCCGCCCGGTCCACGAGGGCGACGTCGACGCCCTGCAAGGCGAGGTCCCTGAACGTGGCGATGCCGTTGACACCGCCACCGATGATGAGAACGTCTGCATAGGGACGATCCCGCAGTGCCTCGAACCCGCGCGTCATGGTGCCTCCCTGTCGATTGCAACCATCCTTCCATGCATGCGCGTTCTTGCATCGCTGGTGCACGTACGTGCACGCTTGAGAGATGGCAGACCTCCTCGACGACCCGTTCGCTCGACGCGCGTTGACGGCCGCGCACCTCTACTACGTGCAGAACCGGACGATGGAGGCCATCGCCGCCGAACTGGGAACATCGCGCTCGACGGTGTCGCGCCTGCTCACGCACGCCCGTGCAACCGGAATCGTCGACATCCGCATCCGCTCGCCCTTCGAGGCGCCGCAACTGCTCGAAGAGCACATCGGCGAGCGCTACGGGATCACCGCGCATGTCGTCCCGGTGCCCGACGATGCGAGCGACATCGACCGGCTCGAACGCGTCGCGGTAGCCGCCGCGCACCTCCTCAGCGAACTGATCGAACCCGACATGACGGTCGGTGTCGCCTGGGGTTCGACGACGGCCGCGATCAGTCGACGACTCATACCCCAACCCGCGCGCGGCACGACTTTCGTCCAACTGAACGGATCGGGGAACACCCACACCACCGGGCTCCTGTACGCCTCCGAGATCCTCAGTCGCTTCGCCGCGGCACACGGAGGGAGCGCCCAGCAGTTTCCGGTGCCGGCGTTCTTCGACGATCCGGCCACGAAGACCGCGATGTGGCGAGAACGCAGCACCCGGCGCATCCTCGCTCTGCAGTCGCAGATGGACCTCGTCGTCTTCAGCACCGGCTCGGCCGACTCCCGCGTGCCCAGCCACGTGTACAGCGGCGGCTATCTCGAGCCCCGTGATCTCGAGGTACTCGGCGCCGAAGCCGTCGTGGGCGACGTGGCCACCGTCTTCTTCCGCGCCGACGGCTCGAGCGATCACATCGCGCTCAATGACCGCGCGACCGGGCCGTCGCTCGACACCCTGCGCCGCGTCGACCGCCGACTGTGTGTCGTGTCCGGAGCCTCCAAACTCGAAAGCCTCCGCGGCGCACTCGCCGCTCGTCTGGCGACCGACCTGGTCGTCGATGAAGCGACGGCTCGGGCGCTGGCCGACTGACACCGTGCGATCGGGCGGGAATGATCATGACGCCGGTGCGTTGGCTACACTCGTACCCATAGACGTGCTCCGGGGTCGGTGAGAATCCGAACCGGCGGTGACAGTCCGCGAGCTGAGGCACCCGCATCCGCGGGGATGTCGTCTCGGCTGATCCGGTGGAATTCCGGGACCGACGGTGATGCGAAGCGAGAGCTTCGCGAGTCCGGATGGGAGGCAGCACGTGCGGTGGACCGTTCTCGCGGTGCACCGCCGCATCCCGTTGCCCCGGACCGTCGATGACCGACCGACCGGAGATGCGACAGATGCCTGCGACCGCCGCTGAGACGACGGCGATGCACCGCGCGCTCGCCCTCGCGCTCGAAGGCCCCCGCGGAGTGAACCCACAGGTCGGAGCCGTGATCCTCTCGCACGAGGGCGCTGTTCTCGCCGAAGGGTGGCACCGGGGTGCCGGCACACCACATGCCGAGGTCGACGCGCTTTCGACGCTGGCGCCGGGTGCAGCACAGGGAGCCACCGCCGTGGTCACCCTCGAGCCGTGCAATCACACCGGCCGCACCGGGCCCTGCGCCGAGGCGCTGATCGCGGCCGGCATCGCCCGCGTCGTCTACGCCGTCGATGACCCCGGCCAAGAATCTTCCGGCGGCGCAGAACGCCTTCGCGACGCCGGCGTCGACGTGATTTCAGGTGTCTGCGCAACCGACGGCGCCGCACTGCTCCACGACTGGCTCACCGCGACGAACCTCGGACGCCCCCATGTGACGGTGAAGTGGGCGCAGAGCCTCGACGGCCGGGCGGCGGCCGCAGACGGCACGAGTCAGTGGATCACCGGCCCCGAGGCCCGCCACGACGTGCATCGACGCCGGTCTGCAGCCGACGCGATCGTCATCGGAACCGGCACCCTCCTCGCCGACGACCCGGCCCTCACCGCGCGGGATGCCGACGGAGCGCTGCTCCCCCACCAACCGCGTCCGGTGATCGTCGGGCACCGCGACGTGCCTCCGACTGCGGCGGTGCGGCGGCATCCGCATCCCTTCGTCCGATTCGCCGGCGACGACCTCGTCGCCATGCTGTCCGCCCTCCACGCCGACGGTGTCCAGCGGGTGTTCGTCGAGGGTGGCCCCACGCTCGCAAGCACCTTCGTTCGCGAAGGCTTCGCCGACGAGGTACTCGCGTACATCGCGCCCGTCCTGATCGGCGGACCTCTCACCGCCCTCACCGACCTCGGTGTTCCGACCATCGCGCACCAGCGCCGATTGTCGGTGATCGCCACACACACGCTGGGCGACGACCTTCTCGTCATCGCCCGGCCCCACGAGATCCACACACAAGGAGACATTTGATGTTCACGGGGATCGTCGAAGAAGTCGGCGAGATCACGGCGATCACGCCTGACGGCGACGGCGTGCGGCTCACGGTGCGCGGCCCGAAGGCGGTCTCGGATGCCGGACACGGCGACTCGATCGCGGTCTCGGGCGTCTGCCTGACCGTCGTCGATCAGGGGTCCGACTGGTTCACCGCCGACGTCATGCGCCAGACCCTCGACATGTCCGCGCTCGGGGGCGCGACCATCGGCAGCGCTGTCAACCTCGAACGGGCCACCGCCGCCCACGGCCGCCTGGGCGGCCACATCGTGCAAGGTCACATCGACGGAACCGGCACCGTCGTCGAGGTTCGCCCGGGAGCGCAATGGCGCGTGCTGCGCATCGGGCTCGCGGCCGCCCTCGCTCCGCTCGTCGTGGACAAGGGGTCCATCGCCGTGGACGGCGTCTCACTCACCGTCAGTGCCGTGTCCGCCGCCGACGCCGCCGAGCATTGGTTCGAGGTCTCGCTGATTCCCGAGACGCTCGAGGCGACCACCCTCGGCGCCCGCGAACCCGGCGATGCGGTCAACCTCGAAACCGACATCCTCGCCCGCCACGTCGCCCGGATGCTGGCGTTCCACACTTCACCCGCACCGATCGAAGGGGGCTCGCGATGAGCCTGTCCACCATCCCCCACGCGCTGGAGGCGCTCGCTGCCGGCCGACCCGTGATCGTCGCCGACGACGAGAACCGAGAGAACGAGGGTGACATCATCCTGTCGGCCGAGAAGGCCACGCCCGAGTGGCTCGCGTGGACCATCCGTTGGTCGAGCGGGTTCCTCTGCGCGCCGATGCCCGGCGACTGGGCCGACCGCCTCGACCTGCCACCGATGGTCGCCCACAACGAAGACTCCCGCAGCACCGCATACACGGTGAGTGTCGACGCGGCCGATCGGATCTCGACCGGAATCAGCGCGGCCGATCGAGCACACACCCTCAATGTTCTGGCCAACCCGGATTCCACGCCGGCGAGCGTCATCCGACCAGGACACATCCTGCCGCTGCGCGCGGTGGACGGCGGCGTGCGCGAACGTGCGGGCCACACCGAAGCAGCCGTCGAGCTCATGCGTCTCGCCGGGCTCCAGCCCGTCGGTGCGATCGGCGAGGTCGTCGCCGACGACGGCAGCATGATGCGCCTGCCCGGCCTTATCGAAATGGGGGCGCGCGAGGACATCCCCGTCATCACGATCGAGCAGCTCATCGCCTACCTCGATGAGATCGAACCGGCCGATGTCGTCCCGCAACCCGCGCATCGACGGCGCGTCAGTCTCCGCGCGGAATCGACGGTGCCCACGACCCACGGCGAGATGCGGTTTCTGGCCTACAAGGACCGGACCACCGGCACCGATCACGTCGCGATCGTCTCGGGTGACCTCACCGAAGCGCCACCGCTCGTGCGCGTGCACTCCGAGTGCCTCACCGGCGAGGCGTTCGGTTCGCTCAAGTGCGAATGCGGTCCGCAGTTGGACGCGGCGCTGGAAGCGATCGCCCGCGATGGAGGTGTCGTCGTTTACATGCGCGGCCACGAAGGCCGCGGAATCGGCCTGATCAACAAGCTCCGCGCTTACAGCCTGCAGGAGCGCGGACTCGACACCGTCGACGCGAACCTGGCGCTCGGGCTCCCCGCCGACGCCCGAGACTACGCCGCGGCCGCCGGCATCCTCGCCGATCTCGGTGTCGAACGTGTGCGGCTTCTCACGAACAACACCGACAAGGTGACGCAGCTGCGCGACCTCGGTCTCGAAGTCGTCGAGCAGGTGCCGCTACTCGTCGGTGTCGGACCGAACAACCACCAGTACCTCGAAACGAAACGGGACCGCATGGGTCACATCATCGATGGAGACGAACTGCGCTCGGCTCTTGCCGACATGCACGAAGGACAGGGCCGATGAGCGGCGTCGGGGCTCCCGCACCCGGCGAGCCGGTCGACGCTCGCGGCCTCGACGTCGTGGTCGTCGCCGGCACATGGCACGACGTCATCACCGACGGACTGATCGCCGGGGCGCAGCGTGCGCTTGACGCCGCCGGTGCCTCGTGGCGTCTGGTGCGGGTCGCCGGGTCGTTCGAGCTGCCGCTGGTCGCGAAGGCCGCGCTCGAATCGGGTGCGGATGCGGCGGTCGCGCTCGGCGTCATCATCCGTGGCGGCACTCCCCACTTCGAGTATGTCTCGGCCGCCGCCACCGACGGGCTGACCCGCGTCGCACTCGACACCGGCAAGCCGGTCGGGTTCGGCGTCCTGACGCTCGATGATGAGAAGCAAGGCCTCGATCGGGCAGGACTCGACGGGTCGAAGGAAGACAAAGGCTACGAGGCCGCGGATGCCGCGATGCGCACCGCCCTCGTGCTGCGGTCACTCCGCCAGGGCGACTGATTTCACGCAGGTGAGGCCGACCTTCCTGGCGGACGGTTGAGCCCCGGGCCTATGGTGACCGTCATGGAGATCCTGCGCCACATCGTCGTTTTCGTCCATATCACCGGCTTCGCGCTGCTGTTCGGCGGATGGGCCGTGGAGGCATTCAGCCGCCGCTTCCGAATCAACACGGTCATGAACTGGGGCCTGGTGATTGCCGCGGTCGCCGGCCTCGCGCTGGCCGCACCGTGGGGGATCTCGTACGACCTCAACTACGCCAAGATCGGCACGAAGCTCGTCGTGTTGCTCGCGATCGGCGCGCTGATGGGCATCGGCGGGGCCCGCGCCCGCAAGGGCGACGGCACGGTGGCGCCCGGGCTGTTCTGGACCATCGGCATCCTGACCCTCTTGAACGCCGGACTCGCCGTCATCTGGCGCTGACGTTCTCTCTCGGATGCCGCGGCCCGTCCGGGCTGCGGCATCCGTCGTCTTCGATGCGCGTCCTCGGCGCCCGCGCGTCAACGCCACGGCGCCCGCGCGCGTCTCGGCGCCCGCGCGCGCCTCTCCGTTCGGTGGTCACGAATGTACGCGGTAAAGGGGCATCAACGTACATGTGCGACCACTGAACCGGCACGCCCGGAACCCGAATCAGCACACCGGGCGCCCGCGAACGCAAGGGTACAACTCGCTCAGCCGCGCCCGGCTCTCCGTTCGGTGGTCACGAATGTACGCGGTAGAGGGGCATCAACGTACATGTGCGACCACTGAACCGGATGCGGGAATGAGAGCGGGGCGCGCATGCCGGGACCGGGTGCGGGCCCACGCAGCGGCTGCAGGGCGGCACATCGCAGGAGCAGCAGGGCGGCGCATCGCGGGAGCAGCCCCGCGAGCGCGTCCCGTACCTGCGTCCCCTCGATGCAAGGTCGCCCCGGCACCGGCCGCCTGGCCCCGGCCGTTCGGCTCCGGCCTCCGGCGGCGGTCCACCCGCGCGAGGAAGTACCGTCGTAGGTACACCCTGCGCACGAACGAGGTACCCGCATGTCCGCTGATTCCCGCCCGGCCCGTTCCCGTCGAGGCTTCGGCCGCGGCGCTCCGGACGAGGGTCCGCGCGCGAGCTTCCGCCAACTGTTGCCGTTCCTGTTGGAGCACCGGACCGTCCTCGTCATCGTCGCGATTCTGAGCGTCTTCGGCGCGATCACGACTCTCGCCCAGCCGCTCCTGGTCGGTCAGGTGATCGAGTCGGTCCAGGCCGAGCAGGCCCTCGGCATGCTCGTGTGGGCGATCGTCGCGCTGGTCGTGGTCTCGTCGATCATCTCTGGATATCAGCACTATCTGCTCCAGCGCACGGGCACCGCAGTGGTGTATTCGAGCAGACGACGACTGATCTCCCGCATCCTGCATCTTCCGATCAGTGAGTTCGACTCACGCCGCACGGGTGATCTGGTCTCACGTGTGGGAACCGACACGACGCTGCTGTACGCGGTTCTCACGCAGGGTTTGGCGGATGCGGTGGGCAACGCCCTCATCTTCTTGGGCGCCGTCATCGCGATGGCGCTCATCGATCCGCTCCTGCTCGGTGCGATCGTGATCGTGTTGGGAGTTTCGATCGCCGCGGTGACGCTGCTGAGCGGACGCATCCGCAAAGCGACGTCCGATCAACAAATCAAGGTGGGCGAACTCGCCTCGGGCGTCGAGCGCGCCGTCGGGTCGATCAGAACGGTGCGCGCGGCGGGCGCGAGCGGACGCGAAGAATCCGCACTGAACGGCGTCGCCGGCGAGGCGTACGGCGTGGGTGTGCGGATCGCGAAGGTGTCGGCGCTGGTCGTTCCGATCGCCGGCATCGCCTTGCAGGTCTCGCTCCTGGCGGTCCTCGGACTCGGCGGTTATCGCGTCGCCGACGGTGCGATCGGTGTCGCCGATCTCGTCACGTTCGTGATGTTCCTGTTCCTGCTGGTCGGCCCTCTCGGTTCGTTCTTCGGTGCGATCACGTCGGTGAACCAAGCGCTCGGGGCGCTCGGCCGCATCCAAGAAGTGCTCGACCTGCCCACCGAAACGCAGGATGACGCGCGCATCGCCGCGAGCGTCACACCCGAGCCCGCGCCCCTCGACACCACGGCGGCAGTGGAATTCCGCGACGTGCGTTTCGGATACCCCGCCGATGTCGTGGCCGCACGGCGCAAGGCCGAGACCGAGGCGCGCGCCCTCTTGGAGAGCGCCCACGTCGACACGTCCGCAGTGACGTTGCCGGGCGAGTCCGACGATGAGGCCCCGGATCACACCGCGCACCCCGCCGAAGTCTTGCGGGGAGTGTCGTTCCGCGTGCCCCGCGGCTCTCGGGTGGCGCTGGTGGGACCGTCCGGCGCGGGCAAGAGCACAACGCTGGCGCTCATCGAGCGGTTCTACGACCCGACCGGTGGGGCGATCCTCGTCGATGGCGTCGACGTGCGCGCGCTCCCCCGCGATGACCTACGGGCCCAGCTGGGCTATGTCGAGCAGGACGCCCCGACCCTCGCCGGGACGATCGCCGAGAACCTTCGGCTGGCCTCACCCGAGGCAAGCGACGACGACTGCGAACGGGTGCTGCGGGCGGTGAACCTCGGCGATGTTCTCGACCGCAGCGAGTTGGGACTTCAGGCTCCCGTCGGCGAGTCAGGCGTCATGCTCTCGGGCGGTGAGCGTCAGCGCGTCGCGATCGCCCGTGCGCTGTTGGCAGCGCCGCCGATCTTGTTGCTCGACGAGTCGACCTCGTCGCTGGACGGGCTGAACGAACAGCGGATGCGCGAGGCGATCGACGCCGTCGCGGAGGGTCGCACGCTGATCGTCATCGCGCACCGCCTCTCGACGGTCGTCGACAGCGACCTCATCGTCGTGCTCGAGAACGGTCGTGTCGTCGGTCAGGGAACGCACTCCGAACTCGTCGCCTCGACGCCGCTGTACCGCGACCTCGCGAAGCACCAGCTCCTGGTTTGAGGCTGCCCTTCGCCCCTCCCGGCTCGCCCCGCCCACCCGGGCTTCGGTGGTCGCGAATGTACGATCACGCCCCCGCGCGCCGTACATGAGCGTCCACTGAGCACAGGAGAGTGGCGCCACGGCGCGACGGCCCGACGGCACTACGGCCCGACGTCGCGCCGGCGCGGCGGCGCGCGGCACTACGGGGCCAGGGCGCGACGGCGCCACCGGGCCGCGGGGCCGCCATGCCACCGGGTCACCGGGCCACGGGCGGGACCGCGCGACCCTGGGAGGCCACCCCACCCAGGTTCAGTGGACGCGAATGTACGCCGATACCCCCGCAACCTGTGCAAACGCGTCCACTGAACAGAGAGCGGCAGCGGCCAGACGCCCAGCCCCGATGACGCCGTGCGACGTCTCTCCCGCCCCGCGTCCCGTCAAGCTTCAGTGGTCGCGAATGTACGCCCACGGCCCCGCCCGCCGTACATATGCGTCCATCGAACAGAGGAAGTCACGCCCCCGCCCGCCCGCCGCACACGTGCGGCCATCGAACAGAGAAAGTCACGCGCGCTCCACCGAACAGAGGAAGTCACCCACGCTCCCCCGCACAGCGAAAGCCACACTCAGGTCCGTCGAAGAGAGAAAACCCCCTGCGCGCACAGAGAGAGTCGCACGTCGCCACGGCCGGGCCGCGCGCAGACGACGATGACGGATGCCACGCCCCCAGGTCGCGGCATCCGTCACAGAATCGTCAGGCGCGCTGCAACCGGTAGCGCAGTGCGGCCAACTCGGACCAGAGGGCAGCAGGAATCTGGCCGTCGAACCCGTGGTAGAACTCCTCGGTGAGGTCGGCTTCGCGCATCCATGACGTCGTGTCGATCGCGAAGAGCTCCTCGAGCGCTTCGGGTGTGACATCCGTGCCTTCGACATCGAGGTCCTCGGGCCGCGGCAGGCGTCCGATCGGGCTGTCGACGGCCGGAGCCTCGCCCTCGATCCGGCGGATGATCCAGTCGATGACACGCGCGTTGTCGCCGAAGCCCGGCCACAGGAAGCTGCCGTCGGCACCCTTGCGGAACCAGTTGACCTGGAACACGCGCGGCGCGCGGTCGAAGCGCAGCTTCTGCCCGATCTTCAGCCAGTGCGCGAAGTAGTCCGCCATGTTGTAACCGCAGAACGGCAGCATCGCGAACGGGTCGCGGCGCAGCTCACCGACCGTGCCTTCAGCGGCCGCGGTGCGCTCGGACGAGATGTTCGAGCCCATGAAGACACCGTGGGTCCAGTCGGTCGCTTCGACGACGAGCGGAACGTTGGTGGCGCGGCGCCCGCCGAACAGGATCGCGTCCAGCGGCACGCCTTCAGGGGCATCCCAGTCGTCGGCGATCTGCGGACACTGGGCCGCCGCGACGGTGAAGCGCGAGTTGGGGTGTGCCGCGGGGCGCCCGGATGCCGGAGTCCAGGGGTTGCCCTGCCAGTCGGTGAGCTCAGCCGGCGGCTCGTCGGTGAGACCCTCCCACCACACGTCGCCGTCGGGGCGGAGGGCGACGTTGGTGAAGATCGTGTTTCCCCACAGCGTCTCGACCGCGGTGATGTTCGTCGACTCGCCCGTGCCGGGCGCGACCCCGAAGAACCCCGCTTCGGGGTTGATCGCCCACAGGCGTCCGTCCTCTCCGGGACGAAGCCATGCGATGTCGTCGCCGAGCGTCTCGACGCGCCACCCGGGGATGGTGGGCTTGAGCATCGCGAGGTTCGTCTTGCCGCACGCGGAAGGGAACGCCGCCGCGACGTGGTAGCGGCGACCGGCCGGGTCGATGACCCGGATGAGCAGCATGTGCTCGGCGAGCCAGCCCTCGTCGCGGCCGATCACCGAGGCGATGCGCAGGGCGAAGCACTTCTTAGCGAGGATGGCGTTGCCCCCGTAGCCGGAGCCGAACGACCACACCTCAAGCGAGTCGGGAAAGTGCACGATGTACTTCTCGTCGTTGCACGGCCACTCGACGTCGGCCTGGCCCGGCGCGAGCGGGGCGCCGACGCTGTGCACGGTCTTGACCCACGGGGCGCCACCGGCGATCTCGCGGAGGACGTCACTGCCGACCCGCGTCATGATCCCGATGGACGCGACCGCGTAGGCGCTATCGGTGATCTGTACGCCGATGTGCGAGAGCGGTCCGCCGACGGCGCCCATCGAGAACGGCACGACGTACATCGTGCGTCCGCGCATCGACCCCTCGAACAGCGGAGTGATCGTGGCGCGGATCTCGTCGGGCGCGACCCAGTTGTTCGTGGGACCTGCGTCGTGTTGGTTCTCGGACGCGATGAAGGTCCGCGCTTCCGTGCGCGCGACGTCGCTCGGGTGCGATCGCGCAAGGTACGAACCCGGCCGCCACTCGGGGTTGAGTTTGATGAGCTTGCCTTCGTCGACCATTTCGCGCAGGAGCGCCTCGTTCTCGGCGCGTGACCCGTCGACCCAGTGGATGCGATCAGGTTGGGTGAGCGCGGCGATCTCATCGACCCACGCCGTCAGTTCGGCCAGCCCCTCACCGCCCGGTCGTGCACCGAACGAGCGGACCGGGGTCTCGGATGCGGGGCGGGTCAGGAAGTCAGCCAGGGCCATGGGAGTCTCTCTTCGTCGACAGTTCGGTCAGATCGCGGTTCTCTTCCACTATCCGACGCCTCAGAACGAGCTTCTCGCCAGATCGGGGTTCAAGAATCGGTTTTCTTTCCGTATGATCAAGGAATGTCGCCGACACCGTTGGAACTGTCGACCCTGGGTCACCGCATCCGTCATCAGCGGGTCTCGCACGGGTACACCCTCGATGAACTCGGGGAGCTCGTCGGCATCGCCGGCAGCCAACTGAGCCTCATCGAGAACGGCAAGCGCGAGCCGAAGCTATCGGTGCTACAGGCCGTCGCCGCGGCCACTGGGGTCGAGGTCACCGACCTGCTCTCACCCGAGCCCCCGAACCGCCGCGCGGCCCTCGAAATCGAACTCGAACGCGCCCAATCGAGTTCGGTGTTCCGCCAGCTCGGGATCGCGCCGGTGAAGGTCACCAAAGGCATGTCGGACGACACGATCGAATCGGTCCTCGGTCTTCATCGCGAGCTCCAGCGACGCGAGCGCGAGGCGATCGCCACCCCCGAAGAAGCGCGTCGGGCGAACACCGAGTTGCGCCTCAAGATGCGGGCGGCGAACAACTACCTCGGCGACATCGAGAAGCTCGCTGAGAAGCAACTGTCGGCCGCCGGACACGTCTCAGGCGCGCTGACCCACCGCACGGTGAGCATCATGGCCGAACAACTCGGCTTCACGCTCATCTACGCGAGTGATTTACCCGGCTCGACGCGGTCGATCACCGACCTCGAGAACGGCCGGATCTATCTGCCGCCGGCGTCGATCCCCGGCGGGCACGGTCTGCGATCGATGGCGCTGCAGGCGATGGCCCACCGCCTGCTCGGACACGTCCGCCCGACGGACTACGCGGATTTCCTGCAGCAGCGGCTTGAGATCAACTACTACGCCGCCTGCTGTCTCATGCCCGAGACAGCTGCGGTGAACTTTCTCACTCAGGCCAAGAAGGATCGGAATCTTGCCGTAGAGGACTTCCGCGATGCGTTCGGTGTCACACACGAGGCAGCGGGGATGCGGATGACGAACCTGCTCACAGAGCACCTCGGCATGCCCCTGCACTTCTTGCGCGTCGACGGGTCGGGGGCAATCTCGCGTGTGTACGAGAACGACGACCTGCCGCTCCCTCAGGACGTGACCGGTGCCGTCGACGGTCAGATCGCATGCCGGAAGTTCTCGGCCCGTGCGGCGTTCTCGGAACAGAACCGCACCACCGAGCACTACCAGTACACGGACACGCCAGCCGGCACCTACTGGTGCTCGACGCAGACCGGGAGTACCGCGGACGGCGAGTTCTCGATCACCGTCGGCGTTCCATTCGATGACGCCAGATGGTTCCGCGGGCGTGAGACTCACAAGCGTGCCACGTCGACCTGCCCGGATGAGGCATGTTGTCGCCGCGCCCCGGCCGACATCACCGACCGATGGGCCGACAAGGCCTGGCCGAGCGCCCGGGTGCATATGCAGATGTTCTCGCCGCTGCCTCGCGGAACTTTCCCGGGCGTCGACGAGAACGAGGTCTACGAGTTCCTCGATCGTCACGCTCAGGGGTGACGGGCGCGTTTTCGTACACCTGTTCAGAAATGCGCCTCTCGTGCGTATGCTGACGGGACACGATGACGTGGAGGTACCCGATGCCCGACTCGCTCCTCGCGCCCGCCTCAGGAAATCGCTCGGTGCTGGACCTGCATGCGGTGAGCCCGAAGGACCGCTTCGACGCCTGGGCCGCCGCAATCGACGGGAGCTTCGTTCCCCTCCAGGCCGTGGGGCCCGATTCCGACTCCCGCGAGTCCTTCATGGGAGGGCTGGTTTCTCAGCCACTCGGCGCCTCATCGGTAAGCACCGTGACCGGCACCGCTGTCGACGTCCATCGCGGTGCGCGTGAGATCGCCGCATCCGATCCCGGGTACATCAAACTCGGATTTCAGCTACGGGGGTACAGCGTCGTCATGCAAGACGGACGCGATGCGGCCCTGGCACCGGGGGACTTTGCCCTCTACGACACCACCCGACCGTACGTGGTCGCCTCGGAAGACGCCTTCCGGATGTTCGTGGTGATGTTCCCGCTGACCTCGCTCCACGTCGAACGCGACGTCCTCAGCGACTTCACCGCGCGCCGCTTCTCAGGACGCACCGGCGTCGGCGCGATCGCTTCGCGCTTCCTGGCGGAGATGGCGCGCCAACTCGATGCGGACGAACTGCCCTCGGCGCTCCCCCTCTCGGACGCCGTCCTCGACCTCGTCGCCGCCGCCATCGCCGATCGCACGGAAGGCACAGGAGGTCTCAGCGAAGACGCGCATCGACGCGCTCTCCGCACGCGCATCGAGTCGTACATCACCGCGCGCCTCGCCGACCCCGATTTGTCGGTCTCTTCGATCGCCGCCCGGCACCACATCTCAGTCCGCTACATGCAGAAGCTGTTCGAGGAACAGCACACGACCGTGCGCGGCTGGATCCGCCACCGGCGACTCGAAGCGAGTCGACGAGACCTCGCGTCGTCGTCGATTCCCGTCGCGGCCGTAGGTATCCGGTGGGGCTTCGCGGATGCCGCCGCCTTCGCGCGCGCGTTCCGTCAGGAGTTCGGGATGCCGCCGAGCCACTACCGCGCGTCGGTCAGGGGCGTATCCGCCGGCTGATCGACCTCGACTCAATGAGATCGCGTCGTCGGCGAGGCCCAGGTGTGGGGCCGACCGCCGGGAAGGCGCGCACGTCCTTCCGCACCGGGCGTGCCGGCGTGCTGCGGGGTCAGTGATCGATTCGCGTTGCGCGCACTCGCGCGAGGAAGCCGTCGAGCTGCGCGAGCAACCGCGACGGCGTCGCCTCGTCGGGGGCGAACACAGCCATGATCTGCGCTCCCATGAGCATGGACAGCAACTCGTCGACGACCTCAGTGACGTCGATCTCTTCGCGCACCTCGCCTCGCTCCGCGGCGGACTCGAGCGCGTGCGCGAAGGAGATCCGCCACTGCGACGTCCGATCCGCGAACAGCTGAGCCTCGGAGGCATCCCCCAGACTCCGCTGCCAGAACGTGATCACGACACGGGCCTCTGCGAGCCGTTCTTCGTCGAGTGGCAGGATCTCGATGGCGAGCGCACGCAAGCCTTCGAGACCAGGCGCTTCAACCAAACCTGATGCACGGTCGTTGGTCGCGTTGAACACGTGCTCGAAGGCGGCACTCATCACCGAGTCCTTGCTCGGAAAGTAGTAGCGGAGCAACCCGTTCGAGTACCCGGTCACCTCGGCGATCCGGCGCGTCGTCGCGGCTTCGATTCCGTCCGACGCGATCAGGCGCCAGACCCGCCCGATGATTTCTCGGCGGCGCTCGTCGTGGTCGACATACTTGGGCACCTCCTGAAGGTAACAGAACAGTAACAGCGCCGACCTTGTTCTTGTACGGGCGTACGAAAACCTGGACACTGAACGGACGACGCGCCGATGCGTCGCCGAGCCCGAAGACGGGACAGGAGACGACACATGACCATGCCCGACTCCCCACGAGCTTCTGAGATGCACCCGCTGACGTCACTCACGAGCGCCGAACTCGACACAGTCCGAGAGATCGCGTTGGCGCACCTGATGTCGAGCGAGTCGACACGATTCGCGTATGTCGGACTCGAAGAGCCCCACAAGAGCGAGGTTCTGGCGTGGGAAACCGGCGAAGGGCCGCTCCCTGAGCGCCGCGCACGCCTGCAGTTGATCGACCTGGCCAGCGGCGACTCGCTCGACGCCGTCATCTCCTTGGACGCTGAGACGGTCGTGCGGAAAACCGACCTCGACGGCGCCGAGGGCCGTGTGCCGATCCTCGACACCGAGTTCGAGCTCGTCGACGAGATCGCCAAGCAAGATGCCGCGTGGATTGCCGCGCTCGCCGCGCGCGGCCTGAGCGTCGACGATGTCGTGCTCGTCCCCTTGTCGGCCGGAAACTACGGCTTCGAAGACGAGACCGGACGACGGCTGCTCCGCACGTTCGCCTTCCAGCAATTCTCTCCGGAGGATCATCCCTGGGCGCACCCCGTCGACGGACTCACCGCCTACGTCGACGTCACCCGGCGAGAAGTCGCGAAAATCGTGGAGGGCCCGTCGTTCGAGATCCCTCAGACCTCCGGAAATTTCGACGACCCCGACGTGCAGGGCCCACCGCTCGAAGGCCTCAAGCCGATCGTCATCACGCAGCCCGACGGCCCCAGCTACGCGATCGACGGTGAGCGCGTGACGTGGGGCAACTGGGATCTGCGCATCGGATTCGACACACGCGAGGGCGTCGTGATCCGCGAGCTCTCCTTCGCCGGGAGGCCGATCATGTACCGCGGATCGGTCAGCGAGATGGTCGTGCCCTACGGTGATCCGTCCCCGAATCGCTTCTGGCAGAACTACTTCGACACCGGCGAGTACCTGTTCGGCCGCTCCACGAACGAACTCGAACTCGGCTGCGACTGCGTCGGCGAGATCCACTACTTCTCCCCCGTCGTCGCCGATGAGATGGGGATGCCGCGCACGATCCGCAACGGCATCTGCATGCACGAGGAGGACTTCGGGTCGCTGTGGAAGCACACCGACCTGTTCACAGGGTCATCCGAGGTTCGTCGGCAGCGCCGACTCGTCATCTCGTTCTTCACGACGGTCGGCAACTACGACTACGGCTTCTTCTGGTACCTCTACCTCGACGGCACGATCGAGTGCGAGGCGAAGCTCACCGGAGTCCTGTTCACCTCGGCCTATCCCGGGTCGAACGACGACGGCACGCCTTACGCGTACGCATCCGAAGTCGCTCCGGGACTCGGCGCGCCGTACCACCAGCATCTGTTCTCGATGCGTCTGGACATGACTGTGGACGGCACGGCGAACGTCGTCAACGAGATCGACGCCGTGCGACTGCCGATCTCGGAGACGAACCCCTACGGGAACGCGTTCACAAAGAAGGTGACACCGATCGAGTCCGAGAAGCAGTCCGGGCGAGTCGCCGACGGCGCCGTCAACCGGGTGTGGCAGATCGCCTCGACGGAGAAGACCACCGAGCTTGGCCAGCCAACGTCCTACGTGCTGTTCCCCGAGTCGCACCCCACGTTGCTGGCAGCCGACGACTCGTCGATCGCCGCCCGTGCCGCATTTGCCACGCGCCATCTGTTCGTCACGAAGTACGACCCCGACGAACGATACGCCGCGGGAGACTTCGTCAACCAACATGCGGGACACGCGGGTATCCCCGAGTTCATCGCGGGCGACGAGCCGCTGGTCGGCGAAGACATCGTGCTGTGGCACACCTTCGGGCTGACCCACTTCCCGCGAAACGAAGACTGGCCGGTCATGCCGATGGACTATGCGAAGTTCACGATGAAGCCGTACAACTTCTTCGAGCGCAACCCTACGCTGAACGTTCCGGCGCCGGCACCCGCCCACGGATGCGGATGCGTGTCGGGCGCGTGCCAGTGCGACCACAGCGCTGACGGGCACGCAGGCCACTGACGTGATGGAGGTGCTCCACGCGCTCGCCGTGGCACCCGCCGCCGTGGGCACGTGCTGTGCGGCCGCCGACCGCAGCCGCGGCGGCTCGCATAGCAGCGACCTCGCAGCCTCGGCCCTGATGACGGTGGCGATGTTGGATGCGGCGCTCCTCCACGTCATCCCAGTGCTGTGGTGGGCACTCGCCCTGGGTGCGGCAGCCGTCGGATCGGCGATCGCGGCGCGCATGCGACAGGGCACACGCCGCGATCGCGTTGTGGACGCGGCGATGAGGATACATGCCGGTGTCGGCATGGTCGTCATGGCGGGACTCATGCTCGTTATGGCGGCGAGCCACACCGAGACGATCGCATTCACGAGCGGCGGCCACCATCACGCCGGTTCGCTCGCGCCGGTGGGCGCCGTGGCGGCGTGCGCATACGGCGTCGCGTCCGTCGTCCTCGCCGCGCGCGCCGCACGGTGGGAACGCGTCGAGTACCTCGCGATGGGCGCGTCAACCCTCCTGATGGGTTTCGCCGCGATGCTCTGACACCACCGATGTGCGCGGAACGCACAGCACTTCCCCCGACGCGCACGGTTGGTCCCCGGCCCGTGTGCACCTCAATCCGCCGCGGATACGCTCCTGGACGATGCCACGCCGACGTGCATCAGGCGTGCGACCCGAACGACCGGCACGTACACCTCACCCTTCCATTGGAGTTCACATGACATCTCCGACCTCATCCGATGCCCTTGCTCGCAACAAGCTCGGCGTCAGTTCGATCGTCTTTCTGGTGCTGGCTGCGGTCGCACCACTCACCGTCGCGATCGTCGTTCTACCGCTCGCGATCGCCTTCGGCAATGGTGGCGGCACGCCGGTGGCCGTCCTCATCGTCGCCGTCGCGCTCCTCCTCTTCGCAATCGGCTACGCGCAGATCACGAAGGATCTCGTCAACGCCGGCGGCTTCTACGCCATCGCAGTGAAGGGGCTTGGCCGTGCCGCGGGGTTGGTGACCGGACTCATCGCGACGATCGGCTACAACTTCTTCGTGGCGGGAGCCCTCGGCACGATCGGCTTCTTCACGGGCGCCGTCGTCCTCCCAGCACTGTTCGGCTTCGAAGTGCATTGGTTCCTGTGCGGATTCGTCCTCTTCGCGATCATTTTCCTGCTCGCGAGGTCCGGCATCCATGTCAGCGCGATCGTGCTCGGGGTCGCACTCGTCCTCGAGATCGTCATCCTCCTCGCCTTCGGTATCTCGGTTCTGATCCAGACCGGATTCAGCCTCGACGCGTTCACGATGGCCCTCAGCCCCGAGATTCTCGTCGGTGGCTCGATCTGGATCGGCCTGCTCATGGTCGCGACCGCGTTCATCGGGTTCGAAGCCACCGCGCTGTTCGGCGAAGAGGCGAAGAACCCTCGTAAGACGATTCCGCGGGCCACCTACGCGTCGATCATCATCATCGGGCTCATGCACGCGTTCGTTGCGTGGGCCATCGTCAGCGCCGTCGGCGTGGCCGATGCCCAAGCCGCAGCTCTCGACAGTCTGGCTGCGGGAGACCTGACGCTCGTGCTGATCGACACCTACCTCGGACCGTTCGTCGGAGTGATCGCCCTTGTGCTTCTCGTGGTGAGCCTGTTCGCGGCGCAGTTGGCATTCCACAACTCCGCGGGCCGCTACCTGTTCGCTCTGGGTCGCGCGCGTGTCCTGCCCCAGTGGCTTGCCCGCACGAACAGCAAGGGAGCCCCCGAGCGGGCCTTGATCGTCAACTTCGTCTTCGCGGTGTTCGTCGCGGGGATCTTCGCCGTCTTCGTCGAGACGGATGCCGACGGCATCCCGCTCCCGCCCGTGCTGACGCTCGTGCCGGTCGGTCTCGGATTCGCCACCCTCGCGATCATGATCGTGCAGGCCATCGCCGCGCTCTCGATCGTGGTGTACTTCCGGCGTACACGGAACCCGCGGTGGTGGAGCACGTTCATCGCCCCGGGCATTGGGTTCATCGCTCTGTTCGTCTTCAGCGTGATGGCGATCTTCAACTTCACGCTGGTCGCAGGGTCCGAAGCCCTCTACGTGCAGCTGCTGCCGTGGCTCTTGGTGTTGGCGGTGGTCGGCGGGGTGATCTATGCCTCGTACCTCAAGTCGCGCAAGCCCGAGGTGTACCGCGGGCTCGAGGCCGACCTTGAGAACTTCACGGAGTTGCCCGAGGACCACACCATGTCAGGCCTTCCGGGAAACCACTAGGGTGCCCCTCGACCTCATGCTCCCCGAGCGCGTCGTCGTCACCGGCGGCGCCTCGGGGATCGGCCTGGCGTGCGCACGGTTGTTCCACTCCGCAGGCGCGCAGGTCGGGATGGTCGGCCGCTCGCCTGAGCGACTCGTGGCAGCCCGCGAGTCGCTCGGTGGCGGCGCTCACACAGCGATCGCTGATGTCGGTGACGAGCACGCGATCACCGGCGCGATCGACGAGCTCGCCGCGGCCATGGGCGGGGTCGATGCCCTCGTCGTGAGCGCCGGAATCGACGGAGAGATGGGTGCGTCGGTGCGCGATGTGACCGCGCAGGGGTTCCGCGAGGTACTCGACGTCAACGTTCTGGGTGCGTTCCTCGCCGTACGTGCTGCCTTGCCGCGGCTTGAGCTATCTGTATCGCCGAGCGTGACGCTCGTCGGGTCCGACTCCGGTTTCGTCGCCGTGCCGGGCATGCTCGCCTACAACGCCTCGAAGGGCGCGATCGTGCAACTCACTCGCGCACTCGCCGTGGAACTCTACGACCAGTACGGGATCCGGGTGAACAGCGTCGCGCCCAGCGTCGTCGACACCCCGATGGCCCGGCGCGGTCTCGGGGATGCGATCATGGATGCGCCTGACTTTCCGTTGCAGTCACCCGAAGATGTCGCTTGGTCGGTCGCCTACCTGTCATCTGCCCGCGCCCGGGCGATCAACGGAACGACGCTGCTCTCGGATTTCGGGTACACCGGACGATCGTCTTTTCCGGCGTGAGCCGTCGGCCACGCGCAGTACGCCTCCTCATCCGCGGCGAGCGCAGCACCGCCCCACCGACACGAACCCGTCGGAGGGGCGGTGTTGTGCACTCAACGCTCAGAACGGGTTGGGCGTGAGCGTGTACTTCGTCTGGAGGTACTCGTGGATGCCCTCGGCTCCGCCTTCGCGACCGAGGCCCGACATCTTCCAGCCGCCGAACGGTGCGGCGGCGTTCGAGACGACGCCCATGTTGAGGCCCATCATTCCGGTCTCGAGACGCTCGATCATGCGCTGGCCGCGCGACAGGCTCTCGGTGAAGACGTACGAGACGAGACCGTACTCGGTGTCGTTGGCGAGGCGCACAGCGTCATCCTCGTCGTCGAACGGGACGATGGCGAGCACCGGCCCGAAGATCTCTTCACGCAAGATGTCGCTGCCGGCCTGCACGTCGGTGATGACGGTGGGCTCGTAGAACGTGCCGTTCCCTTCGATGCGGTGCCCGCCCGTGCGCAAGGTCGCACCCTTCTCGAGTGCGTCACCGACGAGCTCCTCGGCCTTCGCCACGGCCTTGCCGTCGATGAGGGGCCCGATCTGCACGTCGTCTTCGGTGCCGCGCCCGATGCGCATCGCCTGAACGCGCTCGGTGACCCGGTCGGCGAACTCGGCCGCGACCGAGCGGTGCACGATGAAGCGGTTCGCGGCGGTGCACGCTTGACCGATGTTGCGGAACTTCGCCAGCATCGCCCCGTCGACCGCTTTGTCGAGGTCCGCGTCGTCGAAGACGATGAACGGCGCGTTGCCGCCGAGCTCCATCGAGGTGCGCAGAACACCCTGCGACGCCTGCTCGAGCAGACGCTGTCCCACACCGGTCGATCCGGTGAACGACAGCTTGCGCAGCCGCGGGTCGCGGATGATCGGCTCCGAGACGGCGCCGGATGTCGATGTCGTGAAGACGTTGACGACGCCCTTGGGCAATCCCGCATCCTCGAGCAGCTGCGCGAACGCGAGCGTCGTCAGTGGGGTGAGCTCGGCCGGCTTGATGACGACGGTGCACCCGGCCGCGAGCGCGGGGGCGATCTTGCGCGTGGCCATCGCGAGGGGGAAATTCCAGGGCGTGATGAGGAAGCACGGACCCACCGGGTGCTGCGAGACGATCATGCGTCCGGTGCCTTCGGGGTTGGCACCGTAGCGACCCTGGATGCGCGCGGTCTCCTCGCTGAACCAGCGCAGGAACTCGCCGCCGTAGGCGACTTCACCGCGCGCCTCGGCGAGCGGCTTGCCCATCTCGATCGTCATGAGCAGCGCGAAGTCTTCCTTGCGCTCCTGCAGAAGGTCGAAAGCCCGACGCAGGATCTCGGCGCGCTCGCGAGCGGGCGTCGCCGCCCAGGCCGGGAACGCGTCGACCGCGGCATCGAGGGCTGCTTTCCCATCCTCGGGCGAGGCGTCGGCGATCGTCTTGATGACGGCGCCGGTCGCCGGATCCGACACCGTCAATGTGCGGTCGCCGGATGCGGCGCGCCACTGGCCGCCGATGAAGAGTCCGTCCGGAACGGAATCGAGCAGTGCGGTCTCACGGTTCTCGGTCACAGGACTCCTTCGTCGACTCGGGATGCCGCCGAACGGCACCCTTGGATCGTATACGATCTCGGGGGATCTCGTCCCATTTTTCCGACATCAGACCGCCGACGCGATGTACGCGACGTACATTCGGGGCAGCGAGACTGCCGGAGCGGAAGGTCTTCAGAACGCGTCGACGAATCGGACGTTGTACTCCGCCACTCGTTGCGGCACGCCATCGAACGCCGCAGCCCGGGCATCCGAGGCCAGATAGGTTTCCTCGAGCGCGAGAAACGCGTCGCGATCACCCTCCGCGCTCACTGCCCAGACGAACTCGTTCGTTTCGCGGATGCCGCAGGCGAACTCGATCGTGAATCCTGCGGCAGGACGGATAGCGGGCATCGTGGACTCGTACCACGCGATGAACGCGTCATACTCTCCATCGACGAGGGTGTAGCGACGCAGCTGGATGGTCTTCATGCGCTCCATCCTGGCGCGGGCGCGACCTATACTCGAACCGTCCGTCGGCCCCTGCCCGACCGGTGCTCGAAAAATGGGCACGCAGCCTCCCGGTGACCACGCCGGGCGCGCGAGACACATACGGCTCCCCCGTTCCGTTCCGTCTCGAAAGGCACCACCCCTATGTCCACCGTCTCCACCCACGTCGCGGTCACCCTCGCCCGCCATATCGACCACGTCTTCGGCGTGATGGGAAACGGGAACGCTTGGTTCCTCGACGCGCTCGTCCGCTCCACCCGCGCCGACTACACCGCTGTGCGACACGAGGCCGGTGCGGTCGTCGCCGCCGACGCGTTCCACCGCGCTTCGGGCCGACTCGCTGCGGCGACCGCCACTTACGGCGCCGGTTTCACCAACACCCTCACCGCGCTGGCTGAAGCCGTCCAGGCCCACGTGCCGCTCGTCCTCGTCGTCGGTGACGAGCCCACCTCGGGTCCACGCCCTTGGGACGTCGACCAGATCGCCCTCGCCGCTGCCGTGGGCGCGCGCACGTACACGGTCGGCCGAGCGGATGCCGCGGCCACCACCGTCATCGCCGTCGAGCACGCCCTCACCTATCGGGTTCCGACTGTGCTCGCGATCCCTTACGACGTGGCGACCTTGGATGCCGGCGTGGTCCCCGAGACCCTCGCCCCACGCATCCCCGAGCCACTGCAGCCCTCGTCGTTCGCGCACGAGATCGCGAACGACGTCGCCCGGGCGCTCGCCTCGGCCGAGCGCCCGGTCCTCATCGCCGGTCAGGGCGCGTGGCTCGCCGGGGCCGGCCCGGCCCTCGGCCGCCTCGCGGATGCGACCGGTGCGCTCACCGCGACGACCGCACTCGGACGCGGCATCTTCCCCCGGAGCGAGTTCGACCTCGGCGTGACCGGCGGCTTCGGTGCCGAACCGGCGATGGAGGCGATCCGCGACGCCGATGTCGCCGTCGTCTTCGGTGCGTCGCTCAACCAGTTCACGATGCGCTTCGGCGCTCTCTTCTCCCCCACCACGCGGGTGATCCAGGTCGACGTCGCCCCCGCCGCCACCCACCCCCACGTCGGCGGCTACATCCGCGGCGACGCGAAGATCGTCGCCGACACGATCGCCGACCGACTCGACGCGCTCGGCGCGACGCCGTCGGGGTGGCGCGAGAGCGTCGATGTCGCGGACCTCCGGCGACGCGACAGTGGGGATGCCGCGGCATCCGACGGCCGCCTCGACCCCCGCGCGGTCGCCAGGCGGATCGGTGAACTCCTGCCCGATGACCGCGTCGTCGTCTCGGACGGCGGTCACTTCATCGGCTGGGCCAACATGTACTGGGACGTCGCCAGCCCCGACCGCATGATGATGGTGGGCACGGCTTACCAGTCGATCGGCCTCGGGTTTCCGTCGGTCCCTGGGGCCGCCCTCGCCAAGCCGACCTCGACCGTGGTACTCACCACGGGCGACGGCGGTGGCCTGATGGCCCTCGCCGACCTCGAGTCAGCCGTTCGCGTCGCCGGGGGCCGCGGCCTCGCCGTGGTGTGGAACGACGGCGCGTACGGCGCAGAGGTCAACCTCTACGGGCTCAAGGGCGTGGCGACAGGCCCCATGCTGATCCCCGACGTGGATTTCGCGGGCCTCGCGCGCGCCGTCGGCGCCGAAGGCGTGGTCGTTCGCTCGCTCGATGACCTCGACCGGCTCGCCACGTGGGTGACCGAAGACCCCCAGACGCGCCGCTACCTGCTGCTCGACCTACGCATCTCGTCGTCGGTCATCGCGCCGTACCAGCAGGAGATCATCCGCGTGAACTCCTGACGCCCCGCGCACGGACTGCGTCAGACCGCGGTCATGTTGCCGTCGAAGAACGCGGCCAGCGCGGCGGCGTCGGTCAGCGGAAGGACGGCGGCGACATACTGGTCGGGGCGGACGACGACGACCACCCCGTCTCGCGAGAGGCCGCGCTCGTCGAAGATGTCAGTCGCCGTCCAGGCGCTGGGCGCTGCAGCGAAGACCTTCTCCCAGTCACGCAGCCCCAGCGGGCCTGTTTCGGGACGAAAGATCTCGGGCACTGCGGTGACGTCGACGTCCTCGTACCGCTGCGGGTAGATCACCTTGACGTCGAACACGGCATCCACGTCGGCATCCGCGGGCGTGAAGCGGCGCACCGGTGACTCCGGCGAGGTCGCCACCCAGTCAGCCCAGGAGTTCAGCGCGATGGCCTCCGCATCCGCGAACGCGTAGATGCGCCAACGGCCGTCAGCCTTCGCGTGGTGTCCAAGATGCACCGCGTTGCCGTCGGCGACGAGCACGACCTCCGAGGACTTGAAGCGCTTGCCGATCGGGAAGCCTTCGGCGAGCGCCTGGTGCGCAGCATCCGCCACGATCGCCGACGCGTCGTACTGCGTCATGAACCCGGACGGAAACTCCGCCGTCGCGAGATAGTAGGTGGCCAGATCGCCCGGGTCGGTGATCTCTTCGGGCTTGCGGGCCATGAGCGACGACCATTCGCGGTCGAAGTCGATGAGTTGCTGGGCGACGGGGCGGCGCTCGGCCGAGTACGTCGCCAGCAATGATTCGGGGCTGCGCCCGGTCACGACCGAACCGAGCTTCCAGCCGAGGTTGAATCCGTCCTGCATCGAGACGTTCATGCCCTGCCCGGCCTTCGCGGAGTGGGTGTGGCAGGCATCACCCGTGAGGAACACTCGCGGGTTCTGCCCCGAGTCGCCGGCGTCGTCGAAGTAGTCGGTGACGCGATGGCCGACCTCGTAGACGCTGTGCCATGCGACCTCGCGCACATCCAAGGTGTACGGGTGCAGGATCTCGTTCGCCTTCGCGATGATGGTTTCGATGGGCGTCTGGCGAACCCGGTGGTCGTCGTCTTCGGCGACCTCACCGAGATCGACGTAGATACGGCAGAGGTAGCCGCCTTCGCGCGGGATGTGAAGGATGTTGCCGGCCGACGAGTTGATCGCGCATTTGGTTCGCCAGTCCGGGAAGTCGGTGTTGACCAGCACGTCCATGACACCCCACGCGTGCAACGCGACATCACCGACGTGCACGCGTCCGATGGCCTCCCGCACCCCGCTGCGGGCACCGTCGCACCCGGCGACGTAGCGGGCGCGAATGGTGCGTTCATCGCCGGCGCGCGGTCCGGTGGTGTGGCGCACCCGCACGTCGACGCCGTCATCGTCGACCTCGAGGCCGAGGAACTCAACGCCGTAGTCGGGCACGATGCGTCCGGGCCCGTGGGCGGCGGCTTCGGCGAAGTAGTCGAGCACACGTGCCTGGTTGACGATGAGGTGGGGGAACTCGCTGATGTTGAGGGCGTAGTCCTCAGTGCGCGCGGTGCGCACGATGTTGTCGGGATTCTCGGGATCGGGTGCCCAGAAGTTCATGTAGGCGATGTTGTATGCCTCGGCGACGATGCGCTCGGCGAACCCGAATGCCTGAAACGTCTCGACGCTGCGGGGCTGGATGCCGTCGGCCTGCCCCAACGGCAGACGCCCCTCGCGTCGTTCGATGATGCGGGTGGTGACATCGGGGAACTGCGACATCTGTGCGGCCAGGAGCATGCCGGCGGGACCGGATCCGACGATGAGGACGTCGACCTCGTCGGGCAGGTCGTCGGGACGATCGAGACCGGTGCCCGCAGCCGGCTGGACCCTGGGGTCTTTCGAAACGTAACCGTGGTGGTGGAACTGCATGCGAACTCCTCGGTGACTTCCTCGTCGGCCCCGACATCGTCGTGGGGATCGGGCTTGCCCGACTCTGCACGATCATATACGATTTCGGATACGACGCAACCGGACGGACGACGCAGGGCGAGGGAGCTCATGACAGATCACACCGCATCCGATGATCCGCGATTCCGCGGCCTTCCGACGCGCCCCGGCAAGATCATCGCCATCCATCTCAGCTATGAATCGCGCGCGGCGCAACGGGGGCGGCGGCCGCAGCATCCGTCGTACTTCTTCAAGCCGTCAAGCTCGATCGCGGCATCCGGAGGCACGGTCGAACGCCCCGCAGGAACCGAGCTGCTCGCCTTCGAAGGCGAGATCGCGCTCATCATCGGTACGCCCGCGCGTCGGGTGACCTCGGCAGATGCCTGGCAGCACGTTGCCTCCGTGACCGCCGCGAACGACCTCGGCCTCTACGACCTGCGCGCCAACGACAAAGGCTCGAACGTGCGATCCAAGGGCGGCGACGGCTACACCCCCCTCGGCCCGAACCTGATCGACGCGCGCACGATCGACCCCGGCGCGTTGCGCGTGCGCACGTGGGTCAACGGCGACCTCGTACAGGACGACACCACGGCGGGCCTCCTCTTCTCGCTCCCCCGACTCGTCGCCGATCTCTCGCAGCACTTCACCCTCGAGCCCGGCGATGTCATCCTCACCGGAACACCCGCCGGCTCCAGCGTCATCTCCCCCGGCGACGTCGTCGAGGTCGAGGTCGACGCCCCCGGTACGGGAGCATCCAGCGGCAGGCTCACCACCACGGTCGTCGAAGGCGCCGCGGGCTTCGACGGCGACCTCGGGTCACTGCCGTCGGTCGACGACACCCAGCGGGCCGAAGCCTGGGGCTCCCGCGAAGCGGCGGGGCTACCGCCCGAACCCGCCGCACGCCCGCGGCTGAGCGCAGAGGTGCGCGCCAAGCTCGCCGAAGCTCCCGTCGCCGGCCTGTCGCAGCAGCTGCGAAAGCGCGGACTCGACAACGTCACCATCGACGGCGTGCAACCGCTGCATCCCGACGCCAAGCTCGTCGGTGTCGCCCGTACCCTGCGGTTCGTTCCCCTGCGCGAAGACCTGTTCGCCGCCCACGGCGGCGGCTACAACGCCCAGAAGCGCGCCTTCGACGCCGTCGTAGACGGTGAGGTCATCGTCATCGAAGCGAGAGGCGAATCCGGTTCGGGCACACTCGGTGACGTCCTCGCCATCCGCGCCCACGCCCAGGGTGCAGCCGGCATCGTCACCGACGGGGGTGTCCGCGACCGCGACGCCGTGGCCGCCGTCGGCATCCCGGTGTACACGGTCGGCGCACACCCGGCCGTCCTCGGCCGCAAGCACGTGCCGTGGGAGCACGACGTGACGATCGGATGCGGCGGCACCACCGTACAACCCGGCGATGTCATCGTCGGCGACGCCGACGGGGTCATCGTCATCCCGCCGTCGCTGGTCGAAGAAGTCGTCGACGCCGCACTGGCACAAGAAGAACAAGACGCGTGGATCGCCGCCCGCGTCGCCGAAGGCCACCCCGTCGACGGGCTGTTCCCCATGAACGCCGCGTGGCGCGCGCGCTACGACGCCGAGCGGGGCGAATGATGAGCGTGTCGGATGCCGCGGCCCCCGCATCCGCTCGCAGCAAGTCGCAGCAGGCGTACCACTGGATCAAAGAGCGCATCGCCCGCCAGGACTTCTCGCCGGGCTACCGCCTCGTGCTCGGGACGATCGCCGGCGAACTCGATATGAGCGTCGTGCCGGTGCGCGAAGCCGTGCGCCAACTCGAGGCCGAAGGGCTCGTCACGTTCGAACGCAACGTCGGCGCGCGCGTCTCAATGGTCGACGACTCGCAGTACCGCTACGCGATGCAGTCGCTGTCGATCCTCGAAGGTGCGGCGACAGCGCTCGCGGCACGGCGACTGACCGCCGACGACATCCGGGACGCGCGACGTGTCAACGAGTTGATGATCGAGACGCTCGACCACTTCGACCCGAAGGCGTTCACGGCCCTCAACCAAGAGTTCCACGCGACGCTGTTCCACAAGTGCGCCAACCCCCGCATGCTCGACCTCGTGCGGGGCGAATGGGCCCGTCTCGGCCACCTCCGCGACTCGACGTTCAGCTTCGTTCCCGGCCGTGCCCAGGAATCCGTCCGAGAGCACGAGAACATCCTCGTGCTCATCGAGCAGGGCGCACCTCTGGGCGAGATCGAGAAGGCCGCGCGACGCCACCGCTCGGCGACCCTCGACGCCTACATGATCCATGAGCATCCCGATGAGGCCCTCGGCCTCCCCGCATTCTGACCGAAGGAGAACCCATGAACGACACCACTGAGCGTCCCGCCGATCTCCCCGACCGCATCCAGCACTACATCGACGGACAGTTCGTCGACTCGATCGACGGCGACGAGTTCGATGTGCTCGACCCGGTCACCAACGAAACCTATGTGCGCGCCGCGGCGGGCAAGAAGGCGGACGTCGACGCCGCCGTCGCCGCCGCGCGGCGCGCGTTCACGGACGGACCCTGGCCGAAGATGCTTCCGCGGGAGCGCTCGCGTGTGCTCAATCGCATCGCCGACATCGTCGAGTCGCGCGACGCACGCCTGGCCGAGCTCGAATCGTTCGACTCGGGGCTGCCGATCACCCAGGCTCTGGGACAGGCCCGCCGCGCCGCCGAGAACTTCCGATTCTTCGCCGACCTGATCGTCGCCCAGACCGACGACGCCTTCAAGGTGCCCGGCCGCCAGATCAACTACGTCAACCGCAAGCCGATCGGCGTCGCCGGGCTCATCACGCCCTGGAACACCCCGTTCATGCTTGAGTCGTGGAAGCTCGCTCCCGCGCTCGCGACCGGCAACACCGTCGTTCTCAAGCCTGCCGAGTTCACCCCGCTGTCAGCGTCGCTGTGGGCGGGAATCTTCGAAGAGGCGGGACTCCCCCAGGGCGTGTTCAACCTCGTCAACGGATTCGGCGAGGACGCCGGCGACGCCCTCGTGAAGCACCCCGACGTGCCGCTCATCTCGTTCACGGGTGAGAGCTCGACGGGGCAGCTCATCTTCGCCAACGCGGCGCCCTACCTCAAGGGCCTGTCGATGGAGCTGGGAGGAAAGTCACCGGCGATCGTATTCGCCGACGCGGACCTCGAAGCAGCGATCGACGCGACGATCTTCGGCGTCTTCTCGCTCAACGGCGAGCGCTGCACCGCGGGCTCGCGCATCCTCGTTCAGCGAGAGGTCTATGACGAATTCGTGGAGCGCTACGCGGCACAGGCATCGCGGGTCGTCGTCGGAAAGCCGCACGACCCCCGCACCGAGGTCGGAGCCCTCGTGCACCCGGAGCACTTCGACAAGGTCATGTCCTATGTCGAGATCGGCAAGGCAGAGGGACGACTGGTCGCCGGCGGCGGCCGCCCCGAAGGGTTCCCGACGGGCAACTTCGTGCAGCCGACCGTCTTCGCCGACGTGTCACCGGACGCGCGGATCTTCCAGGAAGAGATCTTCGGTCCCGTCGTCGCCATCGCGCCGTTCGACACCGACGACGAGGCCCTCACTCTCGCGAACGACACCAAGTACGGCCTCGCGGCCTACGTCTGGACGAGCGACCTCAAGCGCGCCCACAACTTCGCCCAGCAGGTCGACGCCGGCATGGTGTGGCTGAACTCCAACAACGTGCGCGACCTGCGCACGCCGTTCGGCGGGGTGAAGGCATCGGGCCTCGGGCATGAAGGTGGCTATCGCTCGATCGACTTCTACACCGACCAGCAGGCCGTGCACATCACGCTCGGCCCCGCCCACAACCCCACCTTCGGCAAGGCCTGACCCTCCCCGCCCGCCCGCCCCGTCGGTTTGTGCGGAGAACACGCCGTGACCCATCGCCCGCGAACGGCAACGACTCCGCACAAACGGACCGGGACGAACACCCGCAAGGAAGCGAAATGAACGACAAGACCCGCACCTCCTCCGGCTTCTTCGTGAGCCAGGAGGCCCCCATCCACACCGACAACCCCGTCCCGACTCCCACGGCCCCGGCGCCCGACATCCTGCGCTGCGCCTACATGGAACTCATCGTGACCGACCTGGCGGCATCCCGTCAGTTCTATGTCGACGTGCTGGACCTCGTCGTCACCGAAGAAGACGACGACGCGGTGTACCTGCGGTCGATGGAGGAGTTCATCCACCACAACCTCGTTCTGCGAAAGGGGCCCGTCGCCGCCGTCGCCGCCTTCTCGTATCGCGTCCGCACGCCCGAAGACCTCGACAAGGCCGAGGCGTTTTACCGCGAGCTCGGTTGCCGCGTCGAACGCCGCACCGAGGGATACACGAAGGGCATCGGTGAGTCGGTGCGTGTGACGGACCCACTCGGGTTCCCGTACGAGTTTTTCCACGAGGTCGAGCACGTCGAGCGCCTCGCGTGGCGCTACGACCTGTACACGCCGGGTGCCCTGGTGCGGCTGGACCACTTCAACCAGGTCACCCCTGACGTGCCCCGCGCGGTCAAGTTCATGCAGGACCTCGGCTTCCGGGTGACCGAGGACATCCAGGACGACGAGGGCACGGTGTACGCCGCATGGATGCGCCGCAAGCCGACCGTCCACGACACCGCCATGACCGGCGGCGACGGCCCGCGCATGCACCACGTCGCGTTCTCCACGCACGAGAAGCACAACATCCTCGCGATCTGCGACAAGCTCGGCGCACTGCGCCGGTCGGATGCGATCGAGCGCGGACCCGGACGCCACGGTGTGTCGAACGCGTTCTACCTCTACCTGCGCGATCCCGACGGCCACCGGGTCGAGATCTACACGCAGGATTACTACACGGGCGACCCCGACAACCCGGTGGTCACGTGGGATGTGCACGACAACCAGCGCCGCGACTGGTGGGGAAACCCCGTCGTGCCGTCGTGGTACACCGAGGCCTCGCTCGTGCTCGACCTCGACGGCAACCCACAGCCGGTCGTAGCCCGCACCGACAGCTCCGAGATGGCCGTGACGATCGGCGCCGACGGCTTCTCGTACACCCGCGAGGGCGACGACACCCTGCCGGAGTGGAAGCAGGGCGAGTACAAGCTGGGCAACCAGCTGTAGACCGACCGACCGGCGTAACTCCACCGAGTCGGGGCGACGGGGCCTGCTCGAGCCCCGATCTCACACCTCGCCACCCGCATCCGTGGAGTTATGCAGACCACCCACACGAAGGAGACCGGATGCTGCCGCACGACATCATCGCCGCCATCGCCGACGAGCTCGCCGAGGCCGATCGCACGCACAGCGTGATCCCGCGGATCACGGCGCGCTACCCGGAGGCCACCGTGGAAGATTCCTATGCCATCCAGGGTGTCTGGCGCGATAAGAATCTGGCCGCGGGACGCCGGCTCGTCGGGCGCAAGATCGGCCTGACGTCCAAGGCGATGCAGCAGGCCACCGGTATCTCCGAGCCGGACTACGGGGTCATGTTCGACGACACCGTCCATCACTCCGGTGCAGAGATTCCCGTCGATCATTTCTCGAACGTGCGCATCGAGGTCGAGCTGGCGTTCGTGTTGAAGGCTCCGCTGGCGGGGCCCGACTGCACGCTCGACGATGCGCTCGCGGCGATCGACTACGCCGTCCCGGCCCTCGAGGTGCTCAATTCCCACATCGAGCTCGAAGGGCGCACGATCGTCGACACGATCAGCGACAACGCCGCCTACGGGGCGATGGTCCTCGGCGACGTGCGCAAGCGCCCCGATGAGATCGACCTGCGGTGGGTTCCCGGGGTGCTCAGCCGCAACGGCGAGATCGAAGAGACCGGCGTCGCCGCCGGCGTCCTCGGCCACCCGGCGACCGGTGTTGCGTGGCTCGCGAACAAGTTCCACCAGCACGGCGCCCGGCTCGAGGCCGGCGAGATCATCCTCGCCGGATCGTTCACGCGACCGATGTGGGTGGAACGCGGCGACACCGTACGATGCGACTACGGACCGATGGGAGTCATCGAATGTCGCTTCGTCTGATGCCGACGTTCCGCGCCATGCTCGCGGAGGCCGACCGCCCGCTCGCCGGCATGTGGGTGTCGTCGGGCAGCCCACTCGTCGCGGAGGTCTGCGCGGGTTCCGGCCTGGACTGGTTGCTGATCGACATGGAGCACGGCCCCAACGGGCTCGAGTCGGTACTCGCGCAACTGCATGCGGTCTCGGCCTACCCGACCACGCCCGTCGTGCGCGTACCGATCGGCGACACCGTCACGATCAAGCAGGTGTTGGATCTCGGCGCGCAGAACCTGCTGGTGCCGATGGTGTCGTCGGCGGCGGATGCGGCGGACGCGGCCGCCGCCGTCCGCTACCCACCGCGCGGCCGCCGTGGCGTCGGGTCGGCACTCGCGCGTTCGGCGCGCTGGAACCGCGTCGACGATTACCTGACGGATGCCGACGAGCATGTCTCGCTGTTCGTGCAGATCGAGACCATCGAGGGCGTCGAGGCAGCCGGCGAGATCGCCGCGACCGACGGGGTCGACGGTGTCTTCGTCGGGCCGAGTGACCTCGCGGCGTCGATGGGCCTGCTCGGGCAGCAGACGCACCCCGACGTCGTCGACGCTGCGCACCGCGCCTTCGCCGCGGTGCGCGCCGCCGCGAAGCCGGTCGGTGTGAACGCCTTCGATCCGGCCGCCGCGCAGGCGCACCTCGAATCCGGCGCGAGCTTCGTGCTCGTCGGCGCGGACGTGTCGCTCCTCGCACGCGGCTCCGAAGCCCTCGCCGCACGGTGGTCGTCTGCGGCGAACCGCGATCGCGCCTCGTATTGACGCGACCGAGGCGCACCGGGCGCACCAGAGAGGATGTCGAGATGATCGAGATCGACCGCGTCGGTGTGGCCACCGCTGATGTCACCCTGCTCGCGCCGGTTTCGGCCTCGGTGAGCGCCGGTGACGCGCTTGTCGTTCGCGGCCGAAACGGATCGGGCAAGTCGACGCTGCTGCGCACCCTGGCGGGGGCTCGCACGCCGACGAGCGGGCGCGTGTCGATCGCCGGCTCGCCCGTGGCGCCGCGAGACCCGAGCTTTCGGCGCCGCGTCGCCGCCATGATCGGGCTCCCGCCGATCGCCCCCGACCTGACGGTCTTCGACCACGTGCTCTTCGTCGCAACGACCTGGACCGATGCCGCCTCCACCGCGACCACCCGCACCGAGGCCGTGATGGCCGAACTCGGCCTCACCCCGTTCGCCGCGCGGTTCGCGCACGAGCTGTCGTCCGGACAAACGCAGCTGTTCGCCCTGGCGCTCGTGCTGGTGCGGCCCTTCGATGTGCTGCTGCTCGACGAACCCGAACAACGCCTCGACCCCGAGCACATCGACGTAATGACCAGGGCCGTGCGCGCACGCCGCGACGCCGGCGCGACGCTCGTCGTGGCCACACACAGCACGCGCGTGGCCGAACGACTCTCCGAGCGGATGCTGTGGCTTGAGAGCGCGGCATGAGCACCCGGACTGCGGCCGCCCTGCGGATCTGGCGCTCCCGCTCGCTCCGCACCGCGGGCGATCGTGCCTACGCCGGATACCTGGCACTGCTGGTGGCGCTCGTGGTCGTCTTTCCGCTCGTGCGCGCAGCCGGCGTCGCCCTGACGAGCCCGGGGGCAGTGACGATCCTGACCGCATCGGTCACCCCCGCCCACGCGGCGGTCGTTACCGCGATGCTGTGGGCGGGGGCGTTGACTCTCGGCCGGGTGCGCGGGCCTGCGCTTCGCCCACCGTTTCCGACGCGCGCCCTGGCGACGAGCGACATCTCACGCGTCGAGGCATTCGGGGGCGTGTTCGTTCGATCGGGCGCTGTTCTCACCGGCGCCGTGGCCGGGGCTGCGGGTCTCATGGGGGCGGGACTCGGCCTGAGCGGTGCGGCGGCGCCCGGCGCCGTCACCCTGTTCGTGCTCGCGGGTGCGTGCGTCGGCGCGACGGCATCGGTCGCGTGGCTCGTCGGTCAGGCCGTGCCCCGCCTTGCCGGCGCGCTCGCCCTCGCGCTCCTCACTCTCGGCCCACTGATTCTGATCGCGCCGGGCCTCCTCCCGCTTACGCCGTGGGGGTGGGCCGGCATCCTCCTTTCGAGCACCCCCGCCCCGGCCGCGCTCGCGCCGCTCGGCGCGCTCGTGGCGCTGCTCGTGGCCGCGGTGCCCGGGCTGCTTGCCCGTCTGACTCTCGAGCGACTGAGCGTGCAGGCGATGCGGTGGGAGCGCGCCGCCGGGGAAGCCTCGATCATGGAGCTCGCATCGGCAACCGCCGTCTATCGGGCAACGCCGTCCGTCGGGCGCCGGCTCCGCGCCGTCCGGCCCGCAGCGGCCCGGTGGCGCGTGTTCCTCGCCCGCGATACCGTCGGCGCCGCACGCACGCCGGTGCGCCTGGCCGCCGGCATCCTCACTCTCACCGCCGCAGGCGGCCTTCTCGCCCTCGCTGCCGCCCCGGGTCTCGGAGCGCCCCTCGGAGCCATTGCGGGCCTCTTGCTTTTCGCGGGACTCGGGCCGGTGACCGACGGCGTGCGCCATGCTGCGAACATCGCCGGCGATCTTCCGCTCTACGGCCTGTCCGACGGAAGCCTCCTCGCGCACCACTCGCTTTTTCCCCTGGTGCTGACGCTCGCGATCGTCGGGGGCGTGGCGACTGCCGGCTTCGTCAGCGCGGGATTCGGCATCGGCGCCGCGAGCGGAACGATCGTGGGCGGACTGCTCGCACTGCTCGTCCGCATCGCCCACGCGCTCAAAGGACCTCTGCCCCCCGCGCTGTTGGCGCCGATTCCCACGCCGTTCGGTGACCTCGGCGGGGCAGTCCGTCTGCTGTGGGCGGTAGACGGGATCGTGCTGTGCGCGGGAGCAGGGGTGGCGGCGAGCATCCTCGTCACCGCTCCGGTCGCGGCGATCGCCATGGGAGCGGTCATGGTCGCGATCGTGGCGCACCGCTGGCGAAACCGGCGTTGAGCGCAAATCCCCCTCGCGACTCTGCCATTCTTGAGCCATGCAGCGCGATGTCTCCAGCCGGATCGTTCTCGACGTCCGCGACACCTCCGATCTCGTCTTCGCGATCGCCCCATCACGGCACTATGCGCTCAATCACGAGCAGATGTCCGCGACGCTCGACGGCCACGAGGTCGAGGTCCACGAGCTCTCGGATGTCCACGGCACCCGACTACACCGGCTCACCGCGGAACCCGGCGGACTGATCGTCGAATACGGTGCGATGGTCTTCGGCCACGGCACCACCGCGACCGCGGGCGAGACCGACCTGCTGCGATACGCCCGGCCGAGCAGGTATGCGCCCTCGGACGAGCTCGCAGCGACCGCCGCCGCTGTCGTGGGGGCAGCGCGGGGCTTTGACGCACTGATCGCGGTGTCGTCGTGGGTGGGCACGCAGCTGTCGTATGTGCCGGGCTCGTCGGGACCGACCGACGGCGCGACGGCCACGCTGCTCAGCCGCAAGGGCGTGTGCCGCGACTATGCGCACCTGTGCGTCGCGCTGTTGCGCGGTGTCGGCATCCCCGCACGCCTGGTCGCGGTCTACGCGCCGGGGCTTGACCCGATGGACTTCCACGCCGTCGCCGAGGCCTGGATCGACGGCGCATGGTGCGTCGTGGATGCGACGACACTCGCACCGCGGTCGACGCTCGTGCGTATCTCCACAGGGCGGGATGCCGCAGACACCGCATTCCTGACCACGGTCTCGGGTCGCGCAAACCTGACCGAGATGACCGTGTCGGCGACCGCGGACGACCTCCCGAGTGACGACCTCGACCGCCCCGCGTCGATCTCGTGAGTTCCGCGCCGTCCGCCGGTCGTGGGAAGCTGATGCCATGAAGGCCTGGGTCGTCCGGTTCGCGTCGCTGTTGGTGTTCAACGTCGTCGTGCTGCTGCTCATCGGCTGGCTCACCCCGGCGCGGGTCGGCTGGTCGGCGCTGTGGGCGGGGATCGTGCTGACGGCACTGGTGCTGTGGGTGAAGCCGCTCGTGGCGAAGATGTTCCGCGGACTGGCCGAACCGAAAAGCCGCCCGCGTGGCAAGTTCATGGAGTGGCTGGTCGGGCTCGCCGTCACCGCGGGCGTCGCGGTCGTGGTGTGGGTCGTCACCGTGCTGCTGTCGGGCGTGCAGGTCGGCAACTGGTTCTGGGGGTACATCCTGCCCCCGTTGATCCTGATGATCGGTTGGGGCGTGTACTCGCTCATCGACGACAAACTCGAGACGCAGGCCGGCGCGATCTACGACAAGGCCACGGGCAAGGATGCGGCACCGGTCGCCGCACCGGAGACCACGTCACCGGCCCCGTCGAAGGACCACTACGACGGGCTGACGGCCGAGCAGCGCAGGATGCTCGACGATCTGAGGACGTAACGCGAGCACCGGCCGGATGACCCTCGCGACGCGGCGAGGGTCTAATATTGGCCTGGGTTCAAATATCATCCGGCCTTGCGCGAACAGACATCCGCCGCTCGATCATGTCGCCGTGAACCCGCACCACAGCCCGCACCCTGGAGGCCCCATGTTCCGTCCTGTCCTGCTGCGCTCGGCCGTCGCCGCGCTCGCCGTCGCCACCTTGGCGCTCACCGGCTGCACCACCGGAACCGACAACGCGGACGCGGAACAAACCGGTTCGACCGACGAGGGCTACCTCACCCCGGGGACGCTGACCATCGCCACCGGCGACATCGCCTACTACCCGTACGTCATCGACGACGACCCCTCCTCGGGCGAGGGGTTCGAGGCGGCGATCGCCTATGCCGTGGCGGCCGAACTCGGGTTCGAGCCCGAAGACGTCGCTTGGACCCGCACGAGCTTCGAAGCCGCCATCGCCCCCGGTCCGAAGGACTTCGACTTCAACATCCAGCAGTACACGATCACCGACGAGCGCGCGCAGGCGGTCGACTTCTCGGCGCCGTACTACTCGGCCAGTCAGGCTGTCGTCGCCATCGAGGGCGGCGCAGCCGACGGCGTCGACTCGATCGAGGGCCTCAAGGGCCTGCGCATCGGCGCGATGGCCGGGTCTACGTCCGCGCAGACCCTCGAAGAGGTCGTCGCCCCGGATGTCACGCCGTCGCTCTTCAGCTCCAACGAAGATGTGACCGCCGCGCTGAGCGCCGGACAGATCGATGCGTTCGTCATCGACCTGCCCACGGCGTATCTCGCGACGGAGGTGTACATCGAAGACTCGTTCATCATCGGAGAGCTGCCCGCCGGCGGCGTGCCCGACGAATGGGGCATCGTGCTGGCGAAAGACTCACCGCTCACCGACCGGGTGAGCGCGGCGATCGAGACGCTTCGTGCCGACGGCACGCTCGCGGCGATCACCGACGAGTGGCTGGGATCCGGCCAGGGCGTCACACTGTTGCAGTGACATCCGACCTCACCTCGACAGGCGGTGCGCGCGGGCACATCCCGAGCGCACTCGAGCAGGATCGGCGGGCGTTCCGCACGCGGCAGTCCCGCCGGTCCGTACTCGTGGCGATCGCCTCGTCGGTCGCGTTCGCGCTCATCGTCTGGCTGACGATGGTCTCCACCCCCGGATGGACGGCGGTGCAGGGCGCGTTCTTCGACCCGACCATCGCCTGGGAGGCGCTCCCCCGCGTGTGGGACGGATTCCTCCTGAACCTCCAGGTGCTCGCGCTGTCGGTCGTCACCGTCGCCGTCGCGGCGGTCATCATCGCCGTCGCGCGCACCCTGCC
Organism: Microbacterium koreense; assembly: GCF_042677105.1. NCBI lineage: Bacteria > Bacillati > Actinomycetota > Actinomycetes > Micrococcales > Microbacteriaceae > Microbacterium > Microbacterium koreense. The sequence goes on from NZ_JBHTIM010000001.1 coordinate 2,748,809, forward strand.
CGGCCCGGTGTTCTTCCCGCTGCGCGTGCTCGCGGCCGCCTACACCGACATCTTCCGCGGGCTGCCGTTCATCATCGTGCTCTACCTCGTCGGGTTCGGCATCCCCACCCTGGTCGGCACCTACATGCCCGCGATCCTCCTCGGAACGCTCGCCGTCACACTCACCTACTCGGCGTACGTCGCCGAGGTGATCCGCGCGGGCATCGAAGCCGTGCACCCCTCACAGCGTCTGGCCGCGCGCGCCCTCGGGCTCGGATACACCCAGACGCTTCGACGTGTCGTCATGCCGCAGGCGTTGCGCAAGATCACGCCGCCGCTCATGAACGACTTCGTGGCGATGCAGAAGGACGTCGGGCTCATCTCGATCCTCGGCGCCGCCGACGCGGTCCTCGCCGCCAAGATCGAAGCGTCGCAGACCTACAACTTCACGCCCTACATCGTGGCCGGCATCCTGTTCATCCTTCTGGCGATCCCGACGATCCGCCTCACCGACTGGTACACAGACCGGCTGCGGCGCCGCGAGCAGACGGGATCACTGATATGACTACCGTCCTCGAAGCCACCGACCTGTGGAAGTCCTTCGACGATCACGCGGTCCTCCGCGGGATCTCGTTCGAGCTTGCCCGCAACGAGGTGGTCGCCGTCATCGGACCGAGCGGTTCGGGCAAGTCCACGCTCCTGCGGTGTCTGAACCTTCTCGAGCCGATCGACGACGGCGTCATCCGCCTCGGTGGCGACGACATTTCCGATCCTCGCGTCGACGCCAACCGCGTGCGCGCCCGGTTCGGCATCGTCTTCCAGCACTACAACCTCTTCCCGCATCTGTCGGTGCTCGACAATGTGACACTCGCCTCGCGCGTGGTCGGGCGGATGTCGCGGAGGGATGCCGATGCCCGCGGCGTGGATCTCCTCGCGCGCGTCGGACTCGCCGACAAGGCCCACGATCATCCCGACCGACTTTCCGGCGGGCAGCAGCAACGCGTGGCGATCGCGCGCGCGATCGCCACGGACCCCGAGGTCATCCTTCTCGACGAGATCACCTCTGCCCTCGACCCCGAGCTCGTCGGCGAGGTGCTGGAACTCGTCCGCACTCTCGCCGTCGACGGTGCGACGATCCTCATGGCCACACACGAGATGGCATTCGCCCGCGACGTCGCGACGCGCGTGCTGTTCCTCGACGGCGGGATCGTCGTCGAGGAGGGCCCACCATCTCAGGTGTTCGGTGCTCCACGCGAAGCGCGCACACGCGAATTCCTCGCGCGCTTCACGGCGTAGACGGACTCCGACCCGAGCGAGGCCGCCGACCGAGCGTCAAACCAAGGATCGCTCGGCCGCCTCGACGACGTTCGTCATGAGCAGCGCCACCGTCATCGGCCCCACTCCGCCCGGGTTGGGAGAGAGGTATCCGGCGACCTCGGCGACGTCCGGATGGACATCACCGTGCACGCGGTTCTTGCCTGTCTCGGGGTCGACCTCGCGCGTGACGCCGACATCGAGCACTGCCGCTCCTGGCCGCACGTGCTCGGGCCGGACGATGTGCTTCACCCCCGCCGCGGCGACGATGACGTCCGCCTGCGCCAGGTGCGCGCCGAGGTCGGTCGTGCCGGTATGGGTGAGGGTGACGGTCGCGTTGTACTCGCGTCGCGTGAGTAGGAGACCGATCGAACGACCGATCGTCACACCACGCCCGACGACGACGACGTGCGTGCCGGCGAGGTCGTAGCCGTTGCGCACGAGCAACTCGATGACGCCCCGCGGCGTGCACGGCAGCGGCGAGGTGATCGGCGTGTTGACGTTGAGCACGAGGCGCCCGAGGTTGGTCGGGTGCAGCCCGTCGGCATCCTTCGCCGGGTCGATCCGCTCGAGGATCGCGTCGGTGTCGATGTGGCGCGGCAGCGGAAGCTGCACGATGTAGCCGTGGCAGGTGTCGTCGGCGTTCAGTTCGTCGATCACCGCTTCGACGTCGGCCTGCGACGCGTCGGCGGGCAGCTCGACCTGGATCGAGTTCATGCCGATCGCCTCGGACTCGCGGTGTTTCATCCCGACGTACAGCTGCGAGGCGGGATCGGCCCCGACGAGCACGGTCGCGATTCCGGGAACGACGCCCTTCTCGGCGAGCGCGGCGACGCGCTCCCGCAACTCGGCCTTGATCTCGGCGGCCGCGGCTTTGCCGTCCAACTTCTGCGCGGTCATACCGCTCCTCTCAGATCGAGAATCGCTCTCGGTCGCGAGAATCGCCCGAGGCAGATTCTCGCCGTCGAAAGCAATTCTCGCGGTGCAGGGGGCCTCTACTGGGCGAGGTCGGGGTAAAGCGGGAAGGCCGCCGTCAACGCCGCGACGCGCGTGCGCAACGCCTCGACGTCTGCGCCGGGCAGGAGCGCCAAGGCGATGATGTCGGCCACCTCGGCGAACTCGGCGTCGCCGAATCCGCGCGTCGCGAGGGCGGGTGTGCCGATCCGAAGCCCCGAGGTCACCATCGGCGGGCGTGGGTCATTGGGCACCGCGTTGCGGTTGACGGTGATGTGGATCTCGTGCAGCAGGTCTTCTGCCTGCTTGCCATCGATCGCCGCGTCACGGAGGTCGACGAGCACGAGGTGCACGTCGGTTCCACCCGAGCGCACCGAGATGCCGGCCTCGGCGACGTCGGCACGCGAGAGGCGGTCGGCGATGAGCGCGGCGCCGCGGACGACGCGCTCCTGGCGCTCGCGGAACTCGGGGGTACCGGCGAGCTTGAACGCCGTCGCCTTGGCGGCGATGACGTGCATGAGGGGGCCGCCCTGCTGGCCTGGGAAGACCGCCGTGTTGATCTTCTTGGCGATATCGGCGTCGTTGGTGAGGATGAACCCCGAGCGCGGTCCGCCGATCGTCTTGTGCACGGTCGACGAGACGACGTGGGCGTGCGGCACCGGATTCGGGTGCAGACCTGCCGCGACCAGCCCGGCGAAGTGGGCCATGTCGACCCAGAGGGTCGCGCCGACCTCGTCGGCGATCGCGCGGAACGCGGCGAAATCGAGCTGACGCGGGTAGGCCGACCATCCCGCGATGATGACCTTCGGCTTGTGTTCGAGGGCGAGGCGACGCACCTCGTCCATGTCGATGACCGAGGTCTCAGGGTCGACACCGTAGGCGACGATGTCGTAGAGGCGGCCTGAGAAGTTAATCTTCATGCCGTGGGTGAGGTGCCCACCCTGATCGAGCGAGAGTCCGAGCAGCGTGTCACCGGGACGGGCGATCGCGTGCAGCACGGCCGCGTTGGCGGTCGCTCCGGAATGCGGCTGCACGTTGGCGAATTCGGCACCGAAGAGCTCTTTCGCACGCTGGATCGCGAGCTCTTCGGCGACGTCGACTTCTTCGCACCCGCCGTAGTAGCGGCGACCGGGGTAACCCTCGGCGTACTTGTTCGTGAGCACCGAGCCCTGCGACTGCAGGATCGAGACCGGAACGAAGTTCTCGGAGGCGATCATCTCGAGATACCCGCGCTGACGCTCGAGCTCACGCTCGAGCACCTGGGCGATCTCGGGGTCGACCTCGGCGAGCGGGGCGTTGAAGAACTGATCGGTCATTCGATCTCCTGACTGCGGCTCCTGGGCTGCGTACGCAGACCGGCGGTTGAGAAAGTCCGCGTCTGCGGACGAATCGAAACCCGACCCAGGCGAGCGGTCGAATGCCGTAGTCAGCCGCTCCCCGGTGGTGTCCCACCTCAACGCCAGTCGCGACGCTCCGAGCATATCGGAGCGACGACCGATACAGTGGTCCGAGGTTTTTGTTAGGACGCTTTACTTGAACACGGGTGACGTCGCGCGCGCCACCCACCACAATGGAGGCACCGTGACCGCTCCTCTCGTCCCCCTTCCGGCCGTCGTCCAGACGGCGGATGCCGCGGGCTTCCACCTCGTCCCGACGACCACGGTCTCGGGCCCCGGCGATGCCCGTGCCGCCCTCGCCGAGGTGGTTCGGCGGCGCACCGGGATCACGCTCACCACCGCCTCGGATGCCGACATCGTCCTCGACATCGAGCCGGGCGGCGCTCCCGAGAGCTATCGCCTGCGGGTGGATGCGGCATCCGTCAGCATCGTCGGAGCGGACGCCGCCGGCCTCTTCTACGGCATGCAGACGCTCGCGCAGCTGATCACCCACGACACCGGCGATTGGTCGATCCCCGCCGCACGCATCGACGACGCCCCCCGGTTCGGGTACCGCGGCGTGATGCTCGACGTCGCGCGACACTTCCAGCCCGTCGCCACGGTCTTCGCGTTCATCGATCGCGCGGCGAGCCTGAAGTTCAACATGCTCCATCTGCACCTCACCGACGACCAGGGATGGCGCCTGCAGATGGACTCGCGTCCGCTCCTGACCGAACGGGCGAGTTCGACGTCGGTGGGCGGTGATGCGGGCGGGTTCTACACGAAGGCCGACTACCGGGCGATCGTGGAGTATGCCGCAGAGCGCCATATGACGGTCGTTCCCGAAGTCGATCTTCCGGGCCACACGCACGCCGTCGGCGTCGCCTACCCCGATATCGCCGAACCTCCCGTCATGACCGACGAGATCCGCGACGCCATCGCACAGTTCGGCGGCGAGGATCCGCGGGCGGCCGTGCCGTACGAAGGCCTCGCGGTCGGCTTCTCGTCGCTGCGCATCCGCGACGAGCGCACCTATGAGTTCGTCGCAGACGTGCTCGGCGAGCTCGCCGCGCTCACCCCCGGCCCCTACCTGCACATCGGTGGCGACGAAGCGCTCGGGACGGCTGCGGGGGACTACGCCGACTTCATGGAACGAGCGACGCAGATCGTCGACGCCCTCGGCAAGACCCCGCTCACGTGGCACGAGGCGGGCGCAGTCGACGACCTGCACGATGCGACCGTGGGACAGTACTGGGGGTTCGTCTCCCCCACTGACGGCATGGACGAGCGGGCGCGACGCTTCGTGCGCAACGGCTCGCGGGTCATCCTCTCTCCGGCGGACGCGGTCTATCTCGACATGAAACCGACCGCGGATGCCGATCTCGGCCTCACGTGGGCGAACGGTCCGACGAGCGTCGAGCGCGCCTACCGTTGGGAACCGACCGCCGTCATCGACGGCATCGGCGAAGACGACATCCTGGGCATCGAGGCGGCTCTGTGGACCGAGACGATCCGCGACCTGGCGGATCTCGACCGCATGGCATTCCCCCGGATCGCTGCCGCCGCAGAAGCGTCGTGGTCCCCGCGCGACGGCGCGGATCGCACCTGGACGTGCTTCCGCGAGCGAGTGGGCGGACTCGCCCCGCTGTGGCACAGCCTCGGGATCGGGTTCGACGAGTCCGCGGAGATTCCGTGGCAGAAGGGACGCCCATGACCACGATCATCCACTCGGCGCGACTCGTCGACGGAGGCGTCGAGCGCCCGAACGCGTGGGTCGCGTTCGACGACGGTCACGTGATCGGCACGGGCGACGCCGATGCGTGGCAGGCGTTCGCGCGCGACGGTGACACGATCATCGACGCCGTCGCGGTCGCGGGGAACGGTGCGATCCTGACGCCCGGCTTCATCGACCTGCACGGCCACGGCGGCGGCACCCATTCGCACGAAGACGGCGCCGAGGCGATCCTGGCGTCGCGGGCGTTCCACCGCGCACATGGCACCACGCGTGCGCTCATCTCACTCGTCACCGCGGACATCGACGATCTGGCGGAACGCGCGGCCGTCGTCGCCGACCTCGTCGACTCCTCCCCCGATATTCTCGGCACGCACCTGGAAGGCCCGTTCCTGGACCCGGGCCACAAGGGAGCGCACGACCCATCCTTGTTGCGGCATCCTGACGGCGATCTCGTCCGGAGACTCCTCGATGCCGGACGTGGCACCGTCCGCCAGGTCACCCTCGCTCCCGAACTTCCGGGCGGAATCGACGCCGTGCGCGCGATCGCCGCATCCGGCGCCGTCGCGGCGGTGGGTCACACGAACGCCGACGCGGCGACGACCGCAGCCGCCTTCGATGCCGGCGCACGTCTGCTGACGCACGCGTTCAACGCCATGCCGCCCCTGCATCACCGCATGCCGGGGCCGGTGGCGGCCGCCACGGCCGACCCTCGTGTCACGCTCGAGCTGATCGCCGACGGCGTGCACCTCGATCCCGAAGTGATCCGGATCGCGTTCGCCGCCGCGCCCGGGCGCGTGGCCCTCGTCACCGACGCGATGGCCGCCGCCGGTGCTGCCGACGGCCGATACGAGCTCGGTCCGCTCGCCGTGGACGTCGTCGATGGGGTGGCGCGCCTGGTCGACGGCGGCGCGATCGCCGGCTCGACGCTCACACAGGACGTCGCGCTTCGCGTCGCGACGCAGGCCGGAGTCGCGTTGCCCGATGCCGTCACGGCGTTGACGGCGACACCGGCACGGGTCCTGGGGCGCGAAGATCTCGGCGCGCTCGAACCCGACCGTCTGGCGGATGCGGTGCTGCTCACCGCGGACTACGAGGTGCGCGCGGTGTGGGTGGGCGGCGCGGCCGTCGACGTCGACGTCGACTGAGGCATCACGCCCACGAAAGAAAGTGGCGGCCGCCGCACCCACCCCCTGGTGCAGCGGCCGCAAAGCCCCCTCGGCTGAGCGTCGGCGGGGTTCGGAGAACCCTCCCCCGAGTTTTCTCCGAACCCGCCACCGGCGCATCGGAGTTCTGGCGTTCCGATTCCGGCTCTCGGCTCCTGCCCCCCGACGGGAGCGCGAGCGACGTTCTCACCCCAAGAGATGGGCCCCCGCGGGGTCTATTACGCGACTTCGGAGAAATTCTTCGAAAAGTTCTGAGCAGGGATGCCGTACTCGGCCACGGACCTCCGCGCGTACGCACGCGCGGGTCGATCCTGAGTGTGAGCCGGGAGACAAACGCCGGTCGACCAGGGAGAATGGTCGAGAGTCGCGTAATGAAACGGGCCTTGCCGCGTCTCATGAGAGGATGCACGGCGCGCTGGGAGGCCCGTGTATCGACGAAAAGGCCGACTTGGGGAGTCCGAATGTCTACGCATGATGCGTCCGGCGTCACCGAACTGGGAGACGCCGACCTCGTGCTGCGTACGCGGTCCGGTGACCGCGCCGCATTCGGCGAACTCTGGCGCCGGCACTATCGGTCGGGAGTGACGGTCGCCCGCTCGGTGTCGTCGAGTCTTGACCCGGACGACCTCGTCCAGGAGGCCTACACCCGCATCTATCAGTCGATCCAGAAGGGCGGCGGGCCCACCGGTTCGTTCCGCGCCTACCTCTTCACATCGATCCGCAACACCGCGGCCGGGTGGGGACGTGCGCGGAAAGAAACAGCCATCGACGTCCTCGACACCGTCGAAGACCCCGCCACGAGCGAGGAGGCCACGGACGAGGCCCTCGACCGGAGCTTGACCCATCAGGCATTCCGCAGCCTGCCGACACGCTGGCAGGAGGTGTTGTGGTACTCGGAGATCGAAGGCATGAAGCCCTCCGAGATCGCCCCCCTCCTCGGCATGAAGGCCACGGCGGTCGCGCAGCTCACCTTCCGCGCCCGCGAGGGGTTGCGTGAGGCCTGGATCCAAGCGCACCTGCGCTCGGTCGAAGACGGCTCCGCCTGCCAGTGGACGATCGAACGACTCGGCGCCTATGCGCGCGAGAACCTCGGACGCCGCGATCTCGGCAAGGTCGACACGCACCTCGCAGAGTGCGCCCGCTGCGCGATCGTGGCCGGTGAAGCCAAAGAGGTCGGCAGCAGACTCGCCCTCGTCCTCTTGCCTCTCACGGTCGGCGCCGCCGGCGCGGGCGCCTATCTCGCGTCGCTCCAGGGCGGCGGGATGCCGCTCGTGGCGATGGCCGCGATGCCGTCCGCCGTCGTCGACGGCGCGGTGGCGGTGTCGCCCGGCGGCGGCGCGGCATTCGTGCCCGTCGACCCCGCAGGCACGGTCGGGTCGGTCGCCGGCTCGGGATCGTCCACGGCCGGGTCCGCCTCGGCCGCCGCGTCCGGCACGGGATCGGCCTCGGCCGGCGGCGCAGCCGCCGCGGGCGCCGGTGCGACCGTCGCGGCATCCGGCGGTCTGTTGTCCGGCGTCGGCGCGGTGGTGGGCCTGGCCGCGGCCGGGGTCGTCGTCGTCGGGTCGGTGGTCGCCGCCGCGGTCGTCCTCCCCGGAACGACGCCGCCGGCGGTCGAGGCCGAAGGAGTCTCGATCGTCGAGCCCGCGCCGGAGGCGCCCGCACCGCTCCCGGCCCCGACATCGACGTCGACGGCAACTCCTGCCGCGGCGCCGACGCAGCCCCCCGCCCCCGAGGTGACCTCCGAGCCGCCGACCGATGCCGCGCCGAGCGCACCCGCTGCACCGGCGCCGAGCGCGAGCCCGGTGCCGACGGTTGCCCCGACCGCGGCGCCGACGCCTGTGCCGACCACGACACCGACGCCGGTACCGACGGCAACGCCGAGCCCGGAGCCGACGAGCACGCCGACCCTTGCGCCGTCGCCCACTCCCACGCCGACTGCGACGCCCACGGCGACTCCCACCCCGGCGCCGACGACGACCCCGACACCGACTCCCACGCCCACGCCGCGGCCCACCGAGCCTGAGCTTCCCGCCGGCTCGCCGACGGTCGGTGGCGCGACCGCGGTGTTCGACGGCTCGCGCCTGACGGTGACCGTCGGGGTGAACGGAACGCCCGGCGCGAGCGTCGACGTCGTGTTCGCGGGCAGTTCGCGCGGAACCGTCACCCTCGACGGGTCCGGCTCCGCCACCGTCGTCCTGCGGCCGACACTCGCCGACGTCATCTTCGACGCGCGACTGCGCATCCGCTTCATCGCCGGCACCTCGGCGGGCCCCGATGCGTCCTACCGCCTGAGTGACCTCGTGGGCCTTGAGGAGATCCTCGACGCCTGGGATGCCTCCCAGGCCACGACGGAGTGACCCCCGCCGCGATCTAGACTGGAGGCCATGTCCGACCATGTGAACGTCACGCCTCACAAGCCCGCCGAGCCCGCTCCCGGGATGCGCGTACGTCCGTCGGCCATCGACATCGCCGCCTTCTTGTGCGGTCTCTTCGCGTTCGCGTCGCTCGCCCTGTGGGGATTCGTCAGCTGGCCGCTGCCGTGGAACATCGTGCTCGGCATCGGCGCACCGGTGCTCGCGATCCTCGTGTGGGCACTCTTCGTCACGCCACGGGCCGTACTCGCCGTGCACCCGTTCGTGCGCGCCGTCGTCGAGCTGCTCGTCTACGCCTCGGCGACGATAGCGTGGTGGAGCATGGACATGGCCTGGATCGGTGTCGCCTTCGGCGTGATCGCCGTGACCGTCGGTGTGATCAGCGGTCGTCGCCGCTTCGCATGAGCGAGACGCCGAGCGCGCTGACGCTGTTGCGTGCGGCGCTGGGTGACCGTGTCGACACGCGACCGTCGTCTCTGAACGCGGCGCGGGCCGACAAGTCCGGCCACGCCGCCGCAGGCACTCCTCTCGCCGTCGTGCACGCGCGGAGTGTCGCCGACGTGCAGGAAACGATGCGCATTGCCACGGCGACGGCCACGCCGGTCGTCACCCGGGGCGCGGGAACCGGTCTCGCCGGTGGCGCGAACACCGGAGGCGGGGAGATCGCCCTGTCGGTGCGCGCCCTGGACGCGGTGCTCGAGGTGCGCCCCGATGACCTCATTGCGGTCGTGGAGCCGGGAATCCTCAACGGTGATCTGAACGCGATGCTCGCCGAGCACGGGCTGTGGTGGGCGCCCGATCCCGCCAGCCGCGCGATCTCGACCGTCGGCGGCAACATCGCCACCGGCGCCGGCGGACTCCTCTGCGCGAAGTACGGCGTCGTGCGGGACGCGGTCCTCGGCATCGATCTCGTCCTCGCCGACGGACGCCTGCTGTCGCTCGGCCATCGCACGGTCAAGGGCGTCACCGGTCTTGACCTCACGTCCCTCGTCATCGGCTCCGAAGGGCTCCTCGGTGTCATCGTCGGCGCCACCCTCAAGCTGCGTCGGGTCGTCCCCGGTGAGGTCTGCACCATCACGGCGACGTTCTCCGACGTGCGCGCGGCCGCCACCGCATCCGCCGCCGTGACCGCCTCGGGGGTCCAGCCGGCGATCATGGAACTGATGGATGCCGCGAGCCTCACCGCCGTCCATTCGCTCCTGGGACTTGCCGTTCCCGTGCCGGGCACAGCGCAGCTGACGCTTCAGACCGACGGCCCCGCCGCCGCTGCCGAAGCCGCCGCGATCGACCGCGTGCTCACCGCTGCGGGCGGCACCGTCATCCGCACCGACGACCGCGATGAGGGTGAGGCCCTCCTCGCGATAAGACGATCGATGCATCCCGCCATGGAGACCCTCGGCACCGCGCTCATCGAAGACGTCGCGGTGCCGCGCAGCGCCCTCCCTGCGATGTTCGATGAGATCGCCCGCGTCGAGCGCGAGCACGAACTCGTCATCCCGACCGTTGCGCACGCGGGCGACGGCAATCTGCACCCCAACTTCGTCTTCGACGCCGAGCCCGACGCCGACGGCGTGGTCGAGGTGCCTCCGCACATCTGGGATGCGGCCGACGACCTGTTCCATGCCGCGCTACGGCTCGGCGGCACGCTCACCGGCGAACACGGTGTCGGCGTGCTGAAGCGACGGTGGCTCGCCGATGAGCTCGGCGATGATCAGTGGGAGCTCCAGCGGCAGATCGCGCGGGTCTTCGACCCGCAAGGCATTCTGAACCCCGGCAAGGTCTTCAGCGCCTGACGCGACCGCATCGGTCAGGGTCCGAAGAGCACGCCGTCGCGCGCATCGCCCACGAGCGCGGCGCCGAGCGCCGCCGCCGGCGACCCCGCCGGCAGGATCTCGAGGCGCTGAGGCAGACTCAGCGAGCGCAGGAACGCCGATTCGACCGCACTCCTGTCGAGCACCTCGGTGACATCTTCCAGAAGACGTGCTCCCAAAGTCGACACCCCGCCACCGAGCACGACCGTATCGACGTCGTCTGTCAGCACCAAGACGCGAACCGCCGAGGCGACGCCGTACGCGAGGTCACCACGCAACCGCACCGCGAGGGGATCACCCGCATCAGCGGCGTCGAAGACATCGCGAACGGGAAAGGCTCCGGGCTTCGCCCACCGCTCGGCGACCGCTCCCCCGCCGGCGAGCGCCTCGATGCAGCCGCGCTGTCCGCACCGGCAACGCGGGCCGTTCGGATCGACGGAGATGTGTCCGACCTCGCCCGCGCCGCCCCGGGTACCGCGCACGAGTTCACCGTCGCGGACGATACCCGCAGCCACGCCGGTGCCGAGGTTCAGATAAGCCATCGTGCCCTCACCGCCGTGGAGAGCCGCAGCGCCCAGCGCCGCCGCCTTGACGTCGTTCTCGACGTGGACGGGCAACTCGAGTGCGCGCCCCGCCGCGCCGGCGAGGTCGAGGTAATCGATGCCGAGGTTGACCGCGTGCGATACCGCTCCGACGACGGGATCCACCTGACCGGGAATGCCGACACCCACCGTCGAGAACGCGCTCATCGGGACACCCGCCGCGGTGGCGAGACGTCCGACGGCCTCGACGACCGTGGAGGTCACGGCATCCGGACCCCACCCCGTCGCGAGGCGGACGCGCGCACCGACGGTCCCCGCAGGATCGACCAACACGGCGTCCGTCTTCGTCCCGCCGACATCCAAGCCGACCCTCATGGGTTCGTCCCCTCGCGCGAGACGAACGATGCGTGCACGCCCATCAGCCCTTGACCGCGCCCGCGACGAGACCGCCGGTCATGCGACCCTGGACGATGAGGAAGAAGATGATGACCGGCAGCGCGATGAGGGTCGAACCCGCCATCACCGCCCCCCAGTTGACGGCTCCACCCACCGACGACGATTGGAACGCGTTGAGCCACGGCATGAGGGTGAGGTTGTACCCCTTCATCATCAGAAGAGCCATCGTGAACTCGTTCCACGCCTGGATGAACGCGAAGATACCGGTGGCGACGAGTCCGGGTGCCAGCAGCGGGAACGTCACCCGCCAGAAGGCCTGGGACTTGGTGCACCCATCGATCATGGCCGCTTCTTCGAGATCGGCCGGGACCCCGGCGACGAATCCGCGCAGTGTCCAGATCGTGAACGGAATGACCGCCGCCGTGTAGACGATCCCGAGTCCCAGGAAGGTGTTCATGAGGCGCCAGTCGTCGATCATCCCGTAGATCGTGAACATCATCGCCTCGCCGGGGATCATCTGCACGACGAGTACCGACACGATGAAGGCCCGGCGCCCCTTGAACCGGAAGCGGGCAACAGCGACCGAGGCGAGGAACGCGAAGAGCAACGTCGCAACCAGAACGCCCGCGGTGACCGTCATCGTCGCACCGAGCGCATGCGGGAAGTCCGTCTGGCCGGGTGCCGCTTCACGCGTCCAGGCCGTGATGTAGTTCGCGACGGTGAAATCCAGCGGGACGAAGCTCGGCGTACGGCTGACGATGTCGCTGTTGGGGGTGAACGACATGTTCACCATCCAATAGACGGGAAAGACACTCAGCGCGAAGACGATCGCCGCGGCGACGTTCAGCAGCGTGCGCACGGCGACCCGTCGCGGGGAGGGACGGCGGGCGCGGATACTGCGGGTGCGGGGCGCCTTCGGGCGACCGCCCTCGCCGAGCACCTCACCGACGCCCAGCGTTCCGAGCTCGGTGGCCGCGTTGACCTGGGTGCTCACAGTTCCTCCTCCTTCAGCGTGGTGCGGACGTATCCCCAGGAGAGAACGAGGAGCAGAATCACCATCGTGACCCCGATCGCCGCGGTGGCTCCGAATTCACCGACCCCTTGCCGGAAGAGGTAGGTGCCGAGAACATTGGTCTCCGAGGCCAACCCGCCTCTGCTCTGCAGCGCATAGACCTGGGTGAAGATCCGCAGATTCCAGATGATCTGCAGGACCAACACGACGGTGAGCACGCTTCGCAGGTACGGCATGACCACCAGGCGGAATCGCTGGAACCCCGTCGCACCATCGAGGGATGCCGCCTCGAGCACCTCGCCGGGCACCTGTCCGAGCGCGGCATACGTCGTGAAGGCGACGAACGGCACCGACTGCCACACGATGATGATCGTCAGCACGAAGTAGAAGGACCACGGGTTGAGCAACCACGAATGGTTGGTCCAGTCGCTCGTGCCCGTGAGGGTGTTGAGCGTCCAGTTGACCACCCCGTACTCGGTGTCGAAGATCCAGCCCCACACCACGGTCGCCGTCAACGGCGGCATCGCCCAGGCCAACAGCAGGCCTATCGAGACGACGATCCGCCACGCCCGCCCGAGGCGCGTCATCAAGACGGCGACGATGACCCCGAACGACATGTTCAGCACGGTGAGGACGACCATGAGACCGAGACTGCGCATGAGCACGGCGGGGAAATCGGACTGCGTGAACAGGTCGACGTAGTTCTCGAAGCCGACGAATTCGGGCCACGTGCCCAGTACCTTGTTCTTCACCGTGTAGTCGGTGAACGACTGGATCAGCATGAGTACGGCGGGGTAGCCGACCATCACGCCGAGGATGATGAGCGACGGGGCGAGCAGCGCTGCGGCGCCTCTCGCTTCGCGACGCGCACGCCCGCGTGTGCGGTCGGGCCCGGGACGCGCGGTGTCATCGGGAGTGACGATCGGGGTCGCTGTGGCGGTCATGTCAGCTCCTCTCGGGAGGACGTGCGGCCGGTCGCCGCGTCGATGGGTCGTGGAGCGGACCGGTCACCGGATCGGACGCAGGGCTGCACCTGAGTCCGACCGAGGGATCGGTCCCGAGCGAGGGGCTCCACCGAGGTGGAACCCCTCGCACGAGGATCACGGGTTGAGGATGGCTTCGATCTGCGCGTCGAGGTCAGCCGCGATCTGGGCGACGTCTCCGCCCTCAGCGATCTTGACGAGCGCGTCGGGGATGATCTGCGCCGCCTCGACCTCAGCCCAGTTCGGGCTCGTCGGGGTGAACTTCGAGTTCGCGAGCGCCTCAGCCTGCGCCTTCGCGACGGGGGTGTCGGGAAGGTACTGCGCGGCCGAGACGATTCCGGGCGTCAGGCCCTGCTCGGCGAGCAGCTTCTGGTACTCCTCAGAGAGCATGATCGTCAGCGCGGCCTTGGCCTTGCCGGGCGCCTCGCTCTTGGTCGCAACGGCGACGTTCGATCCACCGGCGAAGATCGGGGCGGTCTCACCCTCGGTCAGGCCGGGGAGGGCGAAGGCACCGAGGTCCTTGGCGTAGGTGTCGGGGCATCCTTCTTCGACCTCTTCACCGGCGGCCTCGTCACCCCACGGCCAGGCGCCCGTGAGGTTACCCGCGGCCCAGGCGGGGCTGGAGATGAATCCGGCCTCGCCGTCGCAGAAGGCGATGTTGGCCTGGAGTTCGTTGCCGTCGGCCGGTGCGATCGTGGCGTTCTCGTACACGTCCTGCAGCTGCTCGAGGCCCTTGAGGCTTTCTGCGCTCGAGAACTGCGCGTCCCATGTGTCGCCGTCCTGCACCGCGATCTCACCACCGTGTGCCCAGATGTAGGGCAAGGCGTTGTACCAGTCCTTACCGGGGGCGTAGATGCCCGAGACGGTGTCGGTGGTCATCGCGACGCCCTCGGCGACATAGTCATCGAGTGTCGCCGGGACCTCGTCGACCATCATCGGGCTGTAGAACACGACACGTCCGCCGGCATAGTAGGGCGCTGCGTACAGTGCGCCTTCGTAGGTGCCGGCCTCGACGAGCCCTCCGAGCAGGTCGTCGCCGCCCAGGTCGCCCTCGATGTCGCTGATGTCGAGGAACAGACCCGCATCCGCGAACCCGAGCGCCTGCGTGTTGCCGACCTCGACGACGTCCGGCGAGTCGTTCGACGACAATGCCGCGGTGTAGGTGTCCGACACATCCGCCCAGGTCTTCTCCTCGATGACGAGTGTCCAGCCCTCGTTCTCGGACTCGAACGTCTCGGTGAGGTAGTCTCGCGCCGTCTGCGGGGTATCCGTGCCGACGAGCCACACCGTCAGCTCACCGGTCTCCGGTTCGCTGGGAGTGGTTCCGCCACCGCCCGCGCAACCGGCGAGCACGACAGCGGAAGCGCCGACGAGCCCCAGTGCTCCGAGCTTCTTGTTCATGGTGATTCCTTCTCTTCTTGGCGTTCCGGGGGTCGGGTGACCGTCCGGGGGGATGCGGATGCCGTCGAGTCGCTACGACACCCCGAGTTGTCCGGAAAGGACCATGACGGCGGCACCTCGGAGGACGATGTCCTCGCCGTGTTCCGTCATGCGAACGCGCACACCGTCGTGGAACTCGGCGAGTGTGCGGGCACGGAGGGTCTCGACGGTCTGCTCGGTGAGCGCACCGTCGAGAAGTTCAGAGGGACCCGAGATCACGATCTCCGACAGGTCGAGAGCGCCCACCACGGGCGCCAGAGCGATTCCGAGGCGCTCGCCCGCATCGCGGAGGACGCGCTCGCGTTCCTCGGGGCCGGTAGCCGACAGGTGCCGGGTCAGAGCCGGCACGGAGAGCCAGGCCTCGAGGCATCCGACCTTGCCACACACGCAGGTCGGCCCGCCGTCCGTTCCGACGGTGACGTGTCCGATCTCGCCGGCTGCCGAGCGTGCTCCGCGCAGCGGGCGGCCGCCCGCGAGCAGACCCGAACCGACACCACGTCCGACGCGAACGAGGAGGACGTCGTCGCCGGCGCCCCCGAAGGTGTACTCAGCGAGGACCGCGGCATTGGCGTCGTTCGCGACGAGTACCGGCAGCCCGAGAGCGTTCTGAAGTGCGCCTTCGAGGTCGAAGCCGACCCACCCGAGGTTGGGGGCCGAGAGGATGACGCCGCGTTCATCGATCACACCGGGTGCCCCAACGCCGATCCCGAGCACGGGCGCGTCTGAGGCTGTCACGAGTTCGCGGGCGAGTTCGACCACGGCGTCCAGCAGACCTTCCGCCGAGGGCAGTGCGACCTCGCGCCGCGCGACGATGCTTCCGTCGAGAGCGAGGACGGCACCGATGATCGCCTCGCTCCCCGAGAGGTCGAGGCCGACGATGCGGTGACCGGAGTGGTCGAGGTCGATCAGCATCGCCGGCTTGCCGGGCCCCGTCGACTCCCGCATGCCGAGTTCGGCGATGAAGCCGTCGGAGATCAACTCGGCGACCAGGTCCGAGATGGTGACCCGGGTCAGTCCGGTCTCGCGAGCAAGGTCCGCCCGGCTCATGGCCCCTTGGTGGAACAGCGTCTGCAACACCAACGACCGGTTGTGGGCGCGGGCGTGTTCGGGGAGGACCTTGGTCCCCTGGCGTCGCGACGCGACAGTCGTCGCGGTGGTGTGCGTCGGCTCGGGAGAGGAAGAGCCGCGCTGCACTTCCGATGCAGTCATGTTTGTTAGTAGACCTTACGAACTAACCGGACGCAAGCCGTTCGTGCATTTTGAACGGATGATTTACAAATCCGTTACATCCTCGACGCGACGACGACAGGGATGTGATCGGACCGTTGTCCCCACGATCGAGCGGGTCGTTTATCATAGAGAGGGACGAATCTGCCAGCCGGGGGGGTGTTGCGTGACAGATCTCGCGATCAGGCCAGACGCCGACGCAGAACACAGTGGGGCCGCCGACACGCTCGTCGACGACGAAACCTTCGTCGACGACAGTCCGGCCCCCGAGCCCGAGTACCAGTGGGCCCCCGCCGACGAAGCACCGAAGAAGCGCCGGGTGGGCATGTGGGTCGGTATCGCCGCGGGCGTGACCGCGATCGCCGTCGCTGCCTCGTCGCTCGTGCTCATCGCACCCGGCACGGCCGTCGCGGGCGTTCCGGTCGGCTGGCTGACCGCGGGGGCGGCGACCGATGCCCTCCAGAGCCGACTGGCCGACACGACGGTCGTCCTCACCGGTGCCGGCGGAGACGTCGAGGTCACGGGCGCCGATCTCGGCGCGACCGTCGACGGCCGCGCCCTCGCCGACACCGCTTTCGCCGAACACCCCATGTGGAACGTCTCGGCATGGTTCGCAGAGCCGCTCGACGCGAGCATCGCGCTCGATGCAGAGGCCGCGACGGCCGCGTTGCGCGCAGCAGCCCCGGATCTGTACACCGACCCCGTCGACGCTGTCGTGTCGTTCGATGCCGAAACCGCAAGCTACGTCGCCACCCCCGCCGTCGAAGGCACGGGGATCGATGTCGACGCGTTGCGCCTCGCCCTCCAAGACGCCTACACGTCCGGCCAGACGCGTCTGGAATTCGACGCCGTTGCCACGCCGGTGACGGCACTCACGCCCACATACGTCGCCGACGCCACCGTGTCGTCGCTCAACGAGATCCTCGACACCGCCGGCTTCTACGTCGGCGACGAGCGCACGGTGCCGGTTTCGCGCGACATCGCCGCGTCGTGGCTGACCGTCACTCCCGGCGACCGCGGCACCTTCGAGATCACCGCCGACGAGGACGCCATCGCCGAGTTCGTGCCCGGCCTCGCCGAGGCGGTGAATCGCGACGCCGTCGACGCGCGCGTCATCACCGACACCGGCGGGGAGGTGCTCCGGGAAGAGATCGCGGGTGTCGACGGCCGCGTCCTGGGCGAGACGTCCACAGTGTCGAGTGACTACGCCGCACAGCTCGCGCAAGGCGACGGCGTCTTCCAGCTTCCGGTCGAACAGACCCCGTTCGCGACCACCGCGCTGGCGCGGAACATCGTCGTCGACCTCAGTGATCAGCGGGTCTACCTGTACGAGAACGGCGGCTTGGTCAGCTCCTACCTGGCCTCGACCGGCCTCGCCGGCTCCCCCACACACGTGGGCAACTTCCGCATCAACTGGAAGACGCCCCTGCAAGACCTCGGCTGCTTCGAAGGCGCCCCCTACTGCACTGAAGACGTCCCCTGGCTCGCTTACTTCAACGGTGACCAGGCGCTCCACGGCGCGTATTGGCACAACAACTTCGGCAACACGATGAGCCATGGTTGCGTGAACTTGCCACCCGCGACCGCGAAGTTCGTCTACGACTGGTCGGCCGTCGGCACCGAGGTACGCGTCCAATACTGAGCGGAATGCGGCGCGCCGCATCCGCTCGCGAACGTCCGACCCATACCGACGAAGAAGCCCCGGCCTGCCGGCCGGGGCTTCTTCACCGTCGGATCAGATGCTGTCGACGATGCCGTTCAGCGTGGTCGAGGGACGCATGACGGCATCGACGAGGTCGACATCCGGTCGGTAGTACCCACCGATATCGACCGGCGCGCCCTGCACGGCGGCGAGCTCATCGACGATCTTCTGCTCGTTCGCCGCGAGCGCCTCGGCGACGGGACCGAAGATCTGCGCAAGCTCGGTGTCGGCCTGCTGGCGGGCCAGTTCCTGAGCCCAATAGAGCGCGAGGTAGAAGTGGCTCCCCCGGTTGTCGATGGAGCCCAGCTTGCGGCCGGGCGACCTGTCGTTCTCCAAGAACGTGCCGGTCGCGGCATCCAGTGTGTCGGCCAGGACCTGCGCGCGATCATTGCCGGTCGTGGTCGCGAGGTGTTCCAGCGACGCGGCCAGCGCGAAGAATTCACCCAGCGAGTCCCACCGCAGATAGTTCTGCTCGACGAGCTGCTGCACGTGCTTCGGAGCCGACCCGCCCGCGCCGGTCTCGAAGAGCCCGCCACCGGCGAGCAGCGGAACGATCGAGAGCATCTTGGCGCTGGTGCCGACCTCGAGGATCGGGAAGAGATCGGTGAGGTAGTCGCGCAACACGTTGCCGGTCACCGAGATGGTGTCTTCGCCGCGCCGCATGCGGGCGAGGGTGTAGCGCGTCGCCTCGTCCGGCGGAAGGATGACGATCTCGACGTCCTTGGTGTCGAGCAGAGCAAGGCCCTGGTGCACCTTGGCGATCAACTGGGCGTCGTGCGCGCGGTTGACGTCGAGCCAGAACACCGCAGGCGCGCCCGTCGCACGCGCCCGCGTGACGGCGAGCTTCACCCAGTCCATGATCGGGATGTGCTTGGTCTGCGTCGCGCGCCAGATGTCACCGGCCTCCACCGTGTGCTCGATGAGCACGACGCCGTCAGAGTCCAGGATCTGCACGACACCGGGCGCTGAGATCTCGAAAGTCTTGTCGTGGCTGCCGTACTCCTCGGCCTTCTGCGCCATGAGTCCGACGTTCGGAACCGTGCCGATCGTCGCGGGGTCGAGCGGACCGTTCGCGATGACGTCGTCGATGACCGCCTGGTAGACGCCGGCGTAGGACGAGTCGGGGATCACCGCGAGAGTCTCGGCTTCTTCGCCGTCGACGCCCCACATCTTTCCGCCGTTGCGGATGAGCGCGGGCATCGACGCGTCGACGATCACATCGCTGGGCACGTGCAGGTTGGTGATGCCCTTGTCGGAGTTGACGTACGAGAGTCGGGGGCCTGCGGCCAGCGCGGTCGCGATCTCGGCCTTGATCTCGGCGCCGCCGTCGACAGCGTCGAGGCCCGACAGAATCGATCCGAGCCCGTTGTCGGGCGTGAGACCGGCGGCGGCAAGCTTCTCCCCGTGCGTCGCGAAGACGTCGCGCAAGAACGTGGTCACCACGTGTCCGAAGATGATCGGATCGCTGACCTTCATCATCGTCGCCTTCAGGTGCACCGAGTACAGCACGTCGTCGGCTTCTGCCTGCGCGAGCGTGTCGGCGAGGAACGCGTCCAGCGCCCCCGCCGACAGGAAGGTCGCGTCGATGACCTCACGCGGCAGCACCTTCAAGTCGCTCTTGAGGACGGTTTCGGTGCCGTCCTGGGCGACATGACGGATCGAGAGCGTGTCATCGTGCGCGGCCACCCACGATTTCTCGTTGCTCTTGAAGTCGTCGTGTCCCATCGTCGCCACGCGCGTCTTCGATCCCGGCGCGAAGGGCTTGTTGGTGTGCGGGTACTTGCGTGCGTAGTTCTTCACCGCGCCGGGAGCACGGCGGTCGCTGTTGCCTTCGCGAAGGACCGGGTTGACGGCCGACCCCTTGATGCGGTCGTAGCGGGCGCGGACGTCCTTCTCTTCGATCGTGCGGGGCTCATCCGGATAGTCCGGCACATCGTAGCCCTGCTCCTTCAGCTCGACGATCGCCGCCTTGAGCTGAGGAATGGATGCCGAGATATTGGGGAGCTTGATGATGTTCGCCTCGGGCAGGGTGGCCAGTCCCCCCAGTTCGGCGAGTGCGTCGCCGACCTGTTGCTCGGGTGTCAGCTGCTGAGGGAATGCCGCGAGGATGCGGCCGGCCAGGGAGATGTCGCGGGTCTCGACGTCGACGCCGGCCCTCCGCGTGATCGCCTGGACGATGGGAAGAAACGAGGCCGTCGCGAGGGCCGGCGCTTCGTCGGTGTAGGTGTAGACAATGGTCGAATCGGTCACCTGTGTCGCCTTCGTTCGGAGTCCGATCCAGCCTAACGCACACGGCGAAATTGTCTCGACGTCGAGATAAATCCGTCCACAGTGCACGCCGGGGAGTAACCAATCGAGCCGTTTGCGGTTAGCCTGTGCGTATGGCTGAGCTGCAGGTTGTGGAACTGTCCGCCGAGACGATCGTCGCGGTGAACAACATGTCGCTCAAGCCCGGCCAGGAACAGTTCCTCGCCCCGGTGAGCTACGGCATCGCCGCGACCGTCGTCAACCCGCAGACCTCGTGGCAACGGGTCGTGGTGGACGGCGACGAAGTCGTCGGGTTCGTCAGCGCGAACTTCGACCCCGAGGTGCCGATCGAGCACTTCCGGTCGGTTCTGTGGCGTATCAACGTCGACGCGGACGACCAGGGGCGCGGCGTGGGCCGGTTCGCCGTCGAGAAACTTCTCGAAGAGGCACGCGAGCGCGGCATGGACTGTGTCACGGTCATCTACGAAGCCGGTGACGACGGTCCCGAAGCATTCTTCCAGCGTGTGGGATTCACCCCTGTCGGCGAGACAGAGTACGGTGAGGTCATCGCCGAGATCCGCCTCTGAACTCGGCTTCTCGCTTCAGACTGTCCGGCTGACCATCGGCCGGACAAGCCGCGGCGGGGTCTCGGATTCCCCTCCCCCACCGAGACCCCGTCGCCTCCCTTCGCCCCGCGCCGGAAGGCGCGGGGCGAAGGGCATCACACCAGGGATTCGCGCCACGCGGCGTGCAGTTGAGCGAACTTGCCGGTGCCTGCGATCAGCGCGTCGGGGGCGTCGTCTTCGATGATGCGCCCGTGCTCCATCACGAGCACCCGGTCGGCGATCGCAACCGTCGACAAGCGGTGGGCGATGATGATCGCCGTCCGGTCGGCGAGGAGGGTCTGCAGGGCGTCCTGGATCAGACGTTCCGAGGGGATGTCGAGCGACGCCGTCGCCTCGTCGAGGATCAGAACGGCCGGATCTGCGAGGAACGCGCGCGCGAACGAGATCAACTGCCGCTGACCCGCCGAGACACGACCACCGCGCTTGTTGACATCGGTGGCGTAGCCGTCGGGCAGACGCTCGATGAACTCGTGGGCTCCGACGGCTCGCGCTGCGGCCTTGATCTCGTCGAGTGTGGCTTCGGGCTTGCCGAGCGCGATGTTGTCGGCGACCGTTCCACTGAACAGGTAGGCCTCCTGGGTCACCATGACGATCGCGCGGCGCAGATCCTTCGGGTGCATCTGTCGCAGGTCGACACCGTCGAGCGAGACCGTGCCCTGCGTCGGGTCGTAGAAACGCGAAACGAGCTTGGCCAGCGTGGACTTTCCGGCTCCCGTCGTTCCCACCAGCGCGATGGTCTGCCCCGCGGGGATGTCGAGAGTGAAGTCGGGCAGGATCGTGCGGTCGTCCGAGTACCCGAATACGACGTCATCGAAGAGGATGTGACCCTTCGCCGTCCACAGATCGACGGGGTTCTCGGGGTCGGGGACCGTGGGGCGTTCCTCGAGCACGCCGGACACCTTCTCGAGCGCCGCCGTGGCGGACTGGTAGGAGTTCAGGAAGAACGCCACCTCCTGCATCGGCGAGAAGAAGTTGCGCACGTAGACCACGGCACCGAGCAACGCCCCGACGAGCAGTGTGCCGTCGGCGACGCGCACCCCGCCCCAGAAGACGATGAATGCCAGTGCAAGCGACGCGATCGCCATCAACCCGGGCTCGAACGTGCCGAACAGGCGGATCGAGCGGATGTTGACGTCGCGGTAGCGTAGCGCCTCGGTACCGAAGTCCTCGTCGTTGCGTTGCTCTTTGCGGAAGGCCTTCACCGCGCGGATGCCGGTCATCGTCTCGACGAACTTGACGATGACCCGGGCACTGATGACCCGCGACTGGCGATAGACCACCTGCGAGCGCAGATAGAACCAGCGCATGAGGAAGAACAGCGGGATGCCGGCGACGGTCAGGATGACCCCGGACTGCCAGTCGAGGAAGTACAGCGCCACGAGGGTGAAGATTCCGTACAAGACACCCGAGACCAGTTCGTTGAGACCGCCGTCCAGGAGTTCGCGGATCGTGTCGAGATCACTGGTCTGGCGCGAGATGATTCGGCCCGAGGTGTAAGACTCGTGGAATTCGAGGCTCAATCGCTGGGTGTGCAAGAAGATGCGCTTGCGCAACTCGAGCATGACCGCCTGCGTGAGTCGCGCCGCGACGACGACGTACCAGCCGATGAGCGCGGCCCCACCGATTGCCGAAACCAGGTAGACGACGACCACCCCGATGGTCGGGAGCCAGTCCATCCGCTCGACCGCCGCCGGCAGCGCCGTATCGAATCCGTAGGCGAGCAGGATCGGCCCGATCACGCGCAGCGCCGTAGAGATCACCAGCACGACGGCCGCGAGGACCAGCTGCCAGCGCAACGGCGACACGAGGGAACCGAGAAGTCGCAGCGACCGCTGACGGATCGCACGGCTCTCGTCGCGGGTGTAGTCAGAGCGGTCTTCGCCGCTCGTGCCGACAACGGTGCTCATCGGCCCTCCTCCGTCTCGCGCTCGTCGGGTGACGGGTCGTAGGTCATCTCCCGCAGGCGCTCCTCTTCGACCTCGAGGCTCGAGATCACGTGTCGGTAGTGGTCGTTCGAGGCGAGCAGCTCGGAATGGGTACCGACCGCGGTCACCTTTCCGTCCTGCAGCAGTGCGACCCGGTCGGCGAGCATCACGGTCGACGGTCGGTGCGCCACGATGAGCGCGGTCGTGTCACTCATGACCTCGCGCAGCGCATCTTCGACGAGGGCTTCGGTGTCGACATCCAGCGCAGACAACGGATCGTCGAGGATCAGCACCGCCGGGCGGGCTGCGACGGCGCGTGCGAGGGCGAGCCTCTGGCGCTGTCCGCCCGAGAGCGACATGCCCTCTTCGCCGATCACCGTGTCGACCCCGAGCGGCAGATCGTCGACGAACGCCGCCTGTGCGACACCCAATGCCTCGCGCAGCACGCGCTCTGCTTCGGCGCTACCGGGCTCGAGGTCTTCGCGCCCGAGCAGGACGTTGTCGCGCACGGACTGCGAGAAAAGCGTCGCGTCTTCGAACGCCATCCCGATGTGACGGCGCAGCTCCCCGAGTGTCAAGTCACGCACGTCGACACCGTCGAGGGTCACACGCCCCCCGGTGACGTCGTACAGGCGCGTGGGGAGCGTCGTCAGTGACGTCTTTCCGCTCCCGGTGAGCCCGACGAGCGCCATCGTCTCGCCAGGCCGCAGTGTCAGGTCGACGCCGTCGACCAGATCGCGCTCGGTGGGCGGGGCATCCGGATATCGGAAGTGCGCACCCTCGAACGCGAGCTCACCGCGCGGCTGGACGATCGTCTTCGGCTCCGCCGGGTCGACGATCGTGTTCTGCTCATCGAAGACCTCGAAGAGACGGTCGGTCGCCGTCCGCGCGTCGAGCAGGAACGAGAACAGGAATCCGATGGATTCCATCGGCCAACGCAGCACGGTGGCCATCACGAAGAAGGCCACGAGTTCGGCCTGGCCCAGTTCACCGAACGCCGCGAGCGCGATGCCCACGCCGAGGCACAACGCGAAAGCGACCTCGGGGAGCAGCACGAGCCAGAACCAGATCCACCCGACAGCACGAGCCTTGCGCAACTCTGTTCCTCGAAGGGTCTCCGCCTGGCTGGTGAACTTCGAGAGTGCGTGCGTGCCGCGCCCGAAGGCTTTGAGGACGCGAATGCCGTGCACGCTCTCTTCGACCGACGTCGCAAGGTCCCCCGCCTGATCCTGGCTCTGCCGGGCAAGGGTGCCATAGGTCTTCTCGAACCGATATCCGGCGTACCACAGCGGCATCGACACGACGAGGAACGTGGCACCGAGCAGCCAATGCCACCGGAACAACAGCACGGTGCCCACGAGGATCGTCAGCACGTTGACGACGAGCAGGACCAGTCCGAACGCGAGCCAGCGGCGCAGCATGCTGATGTCCTGCATCATGCGGCTGAGCAGCTGCCCCGACTGCCACCGATCATGGAACGCGACCGGCAGGCGCTGCAGGCGCGAATAGAACGTCTGTCGGATCTCGTACTCGACCATCGTGGCGGGGCCGAGCACGAACCAGCGACGCAGCCAGACCATGAGTGCTTCAGCGAGCCCGAGGCCCAAGATCGCGGCGGCGCCCCACGCGATCGCGACGAAGTGACCGGAAGCGATCGGTCCTTGCACGACCTCCTCGAGGATCAGCGGGATCGACAATGCGAGAAGACTTGCCAACAGCGCGCTCACGGCGCCGAGGATGAGTCGCGGAAGGACAGGCTTCGCGAACGGCAGGAGCCGCGCGAGCGCGCGCGGAGTGGACAGGTGTGACCGATTCGGTTCTGCGGTGGTGGTCATGTTCCTTGTGGGGACGAAGTGATTCGCGGGCCGCGGCCAGCGGCGGTGTTCCGGCGGCCGCGATCACGGCCGGCCGGGTGGAGACGGGTCGACATCCGTCAACGCCCCGAGGGGCGCCGGTATGCCGCGAAGGCGGCGAGTGGTTCCGGATCCGGGGCGTCTAGCCGCCGAAGACGGCGCGCGGGCGAGCGGCGATTCCCACGGGACGGAGGACGACCTTCGCTGCGACGGCGATCATGTTCACGGCATCCTCCTGAAGTGCGCGGCTGTGTGCTGTGCGTGTGGCGACAGCCCTCCAGCTTAGACCTGAGTTTTCGCCGAAGACAAGAGTCGAATCAGGCGACGCGTGCGGCCTCGCGATCGAGGAGGGCACGCTTGACGTCGAGGCCCCACGCGAAACCACCGAGCGCGCCACCCGTGCGCAGCACGCGATGGCAGGGCACGAATAGCGCCGGTGCGTTGCGCGCGCATACGGCGGCCGCGGCACGCACCGCGGTGGGCGCACCCAGCGTAGCGGCGAACTGGGCATACGTGAGTGGCGCCCCAGGCGTGATCCTCCGCAGATGCTCCCACCCGGCGGCCTGCATCGCGGTGCCGTTCTGACGGACGGCGACGACGTCGATGGCCGCGATGTCTCCCGCGTAGTAATCCTCGACGGCGGATGCCGCATCCGTGTGTCCGTCGCGGACCTCCTGTGGCCGCGCGTCCGGACGCAGGCGCACAATGAGCTCCTGCAGGGAGTCGGTCCATCCCGAGGCGAGGACCCGATCGTCGTCGTCGCTGAGAATCGAGAACGCACCGTCGGGAGTGGCGATCGTCTGGAACGTGGTCATGAGCGGGTTCCTTTCGGGACGGTGGCAGCCGCGGTGCCCTGGCGGCGTCTGTTCGACGCCCGTGGAGGGACCGCGCGCCACAGGTGCGCGGTCAGATAGCTGCGCCAAGGTGCCGAGCGCGTGGCCCACGCGGTGAGGTTCTTCGGGTCCGCCGGCACGCCGGCCGCCGCCGCGCCGGCACGGACGGCGACGTCTCCGGGGAGGATCACGTCGGGGTCGCCGAGCACCCGCATCCGCACGTAGTCGGCTGTCCACGGGCCGATACCGGGCATAGCCAGGAGCGCCGCACGCTGGTCGCCGCCGTCGTCACCGGCGGTGAGAGTCAGGCGTCCGTCCGCGAGCGCGGCGGCGACTCCGGTCACCGCGCGGATGCGGGCGGCCGGCCCGCGCAGCACGTCGGCGCCGCGCGTGGCGATCGCCGCCATCGTCGGGAACATCCGGGTCGAGCTCCCGAGTCCCGCGACGGGCTCCCCGAGTTCTGCCGTGAGCGCGGACAGAGCGGTCCGAGCGGCCGAGACGGTGATCTGCTGGCCGATCATCGCGCGGATGAGCATCTCGTGCGGGTCGGCCGCGCCGGGTACGCGGATCCCGGGCAGGGCGCGCACGAGAGGACGCAGTTCGGGGCGCTCCGCGAGCGCCTCGTCGACGGCGATGGGGTCGGCGTCGAGGTCGAACAGCCGTCGCGCACGGGTCACCAGCGCGGAGAGGTCGGACAAATGCGTCACCGAGGCACTGAGCCGCACGCGACGATCGTCGTCGATGCGTAGCGAGAACCAGGCCGGCCCGGCGGGGAGGCGCAACGCACGTGAGAACCGGGTGGGCGTAGCGTCTTCGACCCCGTCGATCGCCCGGGCCGACATCCAGGCGAACAGGCCGTCGGCGTCGAGCGGACCGCGGTGCGGCAGGACGAGGTCGATGGTCCCGAGGCCTGACACGTCACGCGTCGGTGCCGGGGTCGCACGCCGCCGCGCACGCAGCTCCCGTGGCGACATCCCGAACACCTCGCGGACCGTGTCATTGAACTGGCGGACACTCGAGAACCCTGCCGAGAAGGCGACGTCGGATGCCGGGAGCTCGGTTCCGACGAGCAGCATCCGCGCCGTCTGGGCGCGGTGGGCGCGGCTGAGTGCGAGCGGGCCGGCGCCGAGTTCGGTCGTGAGCAGGCGCGTGAGGTGACGTGGTGAGTATCCGAGGCGCCGGGCGAGGCCGGGCACGCCTTCGCGCTCGACGACGCCGTCGGCGATGAGGCGCATGGCCCGCGCCGCGGTGTCGCCACGCAGGTTCCAGGCGGGTGAACCGGGCGCCGCCTCGGGCAGGCACCGCTTGCAGGCGCGGTAGCCGGCTTCGTGTGCCGCCGCACTCGTCGCATAGAACGTCACGTTCGATGCCTTGGGCGTGCGCGCGGGGCACGAGGGGCGGCAGTAAATGCCGGTGGAGCGCACCGCCGTGACGAACTGGCCGTCGAAGCGGGCATCGCGCGAATCGATCGCGCGATACCGCTCGTCGAAGGTCATCGCCGTGGTCATGCACTCAGCCTGCCACGCGCCACCGACACACGCTCGCGGAAATCGGACACGGCGGTGCGCGTCCGATTTCTGCCGCACGTGGCGGGATCAGTGGAAGAAGTGACGCTCCCCGGTGAAGAACATCGTGACGCCCGCCGCGCGTGCGGCGTCGATGACCTCCTCGTCGCGCACCGACCCGCCCGGCTGGACGATCTCGCGGATTCCCGCGTCGATGAGCACCTGCGGGCCGTCCGCGAAGGGGAAGAAGGCGTCGGATGCCGCCACCGACCCGGCGGCGCGATCTCCCGCGCGTTCGACCGCGAGCCGGCAGGAATCCACGCGGTTCACCTGCCCCATCCCGATCCCGACGGTTGCGGAGGCCTTCGCGAGGACGATGGCGTTGGACTTCACGGCGCGGCACGCCTTCCACGCGAAGATGAGGTTGGTCATCGCCTCGTCACTGGGACGCTCCCCCGACACGAGTTGCCAGTCTTTCGCGACCGACTCGATGTCGTCGGGAAAGCGATCCGCATCCTGCAGGAGCAGCCCACCCGAGACGAGGCGCACGTCCATCTGTTCCTGGCGCCAATCCGCCGGCAACTGGAGCACGCGCAGGTTGCGCTTCAGCTTGAAGACCTCGAGGGCTTCGGGTTCGAAGTCGGGCGCGACGATCACCTCGGTGAAGATGTCGCGCAGATTCTCGGCCATCTTCAGGGTGACGGTGCGGTTCGCGGCGATCACACCACCGAAGGCCGACACCGGGTCGCACTCGTGTGCGCGCAGGTGGGCGCTCGCGATGGGGTCGAGCGCGTTCGATGCTGCGACGGCGATGCCGCACGGGTTGGCGTGCTTGATGATCGCCACGGCCGGCTTGACCATGTCGAAGGCCGCACGCAGTGCCGCATCCGCGTCGACGTAGTTGTTGTACGACATCGGCTTGCCCTGCAGCTGGGTGGCTTGGGCGATGCCGTGCCCGCCCACACGGGTGTAGATCGCGGCGCGCTGGTGGGCGTTCTCGCCGTAGCGCAACTCGGCGAGGCGTTCGGCACGGATCGTGAGGTGCTGTGGCAGCGCGGCGTTCGCCGACAGGGTCTCACCCGCGAACCACAGGGAAACCGCTCGATCGTAGCCCGCGGTGTGTGCGAATGCCCGAGCGGCGAGATCACGACGCTGGGCCAGGCTCGTGCCGCCCTCACCGAGCGCGGTGATGATGGCCGGGTACGACTCGGGCGAGACGACGATCGCGACGTTGGCGAAGTTCTTCGCCGACGCGCGGACCATTGCGGGACCGCCGATGTCGATCTGTTCGACGACGTCCGCGGGGGAGGCCCCGGATTCCACCGTCTCGACGAACGGATACAGGTTGACGACGACCAGCTCGAACGGCGCGATGCCGAGCTCGGCGAGCTGGCGCTCGTGGTCCTCGAGGCGGAGGTCGGCCAACAGGCCGGCGTGCACGCCCGGGTGCAAGGTCTTCACTCGCCCGTCGAGCGACTCGGGGAACCCGGTGACCGCCGAAACATCGGTGACGTCGAACCCGGCGTCACGCAGGAGGGCGGCCGAGCCTCCCGTCGAGACGATTTCGACGCCTGCCGCGACGAGCGCTTCGCCGAGTTCGCGCAGACCCGTCTTGTCACTCACCGATACGAGTGCGCGCCGGATCGGGACGATGTCGCGGTCACGGTACAGGGCGGGGTCGTGGCTCGGTCCGGCCATGGGGGGCTCCTCGGCGTTTCGGATGGGCGTTCGGTCAGGGGGTGTTCGGGATGACGCGGTCCAGCTCGAGCTCACCGGTCGCGATGCGACGCACGACGTCGATGAGCAGCCGCCGCTCGACCGGCTTGATGCGTTCGTGAAGACGATGCTCGTCATCGTCCGGCTGCACGGGGATCCGCTCCTGCGCGAGGATCGGCCCGGTGTCCACGCCGCTGTCGACGACGATCACGCTGGCCCCGGTGCGATCGACACCCGCAGCGAGCGCGTCGCGCACACCGTGGGCGCCGGGGAACTCCGGCAGGTAGGCGGGATGGGTGTTGATGATGCGCGGCGACCAGGCGTCCACGAGGGTCGCCGGCAGGAGCCGCATCAGCCCACTGAGGACGACCAGATCCGGCCGCCACGCGTCCAGCTGCGCGCCGAGTTCCCGGCCCCACGATTCACGGTCTTCGAATCGATCCCATGGCACCAGGAACGTCGGGATGCCGAACGCCTCGGCGTGGGCGAAGCCGTCCGCCTCGCGGTCGGCGCCGACGGCGACGACCCGAGCGGGGAACGCCGGATCTGCCGCCGCCTCCAGGAGGGCTCGCAGATTCGACCCCGTTCCGGAGATGAGGACCGCGACCGTGAGCACCGGGTCAGTCTAGCCGCGCCGCAGTGACCGTTTCGGGCGGAGCCGCCACACCGGGGGCACCTCCGGCGCTCCCGCCATCGCGTCTGCGCAGGCGTGGCCGCGGCGCGAGGAGCAGGATGCCGGCGCCGACTGCCACCTCGAGTCCGACCGCGAGGGCGGTCTGGCCCACGGAGGGACCGACCTCGGCGAGGAGCCCCGGCCCGAGCGCCCCCGATGCAGCGAGCGTCAGCACCGCCGCGGCGGATCCGGCTATGACGGTGATACCGAGAGCGATGACCGCCCGCGCAGCCGCTGGATCGCGGCCGTCGTCCACGGGCGGCTCGACGATCGCGACGCCGTCGTCGCCGCGCAACCCCGCGAGAGCGGCCGCGCCTGCGACGTCTGCTTGGCGCCGGGCGCGCCGGACGTCGGCACGGGCGAGTTCGGATGCCGCCAGACGCGACCGGGCGATCCACCCGGCGAACGCGCCGGCGGCGACGGGGATGAGTCCGAGGAGGAGCATCCACGGTGTGAGCGATTCGGGGACGGTTCCGAGAAGCGGGACGCCCGGCACGACGCCGACGTCCGTGCCCGCGGGCGACACCGAGGTTCCCGTGCCGAGAGCGAAGCCCGGGCCCGCGATATAACTCATCGCCCACACCACGAGGGTGGGCAGATAGGCCAACTGACCGAGCGTCAGGAGCGTCGCACCGAAGGCGTCGACGTTCGCGCGCTCGTAGAGGGCGATGATCTCGCTTCCACGTCCGAGGATCGCCACCGCCGTCAGCAGAGCCGCAGCACCGATGATCGCCGTGATCGCGGCGGCGCCGCCCCGTGCGATGAGCGCCGGAACCGGGCCCCACCCGTGATCGAGCGCTTCGATGCGGTCCCGCAGTCGCGCTATCGCCCCCTCTCCGGCCTCCTGCCACTCGGTGACGAGCGCGCCGAGGAGACTCGCGGTGACGAAGACGAGCGACGGGAAGAGGATCGCCTGCCAGCGCTCGACGACGGCAAGCGGTGCAACGCCGGTGACGGCGACGACTGCGGCGAGGATACCGAAGACGACCGCCCCCGCGACGACCCCGGTGATCCACGCATCCGCCCGCGATGCGCGTCGACCCGAGCGGGCCGCGAACCCGGCCGTGAAGAGAGCGAAGGCGAGGGGCGCGAGCGACAGCGTGAACGTCGCGAGGTCCGGGTCGATTCCGGTGTCGACGAGGTAGGCGGCCGGAAGCGTGATGTCCAACGGCACGAAGTGACCGAGTTGCCACGCCGCCGCCGCGGTCGGCCACAGTGCCGCCCACTCGGCTTCGTCGCCGAACCCGATCGCCCACAGCAGCGTGAGGGGCGCCATCAGCGCCGCCAGGCCGACTGCCGCGGCGATGACGGCATCGATGGCGGCGAGAAGGACGACGACGAGGCGATACATGCGGATTCGACGATACCCAGCGGATCGGCCGCACATCGCGCGGCGCGCGCTCCGCATGCATCCTGCCGATGAGCACGCCGCGGGCCGATGACGCTATCTTCGACGTCGGAGGTCCCGCGAACATGACAACTACCCCGTCCCCGGACATCGAAACCGCCGAGACGACTCCGAAGAACGGTCTCGACCGGTTCTTCGAGATCTCGCGCCGGCGCTCCACGACGGGTGCAGAGGTGCGCGGAGGCGTGGTGACGTTCGTCGCGATGGCCTACATCGTCATCCTCAACCCGATCATCTTGTCCTCCGGCGTGGACGTCGAGGGCAATACCCTCGGCTTCACGCAGGTCGCCGCGGCGACGGCGCTCACCGCGGGTGTGATGACCATCCTGTTCGGGCTGGTCACCCGCCTGCCGTTCGCGTTCGCCGCGGGCCTCGGCATCAACTCGTTCCTCGCCGTCTCGGTGGTCGGGCAGGTCACGTGGACCGAGGCGATGGGGCTCGTCGTCATCAACGGCCTCATCATCGTGCTCCTGGCCGCAACCGGGCTGCGGCGCATGATCTTCAACGCCGTCCCGATTCAGCTGAAGCTCGCGATCACGGTCGGCATCGGCCTCTTCATCGCGTTCATCGGGTTCGTCAATGCCGGCTTCGTCACGTCGACCGGTGTCGCCTCTCCCCCGGTCGGACTCGGTGTCGAAGGGTCGGTCACGACGATCCCGGCCCTCATCTTCGTCGTCACTCTCCTGCTCACCGGTGTGCTCGTCGCCCGCAAGGTCAAGGGCGGAATGCTCGTCGGCCTCGTGTCGGGCACGGTCATCGCGGTCATCGTCGAAGCGATCTGGGACCTCGGCCCGATGTTCGACGGAGACCAGGTCAACCCGGGCGGGTGGGGCCTGTCGGTCCCCGAGCTTCCCGCGTCGCTCGTCAGCATCCCCGACCTCTCCCTGCTCGGTCAGGTCTCGTTCGGGTCCTTCGAGAGGATCGGCATCCTCGCCGCGCTCATGCTCGTGTTCACACTGGTGTTCACGAACTTCTTCGACGCGATGGGAACCATGACCGGGCTGTCGAAAGAAGCCGGTCTCGCCGACGAACGTGGTGACTTCCCGCGCATCAAGTCAGCTCTGGTCGTCGAAGGTGTCGGGGCGGTCGCGGGCGGGCTCACCTCGAGCTCGTCGAGCACGGTCTTCATCGAGTCGGGGTCGGGCATCGGTGAGGGCGCGCGGACGGGACTCGCGAACGTCGTGACCGGACTGTTGTTCCTCGTCGCGATGTTCTTCACCCCGCTCGTCTCGATCGTCCCCACCGAGGTGGCCGCAGCGGCCCTCGTGATCGTCGGCGCGCTGATGATGTCACAGATCCGCCACATCGACTTCTCTGACTTCTCCGCGCTCCTGCCGGTCTTCCTCGCGATCACGGTCATGCCGCTGACCTACTCGATCGCCAACGGCATCGGCGCGGGCTTCGTCGCGTGGGTGGTCGTGCGGTCGCTCGCCGGCAAGGCGCGCGAGATCAGCCCGTTGCTGTGGATCGTCGCCGCGGGCTTCTTGCTCTACTTCGCCCGCGGCCCCATCGAGTCTCTGCTCGGCGCGTAGGCCACTGCCGCCGAGGCGGTACGCTCCGACGCCGAGGCGCTACGGCGATCGGTGTCAGGCGCGCGGCTCGAGGACGAACACCGCGATGACCCGATCGGTCTTCGTCTGGTAGTTCGCGTAGTCCGGCCACGCCTCGACAGCGCGCTCCCACCAGACGTCGCGCTCGTCGCCCGAGACCTCCCGCGCGGTGTAGTCGCGCTTGTCCGCACCATCCTGCAGTTCGACGTGTGGCTGCTTGCGCATGTTGCCGGCCCACGCAGGCTCGCGGGGCGCACCGCCCATCGATGCGACCACGGCGTAGACGCCCTCGTGCTCGACGCGCATCAGGGCGGTCTTGCGCAGCGCGCCGGTCTTCGAGCCGACCGTCGTGAGGACGATGATCGGCTTGTCGCGCATCGTCGCGGCTTCCGTGCCAGCGGTGGCTTCGAACGTCTCGGCCTGCGTGCGCGCCCACTCCGCGGTGGACGGCTTGTACTCTCCGGTCAACGGCATGTCCCCAGCGTAGCGCCGCCGACGACACCGGGGCCGAGACGACGAAGAGCGGATGCCGCGGCCTCGAGTGGTTTCTCGGGCCCTGCGGCATCCGCTCTTCGGTGCTCGGGTCAGAGACCCTGGATGATCTCGCGCATGAGCGATGCGGTTTCGGACGGCGTCTTGCCGACCTTCACACCCGCAGCCTCGAGCGCTTCCTTCTTCGCCTGGGCGGTTCCGGCAGAGCCGGAAACGATCGCACCGGCGTGGCCCATCGTCTTGCCCTCGGGAGCGGTGAAGCCGGCGACGTAGCCGACGACCGGCTTGGTGACGTTGGCCTTGATGAAGTCGGCGGCACGTTCCTCGGCGTCGCCACCGATCTCGCCGATCATCACGATCGCCTTGGTCTCGGGGTCGGCTTCGAACGCGGCGAGCGCGTCGATGTGCGTCGTGCCGATGACCGGGTCACCGCCGATGCCGATCGCCGTGGAGAAGCCGATCTCGCGCAGTTCGTACATCATCTGGTAGGTCAGGGTGCCCGACTTCGAGACGAGGCCGATGGGTCCCTTGCCGGTGATGTTGGCGGGAGTGATGCCGACGAGCGACTCATCGGGGGTGATGATGCCGGGGCAGTTCGGACCGATGATGCGGGTCTTCTCGCCCTTCGACTGGGCGTAGGCCCACGCCTCGGCCGTGTCGCCGACGGGAACGCCCTCGGTGATGACGACGAGAAGCGGGATCTCGGCGTCGATGGCCTCGACCATCGCGTCCTTCGTGAAGGCGGGCGGCACGAACGCGATCGAGACGTCCGCGCCCGTCTTCTCCATCGCCTCGGCGACCGAGCCGAAGACGGGCAGCTCGACCGAATTGCCGTCCTTGTCGGTGTGCAGGACCGTCGTGCCGGCCTTGCGGGCGTTGACGCCACCGACGACGTTCGTGCCCGCCTTCAGCATGAGCGCCGTGTGCTTGGTGCCCTCGCCGCCGGTGATGCCCTGGACGATGACCTTGGAATCCTTGTTGAGGAAGATCGACATTGTGCTTTCCTTATGCGTTGGCGAGCTCGGCGGCCTTGTCGGCGCCTTCGTCCATGGTCTCGGCGAGGGTGACGAGCGGGTGGTTCGCGTCGCGCAGGATCGCTCGGCCTTCGTCCACCTTGTTGCCGTCGAGGCGCACCACGAGGGGCTTGGAGGCGCTGGATCCGAGCTCGGCGAGCGCGCCGACGATGCCCTTGGCGACGGCATCGCATGCGGTGATGCCGCCGAACACGTTGACGAACACCGACTTCACCTGCGGGTCGCCGAGGATCACGTCGAGGCCCGCCGCCATGACCTCGGCCGAGGCGCCGCCTCCGATGTCGAGGAAGTTGGCGGGCTTGACGCCACCGTGGTTCTCACCGGCGTACGCGACGACGTCGAGCGTCGACATCACGAGGCCCGCGCCGTTGCCGATGACACCGACCTCGCCGTCGAGCTTGACGTAGTTGAGGTCGTTCTGCTTGGCCTTCGCCTCGAGCGGGTCGGCGGCATCCTTGTCTTCGAGGAGCGCGTGACCGGCGTGCCGGAACTCGGCGTTCTCATCGAGCGACACCTTGCCGTCGAGCGCGATGACGTCGCCCTCTTCGGTGAGCACCAGCGGGTTGACCTCGACGAGCGTGGCGTCCTCGCCCGTATAGACCGCGTAGAGCTTGACGAAGACGTCGCTGACCTTGTCGACGAGTTCCTCGGAGAAGCCGGCCGCCTCGGCGATCTCGATCGCCTTGCGCTTGTCGATGCCCTGCAGCGGGTCGACGGTGATGCGCGCGAGCGCCTCGGGGCGCTCGACCGCGAGCTCTTCGATCTCCATGCCACCCTCGACGCTCGCGAGCGAGAGGTAGGCGCGGTTGGCGCGGTCCAGCAGCACCGAGAAGTAATACTCCTTGTCGATGCGGGCACCCTGCGCGACCATGACGCGCTTGACGGTGTGCCCCTTGATGTCGAGACCGAGGATGGCTTGCGCCGCCGCGAAGGCCTCATCGGGGTTCTTGGCGACCTTCACGCCGCCGGCCTTGCCGCGACCGCCGGTCTTGACCTGGGCTTTGACGACGACGACGCCGCCGATCTTCTCAGCCGCAGCCCGCACCTCCTCCGGGGTGTCGGCGACGATGCCGGCGAGAACCGGCACCTCGTACTTCTCGAAAAGGTCTCGTGCCT
Source organism: Microbacterium koreense (assembly GCF_042677105.1). Classification (NCBI taxonomy): domain Bacteria; kingdom Bacillati; phylum Actinomycetota; class Actinomycetes; order Micrococcales; family Microbacteriaceae; genus Microbacterium; species Microbacterium koreense. The sequence continues at coordinate 2,783,793 of NZ_JBHTIM010000001.1, forward strand.
GGTACTCGTACAGATCCACAGTGCATTCCTTCGCAGGTGGCGAATGGGGTGGTTGGACGCGCGAAAGCGTCTCGACGTCGAGATATCGACCGCCATCCACCCTACTACTGCAGATCACCCTTCTCCGACGACACCCCTCCCGCCCGAGCGGGAGGGGGCTATGCTCTCTCCGACATGTCAGACACCGCAGCATCCCCTGCCGCGTCGCGCGCCCACGTCGTCGCCGCCGCCCTCGAACTGTTCGCCCAGCACGGTTTCGATCAGACGACGGTGGAACAGATCGCACGCGCAGCGGGCGTGTCACGCTCGACGTTCTTCCGCCAGTTCGGTGGCAAGGACGATGTGGTCTTCGCCGATCACGAAGACCTGATCGACGAGCTGCGCGAGGACCTCTCTCACCCGCATGAGAACCCGTGGGCGGCCGTGTGCGAAGCGTCCATGAAGGTCTACGCGCACTTCGCCGCCGACCCCGAACTCGCCCGGCGCCGCTATGCGATCGTGCGTGGGGTACCCGCTCTGCGGGATCGCGAGATCGTCATGGTGTTCCGCTACGAGCGCCTGTTCGACGAATACCTGCGCGGCGCGCTCCCCGGGCTCGACCCCCTGGATGCCGTCGGGTTCTCGGCGCTGGTCACCGCGGTGCACAACCACGTGCTGCGCAGGCTCCTCCGCGGCCCGAAGCGGGTTCCGGCCTCGACACTGCGGCGGGCGCTGAACGACGCGATGGAGCGCTTCGGTGTCGGCTCCGCCGAGGACGACCCCGCCGACGACGACGTCGTCGTGGCTGTCTTCCCCAAGCGGATGCCGGTGGCCGAGGTCTCACGCCGCCTGCAATCGCAACTCGACGCGTAGCGCCCCCGACGCGTCCCGCAATAGTCTGGGCGCGACGACAGGGAGTGACGCGTGACTGCACAAGCGACATCGTCCGACGCAGAAACCACCGAAGAGACCGCGTGGTGGTCGCTCGATCCCGACGACGTGGCCACACGCCTCCATACCGACGTCGACCAGGGCCTGACCGCCTCCGATGCGTCCGCGCGGCTCGCGACATCCGGTCCCAACGCGCTCGTCAGTGCGCCCCAGCCGAGCGCCGTGCGGATCGCTCTCACCCAGCTGACGGAACTCATGACGCTGATGCTCGTCGCGGTCGCGGTGGTGTCGCTCCTCATCGGGCAGGTGTCGACGGCGATCATCGTGGGGCTGCTCGTGGCGTTCAACGTCGTCCAGGGCACGCGGCAGGAACTCAAAGCCCGTCGCAGCGTCGATGCCCTCGCGAAACTGCAGACACCACAGGCGCGCGTGGTCCGCGACGGTCGCATCGAACTCCTCGACGCCACCGGACTCGTTCCCGGCGACGTCGTCGACCTCGAAGCCGGCGACCTCGTGCCCGCCGACGGGCGCATCATCCGGTCGGCGACACTCGAGACGCAGGAATCCGCGCTGACGGGCGAGTCGCTGCCCATCGAGAAGGGCCGATCGGCGAACGACACCGATACCGCGCTCGCCGATCGCACGTCGATGCTCTTCCAGAACACCTCGGTGACGCGCGGCACCGCCCGCATGATCGTCGTCGAGACAGGCATGCGCACCGAGGTCGGGCGCATTGCGGCGCTGCTGTCGGCCGTCAAGAACGTCCGTTCGCCTCTGCAGCGTGAACTGGACGGCCTCACCCGCGTGATCGGCATCGTCGCGTGGGTCGCGGTCGCCGTGATCATCCTGATCGGCGCTCTGCGCGGAGAAGACATCAGCGCGCTGCTGTTCCTCGGCACCGCGGTGGCGATCTCCGCCATCCCGACGGGTCTGCCGACGTTCGTCCAAAGTCTGCTGTCGTGGGGCGCCACACGCCTCGCACGCGAAAAGGCGATCGTTGCGAGCCTGGCGGATGTCGAGACGCTCGGTGCCACAAGCGCGATCTGCTCCGACAAGACCGGAACGCTGACCCTCAACGAGATGACGGTGCGCACCGCCTGGCTCGCCGGGGTGCAGTATCGGGTCACCGGGGGCGGCTATTCGTTCGACGGCAAGGTGCTGCAAGCGGCAGGCGAGCCACTCGAAGCCGCCCGTGTCGGTCTCGCCGTGTCGCTCCCCAACGACGCCACCGTATCCGCCGAGGGCGAGGTGGTCGGCGATCCCACCGAGGCTGCGCTGATCGTGCTCGCCGCCAAGCTCGGAGTGGACGCCGACGCCACCCGGCGTGCGAATCCGCGCATCGCCGAGGTTCCCTTCGACTCCGAGTACAAGTTCATGGCCACCTTCCACCGGCTGACGTGGGACGGTGAAGAGCGCATCGTGCAGTTCGTCAAGGGTGCGCCCGATGTCATCGTCGGGCGCTGTGCGCGGCGCTACACCGTCGACGGCGAGACCGTCGCGATCGACGCGGACGAGGTCACCGAGGTGCTCGAGTCGATGAGCAGTCAGGGTCTGCGCACGCTCGCGATCGGTGCGCGCTTCCTCGACGCCGCCGACGAGCAGTCGATTCTCGCCGACCCGATGTCGTTCGTGACCGACCTCGATCTCATCGGCGTCGTCGGCATCGTCGATCCGTTGCGCCCCTCGTCGAAGGTCGCCGTCGAGGTGGCCCAGCGCGCCGGCATCGAGGTGCGGATGATCACCGGGGACCACGCGGTGACCGCCGGGGCGATCGGCAAGGAACTCGGCCTCGGCGGCGGCGCCATCAGCGGCGCGCAGCTGCACGCCATCGATGACGACGAGTTGAGCCGCGACCTGCCCGACCTCCACGTCTTCGGCCGCGTCACCCCGCAGGACAAGCTGCGGCTCGTGCGCCTCCTCCAGGGGCAGGGCGAGATCGTCGCGATGACCGGCGACGCGGTCAACGACGCGGCAGCCATCAAGCAGGCCGATGTCGGCGTCGCGATGGGGTCGGGGTCCGAGGTCACCAAGCAGGCCGCCAAGCTCGTCCTCACCGACGACAATTTCTCGACGCTGGTGCGGGCGGTCGAACTCGGACGCACCGTGTACGACAAGATCACCTCGTACCTGCGCTTTCAGATGTCGCAGCTCGTGTCGCTGCTGCTGCTGTTCCTCGCCGCATCCGCGTTCGCCGTCGCCGACGGTGTGGCTCTGTTTCCCGGCATGGTGCTGTTCCTCAACTTCTTCGTCACCCTCTTCGCGGTCTTCGCGATCGCGGCGGATGCCGCACCTCCCGGGATCATGGATCGCGCGCCGCGCGATCCGAAGCTCGGCGTCGCGAACCTCGGGGCGTTGGCCGAATGGGGGCTCTACGGAGCGGCGATCTTCGTCGCGTCGTGGGTTCCCCTGGTGTGGGGACCGGACGAGCCGAGCCCGACCGAACCGTCCCATGCGATGACGATGGCGTACGTGGTCGTGGGCCTCGGGACCGTGGTCAGCGCCGTGCTCATGCGCCGGTCCCCCGAAACAGGACTGACCGCGCCGATCGCCGCGGTCGCGAAACTGCTCGTGTGGCCGGTGATCATCATCGTTTTGTCCACCGAGCTCGGCTTCCTCCGCAACATGATCGGCGCCACCTCGCTGACAGGCCGGGAGTGGCTCATCTGCCTCGGATTGCTCGTGTTCATCACGGCGTTCGTCGAGGGACACAAGTGGATCCTGCGCCGCGTCGAGACCCGCCGCTTTGCGGGTGCTGCCGTTTCGGGGCCCGCTGCGTGACCTACGACATCCCCGCACCGATGCTCGCCAAGGCGGTGCCCGCGATCCCCGATCCCGAGCGCACCCCCGGCGGGCTGAGCTTCGAGCCCAAATGGGACGGGTTCCGAGGCCTCATCGCGTGGGACGGCACATCGGTCGAGATCGGCTCCCGCGGAGCGAAGCCCCTGACGCGGTATTTTCCCGAGCTCGTCGACGCTTTCGCCCGGCTCCTTACCGAGCCGTGTCTCATCGACGGAGAGATCGTCGTGCCGCGCGAGATCGACGGCCGGCAACGCCTCGACTGGGAGTCGCTGTCGCAACGGATCCACCCCGCGGCATCCCGCGTCACGCTGCTGTCAGAGTCGACGCCCGCGATGTTCATCGCGTTCGACCTGCTCGCCCGCGGCGAGAGGAACCTGCAGACAGCCCCGTTCTCCACGCGGCGCGCGGAGCTCGTCGATCTGCTGGGTGGGCTTCCCCACCCGATCCACGTCACGCGAACAAGTGACGACCCTGCTGTCGCCGCGCGATGGTTGGCCGAGTTCGAGGGGGCAGGGCTCGACGGTGTGATCGCGAAGCCGCTCGCCCAGCCCTACGCCCCCAACAAGCGCGCGATGTTCAAGGTCAAGCACGCGCGAACCGCCGATGTCGTCGCCACCGGCTACCGCATCCACAAATCAGGGAGAGGCGTGGGGTCTCTCCTCGTCGGCCTGTATGCCGACGATGGCATGCTCTCCCCCGTCGGAGGCGTCGCGGCATGGAGCAATGCCCGACGGCTCGAACTCATCGACGAACTCGCCCCGCTCGTGGAGCGCGACGACGCCGGAGACGCCGTCACCGGCGAGGGGGAGAAGTCGCGCTTCTCCGACCCTGCACGCGACTCGACGTACGTTCGGCTGCGTCCGGAGCGTGTTCTTGAAGTGCGATACGACCAGCTCGAGGGACACCGTTTCCGCCACACGGTCCAGTTCGCGCGCTGGCGACCCGATCGCGACCCCCTCTCCTGCACGTATGACCAGCTCGAAACGGTCGCCGACTACGACGTGCGTGATGTGCTCGAGTGAACCTCAGCGCCGCGAGGTGACCCCGACGACGGGGTCCACGCCGGAGGGGCGCAGCGGCCCCGCGTTCTGATGCCTCCGATGGCGCTATACACGCTCGGCCGACTCGTCCTCGTGCGGCGTGCGCGGAAGCTCGGCGAGGTCACGCGACGCGGGCCCCTCGATGCGCGTGCCGTCCGGACGGAACCGGGAGGCGTGCAGCGGGCAATCCCACGTGCACTCGGCATCGTTCCACGACAGCACACCGCCCAGATGCGGGCAGACCGCGCTCACCGCGCGCGTCAGGCCTTCAACCGTCGAAACCCCGACGGGATGCCCGCCGCGGTGGGCGACGATGCCTTCCCCCTCGTCCGGGCGGGACACGGGCACCGCGGTGCGCTGTGAATCGACCCACCGTGAAGCGGCCTCCCACCCGACCCGCAGATTCTCGACCCCGCCGCGCCCGAGATCGGCCGGGACGGTGATGCGCCGCGCGATCGTCCTCATCCACTCGGGACGGTCCTTGAACGGCTCCCGACGGATCTCGGACGCAAGCCGCAGCGCCGCCGCCGGCCCGTTGCTGAGTCCCCACTTGCCGAAGCCCGTCGCGAAGCGCACCCTGCCGAGCGTCCGCGGCATGACACCGACGAACGGGATGAGGTCGTGCGACTCATAGTCCTGCGCGGACCAGCACGCTACGGTCTCGGCTTCGGGGTACCGGGCACGCGTCCAGGCGACGATCTCGGCCACATGCCGCTGCTCCGAGTCTCCTCGGCCGACGGGATGACCGTTGCCACCCACGATGAGGCGCGCCGAGCCCGAGGGCCCGTCCTGGTCGGTCACCGACCGGATCGAGCGTGTCGGGCCGTCGACCGACAAGAACAGCCCGTCGGGCACCTCGGCGTCGACGTCGAACGCCACGCAGTACGACCGGAGCCCTCGCGTCTTGGCGAAGTACAGGCCCCGATCGACGATCGGGGTGCCCGTCGCCAGCACGATGTCGTCGGCGGTCGCCGACCCCGCATCGGTCTCGATGACCGGCGACGGCACGACACCCACCCGCCGCACCCTCGTGTGGAGGTGGAGTGCGCCTCCGGCGTCCACGAAAGCACGGGCCAAAGCGATCGCCACCGCCTGCGGGTCGATCGCGACCTGATCATCCAACGCCACGGCGTCCACCGCGGGGAAGCCCCACGCATCCGGCACCGGCGAGAGCCTCCGCACCGGAAGCCCCGCCTCGAGCGCCGCGGCAGCCTCTTCGGCCACAGTGGCTGCGCCGTCCGGACCCTGCGCATACGAGTAGGCGATGCGGCGCGAGAACGGCACTCCGGCGTCCCGAGCGAACTCCGTGAGCCACTGGGCGCCGGCGCGGTTGGCCTCGACGTAGGCGCGGACGAGCGAAGCCGGATGGTGGCGGCGCAAGGTGGACAGGACGGCGCCCTGCAGGAGAGAGAGCTTTCCGGTGTTCGACCCGGTGGCCAGCTCTGCGACATCCCCCGCGTCCACGAGCGCGACGTCGCGTCCATCACGCGCGAGCATAAGGGCGGTCGTCAGGCCGGTGATGCCTGCGCCCACGACGATGACATCCCGACGCCGTCCGGCCTCGAAGGGGGAGCTCTCGAGGGGCGGCGCGGGCGTGAGCTTCCACAGTGACGTCATGTCACCAGTGAACGCCCTGGGGCCACCCGCGTCGACGGGCTTGACACACGCCCCGTCGCTCGCTCGAGGATGTCTCAGCGCGGCGGGGTGAAGCAGATCACCGGGATGCGCGTCGTGCCCAGCCGCTCCATGGCGGCGCTGAGCGTCTTCCACGCGCGCGGGTGCTGCTGCGCGTAGCGTGCCAGCACGGCGTCGCCGTCGTCGGCCGACAACAGCGTCACCTGAGCCGGCACGTGGCGGGCCCGCCCGGTGGACAGGCGAGCGATGCCGTTCGCCTTCAGGTTGCGGTACCACTGCGACCTCGTCCCCCATCCCGAAGCGACGTACAGGGTGTCGGGTCCGCGCTCGATCACCTCGACGACGACCTCTCGGCGTTGTCCCGAGACCCGGCCGACATGCTCGATCAGCACGAAGCGCGTCCCCAGCAGCGATCCCAGCCCCCACCGGTACAGCGTGATCGGCACACGCATGAGCCATTTCGCGCGCAGGAGATCTGCCATCGCACGGCCGGTCATCGTGAGTTACTCCTTCGGCCAGTTGTCGGGGTTGAGTCGGCTGGGCTGAACCCGTGGGGGTTCACCGGGCATCTTCGGAAAGTCGGGCGGGAACGGAAGCTCACCGAGGCCGTCATCGAGATCGCGCTGCCACCACTCGAGCAGGGTGTCGATGCGTCCCGGCGACGCAGAGAACTCCGCCCACGGGTCGCCGACCGTCGCCAATCGCTCGACGACGGTTCTCACCGTGAAGGCGGCGGGATCGGCATCCGCCAGTTCGTCCCACGCCAGCGGCGTCGATACCGTCGCCCCCGCGAGGGCGCGTGGACTGTACGCGCCCGCCATCGTCCGGTCACGATTGGCCTGGTTGAAATCGAGGAATACGCGCTGACCGCGCTCTTCTTTCCACCAATTCGTCGTGACCCGATCTGGCATGCGGCGCTCGAGTTCGCGGGAGGCCGCGATCACCGCGTGTCTCACGTCGAGGAATTCGTGCGTCGGCTCGATCGGGCAGAAGACGTGCAATCCGCGGTTGCCGCTCGTCTTGATCCAGGCGTCGAGTCCCGCCTCGGCGAGCACCTCACGCAGGGCCGGGGCCACCGCCGCTGCTTCGGTGAAACCCGTGCCGGGTTGGGGGTCGAGGTCGATGCGCAACTCGACGGGGTTGTCGGGGTCAGCCGCGAGTGAGGCCCACGGGTGGAAGACAACAGTGTTCATCTGGGCCGCCCACACGACCGCGGCCGCCTCGGTGAGCACGATCTGCGGATGCTGGCGCCCGCTGTTGTAGGTGACGGTGACGGTCTCGACGAAGTCCGGCGCGCCCTTGGGCGGATTCTTCGAGAAGAAGCTGTCTTCATCGACACCGCCCGGGAATCTCTCCAGGGACACGGGCCGGTCGCCGTTGGCGGCGAGGAACGGTTTCGCCACGGTGATGAAGTACTCCGCAAGCTCGCGCTTGGTGATGCCGGGCTCGGGCCACAAGACCCGGTTCGGGCTGGAGAGACCGACCTCGCGGTCACCGTCCGCGCCAGGGACCGTCAGTGTGATGCGCTCAGACGCCATGGGTCGACACTACGGCGGGTGCCCGACGCGCCGACAGTCCCCCGGTCGTTCCACCCACCTCCCGGGGGGTGTGGCTGTGGTCACTCCCCCAGCGCGAGGACCGGGGCGAGCTCGCCGCGCGAGAGCCGGATCCACGGGCCGCGCGGATCCACGAGGACGCCAGTAAGGCCTTCGTCGCCGGCCAGGGTGGCGGCGAGCTGAGCCGCCGTGATCGGCGCCGACCGGTCCTCTCGGCGCATCGCGGCGACTTCGAGCGGGTGCGAGAACACTTCGAGGTAGCGCGAGCCGTCCTCCGCCCGTCCCTGGGCGACGCCGAACGGCGAGTTCTCGTCGGCACGGTTGACGGCCACCCACATCGGCGCCCGGGTGAGCGCATCCACAACAGCGGCGGCGGTGGCTTCGGTCCGCGGGGCGGCGAGCACCGTCTTGATCGCGAGGTTCTCATCGGCGGATTGCAGCATCCGTTCGATCAGAGCCCGGGGGATGACGGCCCGCGCCGGCGCGGAGGCGGGATCGAGCACGAGCCCTTCGGTATCGCCGGCGAGGACGTGGCGCAGCACAGACATCGTCGACTGCGCGACCGCTGAGGTGTCGGCGTCACCGTCCGCACGCACACTCGCCGTCAGCGCCGCGCCGCTGGAGTAGGCCAGCGCGTACTTCTTGTCCCCCATCGTGGCCACCGCGAGCGGCAGCCCCTTGCCCTCGGCGATGAGCGCACGGGCATCGCCCTTGACCCGCAGGTACAGGTGCCCCTGCAGCAGCTGCCGTGCCAACTCGAGCAGGTCCTGCGGCTGCGGCTGGTCGGGCATCCGCTTCAGTGATTCACGCAGCAGGATGTTGTCGCGCAGGCCGGGCATCGTCTCGGCTGAGGCGGATACGGATTCCTCGCCGCGGACCGCGGGCGCTGGCGGCGCGGCCGCCGGCTTCTCCGCGGATCCGGCGGCTCCGAGACCCCGGTACGACGACATCGAAATGCCGACGGATGCCGCGGGATCGGCCGTCGCATCGGGCTCGGCGACGTCGGCCGACGCGCCGTCCGCGGATGCGGCATCCGTCACCTCATCGCGGTCGGGGCGCGACGGTTCGTCGTCGGAGTTCTTCGGGCGACGCGAGAAGAGTGCCATCCTCCGAGCCTAACGGGGCGAGTCGAGCGACCCCTCAGAGCTTTTGGATGGGTGCCACCTTGATGAGGAGCTTCTTCGCCCCGGCGGAGTCGAACTTCACGTGCGCAACGCGCTTGGCGCCTTCACCGGTCACCATGTCGACCCGCCCCTCACCGAAGTCATCGTGTCGGATGCGGTCACCTGCGGTGAGTTCGAGGTCACCGTTGTCGCGCACACGGGCGGTGACACGGTTCGCGAAGCGGTCGAGGTTCTTCGGTTCGCGGCGTGCCAGAGGAACGAGGTCGTCGCCGTACCGGCCGCCTCCGGTCGAGCCGGGGCGCCGCGCGCCGACCGCGCGTTGCGCGCGACCGCGCGAGTTGACATCACCCGGCGATTGGCGCCAATCGATGAGATCGGCCGGGATCTCCTGCAGGAATCGGCTGGGCATCGCGACGGTCACCTCGCCGAACTGGGCGCGCGTCATCGCGAGCGAGAGGTACAGCCGCTTGCGCGCCCGCGTCACGCCGACGTAGAAGAGACGGCGCTCTTCCTGAGGACCGCCGGGTTCGCCCGCCGAGATCCGGTGCGGGATCAGGTCTTCTTCGACGCCGGTGACGAAGACCGCGTCGTATTCAAGCCCCTTCGCTGTGTGCATCGTCATGAGTGAAACCGTGCCGGCTTCATCGTCGAGATCGTCGGCATCGGCGACGAGTGCGACCTCTCCGAGAAAGTCGATGAGCGTGCCCTCGGGGTTGTTGCGTGCGAACTCGCGGGTCACTGCAACGAGCTCGTCGAGGTTCTCGACCCGCGCTTCGTCTTGCGGGTCGCGGCTCGCGCGCAGGGCGTCGAGGTAGCCGCTCTGCGAGAGCAGCAGCTGCAGTCCCTCGGCGACCGCGGTGGCCGGCGCCAGCTCGCCCGACGCCGGCAGCATGAGTTCGGAGGCTTCGGCGAGAACCGCGTCGAGCCGGGCGATCGCGGCTTGGATCTTCGGCCCGACGCCGAGGGCCGACGCGTTGGCCAGCGCATCGCGGAACGTGATGCCCTCGTTGGCGGCGTATCGTGCGATCGCGGTTGCGGTGACGTCACCGATGCCGCGCCGGGGCTTGTTCAGGATGCGGCGGACCGCCATCTCGTCGGCGGGGTTCGCGACGGCGATGAGGTACGCGAGTGCGTCCTTGATCTCTGCACGCTCGTAGAATTTCGTGCCGCCCATGATCTTGTAAGGCAAAGCCGCGCGGATGAAGATCTCCTCGAGCGCCCGCGACTGCGAGTTGGTGCGGTAGAACACCGCCATCTGCGAGTAGTCGACACCTGCCTTGCGCAGCGCTTCGACCTCGTCGGCGACGAACTGCGCTTCGTCATGCTGCGAGTACCCGGTGAAGCCGACGATCTTCTCGCCCGCGCCGACGTCGGTCCACAGCTTCTTGTCCTTGCGGTCGAAGTTGTTGCTGATGACGGCGTTCGCGGCGGTGAGGATGTTCTGCGTCGAGCGGTAGTTCTGCTCGAGCAGCACCACCTTCGCCCCGGGGAAGTCGCGCTCGAATTCGCTGATGTTGCGGATGTCGGCGCCACGGAAAGCGTAGATGGACTGGTCGGAGTCGCCGACGACCGTGAGGGATGCCGCATCCTCCGCCGCGGCCGACGGTGCATCGAAGATCATCATGCCGTTCGACTCGAACCCCGAGCCGCCCTCGCCGACGGGGCGAGTCAGTTCATGGATGAGTGCGTACTGTGCGTGGTTGGTGTCCTGGTACTCGTCGACGAGGATGTGCCGGAATCGCCGCCGGTAAATGTCGGCGACGTGCGGGAAGGCCCGGAAGAGGTAGACGACCTGGCCGATGAGGTCGTCGAAGTCGAAGGCGTTGGCGCGCTGGAGTTCGCGCTGATAGTCCGAGAACAGTTCGACGAAGATGCGCTCGGCCGGATCACTCATGTTCGCCGACCGCGCATAGGACTCTGCATCGGCCAGTTCGTTCTTGAGCTTGGAGATGCGACTCTGCACGGCCGCAGGGGTGAGGCCGAACGCATCGGCTTCGTGTTCTTTCACGAGGCGTTTGATGAGCGCGCGGGAGTCGCCCGAATCGTAGATCGTGAACGCCTTCGTGAAACCGAACTGCTCGGCCTCGCGCCGCAGGATGCGCACGCACGCCGAGTGGAAGGTCGAGATCCACATGCCCTGCGCGCGGTCGCCGATGAGCTGGCCGACGCGCTCGCGCATCTCGCCGGCCGCCTTGTTCGTGAACGTGATCGCGAGGATCTGACTGGGCCATGCCTCCCGCCCACGCAAGAGCGAAGCGATCCGCCGGGTGAGCACGCTGGTCTTGCCCGACCCCGCGCCGGCGACGATGAGCAGAGCCTGCCCGCGATAGGTCACCGCCTCGCGCTGCTGCGGATTGAGCCCGGCGAGGAGGTCTTCGTCAGGACGGATGCCGGAGCCCTCCGGGCCCCGGTCACCGCCGACGATGAGGGGTGAAGAGGCGTCTGACATGGCTCGTCGATTCTACGTGCGCCCGCCGACATGCGACCCGGGCGGCACCGTCAGGCGGATGTCAGGGGCACAGAGCACAATGGGGGTGTGCGCGTGATCCTCAACATCATCTGGCTTGTTTTCGCCGGCTTCTGGCTCGCCGTCGGCTATCTCGTCGCGGGCCTGCTTCTGTGCATCCCGATCATCACGATCCCGTGGGCGATCGCCTCGTTCCGCACGGCGAACTTCGTGTTCTGGCCGTTCGGGCGCACGATCGTCGCACGGCCGACCGCGGGGGTCGGCTCGTTCCTCGGCAACGTGCTGTGGGTGGTGCTCGCCGGATGGTGGCTCGCGCTCGGTCACATCGTGTCGGGAATCGCGTTGTGCATCACGATCATCGGCATCCCCATGGCGATCGCCGATTTCAAGATGGTGCCGATCTCGTTGATGCCCCTCGGCAAAGAGATCGTCTCCACACGCGGCGGCGCATTCGCGCGCTGACGCTTCGACCCGGGCGTCGCCCGCTCAGCGCACGTCGATGAAGATCACACCGCGATAGCCTGTTTCACCCCACCGCACGAGACGGTCGAGGTCGGCGGGAGGCACCGGCAACTCGTGGGTGTCGACCCACGTCTCCCCCGCGTCGACGTTGATCCAGGGGTCTTCGATCACGACGCAATCGCCGACGACGGCGTGGGCGGTCACCCAGTGGGGGCCGACCTCGCCGTGCATGGGCGCTTCATCGATCAGCAGCAGTGCACGCTCACCCGCGGCGACGCGGCGCACGATCTCTTCGACCTCGACGCGATCGCGCCGCACGGGCACTCCCCGCTCCCCGGCCTGCCGCAGGGAGTCCTGCTGCAGCTCTGCCCGGAAGTCGTAGTCGAAACCGGTGAAGTCTTCGAGCAGAGCCGGCCCGGCAAGGTCGAGCGCGACCTCGACGACAGCCGCAGAGACCGCGTCGTTCAGCGCGACGGCGAGGCCCACGGGCTCGCACGCGGGGTAGTTGCTGGCGTTGCGCCACAGGGCGAGTTCGCGATCACGGTCGTCGGCACTGCCGGTGAATCCGTCGATGTGGCGCTCGGTGGCGATGAGACCTGCGACGGCGCCACACGTGAAGAGGGTCGTCTGTGCGTAATACCCGGGCTCGTCGTGGTCGGATGTTTCGAGCCACCGCACGGCCCCGCGCGTCGACTCGGTCCCCACCGCGGCCCACGGTGCGCGCAGCGGCGCGAAACCGTGCGCGTGCGCGAGCTCGTCGTCGGCATCCTGCCACTTCACCGCCACGTCGCCCCGTTCGCGCGCCGTCTCGACGACGCCGGCGAGCAGGGCGTCGGCGGCCGCGGCATCCCGCCACCACAGGTCGACGATCTTCGTGGCCGCCGTCGCCGGGCGCGCGCTCGTCAGCACGGCGGCGATCACGGCGCCGTCGGCGTCGCGGGCGGCCGTGGCGATCGGGCGGTAGCCCTCGCGCGGCGTCCGCCACCGAGCGACCCGCTCCGCGCCGGCTCCGGCACGCTCGATCTCGGCGGCAAGCGCGGCGGGTGTCTCGTCGGTGACGAGGAGGGATGCGGGCATGTCAGTCCTCTCGGGCCACGGGTTGCGTGGCGGCTTCGGTGTCGCGCTTCGCTGCGGCGACGAGCATGGCGGTGTATTCGTGGGTCGGGGCGGTGAGCACCTGCGCGCAGTCGCCGGACTCGACGACCCGGCCGTCCCACAGCACCGTGACGGTGTCGGCGAGCAACCGCACGACCGCAAGATCGTGTGAGATGAACAGGATCGCGATGCCGAGCTCGTCGCGCAGTCGCAACAGGAGTTCCAGGATCTGCGCCTGGACCGATACGTCCAGGGCCGACACCGACTCGTCGCAGATCAGCAGTCGCGGTTCCGGCGCGAGGGCACGGGCGATGGCGACGCGCTGCCGCTGGCCTCCCGAGAGTTCCGCAGGACGCTTGCTCGCGAATTCGGCAGGAAGCCCGACGAGCTCGAGCAGCACCGAGACGTCACTCTTCGGGCGACGGGCGACCCCGAGCGCCTCGCGCAGAATCGCGCCGATCGTCATCATCGGATTGAGCGACGAGTACGGGTCCTGAAACACGATCTGCATTTGATCCGGCGTGCGCGAGCGTCGACCGGGTTCGAGCGGGACCCCCTCGAACGAGATGAGTCCGGCGTCTTCGGTTTCGAGGCCCGCGATGCACCGCGCGAACGTCGACTTGCCCGACCCCGATTCGCCGACGACTCCGCAGATCTCGCCGGGGCGGATCTGCAGCGCGACCTCGTCGAGCACGAGACGCTCACCGAACCGCTTGACGATCCCCGATGCCCGCACGAGGGGGGCCACGCGATCGTCGACCGAGGGCCCCGCGTGTGCCGCGGCGCGCGCGGGGTCGGCTTCGAGCAGGGCTCGCGTGTACGGATGCTGGGGGTCCGACAGCACCGCTGCGGTGGTGCCGCGTTCGACCACCTCACCCGCGCGCATCACGAGCACGTCGTCGGTGCGACCGCGTACGAGGCTGAGGTCGTGGGAGATGAGCACCACGCACAGGTCTCGCGACGCCTGCACGGCCCGGAGCAGGTCGAGGATCTCGGCCTGATTCGACGCGTCCAGGGCCGTGGTCGGCTCGTCGGCGATCAGCAGTGCCGGGTCGGCGGCGAGAGCCGCCGCGATCGCGACCCGCTGCCGCATCCCGCCGGAGAGCTGATGGGGGTAGGCCCGCGCGACGCGTGCGGGAAGCTTCACCTCGGCCAGGCGCGCCTCGACCTGCGAGGTGCGCTCCGCACCGGAGAGGCGTGTGCCCGCGGCGGCTTCGAGGGTCCACGCGATCTGATCGCCGCATCGGTGGACGGGCGACAGGCTCGTGAACGGGTCCTGCAGAAGTAGTGTCACCGCCCTCCCCCGCGCCGAGCGCCACGCCTGCTGGGCGCTGCCGAGCGGAATCGAGCGTCCGTCGATCGTGACCGTCCCCTCCGCGCGGAACCCGCGCGGCAGGAGACCGACGAGCGATTTGGCCGTGAGCGTCTTGCCCGATCCCGATTCACCGATGATCGCGAGCGTGGCGCCCGGTTCGATGACGGCGTCCAGGGGCTGCACCATCGGTCCGTCATGGCCGATCACCGTCAGCCCATCGATCGTCACCGGGTGTTTCGATGCTGAAGTCACCGCTGCAGAGGTCATAGCGCCTTCCCCACTTGCGACATCCGCTGCCCCACCCAGTCACCGACGAGGTTGACCGATGCCGCGACCAGAATGATGAGAAGCGCGGGCACGACGACCGCGAGCGGATTGTCGAACATGATCGCGCGATTGTCGGTGAGCTGCCGCCCCCAATCGGCGATACCCGGAGGTACGCCGACGCCGAGGAACGACAGCGACGAGAACGCCACGAGCGCGAACGCGACGTTGAGCATCATGTTGGTGAGCACGAGCGTCGACACGTTCGGCAGGATGTGGCGGAACATCACGCGCCACCGCGAGAGCGACAGCATCCGCGCCGCCTCGATGTACGGGCGCGCCGACTGCTCCAGTACACCCGCGCGCACGATACGGATGTCCGACGGCGAGAACAGCAAGATGAGCAGCGCCACGGTGACCCAATACCCTCCGCCGAGCACACCCGAGACGACGATCGCTGCAAGCAGCACCGGCAACGCCAGGAGGAGGTCGGTCCACCGGCTGATCACCATGTCGAGCCACCCGCGCTCGTATCCCGCGAGCGTTCCGAGGACGACCCCGAGCACCATGGAGCCGATCGCGACGATCACCGGTCCGACGAGGGCGGACGCGGCCCCCGCGATGGTCATCGCCCACACGTCACGGCCGAGTTCGTCGGTGCCGAGCGGGTAGCCGGGCGTGCCGGGGGGCAGCAGCCCCGAGAGGATGTCCTGGCGCATCGCGTCGGGATACAGCCACCCGCCGAACAGCACGGCGATGAGCGCGAGCGCGAGGATCACGAAGGCGAGGGCGACGACCACCGGCGGGCGGCGACGACGGCGACGACGCGGGGTGGTCATGAGTTGGACCGCGGCGGTCATGCCACACGCCCCCCACTGCGGCGGATCCGCGGGTCGAGCATCAGATAGGCGAGGTCGGCGAGCAGCGCGATCACGGCGATGACGACGGCGACCAAGAGTGTGAGCGACTGCACCACGGCGATGTCTTTGAAGAGCACCGAGTCCTGCAGCAGCGTGCCGAGGCCGGGCAGAGCATAGGTCGTCTCGGCGAGCACGGTGCCGCCGACGAGGAAAGTGAGCACCAGGCTGGCACCGGTGACGATCGGGATGGCCGCGTTGCGCAGCGCGATGCGACGCACCTGCGATTCTCGGATGCCGCGGGCACGCGCGGAGGTGACGTAGTCGGTCTCGAGTTCCCGCAGCATCGCGGTGCGGGTGAGCTTGACGATGATCGCTCCGAGACCGAGGGCCAGCGTGACCGCGGGGAGGATGAGATGCCACAGCGTGTCCAGACCGCCGTCGCCTGCTCCGTAGACCGGGAAGATCCGCAGATAGTAGGCGAAGACGTACAGCAGCAGCAGTCCGATCGCGAACGTCGGGGCGCTGAGCCCGACGACGGCGAGGACGTTGCCGGTGCGATCGGTCCAACCACCGGCGCGGACGGCACTGTGCACACCGAGGGGGATGGCCACGACGAGGGCGATGATGAAGGCGAGTCCGCACAGCAGCATCGTGATGCCCACGCGTGAGGCGATCGCATCCGCCACCGGCACCTGCAGTCGGATCGACTGCCCGAGGTCACCCGTGACGAAGGCACCCAACCACTTGAGGTACTGCATCCACGCGGGGTCGTCGAGGTTGTACTGCTCTCGGATCGCGGCGACCGCCTCGGGTGAGGTGGGTCGGTTTCCGAGCAGGTTCTTCACGATGTCGCCGGGTGCGAGGTACATGAGCGAGAAGATCAGCACCGAGAGCACCAGGAGGACGGCGAGTGCGCCGAGCACGCGCACCGCGAGCAGGCCCCCGAGGGAGCGTGCCCGCGATGCGCGTACGCGAAGCGCGGTGGTCTGCGTCACTGGCCTGCGCGATACAGCTGCGTGGGCCACGACGAGATGAAGGCGAACGAGCTGTAGTCGTTCATGCCGAGGTCGTTCGCGAACGCGGTCGCGGACTGGCCCCACCACAGCGGCACGTTGACGACGTCCTGTGCCTGCAGCGTCTCGGCTTCGACGATCAGGTCGATGCGGGCGGACGGGTCCGACTCGGCGCCGGCACGTGAGAGCAGATCCATCGCCTCGGGATTGTCGTACGCGGCGGGGTTGCCCGCGCCGAGCAGGTAGCTCGGCACCTCGGCGGGGTCGCCGAGGGTCGAGAAGTACCACATGAGATTCACCCCGTAGTCCGACGAGGCGTCCAGGCTTGCCAGCCACTCCTCGATCGGGACCTCGCGCACGTTGAGCGTGATGCCGATTTCGGCGAGGTTCTGCGCGAGTGCCTGTGCGGCGGTGCCGAGCTGCGGCCCGGTGTTCGGCGTGAGCAGTTCGGCTTCGAATCCGTCCGGCACGCTCGATGCGTCGAGGGCGGCCTGGGCCGCGTCGAGGTCGTACTCCCACTGCGGGATCGAGGCGAGCATCTCGCGCGCCTCATCGGCGTCGTAGACGCTGCCGAGCGACTCGGGGGTCATGATGGCAGTGGCCGCCTCGCCGTGCCCGCGCAGCAGGCGCTCGACATACGCGTCGCGGTCAACGGCGTGAGCGAACGCCTCCCGCACCTTCGGGTCGTCGAACGGCGCGATGCTGGTGTTGAAGTAGAGGCCGACGTACGAGAGGTCGTTGACGTAGTCCACACGCATCGTGTCCAGTCCTTCCCACTGCGCCGACTGGGCGAGCGGGACGTTGAAGGCCACGTCTACCTCGCCGGACTGGGCGGCCAGGAGGCGGGTGGATTCGTCGGGCACGAACTCGACCGTGATCTCCTCGACCTTGGGGGTCTCCCCCCACCACGTGTCGACGCGTTCGAAGGTGACGTGCGAGTCAGGCGAGAACTCCGTGACCTTGTACGGTCCCGAACCGACGAGGAGCGTGTCGGGTGTGCCGATGCGTCCGTCGTTGGCCTCCCAGTTCTCCTGCGAGGTGATGAACGCGGCGCCGCCGGTGCTCATGTTCGCCGCGAACGCGGCATCAGGTTCGGTGAGGGTGATCGTCACTTCGGAGTCGCCGGTCTTCTCGATGGTGTCGACGTTGGTGAGGTAGTAGACCAGTCCGGGCGAGGCGGTTTCGTCGCGTGCCATCTCGAGGCTGTAGACGACATCGTCGGCGGTCACCGGCGTGCCGTCGTGGAACACGGCGTCGTCGCGGATCTCGTAGACGTAGGTCACATCGTCGGTCTGCTCCCACGACGATGCGAGGCCCGGCTGCAGCGCACCCTGCGCGTCGATCGAGACGAGACCTTCCTGCGCGATCGCGGCGATGTAGTAGTTGAGGATGCCGGATTCCTGTCCGACATAGAGACTCGAGAGCGAACCGGGCATCGCCACGGTGATGTGGTCGATCTCGGATCCGGAGTCAGGGCCGACAGAGGCTTGCGGGGCGGGGCTGGAGCACGCGGCGAGCAGCATCGCGCTCGCGGCGGCGACGGCGCCCGCCTGCACCAGGCGGGTCGGGGACGGGAGGGGCATGGCGGAACTCTCCTCTGAGATGGGTGCAGCGATCGGGAATCGGGAGCGGTGGCCGGCGCTGCGCCGACGCACCTCGACGATCGCCTCGATCTCGGCCGGGGTCGGTCGATGCGCGGCGAGGAAGCGCAGCGCGGTGGCGACTGCGGGAATGGAGGACGCCTCGATGAGGGTCGTCGCCGTCGTGCGGCGGGTGAAGGCCGGGGTGAGCCCGAAGGCCCGGACGCCGGGTGGGAGCGTGCACCCGGCGAGGTCACTCTCGGCGATGAATGCCGTGCCGACGCCGTGGATGGCGAGTTCGAGTGCGGCGTCGGGTCGGCTGACGGCGGTGTCGCGTTCGTGCACGGCGCGCTCGACGGATGCCGCGACCGCGTCGCTCGCCGTTCCGATGCCGACGAGCCAAGGCTGGTCGGCGACGTCGCGGGGGTCGATGCGGCCAGCCTCGGGCTCGATGTTCGCGGAGGTCACGGCGACGATCTCTTCGGCGAAGAGGAACTGCGACCGCACGCCGTCGCGTCGGGGAATCGAGCGTCGTCCGCCCGAGGGCGCGTCACTGGTCGTGAGCGCGATCTCGGCACGCCCGCTGAAGACGTGCTCGATGGCGTCGGCGGCGTCGAGGGTCTCGAGGTACGCGGTCTCGACGCCGTCGATCTCGGCGACGACGCGTGCCATGACCGGGGCGACGACATGGGCGACCGTGCCGATGGGTGCCGCGAATCGCACGGTGCCCGCTCGACGCCCGAGCATCTGGGCGAGATCGGTGGCCGCGGCGGTGAGAGTCGCGTCGATGCGCGGCGCGTGACGCGCCAGGAGGGCGCCGATCGGAGTCAGACGGGCTGAGCGCGACGTCCTGTTGACGAGTGTCGCCCCCAACCGGGCCTCGAGTCGTTGCACGTGCTGGGTGATCGTCGGCTGGCTGAAACCGAGCGCGCGAGCGGCCGCGCTGATCGATCCCTCGTGGTCGATGGCCACGAGAATGCGCATCGAATGCACGTCGAGCGAGCGCGTCAGCGCATCGATCTCGGTGTCGTCGACGTTAGCCATAGGGGGATGCTATTCATTCTCGTGTTTCAATGGGGTAACGATATGTTTCCCGGACGAATCGGAGCATCCATGCCGTACGCGACGCAGAACGACTGGAACGCGGCCCGCGACCAGGCGGTATGGTCCCGCCACGGAATCGCGAGCCTCGCACTCACGCAGTGGCTCGACGACGAGTTCCGCACCGCGCCGGGCCTTCCGGGGCGCTGGCGCACCGACGGGACATCGGCCATCGGCGATCTCGATGGACGCGACATCCGTCTCGCGGTCGGCGAAGAGGCGGCATCCGGCGACCTCCTCCTGCGCGGAATGCGCCGCGGCGACGCGGTCGCCGTCCGCGTACTCGACCCCGCGGCATCCGCACGTCGAGGCGTGTCATCCATCGTGCGTGCGCCGCACGATCCCGAGGCCCGGGTCACCGGCCACTTCGAGGCCGCTGCGCACTCGGCCACCTCCACCGCCGTCGACGGCCATCACGATGTCGCCGAGTTCGTCGGCGTGGTGTCGTTCCGATTCGGCGACGTCGATCTCTCCCTCGACGTCCAGTCCACGGAGCGCGGGCTGTTCGCGGCCTTCTCGGACGCGACCAGCGGCACCGACAGCTACCGCTTCCGCTTCCTGCAGCTCGATGCGCCCGCCGAGGACGGCACGGTGACGGTCGACCTCAACCGCGCATTCCTGCCGCCCTGTGCGTTCTCAGACCACTACCTCTGCGTCTTCCCGCCGGCGGGCAACCGCTGGAACACGCCCGTGCGGGTGGGAGAGCTCCTCGCCGTGTGACCCCGCCGACCGACCTCCGGCGGTTCGCCCTCTCGCGGCGTGCTCAGCGCACGCGAGGCGAGACGCGCACAAGGACCAGTCCCACGATCACCAGCGCGATGCCCAATCCGACGGCATACCAGGGAGCCGCACCCGGCAGGTCGAGGGCATCCATGACACCGAACGCGCGGGCCAACACCCACGACAGCAGTCCGACCTCGTCGACCCCGCCACCCACCACGCGATCCACCCCGATCGCGGCGACGATCGTGGCCGGCAGCGCCAATCCCGCACCCATCGCCGCGATGACGACGCCCACCGCGCGCCGAGCGCCGAGATGGGCACCGACCGCCCAGCCCGCGGCGACGAAGACCCACACGAACAGCGTGAACGCGGCCGCGATGTAGACCACCCGCACGACGGGCGTCGCCCACAGCGCGGCGAGCGCGGCGGCGGGGTCGGCGAACGACATCACGACCAACGACAGGATGCAGCGGAGCACCACCGCTCCCCCGACCGCAGCCACGAACGGGTACGGCGACGCGCGCCCGATCAGCACGCGCGCGACCGCGAGGAACGCCGCCCACGCGACGAGCACGATCGCCAGATGAGTCCACGAGAGGAACGAGGTCTGGACCGCCCGTGTCGCGACGAGCAGACCCCCGGGCACGACCAGCAGGAGCACCCGGTCGAACGTCAGCATCCCGAGGGTCGACTCACGTGCCCGCCACGGCCTGGTGGAGGCGATCCAACTCGCGCGGGCGGCGGCAGCACCCGGGCGTCGCACGAGCCGCGTGCGGGCCGCGAGCATTCCGATCAGCACCCAC
The DNA here is from genome assembly GCF_042677105.1 of Microbacterium koreense. Classification (NCBI taxonomy): domain Bacteria; kingdom Bacillati; phylum Actinomycetota; class Actinomycetes; order Micrococcales; family Microbacteriaceae; genus Microbacterium; species Microbacterium koreense. The sequence continues at coordinate 2,804,500 of NZ_JBHTIM010000001.1, forward strand.
GCGAGCGCGAGGGCCAGCAGCACCCGAGCCGCCCACGGCGTGGCGGCGGTCGATCCGGCGAATGCCTCACGCGCATCGCCCATCGCGACGGCCACACTCACCCCGACGATCGCGAGCCCCACAGCGACGACGACGGCCAGGATGCCCTGCCGTGTCGCCGTCGTCATGACCCGAGCATATTGCTCCGACGGTGTGCGCTTGGACCGAGTACTTTCCCGCGACCTGCGGAACTCCACGGATTCTGTCGCAGCAGTCCGCGCAGCGGGCCGTTCAGCCGTTGTCGACGCCGAATCCGTGGAGTTCCGCAGGTGCACCCCGGAGCGACGCGGGTCAGCTGCTGCGGCGCATCGCGCGGATGCCCACCGCCAGACCGACGACGGCCACGGCGAGAGCGGCAAGCCATCCCCACAAGACCGTCAGATCGGTGAAGGCTCCCGCGAAGAGGGCACGCTCGGCCTGGACGACCCAGTTGATGGGATTCACCGCGGCCACCGCCCGCATCCACGCCGGTCCGTCATCGAGGGGCAGGAGCATGCCCGAGAGGATGAGAAGCGGGAAGATGAGCGTCTGCTGCACACCCCAGAAGAGCCACTCGCGGTCCTTCGTCGCCAGCGCGAGCGAGTACGACAGTGAGCCGAGGCCGACTCCGAAGACGGCGAGAAGGGCGAGTCCGGCGACGAGACCGGGCAGGTTCGGCGCAAATCCGAACGGCCAGGCGATGAGCACGATCGCGATCGCCTGGACGACGATCGGCGCGACCTCCTTGAGCGCACGACCGATGAGCAACGATGAGCGGCGCAACGGAGCGACCAGGGTGCGCTCATGAGATCCCGTCATCATCTCGTACTGCAGGTTGGAGCCCACCGCTCCGGTTCCGAACAGAACGATCATGACGAGCACCCCCGGCACGAACCACTGGAGCGTGTCGGCGACCGGTGCCCCCGACGCGCCGACCAGCAGAGGAGCGAACAGCCCCAAGAAGACCAACGGCTGCAACAGGCTGAAGATGAGGGTGAACGGGTCGCGCAGAACCGGTCGCAGTTCGCGCGTGAGGACGTGCCAGGTGTCGCGTGCGGGTCCGCCGCGGCGTACGGGTGCGGTCGTAGTCATCGTGTCGCTCCTGTCGGTTGGTGCTGATCCGCGTGGTCGGTGGGGCCCCCTTCACCGGCCTCACCCGCTCCTCGGAGGGTGCGCCCCGTGAGCGCCAAGAAGACATCGTCGAGCGTGGGCGGAACGCCGGTTGCCCGCACGACACGAAGACCCACGGCGTCCGCTCGCCTCACCGCTTCGGGCAGGAGTGCGTCGCCGTTGGGGGCCGACACGGAGAGCGTCGCACCCGAGCGCGTCACCTCACGATCGGTGATCTGACCGAGGACGGCGACCGCCGCCTCGGCATCGGTCTCGGTGGCGAACCCCAGGCTCACCACATCACCGGCGAGGTCGGCTTTCAGCCGCGCTGCCGTGTCATCGGCGATGACGACACCCCGATCCATCACCATGACTCGTTCCGCGTAGCGATCGGCTTCTTCGAGGTAGTGGGTCGTCAGGAACACCGTCGTGCCGTGCTGCTCCCGCAGGTGCAGGATGTGCTGCCACAGATTTGCACGGCTCTGCGGGTCGAGCCCGGTCGACGGCTCATCGAGGAACAACAGAGGCGGCGCGTGCATGAGTCCCAGGGCGATGTCGAGCCGGCGCTTCTGCCCTCCAGACAGCTGCTGCACGGCGCGGGCGGCGAACGGCGCGAGATCGAGCGACTGGATGAGTTCGTCGGCACGCACCCGGGTAGCCGTGGATGTCATGCCGTAGAACGCGCCCTGGCTGAGCAACTCGTCCCGCACGCGCTGGGCGAAACTGCCGCTCGTGAGCTGTCCGACGTAACCGATGCGGGCGCGCACGTCAGCGGGGTGGCGGCGAATGTCGTACCCGACGACTCGCGCGCTGCCCGACGAGGGTGGGATGAGCGTCGTCAACATGCGCAGACTCGTGGATTTTCCGGCGCCGTTCGGGCCGAGAAAGGCCACGAGCTCGCCGGCAGTGGCGTCGAAGGTGAGATCGGTGACGGCCTCGACCGTCTTTCCTTTTGCCGTGAAGCGCTTGGTCAGGCCCCGCGCCTCGATGATCGGTGGATTCGTCATGACGAGGACGATAGAACGCTCCGCGGTCTGATCCTGTCCGCAATTGCGAGCAGAATCGCCTCATGTCCGACACGACGACGCGCGCGCTCACGCTCCTGAATCTCCTGCAGACCCACCGGCATTGGGGAGGCGCCGAACTGGCGCAACGGCTGGGCGTGACCGAGCGAACCATACGACGCGATGTCGAGAGGCTCCGCGATCTGGGCTACCGCATCGAGTCGTCGGCGGGAATCACGGGTGGGTACCGCCTCGAAGCAGGCCGCGCCGTTCCCCCTCTCCTCCTCACCGACGATGAAGCGGTGGCGATGGCGATCGGACTGCGGATCGCGGCATCCCAGCGTCTCGTGGCGGGCGCGGAAACGACGATCACCGCGCTCGCGAAACTCGAGCAGGTGCTGCCTGCCGCGCTGCGGCGGCGCGTCGTCGCGCTCGCCGACTCGGTACAGCCCACGGGGCCCGACACCGGAGAGCCCGTCTCGACCGATGTGCTGGGCGACCTCGCGCTCGCCTGCCGTGACCACGAGCGCGTGCGCTTCAGCTATACCTCAGCCACCGGCCAGGTCACGAAGCGACGGGTCGAACCGCATGCGCTCGCCCCCGCGGATCGGCATTGGTATCTGCTGTGCCGTGACCTCGACAAAGACGACTGGCGCACGTTCCGCGTCGACCGGCTCACCGACGTGCAACACACGCGCGTGCTCTTCGAGCCGCATCCGCTCACATCCGACGAAATCGACGAGTTCATCCACGTCGCACGATCCTGGGTGCGTCAGCCCGTCGAAGCCGACGCTGTCATCGACATGCCGCTCGACGAGATGCGCGCGGCGTTCGGCCAGTGGTCGCAGGGCGCCACGGCCGAGGGCGCCGCCCGCACTCGCTGGCCGGTCGGCGGCGCCGACTTCCGCGAGACCATGTACGGCCTGTCATGGATTCCCGAAGGCGTCACCTACACCACGGACCTCGCCGAGCCCGCCCGCAGCGCCCTACGCGAATGTCTCGATCGGATGCTGCGCGCCCTCGACGACCGATCCGCTTCATAGATCGACATACACCCTGCGGATGTCGGCGCCGCCAGGTACGGTCGAAGACATCGCGGCGATCCGGGCGGTCCCGGGCACCGGCTCATATCCGAGTGCGTTGCGGGTTCGACTCCCGCCGTCGCGTCGAGGATGAGCGGTCGACTCCGGCCCATCCATTCAGAACGCTCAGCGACACGCCACAGTGTCAGCAGGTACTTCCAGGTCGAAATCGAGCATGATCCGCTCTTCGCCTGCAAGCGCATCGAACATCGTGGCGGAACCAAGCACGCTTGCGTCATCAGGCCCCCAGGTGACCCGCGCGTCACCGCGGCCACCATCCAGCGGATCACTGCCGAACACGCCTTCGGGGCCCGCCCATGAGACATGGTTTTGCGGAGCGCCGGCGAGCGTTTGGAGATAAACGTCGATTTGAACGCGCTCCCCGTCGTGTTCTCCGAAGCCTTGGAGTTCCAGTTCCCGCTCGATCATTTCGTCGTCGAGCGGCTCGCAACGCCGGAGTTCGGTGATCGAATACGTGGTGGCCTCATTCACCCGGACGGCGCCGCGCGATTCGACAGGCTCGTCATCCTCGGGCGCGTTCCCTTCTGTGCTGACGGGCGGCTCCTGATCGACCTCAGACGGGCCGGCGACATCGGCATCAGATGCGCAGCCGGCCAGGAGCAGTGTCGCGGTGGCGAGGCCCGCCAGCCTCAGGTGAAACGTCGTCATACTTCTCCTTGATTCGAAGCGCGAGATGATTCTGCGTGGTCAAAGGCTCCGCGTCGACGCGGCCACACTCGCTTGACTCCGGAGAGTCGGCGAACATGAATCTCGCGGGCGGCCGGGGCCACACGTATCCTCAACGCTAGGCTTGACACCAGAGCGGAGCCATAGTGAGAAGTTGACTAGTCAGGCGAATATGGCTGTGCAGGCATTGAAGGCGTGGAGTACGGAGGCGGCACGTCGCGCGTGAACGAAGAAGTACTGCGTCACGACACAGTGGACGATCTTGTCGAGGAGACGGTCACCCACGGCGGAGCCACCGTCCTCACCGGCACCGGCGGCAGCGGCAAGTCGCACACGTTGCGGCAGACGCAGGCGGCGCTGACCACTGCGAAAGTGAACGCGCCGCTCGTCATCGGCAGCGTCGCGGGATCGTCGGTACCACTGGGCGCTTTCGCTGGCGTCGCGGACATCCCCGCGGCAGAGTTGGACTCACCGACCAGCGTCGTGGATGCGTTCGCACGCCGACGCTCGCGGACCGTTCTCCTGGTCGACAACGTGGAGCTGCTGGACGGAGCATCGCTGTATGTCGTGACGCACCTGATATCCACGACACGGATGCCGGCGGTCCTCGCCACGCGCACCCTCCGAACGGCACCGCAGAGTATCGCCGAACTCTACGACAGCGGCTACCTCACAGAGACGGCCCTCCCGGAGCTGTCCGATTCCGAGGCCGGCGCACTGCTCGCGGGCCTGGTGGGAGGGCGACCCACCCCTCGAGCCCAGGCGGAGCTTCTCGCCGCAGCAGGCGGGAATCCGCTGCACCTACGTGAAATCGTCCGGGGTTCGGCGGACGACGGTCGTCTCACCGAGACACCACACGGGTGGGAGCTTCACGGCCCCCCGGCACTGACGCAAAGACTCGACAGCCTCCTCGGCGAGCGCTACGACCGGTTGGCCGAGACCGCGATCGAGTCCGCGACGCTCGTAGCGATGGCCGGAGAGTGCCCCGCCGATTCGGTCGCGTCTGAAGCTCGCGACGCGCTGGCCAATGCGGATGTCGTCGAGGTCGGCGACTGCGGCTGGCTGCGACTGTCGCACCCGCTCGACGGGCCCCACCTCCTCGCACGCTGTTCGTCGGCGCGGCGTCACGAGATAGCGCACCGTGCGATCTCCGTGCTGCGGAGTCCATCGGCGGAAGTTCGCCCTCATGCGCGACGTCAGGCAGACTTTCTGGCGTTGGAGCATGGCTGCGACTTCGAGATCGCCTCCATGATGGCGCTGGCAGAGCACGCCCTCGGGTCTTTCGACGCGAACCTTGCGCTCCGTGCGGCTACGGCGGTGCTGAACCGCGATCCGGAGTCCGTCGTCGCTCGGCGCGTCGCTGGCCTGGCCGCGTCGTTGCTGGACCAGAGCGACACTGCCGATCGGCACTTCCACCATGCTCATCGGCTGGCCCGAACCGATTCAGAACGAACATCGGTCACCCTCGCTCACGCACAGCATCTCGGCATCCGCCACCGCGATGCAACGGAAGCGCTCCAGCTCATTCAACGCACGCTGAGCACCGTGCACGACGAGGCGAGTACGGCCCACCTGCAAGGCGCGAGCCTTCGCTGGGCCGCCGTCGCCGGGCACGCACATGGTGAGGTCCCCACGCGATACGAGAGCGCCGGCCACGAAGGTGCAGCGAGTCTGATCACCGCCGGCGTCTCCGGCGTGATCACCGGTCCCCTGCAAGAAACAGTGGTGCTCCTGCCCCGAATGCGAGAGGTGCCTGCCGAGCACCTGGCGTTGGTTCCGGGCGGCGATTCGCTGATCGACCTCACCGAGATCATGGCGTTGTCGTACAGCGGAGACGTACTGGCCACCCGGCGTCGGTTGACGCAATCGATCGAGTACGCGCGGGAGAGTAGGCCGGAGTCGTTGGGCATATGGAACTACGCGCTCGGGTTCTTGGAGTTCCTCTCGGCGGATGCCGAACGTGCCCACTCGGCGGCACGCGCCGCCGTCTGCGACCTCGCGTGGCGTGACAGCACCGGCCTCCTTCCCGCTGCGCACGCGCTCGCTGCCGCGGCGGCTGTCGCATGCGGTCGAAGCATCGAAGCACACACTGAACTCGACAGCATCCCCGACGCTGCGGCGAACGATCCCAAGGTCGTCATGCTGCGAGCCTGGGCCGATGCGTGGCAGGCCAAAGCGGCGCGTCGCACCGATCAAAGCGCTGATCTGCTGCTCGGAACGGCTGAGTGGCTGATGACTGCGCGGCACACCTACTTCGCAGGGATGCTCGCCCATTGCGTCGCGCGAATGGGCAGAAGACCGCGCGAGGCCGCAGTCCTCCTGAAGTCCACGTCCGACCTGGCAGGCGGTGGGCTCCTGCGCCTTTTCGCAAGCCACGCCGATGCCGTCGCACGTGGCGACCTGCCGCTGTTGGAGCAGATCGCCTCAGACGCGGCAGAACTGGGTCTCTCCGCCACCGCAGCCGACACCCGCCTATGGCTGTCGGACATCAAGGATCGACGGATCCTCTCTGAGACTGCGGCCCGCCGTCATCTCCTCGCCGCCGACGAGATGCGTCTGCGTATCCCGACGATGGCGTTGTGGAACGCGGCATCGGATCGCTCAACACTCTTGACCGAACGAGAACACCGCGTCGTCCGGCTCGCGGCGGACAGATACTCAACGAAGGAGATCGCCGAGCTCAACGAAGTGTCGGTCAACACCGTCACCAACCAACTCGCCTCCGCGTTTCGAAAGCTGGGAGTGGGAGGTCGGTCCGAACTCCGCAACCTCCTCGGCCGATGACGCAGGGTGGTCCCGCCCGCGCGCCGGGGCACCGGCGAGGCGCCGCCCGCCGCTACTCATGCTCGGGCAGAATCGGCGCCGACCACCCGCCGTCGCGTCCGAGTTGCACGGCCCGTCCGACCGCATCGGCGCCGAACCGGTCCCGCACGGCATCCATGACGGTGTCCAGACGTGTTCCGTCCTCACCGTTCAACGACAGTCCGTCCAGCGCAAGCTCGGTCGGCGCCGCATCCGCATGATCGAGCTTCGACAGCGACGCTCCGATGAGCGTCACCCCTCGAGCTGTGATCTCCCGCATCGCGGCATCCAACAGGCCGCGCGCCACCGATCGAACGACTTCCGTCCGGGCCGTCGGCACTCTCAGCGTGCGCGATCGCGAAGCCTTCGCATAGTCCGCGAACCGCAGACGAAGCGTCACCGTCCGGCACACACGATCGCGATCACGCAACCGACGCCCGAGCCGATCGACGATCTCCGTGAGGATGACGTCCAGCTCATCCGCTGTCCGCGGCGATCGGCCCAGCGCACGCTGCGAACCGATCGACCCCCTCCGTTGTGTTGACCTCACCGGACGTGGATCCCGCAGCCGCGAGAGGGCGTGCAGATGCGTGCCCGCTGCGCGTCCGAGCACTCGCTCCGCCGTCGCCGCTTCGAGCTCGGCGAACTCTCCCACGGTGTGGATCCCCAACGCGTGCAGTTTCGCCGCCGTGACCGCCCCCACACCCCACAGTCGCTCCACCGGCAACGGATGTAAGAACGCGGCCTCGTCGTCGGGCTCGACCACCAGCAGACCATCCGGCTTGCTCACGGCACTCGCGACCTTCGCCAAGAACTTCGTCCGCGCGACCCCGACCGACACCGCGAGCCCCACCTCCGCGAGCACACGCGCACGCAACCGCGCCGCGATCTGCTCCGGTGACCCGGCGATCCGGCGCAGACCGCCCACCTCGAGAAACGCCTCATCGATCGACAGCCCCTCGACATAGGGCGTCGTGTCCCGAAAGATCGCGAACACCGCGCGGCTCGCCTCGGAGTACGCCTCCATCCGCGGCGGAACCACCACGGCATCCGGACATGCCTCACGCGCCTGCCGGCCGTTCATCGCTGTGCGGACACCTCGCGCCTTCGCCTCATAGCTCGCCGCGAGCACCACCCCGCCGCCCACGATCACCGGACGCCCCCGCAACGCCGGATGATCGCGCTGCTCCACCGAGGCGTAGAAGGCGTCCAGATCGGCGTGCAACACGGTCGCCTCGCCGCGCATCGTCAACTCACCGTCGCGCGAAGCGCATCCGCCGTCCACCGCGCGAACATGTCCCACGGCGGCACCTCCCCCGCGATCTGCGCGATGTGGTCGAGCAAGACCGGGTCGGCTCGAAACCACTCACCTCCTTCGCGCAGGTCGGCGAACTGCCGGTGGCGCTCCTGCTCCCGCGTGCGCCCGCCCCGCTCGAACGCCATGAGCTCGTGGTGCCAGATCGCAGCCAAGCGATGCCGCGGACGCGACGACGTGCCGATCTTGATCCGCCGGTCCCAGCGCAGGTAGTACACGACCTCCACCCGCGGTCGCTCGACCTCGGCGTCGGGACTGTCGCCGACGATCCATCCGCACACGACGCACTCCCGACGCCCAGACGCCACCGCGACAGTGCCCCCGCCGCAGAGCACGCACGGCGCCGACTCCCACGCATCAGGCACGGTACGCATCCACGAAGAGCGCCCCGCGGATGCCTCGCAACGTCTCGATGAGGCGCGTCACCGTCCGCGCGCCCACCGACCCGACCTGCAGATCATGGGGACCCAGCGGAACGAGCCCACCGGCGCGCAGTCGTACCACTTCCCACCCTGCTTCACGGAGCAACCGGTCCTTGCGCCGATCCGTCTCTTCGCGCGGGCCGACGTGTTCCAATCCGTGACGCCCGGTCGTGTCGTACTCGATCGCCACCCGCAGTTCGGGCAGTACGATATCGGGCCAGACCTCGAGGTGGTCGAAGAACGCGCGCCCGACGCGCACGGCGTTGACGTCGACAGTCAGTCCCCTCAGCTGCGCGGCGAGCGCGGCGCGCAGGCGCCCTTCCGCCGCCGACGTGGAGTCCGGAGCGCACACGCTGCGAAAGGGATCGCCGACGACGAGACCTGACGGCGTCTTGTCGCACAGCCGACGTGATCGCTTCGATGGCGGGCGTGACGCGCGCGACTCGACAACGGATGCCGCAAGCCCGCCGGCACCCCCGACCCTGCGGGGCTGCGCCAGCTCACTGCACTCGGGGCACCATGCCGATCGCCGTCGCACCCCACCGGGCCGACTGCGCTGCTCGGTCGGCGTCGCGACGAACAGGTGCCCCGCCTCGCACTGCCAGAGCAGCAGCACGTCGGCCGCGGGCGGGATCTGCGAGAGGACGATACCGGCGTTGAGGTCGGGATGGTATTGCCGCACGAGCTGCGGATACGACGCCCACGCCTCCCGGTACGCGCCGACGTCATAGGGCACGTCGCGGCCGCGTGAGAACTGCCTCCGCGCCCACCACGCCTGCACCCGCTCCGCCATGCCCACAAGGTAACCGGCACCGCCGACACCGGGGGGTGCCCCTATGTCTTTCGTCAAGCAGATTCGCGCGGAGTTTGCTCGGCAAACCTGCTGATGGCGTTGGCAGTCAGCTCCATCTCTTGCTCTCCGCCGTGCCCTTCGCTCTCGACGATGATGAGTTCGCTGTTCGGCCATGCTTGGTGGAGAGACCAAGGAGTGATCGCTGGGCCGCTGATGTCGTGGCGGCCGTGGATAAGTACGCCTGGGACGTCCGCGAGCTCAGAGATGCGATCGCGGATGCGGTCAGGGCCGGTGAGGAAGCAGTCGTTGGCCCAATAGTGGGTGACGAGAGTGGCGAAGTTCTGGCGTTCTCGATCGTCGTCGAACATCGGCCCGGGTGTCCAGTTCGGGTCGAGAGAGACGTGAGTTGACTCCCATTTCTCCCAGGCGGATGCGGCGTCGGTGCGGATGGCGGGATCACTGTCGCGCAGCAGTCGTGCGTAGGCCTCAACAACCCTTTCGCTATCGCGAGCGGGAGCGCGAAAGCTCGCCCAGGCCTCGGGGAAGATCATGCCGACGCCCTCTGTGATCCAGTCGATCTCTTCGCGGCTGCCGGAGGTCACCGCGGTGAGAACCAGGCTCGTCACTCTGTCGGGGTGCTCCAGCGCGTAGGCCAGCGCCAGCGTGCATCCCCACGAAACTCCGTGGAGCAGCCATCGATCGATGCGCAGGTGCTCGCGCAGGGCCTCAAGATCAGCGATGAGCGTCTGGGTGTTGTTCATGTGGAGAGTGCCCAGGCTTTCGCAGGCCAGAGGAGTGCTCCTGCCGCAACCGCGCTGGTCCAATCCGACGATCCGATAGCTTGCGGGGTCGAACCGGCGACGGTAGCCGCCTCGCCCGAGCCCGCCTCCCGGCCCGCCGTGAAGGTAGAGCGCAGCCTGGCCGCTCGGGTTGCCCGATGACTCCCAATACAGCTGTGACCCATCAGGGCGTGGGAGCCATCCGTGTTCGTAGGGTTCGATCGGATCGTGCACGTACGAATACTAGAAGAGGGGGCCTCGCCGATAATCACGCAGCCACCGCAAGGTTCCGAGGTTGGTAGAAGGTGCCGTCGCGGAGCATGGCGTAGAGGACATCGGAGCGACGGCACCCTCTACCAGTCGCAGAACGCCGCGATCGAGACACGGGACGCCGCGTGAGTGCTACTCGGCAACCCCCGAGGCGCCCCATCGCTGCATGACGTCTCGCAGATGCGCCGGGGTCAGCATGAACATCGGCTCGAGCTCGTCCCAGCCCGGCTCTTTGACCCGACGGCTATAGGCCGCGTGAGCGGCGTCGACCGGATGCGACTCGTCCAGCCCACTCCCGTCCTCACCCGTCAACGCCAGGTGATAGATCCACAGCGACCCATCCGCTTCGCGGTGCTTGAACGTCGCCTCGAACACCGCACGTTCGGCCGGCAGCGTCTCCAAACACTCGTCGTAGCGATCGGTGAGCATCGACATCCACTCGGTCAGCTCGCCTTCCTTGCCCTCGACAACGCGTGAGCGACTGAGCTCCAAGCGCAACCCCGGCGGAACCGTCGCTGGCATCGGGAACCCCTCGAAATCACGAGGAACCGGACGAAACGGGATACGAGCAACAGCATCATCAGCCACGCTCAGCACCCTGCCACACCCGACCTCAAATCCCGCGCCCGGGCTTGACGAAAGACATAGGGGCACCCCCCCGGATCATCGAGGACAGGGGGACCAATCATGCTGAGCCCGGCAGGCTGTCACCGCCCAGCATGCTCGCCGGACGGCTACGAAGAAAGTAACGGGTGGACGCGCATCAAAGCCCCCCGGTCGCTCTTGGGGGGGGGTGCGCGACCGAGGGGCATGACCCACGGACGCGGTAAACGCTTCGATCCGACGCCCCAGAAGTCGGGTCGGGGCCACTCTATGCCGTCGTCGACCCCCGTGCCACCCCATCTGTGCCGATCAGCCTTCTGCGGCGTCGCGTTCTCGTGGTTCCGCTCCCACCGCCGGTTTCCCGCGGGTCCACGAACCGTGGGGTGCACGCAGCATGGCAGCGAGCGCGGCGACCTCGTCCGCGAGTTCACGCACGACCTCGTCTGCGGCATCCGAAGCGGCACGAGACACCCGAGGATCGCGCACAGCATCGTCGTCCGGTGAGGCGTCACCGCGGGCGAGCGCGGCGAGTTCATCGGCGATGCGATGAAGCGTCGGAACGTCTCCCGACACGTCGACGGGCGGTCGTGAGGCCGATGCATCCGTGATCCGATCGGCGACCCGCTCCGCCGTCGTGATCACCGGAATCCATGCCAGCGCCTCGCGCCCTGCGGGGGGTGGTTCCGAGAGCCGACGCTGCGCACCGACCTTCGCATCCGAGAGAGTGCGATAGGTCTCCCGACGGTCGGCCGCGATCGCGTCGTCGTCTGAGCCGCCCGCGGTGTCGCGGGCGTAGCGAGCCAAGAGGACGACCGCCTGCTCGACCGTCGCGGCGATGTGCGCGTGACGTGCACCGGGCCAGACGAGATACCCGGCGACGATCACGATCACCGCACCGAGCATCGTCGTCACGACACGTGCGACCGAGAGCTCGACGACATGCGCATCCGGTTCGACGAGCGTCAACAGCACCATGATCAGGGGTGTCATCACGAATGCCTGCGTCGCATAAGAGCGCGCCGCAGCCCACGGCAGGCACGCGGCGATCGCCATCACGACCACACTGAGCACGACGGGTTCGGCGATCAACAGCCCCAGCCCCACAGCCACCACCGCGCCGGCGACGGTCCCGACGCTCCGCAGCACTCCTCGAGCAAAGACCGATCCGAGGTCGGGCTTCATCACGAGCGCGACGGTCAGCGCGACCCAATACGGATGCGGCAGGGGCACGACGAAATACGCGATATAGGCCAGGCCGGTGCACAGCGCGAGTCGTCCGGCCGACGCCCACAGCGACGGACTCGGTGCACCGACCTTGAGGCGATCGGCGCGCGGAATGCCACGCGCCGCGGGCAGTGGATCCCACACCGCCGCCTCGAGCATCGCCAGGCGCACCAGCGTGCCCGGCGCCGCCTGCGCCGGAGGCGGACGGTGCCCCGCCGCCAGCGCGTCGGCGCACACCGTCAACCGGTCTGCTGTCGCCGCACACAGCGCCGCGTCGGCATCGTGGGCGAAAAGCCGCGCCATGAGCTGGTCGACGGCGCGGGAAATGACCCCCGCCCTCGCATAGTCACTCGTCGGCCCCTGCGCGTTGGCGCGCAGGGTGATCGACAGCTGGTCGTACGCGCTGAGTGCGGCACGGGCGCGCTGCTTGGCTTGCGCAGACGCCTCCTTTCCGGCACCGCGCTCGGCGGCGAGCGATCCGAGCGCCCGCAACGTCGCGACCAACGCGTCCCGCTGGGGGCGCCGCCGGACGACCACCGCTTCGACAGCGAGAAGCGCGCTGTACAGCGCCGCCCCGACGAGGAACCACAGCGCGACGGGCCAGTACGGCTGCGCTGCGGACACCCCGATGGCGATCGCTGCCGTGAGCATCATCTGCATCGTCGCCACCGACAACACGTTCGAGTATCCGCTCACGATGCCGGCCGCCAAGGCGACAAGGGTCATCACTGCAACCGTGACCACGGGCGGCGCCGACGACAGCCAGCCGAGAAGGTAGCCGGTCGCAGCGACGGGCGCACTCACAAGCACCTGGCGGAAGCGCACCGGGTAGGGATTGGACTTCTCGCCGACCGCCAGCAGCAGTGTGCCCATGCTGACCCACATGCCGACTCCCGGTGAGCCGGCGAGCACACCGATCAACAACGGCAGTCCGACGGCGAGCCCGGCACGGATCGACCTGCCGACCGGCCAGCCGACGCGGTTCGTCCCCGCGAGCGACCGCAGCCACAGCGACGGTCGCCACGCGTCCGCCGACGAGGTGCCGGAAATCGCTGACGTCATGCGGGCGGCAGCGCCTGCGCGACGCCTCGCGGATCGAAGGGGCGCGACGTGTAGGCCCGGTCGCGCGGGCGGAAGTCGAGGTCGCGGCTGACCGCGACATTGAACCTCTCCGACACCCACCCGAACGGCAACCACTCGACGTAACGCGCATATGCCTCGGCGACGTCTGCGTCGGCGACCGCCTCATCCGAGCGGGATGGTGACGTCAACCGCGCCGCCGCGCGGCACAGGCTGTCGAACCCGGCGACGTACGGGTCGACGCCGTCCGGATACTCCTGTTCCCGGCACCGTTTCCACTGCGCGGCGAACGCGGCTTCGGACAGCGGCGGCGGCGCGGCCGCGTCGGGGAGGTGCAACATCTCGTCGCTGATCCACCGCCGCGCCGCCGAGAGCGACTCCTCGAGGCGGAAGAGTCCCGGAAGACGAGACACCGGCGTCGACCCCACCGGGAAACCCCACCGCAAGGCGCCGACCATCGTGCTCACCGAGATGAGTGCGTACGGCGCCGAGAATTGCTCGTCACCGCTCTGGAAGTAGTAGGTCGTGCGGGTCTGGCGCAGCACGTCGCCGTAGGCGTTCATATCACTCACGGTGGTCGTCAGGTACCGCTCGACATCGATGGCGGCGCCTCCCGGAAAGTACGGGTACAGCGGCGCGAGAACGGCGCCGTCCCCCTCCGCCGGGCGCGCGAAGTCGGCACACAATGACCGCAATGCTTGGATCCCGCTGAAGACGTTCAACAGAAACGCCACGATCATCGACAGCAGCACCACCGAACTGAGCGCCTGGATCACCGTCAGGTAGTCGATGAGGGGATGCACCGACGAGATGTTCTCGACGCCGACGGTCGAGAACTGGCCGATGCTCATGTACAGCGCCGCCCAGAACCCCTGCGGCGCGCCGGGGTCGACCTTGATCGCACCGGCCCCCATCGCCCCGAAATACACCAGAGCGAACCCGAGGAGCACGCCCAGCAGCCACGTGAAGATCATGGCGACGGTGATCAGCCCGGTGGAGCGCCGCAGTGCGGTCTGGTGCGTCCCCGCAGACAGGCGTCGCGTTCCCACGCGCAAGGTCACCCACGTCCAGCGGGCGACACGGTTCACCACGAGACCGCGCTCGTTGTAGTTGAGCACCGACAGGAACGTGTCGACCATGGTCACGAGAATGATCGCGGCGCCGACGACGATCCAGACGGTGTCCATGGCGCACAGCATAGGAGACCCGCGCGGTGTCCTCCCGTTCGGGGGCGAATCTGTGCCAGCTCACCGCTTCGCCCGCCTGATCCCTCTCTCGCCACCCGCGCTCGTCAATAGGATGAGCGCCATGACGCCTCCGGCCGCCCCCCGTTGCACGTCCGTTCGGTTCATCGGGTACGCCCTTCCGACCGCGCCGAGCACCATGGTCGACATCGGCGATCCGAACGGTTCCGGCTCCCTCGCAGGGACGTATCGCGCCGACGCCGACGCCCACGCCGACGTCAGCGGCCGGGTCGCCGTCATGGCCAATGCCGTCCGCACCGCGCGCGCGCAGCTCCCGGCCGACGAAGAAGGCGTGCTGAACGTCTTCGTGGCTCCCGAGTTCGCCTGGCACAGCCCGCAGGGCCCGTATCTGTTCACTCCGGATGCCGCAGACCCCGCCGACGACGCACTCGCGCAGCTGGCCGCGGCCGTGCCCGCCGACGAGTACCCGAATTGGGTGTTCGTCTTCGGGTCCATGATCACGTCGCAGGTTGCCGATACCAAAGAGATCTTCGATCGCAACTCGACGAAGGTGCGCAACAAGATCGTGCGCGATCTCGGCGAAGCCTACCTCCAGGCGTACGGCAACATCGCCTTCCAGACCCTCGCGATGCTCGACGACTTCATTCAGTGGTGCCACGCGTACCCGATCGTCGAGATTCGCAACCGGGCACTCATCGTCAGCGGGACCGCTCTTGACTCACCGGTGGCGAAACTCGGGACCCACACGGCGACCACAGAGAAATACTTCGACTCGGCGGAAGACTTCCTCCTCTGGGACGTCACCGAACGCCAAGACGTCGTCACCGAGCAGATGACCACCTATCCGCACATCGATCTGTCCGCCGGGGACATGAAGCACTCGGCGACCGACCAGTACGCCATCCTTCGACGCACCGACGGCGATGGCGACCACACCGATATCGCCGTCGAGATCTGTCTCGACCACTCCGACAACCGCATGCGGCGCAACATCGATCACAACCCGTGGCCCGAGGCCGGCGACGGCATCGATCTGCACCTCATCCCCTCCTGCGGCATGAACCTCGACCTCCCGAGCATCGCCGCCCGGGCGGGCGGGTACGCCTTCAACGTCGACGGACAGTACACAGTCGGCGACGCCACCACCGGAGCCGGCGTCGTGAGCCGATCCGAGTGCGTATACGCCAACCACACCGCGGCCTCCGACGGTCGATATCAGGCCCACTCGCAGCTGGCGAAAATCATCGCCCCCGCCGTCGGCGGCGACTGGCGAGCACCTTCGTCGTCCAACGCCGTCCTCAGCCCCCTGCCCGCCGACCTCGTGACCGTCGTTCCCGTTCCTGAGCTGCCCGAGCACGGGGCTCTGTACGCGGGCGGCCCCGGGGAGCTCCACATCTACGGGCTCACCAACCCGCTGCCCCTGCCGAAGGAGTCACGATGACCGCGTACGACCGCATCCGCTTCATCGGCTACCCGATCCCCACCGACCATCAGACCGAGTTCGCCGTCGGCAACGTCGGCAACATGATGGTCGGCACCTACCTCGGCGACGACGACCTGCACACCGACGTCGCCAAGCGCGTCGCGGTGCTCTCGCATGCCGTGACGACGGCGAAGGCGCTCCTGCCTTCCGACGAGGAGCCGGGAAGCGTCTTGAACGTCTTCGTCGCCCCCGAGTTCTTCTGGCACGGCACGCAGGGCCCGTACGTCTTTCAGCCTGACGAAAGGGACCCCGCCGAGGTCATCCTCGAGGCCGTGGATGCCGCGTTCCCCGCCGAAGACTTCGCCGATTGGCTGCTCGTGTGCGGAACCGTCATCTCGACGCAGGTCGCCGACCGCCACGCCCTGTGGGCAGAGCCCAGCATCGATGTGCGCAACGACACCGTGCGGGCCCTCACCGAGCAGTACCGAAAGGCCTCGGGCGCGATCACGTCGCTCGTCTACGACATGCTGCGCGGCTTCGTCGTGCAGTGTCACAGCTACCCCAACGTCGAAGTGCGCAACCGTTCGATCGTCCTCAGCCGCGTTCCCGTCGACGGCGTGCGCGCGACCCTCCAGGCGACCCTCCTCACCACCGAGAAGTACTACGACTCGAATGAGGACTTCTTGCTGTACGACGTCACCGGACGTCGGGACGTCATCACCGAGCAGATGACGGCCTACCCGATCCTCGACCTCACAGGCGGAGACGACAAACGCGACCCACGGGACCCGTACGCGATCTTCCGCCATGTCTACGGCGTCGACGACCACGCCGACATCGGAGTCGAGATCTGCCTCGACCATGCCGACAACCGGCTGCGGCGCAGCATCGCGTCACCGGCGTGGCCGGTAAAGCCAGACGGCCTCCACCTGCACCTGCTCCCCTCGTGCGGAATGCAACTCACCCGCGACGGCATCGCCGCCGGCGTCGGTGGATGGGCGTTCAACTGCGACGGCGAGTACGCGATCGCGGGCGACCATCCGACCGGCACGCCGACTGCTGGATCACCCAATGGCGTGACATCGATCTACACCGATGTCGTGAGCGAAGTCAGTGCGCATTACAGCGGCCACACGCAGCTCGCGCGTGTCACCAGTGCCGCGCAGGGCGGTGATCCCAGGGATCTCGCCTCGAGGTCGGCGAGCTATGAGACGCTCGACGCCGACATCGCGACGGTTCATCCCGTGACCGCGCTCGACGACCTCGGATCGGTGTTCGCGGGCGGGCCGGGGGCTCTGCACATTTACGGCTTGACCTCGCCGCTGCCCTTCTCACGCACCCCTGCCTCCGCGGACTGACCCCGACCCACCGTAGCTTCGGCGGCTGCCTCGGCAGCGGCTTCACGCTCGCCCGCGCGACCGGGGTCATGCACGTCGACGCGATACTCACCGATGCGGATGGTGCGTCGCGACAGGATCGCGGAGAAGAAGAACGCGGCACCGCCGATCGCCGTGCCTATGGCTGAGGCGGTAGAGGCGAACGGTTCGTGGAACGCGTGCGATCCGAGGAAGGACGCCGGGAACGCGAGCGCGGCCGAGACGGCGAAGGCGACGGAGCCGAGCGCGTTGAGCCACATCGACCGCCAAGTGCGGGCCAGCGGGTCCCACAGGTGGGTGCGCTGCGTCGTGGCGACGGCGGCGAGCGCGCTGGAGAGGAGGAACGCCAGGGATCCGAGGGCATCCGGCCGCCATCCGTTCTCCGACCCCGGCACACCCCCGAGTGCCACACCGAGCGCCAACGCGGTGCTCACGTTGAAGAACAACGTGCCGAAGAGCTGCACGGCTGCCGACCACCAGTCGGCACGGTCGGCCAAGTTCGTCGCGTGGGTGGGCGGATGCCTCCCCGACAGATCGAGTTGGATGAA
Source organism: Microbacterium koreense (assembly GCF_042677105.1). NCBI lineage: Bacteria > Bacillati > Actinomycetota > Actinomycetes > Micrococcales > Microbacteriaceae > Microbacterium > Microbacterium koreense. The sequence continues at coordinate 2,822,241 of NZ_JBHTIM010000001.1, forward strand.
CGCCCCGGCCGTGAAGACCACCGCGCCGATGACGTACGTGATGTTGATATGCACGGCACTGAAGCCGCCGAGCAACGACATCACCGCACCGACGACGAACAGCAGCGCGCCGAGGCCGAACGCCCACGACGATCGTCGTAGTCGGCGCACGTACCGCACCGGCGGAGGGGGCGGTGGTTCGTCGGTGAGCGTCGGACCGGTGATGGCCGTCTGCGCGACCGCCCCCACGTTCTCGATCGCGACGGCACCGAGGTGCAGGGCGTCTGCGCTCTGTCGCGCGGCGCGCTTGCCCGCGCGGCGGATCGCCTCTTGTTGGGCTTCGAGTTCGTGTTCGACACCCTCCACCGGGCGGCGATGCCGCCGATCGCGGGATCCGCCGCCCTCCTCCGCCCGCACCACGGGGTCGTCCGGGCTCAGTGCGTGAAGCCGGGCTTGTGACCCTCGGCGGGCATCGGTGCCTCGAGTTGCTCGAGGTAGTTCACCGAGTCGGCGATGTCGGCGAGAAGCTTCTCGGCCAGGTCCATGCTCAGCCCGTTGCGCACGACGATGCGCTGCACGGTGAGGTGCGCCAGGTCGGCAGGCATGGGATAGGCGGGCACGATCCACCCCTTCATCCGCAGACGATCGGCGAGGTCGTACAGCGTCCACTTCGCCGACTTCTCGTCCTTCAGATACCACGCGAAGACCGGGATGTCGGTGCCGTCGTTCCACAGTTCGAACGGTCCGAGCTCTCTGATTCCCTTCGAGAGGTAGACCGCGACATCCTGGCTCGCCTGCTGCATCGCCGTGTAGCCGGCGATGCCGAGACGCAGGAACAGGTAGTACTGCAAGAGGATCTGCGCACCGGGGCGAGAGAAGTTCAGGGCGAACGTCGGCATGTCGCCGCCGAGATAGCTGACCCAGAAGATCAGGTCCTCGGGCAACCACTTCTTGTCGCGCCACACGACCCAGCCCACACCGGGGTAGACGCCGCCGTACTTGTGACCCGACGTCGAAATCGAGTGCACACGTTCGAGACGGAAGTCCCATTCGAGATCCGGTTGCAGGAAGGGAGCGATCATGGCGCCCGAGGCGCCGTCGACGTGGATCGGGACGTCGAGCCCGGTCTTCTCCTGGATCGCATCCAGCGCCGCGGCGATCTCTTTCACCGGCTCATACATCCCGGTATAGGTGACGCCGAGGATCGCGACGACGCCGATGGTGTTCTCGTCGACGTACTTCTCGAGGTCGTGCCCGTCGAGGACCTTGTGCTCCTCCGAGATGGGCACGAGGCGCATCTCGACGTCCCAGTAGTTGCAGAACTTCTCCCAGCACACCTGCACGGCGCTGGACATGACGAGGTTGGGCTTGGAGGCATCCTTCCCCTCCGCCTTGCGCTTGTGCTGCCACAGCCGCTTGAGTGCAAGGCCTCCGAGCATGCACGCTTCACTCGATCCCGTCGTCGACGTTCCGAGCGCGTCCTGCACATCGGGCGCGCGCCACAGATCCGCCAGGATTCGCCAACAACGGTCCTCGACCTCGGCGGTCGACGGATACTCGTCCTTGTCGATCATGTTCTTGTCGAACGACTCGGCGTAGAGCTTGTCGGCGTACTCGTCCATCCACGTCGAGACGAACGTGGCGAGGTTCAGGCGGGCGTTGCCGTCGAGTTGCGCTTCGTCGTGGACGATCTGGTAGGCGGTCTCGGGGAGGAGTTCCTCCGCGCCCATGCGGTACCGCGATGCCGCGGTGTGGCGCGTGGAGCGATCGAAGATGGGGGTGAGTTCGCTGTCGGTCATACTCTCTCCTGCGTGTGTGGCGCTCAGTCCTGCGTGAGCGTATCGCCCTGGTCGAAATAGGTCCACGGCTGCGAAGGCCGCGATTTGAGGTACGGCGCCTGCCACGCCCACAGCGGGTGCTGCCGCACGAACTCCTCGGCGTCGAACGCGACTCCGTCGGCACGCCCGACACGACCCCACATGTTCATCGCTTCGACGTCGGATGCCGCGGCGACCTTTCCGTCGACAGAGCCAGCCGGCATGAACGGCACGTTCCACACGGCAGTCGGGTCGCTCGCGTAGTGCATGGGGTCGACGTCGTAGTGTGAGCAGATGCCGCGCGAGGATGGGTTGTCGTACCCCAGGTACGGGTCGTAGGTGTCGGCGAGCATGCGCTTGCCGATCTCGACATCGATGCGCCCGTCGTAGATGTCGAGCAATTGCATCCACCGCTGCCGGCGCGCACCGGTCTGTTGACGCGGATCGTTGAACCCGGTGTCGACGGCCTCGAGGTTGCGGATCCGCGGGTCGAATGCCGCGTTGCACCCGAAGAAGGCGCCGTCGGTGAGCTTATCGAGCTTCTGGTAGATCAGGCCTTCTTCGTAGCGGGCGATCTCGTTCGTCTTGGTATCGCCGAGCAACCACGTGTTCGCATAGCCGCCGTTCTCACCCTCGTGCATGAGGCCGACCCATTCGTCGATCGACGTCGCGTACTGACATGCGCGGCGCGCGCGCACGTACTCAGGCGTCTTGTCGGGCGCGTAGCCGCGGAAGTTCGCGATGGTCGTCTCGGTAACGGCGAGACCGGCGGACGTGATCCAGTAATCGGTCATGCTGCCGAGGTACCCCGGCACGGTCTGCATCACGAGGCGGTGGCCCTCGACCGGGGTGATGTCCATCATCACGTTGAAATACTGCCCGGCCCAGAACTCGTCGAACGACTCGTGGCCGATGACGATCCGTCCGTCCGCAGTGGCAGAACCGGTCGCGACGAAACCCGAGCAGTGTGATCCGCGCGGCCCCTGGTTCTGATCCTTCGCGTACTGATCGGCGACGGTCGGCCACCAGTAGTCGGTGAGCTCCATCCAAGCGTTCCAGCCGATGAGGTCGTCGAGTCCGACGCTCACGCCGGCGGCGGTGAGTCCCGCCGCGATGCCCTCGAGTTCGGCGGTCAACTCCTCACCGATCTTGTCCTTGTGCATTCGAACCGCGGCCTCGGTGAAGAAGTCGAACGTCACACCGAACTGCTCATAGGTCATGAACCGATAGGCGGCGAGCGCCTCCGCGAACTCATCGGCGACGTGGTAACCGTGCTGGAACCCACGCGCGAACGGCTCGCCGCCGATACGCAGGTAGATCCAGCCGTTGACCTCTTCGCGGGATGCCGCATCCACCCACCCGCGCTGTTCGTCGGTCAGCGCGGAAGCGTTCGTCTCGCCCATACTCACTCCTGGGGATCGGGGCGCTCGGTCACTGTCGCGCCGTTGTCGAAGTAGGTCCACGGCTGCGAGGGCCGCGAGTGCAGGTAGCCGGCCTGCCAGTTGAACTGCGGATGCTGACGCAGGTGTTCGTGGGCGTCGAACGCGATGCCATCGGCACGCCCGAATCGGCCCCACATACTCATCTTCGCGATGTCGTCCGCCGTCGCGAGCTTGCCGTCGACCGAACCGAACGGCACATACGGCTCGTCGTGTCCGGCGAAGTGATAGAGCGGATCCGCGTCGTAGTGCGAGCAGATCGTTCGCATCGAGGGGTTGTTGTAACCGAGGTACGGGTCGAAGGTGTCGCCGAGAAACGCCTGTCCGCGTTGCGCGTCGATCTCACCGTGGTATCCGTCGAGCAGCTGCACCCACCGCACCCGGCGTGCGCCGGTGGGCCACCGGATGTCGTTGTATCCGTATCCGCCGCTTTCCAGATGCATGATCCGGGGGTCGGCGGGGGCGTTGTCGCCGTAGAACGATCCGTCGGTCGTCCGCTCCAGGTTCTGATACACCAACCCCTCGTCATAGCGCGCGATCTCACCGGTGTTGATGTCACCCACGAGCCACGAATTGGCGTACCCCCCGTTGTTGTCCTGGTTGAGCATCGCCACCCACTCGTCGATCGACGTCGCGTACTGCGTCGCCTTCCGCGAACGCACGTACTCGGGCACGCGGGTCTCGTCATAGCCGCGGAACGCGCCGATCGTCGTCTCGGTGACGACGAGCCCGGCAGAGCTGATCCAGAAGTCGGTGAAACTGCCCACGTAGCCGGGGATCGACTGCATCACCATGCGGTGTCCGTCGCTCGGCGTCAGATCGAGGATGACGTTGAAGAACGCGCCCGCCCAGAACTCGTCGAACGAGGTGTGACCGACGACGATCTTGCCGTCTGTGGTGGCCGATCCGGTGGCGATGAACGCCGAGCAATGGCTGTGGCGCGGTTGCTTGGGGCCGGCCTTCGCGTACTGATCGGCGACGGTCGGGTACCAGTACCCGGTGATCTCCATCCACGCGTTCCACCCGATGACGTCGTCGAGTGTGGCCGGCACGCCCGCGGCGGTGAGACCGGCGGCGATGCCCTCCATCTCGGCGGTGATTTCGTCGCCGAGTTTCGACTTGTGCAGGCGTACCGCGTTCTCCTGGAAGAACTCGTACGTGAGGCCGTACTCCTGGAACGTCATCGCCGAGTACACCCGGCGCGCCTCGTTCCACTCATCCGCGATGTGGAAGCCGTGCTGGAATCCCCGCGCGAACGGCTCGCCGCCGACGCGCAGGTAGATCCAGCCGTTGACCTCTTCACGAGAGGATGTGGCGATCCACTTCTCCTGCTCTGCGGTCAGAGACACTTCCGTCACTCCTTCGTCGTGCCGTTGTCGAAGTAGACGTAGGGCTGGCTCGGACGCGAGGCGACGTACCCCTTCTGCCATGCCCACTGCGGGTGCTGGCGGAAGTGCTCGTCGGCGTCGAACGCGACGCCGTCGGCGCGACCCATGCGACCCCAGAAGCTCACCTTCGCGACGTCCGCGGCGCTGGCGACCTTGCCATCGACTGACCCGAACGGCTGGTAGGGCGGCACGCCCTCACCGTTCAGCGATGGCTCGGCGTCGATGTGCGAGCAGATCGTGCGACTGTTCGGGTTGTTGTAGCCCAGGTAGGGGTCGTACGTGTCGGCGATCATCGTCTTGCCGACTTCGACGTCGATCTCACCCTTGTGCTGGTTGAGCAGCTGCTCCCAGCGGACGCGGCGCGCGCCGGATGCCGAACGGATGTCGTTGAACCCGATCGGACGGCACTCGAGGTGCTGCAACGGCGGATAGAACGGCACGTTGTTGCCGTAGAAGTACCCGTCCGTCGTGGTCTGGGTGTCGGTATAGATCAGCCCCTCCTCGTAGCGGGCGATCTCGTTGCTCTTGATGTCGCCGATGAGCCAGGTGTTGGCGTATCCGCCGTTGTCGTCCTTGCGGACCGTCGTGATCCACTCATCGATGGTCGAGGCGTACTGGCACGCGTTGCGGGCGCGGACGTACTCGGGGACCTTCTCTTCGTCGTAACCGTTGAACCCGGCGATGGTGGTTTCGGTGACGATCAGGCCCGAATCCATGACGTAGTAGTCCGACATGCTCGCGATCCAGCCCGGACCGGTCTGCATCACGATGCGGTGACCGCTCTCCGGTGTGATGTCCAGAACGACGTTCTCGAACGCTCCCTGCCAGAAGTCGGTCCAACTCGTGTGGCCCAACACGATCTTGCCGTCGGCGGTGTACGAGCCGGTGGCGACGAATGCCGAACAGTGGGTGCCGCGTGCCTGCTGGGGGCCCTGCTTGGCGAACTTCTCGTGGTTGGCGGGCCACCAGTAGTCGGTGATCTCCATCCACGCGTTGATTCCGATGATGTCGTCGATCGTGGCAGGTTGCCCGGCGGCCGTCAGGCCTGCGGCGATGCCTTCCATCTCGCGCGTGAGCTCGTCACCGAGCTTGTCCTTGTGCATCGCGACGGCATGCTCGACGAAGAAGTCGTACTCCATGCCGAAGTCCTGGTACGTCATGTACTTGTAGACGCGCAGCATGGGGGCCCACTGGTCGGCGATGAGGTAGCCGTACTGGAACCCGCGCGCGAACGGCGCGCCGGAGATGCGGACGTAGATCCAACCCGCGATGTCTTCGCGGCTGGCCTGGGCGATCCAGGCCTCCTGTTCGGCGGTCAGTGCCATCGTGATCTCCTGTTCGTGGATGGAGGGTGTGTCAGTCTGAGGACGCGCTGCGCGCGCACCGTTGCGGCGTCAGGACTCCTTGTCCGTCTCTTCCGCCGCCCGGGCAGCGGCATCCGCCGCCTTCGCTGCATCCTCCGCGCGCCCCGCGGCCGCGGTCGCCGTCGCGGCAGCCTTCTCTGCTGCCTCGACGTCTGCCATCGTGATGGTGCGCGCGTGAGCACCGGTGAGCGCACGCCGCAACGGGGTGTTGCCGGCGGCGATGTGGGCCTTGATGAGCTTCACGTCCTTGTCACGCGAACGGTGCTTGAAGACGTAGAAGATCAGTCCGGCGGCGACCAGCACCACGCCGAGGACGTTCTGCCACCACTGGTACTGGAACAGGTTCGACAGCGCGCCGAGGATCGCGAGCACCGGGATCGTGACACCGAGCGGCAACTTCATCCCTGCGCCCGGCCACTTCTTGCGAGCCATCTGGAACGCCGTGAGCGCCACGATGACCATGGCCGCCACGGTGGCGACATTGCTGAGCACGACGATCGTCTCGAACGCGCCCGACACCATGAGGATCACCGTGATGACGCCCGTGATCCCGACGCTGACGACCGGACGGCCCTTGCTCGTGAGCTTGCCGAGGAAGGCCGGGATGTCGCGGTTGGCCGCCATGGCGACGAAGAGATCGGCTGAGGCGAGCACGTTCGCGTTGGCACCCGAGAGCGTCGAGACGCACGCAGCGATCGCGACGAGGATGCCGAGGAACGCCCCGATGCCGAACGGTTCGCCGAGTGCCTCCGCAGCGCTGGCGAGGCCCGCGCTCCCGAAGTCTTTGACGTCGCTCATCACGAGGGCGACGGCGACGAGGATGTACACGATCGCGACGATGCCGAGCGACAGCATGACAGCCAACGGGACCGTCTTCTGCGGGTTCTTGATCTCGCTGGCCATGTTCGTCACGACATTGAACCCGGTGTAGGCCGTGAAGAGGATCGCGGCCGCGTAGAGCATCGATCCGGGGGCCGCCATCGTTCCCTGCGCCTCAACGAGACGCTCGGGCGAGAACGCCAGCAAACCGAACACGATCATGATGAGCAGGACGAGAACCTTGAACCCGACCATCCAGGTCTCGGCCTTGCCCACGATGTCGGCGGGCCCGAAGTTGAGGAGCACGAGCAGAACGGCCGCACCCAGTGCCCACCACAACGCCGTCGACTTCATGTCGGCGGGGAAGAAGTACATCAGGTAGCTGCCGAACGACACCAGCACGAAGGCGATCGCCGCGACGCCCATGATGTAGAAGGCCCACATCGCGATGAAGCGCCACACGGGGCTGAGGTAGGTCGCGATCGGTGCATAGCCGGTCTGCCCCGGCTCGGCCCGCGCGGCAACCGCCGCGAAACACAGCGCCGAGAACAGCATCACGATGCCCGACAGGATGTAGCCGACGATGGCGCCCGAACCGGCGTCGTCGACGACCGTTCCCGACAGGGCGAAGACGCCGCCACCGATCATCGTGCCGACGGCGAAGGCGAGTGCGGCGATCAGGCCGATCTTCTTGGTGGGCGTAGCCGCGGTCTTCGCGGTGGTCATGCCTTGTCAGCCTTTCCGTCGTCGGTCGCGGGCTTCGTCTCACCTTCCGCCTCAGCCGCGGCTTCCTGAGCGAGCTCACTCTCGGCCTTCGCTGCGGCGGCCTCGGCCTGCGCCGCGGCTGCATCCGCCTCGGCTGCCTTCGCGGCGGCCTGCGCCGCGGCTTCCGCGCGCGTAGTCGGTGCGGGATCCGTCGGCTCGCTGTCCGTCGCGGACGCCGACGGAGCGGCTGTCGTCGCGGGTGCTGCTGCGGTCGGTGCAGTCGTCGCAGGACTCTCGGTAGCGGCCATGGGTTCCGCTGCCGGGGTGGGCGCCTCGTGCACGGGGGCGGACGGCTGGATGGCCTGGGCCTCGGCGAGGGTCGCTGTCGGCGGGATCTGGCGGCGGATCGGCAGCCCCATTCCCGCTTGACCGTCCGAGATGACGGCTGTCGGCACGGCTGACGGCGAGTGCGTCGGCTTGTCCTGACCTTCGATCTCCCAGGTGAACGGGGCGGTGTCGTTGGAGGGGTCGACCCACTTGGGCTTGCGGCGCGAGTAGATCCAGAACGACAGGAGGTAGCAGATGACCAGCAGCGCGGCGATCGTGCCGCTGTAGACCAGCGGGCTCCCCACGTCGATCTGCGTCGGGGGAAGCACGGCGAGGACGTATCCGAACGCGGACATCAAGAATCCGACGCCGCCGATGATCCACGCTCCGGCGTTACCGCCGGGAACCCGGTAGGTGCGCGGCCGGTTCGGCTGGGTGTAGCGCAGGCGGATGAACGCGGCGAACATGAGCAGGTACACCGTGAGGTAGAGCATGTTCACGGTCGCGCTCATCATGACGAAGAAGGCCTGGATGCTGGGGAACAGCGCGACGATGAAAGAGACGACCGTCACGACGATCGCCTGGCCGTACATGATGCGCGACGGCATGCCCTTCGAGTTGAGGTGCTGGAAGTACACCGGCAGGAATCCGCCGCGACCGGCGGCGACGAGCATCGATGAGGGGCCCGCGAGCCATGTCACCACGCCCGTGATCCCGGCGATGATCGTGAGCCACGCCACGACGGTGAACAGCCACGGCATCCCGATCGACGCCCCGAGATCCTGGAAGACCGTGTACAGGCTGTAGATGACGTTGATGTCCTTCTGCGGCACGACGATGGCGACGATGACCGCAGAGACGACGAACAGCACGACTGTGCCGAGGCCACCGATGAGGATCGCGAGCGGGTACTGACGACCGGGGTTCTTGAGTTCCTTCACGTGCGCGGCGTTCATCTCCATGCCGGCGTACGCGAGGAAGATGCCCGCCGCGAGCGCGAGAGTGGAGAATCCGGACCACTCCGGAATCAGGCCCGACCACTCGAGTTCGATCGCCGGGGTGTTGCCCTGCGCGAGCCACACGATCGCGAGGACGAACATGATGCCCAGCGGCACGAACATGCCGAAGACGACGCCCCACTTCGCGATCGCGGCGAAGACCTTCACACCACGCGAGGCGAGGAACGTTGCGAGCCAGAAGTACACGAGGATGTACAGCAACACCGCAACGAGCGGCGTGTGCTCAGCCCAGGACAGCGCCGAGGTGTAGTCCGGCCAGAGGAATCCCAGCACGACGGCGCCGCTGGCGAGGCCTCCGGGTTGCAACAGCGTGAGCTCGAGGAACAGCAGGAAAATCGCGACGAATCCCCAGCGCTTGCCGAACGCCTCACCCACCCAACGGAAGATGCCGCCGCGCTCGGGCCACCCTGTCGCGAGCTCGGCCGCGATGAGTGAGATGGGCGCGAGGAACAGCACCGCCGCGATGATGTAGTACGTCACCGATGCGAGCCCGTACTCGGCCTGTTGCGGTGCGCCCGCGATGCCGGCCACGGCAGCGATGTTGAGCATCGCGAAGCCGAAAATCGTCAGGGTGCCCTTGTTCGACGCGATCGCCTTCGCCGCACCGGGGTGGTGACGCGGATCCGTGTGATGCGGAGTGGGCTGAGTGGGTGCGCCTACGGGTGCCTGCGTGCTCATGAGGGGCTCCTGGGGGGCGTGGTGAATCCTGCATGAAAGGCCGGACGTGTCCGGTTGCGACGAGAGTAATGCTGGGAAGTCCCTGAGAGCAGCCCTCCCTGACCGATCAGGCGCAACATGGCACGGATCGGACCACGCCCCGCTCGGATCGGACGAGCATCCGATCAGGGACGGATGGAGCCGGGCGACCGGGGCGCCATGCCCTGCAGCATGAACTCACGGAGGCTGTCGTAGACCGGCGGCGACTTGACGAGCATCGCGGTGACGACGGCGGCGCCCGCGGCGACGAGCATCGGCACGGTGACGGTCGTGATCGCGGTCATCTCGACGATGAGCGCGACGCCCGTCAGCGGCGAGCGGACCACCGCGGCGAAGAGCGTCGACATGCCGACGATGGCCATCGCGATCACGAAGTCGGTGCCCAAGCTCGGGTCGAAGACCTGCACGAATTGTCCGAACAGCGTCCCGGCGATAGCGCCGAGAGCGAGCATGGGCGCGAAGAGACCACCGGGGGTGGCCGCGGAGTAGGACAACGGGCCCATGAGGAATCGCACCGTGAGATAGAGCACGAGCACAGGCACCGCGAACGCCTGCCCGGCAAGGAGCAGCTGGGTGAGCGAGTCTCCCCCGCCGACAGCGAGAGGGTCGATATAGAGCACGGCGCCGATGACCGCGCCGACCACACCGGCCCGTGCGATCGGTGAGAATCGCGTCATCCGACGGTTCAGGCGCATCAGGCTCATCACCAGTACGTTGTACAGCGCTCCCGCGAGCCCGAGGAGAACACCGAAGACGAGGAACATCGGCAGGGTTCCGAGGGGCGGGACCGGAATGTCGTGCACCGCGAAATCAGGGCTGTCTCCGATCACCAGCCGCGCGCACGCGATCGCCGCACCCACTCCCAGGACGGTGGGCACGATCAAGCGATAGCTTGCCGACTTCGCGACCTCCTCGAGGACGAACACCGATCCGCCGACGGGTGCGTTGAAAGCGACGGCCAGTCCCGCGCCCGACATCGCCGTCGACAGGGTGCGCACGTCCTCATCCCGCAGGCGGGCGGCCCGCCCCACCCCGACGCCGAGCGCGGCACCCATGTGTACGGTGGGACCTTCGCGACCGAGCACCATACCCGAGCCGATCGAGGCGAGTCCTCCGACGAAACGCGTCGGAACCACCGAGAGCGGCGGAATGGTCAGCTGGTTGCGATAGACGGCTTCGACGTCCTGGATGCCGCTGCCCGAGGCCCGCGGTGAGAGCTTGACCAATGCCGCCGCGAAGACCGCACCGGCAACACCGAACGCCACCACGAGCAGCCACCCGAGCGGTACACCGTGCGCCCACTCAGAGAGGTGTTCGCGCCAGGCCGCGGCTTCGACGAGCAACCACCGGAACGCGCCGCCGAGAAATCCCACGATGATACCGGCGACGACGGCGAGGATCCCGAGCACGAGCACTGTGCGCCCCGCGCTCGATTTCGCCGTCCCCGCATCGCTCACGAGGCCACCCTAGGGGGTGGCACCGCACCACCCCTGCCGAGGTAGCACTCGACGAAGAGACGCGGCACGATCACAACGCCCCACCGAGCGCGATGCCCGCCACCGCCACGGCGATCGTGAGGGCGAGCATCCCGACCGCGTTCGCGAGCGCCGCACCCCATTCCCGCTCGGCGACGAGACGCACCGTGTCAACCATCGCGGTGCTGAACGTCGTGAAACCGCCGAGGAGTCCCGCGCCGACCACCGCCAGCCACGGCAGGGCGAGCACGGAAGACTGCGCGAGGCCGGTGACGAACCCGAGGAAGAACGACCCCACCACATTCACGACGAAGATGCCCCATGGGAATCTCCGCGGAACACCCCGCGTGAGCGCGGCGTCGGCGAGCAGGCGGCCCACGGCGCCGACCCCTCCGGCGAGCGAGAGCAGGACGAACGTGCCGACGGTCATCGAACAACCCCCGGTTTCGCGCGGCGACGGCCCGCAGCGAGTCCGAGCGCCGCGCTCACCAGTCCCCCGGCGAGCGAGAGGATGCCGTACGCGAGCGCGCCGGACGGGTCGTCCGCCAGCCGCGCGGCGACATCGACGGCGAGCGCGCTGTACGTCGTGAATCCGCCGAGCGCGCCTACCCCGACCAGAAATCGGACGTCACGCCGACGCTCGCTCTCGTCGCGCGATGAGAGGAGCGAGACCAGGAGGCCGAGGGCGAAAGCCCCGGCGAGGTTGACCGCGAGCACCGCCCAGCGGCCGTGGACGCTCGCCGCGGTGACGAGGACGATGCTCTCGCGCACTGCGGTGCCGACGACTCCCCCGACGAAGACGAGCAAGACGGACCGCCACGAGACCAGGATGCGGCGGGCCGCAGGCTCACCCATCGCGAGAACCTCGCCCCGTGTCACGGAAGAACGCCACCCCCAAGTCGGGGTGGTCGACGAACACGCCGTCGACCTCGGCGTCGCGGATGATCTGCCATTCCGCGGGCCAATCACCGTGCGCGGCGCGGTCGCGCCCCTCACGGAATTCCGGGAGGAGGAATGCGTTCTCGGGCCGGCACGTCCACGTGAACACGAGAAGCCCTCGCGCATGCGCGTCGGCGACGACCGACGACGGGTCCACGGCGCGACCGCGGGCATCCGATGTGAGGATCATCCGCTTGTCGACGCTGATGCCGTCGACGAGGTCGGCGATACCGTCGAGCCCGGCGGGGGTCGCCGTGTGCCGGTACGTCGGCGCGTCTGCACCGAGAGCGGCGACAAGGTCTGCGGGTTGTCCGGATGCCTCGAGAAGATAGACGAGGGGGCACCGAAGACCGCGCTCACGGATGCCCGACAGCACGGTGCGTTCGAAGGACTCGACCGTCAACGGGAAGGTGCCGTCTGCCCAGCCCGCATCCCGAAGCTCGTCGACGACCATCGTGGCGACGTCCCACCCCAAGGAAGCGAAGTACGTGGCGTGCTTGATCTCGAGGACGACGCCGATCGGCCGGTCTTGCTCTGTAGAGGCATCCCGCACGAGATCCAGCACGTCCCGCAGGCGCAGGACCGATTGTTCATCGTCGAACGACGCGCTCGTGGGTCGCAGTCCCGGCAGACGCTCACGGCACCGCAACGTCTGCAACTCAGCCCACGTGAAGTCCTCCGTGAACCATCCCCTGACCTCGTCGCCGTCGATGGTCTTCGTCGTCCGCCGCGAGGCGAACTCCGCGCGATCGGCGACATCCGTGGTCCCCGAGATCTCGTTCTCATGGCGCACGACGAGAACGCCGTCGCGCGAGAGGACGACATCGGGCTCGACCGCATCCACCCCCATCGCACAGGCGAGCGCGTAGGCGGACCGCGAGTGTTCGGGACGATACCCCGAGGCACCGCGGTGCCCGATGACGAGCGGGGGCCGATGTCGCACGCGACCAGGCTAGTCGGGCCGTGGGGGTCCTTCGCCGGGATCTGCGTAACTCCACGAATCCTGCGCGACAAGCCGCGGGAGCCTGCCGCTGCCCCGCCGCGCGCTCCATATCCGTGGAGTTGCGCCGGAGGATGCCCGATGACCGCCGGGTGCCCGAAAAGGATCGGGTCGCCGGCCTCACGCGATCACAACGCCACATCGGGCCGTGCTCATAGCCCCCTCACAGCCGGATTCCGCCGCGATGTCGCCCGTGGTCGGATATCGTGGAACCCACAGCACGACGCTGCGACCCCCGACTTTGGAGTGTGAGAGCGCATGGCCCTCAACAACCCCGCATTCAACAACCCCGCCTTCCAGGACGAGCGCGCCGTGCGCACGTACCCGGGTGGCGCGCAGGCCGCGAACATCGGCGGCGCTTCCCAGACCGCTTCCGCCCAGCACGCGGGCGTCGACGCAGCCGCCAACGCCCAGCTCGAGGGCATGTACGCGGCACCGGCGGCCGGCTCGCTTGAGACCGACCGGATGTCGTACGAAGACACCATCTGGAAGACGGTCGGTCTCTTCACGATCCTCGTCGCCACCGCGGCCGTCGGCTGGTTCTGGACCCTGGGTGGCGCGCTGAGCATCACGGGCGACCCGAACCAGCAGGTCACCATGATGCCCTGGATCCTCGGCGGCCTCGGCGGATTCGTCCTCGCGATGGTGATCATCTTCACCTCGCGCAAGAAGGTGCGCCCCGCGCTCATCTTCGCCTACGCCGCCTTCGAGGGCCTCTTCATCGGCGGCATCTCGGCGTTCTTCGAGATCATGTACCCGGGCATCGTCATGCAGGCGACGCTCGCGACTCTCGCCGTCGTCGGCGTGACTCTCGCGCTCTTCGCCAGCGGCAAGATCCGTGCCACGAAGAAGGCGACGAAGATCTTCCTGATCGCGATGATCGGCTACATGGTCTTCAGCCTGCTGAACCTCATCCTCATGTGGACGAACGTCCTCCCCGCCGACCAGGCTTTCGGCCTCTACAGCGCAACCATCATGGGAATCCCGCTCGGCCTGATCATCGGCATCCTTGTCGTCATCATGGCGGCGTACTCGCTCGTTCTCGACTTCGACTCGATCCAGCGCGGTGTGCGCAACGGCGCACCTCGTCAGTACGGCTGGATGGGCGCGTTCGGCATCATGGTGACCGTCGTCTGGCTCTACGTCGAGATCCTCAGAATCATCGCGATCGTGCGCGGATCCAACTGATCTGACACTCACCGAAGGGGCCGTCCGAGAGGACGGTCCCTTCGTCGTTCGGCAGACGTTCCGCCTATAGTGACGTCATGACCGGGCGGTGGCGGGTTCGCATTTCCGCACTCGCGGTGTCGCTGGTGGCGGCGAGCACGGCGCTCGTGGCATCGGATGCCGCAACCGCCGCTCCCCCGCATCCCACAGCGGTCCTCGCCGCTGAGTACGAGGCGGCCCCGTGCGTCGTCGAGATCCCCGTCGAGCGGCGCGAGCGCGTCACGTGCGGCTACCTCACGGTTCCCGAACGCCGCGACGACGATGCCGATCCCGAGCGCACGCTGCGCTTACCGGTCACCGTGATCCAGACCGGTGCGCGTGACGCCGAAGACGACCCCGTCGTCATTCCCGTCTCTCGCGACGCGGGTGGCGGTATGGCCTCCGTGGTGACTCACGTGCTCGAAGACGCCGCGTGGGCGACCCGCGATCGCGATGTGATCATCGTCGAGCAGCGAGGTGGCGTCTTCGCCGAGCCCACCCTCGTGTGCGACGAGCTGTCGTTGGAGCGCACGATCGTCGACGGCCGATTGGCCACGGCCGCTGAGCGGCAACCGCAACGACTCGCGGCGATTCAGGCGTGCCGTGACCGCCTCACCGAGGCCGGCGTCGATCCCTCCGCGTATACGACGGCCGCCTCCGCCGCCGACCTCGCCGATCTTCGCGCCGCGATGCGCCTCGACGCATGGAACGTCGCCGGAATCGGAGACGGTTCGCGCGTAGCACTCACGCTCCTGCGCGATCACCCCGAGGGGCTGAGAACGGTGGTCCTCGACAGCGTCGAGCCCCCGCAGGTGGATCGGCTCACCCTCGCTCCCGACGCGCTGACCGCGTCGATCACCGCGCTGCTCGCCCAGTGCGGTGCCGACCGCGAATGCGGCGACCGCTACCCCGATCTGCAGGCGAGCCTCGACACCGTGCTCGCGAACGCGGAGGCGGCACCGCTCGAGATCACCGTCAAGAGCCCGGTCGACCGCGCGCCCCTGGTGGTGTCGCTCGACGACGAAGACGTCATGCGCGCGCTGCGCGCCGCCCTCGCCGACACCTCGATCGTGCCGGTCCTGCCGTTCGTGATCGACCGCCTCGCAGCCGGCGACACCGCCGCGGCACTCCCGGTCGCGCAACGATTGATCGATGAGGCGGATGCCGAGCTCGACGGTGCCCGACTGTCGCGCGTGTGCGCGGAAGAGCTTCCGTTCACGATCGACGAGACCACGGAGGAGACCGCCGAGAACGCGGGCGCAGCGCTGAGCGCGCACATGCCGACGCTCGAAGCACTCCGCGAGGAGTGCGCCGTGTGGGAGGTGCCCGCAGCGGCCGCCGTCGAAGCGCAGCCCGTCGAGGGAACCGTGCCGACGCTGCTCCTCTCGGGAGCAGACGACCCCATCGCACCACCGGAGTGGGCGGAAACCGCGGCGAACGGGCTGTCCGCCGCATCCGCGCACGTCTTCCCGTCTCTGGCGCATGCGCCGCTGTGGACGACCGACGACTCTTGCGTGACGTTCATCACGATGCAGTTCCTCGCCGACCCCGGTGCCGACAACGACACCAGCTGCCCGAGCCGCATGACCTCGACCGTGTTCCTCACGACCGCTGACGTGCAACCGACCTCCGCGCTGTATCGGCTGGCCGTCGATGTCGCCGAGGACCACCGCCTCGGGCAGATCATCGTCCTGGTCCTCACGCTCGGCATGCTGTTCGTCACCTTCGTCTACGGGTGCGCGTACGGGATGCGGTGGCTCGCGCGCCGGCGCGGCCGCGCCCCGGAGGGTGCGGTGCTGAGCGCCACCGTCGCCGCGGGCTTCGATCTGGCGTTCGCCGGCGGCATCCTCTGGCTGCTGTCGACAGGCGACCCCCTCGTACTCGCCTTCGGGATCCCCGCCGCCGCCTGGCCATTGCTCCTGCTCCCGTTCGCCGCCCTCGCGTCGACGGCCGTGTTGATCGCAGTGCTCGTGCGCGCGTGGCGCGGCGGCGACGGCACCTTCGCCCACCGGGTGTTCCTCTCGGTGTCGGCGATCGCGACGGTCGCCTTCACCGTGTGGCTTCTCGCCCGGGGGTTGCTGTTCCTGTAGCCGAATGCCGCGGGAGCGGCCGCGATCAGCAGCGCCGCGAGGGGCGCGCGAGCGCGGCGTTCGCCACCTCAGCGAGCGCCGCCATGGCGTGATCCGGATCCACGGCCGCGGCTGCGACCACGGCCTCACGGGAGAGTCGGGCGTGGAGGTCGGCGTCGGTGAGGACGCACACCAGCGCATCGGCAAGCGCGGATTCATCGGCATCTGCCACCAATACTCCGCCGCCATCCGCGAGCAGCTCGCGTGGCCCGTAGGGCGCGGCGTACGACACCACCGGGCATCCGTCGGCGAGGGCTTCAACGATCGCGAGGCCCTGTCCCTCGTAGGCAGACGTCGACAGGAACACCGAGGCCGTCGCGAGCTCATCGGCGACACGATCCGACGGGCCGTGCACCGTGACCCACCCACCCATCCCGAGCTCTCGGACGAGGGCGTCCAGCCGTGTGCGCTCGGGCCCGTCACCGAAGATGTCCAGCCGCGCCTGCGGCACCCGCTCGGCGACGTCCCGGAACGCACGGATGGCGTGGTCGATGCGCTTGCCCGGCGCGAGCCGGTTGAGCATGACCACGCGTCCAGGCACCCGCACCGGGCGATCCGGACCGGATGCCGCAGGTGCCACGCCGTGCGGGACCACGACGTGCGTATCGGACGGCCCGAACCGCGCGACGACGTCAGCGCGTTGCGCATGGGTGGGCCACAGGACCGCGTCGAACCGGTCGGCCACACCGAACCAGCGGGACCACAAGGCGTTCATCGGGGCGTCGGGCGTATACGGCGGCTCGAGATGGATCGTGTGGATCGCGTGCAGCACGCGCACGCCCGGGTCGTTCCAGTCAACGAGCAACTCCCCCAGTTGCCGCGATTCGCACACGACGACGACCGGCAGGTCAGAGTCGCGCGCGCGCACTCCGTCGACGACGTGCTCGAGCCACGCCCGATACAGAGCTCCGAATCCATCCACCGCACCCACGACCTCGCCGTCATCGCCGCGCACGACGATGGGCGCCGTGGTGGTGTGCCAGTCCGGGTCACCGACGATCACCGGCAGGTCGACGACGGGGCGGGATGCGGCATCCGTCACTGCGCGGTACTCGAGCGCGGGGTCGGGCTCGCCCGGGTGGCTGGCGTCACGAAGCCACTGCGCGGCCCCGCCCGACGGCGCCGCGGCCTCGTCGAAGAGGTTGCGCATCACGCCCGAGTCGGCGATCCGGCCGCGCTCGAGGAACGCCGCCCGGTGCTGCGTGTGGTCCGCCGCCGACCCTGGGTCGACGGTGAGCAGCAGCGGTCCGCGACCGCCGTGCACGCCCGCCTCCGCCATCTGGCGCGCACGCGCAAGCGTGGCCAGCGTGTATCCACCGTCGAGGTCCGGGATGAGCCGGCTCGACAGGACGAGGTACTCGGCGTCGGGAAATCGTGCTTCGACGCCGTCGTGGGTCACTCCCACTCGATCGTGCCCGGCGGCTTCGACGTCACGTCGAGCACCACGCGGTTGACGTCCTTCACCTCGTTGGTGATGCGGTTCGAGATGCGCGAGAGGACGTCGTAGGGCAAGCGCGTCCAGTCGGCCGTCATGGCGTCTTCGCTCGAAACCGGTCGCAGCACGATCGGATGCCCGTACGTGCGGCCGTCGCCCTGCACACCCACCGAGCGCACGTCGGCGAGGAGGACCACCGGGCACTGCCAGATCTCGCCGTCCAAGCCGGCCTTGGTCAACTCTTCGCGGGCGATGGCATCGGCGTCACGCAGAATCTCGAGACGGTCAGCGGTGACCTCACCCACGATCCGGATGCCGAGGCCGGGGCCCGGAAACGGTTGACGCCCCACGATCGCCTCGGGCAACCCCAGCTCGCGGCCGATCGCCCGCACCTCGTCCTTGAAGAGGGTGCGCAACGGTTCAACCAGCTCGAATTGCAGGTCTTCGGGCAGACCGCCCACGTTGTGATGCGACTTGATGTTCGCCGTGCCCGACCCCCCGCCGGACTCGACGACATCGGGGTACAGGGTGCCCTGCACGAGGAAGCGCATCGGCTCCCCTTCGGCTGCGGCTTCGGCGATGAGGTCTGCCTGCACCTGCTCGAAGGCGCGGATGAACTCGCGCCCGATGATCTTGCGTTTCTGCTCGGGATCGCTGACGCCCTCGAGTGCGCTGAGGAACCGCTCGCGCGCGTCGACCGTCACCAGGCGTACGCCGGTCGAGGCGACGTAGTCGTTCTCGACCTGCTCACGCTCGCCCTTGCGCAGCAGTCCGTGGTCGACGAAGACCGCGACGAGCTGATCACCGACCGCTTCGTGGACGAGAGCGGTCGACACGGCGGAGTCCACGCCGCCCGACAGAGCCGAGAGCACGCGACCGCCGCCGACCTGCGCCCGGATGCGGGCGACCTGCTCGGCGATCACGTTGCCGCTGTTCCAGTCCGCGGGCAGCCCCGCGGCCTTGTGGAGGAAATTCTCGATGACCGCCTGGCCGTGGTCGCTGTGCTTGACCTCGGGATGCCATTGCACCCCGTAGAGCCGTCGCTCGTCGTCACCGAACGCCGCGACCGGCGTCGCCTCGGTCGAGGCCAGCACCGCGAAGCCCTGCGGAGCGCGGGAGACTTGATCGCCGTGACTCATCCACACGTTCTGCTCTACCGGCTGCCCACCCAGGAGAACGCCGCCGTCGTTGGCGATGACCGCATCCGTCGCCCCGTACTCACGCAGCCCGGTGTGGGCCACGTCGCCCCCGAGCGCCTGGGCCATGACCTGGAATCCGTAGCAGATGCCGAGCGTCGGCACACCGAGGTCGAAGACGGCGCGGTCGAGCGACGGGGCGTCCTCGGCATACACCGAGGAGGGTCCGCCCGAGAGGATGATCCCCACGGGGTTGCGCTCGGCGATCTCCTTCGCCGTCGCGCTGTGCGGCACGATCTCGCTGTAGACGCCGGCCTCGCGCACGCGGCGCGCGATCAACTGCGCGTACTGCGCGCCGAAGTCGACCACGAGGACGGGTCGCTGGGAGGTTTCTGTCTGCTCGGTCACCGCAGGTTCTCCGTCGGGATGGCGTGGGTCAGGGTCGAATGCTCGGCGCCCGAGTGCAGTTCGGCGCCCTCGCGCTCGGCGAGGTAGGTGCGCACCTCACGCGCGACGCGCGCCTCCATGAAGAAGGACAGCAGCGGGATCACGCCACCGAGCGCGAGGAGCAGGAAGCGCGGGAAGGGCCAGCGCATGAGGCTCCAGATGCGGAAGCACGAGAAGAGGTACACGACATAGAACCAGCCGTGGGCGACGAGGATGAACAGCGAGACATTGAAGCCGTCGCCGACCGACGTCATCTCGCACGTGTTGGTCATGGGGGCGAACAACGACCACCACTGGCAATCGGCTCCCACGATGACCGGAGCGAACCACAGGGCACCGCCCGAACCGCCGATGAACAGTTCCAGATGCAGCGGCGTGTACTTGAGGATCATCTCGGCCACGAGCAACAGCAACCCGACACCGGTGATGACCGAGCAGATCTCGTAGAACTTCAGCGCTCCACGGATCGCCGGGAACGAGGCGAGTTTCGGGGCGCGCGGCATGTCGTCCAGCTTACCCGCGGGCCTCGGCGCTCTCGTCCTCGAGGTCTTCCAGCTCCTTCTCCCAGGCATCCTTGGCGAGGCGGTACCAGAGGTAGAACGCGAAGCCGGCGAAGATCGCCCATTCGATCGCGTAGAAGATGTTCAGCCAGTTGACGCTCGAGCGCTCCAGCGGAGGAGGTGAGGCGATGTCCACGAGCGGCTCGGGCGCCAGCTCGGATGCGATGTATGAGCGATAAACGTCAAGCCCCTCGGCATCGTGCCACCTGCTCAGCAGCGCCGCCGGCGACATCCGGTTCATCGTGAACGGATCGACGTCGTCATCGGGCGGAAAGGGTCCCTCATCGGCGATGAGGCGGCCCGTCAGCGTAACCGGCACGTCGCCGCCGAGTGTGGTGGCGAACTCGCCCGCCGCGCGAGTCGCCGCATCCAGACTCGGCGCCCACCCCAACGCGACGGCGACGGATGTGGGTTGCACGAGGTCGGCGATGCGCAGCTGGCCGGTGACCCAGTAGCCCTCGACTCCGTCGTTGTAACGGCCCTCGACGACGAGGAAGTCCTCGGCGATCCAGCGCCCCGTCACCTCGACACGCTGGCCGACGAGGGGATCCGGAAGGTAGACGCCCGGCTCTGAGACCTCTTCGAGCGGACGCACCTGCTCGGTCGCGCCCGGCGGCGGCGGGTCGGTGTCGATCGCGTTGGACAGTTGCCACTGACCGAGCCACGCGAACACCCCCGCGACCACGAGGCAGAGCAGGAGCATCGCGATCCAGCGCGGGCGCAGCATGACCTCGCGCAGCGTTGGAGGGAACACCGGCGGGGCACCGGCCGCGTCGACCGGCACAGGTCCGGTGCCCGTGGGGTCGGACGACGTCATTCGGCGCCGTAGGGAGCGACGACGACCTCGACGCGCTGGAATTCCTTGAGGTCGGAGTAGCCGGTGGTAGCCATCGACTTGCGCAACGCCCCGATGAGGTTGGCCGTGCCGTCTGCGACCGGCGCAGGACCATAGAGCACCTCTTCGAGCGACGTGACCTGGTCGACGTGCACGCGGCGGCCTCGCGGCAGCTTCGAGTGGTGGGCCTCAGGCCCCCAGTGGAACCCCTGGCCGGGGGCATCCGTCGCGCGGGCGAGGGCGACGCCGAGCATCACCGCATCGGCACCCATCGCGAGCGCCTTGACGATGTCTCCCGACGTGCCGACGCCCCCATCGGCGATGACGTGCACGTAGCGGCCACCGGACTCGTCGAGGTAGTCGCGCCGCGCGCCGGCGACGTCGGCGACCGCCGTGGCCATCGGTGCGTGGAGCCCCATCGTCACTCGTGTGGTCGAGGCTGCGCCCCCGCCGAATCCGACGAGCACGCCCGCCGCGCCGGTGCGCATGAGATGCAGCGCCGCCGTATAGGTCGCGGCACCTCCCACGATGACGGGAACGTCGAGGTCGTAGATGAACTTCTTGAGATTCAGTGGCTCATCCACGCTCGACACGTGCTCGGCCGAGACGGTCGTCCCCCGGATGACGAAGAGGTCCACGCCCGCCGCGACGACGGTCTCGTACAGCTCCTGCGTGCGCTGGGGCGTGAGGGAACCTGCAACGGTGACACCGGCCGCCCGGATCTGCGCGAGGCGATCGCGGACGAGTTCCGGCTTGATCGGCTCTGCGTAGATCTCCTGCATGCGCCGGGTCGCGTCGTCGTCGGGGAGTCCCGCGATCTCGGCGAGCAGGGGCGTCGGGTCGTCGTACCGCGTCCACAGCCCTTCGAGATCGAGCACCCCGAGACCACCGAGCTGACCGAGCATGATCGCCGTCTGCGGGCTGACCACCGAGTCCATGGGCGCCCCGAGGACCGGGATGTCGAAACTGAAGGCGTCGATCGTCCACGTCGTCGACACATCCTCCGGATTGCGCGTGCGCCGCGACGGCACGACCGCGATGTCGTCGAACGTGTAGGCGCGGCGAGCGCGCTTGGCGCGGCCGAGTTCGATGTCCATGCTCACGCGCCCAGCCTACCCGCGGGGCACGACAGCAGTGGATGCGGCTCCGCGCTCCGCGCTGACCGTCGCCGGCTCACGCCGCCGAGTATCGACCCGAGCGCTCCGCCCGCGCGCGAGCCTTCGCCGCCTCTTCTTCGCGATTCTTCGGCGGAGCGTTCGTGACGAGGTCGTCGAGCAGGTGCTGCGTCACGTGGGCGATCTCGTGCACCGCCCGCTCGAACGCCTCCTGGTTGGCCTGCGATGGCTTCGTCGTCCCGGCGATCTTGCGCACGTACTGCAGTGCGGCGGCGTTCACCTCAGCCGATGTCGCGGCGGGTTCGTAGTTGTGCAGGGTGCGGATGTTGCGACACATGCCCGAACGATACGCCCGGGATGCGGCATCCGTCACCCCGCCGGCGGCCTGCGTCGATCAGCGCTTGTAGTTCGGGGCCTCGACCACGATCTGCACGTCGTGCGGGTGCGACTCCTTGAGGCCCGCCGCGGTGATGCGGACGAACTTTCCGCGCGCCTTGAGCTCGTCGACGGTTCTCGCGCCGACGTAGAACATCGACTGACGCAGTCCCCCGACGAGCTGATACGCAACGGCAGAGACCGGACCACGATAGGCGACCTGACCTTCGATCCCCTCGGGAATCAGCTTGTCGTCGTTGGGCACGTCGGCCTGAAAGTAGCGATCCTTCGAGTACGACGTCTTCTTGCCGCGCGTCTGAAGGGCACCGAGCGATCCCATGCCGCGATACTGCTTGAACTGTTTGCCACCCTGAAAGACGATCTCGCCGGGTGACTCGTCGGTACCGGCGAGCAGCGAGCCGAGCATGACGCTGTCTGCTCCGGCGACGAGCGCCTTCGCGATGTCGCCCGAGTACTGCAGCCCGCCATCGGCGATGACCGGCACCCCGGCCTCACGCGCTGCCAACGATGCCTCGTAGATCGCCGTCACCTGCGGCACACCCACACCCGCCACGACACGCGTCGTGCAGATCGAGCCGGGGCCCACACCCACCTTGACCGCGTCGACGCCCGCGTCGATGAGCGCCTGCGCACCCTCGCGTGTTGCGACGTTCCCGCCGATGACGTCGATGTGCGCGAACGACTCGTCTGCCTTGATCCTGCGAACGATGTCGATGACCCCGGCCGACTGCCCGTTCGCGGTGTCGACCACGAGAACGTCCACGCCCGCATCCCGCAGCGCCTCGGCACGCTCCCAGGCGTCGCCGAAGAACCCGATCGCCGCGCCCACGCGCAGACGCCCGTGATCGTCTTTGGTGGCGAGAGGATATTTCTCGCTCTTGTCGAAGTCCTTGATCGTGATGAGACCCGCGAGATGCCCCTTCTCATCGAGCAACGGAAGCTTCTCGACGCGATGCTGCGCGAAGAGGGCGATGACTTCACCCGCGCTGATCCCGACGCGACCGGTCACGAGCCCCTCGCGGGTCATGACGTCGGCGACCCGTGTGGTGTGGCGTTCGAAGCCGGACACGAAACGCATGTCGCGGTTCGTGACGATGCCCACGAGCAACCCCGTCTCGTCGACGACCGGGAGGCCGGAGATGCGGTACTGGCTGCACAGCGCATCGACCTCGTCGATGGTCGCATCCGGCGTCGTCGTGATCGGGTCGGTGATCATCCCCGACTCGCTGCGCTTGACCCGATCCACCATCGCGGCCTGATCGGCCACCGACAGATTGCGGTGGATGATCCCGATCCCGCCCTCGCGCGCGATCGCGATCGCCATGCGCGACTCGGTCACCGTGTCCATCGCGCTGGACAGCAACGGAGTGGCCACCGTGATGCGGCGGGTCACGCGCGACGACGTGTCGGCCTCACTGGGGATGACATCCGTGTGGCCGGGAAGAAGCAGGACGTCGTCGTAGGTCAATCCGACGAAGCCGAAGGGGTCGTTGTGCTCCATTGGTTCTCCTGCGCCGTTCGGGACATGGGCGCGTGTGCTCGGGGTGGGTGCGTACGGCCGGGCGCGGAGAACCCGCCGCACTCGATTCTACGTCGTGGCATCCACCGCTCGGCGCCCTTGGGCGTTTTGTTCGACCCCGTCGAGATTTTTGCTTCGATTTGGTCACGGCGCCCCGATCGATACTGTGCGAAACACCAGCGACACATTAGGGTCGTACCGTCGTTCATCACAGCCGATGCGATCCGAGTTCCTCGGTTGCGTGCGCTGGCTTGGAGGTTCTGTGGGTCCTACGACTATGACCGCGAAACGGAAGCAGCATTGGTTGCTCGTCGCGGCCGCCGCCATTTTCGCGGCGTTGATGCTCATCGTTTCCGCGCCCTCCGGCGCCTGGGCCGATACCGACGATCCTCCTGAAGAACAAGAAGTCACCGACTTCTATTTCGGCGGCATCATCACCAACGAGGGCGAGCCCGTCGCCGGCGTGACGATGATCGTCGAAGGCGGCGGTTTCACCGCCGAGACCGAAACGGATGCCGAGGGCCGCTGGCGCCTGTACGTGCCCGAGAAGGACGACTACGTCCTCACGGTCAACGAGGACACCCTTCCCAGCGGCGTCATCGTGGACCCCGCCCAACTCGGCGACGGCATCGCGCTGAAGGACGGCACATCCGGATCCTTCGACGTGTCGTTCGGGCTGACGGGGTCGAAAATCATCAACCTCTTCCTCGGAGAGGGTGAACGCGTCACGACCTCGTTCTTCGACCAGTTCGTCGAACGCGTCATCAACGGACTGAATTTCGGCCTGCTCCTGGCCCTCGCCGCCATCGGCGTCTCGCTCATCTTCGGCACGACGGGACTGACGAACTTCGCCCACGCCGAGATGGTCACCTTCGGCGCCGTCATCGCCGTCGCGCTGGGTGCGGGATTGGGGATCCCGATGTGGATCACGATCCCCCTCACAGTCGTCATCGGCGGACTCTTCGGGCTCACGCTCGACGCCGGGCTGTGGAAGCCCCTCCGGCGACGAGGAATCGGCTTGGTCCCCCTCATGATCGTGAGCATCGGTCTCTCGTTGGCGGTGCGCTTCACCTTCCAGTTCTTCATGGGCGGCTCCACCTCCCAGCTCCCCGGCGCCGGGTCGCCGAAGATCGAGCTTTTCGGACCGATCGCCCTGTCGACCGTCGACATGATGTCGATGGCCATCAGCATCGTGGTCCTCATCGCCGTCGCGTTCTGGCTCCTGCGGACCCGCGTCGGAAAGGCGACTCGGGCCATTTCCGACAACCCCGGCCTGGCCGCGGCATCCGGCATCAACGTCGACCGCGTCATCCGCATCGTCTGGATCCTCGCAGCGGCACTCGCCGCTCTCGCGGGCATCCTCTGGGGCTACTTCCGCCCCGGCGTGCGCTGGGACATGGGCATGCACATCCTGCTCCTCATCTTCGCCGCCGTCACGCTCGGCGGCCTCGGCACGGCCTTCGGCGCGCTCATCGGCGCCCTGATCGTCGGCCTCCTGGTCGAGGTCTCCACCCTGTGGATGCCGTCCGACCTCAAGTACGTCGGAGCACTCGTCGTACTGATCTTGATTCTGCTGGTCAGGCCACAGGGCATCCTGGGCCGAAAAGAGAGACTGGGATAGGGGGCGACCATGGATTGGGGAGGCATTCTCAACAACACCGCGGGCTGGCTTTTCAGCCCGACCACGATCGCCTACGCACTGGCGGCCACGGGACTCGCGGTGCACTTCGGCTACGCGGGCCTGCTGAACTTCGGTATGGCCGGCTTCATGGCCATCGGCGCCTACAGCTACGCGATCACGATCCTCTCGTTCGGGCTTCCGTGGTGGGTCGGCATCCTCATCGGCATGTTCGCGGCGTCGATCTTCGCGGTCATCCTCGGTATCCCGACCCTGCGACTGCGAGCCGACTATCTGGCCATCGTGACCATCGCCGCCGCCGAGATCGTGCGACTGCTGTTCACCACCACGGTGTTCGACGCGGTCACCAACTCGGCCGACGGCCTCGCCGGCTACCACGAGGGATTCCGCGCGGCGAACCCGTTCCCGCCCGGTGAATACGGATTCGGTCCGTGGGTCTACACGGCGAATCAGCTGTGGGTGCGCGTCTTCGGGCTCATCCTGCTGGCGATCGCGATATTCATCGTCTGGTCGATCATGCGCAGCCCCTGGGGTCGCGTGCTCAAGGGCATCCGCGAAGACGAAGACGCCGTGCGCTCGCTCGGCAAGAACGTCTTCGGCTACAAGATGCAGGCGCTCGTGCTCGGTGGCATCTTCGGTGCCCTCGGTGGCGTCGTCTTCGCCCTGCCCTCAGCGGTCGTGCCGGCAACCTATACGACGAGCCTGACGTTCTTCATCTGGACGATCCTGCTGCTCGGCGGAGCGGCGACCGTGTTCGGTCCCGCGCTCGGATCGGTCATCTTCTGGGTGATCATGGCCTTCCTCGACGGAGTCCTGCCGGCCCTGGCCGCACAGGGCATCCTGCCGATCTCTCCCATCCAGGCCGGCACGCTCCGCTTCATCCTCGTGGGTGTCGCGCTGATGTTGCTGGTGATCTTCCGCCCACAGGGCATCCTCGGAAACAAGAGGGAGCTGACCTTTGTCAAGTAACAGCTCGAACGACGCCGCGCCCACGACGGGCAGCGTGCCCCGCCCGAAGACCACGGGATTGGCCAAGGGCGACCCCGTCCCGGGCGTCCCCAAAGTCGACCCGATCCTCGTCGCCGACCACGTCACACGCCGCTTCGGCGGTCTGACGGCGGTCGACGTCGAGCACCTCGAGATCCCGAAGGGTGCCATCACCGCACTGATCGGTCCGAACGGCGCCGGTAAGACGACCCTGTTCAATCTGCTCTGCGGCTTCGACAAGCCCAACAGCGGAACGTGGAGCTTCGAGGGCCAACAGCTCAGCGGCATCCCCTCGTTCAAGGTCGCCCGCATGGGCCAGGTGCGCACCTTCCAGCTCACCAAGGCGCTGTCGCTGCTCACGGTGCTCGAGAACATGAAGCTCGGCGCCACCGGCCAGACCGGTGAACGGTTCTGGTCGAGCATGTTGCCGTTCCTGTGGCGCAAGCAGGACAACGAGATCGAAGAAAAAGCGAAGAGCCTGCTCAAGCGCTTCAAGCTCGACGCCAAGTCGGAGGACTTCGCCGCGTCGCTCTCGGGCGGCCAGCGCAAGCTCCTCGAGATGGCGCGCGCCCTCATGAGCAGCCCCACGCTGGTCATGCTCGACGAGCCGATGGCCGGTGTGAACCCGGCACTCACCGAGTCCCTTCTCGATCACATCCTCGACCTCAAAGACGAGGGCATGACGGTGCTGTTCGTCGAGCACGACATGCACATGGTCCGCCACATCGCCGACTGGGTCGTCGTGATGGCCGAGGGCCGCATCGTCGCCGAAGGCCCGCCGGACGTCGTCATGAAGGATGCTGCGGTGATCGATGCCTATCTCGGCGCTCACCAGGACGTCGACCTCGGCATCGTGACCGGCCGCATCGAGGGTGAAATGAACACCGAGGCGGTCGAGCTCATCCATGAGATCGAAGACGCCGAGCACGCGGACGCCCGCGACGGCGAGGAGAAGAAACCGTGAAGCACACAACCGCCGACGCCGTTCCGAACGACGAAGCGGCGCGCACCGACCGCGTCGTCGTCGAGGTCCGTGACCTCGACGCGGGATACCTTCCCGGTATCAACATCATCAACCAGGCCAATCTGGTCGCGCACAAGGGTGAGCTGATCGGCATCATCGGCCCCAACGGCGCGGGCAAGTCGACGCTCTTGAAGTCCATCTTCGGGATGGTCAAGGTGCGCTCCGGAGACATCACCGTCAACGGCGAGAGCATCGTCGGACTCAACTCCGACAAGCTCGTGCAGCGCGGCGTGGGCTTCGTGCCGCAGACGAACAACGTCTTCCCGTCGCTGAGCATCGAAGAGAACCTGCAGATGGGGCTGTACCAGCGGCCGAAGGCGTATGCCGAACGCCTCGAGTTCGTCACCGGCATCTTCGCCGAGCTGGGCAAGCGCCTCAAGCAGCGTGCGGGATCGCTCTCGGGCGGTGAGCGGCAGATGGTCGCGATGTCGCGGGCCTTGATGATGGACCCCGCTGTGCTCCTCCTCGACGAGCCGTCCGCGGGTCTGTCGCCCGTTCGTCAAGACGATGCGTTCATCCGCGTCTCCGACATCAACAAAGCGGGTGTGACGACGATCATGGTCGAGCAGAACGCTCGGCGATGCCTGCAGATCTGCGACCGAGGGTACGTCCTCGATCAGGGCACGGACGCCTACGAGGGCACCGGACGCGAGCTGCTCAACGACCCCAAGGTCATCGGGCTGTACCTCGGGTCGCTCGGCGCCGACTGATCCCAGCGATCGACGAGAGGGGCGGATGCTGCGGCATCCGCCCCTCTTTCGCGTTGCTGTGCCGCGCATGCGGCACCCGGACACGACGAAGCAGGCCCCGACTCCTTTCGGAGCCGGGGCCTGCGGGTGAGAGATCAGCCGATCGAGATCAGTTGATCCGCTCGTGCATGTTGTCGCCCACGTACTCGAAGATACCGATCGTCGCCTCGGTCGGGTCGCCCGCGTCGTCGAACGCGACGCCACCGGAGTAGCCGTCGTAGTCAGCGGCGTTGCCCGCGAGGATGATGTCGGCGCACGCGGCGAACGTGTCGCACTTCTCGCCCTCATCGGCACCACCCGAAACCGACTGCAGGTTCGCAGCGATCTCGGCCGGGTCGGTCGAGTTGGCCTGCAAGGCAGCCAGCGCGAGGAGCACGACAGCGTCGTACGACTCACCGGCGTAGTTGAAGTCGGCCAGCTCCGTGCCGTCGCCCTGCTCGAGCCACTGCGCGTTCAGACGCTCCTGGAAGTCGTCGGCGAGCACCGGTCCGGGCTGGGTGCCCTTCGAACCGGTGATGTCGACGGGCATGTCAGCACCCCACTGCGAGATGTTTCCATCCACGAAGTAGAACGAGTCGCCCGAGAAACCGCTGTTGACGAACGAGGGGACCACGGTCGCGGTCTCTTCGAAGCCGATCACGGCGATCGCCTCGGGGTTCTGCGCGAGGATCGACGACACCTGAGCGCTGAAGTTCGTGTCACCGAGGTTGTACGACTCGCTCGCGACGACCTCGCCACCGGTGGCGGCGAAAGTCTCGCTCAGCGCCTTCTCGAGGCCGGTGCCGTACGCGTCGTTGAGGTAGATGATGCCGAGGGTCGAGTTGCCGTCCTCTGCGATCAGGTTTCCGAGCACCTCACCCTGCAACAGGTCGCTGGGAGCGGTACGCCAGTAGAGGTCGTTGTCCTCCCACGTGGTGAAGTCCGGCGACGTGTTGGCGGGCGAGAACGTGATGACGCCCGCACTGACGGCCTGGTCGAGGAACAGCTTGGTCACACCGGACGACGCCGCGCCGATGAGCGCCTGGACGCCGTCACCGAGGAGACGCGGAACCGTGGTCTCGTAGGCCTTGTTGTCGGTGTCGCCCGAGTCGCCGTACTCGACGTCGACGGTGATGCCCTTGGCTGCTTCGTTGATCTCGGCGACCGCGAGGCCGACGCCGGCTTCTTCGGGCGGTCCGAGGAAGGCGAGCGAACCGGTCTGCGGAAGAACCGTTCCGATGCTCAGGGTGAGGTCACGATCTTCGGTTTCGGGTGCCGCGGTGTCGTCGCCGCCCGAACCGCCGCCGGCACAACCGGCGAGGACGAGGGCACTGGCGCCGGCGAGCGCAATGCCACCGAGGACGGTGGACTTGCGCGAGCGGGTGAAGACGCTCATGTTGCTCCTTCTTGGTGGGTGAACACGGGCTCGACGCAAACGTCGGCCCAGTGCTCATAACCTAACCGCGCTAAGGCTCCGCCAATGTTGCCATTCGTTAACGATGTGTAACGCGACCGAATCGTTACGTTCAGAGCGACGCCGTCGAAGAGTGCATCCTGCCCTGCCCCCGCCCCGAACCTCCCCGCGAGAATCACTCTTGGTCGAGAGAATCACCCACAGCGGTGGGTTCTCGCGACGAGAAGCAATTCTCCCGGTCACAGCGGAGCCTTCACCGGCCCGGCATACCCCCTATGGGTATACGATGGGGCGAGTCAGACGAACGGAGATCACGATGACCGACTATCGAGTGACCGGAATGACCTGCGCCCACTGCGAAGCCGCGATCCGCGAGGAGGTGTCGCAGGTCGCCGGCGTCGATGACGTATCCGTCAGCGCGGCGACCGGCCTTCTCCACATCACCGGAACGGACGACGTCGACGATGCCGAGATCCTCGCCGCCGTCGACGAGGCGGGCTACACCGCCGAACGGCTCTGATGTCGCAGCACGAGACGGCGGCCCCGGCGCGCCTGGAACTCGACATCGCGGGGATGACCTGCGCATCATGCGCGAATCGCATCGAGAAGAAGTTGAACCGACTCGAGGGCGTCACCGCCAGCGTGAACTACGCCACCGAGAAAGCAGTGGTGTCCGTCCCCCGCGGTTTCGATCCGCAAGCCCTCGTCGACGAAGTCGAGAAGACCGGCTACTCCGCGACGCTCCCCTCGCCCGAGCGAACCGAGGACGACACCCACCACGACGATCCCGAACTCACCGGCCTCCGCCAACGCCTGATCGGGTCGATCATCCTCGCTGTTCCGGTGATCCTCCTCGCAATGATCCCGCCGCTGCAGTTCACCTACTGGCAGTGGGCGTCGCTCGCCTTGGCTGCGCCGGTCGTCGTATGGGCGGCCTGGCCGTTCCACCGCGCGGCGTGGATCAACCTGCGGCACGGTGCCGCGACGATGGACACCCTCGTGTCGATCGGGGTGTCAGCGGCGTTCTTGTGGTCGCTCTACGCGTTGTTCGTCGGCCACGCAGGGATGCCGGGCATGACCCACGGGTTCGAGTGGACCGTGCAGCCGACCGACGGCGCCGGCCAGATCTACCTCGAGGTGGCCGCAGGCGTGACGATGTTCGTGCTGGCAGGGCGGTACTTCGAGGTTCGCTCCAAGCGCCGCGCGGGCGCTGCGCTGCGCGCGTTGCTCGAGCTCGGCGCGAAGGATGCGGGAGTGCTCCGCGACGGAGTCGAACAGCGCGTGCCCATCTCGCAGGTGCGCGTCGGCGACGAGTTCGTCGTGCGCCCAGGCGAGGCGATCGCCACCGACGGTGTCGTCGTTTCGGGCACCTCGGCGATCGACGCCTCACTCGTGACGGGTGAGTCAGCGCCCGTCGAGGCCGGTCCCGGCGATGCGGTGATCGGTGCCACCGTCAACGCCGGGGGTCGACTCGTCGTGCGCGCCACCCGCGTGGGCGATGACACGCAGCTCGCTCGGATGGCGCGGATGGTCGAAGAAGCGCAGTCCGGCAAGGCCGACGTGCAACGTCTCGCCGACCGCATCTCGGGCATCTTCGTGCCGATCGTCCTCGTGATCGCCCTCGTCACCCTCGTCGTGTGGCTCGCGATCGGGATGCCGGCGGTGTCGGCCGTCACTGCGGCGGTCGCCGTCCTCATCATCGCCTGCCCGTGCGCGCTCGGGCTCGCCACACCCACGGCTCTCCTGGTCGGGACGGGCCGCGGCGCACAGCTCGGCATCCTGATCCGTGGCCCGGAGATCCTGGAATCCACACGCCGCGTCGACACGATCGTGCTCGACAAGACCGGGACCGTGACCTCCGGTCGCATGTCGCTGGTCGACGTCGTCGCCGAGCCCGGGGTCGACGAGACAGATCTCCTCGCCCGCGCCGCGGCAGTCGAGGCGGCCTCCGAACATCCCGTCGCGAAGGCGATCGCGGATGCCGCGCCCCGCCCGCTCGCCGACGTTGAGGACTTCCGCAACACCGCCGGGCTCGGCGTCGTCGGCTCGGTCGCCGGCACGCCGGTCGTGGTCGGCCGCGAGTCGCTCCTCGCAGACTGGTCGGTCCATCCATCGCCCGCCCTGAGCGCGGCTGCCACAGCCGCGGCCCACGAGGGCCGTACGGTCGTCTACGTCGCCTGGGACGGTGTCGCCCGCGGCATCCTCGTCGTCGCCGACACCGTCAAGCCCACGAGCGCGGAGGCGGTGGCGCGGATGCGGCGGCTCGGGCTGACCCCCGTGCTCCTCACCGGCGACAACGCCGCGGTGGCCGAGGCGACCGCGCGCGCGGTGGGGATCGACGTCGTCCACGCCGAGGTGCTCCCCGCCGACAAGGTGGCGGTCGTGCGTGATCTGCAAGCGTCGGGGAAGGTCGTCGCGATGGTCGGCGACGGTGTCAACGACGCCCCCGCCCTCGCCCAGGCAGACCTGGGAATGGCCATGGGCACGGGAACGGACGCTGCGATCGAAGCGGCCGACATCACGCTCGTGCGCAGCGATCTGCGCGGCGCCGTCGACGCGCTCCGCCTGTCGCGCTCCACTCTGCGCACGATCAAGGGCAACCTGTTCTGGGCGTTCGCCTACAACGTGGCAGCACTCCCGTTGGCCGCATTCGGACTGCTCAATCCGATGATCGCAGGCGCCGCGATGGCATTCTCGAGCGTCTTCGTCGTCGGCAACAGCCTGCGCCTTCGCACGTTCCGCTCGATCACCCGAAACGGAGACCAGACATGACCACCGCTCCCCCGGCCGGTGAGGACATCGGCCACAGCCATGGATACATCACCGATCAGGCGAAGTACGTCAATCGCCTCAAGCGCATAGAGGGCCAGGCCCGCGGCATCCGCACCATGGTCGAAGACGAGAAGTACTGCATCGACATCCTCACGCAGATCAGCGCCCTGACCAGCGCCCTGCAGGCCGTCGCGGTGGGGCTGCTCGATGACCACCTTCGCCATTGCGTCGTCGACGCGGCGCGCGCGGGCGGCGAGGAGTCCGACGCCAAGATCGCCGAGGCGACCGCCGCGATCACCCGGCTCGTGCGGCGCGGCTGACCTGCCGCAGCCGGCGCGCATGGACCACAGAGTCGACCATGAGCACCGTCAGCGCGACCCAGACCAGCGCGAAACCGATCCACCGCTCAAGCGGCATCGGTTCACCGAGGATCGTCGTGCCGATGACGAACTGGAGGATCGGCGCGATGAACTGCAACAGGCCGATCACCGTGAGGGTCGTCCGACGTGCTCCCGCGGCGAAGAGCAAGAGCGGCACGGCCGTCACGACGCCGGCGAGGCTCAGCAGCACCGCGTGCACGAGACCGTTCGCGCCGATGGTCAGTCCGGTGGTGGCGCCGACCACGACGAGCAGTACCGTCGCCACCGGAAGCAACCACAGCGATTCGAGCGTCAGTCCGCTGATCGCGTCGACCGACGGCCCGACGCGCTTCTTGATGAGACCGTAGATGCTGAACGAGGTCGCCAAGGTGAGGGCGATCCACGGCACCGACCCGTACGCCACGATGATGACGACGACCGCGATGCCCGCGATGCCCAGAGCCACCCATTGGGTCACTCGCAGTCGTTCGTGGAGCACGATCACCCCGAGCAGCACCGTCGCGATCGGGTTGATGAAGTAGCCGAGGCTCGTCTCGATCACGTGGCCGGTCAGCGCCCCGAGGATGAACACCTGCCAGTTGACGTAGATGGTCAACCCTGCCAACACGGTGAGCCCCAGGATGCGGGGCTGGCGGAAGATCTTCGCGAGCCTCGCCCACGATCGCGTCACCGTCAGAAGCAGCGCGCAGAAGACGAGCGAGAGGATGATCCGCCACGCCACGATCTCCCAGGGACCAGTCGGTGCGAGGAGGATGAAGTAGAGGGGGAGGAATCCCCACAGCAGGTAGGCCGAGAACGCGAAGATGCCTCCGAGCGTCTGCTCGCGCGCGGGGTCCCGCTCGACCGGGACCGGGATCCCCGCCGTCGTGGTCGCGACGACACCGAGTTCGGTGTCGGGCACCGCGTCGGGGGCGGCGGGGTCGAGATCGCGCGTCACCTGCTCAGCCTAGATCCGCGCCGCCTCACCGGCGCACCCGTGAATGAATGCGGACGGACAATGCTCGCAGGATGCCTGCCACACGCGACGAACGGCTCCGGATGCCGAGGCATCCGGAGCCGTTTTGGTCGCTCAGTGGCGAAGGGTCAGCGCACGACGACCGCGAGCACGTCGCGAGCCGAGAGCACCAGGTACTCGTCGACGCCGAACTTGACCTCGGTGCCGCCGTACTTGCTGTAGATGACACGGTCGCCGACGGCGACGTCGACGGGCACGCGGTTGCCGTTGTCGTCGATGCGGCCGGGGCCGACGGCCACGACCTCGCCCTCCTGGGGCTTCTCCTTGGCGGTGTCAGGGATGACCAGACCGCTGGACGTGGTCTGCTCTGCCTCGACCTGCTGGATGACGATGCGGTCCTCGAGCGGCTTGATGGAAACCGACACGGTGTACCTCTTCTTTCTCGATCCTGAAGACTCGTTAGCACTCTGGTATCGAGAGTGCTGATTGCAAGTCTAGGCAAGGCACTGGCACTCACGCAACGTGAGTGCCAACTCTTTCTCTCGGGCGAGTCATGTCGCCGTAGGCTGACGATGTGGAGATGGCCGAACTCACCGCGCTTCTGACCCCTGAAGGACTGCGGCTCCTCGATGCGCAGGCACCCGTCGAGTCCTCCGACGACGTCGCGCACGCCGTCACGCGATTGCGTCGGGCAGGTCACTCCCCCGAACTCGTTTCAGCCGTCGTGGGTCAGGCGCGGCTGCGCTCGCGCGCCCGGCTGAAGTTCGGCGATCTGGCCGATCGGATGCTCTTCACCCGGGCGGGCCTCGAACAGTCCACGCGACTGTCGGTCGCCGTACGGCATGCCGCGCGCTTCCGCGAGGCGGGCGTCACCACGGTCGCCGATCTGGGGTGCGGGATCGGGGGCGACGCACTCGGGCTGGCGGGTCTCGGGTTGCGCGTCGACGCGGTGGACGCCGACGACGTCACAGCGGCCGTTGCGGCCTTCAACCTCGCGCCCTTCGGAACGGACACTTCGGTGCGCCACGCGCGCGCCGAAGACGTCGACCTCAGCGGAGTCTACGGTGTCTGGCTCGACCCGGCACGGCGCACGACCGGCCGCACCGAGACATCCCGCACGGAAGCGCACGAATGGTCGCCGTCACTCGATTGGTCCTTCGCCGTCGCAGACCGCCTGCCGACCGGCATAAAACTCGGACCGGGTCTGGACCGCAATCTGCTCCCGACGACCGGCGAGGCACAGTGGGTGAGCGCCGACGGATCCACGATCGAGCTCGTGCAGTGGTCGCGGGAGCTCGCCCGCCCCGGGGTGCGGCGCGCCGCGCTGGTCCTGCGCGGTGAGACCGCGCACGAACTCTCCGCCGCCGACGATGCGGCCGACGAACCCGTACGGACTCTCGGCGCCTTCGTGCACGAGCCCGACGGTGCCGTCATTCGCGCGCGACTGATCGGGGACGTGGCACGCACCCTCGATGCGGGAATGCTCGATCCCCGCATCGCGTACCTCACGTCCGACAGTGCACTGACCTCGCCGTTCGTGTCCACCTTCCGGGTCCGCGAGACCCTCCCGGTCGATGAGAAACGACTGGCCGCGGCACTGCGCGCGCGCGACATCGGCCGCCTCGAGATCAAGAAGCGCGGAGTGGATGTCGACCCGGCCGCATTGCGCCCCCGCCTCAAGTTGCGCGGCTCCGCGTCGGCGACGCTCATCCTCACCCGAGTCGCCGACACCAGGGTCGCGATTCTCGCCGACCGGGTCTGAACCGGCCCTCGGCGGTTCAGGCGAAGAGATTCGCGCGGGAGGCCGCCCAGACCAACCACAGCACGCTGTAGAGGACGGACAGGACGCCGAGGGCGATCGCCCACACCGCGACGCCGCGGCTCTCGAACGGGCGACGCAGCGCCACGATCGCCGTGACGATGCCGACGAGTCCGAGCGGGAACGCCCACCCGACCACGAGCGAAGCCAGCAGTCCGACGATCGAGAAAGCGAGAGCCCAGCCCGCGACCCCGCGTGGTGGACGCTCGTCGGAGAACACCCATTCTGCGCGGAGGCCGTCTTCCGCGCCCGGCTCCGACGGCGCCGACTGGCTGGTCACCTCCACCGGCGCGGTGGGCCACCGTTGGAATCCGCCGCGATGGGCGCCCGGCATCCGCGCCGACTCTGCGACCACGTCCACATCGGGGGACGGTCCCTCTTCGACGACGCGAGGAGGTTGCTGCCCCCCTTTCCGCTGCGCACGCCGTGAATCCGGTTCGTCGGTCATCTGTCGTCCTCGGCAACCTGGATCTCGGTGACCGGCAGCGTCGAGTCCGCGCCGAAGGCGAGCGTCGACGGGCGGCGGCCGGATCGGATCAGATCGGCCGCCAGCGCGGCGATCATCGCGCCATTGTCGGTGCACAGCGACAATGGCGGGATCCGCACGTCGACCTCTGCCGCCCGCGCACGTTCGAGGGCGACCTCACGTAGCCGGCGATTCGCGATGACGCCCCCACCGAGCAGGAGGCGCGGGACGCCATGATCGTCGCAGGCGGCGAGCGCCTTGGTCACGAGCACGTCGACGACAGCTTCACGGAAGGACGCCGCCACATCGGCGATGGGCACCTCCAGCCCCTCGGCCTGCCGCCGCTCGATCCAGCGCGCCACCGCCGTCTTCAGACCCGAGAACGAGAAGTCGTAGCGATGCTCCGCCATGTCGGACGCGCGGGAAAGGCCTCGGGGGAAGCGGATGGCGGTGGGATCTCCTGATTCGGCGGCCCGATCGATCTCGGGCCCACCGGGGTAGGGCAGCCCGAGGACACGCGCCACCTTGTCGAACGCCTCACCGGCCGCGTCGTCGACCGTCTCGCCGAGTAGCTCGACATCGGTCGTGAGATCACGCACCAGAAGAAGAGAGGTATGGCCTCCGCTCACCAGGAGCGCGACGGTCGGGTACTCCACGTCGTCGCCGGTGAGCAGGTCTGCGGCGATGTGTCCGACGAGATGGTTGACCGCATACAGCGGGCGCTCCAGCGACACCGACAACGCTTTGGCCGCCCCGACGCCCACCATGAGGGCTCCGGCGAGCCCCGGGCCGGACGTCACGGCCACGGCGTCGAGGTCTGCCAGCGCGATCCCGGCCTCGGCGAGGGCACGATCGATCGCAGGCTGGAGGGCCTCCAGGTGCGCCCGTGCGGCCACTTCGGGCACGACGCCCCCGTAGCGGGCGTGCTCCTCCATCGAACTGGCGATGGTGTTCGACAACAGCGTGCGGCCGCGGACGATCCCGATACCGGTCTCGTCGCAGCTGGTTTCGATTCCGAGTACCAACGCCTGATCGGTGTTCACGTGCACGCTCCCGCGTCCTCGGGCGTGCTCGTCCGCGCCGCCCATGCACGCACATCGAGCTTCATCACGACCGCGTCGACGTCATCGGGCTGGTAATAGCGCGGACGACGCCCGACCTCGAAGAACCCTTCCGAGAGATACAGATCCTGCGCCACGGGGTTGTCAGCGCGGACGTCGAGGAAGACCTCCCGAGCCCGGGCGACGTGGGCCTGCGTCAACAACGAGTGCAGCAGAGCCCGCCCGCGGCCCCGGCCCCGCGCATCGGCGGCGACGGTGATCGTCTGCACGTCGGCGTCGGCGGCGCCGCGGACGACGCGCAGACCCGCATAGCCGACGAGGCGTCCTGCCTCTTCGTCGACGATGTACCACCCGTGGGGCGAGGAGAGTTCCTCGCGCATCATCGCCGTGCTCCACGCATCCGAGGGAAACGCCTCGCGCTCAAGCGTCATGATGGCGTCGAGATCGGCGACGACGGCTCGTCGCACGCTCATGTGCCGACCTTCTTCGGTCCGGCCGACAGGGTCACGTCGGGCGCACGCAGATACAGCGGCTCTGACGGCCCCGCCTCACGTCTGGCCGTGTGTGCACGGGCGGCGACAAGTGCGATCATCGCGGCCGAGATCGACGCGGTGTCGCACCGGGTCGCGCCGTGACGCTCGAGGATGTCGTCTATCCCGTCGCGCGGCGTCAGCGCGGGCTCGGTGAGCCTCACGGGGAGTCCGTCGTCGTCGAGTCCGTCGTAAAGCGTGTAGGCGAACTCGCGGCGACGGGCGTCGGTGACGATCGCGAAGCGCGGGACGTCGACGAAAGGATCGGCCAAGTACACCGAGAGCGCGGCGGCGTCATGGCTGACGACCGGAAGGACCGGCACGTCACGCCCGAGGGCGAAGGTGCGCGCGGCGGCGATCCCCACGCGCAGGCCCGTGAAGGGGCCTGGGCCCATCCCCGCCGCGACGTGGCTGATCTCGACGGCGGATTCCGCGCCCTCACCGCCGACCGGACCGAGCGTCGCGTCGGCGAGCGTTTCCACGAGCAGATCTCCGATCACCTCAGCATGCCCGAGAGGATTCGCGCTGGTCCGCTCCGAACGTACGACACCGTCGAGTTCGACGACGGCGACGCTCGTGCCGAGCGAGGTGTCGATGCCGAGGATCACAGACACCAGGGTATCCGCCCGTCCGCCGTCGGCGGCCCGCGCGACCGCGCCTACGGTCGCCGGGTGATCGTCACCGCGCGGGGCACGTCGGCATCCAGATCTTCGTCACCTGCCGGTTCGGCGATCTCACGATCGATCTCGACCTCCCACCAGTGATCGGCGACGAGAGCGGCGTGTTCTGCGGCCCATTCGGCGACGACGACGGAGCGGGCGAAATCGATGTCGAGGTCGTCGAGTTCGGCGCCGGACCCCAGCCGATACGCGTCGATGTGCACGAGAGGGGCTCCCCCGACGAGCGACGGATGGGTGCGCGCGAGGACGAACGTGGGGCTCTGCACCGGTCCGCGGATGCCGAGCCCCTCCCCGATCCCGCGCGTGAGGGTCGTCTTGCCCGCGCCGAGGGGGCCTGTCAGCACGACGAGGTCCCCACGCCTCACCAGGCGACCCATCTGGCGGCCGAGGGACTCCATGTCCGACGGCGTCGCCACCACATGTGTACCGACGAGGACTTCCAGCCCACTCATGACGAAACGTCCGACCGTGGCACCCGTGGGCCGATGCGAGTGACAATCTCGTAGTTGATCGTGTCGGCGGCATCCGCCCAGGCGTCCGCGGCCGGGTGTCCGAGCGTGGGGTCACCGAACAGCACCGCCTCATCGCCCACGGCTACGGGGTGGTCGCCGACGTCGACGACGAATTGGTCCATCGCGATGCGGCCCGCCACACGGAAGTCACGCCCACCGATGCGGACGGGACCGCGGCCGGAGGCCTGGCGGGGCACACCGTCCGCGTAGCCGAGTGGCACGAGGGCGAGCGTCGTCTCACGATCGGTGCGATGGGTGTAGCCGTACGAGACACCTGTCCCCGCCGGCACGCGGCGCACGGCTGCGATCCGTCCTGTGACGGTCATGGCCGGGCGAAGACCGAGTTCCGCCGACGAACGGTCCGCGAACGGTGACAGTCCGTACATGCCGATACCGATGCGGACGCACCCGAGACGCGCCTCGGGCAACGCGATGGCGGCGTGGGTCGCGGCGAGGTGGCGCAGCGGCGGACGAAGCCCCTGCGTCTCGGCGCCGCTCGCCCCGTCGAGGAAGGACCGCAACGCCGCGCGATCGTCATCGGGTGTCGTATTGGAGAGGTGGCTGAAGATGCCGGTGACGTTCAGTCGCCCGATACGCTCCAGTCGCGCAGCCTCGGCGAAGACGATGCCGTAGTCCGCGGGGGCGATCCCGTTGCGAGAGAGCCCCGTCTCGAGCTTGAGGTGCACGCGCGTCGGACGATCTCCCGCGGCGGCCGCCGCGGCGACGAGCTGATCGAACGACGAGATGCCCAGCTCGATGCCGGCCTGCGCCGCCTCGCGGAAGTCGACTCCGGCAGGATGGAGCCACGCGAGGATCGGTGCGGTGATGCCGGCGCGGCGCAGGGAAAGCGCCTCGGGGATCTCCGCGACACCCAGCCGTGTGGCCCCGCCGTCGAGAGCGGCTCGCGCGGACCGCTCCGCACCGTGGCCATAGCCGTCGGCCTTCACGACTGCCATCACGTCACCACCGGTGAGCCGCAAGAAGTGACGTATGTTCGCGCGGATCGCGTCGAGGTCGACGAGTGCCGCACGAGGGTGGCCGGTCACGACTCCGCCTCGGCGATCACATACGCCGTCGCCAGGCCTCCGTCGTGCGACATCGACACATGCAATGCGGTGATCCCGCGCCGCTCGATCTCTGCGGCAGTGGTCCCACTCAGCGCGAAACGCGGTCTGCCCGACGGCTCGGGCACGATCTCGATCTCGGTCCAATGGACGTTGTCAGACCCTCCGAGTGCCTTGATCAGCGCCTCTTTCGCGGCGAATCGCGCGGCGAGCGAGCGGGCGGCGAGGGGGCGCTCCGCCGGAGCGAACAGTCGTGTCACCAGCCGCGGCGTGCGCGTCAGCGAACGTTCGAACCGCGTGATCTCGACCAGGTCGACACCGACGCCCACGATCATGCCTGATTCCCCACGACGGTCTTACTCGACCGTGACGGATTTTGCGAGATTGCGCGGCTGGTCGACATCGAGGCCCTTCGCCGTGGCCAGCCCCATCGCGAAGATGTGCAGGGGCACGACCGCGAGGAGCGGTTCCATGAGTGGCCCTGCCAGCGGGATGCGCAGGACCTCGTCGGCGAACGGGAGCACGGCGGCATCCCCCTCTTCGGCGATCGCGATCACGCGGGCGCCGCGGGCGCGGATCTCCTGGATGTTCGAGACGACCTTCGAGTGGATGAGCGCGGACTCACGCGGTGACGGCACGATGACGAACACGGGCTGCCCGGGCTCGATCAACGCGATCGGACCGTGCTTGAGCTCACCGGCGGCGAACCCCTCGGCGTGGATGTAGGAGATCTCCTTGAGCTTGAGGGCACCCTCGAGCGCGATCGGATAGCCGACGTGCCGCCCGAGGAACAGCACCGAGCGCGTGTCGGCCATCCATCCCGCGAACTCCTCGATCCGCGCCTGTTCGCGATCGAGGATCTGCGAGATCTTCTCGGGTACGGCTTCGAGCTCGCGCACATGCTGCTCGCCCTCGGCGGACGAGACCGTGCCGCGCACCCGGGCGACGTGCAACGCGAGCAGGTAGAGCGCGGTGATCTGGGCGACGAAGGCCTTCGTCGAGGCGACGGCGACTTCTGGTCCGGCGTGGGTGTAGACGATCGCGTCGGATTCCCGCGGGATCGTCGCCCCCTGCGTGTTGCAGATCGACAGCGTCCGGGCGCCGCGCTCGCGGGCGTACTTGACCGCCATCAGGGTGTCCATCGTCTCGCCGGACTGCGAGATCGACACGACGAGCGTGTCGGGGCCGATCACCGGATCGCGGTATCGGAACTCGTGGGCGAGCTCGACGTCGACGGGGATGCGCGTCCACTGTTCGAGCGCGTACTTGCCGACCGCGCCCGCATAGGCGGCGGTGCCGCACGCGATCACGATGATGCGCGAGATGTCCGCGAAGAGGGCGTCCATGCCGTCGAGTTCGGGGACGACGACCTGACCGTCGCGCACGCGCCCGCGGATGGTGTTGGCGACGGCTTCGGGTTCCTCCGAGACTTCTTTCGCCATGAACGACGACCAACCGCCCTTGTCGGCGGCCGCGGCATCCCACAAGACCTCGAAAGGCTCGACGTCGACGGCGGCACCGTCGAAGTCGGTGACCTCGACACCTGCAGGGGTGATGGCGACGATCTCGTCCTGACCGATCGCGAGGGCCTTGCGGGTGTGCTCCACGAAGGCGGCGACGTCGGAACCGAGGAAGTTCTCGCCCTCACCGAGGCCGATGACCAGCGGCGAGTTGCGGCGGGCGCCCACGACGAGTCCGGGATGCTCCTCGTGCATCGCCAACAGGGTGAAAGCGCCGTCCAGACGGGAGGCGGTCGAGCGGAACGCTTCGACGAGATCGCCGCCGTTGGCACGGTACTCGCGCCCGAGCAGGACGGCTGCGACCTCGGTGTCGGTCTCGCTGAGGAAGTCGTAACCCTCGCTGACCAGCTCGACCTTCAACTCGGCGAAGTTCTCGATGATGCCGTTGTGGATGACGGCGAGGCGGTCATCGTCGGCGAGGTGCGGGTGTGCGTTCGCATCGGTCGGGCCCCCGTGGGTCGCCCACCGGGTGTGCCCGATACCGGTCGTGCCGCCCGGCAGCGCGTGGGCGGCGAGGTCGTCGCGCAGCACACTCAGCTTGCCGGCGCGCTTGCGCATGGCAACCGAGCCGGCGCCGTCGATGACCGCGATCCCTGCGGAGTCGTAGCCCCGGTATTCCAGGCGCGCCAACCCGGCGATGAGAATGCCCTCGCTGTCGCGAGGACCCACATATCCGACGATTCCGCACATGGGGTCAATGGTACGAGGAGGCATATGCGAGGCGCCTGAACGAAACGGTCAGAGCTTTCGCAGCAAGACCCTCTCGACCTTGTGGTCCGCACCCTTCTCGAGGATCAGCTTCGCACGATGCTTCGTCGGCAGGACGTTGGCCTCGAGGTTGGGCAGGTTGATCTCGTTCCAGAACCCCAGGGCCTTCTGGACCGCTTCGTCGTCGGTGAGGTCGGCGAAGACGTTGAAGAACGAGGAGGGGTTGCTGAACGCCGCGTGCCGCAGCGCGAGGAACCGGTCGACGTACCACTGGGTGATCTGCTCCGACTCGGCATCGACGTAGATCGAGAAGTCGAACAGATCACTCACCGCGACGTCGTTCGGGGCCGGGGGAGGTTGCAGCACGTTCAGTCCTTCGACGATGACCACGTCGGGGCGGCGCACGGTGACGTGCGCGTCCGGCACGATGTCATATCGGATGTGCGAATAGAAGGGCGCACGCGCCTCGGGGGCGCCGCTCTTGACCTCGGTGAGGAACTCCACGAGCGCCCGCCGGTCGTACGACTCGGGAAAGCCTTTGCGATCCATGAGCCCACGACGCTCCAACTCGGCGTTCGGGTAGAGGAAGCCATCGGTCGTGACGAGCTCGACCCGCGGAGTTCCCGGCCACCTGCTCATGAGCTCGCGCAACAGACGCGCGATCGTGGACTTGCCGACGGCGACCGATCCTGCGACGCCGACGATGAACGGCGTCGTCCCGTCCGACTCCCCGAGGAACTCAGAGGTCTCGGCTCCCAGCCGCTTCGTCGCCTCCGCATAGAGCGACAGCAACCGGGAGAGCGGGACATAGACCTGTGCGACCTCGGCCATGTCCAGGCGGTCGCCGATGCCTCGCAGCTGGACGATCTCGGTCTCGGTCAGGGGCTGCGCGATCCCAGCGGACAGCCGCGACCACTCCGCGCGGTCGATCTCGCTGTACAGCGAATCGGCGAGGGTCGTGGGCACGGCGTCGTCGACAGACATCCGGGCCATCGTATCCGTTGCCGCAGATGGAATCGCTACTGTGGTGACGTGCGCCTGGGAGTCCTCGATATCGGATCCAACACCGTCCACCTGCTCGTCGCGGACGTGCGGCCGGGCGGAAGACCCTTGGCGACGACGAGCACTCGCACGGTGTTGCGCCTCATGCGCTACCTCACGCCCGACGGGGCGATCACCGAGGACGGGGTGCAGGCCCTTGAGTCGGCGGTTGCCCAGGCACGCGATGTCGCCGCTGCCGAACGGGTCGACGAACTCCTCGCCACGGCGACCTCGGCGGTGCGCGAAGCAACCAACGGCGCCGAGGTCATCGCCCGCATCGAGGCGGCACTCGGACAGCCGCTCCAAGTGCTCGGTGGCGAAACCGAGGCACGCTTCACGTTCCTCGCCGTCCGCCGGTGGTTCGGATGGTCCGCCGGCCAGATCTTGCTCTTCGACATCGGCGGCGGCTCGCTCGAGATCGCCGCCGGCGGAGATGAGTTGCCGGATGCGGCATCCTCGGTCCCGCTGGGTGCCGGGCGCATGACCGTGCAGTTCCTCCCCGACGATCCGCCGGGAGATGAGGCGATCGAGCGCCTACGTGCCCATGCGCGGGCGACCGTCACGCCCGTCGCCGACGCGTTCGCGAGCCTGCCTCGCCCCGATCACGTGGTCGGATCGTCGAAGGCCATCCGGTCCCTTGCCCGCCTCGCCGGCTATCCCATGCCCGGCTGGTCCGGCATCGAACGCATGGTCCTCCCGCGCGCGGCGCTCAAGAGCTGGATCCCCCGCCTCGCCCGCCTGCGCGCCGATTCACGCCAGGAATTGCCGGGCATCACCGCCGACCGCACGTTCCAGATCGTCGCCGCGGCGGTCGTCGTCCATCAGGCCATGAAGGCTTTCGATGTCGAAGAACTCGAGGTCTCGCCGTGGGCGCTGCGCGAGGGCGTGCTTCTTCGCTACATCGAGTCGCTGTCGTGGAGCGCCCCCGGCGCCTGAACGGCAGCCTGGACGATTCGGCTAGAGCGCGAGCCGCTCGCTCACGACCGCGGCCAGGCGGTCGGCAATCTGCTGGGCCACGTCGACGTCGGCCGCCTCGACCATGACCCGCACGAGCGGTTCCGTCCCCGATGCCCGCAGGAGCACACGCCCCGAAGACCCCAACTCTGCTTCGGCGGCGAGCACCGCCTCGGAGAGCCCAGGATCGGCCACGCGCGTCCGGTCGACGTCTTTGACATTGACGAGCACCTGCGGGTAGACGGTCATCACGGACGCCAGTTCGGCGAGCGACTTCTTCTGTCTGGCCATCTCGCTCACGAGGTGCAGACCGGTGAGCAACCCGTCGCCCGTGGTGGCGAACTCGCTCATGATGACATGGCCGGACTGCTCGCCGCCGAGCGAGAACCCGCCTTCGTTCATGCGCTCGAGGACGTAGCGGTCACCGACGCCGGTCTGTTCGACCCGGATGCCGTGGTCGGCCATGGCGCGGTGAAGGCCCAGGTTGCTCATCACGGTCGCGACGAGCGTGTCGTCGGCGAGCGCGCCGCGCTCTTT
Source organism: Microbacterium koreense (assembly GCF_042677105.1). Taxonomy (NCBI): domain Bacteria; kingdom Bacillati; phylum Actinomycetota; class Actinomycetes; order Micrococcales; family Microbacteriaceae; genus Microbacterium; species Microbacterium koreense. The sequence continues at coordinate 2,866,798 of NZ_JBHTIM010000001.1, forward strand.
GAGCGCGATCGCCAGGATCGCCATGATCTGGTCGCCGTCGACGACCTGCCCGGTCGCATCGACGGCGAGGCACCGGTCGGCATCGCCGTCATGGGCGATCCCCACGTCGGCGCCGTGCGCGATGACGGCCTCGGCGAGCTGGCCGAGGTGGGTCGAGCCGACGCCGTCGTTGATGTTGAGGCCGTCGGGATCGGCTCCGATCACCGTGACCCGGGCACCGGCATCACGGAAGGTCTCCGGCGACACCCCGGCAGCTGCGCCGTGGGCGCAGTCGAGCACCACGTGGATTCCATCGAGGGAGTGTGGGAGCGAACCGAGCAGATGGACGACGTACCGGTCCTCGGCATCCGCGAATCGACTGATACGGCCGACTGCGGCACCGGTGGGCTGCAGCTTGGGCGCTTCGATGGCCGCTTCGATTCGGGCTTCGACGACGTCGGGGAGTTTGACCCCGCCCCGCGCGAAGATCTTGATGCCGTTGTCGGCCGCGGGGTTGTGCGAGGCCGAGATCATCACCCCGAAATCGGCGTCACGGTCGGCGACGAGGAACGCCGCTGCGGGAGTCGGCAGGACCCCCGCGTCGAGGACGTCGACGCCGGAGGAAGCCAGGCCCGCTTCGACAGCGGCGGAGAGGAAGTGTCCGGAGACACGCGGGTCGCGCGCGACGACCGCCGTGAGCCGGCGGCCCGCCGCCCGGCGAGCCTCCGCGGAACGTCCCTGGCCCAGGACGACAGCCGTCGCCTGGGCCAGGGAAAGTGCGAGGTCGGCGGTGAGGACCGGCCCGTTGGCCAGTCCCCGCACGCCGTCCGTGCCGAATAAAGGCATCGGAACCTCGCGCGCTTAGCGCTTCGAGTACTGAGGAGCCTTGCGAGCCTTCTTCAGACCCGCCTTCTTGCGCTCGATGACGCGGGCGTCACGCGAGAGGAAGCCGGCCTTCTTGAGCGTCGGGCGGTTGTTCTCGGCGTCGATCTGGTTGAGGGCGCGGGCGATGCCCAGGCGCAGCGCGCCGGCCTGGCCCGAGGGGCCTCCACCCGAGATGCGGACGATGACGTCGTATGCACCGGTGAGGTTGAGGACCGTGAACGGGTCGGTGATCAGCTGCTGGTGGAGCTTGTTCGGGAAGTAGTCCTCGAACTCGCGACCGTTGACCGTGATCGTGCCGGTGCCGGGGACCAGACGCACGCGGGCGATGGCCTGCTTGCGGCGGCCGACAGCTGCGCCGGGAACCGAGAGCACGGGGCGCTCGACGGTCTCGGCCGTCTCGTCGACGGGCGTCGCGGTGGAGTAGTTGGTGGATTCTTCGATGTTCGCCACGAGTGTGTCCTTTGCGTGTGCGGCGCTTACTGGGCGACCTGGTCGAGGGTGTACGTCTTGGGCTGCTGTGCGGCGTGCGGGTGCTCGGCACCCGTGTACACCTTCAGCTTCGACAGCTGCTGGCGGCCGAGGCTGTTCTTGGGCAACATGCCACGGACCGCCTTCTCGACGGCGCGGACCGGGTTCTTCTCGAGCAGTTCGGAGTAGCTGACGGCCGTGAGACCGCCCGGGTAACCGGAGTGACGGTAGGCCTTCTTCTGCTCGAGCTTGTTGCCGGTCAGGGCGACCTTGTCGGCGTTGACGATGATGACGAAGTCACCGGCGTCGATGTGGTTGGCGAAGGTCGCCTTGTGCTTGCCGCGCAGGAGTGCGGCAGCGTGCGAGGCGAGGCGGCCGAGGACGACGTCGGTGGCATCGATCACGAGCCACGCGCGCTGGACCTCGGAGGCCTTGGGGGTGAATGTGCGCGTCACAGTAGTGCTGCTTTCTTGAATCGAACGGAGAGGTTCGTGAATCCCACTCCGGGGTGGTTCACCCGCTCGAGGAACAGGGAACAGCGCCAGTGGAGGGCTCACGTTCGTGGTGGTGGGTCAGCTGAGCCACACACCAAAGAGATACTCTACGGCATCGGCGACGTTCGCTCAAACCGGAGGGCGTGTCGATGATTGACAGCGTCTCCACCCGGCGATAACGTCCGCCCATGTCGAGCGCCGCCATGTCCACGTCGCTCGAGCGCACCTATCGATATCTCAGACTGGGGCTCGTCGGGGACGTCCTCGCGATCTTCACGGGTGTCGCCGTCGCGGCGGCGGACGTCGGCTGGCTGCCGTCGCTCAGCGACTACTACTTCACGTCTGCGCGTGACGTGTTCGTCGGCGCGCTGATCGCCACCACCCTCGCGCTCGTGGCGCTCTCGGGCCGGGGGCCCGACCGCGTCCTGCTCGATGCCGCGGCGGTGTTCGCTCCGCTCATCGCCGTCGTCCCGACCACTGTCGTTCCCGGGACGGTGCCGGGCATCGCCGCCGCATGCACGGAACGGTGTTTCCCACGCGAGTTCATTCCGGATGCTGCGACCGGCGTCGCGACATATCTCGTCCTGGGCGGACTCGTCGTCGCCGTCGCGGCGGTGGTGTGTGTCCGCGCCGGCGTGCGCAGCGGTGAAGTGTGGCTGTCCCTGGCCATGACCGCGGCGGTAATGGTTGCCGTCGCACTCACCTGGATGCTGGCGCGAGAAGCCTTCCTCGCACAGGGTCACGCCGTGGCGACCACGCTGTTCTTCGCGCTGTTCGCGGCAACCGCCGTGCGGGCCGCCTTCCCCGCGCACACCCGTGCGCCGACTCAGCCCTACCGTTCCGTCTACGTCGCGGTCGCCATACTGCTCGCGACGGTGCTGGTCGCCTATGTCGCGGTGTTGGCCGTCGGAAGCTCGACGACCTTCCCCGCGATCCTCGTGATCGAAGCGGCCGCGCTTTCGCTCTTCCTCGTCTTCTGGGTCGCGCAGGGCATCGAGCACCGCTCCGACCCTGACCCGCGCCTACGCTGACTGCGCGTCGGCCGTTCCGACGACCGACGGAGCGGAGATGTGCGCGGTCACGAGGATGGGCAGGTGGTCGCTCAGACCCTGCGGCAGGGTCTGCACCCGGTCGATATCGAATCCCACCGAGGTGGCGAAGTCGTAGTGACCGCGGAAGAACCGGTACCGCGTGTAGGTGCGCGAGTCGCTCAGGGTGAGTTCGTACCCGTGGGAGCGCACGATCTGACCGAGTGCCTCCTTGAAGACGGGATAGTTGTAGTCACCGACCATCAGCGTCGGAAGCCCGTCGCCCAGCTCGGCCAGTTCATCGAGGGCTGCGCGGATCTGATGTCGGCGCAATGAGTTGAGCGCGGTGAGCGGTGCTGCGTGGAAGGAGGCGACGATGACGTCCTGACCGTGGTCGATGTCGTGGAGCCGGACGCCGAGCATGCGCTCCTCCGCGGGCTTCAGGACCCGATCGTGCAGGGACTTCTTGAGGGCGATGGATCGGACACCCAGCGCGCGGTACGTGTTCTCGCGGTAATAGACGGCCAAGCCGAGGCGATTGCGCGAGGTCGCATCGGCCAACCGCAATCCCGCGATGGTGGCGGGGATGTCGGTCGTATCGGCCTCTTGCAGACACAGCACGTCCGCCCCGTGCTGTTCGACGAGACCGACGAGCTCGCCGGCGGCACGGTGCTTTCGCAGGTTGTACGAGATCACCCTCATATCGCCCCACACTACGACCCGCGCTCGGGCGGAGAGGTGTCGGACGGGTGACGCCTCGGCAACGCTCAGCGTTCTCCGAGCACGCGCAGAGGTGGCCGTGGGCCGGTCACTCGTCGTCTCGGCGTGCGCGGGTCCGCTCGGCGCGCGCGGCGAGCTGGTCGTCGGCCGGGTATCCCACGGCGGTGAGCGTCAGCCCTCGCGCCGCGAGCACCTTCACCTCGGGCACCCGATCGCCCAGGTCGCGGATGTCCGCGAGATCGTCGATGTCGAGCCGCCCCTCACCCACCGCAACGCACGCCCCGACGAGCGCGCGGACCATGCTGTGGCAGAACGCATCTGCCTTCACGTTCGCCACGAGCACGCCGCTGTCATCGCGCCGCCAATCGAACTCGAGCAAAGTCCGGATCGTGGTGGCACCCTCTCGGGGCTTGCAGTAGGCGGCGAAGTCGTGCAGGCCGATGAGGGAGCGTGCGGCCGCGTCCATCCGGTCCACGTCCAGTGCCGGCCGAACCGACGTCGTCCTCAGCCGATCGAGCGGATCGTACCCCGAGGTCGCATCGGCGATCCGGTAGCGGTACCGCCGCCACACCGCCGAGAACCGGGCGTCGAACCCCTCCGGAGCGACCGCCGTCGCCGAGACGGCGACGTCGCTGTAAGCGCCGAGGACGCCGCCGACACGCTTGGCCAACGCGGCCACAGGATCGGCGCCACGACGGGTCGCCAGGCGCCCCTGCTGTGCATCATCGAGGTCGAGGTGAGCGACCTGTCCACTCGCGTGCACGCCGGCGTCCGTGCGCCCCGCGACGACCAGGCGCGGTTGTCCGCCGAGAATGCGCGCGAGCGCTCCCTCCAGGGTCCCCTGAACCGTACGTAGCTGCGGTTGGGTCGCCCAGCCGCGAAAATGCGTGCCGTCGTAGGCGATGTCGAGCCTGATTCGCACGTGACCACACTAGTTCTCCCCGCTCACCGCCGACTCCCGGTCGGGCGCCCCACGCCCGACGTAAACTGGCGTGTCCCCCGATCCGGAAGTGCCCCCATGTCGTCCCCGACGCTCCCCGATGCGCCGACTCGCTACGCGGGTCTGGATGGTCTCCGTGCCATCGCCGTGGGACTCGTCGTGCTCTACCACCTGTTCCCACCGGCGATGTTCCCCGGCGGTTTCGTCGGCGTCGACGTGTTCTTCGTGATCAGTGGGTTCCTCATCACGAGCCTCTTGTTGCGCGAAAGGGCCGCAACCGGGCGCATCGGACTCACCCGGTTCTGGGCGCGTCGCGCACGCCGACTGCTCCCCGCTCTCACTCTCGTGGTGACGGTCTGCGCCTCCGCGGCATGGATCATCGGCGGCGACATCCTGGTGCGCCTGGGAGCGCAAGTCCTCGGTGCCTTCACGTTCAGTTACAACTGGGTGTCGATCGCCGGGGATACCGGATACTTCAGCGCCGCCTCCCCTGAGCTGTTCCGCAACTTCTGGTCGCTCGCCGTCGAGGAACAGTTCTACGTCCTCTGGCCGCTGCTTCTGCCGCTCTTCCTGCTCCTCCCCCGCGCATGGCAGCGCGCCGGCGCGGCACTGCTCCTCGCCGCCGCATCGGCGACATGGATGGGCGTGGTCGCGGCTTCGGGAGGGGTCACGCGCGGCTACTTCGGCACGGACACCCACGCGTTCGGCATCCTCCTCGGGGTCGCGCTCGCGTTCGTGCTGCAGCGCATCGTGCGCCCGGCAACTTCCCCGGCACCCGACCTTCCCCGACTCGAGGGCGGCTGGCGGGCCGTCCCCCGCCCCCAGGCGCCGCACGCGGCGCCTCGCACCCCCACGATCGTCGGTACCGCCGCGCTCGGCGGCCTCGCCGTCGTGGCGTTCCTCCCCCCGACCTTCACCCCATGGACCTTCCCCGGCGCGTTGCTCGCCGCGAGCGCCCTCACCACCGTCGTCATCGCGTGCACCGTCTGGCCGCGCTCCGCGCTCGGCCCCGCGCTCGACCGCGGCGTGATGAAGTGGGTCGGTGACCGCTCGTACGGCATCTACCTGTGGCACTGGCCGCTCCTCGTGCTCGTCGTGGCCGCCGTGCAGGGGACGGGACCGGAGGCGGGGTTCTCGCCGTGGATCGGTGTGGCGGTGCTCGCACTCACGCTGATCATCGCCGAGGCGTCCTACCGACTCATCGAGACACCGGTTCGCCGCCACGGCTTCCGCGGCACCGCACGCCGCGTCGCCGCGCAGTTCCAGGGCTCGCCCATCCCGCGCCTCGGCGCCGTCGCCGGCGTCGCTGCCGCAGCACTCGTCATCGGCGGTACGTCTGCCGCCATCGCCGCGGCGCCACAGCTCGCCTCCGGCGAAGCCGCCGTCGCCGACGGGGCAGCCGCCCTCGAGGAACAGCGTGACGCCTCCCCGACACCGACACCGACACCGACACCGACACCGACCGTGTTCCCGTCCGAGGCGCCGACCGCCCCGCCCGAACCGAGCGCCTCACCCTCGGCCGTCGGTCCGTTGACCGCTGTCCCCGCCCCCACCCTCGAGGAAATCGTCGTGCGGGGCGATCAGATCACCGCCGTCGGCGACTCGGTCATGCTCGCCTCAGCGCCGGCTCTGATCGAACGTCTTCCCGGCATCGATGTCGACGCCGAAGTATCCCGTTCGGCGTGGGCGGGACCGAGGCTCCTCGAAGAACGCGCCTCCGCCGATCTGTTGCGACAGTATGTCGTCGTCGCCCTCGGCACGAACGGCTCCGTCGACACCGGAGCACTCGAGCGTATGGCACAGATCGTCGGCCCGAAGCGGCTGCTCGTCCTGGTCAACGCCTACGCGCCGCGCTCGTGGATCGACGGGGTGAACGCAGAGCTCGCGCGATTCGCGAAGGCGCGCCCCAACGTCGTCGTCGCGGATTGGTCCGCCGCGATCGGACCTCGTACCGATCTCTTGGCCGGTGATCGCATCCATCCGAGTGGCGAAGGCGGGCGCGTGTTCGCGGACCTCATCGCAACGACCCTCCAATCCGTCGAGGACGACCGCGCGCAACGCCGCTACGAGGCGCAGGTCAGGCTGTACGAGAACCTCCGCGATCGCCCGGTGCCGCACGCGGAGTGAACTCCCGGGGTCAGAGGCGCTCGACGAGCGCCAACGATCGTTCGGTGGGCACGAAGCCCAGCCGCTCGTAGAGGCCGAGCGCTCCCGAGGGATTCTCGGTGTCGACGTCGAGCACCGCCTTGTCCAGCCCCGCGTCGCGTGCGGACCGCAGGAGTCGCGCGATGAGTGCGGGCGCGATCCGGCGGCCGCGACGGTCACGGGTGACACCGATCAGGTCGATGTAGACGCTGGAGTACCCCTGCGGCTCCCAGTCCTCTTCGTTGACGGTGCCGAGAGCGAGTCCGACGACCCGATCCCCTTCCACCGCGAGCCACGAAAGATCCGGCCGCAGGAAGGGACCTTCGACGAACTGCACCCACCGTTCGTGAGGGGTCGGAAGACTGCCCCAATGATCCCGGAAGGCGTCATTGCGGGCTGTGAGCGTCGCATCCCGCCACGACGCGTCGTAATTCACGACATCGATCGAGCCGGCCTCGGCCACCATCTCGGGCTCACCGATCGCGTCAGCGAGCGATCGGTCCATGGAGGTGAACCAGCGCTCGACCCGCATGCCGCACGCTTCCGCGAGATGGCGGGATCCGACATCGGGCTCGTCCGCATAGAACGTGATCGCCGCGGGGAGCGGGCTGTCGACGGCAACGAGCGCGGCGCGGGCTCGTTCACGCTCCCAGCGCAACACCTCGTTGCCGATGCCGCGACGCCTGACCCGTGGATGCACGCGACCCTGCAGATGCACCTGCAGACGCTCGTCACGGGACGGGTGGAAGGACACGCAGCCGACGGCCACGAGATCGCCTTCATCGTCGAGCCCGACGAGCGTGTCTGACTCGGGGTCGATCCACGACGACTCGAACATCTCGTCGACGTCCTCGCGCGGTGTCAGCCAGGACGGATGATCGACCCGGTCAGCCGCCTGCATGAGCGCGGTGAGCGCGGTGACGTCGTCGGTGGTCGCGGGTCGCCAGACGGCGATCCCCGCGTGCTCTGGCAGCCGGGGGCTGACGGCGCCGATCCTCTCGGCGGTGGTGCTCATGGCCACATGATAGGACCGGATCCGGACGCGCGAAGACCCGCCGCCCCGTAGGGTGGCGGGTCTTCACCGGTCAGGTCGCCACGGCGACCTGGGATCACTTCTCTTCGACGGCTTCTTCCGCAGCAGCCTCGGCGGCAGCGCCCTCTTCCGGCGACTCGGCGCCGGCTTCGGTGGCATCGGCATCGGCATCGGCGTCAGCGGTCTCGACGACCTCTTCTTCGACGACCTCTTCCTCAGCGACGGGCTCTGCAGCGACGGGCGCCGACTTCTTCGCAGCCTTCGGCTTCTTGTTCACCGGTTCGAGGACGAGCTCGATGACCGCCATGGGCGCGTTGTCGCCCTTGCGGTTGCCGACCTTCGTGATGCGCGTGTAGCCACCCTCGCGCTCGGCGACGAGCGGTGCGATCTCGGTGAAGAGGATGTGCACCGCTTCCTTGTTGCCGATGACCGACAGCACGCGACGGCGCGCGTGAAGGTCGCCGCGCTTGGCGAAGGTGATCAGGCGCTCGGCGAGGGGACGCAGGCGCTTGGCCTTCGTCTCGGTCGTCTTGATCGACTTGTGGGTGAACAGCGCTGCGGCGAGGTTCGCGAGCAGCAGACGCTCGTGTGCGGGACCGCCTCCGAGGCGGGGACCCTTGGTGGGCTTAGGCATTCTCAGTTACTCCAGTGTGAAAGTCGAACGATCAGACGGTCTCTTCGTCGTAGCCGCCGTAGAACTGCGACCCGTCGAAACCGGGCACCGAGTCCTTGAGCGACAGTCCGAGCGAGACGAGCTTGTCGCGCACCTCGTCGACCGACTTCTGACCGAAGTTGCGGATGTTCATCAGCTGCGTCTCCGAGAGGGCGACGAGCTCCGACACCGTGTTGATGCCTTCGCGCTTGAGGCAGTTGTACGAACGGACCGAGAGGTCGAGGTCTTCGATCGGCATCGACAGCTCGTTCGAGAGCACGGTCTCGACCGGCGCGGGTCCGATCTCGATGCCCTCCGCCTCGACGTTCAGCTCGCGGGCGAGGCCGAACAGCTCGGTGAGCGTGCGACCGGCCGACGCGACGGCGTCGCGCGGAGCGATCGACGGCTTGGTCTCGACATCCAGGACGAGCTTGTCGAAGTCGGTGCGCTCACCGGCACGCGTCGCGTCGACGCGGTACGAGACCTTCAGGACGGGCGAGTAGATCGAGTCGATCGGGATGACCCCGGCCTCGGCGTACTCGTTGCGGTTCTGGGTGGCCGACACGTAGCCACGGCCACGTTCGATGGTGAGCTCGAGCTCGAACTTCGCCGTGTCGTTGAGCGTGGCGATCACGAGCTCGGGGTTGTGCACCTCGACACCGGCCGGAGCGGAGATGTCGGCGGCGGTGACCTCGCCGGAGCCGGTCTTGCGCAGGTAGGCCGTGATGGGTTCGTCGCGCTCGGACGAGACGACCAGCTGCTTGATGTTGAGGATGATCTCGGTGACATCCTCCTTCACACCGGGGATGGTGCTGAACTCGTGGAGCACGCCATCGATGCGGATCGACGTCACGGCCGCGCCGGGGATCGACGACAGGAGGCTACGACGCAGCGCGTTGCCGATCGTGTAGCCGAAGCCGGGCTCCAGCGGCTCGATGACGAAGCGGCTGCGGAACTCCCCGATCTTCTCCTCGGTCAGAGTGGGACGCTGTGCAATGAGCACTATGGGTTCCTTTCGGTCACGTGCCCGCTATATGACACGTGCGGTGGATGAGAGGTGTTGAGTTTTGCTCAGGGGATGCCGGCAGGCATCCCTTCTCGCTGTGGACCTCCCGCACCCACGGTCGATGACCGGGATACGGGAGGTGACGCGTCAGACGCGGCGACGCTTGGGCGGACGGCAGCCGTTGTGTGCCTGCGGCGTCACGTCCTGGATCGATCCGACCTCGAGGCCGGCGGCCTGGAGCGAGCGGATCGCGGTCTCGCGGCCCGAGCCGGGACCCTTGACGAAGACGTCGACCTTCTTCACACCGTGCTCCTGCGCCTGGCGGGCAGCCGACTCGGCGGCCATGCCTGCGGCGTACGGCGTCGACTTGCGCGAGCCCTTGAAGCCGACGCCACCGGAAGATGCCCAGCTGATGACGGCACCCGAGGGGTCGGTGATCGAAACGATCGTGTTGTTGAACGTCGACTTGATGTGGGCGTGACCCAGCGCGATGTTCTTCTTCTCCTTGCGGCGCGGCTTGCGCGCGGCGGACTTGGCCTGTGCCATGTGCGTACTCTCCTAAAACCTGGGGCCGCGCCTTAGCGCGCCTTCTTCTTGCCGGCGACGGTGCGCTTCGGGCCCTTGCGGGTGCGCGCGTTCGTCTTCGTGCGCTGACCGCGCACGGGGAGGCCGCGGCGGTGGCGCAGGCCTTCGTAAGAACCGATCTCGACCTTGCGGCGGATGTCGGCGGCGACCTCGCGTCGCAGATCACCCTCGACCTTGTAGGTTCCCTCGATGTGGTCGCGGAGGGCGACGAGCTGGTCGTCGCTGAGATCCTTGACGCGGATGTTCTCGTCGATACCCGTCGCAGCGAGGATCTCGTTCGAGCGGGTGCGGCCGATGCCGTAGATGTACGTGAGTGCGATCACCACGCGCTTGTCGCGCGGGATGTCGACGCCGGCAAGACGTGCCATGCGGTTCTCCTCGGAGTGGGTGGAGGTGTGGAGCAGGATCGGTGCCCGGGCCTCCGCCCCGAGGTGTCCCCTCCGGAGAGGTTCTGATCCTGCCTGTTGTGTGTATTCAGTTGTCGTCTGTCCCGGAGCCTCGACTCCGGTGCACGTCAGCCCTGGCGCTGCTTGTGGCGCGGGTTCGACTTGCAGATGACCATCACGCGCCCGTGGCGGCGGATGACCTTGCAGTGGTCGCAGATGGGCTTGACGGAGGGGTTGACCTTCATGATTTTCTCTTCGCTGTCTTCGCCGGGCGCGCGTGAGCGCGGGGCGTTACTTCTCGGTCGGACTCAGCGGTAGCGGTAGACGATGCGTCCACGCGTGAGGTCGTACGGAGAAAGCTCGACGACCACGCGGTCCTCGGGAATGATGCGGATGTAGTTCTGCCGCATCTTTCCGGAAATCGTCGCGAGGACCTTGTGTCCGTTGGAGAGCTCAACGCGGAACATCGCGTTGGGCAGCGCCTCGGAGATCACGCCCTCGATCTCGATGACTCCGTCTTTCTTCGCCATACGCTCGCTCGCACTCGTGCAGACCGACCGGTCTGCGGATGGATGGGTTCGCGGCATCCGACACGCCTCAGAGGGCGCAAGACACCAAAGAACGATAATAGGTGATAGTGGCCGAGTCGGCAAACCGGCCGGTGGCGCGTCCGTGCGGGACGCGCCACCATACGGTCAGTTGAGGTTGGCGACGATGTCGGCCTGCGGGTCCCCGGTCACGGCGATGTACTCACCGTTGACGACGAGCGCCGGCGTGCCGGCGCTGCCGGTCTCGGGGTTCACCGGCAGCGCCTGCGTCTGCTCACCGACGAAGTCGACGTACTCGCGATCGGCGACGCAGGTCGAGATGTCCCCTGCTCCGGCGGCTTCCGCCTCGGCGATGAGCTCCTCGTCCGTGAGGCCGGCACCGCTGGGCTTGTAACTGAAGATCGATTGCATGAACGGATACGCCGCCTCAGGCGTCGTCTCGGCGATGCAGTAGAGCGCGTTGGCGGACCTCTCAGAGAAGTCGGTGCCGGACGCGGCGTTGAGCGGACCCAATGCGACGGGGAAGAGATTCACCGTCGCGTCGCCGGCCTCGAGCAGTTCGTCGACGGTCGGGCCGTAGACGTCCTCGAAGTCCTGGCAGTGGGGACAGTAGAAGTCGAACCAGATGTCGACCTCGTTCGAGCCCTCGCCGACGACGATCGCTCCGGTCTCGCTGTTGATCCCCGCGCTCTCGGGACGCGGTCCCGGCGCGTTGGCGGTGTTGTTCATCCACACCACGAGCGCGCCGACGAGGACGAGCGCGACGACGACCGCGATGCTCACCCAGATCGCGAACCAGTTCGTCTTGCGGGCCTGTGCCTGTGCCATGTCTTCCTCTCCGGCCTCAGCCGATGGGTTTCGGGGAGATTCCGAACGGCGCGAGTGCCTCCGCGCCGCCGTCGGGTGCCGTGAGCACCCAGATGCCACCATCGTGTACGGCGACGCTATGTTCCCAATGTGAACCGGCTGAACCGTCGACGGTCGAGACTGTCCACCCGTCGTCCTCGACGAAGGTCGCTTCGGAGCCTGCGACGACCATGGGTTCGATCGCCAGGATCAAACCCGGACGGACCTCGGGACCCGGGTCGCTCACGCGATAGTTGAAGACCGACGGTGCCTCGTGCATCTTGCGACCGATGCCGTGCCCGACGTAATCGCGAAGGATGCCGTAGCCGCCCTCAGGGGCGTTCTGCTCGACATACTCTTCGATCGCCGCGCCGACCTCGGCGAGGTGACCGGCGCCGGCCAACGCGGCGATCCCCGCCCAGAGAGACCCCTGGGTGACATCGGACAGTCGCTGCCGTTCGGCGACGAGTTCAGGACGGTCGGGGTCGGGGATGACGATCGTGAACGCCGAGTCGCCGTTCCAGCCACGGAACTGGGCACCGGCGTCGATCGAGAGGATGTCACCGGCTTCGAGTACGCGGTCACCGGGGATGCCGTGCACGACCTGCTCGTTCACCGACGCGCACACGGTGTGCCGGTAGCCACGCACCATCTGGAAGTTCGACTCCGCTCCGCGTGCGGTGATGACGGCGGATGCCGCGGCATCCAATTCGAGAGTCGTCACACCGGGCGCGACGAGATCGCGGACCGCCTGAAGTGCGGCGGCGGTGATCAGCCCCGGTTCGACCATCGCCCGCACCTGCGCGGGCGTTTTGTAGATGGATCGCCTGAGCACGTCAGACGGAGACCGCGACGATGCCGCGTGCCTCGAGGGCATCCATGACCCGCTCGGTCACCTCATCGAGCGAGCCGACGCCGTCGATCGAGTCGACCAGGCCGCGGTCGCGGTACACCTCGAGAATCGGTGCGGTTTCGCTCTCATAGATGGCGAGGCGGTTGGCGATGACCTCTTCGGTGTCGTCGGTGCGCCCCTGTTCGAACGCGCGTCGCATGAGCCGGTCCACGCTCACCTCACGCGGCACACCGAGCTCGAGTACGGCCGTCAACGGCTCGTCACGGTCGGCGAGGTAGGTGTCGAGCATCCCGAGCTGTGCCACGTTGCGGGGAAAGCCGTCGAGCAGGAAGCCGGATGCCGCATCCGGCTGCGCGAGACGGTCGCGGACGACGTCGAACGTCAGAGCGTCCGAAACGAGCTCGCCCGCATCGATGACCTCCTTGACCTGACGGCCCAGTTCGGTGTCGTCCTTGATGTTCGCGCGGAACACGTCGCCGGTCGAGATCGCGGCGATGCCGTATCGGTCGGCGATGCGAGCAGCCTGGGTTCCTTTGCCCGAACCCTGCGGGCCCACCAGCACGAGGCGGGCGGCGGCGGGGGTGGTCTGTGCAGAGTGCGTCATCGGAGGAGTCCTTCGTAGTGGCGCTGCTGGAGCTGGGCGTCGATCTGCTTCACGGTCTCGAGTCCGACGCCGACGATGATGAGGATCGAGGCACCGCCGAACGGGAAGTTCTGGTTCGCACCGACCGTCGCCAGCGCGACCAGCGGCAGGAGGGCAATGAGGCCCAGGTAGAGCGAGCCGGGAGCGGTGATGCGCGTCAGAACGTAGTCGAGGTACTCGGCCGTCGGGCGCCCGGCGCGGATACCCGGGATGAAACCGCCGTACTTCTTCATGTTGTCGGCGACATCGACCGGGTTGAAAGTGATCGCGACGTAGAAGTACGTGAACCCGATGATGAGCAGCAGATAGATCAGCATGTACAGCGGGCTGTCGCCGGTGACGAGGTTCTGCTGGATCCACGCGACCCACCCGGGGATCTCCTCGCCGGGCTGCGGCTGGTTGAACTGAGCGATGAGTGCCGGGATGTACAGGAGCGACGAGGCGAAGATGACGGGCACGACACCGGCCATGTTCACCTTGATCGGGATGTACGTGTTCGTTCCGCCGTACGTGCGGCGACCGACCATGCGCTTGGCGTACTGCACGGGGATGCGGCGCTGCGACTGTTCGACGAAGACGACCAGCGCGATGACGACGATGCCGACCGCGAGGACGAGGAGGAAGACCTCGAAGCCGCGCGACTGGGCGATGGCCCACAGCGCGCCGGGGAACGACGCCGCGATCGAGACGAAGATGAGCAGCGACATGCCGTTGCCGACACCGCGCTCGGTGACGAGCTCGGCGAACCACATGATGAGACCCGTACCGGCGGTCATCGTGATGATCATGAGCAGCTGCGCCCACCACACGTCATTGGTGAGCAGCTGCTGGCACTCGGGGATGCCGGTGACGCCGAAGAGCTGACCACTGCGCGCCACGGTGACCAGGGTGGTGGACTGCAGAAGCGCGAGCGCGATCGTGAGGTATCGCGTGTACTGCGTCAGCTTCGCCTGACCGGCCTGGCCTTCTTTGTACAGCGTCTCGAAGTGCGGAATGACCACGCGCAGCAGCTGGACGATGATCGTCGCGGTGATGTAGGGCATGACGCCGAGCGCGAAGATCGACAGCTGCAACAGTGCGCCGCCGGAGAAGAGGTTCACGAGGGACAGCAGTCCCTCGGTGCCGGCGGAGTCACGCAGACACGACTGGACATTCGGGAAATCGACGAACGGCGTCGGCACGTGCGCGCCGAGACGGTACAGAACGATGATCCCGAGCGTGAAGACGATCTTCCGCCGCAGATCGGGTGTGCGGAAGACCCGCGCGATGGCGCTGAACAAGACGATGCCTCCAGAGGGGGTACCGGCGCACGAAGGCGCCCGTCCACCAGATTAGCCCAGCGGGGGCCGGAGGGATTCCTCCGGCCCCCGCGGGACTGTCGTTACTTGACGGAGCCGCCCGCCGCGACGATCTTCTGCTCGGCGGAACCCGAGACCTTGTCGACCGCGACAGTGAGCTTCACCGAGATGTCGCCGGTGCCGAGCACCTTGACCTTCTCGTTCTTGCGCACGGCGCCCTTGGCGACCAGGTCGCTCACGGTGACGTCGCCGCCCGAGGGGTAGAGCTCTGCGAGCTTGTCCAGGTTCACGACCTGGTACTCGACACGGAACGGGTTCTTGAACCCGCGCAGCTTCGGGGTGCGCATGTGCAGCGGCATCTGACCACCCTCGAACCCGACCTTGACCTGGTAACGCGCCTTCGTGCCCTTGGTACCGCGACCGGCCGTCTTGCCCTTCGAGCCCTCACCGCGACCCACACGGGTCTTGGCAGCGTGGGCGCCCGGGACGGGACGCAGGTGGTGCACCTTCAAGACACCCGGACGCGACGATGCGACGTCCTTCTTGGGCGCGGCCTTCTTCTCGCCGGCGGCCTTCTTGGCTGCAGGCTTCTTGGCGGCGGTCTTCTTGGGCTCGGCGGCCTCGACCGCCTCGTCCTTCTTGTCAGCCATTAGTCGATCTCCTCAACCTTCACGAGGTGTGCGACGGTCTTGACGTACCCGCGCGTCTGCGCGTCGTCCGGACGGACGACCGAGTCGCCGATCCGCTTGAGACCGAGCGAGCGCAACGTGTCGCGCTGGTTCTGCTTCTCGCTCACCTTGGACTTGATCTGCGTGACCTTCAGTCGTGCAGCCATCAGGCACCTGCCTTCGCAGCGGCCGTGGCCTCAGCCTCGGCACGGACGAGACGGGCGGGGGCGACCTGGTCGAAGTCGAGGCCACGACGCGCGGCGACCGCACGGGGCTCCTCGAGCTGCTGCAGGGCCTCGACCGTCGCGTGGACGATGTTCAGCGTGTTCGTCGAGCCGAGCGACTTCGACAGCACGTCGTGGATTCCGGCGCACTCGAGCACGGCGCGGACGGGACCACCGGCGATGACACCGGTACCGGCCGCGGCCGGACGCAGGAGCACGACGCCGGCGGCCGCCTCACCCTGGACCGGGTGCGGGATGGTGGTGCCGGCGCGCGGCACGCGGAAGAAGTTGCGCTTGGCCTCTTCGACACCCTTCGAGATGGCGAGGGGAACCTCACGCGCCTTTCCGTATCCGACACCCACGAGGCCGTTGCCGTCTCCGACGACGACGAGCGCCGTGAAGCTGAACCGACGACCGCCCTTGACGACCTTCGACACGCGGTTGATCGTGACGACGCGTTCGAGGAACTGGCTGTCGTTGCGGTCGCGGCCACCACGGTCGCGACCCTGGTTGCGCTCGCGACCACCGCGGCGCGGCTCGCGCTCGCGCTCGGCGGGCGCTTCGGCGGCGGGTGCCGTCTCAGCGGACGTGGTCACTTCGTTCTCCACACTCTGATTGTTCGATGCATCGGTCACAGGTTCAGACCTCCCTCGCGCGCGCCGTCGGCGATGGCCGCGACACGTCCCGCGTAGCGGTTGCCACCGCGGTCGAACACGACGTCCGACACTCCGGCGGCCTTGGCGCGCTCGGCGACGAGTTCGCCGACCTTGCGTGCCTTCGCCGTCTTGTCACCGTCGAGACCGCGCAGGTCGGTCTCGAGCGTCGACGCCGAGGCCACAGTGTGGCCCTTGCTGTCGTCGACGAGCTGCACGAAGACGTGGCGGGCGGACCGGGTGACGACCAGACGCGGACGCTCTGCGGTGCCGACGACCTTCTTGCGAAGGCGGGCGTGACGACGCGCGCGCGCGTCGGACTTCGACTTCACAGCCATGCTTACTTACCAGCCTTTCCGGCCTTGCGGCGGACGACCTCGCCCGCGTAGCGCACACCCTTGCCCTTGTACGGCTCGGGCTTGCGGATCTTGCGGATGTTGGCGGCGACCTCGCCCACGGCCTGCTTGCTGATTCCGCTGACGGTGAGCTTGTTGTTGCCCTCGACCGTGAACGTGATGCCGGCAGGCGGGTCCACGACGACGGGGTGCGAGAAGCCGAGGGCGAACTCGACCGAGCTGCCCTTCTGGGCGACGCGGTAACCCGTGCCGACGACCTCGAGACCCTTGGTGTAGCCCTGGGTGACGCCGATGATGTTGTTGTTGATGAGGGTGCGGGTCAGGCCGTGGAGAGACCGCGACTCACGCTCGTCGTCGGGACGGGTCACGACGACCTGCCCCTCTTCGACGGCGACCTCGATGGGACGGGCCACCGTGAGCGACAGCTCACCCTTGGGGCCCTTGACGGCGACATCGCGGCCGTCGACCGTGACGGTCACTCCGGCGGGGATGTCGATGGGAAGACGTCCGATACGCGACATGTCAGATCACCACACGTAGGCGAGAACTTCTCCGCCCACGCCCTTCTGCTCGGCCTGCCGGTCGGTGAGAAGACCGGAGGAGGTGGACAAGATGGCGACGCCGAGACCACCGAGGACGGTGGGGAGTTCGTTCGACTTCGCGTACACGCGCAGGCCCGGCTTGGACACGCGCTTGATGCCCGCAATGGAGCGCTCGCGGTTGGGACCGTACTTGAGCGTCATCGTGAGGGTCTGACCGACGCGTGCATCGGAGACCTCCCACCCGGCGATGTAGCCCTCCTGCTGGAGGATCTCGGCGATGTGCGTCTTGAGCTTGGAGCTCGGCAGCGCGACGGTGTCGTGGTGCGCTGAGTTCGCATTGCGCAGACGGGTCAGCATATCTGCGACCGGGTCTGTCATTGTCATGAGGGTGTTCCTTCGATCATGAGGTTTCGACTGCCGTTACACGACAGGCGACCTTCGATGAGTGGGTATTCAGTTGTGTGATCGGATGCCGCGACCTCGCGCGCGACGCCGCGGCATCCGTTGATCAGGCCTGAGCGTCGTCGGCGCGGAAGGGGAATCCGAGGTGGCGCAGCAGGGCGCGACCCTCGTCGTCCGTCTTCGCGTCGGTGACGATCGTGATGTCGAATCCGCGGACGCGGTCGATCTTGTCCTGGTTGATCTCGTGGAACACCGACTGCTCCTGGAGACCGAACGTGTAGTTGCCGTGGCCGTCGAACTGCTTGGGCGACAGACCGCGGAAGTCGCGGATGCGGGGCAGCGCGAGGTTCACGAGACGGTCGACGAACTCCCACGCGCGGTCACCGCGCAGCGTGACGTGGGCACCGATGGGCTGACCCTCACGCAGCTTGAACTGGGCGATCGACTTGCGGGCCTTCGTCACGACCGGCTTCTGACCGGTGATCTTGGTGAGGTCGTCGACCGCACCATCGATCACCTTGCTGTCGCGTGCCGCTTCTCCGACACCCGTGTTGACGACGACCTTGACGAGGCCGGGGATCTGCATGACGTTGGCGTAGCCGAACTCGTCCTGCATCTGCTTCCGGATCTCGTCCCGGTACTTCTGCTTCAGGCGGGGCTGGATCTTGCCAGCCTCCGCGGCAGTGGCGGTGCTCATATTCAGAGGTCCTTGCCTGACTTCTTCGCGTAGCGCACGCGAACCGTGCGCTTGACGCCGTCCTTCGTCTGCTCCTCGACCCGGTGGCCGACTCGCGTCGGCTTCTTGGTCGAGGGGTCGACGAGAGCGACGTTGGAGATGTGGATCGGGGCTTCCATCGTCTCGATGCCGCCCGTCTTGGTACCGCGCTGGGTCTGACCCACGCGCGAGTGCTTCGTGACGTAGTTCACGCCCTCGACGATCACGCGGTTCTGCTCGGTGAGGACCTCGAGGACCTTGCCCTGCTTGCCGCGGTCGCCGCCCTTGTCCTGCTTCTTACCGTTGATGACCTGGACCAGGTCGCCCTTCTTGATCTTCGCCATGATCAGATGACCTCCGGGGCGAGCGAGACGATCTTCATGAACTTCTTGTCACGAAGCTCACGGCCGACCGGCCCGAAGATGCGGGTGCCTCGCGGCTCCCCGTCGTTCTTCAGGATGACGGCGGCGTTCTCGTCGAACTTGATGTACGAACCGTCGGGGCGACGGGTCTGCTTGACAGTGCGGACGACGACCGCCTTGACGACGTCGCCCTTCTTGACGTTTCCGCCCGGGATCGCGTCCTTGACCGTGGCGACGATGGTGTCGCCCAGGCCGGCGTAGCGCCGGTTCGAGCCGCCGAGCACACGGATCGTGAGCAGCTCCTTGGCGCCGCTGTTGTCGGCGACCTTGATGCGGGATTCGTTCTGAATCACTTGGCCTTCTCCAGAATCTCCACGAGGCGCCAGCGCTTGGTGGCGCTCAGCGGACGGGTCTCGTTGATGACGACGAGGTCGCCGATGCCGGCGGTGTTGCCCTCATCGTGCGCCTTGACCTTGGTCGTGCGACGGATGACCTTGCCGTAGAGCGGGTGCTTCACGCGGTCCTCGACCTCGACGACGATGGTCTTGTCCATCTTGTCGCTCACGACATAGCCGCGGCGCTCCTTGCGGTACCCACGGGCATCCGCATCGCGCACGTCGTGCTCGGCGTGCTCGTGGCCGGGGACGACGGCCTCTTCGGCGGTCTCGGCCTTCTTGGTGGTGGCCATCACTCAGCCTCTTCCTTCACGGCCTCGTCGGCGGCATCCGCCTTCTTGGCCTTGGTCTTCTTCGCCTTCTTCGCCGACTCCAGCGGGGCGGGCGTGGCACGGATGCCGAGCTCGCGCTCGCGGATGACGGTGTAGAGCCGCGCGATGTCGCGCTTGACGGCACGGATGCGGCCGTGGCTCTCGAGCTGGCCGGTGGCCGACTGGAAGCGAAGGTTGAACAGCTCTTCCTTGGCCTTGCGCAGCTCCTCGACGAGGCGCTGGTCTTCGAACGTGTCGAGCTCGCTCGGGGCGAGCGTCTTGGTGCCGATCGCCATTACGCGTCGCCCTCCTCGCGCTTGATGATGCGTGCCTTGAGAGGCAGCTTGTGGATTGCACGGGTGAGTGCCTCACGAGCGAGCTGCTCGTTGACACCGGCGACCTCGAAGAGGACGCGACCCGGCTTGACGTTGGCGACCCACCACTCGGGCGAACCCTTACCGGAACCCATGCGGGTTTCGGCCGGCTTCTTCGTGAGCGGTCGGTCGGGGTAGATGTTGATCCACACCTTGCCGCCACGCTTGATGTGACGGGTCATCGCGATACGAGCGGACTCGATCTGACGGTTCGTCACGTACGCGGGCGTGAGTGCCTGGATGCCGAACTCGCCGAAGGAGACCTTCGTGCCGCCGGTGGCCTGGCCATCGCGCTTGGGGTGGTGCTGCTTGCGGTACTTGACCTTGCGGGGAATAAGCATTACGCCGATGCTCCTTCTGCGACGGGGGCCTCGCTGCGGGGGCCACGGCGCGGACGGTCGCGGTCGCGGGCCGGCTTCTGGTTGGCCTGCTCGCGAGCCAGCTCCTTGTTGGTGAGGTCGCCCTTGTAGATCCAGACCTTCACGCCGATACGGCCGAAGGTGGTCTTGGCCTCGTAGAAGCCGTAGTCGATGTTCGCGCGGAGGGTGTGCAGTGGCACCCGCCCTTCGCGGTAGAACTCCGACCGGCTCATCTCGGCGCCGCCGAGACGGCCCGAGACCTGGATGCGGACACCCTTGGCGCCGGCACGCTGTGCGCCCTGCAGGCCCTTGCGCATCGCGCGGCGGAACGCCACGCGAGCCGAGAGCTGCTCGGCGATGCCCTGGGCGACGAGCTGAGCGTCGGCCTCGGGGTTCTTCACCTCGAGGATGTTCAGCTGGATCTGCTTGCCGGTGAGCTTCTCGAGCTCGCCACGGATGCGCTCCGCCTCGGCGCCGCGGCGACCGATGACGATGCCCGGGCGAGCGGTGTGGATGTCGACACGGACGCGGTCACGCGTGCGCTCGATCTCGATGTTGCTGACACCGGCGCGGTCGAGGTTCTTCAGCAGAAGCTTCCGGATCTTGATGTCCTCGGCGACGTAGTCGGCGTAGCGCTGGCCCGGCTTCGTGGAGTCCGAGAACCACCGCGACACGTGGTCGGTGGTGACGCCGAGGCGGAAGCCGTACGGGTTGACCTTCTGGCCCATTACTTGCTCGCCTTCTTGCTCTGTGCGGGGGCAGCGGCCGACTCGGCCACCTCGGGAGTCGAGAGCACGACCGTGATGTGGCTCGTGCGCTTCTTGATCTGGAACGCGCGACCCTGCGCACGGGGCTGGAAACGCTTGAGCGTCGTGCCCTCGTCGACGTACGCGTTGGACACGTACAGGTCTTGCTCGTCCAGGAACTCGCCGTCCTTGTCAGCCTTCACGCGAGCGTTCGCCATCGCCGAGGCGACGAGCTTGTAGATCGGCTCGCTGGCGCCCTGGGGCGCGAACTTCAGGATGGCGAGGGCTTCCTCGGCCTGCTTGCCCTTGATGAGAGCGACGACACGGCGAGCCTTCTGAGGGGTCACGCGGATGTGCTTCACGCGTGCGATGGAATCCACCATTGTTTCTCCTCCTATCTCTGCTTCTGGGCGCCCCCGCGTCAGCGGCGGCGACCCTTCTTGTCGTCCTTCACGTGGCCGCGGAAGGTGCGGGTGGGAGCGAACTCCCCAAGCTTGTGGCCCACCATGGTCTCGCTGACGAAGACCGGGATGTGCTTACGACCGTCGTGCACGGCGATCGTGTGACCGAGCATGGCCGGCACGATCATCGAGCGGCGCGACCAGGTCTTGATGACGTTCTTGGTGCCGGCTTCGTTCTGCGAGGCGACCTTGCGAAGCAGGTGCTCGTCGACGAAGGGGCCCTTCTTAAGGCTGCGAGGCATCTTCCTCTACTCCTACTTGCGCTTCTTGCCGGCGTTACGACGGCGGACGATGTACTTGTCGCTCTCCTTGTTGGGGTGGCGGGTACGACCCTCAGCCTGGCCCCAGGGAGTGACGGGGTGACGGCCACCGGAGGTCTTGCCCTCACCACCACCGTGCGGGTGGTCGACCGGGTTCATCGCGACACCACGGACGGTGGGACGCACGCCCTTCCAGCGCTTGCGGCCGGCCTTACCCCAGTTGATGTTCGACTGCTCGGCGTTGCCGACCTCGCCGATCGTGGCACGGCAGCGCGCGTCGACGTTGCGGATCTCGCCCGAGGGCAGACGCAGCTGGGCGTACGGGCCGTCCTTGGCGACCAGACGCACCGACGCACCCGCGGAGCGAGCCATCTTCGCGCCTCCGCCGGGGCGGAGCTCGATCGCGTGGATGACCGTACCGGTCGGGATGTTGCGCAGCGGCAGGTTGTTGCCGGGCTTGATGTCGGCACCGGCGCCCGACTCGACGATGTCACCTTGCGACAGCTTGTTCGGCGCGAGGATGTAGCGCTTCTCGCCGTCGAAGTAGTGCAGGAGCGCGATGCGAGCCGTGCGGTTGGGGTCGTACTCGATGTGAGCGACCTTGGCGTTGATGCCGTCCTTGTCGTTGCGACGGAAGTCGATCACGCGGTACTGGCGCTTGTGGCCACCACCGATGTGACGGGTCGTGATGCGACCCTGGTTGTTGCGACCACCGGTCTTGGCGAGCGGGCGGAGGAGCGACTTCTCGGGCGTCGATCGGGTGATCTCGGCGAAGTCCGCCACCGACGAGCCGCGGCGACCCGGGGTCGTGGGCTTGTACTTGCGAATAGCCATGTTTCTTAGTCCTCTATCCCGACCGTCAGCCGACTGCCGTGAAGATGTCGATGGTGCCCGACTTGAGCGTCACGATGGCGCGCTTGGTGTCCTTGCGCTTGCCCGTGCCGAAGCGGGTGCGACGGGCCTTGCCGACGCGGTTGAGCGTGTTGACCGAAGCCACCTTCACGCCGAAGATCTTCTCGATCGCGAACTTGATCTCGGTCTTCGAAGCGCGGGGGTCGACGAGGAAGGTGTACTTGCCCTCGTCGATCAGGCCGTAGCTCTTCTCGGAGACGACCGGCTTCAGGATGATGTCGCGCGGGTCCTTGTTGCCTGCGCCCTGCAGTGCGTTGTCGGCGCTCATGCCGAAACCTCCTCGGTGGGCGTCTTCGACGACACGAAGCCGTCGAAGGCAGCCTTGGTGAAGACGATGTCGTCCGAGACGAGAACGTCGTAGGCGTTGAGCTGGTCGAAGGCCAGCACGTGCACATACGCGAGGTTGCGCACGCTCAGGACGGCGAGGTCGTCTTCGCGGTCGACGACGACGAGCACGTTCTTGGTGGCGCCGAGGCCCGAGAGCACGGCGGCAGCGGCCTTCGTCGAGGGCGCACCGTCGATGCCGAAGGACTCCACGACGTGCAGGCGCTCGCCACGAACACGGTCGCTCAGCGCACCCAGGAGGGCAGCGGCGATCATCTTCTTGGGGGTGCGCTGCGAGTAGTCGCGCGGCTGCGGGCCGTGGACGGTGCCACCGCCGCGGTGCTGCGGCATGCGCACCGAACCCTGACGGGCGTTGCCGGTGCCCTTCTGCTTGAAGGGCTTGCGGCCCGAGCCCGAGACGTCGCCGCGGGTCTTGGTCGCGTGCGTTCCCTGGCGTGCCGCCGCGCGCTGCGCGACGACGACCTGGTGGATCAGCGGAATGTTCGTCTTGACGTCGAAGATCGAGGCGGGGAGCTGGACGGAGCCAGCCGCGGAGCCGTCGGCCTTGCGGACGTCGAGCGCGAGAGTCGAGTCAGCCATGCTCAGGCACCCTTCACTGCGTTGCGGACGTAGACGATGCGGCCGCGCGCGCCGGGAACCGCGCCCTTGACGAGCAGCAGACCCTTCTCGGCGTCGACGGCGTGCACCGTGAGGTTGAGGACGGTCACGCGCTCGCCACCCATACGGCCGGCCATGCGCATGCCCTTGAAGACGCGGCTCGGAGTCGACGATGCGCCGATCGAGCCGGGCTTGCGGTGGTTGCGGTGTGCACCGTGCGACGCCGAAACACCCTTGAAGTTGTGGCGCTTCATGACACCCGCGGTGCCCTTACCCTTGCTCGTGCCGACGACGTCGACGAGCTGGCCCGCTTCGAACGTGCCGTCGACCGTGAGCTCCTGACCGAGTGAGTAGTCAGCGGCGTCCGCGGTGCGCACCTCGGTGAGGTGACGGCGCGGGGTCACACCGGCAGCCTCGAAGTGGGCTGTCTGCGGCTTGTTGACCTTGCGCGGGTCGATCTGGCCGTACGCGATCTGCACGGCGTTGTAGCCGTCCTTCTCGGGCGTGCGGACCTGGGTGACGACGTTGGGCGCCACCTCGATGACGGTGACGGGAACGAGCTTTCCGCTCTCATCCCACACCTGGGTCATGCCGAGCTTGGTGCCCAGCAGTCCCTTGGAAACCTTGGATTCGATACCAGCCATGATGTGAACCTGCCTCAGAGCTTGATCTCGATGTTGACGTCAGCCGGGAGGTCGAGACGCATGAGCGAGTCGACGGCCTTGGGCGTCGGGTCGATGATGTCGATGAGGCGCTTGTGGGTGCGCATCTCGAAGTGCTCGCGGCTGTCCTTGTACTTGTGGGGCGACCGGATGACGCACACGACGTTCTTCTCGGTCGGAAGGGGCACGGGGCCCACGACCGTCGCTCCGGCACGGGTCACGGTGTCGACGATCTTGCGCGCCGACGAATCGAGGCCGGCGTGGTCGTACGACTTCAGGCGAATGCGGATCTTCTGTCCCGCCATTGTCTGCTCACTCTCTTTCCGCGTCATACCGCTCGGGGCATTGGACGCACGTGGCGTTTCGCTTGTGCGAGACGCCTGGGCACTTCTCCGGTTCTCACCGGTGATGCTGCACCGCTGTTCTCATGTCAACCCGGATGCCGTGGCATCCGGCCCTTTCACCGGCGCACGCGAGTGCACATTCCCTTAGGGGCGGTATCGAGGGGTGTCGTTCTGCTGCCCGCGGCCTAGGACCCTGCGACGCTCAAAGAGTGTCGCCGCCTATGCACTGCCCTGGCAGTGATCCAGCATGCGCACTGAAGGCACGCCGGAATGTGGAACCTGACTAGTCTACGTGCAGCCCGGGCGTGTCGCAAACTCGGGCGTGTCGTAGACGACGCAGAGGCGGGTCGGCGCCACGCCGACCCGCCCCCGAGGTTCTCGTTCGATCAGGCCTTGTCGTTGCCGACCATGCCGTCGAGGTTGTCCCGCACCCCGTCGACATGCTGATCGACGCTGTCCGGGGCGACCTTCTTGACGAATTCGGCGGCTGCGTCCAGCACGTTGTCGCTGACCTGCTCGGCCTGGTCCGACGACAGCGCGTCTTGGATCTTGTCCTTGTTGTCGTCCAGGAATTCCTTGCCCTGGTTGACGATGTCATCGATGCCCATGGGGCCCCCTCGTGATCTGAAATGAATGCGGGCGTCATGCCCGACGGCTCATTCTGGCGCGGATGCGGTGTCTTGGGAACCCGTGCGCGGCGGGCGGGCCGACCATACGACGAAGGCGACGGCGGCGACGGCGACACTGCCGAGTCCGACCGCCCACCAGGGGAACCCGGGGATCTCAGGGTGGCGGCCGGCGGCCTCCAGGTCGTCGACGGGTGTCGGGGTGACGCGTTCGCCTGTGACGAGGATGCGCTGCGTGTTGATCCCGAGCGGGGTGCACGTGACAAGCGTGACGAGGTCTTCGCCGGGAATCGCGAAGAGGGTCTCGGTGTCGTCGGGGTCGACCACCTGGGTGCCGCGCACGCGATAAGTCAGGACCTCTCCGAAGACCTCGATGACGAAGGTGTCGTCGACCTGCACTCTGTTGAGGTTCGTGAACAGCTCGGCGTCGGCCAGTCCGCGATGTGCGGTAAGGACGGAATGGGTGGCGAGCCCTCCGACGGGCAGCGCCGTTCCTTCGAGATGGCCGACGCCTTGAAGAAGTACCGCGTCACTCGTGCCGTGATAGACCGGCAGATCGACGGCGATGGAAGGAATCTTGATGCGGGCCATCAGCCCGGTGCCGTTCGCGTCGAGCTGCGCGGAGTACCCGTCCGCCTGATCGGGATTCTCAGCATCCGGAATGTTGCGGCCGGCAGCGACGAGAGCCCCACCGGTGAGTCTTTCGTTGTAGTCGCGTGCCTCCGCGATCGCCTCCGCAAGACCGTCCGCCGGCAGTTGCTCGACGTCGTCGGAGTATGCGCCGATGATCGCGGACTGCTGCGCCTGGTTGACCCACGACGCGGCGGCGGGGTAGAGAAGTACGCCCGCGCCGAGCACGAACAGCGCGGCCACGACGACGGGCAGCGTGAGGGATCGGCGCGCTCGATGGCGGCGCTGCTCCATGCGGCTATCGGTGATCGACATCGAGCACAACGGTACGGCGGCGAACCCGCAGGATGATGAGAGCGACGAACGCCCCGGCGAGGATCCCGGCGCCGACGATGACGAACGCGTCCGCGGCCGCGCCACCGGTGAGGGGCAGACTCAGCGTCGGGATCGGTTCATTGACGAAGCGATAGACGACCGACGCCCCCGCCGGCGGCGCCGTGATCGCTTCTTCGGTCACGACACTCCAGGTGCCGTCGGGGTTCTGGACCTCCAGTCGGGCCAGGCGGTAGGCCAACGGCGCCTGCTCGTCGGTGAGCGCCTCGGCGAGTGTGTACGAATGTCCCGGACGGGCCTCGAACGTCGTGGAGGCGCTGGCGACGTCCGCGCCGACGACGGAGGACGCGGTGAGCCCCGCGAGCGTCGCGGGTGTGGCGGTGAGCGTCCAGTCTGCGGGAACGGCGGTGCCCGAGACCACGGACTTGAGAAGCGTGATCGATGCGGTCCCGTTCGTCACCGCGCAGGTCACCGCGGCACCGGGTGACAGCGTCACTTCGGCGGCAACGACGGCGATATCGGCTCCCGCCGCATCCGTGCAGACCCAGTCTCCGACCTGGACGTAGGTCGCGGGCCCGTCGCTCTCGTTCAGGGTGTAGGCCGTCGACGGCGAGACGACCGCGGTCGCGGACGTCGTTCCCGACGCCCCGGACGGTCCCGGCCGCGCCGGTGACGGCGCGTCCGCCGACAGAGTCCACGTGTCGAGGGGCTCCTGTCCGAGAACGACCTTCTCAAGCGTCAACTCGGCGTTCACGGGATCACTCGTGCACACAGGCACCCCTCCCGCATCCGGCGCGACACAGTTGTCGAGGATCCCGTCACCGAGCGTGCCCGCCGCCCCGATCACGACGTCGTAGCTCACGATGACCACCCCGGGATCGGGGCCGATCGAACCCGTGAGGGTCAGCGTCGGCGAGATGGGATCATCGATGAATTGCGCGGTGATCCCCGACTCTGCGGGCGACAGCGAAATGCTGCCATCGACGAATGTCGCATCGTCGAGCACGCCGGAGAGGTCGTCGGTGAAATCGACGACGGCCGGGAACACCCCGGTGTGTGTGAGTGTCACCTCGTAGCGCACCTGTGCGCCGGGGTCAGGCGTTCCCACGAGTGCCTTGTCGACGGTGGCGGCACCCGGGATCTGACGGTTCTGGAAGTAGCAGACGATGGTCTTTCCCGGCCCCACATCGTCGAGTTGGACGGACGTCGAGGTGATCGACACCTCGCCGTTCGGAATACGCGCGGCCGGCCCGGCATCGGCGATCGAGCACACACTGGCACTCGTGTCGAGCTCGAAGCCCGGTTGCTGTGTCTCGGAGATCGTCAGGTCGGCCGACGCCGTCGGCCCGTCGTACTCGAGCGTCCAGGTGGCGTAGCCGTTGCCGTCGGTGGTCTGCGTGGGAACGGCGGGGATTGACGTCACGACGCCTGCGGTGACGGTCGGAGCGACGCCGACGGTCCAGCCCTGGCCGGGGAGGAAGTCGCCGTCGACGTCGATGACCCCCTTCTCGACGAGCACCGTCGTCTCCCACACCTCGGGTGCGACATTGGAGAACGTGCATCCACGAAGGCGTACGTTGGACCAGTTGTGGGTGGGCGCGACGAACTGTCCGCATCCCGTGACGTTGCTGAAGTCGAGTTCGGAATCGCCGGACAGCGTGAGGTCGTAGAGGCCGACTCGTTGCACGACGCCGTTGCTGGCCTTGAAGCCGTTGCCGTCGGCATCCGCCATGACGAAGAGCGCACCGACGTCGCTTCCTTGCGCAAGTCCCCCGGCGGTCTGGATCGTCCCGTTGTTGATCTCGAAGGTGATCCCGTCGGCGACCCGGAAGATCGGGAAGACGCTTCCCGTCCCGGTGATCGTGAGGACCCCTTCGATCGTCATATCCGTTCCGGAGTCGCCGATGTCGAACACCGCGATACCGTCGCCGTTCGTGTCGAAGAGGTCGACATTGATCGTCTGGTTACCGCTGATGCCGTCGTCGTCGATGATGCCAGCGTGATCGGAGGCGAGAAGCGCGATCTGGGCCTTCAGCGCAGCGAGCTCCGCGTTCAGCGCGATCATGCCGGGGACGTCCTGAACATAGGCGTTCGCGAAGGGTGAGGTCGTCAGCGATTGATCCGGGAAGAATCGGCTGCCTGAGGTGCCCGACGCCGGGTTGGTGACCCGAGAAACGATCCCGCGGTCGGCATAGAGGTCGACGTTGCTGAAGTCGAAACGCGCGGAGGTGCCACCCGGCATCGCGATGTTCCCGCTCCAGTCCGGCGTGGCCGTGCCGTTCCGCCCGAGCTGATAATTGGAAACCTGGAAGGCCGATCCACTGTTCGCGGTCGCCACGCCGAGGAACTGCTGCAGCTGCGGCGTGAGGGGGAGGTTCGGAAGCTCCACGGCCGCGGGGGCCACGTTGACCGGCGCCGCCGTCGCGGGCGGGGCGACGCTCCCGACAGCGGCCGCGAGAGCGACGCCGGCGACCACGGCCAGGCGCGCGAGACGACGCTGCGGCGATCGCCGCCTCTGCGCGTTGTCCGTGCCGTTCATGTGCTGATCCCCACAGATCTGTTGCACCGCTGTGTGGCGCGCGAGGAGAGGCCCCGCCTCCCCTCGTGCGCGTGGACTACTCCGCGCGTTGCGCGTTGCGGCGTCGGATGATGATGATCGCGGCTCCGAGCGCGGTGAGCAGAATCGCGACCCCCGCGACCGCGAACATGAGCGCACCGTCTCCACCGGTCATCGGAAGGGGAAACGCGGGGAGTTGTGGGTTGGGGATGGCCATCACGACGGGGGTGGCGACTCCCGCGGCGGTGACGGTGACCGGGATCGGCGTCTCGGTCAACTCGTACCCGGCAGGCGCGGCGATCTCACGCAGGTAATAGGTGCGCTCGATCGGGTCGGCGTCGGTGCTGTTCCCGGCGAACAGACCCGGGATCAGCACAGTGCCATCCGCACCGGTGGTGAACACCGTCTGCGCGGGAATCACCGCGCCCGCGGCATCACGTGTCACCGCGATACGCCCCGCCTCCGCACCCGCCGCGGCCTCAGCCTCGGTCGCGTACACCGCGAACTGCGCACCCTCGAGCGTGTTCGCCACCTCACCGGCGGCGTGCTTCAGGATCGACACCGCACCCCAGTACGTCGTGGCAACCGGAGTCGTGATCGGCGTGCCCGTCATACCCGGGTCGTTGATCCACACATCCGCGGTGTTCTCGATCGCACCGGTGGCGACCACCGTCGTGTCGAACACGATCTCCAACACCTGCCCCTGACCGGTGTTGATCGCCACCGCGTCGAAAACCCACTGAACCGTCTGACCATTGACCGTCTCGGTCGGCGTGACATCCGCGCCACCGATCGTCACCGACGTCGTCGACGCGAACGCGAGCTTCGCATCCAGCGTGTCCGTCACACGGAAGTCCGAATACGACTGTCCGTCCGCAAGCTGCGGGATATCGATCGTGATCGTCCACGGCACCGTCTCACCGAGCCCGGCACCGGCCGGAGCACCCGGAACCTTCGACACCGTCGTGATCGAGTTCTTCGGATACACGTGCACATCCGAGTTCCACGTGCCCTCACCCGTCGGAATCGGGATCGTCACCACGAACGGCGCAGCCATCTGCGTGATCGTCACCGGCTCGCCACCCGCGGTCGCCCCCGGGCTCACCAACTCCGTCACCAGATACGCACCCACCGCCAAGCTCGACACCGACGCCGAACCATCCGCCGCCGTCGTCACCGTCACCGGCGACCCCGTCAACGGCGCAGAACCCGGATCGGACACATAACCCTCAACCGCATCCCACCCCTCGGTCGTCGTCAGATCGACA
>NZ_JBHTIM010000002.1:0-1633 GCF_042677105.1 Microbacterium koreense
TGTCGATCTGACGACGACCGAGGGGTGGGATGCGGTTGAGGGTTATGTGTCCGATCCGGGTTCTGCGCCGTTGACGGGGTCGCCGGTGACGGTGACGACGGCGGCGGATGGTTCGGCGTCGGTGTCGAGCTTGGCGGTGGGTGCGTATCTGGTGACGGAGTTGGTGAGCCCGGGGGCGACCGCGGGTGGCGAGCCGGTGACGATCACGCAGATGGCTGCGCCGTTCGTGGTGACGATCCCGATTCCGACGGGTGAGGGCACGTGGAACTCGGATGTGCACGTGTATCCGAAGAACTCGATCACGACGGTGTCGAAGGTTCCGGGTGCTCCGGCCGGTGCCGGGCTCGGTGAGACGGTGCCGTGGACGATCACGATCGATATCCCGCAGCTTGCGGACGGACAGTCGTATTCGGACTTCCGTGTGACGGACACGCTGGATGCGAAGCTCGCGTTCGCGTCGACGACGTCGGTGACGATCGGTGGCGCGGATGTCACGCCGACCGAGACGGTCAATGGTCAGACGGTTCAGTGGGTTTTCGACGCGGTGGCGATCAACACCGGTCAGGGGCAGGTGTTGGAGATCGTGTTCGACACGACGGTGGTCGCCACCGGTGCGATCGAGAACACCGCGGATGTGTGGATCAACGACCCGGGTATGACGGGCACGCCGATCACGACTCCGGTTGCCACGACGTACTGGGGTGCGGTGTCGATCCTGAAGCACGCCGCCGGTGAGGTGGCGAACACGCTCGAGGGTGCGCAGTTCGCGGTGTACGCGACCGAGGCTGAGGCCGCGGCGGGTGCGGAGGCGGGGCGTATCGCGGTGACACGTGATGCCGCGGGCGCGGTGATTCCCGCGCAGACGGTGTTCACCACCGGTGCGGATGGCACTGTGCTGATCCCGGGTCTGTTCGCCGGGAACAGCACCGACGCCGACCCGATCGAGCGCACCTATTACCTGCGTGAGATCGCCGCGCCTGCCGGGTACGAGTTGACCGAGACGCCGATCCCGGTCACCGTCACCGCCGCGGGAGTCGCCACCCCCGTCGTGATGGCCATCCCCAACCCACAACTCCCCGCGTTTCCCCTTCCGATGACCGGTGGAGACGGTGCGCTCATGTTCGCGGTCGCGGGGGTCGCGATTCTGCTCACCGCGCTCGGAGCCGCGATCATCATCGCCCGACGCCGCAACGCGCAGGCGTGAGTGGGCACGACATCTTGAGCCGCTGACGCGGACACGACGTCGGTGTCGGGTGCGGTACGGCCGAGCCTGACACCGTCGTCGTCGTCGTGGATGGAGGCGTCCTCGGCGCCTGTGGACAACCCATTCCGTTCTCATATCTTCAGGCGTAATGTGACGCCATCGGTCGATTCGCCCCAGATGAGGTGCGAAAACAGGGACGGCGGATGACGCGCCTGGCGCGCGGGCAGAGTGACCTATAGCCGATCGCAGTGCCGAAGAGCAGTACCGACAGCAAGGGGATGCAATGAGCGGCAATGGTAGGAGCGGTTTCGCGCGTCGCGTGGCTGCTGTGGTGGGTGCTTCGGTGCTTGCTGTGGCGGGGGTTGTGGCGTTTGCGGGGCCTGCGTCGGCGGCGCCGGCGAATGTTCCGACGGATCCGGGGTCGTTGAC